>CAVUST010000001.1:0-2585610 GCA_963744245.1 uncultured Solirubrobacterales bacterium
CGGCTTGGATGCGTGTTTGCTGGACGTGGGGCTCGCGGGTACCGTCGAGACGACCGACGGTGCGGTAAGCGCCGATTGCGCGACGATCGGCGACTGCTGGCTACCGTCGGCCGACCGGTGGACGGTGCTCACGAAGGGTTTGAAGGCTCCCGGGCTTTCCGCCGAGTGTTCGCCGATTTTGACGGTGATCGCGCCGATGCTCGCGCCTTCGGGAACCGTCACGATCAGGTCGGTGGTGGTCGCTTTGATCACTGTTGCGGCGGTCCCGTCAAAGCTGACCTCGTCGTTGGATGCTTCGGCGCTGAAGCCGGTGCCGGTGATGTCGACCTGCGTCCCGGGCGGCGCGTGCGGCGGGGTGACCTGGAGCACCGCCAGCGTGCTCGCGCTGTAGCGCTGGATCGAGAGCAGGTTCCCGTCGGCGTCCCAGTGATAGACCGCCGCGCCCTGGGTGGGATCATCCACGAGGTCGAGACGACCGGCTTCGTCATACAGGTAGCGGATGCCGGACCCCGCGCCTTCGAGCACCTGTGGTGAGGCGGCCGAGGTGGCGCTCGCCGATCCTTCGCTGTTCGTGGCGGTCACTTTGACCCGCAGGGTCTTCGACAGGTCCCCGGCAACGGGCGTGTAGCCCTGTTTGGTTGCGCCTTCGATGTTCGCGCATTCTTCACCGGAGCCGTTGCAGCGCTGCCACTGGTAGGCGTAGGAGATCGGCGACGACCCTCTCCACTTGCCCGGGTCGGCACTGAGGCTCGCGCCGACGCGCGTGCTCCCGCCGATCACAGGCACGGAGACGTTCGCGAGGGTGCCTGCCACGACCACTTCGCTCGCCGACGATGTCGCCGAGGCTTCACCCGCGGCGTTGGAGGCAGTGACCACTACGCGCAGCGTGCTGCTCACATCAGCGCCGGCGAGCACGTAGGTAGCGCTCGTTGCGCCTGTGATGTTCGTGCAGCTTTCGCCTGAGCTGTTGCAGCGCCGCCACTGGTAGGCGTAGGAGATCGGTCCATCGCCGCTCCAGTCGCCCGTGCTCGCGCTCAGCGTCCTGCCGTTGACCGCTTCTCCGGAGATCGCCGGCGCAGAGCTCGACGTGGGCGCCGCGCTTTCGACCGTGATCGACACAGCGGGGGTCACGTACGTGTTGCCCGCGTTGTCGGCGATCACGGCGCGCAGATGATAAGTACCGCTCGTCAGATGACCGGTTTCAAGCGTGCATCCGTAGACGATGCCCGAGACGAGCAGGCTTTCCGACGGGCACGCTTCTTCGTAGGTTTCGCTGCCGGCAGGCGCGATCTGCAGCTTCCAGCTCGCGACCCCCGAACCCGTGTCATAGGCGTAGCCGTCCACTTCGACGCTGCCGCTGACCTCCGCGGGCAGGGGATACAGCGCGCCTGACGGCGGCGTGTTGTCGATCGTGGCAGACCGCGTGGCGGTCGTGTAGGTGTCGCCTTCGCCATCGGTGATGACCGCGCGAAGCTGGTATTCGCCGTCGGTGAGCGTTGTCGTGTCGAGATCGCAGCGGTATTCCGAACCGGTTGTCGGAGAGCTCGCGCTGCACGCATCGCTCCATGAGCTCGTGCCGGCGGGAGCGGTCTGCACCGCCCAGCTTGCCACCGAGCCACTCGCCGTGCCCGACAGTTCAACGGTGCTCCTGAGGTAGGTTGAAACGCTCGCCAACGATCCACTCGGCGTGGTGTTGTCGATGTGCAGGCCAACGGTCGAGGTCGTGTACGTGTTCCCGGCCATGTCGGTGATGAGCGCACGCAGCTCATAGGCACCATCTTCACGCGTGGTCGTGTTCACGGCGCACCCGTATGTGTTCGAGCTGATCGGGCTCGTCTGTTCAGGACACGCGCTCGTCCATTCCGAGCTGCCTTCCGGGACGATCTGCAGCTGCCAGGAGCGTACCCCCGAGCCATTGTCACTCGCGGTGCCCGTAAGCGTGGGCAGACCACCGACCGTGTGCGACGGCGCGGTGAGGGAACCGCTGGGCGCCGTGTTGTCCACGAGCACCGTTATCGTCGGCGTCAGCGCGGTCACCGGCGGCGAGGAGCTGGTGCCCAGCGTCGCCCGCAGCTGGTATTCGCCGTCCGAATAGGCGCCCGAGGCAGTGTTCCACGAGCAGCTGAATTCGCCGCCCAAGCCGGGGCTGAGCGATGCGCAGAGGGTTTTCCATTCGCTCGATCCGACCGGCGCGACTTCGACTTCGGCGCCGGTGAATGCGCCCGACACTCCCCCTTCACCATGACCGGAGACGGTCACCGTGCCGGCCGCCGGTGGGATCGCTTCCAGCGCGCCCGTCAGGTGCGCCGCGACCCAGATGATCGTCGCACCGGCCAGTCGCGTTTCGAATTCGACACCTTCCTCGAGATAGAAGGTGCCGCCACCCATCACGATAGAGGCGCCATCCTGCTCATGCCAGGCGCCGGTGGCGACCCGTTCACCGACGCCCCCACTGACGAAATCGATCGTGCCGCTATGTGCGTTGACAGTGCCTTGATTGATGAAGTCGACTTCTACAGTGCTTGTATGCGAGCTCCCATTGACTATGACCGTGCCCATATTTTCCATGAGCCCATCACCATCGAGGCTACCTGGATACCATTCCAGGGTTCCTTCATTCACGAACGTGCGTTCACCCAGAGTATCGCTGCCATAAATACCAAAATTGGCAGTGCCGGCGACGCCTGGCCCCAACACCGTCCGGCCCGACCCCGTCATTTCACTGTCATCGCCCCAGTAGAACCAGCTCGACACTTCAAGCGAGCCCGCACCCGAGAACGTCGCGGCCTGAAGCTCAAAACCAGCGAGGTGCGACACAGTTGAGGCATCCGTCAGTTCCAACGAGCCACCGGTCAGTTTCAACGTAGCGCCAGATCCCTGCAGATCACCGGCCGACACGCTTGCGTCAGTGATGTCGATATAGCCCGACAATGAGACCCCGGCGCCAAACGAATAACTGCCACTCTGAAACATAATCGGTGCTTCGGGCCTCGCGATCCACGCTCCCGTCGCTGATTTGCCAGAAACACTGCCCCCCGAGAAGGCCAGCTGACCGGTCTGCGCTTCCACCGTCCCGCTGTTTTCGAACGCGAACCCAACCGTCGCGGTCCCCGTCCCTGAGGTCTTATTGAACGTCCCAGCGTTCTTGAACACGGGCGATGAGCTGCCAGAGGCAGCAAAAATAGTACCGTCAGCGACGTCGTTGAAGGTACCCTTGTTTTCAACGATCGCGCCGTTTTCGCCGTCAAGTGCACCGGGATCCCATTCCAGGGTTCCTTCGTTCACGAGCGTACGTTCACTCAAAGTGTTAGTCCCATAAGCACCGAAATACGCAGAACCGGAGGCACCTGGCCCCAACACCGTCCGGCCCGACCCCGTCATCGAACTGATATCGCCCCAGTAAAACCAACTCAACACTTCAAGCGAACCCGCACCCGACAACGTCCCATCCTGAAGCTCAAGACCCCATAGATGCGACATCGTCGATGCATCGCCGAGTTCAAGGGATCCGCCGACGATCTCGAGAGCGCTTTCGTCTTCCACAGAACCCACACGATACGAGCCGCTGGTCAACTGCACCGTTTCTCCAGAGCCGATACAAGCTTGATCTTCGGCTCCAGGAACGCTCCCCGTAGACCAGTTTCCCGCCGTCTGCCACAACCCATTCCCCGCGTCGCCTGTCCAGCTGTCGGTGCATGTGGATTCGATCGCCACCGCGGTCGCTGCCGAGGTGCTCGAGGCCGAGCCGAGCCAGTTGGTCGCCGTGACGAGCACTCGCAGCGTGCTGCCGATGTCGCCATAGGCGACGGTGTAGCTCGAGCTTGTGGCGCCGGAAATGTTTGAGCAGCTCGCTCCGGAGCTGTTGCAGCTCTCCCACTGGTAGGTGTATGAAAGAGGCCGGGTGCCCTCCCACAGGCCGGTGCTGGCCGTCAATTTTTGCCCGTCCATGTTTTTCCCGTGATCGCCGGCGGGCTTGTGTTCGAGGGGCCTGCAAGTGATTCTCGTTCGACCGTCGCACCCGAGACCTCGACCGCGGAGAGGTTGACTTCTTCGGCGATCACGAAGGTGCCGCCGCTGAGCACGATCGAGGCGCCGCTGAGCACACTCCAGGAGCCCGTGGCGATCTCTCCGGGAATCCCGCCGCCGGTGAAGTCCAGCTCGCCGGTCTGGGCTTCGACGTGCCCGTCGTTGCCGAAGGCCACCGCGACCGTGCTCGTGCCGGTGCCGGCGGTCTTCTCGAACGTGCCCGTGTTCAGCAGCGAGGGTGCCGTGCCGCTCCCGGAGGGCTGGATCTGGGCGCCGTGGCAGGAGGATTCCGAGTTGTCCTTGAACGTGCCCTGGTTGTCGAAGCGCGCGCCTTCGGACATCAGGAGCGTACCCGAGCCGAACGTCAGCGTGCCTGCGTTGACGAGCGTGCGTCCCGCCAGGCTCATGGATTCACAGCCTGAGGAGACTTCGACCGTCCCGGAGGCGCCCGAGCCCAACACGGTCGACCCCGCGCCCGACATGGAGCCGTCGCCGGCCCACGAGAATGAACTTGACACGTTCATCGTCCCGGCGCCCGTCAATGTCGTGCCGCTCTCGATGTTGAACGTCCCGAGATGCGACGCCGTCGAGGTGCTCGTCAAGGTCAACGTGGCACTACCGCCCCACAGCCAGAGCGCGGCTTCGGGCGCCTGAATGTCGGCCGCCTGGACACTCCCACCGGTGAGAAAGACCGAACCGGACATCCCCACGTCCGAACCCAGGATGTAAGAGCCACTGTTGAAGACCATCCCGCCGCCTTCCACACCCGCCCACGACCCACCCTCAGCCGTACTGCCGTGATTGCCGCCCGTGAGGATGATCTGCCCCGCCCTGACTTCGACCGTACCCTCGTTGTCCATCTGAAACTGAATCTGCGTAAACGCACTGCCCGACGCCTTCTTGACCACACCGGTGTTGTGCAACCACACATCCGACCCATCGCTGTTCAGCAGCCCGTGCTCCCACCATTCCCCACCCGACGCATCCGCATTCGCATCGAACGTCCCGCTGTTGTCGATCTCAGCCGAATCCCTCCCTTCCACCGACCCCGTGCTCCACGTCAACGTGCCCTCGTTGACGAGCTCGCGTTCGGTCAACGCGACCAAGCTGCCGGACCCGGGGTCGATCGAGCCGGTGGCGCCCGAGCCGAGAACCGTCTGTCCTGAGCCGGCCATCGTGCCACCGGCCCACGCGAACGAACTTGCGACGTCGAGCGTCCCGGCGCCGGTCAGCGTCGTGGCACTGTTGAGGTTGAACGTCCCGAGATGCGACGCCGTCGAAGTGCTCGTCAGCGTCAACGTGGCATCGCCGCTCCACAGCCAGAGCGTGGCTTCGGGCGCCTGTATATCGCCCGCCTGGACACTCCCGCCCGTGAGAAAGACCGAGCCGGACATACCCACGTCCGTGCCCAGGATGTAGGAGCCGCTGTTGAAGACCATCCCGCCGCCTTCCACACCCGCCCACGACCCATCCTCGGCGGTACTTCCATGATTGCCGCCCGTGAGAATGATCTGCCCCGTTTTGACTTCGAACGCCCCCTCGTTGTCCATCTGAAACTGAATCTGCGTAAACAGGCTGCCCGCGGCCTTCTTGACCACACCCGTGTTGTGCAGCCACACGTTGGACCCATCGCTGTTCAACAGCCCGTGCTCCCACCATTCCCCACCCGACGCATCCGCATTCGCATCGAACGTCCCGCTGTTGTCGATCTCAGCCGAGCTGCGCCCTTCCACCGACCCGCTGCTCCACGTGAGCGTCCCCCGATTCGCCAGATCGCGCCCCGACAACGACACCGCGCTCCCCGAGCCGGGATCGATCGAACCGGCGGCGCCCGCTTCCAGCACGGTCTTGCCCGTACCCGTCATCGCGCCGCCCGTCCACGAGAACGAGCCGGACACGTCCACTTCACCGGCCCCGGTCAACGTGCCGCCGCTCAACGTCAACGACGCCGCGCTCGACGCTTCCGATGAATTTTCCAGTTCGAGCGAACCGCCGGAGATGACGAGACTGCCTTCGTCCTGAAGCGAGCCGGCCTGATTCGTCCCGCTCGTGACCTGGACCGTCACGCCGGACCCGACGCAGGCGATGTCGCCGGAGCCGGGCACGCTGCCTGTCGACCAGTTCGTGGCCGTCTGCCACACCTCGGTTCCGGCACCTCCCGTCCAAGTGTCAGTACAGGTCGGATCGGCGATCGTGCTGGTCGGCAGCACAGCGAGCGCAAGAGCGGTGGCCGCAGCCGAGGCGACCAAACACCGCGCGACTAGTCGCATGTGCGGCCGTCCCCTGCGGTCGTTCGTCCACTGGAAGGGGCGGCTCGGCACGGTCGGCACTCTATCCGCCCGTGCGGCGGCTTGTCAAGATAGCCTTATCGTTCTATTCACGCAAAAAGTCTGGGAAATTCCAGACTTCTCGAGAATACTGCTTCCCTACAACTCCCCCACGTAGGCGCCCTGAGCCTCGAAGGGTGCACGCAGGAGCGTCGCCCACCCCTCGATCTCCGGACGCAGCGCCTCGACGACGGCGCCGGTGTGCTCGTAGAAGCACCATACGAGCACGGTGGGCCCGGCGCCCGAGATCGTCGCCCCCAGCGCTCCCAGCTCGGGGGCGCGCAGCGCCAGCTCGTAGGAGCGCGGGAACAGTGACGCGCGGCGGGACTGGTGCAGGCGATCGTGGAGTCCACGTGCGACCAGGTCCCAGTCGCCGCGGGCCAATCCGAGCGTGAGCAGGGACGCGTGGGCGACGTTGTAGACGGCGTCGGCAAACGGCACCTGCTCGGGCAGCGCTTCGCGCGCGGCCTGGGTGCGCACCGACTGCTCGGGCACGACCGCGAGCGCCTCCAGGCCGGTGGGCGGATCAAAGCGCGTGGCGGCGCCATCCGCGCAGATGACGAAGCCGCCGTGCAGCGCCGCGGCGACGTTGTCGGGGTGGCCCTCCAGCTCAGTGGCGAGCGCGAGCAGGTCGGCGTCGAGCTCGAACAGGTGGTCGGCGGCCATGAGCCCGGCGACGATCGCCGCCGCGCTCGAACCGAGCCCTCCGGAGAGGGGAATGTCGGAGGCGATCGCGAAGGTGAACCCGTCGGCGGGGTGCAGCGTCTCGAAGGCGCGCACGCACAGGTTCTCGCTACGCCCGCGCGCGACGGGAAGGTCGGTCTCGATCGCGAATCGTCCGCTCTCGCGCACCTCCAGCTGCAGGTGCAGCCCGACGGCGGCGGCCATGCAGTCGAAGCCCGGGCCGAGGTTGGCCGAGGACGCGGGCACGCGCACGACCCGTCTACGGTCCATCCGCGGACGCCTCCTCGGGCCGGCGGCCGGACACCCCGACCTGCCGCCACGCGCCACGGGCCCGGTGCGCCGTGATCATGCGCAGCCGGCGCCACATGCGGGCGCCGCCTCGGGCCTACGGATCACCCAGCACCGCCTCCTCGATCGCGGCCAATTCCACCGGGCAGCTGATGATGCGCCCGTCGTTGTTGGCGATCGCGGTCTCGGGATCCTTGAGGCCGCGGCCGGTGAGCACACACACGATCTGCTCGGCGCCGTCGGCGCCGTACTTGAGCAGCCCCGCGACCGAGGCGGCGGAGGCGGGCTCGCAGAACATGCCTTCGCGGGAGGCCAGGAGCTTGTAGGCGGTGAGGATCTCCTCATCGCTGACCGCGCGGATCGAACCGCGCGAGTCGGTCGCGGCAGCCATCGCGTCCTCCCAGCGCACGGGGTTGCCGATGCGGATGGCGGAGGCCACCGTTTCGGGGTGCTCCACGGGCCGGCCCTCCACGAGCGGAGCGGCTCCCTGCGCCTGGAACCCGTACATGCGCGGCGCGGCGCCCAGCTCCTGAAAGCCGCGCCAGTAGGAGGTGATGTTGCCGGCATTGCCAACGGGGATGCAGAGCGCTTCAAGGCCCCCTTCCAGGCCCTCGTGGATCTCGAAGGCGGCGGTCTTCTGGCCCTCGATGCGGTACTCGTTGACGGAGTTCACGAGCACGATCGGGTGCGCGTCGGTGAGCTCGCGCACGAGCGTGAGCGCCTGGTCGAAGTTGCCGGCCAGCGAGATCACGCGCGCGCCGTGCACGAGCGTCTGGGCCATCTTGCCCTGCGCGATCTTGCCGTCGGGGACGATCACCGCGCAGGTGATGCCCGCGCGGGCGGCGTAGGCGGCGGCGCTCGCGGCGGTGTTGCCGGTGGAGGCGCAGATCACGGCCTTCGCGCCGTCGCGCACCGCCGCGGAGACGGCGCAGGTCATGCCGCGGTCCTTGAACGAGCCGGTCGGGTTGGCGCCCTCGAGCTTCAGGCGCACCGACGCGCCCACCAGCTCGGAGAGCACGGGCGCGCGCAGCAGCGGCGTGGAGCCCTCCTGCAGGCTGACCAGCTTGTCGCCGGGCTCGAACGGCAGGCGTTCGTGGTAGCGCTCGATCAGCGGCACGTGCGTGCCCGAGAAGGCCGCTCCTTCGACCCGCGGCAGCGGCACGGGACCCTCGTGCGAGATCAAAGCGGCGATCTCCCGCTCATGCTCGGAACTGCTCGAACTCATATGTACTCCTCTTCGATAACCCGGATCGTGCGCGGGGGCGAGCGAACGAACTCGAGCTCGCCCAGCAGTTCCACTGCCGCGCGCAGGCGCGACTCGGGGACGGCGTGGGTGACCATCACCAGGCGCGCGCCCGCGCCCATGCCGCGCTGCACGACCGAGCGGATCGACACCTCCTGCTCGCCCAGCACGCGCGTGACCGCGGCGAGCACGCCGGGCTCGTCGGCGACGTCGAGGTGCAGGTAGAATGCGCTGGGCACGTCCTCGAGCAGGCGCAGCTGCAGCGGTGGCGCGGGTGGGCGCGCGCCGCCGGTCATCACGCTCACGACGTCGCCCAGCACCGCGCTCGCGGTCTGCCGGCCGCCGGCGCCGGGACCGGACATGGTGATCTCGGTGATCGCCTCGGATTCGACCGTGACCGCGTTGAACGGGCCCGACACGGAGGAGAGCGGATGCCCGGCATACAGGAAGGCGGGGTGCACGCGCACCGACAGCCCGCCGTCGCGACGCTCGGCGGTGCCGATCAGCTTCAGCCCGAGGCCGAGCTCGCGCGCGTACTCCATGTCGTCGGACTCCAAATGCTCGATGCCCTCATAGGGAACGTCCTCCAGGCGCACCGGCGCGCCGAAGGCCAGGCGCGCGAGGATCGCCATCTTCGCCGCGGCGTCGCGGCCGGTGACGTCGTCGGAGGGGTCGGCCTCGGCGTAGCCCAGGCGCTGAGCCTCGGCGAGCGCCTGCGCGTAGGTGCTGCCGCCTGTCATCTCGGAGAGGATGAAGTTGGTGGTGCCGTTGACGATCCCGTGAATGCGCTCGATCGGGGTCACGGCGAGCGATTCCTCGAGCACGCGCACGACCGGCACGGCGCCCGCGACGGCGGCCTCGAAGCGCAGGCGCACGTCGCGCTCGCGCGCGAGCGCGAACAGCTCCTCGCCGTGCTGGGAGAGCAGCTGCTTGTTCGCGCTCACCACGTCGCGCCCGGCGCGCATCGCGGCCAGCAGATGGTCCCGCGCAGGCTCGGTGCCGCCGATCAGCTCGACGATCAGGTCGGCGCCGTCGAGGATCTCCGCGAAGGAACCCCGCGAGCGCGTGAGCACGCCCGTGATCACCGGCGCGCGGCCGTTGACGCGCTCGATCTCCCCCGCCCGCTCGTCCAGCAGCGCGGCGAATGCCGAGCCGACGGTGCCATGGCCGAGCAGGCCGATGCGCAAGGGCTCAGACATCGCGCACCGTCAGATCCTCGAGCGTCTCGCGGCGGACGACCACGCGGGCGTTGCCGCCCGCGCAGAAGATCACGGGCGGGCGCGGAACGCCGTTGTAGTTGCTGGCCATCGCATGCCCGTAGGCGCCGGTGGCGGGCGTCACGATCACGTCGCCCGGACGAGGATCGTCGAGCAGGGCGCGGCGCACGATCACATCGCCGGACTCGCAGTGCTTGCCGGCGAGCACGCACTCGGTCTGACCGCCGATGCGGTCGGCGACGTGGGCTTCATACCGCGCGCCATAGAGCATCGGGCGCAGGTTGTCGGACATCCCGCCGTCGACGCCCACCCAGCGCGAGACGTTGTGCTTGACCGACTCGACCGTGTAGAGGGTCACGCAGGCGTTGGCCACGAGCGCTCGCCCGGGCTCGATCAGCAGCCGCCGGCCGGGCTCGGCCATGCCGTGCGCGCGCGCCACGGTGACGAGCGTGGCGACATAGGACTCGATCGAGGGCGCGGCGGGCTGGTCGGCGGTGTACTGCACGCCGAGACCACCGCCGAGATCCCACACGGGGAAATGGCCGAGCCGCGCGAGCTCAGAGACCTCGCGGCGAAACGGGTCGAGCTCGAGCAGCTGCGAGCCGATGTGCGCGTGCAGCCCCACCAAGCGCAGCCCCGCGACACGCTCGATCCGCGCGATCGCCTCGGGAGCATCGGCCATCGCGAACCCGAACTTCGAGTCGGCCTGGCCGGTGGAGATGTGATCATGGGTGTCACCACGCACGTCGGGCGTGACACGGATGAGGACGTCTTGATGCTGTCCCGTCGGCGCATGCTGGCCGATCGAAGGTCCCATTCGACCTTCGATCGGTGGGCGGGGCGGCACATGTGCCGCCCCGGCAGACGCCGCATGCGGCGTCTGGGGCAGGGTCGCATGCGACCCTGCCGGAGGAGCCGCATGCGGCTCCTCCTGAGGCCGCGCATGCGCGGCCTCACCACCCGGCGCATGCGCCGGGTGGAACTGCTCCACCAAACTGGCCAGCCGGTCGATCTCGTCGAGGTTGTCGACCACGATCAGCCCCACTCCGCACTCCAGCGCCATCCGCAGCTCGGACTCGGACTTGGCGTTGCCGTGCAGCACGATCCGCTCGGGCGCATAACCGGCGTTCAACGCCAGGTGCAGCTCGCCCGCGGAGGCCACGTCGCACCACAGCCCCTCCTGCGCGAACAGGCTCAGGACGGCCGTGCAGGGGAAGGACTTGGAGGCGAACACCACGTTGAAGTCCGCGTGCCCGGTCCGCTTGCCGGCGTCCACGAACGCGTGCGCCCGCGCGCGCAGATCGTCCTCGGCGACGACATATGCGGGCGTTCCGTACTCGCGCGCGAGCTCGATCGTGTCGCACCCGCCGACCTCCAGCCGGCCCCGCTCGTTCAGGCGGCTGGCATGCGGGAAAGCGGGGCTGAGGACGCTCTGCGCGGGGGTCGTGCCGGTGGCCATCCGCTGATTATCGCTGGCGCACGCGATCGCCGCCGCCGAGACGGCGCGATATCCGCGATCTCGCCGACACGTCGTGGCACAGAGGCTAGCCGCGCAGCGGGTCGGTGAAGCGCAGGCCGGTGAAGCGCGAGAAGTCCGTGTCGCACGAGCACAGCAGCGCGCCGTGCTCGATCGCCAGCGCCGCGAGGTGCGCGTCACTTGTGAGGTTGCCGGCCGTCCCCAGCGGGGCCAGCAGCTCGCGCAGCACCGCCGAGTGGCGCGCCGTTGGATGCACGACGGTCGTGCAGGGCTGCGCCAGCCAGCTGTCGACGACGTCGAGCGCAGCCTCGGCTTCCAACGGCCGCTCGACCACGGCCGAGCGGGTGCTGAGACGGATGAACGCCAGCAACACGAGCCACGACATCCCGACGGTCTCCCCACCCGAGAGCGTCAACTCCAACCAGTCCCGCGCGGGCTCGTGGCGCGGCGAGCTGGAGTCGTAGGCGTAGAGCAGCAGGTTGACGTCGGGGAGCTTCACTTGCGCAGTTCGAGCTTGCGCAAGATCTCCGCGTCTTCCATCTCGCCGGCGAGGACGAGCGCCTTGTCGAGGTTCACTCCCGGTCGCACGCCGAGGGCTTGCGGGTGTACGCGAAAACCCTTGCTGGGAGCCTCTTCGGTCGTCAAGCCAAGGCGGACGGCATCGTTCAGCGTCGCCTTGAACGATGTGCCCCGCTCGCGAGATGCCGCCTGCAGTTTCGCCGCCACGTCGGGGTCGAGCGTTACGGTCGTACGCATGTGCGCATCATAGCATCAATAGATCTGCTGTCATGATGCCACAAGTGCCCAGCGGGCGCCTCACGCCTTGACCGGCTGAGACCTGGCGCGCGCATCCACGGCCGGATGCGCGCGCAGTCCCGACATGCCGTCCTCGCGCGTCATCCAGGCGAGCCAGACGAGCCCGACGATCATCAGCACGATGCTCTCCAGCTGGGGCGCCGTCAACCCCGCCCACACCTCGGCGTTGCGGCGGATGAACTCGACCAGCAGCCGCTCGAGACCGCTGAACACCAGGTACAGCGCGAACACGACGCCCGGGCGCACACGGTCGCGCAGCTGCCACAGGCAGTACGCGAGCAGGCACATCGCGACCGTCTCGTAAATCGGCGTCGGCTGCACTCTCACGCCCGGCGGCGTGGGCACGGTGCCGTGCGGATAGCCCATCGCCCAGGGCAGGCTCGAGCGGATCCCGTAGTCGCCGTCGCCGGAGACCTGGCAGCCGATCCGTCCGATCCCATAGCCGAGCGCGAGCGCGGTCGCGCACATGTCGAACATCCTCAATTCCATCGCGTCGCGCCAGCGCATCCACAGCAGCACCCCGATCGCGCCGCCGATCGCGCCGCCGTACCAGACCAGGCCCGAGCCCGAGAAGATCGAGCCGAGCAGGTTGTGCCGCACCGAGGAGTAGTTCTGGATCAGGAAGTACCCGCGCGCGCCGATCACGCCGCCGAGCAGCGCCGCGAACACGAGCTCGTACGCCCAATCCACCGGCTTCTCCAGCTCGCGCAGGCGCCGCGCGATCACCAGGCCGCAGGCCAGGAACGCGAGCGCGAAGGTCACCCCGAAGGTCTTGATCGAGATGCCAAGCACGTGCACTTCGGGCTTCATCGCCGCCGATCCTCCTCGCGCGTCATCCGATCCTCGCCGCTGGTCATCGTGGGTCGCACTCTACGGATATTCCATCCCCCCACGCGCCGCCGAGTACGGCCTGCGCGTTCCGCCGCGAACGCCCCCCACGCCCTCCCCGCACGCACCGCAACGCCCTCCGCGCGCGGAGGGATTTTATGGGGCCATGAGCCCCGTCTGCGACAATGCGAGCGATGGCTAAACGACCCGAAAAGTTCGGCCGCGACACCGGCCTGCAGGCGCGGATGGTGCTGACGATGTTCCTGCTCGGGCTGGTGTACGTGGTGTTCATCGCCGTGCTCTTCGTCGCCGGCGCCGGCGCCGGCGCGATCGTGGTCGTGGCGGCGGCGATACTGCTCGTGCAGTTCTTCGCCTCCGACAAGATCGCGCTGGCGACGATGGGGGTCAAGGAGGTCACCCCCGCGCAGGAGCCCGAGCTGCACGGGATCATCGAGCGGCTGTGCGTGCAGGCCAACCTGCCCAAGCCGCGCGTCGGTGTGATCGAGACCTCGATGCCCAACGCCTGCGCGATGGGCCGCTCGAAGAAGGCCACGACCGTGTGCGCGACGCGCGGCATCCTCGAACTGCTCGAGCCCGCCGAGCTCGAAGGCGTGATGGCGCACGAGCTGACGCACGTGGTCAACCGCGACGTGCTGGTGATGACGCTCGCGAGCTTCTTCGCCACACTCGCCTCGACGATCGCGCAGTTCGCCCTGTTCTTCGGCGGCGGCTACGGCAACAGCGAAGAGGAGGGAGACATCATGATCGTGGTGCTCGTCTCGGTGCTCGTCTACGCGATCTCCTTTCTGCTGCTGCGCGCGCTCTCGCGCTACCGCGAGTTCGCCGCCGACCGCGGCTCGGCCGTGCTGACCGGACGACCCTCGGCGCTGGCCTCGGCCCTCTTGAAGATCAGCGGCACGATGGAGCGCATCCCCAGCCAGGACATGCGCACCGCCGAAGGGATGAGCGCGTTCTTCATTCTGCCCGCGCGCACGAAGAAGTCGCTGATGAACATCTTCGCCGACCACCCGCCGCTGGAGCAGCGCCTGGCGGCGCTGGAGCGGCTGGAGTCTCAGCTGCAGGGCACCACCGGCGCCGCCGTCGCGTAGCGTGGGCCTACGCGCGTGAACACGCCCCGGCAGCTGCCACCGCCCCCGCGACCGGCGATAACCCGGCGCGCGGCGGCGACACGAGCGCGCTGAGATGGGCCTGCGCGACATCATCACGGGCCGCCACACGGTCGCCGGGCCGGCGCCCGACCGGCTGTTCGCGATCACGACCGCCTACATCGCGCTGCAGTCCGAACACTCCATCGACCCGGCCGGCGTCGCGGCGATCGTGTTCCAGGCGCTCGCCACGAGCGAGTTCGAATCGACGCTGCGCGACATGGAGGAGGTCGTGAAGGCCACGGGCGGAGACACGGGCACGACGGTCTCGACGCAGGACGACAGCTATGGCTACCGCTGGATGGTGCTGCGCAACCCCGACGGCGCACCCAGCGTGGAAGACCTCGCGGTGGGCATCAACGCCGTGTCGGGCTCAATCGAGACGGCCGGCCACGGCGAGCGGCTGCTGTGCGCAGTGTTCGCCTTCAGGGACGCTCAGAAGCGCGCTGTGTACATGATCTACAACTACAAGCGCGGCCACTGGTACCCGTTCGTGCCCAAGCCCGGCGACGCCAACGAGCGCGCGACCGAGCGCGAGCTGCAGCTGAAGGCGCAGATGGCTGGCGAGCTGCCGATCGAGCCCGAGCTCGAGCGCTGGTTCCCGCTGTGGGGCATCCCGATCTAGTCGGCGTCTTCGGCCACTTGGCTTGCTTTATATCCTTTTCGGCAGTAAAATGTTGCCAACATGGATATAAGCGAACTGTTTCCGGCGGGCCCGATCCTCAGCGAGGAGCGTCAGATTGGTCGCGTCCCGGCTATCGAAGCACTCGCCTCACACCTCCACGCCGGCGACGTCATGAGGATCTTCGACCGCCGCCGCTGGGGTAAAAGCAGCGTCGCACGAGCAGCATTGGCACGGCTGGAGATCGACGGACTGATCGCCCTCCGCCTGCCGCTAGACGAGTACCCCACTTCCGAGGCGGCCGCCACCTTTCTTGCGTCCACCTTCGCATCACCCACCGTACGTGTGGCAAAGAACGCGCGGCGGCTAGGCAGCCGGATCGCTGATCCCGTTAGGCGTGCTGGCCAGACGATCGGCAGCTCCGAGGCCAGTTTGATCGGTGAACTGCTTGGCGGGCTCGGTGCAGAGAAGCTAACGCTGAAGCATGTCCTGACGCTGATCCCCGAGGAACTTGCGAAGTCAGACAGGCATGCTGGCCTCGCAATCGATGAGGCACACATCATCGCAAGATGGAGCGACGAGGAGCGTGCTGCACTGCGTGCCTTCCTGGCACTGGATGACCGTCGCACCGGAGTGGTGTTGGCGAGCAGCGAGGCGCGCGCGGAGGAGATGCTCAAGCAACCCGACGTTCTCGGTTATCTCGGCGAGCACTTTCGACTGGCCCCGATCGCTGACGCCGACTGGCGTCATGGCCTGAGCGTGCGCTTCAACCGTGCAGGCGTGCCGATCGCATCCGAAGCGCTTGACCTGCTGTTGAAAGAATCGTGCGGCCATCCGTACTGCACGATGCTGCTGGCCAAGCACGCTGCCGAGCTTGGCGTCACCTTTGGCGAGGTCACCGTCGCGGTTGTGCAAATTGCTCTGCCGACGGTCCGCGAGCACGAGGCATGGAACCTCCGATGAGCGTCGCCCAGCGGGAGACACCCAGCGGAGCCCAGTTCGTGCGCTACCTCTACCCCAGCGGACCACCATGGGCGCGTACCCTCCCCCAGCCTGGGGAAACTCTGATCCTTCACGGCGATCCCGGTTCGGGCATCGACGAGGCGCTCGCATGGATAGCCGAGGCCGGCTACCATGCGGGACCGGTAGTCACTCTCGATCCAAGGCTCATCGGCGACTATCCCTCGCTTGTCCGTGAGCTGGTGATCTCGATCGGAGCGAACGCGTTCGATGAGGATTTGTCCGAGCGTCTCGCCGTGATTGGGGAATCGCCGGAAGGGCCGTTGCCCGAACTCCCCCCAGGCCGAGATGACTTCTTGCAGCTCGCCACAAAGCTGATCGACCGGTCAGGCGAATACTCGCCAGGTGCCCTCGCCGAAGTCCTGCGCTATCTGCCCGGTGGACTGCTCGTCGTCCGCGACGCACACCTGCTTACCGGCCGTTGGGCGCGTGAGGCACTATGGGAGCTGCGTGGGGTCATCCAGGGAGACCAGCGACACGCCCTGATACTTGGATCGCTGAGCGAGGCCTATCACGCTCTCGTTGCCCCCTCTGCGGCGTTCCTGGGTGCCGGCAGGATCGACCCCGTTGGCACTGATAGGGGAGTAAATACCTGGGAACGGGTACTCGACACCCATCAGATTGCACTCAGCCGCGATGATCTCCATTTTCTTCTCTCTCGCACGCACGGACTAGCCGTCCCCACCCTGCATCTTCTCATCGACGCCGAGGCGCTAGGCGCTAGCGCAGCCCTGGCAAAACACGTTCAGAGCGCGTCCGCGCAGATCGCCGTGAGACTCGAGATGGCAAGGATCATCACTCGTTATGGACCGTCGCTCCTGCTCCGCCTCGCTCGTGGAATGCCACCATATGCACGGCTGGCGGCGACCGCTCGCGACACTAATCGTGCATTGCGGCAGCTCGCCTATCACGGCCTGGTTGTGCGCGCAGGCGCACGCGCGTGGCGCGTTGCAGACCCGTTCCTGTCCGATGCACTCCTGTCACGTCCGCTCCCGTTCTGATATGTCGCGCGGCGTTGTGCGGCTTTACAAGAAGTCGTAGAGCGTGCTGCCAGAAGACTTCTAGTCCGGGATCAGGCCCTCGCCGGTGAACTCCCGCCCGGCCTCGGTGAACGTCAGGTCCGACGGCGGCAGGATCACCTCGGAGGTCTCGATCTCATCGTCGCCGACGCGCTCGCCCTGCGCGCGCACATAGTCGAGCAGCGCCGCGTATGCATCGGCGAAGCCGTCCTCCCGACCCCCGTTGACGAGCGCGATGACGGCGTTCTCCAACTCGTTCAGCCGAGCCGCATCGCTGTCGGCGAGGCGGTACTGGTCCTCGCCGGAGATGCGCACGATCATGACTGACCCTCGGCCGGCGGGGTCTGCGCCGGCTCGCTGGGAGCGACCGCCTCGCTGGGAGCCGCGATCTCCGCGGCGGGAGTCCCGCCGCCATCCCCGGCGCCGATCTCGGCACGCATCTTGGCGAGATCGTCGTCGACGGCCGATTGGCTGGAGAGCGACTTCAGCTGGCGGTCGATGTCGTCTTCGCCAGAGCCCAGCGCGGTGACGTCGTCGAACGTGCCGGCTGCTTCGAGCTCGGACACGGCGTCGGCGCGGGCTTTCATGTTTTCGGTCTTGTCCACCGCGCGCTGCATCGCCAGGCCGACGTCGGCCATCTGCTCGCCCACGCCGGTCGCCGCCTCGGAGATGCGCACCTGCGCCTCGGCCGCGGAGTACTGCGCCTTGATGACCTCCTTCTTCGTGCGGAACGACTCGATCTTCGCGCGCAGCTTCTGCTCGGAGTCGGTCAGCTTCTGCTGCTGCTCTTCGAGTTCGGTGACCTGCGTGTCGAGCCCCTGCAGCTCGGTCTGGGCGACGTTCTTGCGCTCCAGCGCGGTCCGCGCGAGATCCTCCTGGCCGGATGACAGCGCCTGACGAGCCTGCGTGTCGAGCTTGACCACGCTCTGCTTGAGCGTCGTCTCCTGCATCTGCAGGCGCTTCTTCGCGGTGACGACGTCGGCGATGCCCTTCTTGACGTTCTGCAGCTGTTCGACCTGCTTCTGGTAGCTGTAGTCGAGCGTCTCGGCGGGATCTTCCGCGCGATCCAGCAGTTTCGAGACCTTCGCCTTAACGACGGTTGACATGCGCCCGGTCAGACCGGCCATCTGATCCTCCTATTGCTGTTCACGCGTACGGTTCGCCCAAGCGTAGCCGAACGCTGCCCGCGCATCCGCACCGCCGTCACAGCCCTGCCCTCGCCCCGGCCGGACCGTACCGGCCCGGGTCACGCGGAGACGGGAGACGGCGAGTCCTACAGCCCGAGCGGGTGGCGTACGACGAACCCGGCGTTTTCCGGGCGCAGCGGGCGCCAGCGAGGACCCTGCTGGTTGGACGGGTCGTCGGCGGCGCTCGTGTCCAGGCGCAGTCCGGCGACCGTCATGTAGGCATGACCGGCGTTCGCGAACACCGCGATCCAGCGCCCGGCCCCGTGTGAGCCCCAGCCTTCGAATTCGGAGGAGTCCTCGGGACTCTGCAGCAGGTCACCGCCGTGCAGGGCGAACGAGACGGTGCCCGAGCAGTCATAGCCGGGAGAGACGAACGAGGCGTGTCCACCGCCGAATATGTAGGGCAGGCCGATGATCTGGTTGCCGGCCCAGATGACCTCCTGGATGACCGCCGGCGCGGACATCGGCGCCGCCGCCAGTCCGTTGACGTAGCGCGCCAGCGAGCCGGGTACGAGCAGGTCGGGCTTGGCTGTGGCGGTGGCCGCGACGGCGCTGCCGCCGGTGGCACCGCTGGCCAGGCCGGGAGTCACGGGTGGCGCGTACGGGACGACCTGGCCGGTCGCGATCTTTTCGTAGACCGGGCCGCTGTAGGCGATGTTGGGAGTCTTGGCCGTGATCGGCGAGAGGTGCAGCGACGGCTTCTTCGGTGGGGCCTTGACCGTCGGCGACGCTCCGCCGCTGGCGGAGGTGGACGTCGACCCGGCGGCGGCGCCACCGGCAACGGCAGCCGAGCTGGTCGTGCCGGCCAGAGCGGGCGTGGCCACACAGGCCGTCACCGTCAAGCTTGAGCAAAGCGCCACACTGAGTGTTCGCAACCGCACTTCGTCGACCTCTTTCGTCGGCCTGCGGGGTTAGCTGACGGGCTAGCGCTGAAAGAGCCTGCGCTTCTCACGGTTCCACCGTGTGATTCGCCCCAACAAACTGGGTCCCCCGTTCCCTGATGTCTGACCAGGGATTCGGCGTTGATCGCGGCACCCTAGCAAAGTGCAACGACGGTTGCACCAGGTGTACGCGGTTTGGCAGGTTTTCCCTGCATTTTGCGGCGTATCGGCGTCTTGCGGGCCCGCCGAGCACAGAATCGCGGGTGCGCGACGTTGGCCATGGCGGAGTATGCGGCCGGCAGCTCTTGTACCGGCGGTTCGGCAGATCGCCGTCTCCGGCGCGCTCGCTAGTGTCTCGCCCGTGCCACACCATGCGCGCGCGCCCCTACGCGCCGGTCTTTCCCGGCCGGCGGGGGCTCTTCGGTTGGCAATGACTCCCCGTCTGGCGGTGGCCCGGCCGGCCGTCGTTGCACTGGCAGGCGCGATCGCGCTGGCTGGGTGCGGCAAGACTTCGACCGACCAGACCAGCGCGGGCGTCGAAACGATCGTGGTGCACGCCGGTGCCGCCGGGACAGTCGCCACCGCCACGCGCAACACGACGCGGCTGGGAGGCGCCGATGCGGTGAGCACCGCGGCCGCGGTGGCGCGGGCGGCATACCCGGGCCTGACCGCGGACACGCGTCCCCAGGCGGTGGCGATCGCCGACGTCAACAACTGGCCCGAGGCGCTGGTGGCCTCCTCGCTGGCGAGCGCCCCGCTGGGTGCACCACTGCTCTACGCCGAAGGCAACAGCCTGCCGCGGACCAGCGAACTGGCGTTGCGCGCGATGCACCCCACCGGCGCAAGCGCGCTGGGCGACGCGCAGTTGCTGCTGCTCGGATCATCGATCGAAGCGCCCGTCGGCTACCGCGCGCGGGGGACCGCCCCTGCGGACGCCTACTCGCTGGCCGCCTCGGTCGCAAAGCTGCTGGGCATCGTGCGGGGCACCGTCCCGCACCAGGCGATCGTGGTGGCCGCGGACGGCCCGCCGGCGCTGGCGATGCCCGCCGCCGGCCTGGCCGCCCAGAGCGGAGCGCCGATCCTGCTCGTCTCCTCTTCGGGAGTGCCCGCCGCCACCGCCACCGCACTCAGCAGCATGGGCAGGCCCTCGATCTACACGGTCGGGTCGACGGCGATCGGCGAACGGACGCTCGCCGAGCTGCAGCGCTTCGGCCCCGTCACTCGCGCCGAGGCGCACTCAGGCGAAGACGCCACCCCCGCCGGCAACGCGATCGCCGTCGCGCGGTTCGCCGACGGCTCGTTCGGATGGGGCGTACGCGAACCGGGCCACGGGCTCGCGTTCGCCAACGCCACGCGCCCATTCGACGCGCCGGCAGCCGCGATCCTGTCCGCCACCGGTGACTATGCGCCGCTGCTGCTGCTCGACGATCCCACCGGCGTGCCGCGCGTGCTGAGCGCCTATCTGAACGACGTCCAGCCCGCCTCGCCGCACTCGCAGCCGGTCAAGGGCGTCTACAATCACGGCTGGCTGATCGGCGACGAAAGCGCGATCTCGGCGAGCACTCAGGCCGAACTCGACGCGGCGCTCGAGATCCTGCCCCACGCGCCTGCCTCCGAAGAATCCTCCAGCCTGCCCGTCGAATGACCCCAACGTCCCGCCCCCAACCACCATCTGCCGGTCGCCGGTCGCCCGCAGCGCAGGCGGCTCGCGGTCAGGCCCCGCGCCGGAGAGGGTCCACGATCGACCGGCCGCGCTGGAGGCGGGATGAGCCAGGCCGAGGACCCGACGCTGCTGAGCAGGGAGCGCGCGCACGAGGTGAGCGTCGAGGACGTGCGCCGGCTGATGGGCGCCTCCACCCCCCACTTCGCGCTGCAACTGCGCAACCGCATCGCGCGGCTGATCTCAGACCTGCCCCCCGAGCATCCGGCGCGCCTGGAAGGCGAGCGCGAGATCGCGCGGCTGCAGCGCCTCGGCCTGGAGGGCGAGACCCGTGGCGAGGCGGCGGACACGGGCGAGCGCCCGCTGCCCTCGCTCAGCGGCGGCTGAGCTCAGCATCCCAGCGGCGGCTGAGCCCAGCGTCCTCAGAGTCGGGCGACGACGCGGGCGGGCGCCGTATGACGCCACAGCTCCAGCCTCGGCGACCGGGCTGAGACTGCGGCGCAGCACACGGTCTGCGTCTGTGCTCAACGCCGGCTGACGACGCGAGCGCGCGCGTCCAGAAACCGGGCGCGCAGCAGTTTGAACAGGATCGCGAACATGGCCATGTCGAGGACCAGCAGCCCGATGTTGAGCAGACGCGGCACGGTCGTGAATGCGATCAGGCCGAGAACCAGGGCGGTGTGGAGCACGACGACCGGCAGCAGCGCCAGGATCAGCGTGTGCGACCGGTACCCCGCGTTGTGCTCGCGCCAGGTGATCTCGAGCGTGCCGAGCACGACCGCCGCGAGACCCGCGAACAGGACCGGACCGCCGTTGGAGATCCCACCGTGGCCCAAGCGCGCCATCCCCACGACCGCGCCGACTCCCCCGACCAGGATCAGCATCTCCGACAGCGGCCATGGATGCCACGGCGCCGGCGGACGCTCGCCGACCGACAGGGGGTCTCGGAAACTGCTCTGAACGCGCGCGTGCGGGTGCGCTCGCGCCCTTACGACCTTTTTCTGATCTGCCTCGCGCGCCCCCTGTGCCTCGGACGCGTCCCCGTCCACCGCCATCGGCGCGACCGGCTCGGGGCGGCGCTTGCGGGAACGTCCCCGACTTCGACGATGACTCTTGGCGCGGCTGTTCGCCACGTCACACGCCGGTTGGAGATTCGATGCGCCGCGACATGGGTGCTCGATGCTAGCGCCACGTGCCCGACTCCTCGCCGCAGCGGCTTCGCGCCGGGACCCGCACCCCAGAGTCCCATCCCCGGCGGCCCCTATGCTGGGTTTGTGTCCACCCCCCAGACACCGACACCCTCACCCGATCCGGCCGGGACCGGCATCCCGGACAGCGATCTGCCCGGACCCTACGGGGTCGGCGAGTATGCGTCGGCGCTGCGCACCCAGCTGCGCTCGTTCGCGCGCGTGCAGCTCGTCGGAGAGCTCGTCAACCTGCGCCCGTCCCGCGCGCGGATGTTCTTCGAGCTGCGCGACGCCTCGGGCGCGATCCCCTGCGCGGTGTGGATGACCGACTGGGAGTCGATCCTCGCCCGGGTCGGCGCCACGCCCGCCGAGGGCATGCAGGTCGTGGTGGCGGGCGGCTGCGACTTCTACCCCGGCAGCGCCACCTCCTCTCCGAGCTTCTCGTTCTCCGTCGCCGACCTGCGCGTCGCCGGCGAGGGCGACCTGCTGGCTCGCATCGAGCGCCTGCGCAAGCAGCTCGACGCCGAGGGGCTGCTCGCACCGCAGAAGCTGCTGTCGCGACCGCTGCTGCCACACACGATCGGGGTCGTGACCGCCCAGAACGGCAAGGCCCGTGAGGATGTCCTCGCCGGCCTTGCGCGGCGCGGCTGGGCCGGCAGGATCGTGTGGGGGTTCGCGCCTGTGCAGGACCGCCACGCCGCCCCGGCGATCGCACGCGCGCTCACCGACCTCGCCGCGATCGGCGACGTGGACGTGGCGATCGTCGCGCGCGGCGGCGGCTCGCTCGCCGACCTGCTGTGCTTCTGCGACGAGGGGCTGTGCCGCACGGTCGCGCTGCTGGCGGTGCCGGTGATCGCCTCCGTCGGTCATCACACCGATCGAACGCTGCTCGACGACGTCGCAGCCGTCAGCTGCTCCACCCCCACGCACGCCGCCGAGGCCGCGGTGGGCCTGGACTGCGCCCGCGCGCGCGCAGGGCTGGTGACGTCCGCCTCGCGCACGCGCGAGCACGGCCGCCACGCGGTGCTCGTGCGCGCGAGGACGCTGACGACGCTCTCGCGCGCGCCCGCCGCTCACATCGAGCGCCAGCGCGCGCTGCTGCACCAGCGCCTGCGTGAGGTCCGGGCCGGATCGCGTCGGCGCGTGCAGAGCGAGCGAGCGGTGACGCAGCGACGCGCGATCGTCCTGCAACGCAAGGCGAGCTCGACCGTGCGCGACTGTCGCACGCGCCGGCCCCAGGAGCTGGCGCGGCTGATGCTGGCCCTCGCCGGACACGATCCCCAGCGCACGCTCGAACGCGGATACGCGCTCGTTCAGTCGTGTGATGGCAAGCCGATCGCCACCGCGCCGGAGGCCAGGACCGCGCGCAATCTGCAGCTGCGGTTCGCCGACGCCACCGTGCCGGCGAAGGTGCGCGAGCCATGAGCGACGGACGTCGTCCGTCCGCAACCGGGTCCCATGCCGGCGCGAACGGCGAGGCCCACAGCACCGCGGGCGAGCCGCCTCAGACATACGAGACCGCGGCCGCGCGCGTGGAGGAGATCATCCGCCGCCTGGACTCCGGCGAGGCCAGCCTGAACGAGACGCTCGAGCTCGTGGGCGAGGGCAAGGCCCTGATCGAGCTGTGCGCGCAGGAGCTCCAGGCCGTGTCCGGAGCCCTCGAGGAGCTGCGCCTGGACGAGCTCGTGGCCAGGCTCGAAAATCAGGCGAGCAAGTCGTGAGCACGTATGAGCTGCTCGCCGAGATGCCCCTGCTCGTCGAGGATTACGAGCTGGAAGGCCATGAGGTCGCCTTCTCGAGCGAGTTCGTGCGCAAGACCACGGTCATCCGACTGCGCGGCGCGGGCCAGGAGGGCCTCGGCGAGGACGTCACCTATGCCGTGGAGGATCAGGAGGCGCTGCAGCGCGAGGGAGCGGGGCGGTGGCCGCTCGCGGGTCGCTGGACACTGGCCTCGTTCGCCGAGCGCCTGCGCGCTCTGGATCTCTTTCCGCGTCCGACCGAGCGGTCGGAGTTTCGCCTGTACCGCAACTGGGCGTTCGACTCCGCCGCGCTCGACCTCGCATTGCGCCAGGCCGGCACGACGCTGCATGCGGCCCTGGAGCGCGAGTGCGAGCCGCTGAGCTTCGTGGCCTCGTTGCGTCTGAACGATCCGCCGACGCTCGAGCCACTGCTGCGACGCTTGGCGATCGCACCGGGGCTGCGCTTCAAGCTCGACCCGACGCCGTCGTGGGACGAGGAGCTGATCGCGGGACTGGTCGGACTGGACGCGGTCGAGTCGGTCGATCTCAAGGGGCAGTACGAGGGCACGATCGTCGACAACCCGCCCGATCCGGCGCTGTATCGCCGCGTGGTGGAGGCGTTCCCGGACGCCTGGATCGAGGATCCGAAGCTGACCCCGGAGACCGAGCCGATCCTGCTGCCCCATCGCGAGCGGATCACCTGGGACGCGCCGATCCACTCCGTCGCAGACGTCGAAGCCCTGCCGTTCGCGCCGCGCAGACTCAACGTCAAGCCCTCGCGCCTCGGCGGCCTGCAGTCGTTGCTGGACGTCTATGACTACTGCTCCGCAAACGACGTCGGCTGCTACGGCGGCGGGCAGTCGGAGCTGAGCGTAGGCCGCGGGCAGATCCAGTATCTCGCCTCGCTGTTTCATCCCGACGCCCCCAACGACGTCGCGCCGGCCGGATTCAACCTGCCCGAGCCGCCGCCCGACCTGCCTTCCAGTCCCCTCGCCCCCGCTCCGTCCGCGCTGGGCTTTCGCTGGGGATAGCCAGACGGATCGCAACGTTCGCAAGATCGCGCTGGCGCCCGCAAGCGCCCGCCCACCGGGAGCGCGTGCCGGGACGGACGCAACTTCCGTCCCGCCGGTCGGTTTGCGCAGACATACCGGCTAACGTCAGCCCCGCTCCAGGCGCGATTGGAGTCGCATGACCTACGCAGGCGCCCACAAGCGATCGAGACTCGCATCATCATCGTACGCAGCAGCCACCTCGCCGCTGCGTGCTCTCACGCTGGGCGTCCTGGCGCTTGGCTTGCTCATGCTGGGCGCCCTCGGCGGCGCCTCGGCCTTGGCGGCGCCGGCCAACCCGGGCGGGGCCACCGCGCCCGGTGGCACGAGCGGCAAGACACCCACGGGCGGCACCGGCAGGCCGACCTCCAGCTCACATGTCAGCACCGTGCGAATCACGAGCGTGCACTGCGTGCCGGTGAACCACTGCAGCGCCAATCCTCACCAGGTCTCGCTGCACGGAACCCTGCTGATCGCCGGCAGGGGCGTCACGGCGGGATTGACGGTCGCCTTTCCCAGCAAGCCGCGAGCGCGCATCTCGAGCGTCTCTCCGGCCGCGCACCTGCGCAAGACCACGGGCGGACTGGAGGTGACGGTTCCGAAGACCGCGCACACGGGCAACATCATGGTGCTGCTCAGCCGCGGTCGCCACTCGAGCTCCTACGGGCCGATCAACGTCGTGCGCTACGCGCTGCACCCGCCCGCGCCGCCCGATCCTCCCGCGCCCGTGACCGGGGCGAGCGGTCCGAGCGCATTCGAAGGTCAGGGCATGTGGATCTGGTACGTCAGCCAGTCCGACGGCGGCAGCGTCGCCGCGATCGTCGCGCAGGCGCACGCCGCCGACGTGAGCACGGTGTTCGTGAAGAGCTCCGACGGCTCGACCAACTACTGGAGCCAGTTCAGCCCCGAACTCGTGGCGGGACTGCACGCCGCGGGCCTGCACGTGTGCGCCTGGCAGTACGTCTACGGCACCAACCCCGCCGGCGAGGCCAACCTCGGCGCGAAAGCGGTCGCGACGGGCGCGGACTGTCTGGTGATCGACGCCGAGGCCGAGTACGAAGGGCGCTACGGCTCGGCCCAGACCTACATCGCCGATCTGCGCGCGCAGATCGGTCCCGCATATCCCCTTGGGCTGGCCTCGTTCCCGTACGTGGGCTATCACACCTCGTTCCCCTACTCGGTGTTCCTCGGGCCGAACGGCGCCCAGTTCAACGCGCCGCAGATGTACTGGAAGGACGTCGGCACCTCGGTCGACACCGTCTACGCGAACACCTACATCGCCAATCGCGTCTACGGTCGCCCGATCTATCCGCTCGGCCAGACCTACAACCATCCCTCGAGCGCCGAACTGCTGCGCTTCCGCGAGGAGGCCGTCGACTATGGCGCGAGCGGCATCTCCTGGTGGGACTGGCAGGAAACCCCCGCCGCGGCATGGACCGCGCTGGCCACGCCGCTGGCCCCACTGACGAGCGTCACGCCAAACCCCGGCTACACCGAACTGGCGCAGGGCGGCCGCGGCGATCCGGTGCTGTGGATGCAGGAGCACCTCGCCGACGCGATCCCCGGGCAGGCCACGACCGGCATCTTCGACGCGAGCACCACCGCGAACCTCGAGCAGTTCCAGTCGGCGCACGGGATCGCCCCGAGCGGCAAGACCGAAGCGGCGACCTGGCAGGCGCTGCTGGCCCTCCCACCGGTCGCAGTGAACTGGACCGGCGGGGGACCGAGCGGCGGTTAGCTCAGCTGGCTCAGACCCTCTGGATCAGGGTGCCGGTGCCGAGGCCGCCGCCGCAGCACATCGTCACGAAGCCGATCTCCTTGTCGGAGCGCTCGAGCTCGTGCAGCAGCGTCGTGATCAGCCGCGCGCCGGTCGAGCCGAGCGGGTGGCCGAGCGCCATTGCGCCGCCGTTGACGTTGACGCGGTCCATGTCCGGGTTGTGCTCGCGCCGCCAGGCCGCGACGACGGGCGCGAACGCCTCGTTGATCTCGATCAGGTCGACGTCCTCGATCTTCATGCCGTTGCGATCGAGGATTTTGCGCGTGGCCGGGATCGGGCCCTCGAGCATTTTGACCGGATCGCAGCCCACGGTCGTCTGGTCGACGATGCGCGCGCGGGGGGTCAGCCCCAACTCTTTCGCCTTCTCTGCGGACATCAGCAGCACGGCCGCCGCGCCGTCGGAGATCTGCGAGGCGTTGCCGGCGGTGATCTTGCCGTCGGGCTTGAACGCGGGCTTCAGCTGCGAGAGGGCCTCGAGGCTGGTTTCGGGGCGGATGCCCTGGTCTGCGACGTAGGTGTCGCCGTTCACGCTCATCGGCACGATCTCGCGCTCGAAGCGGCCCTCCTCAGTCGCCTGATGGGCGAGCCGATGCGAGCGCACCGCCAGCTCGTCGAGCTCGGAGCGGGAGATCTCCCACTGATCGGCGATCATCTCCGCGCCGAGGCCCTGACCGACGATGTTGTGCTTGGCCATCAGCTCGGGGGTGAAGGCGAAGCCGAAGTCCTCCTGCGTCTTCATTCCGGCGGCGAACGGCAGGTGGCCCATGTGCTCGACGCCCGAGCCGATCATCGCGTCGTGCACGCCCGCGGCGATCAGCGCGGCGGAGAAGTTGACCGCCTGCTGAGCGGAGCCGCACTGGCGGTCGACGGTCGTGCCGGGGGTCTCGATCGGCAGGCCCTCCTGCAGCCAGGCGTTGCGCGCGATGTTGAAGCCCTGCTCGCCGAACTGCTGCACGCAGCCCGCGATCACGTCCTCGACCTCGCCGGCGTCGATGCCCGCGCGCGCGATGACCTCGCTGTAGCACTTGCCGAGCAGCTCGTTGGGATGGGTGTCCTTGTAGTAGCCCTTCTCCTTGTGCCCGCGGCCGATCGGCGTGCGCACCGCCTCGACGATCACGACCTCGCGGCCCTCTGCTTGCCTCATGACTGAACAGCCTCCTAATCAAGATCTCTAACGCGGCGTTGACATGGAGTGCGAGAGCGATACTTGTGCGAGTATGCCCGGCTCCGTGCCCACTACTGTATCGCGCCGCCACCCTCACTAGATTGACCAGTCAGTCAACCCAACCACCCGAACCACTCGACGAGCGCCTGGCGATCGTCGGCAGCGGCGCCATCGCCTGCGGCCTGGCGGCCACCGCCGCCCATCATGGACCCGTGCTGCTGCTCGCACGCTCGGAGGACTCAGCCGACCGTGCCAGGCAGACGGTCGAGAAGACCCTCGCGCGTCTGGGCGCCGAGATCGACCCCGAGCACGTGCGCATCGTGACCGACCGCGACGCGCTCGCCGGGGCCGAGTTCGTGGTCGAGGCGATCATCGAGGACCACGACGTCAAGGCCGACCTGCTGTCCGAGCTCGACGGCATGCTCGCCGACGAGGCGATCCTCGCGAGCACGACCTCGTCGCTGTCGATCGAGCGGCTGGCCACAGAGAGCGGGCGCGCCGAGCGGTTCGTCGGACTGCACGTCTTCAACCCCGTCACCCGAATGCAGCTCATCGAGCTGATCTTTCCCTCCGCGGCCGCCGCCGAGACGCGTGCGCGCGCACTGGCGCTGTGCAACGCGTTCGAGAAGACCCCCGTCGAGGTGCCCGACGTACCCGGATTCGTCGTCAACAGACTGCTGTTCCCGTACCTGTTCAGCGCCGTGCGGCTGCTCGAACAGACGGGCATGGACCCCACCGGCATCGACACGTGCATGCGACTCGGCGCGGGCCATCCGATGGGTCCCCTCGCGCTGCTCGATCTCGTCGGACTGGACGTCTCCGCCGCGATCGGGGAGACGATCGGCGAGCCCGTGCCCGAGCGCGTCTCCCGGCTCATCGCCGAGGGTGCCCTCGGGCGCAAGAGTGGGCGCGGATTCCACACCTACTGAGACCGCAAGCACCCGAGTGCGAAAAGCCGAGACGCACGCATACAGGCTCCCGCGCGGCTGCAGTCCCGACGCTCATGACGGTCATGAGGCGACACCCCCGAGCGAACCTGTGACATTCCGCACGTGAGAATTTATTTAGCCTGATGTGACTTTTAGCTGGCATTCATCCGGGCGTGGATACTTGTCCATGCGACACAGTCGCAATGCACACCCGCCTCCTCCCAGTGCACACGATCCGGCCCGCTCCCCCCGCGGGCCGGACGTGTTCATGGGGTCAATTGCGCGTCGAGCCGGCGCAGGACTTGAGTGCCCGCCGACGATCATTCGGCTCAAACGCTCCCTCGGCTCAAACGCTCCCTCGGCTCAAACGCTCCCTCGGCTCAAACGCTCCCGGGGCTCAATCGCTGCTCGGCTCGCGTCCGTCACCCGGCTGCACAGGACGGCGCTCGCGGATGCGCACCGCCTCGATGCGGTTGTCTCGCACCGACTCCACCCGGATCGAGAAGCCGTTCGCGGAGACGGTGTCCCCACGCCGGGGAAGCCGTCCGAGCTCGGCGAAGACGAAACCGCCGACGGAGTTGTAGGCGTCGCTGTCGACCGGCAGGTGCAGGCCATAGTCGGCCAGGTCGGTGACGGCCACGTGCCCGCGCACGAACCAGTCGCCGTCGGCGAGCCTGCGAATCTCCCCCGCGGCCGGATCGGTCTCGTCGGCGATCTCCCCGACGACCTCCTCGATGATGTCCTCGACCGTGACGATCCCCACCACCCGGCCGTACTCGTCCACCACCACCGCCATCGAAGTGCGCTGGCGCTGCAGTTCGGCGAGCAGATCGTCCAGCGGCTTGGTCTCGGGCACGATCGGCGCGTCGTGCACGAGCGGCTGCACCGGCGCGTGCGGACCGTCCTGCATGAGCTGGCCGATGAGCGTGCTGGCGTGGACGATTCCCCGCACCCGGTCGCGGTCTTCCTCCTCGGTCACCAGCAGACGAGTGTGGCCGCTGGAGACGCACAGCTGGAGCGCATGCTCGACGTCCTGGGAGAGGTCGATCGTGACGACGGCCGGAATCGGAGTCATCACCTGGCGCGCCTCCTGCTCGTGCAGGTGAAACACGCCGGTGAGCATGCCGGCCTCGCCCAGGTCGATGTGCCCGCCCGCATGGGACTCGGCGATCAGGCGCTTGAGCTCGTCCGGCGAGCCGCCGCGGCGCTCGAGGCTCATGTCGACGCCGAGCAGGCGCAGGATGCGGTCGGCGACGGCCGTCAGGGCAAGGATGAAAGGGTGGAACAGGACGCTGAACGCCTGCAGCGGACGGGCGACGCGCCGGGCCACCGACTCGGCGCGATCGATCGCGTAGAACTTGGGAACCATCTCGCCGGCGATGAGCTGCGCGGAGGCGATGATCAGGAACGCCACGATCGCCGACGCCGCGACCGCCACTCCGTGACTGAGCGTGTCGCCGAGGGCGCCTTTCAGCAGGTTCGCCAGCGCAGGCTCGCCGAGCGCGCCGATGCCGATCGAGGTCATCGTGACCCCGATCTGGACGGCGGAGATGTACTCGTTGATGTTTCCGAGCTGATCCAGCGCCAGTCCGGCTCCCTTCGCGCCTTCCTCGCGCATCAGCTCCAGCCGCGCTCGGCGCGAGCGCACGAGCGCATACTCGGCGATGACGAAGAACGCGTTCACCGCAATCAACGCCGCGGCGAGTATCAGCTTCAGCCCGTTCACGCCTGTGTGGCGACGCTCAGGCGCCCGGCGCAGGCCATGGCCCCCGCCGAGCGGCGGGGGCGTCGAGAGTGGCGCCCAGTCGGGGCCACGCTACTTCGGGGAAGTTCTTCGTCGTCGTTCATCTGGTGCCGACCAGGCAACCGTAGCAAGGGCGATGGTCGGACCTGAGCTGCGACCCGGACGGCGGCTCACCCAAGACGGTCTATCTCACCCGCCAGCTCGAAGTCGGCCTCGGTGAGGCCGCCCTGCGAGTGGGTCGACAGCGTCAGGCGCACGTGGTTGTAGCCGTGTATGAGAATGTCGGGATGATGGTTGGCACGCTCGGCGAGGTCGGCCACGCGGCCCACGAAGGCGATCGCCGCGGAGAAGTCGGCGAGCTTGAGGTCGCGCACGATCGAGTCAGGCTCTTGCCGGCGCCACTCGCCGGCGACGGCGAGGCGCTGTTCGATCTCGGCGTCGCTGAGCAGTGCCATCTGCGCAACGAGGTTACCGCGCGCCGCGGTTGGCACGGCTCACGGTTCGGGACCGGTGGGCGTGAGCTGGATCGGGGCAGCCGCTTCGACCTCGCTCGCATGCGACGTCGCCAGCGAGCCGGCCACCCCCGCCACGGCGATCGCGGCACACCCGGCCATGGCCAGAGCCTGGGCGCGGTGGCGATCGCCCAACTGGAGCACCAGTGCCGCCAGCGCGCCTCCGAGCAGCCCGCCGATGTGCCCGCCCCAGGAGATTCCGGGCAGGGTGAAGCTGATCACCAGGTTCAGCAGGATCAGCATTCCCACCCCGCTCTGCATGATCGGGATCTGGCGTGCGCGCATCTCCACCGCCGCCGCGCCCATCACGCCGAACACGGCACCCGATGCCCCGACCGTCGGCACGTGGGGGGAGACGAGCAGCGCTCCGAACGACCCGGTCAGCAGTGAGACGGCGTAGATCACGCCGAACTTGAGGTGCCCGAGCGTCGGCTCCAGCATCATTCCGAGGTAGTAGAGAACCCACATGTTGAAGCCGATGTGAATGAGGTTCTCGTGCAGGAAGCCACTGGTCACTATCCGCCACCATTGACCGTGCGCCACGCCCAGCGTGGGCACTCCACGGATGCTGCCGAACAGGGCGCCTTCTTCGTAGACCTTGCCCGTCGGCTGACCGTTCAAGGTGAAGCTGCCCTCGGTCAGGAACACGATCGCGTTGATCGCGATCAACGCGATCGTCACCTGCGGCCTGGCCGACATGTCGCGCATGCGCACCACTTTCGTGCGCTGGCGCGAGCACTCGGGACAGCGCATGCCGACAGCCGTCGGGGTCATGCAGTCCGGGCAGATCGGCCGCCCGCAGGACGAGCACGACACGCCGGTCTCACGCGATGGGTGCCGATAGCAGGTGGCCATGTCCGGGCAGAGCCTATCTATGTCGCGATCGTCCGCCCGGGGGCGCCTATGGCGCATCGGACGAGGCCGAGTGTCAAGCACCAGTCCGGCGAGGGCGCTAGATCGACGCGACGATCACCGGTTCGCGCGTCGGCTTGAGGCTGCCGCCAAGCGGCTCGGCGGTGACCAGCACCTTGCTCACGCCCTCGAGACTCCCGGGCACCCCAACCGAGCCGCCACCGGAATGCGTGACGGAGAACAGCACGTCGGTCGGCTGGGGCGCCTGGGCGCCCCGCTCGAGCCACATCTCGTAGATGTGTCCGGGCGGGGGCGCGGGCATCCCCGTGAGGACCAGCACGACGTGCGAGCCGGATTTTTGCAACGCGGCCGTCGCGTCGTGGCCGGGCGTCGCGACGGCGGCCTGAATCGTCTGCGTTCGCGTGAGGGTGTTCGTTCCGCCGTTGATCGCCAGCGCCCCGATCGCCAGACCGGCGGCCAGAGCCGCGGTCGCCGCCAGCGCCGGTTGCAGACGCCCACGCCATCGCGCCCGCGAGCGCGGGGGAAGGTCGGCCTCGTGGCCGGCCGCACGCAACAGCTCGGCCTCGCCGCCGACGACCGACATGAGACGGACCTGGAGGTCCATCGGAGCGTCTACGCGAATCACACCCAGCGCCAGCGAGTCGGCGGCCGGCTGCAGGGCGAGGATCTCGGCGGCACACTCGGCGCAGTCGCCGAGATGCTCGCGGTAGGACTCGAGCTCGTGCTCCGGCAGGGCGCCGAGCACGTACGCGGCCGCGTCCTGCGCGCGCCGCTCGCACTCGTGTGGATCTGTGGAAAAGCTCATCGCGCCTCCGCCGGGCCCAGCTGGGAGCGCAGCTTTTGCAGCCCCAGTCGCATCCGCCCCTTGATCGTGCCTATCGGTGTGTCGAGCATCGTGGCAATCTCTGAGTGGGTGAAGCCGCCGTAGTAGGCCAGCTCTATGACATGACTCTGCTCGGCGGGCAAACCTTCCAGGGCTGCCCGGATCTCGCGCGCCTCGTCGCGGCGACCGACCTCCTGATCGGTGCGGTCGGGCGCCTCCAGCCGCTCCTCGATGCCCTCGTCGCTGACCCTGCCCCGGTCGTGCACCGTGCCCCGGCGCAGCGCGTCGATCGCACGGTTGTGCACGATCCCGAGCACCCATGTGCGCACGCTTCCGCGCGTGCGGTCATAGCGCGAGCCACCGCGCCACAACGACAGGAACGCATCCTGCACGACCTCTTCGGCGATCACCCGCTTGCCGCACATGCGAAACGCCAGCGAGAACGCGACGTTCGTGTGCCGCTCGTACAACACGGCGAACGCGCCCGCGTCGCTCTCGGCCACGAGCTGCATCAGGTCCTCGTCGGCGAGCCGGCGCAGCGAGGCGGAGGGGGACTCCGTGGAGCGTCGGTATCGGGCCATGTCGGACATTGATACGTGGCGGGCTTCGGCAGTGGATCACGCGCCCGCATTGCGTATTGCATCAGTGCGCTCGGACGCGATCCCGAGTGTCCAAACGATCTTGCACTCATGATCGGGCCACGAGGCTCGACGACTGGCGCGCGAGACCGGTGCGGTTGCCGATCTCGCCGCCGCCGAGCCGACTCAGCGCCCGCCGAACAGCCTGCGGGTCTCGCGCCGGACGTCCCGCAACGCGCGCTCGGTCGTCTCCCGCGTGCCGCCGAGGACGCCCCCATGGGAGACGTCCACGTGCGCGCGCCGCCGCGCGCGCAGCAGCACCAGCGCCGTGCCCGCCGCGCCGCCCACCACGAGCGCCGCGGCGGGACGCGCCCAGTTGCGCGGGTCGCGCATCGCCGAGAGCTCCCACGCCTCCAACTCGTCGGCCGCCAGCTCGGTGATGCTCTGCAGCGCGCTCTCCAGGCGCAGCGCGAGATCCTCCGGCGGCTCCACCGGCGAGAGCGCTTCGCGCAGCAGGCGCTCGAAGTTGGGCGCGGCCTCAGTCATGAGCAGCTTCCCCATCGGCTTCGCCGACGAGCCCCTCCAGCTGTTTGATCGCGCGATGGATCAGCACCTTCGTCGCCCCGTCCGAGCGGCCGAGGGCACGCGCGATCTCGCGGTTGTCCATGCCCAGCGCGAAGCGCATGATCAGCGCCTCGCGCCGATCCTCCGGCAGCCGGCTGACGCCGTCGAGCACCTGCCGCGCCTGCTCGCGGCCCTCGACCAGCTGCTCGGTCGTGTGCGGCGCGATCAACGTCGTCGTGTCGTCGATCGGCGAGGCCGGCTTGCGCGAGCGGTCGCGATACAGGTTCGCGGCCAGGTTGTGCGCGATCCTGATCAGCCACGGGCGCAGCGGCCGGCCGTCGGATTCGCGCTGGGCGCGCTCGAAGTGGCGATAGGCCTGCAGGAACGTCTGCTCGGTCAGGTCCTCGGCGTCGTGATGGTTGCCGACCCGGTAGTAGGCGTAGCTGTAGACGTCGCGCAGGTGCGCTCGGTACAGGTCGGAGAACTCCGCGTCGAGCTGCGCCTTGGGCTTGTGACTGTCCTGCACGAAGCTCACTCATCGCACACTATCCTCCCGCGCTTGGCGGTCGCTCACGCGGCCCGGGTCGATCTGGCCGCGCCGGCGGTCTCGCGTGTCGCCGCATCCGCCCGGCGGTCGATCTCGACGCGATCGCTCGCCCCGCCGAGCCACTCCCACTGCAGGCTCACACACGCCCAGATCCGCCGTGTCACTCCGGCGGCCAGTTTGGGCGAAGGCTCGTCCACCGTCGGAAACCGCAGTGGCCTGCCGACCCGCAGGCGCACCTTGCGTGGACGGATCCGCCAGCCGCGACGGACGTGTTCGGTGCCGATCACCGAGACCGGCGCGACCTGCGCGCCGGTCTCCAGCGCGAGCCGCCCGACCCCGCGGTGAGACTCGCCCAGCGGCCCCCGTCGCGTGCGGGTGCCCTCGGGAAAGATCACCACGCAGTCGCCCCGCTCGAGGATCGCCCTGGCGGTTCTCATCGCGTCGTGGTCGCCGGCCCCGCGATCGACCGGGAACGCGCCGAGCGCGTTCAAGCACCACGCCTGCCAGCGCCTGTCGAACAGCTCGCGCTTGGCCATGTAGTAGACGGGCCGGCGCACGAGCGTGCCGATCACGAACGGGTCCAGGAAGCTGCGGTGGTTCGCCGCCAGCAGCAGCGGCCCGCTGGCGCGGCAGATGCTCGCGGCCGATCCTGCTCATGCGCAGGTAGATCAGAAAGAACGGGACCAACACCGCTCGCGCGATCCAGTACACGACCGAGTTCACGCCCTTGTTGAGGGCGTGCTCTCTGAACCCGTTCAGCTCAGCGGCGGCGCGCTCCGACGATGCGCTCTCGGAGCCGCGGCACACACCAGGCGCCCGTGCCGAGCACCGATCGATCTCCGTGTCGCTTGCGGCGGGCAGCGCCTGCCGAACGTGGCTCACATCCATACAATCCGATACCCACACCCCTGCGCGCCGTTACAGCTGGGCGGTTGCGAGCGCGCCGATCATGCCTGTGAAGCCAGCGCCCGTGGCGCCTCATACGCGCTCGCAAGACCGGCGTGTCGGAGCCATTGCGGCTTGGCCAGCAACATCTGCACCACGCCGATCCGCCGCTCGGTGAAACCGGCCTGGCAGTAGGCGAGGTACATCCGCCACAGCCGCCGAAAGCGCTCGTCGTAGCCGAGATCCTCCAGGCGCGCGCTCGCGGCCTCGAAGTTGGCGCGCCAGTGCCCCAACGTCTCGGCGTAGTGCGGTGTCAGATCCCGGAGTCCGACGGTTCGCATGTCGGTGTGCCGCGCGAGGCAGCGCGCGATCACCGCGCGCGAGGGCAGACAGCCGTTGGGGAATATGTGGGTGCGAATGAAGCTCCGCGAGGCCTTCTCGACCTGGTATGCGCGGTCGTCGATGACGATCGCCTGCAGCAGCATCCTGCCGTCATCCGCGAGCAGGCCCGAGCAGCGCGCAAAGAACGTGTCGAAGTCACGGTGTCCGACGGCCTCGATCATCTCGATCGAGACGAGCTTCTCATAGCGCCCGCGCAGGTCGCGATAGTCCTCGTCCAGCACCGTGACCCGATCGGCGACCCCGGCCGCCCGCGCCCAGGCACGGGCATGCTCGCACTGCTCGCGGGAGATCGTGGTGGTCGTCACCCGACAGCCTCGCGTGCTCGCGGCGTAAACGGCAAAACCGCCCCATCCCGTGCCGATCTCCAGCACGTGGTCGTCGGCTCGCAGATCGAGCTTGCGACAGACCAGCTCGAGCTTGGCCCGCGAGGCCTGCGCGAGCGTCATCCCCGCACGCGGAAAGTACGCGGAGGAGTACATCATCGTGTCGTCGAGCATCAACGCGAAGAGCTCGTTCCCGAGGTCGTAGTGGGCCCCGACGTCGCGGCGGCTGCGCGTGCGTGTGTTGCGCGCGCGGATGCCCCGCAGGGCCTGCAGCGGAATCCGCGCCGGCGAGACGTGACGACGCCACTGATCGAGGCTCCTCGCGTTGCGCGCGGCCACGCGCACCACGGCCGTCAGGTCAGGGGACTCCCACAGCCCCTGCATGTAGGCCTCGGCCATCCCGCGGCTGCCGCGCAGCAACATCGGCCAGAGCCGTGGCGAGTTGACCTGCACCGTCGCCCGCGGGCTGCCGTGACCCAGCATCAGCCGTCGCTCGCCCTCGAGGACGATGAGCTGTCCCGAGGGAAGTCGCTCCAGCAGGCCGAGCACGATCCGCCGCGCGATGCGCTGCACCACCGTCACGCCGACTCCTTGAGATGAGCGTGAAGTGGCACGCCTTTGAGCTTCAGCGCGAGCGCGTGACCGTAGATGAGCGCAAGCATTCGCAGCGTCGCCGCCGGATAGCGCGCGGTGACACGAGCCAGGCCGCCGCGCGTCAGCGGCGCACGACGCAGCGCGAGCGTCGCGTCGAACGCAAGCCGTCCCAGCTCGCGGCTCTCGATGTGCACCGCCAGCGTCGCGCCAGGCGTGGCGACGCGCATGGTGTAGCGCTGCTCCATCCCCATGAACGGCGATACGTGCAGCGCCTTCGCGAAGCCGGCGGCAAGCACCGAGTCCTCGCCGCTGCGCGCGAGCACGTAAGCGTGCCGTTCTCCCCACGGCGTGTTGGTCACCTCCGCCACAACCGCATCGAGTTGCTCCTGTGCGGTGAAGCAGTAGTAGAAGCTGACCGGGTTGAAGCAGTGTCCAAACGTACGCAGATGTGTGAGCAGACGAATCGGGCCTGCGGGGACTTTCCCCGTGCGGCGCTCGACCTGCCTGCGAACGGAGTCTGCAAGCCCAATGTGGGAATCGCCGAGGTAGTCGGCCCGACGGAACCGCACCAGACCTGGACGACTCGCAATGAGACGGCCGTCGAGCAGGCCATCCAGCTCGTCCAGATCGAGATACACGAGCGCAATGCGGTGGCGGAACTCGTGGGGGCGCACCGCAAAGCGGCGGTGGCCGATCGTGCCCTCGTAGATCGCACTGGCGGTCATGCCCTCACCGGCTCCGTCCGCTGCGCGCTGGGCTCCGTCCGCTGCGCGCTGGGCTCCGTCCGCTGCGCGCTGAGCTCACGCACCACCCGCAACGCGCTCCTGACACCATCCTCGTGGAAGCCCCATCCCCAGTAGGCGCCGCAGTAGTGCGTGCGGTTGTGGCCGCTGATCTCGTGGTGACGTGCCTGCGCGGCGATGCCCGCGGAGGTGTAGACGGGGTGCGCGTAGTGCACCGTCCGGATGATCCGCTCCGGGTCGATCGCAGCCGTGCGGTTGAGCGTGACGCAGAACTCACGGTCGGCGCGCAATGACTGCAGGCGGTTCATGTGGTAGGTCACCGTGCAGCACCCCGGCGCATCGGCGCCGAGGTGTGCATTCCAGCTCGCCCACGCGCGCCGGCGCCGGGGGAGCAGCGCACGGTCGGTGTGAAGGACCGCCTCATTGTCTTGATAGGGAATCGCAGCGAGCAACTCGCGCTCGCGCTCGCTGGGGTCGGCCAGCAGCGCGAGCGCCTGATCGGAGTGCGTCGCGATCACGACCGCGTCGAAGCGCTCGGGCTCATGGCCGCGCGAGCACACAGTCACATGATCGGGATCGCGAGAGACTTCCGTAACCGGGGTCGAGAGCCTGAGGCACTCGCACCATGGTCGCGTGAGCGCCTCGACGTAGGTGCGCGAACCCCCGGTGATCGTCCGCCAGCGTGGCCGATCGCGGAATCCGAGCATCCCGTGATTGTCGAAGAACTCGACCAGGAAGCGCGCCGGGAAAGACCACATCTGTGCCGGATCGGCGGACCACACGGCCGACGCCTGAGGAACGATCAGGCGCTCGACGAAGGCACGCGAGCAGCGCTGCCGCACAAGCCACTCGCCCAGCGATGGGCTCTCCTCGGAGGCGAGCAGCCGACGGGCGTCCCGGTTGAAGCGGACCAGATCGGCGATCATCCGCTGAAAGGAGGGCGTGACCACGTGGCTGCGGCTCGCGAACAGGCCGTTCGGCGAGGCCGAGCTGTACTCGAAGTCGACGCCGTCGCTGACCCCGAAGCTCATCTGGGACGGCTGAGTCGGCACGGCCAGCTCGTCCAGCAGCCGTTCGAACTGAGGATAGTTACGGTCGTTGAAGACGATGAAGCCCGTGTCGAGATCGTAGGCTCCGGCGTCTGTCTCCACATGCACGGTGTTGGCGTGCCCGCCCGCCTGCTCGCCCGCCTCGAACACGACCAGCTCATGATCGCGATGCAGCATGTGCGCGCATACGAGCCCGGAGACTCCTGTGCCGATGATCCCGATCCTCATACGTGTTCTACTGGCATCAATCGCTTTCAGATCACCTGAACAGCGCTGCTGCACACCTGCGCCGCGACACTGGCGAGGCGACCAGCCAATGCATCATGCTCTCTGCGTGCGCATGTTGGCGCCGAGATCCGCAGGACCGGCGGCGTGATCAACTCGCTGCTCGACACGATTCTCGACCGTACCGTCGTGGCGGGCTATACGCGCATCGGCTATCGCGTGCGCAGGGGAGTCATGTGGAGCCCTGGCGACCTGCGGCCGATGGGCGGGAAGGTCGCGCTCGTCACCGGTGCGACCTCCGGGCTCGGCCTCGCCGCCGCGGAGGGCTTCGCGCGCCTCGGCGCCGCTGTCCGGTTGCTCGCCCGCGACGAACAGCGCGGTGAGCGGGCTCGCGCGGAGATCGTCGCACGGTCTGGCAACGACGATGTTCAGGTCGACCTCTGCGACCTCAGTGACCTCAAAGCCGTGCGGCAGTTCGCCCAGCGCTTCAGCCGGCAGACACCACGCCTGGACGTGCTCGTCAACAACGCCGGTGCGCTGCCGCGCGAGCGGACGCTCTCGGTCGACGGCATCGAGCTGACGTTCGCGACCAATGTCGCTGGGCCGTTCCTGTTGACCAACCTGCTGATCGGGCTGCTCGAGCAAAGCGCGCCCGCCCGCATCGTCAATGTCTCCTCGGGTGGCATGTACACGCAGCGCATCCACCTCGACGACCTGCAGATGGCCCGCGAGAAGTTCGACGGCCCGACCGCATACGCGCGCGCCAAGCGCGCGCAGGTGATCCTGACCGAGCTGTGGGCACAGCGGCTGCGAGGCCCCGGCGTCGTCGTCCACGCGATGCATCCCGGCTGGGTGGACACCCCGGGCCTTCGCTCCTCGCTGCCACGCTTCTACGCAGTGACAAAGCGACTGCTGCGCACGCCGCGCCAGGGCGCGGACACGATCGTCTGGCTCGGCGCCGCTCCCGAGCCGGCGCGCAGCTCCGGCGGCTTCTGGCACGACCGCCGGCGGCGCCCGACCCACCGCGTGCCGTGGACCAGAGAGTCCTCCGAGGACCGCCGGCGGCTGTGGGCCGAGTGCGAGCGCCTCAGTGGCTGGCACGAGACCCGAATTCCGGCTGCCTGACCGCTCGGCTCACGACGCAGAGCGAGCCGCTGCGGACCTCGCTTCGACGGGCGTCTCACAGAGGGCGAGGAGCGGGGGAAGCTAGCGTCCGACTTCCGGTGCGGGATCGCCTCGACGGCGACGGAAGAGATCGACGAAGCTCATCAGCAGATTGAGCAGCCGACCGAAGAACCCCAACGCGGGGAGCGGCTCGCCGGATGCTGCGCCCCAGTAGTAGGCGAGATCGGCAGGCATCATGTCCTCCGGGCTGCGCGGATAGGCCTCGATGTACTTTTCGCTCGCCCGCGCCACCAGTCCCGAGCAGATGAACTGGCTTTCCATGTGCAGCGACAGCGTCCAGCCGAACAGGGCCTGGAAGGCGAGGGCGATGAAGTTGAGGATGCCGTACCCGTCACCCACGCGCGATCGGGCAAAGCCACAGGCAAGCGCGCGCTGCTCGGGCGAGGCGCTGACGTGCACGATCATGTAGTCACTGCCGCGATACTTCTCGATGCTGTCTTCCGCCACCCCGGACTCGATCGCCTCGCAGATGCGCCCGTCGGTTGAGACGATCAGGGTCGCATGCGTCCAGCGCGCGTAGTCGCAGTCTCCATAGCGTGCCCGCTCACCGGCCTGGATCAGCTTCCCGAGCGTGGTGGTGGCGCCTTCGCGCCCTTTGGTCGTCGTGGCGCGGTGCAGGCTGAAGTCCCCCGGATCGAAGCTGTCCGGCGCCTCCCCGGGCGGGTAGTGCGTGACCACCACACCCGCGGGTTTCGCGGCGCCCATGGCCGCCTTGATCGCCTGCTCCCTGTTTGCCTTGCTCACCATGAACCTCCATCATCGGGCGTGGTGTTGGGAGCATACAACTGGAGTGAACTGTTCGATACTTGCTGACACGGGCAGCATGGACACCGGAGCTCCGCATGGCGGGCAGCGCGTTCACGGCGCTACGATGCGAGCCGATGCCGACGTAGCTCAGCTGGTAGAGCACCGCTCTTGTAAAGCGGATGTCGCCGGTTCGATCCCGGCCGTCGGCTCTTCATAAAACGCCTGCCGTCCGCCAACGCAAATCTCGATAAGAAAGTAGCAGGGGTAGGAGCAGCAGCACGTCGCTGCGCCCGGCGGTAGCCCGCGCGGATCAGCCGCAGTCGAGCGGAAAGCCGGTGCCGACGACGGCGAAGGAGGCGCCGTGGCGAGACATCACGAAGTTGGGCGTCAGCGACAGGCGCCAGCCACGGAAGGCTTGCAGCCGCAGATGGGGATGGGGACGGGGCTGGCCGAGCTCGTGACAGCGGTAGAGCGAGAGCCGGTGCCGGCCGTCGACCTCCCAGCGATACAGCGCCAGTGCAACCGGGCACGCACGGCCGATCGAGATGTGGCGCAGTTCGTAGACTTCGACCCCGGTCACGAGCGGTTGCTGGCACTCGATGGTCCACACAGAGCGGGCACCGTCGGCGGAGAGCGAGAGCCAGGCGAGCAGCAGCGTCACGCTTGCGAGCGCTACGCATCCTCGGCGGATCATGTGATTGCGACAGCGGTCATTGCACTCCGATCTGCGCCGATGTGCTCCGGCGGTTTCCCGCCCGGCCACCCGAACGGCGGGCAGGCAGGAAGGCGGCGATGTTACTCACCACCCGCCGACGACCGCGCTCATGTGCATCGCACCGGCATTGCCGACGGTGCTGCGCGCTCGCCGGCGACGCGTGCCGGGCCGAGTCCGGAAGAGCCGGCGATCAGCGGGCGAGCGTGACGCGAACGGCGGTTTTGGTGAACGGTGCGCTGCCCACACCGGCGGTTTCGGCGGACAGCACGACATGGACGTGGCCGCGACGGCGCAGATAGGCGAGCTGGCGGCGAGAGAGACGGAAGGACTTCGTTACCAGGCGGGGCGAGGCGGGGAGCGAGAAGTAGGCGGAGCCGCTCGTCGCAAGAGCGCGCGAGCCGCTGATGCGGATGCCGATGACGGTGCACCCCAGCGGGCAGGAGAGGCGTACGCGCACGATCCCACGCGCGCCCGGGTGCAGGGGACCGTGGAGGTGGAACTGGACGGGACAGCGCGCGGATGGGATCGGTCCAGGTGACATGGCGGCGACGTCGGGGGTGAGCTCGACGTCGGCGCCGGCGCAGGTGTGCTGGACCCAGGCGAGGCGATGGCCGTCGAAGTCGCCGACCGGTTCTGTCTGAGGCTGGGATTGAAGCTGCTGGGTCTGGGGTTCGACCATGCCGGGGTTGGGGAACACGGCGAGCGTGCGGGTGGCGCCGGTGGCGAGGGTCAGCAACTCGAGCGACGCCTGCGTCCCGGGGCCGGTGGGAGCCAGCGCGACCCACTGCCCGCCGACGGGGCGCAGGGCGCCGTCGTAGAAGCAGCCGAGCTGGTGCGGGGTGGGGCCGGCGGGCGAGAGCCAGACGGCCGGAAATGACTGGCCGGCGCCGATGCGGCCGGGCTTGGGACAGGTCGAGGTGCCCGTCCCGAGCACGAGGAGCGTCCCGTCGGCCTGCAGCGCGAGCGAGCGCACGTATTCGTTTGCGCCCAGGTGCAGTTCGTAGACGACGGCCGAGGTGATGCGGTCGAGGACGACGATGCGACGCGCGGCGACGGTGGTCGTGGTCCCATTGCCGGCGCCGTAGGCGACGTAGGCGCCGGAGAGCTGAAACGGGGCGCCGGCTTCGGGGATCGTCTGCGCGGGAGCGCCGGGCGTCGAGAGACTGCTCAGCGCCAGGTAGGAGGGCAGGATCACATGAGCGGGAACCTGCATGCCGGGTGGGGCGCCGGCGCAGAGGTAGGCTGCGGTGGTGTCCGCGAGCGAGACGATGGGCGCGCCGAAGTATCCGGGCTGATCCTGTGTGGAGCATTCGGGCAACGGCGTGGAGTGACCGTCGGCGCCGATGAGGCCGCGGTGGGAGATCGAGGTTTCATAGGGCAGCGCCGGCGAGGGGACGCTCGTGTCGCCGGGCCCCATCGGCGGTGTCATGTCGTTGGCCTCTTCCCAGCCGTAGGCCAGCGTGCCGCCTGTGCCGCCCGCTCCGCCTGACCCGGCGCCGCTGCCGGCGTCGAGCGCGAAGGAGTAGGTGTAGCCGAGCGCTCGGAAGGAGACGAGCCGGCGCGTCGCCGAGCCCGGGGCGGCGGCGCGAACGCCCGTGGGGTCCTGCCAGGCGACGCCCCCGTTCCAGAGCACGGGTGTGGCGGCGCCCTGCGGGTCGACGGCCAGGGTTTCGCCGCTGGCCCGAGCCACGGACAGGCTGAGCGGAAGGAGCGCCAGCAGCACGAGGAGCAAGCCGGTGCGACCGCTCAGCACAGCCGCCGGGCCCATGCGAGTTGCAGCTCGGCTGGTCGTGCAGAGGCGCACCAAGTGATGTACGTTAGTGCAAGTTCGCACTGTTCGAGCGGGCTGGGTCAGGCTCGCGCAACCGGGAGAAGCGGGGCATGCGATGTATGACTACGTGATAGTTGGCGCGGGATCGGCGGGGTGCGTGCTCGCGAACAGGCTGAGCGAGGATCCCGACGTGAGGGTGCTGCTGCTGGAGGCGGGGCCGCCGGACGTCAATCAGAACATCCATGTGCCGCTGGGATATCTGAAGCTCGGGCGCACAGAGGTCGACTGGGACTACCACTCCGCGCCAGAGCCCGAGTGCGGGCACCGGCGGATACCGCTGCCGCGCGGGAAGGTGCTCGGCGGGAGCTCGTCGATCAACGCGATGGTCTACATCCGCGGCAATCCGCGCGACTATGACGAGTGGGGCGTGAGCGGCTGGTCCTGGAACGATCTGCTGCCGTACTTCCTGCGGGCCGAGGACAACGAGCGCGGCGCCTCGCAGTGGCACGGGGTGGGCGGCCCGCTGCCGGTGAGCGAGCAGCGCTCGGGCAATCTGATCTCGCGCGCGTGGGTGGACGCGGGCGTGCAGGCGGGGCTGGAGCGCAACGAGGACTTCAACGACGGCGAGCAGGATGGCGTGGGCATGTACCAGGTGACCCAGCGCGGGGGACTGCGCGCGAGCGCGGCGGTGGCCTATCTGCACCCGGCGATGGAGCGGGCGAACCTGACGGTGATGCCGTACATGCAGGTGCACAAGATCCTGATCGAGGACGGGCGTGCCGTCGGCGTGCAGGCGGCGCAGCTGGGACAGCTGCAGGAGCTCAGAGCCGAGCGCGAGACGATCGTGTGCGGCGGCTCATACAACTCGCCACAGCTGCTGATGCTGTCGGGGATCGGGCCGGCGGAGCACCTGGCGCTGCGCGAAGTCGAGGTGCTGCTCGACCGGCCGGCGGTCGGGGAGAACCTGTCAGATCACGCGGGCACGCAGCTGGTGTGGACGACGGAGGAGCCGCAGAGTCTGCTGCTGGCGCTGGAGCCCGCAGCGCTGAGCGAGTACGAAGCGACGCAGACGGGGCCGTTCGCGTCCAACCTCGCGGAGGCCGGCGGATTCGCGCGGGTCGGAACGGGCGCGCAGGCGCCCGACGTGCAGTTTCACATCGCGCCGGTGCACATCGTCGACGAGGGCATGAGCGATCCGGAGGGTCACGGCGTGTGGGTCTCACCATGTCTGCTTACGCCGCACAGCCGGGGCTCGGTCAGGCTGTCCAGTAACGACCCGACGGCCAAGCCGATCGTGCACAACGAGTTCTATACGGCGGGAGACGACCTGCAGCGGATGCTCGCGGCGCTGGAGCTGACGCTCGACGTGTGTGCTCAGCCGGCGATGCGACCCTACTGCGCCGGGCCGTATACGACGCCCGACGGGGAGAGCGAGGCTGCGCTGCGGGCGCACATCGCGCGGACGACGTTCTCGGTGTATCACCCGGTCGGCACCTGCCGGATGGGCGCAGACGAGGATGCGGTCGTGGACGAGCAGCTGCGCGTGCGCGGAGTCGAAGGTCTGCGCGTGGTGGATGCGTCGGTGATGCCGGTGGTTCCGCGCGGGAACACGAACGCGCCCACGATCGCGATCGCCGAGCGCGCGGCGGATCTGATCCGCGATGGCGGCGAGGTCGCGCTTCAGGCCCGGGCGCCTTCGGGCGCCGACAGGGAGACGTCCGTCGTGTCCTGAACGTGATATTCGGCCAGCAGCCGCTGCTCGTCCTCCTTGCCCGGGAACATGCAGAAGATCAGCGCTGCGCCGACCACGATCGCGATCGCACCGGCCCCGTAGGCCCAGTTGGACCCGGACACGAACGAGGAGCTCGCCGCGGCGGTGATCGCGCCCGCGTAGTGCGGGTACTGATGGGCGACCGCTTCGGCGCTCGAGAAGGACTTGGTCAGCGCGTTTTCGACGTTGTTTGTGATCAGCGCCTTGTTGGGCGCCGCGGCGATTGCGCTCGAGACGGAGCTGGCGAAGCCCGCGGTCAGCAGGGCGCCCATGATCGACTGCATGATCGCGCCGCCGAGGTCGCGTTGCAGGTCGGAGGTCCCCGACGCCATCCCCGCGCGCTTGACCGGGACCGAGCCGGTCAGCGAGTGCGAGGCGGGCGTGCCCGCGAAGCCGACGCCGGCGCCGATGAACGCGTAGGCGAGACCGACCTTCCAGTAGGGGATGCCCGAGCGCCACAGCAACAGCATCGTGATGAACCCGAGCAGGCAGAAGCAGTAGCCGAGCAGCAGGGTGAATCGCGCGCCGCGCGTCTGCACGAGCTTGGCCGAGCGCGGCGCGATCGCAACCAGCAGGAAGGCCGCCGGCAGGATCGAGGCGCCGGCGCCGAGCGTGGAGTAGTGGAGCACGTTCTGCAGAAACTGCTGTCCGACGAAGATCGCGCCCATCAGGCTGCCGAACACGACGATCCCGCCCACCGCAGCAACCCAGAACACTCGCCGTGACGCCACATGGAGGTCGTACAGCGGGAACCGCGTGCTGCGCTGGCGCAGGTAGAAGGCGATCAGCGCGATCACCGCCACACCCCCGAGCGCGAGCGCGAGCGTCCCCTTTTCGGGGACCGGCGCGAAGTTGATCCCCAGCACGAGCCCGGCGACGAGCACGATCGAGAGGATGCCACCGAGGTTGTCGACCGGGTCGGAGGTCTCGTTGACATGGCTGGGCACGAACAGGATCGCCATCACGAGCGCCAGCACCGCGAATGGCAGCGTGAGCAGAAACACAGAGCCCCATGCGTGATGCAACAGCAACGCCCCCGAGAGCAGTGGGCCGAGCGCCGACATCGACGCGCCGATGCCCGACCACAGCGCGATCGGTTTGGTGCGTTCCGGCCCCGACCACAGGGCCGTGATCAGCGCCAGCGTCGTGGGGAAGGCCATGCCCGCCGCCAGGCCGCCGAAGATGCGGGCGCCGATCAACACCCCGACGCTCGAGGCGGTCGCTGCGAGGATCGCCGCTGGAATCGACAGGGCCGTCCCCAGGACGAGCATGAGCTTGCGCCCGTAGCGATCGCCCAGCGCCCCGAGGTAGAGCACTGAGGCGGCGAGGCCGAGTGAGAAGCCGACCGCAATCAGATCGAGCGCGGTCTGTGAGGCATTGAACGCCTTGCCGACGTCCGGCAGGGCCGTGTTCGCGACCGTGAGGTTGAGGTTGGCCACCGCCGCGACGAGGATCAACGTCGTCAGGACGAGTCCCTGCCGCGCGGGGGAGGTCGGGGCTTCGGCCTCGGTGGGACCGCTCGCGGGTGACGCGGCCGAGCTCAGCGTCAGGCCCCCGGGTCGAGACCGGTCATTGGCGCGAGAGCAGTTCGCGCTTTGCCGTGGCGAACTCCTCGTCGGTCAGCGCGCCGCTTGAGTGCAGCGAGGCCAGGCGCTCGAGACCTCCGACGGGATCGCTGTGCGCGTCGGCGTGGTGTCCGCCGCCGGCATGCCCGGCCACGCCGGCACGCAGGCTGGCGCCTCCCCGCGCCAGCGATCCGCGCACGTCGGTCATCGCCTTGCGTATTGAGTCCATTCCCCCGGCGTAATGGGCGTCGGGGAACTCACCGGCGGTCTGGCGGCGCAGCATCTGCGTGCCGAACAGCGACAACACGGCGATCAGCAGGATGCCGGTCAGTTTCTGGGTCGCCTCGATCGGCGCCCAGGCGAACAGGATCAAAAGCGCCACGGCGACTACGCCGAAGGTGATGTCGGGACGATCGCGCAGGTACGGGGCCAGCGCGTGGCGGGTGGCGGTCGCCCAGCGCGAGCGCCCGCCGAGTAGGCCGGCGAGCACGACGACCACGCCGATGAAGACCAGTGCGTCGGCGACGTCCACAAGCACGCTCGTGCCGATCGACCACGCGGCGGCGGCGGCGGGGCGCACGGCTTCGGTCGTGGCGAGCGTGTCCACCACCGTATTCCCGATGAGCGTGCGCGCGACGAGGGCGACCAGTCCGGCGCCGACACAGACGAGACCGACGTTCAGCAGCGTGCGGCTGCGGTGGCCCCGCGCCAGACCGATCGCGCCGGCGAACAGGAGCAGCACGAGCAGCGGCAGGATCACCGCGAGGCTCCTGAGCACGCGCACGCCCGCCTGCGCGGTTTCCAGCGACTTGGAGCTGATGATCTTGATTTCGGCGACGTTTGCGGGGATTTTTTCCGCCGTGGACGCGGGCGCACCCAGCCGTGTGGCGAGGTCTGAGACGATCGGGCGGAGGTCGAGGATCACCGCTCCCCCGCCCGGCGTGTGGATCACCCGACTCTTGTTCTCGATCAGGTTGACGAACTGCCGGTGGGTGACCTCGTTGGCCGTCTTCCACAGCTCCTGCACGCGCGGGCGCTGCAGGGCGATGACGATGCCTTTTTCGACGAGGCTGCGCAGGCCGCCGGCGGCCGGCCCGGCGAGCGGCTTCAGTTCGGAGGGCAGGCCCGAGCGGATTTCTCCGGCCACGTTGACGTTGGCGTAGATCTGGTCGGTGAGGTAGGAGGAGAGCTGTTCCTGAATCGCGTGGTTCTCCAGGAGAGCGGTGTTGGTTTCGGTCCAGTAGGAGGTGTCGAGCAGCTGACGGTTGGCCCAGACGGCGAAGATGCCGATCACGCTGAGCACGGCGGCGAGACCGAGCATGCTCCTGACCAACCACCGGTGCGAGCTCAGCTGCCCCGACGGCGACGGGGTGGGCGGCGAGCCGCCGGGCGGCGCCGAGGAGCCTGCGGGCGAGGGCTCCGTTGGCATTTGAGCCGCCGAGGGCTCGGCGGGGTGTCCTGCCGCGTGGGAAGGGCCCTGAGGCGACTCGTCGCTCACGGCAGCCTCACCACTACTCCGAGGGCTGCGTCGGGGGCAGCAGCGCGCCGATCAGCCAGAAGATGGGTATGAAGATCCCGATCACGAACATGATCCAGTGACCCTTTTTGATCGCGGTAAGACCGAGCACGACCAGCAGGATCACGTACAGGACCCCAAACCCGACAAAGCCTCCCGAGGAAACCGCGAGCGGCGTAATCGTCGTGGTAGTCAGCGCCAGCATCAGGCCCCCCTATCGCCGCGGAATCGGTCGCAACTGCTCGACCGGGCATCTGAGCATAGCTGGCGACAGGATGGCTCGAAGCCACGGCAGGGGGGCGCCGTTGTGGGCGCCCCCTGCCGGACGTGGCTGGGTCGGGCAAGCCTGAGTCCTATGCCTCGATGGGACGGCCTCCATAGGCGGCCAGTCCGTAGATGATCAGGATGTCGATCGCGAAGACCGCGAGCGACCAGAACGGGTAGGCGGGCATGTACATCAGCGCCGCGATCGCGCTGAGGCTCGCGGCGAAGATCCCGAACCAGCGTCCGAACCCTCCACCGGACCAGATCGAGAAGGCGGCGAGGATCTGGAGCGCCCCGAGAATGATCGTCACCCACCCCCAGGTGTTGAGCCCGCTGAGGATGTACTGGGTTTCATGCACGAAGAACTTCGAGTCATCCACCGCGGCGATCCCGTAGATCACGTTCAGCACACCGGCGATCAACAGCATGATCCCGGCGAACATCACCCAACCCGCGCCGGACTGTTCACCCCCACCGGACTCGTACGAACTCGTAGCCATGCCTCACTCCTTTCGGCGATTTGTATGCCCGACATAGTTCTGCCTCGGGTGAGGGTCGTCCTGCCCGTGACGGCAAACAACCAATGTGCCGAGCTGAAACCAGATCGCGCGTAGAGCCGAGCCTACGACTGCCCACGCACCCCGCCATCGGGGCTCAATACGCTCGGGACTACGGATAACTACTGACGCGGTTCCCCGCACCAAGCTCGTCGTGGACACACACCCGGTGCGCTCGCCACCCGCGGTCGCCGGCGACGGTCGTTCTGTTAGCGTGGCGCCGTGGCAGACACGACGGATCGTCGGGCGGGGGCGGCGGGCATCGTGCTGGTGACCCTGGCGGCGGGACAGTTCCTGATGACCCTCGACAGCTCGGTCATGAACGTGTCGATCGCGACGGTCGCCAAAGACGTGGGCACGACCGTGACCGGGATCCAGACGGCGATTACGTTCTACACGCTGGTGATGGCCTCGCTGATGATCACCGGCGGCAAGCTCGGTCAGATCCTCGGTCGCAAGCGGGCATTTGCGATCGGGTGCGTGATCTACGGCTGCGGATCGTTCATCACCGCCATCTCCCCGAGCCTGGGGGTGCTGATGTTCGGGTGGTCGTTCCTGGAGGGCGTCGGCGCGGCGTTGATCCTGCCCGCGATCGTCGCGCTCGTCGCATCCAACTTCAAACGCCCGGAACGCCCGCGCGCCTACGGTCTGGTGGCCTCGGCCGGCGCGATCGCGGTGGCGGCCGGGCCGCTGATCGGAGGGCTGTTCACGACTTACCTGTCATGGCGCTGGGTGTTCGTGGGCGAGGTGCTGATCGTCATGGCGATCCTCGTGCTCACGCGCCGCATGGAGGACTCGGCGGCCGAGTCGGGCGTGCGACTCGACCTGGTCGGGACGATGCTGTCGGCGCTCGGGCTGGGGCTGATCGTGTTCGGGATTTTGCGCTCGGGAGCATGGGGGTTCGTGCAGCCCAAGCCGGGCGCCCCGGAGTGGTTCGGCCTGTCCCCGTCGATCTGGCTGATGCTCGGGGGAGGGCTGGTCGTGTGGCTGTTCCTGCAGTGGGAGAACCGGCGGCTGGATCGGGGACAGGAGCCACTGGTCAATCCCGCGATCCTGCGCAACGTGACGCTGCGCGGCGGGTTGATCTCGTTCTTCTTTCAGTACCTCCTGCAAGCGGGCCTGTTCTTTGCGGTGCCGCTGTTCCTGTCGGTCGCGCTGGGGCTGTCGGCGATCGAAACGGGCGTGCGACTGCTGCCGTTGTCGATCACGCTGCTGCTGGCGGCGGCGGGGATCCCGAAGGTGTGGCCCAATGCCTCGCCGCGCAGGGTCGTGCAACTTGGGTTCCTCGCGCTGTTCGCCGGGATCGTGGTGATGGTCGCGGCGCTGGAAGCCGGCGCCGGGGCCGACGTCGTGACCTGGCCGATGCTGCTGGCAGGCTTGGGTGTGGGGGCGCTGGCGTCACAGCTCGGGAGCGTGACCGTGTCCTCGGTCTCAGACGAGCAGAGCGGCGAGGTGGGCGGGTTGCAGAACACCGTCACCAACCTCGGCGCCTCGATCGGGACGGCGCTGGCCGGCGCGGTGCTGATCGCCGCCCTGAGCACGTCGTTCCTGACGGGCGTTCAGCAGAACGCGGCCGTGCCGAGCGACGTCAAATCGAAGGCGACGGTCGAGCTGGCCGGTGGGGTGCCGTTCGTGTCTGACGCCGAACTGCGCAGCGCCCTCGACAAGACGGGGACGACACCCGAGGCCACCGACGCGATCGTCAAGGAGAACGAGACGGCGCGCCTGTCGGCGCTGCGCTCGTCGCTGTCGGTGCTGGCGGTGATCGCGGTGATCGCACTGCTGTTCAGTCGCGGCATCCCGACCGAGCAGCCGGCGGCGACGCGAGAAACGTAGGGCTGACCTCCTAACCTCAGGACGAAACCTCGGGCGCGTGCCCGTTCAGGCCGCGTGCACGGGCGGGCCTGCCGCCTCCAGTTCGCGGGCGGCGGCGTGCAGCGCGAACGCGATCAGGACCAGCGCGAGGCCGCGCACGATCAGCACGATGCCGAACACGACCGCGAGGGTCTTGATGCCGAATTCCGGCCAGGAGACGATCAGGATGCCGAGCGCCAGGTCGACCAGCGAAGCCAGCAAGAGCCAGCCGCGACCCTCCCGGGTCTCGAAGGCGCCGACGAGGCGCAGCACGCCGGCGAGGATCAGGTATAGGCCGACGGCGAGCGCGACCACGAGGATGCTGCCGCTCGGATGGCGCAGGACGATCACCCCGGCGATCATCGCCAGAGCACCGCCGAGCACGCCGCCGAGACGCGAACCGGACGGCTGGCCGAGCGCGCCGACGATCAGGAAGACACCGCCGATCAACAGCTCGATGCCCACCAGCAGCGCGATCACCGTGAGCGTGGGGCCGGGGTAGGCGATCAGGACAATGCCGCCGACGAGCGAGATCAGGCCGACGATCAGGCCGAGCCACCAGGCCCGCGCCACCGCCTCGACCTGCTCCCACTCCGAAGCCTCACTCCCGAATGATGCGCTCATCGCTGCCTCCCGTCCTCGTGCTCTGCATTTAATGACGCCTTATCTTGACGCAACTCGCCAACCTCGCGCGGGTTGAGTGGGTGATGCCTGTACATGACACGCTGCGATTGTCCGCGCACGCCCGTAACGAGCGTTCGTTTGAGGCGATGTTCAAGCGCCACCATGCGTCCCTGCTGTCCTACTGCAGGCACATGCTCGGCGACCGGGACGAGGCTGAGGACGCGTTGCAGCAGGCGTTCATCAGGGCACACCGGGCGATGCTCGGCGGGACTCGGCCGCGCGAGGTGCGCCCATGGCTGTATGCGATCGCCCGCAACTGCTGCCTGTCGGCGATCGCCGCGCGCAGGCCCACCGCACCACTGGAGGACCACACGCCGGCGCTGGCGGGCCTGTCCGAGCAGGTGCGCCAGCGCGAGGACCTGCGTGAGCTCCTCGCCGGCATCGCCCGCCTACCCGAGGATCAGCGCAGCGCGCTGCTGCTGGCCGAGCTCGAGGATCTCAGCCACCGGGAGATCGCCGGGATCGTGGGGTGTCCGGTGAGCAAGGTCAAGGCCCTGATCTACCAGGCACGCAGCGCGTTGATCGCCGACCGCAACGCGCTGGGCACGCCCTGCCGGGACGTCCGCGAACAGCTCGCGGTGGCCAGGGGCGGCGAACTGCGCCGCGGGCCGCTGCGCCGGCATCTGAGTCTATGTGCGGGCTGCCGCGACTTCCAGCTCGCGGTCGGCACGCAGCGACAGTCGTTCGCGGCGGTGCTGCCGGTCCTGCCCAGCGCGGGGCTCGCGACGGCGATCCTCGGGCACGCCGCCGCGCACACGGCCGGGACGGCAGCCGGCGGAGCGGGGATCTCCGCGTCTGGGATCTCCGCGTCTGGGATCTCCGCGTCTGGGATCTCCGCGTCTGGGACCGCCGTGACGAGCACCGCCGGCGCGGGAGCGGGCACCGGCGGTGGCACGGGCATCGGCACGCTCCTCGGTGGGGGCCTGGTGAGCAAGCTCGCCATCGGCGGGACGGTCGCCGTGCTCGCCACGGCAGGTGCGGTCGCGATCCGCCATCCGGCGCACGCCGATCAGCGCTCGACTCAATTGGGACCGCGGCACGGCGCACTTCGTCGAGGCGCGCCGGCTGAGACCACCCGGATGGGCGCGCCCGTGCTGAACGCCGCGTTCGTGCAAGCAGACGGAGGCTCCTCGGAGCCTGGGGCGACTGGCTCGGGGCCTGGGGAGAGTGGCTCGGCGGCGAGCGCCTTCGCGCTCGCAGGAACGGGCGGGTCGGCAGTCGCGGCGCTGTCCTCCGATATCGCGGGTGCGGTGACAATGCCCCTTGCGGAAGCCGCTCCGGCAAACCCAGCTCAACCGGCGCGCCCGGGCGGCGCGACGGGTGTGAGCGGCGAACCGTCACATGCCGACCGCCAACGCGCGATCGCGAAGCTGCGCCGAGCTGCTCAGCGCAAGCTGCACCGCCAACGTCTGCGCGCGCGCCGGCGTCGGCTCAAACAGCGGCGAGCGCTCAAGCGCCGCCGGCAACTGAAGCGTCGCCAACTAGCTGAGCGGCGGTCGAAGCGAGTCGCGATCCCGCCCCATGCTCCGGCCGCGACGCCGCCGGCACCGACCCCGGCAAGGCCGCCTCACAGACACAAGCCTCGCACCACCACGACCTCGACACCCGAAACGTCGTCGCCATCAGCCACCACTGGAGCGCCCGCTCCGAAAACGAGCGGACGGCGCCGGGCGCAGACGACCGGCGGCCCGTCCACAGGCGAAGCTGAAACGGGCACGTCCGGCACGTCCTCGACCACGAGCGGCTCCGCGTCGAGCAAGCACGCCGGTACCGGCAAGCCGGGCGCCGCAAGTGATCCGGGGACCGGAGCGCAAGCGTGCGGCGCCGAAGCGACGAGCCGTGCAAACCGTGCAAACGCAACTGTCCAACCTCGAGGGCCCGCGGACGGTCACACACATACATGCCCCGCAGCTCAACAGGAGGAAGCGTAATGCGCAATCGTTATCTGGCGGTGGCCGTGGCGGCCGCGGCCGCCCTGCCCGCGCTGGCCCCGGCCGGCGCCTGGGCGCACAAGCACCCCAGCCCCAATGGCCGCTGCCGCATCGACATCAACGCTCCGCGGGAGATCTCCGCGGGAGAATCCGTCGTCGCGTTCGGGCGACTTCGGTGCGTCCGCCGCGCGAACGCGGCCGGGCAGACGGTGAAGTTGTTCGAGCACTCGTTCGGCACGCCCGGGTACATGCAGGTGCAGAGCGCGAGCACCGACGCGCACGGGTTCTATGAGCTCACGCAGCCCGACGTGACGGGCAACAGCTCGTTCTACGTGCGCTCGCACGGCGCGCAGAGCGGACACAGGCGCGTCCGGGTAGAAGCGCAGGTGACGCTCAGCGGGCCGCCCGAAGGAACGCAGCTGCTGACGGGCGCGCCCAACAAGGTGACGTTCACGGGCACGGTCAATCCGGCCAACGCCGGCGCGCGCGTGATCCTGCAACGCCAGAACGCGATCACCGGCAACGAATGGCACCGGATCGACTCCGGCGTGGTCGGACCCGAAGGCAGCTTCACGATCGTGCACACGTTCGTCGTGCCCGGCGACGCGAACGTCCGCGTGCTCGTGCGCAGCCAGGGACGCAACGTTCCCAGCCTGTCGAGCCCGCTCACGTATGCGATCTCCCAGGCACAGAACCCCGAACTGACGATCAACGCGTCCGCGGACCCGATCGCCTACGAGCAGTCGGTGACGATCAGCGGCGTCGCCGCGGGTCTCGCGAGCAAACCGGTCACGCTGCTCTCACACACCGCCCGTCAGCATGGATTCGCGCCCGTCGCAGAAGTCAGCACCAACGCGAGCGGCGAATACACGTTCCCGGCGCAGTCGCCGGTCAACAGCACGTTCTACGAGGTCAGGGGCGGGGGCAAGACGTCCGCGGTGCTGTATGAGGGCGTCAAAGACGTGCTCACGGCGACGGTCTCGCAGACCATGATCCAGGCCGGTCAGACGCTCACGTTCGCGGGCACGGTCGCGCCCGACCACACCGGGCACATCATCTACCTGGAGCGCCAGAACGCCTCGGGCAACGGGTTCCACGTCTCCCAGACGGCATTCGTGGGTGCCGGCTCGACGTACTCGATCGTGCACAGGGTGTACGACCCGGGCACGAAGGTGTTCAGGGTCAAGATTCCGGGCGGTCCGGAGAACGAGGGCACAGTCAGCACGCCGTTCACGATCCAGGTGACCCCGGCGCCGGCCGCGGCGCTCACGCCCGAAGCGCCGGGCAACTCCTCGACGCCCTCCGAAGGCTCGGAAAGCGGGGGCGAAGGGCAGGAAGGCTCAGCGGTGAGCGAAGGTCATCACACGAAAGGTCATCATCGCGGGCGGCATTAGCCGGACACCCGCACGACGGAGCATCAAGCGCCGGGCTGTGGCCGTTCCTGCGGGGGCGGCCACAGCCGTTACGCGGCCACCGCCCGAGACTCCAGGTGCGCCCCGACCTTGCGCTTGACGCGCTGCAGCGCGTTGTCGACGGTCTTGGTGTCGCACTCCAGGCGCTCGCCGACCTGCTCGTAGGAGCAGCCATCCAGGTAGAGCCCGAGCACGCGGCTCTCGAGCTCGGACAGCGCGGTCGACAGGCAGCCGACGAGCGAGCGCAGCTCCTCGGAGGAGATGACCTGGTTGACGGGGTCGTGCACGGTCGGACCGGGGAGCATCTGGTCGAGCGTCGGAACGTCGTCGCCGGCCGCCGCGGGGGTCGAGGAGAACGAGACGTACTGGTTCAGCGGGGTGTGCTTGTTGCGCGTCGCGGTCTTGACGGCGGTGATGATCTGGCGGGTGATGCACAGCTCGGCGAAGTTGCGAAAGCTCGACTCACGGTCGGTGCGGTAGTCGCGGATCGCCTTGTACAGCCCGACCAGACCCTCCTGGATGAGATCGTCGGAGTCGCCGCCGGCGAGGAAGTAGGAGGAGGCCTTCAGGCGCACAAACCCGTGGTAGCGCTTGACGAGCCGGTCGTATGCGTTGCGATCACCCTGCTTGGCGAGCGCGATCAGGAAGCCATCATCGACCTTGACTTCAGAGTTAGGGTTGCGGGAGATTCTCAGTGCCACGAGCAGATCCTTTCTCGGAGCTCCCCGCACGCGCGGGCAGCCCAAATTTGCTCAGTGGCGCACTCCTCCCCTGGCGCCAATGCTTGATCACTGAACCTGAGGTTCAGCGTTATGTGAGCGCGAGACTTGCACAGTCATGCACCGTTGTCAAGGGGCGCGGTCGCGATTCTGCAAGATCTCGTACAGCAGGGCCGCCGCCGCGGCGCTGACGCCGAGCGAACCCAAGCGTCCGCGCAACGGCAACGCGATCAGCTCGTCGCACGCCGCGGCCACCCGTGGACGCAGCCCGCGGCCCTCGCTGCCGAGCACGAGCACGACCCCGGCGCCGCGATAGTCGGGGGCGTCATAGGGAATCGGCGCCCTCCCGCCTGAGCGCTTGTCGGCGGGTTGTGCGCTGGCCCCGTAGCACCAGCATCCCGCCTCGCGCGCCTGCCCGAGGAAGTCAGCCAGGTTGCGCACCCGCGCGACCCGCAGGTGCTCGAGCGCCCCGGCCGAGGCCTTGCAGGCGGCGGGGGTCACCTCGGCCGAGCGTCTTTCTGGAATCGCCACGCCACTGACCCCGGCGCACTCGGCGGTACGGCAGATCGCGCCGAGGTTCTGCGGATCCTGCACCTCGTCCAGCGCGACCACCAGCGGCTCGGGCGCTGCCAGCAACTCCTCGGCGGACACGTAGGGATAGCCACCTGCCTGCGCGCACACCCCTTGATGGGCGGAGGAGCCGCAGCGGCGCTCGACGTCCGCGGCCGAGCTCGTCTTGACGCGCACGCCGGCAAGCCACGGCTCGCGCGCGGTGCTCTGGGTGGCCCACACCTCACCCATGCTGCGCGCGCGGCGCCCGCGCAGCGCCTCGCGGACGGCGTTGCGCCCATAGAGGATCATCTTGGGAGCAGCTCGAATCCGCCCTGCACGTCACGTACCTCCCACCCCAGAGCGGCGATCTCACCACGTAGCCGGTCGGCGGCGGCGAAGTCTCTGCTGGCGCGCGCCTCTTCGCGCTGAGCAGCCAACGCTCGCACCTTCTCTGGCGCCTGCGCAAGAGGAGCGAGCAGTGCGCCCAAACCCAATACGCCGAGCATGTCGCGCAGTTGCGCATCGCCGGGAGCCTCAAACAGCGGACCGGTTGCCTCGCGAATCCATTCGTTGAGGCATCCCAGCGCCTCTGCCGTGTTGAAGTCCCGAGCCAGAGCGTCGAAGAAGCGCTCGTAAAGCTCGTCCAGGTCGCTTGGCGAGGAGCCCGGCGAGAGCTTGCGGGCAGCTTCGCGTATGCGCAGCACATTCGCTCGAGCCTGCTCCAGCGCTGCCTCCGAAAATGCGAGCGGTTGGCGATAGTGACCGCTGATTAGATACATCACAACCGCGTCACGACCATGTCGCTCGATCACCTCGTGCAATGGTGCGATGTTGCCGACGGACTTGGCCATCTTCTCGCCGGTTGCCTGGATCATGCCGTTGTGCATCCAGATCCGCGCGAGCTCATCGCCGCGCGCCGTGCGGGTCTGGGCGGCCTCGTTCTCGTGATGGGGGAACAGCAGGTCCGAGCCGCCGCCGTGAACGTCGAAGTTGACGCCGAGCGCATCCTCGGCCATCGCCGAGCACTCGATGTGCCAGCCGGGACGTCCCCGCCCCCACGGCGCATCCCAGAAGGTGTCCTCGCCGGACTTCTGCGCCTTCCAGAGGGCAAAGTCCCGAGGATCGTCCTTGCGGTCGGCCCCCTCGACGTCTTCGCCTTGATCCATGTCGTCGAGCTGGCGGTGGGAAAGAGTGCCGTAGTCCGGGTCTGAGCGGACGCGGAAGAACACGTCCCCGCCGCTCTCATACGCGTGGTCACGGTCGATGAGCGTCGCGATGTAGTCGACGATCGAATCCATCTTCTGCGAGGCGAGCGGCTCGTGATCGGGACGCCCAAGTTCGAGCGCGTCCGTGTCGGTGAAGTAAAGCGAGGTCATTTCCGCAGCCAATTCCACGCTCGGGCGGTTCTGCGCGCGCGCGGCGTCATAGATCTTGTCGTTGACGTCGGTGACATTGACGACCAGCGTCACGGGCCGACCGTCATGCTCCAGAAACCGCTTGAGCAGACTGAAGATCACGAACGGGCGGGCATTGCCTATGTGGATGCGGCTGTACACGGTCGGGCCGCAGGCGTAGATGCCAACGTGAAACTCGTCCGCCTGCGGGCGAGCAGGTTGGAGCCCCACCAGCTCGCCGCTGCGGGTGTCGTGCAGGCGGATCTCACGCATCGCCGCGCAACCCTAGCGCCCGCCGGGTCCCACGGGCGGTGGACCGAATGGCCATCGCCCGTGCGGGAGGGTCCGCGCGTCCTCCAAGCCCAGAGCGAGAAGCGACGTCCCTCAGCCGGCGTGGCTGAGGCCGGCGGTGGCGAGCGCGGCGATACCCTCGCCGCGCCCGACGAAGCCGACGGTCTCGCCGGTGGTGGCCTTGACGCCGACGCGTGCCTCGGGCAGGCCCAGCGCGGCGGCGAGGCGCGCGCGAATCGCGGGCTTGTGGGGGGCGAGCCGCGGCGCCTCCATGAGGACTGTGCAATCCACGTTGACGATCTCAAAGCCCGCGTCGGCGACGGTCGCGACGACGGTCTGGAGCAGCTCGATCGAGTCGGCGTCGCGCCAGCGCTCGTCGGTGTCGGGAAAGTGCTCGCCGACGTCCCCCAGGCCGGCGGCGCCGAGCAGCGCGTCGATCACCGCGTGCGTCAGCACGTCGGCGTCGGAGTGCCCGTCAAGACCCTGCTCGTGCGCGATCTCGACGCCCCCGAGGATCAACTTGCGGCCGGCCGCGAGACGGTGGGTGTCATAGCCGATGCCGACGAGGGTCCTCATGCGAGGACCGCCCCGATCGGCTCCAGCCGGCGCGTGCCGCGCTCGAACACGCACAGCTCGCCGATCCCCACGCGATCGAGCAGCTGCAGCGCCTGGTCGTAGTGTGCGCCGACGTCCTCGGGCCGATGGGCGTCACTTGACAGCGCGACCGGCGCGCCGACTTCGACGCACATATCCAGAAACGCCTGTGCGGGATACAGCTCCTGCGTGGGCTTGCGCAGGCCTGCGGTAGAGACCTCCACGGCTATGCCCGTTTCGGCGATCGCCTCGATCGCCGGCTCGTAGTAGCGGCGCAGGTCGCCCTCCGGGCGTGGTCGATCGGGGCCCCAGACCTTGACCAGGTCGGGGTGGGCGAGGACGTCGAACAGGCCACTGCGGGCCGCCTCGGCGAGTGTCTGAAAGTAGCTTCTCCAGATCTCCTCGGCGCTGTGTCCACGCTCCCACACGCTGCAGTCGTGCATGTCGATCGAGTGCTCGCGCAGGAAGTGGACGGAGCCGACGACGTAGTCGAAGTCGCGTTGCTCCAGCAGGTTCGCCATGCGGTCCTCGGCGCCGGCGACGAAGTCGGCCTCGATCCCGAGCCTCAGGTCAGTGCGTGTGCGCACGAACTCGCAGTAGGCGTCGACGTCGTCGACCGCGAACTCGCGCCACAGCGGGTGCTGCCACACGCTGAGCGCCTGCTCGAAGCGGTAGACGTGCTCTGATACGCCAAGCTCTGAGATCCCGCGCTCGTCGGCGATGGCGCGGTAGCGCGAGACGTTCTCCTCGGTGAAGTGATCCTCGGCGCGGGCGTTCAGGTCGTCCTGGCGGAGATGCAGGTGGTAGTCGGTGAGCATGGAATGTCTACTTTTCTAACTTGGTGTACTATGGTATGTCGGTATATACTTTTGTTTTCTTACGGGGTCGTGTTTTGTGTCTGAGTTGCGCGCCTTTCGTCGAGAACTTCTCTTCCGTATAGACGATTGCGCACTAAGTGCAGAAATAGAACACTAACCACAAGACACCTTCACAACTCCTTTACGACACAACGCCGCCCCCCCCGACAAGTGCCTTAACGACGCCCGCGATCCCGGTCGGTGAGTTCAGAGCGACCAATCAGCAGCTCGGCCAGCGCCAGGTCCAACTGGGTAGTGATCTTCAGATTCTCGCTGCCGGACGGCACGATCGCCACTCGGCCCCCCCGGCGCTCCACCAGCCAGGCGTCATCCGTCGCCTGAGCAAGCACCTCCTCCGGCACGTCGAGGGCTCGCTGCAGGGCGCCGCGGCGGAAGACCTGAGGCGTCTGCACGGCCCACAGCGCTGAGCGGTCGAGCGTCTCGACCACGATGCCCGCTACGCCCGAGGCTCCCGGATCCGCTTCGGGATCGGCTTCGTCTGCATGCCCGGCGCCAGGCGAGCGCTCCACCCGCTTGATCGTGTCGGCGACAGGCGCGGCGGCGATCGCCGCGTCGAAGCTCGCGTTGTCCGCTCCGGCCAGCGCCGCGAGCGAGCGCTGCACGAGCTCGATCGAGGCCAGCGGCCGAGCCGCGTCATGCACAACGACCAGATCCGCAGGATCGCCGGGACCGGCCGCCTGCAGCGCGCGCGCGACCGATTCCGAGCGCACGGCGCCACCTTCCACCCCGATCGTCTTGGCGGGGGCGGCAACCCCCTGGGGCAGCGCGACGACGATGCGCTCGAAGCCCTCGACGGCGAGCATCAGGTCGACGCTCCACCGCAACAGCGAGCGACCGGCGAGCTCGACGAGCGCCTTGGGGCGATCGGCGCCCAGGCGCTCACCGCTGCCGGCGGCGAGGATCAGAGCCAGGACCATCGCGATCGAGGGCGCTCGGCGGCGAGGATCAGAGCCAGGACCATCGCGATCGAGGGCGCTCGGCGGCGAGGATCAGAGCGAGGACCATCGCGATCGAGGGCGCTCGGCGTCGGGATCTGGGTCGGGGACTGCCATCGCGCACGCGGCGAGCCTTCCGCGCCCACCGGCGCCGCGTGCGCGATGAGAGCCTCGCTACTCGGCCATCGCCATCTGGCTGGAGGCGGAGGTGGCGAGCAGCTCGTCGAGATAGCTCTCGGCCTCCTCCTCGTCCTTGTCGAGCGCGTACATCAGCTCGGAGGCGAGGATCTTCTTGGCCCGGGTGAACATCTGCTTCTCGCCGGTCGACAGGCCCTTCTCGGACTCGCGCAGCGAGAGGTTGCGCACGACCTCGGCCAGCTCGTAGATGTCGCCGGTCTTGATCTTGTCGCGGTTGTGCTTGAAGCGGCGGTTCCAGTTCTTGGGCATCTCCGAGACCTCGGCCTGGAGGACGTCCAGCACTTTCTTGACCGTCTCTTCGTCGATCACCCTGCGCAGACCGGCGAGCGCGGCGTTTTCGCTCGGCACCCTGACCGTCATGTCGTTGTGGAGGATCTTGATCGTCAGATACTCGCGTGTTTCGCCGAGCATCTCCATCTCCTCCTTGCCCTCCACCTTGCCTGCGCCATGGTGGGGGTAGACGACGTTGTCGCCGAGCTCGAACTCGATGAGCTCCACTTCGCGGGTGGCCTCGATCTGCTCGAGCAGCGCCTCGGCGCTCTCCTCGGAGTCAACGTCTGTGGATGGGGCCTCGATTGCTTGTGCGGGAATGGTGTCCTCCTTCGTTGCGGCTGCCCGTCGGGCTGCCCTGTCAAAAGGTCTGTCTCGGGATCTGCGGATAGCGGTCCATCACGTCTGCAGGTAGCGGTCCACGAGGTTGATCTCCTGCAGCCTGCGCATCCCCTCGCGGATGTCTTTCGCCCTGATCTCCCCCACGCCCTCGACCCCCTCGAGCTCCGAGTCGGTCGCGGCCAGCAGCTCGTCCAGACCACCGAACTCGCCGACGATCTGGCTGACCACCAGCTTCGGCAGCCTCGGGATCCGCCCCAGCACGCGATAGCCGCGTGGGGAGACGGGATAGTCGAGCGTGTTCAGCTTGCGGTCATACCCCAGCAGCTCGGCCAGCCGGCCGAAGTCGAGCAGGTCCTGGTGGGCGAGCCGTCCGATCTCCTCCAGCGCGGCCGCGAACGCCTCGTCGGAGGAGGCGGAGAGGTAGTCGCGCACGAGCGCCACCTTCTCCGCCGCGGCGCCGACCAGCGTCTCCTCCAGCTGCATCTCGATCAACCTGCCCTCTGAGCCGAGCTCGACGATGTAGCGCTCGATCTCGACGGCCATGCGCGTGACCAGCTCCGAGCGCTGCAGCACGGTGAGGACGTCGTGCAGCGTCGCCCCGCCCTCGAACTCCAGGGCAGTCAGGCGCGTGGAGACCTGGTCCAGGCGGGTGCGGTACTTGTCGAGCGTCGCCAGCGCCTGATTGGCCTTGGCGAGCACCACGGGGATGTCCGCGAGGATGTACTTGACGCCGTCCACGTACAGCGAGACGACCTCGCGCCGCTGGGATATCGCGATCACCAGCGCGTCGGTCTGCTTGGACACGCGCTCGGCGGTGCGATGGCGGGTGCCCGTCTCGTGCGAGAGGATCGTCGGGTCGGGCATCAGCTGGACGTTGGCCATCGCGATCTTGGTCGCGTTGGCGTTGAGGATGATCGCCCCGTCCATCTTCGCGACCTGGTAGAGGAACGCCGGGGTGTAGTCGATCTCGAGCTTGATCCCCCCCGAGTTCAGGAAGCTGAGGTCCTCGGGCTCGCCGATCACGATCAAGCCACCGGTGCGGGCGTGCAGGATGCTCTCGATGCCCTCGCGCAAGGCCGTCCCGGGCGCGATCATCTCCAGTGCCTTCATCAACCCCGGCTCCGGTCTTGCCACGCCTACGTCTGTGTCGAATTCATCGCCGGATCGTGGAGCCACAACGGCTCATTCTACGGCATTGAGCCGTTTTTCGACCTTCTCGCGGTCCTCGCGGCGCCGCCGGCGGGCCGGACGGCGACGCCTACGCGGCGACTCGGGTCGGCCGATTCGCCTCACTGGAAAGGCCCGCCGCGAGCGCCTCGCGCAGCGTCGCGACCTCGCACGCGCCACGACCGCTCTCGGCGGGGGCGATCGTGGCTTTCAGCCCGTGCTTGGCGGCCTCCCCCAGGCGACGCTCGGGATGCCCTACCCAGCGCAGCTCGCCCGTGAGGCCGAGCTCGCCGAAGCAGGCTCGCGGAGTTCCCCGCAAGGGCACGCCCCGGGCCGCGCTCGCGACCGCCAGCGCGACCGCCAGGTCGCAGCCCGGCTCGTCCACACGCACGCCACCGACGACGTTCACGAACACGTCCGAGCCCCCCACCGCGACGCCCCCGTGGCGGCCGAGGATCGCCAGGACCAGCGCCATGCGGTTGCGATCGAGCCCCGAGACGACCCTGCGCGGCTGCTCGAGCTCGGAGGGCGCGACGAGCGCCTGGACCTCCACGAGCAGGGGACGGGAGCCCTCCATCGCGGCCAGCACGACGCTCCCTGGGGCGCGGGTGGCGCCGGCGACGAACCGCGCGGAGGCGTCGAGCACCTCAACCAAGCCGCCCTGGCGCATCTCGAACAGGCCCGCCTCGTTGGTCGAGCCGAAGCGGTTCTTCAGCGCGCGCAGCTCGCGGTAGGGACGCTCGCGCTCGCCCTCGAACTGCAGCACGCAGTCCACGAGGTGCTCCAGCACGCGCGGTCCCGCCAGCGCTCCGTCCTTGGTGACGTGTCCGACGAGCACGACCGCGATGGAGCGCTCCTTGGCCAGCTCCATGATCCGGCCGGTCACCTCGCGCACCTGTCCGACCGCGCCCGGCGCGCCTGTGAGCTCACCGGCGCGCAACGTCTGCACCGAGTCGATCACGCACACCCGCGGGGCGTGCGAAGCGAGCGTGTCGAGCACCGCGTCGAGATCGGTCTCAGCAAGGATCGGGACCTCCAGGGCGCCGGGGTGCAGGCGCTCGGCGCGCAGCCTGACCTGCTCGGCGGACTCCTCGCCGCTGACATACAGCGTGGCGTGCCCGGCGCCCGCGAGGTTGCCGAGCGCCATGTTCGTGAGCGTCGACTTGCCGATCCCCGGCGAGCCGCCGAGCAGCACCAGCGAGCCGGGCACGAGTCCCCCGCCGAGCACGCGGTCGAGCTCGCCGATGCCCGTGGACAGGCGTTCTGCTGCGGTCGCCGTCACCTCGCGCAAAGGGCGCGGACCGGGCGCGACCTCGCTCAGGGCACCGGCGCGACGCCCCGCACGAGCACCCGAGCGTCCGCCGCGCGCAACAGCACTGCCCACGCGCGCCACCACGCGTTCCTCCACGAGCGTCCCCCACGCTTCGCACCCGGGACAGCGGCCGTGCCATTGAGGGGATTGAAACCCGCACTCCGAGCAGGTGTGAACCGTGTCGCGAGCCATGTGTTCAGCGTACGCGCCGGCGGGGACGGCTCGTCCATCAGCCCGCCCACGTACGGCGACCGTCTCCGAGCGCGCCACCCTGTGCGGAGCGCTGTCCTCGGGCGCATGGAGCCGGGCTCAGCCGGCGCCGGCCGTGGAGCTGCCGCTACGACGCTCATACAGGGCGACGTCACGCCAGCGTCCATCGACCATCTGCCCGATGTGGCGACGAACTCCGACCAGCTCAAAACCGCAGCGTGTGTGCAGCGCGATCGAGGCCTCGTTCTCAGGAAAGATCCCCGCCGTCAGCGTCCAAAACCCGGCGCGCTCGGACTGCTCGACGAGCGCCTGCAGCAGCGCGCGCCCGATCCCCCTGCGGGTAGCCTCCGGGGCGACGTAGACGCTCACCTCGGCAACCCCTCGGTAGACGGGACGAGTCGAGGTCGGACTCAGCGCCGCCCAACCGAGCACCTCGCCGGACTCGTCCCGCGCCACCAGGCGCGGCGCGGCGACACGAGCTTGCGACCAGTCCTCGAACGAGGGCACGGTGTGCTCGAACGTCGCGTCGCCGGCGTCGATGCCGGCCTGATAGACACGCGCGACGGCCGGCCAGTCGGCCGCCGTCATCGGCGAGATGTTCAGCGCTCCGCCTATTGATCCGCGGGCGGGTCGGGCGCGGGCTCGGTGTCATCGCCCTCGCCCTCGATCAGCTCGGGATCGCCCTCGCCGCCGCCGACGGCGACGGGGGTCTTCTGCTTCTTGGGCTTGACGATCGTCAGGCGCACCTCGTTCTCCTCACCCTCGGGCGCGGGGTCGACCACTACGGTGGCGCCCGGGACGAGCTGCTCGCGCAGGACGAAGTCCGCGAGCGGGTCCTCGATGTAGCGCTGGATCGCGCGGCGCAGCGGACGGGCGCCCATCGACGGGTCCCAGCCCTTCTCGACGAGCATGTCCTTGGCGGGATCGGTCAGCTCCAGCTGCAGCTCGCGTTCGGCCATCGACTCGCGGATGCGCAGCAAGAGCAGCTCGACGATCTGCTTGATCTCCTCCTTCTGCAGCTTGTGGAAGACGATCACGTCGTCGATGCGGTTGAGGAACTCGGGGCGGAAGACCTTCTTGAGCTCGCCCATGATGCGGTTCTTCATGTCGTCGTAGGTGATGCCGGTCTCGTCGTCGGAGACGGCGAAGCCGAGTGGGGTGTTGCGCGCGATCTCCGCGGCGCCGATGTTGGAGGTCATGATCACGATCGCGTGGCGGAAGTCCACGGTGCGTCCCTGCGCGTCGGTCAGGCGCCCGTCCTCGAGGATCTGCAGGAGGATGTTGAAGACGTCCGGGTGGGCCTTCTCGATCTCATCCAGCAGCAGCACGCTGTAAGGCTTGCGGCGCACGGCCTCGGTCAGCTGACCGCCCTCGTCATAGCCGATGTAGCCCGGAGGCGAGCCGACCAGGCGCGAGACGGCGTGCTTCTCCATGTACTCGGACATGTCGATGCGGATCATCGCGTCGTCGTCGCCGAACAGGAACTCGGCCAAAGTCCGCGCCAGCTCGGTCTTGCCCACGCCCGAGGGGCCGAGGAAGATGAACGAGCCGGTCGGGCGCTTGGGGTCCTTCAGGCCCGCGCGCGAGCGGCGGATCGCCTTGGAGATGACCTCCACGGCGGGGTGCTGGCCGATGACGCGCTTGTGCAGTTCCTCCTCCATGCGCATCAGCTTCTGGGTCTCGGCCTCGGTGAGCTTGAAGACGGGGATGCCGGTCCACATCGAGACGATGTCGGCGATCTCCTCCTCGCCGATCGAGGGGCGAACGCCTGACTCGCCGGCTTCCCACTCTTCCTCGAGCTCGCGTTTGCGGTTCGTGAGCTTGCGCTCCTGGTCGCGCAGCGCGGCGGCCTTCTCGAACTCCTGCGCCTCGATCGCGGCCTCCTTCTCGCGGCGCGTGGTCTCGACTTCGGTCTCCAGCTCGCGGTTGGCGGGCGGCGAGGTCATCGACTTGATGCGCATGCGCGAGGCGGCCTCGTCGATCAGGTCGATCGCCTTGTCGGGCAGGAAGCGGTCGGAGATGTAGCGGCTGGCGAGTTCGCCGGCGGCGCGCAGCGCCTCGTCGGTGATCTGCACCTTGTGGTGCTGCTCGTAGCGGTCGCGCAGGCCCTTGAGGATCTCGACGGTCTGGTCGATCGTCGGCTCCTCCACGCGGATCTGCTGAAAGCGACGCTCCAGCGCGGAGTCGCGCTCCAGGTACTTGCGGTACTCGTCCAGCGTCGTGGCGCCGATCGTCTGCAGCTCGCCGCGCGCCAGCGCGGGCTTGAGGATCGAGGCGGCGTCGATCGCGCCCTCGGCGGCACCCGCGCCGACGAGGTTGTGGAGCTCGTCGATGAACAGGATGATGTCGCCGCGCTGGGTGATCTCCTTCATCACCTTCTTCAGCCGCTCCTCGAACTCGCCGCGGTACTTCGAGCCGGCCACGAGCGCGGCCAGGTCGAGCGTGTAGATCTGCTTGTTCTTCAGCAGCTCGGGCACGTCGGCGGCGGTGATGCGCTGGGCCAGCCCCTCCACGACGGCGGTCTTGCCGACGCCGGGCTCGCCGATCAGCACCGGGTTGTTCTTGGTGCGCCGCGAGAGGATCTGCATGATCCGCTCGATCTCCGTCTCGCGCCCCACGCACGGGTCGAGCTTGCCTTCGGAGGCGAGCTTGGTCAAATTGCGCCCGAACTGGTCAAGCAGCTTCGAGGACTTCTTGCCCTCCGCCGGGCCGGGGCCGGAGCCCGCGCCAGCGCCCGCGCCCTGCCCCTGGCGGCGACCGCCGGGGCCGGAGAGCATGCGGATGACCTCGTTGCGAATCTTCTCCGAGTCGGCGTCGAAGTCGAGCAGGATGCGTGCCGCGACGCCCTCGTTCTCGCGCACGAGGCCGAGCAGGATGTGCTCGGTGCCGATGTAGTTGTGCCCGAGCGAGAGCGCCTCGCGCAGGGCGAGCTCGAGGACCTTCTTCGCGCGCGGCGTGAAGGGGATCTGCCCGGAGGTGACCTCCTCGCCGGAGCCGACGATGCGCACGACCTGCGCGCGCACGCGCTCGACGGTGATGTCCAGAGACTCCAACACGCGCGCGGCCAGGCCCTCCTCCTCGCGCAGCAGCCCGAGCAGGATGTGCTCGGTGCCGATGTAATTGTGCTTGAGCGTCCGCGCCTCCTCCTGCGCAAGAACGACCACCTGCCGGGCCCGTTCTGTAAATCGCTCGAACATGGTGTGATTCCTTCCTGCGAGGACGGTGCCTCAAGCGCTATGTCGTCTGCTCTGGCTTCATGCGCAGTCTACCAACCGGCTCCCCGGAGCCTGCCGGGTGGCTTGGGATGGGGTAGTTCGACCTCGCACATGTGCGAGGTCGCCGACCGGCACATGTGCCGGTCGGTCCAGACGCCGCATGCGGCGTCTGGCGGGGAGGCGCATGCGCCTCCCCGAACTGCTCAACTCCTGAGCGCAGGGAACAGCACGACCTCGCGGATCGAGTCGCGCCCGGTCAGCAGCATCACCAGACGGTCGATGCCGAGCCCGACGCCCCCCGCGGGAGGCATCCCCTGCTCGAGCGCCTGCACGAACAGCTCGTCATAGGGCTGGACCTCCTCCTCGCCTATGCTCGCCAACCGCCGCTGCGCCTCGAAGCGCTCGCGCTGAACGTCCGGGTCGATCAGCTCGCTGAACGCGTTCGCGATCTCCATGCCGCCGGCGAACGCCTCCCAGCGCTCGACCAGGCCCGGCTCGGAGCGATGCTGGCGGGCGAGCGGCGAGATCGCGGTGGGATAGTCGATCACGAACGTCGGCTGGAGCAGGCTCGGCTCGACGAACTTCGACAGCAGGTCGTCCGCCAGCTGCGGCCAGGTGAGCCCGTCCGTCTGCATCTGCAGGCTCCGCTCGGCGATCGCGGCAGTGAGCGACTCGGCAGTGGGGTGCGCCATCGGATCGATGCCCGTCGCCTCCTCGATTGCCTGCACGAAGCCGATCCGCCGCCAGGGCGCGAAGAAGTCCAGCTCCCCGGCGTAGTCGACCGCACGTGCGGCCTGCGCGACCATCTCCTCCAGGCGTTGCGCCTCGTCGGTGTAGTCGGCGTAGGCCTCGTACCACTCCACCATCGTGAACTCCGGGTTGTGCTTCGGCGAGACGCCCTCGTTGCGGAAGTCCTTGCCCAGCTCATACACGCGCTCCAGGCCACCGACGATCAGCCGCTTGAGGTACAGCTCGGTGGCGATGCGCAGGTACAGATCGCGGTCGAGCGCGTTGTGATGGGTCGTGAACGGCCGCGCCAGCGCGCCGCCGTAGAGCGGCTGCAGCACCGGCGTCTCGACCTCGACGAACCCGGCGCCGTCCAGATAGGAGCGCACCGCCGAGACGATCCGCGCGCGGTCCATGAACACCCTGCGGGCGTCCTCGTTGGCGATCAGGTCGAGCTCGCGGCGACGCAGGCGGGTCTCGACGTCGGTGAGGCCGTGGTGCTTGTCCGGCGGCGGACGCAGGGCCTTGGCCAGGATCTGAAAGCCGTCCACGCGCAGCGTCAGCTCGCCATGGCGGCTGCGCAGCACCGCGCCGTCGACGCCGATCAGGTCGCCCAGGTCGAGCGACAGCAATCGCTCGAAGGGCTCGGAGCCGAGGACGTCCACGCGCGCGTGCAGCTGGAGCTTGCCGCTGCGGTCCACGAGGTCCAGGAACGCGGCCTTGCCGGAGCCGCGTCGCGCGGCGATGCGCCCGGCGACGCGGTGGACGTCCTCGGTCTCCTCGCCGGTCTGGAGCCGCTCGTAGGCCTCCAGAATCAAGGACACGGGCTCGACGTCCGGGAATGCGTAGGGAAACGCATCGGGGTCGGCCTCGCGCAGCCGCTGCGCCTTGGCCCGGCGCTCGGCGATCAGCTCGGGCAGGCCATGCCTGACAGCCTCTCCGGTGTGCTCGTCGCCTGCCCGAGGAGCCTCTCCGGCTCTCGGCGTCTGACCGCCCTCCTCGCTCTGGGCATGCTCGTCTGTGGTGCCGCTCACAGCGGCGAGACTACTTGAGCCCGACGTCGATCTTCGTGATCTTCAGCTTGCGCGCCGGGCCGCGGGGCACCGTGACGGCGACGGTCTCGCCGCGCTTGTGCCCGAGCAGCGCGCGCCCGACGGGAGACTCGTTGGAGAGCTTGTTCTCCAACGGCTTGGCCTCGGCGGAGCCGACGATCGTGTACTTGACCGACTTGCCGGTCTTTTCGTCCTTGACGTGCACCACCGAGCCGACCTGGACGACGTCGGTGGAGAGGTCCTTGGTCTCGATCACCGTGGCCATGCGCAGCTTCTCCTGAATCTGCGCGATGCGGCTCTCGACCATCGCCTGCTCGTTCTTGGCGTCGTCGTACTCGGAGTTCTCACTGATGTCTCCGAACTCGCGCGCCTCCTTGATGCGCTCGGCGACCTCGCGGCGCTTGGCCGTGGACAGCTGCTCGAGCTCCTGATTGAGCTTCTCCAAGCCTTCGGGGGTGAGGATGACGTCCTTCTGCATGCTGCCTCGATCGCGGGGGTAGAGGTTGACCGGCGACACGCAAAACCCGCTCGTAAGCGGGCGGTTTCGGCGGCCACTGGGCTCGGCGAGCGCAGCAGTATAGCGGGCTCTGAGATGGCCTTCGCGACCGCCCACCAAGCCGTCTTCTTCGCGACCAGCCGGTCGCGGACGTCCCGCGCGCGGCGACGAAAATCGACGCTCCGCCCGGCGCTCTGGCGCTGCTGCCGCTCAGGCGAGGACGGCGCCGGCGAGCGGAGCCCGGACCGGCTCCAGCCGCTCATGCACCGCGGCGAGCGTCTGCGCGTGCTGCAAGGACTCGCTCAGGCGCTTGGCCTCGGCGGGCTCCAGGTCGAGGCGAGTCACGTACCAGGGATAGAACTTGCGCAGGTAGCGGGTGGCTCGTGGCTCGCCCAGGTGCTCGACCGCGCGGTCGATCGTCCATGCAAGCTCCTCCAGCACTTCGGTTCGCGTAGGCTCGCGCGCGTCGTCTGAGAGCAGCTCGCGGAACAGCCACGGATTGCCGAGCGAGCCGCGCGCGAGCATCACCGCGGATGCGCCCGTCAGCTCAAACGCCTCGCGCGCGTGCGCGGCGTCGCTGAGACCGCCGGTCAGGATCACGGGCGCGGGCAGCGACACGACCAGGCGCGCAGCGAGCCCATAGTCGGGGATGCCTTTGTGGTGCACCGCCGCCGAGCGGGGATGGAACGCGATCGCCGCGACCCCCGCCTCTTCCACCAGGCGATGCGCCAGCACGAAGCCGCTCTCATCCCCCGCGCGCAGTCCCGAGCGCAGCTTCACCGTGATCGGCAGCTCGCGCCCACCGTCCCTGGCGCCCTCCCCCGCGGCGCGGGCGACCGCGACGGCGAGGTCTGGATCGGCGAGCATCGATGCGCCCGCGCCGGTCTTGCGCACCTTCGGCACGGGGCAGCCCATGTTGATGTCGATCGCATCGGCCGTCGTCCGCGCCGCGACATGAGCCGCGGCCGAGCGCATCACGGCGGGGTTCTCACCGAACAGCTGTATGGACACAGGCCCGCCGCTCCTCCCGGCGAGCCCGGGAGCGCGCTCGTCCGGATGGATGCGCAGCATCTCCACGCACGTTCTCTCGTTGCCGTAGTGAATCGCATGCGAAGACACCATCTCCGAAACCGCCATCCCCGCCCCATAGCGCTTGGCCTGCAAACGCACGAACCAATTCCCGATTCCCGCCAAAGGCGCCAACAAAACGCGATTAGGCACCTCCAAGGGACCCAACATCCAGGGGGCAGTCAACAAAGTCATCACGCTCATGATTGCGCAGCGATCCAGGCTCCGCCCGCGCAGGCCCCCGTCAAATCGCCGCTTACATGCATTGCCGGTCGCAGACCGGCCGGCGACTCCGTATGGATCAGTTCCCACACTGGCCCATCTCCGGCAAGCCCACAACGCGCGTGTCGCCACGCGAGGTAGCGGCGTAGCTGGGATGACCCACACCATCATCCCTGCCCACCCCGCGGGCGACACCGCGCCCTACGCCACGCTTACGGGTTGCGCTCGTGCAGCAAGCGCAACCCGGTGAGCGTCAGCAGCTCGTCGACCTCCTCGATCTCCTCGGTGTACGGCACCACCAGCTGGGAGAGCCCGCCGGTGGCGATTGCCGGGGCGCGCTGGCCGAGCTCGTCGTAGAGCCGCCTGAGGATCGCGTCGATCGCGCCGGCGTAGCCGAACACGACGCCCGAGCGGATCGCGTCGATCGTGTTCTTGCCGATCACGCTCTTGGGTGGGGCCAGATCGACCTTGGGCAGGCGCGCCCCGCGCTCGGAGAGCGCTTCCAGCGAGACCTCGATGCCGGTCATCAGCGAGCCGCCGAGATAGTCGCCGTCGGCAGAGACGACGTCGAACGTCGTGGCGGTGCCGAAGTCCACGCACACCGCCGGTCCGCCGAAGCGCTCGCGCAGGGCGACCGCGTTGACGAGCCGATCGGCGCCGATCTCGCGAGGGTTGTCGTAGCGGATCGCCATGCCCGTCTTCGTGCCCGGTCCCACGACGTGCGTCTCGTGAGCGAGATAGCGCGAGGCCATCGCTGCCCACTCGGGCTCGAGTTGGGGGACGGTGGAGGAGACGATCGAGGCGTCGACGTCCTCGAACGACAGTCCGCGCAGGCCAAGCAGGTTGCCCAGCGCCGCACCCAGCTGATCGGCCGTGGACTGGCGCACGGTGGCGAACCGCCAGTGCTCGAGCAGCTCCTCACCGCGGAACGTCCCGAAGTGGGTCTGGGTGTTGCCGACGTCGACGACCAGGAGCATGGCGGGGGTGTGGGGTAGGAGACGGATCGCGGAGTCGCGTGCGTGACCCCGAACGAGGCATTATGCTGGGAGCGTGACCAGGAGGAGCAGGAGCGTGAGGCGATGAACGCAAAGCTGTACGCGCTGCCGGCCTCGCACCCGTGCGCGGCGGTCGAAGCGGCGCTGAGGCTGAAGGGCATCGAGTTCGACCGTGTGGACCTCGTTCCCATGACCCAAATGCTGATCGGGCCGCTGCGCTACGGCGGATCGACGGTTCCGGGCATGCGGATCGACGGCGAGAAGCTCGTGGGCTCGCGCGCGATCATGCGCCGGCTGGACGAGCTGCGCTCCGAGCCACCGCTGCTGCCGCCGCCCGGAGACGAGCGCTATGCGCCCGTGCTGGAGGCCGAGCGGTGGGGCGACGAGGTTCTGCAGCCTGTGCCGCGGAGGATCATCGACGTCGCGTTCCTGCGCCGCCCGCACGCGATGCTGAGCTATGCGAGCGACGCCAAGCTGCCGATGCCGAGCGCGCTGATGAAGCCCGCGGCGCCGCTGACGGCCAAACTGATGGCGTTCAAAAACAAGGCCCGCGACGCCACCGCGCGCACGGACGTCGCGGCACTGCCAGGCCAGCTCGATCGCGTCGATCGCTGGATCGCCGAGGGCCTCATCGGCGGCGAGCAGCCGAACGCGGCGGATCTGCAGATCGGCAGCACGATCAGGCTGCTGCTCACGATCGGCGACATGCGTCCCCTGATCGCCGATCGCCCCGCGGCGACGCTGACGAAGTGGTTCCCGCCGATGGTCGGCGAGATCCAGCCGGGCGTGCTGCCGGCCGAGTGGCTGCCCGCGCCCGTCGCGGCGTAGACGGAGCGACTGCACCGTCCCGATCTCGGGACTCAGACGGTTGAGGAGGTAGTGACCACTACCCCATCCGAGACATGACGACCAGGGAACAGCTGCACCAGCTCGCCGATCCTTCCACGGTGCTCATGAGCGCGGGCCGCATCGCCGCTCACGCGTGCAGGGTCACGGATCTGGTGATGGTCAGCGCTTCGCCGCCGGCCGGTGTGAGCACGATCTCGACCGTCAGCGCGAGCCTGTGGTGACGCTTGATCGCTCGCCGTGCCTTGGCGTTCAGCTTGACCGAGAAGGACAGCTTGCCGGCGAAGAGCGAGCTGCGCACGTAGCGCCCTACGCGCACCCGCGTGCTGTGTCTCGCCTTTGCCAGGGACGCGCTCTGAGTGAGCAAATCGACCTCCAGACGGTCGCCGGCCGCAGCCTTGGAGAGGTTGATCGAGCCCTTGACAGACCCTCCGTGCTGGCTTTTCGCGACCTTCACGGCTTGCGACTCCGAGCCGGCGAGCAGGGATTCGGCCGAGGCAGGCGACGTGGTCGTCGTAGTCGTTGGCGTGGTGCCGGTTGTGCCCGGCGTGGTCGTCGTGGTGGTTGAGCCTTCGGCCACCACTTCATACTTGGTGTAGTCCTCGTATGCGTCTTTGAAGAGAGTCGAGCTTTCGAACTTGTAGGTGCCCGGTGTTGCGAACGTGCACTTCCCTTCCCAGCCCGTCCTCGGCGCCGCGGGGGCTACCGGCACCGACGGTTCGCACGTCGGAGCGGTGCCGGTCCACGCGATGTTCGCGGCGGTCTTCTGGTCGACGAACGTGACCGTGCCGCCGGCAGCAACCGTCGTCTTGAAAGCCGGCTGGCTCGATCCCGGGGTCGCCCAGCACGGCCAGTTGGGCTCCACACAGTTTTCGTTCACTTCAAGCTCGGCTGTCGCAGACGCGGCGAGCGCCGGCAGTACGGCAACCGCCACGCCGAGCACGGCCGCCAACGGTAGACAGCGCTTGCGTAGTCTCACGATCTCAACCTGCCTTTCGACGCGACTGGCCACCCAGCTCCCGCGCTCGCATGCGACGCGTGAGAGAGGGCGAGGGCTCTGCTGGCTATGGCTATGGCTATGGCTATGGCTATCTCACCGACTAGGGACGCCGCCCTGCGCCAATCCTTCCCGGCGGATCGAACGCACGCGCCAGCCGACCACGAGCCGCGCCGAAGGCTCCACCGCATCGCTTGGCAGGCGCGACCGCCCGCCCATGCGGACCCCGCCCGGCGCTACAGTCGCAAGGTCATCCGCACGCTCGACCCGCAATCGCTGACTCAGCACGTGGACCGCATGTATCGCGCGGCCTGGGCGCTGTGCGGACGCAGGGAGGACGCGGAGGATCTCGTGCAGGAGACGTTCGCGCGGGTGCTGGCGCGCCCGCGGGTGGTGCGGGGCGAGGACGAGGCCTACTACCTGATGCGCGCGCTGCGCAACACCTTCTACACGAGCAGGCGCACCGCCGGCCGCCGCCCGGTGACGGGAGCGGCGCTGGAGGACGTCGTCGCGGCGGACCCGCGCCCGACGAGCCGCCCGGAGCGGGCGATCGAGGTGCAGGAGCTGTATGGCGCAATCGCGCGGCTGCCCGAGGACTTTCGCTTGGCGCTCGTCGCGGTTGACGTGCTCGGGCTGTCCTACCGCGAGGCCGCGCGCGCACTGCGAGTGCGCGAGGCGACGATCACAACGCGGCTGCATCGCGCGCGCGGGCAGGTCGCACGGGCACTCGATCCCGAGCTCGCGCAGGACACTCGATCGACCGCACGGGATGACGCCCATGCGCCTGCCTTGGCTGCGCAATCACCGGCGATCGAGGCCCGGGCAGCGCGAGCAGGCGCGCGAGGAGAGCAGGCCGGACGGGGCGAACAGGCCGGACACACCGAGCAGGCCGGCCGGGAAGAGACGCGCGCGAGCGGAGTCTTGCCGAGTAGGAGCACATCATGAGCGAGCCGCACACACCCACCGCGGGAGGACCGCCCGAGCACGGGCGGACAACCGAGCGCAGGCGACTCGACGGGGAGGACCCGGCCGGTGAGCGCCTGGGGGGCGAGCGCGTGGCCGAGATGGTGCGTGCCGTGGACGTAAGCGCTCCACAAGAGCTGCATCGTCGGGTTCAGGAGATGGTGACCTCACCCGCCCCGCGCCGAACGGAGGCGCGGGGCGGTGTGCTGGCCGGGCGCGTCAGGCCGACGCTCGCGGCGATGGCGCTGGCCGCGATCGTGGGCGTCGTGCTCGCGCTGCTGACGGGCCCGGGCACGCATCGGGCCTTGTCCGAGCCGAGCGTGAGCGCCGCCTCGCGGCTGACGTTGAGCGCGGCGACGACGGGAGCGCCGGGCGAGAGCCCCGCGCACGCCGCCCAGCTGAACGCGAAGGTCGATGGCGTCGCGTTCCCCTATTGGGGCGAGCGCTTCGGCTGGCGCGCGAGCGGGATGCGCACGGACACGATCGGCGGGCGCAGCGTGAGGACCGTGTTCTACTCCGGCCCCGGCGCGCGCAGGATCGGTTATGCGATCGTCGGCGGCACGCCCGCGCCGGCGACGAGCGGTGGAACGCTCGTGTGGCATCGTGGCGTGGCCTATCGGCTGCGGCAGGTGGGCGGCGTGCCGGTGCTCACCTGGCAACGCGAGGGGAGGCTGTGCGTGCTCTCGGGCCGGGGCGTCAGCGGCGCGACGCTCGTGCGACTCGCCAGCTGGGGCGAGGGCGCCACGGCCGCATAGCGCCCGGCAACGGCTCAGCGGTTCAGCGGTTCAGGACCAGCGCTCGGAGAGGGTCAGCGGCGGACCCTCCCAGCGCACGCCCTCCTCCAGTGGAAGCGCCGCCAGCGCATCCGCGAGCGAGGCCCCGGAGGGCGTGCGCAGCGCGAAGTCGAGCTCCAGCGCGGGAATCAGGACGAAGCGCCGTACGAGCAGCTGCTCGTGCGGGAGCGTCATGCGGGGATGTGAGAGCTCGTGCGCGCCGAGCAGCAGAACGTCGACGTCGATCGCGCGCGGACCGTGACGGACGCCGCCCGCATCGCGACCCAGCGTGCGCTCCAGATCCTTGACGGCGTCGAGCAGCTCGAGCGGTTCGAGCTGGGTGTCGACCAGGACACACGCGTTCAGAAAGCTCGCCTGATCGGGCACGTCGCCGACGGGCTCGGTGTCATACGTGGAGGAGCACGCGAGCACGTCGACGCCCACGCCGGGGAGCGCATCGACGGCCAGCTGAAGCTGGGCGCGGCGATCGCCCACGTTCGATCCGAGGCCTAGGAGTCCGATCTGAGCGGGCACGGATCAGCACGGTAGTGGTTTGGATGGGTGAGACGATGGCCTGTCCACCGAACACAGCCGCCGGCGCCGCTCTCGATTGCCGGCGACGCGCAGGAGGCGCTTGCGCCCGCGCGGACGGCCCGTCAGTGGCGGGTTTACGCCCCGGTGGGCTCGCTCAGCCCCTCGCGCAGACGCACACGCGCGTGCAGGCGGCGCAGCGGCCGGGGCGCCCACCAGGTGCTCTCCCCGAGCCGGCCCATCAGCGCCGGGACAAGCAGCGCACGCACGAACGTGGCGTCGATCGCAACCGCCAGCGCGGTGCCGACGCCGAACTGCTTGATGAAGAAGATGTGCGAGGTCACGAACGCGCCGACGGCGACGCAGAACAGCAGCGCGGCGGCGGTGATCAGCCGCCCGGTGCGCTCCACGCCGTAGGCGACCGCGTCGCGCGTGGCCATGCCGCCGTCGTGGGCCTCCTTGATGCGCCCGAACAGGAACACGCCGTAGTCGGTGGAGAGCGCGAAGGCGACGACGAACAGCAGCACGAGGTTGGACTCCTCCAGGCCGCCGATCGGGGTGAACCCGGCCAGGCTCGCGAGGTGACCGTCCTGGAACATCAGCACGAGCAGCCCGGCGCCGACGGCGACCGTGAGCAGGTTCATCAGCAGCGCGATCAGCGGCAGCACGAGCGAGCCCGTCATCAGGAACAGAACCCCGCCTGTGACGAGCGCGAGAATCAGCAGCGCCAGCGGCGTGTTGGCGGAGATCGCCGCCTTCTGGTCCACGAACCACGCGGTGGCGCCGCCGACGAGCAGCGTGGGCGGGCTTGCCAGCGTGCGCAGGCGGTGGATCAGCTGTTGGTTGGCCGCCGAGCCGTCGGTGCCGCGAGGCAGCATTTCGATCTCCCACGCGCCGCGTCCGAGGTAGCGTGGGGGACCGGCCAGGCTCGCCTGAGCGCCGGCGGCGACCTGCGCGCGATGCGCGAGCGCCGCCACGGTCCGCGCGCCGTCCTGTGGAGCACGCGCGACCAGCGTGACCGTCTGCGAGCCGTCGACGGCGAAGTCGTGCGTGATCGCTTCGGCCACCTGGCGGGGCTGTGCGGAGGAGGGCAGCACGTGCGCGTCGGCGGGGGTCAGCTGCAGGCGCAGGGCGGGGAGCGCGATCACGATCAGCAGCCCTGCAGTGCCGAGCGCGACGGCGCCCGGCCGGCGCATGACCGCGCGCGCGAGCCGATACCAGGCACCGTTCTCGGCCGGTTGCGCAGCCTTGGCTGCATTGCGTTGCAACCGCGCGGGCGCCAGCGCATTGATGCGGGGGCCTAGCGCGACGAGCACGGCCGGAAGCACGATCAGCGACACGGCGCCCGCGGACAGCGTCACGAGCGCGCCGCCGATCCCCATCGAGTAGAGGAAGCGCAGCGGGAACACGAGCAGCGAGGCCAGTGCCCCGGCGACCGTCAGCGAGCCGAACATGACCGTGCGCCCTGCTGTCTGCAGCGTGCGGCGAATCGCCGCGTGCGTGTCCAGGCCGCGCGCGAGCTCCTCGCGGTAGCGGGAGAGGATGAACAGGCTGTAGTCGATGCCGAGGCCCAGGCCGACGCCGGTGACGAGGTTGACGGCGAACATCGACAGGCCCGCGAACTGGTCGATCAGGCGCAGCAGCAGGAACGTGATCACGATCGCGAACCCGCCGACGAGCAGCGGCAGGGCGGCGGCGATCAGCCCACGGAAGACCCAGAAGGAGAGCAGCAGCAGGATCGGCAGCGCGAACGTCTCCGCGCGTGCCAGATCGGAGGAGGTGCGCTTGTTGATTTCGGCGAACGCCACGTCGTTGCCGCCGAGGCGCACTTTGTCCCCGGCCAGTTGCGGGCGGACATGTTCGACAGCGGCGGCCGAGCGTTCGCGGCTGGCGAACGCGGCGAGCACGAGCGTCTCGTGGCCATTGCGCGAGACGAGCGCGGGCAGATGCGTGGCGGGATAGTCCAGCGCGCGCTGGAACCCGGGCTGGCGCGAGAGCAGCGCGACGACGTGCACGGCCTGCGCCTGCGCGGCGGGGTCGGTGCGCGCGTCGGTCCTGCTCGACACGAGCGCGGCGACGCCGTAGTAGGCGGCCTGCCCGGTGGCGTGTTCGACCGCGCGCAGGACCTGCTGGTTGGGGGCGTTCGGGTCTTGGAAGTCCGAGGATTCGCTCTTGAGGATCGTGACGACGGGGACACCGATCGCCGCGGCGAGCAGGAACACGGCGCCCGCGATCAGCAGGATGCGTCGGGTGCGCTCCGTGGCGAGTCGTGCGCAGCGGTCGATCATCGCCTCGCCGAGCCTCTCTGCTGTGTGGTCTGCCTCGCCACGCTCAGCACCATACCAGATATTATGAGTGAGTGCTAACTAACTGCCCGAGCGAAGAAAAGACCATGATATGATGACCATGGTCATGTCATACCGAACGATACCAGCCAGCCAGTTCAAGGCCCAGTGCTTGGCGATGCTCGACGAAGTCGCGGCCACCGGTGAGGAGATCGTGGTTACCAAGCGCGGCCGAGCGGTGGCACGCGTGCTGGCGGCGACGGAGCCCAAGAGCCTGCGAGGATCGGTGACATTCAATGCTCCTGACGAGGAGCTGATCGAGCCGGTGGACGTCGACTGGCACGCGATCTTCCGTTGATCGTCCTCGACACGCATGCTTGGCTCTGGTGGATGACGGACCCCTCACGCCTCTCCGGCCTCGCGCACGAAGCCATAGTGGAGAGCGCCAGCATCGGCGTCAGCACGCTCAGCGCCTGGGAGCTGACGATGCTCGTGACTCGTGAGCGCATATCGCTCGATCGCGATGTTGGCTTGTGGGTCAGACAGGCCCTCGCAATCGATCGCGTGGAGTCGCTTGCGCCCAGCGCTGAGACAGCCGTCGCCGCGGGGCTGCTGGATGCCGAGAGCTTTCCCGGCGATCCGGTAGATCGACTGATCTACGCCACTACCCGAACACTCGACGCTCGCCTCGTGACACGCGACCGCGCGATCCGTGCGTTCGACCCGGAGAGGACCATCTGGTAAGAGTCCCCAAGGGCTACTCCCTCCGCCTCGCGGATGCGACCCCCAAATGGATCATTCAGCTCCCAGCCGTCGACCCCTGTCACGAGGGCCGGCTTTGCCGGCCCTCGTGACAGAGCCCTATACAGCCGGGAGGGGTACTGGGGGAGGGCCTGCCTCCCCCAGCTTTTCTACTCCTCTGCCTCGCGCCAGACCTCGACCGACACCTCGTCCACGTGCAACGCGATCGGCGGCTCGGGCTTGGTCGCCTTGACCCACACGCCTTCCAGGTCGTAGTCCCCGAGCAGCCGGTCGGCGATCGTGCCGCACAGCCGCTCCAGCGTGGCGTGCGAGCGCTGCTGGGCGATCAGCGCGACCAGCTGGCAGACCTCGCCGTAGTCGACCGTGTCCTCGATCGAGTCGGTCACCGTGGCGTCGGCTTCGCCGAGATCCAAGCGCAGGTCGAGCACCAGCCGCTGGCCGACCTCGCGCTCGGCCTCGCCGACGCCGTGGTGGGTGTACAGCGACAGCCCGGCAATCTCGATCGTGACCGACTCGCCGGTCTCCTCGCGCTCTGCGTCGAACTCCTCGTCCAGCTCGTCCTCGTCGGACTCGTCCGGGTCCTCGGGCATCTCCGAGTGCTGCTCGCCGTCCATTCAGCTCAACGTAGCAGCCGCCACCATCAGCGCATCGCGCACCGGCGCGACGTCATGGACCCTGAACACACTCGCCCCGCGCTCGTACGCGAGCACGTTCGTGGCGATCGTCCCCGGCAGCCGTTCCGAGGCCACCACGGGCTCGCGCCGCCCGGCGGCGTCGGCGAGGATGCGCCCGATGAAGCTCTTGCGCGAGGTGCCCACGACGAGCGGGCGTCCGATGCCGGTCAGCTCGTCCAGCCGACGCAGCAGCGCGAGGTTGTGCGCGAGCGTCTTGCCGAAGCCGATGCCCGGGTCGAGCATGATCCGCTCCTCGCGCACACCGGTGTCCACGGCATAGGCAAGCCGCTCCTCCAGGAACGCCCTGACGTCGTCCACGACGTCGTCGTAGTGCGGATCGGCCTGCATCGTGCGGGGCTCGCCGCGCATGTGCATGAGACAGCACTCCACCTCGCTCTCCGCCACGAGCCCCGCCATCGCCGGATCGCCACGCAGGGCCGTCACGTCGTTGATCAGCGTCGCGCCGGCGGCGATACAGGCGCGGGCGACCGACGCCTTGGACGTGTCGATCGAGACCTGCGCCCCGGTGTCCGCGGCGACGATCCCCTCGGCTACGGGCAGTACCCGTCGTAGCTCATCCTCGCCCGACACCGGCTCGGCGCCCGGCCGCGTGGACTCCCCGCCGACGTCGACGATGTCCGCCCCTTCGCCAATCAGCTCACGCGCGTGCGCAATCGCCGCCTGCGCGTCAAGAAACAAGCCACCGTCGGAAAACGAGTCCGGGGTCACGTTCACGACCCCCATCACGCGGAACGGCAAGGTCATGGAGCAGACCTCCTGACGAGCGAATCGGCGTGACTGGCAAGGACGCAGGGAGCGTGGCGTGCTGGCCGAAACGGGGATGCGAGCGCAGCGAGTGTCTCCCGGCTTCGGTACGCGTGTTGACCGATCGGAGATCCCATCGATCTACGATCGGCAAGGACGCAGCCAGGCGCTGGCCGATCTCCGATCGGCAGCCGCCGTCAGGCCAGCTCCGGACGCTCTTTGTCCGCTCCACGGATCTCCGCGGTACCTCCCGCCAACCCCGGACGGGGGCTCACGCGCGGCGTTTCGCGCTCGGTACGCCTGTCCGCGGGCGTTGGCGGGGCGGGCAGCTCGGGCTTGGAGTCCTCCTCCACGCCGAACACCTGCTCTTCGCTCTTGCCGTCGAGCAGCGCCAGGAACTCCTCCTTCTCGATCGTCTCGCGCTTGACGAGAATCTCGGAGATCTTCTCCAGGTCGTGGCGGTGCTCGGTCAGGATGTCGGTGGCGCGCTGGTGCGCGGCCTCGATGATGCGCCTGACCTCGTCGTCGATCTCGCGCGCGATCTCGTCGGAGTAGTCGGGCTCGGTCGAGAACTCGCGGCCGAGGAACGGCTGGCCGTGGTCGTGGCCGAACACGCGCGGACCGAGCCGCTCTGACATGCCGAAGCGCATCACCATCTGCTTGGCCGTCTGCGTCACCTTCTCGATGTCGTTCGACGCGCCCGTCGTGATCTCGCCGAACACGATTTCCTCCGCCGCGCGTCCGCCGAGGGTCATCGCCATCGTGTCCTTCAGCTCCGCGCGCGTGGTCAGGAAGCGGTCCTCCTGGGGCATCGAGATCGTGTAGCCGAGCGCCTGCCCGCGCGAGATCACCGAGATCTTGTGCACCGGGTCGGCGAACTCGAGGAAGTGACCGACGAGCGCATGGCCCATCTCGTGATACGCCGTGATCAGCCGCTCTTTCTCGCTCATCACGCGCGTCTTCTTCTCGGGACCGGCGATCACGCGCATGATCCCCTCCTCGAGCTCAACCTGTCCGATCTCGCGCTTGCCCGTCCGTGCGGACAGCAGCGCGGCCTCGTTGATCAGATTGGACAGGTCCGCGCCGGTGAAGCCCGGCGTCTGACCGGCGAGGGCGTCGACGTCGATCACCTTCGCCAGCGGCTTGCCGCGCGTGTGCACCTCGAGGATCTTCGCCCGGCCCTTGCGGTCGGGCCGATCCACGGCGATCTGACGGTCGAACCGGCCCGGGCGCAGCAGCGCCGGGTCGAGGATGTCGGGCCGGTTGGTGGCGGCGATCATGATGATGTTGTCCTTCGCCTCGAACCCGTCCATCTCGACCAGCAGCTGGTTGAGCGTCTGCTCGCGCTCGTCATGGCCCCCGCCGAGACCGGCGCCGCGATGCCTTCCGACGGCGTCGATCTCGTCCATGAAGATGATGCACGGGCTGTTCTGCTTGGCCTGCTCGAACAGGTCCCGTACACGCGATGCGCCCACCCCGACGAACATCTCTACGAAATCCGATCCCGAGATCGAGAAGAACGGCACGCCCGCCTCGCCGGCGACCGCGCGCGCGAGCAGCGTCTTGCCGGTGCCCGGGGGCCCGTACAGCAGCACGCCCGTGGGTATTCGCGCCCCCAGCGCCTGGAACTTCTTCGGGTTCTCCAGGAACTCCTTGATCTCGTGCAGCTCCTCCACGGCCTCGTCCACGCCGGCGACGTCGCGGAAGGTGATCTTCGGCGAGTCGGCCGACAGGCGCTTGGCGCGCGACTTGCCGAACGACATCACTTTCGAGCCGCCCCCCTGCACCTGGTTCATCAGGAAGATCCAGAACCCGAGGAAGATCACGAACGGCAGGATGTACGTCAGCAGCGACAGCAGCACGCTGCTCTTTTCCGATTCGGTGTTGACTTCGGCGCCGGCGGCCCGGAGTTCCTTGGTCAGTTCGGGCGCGGTCTGTTCGATGAAGCCGGTTTCGTAGCTTTCGCTGTCCTTGAGCTTGACTTCGAGCGCTTTGCCCTTGTTCTTGAACTTGACGGACTTGACTTCGTGGTTGGGGATCTCTTTGGCGACAAGCGTCTGATAGCTGTGCGAGCGATGGTTGCTGGAGTTCGGACTGACCAGTTTCACGGCCAGAAACGCCAGCACCAGCACGATGAGGATTGGGAACGCGGCGCTCTTGAATGAACGGCTCATGGCGATATCACGTGGTTTCTGGCGCCGGATCTCGTCGTGGCCACCAGTTCCCTAGCGTACCACGCAACACCCCATTTTCCGGCCGTTGCAGTCGGTCTGCCGGCGAGCTGCGGGGGCGTCTATCTCTCCAACGCGGCTACGAACGGCAAGTTGCGGTGGCGCTCGGCGTAGTCCAGCCCGTATCCGACGACGAACGTGTCCTCGATCTCGAACCCCACGTACTTCGCCTGCAGCTCCACCTTGCGCCGCGCGGGCTTGGTCAGCAGCGCACACACCTCCAGCGTCCGCGGGTTGCGCGAGCCCAGGTTGCGCAGCAGATACTGCAGCGTCAACCCCGAGTCGACGATGTCCTCGACGATCAGCACGTCGCGGTCCTCGATCGCCGCGTCAAGGTCCTTCAGGATCCGCACCACGCCCGAGGAGTCGGTCGCCGAGCCGTAGGAGGCGACGGCCATGAAGTCGACCTCGACCGGGATCTCGATGAACCGCATCAGGTCGCTCAGAAAGAACACCGCGCCCTTGAGCACGCCCACGAGCAGCAGCGGCCTGTCCGCGTAGTCACGCGAGATCTGCTCCCCCAGCTCGCGCACGCGCGCCTGCAGCTCCTGCGCGCTGACCAGCACCTCGCCGATCTCGCCTGCCGCCGCGCCGCCCGTCGAGGCGGCGGCCGGGACGCTGGCCGTGGTCGAGGCCGGGACGCTCACCAGCGAGAGTGTACGCCGCGCGTCAGTCGCCCCCCGCGGCGCCGCGGGGGGCGCCGTCCCCCGAGCCCCAGTCCCCCGACTCCTCGGGAGCCTCGCGGAGCGCGAGCTTGACCATGCGCAGCTCTCCCCCGGCGATCCGCGCGCCCACGTTTCCGCCGACGTGCACCTCCGCCGCGCCGCCACGCGCGCCGAGCGCGAGGATCTCCCCCACCCGCGCGCCCGCCTGCGGCACCAGCTCGCCGGCCGCCTCCTCGGCCAGGCGCACCACGATCAAGCGCGCCAACGCCGGGTGCAGCTCGGCCAGGCGCGCGAGGGCGATCGCGTCCCGCCCGCCCAGCTCGGCCTCGACGAGCCCGTCAAGCAGATCGGTCTCCTCGCGCAGCAGCTCCGCGGTGCGCCGCACGCTTTCCTCCGCCTTGGGGTGGACTTCGCGCAGCGCGGGGACGAGCAGCTTACGCACACGCACGCGCGCGTACTTGACGTCGTCGTTGCTCTGGTCTTCGCGCCACTTCAACCCCCGCGCCTGGCAGTACGCGCCCGTCTGCTCGCGCGTCACCCCCAGCAGCGGCCTGACGAGCCACGCCTCGCGCGCGGCCATCCCCAGCAGCGCACGCCGGCCAGGCGAGACCGCCAGCCGATACAGGATCGTCTCGACCTGATCGCCGGCGGTGTGTCCCGTCGCCACGCGCGCGTCCAGTTCGGCCGCCAGGCGCCTGGCGACCTCGTAGCGGCGCTCGCGCGCCCACGCCTGCAGGTTGCCCTCCCCACGTTCGTCCTCCCCCACGCGCACCAGCTCCAGCCACACCCCCAGCTGCGAGCACAGCTCCGCGCAGTAGCGCTCGTCCTCGTAGGACGCCCGCCCGCGCAGGCCGTAGTTGACGTGCAGCGCCCGCACGTTCTCCGCCCCACGCACCGCCACGGCGACGTCCAGCAGGCACACCGAGTCGCGCCCGCCGGAGATCATCGCCACGACCTGTCCGCTCTCGCCCAGCAGGCCCTCCGCCCGCACCCGCTCATGCAGTCCCTCAGGTGTCACGGCCCTGAACGTCTTTCAAAACGGGCCATTTTTGAAAGCCGTTCCAAAGCGCCTCCTTCGCGTAGCCGGCAAAGGAGAGCGGCGCCGGCAACTGCGTTCGGTGAGCTGGCTCCCGGCTCACCCACCCACAACCCCGTCCACTGCGACGTCGCGCTCACTGCTGCTCCTCGCGCGCGCCGGCCAGGAACAGCTCGGTCGGGTCGGTTGAACCCCTTCAGCACCACCTCGCCGATCAGCTCGAACTCCAGCCCGTCCTGCCGGCTGGCGGCGTCCACGACCGGGCGCGTCACGAGCACCTCGCCGCCCGCCGCCCGCGCGACCACGCGCGCCGCGCGATTGACCTCGCGGCCGTAGTAGTCACCGTCGCGATACAGCGCCGCCCCGCTGTGGATGCCGATGCGCGGCGGCGGCGACCCCTCCGGCAGCTCCCCGTGCAGGCCCACCGCCCAGCTCGTCAGCGCCCCCGCGTCCGCGCCCACGACCATCACCTCGTCGCCGAGCGTCTTGATCACGCGCGCGTCGATCGGCAGCGTGTGCTCGACCGTCTCCACGAACCGCTCTACCGCGTCGACGGCCCGCGCCTCACCGGCCTCCTCGGTCAGTTTCGTGTAGCCGGCGAGGTCCGCGAACGCGATCGCCACGCGCATCCGCCCCTCCTCGGCGGTCTCCTCGTCGTTGAGGTCGGACTCGATGTGGCCGATCACGTCCTGCTCGACGAAGTACCCCAGCAGCCGCCCGTGCAGGTAGTTGATGAACGGCACCGCAAACGGCAGCATCTCGCGCGTCATCCCCTCCATCGCCTGCGCCACCTCGACCCCGGGCACGCCCTCGCGCATCAGCGGCTCGTGCAGGTACAGGTGAAACAGCCGCACCTCCGCGTCCGCGACCTGGGCCATCGCCTGCCCGTACACGCGCACGAGCTGCAGCAGGGCAGGCAGCGGCAGGCCCGCCGCCAGCACCTCCGCGCCGTAGCGGAGCACCTCGACGTCAACCTCTGAGATCTCCTCCGTCGACAGCGCGTTCTGGCCCATCGCACCCGTCAGCCGCTCGATCAGCTCGGGCTCCAGCCCGATCTCCCGCGACGCCTCCCGCAGGGTGTAGCGAACCTCGGAGCTCGGCAGCAGTTCGTCGATGTACCCGAACGCGAGCTTCCCGCTCTGACTTGCCTCCCTGATCCTTCGCACCGTGTGCCCGCGCTCGCGCAGCCGCGCGACGATCCGCACGTGCGAGGCCGCCGCCGGCGTCCACTCGCCCTCGTACTGGGGCACGAGCCCCTGCTTGACCCAGCGCCTGACCGTCGCCGCGCTCACGCCCGCGCGCACCGCGACCTGCTTGAGCGTCAGCGCACCGGGCGTGGCGTCGCCGTCCCCATCCTCGCCGGGGACGGCGTCGGGAGGCGTGTCGGGAGGCGTACCCATCGGCGGCAGTCTAAAGTCGCGGCCCGTGTCGCAGCCCGAGCCCGCTCAGCCGGCCGATCCCACTCAGCTGGTCGCACCCTCCCGTCCGCGCTCCGCAAGCAGCCTGCGCCACATGTGATGGTATGATGGCGCTCCAATGATGGTGCGCACACAGGTCACGCTTGAGAACGACACCCATCGACGCGCCAAGCGCCGCGCCGCGGACCTCGGGGTCTCGTTCGCGGAGTACGTGCGCCAAACGCTCGACCGGGATCTCGGCGAGCAGCCCAAGAGCGACATCAGCGATATCTTCGGGATCGGAGAATCGGGTTTGTCCGACGTCTCCAGCAACGTCGACAAGTACCTCGGCGAATCGCTCTGGCAGGAACACCTGCGCGAGACCGGTCAGTCCGATCGCGACCGTTGAGTCTGTTCGTCGACACATCCGCCTTCTACGCCGTTCTCGATCGCGACGACCGACACCATGCGCGTGTCGGTGACGTCATGGCAAGCAGCGACTGGCTCCTGACAACCGACCATGTGCTCGTGGAGTGCTGGCGGCTCGCTCGCGTTCATCTCGGACGGCATGTCGCCGAGCGCTTCTGGGCCAGTCTGCGCAGCGGAGGGGCCAAGGTTGAGACCGTTATCCCCGTTGACCTCGACGCCGCATGGCGCATCGGCGAAGCCTTCCCCGACCAGGACTTCTCGATCGTCGACCGCACCAGCTTCGCGGTCATGGAGCGCCTGGGCATCTCGAGCGTCGCCAGCTTCGACGACCACTTCTCGATCTACCGCTTCGGAGCACGCCGCGAGCGGGCGTTCGACGTGCGGCGCTGAACCCGTCCGGTGTCCCAGCCAGACCCCGCCGGCGCGCCGGCGCACCCCCAGGCGCTGCACCTGCGCCCCACCGCCGAGCTGGCCGAGCGCGTGCTGTTGCCGGGCGATCCAGGGCGCGCGCTCGCGCTCGCGCAGGTCCTGATTGCCGAGCCGCGCATGTTCAACCACCACCGCGGCCTCTGGGGCTACACCGGCTCCGCCCGCGCCGACGGCGAGCCTCTGACGATCCAGTCCACGGGCATGGGCGGTCCCTCCGCCGCGATCGTGCTGCACGAGCTGATCGCCCTCGGCGCTCGGCGTGCCGTTCGCGTCGGGACATGCGGCGCACTGCAGCCCGACCTTGCACTCGGCGACCTGCTGATCGCGCGCGAGTCGATCTGTCTCGATGGCGCCTCACGCGCGCTTGGCGCCGGCGAGCGCGCTTGCGCCGATCCCGGGCTCACCGACGCGCTGAGGAGCGCCGCGCCCACCGCACGCTGTGGCGCGATCGTAAGCGTCGACCTCTTCTACGACGACTCACGCCTTCCCCCCGCCGCGACGAACGCCCTTGCAATCGAGATGGAGGCCGCGACGCTGTTCGCCGTCGGCGCCCGCGACGCCATCCCCGTCGCCTGCGTCCTTGCGGTGTCAGACACGTTCGACGTCGCCGGTGCGCGCACGCACATCGACGACCACCCGCTGCTGGCGGCCGCCGAGTCGATGGGCACAGTGGCGGTCACGGCGCTGGGCGCCGGCGCGGCTTCGCGCTGACTCAGGAGCCCGACAGCCGGCTCCAGTCAGCGCGCGTTGGGGCATACTCAGCCCGATGACCAGGCGACGACGCCGCTGCCTCCTCCCCCTCCTCACAACAACGGCGATCCTCGCCGCGGCGCCCACCGCCGCGCTCGCCCGATCGGGAGACGCCGCCGCGACGCGGACGTACGTCCAGGCCGACTACACGCTCGTGCACACCGCCCGTGTCAACCTCGCGACCAGCGAAGCGGCGCTGCAGCGGCTCCGCCATCAGATCGCCGCCGACTGCCCCGGAGCCGCGGCCGGATCGCCCCAGGACACCAACTCCGAACAGCTCAGCAACGAGCTCGTCGGCGCGATGACAGTCGCCGCGATCGGACCCGATGTGCGCGCCGTCGCCGCGTTCGCCGGCACGGTCGCACATTTGCACTGGAGCAACGGCGCGCTCACCCGCACGGTCCACTCCTACGCAGCCAGGCTGCATGCGCTCTCGGTCCTGGCGGCGCCCGACGTGTGCGCTGACGTGCAGGCGTGGGTGGCGAGCCGCTACCAGACGCTCCCCGCGAGCACGATGAGCTTCGACAGCCGCTACTACAAGGTCGAAGTGGCCGTCGGCGAGGTCCCCGCGCGGCTGCTCGCGCCCTCGGAGCAGCCCGTCGAGCGACCCGTGCTCGCCCATGCCGAGCGGATCGAAGGCCAGCTGAGCGAAGCCGAAGCCAACGCCGTCTACACCTGGGGGCACATCATGGAATCGCTCGCCCTCAACCCGTAGGCGCGACTGTCAGGCGCGGGCGGGTGAGTGAATGCCTGTCAGGCTTGCTTCGGTTTGGCCGGGGCGCGGCGTGGCGGGCGAGGTTTGGACGACGGCGCCCGGCTCTTCGCCGACGCGGCTTTGGCCGGTTTGGCCGGCGTGGCCTTTCTCGCCGAGGCTTTCTTCGCCGAGGCTTTCTTCGCGGGCGAACGCGCAGGTGACGCAGCGGTCGCGGCCGGACCGCCACCCAGCTTGCGCGTGAGGAGGGTCCCCAGCTGCTCCTCGATCTTCGACAGACGTTGGCCGATCTCGGACGATCGGTCCACGCCGTGCGAGGCCAGCGCGCGGTCCAGGCGATGGACGCCGTCCTCGATGCCCTCCAGTCGCTGGGAGACCGAGCGCAGCCGGCGCGTCAGCCGTTCGACGTCGGCGGCCGAAGGGATGTTGAGTGCGCCCATCGCCAGCTCCTGCGCCTGGGCGGCCTTCTCGCGCGCATCGAACGCCCGTCCGATCGTCCCCGTCAGCAGCGGGTTGTCGAGCAGGTCCGACAGCGCCTTGCCGAGATGGTCTTCGCCGGCGCCGGCGAGGCGCTCGCGCAGGTTCTTCACGGCACTGCTCGGGTCGGACATTGTGTGGCTCCCAGTTGGTCGTGGCGGGACAGGAAGGATACGGTGAAGGCATGCCTCAGCGCCTGTTCCTGTTCGTGCAGTGCGAGCTCCCCTGGGCTCTGGGGCCGCCCGACGGGCGCTACCTGCTGCGCTCGGTGACCGACGGGGAGGCCGAGCGCGTGATCGTCCTCGCCACGCTCGGCGCCGGTCGCGCGACGCTCGCGCGCGAAGCGGGCCCCTTGCGGCGACGGGCGGCGGCGCGCCGGCGCGCCGTTCCCGCGGAGCCCGAGCCCGAGCTTGTCAGCACCGCGAGCGCGACGATCGTCGACCCGGTGTCGGTGTCCGCCGAGCGCCAAGCGCGGGCATGGCTCGCCGACCTGCAGCCCGAGCGCGAGGTGGCCGCCGCGTTCGCCGCGCTCAACCGCGTCCTGCACGCACAGCGAATCGCCACCGCCGACCCCTACGCGCGCGAGGTCTCCCCCACGCAGGCGCTCACGATCAGGGCCGGCTGGGGCGAGGGCGAGCAGGTCGCCGAGGGTCAGTGGCTGCACGCCGTCGAGCTGCCGCTGCCGGGCGCCGGCGCACGGGTCAGGCGGCGTGCCTCGGCGCTGCGCCCCGACGAGCGCCTGGCCGAGATGCTGGGGGCGCGTGAGCAACCGCTGCTGTGCGAGGAGCTGGCCCTGCGCGCGCGCCTGGATCTCGACCAGGGCCGCCTCGAGCACGCCACGATCGAGCTCGACCGCGCCCTGCTCGCCGCGCTGGCCGAGCTGGCGCAGGAGCAGCGCGCGGACCTGCCGTTGCGCGTGGCCGAACTGCAGGCGCTGCACGAGACCGTCGCCGCGGACGCGCGCGCGATCCTCGGCATCGACGCCTCGATCGACGACGGGGACGCGGGCGAGACCGCCGGCGAGCCGGAAACGGACGCCGGCGAGGCGTCCGCCGCGCCGGACGAGGAGACGATCCGCCACGCGCTCGGGCGGCTGGAAGCGGCGTTGCGGGCACGGTCGGCCGCCGGGTACGAGCGCCCCTGAGTCGCCGCCAGCGCAACTCGCCGGTCGGAGGGTTGTTTGAACAGGCACTGGACGTTGCGTAGACAGCAGCTTGACGCGATGCCCAGTGGGTCGATAGAGTCTCGGCCGGGTCTAGACTGGTGGCTGTTTCCAACGGGAGGGGTAACGTGATCGTCATGAGAAGTCGTGCTCATCGCAGTCTCACCGGAGGCGCCGGCCTATTGGCGGCTACCGCATGCGCGCTCGCGCTCACCGCGGGGGGCGCGTCGGGCGCCACCGCCCGCGCCGCGCGTACGATCACGCTGAACGACAGCGGGCGTCTGCACATAACGAGCCACCACACGACCCACCTCAACTTTCAGGGCACCGCCTCCGGGACGATCAGGGGCACGATCTACATTCACCTCGACGTCACCTCTCCGACCCGGGTGAGCGCCGAAGTCAGCATCTACCCCAGCAATGGCTCGCTCACCGGTCTCAGCACCGCCAGCTACCGCTCCAGCGGTGGGCAGGCGTCTTTCTCCGGCACGCTGTCGATCTCGCGCGGGACGGGCGCCTACGCCCGCGCCCACGCCTCAAGGCTCAGCTTCAGCGGCACGATCCAGCGCTCCAACGACGCCACGAACGTGCGCGTCAGCGGCCCACTGTCCTACTGACGGCCCGCAGGCGACCAGGACCCACGACGACGCATGCCCAGAGCTCTCGCAGCCCTCCTCGCGACGGCCGCCGTGGCCCTACCGGCGTGCGCTGGCCCGCTGAGCGCGAGCGCCGGCGCCGCGCCGGCGTCCGAGCAGGCCTCGTTGCACGCCTCCTTCTCGCCCGACCGCCTGGAAGCGAGCACGACGATCGCCTTCGGGTTTCATCTGCAGACCGCCACGGGGCTCGCGCCGCCGCCGCTGACAAGCGTCGTCCTGCGCATGCCCGCCGGCCTGAACTACACGCTGACGACGCTCGGCCTGTCCATCTGCCAGCCGGCGACGCTGCAGGCCGACGGCGTGAAGGGCTGCCCGCCCAACTCCCGTGTCGGCTCCGGCAGCGCGCTCGTGGAAGTCCCGTTCGGCACCGGCTCCGGCCATGAGATCCCCGAAATCCAGGCGGTCGTGGGACCGACGACGAGCGCCGGCAACATGGTCGTGCTGTTCTACGCCAACGGCCAGTTCCCCGTCTCCGCTCAGCTCGTGTTCAGCGGCGAAGTGCTCCCCGACACAGGCGCCTTCGGCTCGGAGCTGGCGACGGCCGTGCCGCTGATCCCCAGCGTCCCCAACGGGCCCGACGTCTCGATCGTCAACGTCAACGCCACGATCGGCCCCGCCGGGCTGACTTACTATCACCACGTGCACGGTCGTCTGAGGCCCTTTCACCCGCTGGGGATCGGGGTGCCGGAACACTGCCCCCGCGGCGGGTTCCCGTTCAGCGCATCGTTCGTGTTCCAGGACGGCTCGAGCGCGAGCGCAGCGACGACGGTCCCCTGCCCGGCACCGGTGCGACGGCACCACCGGTAGACAACAGCGCGGGAGGGGCAAGGAGATGGTGTTGCACTTTTAAATCTTGTGCACCATCGTATCTTCTGCAATGCATAGGTTATACGAGGAGTGTATGGGCATCACATGCATACCACCTCTTGTCTGTAGCCATGCAATACCAAAGTAAACAAGATTAGAAAATTGAATACACACCCTCAGTCCTGGAGAGCGACCGCGGGGGGCACTCCGGTGGCGAGATACCCCGGCAGCGCGACGATCACGACCGAGGCGACCGTGACGATCGCCAGGCTCGTGACGGCGACGAGCCCGCCGAAGGAGTAGACGACCGGGAACCCGATCACGTTCGCCAGCGCGCGGTCGAGCAGCTGCTGACCGTACAGCCCGAACAGCGCGCCGGTGGTGCAGCCCACGCCGACGAGCAGCACGCTCTCCAGCAGGATCGTGCGCCACAGCTCGCCCACCGGAAACCCCTCGAGCTTGAGCTTGGCCAGGCGCGGGCGGCGCTGCCAGACCATGTTCGCCATCGCCGCCGCCATCGCGAGGATCGCGACGATCAGGATCAGCGTCGCGATCTGCGTCAGGCGCGCCAATCCCTGGCGGCTGAGCGTGTTCTGGCGGTCGGCGTGCTGCTGTGCCGTCTGCACCGCCAGCCCGGTGCGCGGACCCAGCGCGTGTTCGATCTCACGGCGAGCCCGAGCGGCCGGCACGCCCGGGTCGAGCAGGACGTTGTAGGCGCTCGCGTCTTCACTGCCCCACGCGCGGGCGTAGTCGCTCGCGTTCATGACGATCGCTCCCGGCGCCCAGCCGATGTTCGTGGAGAGCGCGGCGACGCGCAGCGGCGTCGGCCGGGGCGTCGGCAGCGTGAAGAAGGAGCCGATGTGCAGATGGTGTTCTTCGGCGATCGCCTGCGTCAGCACCGCCCAGCCGCCGGCGCGCACCCGCGCGGTGGCCTGGCGCACGTCGCCTTCCACGATCTGGCTCGCCGGCAGCAGCGGCGACGATTCCCGGGGCGGTGCGATCACCCACGTGCGCCGGTCGCGCCAGTCGAGCAGCCCGCCGCGGTACAGGCGCACCGCGCGCACCCCCGGCAGCCGCTGCAGCTTCGCCTGATCGACCGGCGCGAACGGGGCGGTCTGCAGCAGGTTGTAGGAGCCCGCCGGCGACACCCACACGTCGGTGAACGCGTTCATGTCGTGCGCGGCGTTTTCCAGGCCGTGCAGCAGATCGCCGTGCGCCGCCTGGATCGCGACGCTGCCGAACACCGCGATCGCGCCCGTCGCCGAGATCGCCAGCGCGCGCGTGCGCCCCGCGCGCAGCTCCATCACGGCGACGTGCGGGACGGCGCTGACGATCCGTGGCGCGAGCGCGCGCACGAGCGCGAGCGTGGCCACGAGCGGCAGCGCGAGCAGGAGCAGCAGCGCGGCGACGAGGAAGACCATCCCGAGGATCGCCAGTTTCGGGGCGGCGAGCAGGATCGCCGTCGCGGCCGCAAGGCACGCCAGGCCGGCAAGCGCGAGCTTGACGAGGCCCACGCCGCCACCGCCATCCCCAGCGGTCAGGTCACCCGGCGCCGTCACCGCCGGCGGGCGGCGCGAGAGGATTTCGCGCAGCGGGCTGAGCACCGCCACGATCGCCGCGAGCATCCCCCCACCCACGGCAACCGCGATGCTCTGCGCGCTGACGACGCGCTGCGAGCCGACGGCGAACGCCGAGGACAGGTAGCCGGGGTTGGAGCGGAACAGGTGGATCGAGAGCTCCTCGCCGAGCACGAGGCCGAGCACGCACGCCAGCGCCCCCAGCACGAGTGCGTCGAACAGCAGCACCGCGATCACGCTCGCGGGCGGATAGCCGTCGCGACGCAGGTCCGCGATCAGCCGCCGGCGCTGGGGCACGGTCAGGAGCATCGCGTTGAACGCGAACAGAAAGCCGACGAGCGCCGAGATCAGCGCGAACAGCTGCGTGGACTGGTTCGTCGCCGCGGAGGCGCGCGCGAACAGCGTTTCGTCATAGCTCGCCGGCTCCACGTTCAGATGCGCCCCCGCCGCCAGCCCGAGCAGCGCCGCGCGCACCGCGCGTTCGTCTCCCGGGGCGGGCTCGACGAGGATGCGACTGACGCGCCCGGAAAGCCCGCTCATTTCCTGGGAGGCGGCAAGCGGCGCGACGGCGATCGGGCTGGAGATCAGCGGCCCGATCTGGGCGGCGCGCAGCTGCTCGTACAGCCCGGCTTCGGCAATCAGTCCGTTCAGCCGGAACGTCACTTCGTCGCCGAACTTCCTCACGCCCAGCTTGCGAGCCAGCGGCGCGGGCAGCGCGACCACTTCGACGCCCGCGAACGAGCTCGGCGAGGCGTGGCGCACAAGCGCGCCTCCGAGCGCCGTCAGGCTCGAATCGACACCGACGAGCTCGACCGACTCGCCCCCGCGCGGGCCGCTGGCCTGCGTGCTGGCTTCCAGCAGCGGCGCGGCGGCGCGCACGCCGGGGATGGCGCGCACCTGCGCGAGCGTCCCCGCTGCGAAGCCCTGCGGAGAGCGCGCGAGCAGCTGCAGCGTGGCGTTGCCGACGATCCCCCGCGAGAGCTGGGCTACGGAGCTCGACAGGCTCGAGGTGGCGACCTGGGAGGCGAACAGCAGTGCCACCCCCGCGGCGATGCCGACGACCGCGAAGCACTCCTGCAACAGCCGCGCGCGCAGGCGTACGCGATACAGGTGCAGGACGTTGCGCGGCTTCACTGCCGGGAGAGCCGGTCCGGCTCGTAGGAGCCGAGCTTGCCGTCACGCAGCGCATACACGCGATCGGCGTACGCGGCCGCCTGCGGGTCGTGGCTGACGAGCACGATCGCGACCTCGCGCTCGCGGCACAGCTCGCGCAGCAGCTCCAGCACTTCGCGCCCGCGCTGGGTGTCGAGGCTGCCTGTCGGCTCATCCGCGAGCAACAGGCGCGGCTCGGTGGAGAGAGCGCGCGCGATCATCACGCGCTGGCGCTCGCCCATCGACAGGTGCTCGGCGCGGTGGCGCAGCCGCTCGCCCAGGCCCAGCCGTGTGAGCAGCGGCGCGACGCGGTCGTGCGCGTCCTGCCAGCGCATCGTTTTCAGCAGCTTCAGCACCGCGTTGTCGATCGCGCTGACGCCCGGCAGCAGATCGAAGTTCTGGCGGATGAACCCCAGTTCGGCCAGACGAAAGTGCGATGCCTCGCTCTGCGACAGCGAGGACACGTCGCGCCCGCCGATCAGCACCGCCCCGTCGGTGGGCGCGAGCAGCGTGGCGATCATCAACAGCAGCGTCGTCTTGCCCGATCCGCTCGGTCCATACAACGCGACCATCTCGCCCGGCTCGACCGCCAGCGAGACGCCGTCCACGGCGCGCACGGACTCCCCGCCGACCGCCGGGTAGTGCTTGACCAGATCGCGCAGCTCCAGCATTTCAGCTGTGCATCCTCTCAACCGGCGCGGGAATCACCAGCTCCGCTCCACGTGCCCTGCCCCCGGGCGCGCCGGGCAGCAGGCGCCGCACTCCCAGTCGCGCGCGGAACACGAGCATCGCCATCGCGGCCGGCCCGTCCAGCGTGTCCAGGACCGCACGGGTCACTGGCAATGCCTCTGACATGGAGGCCTCGGGTGTGCACAGGTAGAAGCTCGCCATCGCCGCCAGCAGCAGCGTATGCCCCCGGCCACCGGGCAGCGCCGCGGCCGCGCGCAGCGAGCGCTCGGCGAGCCGGCGCATGCGCGCGGCCGCCTCCTCGGGCGAGGCGTAGGCGCCGATCAGGCTGTGCTGCCCGGTCGCGCGATCCTCGGTCGCGTCCACCAGGTTGTCGAGCAGCGAGTGCAGCGCGCCGATCCACGGAAAATAAGCGTCCGCGACCGCCGACACCGTCCGCGGGTCGAGCTCGGGATCGGCCGCGAGCGCGATCAGCGCATACACGCACAGCGAGGATCCGCCCGCCGCCGCGACCTCCCACCAGCGCAGGTCCGACCCCGGCGGGGTCGCCGTGCGCGCCCAGCGCTCCAGCGCCTGCAGGTCGCCCTGGCGCTCGCCGGTGTTGCAGCTCTGGAACTCGACGATCCGCTCGGCCGCCCGCAGCGCCGCCGGCGCGACCGCGGCATACGACGGCAGCTCCGCCAGCGCGGCGCGGCAGGAGTCGACGATCTCGCGCAGATAGCCGCCGTCCTCGCGCTGGGGACCATGGGCGTAGTAGTCGACGTGAGACGCCGTCGCACTCGGGTCGAGCGCGACGAGCAGCGCCTGGTGCAGCCGCCGGCCGTTGGCTGCCGGCTCGGCGCTCGGCTGCTCGCCGAGCATGTCCAGGTAGTTGTAGGCCGCCTGCAGGCACATCATCGCGCGCGCCGCCGCGCCGCGCTGGCGGCGCGGCACGAACACCGCGAACGCAGCCGCGCCCTCGACGTTGCCCCACTTGCACTGGGACTCCAGCGCCGTGCGACGCAGCAGCTGGTCGGGAATCTCAAGAGCACGCGCGCGCCGGCGCCGGCGCTCGGAGCACACGCGCGGGAACACGCCCAACCAGTAGCGTCGCGCGGCGCCCGCGAACGACACGGCGAGCGCGATCCTGCGACGACCGTCCCCATCAGCTGACTTCTCCACTTCGCACGACCTCTCCGACCCAAAGCAGCGATCACCCCGATCGTGCATTCCTCTCATCATAGACACACGCTGCACACGACGTCTAAGGTGAGACCATGCACGGGTCCGCGTAAAGTGAGGGCGCGATGGACCCCACGACCACAGCGATCGGCACCTGGAGCGGCGGACGCTACATGCGCTTCGGCGAGCCACTGGAGCACGCGCGCCTGCTGTCGCTGCTGCGCCCCGGCCAGGGCGTCGACACCGTCATCACCGCCGACGCCTACGGAGCCGGCGAGGCGGACACCATGCTCGGTCGCGCCCTGGAGGGAGTGAAGCGCGAGGACTACTGTCTGATTGGCGCGATCGGACATGACTTCTACACCGGCACGCGCGAGGGCGCAAAGGGGTATCCGCGCTTCACCGACCCGAGCCTGCGCGGGCAGGACGGGTATGCCGACTACATCCGCATGGCCACCGAGCGCAGCCTGGAGCGCTGCGGGGCCGATCGCTTCGATCTGCTGATGCTGCACAACCCCGATCGCATCGGCTACAGAAACGCAGCGGTCTGGGAGGGCATGGCGGCCATGCGCGACGCCGGCCTGACACGCCTGCTCGGGATTGCACCCGGGCCCGCGAACGGGTTCACGCTCGATCTGATCGACTGCCTGGAGCGCCACGGGGAGCTGATCGACTGGGCGATGATCATTCTCAACCCCCTGGAGCCCTGGCCGGGCGAGCTGGTGCTGGACGCCGCCCGAGCCAACGCCGTCAAGCTGATCGCGCGAGTCGTCGACTATGGCGGCCTGTTCCACGACGACGTCCTTCCCGGTCACGCGTTCGCCGAGCATGATCATCGCATGTTCCGCCCCGACGGGTGGATCGAGGCGGGTCGCGAGCGGCTGCTGCAGATGCGCCCGATCGCTCGCCGGCACGGCATGACGATGCTGCAGCTGGCGTGCGCCTGGGATCTCTCGCGCGCACCCGTGAGCTGCGTCGCGCCGACCCTGATCCAGGAGCCCGGAGCGGGTGCAGGACAAGTCCCGCGCGCGATCGAGGACAAGCGCGCCGAGCTGGCCGCCGTGCCCGCGCTGCTTGCACGCGCGCCGCTCAGCCCGCGGGAGACGCTGCAGATCCGTGAGATCGGCGAGAACACCGGCTGCATGGCGCTGAAGGGCGCCAACCCCGCGCACGAGGGGCCGGCGCGCCCGGACCGCTGGGAGCTGGACGGCGAGCTGGTGGCCCTCGCCGGGCGCTGGGGCATCGATCCCGCGCGCGACCTGCGCCACGCGGCGTAACCGGCGCCCGGCGCGCGGGGTCCGGGGCACGGCGTCTGGCCGCGGAGGCCCTCAGGAGGAATCCCTCAGAACCGTGACTGGGGAGAGCGCGCGTCGTCGATTTTCAGCGCCGTGGTCAGCGCCTGCAGCTCATCGACGACGTCCCCGCCCAGGCGAACCGCGGCGAGTCGGTCCAGCGGAGTGCGGCCCTGCGTCAGGATCGCGATCGCCCCGCCGGCTTCGTGGGTGAGCAACGGCAGCGCCCCCACCGGCTGCACCTCAAGCGAGGAGCCGATGCACAGGATCAGGCTCGCGTTCGCGCACAGCTCGCGCGCGCGCTCCATCGCCTGTTCGGACAGCGGCTCGCCGAACAGCACGACTTCCGGGCGCAGCGGCCCGCCGCAGACTTCGCAGCGGGGGATGCCGTCCGGATCGCCGAGCCGGCGCGCGCGCACCTCCAGCTGGGGGATGCTCCCGCCACAGTCAGGGCAGGTGCAGCGCGCAATCGAGCCATGCACCTCGATCAACTCCGCGGTGCCGGCCTTGCGGTGGAGCATGTCCACGTTCTGAGTGATCACCCCGTCGAGCATGTTGCGGCGCTCCATCGCCACGAGCGCGTGGTGGGCGTCGTTCGGGCGCTTGCCGCCGAGCGTCGCGAAGCGCTCGCCGTAGAAGTGCCAGAACCGCATCGGATCGGCGCGGAAGGAGTCGATGTGGGCGACCTTCATCGGGTCGACTTTCTGCCACGTGCCCGTGCTCGGGGAGCGAAAGTCGGGGATCCCCGACGGCACCGAGATGCCGGCGCCCGTGAGCGCCACGACCGAGTCGGCGTCTCGCACCAGCTTGGCCAGCAGCGCGATCGCGGGGGACACGCCCTCGGGGGACACGCCCTCCTTCGCGGTGCCGGCGTCCGCGGCGTCCTTGGGGGGATCGGCGGGATCGGCGCCACCGGTGACGTCCCTGCCGGCCTTTCTCACGCGCCCGCCGTTCGCGGGGGCAGCGTCCCTCGCGCCCCTGACCGCCTTGCGGTTGCGTCCTTCGTGCGAGCCCGCCACCGCTACCGCTCCACCACACCCAACATCGCTCCACCGTCCCTTCCAGCACGTCCTTGCTCTGCTCCACCGAGCATAGCCTCGAACCTATGATCCCTCAAACCGCGGCGTCCGTTTGGCGAGGAACGCGGAGATGCCCTCGCGCGCGTCCTCGCTTGAGAGCACGCTCGCGAATCCCTCCTGCTCGGCGGCGAGGCCGGCGTCGAGGTCGCCGGCGCCCGAGACGCGCTTGATCTGCTCGATCGCCAGCGGTGGGGCAGCGGCCAGCCGGCGCGCCCAGTGCAGCGCCGTGTCGAGCAGTTCGTGATCCTCCACGACGAGGTTGACGAGCCCCAGCTCGAACGCCTCCTCGGCCAGGATCGGATCGCCGATCAGGTTCATCTCCAGCGCCTTGCTCTGCCCAACCAGCCGCGGCAGGCGCTGCGTGCCGCCGAAGCCGGGAATGATCCCGAGCTTGATCTCCGGCTGACCGAACAGCGCCGAGCGTGCGGCGATGCGGACGTCGCAGGCCATCGCGAGCTCGCAGCCACCGCCGAAGGCGAGCCCGTTGACGGCCGCGACCGTGGCCACGCCGGATGTGCCGATCTCGCGCAGCAGCGCGTGGGTGCGCTCCAGCAGCTCGCGCCCGCCGGCCTCGTCCATCGTCGTGAACGCCTTGACGTCGGCGCCCGCGCTGAACAGGAACGGGTTGGAGGAGGCGATCACGAGCGCACGCACACCCGTGTCCTTGACCTGCGCCCAGACGCTCTGCAGGTCCGTGACGACCTGCTGGGAGATCGAGTTCATCTGCCCGTTGGCGAGCCACGCGATCGCCACGCCGCGACCCTCGTCGCCGCCGAAACCGGCGCGAGCGTCGTTGCCGCCGAATGTCTCCAACTTGACGACCTCCGCCGGTTGCTCTGCGTCTGCGCGAGGGTAGGCGTAGAAGCCCTGGCCGCTCTGCTGACCCAGCCGGCCCTGGGCGACGAGCCGGCGCAGAATGGTCGGCGGGGCAAAGCGCTCGCCGTGGCGCTCGGCTGCGCTCTCCATCCGCTCGAGCACCTTGTCGAGCCCTTCGCTGTCGGCCTTCATGAACGGCGGCATCAGCCCGCGGCGGAGGTCGAGGCCCGCGCCGGCCATCATCCCGAAGTCGACGTCGCGGTGGGTGGCGACGCCCTCCTCGAGCACGAGGCAGGCCTCGATGAAGGTCTTCAACGACAGCAGCTCCACCAGCAGCTCGACGTCGGGCTTCCCGTCGCCGGGAACGTTCGGCTCGCCCTGGGGGTCGTAGAAGCCGTCGCCGCCGGTCTTCGCGCCGAGCTTGCCTTCGGACACGAGCTTCTGCATGCCGGCGGGTACATAGAAGCGCTCGTCGCCGTAGGACTCGGCGAGGTGCTCGGCGACGTGCAACACCGTGTCCAGGCCGAGCAGGTTCACGAGGTGGTAGGGACCGACGGGCACGACCCCGGCGGCGCCCACGCCCTCGTCGATCGCCTTGATCGACAGGCCCTGCTCCTCCTGCGCGCGCCACACCTCGGAGATGCCCGAGTTGAGGATGCGGTTGACGACGAAGCCGGGCACCTCGGCGCAGGTGATCGGCTGCTTGCGGATCGCCTGCGCGAAGGTGACGGCCGCGGTGACGGTCTCCGCGGAGGTCTCCTCGCCCTCCACGATCTCGATCAGCGGCATCAGCGAGGCGGGGTAGAAGTAGTGAAAGCCGACGACCTTGTCCGGACGCAGCGTGGCTTCGCCGATCTCGGTGATCGACAGCGAGGAGGTGTTCGAGGCGAGGATCGCGTGGCCGGGCGTCGCGGCGTCGAGCTCGGCGAACACCGCCTGCTTGATCTCCATCCGCTCGGGCACGGCCTCGACCACGAGATCGACGTCGCCGAACTCCGCATAGGAGGTCGTGCCGTGGATGCGCCCCAGCACCTCGACGAGCCGCTCCTCACCCTGCTCCGCGGTGAGCTTGCCGCGCTCCACGAGCTTTGCGACCTGCCCCGAGGTGACGTTGCGCGCCTCGTCGAGTCCCGCCTGCACGAGCGCATCGTCGACGTCCTTCAGCACGACGGGAATGCCGGCGGCGGCGATCGTCTGGGCGATCTGCCCGCCCATCGTACCGGCGCCGACTACGGCGGATCTGAACACGAACATGCTGAACTGGCTCTCCTCTGGTCTCTGGGCAGTGACTGGTCTGGCCGCGGAGCCTAGTGCACGCAACCGCACTCACGCGCTCGGCGGCATGACGAGCGTCACCTGCTGCTGCAAGCGCGCCGCGGGAGTCAGGCCAGACGCGAGGCGTCTGCGGAGACGTCTGTGGGAGCGTCCGTGGAGACGTCCTCGGAGACCGTGGCGCGGCCGGTGCTCCACTCCTGCAGGAACGGTTCGCAGGCGTCCACGTCGAGGGGACGGGCGAACAGGAAGCCTTGGCCGGTGTCGCAGTGCTCCTCGCGCAGCAGCGACAGCTCGCTGGACTGCTCGATGCCCTCGGCGAGCGTCTCGATCGACAGCGACTTGCCGAGCTGCACGAGCGTGCGGATCAGCGTTTCGCCTTCGGGGTCCTGGCCCATGCGCGCGATGAACGAGCGGTCGATCTTCAGCGCGTCGACGGGGAAGCGCTGCAGGTAGGCCAGCGAGGAGTAGCCGGTGCCGAAGTCGTCGATCGCGATCCGCACGCCGAGCTCCTTTGCCCGGGTGAGCCGCTCGGCGGTCTCCTCGGCGTTGCTCATCAGCGTCGTCTCGGTGATCTCGAGCGTGAGCGCCCTCGGATCGAGTCCGCTGTGGCGCAGCGCCTCGGCCACCACCGCTACGAACTCGTCGGTCTCGAGCTGGCGTGCGGAGACGTTGACGGCCAGTCCGATCTCATACCCGGCCCGGTGCCAGACGGCGCCTTGGCGGCAAGCCTCCTCCAGCACCCACGTGCCGACCTGCATGATCAGGCCCGTCTCTTCGAGCAGCGGGATGAAGTCGTCGGGATGCACGATCCCACGCGCCGGGCTGCGCCAGCGGATCAGCGCCTCCATCCCGGTCGGGCTCATGTCCTGCAGGTCGAACGTGGGCTGGTAGACGAGGTAGAACTCGCTGTTCTCGTAGGCGAGGCGCAGATCCATCTCCATTTCCATACGGGTCTGAATCGCATCCTGCATGCCGGTCTCGAACACGACATAGCGGTTCTTGCCCGACCACTTCGCGCGATACATCGCGATGTCGGCGTCGCGCAGGAGCTCTTCGGCGGAGACCCGGTCTCCGGTCGCGATGCCGACGCTCGCCGTGACCGTCAGCCGGTTCTCGGCGCCCTTCAGCTCGAACGGCTGCTTGAGCGCCTCCAGCAGGCGTTCGGCGATCAGCTCGGGGCCCGCGTCCAGCGACATCCCTTCGGCGACGATCACGAACTCGTCCCCGCCGAGGCGTCCCAGCGCGTCGATGTCGCGCACCACGCCCTGCAGGCGCGCGCAGACCGCGCGCAGCAGTTCATCGCCGGCGCCGTGGCCGAGCGTGTCGTTGATGCCCTTGAAGTTGTCCAGATCGATGAACAGGGCCGCCACCGGCGCCTGGCTGCGGCGCGAGCGCACCAGCATCTGCTCGACGCGGTCGAGGATCAGAGTGCGGTTGGGCAGGCCCGTGAGCGGGTCGTGGGTCGCCAGGAACGCGAGCTCCTCCTGGCGACGCGTGAGCTCTTCATGCGCGCGCTGGCGCTCGAACTCGAAGGACTGGCACATTCGCACGAGCGTGACGTCGAGGCTGCGCTGCAGCATGCCCAGCGCCCACGCGAGTACCTCAGGACCGAGCTCGAGCTGCGCGCTGGCCTCGCGCACGACGTCTTCCGCCGCGTCGCGCCAGCGCAGGCAGCGCTTGGTGACCTCGTTCAGCGGCGCGGCGCGCTGCGCGGCGAGCTGACCGAAGATGCTCCAGGACTCCTGACCGACCTCGCGCGCCGCCTCGGCGCCCTCGCCGGCCATCCAGCGGGCGACGGCGATCGTGGAGACCGCGCCCACTCGTGAGAAGCTGTCTTCGACGACCTCGTCGAGCACCTGTCCAGAGCTGGTCGAGCGCCCGATCATGCCGGCGACGACGTCGTCGGTGCGGGCATTCAGCGCCTCGCCGAGACGAATCAGATCCCGGTCCATCGCGCTCGCCGCGGCCGCACCGCGCTCCGCGTGGCCACCGACAACCCTTGAACCACCCAGTTGACCCGACATGATGGGACGAATCGGCACACGCATGGCGATCCTTTAGCCGTACGGTCAAACTTCAACGCGTCCCGAGGGCAGGCGGCCGGTCCCCGCGACGGCGGCGTGCTCAGAGTCTCCCATCGAGCACCGCATCTTCTGAGTGAGTCGGGGGTTTATGCAGATGACCGGGATCGGTCAACCGGGGGGACGCCGCCTCCGGCCGAAATCGGAGAGGGTTCGGTCGGAGGCGTAGCGACTTGTGTGGGTTCCGTACCGCACATGTGCGGTACGGCGAGCAGCCGCATGCGGCTGCTCGTACCGGCGGCGCATGCGCCGCCGGCGAAACCGTGCATGCACGGTTTCGTGGAGGGGTCGCATGCGACCCCTCCGTTCATGCCGCATGCGGCATGAACAACAACGTCAGTCGCGCATCAGGCCGGAACTGCCGCCGGCTCCTGCACCCTGCGCGGGAGCAGCGTTTCGCGCGCGATCACCAGCCGCTGGATCTGCGAGGTGCCCTCGTACAGCTGCATGATCTTCGCGTCGCGGAAGAGCTTCTCCACGGGGTACTCCTTGATGAAGCCATAGCCGCCGTAGACCTGCACGGCGTCGGTGGCGATCTTCATCGCCGCGTCGGCCGCGAAGCGCTTGGCGTGCGAGGAGACGAGCGTGTTGCGTTCGCCGTTGTCGAGCATGAACGCCGACTTCCACGTCAACAGGCGCGCCGCTTCGATTTCGGTGGCCATGTCGGCGATCATGAACTGGATCGCCTGGTGCATCGCGATCGGCACGCCGAACTGCACGCGTTCGCGCGAGTAGTCGGTCGCGAACTCGAAGGCCGCGCGCGCGATCCCGGTCGCCATCGCCGCCACGCCCGGGCGGGTGCGGTCGAGCGTGGCCATCGCCAGCTTGAAGCCGTGGTTTTCCTCGCCGAGCAGGTTCTCCGCGGGGACCTCCACGTCGTTGAAGGAGATCGTCGCCGTGTTCGAGGCGCGCTGCCCGAGCTTGTCCTCCTTCTTGTCCACCACCACGCCCCAGTCGCGCTCGACCACGAACGCGCTGATGCCGCGCTGCCCGGCGTCCTTGTCGGTCTTCGCATAGACGGTGTAGTAGTCCGCGTAGCCGCCGTTGGTGATGAAGCACTTCGAGCCGTTGATCACGTACTTGTCGCCCTGCCTCACGGCCGTCGTGCGCATGCCCGAGACGTCCGAGCCGGCGTCGGGCTCGGTCAGGCAGAAGGAGGCCAGCTTGGGCGCTTCGGTGAGCATGCCGAGGTACTTCCTCTTGACCTCCTCCGAGCCGCCGAGGGCGATCGGCGCAGTCGCCAGGCCGTTGCAGCCGAGCGAGGTCTGGATGCCCGAGCAGCCCCACGAGAGCTCTTCCTCGATCAGGCAGCCGTCGAGATAGCCGGCGCCCGCGCCGCCGTAGGCCTCCTCGATGTGGCTGTTCATCAAGCCGAGCGCCCAGGCCTTCTCAATGACGTCCTGCGGCCAGGTCCCGTCCTTGTCGTACTCCCAGGCGACGGGGCGAATCTCTTTCTCGGCGAAGTCGTGCGCCATTTCGCGCAGGCTCTGCTGCTCGTTTGTCAAGGTGAAGTCGACCATTTCTCTGCTCTCGCGCCTCCGTAGATTGACCAGTCAGTCAACGGGAAGGGTAGCGGAGGGAGGGCGTGCGGGCAGTCGACTCGCGCGTGCGGACGTACAATCGATCGATGCAAGCTGCTTTTCCGATCGTCGTGTTCGGTGCGGTCGGCCTGTCGGTGGTGATGTCGATCGTGTTCCTGCTCAGCAAAGGGAGCATGTATGACGAGATCGGCTCCAGCGGACTGCCCGGCGAGGGCGAGACCCCGGACATGGGCGTCATGGGAGGATCGCCGTACGGCGCGGCGGCGCCCGACTACGACTCGATCGCCCGCAGCCCCGAGCTGCAAGGGGCCGAGCGCGAGCAGGAAATCCGCCAGATGCTGCAGGCGCGCAGCGAACGGGCCGTGCGTCGCGGCGAGCCACCGCTCGACGTCGACGCCGAGGTCGCCCGACTGACCGCAGCCCAGCCGGCGAGCACCGGGCACGACCCCGGGATCGCCGAAGAGGTCCTGCAGCTGGTGGTCGCACGCAACGAACGGCGCGAACGCCAGGGGCTGGAGCCGCTGGACCTCGAGGCGGAGGTGGCGCGCACATTGGCGGAGCTGGACCCCAGCTGAGCCGACAGAGGGCGGCGCGCATCGGGGTGGCGCGGTCGGGTATAAACGCGCCATGGCCGAGCACCGCACGTTCGAGCTGGACGAGCTGACGATCCGTCCGGGGACCTACTTCAACCCTCAGACCGAGGTGCTGCTGGTCGTCGACGACTCCCCCGACCTCGACCACGAGATCTTCAACATGGAGGACTTCGAGGGCGACGAATGGGTGCTCGTCTCCGACGAGTCCCCCGTCGACGAGCACCGCCGGGACGAGCTGATCGAGCGCTTCCAGGTCACCTATCACCCCGGCGGCGAGCACTCGATCGAGGGAGACGTCGAGGACGACGAGGAAGACACGCTCGAAGCGGACGATCAAGAGGTCGGCCGCGAGGACTAGAGGCTTGATGTGGGTTTATCGGCCGTCGTAGGCGGCGAGGGCGCGTGGTGGGCGCCCGAGGAGGATGTTGATGTGCATTGCGAGGGTGAGGGCAAGTAGTCGTTGGGCGATGCGCTGTACGAGCCCTCCGAGTGTCTTGGCGAGGTGCTCTTCCAGGCGCATCTGGCGCTTGAGGTTGGAGAACACGCTCTCGATGACCAGGCGGATGCGTGCCTTTGAGATCTCGCTGGCGGGACGCGGTCCTGGCCGGTGGCGTTCGGGTGTGATGAGCTGAATATCGATCAGCTCCATGCAGTCGCGGTACTCCTTGCCCCAGAAGCCCTTGTCGGCGAACAGTGTGCTGCCGGCGTGCGCGGCGGCGAGCTCCAGGGCACGCTCGCGCTCCTGACCGGTCTTGGGACCTGTCAGGTCGTAACCCACCGGGACGCCCTTTGAGTCTGAGATCAGCACCAAGCGCATACCCCATACGAACAGGCTCTTTGACGGGCAGTATCCGTAGCTGGCGTGCCCGGCGAACTCGCTGAGTGACGCGCAGCCTGGATAGTTAGCGCACGCAATCAGCGTCCCATCGACCAGTCGCACCCGACCGTCAGCGATCAACTCCGCGACCATCATCTGCACCGTCGTGATCTGAGGAGTGAGCCGTCTGAGCCTGCGGTTGTATTGAGACTGGCCAGGCAACTCGGGAAAGAACCCGGGAAGCAGCCGCCTGACCACGCCCAGGAACTGACGGTCTGAACAGATCCCGCTCACGGCCTGAGCGACAGCCAGCGCGATCAGCTCCTGATCGGTGACCTTGCCAGCCGGGCCCGGGCGAGGAAACCGCAAAGAGTCGGCGAACACGTAGGCTGCGATAACGAGGGTCTCCAGCGAAGCGCACATCTCGTGCTCCAATCACGAGGTTGCAGAGCTGGGGACCCTCTTCTCACCCGACCGCCCGCCTCCTGCCAGGCAGGCCAACCCACATCAAGCCTCTAGGCGGCCTGCATGGCTGCGGCTGGCTGAGTAACTGCGGCAGTGCGCCGCACCCATGCGTAGCATCGACCCGATGCTCGCCATCCGCTTCGGCAAGACCACGCTCCTCCTAGGGGTGCTCATGGCCGCGCTGCTCTTCCCCGCGCAGGCGGGCGCCCGCGGACCGAGCGTGACGGGCGCGCTGAGCGCCTTGAAGAGCAGCGGCGCAATCACAGAAGCCGCCTACCGGCAGTACACGGCGGCGTATGCGGCGGCGAACAGCTCGCTGAAGAAGCTCAGCGGGACGCGGCGCGCGGAACTGGCGGCGGTGATCGCCAACACCCAGGGGATGGCCGCCGCGGGCGCCTTCATCCCCACGCGGCTGCCCGTGATCTTCTTGACGCTCGAAAAGAACCGCCAGTGGTGGACGACCCAGCCGCTGGTCTCCTCGCGTGTGCGCGTGAGCTTTCCTCCCAGCCTGATCGTGTGGGAGTACTACGCCGGGCAGGGCATCCAGATCCAGTGGCTGGGGACGTTTGGAAAGGCCAACGGCTACTACCTCTCGGGTCACGAAAACACGAACCTGAAGCAACTCTTGAGCGAAGTGCTGCCGCTGGCGAGCAGCCGCGCGGGAGGAATCGCGTGGGAGTACATGTTCCATTTCGACGGCGGCGCGCCGCCGTGGACGAGCGGGCTCTCGCAGGGCACCGCCCTGCAGGTGATGGCGCGTTCGTGGAGCAGGTTCAAAGAACAGACCTACCTGACCGCCGCCCAGCAGGCGCTCGGCATCTATGAGACCGCGCCACCCCAGGGGGTACGCGTGAAGACGGCCGCGGGCGCGGAGTACGCCGAGTACACCTACGCTCCCAGCGACCACATCCTCAACGGCTTCATCCAGGCCGACGTGGGACTGTACGACTACACCTCGATCACCCACGACCCGCTCGGGCTGAAGCTGTTCGAAGAAGGCGACGCCGAGGCTCGCGCCGAGACCCCCCATTACGACACAGGGGCCTGGTCGATGTACGACCAGTACGGCGAATCGGACCTCAACTACCACGAACTGCTCACCGAATTCCTGCAGCACCTGTGCGAACGCACGCACAAAGGCCCACCGACGGCGAGCGCCGTCACGCCGGTCCCCTCCCCCACACCGGCGCCGAGCCCTCCGTCGGCGGGCGCGCCCGGCGGCGGTACCGGAGCCCCAGGCGGCGCCGGCGGCTCGGAAACCGGGGGGGCGAGCGCGGTCATGGCCGTGGCGCGCACCCCCGAACGCCTGCAGGCGAGCGCCGCGAGCACAACGAGCACGCCGATCGCCGACGATGAAATCTATTGCACGACCGCCCAGCACTTCACGAGCGACCTGCACACGCCCCCGGTCGTCTCGCTGATCACGAGCACGCTGCACAGCAGCTCACGCGCGGGCGTGCAGGTCTCCCTGTCGAAGGTCTCCACGGTCAAAATCTCGATCAAACGGAACGGGCGGACCGTGTGGAGCAACGGCGCGACCGTCGAACGGGGCAAGCCGAAGATCCTCTGGGTGACGCCCTCCCAGACCGGCGGCTACCAGGTCACGATCACAGCGACCGACCTGGCGGGCAACTTCTCGACCGCCAATGGGACGATCACGCTGAGCAAGCGCTGATTGAGTGGATACGCTCGCAGCCGCGTCTGTCCGCTGAGTGCGAAAGCCTACTTGTCGTCTTCTGGCAATCTGAAGCCGACCGGGCGCTTGGGCTGCGGGGGTGGAGAGATCAACTGCCGCAGCGCCTCGAAGATTTCGCCCAGCTGCTGGTCGTGTTGGCCGAGCCTGACTTTGGTCTCTCTCTCGAAATCTTCAAGGCGCCTCTCGATCGCGGTGTAAGAGGCTGCGACGCGTCGCAGCTCAACGAACGCCCGCATGATCGCAATGTTGACGGCGACCGCCGTCTGGCTTCGGAGCACCCCGGAAAGCATCGCCACGCCTTGCTCTGTGAAGACGTAGGGCGCGTAGCGACGTCCACCGTGTCCGTCACTTGAGATCGCAGATTGCGATCTCAAGACAGCAGCCTCATCCCTCGTCAGCTGGAACATGAAGTCCGAGGGGAACCGGTCGATGTTCCGCTTGACCTGCTCGATCAAGCGGCGTGTCTGCACCCCGTAGAGCACTGCCAGATCCTCATCGAGCATGACGTGGCGTTCGTGAACGACCAAGATCCGCTGCTGGATCGCTGGGAGTGGAAGCAGCTCCAGCGACCTCTCTGTCTTGGTTCGATCGGCCATCTGCGCAGGGTGCCACACGCTGCGGACCCCGACCGCGCGCTGACGGCTGGTGGCGCGCCTAGACTGGGTGGACATGGTGCAGCACACGAAGATCGAGCGCGAGAGCGGGTCGGCTCGATGACACGACTGGCGCGCGACTGGCGCGCGCTCGAGCCCGACCAGCGCCTGGCCGCCGGCGCGGCGCTGGCGCTGTTCGTGACGATGCTGCTGCCCTGGTATCAGCAGAACGCGGTCGTCAACGCGCCCCGCACCGCGCCGCTGCAGAGCCGCAATCTGAACGCTTTCGGAGCCTTCTCGTTCGTCGAGGCGGCCGTGCTGCTGGTCGCGGTGGCGGTGATCTACCTGCTGTACGCGCGAGCCGAGGGGCGCGACTTCCACCTGCCGGGCAGCGACGGCGCCGTCGTGATGGCCGCCGGCCTGTGGACGGCGCTGCTGCTCGTGTTCAGGCTGTTCGACAAGCCCGGCCTCTCCAGTCATGGCGTGGCCGGGAACGTCGGGGTGCAGTGGGGAATCTTCTTTGCGCTCGGAGCCGCGGGACTGCTTGCGTATGCCGGCTCGCGCATGCGCTCCTCTCGCCCGCTCGAACCGCCGCTTACACGTCCACCACGGGGGGAGCGCGGGGAGCGCGTCGCGCACACGCGCCCGCGTCTGCCGCCCGCGCCGCCTCCCGCATCGTCGCCGTCTCCACTGCCTGTGGGCAGGGCGCCGCGCGCCGCGCGCCGGCCGGTGCCCGCCGACCCTGCGACCGAGCAGCTGTCCTTCGAGGACGCGCCGACCGAGCCCGAGCAGCGCTCGGCCTGAAGCGCCCCCACGCGATCCCCAGCAACGCTCAGCCTGAGGCGCCCCGCACGAGCCGCTCGCCCGAGTGGCCCTATCATTGGGCTGGCGATGCCTCCGTCCCAGTCTGCGGCGCCCGACACCACCTTCCCGGCGCCGGCCTCCGTCCAGGCGGTCGCCGAGGGACTGCGCGAGGTCGGATACCTGCCTGGTGAGTCCACGGCGCTGGTGGCATACCTGGCGATCAAGCTCGGCAAGCCCGTGCTCGTCGAGGGACCCGCGGGGGTCGGCAAGACCGAGCTGGCCAAGTCGCTCGCGTCCTATCTCGGCCGGGAGCTCGTGCGCCTGCAGTGCTACGAGGGCCTGGACGAGGCCAAGGCGCTGTATGAGTGGAACTACCGCAAGCAGCTGCTGCGCATTCAGGCCGAGGCCGACGGCGCGGGCTGGGAGGCGGTGCAGGAGGACGTCTTCGGCGAGGAGTTCCTGCTCGCGCGACCGCTGATGAGCGCGATCGCCTCCGAGCGCCCGGTGGTGCTCCTGATCGATGAGATCGACAAGACCGATCAGGAGTTCGAGGCGATGCTGCTGGAGGTGCTCTCCGACTTTCAGATCTCGATCCCCGAGCTGGGGCGCATCGAGTCGCGCACCCATCCCGTGGTGCTGCTGACCTCGAACAACTCACGCGAGCTGACCGAGGCACTCAAGCGCCGCTGCCTGTACCTGTGGCTGGACTACCCCGAGCTCGAGCACGAGCTCGAGATCGTGCTCCTGCACGCCCCGGATCTTCCAGAGACGGTCGCCCGCCGCCTGGTCGAGGTGATCGGCATGGTGCGCGAGCTCGACCTGAAGAAGCCGCCGTCGATCGCCGAGTCGATCGACTGGGCGCGGGCGCTGTTGCTGCTCGGCGTGGATGACATCGACGAGGAGACCTTCACCGACACGATGTCGGTGATCGTCAAGCACCGCACCGACATGGATCTCGTGGCCGAGCGCGTCGGGGTCAAGCTCCGGGCGCCGGCCGATGCCGTCTGAGGGTCCGCCGGACTCCGCAAGCTCACAGGCGCCCCCGGCGGGGTTCGCCGCGCGCGTGTTGGAGCTGGGCGAGGAGCTGCGCCGCGAAGGCGTGGCTGTCGGCACCTCAGAGCTGCTGGACGCGTTCGCGGTGCTGGGCGAGATCGACTGGACCGAGCAGGACGGCTTCCGCGAGGCGCTCGCGGCGACGCTGGCCAAGAGCCAGGAGGACCGGCGCGTGTTCGAGCTGGTGTTCGAGCGGTTCATGTTCCGCGCGGTCGAGCTTCAGGCGATCCGCGAGGATGTGCGCGAGCAGAGCGGGCAGGCCACCGGTGGGCTGGACCTCGACGAGCTGACCGACGAAGAGCTGGAGGGTCTGCGCGCTCAGATCGCCGCGGCGCTCAGGGACGGTTCGGAGGGCGCGATGCGCGACCTCGCGCGCATGGCGATCGCCGCGTTCGCCCGCCGCCAGGAGGGATCGGGCGTGATCGGCGTGGACGTGCAGCGCATCCGCCGCGCGCTGGGTCTGCGCTCAGAGCCCCAGCCGGAGCTGCCCGCGAACGACCCGCGTCGCGACGGGCTGCCGCGCGAGGCGCTCAGACGGTTCGAGGCGCTGCTCAGACGCGAGCTCGAACGCGCGCAGATCGAGCGCACCGGCTCGCTGCCCCCGGCACGTCCGCTGGGCGAGCTCGACCGGGCACTGCCGTCGGGCCCGCTGCAGGACCTCGCCGCCGTGCACCGCGTCGTCGCGCAGCTGCGCCGCCGACTGGCCACACAGGGACTGCAGGCGCGCGGGCACCGCCGCCACGCCCACGTCGACGTCAGGCGCACGATGCGCGCCTCACTGCAGACGGGCGGCGTGCCGGTCGTGCTCAAGTACCGCCCCCGCCGCCCGCGACGGCCTGAGATCTACGTCCTGTGCGACGTCTCCACGAGCGTGACCTCCGCCTCGGTGTTCTTCCTCTCGGTGCTGCATGCACTGCACGACAGCTTCCGCAGGATGCGCTCGTTCGTGTTCATCGAGCGCATCAGCGAGGTGACCGACGTCTTCGAGCACGAGCGCGAGTTCAGCGCCGTCAGCGAGCGCATCTCCGGCGACGCGGGCGTGGCCGACGTCTCCGGCTACACCGACTACGGGCGCGTGTGGTCGGAGTTCCTCGTGCAGGTCGAGGACGACCTGCACCCGCGCGCGACCGTGATCGTGCTCGGCGACGCGCGCACCAACGGGCGCGACCCGCGCGCGGACGTCTTCGCGCAGATCGCCGCGCGCGCCGGGCGCACGTTCTGGCTGAACCCCGAGCCGCGTCTGTACTGGAACTACGGCGACTCGGTGATCGCCGCCTACGAGCAGCACTGCACGGCGTTCGAGTGCTGGACGACGGCCCAGCTCGAGGACTTCGTGCGCGCCCTCGCGCGTCCGGGCGTGGCGATGACGCAGTAGCATCGCCAGGGCACACACAATCAGGGGAGCTGGCGGACGAGGCCGGCTGAGATGGCGCACCGCACCCGTACGCGACGAGATCCTGCGCCGACCCGTCGAACCTGTGGGGTAATGCCCGCGAAGGGAGCAAAGTGCAGACAGGGCTCACGCCGGGTCCCAGAGCGCAGACGCAGGATCTCCAGAGACAGGGCCGTCCCCGCCGGAGCGCGCCGGCCGTGCTTGTCGAGGGCGTCAGCCGCTCCTACCCGGGCCGTGACGAGACACGCGTGCGGGCGCTGGCGGACGTCTCCCTGCACGCCGGCGCGGGGGAGCTGCTGGCGGTCGTGGGACCCAGCGGGTGCGGCAAGTCGACGCTGCTGGAGCTGATCTGCAACCTGCAGACGCCGGATGCGGGCTCGATCGAGTGCGCGCCAGCGGTGCTGATGCCCCAGCGCGACCTGTTGCTGCCGTGGCTGAACGCGCTGGACAACGCCGCGCTCGCGCTGCGCATCGCGCGGGTGCCCCGCGCCGAGGCGAGGACGCGCGCCGGCGAGCTGTTCGCCCAGCTGGGCCTGGCCGGGTTCGAGCGGGCTCGTCCGTATGAGCTCTCGGGCGGGATGCGACAGCGGGTCGCGTTCGTGCGCACGCTGCTCTCGGGCAAGCAGCTGCTGTGCCTGGACGAGCCCTTCGGCGCCCTGGACGCGATCACCCGCGCGGAGATGCACACCTGGCTGACAGACGCCCTTGGACGCGAGCCACGGACGGTGGTGCTGGTGACCCACGACGTCGAGGAGGCGATCGTGCTGGCCGACCGCGTCGCTGTGCTCTCGTCCCGCCCCGGGCGGGTGGTGGAGGAGCTGGAGGTGAACCTGGCACGCCCGCGCGGGCGCACCGACCCGAAGGTGGTGGCGCTGCGCGAGCAGGCGCTGATCGCCCTGGCGCGTGGGAGCGGACGGTGAGGCGCCGGATGCTCGACGCGCTGCCGGCGGTGGCGCTCGTCCTCGTGGGGCTCGGCGCGTGGGAGGCGTACGTGGACGTGGGGAGCGTGAACACGTTCGTGCTGCCCGCCCCCCATGAAGTCGGCGTGGCGCTGTGGAACAACGCCGGCCTGCTCTCGGCCAACCTTGCGCCGACGGCCGAGGAGGTCGGCGTGGGCATCCTGCTGGCGCTGCTGTGCGGGTTCGCGCTCGGCGTGCTGATCCACCTGTTCGCACCCCTGCGCCGCGCCGTCTACCCGCTCGCCGTCGGCTCGCAGGCGATTCCGGTCGCGCTGATAGGGGTGCTGCTCGTGTTCTGGTGGGGCTTCGGTGTGCTGCCGAAGCTGTTCGTGATCGTGCTGATCTGCTTCTTCCCGGTAGTCGTCACGACCGTCGACGGGCTCGCCTCGGTCGACCCCGAGCAGCTGAAGCTGCTGCGCACGCTGAATGCCTCGCGCTGGCAGGCGTTTCGCTTCGCCGAGCTCCCCGCGGCGCTGCCCGCCGCGATCAGCGGCGCGCGGATCGCGCTCGCCGTGGGCGTGATCGGCGCCTACATCGCCGAGACCTCCACGGCCACCTCTGGCCCCTACCCGGGGCTCGGACGCGAGATCGACACCGACATCAACGCCCTGCAGACCTCGCGCGCATACGCCGCTGCCGTGGTGCTGTTCGTGTTCGCGATCGCCTGCTTCTATACCCTCGCCCTCGTCGAGCGTCGCCTGGCGCCATGGGCGCATCGACCGAGAGGAGACGTCCGTTGAGATCGCACCCAGCCGACCGCCGTCACCCTCCGCGCGCACTGCGCGGCGCACGCGGACGTGCCCGGCGCGCGCCTCGCGCCTCTGTGCTCGCCGTGCTCGGCCTCACCTGCGCGCTGGCGACGTCCGCGTGCGGAACCAAGCAGGACGTGACCACGGCGCCCGCGGTCAAGCCATTCACGGTGATGCTCGACTGGTTCCCCAACGCCGACCACGCGGCGCTGTACTCCGCGATCGCGGGCGGCGACTTCCGCGCCGTCGGGCTGGAAGTGCACCCGGTCGTCCCGCCCGAAACGGCCGATCCGCTGAAGCTGCTCGCGGCCGGCAAGGTGGACATGGCGATCTCTTATGAGCCCGAGCTGCTGCTGGCGCGCGATCAGGGGCTGAAGCTGGTGTCTGTCGGCGCGCTCGTGCAGCGCCCGCTGACGTCGATCATCGCCCTGCCAGGTCAGCACGTGAGCAGCGTGGCCGATCTGGCGGGCAAGGCCGTGGGCACCGCCGGGATCCCCTACCAGGCGGCCGAGCTGCGGGCCGCGCTGCAGAACGCCGGCGTGAATCCCGCGAGCGTCAAAGAAGTGAACGTCGGGTTCAACCTCGTGCCGGCGATGCTCTCCAAGAAGGTCGCCGCGACGCTGGGCGGCTACTGGAACTACGAGGCCATCCAGCTGGCACTGATGCACAAGCACCCCGTGACGATCCCCATCGACCAGGCAGGCGTTCCGCAATACAACGAGCTCGTGCTGGTCGTGCGCGAAGACGAGGCACGGGGTCGCGGTCAGGACCTGCGCGCGTTCATGCAGGCGCTGACTCGCGGCGAGCGCGCGGTCCGCGCGAACCCGCGGGCCGCGGCCGCGCTGGTGGTCAAGGCGAATCCGTCGCTGGAACCGAAGCTCCAGCTGGAATCGATCCGCCAGACGCTTCCCGCCGCGCTGCCGGCCAATCAGGGCGACCCCTACGGCTGGCAGGAACCCTCGGCATGGGCGAGCTTCGGCGCGTGGATGTTCGCTCATGGGCTGCTCCAGCACAACCCCAACGGCGGACTGCCGCCGTTCACGAACGAGTTCCTGCCGGGTCAGGGAATCTAGCCCGCCCCAGCCCTGAGCCATCCAGCCTCCCTGCGTTGGTCCGGGCGCTCGACAGGGCAGTCGCAACCCTCGCACGGCACGCCTGACATCCGTATCGAGCCGCGCGAATCACCGTACTTTTCCCGTAGGCGCGCGGACGTGTTACGCGCTACGTTCATCATCGGGATGCCAGATCAAGAGACACGCCCGGTACGGGCCGATGGAGAGCCCGCCCCGGACCGGGCCTCGGAGACGATCAGGATCGTGCTCGCCGACGATCACGCGGTCGTGCGCAGTGGCCTGCGATTGCTGCTCGACGGCGAATCCGGGTTCGAGGTGGTGGCCGAGGCCGGGGATCTGGACAGCGCGCGACGCTACGTGCGCGGTCATGCGCCGGACGTGCTGGTGCTCGACCTGAACATGCCCGGCGGGTCGAGCCTCGACGCGATCCCCGACATTCGCGCGCAGGCGCCGGCGACACAGATCGTCGTGCTGACGATGCAGCAGGAGCCCGCGTTCGCGCGACACGCCCTGGGCGCCGGCGCGATCGGGTACGTGCTCAAGGAGGCCGCCGACGACGAGCTTGTGGAGGCCGTGCGGCGCGCTGCCTGCGGCGAAAGCTATTTGAATCCCAGGCTCGGCGCGCGGATGGCCTCCGAGCCGCCGCCCGGACCGCCCGACGATCTGTCAGAGCGCGAGCTCGAAGTCCTGCGGCTGATCGCCCTCGGACACACCAACGCCGAGATTGCCGAGCAGCTGTACCTGTCGGTGCGCACCGTCGAGACGCACCGCGCGCACATCCAGCAGAAGCTCAGCCTCTCCTCGCGCGCGGAGCTGGTCGGCTACGCGCTGCGGCGCGGGCTGGTCAACGCCTGAGATCCGACCTTTTTGGGCGCCGAGCGCGGCGCGGGACGCATCATGGACAATGCAACGCGATGGCACGGGTTGGTCTGCTCACCGGCGGCGGCGACTGTCCCGGTCTGAACGCCGTCATCCGCGCTGTGGTGCGGCGGGGGCTGATGGACGGCAGACACAGCGTGATCGGCTTTCGCCATGGCTGGGCGGGGGTGCTGAGCGACGACGCGGTCGAGCTGACGCTGCAGAGCACCGCGGGCATCCTTCCGCGCGGGGGCACGATCCTCGGCACGTCGCGCACCAACCCGTTCGCCGAGGGCGAGGACGCTCGCGGATTGCGGAGCATCCGTCAGACGCTCACCGCACGCGGGGTCGACGCGCTCATCCCGATCGGCGGCGAGGACACCCTTGGGGTGGCGCTGCGACTGCACCGCGAGGGCATTCCCGTGGTGGGCGTGCCGAAGACGATCGACAACGACCTCGGCGGCACCGACGTGACGTTCGGGTTTCAGACGGCGGTGCAGATCGTGACCGACACGATCGACCGCCTGCACACGACCGCCGAGTCCCACGACCGGGTGATGGTCGTCGAGGTGATGGGCCGCCACGCCGGCTGGATCGCCACGCACGCCGGGATCGCCGGGGGTGCCGACGCGATCCTCGTGCCGGAGCGTCCGTTCGACGTCGATGAGGTGTGCATGCGCCTGCGCCGCCGCCACGAGCGCGGACGCAGCTTCTCGATCGTGGTCGTCGCCGAGGGCGCGATGCCGAGGCAGGGAACGTTGCACACACGCGAGGGCGCCGCGACCGATGCGTTCGGACATGCGCGGCTGGGCGGCATCGGGGTGGCGCTGGAGGGCGAGATCGAGCGCCGGACCGGGTATGAGACGCGCGTCACGATCCTGGGGCACGTGCAGCGCGGCGGCACGCCGGTCGCGTTCGATCGCGTGCTCGCGACACGGTTTGGCGTCGCCGCGATGGACGGGGTCGCCGCCGGACGGTTCGGGACGATGGTCGGGCTGCGCGGCGCCGAGATCGTCGAGGTCGCGCTGGAGAATGCGCTGCGCGAGCCCAAGCTGCTCGACCCGGCGCTGTATGAGACGGCGGAGCTGTTTTTCGGGTGAGTGCTGATGTGGACATGCCTCTTGTGGGCGCGCAACAGAGGCCTGTCAGTGTCGCGGTGATCGTGCCCTGAGCGGCACAACGGCAGTGACGGGGTAAAACCCTCGAGTCAGAAACAACAGCCTACGCCTGCTGGCGAAAGTGCTTGACAACGCCAATGCAAGCTGTGGCCTTGAGTGGCGCGAGGCACAGACTTGATTCGCGCGACACGGACCGTCTGCTTAGTGGCAACTTTTGGAATCGTTCTACACATGTTGAGCCTCGTGCGATATCTTTCTTGACACTGCAGGAGACAGGATGGCCGAAGCGAGCACGAACACCCGAGGATGGATGCGCGGCGCCTCGGCGCCGTTGCGCGGAGCGTTGCTCGGCATCGTGCTCGAGCGTCCCGGCCACGGCGGCGACCTCGCGAGTCGCCTGGTGGCGAGGCTGGGTGAAACGTGGCGGATTGACACCAACGACGTGTACCGCCTGCTGGACCAGCTCGTCGCCGACGGTCTCGTCGCGGCTCACGAGGAGCCTCGCCGCGACAACCAGCGACGCACGCGCGTGGTATATCGCCCGACCGAGTTGACCGAGGGCGCGCTGACGGCGTGGATGGAGACGCTGCTGCCCCGCGAGCCGGTGCGGCTTGGGCTGCACGCAAAGCTCGTGGTTGCGCGCGACGAGGACGCCCCCCGGCTGGTGGCGGCGTTGCGAGACTACGAGCGCGAGTGCCTGCGGCTGGCGCAGTTGGTTGCCCCGACCCCCGGTGAAATGCGCTCCTGGACGGCGCTGGTGATGGACTGCACGCGAGACGCGGTCTGGCGGCAGCTGCAGTCCGACGTCGACTGGGCCGCGCAGACGCGACGGCGCATCAACGAGCGCATGAGGGCGCGGTAGCGATAGCGTCACAGGCGCCATGACGCCGCTGCTCTCATTCGCGAACGTCGGCAAGCGCTTCCCCGACGGCGGCCGCGAGATCACCGTGCTGGACGAGGTGTCGTTCGAGGTCGAAGCGGGAGTGTTCGTCGGTCTGTATGGCGCGCGCCGCTCGGGCAAGTCGACGCTGCTGCGACTGGCCGCGGGAATCGAACGGCCCGACACTGGCACGGTGCGATACGACGGTCGCGCGCTGAACGAGATGACCGGCGCCGAGCGGGGACGTCTGCTGCGCCGGGAGCTCGCGTTCATGGCATCCGGAGATTGGCGCCCCAACCCCGGCGAGAGCGTAGTGGATCACGTCGCCATGTCGCTGGGCAGCGAGGGGTTGACCGTCCGTGAGGCGCGCAGACGGGCGCTGGGAGCGCTCGAGCGGGTCGGGGTGACCGCGACCTGCGGCGATGAGCCGGCAGGGTCGCTGTCGCTCGCGGAGCGAACGCTCGTGATGCTGGCCCGCGCGCTCGTGCACGATCCACGCGTGCTGCTCGTGGACGAGCCGGCGGTGATGCCGAGCCTCAACGACCGCAACCGCTTCTACGTGCTGCTGCGCGAGCTGGCCGGCGAGCGGAACATGGCGCTGCTGGTGGTCTCGGAGGAAATGGGCGCCCTGCAGGGCGCGGGGGTGATGATGTCGATCTCCGACGGAGAAGTGTGCACGACCGAAGAGCGGGGAACCGTCGTGCCACTGCCCAGACGCAGCGCCGGCGGCGCGGAGCGGTCCGGGCGTTGAGCAAGCGGGCGCTCGAGCTGCGCGAGGTCGTCAAGCACTATCCCAGCGGCGGCGGGGAGGCCGTGCGGGCGGTCGACGGCGTCTCTCTCACCGTCTCGCCGGGCGAGTTCGTGGCGATGTACGGACCGAGCGGCTCGGGCAAGACCACGCTGCTGCTGCTGGCGGCGGCGCTGATCGCCCCCGAAGCCGGGAGCGTGCTGTTCGACGGCAGGGATGTCAGCCATCTGTCCGAGCGCGAGGGCGCGCGCTATCGCCTGCGGGACGTCGGGTTCGTGTTCCAGTCGTTTCACCTGATGCCCAACACCTCGGCGTTGGACAACACGACGATCAAGCTGACCGCCGAAGGCCTGAGGCTGAGCGAGGCGCGGCGGCGAGCACGGCCGTGGCTCGAGCGTCTCGGTCTGGGCAATCGCACGGAACACACTCCGGAGCGCCTGTCGATGGGCGAGCGCCAGCGGGTCGCGATCGCGCGCGCGCTCGTGAACGAGCCGCGACTGCTGCTCGCGGACGAGCCGACCGGCAACCTCGACTCCAGACGCGGCCGCGAAACGCTCGAACTGCTTCGCGACGTCTGCCACGAACGTGCCATACCCGGTCTGCTCGTCACACACGACCCCGATGCGAGAGAGCTCATGGATCGCGCGTACACGCTCCGCGACGGACGTCTCAGCGACAGCCTGGACACAGCCGAACCGGCCGCCATCGTCTCGTGAGAAATCTGCTCAACCCCCGGATGTGCGGGGTTCGCACGAGCATGCTGTTCCACCTCTACCGGCAACGGTTGCGCTCGCATCTGACTCAAGAGCTGCTCGCGGGCAGCGGCATCGCGGTCGCGGTCGCCCTCGTGTTCGGCGTGCTGGTCGCCAACACCAGCCTCACGAGCTCCGCCGGCGCTTTGATCCAGCAGGTGGTCGGCTCGGCGCGCGTGCAGCTCACGGCGCGCTCGGAGGCGGGGTTCGACGAGCGGCTGGCAGACACGGTGGAACACCTCCCGGGCGTGCACTCCTCAGCGGCGGTGCTCCGTGAGAACGTCTCGATCGCAGGGCCTGGAGGCGCGAAAGCGGTTCAGATGCTCGGCGTGAGCCCTGGAATCGTCAACCTCGGCAGCCTCGACACCAAGAACTTCGGCGCGGGTGGGTTCCGCTTCTCGGGAGGTCTGATCCTCCCCGCGGCGGTGGCGAGCGCAATCGGCGCCGAACCGGGCAGCCGGGTCACGGTGCTGGCGGCCGGAGGCGCTCGTCGCGTGAGGGTCGGAGCGGTGCTGAGCGGCTCGCTGTTCGGAGCGTTGACATCGAGCCCGGTGGCGATCGCCCTGCTGCCGATCGCACAGCGCCTCGTGGGTCTGCCCAGGCGGGTGACGCAGGTGCTCGTGCAGCCGCGCCGCGGAGACGACCGACTCGTCGCGAACGAGCTGCGGCAGATCGCGGGTGGGCGCCTGGACGTGGCGCCGGCGGACAACGAGCTGCACCTGCTCGATCAGGCCATCAAGCCGAACAGCCAGTCGACGGAGCTGTTCTCGGCGATCAGCGTGATGGTTGGGTTCCTGCTGGCCCTGAACGCGATGCTGCTGACGATGCCCGAGCGTCGCCGGTTCGTCGCCGATCTGCGCATTCAGGGATATGACCGGCGACAGGTGCTGCTGCTGCTCTCCTTCCAGGCGCTCGCCCTGGGAGTCGTGGCCTCGCTGGTCGGCGTAGCGCTCGGAGACGTGCTCTCCAGCGCGTTCTTTCACCGCGTGCCCAGCTATCTGGAGGCCGCATTTCCGATCGGCACGAAGCAGATCGTGCACGCACGGACGGTGCTCGCCGCGTTCGGATGCGGCGTGATCGCCACTGTGCTCGCTTCGCTCACGCCCACGTTCGACCTGCGTGAGGGCAGGGCGGTCGATGCCGTGTTTCGCGAGTCTGGAGGGAGGGGCGAGACCATCAGCGCCCGCGCGACGAGGACGCTCGGGATCGCGGGAATGGCCTCGATCGCCCTCGTGACGGCACTCGTGCTGATCGCGCCCGGCCTGACGATCGCAGGCGGGGTCGCGCTGGCGCTCACGACGCTGCTGCTGATCCCCGCGATGTTCGCCGGAATCGCACACGCTCTGCCGTGGATGGGCGACCATGTCCGCAGCAGCGCACTCGTCGTCGCCATCTCCGAGCTTCGCGCCACAAGCATGCGCGCGGTCGCACTGGCCGGCATCGCCGGATTGGCCGTCTACGGAAGCATCGCGATCGGAGGCGCCCGTGGCGACCTCATCCGTGGCATCGACCACGCCACGGCCCAGTACTTCGGCACGGCCGACGTCTGGGTGGGGACCGGCGAAGACATCTTCAACGTCAACCGGTTCGACCCCGGGCACACGGCGGCCGCGATCGCGCGTGCGCCAGGAGTCGCGTCCGTACGCTCCTATCAAGGGGGGCTGCTGGACGTGGGCACGCGCCGGCTGTGGATACGCGCCAGGCCCCCCACGGACGCCGCGATGGTCGAAGCGAGCCAGCTGCTCCACGGAGATCTCACACGCACCAACCAGCTGCTGCGCCAGGGCGGATGGGCCGCCGTCTCCAGCGCTTTTGCCGGCGAACGCCACCTCCACGTCGGCGACGCCTTCTCGCTGCCCACACCGTCGGGCACGGCGACGTTCAAGACGGCCGCGATCATGACGAACTCGGGCTGGCCGCCCGGCACGATCACGATCAACAGCGAGGACTACAGTCGCTACTGGCAGACCGTCGACCCCTCGGCGTTCGAGGTGAGCCTGCTGCCCGGCGTCAGCGCCGCCGCCGGCAGGCGAGCGGTCACAGCCGCTCTCGGTGACCGCCCGGGGCTGTCGGTGCGCACGAGCTCAGAACGCGACAGGCAGTCGGAGGCCAGCGCGCGTCAGGGACTGGAGACACTCGCCGAGATCTCCACGCTGCTGCTGATCGCGGCCGGCTTGGCGGTCGCCTCGGCGCTGAGCGCGGCAGTGTGGCAGCGACGGGCGCGACTCGCCTCGCTGAAGATCCAGGGGTTTGACTCCAGACAGCTATGGCGAGCACTGCTGCTGGAGAGTGCGATCACGGTAGGGGTCGGGTGCGCCATCGGCGGGGTCATCGGCGTCTACGGACACGCGCTCGCCGGACGCTGGCTGACTCTGACGACCGGCTTCCCGGCACCGTTCGCGGTCGCCCCGGCGCAGGTGGCACTGACGTTGACGCTGATCACGGCCGTTGCGTTGGCCGTGATCGCGATCCCCGGATTCGCGGCGTCGCGCGTCCCGGCCCGCGCCGGGTTTCAGGATTGAGACCGGGAGGATCTCGCGACTGCGTAAAGCTGTTCGTGTGGGCGAATGGATCGGCACCGACGGCGCCCTGCCGGCACTGGCTGCAGCGGCGAGAAGCTACTGGCTGTGCGTATTCCCCGACGCGTGCCGCGAGGTTCGCATCTGGCACGCGCGGGCGCGGGAAATCCCCGATCCAACGCTGCGCCGCCTAGCGCTGCAGGCCCACGGCGAGAAGCGCGGCAACCTCGAGGGCGCGGCCGCGTTCGCGGCCTTCGCGCAACCCGCCGGCCGGCATGCCGCGGTGCGCGCCGCTGTCGCCTACCAGACGCTGTTCGACTACCTCGACAACCTCTCCGAGGAGTCAAGCGCAGATCCGATCGCCAACGGCCGGCGGCTCAACCGCGCATTGCTGGCGGCGATCGCGCCGGGTGAGCCGCACCACGACTACTACGCGCATCGCCGGCACGGTCAGGAGGACGAGGACGGCGGCTACCTGCATGCGCTGATCGCGACCTGTCGCACGGCCTTGACGGCACTGCCGTCGTTCGCGACGATCGCCGAGCTCGCGCGAGCAGCCACCGAACGCGTGGCCACCTACCAGAGCCTCAACCACGGGGACGGCGACGGCCGGCACGACTCGTTCGAACGCTGGGCGCGGGAGTCGAGCAAGGCGCACACGCGGCTGCGCTGGTGGGAGACGGGCGCCGCGGCCGGCTCCACGCTGGACCTGCTCGCGCTCATCGCCGCCGCGGCCGATCCCGCGCTCGACCCCGGCGTGGCCAGGACGCTCGGCGCCGCCTACTTCCCATGGGTCGGGGCTCTGCACTCGCTGCTCGACAGCCTCGCCGACCGGGCCGAGGACCTCGCCACCGGCAGACGGGGCCTGATCGACTACTACCGATCCCCCGACGAGACCGCCGATCGCATAGCGACAATCGCAACCGAGGCGATGAGCCAGGTCAGCGAGCTGCCCGGCGGCCACAGCCACACGCTGATCGTGGCGGCGATGACGAGCTTCTACCTGTGCGATCTGTCGACGGCCTCCTCGCCACACGCCCGTCTCGCAACGCCCGCCGTGCTGGAAGCGATGGGCCGCCTCGCGCGCCCGACCATGCTGATCCTCAGCGCCCGGCGAGCGAGCGGCCGCATGACGGATCGGCTCGCCGCGTGCCCGTCAGGGAGACGGGCTTCTCGCGGAGCCACTCAGCTGGAAAGACGTCGAATGCTCGAGTCAGTTCGGAACCAGTCTTGAAAATCAAGTATTCGACTTTCCTCTTGTATGGAAACTTGCAGCCAGGGATTATGTGACAAGCGCGTCAGAGCAGTCCATGTCGTCCAATGACAACGATGCCTGGTAACGACAACTCAGACAACAACGACATCACGATCACGCTGTCCAAGACGCAGGTCAAGCAGGTGATGCGCGGCGCCACCGACGAGGATGCGCTGGCGAGACTGCTGGGAGGAATCGGCGCCCTCAAGCTTGCCTCCTATCGAGAGCGGCTGGACGACGACCGCTTCTCGCGATCGCTGCTGCGCGGACTGATGGTGCTCGCTTCGTTTCCCCCGGACGGCAGCGCGCGGCGCGTCACCGACGTCGCCAAGCAGCTCGGGTTGGGGGCAAGTACGACCCATCGCTACGCGATCACGCTCGTGGAGCTCGGCCTGCTCGAGCGCGACCCGGCCTCACGCCACTACAGGCTGCCAGGCAACTGACGGCCGCGTGAGGACGAGAGGGCGCACATGCCGAGAATGAGCTCCAGGGCGCCCGCTGCTGGCGCCGAGGATGCAAGCACACCGCCATGGGCGCTGCCGATTCTGCGTGGGCCACGCTACTCGCAGTCGCTGGAGCGCGGCCTGGCGATCTTGGGCTGCTTCACCTCGGAGCACCCGGTGCTGGGCATCGCCGACATCGCCGAGGAGCTGGGGATGAGTCGTTCGACCACCCACCGCTATGTGACCACGCTGCTGGCGCTCGGCTATCTGGAGCAGGGTCGTTCGCGCAAGTACCGGCTGGGCCTGCGCGTGACCGACCTTGGCATGTCCGCCCTGAACTCCACGGGCCTGCGCGAGAACGTCCATCCATTCCTGGAGGAGTTGCGCGAACGCACCGGGTACACCATCGGCCTGGCGGTGCTCGACGGAGCGGAGGTCCTGTACGTCGACCGCGCGCGCAGCTGGCGTCGGGCCGAGCGCGAGACCGATCTCGGCCTTTACCCCGGCTCGCGGATGCCCGCGTACTGCACGGCGATGGGCAAGGTCCTGCTCGCGTACCTGCCGGATGACGTTCAGCGAGATCTCATCGCACAGATGAAGCTGGAGCGCAACAGCCCGAGCACGATCACGAGCAAGCAGGCACTGCGTGCAGAGCTCGAGCAGATCAGAGAAGACGGCTACGCCGTCAACGAACAGGAGCTGCGACCCGGCCTGCAGGCCATCGCCGTGCCCGTGCGCGACGAGTCCAGGGAGGTGGTCGCCGCGGTCGGCATCGCCGCCAGCCCGGAAGCGATCTCCGTCGCCGAGCTGAGCGACGCGCTCGGTCCGCACCTGATCTCCACCGCCGCCCGCATCTCCTCGCGCCTGGGCTACCGGCGCGACGACGAGCTGTAGGACTCACCGCAAGAGAGTCGCCGGCGGACCACCGGCCGCGCGTGAGCCGTAGCGGGCACGAAGGAGCGTGTGCGCGGAGCCGACAGGCATAAGCGCCTTCTCATCGACCCCTCACTTTCGCTTAAGCCACCGTCAACATGCTGGCCGCGTGACCCTGGCGCCACGACCGACGGAGCGGACGGCCCGCCGGCGTGCGGCCAGACGCAGGCGAATCACCCGCCGCAGGCGGCTCGCCGCGCTCGGCATCCTCGCAACGCTCATCGTGGTCGTCGCGATGGCCGACGGACAGGACGACGGTCACAGTGCCACGGGGGTCTCCCGCGCCACCAGCGCCCGGGCGGGCCGCGATACGCGGACGAGCGGACGCGAGGCGGCGCACACCTCGACGGGCACGCTCGCGCCCGGCTCAGACCCCTCGGTCCTGCCCGGTCCGGTGCTGATCGCCGATCGTGACAACAACCGGCTGCTGGAGGTGAGCCCAAGCGGAGCGATCCTGTGGCGCTTTCCGGCGCCCGGGAACCTGCGTCCCGGCCAGACGTTCAAGCTGCCCGACGACGCGTTCTTCTCACCTAACGGCCAGCGGGTGATCGTGACCCAGGAGGACGACTTCGCGATCAGCGTCGTCGACCCTGCCAGCGGTCACATCGTCTACCGCTACGGCCACCCTGGCGTGCCCGGCTCCGAACCGGGCTACGTGCACAACCCGGACGATGCGCTGCTGATGCCCTCCGGAGACGTTCTCACGGCCGACATCAAGAACTGTCGCGTGCTCGTCATCCACCCGCCGGCCCACGCGCCGCTGCGCCAGCTCGGTCAGACCGGGATCTGCGAACACCGGCTCGGCGCCACCTACGGCAGCCCCAACGGAGCGTTTCCGATGTCTGGTGGGAAGACCGCCATCACCGAGATCAACGGCGACTGGCTGGACGTACTCGGCCCCGAAGGACGACCGCTGCTCGACACCCACCCACCCGGCTTCAGCTACCCATCGGACACCAACGAGATGCACCCGGGGCTCTTTCTCTCGGCCGACTATGTCAACCCGGGTGCGATCGAGACGTTCACGAGCGACGGACGGCTGCAATGGCGCTATGCCCCGATTGGGCCCGGCGCTCTGAATCAACCATCGCTGGCGCTTCCACTGCCCAACGGAGACGTCCTTGCCAACGATGACAAGAACCAGCGCGTGATCGTGATCGACCCCCACACCAACCGGATCGTCTGGCAGTACGGTCACACCGGCGTCGCCGGCTCGGGCACGGGCTATCTCAGCAACCCCGACGGCGTCGACCTCGCCCCGCCCTACTCCCTGGCGATGCGCTTCGGGGCAACCATGCGCGCTCCCTGACGCCTCGACCGCGACCCGCTTGGCGACGACGCGATCGCCGCCGCCAAGCGTGAGCGTCACCCAACGAGGTGGTGGGGATGAGAACGCGCCTATCGCTGCGACCCCAGCTCGACGGGAGTGAGCGAGTAGATCGAGGACTCGGTCCCAGAGGCGCTCTGCCCGCCCGCGAGCACCACGCGCCCGCCGAGGACCGTCGCGGCTGCGTCGGACAGCGCCACCGGCAATGCTCCGACCTGCGTGACGCCGCCGCTCTGCGGATCGATCGCGAGGATCTTCCGGGTCTGGCTGTCCGGTGCCGCGCCACGACCTCCCAGTACGTAGACGCTTCCGCCTAGCGCTACGGCCGGAGCGTGCGTCAGCGCACCGGGCAGGCGACCGATCGCGACGACGCGGCCGTTCACCGGATCGAAGCGCAGGATCTCGCGCTCGGCGGTTTCCCCGTGCGTGCCACCGGCGATCACCATCACTCCCGCGACTGCTGCGACGGCGGCATAACGCAGCGACAGCGGCAGGCGCGCGACCGTCCGCGCTGGCGTGCCGGGATGCCATGCCACGATCGTGTCGAGCGCGCGAGCGCCATCGTAGCCGCCGACAACGTATGCGGTCCCGCCGATGCTCGCGACCGCCGCGTCGGAGGTCGCTTGCGGCAGGGTGCCGGCCCATGAGACGGCGCCGGTCGCGGGCGCGAACCGCAGCACGTGGTCGTAGGAGCTGACCTGGCCACCTCCAAAAACGTACGCGTCACTCCCGAGCAGGACGCCCTGAGCATCGTGCTGAGGCATCGGCAGCCGGGCAGCGACAGACACGCGGCTCCCTCCGAAGACGAGCACCCCGGCGGTCGAGCTGTCGTTGGCGTCGAGCCCACCGAGCAGGGCGAGCCCCCCGTTCCCAAGCGCCACCGCGGCGGCGTCCTTCAGCGGCGCAGGCAATGTCGTCGCGAGCCGCCGCGCCACCAACCACACCGGCGCGGATGCTGCCTGAGCCGTGCCGTCCCCGGCATGACCTCCACCGCCGGCGCCGGATCCACTCGCGAGACCGCGCGAGCCCGAGTCTCCCCCCAAGCCGACGAGCGCTGCCACGATCAGCGCCACCGCGATCAGGAGCGAGCCGAACGCGAGCATCCGTCGTCGTCGTTCATGCCTGCGTCGTCGTTCATGCCTGCGTCGTGCCAGCCGGCGCGCGGCAATCCGCTCGGCAGAGCTCACCTGCGCACCGGCTGCGCGGCTTGCCGACCCGGCGTACGGGACACCTGCGGCGCGCGCCCCGAGATCGCGAATCGCGGCAGCTCCATCTCGATCCGTGCGCCGCCCTCGGGCGAGCGCCCAGCGGCAACTCGGCCGCCGTGGGCCTCGGCGATCGCGCGCACGATCGCCAGCCCAAGACCGGTGCCCCCGGATGCGCGATCGCGGGCCGCGTCGGTGCGGTAGAAGCGGTCGAACACACGCTCGCGCTGAGTGGCCGGGATGCCGGGACCGTCGTCCTCCACCACGAACCGGATGCGTCCGCCGGAGACGTCCTGCACCAGCATCCGCACGAGGCCGCCCTCGGCGGCGGTGTGGTCGATCGCGTTGCCGATCAGGTTGCGCAGCGCCTGCGCGAGCCGGTCGGGGTCGGCCTGCAAAGTCCCCTCCGGGACCGGGCCGAGCTCGAAGAGACGGGCGGCGAGCAGACTCATCCCATCCCACAGCTCCTGCACGTAGCCGCCCAGCTCGATCGGCTCGACGCGCAGGAACTGCGTCTGCTCGGCCTTGACCAGCAACAGCAAATCGTCAACCAGCCGGCTGATGCGCGCGATCTCGGACTGCACGAGGCGCTCGACGCGACGCACCTCCTCGCCGGCGGGAGCCGGCTGTGCCGCGAGCACTTCCAGCTGGCCACGGATGACGGTCAGCGGCGTGCGCAACTCGTGCGAGGCGTCGGCCACGAACGCGCGCTGGCCGGCGAACGCGTCGGTGAGGCGATCGAGCATGTGGTTGAACGCGTCGGCAAGCACCCTCACCTCCTCCCCCTGACCACCGAGGTCGTGGATGCGCGGGTACAGGTCGCCGGCGTCCACCCGCGCCGCGACCGCGGCCATGCCCCGCAGCGGCCGCGACAGGCGCGTTCCGATCAGATAGGCGCCGAGGAGGGCGCCGAGGAGGGCCAGGATCCCCGCGAGGATGAACGCACGCGCGAGGCTGTTCTGGGCATGCGTCACGCTCGCCAGCGGCTCGCCGACCCCGATCGTCACACGCGGTCCGCCGCGCACGTGCACGACGCGCTTGATCAGGCGCAGGTTGCCGACGTCAGGCAGCGCCAGCGTCGCATACCCCGGAGGTACGCTCAACAGCTGCGCAGAGAGCCGATTCTCCTGAGCCTGCTCGGCCTGGGTCTCGCCGTTGTCCGGTCGCGCGTGCGCGAACAGCTCCGGGCGGTTGGTGGCGGTGCCCGCTCCCGGGACGATCGCGAACAGGAACGTAGAGCTGGCGCTGAACGGTTGATTGTGCACGTAGGAGCTCGCCACGCGCGCCACCCCGGAGGGTGTGCGCACGCGCGCGCTCGTCAGGTTGTGCGCGAGCTCGGCCGCATCACCGGATATCTCCTGGTCGATCTGCCGGCGCAGCTGCGTGCCCGTGCCGCGGTAGACGGCGACGAACGCGATCCCCGTGCAGATGAGCATGACGAGCGCAATCCATCCCGCCAGGCGCCAGCGCAGCCCGGCCGGGACGATCCGTGCGAGCGCCCGCCCCGTCGACATCCGTTCAGGCGGCGGCGCCGCCGAGGCGGTAGCCGACGGCGCGCACCGTGAATATCGGCGCCGGATCGTCGCGGCGGGCAAGCTTGCGGCGCAGGTAGCCGATGTAGACGTCGACGACGTTCGTCGCCGGGTCGTGCTCATAGCCCCACACCGCGCTCAGGATCTGCTCGCGTGAGAGGACCTGCCCGCAATGGCGCAGCAGGTACACCAGCAGCTCGAACTCCGTGCTCGACAGCTGCACGGAGGCATCTCCGCGACGCACCTTGCGGGTGAGCAGGTTCGCTTCGACGTCCGCGCCGCGCAGCGTCGTCGCGGACGTCTGCGCGACCACGCGCAGCTGTGCGCGCACGCGCGCCAACAGCTCCGCGAGCGAGAACGGCTTGACGAGGTAGTCCACGGCGCCGGCATCCAGGCCGGCGACGCGATCTTCGATCTCGCCGCGAGCCGTCAGCACGATCACCGGCACCTCAGGCTTGGCATGGCGCACCGAGGCGAGCACCTCAAGACCATCGCGGCCCGGCAGCATCAGGTCGAGCACGATCGCGTCGAAGTTGCCCGCCAGCGCCAGTCGTTCGCCCTCAACTCCGTCCAGCGCTGCCTCCACCGCGAATCCGTCGGCCTCGAACCCACGCCGCACGAAATCCACGATTCCCGGCTCGTCCTCGACCAGCAGGATCCGTGCGCGTTCGGCGTCGTTCGCGCCGGCGGCGGTCTCGCCCGAGCGCCCCCCCACGCCGCCGGGCGGCGGGCCCTCGGCGTCGCGTTGCCGCACCGCCGCGCCCGCGGGCGCCGTCACGCCACCGCCGCCGGAGTCCGCATCCGCAACCTTGGCCATAGCTCAAGGATAGGCCCCGCAGTGCAGGCATTTTCTCAAGCAAGTGTTTCGATGAGCTTTCTCATCAAGCGGTTATGCGGTCCTTAGCTGTGCGTCACACACTCGTCCCATGTCACTCGACCCTCGGACGATCGCCCGTGAGCCCCGTGGCAACATCCCCGTACACGACCGACGGGCCGGCGCGGATCGGCACAACGGCGATCGCGCCACCGCCGACCGGCCCTTCCTGGAGCGTCTGCGAGCCGGCGGAACGAGCGGCAACGAACGACTCACGACCGCCACCGGGGTCTTGCTGCTTGTGCTGCTGGCCGTGATCGGCGTGACGCTTCTGCAACTGCGATCGCTGCTGTGGGTGCACCTGTTCGTGGGCATGCTGCTGATCGGGCCGATCGCGCTCAAGCTGGCCAGCACCGGATACCGGTTCGTGCGTTACTACACCGCCGACCCGCGCTACCGTCGCAAGGGGCCGCCGCCGACGGTGTTGCGGGTGATCGCCCCGATCGTTGTGCTCACCACCGTCATCGTGTTCGTCAGCGGCGTGCTGCTGTTGGTGATCGGGCCATCTTCTCGCGGCACGCTGCTGCCGCTGCACAAGATCAGCTTCATCGTGTGGGTCGCATTCACCTCGCTGCACGTCCTCGGCCACCTGCCCGAGGTCGCGGCCGCCGTCGGCCTCGGCGCAGAGACCGCCTCCAAGGTCGACGTCCTCGCCGCGGTGGGCGCCTCCGAGGGTGGAGAGCTGTCCACCTGGCAGACCTCGAACGCGGCCGTCATCGCGCGCGCCGGACGTGCGGGGCGCGGACTCTCGCTCGCGGCGGCGCTGGCCGGCGGCACGGTGCTGGCGGTCGCGGTCATCCCTCTGTTCGGCCCCTGGCTGCACGCCTCTACGCTCTTTCATCACCACTGACATGAGTCCGCACGCACACGCACGAGACGCCGCACTGAGCCGGTTGCATCGCGTCAATCGCTGGCTCATCACCGGCAGCGTCGCGTTGACCGCGGTGCTCTCGGAGATCGCCGCGAGCGCGTTCCCCGGCACGAGCTCCGCCAAGCCCTCCGCCGCCAAGCGCTCCGCCGCCAAGCGCTCCGCCGGAGCCACCCACCGCGCCTCTCCCAGCACCTCATCTGGCTCCTCCAGCCCTGTGCAACCCCCGGCCGAAGCCCCTCAGGCGAGTCACGAATCGGCTCCGACTCGGGAATCGGCGCCCACCCAGCAAGCCGCACCGGAATCCGCTCCGGCCCAAGAATCGGCGCCGACGCAGGAATCGGCGCCCGCCCGGGAATCCGCGCCGACCCAAGAATCGGCGCCGACTCAGGAAGCGGCGCCCACGCACGAATCCGCACCCACCCAGGAATCCGCGCCGCCGGTCGTCTCGGGAGGCTCATGATGAGGGCAGACCGCACGGCCACCGCCACACCCGACGCTCCGGCGAGCGCAAGGACGCCGCCGATCGTCCCGCACTCCGTCAGGCGCGCGCGATTCGGTGAGGCGCGCTGGGAGACATGGAGCACGAGCGTCGTGCTGCGCCTCGCCGACCCGCGCGGACTCGCCTCCGCGCGCATCGCGGTCGAACGCGAGCTCGATGCGATCGACCGCGCCTGCAGTCGCTTTCGCGCGGACTCGGAGATCGCACGCGTGAACGCGAGCGCCGGACGCGCCGTGCGCGTGAGCCCGCTGCTCGCCGAGGCGCTGACGCTGGCGCTGCGAGCCGCCCGGCTGACGGACGGGGACGTCGATCCGACCGTCGGGCAGGCGCTCGTGCTCGCCGGTTACGACCGCGACTGGCCGCTGCTCGAGCAGCCCGCGGAGGACGCGTCCGCGCAGGAGCCCTCTCCACGCAAGCGCCCCTCCGCGCCCACGGTCATCGCACGCGCCGTGTGCGGCTGGCGCAGCGTGACGTTCGACAGCGCCGCGCGCACGGTGCGCGTACCCGCCGGCTTCGCCATCGACCTCGGCGCCACCGCCAAAGCCTGGGCGGCCGATCGCGCCGCGCAGGCGGCCACACGAGCCGCGAACTGCGGCGCGCTCGTAGCGATCGGTGGCGACGTCGCCACCAGCGGCGCCGCGCCGGCACACGGCTGGGCCGTGCACGTGACCGACGATCACCGCGCCGACCACCATGCGCCCGGTCAGACGGTCACGATCCACTCCGGCGGCCTGGCCACCTCGAGCACCGCCGTGCGACGCTGGCGCCACGCGGACCGCACGATGCACCACATCATCGATCCCGCCACCGGCGTCCCCGTACGCGGCACCTGGCGCACCGTCAGCATCGCCGCGGCGAGCTGCGCGGACGCAAACATCGCAACCACCTCTGCGCTCATCCGCGCGGGCGCCGCCCCCGCCTGGCTGGCACGGTTGGGCGTGCCAGCGCGGCTCGTCAGCGCCACCGGGCGGGTCTACACGATCGGTGCCTGGCCGGCAGACACGCGGCGAACCCAGATCCCGTCGGCCCCGCAGCCCGGCTCGCACGCCGCAGACTCCACCCAACCACACCCCACTCGAGCGCGGGATCCGATCTGAGATGTCCGTGATCCTCGCCACCGGACCGAGCCTGTACTGGTATCTGACCCGCTCGACGGGCGCGGTCGCGCTGCTGCTGTTGAGCGTCGCGGTCGTGCTCGGCGTCGTAGACGTGCGCCGCTGGAGCACGCCCAGCTGGCCGCGGTTCGTCGTGGACGCGCTGCATCGCAATGTCGCGCTGCTCGCGATGGTGTTCCTGTGCCTGCACATCCTCACCTCGGTGCTCGACTCGTTCGCGCCGATCTCGCTGATCGACGCGGTCGTCCCGTTCGCCGGCTCCTACCGCCCGTTCTGGCTGGGTCTTGGCGCGATCGCGTTCGACCTGCTGATCGCCGTGACGATCACGAGCCTGCTGCGCCAGCGCATGGGCTACGCGAGCTGGCGCGCGGTCCACTGGCTGACGTACGCGAGCTGGCCGATCGCGCTGCTGCACGGCTTCGGCACCGGCAGCGACGTCGCCAGCACGTGGCTGCTCGCACTCAGCCTCCTGTGCCTGCTGGCAGTGCTCGCCGCGGTGATCGTGCGCGTCGCCGATGGCTGGCCCGAGCACCTGGGACGTCGTGGCGCGGCGCTCGGGGGTGCCGGCGCGTTCGCGCTGTTTCTGCTGATCTGGATGCCCAGCGGACCACTCGGATCGGAATGGGCGCGGCGCTCCGGGACCCCGTCCTCGCTGCTGCACCACTCCAGCGCATCGGACGGTTCGCTGCATGGGAGCCACCGATGAGCGAGGAGACTCTCATGATCGACGCACCCCTCGAGCCGCTGCCCACCGAAGCCCCAGGGACGCTGCCGCGACTGCTGGCGGGCATCCCCACCCATGGCGTGATGAGTCTCGACCAGCACCTCGCCGTCCACGGCGATGCCCCCGCCTACCCGCGCCGGCGCGGACGTCACCATGAGTCGCCGCTGATCGAGCAGGTCGAGCTGGCCGGCCTGCGTGGGCACGGCGGCGCGGGGTTCCCCACCGCCACCAAGCTGCGCGCGGTAGCCGCCGCCCGCAAGCGCGCCGTCGTGGTCGTCAACGCCGCCGAGGGCGAGCCGGCGAGCCTGAAGGACCGCACGCTGATGCAGACGCTGCCCCACCTGGTGCTCGACGGCGCCCAACTCGCCGCGCAGGCCGTCGGCGCCGACGAGCTGATCGTGTGCGTGTGCGAGTCCGCTCAGGCGAGCGTCGAGCACACCGCCCAGGCGGTCTCAGAACGCCGGGGCATGCCCACGGACTCCGCGCGCACGCACGTGACGGCCGTGCCCGGGGATTACGTAGCCGGGCAGGAGGCGGCGCTCGTCAACCATCTGAACGGCGGCCCCGCAATCCCGACGTTCACCCCGCCGATGGTCTTCGAGCAGGGCGTCCGGCGGCGCCCGACGCTCGTCGCCAACGCCGAGACGCTCGCCCACGTGGCGCTGATCGCCCGCCACGGGCCCGAGTGGTTTCGCCGGCTGGGCACGCCCTCCCAGCCCGGGTCGGCGCTCGTGACGCTGTCCGGCGCCGTGGCTCATCCGGGGGTGTATGAGATCGAGCACGGCGCCTCGCTCGTTTCGCTGATCGACGCTGCCGGCGGCGCCGTGGGCAACCCGCGCGCACTGCTCGTCGGCGGCTACGGCGGCAGCTGGATCGGGGGAAGTCTGCTGCGCGGCGTCGCGCTGTCTGACGAACACCTAGCACCCCACGGGGCCTCGCTCGGGGCGGGCGTGGTGCTGCTGCTGTCCGAGGACGCCTGTCCCGTCGCCGAAACGGCGTGTGTGACGCGCTGGCTGGCAGGGCAGAGCACAGGCCAGTGCGGACCGTGCGTGCACGGTCTCGACTCGATTGCCGCGACCGTCGAGGAGATCGCCGGCGGGGTCGCGCAGGCGAACGCGTCTCAGCGCATCGCCCGGCTGGCCGCGCTCGTGCACCGTCGCGGCGCCTGCGGCCATCCCGACGGAGCCGCGCGCTTCGTGACGAGCGCGCTCGACGCGTTCGGTCCCGAGTTCGCCGACCACGCCCGGCACGGGCCCTGCGAGGGATGCGCCCGCCCGGGGGAGCTGCCGCTGCCCGTCCAGCGCCCGACCGCAGCCCCTACCCACGAACCGGTGTCCTTCCGATGAGCCGGCGCGTGCGCGTCAACCCAATCGCCTGTGAGGCCCACGGCATGTGCGCCGAGCTGCTGCCCGAGCGGATCTCACTCGACGAGTGGGGCTACCCGATCGTCGACTCAGAGCCGCTGCCGCCGGCCCTCCTAGACCACGCCCGGCGCGCCGCCCAGGCGTGCCCCACGTTCGCGCTGCTGCTCACACGCGATCGCGACTGACGAACGCCGCGGGTGGAGGGTTGGGCGAGACCTCGGTCCGCTCAGGACCGCGACCCGAGTCCGTCGCATATCGCGTCAGCGACCAGCGAGCGCTCGCGACTGCGGGCACGCAGTCTCACGCTTCGCCAGGCCGGTGCGAACCCGCGCGCCTACAGCCCCGCCGCGTGCACCGCGGCCAGCCCTGCCCACTCGCCGTACGGTCTGAACATCGCCCGCACGTCGTCTGCTGAGGCCCGCGCCCGCGGGTCGCCGCCGCTGAGGATGCGCCCGACGAGCTTCAGCAGCCCCAGGTCGCCCGCCGGCAGCTGGTCGTAGCGACCCTGCCCGCGCAGCGCCAGCATCTCCACCGTCCACGCGCCGATGCCCGGGATCGCTCGCAGCCGCTTCCAGCCGCGCTCGGGCTCGGCGCCGTGCAGGTCCACGCGCCCGCAGGCCACCTCGCGCGCGGCTCTGCCGAGCGCGATCGCGCGCGCGCCGCTCAGGTCGCAGGACTGCAGCATCGCCGGCGCGGCCCCGCCCAGCGCCGCGGGCGTGGGCACGTCGCGCAGCCCGCTCGCCCACTCCTCGGCCCCCCGACCGCCCCAGCGCCGCCCCAGCCTTGCCACCAGCCTGCCCTGAATCGCCGCCGCGCGCTCGTACTCGATCAGCTGCTCGCACACCGCCCACACCAGCGCCTCCCACGGCTCGGGCCTGCGCCCCACCCGCAGCCATGGCCGCCGCCGCAGCGATTCCCCGATCAGCGGATCGCTTTTGAAGCGCGCATGGAACTCGCGCAGATCGTCGTCGACGCCCAGCGCGAACCGCATCCGCGCGATGCCGTGCGACGCGCCCTCACTCCTCTTCGCGCGCGCGCCGAACACCACGCTCTCCGGGGCCGTCTGCGCGACGCGCACCGCGACCGGCTCCCCCTCCTCGTCGTGCAGCAGGCGTTCGACCACACCCCCGCGCCTGCGCGTCACCCCGTCCATGCCCAACTGACGCGGCAGCCGGAACGGGCCGGGCGGGTGCACCTCCACCCGCACCTCGACGCACCGGTCCAGCGCGGCTCGCTCCACATCCGCCGCCCGGCTCAGCGCTCGGCGCCGCCCAGCAGGTGCACGTCCACCAGCAGCGACCGCGTCCCGACGATCTTCACGGTTTCGCCACCTCGCTTGCCGCCCTGCTTGCGCGTCCCCCGGCGTCTGGCCGGCCCCCGCAAGACTCCTCCGCGCCTGCGCACCGCCAGCCCGACCACCGCCGCGCCCGCGACGAACCCGCTCGCGGCAACCACCATCGCCTGCGTCGTCGGCGCCACCGATCTGACCAGTCCTCCGCGCCTGACGGGCTCGGAGGTGAGCACCGGCACCGCGTCCACCTCCTGCACCACCACCTCGATCGCCTGCGCTTGACTCACGCGGCCCAGTGTAGTCCCCGGCCCCGACCCCTTTTTCGCCCCCACTCCGTCTGCGGGGACGAGCCCGCTTGCGCGAGCGCTCCATTCGGCGCACGCGAACGACCGCGGACACCCTCCGCTCGCCTCGCCGCCCGCGCGGGCTCGACCCCACAACAGCCCGCCACCGATCGCCCCACGTCGGCGATCAGGGTCTGGCGCGCCCTTACGCCCCTACAACTCCCGCTCGTACACCCGATACCGCTTGACGACCTGCCCACCCATCGCTTCCATGCCGCGGTTCATCGCCGTGTTGGTCTCCAGGATCCATCCCATCTCCCCGCCCTTCTGCGGGCGGGCTTCCGCCGCGTCGAAGTGCAGCTGATAGAGCTTCGCCGCGACGCCCGTGTGCTGGTGCTCGGGCTTCACGCCGAGGAAGCCCACGCGCACCCGCGTGGTGATCCTGCCCTTGCGCAGGAAGTGCCACCAGCCCAGCGGCAGGAATTTGCCCTGCATCTTCTCCAGCACCTGATTGAGGTCGGGGAAGGTCATCGCCATGCCCACCACCTCGCCCGTATCTTCTTTCTCGGCAATCATGCACCAGTGCTTGTCGAACACCAGCTGTATCTCCTGAGCGTAGGCGTCGAGGTCCTTCTTCGAGTACGGCACGAAGTCCCAGTTCTTCGACCACGCCGCGTTGTAGACCTCGGCAAAGGCGTCCATGTCTTTACGCAGCTGCCTTCTCTTCATCGGGCGCACCCTGATCCCGTGCTCTGACTGCGCCTTCTCCGCCAGCTCCCAGATCACCGGCAGCACCCTGTCGCGGTTCTCGACCTCCAGTTTCCACATCAGCAGGTCCATCGCCTTGCTCATCCCCGCCTGCTCCATGCGCTGCTGGTAGTAGGGCGGATGCCAGGGCTGCTTGATCATCGGACGCAACTCGTAGCCCTCGATCAGCACGCCGCTCTCTTCGTTCATCGAGAAGTCCGCCGGACCGACCATGCGCTCGGAGCCGCGCTCGCGCAGCCACGCCTCGGCCGCGCCCAGCAGCGCGTCGAGCACCTCCTGATCGTCCTCGAACTCGAGAAAGCCGAACCAGCCCCAGTTCTTCTGCTGATAGTCGTTGAACGCGTGGTTGACCTGGGCGGTGATCCGCCCCACGACCCGCCCGTCGCGCCGGGCGAGGAAGTACTCGGCTTCGCCGTGACTGAAGAACGCGTTCAGGCGCCTGTTCAGAAACACCCAGCGCTCGAGCTTCGGCAGTGCAATCCACAGCGGGTGGTTAGCATGCACCCGAAACGGCACGTCGATAAACGCTTTCGTCTCCCGCCAGCCGGAGACCGGTGTGACCTCGACGCTCACCGCCCGCACCCTACATGCCCACTCCGACCGACGCCTCCGCCACGCCCCCCGATGGCCCGCCGGACACCCGGTCCGCCATGCCCTCCGGCGAACCCTCCGCGGCGGCTCCCATCGACGTCTTCGCCAAGGTCCACGGTCACGAGCGCGAACAGGTGCTGCGCGCCGCCCGCGAGGCCGACGTGCTGCCCTACTTCCACGTCCTGACCTCGGCGGCGATGCCGGTCGTCGAGATGGAGGGCGCGCAGCGCATCATGCTCGGCTCCAACAACTACCTCGGCCTCACCGGCGACGAGCGCGTGATGCAGGGGGCCGAGGACGCCCTGCACCGCTACGGCACCGGCCTGACCGGCTCGCGCCTGCTCAACGGGACGATCCCGCTGCACCTCGAGCTCGAGCGCGAGATCGCCGAGTGGATGAACACCGAGGACGCGCTCGTGTTCACCACCGGCCATCAGGCCAACCTCAGCGTGCTCGGCACGATCCTCGGACCCGCCGACACTGTGATCGTCGACTCCGGAGACCATGCCTCGATCCTCGACGGCTGCCTGCTCTCGCGCGCGAAGCTGCGGCCGTTCCGTCACAACCGCCTCGACAAACTGGAGAAGATGCTCGACCGCGCCCAGACCGACGGCGGCGGTGTGCTGGTCGTGGTCGACGGCGTCTTCTCGATGGAGGGCGACGTCGCGCCCCTGCGCGAGATCTGTGACCTGTGCGAGCGCTACGGCGCGCGATTGATGGTCGACGAGGCTCACGGCGCCGGCGTGCTCGGTGCGCGTGGCGCGGGCACCGCCGAGCTGCTCGGCGTGGAGGATCGCGTCGACCTGCGCATGGGCACCTTCTCCAAGTCGCTCGCCTCCTGCGGCGGCTTTGTAGCGGGTCCGGCCGAGGTCGTCGAGTACCTGCGCATCTACTCGCGCGCCTTCCTGTTCACCGCCTCCGCCGTTCCGGCCGCGCTCGGCGCCGCGCTCGGGGCGCTGCGCGTGATGCGCTCGGCGGACGGTCCCCCGCTGCTGGCGCGAGTGCTCGACAACGCCTGGCGCCTGCGCGACGGCCTCGCGGAGCTCGGCTTCGCCGTTGTCTCCCCCCAATCGCTGCCCGCAGGCGCAAGCGTCACCGCCGCTGGTCGATCTCCGATCGGTGGCGTGCGCCCCGACGCCGCCGGCGCCCCCACGATCGTCACCCCGATCGTGCCCGTGCTCGTGGGCGACGACTGGAAGGCCGCGCTGCTGTGGCGCGCGCTGTATGACGGCGGCGTGTTCGTCAACACCGCCCTGCACCCCGCCGTGCCCCCCGGCGGCGCGCTGCTGCGCACCAGCGTGATGGCCACCCACGACGAGCCCACGATCGACCGCGCCCTCGCCGTCTTCGCCCGGGTCAAGCGCGAGTTCGAGGCCGAGCACGGACCGCTGCCTGGTCCGGGCTCCGAACCAGATCCGGACACGCCGGCCTGAGGGCCTCGTGCGGGACCCGGCCCGGGGAAGCCGCGCGCCCTGGCGGGCATCGCGAGACGTCACCCTGGATCGCGGCGGGGCGCGCATCGCCCGAGGCCGACCCGACCCGAGTCGGCGGCGCGGGCGTAACGTTCCTTGCACGTCTCAACCCCCGCTCGGGACTTGTCCAAATCTTCACAAGTAAGTCGAGCGACGAAAAAGGTCGCTGCTAGCGCACGAACCGTGCGCTGAGAGTTGACCGGACGCCCCCCACTGCCGTAGCTTCCTTGGGCGCTCTGCATGACCGTTCGGGACGAGTCCCGACGATGACAATCTACCGGGAGGGCCCCCTCACGGGGGCGGTTATGTCGCTGAATGTCTGGCTCTCCGCGACTCTTTGTCGCGGACCGGTTTCAGGCGGTCACGACGAGCGTTCATACGTCCGATGTCAAGCATAGATGTCGCCCGTCCGCACCCCGCGGCGGCGACGGGGAGAGTCTCATGATGAACGCGACGGCGACGATCGCCCCTGCCGGTCCCCAGTACATGCGCGCCCTCGAACGCGCCAACAAGGTGCGCCTTGCCCGCGCCGAGCTCAAGCGCAGGATCTCGACCGGAGAGGTGGACGTCACCGACGTGCTCCTGCGCTGTCCCTGGGAGGCCGACAGCATGGCCGTCGCCGATCTGCTGCTGAGCCAGCGCCGCTGGGGTCAGACTCGCTGTCGCAAGTTCCTCGCCCAGCTGCCGATGTCCGAGAAGAAGACGATCGGCTCGCTGACCGATCGCCAGCGTCAGACGCTGGTCGCGATGCTGCGCGGGGTCAGGACCACGCCGGAGCGTGGCCCCTGGGTAACGGACAGCCTGATGAGAGCTTGACCTGCCACCAGCCGGCGAGCATCCCGATCAGGCCCATGCGCGGGCGCACCTCCCACACCCCGCAGCCATGTTCCCCGAGGTCTCGCACGGGCAGGCGCGTGAACTTGTAGCGAGCGGGTTCGCGCTTCATCCGCTCCAGCAGCTCGCGCGCGCGCGTCTCCAACTCGGCTCGTTCGGCGCTGGCCCGCCGCGCCAGCTGCACCCGGCCGACCAGCTCGTCGCGCGTGCGCTCCAGCCGCCCGAGGTCCAGCAGGCAGGGAACGCCGGCGGCTCGACCGCGAAGCCCGCTCGAACTCGTGTGCGCGCGCGGAGCGACATGAGGAAACCCTTCGGCGACGATCGCCGACAGCTCACGCTCCAGTCTCGCCACCTGCGCCCGCAGCGCGCGTCTGGCGGCCCGCTCGTCCGTCCCCGAGGTCGAGACCCGATCGATGCGCTCGATGGTCAGCTGCATTTCCATGCCACTCCTCCAGTATGCGCGTCTGCTCTGTCAGCGATCTTACCAGCGCCCGCACCCGGCGAGCCCGCTAGCGCGCTCGCTCCAAGCCGGTGCGGCAACTCCACAGAGCCTCCTCCACGTACAGCATCGGAACTCCCGCGACCTGCACCGCGAACAGCGTGAGCTCGCGCGTGCGCGCGCCCGGCTCGCAGTCGCCCGCGAGCTCGCCGAACAGGAGCCCCAGCGCGACCGTCTCGTCAGCCACCACGAGCCTGCCCGCCGGCAGCGACCACGCGTCCGCGACCCTCCCCAGCGGCTCGCCCTCGCGACTGAGCCGCACGCCAAGCTCCCCCCGCACCGCCTGCGCGTCGAGCGCCCACACCGGCACGCCCGTGTCGACGAGGGCGATCAGCAGAACGTCGCGCAGCAGCCCCTCCGACAGGAACCCTCCGTGCAGCATCCGCTCCAGCACCGCCTCCTCGATCGGTGTGCGCGCGACCTCGGGGTCGAGGCCGATCTGACGGTAGAACACCCGGTAGGCGGACGGCACCGGTTCGCGGCGCACGCCAACCGCGCGCGCGCCCCGGTAGCGATTGGACAGAGCGTGCAGGCGCCGTTCCACACCCGGCGGGGAGCCGCGCCTGGCGGCACCTGCTCTGGCCAGACGCGCGTGCGCGACCACGATGCGCAGCTGCGGCAGCTCCTCCTCGATCTCCCGCGCGCGCCAGCCGATCGTCGGCGCCTGCTCGACGCTCATCCCGACGCCACCCGCCTCCCGGTCTCGCGCTCCGCCGCCACCACCAGCTCGGCCACACGCGCGCGCAGGCTCTGACGCGATGGCGCGTCGAGCAGCGCCGGGCTCTGCACGACGCCTCCCGGCAGCACGAACGACACCTGCGGGCAGCTCGCCACCTTGTACAGCCCCGCCAACACCCCGTCGCTGTCGAACCCCACCTGCACGCGCGTCAGTCCACGCTTGCGTATCAACGCCAGCAGCGGTCCCCGTTCGCCCTTGATCGCGACCGCAGCGAAGCTCACCGCGGGAAACGCGCCCGCGAGCGCCTGCATGTCCCCGAGCACGTCCGGGCACGAGCCGCCGTCCACGAACAGCGCGAGCACCAGCGGTCTGCCGCGGTAGAGCTCGCACACGTTCAGCGCCCCCGACTCCCGCACCGCGCACGCCGGCGTCCGACCCGCCGCGCCTTCGTCGGCGTGCCTCGCGACGTTCACGTCGCCGTTCAGCGTCCCCAGCGCCAGTGGCGCCGCGAACGGCGGGATCGTCTCGCCCGGTGCGATGCCCCTGGCGCCGTTCGGCTTGGTCAGGATCGTGTTGATCGTGAGCAGCGCCAGGATCACCAGCGCGAGCAGCCCCACGTACCGCCCATACCGAGGCGGATGCGAGCCCAGCACCGGCCCCCTCTTGCCGGCAGGCGCCCCCCGGCCCTCCCCGCGACCCGTGTCGCGACGAGACGCCCCCCCACGCCCCGAGCTCGACCGCGACGCGGGCCCCGACCCCGACCCGCCGGGGGGGACCGGCTCAGACGGGTTCATGGCCTGACCCAGCCCTTCGGGCTGTGCGCCCGCCACGGCCGCGCCTGCGCATCGCCGCCGCGATCGAGCGGCGCCCGCCGAGCCGCTCTCTGCCCTCGCGACCGCCGCGTTCGGCGGCGCCCGCCAGCACCAGCGCCGCGGGCAGCGCGACGAGCACGCCCACGAGCGAGACGCTCAGGTCGATCACCGTCACCAGGCCGAAGTCACGCAACATCGCGATGTTGGACAGTACGAGCACGCCAAACCCGGCGATCGCCGTCACCCCGGAGGCGGCGACAGCCGCGCCTGTGTGGCGGTAGGTGCGCCGCAGCGCCTGCACGAGGTCATGCCCGGCCAGCCGCTCCTGGCGGTGGCGCTCGGACAGCAGCACGCTGAACTCGGTGGTGATCGCGATCACGAGCGCCCCCAGCGCGAGCGACATCGGGTTCAACGGCACCCGCACCGCGAACAGGATCAGCGCCGACCAGCCGCTCGCGAGCACGATCGGCGTCAACGGCGTCAACGCCCGACGGACGTCGCCCCCGAATGCGATCAGCAGCACCAGCGCGACCGCCGCCAGTCCCGCCAGCAGCGTCTGCAGCCGCCGCCAGGGCGAGGCGACCTGAGCATTCGCCTGCGCCGCCAGCACCGACAGTCCCACCAGCTGCGCACTCACACCCCTCGGCGGGTGCAGGCTCGCGCGCATCGTTTCGATCACCCGTTGCTGTTCGTCCAAGCTCATCAGCTTGATGCCGAACGCGAGCGAGGCCAGACGCCGCCCCGGGGCGATCACGTCCTGGGAGAAGTACGGCGGGATCGCGTCCAGCAGACCGTTCACTTCGGCGCTTTTCAGCTTCGACTTGGTGCCTTCGTGCTGGAACAGGTCGGGCAGCGAGAAGGCCGGGCACAGCCTGGCCCGGCCGCACCCACGGTCGGCGGTGTAGCCGAACCGTCCGAGCATCGCGCTCTCATACGAGCTCATCCATTCGATCGTCGCCGGCTTGACCACGTCGGCGCCGCTGACCGTGAGGTCGATCACCCCGCCCACGCCGCTGAGGCGCTCCAGCGTGTTGAGATTCCGCAGCGAGGCCGTGTCCTGGGGCACCAGCCTTTCGATGTTGGTCTGCACCTTCGTCTGGGTGTCCAGCCCCCACCCGAGCGCCGCCAGCGCGAGCCCCACTCCGAGCACCCGCCCGGGACGTCGCACGGCACGATCGAGCGCGGCCCGCGAGACGAACCGTGTCAGCGGGTTGTCCATCAGCAGCTCGCGCGCGCCCCGCCAGGCCGGGACCAGACGCTCGCGTGCCTCCCGCCCGGCGAGCTCCCTCAGTCTGCGCGCTGGGCGCCATGCCCCGGTCGTGCGAGCACCTGGCGAGACGGCGCCTGCGCGCCCGGAGGCGCTCGACGGCCCGTCTGGGAGGCTCGTTGCCGATCCGCGGCGCCCATTCACGACCAGTGCCGCCGAGCCGGCGGTCAGCGCAGACACGAACGCAATCGCGATCCCCACCGCGAGCAGCAGACCAAACCCGCGCACCATCGGGACGGGCGAGAGCATCAGCACAAGCGTCGCCGCGACGCTGGCGGCGACCGCGGTGGCGATCGTCGGCGCGCTCACCCGCGCCGCCTCACGCACGGCGGCGCGCGTGTCCGACATGCCCGCGGCTTGGATCTCCCCGGCGCGCGACTGGAACTGGATCGCGTAGTCCACCGCCAGCCCGATCAGCACGGGCAGCACCGCCACCTGAGCGACGGTCAGCGACGAGCTGACGAGCGCCAGCGCACCGAACGTCAGCGCACTCGCCAGCAGCGCCACCCCCAGCGGCAGCAGCCGTGGACGCCCTCGGAAGATCAGGCTCAGCGCGATCGCCATCACCGCCAGCACGGCGAGTCCCAGCAGCTCGATCGACTGGCTGATCGAGCTCGTCAGGTCTGAGACGATCGCCGGCTCCCCCGTCACGAGATACGTCTCGCCGTGCGCCAACCGCCACTGCCTCATTGCGACCGCCTGAGAGATCAGGGCGATCGTGTGCGTGCGCGCCGCCTGGGACAGCCCCGGCTTCATCCGTACCGAGATCAGCGCCGCGTCCGGGCTGGGGAACAGGTAGGCGAAGCGCTGCTTGGGAGTGCCGGCCGGCTTGCTGGAGTCGAACACGAGCGTCGAGACGAATTCGGGGTCGTCGAGGCTCGGCTTGGAGGTCAGCCCGTACTGCAGCGCCAGCGTCGCGATCCCCTCCTGAAAGCGCTTCATCGTGATCGAGCTCGCCTGCGCCCCGAGCGTCTTGGCTTCCGCCGCCGAGTGTCCCTGCGCGAGCGCCGCCTGGGTGACGATGAGCTGCGCGGCGTGCGCCTGCGCTTCGGCCTGCTTGGTCTGGCTGGTCAGCTGTTCGTCGATCTGTTCGGCGGCCTCGTTGACGAACGTTCCCGGGCCGAGCACCACCTTCACCGTCTTCGCCCGCGCCAGCTGCCCGCACGGTCCGCGCGTCCCTCCCTCCGATGCCAGCGCGCTCACCGGCACGTTGCCCGACAGGCATCCCTCGAGCCCCACCAGCCTGTCGACGTCCGAGCTCAGCAGCAGCTGCTGCAGGCTGCCCCGCACGACAACGTCCACCGGCTCTTCGCCGAAGCTCTGGTAGTAGCGCTGTGTCGCCCGGTACTGCGGACTGGAGCTCGACACGAACGTGCTCGTGCTCGCGCTCGGGCTCAACCCCAGGGCGAGCACCGCGCCGGCCAGTGCAAGCGTCATCGCGAGGGCGAGCGTCAACCACGGCTTGCGCGTCACGCCCCCCACGAGGGCCGAGAAGAGCCGGGCGCTGTTCACGGACACGAGGCTAGTCGGTGCTCCCGCCGGCGCGGGGAGCTACCCGGCGGGGCGGAGCGGCGCCACCGACTCACTCCATCCCGAGCGGGCCCGCCGCGTCACCGGCCAGGAACTGGCGCACGAACGGGTTTTCGGACGCGAACAGCTCGGCGGCGGGACCGGACTGGACGATCTCGCCCTGCCACAGCACCGCGATGTGCTCGGCCACGCGCCGCGCGCTCATGATGTCGTGCGTGATCACGACGTAGCAGCCGCCGTTCTCAGCATGGACTTCCTTGATCAACTCGCACAGCAGCGCTGTGCGCACCGGATCAAGGCCCGAGTCGGGCTCGTCGAACAGCACGATCTCCGGTTCGAGCACGAGCGAGCGCGCGAACCCGGCGCGCTTGCGCATCCCTCCGGACAGCTCGTTCGGCATCTTCGTGCCGGCGTTGCCCAGACCGACCTCGCGCAGGCGCCGGTTGACGATCTCGGCGATCTCCTCATCGCCCTTCTCAGTGTGCTGGCGCAGCGGGAACGCGACGTTGTCATACAGGTTGATCGACCCGAACAGGGCACCGTCCTGGAACAGCACCCCGAACTTCTTGCGTATCTCGAACAGTTCGGCGTCGGACAGGCTCGGGATCGAGCGCCCCTGCACGAGCACGTCTCCCTGGTCGGGATACAGCAGGCCGACGATGTGCTTGATGCATACCGACTTGCCCGTCCCCGACGGACCCAGGATCATCGAGATCTGTTCGTCGGGCAGGCTCATGTTCAACCCGCGCAGCACGTGATTGCGCCCGAATGCCTTGTGCACGTCGATGAATTCGATCGCGTCCTGCCTGACCTCCACGGGCTCGCCGGTCCCGGCGTCCCCGGGCGAGGCCGGCGGCGATGAGTCGATCGCCACGCTCAACCTCCGATCGGGGCTCGCGGGTTGGAGCCCCAGAACACCTGTGTGCCGAGCATGCCGATGATGTGCACGAGCACGATGTTGAGCACCATCGACTTGGCCGTGGCTCTGCCCACGCCGACGGGCCCACCACTGGCGTTGTAGCCGTAGTAGCACCCCACCAGCACGATCGCGGTAGCCATGAACATCGCCTTTATCAAGCTGTACAGGTAGTCGGGAGGGCCCTGAAACTGCCAGAAGATCAGCAGGTACCCGCCCGAGGAGACGTAACCGATCTGCTGCACGACGGCGAGATAGGAGGCGAAGAAGGCCGCTCCGATCCCGGCCATGTACACGAACGGCAGCACGATCCAGGCGGCGAGCAGACGCGTGGCGCACAGGAACGTCATCGAGTCGATGCCCATCACCTCCAGGGCGTCGATCTCCTCGGAGATCCGCATCGCGCCGAGCTCCGCGACGATGCCCGTGCCGACCTTCGCGGACATCATGTAGCCGAACGCATAGGGAGTGATCTCGCGCAGGTCACACCACGCGCTGAACACGCCCGAGTAGGCGGGCGCACCCTGCGCCTCGGTGAAGTACGCCCCCTGAATGCCGCACTGCAGGCCGAGAATGAACATCAGCGTCCAGATGATCAGCGTCGAGGAGACGATCAGTATTCCCGCCTGGCGCAGCGACTCGCCAAAGAAGCGGAACACCCGCAGGCCCCACACGTCGCGCACGATGTTGCCCGTGAACCCCGCGATCTCGCCGGTCGAGGCGATCCATTCGCGCGGCATCGCCAGCAGTTCGTTCACTTGATCACCAGGATCTGCGGGTGAGTGGCGAGCAGCATCTGCGTGAAGACGTAGTCGAACGCTCCGATCCCCAGGAACGTGATGACGACCGCCTGGTTGACCGCCCGGCCCACGCCCTCGGCACCGCCGGAGGCGGTCATGCCCTTGTAGCAGCACACGATCGCGATGATCGCCCCGTACAGCGTCGCCTTCAACACCGAGCCCCACAGGTCGGTCGTCGAAGCGTTCGCGAACAGCGTGTTCCAGAACGGACCGAGCGGCTGGCCCTTGACGATCTCGGCGAGCAGGCCGCCGAACAGGCCGAACAGGATCGCGTAGATGTTGAACAGACCGGTGACGATCATCAACGCGAGGAAGCGGGGCACTACGAGGTTCTTGATCGGATCGACGCCCAGCACCTGCAGCGCGTCGAGCTCCTCGCGGATCTTGCGCGCCCCGAGGTCGGCTGTGATCGCGGTGCCCGCAACCCCCGCCAGCACGATCCCGGTCACGTCCGGCCCGATCTCGCGGATCGCCGCGAGCACGAAGATCCCGCCGAGCCGGTCCAACGCACCGAAGATTTCGAAGAAGTTCGCCGCCTGCAGCCCCGGCGCGGCGTAGCAGAGACACACCGTCGAGATCAACAGCGGAAACCAGCACAGGCGCAGCGCAAACAGGAACTGGGACACGAACTCGCCGCCATACGGGTATGGCGGGCGCAGAGCAGACCAGATCGTCCGCCCCGTCAGGATCATCATGTCCCCGATTTCCTCGAGCAGGTTCCTGGTCGGCAGGAACGCCCGCTCGGCTGCACTGCGCACCATCTTTTCTGACGCCCCTCCTCGGGTGGCGGTCACGATCGGCATGAACTCTACGGGATGCGCTGGCGGCGCGCCACCCCAACCGACCCGGCACATGCCCGCCCGCCGGTGGCTGGCGCTGGTATCGTGGCCTCGCTGTGAGGGGGTGTCATGCGTCCACCGTGGTCCTGCTCGTAAGCGCCTCCGCGGCGCTTGCGGCCGGCTGTGGTGGAGGAACGCGCGAGGATGCGCACGAACCGGATGCGACCTTCACCGTCGCGGTCGTGCATTCGCGCTTTCCCGCGTTGCAGGCGGTCGCGCGTCCGGTCACGATGACGCTGGGCGTGCGCAACACGAGCACCGCCACGATGCCGAATGTGGCGGTCACGATCGACTCCTTCAGCTATGTATCCAACTTTCCCGAACTGGCCTCGAGCAAGCGGCCGATCTGGGTGATCGAACAGGGCCCCGGCGCGGTTGCAAAACGCCCGGTGCAGAGCCAGGCCATCAGCCCCCCTGGGGGCGGACAGACCGCTTATGTGAACACCTGGGCGCTGGGCGCGCTCCCGCCCGGCGCCACGCGCACGTTCGCGTGGCACGTCACCCCGGTCAAGCCGGGCCTCTACACGGTCCACTACACGGTCGCCGCGGGCCTGGCCGGCAGATCCAGGGCGCGTCTCGCCAACGGCGCGATCCCCCACGGCCACTTCACGGTCGCGATCGCCCCGAGGCCACCCGCCACGCATGTGAACCCGGCGACGGGCCAGGTCGAACCGGGCCGTTACGAGCCCGGCACGTCCGTGACGGCGGGATAGTCGCCCCGGTTTGGCCCGACGTCGAAACGACCGGGCACGGATTTCGCCAGACGGTGATGCCGCGCGCTCGCGCGAGCACTACGATTGCACTCCGGCCTTGAGCCGGCGCCCATCCGACAATCGACGCCGCCCACACACGTCACAGGAGGAATCGCCCCGCCCATGCCCAGGACCCGCCAGCACAACGTCACCGCCGCCCAGTGGAGCGCCAACGGCTCGGCGCTCGGCTCCCCCGACCTGACGCTGCCGGGGAACCAGGTGTTCGCCTCGAACGTGTTCAGCGCGAACCTCCAGCGCCACCGGCTGCCCAAGCACGTCTACCGGGCGCTGCAGCGCACGCTCGAGCATGGCGAGGCGCTGGACACCTCGCTGGCCGACCAGGTCGCGCAGGCGATGAAGGACTGGGCGATGGAGCGCGGCGCTACGCACTACACGCACTGGTTTCAGCCGCTGACGGGCAGCACGGCGGAGAAGCACGACTCCTTCTACGCTCCCGCGGGCGACGGCACGGCGATCGCGGAGTTCTCGGGCAAGGAGCTGATTCAGGGCGAGCCCGACGCGTCCTCGTTCCCCACCGGCGGCATCCGGGCCACGTTCGAGGCGCGCGGCTACACCGCCTGGGACCCGACCTCGCCGGCGTTCATCCTCGAGAACCCCAACGGCGCGCTGCTGTGCATTCCGACGGCGTTCACCTCCTGGACGGGCGAGGCGCTGGACAACAAGATCCCGCTGCTGCGCTCGATGGACGCGCTGTCGGGCGCGGCGATCCGCGCGCTGGAGCTGCTCGGCTCTGGGGACGGCGCCGATCGCGTGTTCACGACCGTGGGCCCCGAGCAGGAGTACTTCCTGATCGACGAGCAGTACTACTTCGAACGTCCCGACCTGCTCACCACCGGGCGCACCCTGTTCGGCGCCAAGCCGCCGAAGGGGCACGAGCTCGACGACCACTACTTCGGCTCGATCCCCGAGCGCATCCTCGCGTGCATGATGGAGACCGAGCTGGAGCTCGCCAAGCTCGGCGTGCCCGTGAAGACGCGCCACAACGAGGTCGCGCCGAACCAGTACGAGGTCGCGCCGATCTTCGAGAACTCCAACGTCGGCTGCGATCACCAGCAGCTGACGATGCAGGTGATGCAGAACGTCGCCCGCCGCTATGGGCTGGTGTGCCTGCTGCACGAGAAGCCGTTTGCGGGCGTGAACGGGTCGGGCAAGCACAACAACTGGTCGATGGGCACGGACACCGGCGTGAACCTGCTGGAGCCCGGCGACACGCCGTCGGAGAACCTGCAGTTCCTGTTCTTCTGCACCGCCGTGATCCAGGCGGTGAACGCCCACCAGGCGCTGCTGCGCGCGTCGATCGCCTCGCCCGGTCAGGACCACCGCCTGGGAGCCAACGAGGCGCCGCCGGCGATCATCTCGATCTTCCTCGGCGCGGAGTTGGAGAAGGTGTTCGCCGCGATCGAGTCAGGCAAAGCCCAGCAGTCAAAGCCCGGATCGTTCCTCGGCCTCGGCACGCCCGTGCTGCCCCCGCTGCCGCTGCACGGAGGGGACCGCAACCGCACGAGCCCGTTCGCGTTCACCGGCAACAAGTTCGAGTTCCGCGCGCTCGGGTCCAGCCAGTCGCTGGCGCTGCCCAACACGGTCCTGAACACGATCGTCGCGGAGGCGATCGACGATCTGGCGGGCAAGCTGAAGACGGCGTTGAAAAGCTCCGCAGGCAACCTCGAGAAGGCCGTCGCGCGAGTCGTCAAGGAGAGCTGGACGCAGAACAAGCGGATCGTGTTCGACGGCGACAACTACGCGCCGGAGTGGCACGCAGAGGCCAAGAAGCGAGGGTTGTACAACCTGCGCTCAACGCCCGACGCGCTGCCGTGGCTGGTGGACAAGGGCACGATCGCGCTGTTCAAGAAGTACAAGGTCCTGTCCAAGCGCGAGCTCGAGTCACGCCACGAGGTGTTCCTGGAGCAGTACGCGACCAAGATCAACATCGAGTCCGAGACCGCCGCCGCGATCGCCCGCACCGAGATCCTGCCGGCCGCCGTGCGGCACCTCAACGAGCTCAAGGCCGCCGGTCTGGAGGAGTTGATCGGCGAGGTGCAGCCGTTGATCAAGGAGCTGCACTTCGCGATCCTCAAGCTCGAGGACGCCAACCTCAAGGACAACCAGGACGACAAGACCCCCGTCAAGTGGGCCGCCTACATGCACGACCGGGTCATCCCCGCGATGGACGACGTGCGCGACGTCGCCGACCGGCTGGAGGGGCTGGTCGCCGACGACCTGTGGCCGCTGCCGAAGTACTCGGAGATGCTCTTCATCAAGTAGCGTCTGGCGAGCGTCCGTCGGCGCCGACGTAACAGGATTGCGGGCTGGGGGTTGGGCGAGACCTGGGTTTCGCGCGAGTCTGCGGCCCGAGTCCGTCGCGGATCGCGTCAGGAGAATCGAGCGATCGCAAAAGCGGGCACGCAGTGTCAGCGCTGCGCGGGACTGGTCGGATGTTTTGAGGTTGTGTCGAAGACCGCGACCCACCGAGCAGTCCGACGCCATTACCCATCCTGGCGGCTCATCCTGGCGGCTTGACTAGACGGGTGTCGTATGAGCCCCATCGGGCCTTCAGCCACGACTCGCCGCAGCCGAGGGGTTTCATGTCAAGGACAACCGAGATCGCAGGGGGGAGTTCGCATTGTCAGGCACGGAAGCCCGGGACAGCACGGAAGTGGAAGTTGGAGACGCCGACACCGAGTCGCAGGTCCACTCCGAGATGCGGGCTCCTTCGCCGTCGGATCGCCGCCGACGATCTCCCGCTTCGACCGGCGCACCATTCACAGCGGAGAGCCTCAACACCCGTTGGCGACGGCAGCTCGCTGGGACGAGCATCGATCGCAGAAACCATGAGTCGCGGCTTGGCGTAGGGCTCGTAGGGCTCGGATACTGGGGCCCAAACCTGCTCCGCGGGCTGATCGAGCAACCGAGCGTCGACGTCAGATACGTCTGTGATCTCGACGAAGAGCGCCTCGCCTCCTTCAGCCGTCGCTATCCGGGAGCCGCGCCGACCGCCCGTTATGAAGACCTGCTGGACGATCCGGAGGTGGCGGCGATCGTCATAGCGACACCCGTCTTCACACACTACGAGCTGGCCGCCGCCGCGCTGCGGGCAGGCAAGCACACCTTCGTCGAGAAGCCCCTCGCGCCCTCGGCGGCAGAGGCCGGGAAGCTGATCGCGCTCGCACGCGAGCGCGATCTGCGCCTCATGTGCGGGCAGACGTTCCTGTACAGCCCCCCGGTGCAAGAGGTCAAGCGCCTGATCGAGACCGACGAGCTCGGAGACATCTTCTTCATCTCCTCCAGTCGTGTGAATCTCGGCCTTCACCAGCGCGACATCAGCGTCATCTGGGATCTCGGGCCCCACGACTTCTCGATCCTGCTCCACTGGCTGGGGGAAATGCCGGAGTCGATCACGGCCACCGGACGCGACTCGATCGTGCCGGGCATCTACGACGTCGCCTTCATGAGCCTGCAGTTCCCCTCGGGACTCGTCGCGAACGTCGAGCTGAGCTGGCTCGCGCCGAGCAAGCTGCGCCGCACGGCGATCGTCGGGAGCAACAAGATGGTCCTCTACGAGGACGGCACCCCGGAGCCGGTGCGGGTGTTCGATCGGGGCGTCGTCTATCGGGACCCCGAGACGTTCGGCGAGTATCAGCTCTCCTACCGCAGCGGAGACATCCGCTCGCCCCAGATCGCGGCCACGGAGCCGCTCGTGACAGAGCTGGCTGAGTTTGTGCGCCTGATCGCGATGAGGGAGACCTCAGGCGATCTCGAGCTCGCACGCCAGGTTGTGATGATCGCCGAGGCGGCCGAGTCCTCGCTCGCCGGCGGCGGCGTCCCGGTTGCGGTCTCCAACTACGCGGGTGCTCTGGCTTGACCGGCGCCGGCACGCGCGCCGACGACGAAAGGGAATGAGCTGGATGAGCGTTCAAGAGCGGACGATGAGCGGGCAGGCGCAGGTGACTGCGCAGGTCGTGCCGTTCGTGGGCTTGGCCCGCCAGCACGCGGCGCTGGGCCGTGAGCTGCGAGCAACTTTCGAGCGAGTGGTGGGCGCCGACGGCTTCATCCTCGGCGATGAAGTCGAGGCGTTCGAGCAGGAGTTCGCCGACCACTGCCAGGTCTCGGAGTGCGTGGGAGTGGCCTCCGGCACGGCCGCGCTCGCGCTGGTCCTGATCGCCGCCGGGATCGGACCCGGCGACGAGGTGCTGGTGCCGGGACACACGTTCATCGCCTCGGCGCTCGGCGTGCTGCACGCCGGCGCCACCCCGGTGTTCTGCGACGTGCAGCGAGACACGGGGCTGATCGACCCCGACGCCGCGGCGGCGCTGGTGGGTCCGCGCACGGCGGCGGTGATCGCCGTCCACCTCTACGGGCAGGCGTGCGACATGGATCGCATCAACGCGCTCGCCGCCCGCCACGGCCTGTTCGTGCTCGAGGACGCCGCACAGGCCCACGGCGCCACCCACGACGGCAGGCGGGCGGGCTCGCTGGGCAGCGCGGCCGCGTTCTCGTTCTACCCGAGCAAGAACCTCGGCGCGCTGGGCGACGGGGGCGCGGTCTGCACCGGCGACGCGCAGCTGGCGGCTCGCGTCCGCGAGCTGCGCCACCTCGGCCAGCGCGGCAAGGGCGAGCACGTCGTGGTCGGCTACAACGAGCGCCTTGACGGCCTGCAGGCGGCGCTGCTGCGAGTCAAGCTCCCGCACCTCGACGGCTGGAATACAGCACGTCGCAGCCACGCGGCGAACCTGCGCGCGGGCCTCCCGCGGGAGCTCCTCGTCCTCGGCGAGCGCTCGGCGACACCGTGTGTCTACCACCTGTTCCCGGTGCGCCACCCGGCGCGCGATCAGCTGAGGGAGCTGTTGCGCGCCGACGGCATCCAGGTGGGTCTGCACTACTCCCCGGCGGCGCATCGGCACGCCGCCTTCGCGGATCTCCCCGCGAGCTCGCGCCCGGTCGAGCTTCCAGAGGCCGAGGCGTGGGCCGGCGAGGAGCTCTCGCTGCCGATGTTCGCCGAGCTGAGCGACGCCGAGGTGCAGCGGACGGCTGCGGCATGCCGGGCGGCGTGCGAAGCGATTGCGTAGCGCGAGATGACCGGAGACGGGCTGTCGACAAGCGCCTTGCATGCCGCCTTTCAGGCGCGCCGTGCGAGCGCTGGATTGCCGCTCCGAAGATCGCTGGTCGCTCGTGACTACGGGCGTCGGGACTGGTTCTTGCGGCGGTTGCTGGCGCTCAGCGACGCTATGTGCCTGGCTCTGGCGATGGCCCTCACGATGGCTGTGGTCGGCGGCACGCGCGGGCATTCCTGGCAGGAGTGCCTGCTCTTTGGGTTGATCACGCTGCCCGCGTGGGTGGTGCTGTTCAAGGTGTACGGGCTGTATGAGCGCGACGCCAGGCGGCTGAGCCACTCGACGCTGGACGACCTGCCTGCGCTGTTTCATTGTCTGCTCTTGGGGTGTCTGTTGACGTGGTGCTGGTTTGTCGTGGCCGCGCCGGCGAAGCTGATGTTCGCGGCGATCCTCACGTTTGGAGCCCTGGCAATGGTGTTGGTGCTCGCGGGCCGGGTGCTCGCGCGCGCCGGCTTCCTGCGCCTGGTCGCGCCCGAGCGGGTGTTGTTGATCGGCACGGGCGAGGCCAGTGGCGCGTTGATCGAGAAGATGCGCGCCAGGGCGAGCTTGCGCCTGCAGCCGATCGGAATGGTCAGCTGCGATGCAAGCGCGGGTGCGCCGGTCGCGCTGCCGCGGCTCGGCCGGCTGGAGGAGCTCGACCTGCCCGGTCTGCTGGCCGAGCATCGTGTGGCGCGGGTGGTCGTCGCGGACGTCGAGCTCGAGCGCGAGCGGCTGTTGGGTGTGGTGCGGGACTGCAGGACCGCGTCGGTCAAGGTCTGCCTGCTGCCGCTGACGTTCAGCGCGCTCGGCCCGGCCGTCGAGGTGGACGACGTCCAGGGGATCACCGTGCTGGGAATCAACCCGCTGGTGCTCTCGCGCTCCTCGCGGATCGCAAAGCGCGCTCTCGACCTCGCCGGCGCTGGGCTGTTGAGCGTACTCGCGCTTCCGCTCCTGCTGGTGCTGGCGGTGGCGATCAAGCTCGACTCGCCGGGTCCTGTGTTCTTCCGCCAGGAGCGCATCGGGCGGGGCGCCGTCCGCTTCCGGCTGGTGAAGCTGCGCACGATGGCCCTCGACGCTGAAGCGCGGCGGGCAGAGCTGTTGGCGCAGAGCAAGGACCCCGGGTGGCTGCACCTCGAGCACGACCCGCGCATCACGCGCGTCGGGCGTCTGCTGCGGCTCGGCAGCCTCGACGAGCTGCCGCAGCTGTGGAACGTGCTGCGCGGCGACATGAGCCTCGTGGGACCCCGCCCGCTCGTCGCCGCGGAGGACCGGATGGTCAACGGCTGGGGGCGAGGGCGGCTCGACCTGACACCGGGGATCACCGGGCTGTGGCAGGTTCTCGGCCGCACGAGCATCCCCTTCGAGGAGATGGTCAAGCTCGACTACCTGTATGTGACGAACTGGTCGCTGTGGAGTGACGTGCGCTTGATCCTGCGCACGTTGCCGGTGGTGCTGCGACGCAGCGGGGCCAACTGAGGCTGCCATGCCTCCGCGCGCCTCCATGCTGAGCCGGGTCCGTTCGGTGCCCGGCAACACCGCGGCGATGCTCCTGGCGCGCATGCTCACGACGCTCTCCCAGGCCGCCGCATTTGCGCTGGTGGAGAAAGGCTATGGAACACAGACCCTCGATCGCTACGCCGTGGCGTTTGCGGCAGCCACCTTCGTAGGCCTGTCGCTCGATTTCGGCACCAGCACCTGGGCCACGCGAGAGCTCGCTCTGCGCCGGCCTGTCCATGCCTGCCTGCGCGCCCGCCTGCCGATGCTCAGCCTCGTCGTGTTCGGTCTCGCGGTCGGCGTCGGCACGCACGACCTCGACACCGCTCAGGCACTCGAGATCGTCGCGATGGGCACGGTGCTGGCCGCGAGCTATCTGGCGAAGGGCCTGTTCATGGGGCGCAGGATGCACGAGCGCGAGGCGATCTTCGCCGCCTTCGAGAGCTGTCTGATGATCCTGCTGCTGACCGGTTCGTATCTGAAGGCTCTGCCCCACCTTTCACCACTGCTTTACACGTCCATGGCCTATGCCGCCGGCGCGTTGGGCAGGTGGCTGACGATGCCCACGGCACTGCGACCGTCTCGGGGAGCGGACGGAGTCGGCTGGTGGTTCAGGACGATGACTCCGTACGGCGCCCAGAGCATGGTGATGATGGCCTCGACCCAGCTCGACGTGGTGCTGCTCGCCGCACTGTGGTTGACGCCGATACCGGGAGGCGTGGCCGCGTATGCGCTGGCGATGCGCGTCTACTACGCGGCGCCGATGCCGCTCGACGCGCTGAGCTCGGCGCTGCTGCCGCGGTTCGTGGAGCGCCCGGGACAGCATCGGCGCACAGCGATCGTCGGAACCGTGCTCGGCACGCTGATCGCCGCTTCGACCGCCGCCCTGTTTGCCTGGATTGCGCCGCTGTTTGGATACAGCGAGGCGATCGTGCACCAGCTGCGGGTCTCCCTGTTGATTCTGTCCTTCTCCTTCATGGCGCGCTGCCTGGCCTACGTGCTCGGCGCGCTGGTGACAGCTCAGGGCAGACAGCGGACGCGGCTGTTCAGCGCGACGGGCAGCTTGACGGTGATGGTCACGCTCGACCTGATCCTGATCCCGCACCATGGACTGATCGGCGCCTCATGGGCGATGGTCGCGGCCGACTGGGTGCAGATCGTGGGATATGGGGTGGGTGTCTGGCGGATCAACGTGTCCGCTCGTCGTGCCGATCCCGCAGGGGCTCTAGGAAGGCTGTGACCGTTGCGATGCGGATCGCTCTAACCCATATGTCATCGGATTGCAACAAGGGCGACTACGCGATCCTGAGCGCGACCGTCAACGCCTTGCGCGACGTGACGCCGGGCGCGGTCATCACGGCCGTGTCGGCCGAGTTGCCGCGCACAGCTCTGGATCGTCCCGCGGACACTCGCCTGACCCGGGCGCTGGGGTGCGAGATCGTGGGCACCCCGGTGCCGTCGCTGCGCGCCTTTGCGGGCGGTCGCGGGCGGTGGGTACTCAACCTGATCCGCGCGGAGCTCCTCGTCTGGGCCAAGCGGATCATCGGAGATCGAGCGCTGATGCTCGTCCCAGACGCTGATCGAGAGTTCTTTCGCACGCTCGCCGACGCCGACGTCGTGGTGGCGAAGGGCGGGTCCTACCTGCATTCGCTCGGGGGCCTCGGCGAGGTGATCTATCTGTGGCGCATGCTCTACCCCCTCAGGATCGCTCATGCCTATCGTCGTAAGACGGTACTGCTCGGGGTCTCGTTCGGGGAGTGCTATTCGCCTTTGACCAAGGCGATGCTCCGGACCGCGCTGCGGTCACGCGTACAGACATACGCCCGCGAGCCACTGTCGCTCGCGTTCGCGCGCTCTGAGCTGGGCATTGCCGAAGAAGATCTCCAGCTGATTCCAGACCTCGCCTTCTTGACCGCCGCGGAGACACCCGAGCGGCCGGCCGACGATGAGCTGCGGATCGGCGTAACCGTCCGCTGCAGCCGTTTCCCGGACGCACCTCCCGCGCTCGCGCTGGAGGGTTACAAGCAGGCGCTCGAGCGTGTCCTGGAAGACGTTCTCCGAGCCGATGCGCGCGCACGGGTCATCTTCATCCCACAGGTCCTCGAGGACGTCCCGCTCGCCCGCGACATAGCCGCCACGCTGAAATGCCCAGATCGAGTGCAGGCAATCGACGTGGACATGTCGCTGGACGAGCTTCTGGCTTTGTACGCGGAGCTCGACGTCCTGATCGGAACGAGGCTGCACTCGATCATCCTTGCCGCCGTCACCGGGACTCCCTTTGTGCATGTCGTGGTCGAGCGCTCCAAGAGCAACGGCACGCTGGAGATGCTGGGGATGGAGAGCGCCGGCGTGCCTTACGACGGGATCACCGACGGCGACCTGATGCGCGCCGTCCAGCACGCGCTCGCGAACCGGGACGAGATCTCCGAGCGGCTGCGGGTCCGCGTGAAGGAGCATCGCTGCGCTCTCAAGCAGATCCTCACTACCTGTTTGGGACCGATCGGGGTCGCCTCTCAGCCAGACGGTGAGCACGTGGATTTGGCAAGGGCGGCGTGATGAGTACGAACGGCAAGGGCGCGATGGCCGGTGCAAGCCCAAGGCTATGTCTGATCACACATGCTCGTTTCCCGATCGGCGAGCCACGGGCCGAGCGGGCGGCGCGGGCCGCGGCCGGCGAGGGATACCGGGTGGATGTGATCGCGCTGCGGGGAGAGGATGAGCCGGCCCACGAGCGCCTCGGTGGGATCACCGTATGGCGTCTGCCAATACGGCATCGCCGCGGAGCGCCGATCGCCATGATGGCGCTCGAGTACTGCTCGTTCACGATCCTCGCCGGCCTCTGGGCGCTCGTCCTACGCGCGCGCGGCAAGCTCGGGGTCGTGGAGGTGCACTCACCTCCCGAGTTCCTGATTCTGGCCGGCCTGCTGCCCAAGCTGCTGGGAGCTCGGCTGGTGCTCGACGTGCGCGATCTCTCCTCGCACCTGTGGGAGGCCCGCTTCGGCACCTCGCGTGCAAACGCGATCGTGATCGGCCTGCTGAGAAGGCTCGAGCGGATGGCGTGTGCGCTGGCGGACGCGGTACTCACCGTCCACGGCCCCTACAAGGCGCAGCTGGCTGCCCGCGGCGCCGAGGCACGGCGGATCGCCATCGTCATGAACACGCCCGAGGAGTCTTTGATCGCGGGGGTGAAGAGTTCACCAGCATCCCCGGGCGACAGCGCGCTGGGCGACGGCGAGTTCACCGTGGCGTATCACGGCACGATCACGCGCTGGTATGGGGTCGACCTGCTCGTTCAAGCGATTGGCTTGCTGCGCGCGCAGGGGCGTCAGGCGCGCGCGGTCATCCTGGGCGAGGGGGATCAGCTCGAGACGGTGCGCGAGCTGGCCGCGGAGCTGGGGGTGGCTGACGCGATCTCTTTCTCCAATCGATATCTGCCGATCGCAGAGGCCCTCAGGGCCGTGGCCGGGACCGACTGCGGGATCATCTCCAACCGGCCGTCCGAGCTCAATCGGTTCATCCTGCCCAACAAGCTGTTCGAGTACGTCGCGCTCGGGATACCCGTCGTGAGCGCCCGCCTGGAGACGGTGGCGGCCCACTTCGACGACGACGACCTCACGTTCTGCCGGCCCGGGGATCCCGCGTCGCTGGCCGGCGCGATCGCATGGGTGATGGATGAGCGCGCGACGGCGATGCAGAAGAGCGTGCGGGCTCAGGCCCGAGCCGAGCTGTACCGATGGGACAGGAGCCGCATCAGGTACCTGGACGTTCTTCATGGATTGCAGACGGGGCGCGTCGGCGAGCGCGCATAGAGCCATGTCACAGTCAAAGGCAACTCATACAGTCACACTGGGCCGGGCTGCGCCCACTTCATTCTTCCATCAGGGGGCGCCCGCGCTAGCGGCGATGCTGGCTGCCTTGGCGATCGCGATCGGCGCTGGTGTCGCGCTGGCCCCCCTGCAGACGCTGATCGGCGCGGTGGTGCTCAGTCTGCTGGCGGCAGTCACCCTGGCGGGCGCTCGTCAGCGGCTCGCGCTGAGCATCGGCGCGCTGGCTGTCGTGCCGATCATCAGCGGTCTCGCCGCGTACGGACAGTTGCATCCGCACGAACTGAAGCTGTTGAGCGACGCTGTGTTGCTGACGGGCCTTGTCCCGCTCGTGCAGGCAGTGTCGGGGATGCGCAGGGAGGTCAAGGATCTGGCGCTGCTGATCGTCGTGTTGATGGTCGTCGGGGAGCTGGTCGGGGCCGTTTACTCGCACGGGGGATTGGCGCTGGCCATGCCCGCGGTGTGGCAGGACCTGCGCTGGCCCGGAGCGATCGGTTGGGGCCTGTACCTGGGCAGTCAGCTGACGGCGACGCAACGCGTCCAATGGGCTTATCGCCTGCTGGTCGGGTGGAACATCTGCCAGACCGTCGTCGCGCTGGGCCAGATCGCGCTGGGCGCGGGCGCCGGGACGCGATTCTCGCTGCCGGTCGTGAGTGGAGCCTTTGGACATCCCACCCTGGGGTCGATCGTCGGCACGATTCTCCTCTGCCTGGTGCTCAGCGACGCGCTGTCGCCCACCCGCTTTCTCTCCCGCCGGCAGCTGATCTGGGGAGCAGCGCTCGCGCTGCTCGTGGTGGTCCTCAGCACGCGACTGAAGCCCCTGCTCGCTGTGGGCGGGTTGCTCGTGTTCATCTCCTCGGTTCGCCTGGTGCGCGGAAGATGGCTCAGCGCGTCTATCGCCGTGGCGATCCCGGTCATCTTCTTCCTGGGGCTTCCGTTCGCGAGCGGGTTGACCGCGACCAACGAGGAATCGGGCAATGGTCTGGTGGGCAGCGTCGCGGGTCACGCGGGACCGCGAACCAGTCTTTTGGGCGGCGCGGAGAAGCTGGCAGACGACAAGTTTCCTTTCGGCTGGGGTCTTGGGACCTTTGGATCGAACATCAACCAGAGCGAGGAAGACAGCGCCTTCGGCGATGCCGGCCTGGACACCACCTTTGGGTTCTCCGACGCTCAGCCGGCGTTCAGATACGACAGCCTGATGGCGCATGTGCTCGGCGAGCGCGGCTGGGCAGGACTGGCCCTGTGGGTGGTGACGTTCGTGGCGGCCCTGGTGCTGATGGTGATGATCTCGCCCGAGTACCTGTTTCCAGCTGGAGCGATGGCGGCCGCCCTCACGTTGACGCCGATCTCGCCGTCGCTGCAGGATCCGACGATCGCGCTTTTGATCTTCCTCCCCGTCGGGCTGTGTGTCGCGCCGGCGAGCAAGCTCCGACTGCCACGAATCAGATGAAGATCCTGACCATCACCAACATGTATCCGTTTGCGGGCGAGCGCTACTACGGCAGCTTCGTGCGAGAACATGTCGAGGCGCTCGTAAGTGAGGGTGTGGAGGTTGACGTCGTGTTTGTCAATCCGCGGGAGGGAAAGCTGAGGTATCTGACCGAGCTGCCGCGGCTGGCGAGGGCCATGCGTGCTGGGTCCTACGACGTCCTGCACGCCCAGCACAGTTACTGCGCCGTGCAGACCGCGGGGCTTCGCGGCGTCCTGCGGATCGACACGCCGCTGCTGTTCACGATCCACGAGGGTGAGGCCTACAGCTCGTCGAACGCCGGCAGAAGCAAGACCCTGACCAAACGGCTGGCTTACTGGAAGCGCCTGAAGCTACTGGCCCTCGATTTGAGCGACCACGTCGTCACGGTGGACGAGCGGTTGCTCGCCGTGCTTGGCTACCAGGGCCCGTATAGCGTGATCGCGCCCGCGGTCGACACAGGATTGTTTCGGCCGCTGGATCGAACGGAGTGCCGCCGGCGGCTGGGCCTGGCGCCTGAGGAGGCGATCCTGTTCTTTCCGGCGAGCATCGCTAGACCCGAGAAGGGCGCTGATGTGTTTCAGGCGGCACTCGTATGCCTGGATCGGAAGGTGCATGTGGTGTACGGCGGTCAGATCGAGCACGCCGAGATGCCTCTGTACATGAACGCGGCCAACGTGGTGGTGCAGACGCTCTCATTTCGAGGCTTCGCCGATGGTCGTCAAGGAGGCGATGGCCTGCGACACCCCTGTGGTCTCGACGGACGTTGGCGACGTCAGCGCTTTGTTCGGAGCGGCCCCGGCTGCTTTTGCACCGATCGAGATCCGCAAAAGATCGCAGCAGCGCTCCGGGAGGCGCTGGAGTTGACGGGTCCGGTGGGTGCGCGGGAGCGAGTTCTGGCCAGCGGCTTGTCTCCGACTTCCGTGGCGGGGCACTATCGGGAGCTCTATCGCGAGATGTCGGCCAATCGGCCAGATATGGCTGAAGAAAGTAACGGATTGGCCGTGCATTCCGATCAGATGAGTGTCATCGGCCGCGGAGATGGCGACTAAATGGATACCGAGCAGACAAATCTGAGTCTCGAGCAAGTCGCGGGTGTCCTGCGCCGCCGCGCGCTGTGGATTCTGCTCTGCTTCGCGCTGGTCGCTGTCGCGGCTTACGGCTTTTCCAAGTATCAGACCAAGCAGTACACCGCGACGGCCTCGCTCGTCTTCAGCAACAACCAGCTCGGCCAACAGGTTGCTGGGCTCGCCGTGGCGAGCAGCACCAGCCAGCAGGCCCAGGAGAACACGAACCTGAAGCTCGTCAAGCTCGGCGACATGGCGAGGAAGACCGCAGCGGCACTTGGACAGGGGTTGACGCAGCAGCAAGTCAGCGCGAGGCTGAGCGTAAGCGGGGAAGGAGAATCGAACATCGTCAACGTGTCTGCCACCGCGACCTCGCCGGTACTGGCGGCCGCCATCGCGAATACCTACGCCGACCAGTTCGTAACGGAGCAGCAGAACAGCAACCACGCCTACTACGCCTCCGCCTTGGCGCTTGTCAACAAGCAGTTGGCGGGGCTCTCCCCGCGGCAGCGTGGCGGCACCGCGGGGCTGGCGCTGGAGAATCGCGCGCAGTCGCTGGGAACCCTCGCCGAACTGCGCAACGGCAACGTCCAAGTCGCGCAGGCCGCGACCGCTCCGACGTCGCCTTCCTCGCCGAGGGTCTCGCGGAACACGTTCCTCGGCGGCGTCGTGGGCCTGCTGCTCGGGCTTGTCGTCGCGTTCCTGCTCGAGCGCTTCGACCGCCGGATCAGGGAGCCGAAGGACTTGGAGGCGATCTACTGTCTGCCGCTGCTCGGCGTCGTCCCTGAGAGCGCCGCGCTTTCTCGTTCTGCAAGCAACAGGAAAAACGCCAAAGAAGCCCTTCCGGCGAGCGAGGCCGAGGCATTTCACCTGATCCGCGCGCATCTGCGCTACTTCAACGTCGATCGCGAGCTGCGCACGTTGCTGGTCGCCTCCGCCGCCCCCGGCGACGGGAAGACGACCGTCGCCCGGCATCTGGCGGGCGCGGCCGCGAGGATGGGTACACGAGTGCTGCTGATCGAGGCCGATCTGCGGCGTCCGACGCTCGCTGCGCAACTCGACGTCTACTCCGGGCCGGGCCTCGCGGACCTGTTGATCGGGATGGTGTCGTTGAACGACGCGATCCAGTCGATCGACTTCGATCAGTCGGCCGGCCAGGGTTCGCGTGGGCGGATGCTCGATGCGCTGGTCGCCGGCGCCGCGCTGCCGCCGAACCCGGGTGAGCTGATCGAGAGCCACGCGATGGAGAGCCTGCTCGAGCAGGTGAGGTCCACGTATGACCTGGTTGTGATCGACACCCCCCCGTTGACCGCGGTCTCCGACGCCTTCCCGTTGTTGCGCAAGGTCGATGGCGTGATCGTCGTGGGCCGGGTGGGGCGCAACCGTCGCGACATCGCCGAGCGCCTGCACGCGACCCTCATGGGTGCCGGCGCCCCATTGTTGGGCGTGGTCGCGAACGGCGTCAAATCGGGCCGGCTCGGCGCCTACGGCTACGCGTATGACTATGCGCCGCACGGTGTCCCGCAACCCCCAACTCCGACCTCCATCCCGGCCGCGGCGTCATCCAACGGCGCCGCCTCGCCGGAGGAGCCGATCATCCCTCTCACCAATGCTTGAACGGGCGCTTGTCAGGCTGCCTCGTATGTCAACGCGCGGACCGTGGGGTCTGCTGCTTGGCTGGACACCGATGGTGCGCTCCGCTGTGCGCAGCCACGCGCGCGCCTCGCTGGAGCAGTGCCTGGCGCAGGAGAGCTGACAGCCGCGGCACTGCACCGGGCGTCCGCCGAGGGCAAATGATGAGCGCGCCGGTGACTGACGTCGTTGCGATCGAGCCGGGCGCGCCCGCCACGGGCGCTGCGCCCGTGCGCAAGGGCGCTCCCCGCACGCGGGCGGGAGGGGTCGCCGTCACAGCGCTGATGCTCCTGCCCGGCGCCCTGGTCGTGTTCATGGGCTTCAACGCCGGGGGCTACTTCCCCGCCGCGCCCGCGGTCGCGGTGATCGTGCTCGCCCAGATCCTGCTGGTGCGGATCGTGCGTTCGCCCAATCCATTTGAGGGGTTGGCGCCCGCCACGTTCGTCGCGATCGGCGCCCTCGGACTGTACGCGGCGCTCACGCTCGCCTCGGCGCTCTGGTCACATTCGAGCGGCCGGGCGCTGATCGAGTTCGATCGCGCGTGCCTGTATCTGCTGGTGCTGATCCTCTTCGGCACCGTTCGCGCAAGCTCGTCGAACATGCGCTGGCTGATCAGAGGCCTCGTGATCGGCGCATCGATCGTGTGCCTGGCCGGACTGATCAGCCGCGTGGCGCCCGACCTGTGGCACACCGCGCCGGACGTCGCCAACGAGCGGCTGAGCTATCCGGTCACCTACTGGAATGCGCTCGGGCTGCTTGCCGTGCTGGGCATCGTGCTCGCGTTTCACCTCACCTGCTCGCTGCGCGAACAGCGCCTCGTCCACGTCCTCGCCGCGGCCGTCATTCCGCTGCTCGCCGCGACGCTGTTCTTCACCTTCTCGCGCGGAGCGATCGCCGCGGGGTCTGTCGGCCTGGTCCTCTACATACTCGTGGCCCGTCCCAGCGGCCTGCTCAGCGGCGTGCTCGCCACGGCTCCGGCCAGCGTGGTGCTGATCGTGGTCGCTTATCACGCCAACCTGCTGGACACGGTCGACCCGACCACGCCGGCGGCCGTGTCCCAGGGCCATCATGTCGCGCTCGTGGCCGGCATCTGCGCAGCCGCGTGCGCCGCTCTGCGCCTGTTCTTCGCACTCGGCCTGGATCCCCGTCTGCATGGCGCCACGAGCAGGGCGCTGATGAGCCCCCGGGCGAGGCTCGCCGCGGTCGCGGGCGCCGTCGCGGCGGTCCTGATCATCGTCCTCGCGCTCGGCGTCCCGCGCAGCGTCGAACACGACTGGCACCGGTTCGTCAGCGGCGCCACTCCCCACGGCAACGCGAGCGACCTGCGCCAGCGGTTGACCGACCCCTCCAACAACGGGCGCACCGATCTGTGGCGGGTCGCGCTGCACGGCTTCTCCGCCTCTCCCCTGCACGGCTACGGGGCGGGGATGTACCAGACCCTGTGGGATCGCAACCGGCCCGCCTTCGTCTACACGATCAACGCCCACAGCCTCTACCTGCAGGCGATGGCGGAGCTCGGGCTGGTGGGCCTCGTGCTGCTGCTGGTCGCGATCCTCGCCGTCCTCTACGGGCTGGGGACACGTGCGCGCGGGCCACGGCGCTCGCTCTACGGTGCGCTGCTCGCGGGCAGCGTCGTCTGGGCGATTCACGCAGGCGTCGACTGGGACTGGGAGATGCCGGTGATCACGCTTCCCTTCTTCGCCGCCGCAGGCCTGGCCCTGTCCCCGCGCGCGCACGCCGGTCTCGGCCGCGGAGCCGCCGGCACCGGGCTTGGTCGCGGAGCCACCAACGCCGGCCGCCTGGTCCTCTTGCCGCTGTGCCTGGCCGCGATCGTGCTCGGAGTGCTGATGATCGGGTCTCAAAGCCGGCTCACCGACGCCGAGCACGCCCTGTACGCCTCGGACTGCGCCAAGGCCGACTCCGCGGCGCGGTCATCGATCAAATGGCTGAGCGCCCGACCGCAGCCGTATGAGATCCTCGGCTTCTGCGACCTGCAGCGCGGCCTGCCCAGGCTGGGCGTCTCGGCGATGGGCCAGGCGCTGCGCCGCGACCCGGGAGGCTGGGAGTCCTACTACGCGCTGGCGATCGCCCAGGCCTCCGCGGGCATCGACCCCAGAGTGGCCGCCGAGCGCGCCCTGCGGATGAATCCCCTGGAGCCGCTGACACGACAGGCAGTCAAGATGCTCAACGGGTCGAGCCCAACCGAGTGGGTGAAGCGGGCCCCGGCGGTGCGTGCGGCGGCACTGGCCAGCAACGATCTCTCGATCGTCCCGGCGTAAGCGTCGATCAGTCCATCGCCTTGCGCAGCTTGCGCAAGGCGCGATACACGCGGCCCTCGACGGTGCTGAGCCTCTCGCCCGTCAGCTTGGCTATCTCCGGTACGGTCAGATCGGCCCCAAAGCGCAGCGCGATTGCCTCGCGCTCCTCGTCGCTCAGACAGGCAAGGCCCCTGCCGACGAGGTCGCGGTCGGCGACCTCCTCGATCCCGCCGACCGATCCAGCCACCGCCGCCACCGCGACGCGCTCGAGCGCCCTGCTCTCGGTTGACCGTCGCCGGATCTGATCGCGCAGGCGGTTCAGTGCGATCGCGTACAGCCAGGTCTTCTCGCTCGCCTTGCGGCGATCAAAGCGCCGGCGGGCGCGCAGAGCGCGCTCGAAGGTGTCCGCGAGCAGGTCTTCGGCCAGCATGCGGTCGCCGGTGCGGTAGCTGAGAAAGGCGTACAGAGCCTGGGCATGCTCGGCGTAGAGCCGCTCGAACGCCTCGTCGCGCATGGGACTCATCGACGTCCCTATCGGCATTTCTGTGCGGACGGACAACCTTTCGGTCGGGAATCTGGCCTTTCGTGCGTGCTGTCTTGCATCTGCCCGCACACTGTCCGGAATCCGGCCCTTCGTGCGTACCAGTACGCATGAGCCGTTCACACATAGAAGAACGCTTTGCGGATGACCTTCAGCAGGTCGCTGAGGTGCTTCGCGACCGGCGTGCGACGCTCGACCCGCTTGCTCTGGATGCGATCAAGCTGCGGGCGATGAGCAGGGCGCACCGGTCCACGTCCTCACGACAGAAGGGATTCTTCATGCGTTCACGTCTGACGACGGTCCTCACAATCGCATTCCTCAGCCTCGGCACCGGCGGCGCGCTGGCGCTGAGCGGCGGCCAGGACTTCGGGCTCGGCGGCCACGATGGACACAGCGCCAGCGCCGGCCAGTACGGGCCGCCGTTCCCAACTCCGCCGGTGACTCCGCCAGGTCCCCCGGTGACGACTCCGCCGGTGCCAGCTCCGCCGGTGAGGACCCCGCCTGCGTCACAGTTCCAGCCTCGCGCGGCGTCGGCGAAGCTCTCGACGCAGGGCGTGGCCACGATTCGCTGCTCGGTCGCTTGCCATATCGTGGTGCGCGCCAGCCGTGGGTCGCACCACGTCCGTCTGGCCAAGACGCTCGGCGCCTCGGGCACGGCCACCGTTCGGCTGTCCAAGAGCGCGCTCCGGCGCCTCGGTAGAGGGCGAGTCGTGTTGATCGTCGAAGTCGACGGCAAGCAAGTCGCGAAGCGCACGGTGAAGGTCTCCTAGCGCGCGGCGTCGTTGCCGCCGCGGCCTACCGGGGCCGCGGCGGCCGCGTCGCCCGGCAGATCGGCGGAACGTTCGATTCGTCGGTGAACACGGGGGCCATGACGCTGCCCGGGACCAACGAGTGGGGATGGCCGAGCAGGTGGCCCATCTCGTGGGTCACCGTCAGGCAGAACATGTTCCAGTCTTCTTCCACGGCCGTCCGCGTCGGCCACCGCCAAGAGGCAAGGGAGATCGTGCATTGCGTGTAGGTGCCGGCCGGCGCTTCGAGGTCGTTCGGCCCGAGCGAGGAGTTGAACGTGACCCAGCCGTCGGTCGTGGGGCTCAGACCGGGAGCAAGGGAACTGTAGGCGAGAACTGTGATCTGACCACCGCAGGGGACCGCGCCCCAGTAGCGCTCTGCAACGGCGGCTGCAAGCACCACAGGATCGGGGCTAGCGAGCTTGTCAGGCGCCACCCGTCGGGCCGAGGCGTGCCGGTGCGTGGTGCTCGAGGCGTGAGGATGGTGAGGCCGGCGGCCGTGAGCGCCGGCCGACGCGGGCAGGAGAAGCGCCGTTGCGAGGATGACGGCGAGGAGGAGACGGGCCATGCCTGCATGCTCGGGCGAGCCGCCGCCTCGCTCTTCCTCTCGCGAGGGTGATCTTGGGGGGAACGACGGGGGAAGCGAAGGGTGAGGCGAGGCTCACCCTTCCTCTCCGTTCTGCCGATGAGGACGTACGCGCTCGCCCGCGCCCGGCCACCTGTCGCGCCTGGATCACACATGCCGCCGCAGACCCCCATCACCGTCGTCCTCGCCCGCTTCGACGATCTGCTGGCCAGAGGACTGCGCGAGTTGATCGAGAGCGATGGGAGCCTTGCGATCCTCGCCGCCGACGTGGAGCACAGACGCATCCCTGTCGTCCTACGCGCCCACCGTCCAGACGTAGCGATCCTTGACGTCGGCGCCCTGGCCAAGATGGCCGAGGTGCGGGAGCTCAGCGGACTGCATCCCGCCACGCGAATGATCCTGCTCGCGGACGACCCTTCGATGACCGAGTGTGCCCAGTTGCTCGCGTTCGGAGCGAGCGCCTGCCTCGGCAGGGACACTCAGTCGCGCGACGTGCTGCACGCGATCCACCTCGCCTCACGGGGGCTTCAGGTGACTCCACGGGGAGCACCCGACAAGCCCGGCAGATCGACCGCGGGAGGGCAGCTGTTGACACAGCGCGAGGCCGAAGTGCTTCCCCTGCTCCAGCAGGGACGCTCGAACGCTCAGATAGCCGTCGCCCTGCAGGTGGGCGTCGAGACGGTTCGCACCCACGCGCGCAACATCTACCGCAAGCTCGGCGTCTCATCCCGCCGCGAGCTCGCCGCGCCACCTGCACCTGGTCCAAAGCAGAGGCCCGGCTGGGCCGCGCGGTCGCCACGGCACCGGCCCGCATCGCTCCTGACGCGCCCGCGGCGGGGAGACGGCTCGCAACACAATTGACGGGCGGCGCCCGTCAGCCCGAGCGGCCACCCGGGATCGAGGCAGCGGCTGCACGTGAAGGCTTCGGTCAGGAAGCTGGCCCGTCGTGCGTATAAGTCCACATGAGCACTCCACACAAAGAGGAACGCCTCGCGGATGGTCTTCAGGAGGTCGCCGACGTGCTTCGCGACCAGCGTCCAGGGCTCGACCCGCTTGCGCTCGATGCAGTCAAGCTGCGCGCGATGAGCAGGGCGCGCCGGTCCACGTCCTCACGACAGAAGGGATTCTTCATGCGTTCACGTCTGACGACGGTCCTCACAATCGCATTCCTCGGCCTCAGCACCGGCGGCGCGATCGCCTGCGTTTCCTTGGTTGAGGGCGACGGCTTCGGCTTTGGCTTCGGAGGCCACGACGGAGGCAGCGCCAGCTTCAACCAGTACCGTGAATGCGACCACGGCAATGGCCGCGGCAAGGATCACGAATGCCACGGCCACGAGGGCGAACACGGTCATGGTGGTGGTGGTGACCAAGGCCACGGTCATGGTGGTGGTGGTGACCAAGGCCACGGCCACGGCGGTGGTGGTGGTGACCACGGCCACGGCGGTGGTGGTGACCAAGGCCACGGCCACGGCGGTGGTGGTGGTGACCAAGGCCACGGTCATCACCATTAGAGACCGATGCTCGTGTCACCGACCGGGCTCGCCAGCCTTCGCTCCAGATCGGTGAAGGCCGAGACGATCTCCCGCGCTTCGAAGGCCCGGTTGCGCCGTCCCATGCTCACCTGCCGGATCGCACCGGCGTCGAGCAGCCGCGCGATCGCCTCGTTGGCGGCGATGAAGCTGCGGTCGATGAGCGCCGCCGCGCCAGTGACTGTGAAGACGGGAGCACCGGGAAGGGCCCGTACCAGTAGATCCAGGGCAGAGCCCTCGCGAACGGCGCCAAGGCGCTCGCGCCAGTCCTCCTCGATGCGAACGATCCGTGCTTCAAACGCCACGGCGTCTGCGACGGCGCGCTCGCAAGCCGCGGCGAAGCGAGCAACCCACAGGTTGATCCCCTGATGCGCGGCGCGTGCGGATGCCGGACCGCGATAGCGAAAGGCAGTAAGTCCGTCGATGTAGTCCCGCGCCCAGGTAGCCAGGACGAGCGAGACCGGTACGAGCACACGCGTAGCCAGACCGCGCCGACGCAGGACCAGGTGGATAAGGGCGCGCCCGGTCCGGCCATTGCCGTCGACGAACGGATGGATCGTCTCGAACTGCGCGTGGGCAACCGCGGCCTGCGCGACCGCGGGGAGCGAATCCTCGTTGCAGAATGCGCACAGATCTTCGAGCAGGTCGGGCACGTACTCGGGGGGCGGCGGCACGAAGGCAGCCGAGCACGGGTTGTAGCCGCTGCCGCCGATCCAGTTCTGCTCGGTGCGTAGGACACCGGCGTGCTTGTCGAGCATGGTTCCGCTCAGCAGCCACCGGTGAACCTCGAGCAGCTGACCCAGCTCCAGCGCGTCGCCCGGGCCGACGCTTTGCACCACGAAGCGCATTGCGTCGATGTTTGCGAGTACCTCCGAGGCCGTGAGGTCTTTGACGTGCCCTCCCAGCTCGCGCGTCGCCTCTGCACGCAGCAGCCTCCCGGCGCCGACCTCCAGTCCCTCGATACGCGAGGATGCGACGGACTCGGCCCGCAGCAAGATACGCGCCAGCGCCTCGGTTTCGATCAGCGCGGACGCCTCGACGTCCAGGCGCGCGATTGCCACCTCAGCGTCTACGACGTCGGCAGCCACATCGCCGTCGAGTGCGATACCCCGTCCCGTCAGCGGATCTGGGACGTATGCCTCGTAGTCGCAGGACAGACGATCTTTGCGGGCCATGCCCACTCCGATGTCGCTGCTCCAGTGGCGTTTGATGACTTTGGACATGACCGCACAACCTTTTAATATGGACTCATCTTATTATGGGTTATTAGATAATCCATAACAAGTTTCTTTCTTGCTTAGCCTTCAGCGAGATCGCCGCCAACTGAAGGATCATCGATAATCTTCGCTTGTCGATCCTCATGTTTAAGGTTAGGACACAACTCTAAACATGAGCGGCGACCGTTCTGGATGCGGCGCCACCTTCCGCCCCGCGCCCCCGCCGCTAGCATGACCTGGATGCCCCGGAACTACCTGCGAGCCGTGCAAGAGCGCGTCGTCGTCTACGACGGCGGCATGGGCGCGACGCTCGAGCAGTTCGAGCTGACGGCCGAGGATTACGGCGGCCTGCAGGGCAAGTGTCACGAGGCGCTCGTGCTCAACCGCCCGGACGTGATCGAGGGCGTCCACGGCTCAATGCTCGAGGCGGGCGCGGAAGTGCTCGAGACCGACACCTTCCAGGCGTCGCGCATCAAGCTCGACGAGTGGGGGCTGGCCGAGTACACGGTCGAGATCAACACTAAAGCCGCGGAGATCGCGCGCAAGGCAGCGGGCGAGAGCCGCTTCGTCGCGGGCTCAATCGGGCCGACCGGACATCTGCCCGCCTCCGAGGACCCGTCGCTCGGACAGATCCGGTTCGGGGAGCTGGTGGAGGTGTTCTCAGAGCAGGCCGCGGGCCTGATCGACGGCGGCGTGGACCTGATCATCATCGAGACCGCGCAGGACGTCCTCGAGGTCAAGGCCGCCGTGTTCGGGGCGCGCGAGGCGTTCAAGTCGACCGGACGCACGCTGCCGATCCACACCTCGGTGTCGCTGCTGCCCAACGGCGGCAAGATGCTGCTCGGCACCGACGTCTCCTCGGTGCTGACGACACTGGAGGCGCTGAACGTCGACGTGATCGGACTGAACTGCTCGACGGGCCCAGAGGACATGCGCGACGCGATCCGCTTCCTCGGAGAGTTCTGTCCACTTCCGGTCGCATGCATTCCCAACGCCGGATTGCCGCTGCAGGGTCCGGACGGCGAGACGATCTTCCCCGAGCAACCAGAACCGCTGGCGGATGCGTTGCAGGAGTTCGTCGAGCGCTACGGCGTCGGGATCGTCGGCGGATGCTGCGGCACGACGCCCGAGCACATCGCCGCGATCGCTGAGCGGGTAGCCGGCAAGCAGGTTGGGCCACGCCCGGCTCCCCGCCCTCCACACCTCTCCTCGATGATCGCCGCGACACCGCTGCAGCAGGAGCCGGCGCCAACGATGGTCGGTGAGCGCGTCAACTCGCAGGGCTCGCGCAAGGCCAAGGAGCTGCTGCTGGCCGACGACTATGACGGGCTCGTGCAGATCGCCGAGGACCAGGTCACCGGTGGCGCGCACGTGCTCGACCTCTGCGTAGCGCTGACCGAGCGCACTGACGAGGACGAACAGATGCGACTTGTGGCCAAGAAGGTCTCGCTCACGCAACCGGCGCCGATCCAGATCGACTCGACCGAGCCGGAGGTGATCGAACGCGCGCTCGAGCAGATTCCCGGCCGGGCGATCGTCAACTCGGTCAACCTCGAGGCCGGCCGGGCCAAGCTCGACCGCGTCGTACCAGTCGCGCTCGCGCACGGAGCGGCGCTGATCGCGCTGACGATCGACGAGGTGGGGATGGCCAAGACGGCGCAGCGCAAGGTCGAGATCGCCGAGAGGATCCGCGACCTCTGCTGCGGGGAGCACGGCCTAGACCCGCAGCTTTTGATCTTCGACTGCCTCACGTTCACGCTGACGACAGGCGATGAGGAGTGGCGACCTTCGGCCGTCGAGACGATCGCGGGCATCAAAGCGATCAAGCAGCAGATCCCCCACGTCAAGACGTCGCTGGGCGTCTCGAACGTCTCCTTCGGGGTCTCCCCCGGCGCGCGCGCGGTGCTCAACTCGGTCTTCCTGCACCACTGCGTCGACGCGGGCCTGGACCTGGCGATGGTCAACCCGAACCACATCACCCCCTACTCGGAGATTCCCGACGCCGAGCGCGAGCTGGCCGACGACCTCGTGTTCAACCGCCGCGAGGACGCGCTGGAGAAGTTCATCGAGCACTTCGAGTCCAAGGGCGAGGAAGATCTCGCCCAGAGCGCGGCCGACCCGACCGAGGGGATGGAGCCTGAGGAGGCGCTGCACTTCCACATCCTGCGCCGTCGCCGCGACGGCGTCGAGGGGCAGATCGACAGAAGTGTCGAGAAGATCGGCGCGGTGCCGACGCTCAACGAGGTGCTGCTGCCGGCGATGAAGGAGGTCGGCGACAAGTTCGGCGCCGGGGAGCTGATCCTGCCGTTCGTGCTGCAGTCCGCCGAGGTAATGAAGCGCGCGGTCGCGCAGCTGGAGAAATACCTCGACAAGATCGAGGGCTACACGAAGGGCACGGTCGTACTCGCGACGGTGTTCGGCGACGTGCACGACATCGGCAAGTCGCTCGTCAACACGATCCTCACGAACAACGGCTATACGGTCGTCGACCTCGGCAAGCAGGTGCCGATCCAGACGATCCTCGACGCCGCCCAGGAGCACGACGCGACGGCGATCGGCCTCAGTGCGCTGCTCGTCTCCACCTCCAAGCAGATGCCTGCGTGCATCCAGGAGCTGCACGCCAAGGGCCTCTCCTACCCAGTGCTGATCGGCGGCGCGGCGATCAACCGCGCCTTCGGCTACCGCGCGCTGTACCCGGGCGGCAAAGACTCCGACGAGGCGTACAAGCCAGGCGTCTTCTACTGCAAGGACGCATTCGAGGGCCTGTCGGTGATGGACCAGCTCGTGGACTCGCAGGCCCGCGGCGCGCTCGTGGAGAAGCTGCTCGCGGGAGCGACCGAGTTCCGCGCCAAGGGCGAGGCGCCGCAGGAGGAGCTGAACTTCGCCGACGACTCCGTGCGCTCCTCGGCGTGTACCGACGTGCCGATCCCCACCCCTCCCTACTGGGGCGTGCGGGAGATCGACGTAGACCTGGACGAGGTCTACCGCCACCTCGACACGCACGTGCTGTTCAAGCTCCACTGGGGCGGTCGCGGCGTCAAAGGCGAGGCGTGGCAGAAGCTGCTCGACGAGGACTTCCGCCCTCGGCTGGAGCGGATGTGGAAAGAGCAGACCTACCTGCATCCGCGTGCGCTGCTCGGCTTCTTCCCCTGCTACGCGCTCGGCAACGAGATCGTCGTGCTTGACCCGCGCACGGCCGGGCCCGAGGCGACGCTCGACCCAAACGACCCGGCGAGCGAGCTCACCCGCTTCGTCTGCCCGCGCCAGCCGAAGGGCGACCGCATCTGCCTCGCCGACTTCTACCGCCCCGGCGGCAAACGCGGCCCCGACGGCTGGATCGCAGAGGCGCCGGCCGAGCTCGACACGATCGCCGTGCAGGCGGTGACGGTCGGCTCGGAGGTGACCGAGCTGATGGCCAAGCTGGAGTCCGAAGGCGAGTTCGCCGAGCAGCTGTTCGTGCACGGCCTCGGCGTGCAGACCGCCGAGGGACTCGCCGAATGGCTGCACTGCGAAGCACGCAACATGCTGGGCATCCCCGCCACCCAGGGCCGGCGCTACTCCTGGGGCTATCCGGCGGTGCCCGAGCAGTCAGAGCACCTGAAGGTGCAAGAGCTGCTCGATCTCGACCAGATCGGCATGAAGATCACCGACGGCTACGCGCCGGAACCGGAGCAGTCGACGCTCGCCCTGATTGCTCACCATCCGCAGGCGATCTACTTCGGCACGCGCCAGGGCCGGCTGCTGGCAGACGGCTCGCCCGACGACGTGATCAAGGGCTCGGCACGCGACCCGTCGCTGTTCGAAGACCTCGACGACGAGGACCCGCCCGACGGAGCGGTCGAGTCCGAGGACGAGCCGGCGATGGCCTGAGAGGGTCGAAGGGACAAAGTGCTGGGTGGTCAGCTCTCGACGCGTGCAAGGCCCCCGGCACGCTCGGCCGGCAGCGGCCCGAGCGTGACCGGCGCGGCGTGCATCGTGCGCAGGCGCACGTCGCGCCAGGACAGCCCCTCGTTGAGCAGCGCGGGCACGCCCATGAGCAGCGCCGTTGCGACCTCGACCGCCTGCAGGACGATGCCGTAGGCGATCGCGTCGGGGGTGGAGACGTGGTAGGCGCCGGCGAGCACGGCTACGCACGCGGCCTGGAACACGCCGACGTTGGCGGGCGTGGCGGGGATGACGGCGGTCACGTTGACCGCGAACAGGACCCCGGCCGCAGCCGCGGCGCCGGCGTGCGAATCGAGGCCGAGCGCCATCAGCAGCAGCCAGCAGGACAGCCACTGCAGCGCCCAGGCACCGAGCTGAGTCACGGTCGTCAGGGCGGCTCGTCGGGGCCGGCGAAAGACCCTGAGGCCGTCGCGCAGACGCAGCAGCACGTCGCGCAGTCCGGCCAGCAGCGCCTGCAGGCGACGCGATCGTGAGACCGCGGCGGGTGGGATCAGGACCGGGGCAAGCAGGACGGCGACGAGCGCCCCCAGTGGCGCGAGCGCGATCAGCAGCAGGGCGCGATCGTGACCGTCGAGCACGCTGACGCTGGAGAGCGTGACGCAGCCGAGGATCAGCAGCGCGAGCAGGTTGAGCAGCGTCTGGGAGACCATCGTGCCAAGCACCACGGGCAGCGTCTCGCGCGCGCGCCCGAGACGGCGCGCGACGATCAGCGCACGCGAGGGCTCGCCCAACCGGGCGGGCAACGTCGAGGACATCAGCACGCCGATGAACGTTCCCTGCATCGCGTCGCGACGTTTGGCGCGCCGCCAGGTCGGGGCGACGACGAGAATCGAGTGCCATGCCAGCGCCCGCACGAGCATCGCCGCACACATCACGGCCAGGCCGGCGAGCAGCAGGCCCGGCTTGGAGGCAAGGAGCGAAGCGGCGACGCGGGTGACGCCGATGTGCTGCAGGGCCAGCGCGGCGAGCCCCGCGCCCAGCAGCGAGCTGCCGAGGAGACCGAGACGGCGCAGCGCACGCGTACGCCGAGCGCGATCGGAGGCGGGCAGCGTGGGCGCCTGCGCCTTCAACGAAGGCAGCCGCTGGGCGGGCACGCGCGGCAGCAGGTCGGCGGGGGCGAACCCGTGGCGGACCGCTGCTCTCCTCAGGCGCGTCGCGGGCTCGCCGACCGCGAGAGCCTGCTCGTAGCAGTCGAGCACTTCCGCGGCGACGTGCGGCCAGGCGAAGCGCTCGGCGCGCTCGCGGGCGGCGGCGGACATGTGCGCGCGACGGACAGGTTCGAGCGCGAGCCGGCGCATGGCCTCCGCGAGCGCCAGCGGATCCCCCGCCGGCACCAGCTGTCCGTCGATCCCGTCGCGCAGGACGTCGCGGTATCCGGGGATGTCGGAGGCGAGCACGGGCGTGCCGGCAGCCAGGCCCTCGGTGATGACCATGCCAAAGCTCTCACCCCCCAGGGAGGGTGCGCAGAGCACGTCGGCCCGTGTGAGCTCGGCCAGCTTGCGGGGATCGGAGACCTTGCCGAGCGCCCGAATGCCACGATCGTCGAGGGTCATGTGCGTGACCTCCTCGGACGATGCGCCGACGAGCGTCAGCGTGGCCGGCACGTGGTCGCGCAGAGCCTCGAACGCACGCAGCAGCACGGACAGGCCCTTGCGCTCGACGGCCTGGCCGACGAACAGGATGCGCAAGGGGTCCGGGGCGTCGCCTGGCGGGTCCGGAGCGTCGCCGGCGGCGGGAGCCTCGCCGAGCTGGACGCCGTTGGGCACGATCCGGTAGCGCCCGCCGTAGAAGCGTCGTGCCGTCCAGGCCGCCGCCTCGGACACGGCGATGCGCACGCGCAGACGATTGATGCGCCGCCGCCCACCCAGCGGGCCCGCGGCGATGCCGTTGGTGATCGGGTTCTCGGAGTAGGTGTGAAACGTACCCACGAGCGGCAGCGATCCGGCATGGAAGAGGGCATCCCAGCAGACCATGGGGACGATCGGCTCGTGCAGATGCGCAACGTCGTAGCCGCCGTTGCGCAGCTCCCTGCGCAAAGCCAGAAAGGCGCTGGGAGCGCCGGTGATGTTCGAGACGGCACCGTTGGCCGGCAGCCCGAACGTGCGCCCAAGCGAGACGAAGCCCGCGGGCGGCTGCAGACGCTGCGGGCGGGCCCCGCGATGCAGACGGCGCGCAAGGGCGTCGTCGGGGTCATACGGCGCCAGGATGCGGGCATCGTGCCCGAGCGCCTCCAGCTCGGCCGCGAGCGCCTCGATGTGGCGCGTGACGCCGCCCGGGTAGGTCCACGAGTAAGGCGAGATCAGGGCGATCCGCACGACTCGTACTGTATCCGGCTTGCCGGTGCGATAATCGGGCGGTGGCCAAGCGGCACTTCGTCAAGTACACGTTCCTGAAGCTCGATCCGGCCTGGCGGCGACTGGACTCTCCTCACCGCGAGCAGGACAAGCGCGAGCTGCTGGCGGCGTGCGAGGACTTCGCCGACGGGCACCTGCTGCAGGCGTTCTCGCTGATGGGCACGCGCGGCGACGCGGAGCTGCTGCTGATCGCCGAGGCCGAGAATCTCGAGCGCATCCACGAGCTGCACGTCGTGATGGCGCAGAGCGGGCTGATGCAGTGGGCAGAGATCCCATACTCGTTTCTGGGGATGCGCAAGAGCTCGGAGTACTCCGAAGACGAGCGCACCAGCCCGCGCGGCTTCGAGGGCAAGTATGTGTTTGTGTACCCTTTTGTCAAGTCTCGCGAGTGGTACGGACTGCCCGCGCAGGAGCGCTGGCGGATCATGCAGGGGCACATCCAGGTCGGACGTGAACACCCGGGCGTGGACAACCACACGACATACTCGTTCGGACTGGACGACCAGGAGTTCGTGGTCGCGTTCGACACCGACGACGTGGGCACGTTCCTGGACCTGGTGCAGCGGCTGCGCACGACCGAGGCGTCGAAGTACACGGTGCGCGACACGCCGAGCTTCACCTGCATCAGGATGTCGCTGGAGCGCGCGCTGAACGCCCTCGACGGCGAGCCGATCGGCGCCGCGCTCCCGGCGGCCTGAGGTGCCCAAGGGCCTCGCGCATCTGCGCCGCTGCGATCCGGTGCTCGCCGAGGTGATCGCGACCGTCGGCACGCTGCCCCCTGCGCGCGATGGACGGCCCGACCGCGAGGACCACTACGGCGCGCTGGTGCGCGCGATCGCCGGCCAGCAGCTGTCGGTCAAGGCGGCGCGCGCGATCTACGGGCGGTTGACGGATCGCTTCGACGGCCGTCCGCCCACCCCGGTGGAGATCGTCGAGGACGAGCCCGAAGAGCTGCGCGCCGCCGCGGGACTGTCGCGCGCGAAGGTCGGCTACCTGAGGTCGCTGGCGGAGCACACGCTGTCGGGAGAGCTGGAGCTGGAGCGGTTGGACGAGCTGGACGACGACACGGTGATCGCCGAGCTGACCGCCGTCAAGGGACTGGGGGTGTGGACCGCGCACATGTTCTTGATGTTCCACCTCGAGCGCCCCGACGTGCTGCCGGTCGGCGACCTCGGCATCCGCCGGGCGATCGAACGCGCCTACGGGCTGGACGAGCTGCCGGACGCGGTCGCGATGGAGGAGATCGCGCTGCCGTGGCGCCCCCACCGCACGCTGGCCTGCCGATACCTGTGGCGCTCGCTGGCCAACGAGCCCGGATGACGACCCTCCAAATCGCCGCTTACACGTATAGCCGGCCGGCACGGCCGGCAACCGACTATGTAAAGAGCCATCCAGCACTGGCCCCTGTCCGGCAAGCCCACCAACCGCGTGTCGCCACGCGCGACAGCGGCGTAGCCTGACTATCACGAGCCGTAGGCCCCTCAAGCGATGCGCCGGACCGCGACCGTGCGATCGGCCTCAGCCGCGATCTCCCACCCCGCCGTGCCGGCGCCCGAGCGGAAATGGCGGCTGACGACCGCCGTGGGCCCAGGCAGACCGCGGCCGTCCGGGCGACCGGCGCGAGCGTCGTGGAAGACGACGTGACCGCCGGCCACGACGAAGCGATGCCACTGCGACCAGTCCAGCTCGCATCCTGGCTCCGAGTGGTCTCCGTCGATGAACACCAGGTCCACCGCGCCCTGCCAGCGCGAGGCCAGCTCGGCGGAGAGACACGCGTGCCAGCGGACTGTGGGCGCATCGGCGCCGCGCCGGCGGCAGGCGCGAGCGACGGCGCGACGGGTCGCCCACTCGGTGGCGCCCCAGCCGGAGGGCAGCGCGTCGGGATGCCGACCGAACGGGTCGACCAGGTGAAGCTCCGCGTCGGAGCGCAGCGCGCCGCAGAGGACAACCGCCGAGGAGCCCTCGTACACGCCGATCTCGACCACTCGACGCGCGCCACGCGCGGCCTGCAGCAGCACCGAGGCGTCCTCGGCGGAGTGCATCGTGCGGGGCGGGATCAGCCCCGAGCCGACCGCGAGCGCACGCAGGCGAACGTCGTCGCGCAGGCGCTCAGGCGTCAGGCTTCGCAGGCGGGCGGGCATCATCGGGAGCGCACCCTACGCGCTCCGGCGATCAGACTGCTGAGACCTGCTCCTCCTCGGCCACTCGGAACGAGGAGCCGCAGCCGCAGGCGGCGACGACGTTGGGGTTCTCGACCTTGAAGCCGGCGCCCTGGAGCGTCTCCTCGTAGTCGATGACCGAGCCGCGCACGAACGGAAGGCTGTCGTTGTCGACCAGCAGCTTGAGACCGTGGGTCTCGAACACAGCGTCCGCGTCGCGCTGCTCGTCGAAGGCGAGCTGGTACTGAAAGCCCGAGCAGCCGCCACCGCGCACGCCCACGCGCAGCCCGGCCAGACTCACGTCAGCCTCCTGAGCGGCCAGGAACTCGCGCACCTTCTCGGCGCCCTTGTCGGTGATCGTGACCATTGCTTTCCAAAGTATAGCGAGGGGTGAACGAGTGTTCTAAGCTTGGCAAGGCATGCCGAACGCCGAGGAGATCAAGCAGCGCATCGAGGCCGCGATCCCGGGAGCGAGAGCCGAGGTCGAGGACTGGACCGGCGGCGGCGACCACTTCCAAGCGACCGTCACCGCGGCGGCGTTCGCGGGTCGCAGCCGCATCGAGCAGCACAGGCTCGTCTACGAGGTGTTCGGCGCGGAGATCGGCGGCCCCATCCACGCGCTGTCGTTGAAGACCCACTCCCCCGAGTAGCCGACAGAGTCCAGAGCCCAACAGCCAGGAGCAGCCATGTCAGACACCGAGCAGAGCACCGAGATCCGCGATGCGATCGCGCAGGCGATCTCCGAGCACGACACGATCCTGTTCATGAAGGGCACGCCGGACGCGCCCGCGTGCGGGTTCTCGGCGCGCACGGTGGCGGCGCTGCAGTCTCTGCAGGCGCCGTTCGCGGCCGTGGACGTGCTGCCCGACCCGCGCATCCGCGAAGAGCTGTCGGCGATCTCGCAGTGGCCGACGATCCCGCAGCTGTTCGTGGGCGGCGAGCTCGTGGGCGGGTGCGACATCGTGATGGAGATGTACGAGTCGGGCGAGCTGGCGCAGACGCTGGGCGTCGAGGGAGACGGCACGGCGGACGCCGAGCGGCCGCCGGGCGAGCCCGCAGCCGTAGCACCGGGACTCATGCAGATCGAGAACCGCCCCAGCTGAGCCTGGCGCCCCGCGCATACGCACCGTTGGTGTAGCGTCCGCCGAGGATGCCCACGTCCGTCGCGGTAGTAACCGACAGCACGCAATACCTGCCGCGCGCGCTCGCGGACGAGCAGGGCATCCATCAGGTCAGCCTGTACGTCGGCTGGCAGAGCCAGCCCGAGCGCGAGCTGGAGATGGACGGGTTCGACGCCTTCTACAAGCGCCTGGCGTCAGACCCCGAGCTGCCCACGACCTCGCAACCCTCGATCGGCGACTTTCTCGCCGTATGGGAGCCGCTGCTGGAGGAGGGCAGGGACGTCGTCTCGATCCATCTCGCGGGCGGCATCTCGGGGACGTGCGAGGCGGCCAGGCAGGCGCACGGGCTGCTGAGCGAGCGCGGACTGGGCGAGCGAGTCGAGGTGATCGACGGCGAAACCGCGTGCGGCGGGATGGGGCTGTTGGTGCTCGTGGCCTGCGCGGCCGCCAGGACGGGCGCGGACCACGACGCGGTGGCAGAGCGGGTGCGCGAGGCACGCCGGGCGTTGAAGATCTGGTTCTGTCTGGACACGCTCGAGTACCTGCGTCGAGGCGGGCGCGTGGGCAAGGCGCAGGCGTGGCTGGGCGGGACGCTGCGGATCAAGCCGATCCTGTCGATGGAGTACGAGATCGTCCCGGTGGAGCGCGTGCGCACCGCGGGCCGGGCATTCGAGCGGATGGTGCAGTACGCCCAGCAGCTGCGTGACGAAGGGTCCGACGGATGGGTGGTGCAGCACATCCAGGCGACCGAGCAGGCCGAGCGGCTGATCGAGCGCTGCCGCGAGACATTCGACTCCGAGCCGGTGTTCACCTCAGAGGTGGGACCGGTGATCGGCACCTACACCGGCCCCGGCCTGATCGGCGTGGGCGGGATTCCACGGGCGCTGCTGAGCTGATCAGCGGCGGCGACGGCGACGGCGCAGCATACGACCGCCGATCAGCAGGCCGACGACGGCGACTGCGGCGGTGACCTCGCTGCGGTGGCGCTCCAGGTGCCCGCGCCAGTCGGTCAGATAGGCGACCTCGCCCCGCAGCTGCACGATCGAGACGGCGAGCTCGTTGCGGTTGGCCTCGATCGAGTCGCGGATCTCGGCGGGTGAACGCTGGGGCATCAGGTGGCAGCTCCCTCTCCGCCGCTCGGTGCGGACGGGTCGACGGCATGCGGGGCAGCGGCGCCGTAAGCGGGGGTGGGGGTGGTGCCGGCGGAGGCGGACGATCCGGCTGTCTCACCCGCCGAGGTCCCCGCGGCCGCGCGTGGCCGTGAAGCGGCGCCCGAACCATCGGAGGAGGCGCCCGAGGAGACGGTGTCGCGGATCCGACGGGCCTCCTCGATCGCCATGTCCGGCGTCGGGGGGGCGCCCCGTTTGACCGCCCTGGCTGCGATCAGACCGGCGATCAGGCCGAGGATGACGAGGATCAGAGCCATCGCGAAGAAGCCCCAGAAGTAGGTGAACTGGTTGCCGATCGGCAGGTAGTAGTAGAGCAGCCAGGCGCAGCCGATCAGGACGAAGAACAGGGCAGTGACGAAGAAGACGCCCGCGGCGATGCCCACGACCGCGCCCTTGACGAGCCTTCCGGCCTTCTCGGCTACCTCCGCCTTGGCGAGCTCGATCTCCTCGCGGACCAGCAGGGTCGCGCGCTCGGAGACCTCGGTGATCGCGGTGGCGATGCCCTTTGGCACGTCGCCGCGCGGCGAACCCGTGCCACCGGGCCAGCTGGGGCCCTGTCCACCGGAGCCGGAATCGCTGCCGAGAGGCGAGGCGCTCACTCGGGCGGCTCCTCGTCGAACAGTCGCAGCCACACGCGCGTGGCGAGGCGGTGGGCGACGATGCTCGACAGGGCGCCGATCCCGGCCAGCAGGCCGGACCACATCAGGCGCTTGATGACATCGTTCTCCATGTTGCCATGGCAGTGTATTGCCCCGACACGACGCGCCCCGTGAGGGCGGCGCCGAGGGGGCTCTCATCAGGGCGACGCGGCCCCTCTCCTCAAGCCGACGCGGCCCCGCCAGACGCGTCGAGCCCACCGCAGATCGTCTCGACCACCAGCCGCTTGGCCTGCTCGTAGTGCTCCTCCCCGCGTGGCAGCAGGCCGAAGATCCAGCCGGTCAGCACCTGCTCGATCGCGCCGTAGAAGGCGATCGCCGCGAACTCGGCCGTGATCTGTGGCTTGAACTCCCCATCGGCCTGCGCCTTGGTCACGATCTCGGCGATCAGCGTGAACGCCTCGCGGATCTGGGCGAGATGGGTCTGTCCGAACGAGTTGGCCGCGCGCGTGACCTCGACGATGATCACCTTCATCAGGTCGGGGTCGTGGGTGTAGGAGTCGATGATGAACGAGGCGATCGCCGCCAGCTTCTCCCGCGCGGGGATCGCCTCTGAGTCGACGTGGCGAATCGTCTCGAGCATGATCGCCCAGCGCTCGAGGAACAGCGTGTCGAGGATCTCGTCCTTGGAGGCGAAGTAGTGGTAGACGAGGCCGTAGGCGACACCGGCCTCGTCGGCGACGTCGGCGACGCGGCAGGCGTGAAAGCCCTGGCGCGCGAACACGCGCACGGCCGCGTCGAGGATCGAACGGCGCTTGTCGGCGGCAGTCTTTGCCCGTGTGGCGCTCACCGGCTGTACACCTCCGGGCGGCGGTTGGCGAGCGCGGGCAGCTGGGTGCGGATCTCCAGCTGGCGCTCGAGGTCGAGCTCGGCGAGGATGTGGTGCTCACCGTCGGGGGCCTGCGCGAGCACGACGCCCCACGGATCGACGATCATCGAGCGCCCGCCAGAGCGCAGGCCGCCGGGATGGGGGCCGACCTGGTTGGCGGCGATGACGAACGCCTGATTCTCGATCGCGCGGGCGCGGACGAGAACTTCCCAGTGGTCGCGTGTGGTCGGCAGCGTGAACGCCGAGGGCAGCGCGAGGATGCGCGCGCCGCCCACGGCGAGGATGCGAAACAGCTCGGGGAAGCGCAGGTCGTAGCAGATCGACAGGCCCAGCTCGATGCCGGAGGCGCCCTCTCCACCTGGCGCGTCCGCCGCGCCGGTGGTGGTCTCGCTGAGGACGATCTCCTCGCCGGGGAGCTCGACGTCGGACTCGCGGTAGGAGCGGCCGTCGATCTCGACGTCGAACATGTGCAGCTTGCGATAGACCGCGCGTACGCCGCCCGCAGCGGAGACGTGCACGCAGGTGTTGGCGAAGCGCTCCTCCCCCGGTATGCGCTCCAGGAAGGAGCCCGCGACGAGGTCAACGCGCAACTCGGCGGCAACGTCGCGCGCCCAGGAGACGGCGCGTCCGTCGAGCGGCTCGGCGCACGCGCGCAACTCCTCCTCCGAGCCCATCGCCGTCCACTTCTCCGGGAGCACGATCAGCCGCGCTCCATCCGCGGCGGCCGCGCGTGTGAGACGATCGGCGGTCGCGAGGTTCGCGCCGAAGTCGGCGGTGGAGTTGAGCTGGACGGCCGCTGCCTTCATCTGTTGCACTCCCTTCGCGAGCCGAGTCCCAACTCACGGAAATAGATTGACTAGTCAGTCAATGCCCCCAAGCATAGCTCCAGAGCGACCGAATGCGCCCGCCGGCGAGGACCGCCTGCCCATGCTGCGGGGCGGTCGTCCGCTGAAGCGCTGGCGCTACGTGGGCGTGTTCTGCGAGGAGCTGATGGCATGCGCCGCACTCGTGCAGGTCGGACCCGCACGGCAGTCGTTCTGGGCGGTGTACACCCGTGGGGACGGGCGGCTGCGGGAGCGCACGCACATGCTCGTGCGCCGCGACGCCGTCGCGTTGGACCATGGGCGCATGGCGATACGCGACGGCGAGGTTCGCGTCGATCTGATCCTGGAGGAAGACGCGGGCGTCTGGGCGCGGTGCGCCCACCGTGGCAGTGACCGCGCAAGCGTCGAGAGCGGAAGGACACCCGGCGACGCACAGGCGGACACGCGCGCTGCGGTCGGGGCGGCGCTCGGCGCGAATGAGGTGTGGACGCGCAAGCAGGCGGGCGTACGCGCGCATGGGACGCTCACGCTCGACGGCGGCCCAGCGTGCGAGATCGAGGCGCTGGCGGTGATCGACGACACGGCCGGGTATCACCCTCGGCACACCGAGTGGTGGTGGAGCGCCGGGGTGGGCACGAGCGAGGACGGCACGGCGCTCGCGTGGAACCTGGTGGCCGGCGTCAACGACCCGCCGCGGGGCAGCGAGCGCGCGGTGTGGGTGAATGGGGAGCCGAACGAGGCGGCGCCGGTGCGATTCGCGGCGGACCTGAGCGAGATCGTCGCCGACGACGCCGATGACGGTTCGCGGCTGAGCTTCGCCGCCGAGGCGGTGCGCCGGCGCCACGAGAACCTGGTGGTCGTGCGCAGCGACTACACCGCGCCGTTCGGCACCTTCGCCGGAACGCTGCCGGGCGGCGTCCGCCTCGCGAACGGGCTCGGCGTGATGGAGCACCACTGCGCGAAGTGGTAGCCGCGCGCGGACCTCACCGCCCCCGGCGTCGCGCGAGCTCGGCGAGCAGCAGCTCGTGGATACGCTCATCCAGCTCGATCAGCGCCCGTATACGCTCAGGATCGTCTTCCAACACCTCCCGGATCACGCGCAGCGGCATGAACCGCTCTTCCTGCAACCGCTTGATCAACTCGATCCGGTCCGCCAGCTCGGGCGGGTAGTAGGCCATGTTGCGACTCGTCTTGACGGGCGCCGGCAGCAGGCCCTCGCGCAGGTAGTGGCGGATCGTGCCCGGACTCACGCCCGCGCGCTCGGCCAGTTCGCCGATCTTCAACAGCTCCGGCTCAGGCGCACCGTCGCTGGACGGGCGGTCGCTGCGGGCGCCGGTGGACGCGGCCACGCTCGCGGCTCCACTCACGCCCGGAACGTCGCCCGCGGCGAGGGCTCAGCCGGCCCCGCGGCCGCACCGGCGGCCAGCAGCTCGGCGACCTGCTCGGGGGTGTAGCCGGCCTCGCGCAGGGCCTGCTCGGTGTGCTCGCCCAGCGCGGGCCCGGGCAGCCGCGCGTGCGTGCCGGGCGTGCGATCGAGCTTGACGGGGAGACCGAGCTGGCGGACGGGCGCGGCGGCGCCGGGCTGGTCGATCTCGACGACCATCTCGCGGGTGCGCACGAGCTCTGAGTCCAGCGCCTCGTCGAGGTCGAGGACGGGCTCCAGACAGCAGTCGTGCGTGCGCGCGAACTCCTCCCAATCGGCGCGGGTGCGGGCGCGGAAGATCGTCTGGACCTCGCCGTGAGCGTCGGAGCCGGGGCGTTCGAACTGGCGCTCGATCAGATCCTCGCGCTCGACGCCGCGACAGAACGCCTGCCAGAACTTCGGCTCCAGCGCGCCGAGCGTGATCCAGCCGTCGGCGCACTCGTACGGGCGGTAGCAGATCAGCGAGCCGGCCAGCGGCAGCTCGCCACGGTGGGGGACGGTCCCGTCGGCGAAGTATGCCCCGGCGACCATCGCCAGCCAGGAGAGCGCGCCGTCGGCCATTGAGACGTCCACGACCTGGCCCGCCCCGGAGCCGGGCCGCGCCGGGCGGTCTCCGCGCGCGGGGGCGCCGTCGCGCTCGTGCAGGGCGGCCATGATCCCGAAGGCGGCCATCAGCGAGCCGCCGCCGAGGTCGGCTATCTGTCCGGCCGCCTGCACGGGCTCGCCATCCGCTTCGCCGGTGAGGCCGAGCAGGCCGACGAGGCCGAGGTAGTTCATGTCGTGCCCCGCGGCCTCGCGCTTGGGGCCGGTCTGGCCGTAGCCGGAGATCGCGCAGTAGACGATGCCGGGGTTGACCTCGCGCATGCGCTCGTAGCCGACGCCGAGGCGGTCGAGCACGCCCGGGCGAAACGACTCGAGCACGACGTCGTGCGCGCGCACGAGCGCCAGCAACGCCTCGCGTCCGCGCTCGTTCTTCAAGTCCAGGCGGATCGAGCGCTTGTTGCGGTTGAGCGCCAGGAACAGCGCGGACTTGGCGCTGTCCTGCGCCCCCTCGACATAGGGCGGAGACCAGCGGATGTAGTCGCCCATGCCGGTGTCCTCGACCTTGAGCACGTCCGCGCCGAAGTCGGCGAGCAAGAGCGAGCAGAAGCCTCCGGGCAAGAGGCGCGAGAGGTCGAGCACGCGAATGCCTTCCAGCGGCAAGCTCACGCCGTCGCCTCCTTTGCGAGGGCCGGGGGAGTCGCGCCGGCGCCGACGCCGCCGGGAGCCGCGAGCGCGAGCATCTTGCGGGCCTCGGCGACGGTCGCGGGGCGGCGCCCGACCTCTTCGGCCATGCGCCGCGCCTGCGCGATCAGCTCACCGTTGGAGGAGGCCATCTCGCCGCTCGGCAGATACAGGTTGTCCTCCAGGCCGACCCTGACGGAGCCGCCGAGGGTCAGCGCGGCGGCGACGAGCAGCCACTGCTGGCGGGAGATGCCGATCACGCCCCAGTGTGAGCCCACGGGGATGTTGTCGACCATCGCGGCGAGGTTGCGCGCGCTCGGGGGGATGCCGCCGGTGACGCCCATGATGCAGTCGACGTGCAGCGGCTGGTGGAGGACGCCCATGTGGATCAGCGGCTCCAGCGAGCCGACGTGGCCGACGTCGAAGCACTCGTGCTCGGGTTTGATGCCCAGCTCGTTCATCGCCTCCAGCAGCGCGACGATCTCCTCGAAGGGGTTCGCGAAGACCATCTTGAAGACGAAGTCTTTGCGCGAGCGCGAATACTTGGCGTAGTTCATCGAGCCCATGTTCAGCGCGGCAACCTCGGGACGGCACTCGCGCAGGTAGGCGATGCGCTTCTCGACCGACACGCCGACGGCGCCGGTCGAGAAGTTGACGATCGCGGCGTCCCCCACCTCGGCGCGGATCGCGTCTGAGATCGCGCGGTAGTCCTCGACCTCGAAGCTTGGCGACCCGTTCGGCTTGCGCGCGTGGATGTGGATCATCACGCCCCCCTCGTCTACGATCCGCCGCGCCTCGGCGGCGTACTCGGCGGGGGTGTAGGGGATCGCCGGACACTGCTCGCGGTTGGCGAGCACGCCGGAGATCGCGCAGGTGAGGACTACCGGGTCATCGACGGCCATAACGCACTCCTCCTAGACGGGGACGACTCCGTGTCGCTTCCAGGGCCGCTCGACGCGCTTGCCGGCGGACATCTCCAGCGCGCGGCAGATCGTCGGACGGGTGTCGCGCGGGTCGATGACGTCGTCGATCAGGTCGTTGCCCGCGGCGATGTAGACGTCGAAGGCGCGGCGGAACCCCTCGATCAGCTCGGCGCGCTTGGCCTCGGGGTCCTCGGCCTCCTCGACCTGGCGGCGAAACGCGATCTCCACGACCCCCTCGGCGCCCATCACGCTGATCTCCGCGCTCGGCCAGGCGACGATCAGGTCGGGCTCGTAGGCGCGGCCGTTCATCACGTAGTAGCCCGCGCCGTAGGCCTTGCGCGTGATGACCGTGATCTTGGGGACGGTCGCGGCGGCGACGGCGTGCAGCATCTTGGCGCCGTGGCGGATGATGCCTTCGGCCTCCACCTTCGTGCCGACCATGAACCCGGGCACGTCCTGCAGGAACACGAGCGGGATGGCGAAGGCGTCGCACAGGTTGACGAAGCGCGCGGCCTTGTCGGCGGAGTCGTTGTCGAGGATGCCGCCCAGCTGCTTGGGCTGATTGGCGACGATCCCCGCCGGGCGCCCGCCGAAGCGCGCCAAGCACGTGATGATCGTCTTCGCCCACTGTCCCTTGATGTCCAGATACTCCCCGTCGTCGACGATCGCGCGGATCACCTCGTACATGTCATAGGGCGTGCGGTTGGACGGCGGCAGCACGTCCAGCAGCGACTCCTCGCGGCGCTCGATCGGATCGGAGACCGCGCGCACCGGCGGCGGGGTCTCGCAGTGCTGAGGCATGTAGGAGAGATAGGCCTTGACCTGCGCGATGCACTCCTCGTCGCTGGCGACCTCCATGTCGCCCACGCCGGACTTGCGGCAATGCACGCGCGAGCCGCCGAGTTCCTCCTGGGTGACGTCCTCGCCGATCGCCGCGCGCACGAGGTGCGGACCGGCGAGCGCCATCGAGCCGCGGCCCTTGACCATCGGCACGAAGTCGGCGAGGCCGGGGATGTAGGCGGTCCCGGCGGCGCACGGCCCCAGCAGCGCGGCGACCTGCGGAATGACGCCGCTCATGATCACCTCCTCGCGAAAGAGGTGCCCGGAGCCGGCGAACATCGCCCCGGCGGCCTCCTGCACGCGTGCGCCGGCGGAGTCGAGCAGCCAGACGAAGGGGATGCGCTTGGTCAGCGCCAGCTCGCGCAGGCGTGTGACCTTGAACTCGCCCGTCATGCCCATCGAGCCGGCCATCACGGTGAAGTCGTACGCGCACACGGCCGTCAGCCGCCCATCGACCTTGCCGTAGCCGGTGATCACACCGTCGGCGGGGGCGTCGACGCCGTCCATCGCGCGCTGGGAGGAGTGCGGGCGCCCGTGGATGCCCAGCTCGACGAACGTGCCCTCGTCCACGAGCAGCGCGACGCGCTCGCGCGCGGTCAGCGCGCCCTTGTCGTGCTGGCGGTCGATCTTCTCCTGCCCGCCGCCGAGCATGATCCGCGCGCGGCGGGCTTCGAGGTCCTCGATCAGGGGGCGCAGCAGGCTGGACTCGGTGGAGGACGCGGCCACACGGCAATCCTAACCGCATCGCGGGCCGCGCGAGAAGTAAAGAGTCCTACTGCTTACTTTGGCGCGCGGGAAGGAGTCAGCGCCCTTTCCACACCGGCTCGCGCTTCTGAAAGAACGCCGTGACCCCCTCGACGACGTCCTCGGTCGAGACGGCCAGAGTGAGCTGGGCGCGCAGGTAGTCGAGCGCGTCATCGAGGGGCATGTCCATCTGCCGGCGCATCGCTTCCTTGCCCAGGCGCATGATCACGGGCGACTTGGACGCCAGCTTTGCGGCCCACTCGGCCACGGCAGCGTCGAACTCGGCGGCGGGAACGACCTTGTTGACGATCCCGGCCGCGTGCGCCTCCCGCGCGCTCCAGCGCTCCCCCAGCAGCAGCAGCTCGGTGGCCTTCTTGCGCGGGACGTTGCGATAGATGAGCGCCATGATCATGAAGGGGAAGGCGCCGATGTTAATCTCGGGCGTGCCGAACGTCGCCTCCTCGGAAGCCACGATCAGGTCGCACGCGAGCGCGATCCCGAGCGCACCCGCGAGCACGTGGCCGCGCACCGCGCACAGGGTGGGCTTGGTCAGCGAGCCGATCAGGCGAAACAGCGAGACGAAGCGCTCGGAGGCGAAATGCTTGTGCACGAGCGGCGTCTCGGCTGCGAAGCCGCCGAGGTTCGCGCCGGAGGAGAAGGTGCGCTCGTGCGAGGAGGCAAGCACGATGCAGCGCGCGGCGGGGTCCTCCTCGGCCCGTTGGAACGCCTTGATCAGACCCGTCAGCAGCTCGGGAGAGAGCGCATTGCGCGTGTCGGGCTCGTTGAGCGTGAGCGTGGCGACGCCGTCCGCGAGGTCATAGAGGACAGGGTCGGAGGAGGTTGCAGCCACGGTGAGGCATCCTAACCGGCGGTAGCCGGCGTGGCCGGTTCTCTGCACGTCCAGTCCCAGCGCGAGCACGAGCGCGGCGCCACTGAGGGATGCGGCCTGGGACCGTATCACATATACACCGTCTTGTGATACACTAGTCGCATGCGCAGCGTCAGACTGGACGACGAGCTCGACCGGCGCGTGCGGCAGGCCGCCGCGGCCGAGGGCGCCTCGGTGTCGGAGTTCATCCGGCGCGCCGCGAACGAGCGCGCGGAGCACACCCTCGCGACCGGCGCGGGCGAGCGCCTGGCGGACGTGATCGGAGCGGTCCACGGAGGCGGCGGGCAGGCGCGCGACACGGGCGCGGCGTTCGCGCAGGAGCTCGCGCGGCGCGCGTGACGCTCACCGACGCCGGACCGCTCGTCGCGCTGATCGACGCGGACGAGCCCGATCACGAGCGCTGCAAGGAGACGCTCGCGCAGCTCAGCCTGCCGCTCCTGACCACGTGGCCGGCGTTCACCGAGGCGATGTACCTGCTCGGCCGCGTCGCGCGCTGGCGCGGACAGGAGCCGCTGTGGCGCCTGACGCTGCGTGAGGACCTGATCCTCGCCTCCCCCTCGCCCGCGGCCAACAAGCGCGCCGCGCGCCTGATGGAGCGCTACCGCGACCGCCCGATGGATCTCGCCGACGCCACCCTCGTGGCGCTCGCCGAGGAGCGCCGGCTCAAACGCATCTTCACCCTCGACGCCGACTTTCACATCTACCGGCTGCACGGACGGCAGGCGTTCGAGATCGTGCCGGGTCCGTAGCGGGCAGGGCGACTTTGCGAGACGCGCGCGCGTGAGGCGATGTGCGCGACCGTCACCCACGGCGTGGCCGCCTGACGCAGTCGTCGAAAGTAAGCAGCACTACTGTTTACTTTCAACCCGCGCTGCGTTAGCCTCCACGGTGCGCCGACCGCGTGCCGCCAGCGAGCTGACTGGTCGCCGGGGACGCCAGCCGAGCATCGAGACCCCAAGACCCGAGGAGACCGCCGACATGGCCGCCACCGCCGAGAGCCTGCTCAAGCCCGATCATGGGGCTGCACGCAAGCACTTCATCTTCACCGACGAGCACGAAGCGCTGCGCGAGTCGATTCGCAGCTTCGCGATCAAGGAGCTGGCGCCGCACGCCGCGGAATGGGAGGAGACGACGTTTCCCGACTCGGTCTTCAGGCGCATGGGCGAGCTGGGCTTCCTGGGCCTGGACAAGCCCGAGGAGTACGGCGGGCAGGGCGGGGACTACTTCTCGGCGATGGTGCTCGCGGAGGAGATGTCGAACGGGAACTCCGGCGGGCTGTCGATGGGCGTGGCGGTGCAGACGGACATGGCGATGCCGCCGATCCTGGCGTTCGGCACCGAGGAGCAGAAGCGGCAGTGGGCCGAACCGGCGATCAAGGGCGAGAAGATCCTGTGCCTGGGCATCACCGAGCCCGACGCGGGCTCGGACGTCGCGGGGATCAAGACGCGGGCGGTGAAGGACGGCGGCGAATACGTGATCAACGGCTCGAAGACGTACATCACGAACGGCCACCGCGCGGACGTGATCGTGCTCGTGACGAAGACCGACCCGGACGCGGGCTACGACGGGTTCACACTGTTCCTCGTGCCGATGGACGCGCCGGGCGTGATCCGCGAGAAAAAGCTCGAGAAGATGGGCATGCACGCCTCGGACACGGCGCTGCTGGCCTTCCAGGACGTGCGCGTGCCGGAGTCGGCCGTGCTCGGAGAGGTGGGGCGGGGCTTCTACCACATCATGTGGGAGCTGCAGGGCGAGCGCATGATCGGCGCCGCCGGTTGCGTGGCGGGGGCGCAGAAATGCTTCGAGCACACGCTCGCCTACGCGAAAGAGCGCGAAGCCTTCGGCAAAGCCATTGGCCACTTCCAGGTCATCCGTCACAAGTTCGCCGAGATGGCGACCAATATCGAGAGCGCGCGCCAGCTCGTGTACGTGACCGCATGGCGGTTCGCGAACGGCGAGTACCCGGTGCGGGAGATCTCGATGGCGAAGCTGCACAGCGCGCGCGTGGCCTGCGAAGTCGCGGACGAGTGCATCCAGATCCACGGCGGCGCAGGGTACATGCGCGAGTACAACGTCGAGCGCGTGTGGCGCGACATGCGGCTGAACCGCATCGGCGCGGGCACGGACGAGATCATGCTCGAGGTGATCGGGCGCTCGTACGGGCTTTGATCCAAAGTCCTGGCCGCATGACTGATAAAAAGCTGATTTGGTGGGCCATGCCGCAAGCGGCATGGCCGGGAGGCTCGCATGCGAGCCTCCCCCGAGGCCGCACATGTGCGGCCTCGCCGTTGGCGCATGCGCCAACGGTTGACGAGCCGCATGCGGCTCGTCACGACCCCGCGCATGCGCGGGGTCGCCGACCGGCGCATGCGCCGGTCGGAACTGCACCACTGCCCCTCCCATGACCAACCCCGATCCCCCCTTCACTCCCGAGCACGAGGAGCTGCGCGAGTCCATCCGCGGCTTCATCGACCGCGAGCTGGCGCCTCACTCCCAGACCTGGGAGGACGAGCAGTGGTTTCCCGACGAGGTCTTTCCCAAGCTCGCCGCGCAGGGACTGCTCGGCTTGAAGTACCCGACGGAGCTGGGCGGCCAGGGCGGCGACTACCTGCACGAGGCGGTCATGTGCGAGGAGATGGCGCGCATCGGCTCGGGCGGCACCGCCGCGGGGATCGGCGCGCATGTCAACATCGCCACGCCCCCCATCTGGAAGTTCGGCACCGAGGAGCAGCAGCAGAGCTACCTCGTGCCGGCGATCCGCGGCGAGAAGATCGGCGCGCTCGGCATCACCGAGCCCGGCGCGGGCTCTGACGTCGCAGGGCTGCGCACCTCGGCTGAGCGCGTGGACGGCGGCTGGGTGCTGAACGGCGAGAAGACCTACATCACCAACGGCGTGCGCGCGCACTTCATCGTCACGGCCGCCAAGACCACGCCCGAGGGCGGTCATCACGGGATCTCGTTCTTCATCGTCGACCGCACCGAGGGCGTCACCTCGGCGAAGCTGCAGAAGCTCGGCTGGCACGCCTCGGACACCGCCACGATCGCCTACCAGGACGTGTTCGTACCCGACCAAGCCCTGCTGGGCGAGCTGCACGGCGGGTTCAAGCTGATCATGGCCAACTTCCAGTGGGAGCGGTTGGCCATGGCGCTGGGCGCGGTCGGCGCGATGCGCCTGGCCTGGGAGCGTACGGCGCAGTTCGCGCGCGAGCGTCAAACGTTCGGGCGCCCGCTCTCCGGGCACCAGGTCATCCGACACAAGCTCGCCGACCTCGCCGCCAGCGCCTATCAGGCGCGCTGCGTCACCTACGACGCGCTACGCCGCTTCGTCTCAGGCGAGGAACCGTTGCGCGAGGTCACGATGGCCAAGCTCCTGACCCAGCGCGCCTGCTTCGAGCTGATGGACGCCTGCCTGCAGATCTACGGCGGCGCCGGCTACATGCGCGAGGTGTGGGTGCAGCGCGCCGCCCGCGACGCGCGCCTGGGTCCGATCGGGGGAGGCTCGGACGAGATCATGCGCGAGATCCTCGGACGGATGTTGGAGGCCCCGCCCGCCCGGTAGGCGGCTGGACGAGCGCTGCTATGTGATCCGCTGCCACAACCGGATCCTCGTGCTCCCAGACGCGGACGACCGTCCATCCGGCGACCATCAGTGCCGCGTCGTTCCGCCGGTCACGAGCGACCGTGCGCTCGAACTTCGCCTGCCAGTAGTCGGCATTGCGAGTGGGGTCCGTCGCATGAATCGGGCAGCGGTGCCAGAAGCATCCGTCTACGAAGACCGCGACGCGTTGTGATCGGAAGACCACGTCAGCTCGACAGCGAAGACTCGGCTCGACGAGCCTCTCGACCCGATACCGCAGGCCTCGTGCATGCAAGGCGCGTCGCAGTGCCAGCTCCGGACCGGTGTCGCGCGAGCGATTCGCTTGCATGACCGTGCGAGTGGCATCCGACGACGCCGGTGGCGCTGGCAGGTGTGGCGACAAGGTCTTCGGCACGGTTCGGCGAACTGAGGGTCCGTAGACGTGGGGCCCTGCGACTCGATGCGCACCAATCGTCCGGCTCGCCATCCAGAATACGATCTTGCCGTGTCCTCTGCATTCACCGCGATCGACCTGTTCTCCGGCGCCGGCGGCGCCTCTCGAGGTCTCCGCGACGCGGGCTACGTCGTGCAGGCCGCAGTCGAGAACGACCCGTGCGCCGTCGAGACCTTCCGGGCCAACCACCCGAAGACCCAGATGTTCGACCGGGACGTCCGGCGAGTTCACGCGCCGGTGCTTGCCAGGAGCCTGCGAGCGTCTGGAACGCGCGTCGTCGACCTGCTGACTGCCTGTCCGCCCTGCCAGCCCTTCTCGACGCTGGGCTCAGGGGACCCTGAGGACCGTCGCAACCGGCTCGTGTCGTCCCTGGCGCGATTTGTGCGACACCTGCGCCCTCGCGCCGTGCTGTTGGAGAACGTCCCCGGCCTGCAGTGCGAGCCGCGGTTCGCCCGCCTCGTTGCCGAGCTTGAAACCGACTATCGAGTGAGGCAGTACGTCGTTCAAGCCGCAGACTTCGGAGTCCCGCAGAAGCGACGCCGTGTCATCGTCCTCGGGATTGAGCGCACAGCGTCCGTGGAACCGCCCGCAGATCTGCGCGATGCACTGCCTGCGAGCTTCGACGCTTCGCCGCGAACCGCTGGAGAGGCTCTGGTGGCCGCCGAGACGCTGACCGCAGACCTGGACCCCGTTCACCGTGCACGTACGCCGCAGCCAAAGACGTTAGAGCGCATTCGCGCGGTCGCACAGGGCGGCGGACGAGGGGAACTCCCAGAGCACCTTCGACTCGACTGCCACGTGAGACTGGGTCGCAGACACGCCACCTCGATCTATGGACGCATCGATCCCGGGCACCCCGCGCCTACGATGACCACACGCTGCACCACGCCCTCATGCGGTCGCTTCATCCATCCCACGGAGGATCGTGGGCTCACGCTCCGCGAGGCGGCTCTGATTCAGACGTTCCCTTTGGACTACAAGTTCTTCGGCAGCTACGAGAGCATCGAGCGCCAGATCGGCAACGCCGTGCCACCGCGCCTTGCGAGAGCCCTCGGACTCATCGTCGCCGAGCTGCTGAGCTCCGGCAAGAGCTCACGTTCCCGCGGTCAAGCTGCCTGAGAAGCGCGATCGACCGGCTATCTGATCAGGCTGACGTGTGCGGGACCACCGCGCACACGGCAGACGCCGTTGATCTCAAGCTCTGCGAGCAGCCATGCGTCCTGCGCGCTGGGTGACGCCTGTGGCACTGAAGGCATGCCGAGCACGGACGGCAACGGCGGCCGGCTCGCTCTCGCGGTGTCCTTGGCCACGCGCAAGGCTCCAAGTCTCACAGTTCCGCCAACAGGAGGCCTCGTCTGAAACGGCACACTCGTCAAGTGAACCGCGTCGACCTCACACAGCAACGCCTCCAGCCCGCTCGAGCTGTCTACGTCCGGGAGCTTCGGATGCTTGTCGAACGGCGTAAGCAGCATCCGCCGCCGTGCGTTGTCCGGATCTCCGGCCCTGTCGCCGGCCCAAGCCTTGTCGAACGCGCCCGCCGAGCCGTGGTGGGGCACCTTGACTGGGTCACAGACGCACAGCCGCCCGGCTTGAGCCAACAGCGTCCACTCGGGTCTTTCCAGATCGGCGCCGAGCAGAACCGAGCGCCCGTTCCACTGCACGACCACCACCGAGGACACCCGGTTCGAGCCGATCGAGCTCATCCTGCGCAGTTCGCCGAGTCGTGTCAACGACGGATGCAGCACCGTAACGGTGCCCTCCCCCAGTCGCCGAGGCTCCCCGTGAAGGTCCCAGCGCCGGCCGGCCGGCAGCTGCGCGATTGCGCGCAGAGCAGCAGCCGCCTCCAGTCGCTGAGCTGACTCTCGGACACGGGCACTGGCGACGGTTTCCACGTCCATGTGCACCGCCCCGAAGTCCGCCCGCTCGCCGAAGCGCTCGACGATTGCGGCCATGCCGCCGGCGTGGTCGGCGTGGGCATGAGTCAGCAGCACGAGGTCCGGCTCGACTTCGAGATCCTGCAAGACGTCCAAGGGAGCACATCGCGCCTCACCGCGACGCTCGCTCAGGAGCGAGTCGACCACCATCCAGCCCGGCGGACTGCCGGGCACACGGACCAGGACGCTCTCGCCAAAGCCGGGGCCGAGCAAGAGCAACTGCAGCCGGTCGGGGGCGAGCTTGCCGAAGGTCGTCACGGGCGAGGACTGTCACGCGGGTTGGTGGACGTACCGATCCAACGGGAGCTCAGCTTCGGGGAGCAGCACCGGCTCGGCTCTCGCGACCCGAACGACCGTCGATCCCTCCTTCTGTCCGTCCCCGTAGACGCCGACCTCCAAGATCGCCCCCGGCAAGGGATCGGGCAGCCTGTCGCGACTGAGCTGCAGCAGGTCGGCGAGCGAGATCGTGGTCCAGGCGCGCTCCGGGCGCTGGTCGGGTGCGACCGGCAGCAGCACGTCCGCATAGTGAACGGTGGCGTCGGTTGCATCGACGGCGTCCACGCGAGCCGCCAGCCAGCGCGACAGCGGCCGGCGATCTACGTCGAGCTCCGCCAGCAGTTCTGGCTCAATCCACCATCGAGTCCCGAGCCTGTGAGGCGCGACGAACTCTCCGTACTCCAACGTCTCGACAAGCCCCTCGACAAGTCGGTCAAGTTCCTGAGCCTCGCTCACGCTCAGCGAGCCGCGTGCGAGGACAGCGGCCTGCGAGGCCAGCGGCAGATGCCCAGCCGCCACCGCCGTGCGGGCGACCGGCACACACAGGCGCTCGGCGAGGTCGTGTTCGTCGAGCACCCCAGCGAGCACCCGCACAGCTTCGTCAAACGCCTCGCCGGCCGCCTGCGGACGCGCCATGGCGAGCAGGACGCCAATCAGCCGCACGTGACTCCCGGCGTCTCGCGGCTCGAGGGCCACGACTCGGCGGTACAGCTGTTCGACCTGCTCGGCGTCGGTCCCGTCACGATCGTCAGCGTCAGCCAGGCCCCGCAGTGCGGTCGCATCTTCCTCGTCGATCAGACGAGCGTGTTCGTATGCCACACGCCCTCGACTCAGATCGTGAGCAGATCGATGACCGACGTGATCGTACGGATCTGGCAGCTCACCTTCGTCAGCTTCGATGAGAGCGTCATCCTCCGCCATCGCACATGCGTCGATCGCGGCAGAGCGCGCCGCCGTCGCAGCCTCAAACTCTCCGCCCGTTGCAAGCTGGAAGGCCTCGTCACGGAAGTGCTCGACCATGCATCGACCAGTCGCACGCACCATGTCATCAGGCAGGAGACGCTTGGCAGCGGCCAACGGCGGGTGCCGGACGACCTCGCGCAGGCTCGGATGCAGATGCCAGCCACCGTGCCGGAAAAGGACGCATCGCCTCAACAGCGGATCATGACGCACTGCGGAGGGCAGCTCACCAAGCAGGACCTCGAGCGCTCGGTCGTTCAGCGGCCCCCGCAATCCGGCCACCAGCTGCCAAGCCACCCAGACTGGGCGCATTTCCCTTCGCACCGCCATCTCGTCGGCGAGCTGTCGAGCAGCCATAAGCGGCGTGAGGGGTGCAGTCGCCGGCAGCATGTTCAGATACGCCAGTCCCACCAGCATGCGAAGCGTCAGCGCCGGCAGACATCGCCACTCGACTCCGAGCTCACCGACTCTGGCTGCAGCCGGTGCGAGCGTCGCCCAGACGTCCTCGTCAGCGAGCCAGTCTCCGCGGTCGCGTGAATCGATTGCGACTCTCCTTTCGCCGCCGTCACTGAGAATCACTCTGCTGGTGCCCAGGCGTTGCACGCGCTCGTTCAAGAGCCCCAGCAGATCGGCGGCATGACGACCTGGCGCTCCACCGCCACCCACAAGCCGTTCAAGCTGGTCGACGCCACTGAGAAGCACGACTGGCACATCGTCGCCGTGATCCTCGAGGACAGCTGCACATCGACGAAGACGATCACTCCACTCCTCGCGATCCGCGTCGTCTGTCGCTGCCAGACCGTGTCCCGTGGCGTTCAAGCCCGCGGCAAGACCATTCAGCAACGTCATCGGCGCAACGTCGTCGTCGGTGGCCTCGAGCAGCAGGGCACCGTCACCCAAAGTCTGCTTGGCGTGCCGTAGCGCAGCCGCCTTTCCAGCGCCGGAGACGCCCACCACCGTCATACGTCTCCTGCCGGGAGGCTTCAGTGTTTCGGCGAGAAGCTCACCCCCCTCCTTCACCGTGTCCAGCAGAGTCGTCGTCACCGCTCGCCACCGTTGTCAACAACCGCGAGCCATGCCTCGTGTTGATGCCGACTCCGCGCCAGACACTCTGACCAAGTAGTGGCAAGCATAGAGTCCAGATCAACCGGCCCGCGAGCGACAAGAAATGGTTGGGCGTCCTTGACGCGCGTCCGTGCTTTGACCGCGGCGAGCCATTCACCGTCGGTCGCGGGACGCTTGGCATCGTCCCAGAAGGCCGCTAGGACGGTCGACACGCCATCTGGGTCCCATGCAGGCGGACCGACGAGAACAAGCGCCTCACCAGTCTTTTCATCATTGTCGAGCAGCTGGGTGTCGGCTCGGTCGAACCGCAGGTCGACTACCCACGGATTCGCTGCGAGGGCGCGCGACAGGTCAGCTGGCGCGTCGTCCTCGCCAAGCATCTCTGCCAGCAGCTCCAACAGCGCGAGACGCGCGTCGACGATCGAAGTGGCGGTGCGCCGTTCAAGTGCCGCGGCGTCCGCGACGAGTTGCCATGTCTGTGCCGTGGCAACATCGCCGAGCGTTCGTATCTCCTTCGCGATGCTGGCAGCCGTGCGGTACTCACGTACATCGAGCACGCGCTGCATGACGTCGGCGATGTCGGAGTCCTGCAGTCCGTCCACACGACCCAGCCTCTGGGCTACTCGCCCGATGGCCTGTTGCTCGCGGCCGCTGACGCGTTGAAGCACTGGTCGCAGCTGGGGCATGTCCCTGGACCAGTCCACTACGTGCCGCTTTTCCTGCATACGTCCACGCTCGCGCACAGCCCAACGCAGTCGTTCTCTACCCCACTTGACGAACGGCTGCAACCTTGGATCCTCGAGCTGCAGCGTGTCGCGATTCGAAGCAATGAGGTCGTCGTCGTCGTCAATGCTGTTGTCAATCCAGTCGGCATGCACCTCACCTACGAGATACTCATAACCGAGCTGATTTTGCATGCCACCTGTTCGCTCAAACTTGAACGGACGCTGAGCCTGCTTTCCGCGAACGAGCACACTAATACCCTGTAGGAGCTCGTCTTTGACGGGCATGTCAGTAAAGCCGATCCACCAGCGCACCTCCTGTCGGCGTCCATTGCCGTCGTCTATGAACTCGGTGGCAAGTCCGTCTTTCCCAATTTTTGCACCAGGCGGCAGCGCGTCATTAGGGAACCGATACTGGAACTTCATGTCGAACCGCTTCAGTGCAATCCCATTGACGAATACCCGCATCTGGCTTGCGTCCAAGCTGAAGCGTCGGCTCATGGAGAGCAGAAAGCGATCCTCGGACGGACGGCGCTTGGCCTGCAGGCTCGTCAGGCGCACGCGAGTGCCATGCGACATGACGTTGCCATCGGGGCTCGTTAGCCGATTTGGTTTGAACTCTTCGACAGCCGCCGACTCGGCCGGCTCCAGCTCACGGAGTCGATCGTAGTCCAGCCTGAAGCCGACCGGCTTTGCACTCGGCCGCTTGGTGACGACCTCGAGATGCCGCCCCGTGCCAAATGCAGCCAGCTTGCCGATCCCCTTTCGCCCGTGCAGCAGACGACCTCCCGGGGTCTTGTCGGTGCCTTCCACGACACGGCGCTCTCGCCCAACGACGAGATACTTGAACTGCGCTTCGCGGCGGTCCATCCCGATGCCGTCGTCGAGTACCTCGATGGTCGACTCCGATCCGTGCCAGTCGTCGTCGAACGGCACGGTGACCCACACGTTGCGAGCGTCGGCGTCCCACGCATTTGAGACAAGCTCAGCGACGGCAGCCGTGACGCTCGGGTACAGCTGAGATCCAAGCTGCACGACAATGCTGCCGCCGTACAGCAGTCGCAGCGGCTCTTTGTCGTCGTATTTGCGCTCAGCCTGGGCTATCTGCGCGTCGCTTGCCAACCCTGCCTTGGTCATCCTGCTCCCATTCTGCCGAGTATCTCCCGCCCACGCCACCGTGGCTTGTCCTCTGCAAGATCGTTTTCGGCCAGCCCGGCGCGTCATCGACACGCTACCCCGAGCTTGGGATGGCTCTCGCCGGGAAGCACGAACGCTTGGTTGGCACAGCGCCAGAGCCAGCCATGTCTCGCCCATGACCCGGGACGGATAGGCTCCCTGCCTGCAACGACGAGCAAACGACAAAGACCAGACAACGGGAGAAGCGAGGACAAATCATGGGAGTACTCGACGGCAAGGCGGCGATCGTCACCGGTTCGGCGCGCGGCATCGGGCGCGCGACGGCCGAGCTGCTCAGCGAGCAGGGCGCGAAGGTGCTGATCAACGACCTCGACGGCGACGTCGCCGAGCAGGCCTCGGGCGAGATCGCCGGGGAGACCGCCGTGTTCGCCGGCGACCTGACCAAGCCGGGCGCCGCTGATCAGCTGGTGCAGGCCGCGATCGACGCGTTCGGCCAGATCGACATCATCGTCAACAACGCCGGCTACACGATCGACGCGCCCGTGCACAAGATGTCCGACGAGCAGTTCCAGGCGATGATCGACATCCACACGGTCGTCCCCTTCCGCGTCATCCGCGCGGCCGCGCCGCACCTGCGCGAGCCCGCCAAGAAAGAGCGCGAGGAAGGCCGCGAGGTGTTCCGCAAGATCGTCAACGTCTCCTCCACCTCGGGCACCTTCGGCAACGCCGGTCAGGCCAACTACTCGGCCGGCAAGGCGGGCGTCGTAGGCCTGACGAAAACGATCGCCAAGGAGTGGGGCCAGTTCAAAGTCAACGTCAACGCGGTCGCCTTCGGCTTCATCGACACGCGCCTGACCCAGGCCAAGGTCGACGAGAACACGATGGAGATCGGCGGCGAGCAGGTCCAGCTCGGCATCCCCGAGCAGATGCGCCAGATGGCCTCGATGCTGATCCCCCTCGGCCGCCCCGCCACGCCCGAGGAGGCGGCAGGAGGCGTGTTCTTCCTGTGCACGCCCTGGTCGAACTACGTGCACGGCCAGACGCTGCACATCACCGGCGGACTGTTCGGCGGGATGACCGGCTGAGAGTCGCTGGGCCTGGCCCGGGCCTGACCCGGGCCTGGGCCGCTCTGCCCGCACCGCAGACCCGCGCGCCGCAGACCGAGACAGCAGCCCGTCAGACGCCGCGCAGGTCCAGCAGGCAGCCCGAGAAGTACGCCCCGGCTGGCGAGGCGAGGTAGGCCGTGAGCGCGGCCGCCTCGCCCGAGGCGGTGCTGTCGCCGAGAGCGATCGTCACCACTGTGATCTCGTGGCGCGCCCACTCGATCGAGAGCGTGCGCGCCAGGTTCTCCAGCCCCGCACGCGCCGCGTCCGCCTGCTCGCCCGCGCCCGGTGGTGGCGCGAGATAGACGATCCGCCCACCACGCGAGGCCGGCAGAAACGCGTCATTGACGACCGCCCGGGTCGCCTCCCAAGCATCCGCCAAGCACGCAGCCAGACCGCCGGAGGCGAACAGATCCGCGCCGTCCACGACCAGCATGTCCAGGCCGCGCGGCGCGGGAGCGCCGTCTGATGCCGGGGCGGGAGCAATCGCAGCTGAGACTCGATCCATCGCCGCGTCGTCTTGCACGGCGGTCTCGAGCACATGCACATGCACGCCGGCACCCAGCCGCTCGCAAGTCTCTCTCACGGCCCGCCCAAACGATTCCTCGGAAGTCGCGTCCGACGACGAGGGAGCCGTCACGACCAGTACCGACGCTCCATGCAGAAGGTCGGGACGCAGAAGCTCGGCGGTGACTGCGGACATCGGTCTCCAGACTACCCGGACGGAGACGGCTGGCGGTCTCCGTCCTCACCGAGTCCCTGATCGTGCGTGTCCGCTCGATCGCTGAACCTCACCTATGTCGGCGCGTCGCCGCTCAGGCGCCGGCGGGCGGCAACGGACCGGCCGAGGGAGCGTCGGGCGACAGCGTCGATGGTGTCTCGCCAAAGGCCTCGCCGGCGGCGGGTGAGCGCAGCTCGAAGTAGATCACGGAGGCCGCCAGCGCCGCCAGCGGGGCCGTGAGTATCTGGACGATGATCCTCACGACGATGCCCACTCCGGTCCCGCCCGAGTCGCCGATCGCCTCGATCACGGCGGCGAGGATGCCGACGCCGATCACGAGCACGAGGATCACCCCGAACACCGACCAGCCGTTGCCGCGCACGAGCTCGCGGCTGCGCCCGAGCGCGCGCAGGCCACCCGGGTTCTCGAGCACTACGACCGGCGCCGCGACCGACCAGATCGTGATCAGGATCAGCCCGGGGACGATGATCAAGACGAAGCCGATCGCAATCCCGATGCCCGCGACGATCCCGACGAGGATGAGCTGACCCAGCACCGGCGTGGCGGCCTTGAGCAGCTGCCCGACGGTGGCATCGCGCCGGCCGTCCTGCACGTCGGCGACCAGCTCTACGACCATTCCCGTGAACAGCGTAGTGGCGGCCAGGCTGAGAATCGCAGCTACGAGCGCGAGCACCGGGGCGATCGCGACCAGCAGCGCTGTCACGACGCCGATCGCGACGAATACCACGGCGGCGGCGGGCAGCAGCACGGAGGCCTGGTCGCCATAGATGCTGAACGTTCGGCCGATGACCGAGCCGACGTCTAGTGAACGGGTCATGTCGCTCCTCGTGGTGCGTTCGGGAAGGACTGCACGTCAACGATAAGCGCCCGACCGGCGGCTCTATCCCCCGGGCAAGCGCCACATCGCAAATGCGCATCGAGCATTGCTGACGACCGCGGAGATCGCTCAGGCGACGGCGGTCCTGCTCGCCGAACCTCGTTCGGCGCGACGCGCGGCCCGAGCGCGCTCCAGCGCGCCCTTGCGACCGTGCTCCTCCAGGCCGGCGTAGAGAGCACGTATCCGCGTAAGGATCTCGTCTGCGACGGCCTGCTGCTGCTCGCGCGTCGGGTTCTCGATTCGCTCCCAGCGCAAGGCATCTCCGTACTGGACGGTGACCTGGGGAAAGCGCAGGCGCTTCCAGTTGCGGATACGCGAGGAGCCGTGAATCGCGATCGGCACGATCGGCGCGCCCGTCTCGAGCGCCAGACGGCCGATGCCGCGCTTGGCCTGAGTCGCCATCTCGCCGGTGCGCGAGCGTCCCCCTCGCAGTACATCGTGATCGCCCCCCCGCGCGCGAGGATCGTCTCGGCGGTGATGAAGGTCTCCTCGTCGCGGGCGCCGCGGCGCACGGGGAACACGCCACCGGGGCTGTAGACGTAGCGCATGGGAAACGAGAACAGCTGCGACTTGGCCATGAAGCGGACCTTGCGGCGGATGTAGCAGCCCATCAGGAAGTGGTCCATGAACGAGAAGTGGTTCGGCGCGAGGATCACCGCGCCGCGCCCGGGAACCTTCTCGGAGGAGATCGAGCGCACACGCAGGAGCGTGTAGGCGTACAGCGAGGTCACCATGCGCGTGGCCTCGTACACCCAGTTCGGTTCGCGCGTGCGCGCGCGCTCGTGAAACTGGTCGAAGTACTCCTTTGGCCGAGGATCGGCGTAGACCTGTTCGCGCATCGGTGCGAGATCACTCATCTGAGCGGACTACGTCGCAGGGGCGTGGAAGTTACGCGCGCACCCCATTGCGTCGTGCCAGCCGGCGAGTAGGCGCGAGCGTTCCTCGGCGGACATACGCGGCTCATAGCGCCGGCGCTCGCTCCGTGTGGCGGCGACGTCCGAGATCGTGCACTCACCGGCCCCGACGCCCGCCAAGTAGGCGGCGCCCAGCGCGGTTGCCTCAGCGGTCTCCGCGAGCACGACGGGCACGCCGAGCACGTCGGCCTGAAACTGCATCAGCCAGGCGTTGGCGGTGGCGCCACCGTCGGCGCGCAGCTCCGCGAGGGACTGCCCGGAGGAGGCCTCCATCGCGCGGACGGCGTCGTGGGTCTGGTAGGCGATCGCCTCCAGGGTCGCGCGCGCCAGGTGGGCGCGCGTTGACCCGCGGGTGAGGCCGACGATCGTCCCGCGTGCGTGAGGGTCCCAGTGCGGCGAGCCCAGGCCGGTGAGGGCGGGCACGAAGTAGACGCCGTCGTTGGAGTGCAGCGAGGCGGCGAGTGGCTCGGTGTCGGCGGCGGAGTCGATGACCCGCAGACCGTCGCGCAGCCACTGCACGGCGGCGCCGGTGGCGAAGATCGAGCCCTCCAGCGCGTAGGTCGTGGATGCGCCGATCCTCCAGGCCACCGTCGAGAGCAGACCGGGGGCCGGCTCGGGCGCAGAGAAGCCGGTGTTGAGCAGAACGAAGGAACCGGTGCCGTAGGTGTTCTTGCCAAGTCCCGGATCGATGCAGGCCTGCCCGAACAGCGCGGCCTGCTGGTCGCCGGCGACGCCCGCGAGCGGGACGGCGTGACCGTGCAGGGCCGCGGGCAGCGTCCGCGCGAACACGCCGGCGCTGGGACGGACGTCGGGAAGTGCGCGCTCTGGGACGTCGAACAGGTCGAGCAGCTCAGGGTCCCAGCGGCCCGCGGAGATGTCATACAGGAGCGTGCGCGACGCGTTGGAGGCGTCGGTCAGATGCTCCCCGGTGAGCTTGAACAGCAGCCAGGAGTCGACCGTCCCGAACACGGCGCGACCGTCTCGCGCCCGTTCGCGCAGGCCGGAGACGTGCTCCAGCAGCCACGCGATCTTCGTGGCCGAGAAGTAGGGGTCGAGCACGAGGCCGGTGCGCGCGCGGATCAGCGGTTCATGGCCGCCGGCGCGCAGCCGCTCACACAGCGGCGTGGTGCGGCGGTCCTGCCAGACGAGCGCGCGATGCAGAGGCTCGCCGGTGGAGGGGTCCCACACGCAGACGGTCTCACGCTGGTTGGCGATCGCGACCGCGGCCAGCTCGGCGGGACGGACGTCGCCGGCGTCCGCGAGCGCCTCGCCGGCCACGGCGTGCGTGACCGTCCATAGTTCGGCGAGGTCGTGCTCGACCCAGCCGGGCTGGGGGAAGTGCTGGCGAAACTCACGATAGGCGCGCCCGATGGGCTCGAAGTCGGAGTCGTAGACGAAGCACGTCGTGCCGGTGGTCCCCTGGTCGATGGCGAGAATCATGAGCTGAAGCTGAGCCTAACCGGCGCGTGTGTGGGGTGGGTGAGCCGCAAGCTGAGTCCCTCGTCTGTTTGCGGTCGGCGCCGCTCACCGCAGCCGTCGGCGTTGCGTGAGCGCTTTTCGGTGATGACACTCAGCCACGGGCGAAGTACACGCGGATGAAGTCGGCGAGCTGGCGGGCGCGATGGAGAAAGCCGGCGGGAGTGCGGCCGGTGGCGCGGTGAGCGAGGTCGAGATCGACCTCGACAACGCGGTGGCCGGCGCGGACGGCGTCAATCGTCATGCCGATCTCCATGCCGAACCCGGGAGCTAGCGGGAGAACGTCGCGAGCAACCTCCGTGCGCAGTGCACGTTGACCGGAGATGGGCGCGCGCATGGACAGGCCGCAGCGACGGCGAATGGCCCAGCCGGCGAAGGCGAGCGCGAGACCGAGTCCCCCGCCCACGCGCGTGGTGAACGAGGCGACCGCCAGACTCGGCGTCGCCGCTCTGAAGCGCGTCCACGAGGGCGGGCAGCTCGCGCGCGGAGTCGCCCAGGTCTCCGTCGCAGAGGACGACGATCGGCTCGGAGAAGTCAACGCTGGCCAGCGCCGCCTGCACCCCTGCGGTCATCGCCTGGCCCTTGCCGATCACGCGTGCGCTGCGCACGACCGTGGCGCCGGCCTCCCGCGCGAGCTCGGGGGTGGCGTCCGTGGAGCCATCGTCGGCGACCCACACCGGCGCGCCGGGAAAGGCGACGGCGAGCGCGGCGAGCGTGGAGGAGATGCGATCGGCCTCGTCCAGAGCGGCGACGACGATGAGGATGTCGGGATTCATGGATGGGTCGATGGATGGGTCGGGGCCAGAGGCTATTGTCCGCCGCGGTTCTCGGCAATCGAGCCTCGGACGGGACGCTGGGGCTCCGCAACCAGGAGGCGCATAGCGTGACTGACGTGGAGGCCCACATAACGGGCACGGTATGGAAGATCGAGTGCGAGGTGGGCGACCAGGTGCAGGAGGGCGACACGGTCGCAATCCTCGAGTCGATGAAGATGGAGATGCCCGTCGAGGCCGAAGACGCGGGCACCGTGACGGAGATCCGCTGCGAGGAGGGTCAGGCCGTCAACGAGGGCGACACGCTGGTCGTGCTTGAATAGCCGTCGATGGTGGCTGCCCGATCCTCAAGCCGTCCCGCTCGCCGGCCGATGAGCGGCTGTCGGTCGCGCGATGCACTGGTCACCATCGAGTAGAGGGGGCGTTTGCAGTGACTTCCAGCGAGATCCTCGGCAGGCATGCAGCGGCGATCGCGGTCACCGCCCTGGTGGCGGTGCTCGGTGTGGCGCCTGTGAGCGCTGACGCGACCGGCGGCTTCGGCCCACTCAGCGGTCCGGGCGGATGTCTCGTTGCGCCTGAAGCCGCCTCCTCGGATGACGGCACGTCGGGCTGCACGGTCGGCAAGGCGCTGACCGGGCCCCACGCGGTGGCGGTCTCTCCGGACGGCGCCAACGTCTACGTTGCGGGAGGCACCGCTGGCAACAGCGTGGCCACGAGCTTCGGTGCGGTGGTGATCCTCAAGCGCGACCCGGCGACGGGCGCGATCTCAGAGACGGGCTGCCTGAGCTCCGATGGAACCGACGGGCGTGACGGCGCCTCGGGCGCGTGCGTCCCCACCCCGTCGCTGCTGGGAGCCGACGGCGTGGCGGTGAGCCCCGACGGCTCCACCGTGTTCGTCAGCTCGAGCAGCTCCGCGAGCGTGGTCGCGTTCTCACGTGACCCCGCCACCGGGTCGTTGACACGACTTGGCTGTTTCCAGGGCACCCCGCGCCCCGGAGGCCCCTGTGCGGCCGCCAACCTGTTCTCGAGCTCCAGCGCCCTGGCGGCAAGCACGGACGGCAGCGCCCTGTATGTCGCCGCTCCGCTCGAAGGCGCGATCTCGACGCTCACTGCGGCCTCGGCCGTGCCCGCCGCCGCTCCCGGCGGCTCGACGTCCAGCACCAGCGGCCCGCCCGCCAGTCCGACGCTGGCCTCGATCTTCACGACGCCGCCCGCGAGCACCTACCTGTCGAACCCGTGCATCGCCGTCAATGGCCTCGACGGCGTTTGCGCCGTGGGCACGGCGACGCAGGGACTCGACGCCCTCACGTTGAGCCCGGACGGCAAGCAGCTCTATGCGGCCGCACCCGGCAGCAAGGCGATTGACGTGTTCGCGACCGGCGCCGGCGGCGCGCTGTCGGAGACCAGCTGCCTGAAGGTTCAAGCCCCGCCCGGGCTGTGCAGCGCGGGCACGCTGATGAGCGCACCGAACGAGCTGGCGGTCAGCCCGGACGGCCAGAACGTGTACGCAAGCGACTCGCTGGGCTCAGGCGGGAGCGTGGACGTGTTCGACAGAAACCCGACCACGGGGGCCCTGTCCAGCAACAGCTGCGTGGACTTCCTGCCCAAGCCCGAACCGAAGGAAGCGGGCGAAGAAGGCGAAGAAGGCGGGGGGCAGGAAGAAAAGTCCTCCACGCCCGCAGATCCGTGCGCGAGCGCCCCGGGCCTGAACGACGTGAGCGTGGTCGCCGTCAGCGGCGACGGCTCGTCGGTGTACGCGATCGGCAGCGGCTCGGCGGCGATCTTCTCGCGCGACGCCAAGACCGGCAAGCTGACCGAGACCTCCTGCGCCGCCGAAGAAGACAGTCGCTGCACGAGCCTCCCGTCGTTGCAGGGTGTCAGCGCAGCCGCCGTCAGCCCGGACGGGCGTGAGGTCTACGTGGTGGCCGCCAAGAGCGACGCGGTGATGGTGTTCGGCATCGGCGCGGCGGTGACCAGCGCCCAGGCGGCCACCACGCGCGCCGGGATCGCGAGCGTCCGCGTGCTGTGCCCGGCCGGGCTGCGGCATGCGTGCAGCGGTCGGGTGGACCTCACCCGGGCGGTGGCTCGAGCGTCCCGGCGCCGCGGACACCGTGCTCGCGTGCGACGCACGGAGCTCGGGTACTCCGGCGTGTTCTCGATCGGACCCGGACGTCAGGCGAGCGTCCGCGTACGCTTGACGCCCGCCGCGCGCCGGGAGCTGCGCAGCCATCGACGCCTGCGCCTGATGGCGGTCGTTCGCGCCGCTGCATCCGCCGGCGGTTCAGGTTACGGCCGCCACGTGACGTTCGACCTCAGCCGCCACTAGAGCCATCATCGCGCGCAGGCGTACGGCCATCGCCCGCGAGCTTACGACTGGGGCCCGCGGTTGGTCACGCCACGCGGGCGCAGTCCTCGGCTAGCCTGTCGCGACGTGTCCTCCAGCGCCCCCTCACGCGAGCTGGCCGACGGCAAGCTGCTGATCGACGAGCCGGCCGGCGGTGTGGTCCGGCTGACGATCTCCAACGAGAGCAAGCGCAACGCGCTCGACCATCCGATCCTGGACGCGATCACGGCGACGCTGACCGAGCTGGCCGATCCGCGGGGGCGCGCACGGTGCGTGGTGGTGACCGGGGCGCACGGGATGTTCTCGGCTGGATACGACATCGGAGAGATTCCCGAGGCCGAGTTCGAGGAGCGTGCGGAGGCGCTGGTGGCGCACCCGTTCACCGAAGCGATCGACGCGCTGGAGGCGTTCCCGTGGCCGACGCTCGCCGCACTGCCGGGACATACGATCGGCGGCGGGCTGGAGCTGGCGCTGGCGTGCGACCTGAGGGTGGCGGTGGATCGGATCAAGCTGGGGATGCCGCCGGCAAAGCTGGGGCTCGTGTACTCGCACACGGGACTGCGGCGGTTCATCGACGCGATCGGCGCCCCGCGCACGCGCGAGCTGTTCCTGCTGGGCCGCTACGTCGACGCGCAGACCGCGCTCGGCTGGGGCCTGGTCAACCGTGTCGTGGCGGAGACCGACCTGGAGACGACGACGAGGGAGTTGGCGAGCGAGCTGGCGGGCAACGCGCCCCTGTCCCAGCTCGGCAACAAGCGCGTGATCGCGGCGCTGCTGCATGCCGAGGGCGAGCTGGAGCGGGAGGTCGAGGACGAGGCGATCGAGCTGCGACGAGCGTCGTTCGCCTCGGCGGACATGCGCGAGGGGATGCGGGCGTTTGCGCAGCGGCGGGCGCCCGAGTGGCGTGGCGAGTAGCAGCGCGCCCGGGACTGCCGCCAAAAGCGCCCCCGCAACGCCGGCCGGTGCGGTGAGCGGCGCCGGCCGCAATCGACGCAGGAGCTGGCTGTGGCTCACCCATCAAAGCCCGCGAGCGGACACGCGGACCAGCATCGTGCCGTCCGCCACGGGTCATAACGTGGTGGAATGCCGCCGCTGATAACCCGTGAGGAGGCCGCGTGCCTGGGCGAGATCGAGGATCGCGCCGAGATTGAAGCGCTGGTCGAGCGCGCGTGGGCAGCGCGGGTGGAGCGGTTCGAGGATGCGACCGACATGTGCTCGCTGGTCAACGCCAAGTCCGGCGGGTGCGCCGAGGACTGCGGGTTCTGCGCGCAGTCGCGGTTCGCCGAGGCCGAGACGCCGATGCACGCGATGATGAGCCCCGAGCAGATCCTCGAGCACGCGCGCGCCGCCGAAGCAGCGGGCGCCCATCGGTTCTGCATGGTCACGCAAGGGCAGGGACTGTCCAAGCGCGACTTCGAGCGGATCCTCGAGGGCGCACGCCTGGTGGCCGAGCAGACCAACCTCAAGCGCTGCGCGTCGATCGGGCACATGTCCCCGGCGCGCGCGGCGGCGCTGCGGGAAGCTGGGATTCAGCGCGTGCATCACAACGTCGAGACGGCCGAGAGCTACTACGACGAGGTGTCGAGCACGGTGCGCTACGAGGGCCGGATCAGGACGATCCAGGCCGTGCGCGAGGCCGGTCTGGAGACGTGCGTCGGAGGCATCCTCAACCTCGGTGAGAGCCGCGCGCAGCGCGTGGAGATGGCGTTCGAGCTGGCGGCGATCGACCCGACGAGCGTGCCGATCAACCTGCTGAACCCCAGGCCGGGAACGAAGTTCGGCGACCGCGAGCCGATCGATCCATGGGAGGCGGTCAAGTGGATCGCGATCTTCCGATTGATCCTGCCCGAGGCGCTGTTTCGCCTGTGCGGCGGGCGCGTGGAGAACCTCGGCGAGCTGCAGCCGCTCGCGGTGAAGGCGGGGCTGAACGGCGTGATGATGGGCAATTTCCTGACGACGCTCGGCTCCGAGCCCGAGGAGGATCGGGCGATGTTCGAGGAGCTCGGCCTGAACGTCACGCGCCAGCCCGACAACGGCGCGAACCCGCGACCGGACAACCGCTCGGGCTGGCTGGACGGCGAGACACCGGACGTCGTCGGGGAGTTGCTCGCGCAAACCCCACCCGTGGAAGCCGGCGGTGCAGACGACGTCGAGCATCACCATCGTCCAGACCTGACCGTGCGCCTGTGGGACCCGTCGACGCAATTGCGGTTCAAGGCCAAGCGCAACGTCCCGCCGCGCCCAGACGGCGCGCCGAACCGGGCGCCCGCGCACACCGGCTCGTCCAGACAGGCGGCGGACGACCCCATCCCCGCTGCCGCCCACGGCGTTCCTGCCGCAGCGGGCTGGGGAGACTGACCGACGAGCCGCGGAGGGCGCGAGATGAACGAGATCGAGCAGCATCTGGAGGAGCTTGAGCGGCTCGGACTCAGCCGGCGTACACGGATGGTGAGTGGACCGCAGGGGCCGCGAGTGCTGCTCGACGGCAAGCCCGTGCTCATGCTGTGCTCCAACAACTATCTCGGCCTCGCCGACCATCCGCGCGTGCGCAAAGCGGCGGCCGATGCGGCCATGCGCTGGGGAGTGGGCGCGGGGGCGTCACGCCTGGTGTCGGGCACGATGACGATTCACCGCCGCCTGGAGCAGCGCCTGGCCACGTTCGAGCGCTGCGAGGAGTGCGTCCTGTTCGGCTCTGGCTATCTCGCCAACGCCGGCGCGATCGGCGCGCTGGCGGGACGCGGCGACGTGGTGTTCTCCGATGAGCTCAACCATGCCTCGATCGTCGACGGATGCCGGCTCTCGCGCGCGGAGGTGGTCGTGTATCGGCATTGCGACATGGACCATCTCGATGGGTTGATTCGCCGTCACCGCGGCGCCGGTCGCCGGCTGATCGTGACCGACTCGGTGTTCTCGATGGACGGCGACGTGGCTCCCCTGGTCGAGCTCGTGGAGTTGGCGCGGGAGCACGGCGCGCGCACGATCGTCGATGAGGCGCACGCCACCGGCGTACTCGGCCCGGACGGACGGGGAGCGATCGCTCAGGCCCGGCTCGAGGGCGAGATCGACATTGTGATCGGCACGCTCGGCAAGGCGCTCGGCTCCTATGGCGCGTACGCGTGTGCGCGCCGCGAGACGATCCGCTATCTGATCAACACCGCGCGTCCGCTGATCTTCTCCACCGCGCCGCCCCCACCCGCGGTCGCGGGGGCGCTGGCCGCGCTGGAGCTGCTGGAGGAGCGCCCTCATCGCGTGCAGCGGCTGCGCTCCAACGCGCGCGTGCTGCGCCGTGCGCTGAGCGCAGAGGACGTCCCGGCGCGAGACGTGGAGATGCACATCGTCCCGGTGATCGTGGGCGAGGAGCGCGATGCGACGTCGCTGTGCGAGGCGGTGCTCGAACGCGGCGTGTTCGCCCAGGCGATCCGTCCGCCGACCGTCCCCCAGGGTACGTCGCGCCTGCGCCTGGCGGCAATGGCCAGCCATACGGCCGAGGAGTTGCACGAGGCCGCGCGCATCATCGGCGCGGCGGCACGCGAGCTGGGGCTCGATCTAGCGGCAACGGCCTCGCGGACGGCGCGAGCCTCTGGGCACGCGACAGAGACCGACGGGCTGGAGCGCCAGGTTTCGGCGCTTACCCCGGTCCTCGCCTCGCCGAGCGCGCCACTGCGGTCCACCGCGCCGCTCGGTGCTCCCTTCGACGGCGAGCGCGACGTCGTCATCCACCGCGCGGCCTAGCCGGCCCGACTCGGACGAAGCGCGAAATGCGCGGATTGTTCGTCACCGGCACCGGCACCGGCGTCGGCAAGACGGTCCTGAGCGCGGCGCTGCTCGCCGCGACGTCCGCGGCAGGGGTGCGGGTGCGCGCGCACAAGCCCGTCGTGACCGGCCTGGACGAGCCCTCGGAGACGGGGTGGCCGCCGGACCACGAGCTACTCGCCGGTGTCGCGGGCATGACGCCCGAGGAGGTGGCGCCGCTGCGCTACGGCCCCGCCGTCTCGCCTCATCTCGCGGCCGCGCTCGCGGGCGAGACGATCGACCCGTCCGACCTGATCGCGCACGCCCGCGCGGCGGCGGTCGGCGATGGTGCGCTGATAGTCGAGGGAGTCGGCGGTCTGCTGGTGCCGCTCGCGGATGGGTTCACCGTGAGAGACCTCGCCGTCGCGCTTGGGCTGCCCGTCGTGATCGCGGCGAGTCCAGGGCTGGGCACGATCAACCACACACTGCTGACCATTGAGTCGGCGCGCTCGGGCGGTCTGGATGTGCGCGCAGTCGTATTGACGCCGTGGCCCGAGGCGCCCGCGGAGCTGGAACGCTCCAATCGCGACACGATCTCGCGGCTCGGTGAGATCGAAGTCGCGGGTCTAGCCCACGTGCCTAGTCCCTCCACGGTCGGCCTCGCACGAGCAGGCGGTGCACTCCCCTGGCAGCGCTGGTGCCCCGAGAGTTTCATCCCAAGCGACTCTTAGCATCGAAGCATGGCTGATCAGACGATGTTGCGGGCCTCCTGTCCGGAGGGTTCCGGGGTCGTACCCCCGGAGAAAGGAGTTGCCATGAGTTCAGCATTGTCTGTATTGGCCATCGCGCTGCTGGCCGATTCGGGGATGCGAGCGAAGCGAGTGTCTCCCTAATCGGTCTCCATGCTGGTCATCGACCGGCTGACGAGGTAGCGGCGTGCCCTGGCGGCCGCAGCAAAGACGGCTCCGGCGGCCGTCAGGGACTTCTTAACCGGAGGGAGCCCGGTCGCCCCGGCCCCTCGGAGGCAATGAACTCAGCATTCAATGCACTGGCCATCGAACAGTGTAATCCACCACTCGACGGAACTCAACCGCACCACAACCCCGACAGAGCTCGACCGTAACCCTCAGCTACCCGCCGCAGCGACCACCGCCCCGCTTACACGCGCCAGATCCTCCTCGCCGATCACGTACGGCGGCATCGTGTAGATCAGATCGCGGAACGGGCGCAGCCACACCCCCCGATCGACCGCGATCGCCGTCGCGGTGGGAACGTCGACCTCACGATCGAGCTGCACCACCCCGATCGCGCCCAGCACGCGCACGTCTACCACGCCCGGCAGCTCCCGCGCGGGCTCAAACCCCGTGCGCAATCCCCGTTCGATCGCCGCCACCTGCTCGCGCCAGCCCCCGTCGGCGAGCAGCTCTAGCGAAGCCAGCGCGACGGCGCAGGCGAGCGGGTTGGCCATGAACGTCGGCCCATGCATCAGCCCGCTGCCCTCACCGCCCGAGACGGTCTCGGCGACCTCGGCCGTGCAGAGCGTCGCAGCGAGCGTCATGTAGCCGCCGGTGAGCGCCTTGCCGACGCACATCACGTCCGGCAACGCCGATGTTGACGCTGATGCCCCCCCCGCGTGCTGGCAAGCGAACAGCTCGCCGGTGCGCCCGAAGCCGGTGGCGATCTCGTCCAGCACGAGCAGCAGCCCATGCTCGTCGCACAGTGAGCGCAGCAGCGCGACGCACTCGGGCGCGTAGAACCACATCCCCCCCGCTCCCTGCACGACGGGCTCCACGATCACCGCCGCCAACTCGTGCGCGTGCGCGGCGATCAACTCGCGCACATGCGTCGCCCAGCGTTCGTCCAGCCCGACGTCGAACCCGGCGGGCGGGCGCTCGGCGAAGACGTGCTCGGCGAGCACGTCGGCGAACAGGCTGTGCATCCCGCCGACCGGATCGCACACGGCCATCGCGCCGAACGTGTCGCCGTGGTACCCACCTCTCACCGTCAGCAGCCGCGTGCGCCCAGTGTGGCCCAGCGCGCGCTGGTACTGCAGCGCGAGCTTGATCGCGACCTCCACCGCCACCGACCCGGAGTCAGCGAGGAACACGCGCTCCAGGCCCTCCGGCGCGAGCTCGGTCAGACGCTCGATGAGGCGGATCGCCGGTTCGTGCGTGAGCCCTCCGAACATCACGTGCGCCATCCGGCCCAATTGCTCGCGGACGGCCTCGTCCAGCGCGGGATGGCGGTAGCCGTGAATCGCGCACCACCACGAGGCCATCCCGTCGATCAGCTCACGGCCGTCCGCCAGCTGCAGGCGCACGCCTTGAGCGGATACGACCGGCAGCGACTCGGGCGGGGCGGCGGGCAGGCCGCCGTAGGGATGCCACACGCGCTCGCGGTCGAGCGCCAGCAGGGCCCGCCAGTCGGACAGGTCCGGGGCCTAGTCCTCGTAGACGACGAAGTCGCGCTTGCGCGCCCCGCACACGGGACAGAACCACGTGTCGGGGATGTCCTCGAACGACGTTCCCACGGGGATGCCCCCGTCGGGGTCGCCCTCGTCGGGATCGTAGATGTAGCCGCAGGACTCGCAGATCCAGCGTTGCAGGGTCTTGGTCGCATTCATGCCCGGAACATTACCGTCCACCCGCGCGGGCGGGTAGGGTGAGCAGGCGATGGATTCCAGCGCTCCTGACGATCCCATCCGCGAACGGCCATCCCCCGGCGAGCCCCCACCCGCGACCACGGGCCCGATCGTCCCGGGTGGGGAGCACAACTCGTACAACCCCGGCGCCGCGACCCGTCCACGACAGGCCGCGACCGTGATCCTGCTGCGCGGCGGCGGCGTGCTGGAGGTCCTGCTCGTGCGGCGTACGCCCGAGGCGAAGTTCATGGGCGGTGTGTGGGTGTTCCCGGGCGGGGCCGTCGACGCCGATGACGGCGATGGCGAGGACGCTGTTCGCACCGCTGCGATCCGGGAGCTGCGTGAGGAGGCGAGCATCGAGCTGGAGGACCCGCGCGAGCTGGTCGCGTTCTCGCGTTGGATCACTCCGGCCGAGGTCAGGATCAGGTTCGACACGCACTTCTTCCTCGCTCCGCTGCCTCCCGGTCAGGAGCCGCGCATCGACGGCCAGGAGTGCGTGGATCTCGGCTGGTTCACACCCCAGGCCGCCCTCGACGCGCACGCCGCCGGTGACATCGTGCTCGTGTTCCCGACCATCGCACATCTGCAACGACTCCTCCCCTTCGCCTCTGCCGACGAGCTGATCGCGCACGCGCGCGGTCTGCAGGTCGAGCCGGTGCTGCCGCGAGTGATCGTCGAGGGCGACTCCGCGCGCGTGCTGATGCCGGGCGATACCGGCTACTGACGCAAGACCTCAGGGCCTATCCCGCAAGGCCCGCACGTCCCTTTTGGGATCGGCCCTCAGCCCTGCTGCTGCGCCGCGATCACGTGCGTCACGGCGTTGATCAGCGCCAGGTGCGTGAACGCCTGCGGGTAGTTGCCGAGGTGGCGTCCGCTCGAGGCCTCGAGCTCCTCCCCGTACAGCTCGAGCGGCGATGAGTACGAGAGCAGGCGCTCGCACAGGTGCTGCGCGTCGCGATGCTCGCCGATCTCCGACAGCGCCGAGACGAGCCAGAAGGAGCAGATCAGGAACGTGCCCTCCTCGCCGTGCTGCCCGTCGTCGGTCTCGGCGGTGCGGTAGCGCAGCACGAGACCGTTCTCGGTCAGCTCGTCGCGGATCGCGCACACCGTCGCACGGACGCGCTCGTCGTCCGGCGGCAGGAAGCGCAGGAGCGGCACGAGCAGCGTCGAGGCGTCGAGCGCGTCGGTGTCGTAGTGCTGGCGAAAGACGCCGCGCGAGTCGACGCCCTTCGCCAGGACGTCCTCGCGCACCTCGTCGGCGATCGCCTGGAACTCCTTCGCGGACTCATCGTGGCCGCGGCGTTCGCCCAGCCGCGCGCCGCGGTCGAGCGCGACCCAGCACATCAGCTTGGAGGAGACGTAGTGCTGCGGCTTGCCACGCGTCTCCCAGATCCCCTGGTCCGGCTCCTGCCACACCGCAGCGGCGCATTTGACCTGGTCGATCAGCACCGGCCACAGCCGCTCGGGAATGTGGTCGCGCTGCTTGGAATGCAGGTAGACGGAGTCGAGCACCGCGCCGAACACGTCGTTCTGGCGCTGGTTGTACGCGCCGTTGCCGATCCGCACCGGCCGCGCGCCCCCGTAGCCCTTGAGATGGTCGAGCGTCGACTCCTCGAGGTCTTTGTCGCCTCTGACGCCATACATGATCTGCAGCGAGCCGTCCTCGTTGCGCGGGACTTCGGCGACGTACTCGATGAAGTCGTCGGCCTCCCAGTCGAGACCGAGCGCGTGCAGCGCCCACAGCGTGAACGACGCGTCGCGCATCCAGCAGTAGCGGTAGTCCCAGTTGCGTTCGCCGCCGGGCGTCTCCGGCAGCGAGGTCGTCGGCGCGGCGACGAGCGCACCGGTCGGCATGAACGTCAGCCCCTTCAGCACCAGCGCCGAGCGCTGCAGGTGCGCGCGCCACGGATGGTCGGGGTAGGTCCCTTCGGCCAGCCAGCCACGCCAGAAGTGCCCCGTTCGCTCGATGATCTGCTCGGCTTCCTCGGCGGTGTGCGGGCCGCCCCGCGTCTCCGTCCAGGAGATCGCCGAGAAGCGTTTCTCGCCTTCGGCCATCGTGTGGCGCCCGTGCGTGCGGTTGCCCTCGATGCCCATCCGGACGTCGCTGTAGAGCCTGAACATCGTCCTGCCGTCGGACGCGTCCATCGCGAGCGCGTCGTGCGCGTGCGGCGCGTTCGGCGCCTCCGACTCGAGCTCGACCTTCCGCCACTCCGCCGGCGTTGCGCCGTAGTCGAGCATCGGCTCGCAGACGACCTCGACCTGCACCTGGCCTTGGACGCATTCGACCATCCGCACAAGCAGATGGTCGGCGTCGAAGTCGGTCGGCGGGCGCGTGTGGCTCGAGCCGTGCTCGTTGTCGTGCCATTCGCCGATCGCCAGCGCGTCGACCACGCGGATCCAGCCCTGCGGCGTCATCCACGTCGTCTCGATCATGTTCGTCCCGGGTATGTAGCGCCGGCCGGCCGGCACGTACAGCCCGTACGGTCCGACGCGCCACGACCCCGCGCCGCGGTCGAGCAGCGCGCCGAAGATCGACGGCGAGTCGAAGTACGGCAGGCACATCCACTCGATCGACCCGTCTGAGGCGACCAGCGCGCCGGTGTGGCAGTCCGACAGGAAGCCATAGTCGGCGATCGGCGGAAACGGCGAGCCGGAGGAGGACCTTTCCGATGTGAACGCGGTCCCCACCCTGGGGCCCGACGCGGCAACTCCCCCCGGGGCCTGTCCCGGCACCGCGCCCGCGGCGCTCCCCGGCGTGCGCTCGGTGTCAGGGTCGGGGGCGGCGCTGGGCGAGCTCACCAGTCGAAGCTGTCGAACGTCGGTCGCTGCACGCCCTTGGGCAGGACCTGCTCGTCGTCGAGCTTGTCCAGGTGTGCCGCGAGCGTGACGCTCGCCAGCGGGCGCATCGACTCCGACACGTCCGGCCAGACCGCGTCGAGCAGCTCGCGCTCGGTGCGCAGGCCCTGACCGAGCGCATACATCAGCGCGTGCTCGCGATCGAGGCGATGGTTGACGTACTCTTCGAGCTTGGCGTGAGCGTCCCACACGATCGGGCCGTGGCCGGGACAGACCACGTTGAAGTCTTCGCGCATCCGCAGCCGTGTCAGCGCCAGCATGTAGTGGGCCATCGAGGAGCGGTGCGGTGCGATGAAGACGCTGCCTTCGCCGAGCACCGCATCGCCCGTGAAGCAGGCGCCGTCGGCGATCAGCGCGAAGTGATCGATGGCGTGCCCCGAGGTGGCCACCGGGAAGAACGGCCCGAATCGCACGCCCTCCTCGAGCTGCACGTCGACCTCGCCGCGCCCGGCCGCCAGCGGAGCGGGAAAGCGCGCGAGCACTTCCCGCACGGCCTCGGCGTGGTCCTCGTGGTCGTGCGTGAGCACCACCCCGCCGAGCCCGCCCCGCCCCTCGATCGCCTTGCACACGCGCTCCAGATGGGATTCGATCAGCGGACCCGGATCGACGACCCAGGCCGGGCGGCGCCCCACCACCCAGGTGTTGGTGCCCGACAGCGTGTATGGCCCGGGATTGGGCGCGCGCAGACGCAGGACGTCGTAGTGCGTCAACAGGTCGGTGTCCGACCCAGACTCTGGGACTATCTCCTCGTCCGGATCGGACGAAAACGGAGCGCTCACGGCAGCGACGTTAGCCGACAGGGCGGCTCAGCGACTGCTCGTTGCGCTCGCACGACGCCTCAGGCGGCCACATAGCGCTTGTTCATGCGACGCTCCTCGGGCACCGTGACCACGTCCCAGCACAGTCCCAGACGGGCCATTGTGCGAATCACGAGCGCTGAGACGTCGGGCTGGCGCCAGCTGAGGCCGTGGCTGGCGGAGGTCGGAAACGCATGGTGGTTGTTGTGCCACGCCTCCCCGAACGTGGGCAGCGCCAGCCACAGCAGATTGCGCGACTGATCCTGGGTTGCGTAGTCGCGACGCCCGAAGAAGTGGCACAGCGAGTTGATCGAGTAGGTCATGTGGTGCAGCACGAGCATCCGCACCGCGCCGCCCCACAGCAGGCCGGTGAGACCGGCGCGCAGCGAGCCGCCGATCGTGTAGCCGAGCCCGAATGCAGCGGCCAGGCCGGCGAACGTCCACAGGAAGAAGGTGCGATCGACGAACGACACCACGGGGTCGGCGATCAGGTCGGGGGCGTAGCGCTCGCGCGAGCCGCGCTGGGTGTGGATGAACAGCCAGCCCACGTGCGCGTGCGCGAGCCCGCGCAGCGCTCCGCGCCAGCCGACGCCGTGGTCGACGTGCGGGCTGTGCGGATCCCCTTCGCGATCGGAGAACGCGTGGTGCTTGCGATGGTCGGACACCCAGGAGATGATCGGCCCCTCGATCGCGGCGGACCCCAGCACCGCGAACACGCCGCGCACCGCGGGCGAGGTCTTGAAGCTGCGATGCGTGAACAGGCGATGGAATCCGACCGTCACGCCGAGCCCGGTCAGGAGGTACATGATCACGAACACGACCACGTCGGATGGGTGCAGCAACCCATCCCACAACTGCCAGCCGACGAAGAACAGCGCGACGATCGGCCCGACCGTGATCAGCCCCGTGAGCACGCGGTCGAGCGTCTCGTTCGCGGGCGGCTGCACATCGTCTGGCCCGGGCCCCCTGCCTACCGGACCACCCAGAGTGTTCTCATCGTCCATGGTGCCAACAGGCAAGTTACCAGCGCGACCCCTAGGCTGCGTAAATGGCAATGCAGTTCCCACCCTCCTCGCACCCGATCGCCCATCCGCAAACCAGCGGCGCACCGTCGACTCGGTACGCGGGCAACCCCAGGCATGCGGTCCGGCAAACGCTCAGGGGAAGGGCCGGCGGTGCTCGCCCAGCCTGAGCCACTGCGCCGCGAGCTCGCGCGCGCGCTGCCCGCGCGCCCGTTCGCGCTGCGCTTCTGGGACGGCTCGCAGCTCGAGCCAACCGTCGCGGGAGGACCCGTGCTGACGATGCGCTCTCCCGCCGCGGTGGCGCACCTGCTGCGCGCGCCCGGCCAGCTGGGCCTGGGACGAGCCTACGCGGCGGGCGAGCTCGAAGCCGACGACCTCGACCTGGTGATTGGCCTGCTCGACTCCTTCCACGCGCCGCCGATCGACCGTGCCACTCGTGCACGGCTGACGCTGGCCGCCGTGCGTGCGTGCGGGTTGACGCGACCGCCGCGCATCCCCGCCGGCGAGTTGCGACCGCGCGGGCGCCGCCACAGCCGCGAGCGCGACGAGCGCGCGGTGCGCCACCACTACGACGTCTCCAACGAGTTCTTCGCACTGTTCCTCGACGACTCGATGACCTACAGCTGCGCGCTGTTCTCGCGCGGCGCCGCCACGCTGGAGGAGGCGCAGGTGGCCAAGCGCGAGCTGGTCGCCACCAAGCTGGGCCTGCGCGAGGGCGAGCGCATTCTGGACGTCGGCTGCGGCTGGGGCAGCTTCGTGATCCACGCCGCCCGCGAGCACGGCGTGCGGGCGCTCGGCGTCACCCTGTCCCCCGCCCAGGCCGAGCTCGCGCGCCGGCGCGTCGCCGAGGCGGGACTGGAGGAATGGGTCGAGATTCGCGTGTGCGACTATCGCGACCTGGCAAACCTCGGCGGCGAGCGCTTCGATGCGATCGCGTCGATCGGCATGGTCGAGCACGTGGGCTCCAACCGCATCGACGAGTACGCGAGCGTGCTCGCCGGGCTGCTGGAGCCGGGCGGGCGGCTGCTCAACCACGGCATCGCCCGCCTGCGCCACGGCGACGCCGAGGCGGGGCCGTTCTCCGAGCGCTACGTGTTCCCCGACGCCGCTCCCCTGCACCTCTCACGCATCCAGCTCGCGCTGGAGCGCGCGGGCTTTGAGACCGACCACGTCGAGGGTCTGCGCCAGGACTACGTCGACACGCTGTCCGCCTGGATCGACCGCCTGGACGCCAACCGCGAGGCCGCCGAGCGCCTGGCGGGCGGCGAGCGCCTGCGCGTCTGGCGGCTCTACCTGCGCGCGGCCCGCAACGGGTTTCAGACCGGGTTCACCTCGATCTACCAGGTGCTCGGCCACCGCGCCTAGACGAGCGCCCGCCTGCGCCTGCTAGCCGCGAGCGGGACTCCGGCGGCGCGCCCGATTGCGCTGGCGGGATGGGTTCTGGCGGCGCGGCTGACCCTTGCCACGCGGCGCGTTCTGAGGGCGCGTGGCGTCGCTCGGCAGACCGCCCAGCTCCAGCTCGCGGTGCAGGCCGAGATCGCCGATCATCACCGACAGTTCGCGCGCCTGCTCGTGGGTGACGAGAGTCACGCCGACGCCGCTGGCGCCCGCGCGGGCGGTGCGTCCGATGCGGTGCACGTAGTCCTCGCGCGTGCCGGGGACGTCGTAGTTGATCACGTGAGTGATCCCGGCGACGTCGATCCCGCGGGCGGCGACGTCTGTCGCCACGAGCGTGTCCACGGTCCCGGCCTCGAAGCTCGCGAGCGCGCGTTCGCGCTGGCCCTGGGACTTGTCGCCGTGCATCGCGACGGCCCGCACGCTGTTGCTCGCCAGCCGTTTGACGAGGCGGTCGGCGCCGCGCTTGGTGCGCACGAACACGAGCGTGCGCCCGCGCTCGGACTGGTCCAGCTCGGTGACCAGGCGCGCGACCTTGCCCTCGTGGGAGACGGTGACGAAGCGGTGCTCGACGTCGCCCTTGCGCTCCTGCGAATGGGCGTGCTCGTGACGGCGGGGATTGGAGGTGTAGGCCTTCGCGATGCGCCCCACCTCGCCCTGCAGCGTGGCTGAGAACAGCAGCGTCTGGCGCTCGCGCGCACACATCTTCACGATCCGATCGACGACGGGCTTGAAGCCCATGTCGAGCATGCGATCGGCCTCGTCGAGCACGAGCAGCTTGACGCGGCTGAGCGACACGTCGCGCCGGTCGATCAGGTCGAGCAGCCGGCCCGGCGTGGCGACGAGGATGTGCGCTCGCGCGGCGATCCGCGCCTGCTTGACGATCCCCGCGCCGCCGTACACGGCCGCGATCGACAGCGCGCGGGAGTGAGCGACGTCGCGCAGATCGTCGACGATCTGCGAGGCCAGCTCGCGCGTGGGCGCCAGCACGAGCGCGGACTGGCGCGTATCCGTGCCCTTCAGGCGCTCGACCAGCGGGATGCCGAACGCGAGCGTCTTGCCCGACCCGGTCGGGGACTGCGCCAGCACGTCGTGCCCGGCGAGCACGTCGGGAATGACAAGCTTCTGAACGGCGAACGGCTTCTCGATCCCGAGCTTGGCGAGCTCGTTTGCGACAACCTCGGACACGCCGAGATCGGCGAACGTTTGATGATGCATGTTGGTGTTGCTCCTTCTGGCGACCTTCCGGCCGCCGCTGCAGATGGAGATTCGACTGACCCCATCCGCGCACTGTGAGAGCGCCAACAAAGACAAGAACCTCGCGGACGACTTCGCCGCCCGTGGGCTGACCGTAGCAGGCTTCCCGGCCTACGCCGCTATTGCAAGGAGGCCATCACGTGCTTGACGACCGTGTAGTCCTCGAGCGAGTACACGCTCAGGTCCTTGCCGTAGCCGGACTCCTTGAACCCGCCGTGGGGCATCTCAGAGACGAGCGGGATGTGGTCGTTGATCCACACGCAGCCGAAGCGCAGCGCGCGCGAGACGCGCAGCGCGCGGCCGACGTCGCGGGTCCACACCGAGGAGGCGAGGCCATAGCGCGTGCTGTTCGCCCACGCGATCGCCTGCTCCTCGTCGGAGAAGCGCTGCACGGTGATGACCGGGCCGAAGATCTCGCGCTGGATCATCTCGTCCTCCTGCTCCAGTCCAGCGACGACTGTCGGCTCCAGATAGAACCCGGGCCGGTCGGGTGGGCGGCCACCCGTAACGATCTCCGCGCGCTCGGGCCGGCGCTCCAGAAAGCCCGTCACACGCTCGCGCTGGCGGGCCGAGTTGACCGGTCCGAGCGTCGTCTCGGGCGCGAGCGTGTCGCCGATCACCAGCCCCTGCGCCTGCTCGGCGAGACCGGCGACGACGTCGTCGTAGACCTTCGCCCCAGCCAGCACCCTGGTCGCCGCGGTGCAGTCCTGGCCGGCGTTGTAGTAGCCGGTGCCGGCGATCGTCTCCAGCGCGGACTCCAGGCTGACGTCGTCGAACACGACCACGGGCGCCTTGCCGCCGAGCTCCAGGTGCACCCGCTTGAGGCTGTCGGCGGCGGTGCGGGCGATGTGCTTGCCGGTGTCCACCGAGCCCGTCAGCGAGACCATGTCCACCTCGGGGTGCTCGATCAGCGCCTGTCCGGTGGGCTGCCCGTGTCCGGTGACGACGTTGAGCACGCCCGCCGGCAGCACGTCGGCCGCCAGCTCGGCCAGTCTGATCGTCGTGATGGGGGTCGTCTCGGCCGGTTTGAGCACGATCGTGTTGCCGGCCGCCAGCGCCGGGCCGATCTTCCAGATCGCCATCATCAGCGGGTAGTTCCAGGGCGTGATCTGCCCGATCACGCCGACGGCCTCGCGGCGCGTGAAGGAGGTGCAGCCCTCCATGTACTCGCCCGCCGCCCGGCCCTCCAGGCAGCGCGCGGCGCCCGCGAAGAAGCGCAGGTTGTCGGCCATCACGGGCAGCTCGTCGCCGGTGACCGCCTCGATCGGCTTGCCCGCGTTCAGCGCCTCCAGGCGGGCGATTTCCGGCGCGTGCTCGTCGATGAGGTCAGCCAGCGCGAGCAGTGCCTGCGCGCGCTGGGCGGGCGTCGTGGTCGACCACTTCCCGAACGCCCGGCGCGCGGCCTTGACCGCACGGTCGACGTCCTCCGTGGTTGACTTTGACGCCCGCGCCAGCTCCTCCCCGGTGGCCGGGTTGAGGATCGGCTCGCTCTCGCCCGCAGAGGTGACCCGTTCCCCGTCGATGAAGTTGCTCAGCGCCGGTGGCTCGGTTGGAGTGGATGATGGAGTGGGTGAAGAGGATGGCATGGGTGGGGATGTGTGCATTGACTTTTTAGACATTGTGTACTATGGTATGTCGGTATATACATATATTATACAAATTTAGGTATAATCTATGTATATACCGCGATACGTTGGTGCACAAACTTTTAAATTGGAACATCCTTTCCTCCCATGGTATTCACAAAAGTATTCACGAATCGACACCTCAGCCTCCTCGCACAGCGAACTGAGCGAGAGCCTCGATCACAGCCGGGTGCGTGATCTCGCCGGCCCGCACGTTCAACCCAAGACCCAAGCCGGGGTCTTCCGCCATGGCCTCCTCCGGACCATGCTCGGCCAGCGCGAGCACGTACGGCAGCGTGGCGTTCGTCAGCGCATACGTCGAGGTGATCGGCACGGCACCCGGCATGTTCGTGACGCAGTAGTGGGTGATGCCATCGACCTCGTATGTCGGGTCTGAGTGCGTCGTCGGACGCGAGGTCTCAAAGCACCCGCCCTGATCGATCGACACGTCCACGAGCACGGCATGGGGCCGCATCAGCCGCAGCTGCTCGCGACTGATCACGTGCGGAGCGCGCCCGCCGTGCACGAGCACCGCGCCGATCACCAGATCAGCGCTCGGCAGCATCTCCTCGATCGCCAACGTCGAGGAGTAAACGGTCGAGGCGCGCCCACCGAAGGCGACTTCCAGCTCACGCAAGCGGTCGATCGAGCGGTCGAACACGAACACGTCGGCCTGCATCCCGATCGCGATGAACGCCGCGTTCATGCCCACCACGCCGCCGCCGATCACAAGCACCGTCGCGGCCGCCACGCCCGGCACTCCGCCGAGCAGGATCCCGCGTCCCCCGAGCGGCTTCTCGAGCATGAACGCACCCGCCTGCGTGGCGATCTTGCCCGCGACCTCGCTCATCGGCGCCAGCAACGGCAGCCGTCCGGCGGAGTCCTCGACCGTCTCATACGCGACGCACGTGGCTCCTGAAGCCATCAATCCGTGTGCGAGCTCGGGCTCGGCCGCCAGGTGCAGGTAGGTGAACAGCGTCTTATGAGGCCCCTCGCCCAGCATGGCGACCTCCTGCGGCTGGGGCTCCTTGACCTTCAGCACGAGCTCGGCCTCGCCGAACACCGCGTCGGCGTCGGCGACGATGCGCGCGCCCTGCGCCCGGAACTGGTCGTCGGTCATCGCGCTGCCCTCGCCGGCGCCTCTCTGCACGAGCACCTCGTGTCCGCGCGCGCTCAGCTCGCGCACCCCGGCGGGAGTGATGGCGACGCGGTACTCGTCCACCTTGATCTCGCTGGGAACCCCGACGATCATCTGGCCAGCTCCCTCCCCCGCAACGCCAGCCAGAACTCGATGCGATCGCGGGCACTGGAGAAGTCGCGCCCTGTCAGCTGCTCGACGCGCCTGATCCGGTAGCGAAGCGTGTGGCGGTGGCAGTACAGCGCGCTCGCCGCCTTCTCCCAGTGGCCGTTGTTCTCGATGAACACGTCCAGCGAGCGCAGCAGCTCGTCGCCGTACTCGCCCTCGCCCTGCTCCACCGGGCCGAGCACACCCCGGCAGTAGGACATCAGCGCGTCGTCGTCCTGCAACGACAAGAGCAGCTGGAAGGCGCCGAGATCCTTGTATGAGGCGACAGTCTGGTCAGCGTCTCCGTTGCGCAGCCGGGCAGCCTCCAGCGCGCAGCGCGCCTCATGGAAGCTCAGGCGCAGTGAGTGCGTCGCCGCTGGGCGGCTGGCGGCGACGCGGACCTCTCCCAGCCGGCCCTGAAGCTCGGTGCGGGCGCGCCCCGCGAGCTCGATCGGGTCGGGCTCGACGCCGTCGACGTCGATCACCGCGCACAGCAGCCCCGCGCGAATCGCGACAAGGCTGTGCACCCCGGCGCGCTCCAGCGCGCGCTCCAGCAAAGGCGCCCCGACGGCGGGATCGGACATGGAGAACGCCAGCACGGCCGCCTGCTCGCCGATCCCGAACGGATGCAGCTTGGCCTGCAGCTCTTCGGGATAGAGGTTGCCGGTGAGCGCTTCGGCGAGCACGTCGCCCGCCATGCTGCGCTGCAGCAGCTCGTAGCGTTCGTCGACCAGCTGGGCAAACACGCGCTCGGTGATGGCGATGAACGGCAGCTCATACGGGACCTCGAACACCGGGAAGTCGCGCTTGCGCGCGGCGTTCACAAGCGCGACCGGCAGCTTCTTGTGGGCGAACCCCGTGCCGAACCCCAGGCCCGCGATCTCGTGCTCGGCGAGCCTGTCCACCAGCTCGCGCTGCACCTTCGGGCCGTCCAGCTGGATGCCGGTGGTGAGCAGCAGCTCGCCACCCTTCAGCCACGGCGTGGGATCGACCAGCTCGGTGATGTGCACCCAGCGCACGTGCGCTTTGGCGGAGCTCCGCCCACTGGAGAGCTCCAGGCCCAGCTCGGAGATCAGGCTCTCGACCGTGAGCTCCACGATCTCACCATCTGTGCCATCACGCGCTTGCCCCCGAGCATCACGCGCTCGCCCCCGAGCTCCACCTGGCCACCCATTCCGAGGCCTCGCTCAACACGGGGCGCAGGATCGACTCGATTTCCTGAAACTGCTCCTCGCCGGCGATCAGAGGCGGCGAGAGCTGGACGATCGGGTCGCCGCGATCGTCTGTGCGGCAGATCAGCCCGCGCCGGTAGAGCTCGCCGGAGAGGAACCCGCGCAGCAGCTGCTCGGCCTCCTCGTGATCGAACGTCGCCTTCGTGTCCTTGTCCTTGACCAGCTCGATCGCATGGAAGTAGCCGGCTCCGCGCACGTCGCCGACGATCGGCAGATCGCGCAGCCCCTCCAGCACCTCACGGAACCGTGCCTCGTTCGCGCGTACGTGCGCGCACAGGTCCTCCCGCTCGAGCACGTCGATGTTCGCCAGCGCGGTCGCGCACGCGACGGGGTGCCCGCCGAACGTGAAGCCGTGGTTGAAGATCTCGGTGCCGTGCAGGAACGGCTCGGCGATGCGATCCGAGGCGATCACCGCGCCGAGCGGCGCGTACGCCGAGGTGATGCCCTTCGCGGTGGTGATCATGTCGGGCGCGTAGCCGAAGCGTTCGCAGCCGAACATGCGCCCGAGACGCCCCCACGCGCAGATCACCTCGTCGGAGATCAGCAGCACCCCGTGGCGGTCGCAGATCTCGCGCACGCGCTGGAAGTACCCATCCTGGGGCACGAAGCAGCCGCCGCCGTTCTGCACCGGCTCGAGGATCACGGCGGCGACCGTCGCGGGACCCTCGAACAGGATCGCCTCCTCGATCGCCTCCGCCGCCCACAATGGATCGCGATCTTCCTGCCACCGATAGGAGTTCGTGTTCGGCACGTGCACGCCGCCGGGTGTCAGCGGTTCGAAGGGCTCGCGCAGCGGCGGCAGCCCGGTCGCCGTCAGTGCCCCCATCGAGGTCCCGTGGTAGGCCAGCTTGCGCGAGATCAGCTTGTGGCGCGTGGGCTCGCCGCGAGCAGCGTGGTAGGCCTTGGCGAGCTTCCACGCCGACTCCACGGCCTCCGAGCCGCCGGAGGTGAAGAACACGCGGTTGAGGTCGCCCGGCGCGAGCGCCGCGATGCGCGCGGCCAGCTCGATCGAGCGTGGATGGGCGTAGCTCCAGTTGGTGTAGAACCCGAGCTCCTGCGCCTGCCGCGCACCGGCCTCGCCCAGCTCCGCGCGCCCATGGCCGACGTTCACGCAGTACAGCGCCGACAGCCCGTCGAGGTAGCGCTTGCCGTGCTCGTCGTAGACGTAGCACCCCTCGCCCCTGACGATCACAGGCACCTCCGCGCCTTCCTCGTAGGTGCCCATGCGCGTGAAGTGCATCCACAGGTGACGCTTGGCGAGCCGCTGGAGCTCGGTGGACGTGGGGGTCAATAGCTCACTAGACATTGGGGATAACGCTACTCCGACAGGATGGCCAGCTCAAGGCATCGTGCGTTCAACTATCGTCGGTTTCATTGTACGAGACGTACAATGAACGCCGTACGCTTTGGGGATCGCGCCCATTGTGCTCGCGCCGGCTGGGGACGTAACGTTTGTCACGACCTTTCCGAGAGGAGTTCCAATGGCCAGTGCAAGCGTTGCCGCATCCGGCACTCCCGAGCCATCGGGAGTGATGGACAAGGGCCTGAAGAAAAACGCGATCGGGTACGTCTCGAACATCGTGATCGGCGTCGCCTCGACGGCGCCCGCTTACTCGCTCGCGGCGACGCTCGGGTTCATCGTCGTAGTGAAGGGAGTCGGCGTGCACGCGCCGGCGGTGATGCTCGTCGCGTTCCTGCCGATGCTGCTGGTCGCCTCGGCCTACAAATACTTCAACCGCGCCGACCCCGACGCGGGCACGACGTTCGCGTGGACCACGCGAACGTTCGGGCCCTCCACGGGCTGGCTGAACGGCTGGGCGATCTTCCTCTCTGACGTGATCGTGATGGCCTCGCTGGCGGACATCGCGGCGATCTACACCTTCCAGCTCTTCGGCTTCACCGAACTCGGCGAATCCAAAGTGGCGATCGTCATCGCGGCGGTCGCGTGGATCGCGATCATGACCTGGATCTGCTACCGCGGCATCGAGCTCTCGGCTCGCATCCAGCAGGTCCTGCTCAGCGCCGAGGTCTTCATTCTCGGAGCCTTTGCGGTCGTGGCCTTCGTCAAGGTCTACGGCAGCCACCCGCCGAGCGGCTCGATCAAGCCCTCCCTCGATTGGATCAACCCGTTCGCGATGAGCTTCGGCGATCTGGTCGTCGCGCTGCTGCTCGCGGTTTTCATCTACTGGGGCTGGGACTCCGGAGTGGCCGTCAACGAGGAGTCCGAGGACCCCGCCGAGGGCCCGGGCAAGGCCGCGGTCATGTCTACGATCCTGCTCGTGCTGATCTACGTCGTCGTCTCGGCGGCCGCCCAGTCCTTTCACGGAGTCGGCTTCCTCTCCAACGAAGCCAACCAGGAAGACATCCTCAAGGCGCTCGGGACGGGCGTGTTCGGCGAACCCCTTAACAAGCTGCTGATCGTCGCGGTGCTCACCTCGGCGTCGGCCTCGACGCAGACGACGATCCTGCCGACCGCCCGCACGACGCTGTCGATGGCCCACTGGAAAGCGGTCACCAGCCTGCTCGCCCGGGTCCACAAACGCTACCTCACGCCAACCGTCTCGACGCTCGGCTTCGGAGCCCTGTCGATCATGATCACGATCGCCCTGCTGCTGCTCTCCTCGAGCGTGCTCGCCGACTCGCTCACGGCGATCGGCTTCCCGATCTGCTTCTACTATGGCTTCACCGGCGTGGCCTGTGCCTGGTACTTCCGTCGCGAGTTGAGAGAAAGCACGCGCAACCTGCTGCTGCTGGGCATCGGCCCGTTCCTGGGCGGCCTGATGCTGTTCGGCATCGGCATCAAGGCGGCGTTCTACTACGCAGAAACGAAAAACGTCGAATCCAAGCCGATCCTCGGCATCACGCTGCCGCTGTGGATGGGCATCGGCGGGATGATCCTGGGTGCGGTGATCATGTTGATCTCGCGTCCCTACTTCAAAGAGTTCTTCTCGCGCAAGACCGAAAGTGCGCCCCCGGGACTGCTCGACCAGCCACCACCGACCGAGCCCGTTCCGGCGCGCGTGGACTTCTGAGCCGGGGGCACGCCGCCCGTCACGGGGACACGGCGCTCACACACGCGGACGGGAGGGACCGTCGTGGTGAGCGCCGTGCGACGGGCATCCGCGCGGAGTGCCACGACGGCGCAACAAGGCGCCTGCCATGGCCACGCAAGCTCCAGCGCAAGCCCCGCGCACGGCGAGCCTCAGCCGACCTCCACCATCCCGTGCGGGGCGCCGAGCTCGGCGAGGCGATCGAGGAACGGCGCGGGCGGGAAGGCCTCGGGCCCGAGCACGCCGGTGCCCTGCCAAACCCCCTCGTTCAGCAGCTCCAACGCGACGACGGGGTTGACCGCCGTCTGCCACACGACGGCCTGACTGCCGTACTCGCGCATCGTGGTCTCGTTGTCGACGACGTGGTAGAGGTAGGTCGAGCGCTCTGCGCCGTCCACTCCGGTGCCGGTGACCCAGGTGCCAGCGCAGGTGCGCCCGCTCATGCGCTCGCCGAGCGTGGCGGGGTCGGGCAGCGCAGCAGCCACGACGTCGCGCGGGGCGATCTGCTGTCCGCGCACGCTGACGGGCTTGGTGGAGTCCAGCCCGAGTTTGTGCAGCGTTCGCAGCACCTCGATGAACTCGCGACCGAGCCCGTACTTGAACGTCACCCGCTCGCACTGCACCCAGCGCGGTATCAGCACGACCTCCTCGTGCTCGACGTTGACGCACTCGACCTTGCCGATGCCCTCGGGGAACGTGAACACCTCGGGCTCGGAGAAGGGGACGGTGGTGTGGAAGCCGCGCTCGCGCTCCCAGATCAGGGGCGGGTTCAGGCACTCCTCGATCGTCGTCCAGATTGAGAAGGTGGGCGCAAAGTCATAGCCCTCGACAACGAGATCGGCGCCGTCGCGCACACCCACTTCGCGCACGTGGGAGAACAGCTCCTCCGCGGCGTAGCGCGCGAACACGTCGGACAGTCCCGGCTCGACGCCGATCCCGACGAGCGCCAGCACCCCGGCCTGCTCCCACTGCCCGTGCAACGCGAGCTGGTGCTCGCCGAGCATCCTCCCGGGCTGCTCGTAGGGGCGCTGGGGATGGGGCTCGGACAGCGTCATCGCCATGTCGAGGTAGGTCACGCGCGCATCGAAGCAGGCGCTGAAGATCGGCTCGTTGAAGCGAGGATCGCAGGCGTTCAGCACCGCATCGGGGCGTGTCCGCTCGATCAGGGCGATCAGGTCGGCCCGATCGGAGGCGTCCACGCGCTCGGCCGCGAAGCGATCGGCCTCGCCCAGGCGCGCCACCACCTCGCGCGCTCGCTCGGGGGAGACGTCGGCCATCACCACCCGCTCGAACGCGGGTCGGCGCTGGGCGATCGCGGCAAACGCCGCCCCCACACCACCGGCTCCCACCACGAGCACCTTCATGGCGGACAGTCTTGCGCAAATCCACTCTCCGGAACGTCCTAACAGAACGCCGCCGGTACGCCACGAAGGACATACCGTCGCGAGGACCTGTCCACGCGTGGCGCCGGACGGCTCACGTATGCTGCGCCGATCCGAGCAGCACCGATTCACAGCAGCCGATGAGCACGGGCCTCCCCAGCCCGCCGCGCGCATCGACCGGATCACCCGCGCCCGGGCCCGGCGAGGAGCGCGGCAGCGGCGGCGAGCGCGGCACGTCATCACGCCCCGACGCGCGCGGGGACGCTGCCCGCTGGGCGCCTTCGCCATCGCTCGGAGGCGTCGAGCTGCTGTGGGTGGTCCTGGCCGGGATCGCGCTGGCGGTGCTCACGAGCTGGCCGCTGATCCTGCACCTGCCCAGCCGCATCGCGCCGGACCTCGGCGATCCCGTGCGCACCGCCTGGCAGATCGCGTGGGTGGGGCACGCGATGCTCAACGATCCGCTGCACCTGTTCGACTCCAACGCCTTCTACCCCCACCCGCTCAGCCTCGCGTTCTCGGACTCGCTGCTCGGCTACGGGCCGGCGGCGTTCATCGGCCATGGCACGGTCGCGGCATTGGTCCGCTACAACCTGCTGTTCCTGTGGGCCTGGTCGCTGTGCTTCGTCGGCGCGTGTCTGCTGGGGCGCGAGCTCGGCCTGAGCAAGCTCGCCGCCGGCGCCGTGGGCATCGCGTTCGCCTACGCGCCCTATCGCGTGACCGAGGCGGGGCACCTGCACGTGATCTCCAGCGGCGGCATCCCGCTGGCGCTGTTCCTGCTGGTGCGCGGCTATCGGCGATCCTCGCGCGGGCTCGTGCTCGCCGGCTGGCTGGTGTCGGCCTGGCAGGTCAGCCTCGGGTTCACGCTGGGGCTGCAGTACTGCTACCTGCTGGCGGTGCTGGCGCTGCTCGTGCTCGTGTTCTGGTGGATCGGCCGGCTGCGCCCCCGCGGTACCTGGCGCGAGGGCGAGCACGAGAAGGGTTCCACCACCACGGCCGCCGCCCCGAACGGATCGTCGCGCGACGCGCGCGGACCGCTGATCCCGCGCCGCCTGCTGGCGGTGACGTGCGTCGGCATCGCCGTGCTCGGCGTGGTCGCCGTGTACCAGGCGCGCCCGTACCTGAAGGTCGCCAACGAGTACCCGACGGCGAAGCGGACGCTGAAGGAAGTCAAAACGTACTCCTCGGGGCCCGCGGCGCTCGTGTCGGCCTCCTCGGAGAACCGCGTGTGGGGCAGCGTGACGGCCCCTGCGCGCGAACACGTGCACTCCAAGAACGAGGACGTGTTCTGGCCCGGCGGGCTGATCCTCGTGCTCGCTCTGATCGGCCTGGTGGGAGTGGGCGGGTCGGTGTACACGCGCCGCATGCGACTGGGCCTGGCGAGCGGGATCGTGGTGTGCTCTGTGCTCGCGATGGGCCTCGGGCTGACGGGCGCGGGGTACCCGTATCGCCTGCTGTTCGACTACGCCCCGGGCTGGGACGGCGTGCGGGTGCCCGGCAGGGTGTTCACGCTGGCGACGCTGTTCTACGCGCTGCTCGCCGGCGCGGGCGTCCAATGGCTGCTGGCGCGTGCGGGCGCCTGGGGCAAACGCTGGCCGATCGGAGATTCCTGGGATCTCCGATCGGTGGTGCGCGGCGTGGGTGCGATCCTCGGCGTCGTGCTGCTGATCGGGCTGCTCGGCGAAGGCGCGGGACACCTCGCCCACCCGGTCGTGCCCCAGCCCAAGCCCGCGGAGATCGGCCTGCCCGGGCCACTCCTTGACCTGCCGACCGACGGCGCGGCGGATCGCGTGTGGCAGTACTACTCGACCGACGGCTTCTACAAGATCCCGATCGGCAACAGCACGTTCGACGTCCCCCAGGTGGACGACCTGCGCGGCGGGATGAGCGGGTTCCCGGACAGGGCCAGCATCGAGAAGCTGCGCTACTACGGCATCAAGACGGTCGTGCTGCACCTGACGATGCCCAAGCTCCCGGGCATCGTCGGCTACGCGCTCGCGGAGCCGCCGGACGTGCAGACGGCGGCGGCCAAACCGGTGACGGGCCTGGGCGTCAAGCGCCGCCGGGTGGGCTCGCTCGTGATCTATGAAATCGGCCCAGGGCCAAAGGCGTTGCATGGCACCGACTGACGGGAACGGGACGGCCGATCCCGCCATCCCGCCAAAGAACGCCGATCTCGGCACACCCGCATCGCCCGGGCGTGGCGGCGCGCGGATGATCACCCGCAAACGCCTGGCGCTGGCCGCGATCCTGCTGGTGGGGTTGTCCTACGCGACGCTGATCCAGTCGTTCTCATGGAATCAGACATCGCACTATGACCTGATTCGCTCCCTGAACAACGGCGGCACGACGATCGACAAGTATCAGGTGAACACGGGCGACAAGGCCTATTACAAGGGCCACTACTACTCCGCCCGCGCCCCGGGACTGGCGCTGATGGCGCTGCCGTTCTACGACGCATTGAACATCGTGGGCGCGGAATCGTGGACGGACGCGCACGTGGCGCCGCCGAACCATCCGGGCGACGAGATGATCTATCTGATCGGCCTGTGGGCGAACGTGCTGCCGGGGCTGTTGCTGCTGCTGCTGGTGTGGCGCGTGGCCGACAGACACGAGCCGGGCCATGGCGCCGCGGCGGCGGTCGCGCTGGGGCTGGGCACGATGGTGCTGCCGCTGTCGACGCTGCTGTTCAGCCACGTGTTCACGGCCTTCCTCGGGTTCGGCGCGTTCGCGCTGATGCTGAAAGAGCGCGATGGGCCGCCGAGCGCGATGCTGCTCGCACTCGCGGGTCTGGCGATGGGCTATGCGGTCGCCTCGGAGTACCCGCTGTTCTTCGTGGCGGTCGTGCTCGGACTGTTCTTGCTGTCCCGCAGCGACGCGCTGAGCGCACCCCTGATCGCGCGCCGCGCAGGCGCCTACATCGCCGGCGGCGTCGTGGGGATCGTGCCGCTGCTGCTGTACAACCACTACGCGTTTCACTCCTGGACGCACCTGGCCTACTCGAGCATCCCGCGCCAGCAGAAAGGGTTCTTCGGGATCTCCCTGCCGAGCCTGAAGGTGCTGGCGACGCTGCTGCTGGACTCTCGCGGGCTGCTGACGATCTCCCCGGTGCTGATCCTGGGGGCGCTGGGCACGGTGCTGCTGTACAAACGCGGCAAGCGCGCGGAGGCGCTGACGATCGCAGGCATCTGCCTCTGCTATGTCGGCTACAACTCGGGCTACTACCTGCCGTTCGGGGGCGGCTTCATGGGTCCGCGGTTCCTGACGACGATGCTGCCGTTCCTGGCGTTCCCGGTGGCGATCGCGCTGAAGCGCTGGCCGGGGCCGACGGTCGCGCTGGCGGCGGTGTCGATCGCGACGACCGTGATCGCGACGATCACGCACCCGCTGGTGGGCTATGAGAACGAGACGGTCGTGTGGATGCGCTATCTGGACGAGGGGTTCTTTCAGCCGACGATCGCCTCGGCGTACGGCCTGGGCCGCGGCTGGGGCGGCATCTGGCCGTTCCTGCTGGCCGCAGGCGGCGGGGTGGTGCTGGCCGCGTGGGCAACGCCGCGCCTGCGCCTGTCGAACGCGACGCTCGGCTACGGCCTGCTCGCGCTGATCGGCTGGTGCCTGTTCGCGGCGCTCGGCCCGACGGTGCTCGGGATCGATCACGCGGGGCTTGAGAGCATCGTCAAAGCCGGCGATGACACGGCGCTGAACCTGACCCTGCACAACGGCAGCCGCTACCCGCTGAGGACACTCGCCCCGACCGCGGCGCTCGCCGGGCTGCTGGCCATGTGCGCGATGCGACTGCTGCGTAACGAGCCCGATCCGCCCCGGCGCCGGCCTGCGGCCGAAGCCCCCGCTTCGCAGGGACGATCAGTCCACGCTCAGTCGATCAGTTCTTGACGGTTTTGACGTTGCAGCGCGCCCCGTGCAGCTGCTTGCACACGACCACATACCCGGGGCGGGGCTGGTCGTGGGCGTTCATCAGCCCGGCGTCGAACCGCGTGGAGGAGTAGCCGCCCGTCCAGTCATAGATGTACAGCCGCTTGATCTGCGACTGCGAGCCGGCGACGGCGAACATGTACTTGAGCACGCGCGAGGCCCGCGTCAGACCCGAGCCGTTGCGGTTGGGGAAGGAGCCGGCGAACTGCACGATCCCGCCGGTCTCGGTCAGCCACACCTGGCCGCCGAGGGCGCGGACGAGTTCGTGTGTGCGCCAGGATTCCAGGCGGTTGATGTCGGAGTAGTTGTGCAGGCCCCAGATCTTCGGCATGATCGTGCGCAGGCGGCCGATCTCGTGCCTGAATTCGGAGATGTATTCGAGCGTCGGGCCGATGTCCTGCGCGTCGAGCACGTCCAGCCCGATCACCGTGCAGCCGTGGCACACGCGGATCAGCGCCTGGTAGTACATCGCGTCCGCGACCGCCGAGGGGCTGGCGAGCACGCCGCGGATGTAGCCGCGGTTGGCCTCGTCCCAGGCCTGGTACTGGCGGACGTGGGGAAAGCGCTTGACGAATTTCTGCACGTCGCGCTGGTAGGTGGCGACGCTCGGCATGTTCAGCGGCGTGTACTCGGAGTGGTAGAACGCCACGAGGACCTGCTGGTGGTGGGCTTCGGCTTCGCGGATGAACAGCGTGGCCTTGTCGAGCGAGTACGAGTGCTTGACCGCGTCATAGGGGGCGATGTAGCGGACGATTTTCGTGTGCAGCTGCGCCCACAGCGGGTTGCCGAACATCTCGTCGGACTCGTCGCCGATGCCCGTCAGATACGAAGAGGCCACGTGCGCACGGGGGACCTGCGCCTGACCGACCGCGCCGGGCGCGATCAACAGGCCGGCCGCCAGCACGAGCGGAACGACGAGCACGGCGAGCAGGCGGGCGAGTCTTGGTCGGAAACGTGGTCCTCGTTGCATATCGCTCCTGAAACAGCAGTCGGGGCGCGGGGTTGCGGCACGCGGGTGGGCGATCCTAATAGCTTTACGCCGCTCTTACGCCGGGACCTGCCTCGTCAACGCGACCTTTACCAACGCGCGCGGCTCAGGCCGGCTCGCGAGAGCCGTCAGGCTCGGCCTGGGCCTCGCCCTCTCGACCCCTACTCCGGCACGCGCTCGACGGTCGGCTGCCCTGCCTGTCGCTCCCGTTCCTCGGCCTCCCGCGACGACGTCTGGCTCTCGGACTCGGCGGCGAGCCCGCGCAGGGTGGGATCGGCGACGATGCGAACGTCCACGCCCGGCAACCCTCGCAGCAGGCGCGTCAACAGCGACCGATCGGAGATCGGCCAGCTCAGGCGGCGCAACCCGCGGCGGGGCGTGGGGGCGCCCATCAGCACGTACGTGCTGCCGAGCCCACGCGCGACCGAGATCGCAACGGCCGCCACGTCCTCGCCCTCCTCCACACGCAGACGTGCGCCCAGCATCGACACGAGCCGTCGCAGCGCCTCCAGGCGCTCGCGATCCGGGGCGCTCGGCTCGCGCCCGGGGGGGCGCACGACCAGCACGTCGAGCTCGGCGTCCAAGCGCTGAGCCGAGCGCCACGCGCGCCGCACGACGCGCTCGGAGTGCGGCGCGAGCGTCGCGAGCGCGAGCAGCCGCTCGGCGATCGCCTGCGGCTCCTCCCGCGCCGGCGCCGGCAGCCCATCCTCGTCGCGACGCACCGCCGGGGCGGGCTCACGGACGAGGCGCTTGACCTCGACGTCCTCGGCCACCTGGCGCAGCGCCGTCTCGCGCAGGGCGGCTAGGTTCTCGATCTTGAAGAAGTTGTTCAGCGCCGCCGGCACCCGCTCGGTCGGATAGACCTTGCCCGCTTTGAGCCTCCCGATCAGCGCCTCCGGGGTGAGATCGATGAGGACGACCTCGTCGGCCATCGACAGGACCTCGTCGGGGATCGTCTCGCGTGTGCGCGAGCCCGTGAGCTGCGTGATCTGGTCGTTGAGGCTCTCCAGGTGCTGGACGTTGACGGTCGAGTACACGTCGATCCCCGCCTTGAGGACGTCGCGCACGTCCTCATAGCGCTTCTCGTGCTCGACCCCGGGTGCGTTGGTGTGCGCGAGCTCGTCGATCAGGCACAGCTCGGGCTTGCGCGCCAGCACCGCCGGCAGGTCCATCTCCTGCAGCGGCGTCCCGCGATAGACGACCGGCCGGCGCGGGACGATCTCCAGTCCCTCGGCCTGCGCGAGCGTCTCCGCGCGGCCGTGGGACTCCAGGTAGCCGATCGCCACGTCGCGCCCGCCGTCGGCTTCGGCCGCGCCCTCCTGCAGCATGCGATACGTCTTGCCCACGCCCGGGGCCATGCCGATGAAGACCTTGAGGTGACCGCGATCGGAGGCCATGCGGGCATTGTCGCCCAACGTACCTCTAGACGGCCGAGAGGTAAGCTGAGCAAGGGCGCACTGAGCGAAGTGTGCTGGCCGATCGGAGGTCCCGTCGATCTGGGATCGGTACACGAGCGAGGGAGGACGCCGATCCAGCGCCGCCTATCGGCCGTCTAGCCCCCCAGCAGGTTGTAGACGATCAGGTCGATCAGCTTGATGCCGATGAACGGCGCGATGATGCCGCCGAGGCCGTAGATCCACAGGTTGCGACGCAGCAGCGCGCTGGCGCCGATCGGGCGGTAGCGCACGCCGCGCAGCGACAGCGGGATCAGCAGGGGAATCACGATCGCGTTGAAGATGATCGCCGAGACGATCGCCGACTGCGGGTTGCCCAGGTTCATGATGTTGAGCACGTGCAGCGGGCCCTTGCCGCCCGGGGAGGTCGCGTACGTCGCGATGAACACCGCAGGCAGGATCGCGAAGTACTTGGCGACGTCGTTGGCGATCGAGAACGTCGTCAGCGCGCCGCGCGTGATCAACAGCTGCTTGCCCACCTCGACGATCTCGATCAGCTTCGTCGGATTGGAGTCCAGATCGACCATGTTGCCGGCCTCGCGCGCGGCCTGGGTGCCCGTGTTCATCGCCACGCCGACGTCGGCCTGGGCCAGCGCGGGGGCGTCGTTGGTGCCGTCGCCGGTCATCGCCACGAGCCGCCCGTCCTGCTGCTGCTCGCGAATCAGCGCAAGCTTGCGCTCGGGCGTGGCTTCGGCGAGGAAGTCGTCCACGCCGGACTCCTCGGCGATCTTCGCCGCGGTCAGGCGATTGTCGCCGGTCACCATCACGGTTTTGATGCCCATCGCGCGCAGTTGCTCGAAGCGGACGGCCATGCCCTCCTTGATCGTGTCCTTGAGGTAGACGACGCCGAGCACCTGGTTGTCGCGCGCGACCGCGAGCGGCGTGCCGCCCTCGTTGCCGATGCGATCGAGCTGAGACTGCAGCTCCGGTGGCGGGGAGCCGCCTTCGCTTGTGACGAGCTGGACGATCGCGTCGCCGGCGCCCTTGCGCAGCCGCCGCCCGTCGACGTCCACGCCGCTCATGCGCGTCTGCGCGGTGAACGGCACGAACTCGGCGTTCAGCGTGGACATGTCGTGCTCGCGGATGCCGTACTGCTTGGCGAGCACCACGATCGAGCGCCCCTCGGGCGTCTCGTCGGCGAGCGAGGACAGCTGCGCGACCTCCGCCAGCTCGGACTCGGCCACGCCCGGCATCGGCACGAACTCCGACGCGAGTCGGTTGCCGATCGTGATCGTGCCGGTCTTGTCGAGCAGCAGCACGTCCACGTCGCCCGAGGCCTCCACCGCGCGCCCTGAGAGCGCGAGCACGTTGCGGCGCACGAGGCGATCCATGCCGGCGATCCCGATCGCGGACAGCAGCGCCCCGATCGTCGTGGGGATCAATGCCACGAGCAGCGCGATCAGCGTCGTCTCGGAGATCGCCGTGCCGGCGAACAGCCCGAACGGGCGCAGCGTCGCGACCACGATCATGAAGATCAGCGTCAGCGCGGCGAGCAGGATGTTCAGGGCGATCTCGTTCGGCGTCTTGCGCCGCTCCGCCCCCTCGACGAGCGCGATCATGCGATCGAGGAACGACTGTCCCGGCTCCTGGGTGATTTCCACGACGATCTCATCGGAGGTCACGCGCGTGCCGCCAGTGACCGCGCTGCGATCCCCGCCGGACTCGCGGATGACGGGCGCGGACTCGCCGGTGATCGCCGACTCGTCCACCGTGGCGATGCCCTCGATCACGGTGCCGTCGCCGGGGATCAGCTCGCCCGCGGGCACGACCACGACGTCGCCGCGCGTGAGCTCGGCCGCGGGCCTGACGGAGCCGTCGCGCAGCGTGGCGACCGTCTCCTTGCGCATCGAGCGCAGCGTGTCGGCCTGGGCGCGGCCGCGACCCTCGGCGAACGCCTCGGCCATGTTCGCGAACACGACCGTCAGCCACAGCCAGATCGCGATCGTGAACGTGTACCAGGCCGGCTCGTGCCCGCCGCCGAGCGGCTTGCCGCCGAACACCTGAATCAGCCACGTCGCGGTCGTGATGACCGAGCCGATCTCCACGACGAACATCACCGGGTTGTGGATCTGCACGCGCGGGTCGAGCTTCTTGAGGCTGTCGATCAGAGCTCGCCTGACGATGTCGCGCTGGAACAGCGAGATCGCCTGACGTTCGTGGGTGGCGGGGATGGTGGACATCAGCCTGTTCCTCCGGCGAGTCGATCCAGCGCGAGGTTGAGCTGGAGCACGTTCACGCCCCGCTCGCCGGAGAACCCGAGCCCGCGTCCCGACGTGTACTTGGCAATCAGTCCGTTGACCGTCGCGAGCGTCAGCCGACGCACGGCCGCGATGCGGTGGGCCTGGATCCAGGCGTTGGCCTGTGAGATTTCGGGATCGAGACCCGAGGCCGAGGCATTGACCGCGTCGACGGGGATCTTCCCCACCGTCAGCCCAGGGTCGTAGGGCTTGTTCAATTCGAGGTAGGACTTGATGTTTTCTTCGAACGATTCCCTGGTCTTCACGCTGTTGGGCCCTTTGTTGGAGAACGTGCTCGCGGCGGCGTTGTCGGCCCCGCCTTCGGTGGCCGACGGGCGCGACTGGAAGTAGCGCGGGTCCGCTTCGGTCACCACGGCGCCTTTGACTTCCTTGGGCTTGCCGTTCTTTTCGAGCACCGGCGTGCCGAAGCTCTGGCCGACGATCCTCGAGCCGACGAGCTTGCCGTTCAGGTGAATCTGCTGCCCGTTGGCGTTGCCCGGGAACGCGACCTGGCTGACGCCGGTGATGAGGAGCGGATAAACGAGCCCGAGCAGGATCGTGAACACGATCATGGCGATTACCGAGGTGACGACGTCGCGTTTCATGATCTCAATACAGGTGTCCGGTCAGGCCCTGCACGATCGGGCCGAGCAGCAGGGCGGGGAAGAAGGTGAGCGCGCCGACGAGGACGATCACGCCGATCAGCAGCACCACGAACGTGGGGTTGTCGGTGCGCATCGTGCCGAGGCCCGCGGGCGTGACGCGCTTGCCCGCGAGCGCGCCGGCGACGGCGAGCGCGAACAGGATCGGCGCGTAGCGCGCGAACAGCATGTCGAAGCCGCCGAGCAGATCGGCGAACGTGATGCCGTGGGCGCCCGCGTTGCCGGCGTTTGGCTGGATGTAGCCGGTGTAGCCCGCGAATGCCGAGCCGTTGTTGTTCGCCTGCGACAGGTATGCGTAGAAGGTCTCGGAGAAGCCCTGCGGCGTGCTCCCACCGGCCTTGGAGAGCGCCACTTCAGAGATCGACTTGCGCCCGGCGCTGCTCGCGGTGGCCAGCGCCGTGCAGAACAGCGCCGCCAGCGGCGTGATCAGGATGCCGAGGCCGGCGAGCTTGATCTCGCGCGCCTCGAGCTTCTTGCCCAGCCACTCCGGCGTGCGCCCAACCATCAGCCCACCGATGAAGACCGCCAGCAGCACGTACAGCAGGATCGAGTACAGACCGGTGCCGACGCCGCCGAAGATCACCTCGCTGGCGGACAGGTTGGCGAACGGCACGGCGCCGCCGATGCCGGTGAACGACTCCAGCGCGCTGTTCACCGCACCGCACGAGGTGACGGTCGTGACGACGTCGAACAGCGCCGAGCCGGCGATCCCGAAGCGCTGCTCCTTGCCTTCCATGTTGCCGCCGGTGGAGCCGTGGATCACCCCTGTGTGCAGGCCGGCCGCGTGCTGCGCGGGCGAGCCGTGCGCCTCGGCGACGTAGGCGACGCAGACGGCGCCGAGGAACATCAGCATCATCGCTCCGTAGATCGCATACCCCTGACGGCGGTTGCCGGTCATCCGCCCGTACATGAACACCAGCGCGGCGGGAATCAGCAGCACGATCAGCATCTCGAAGAAGTTGGTGAACGCCGTCGGGTTCTCGAACGGGTGCGCGGAGTTGGTGTTGAAGAACCCGCCGCCGTTGGTGCCGAGCAGCTTGATCGCCTCCTGTGAGGCGACAGGTCCCATCGCGATCGTCTGGTTCAGGCCTGTGATCGTGTGAACGGTCAGGTAGTTGGCGAAGTTCGCGATCACGCCCTGCGAGGCGAGCACAATCGCGGCGATCACCGCCAGCGGCGCGAGCACGTACAGGATCGTGCGCACCAGGTCCTGCCAGAAGTTGCCGATGCCCTTGCCTGTGCGCCCGACGATCCCGCGCACAAGCGCGACCGCCACGACGATGCCGATGCCCGCCGACAGCCAGTTCTGCACGGTCAGCCCGAGCATCTGGCTGAAGTAGCTCAGCGTCGTCTCGCCGCTGTAGTACTGCCAGTTCGTGTTCGTCATGAACGACGACGCGGTGTTGAACGTCACGTTCCACGAGCCCGATTTGTATCCCAGCGGGTTGAGCGCATGGGGAACCCACGGGGCGTTCTGAGTACGCAGGATCAGATACAGCAGCAGCCAGCCCGCGAGCGAGAACACGATCAGGCTTTTCGCATACTGCTTCCAGTCCTGCTCGCGCTCGTGATCGACACGCAGCAGGCCATACAGAAACCGCTCTGGCCCGGCGAAGACGGGCGACAGGAACACCCGCCCGCCGGTGTACACCCTCGCCATGTAGCTCCCGAGCGGAAAGGCGAGCGCGGTCAAGATGACCGCGAACAGCACGATCGTCAGCCAGCCGGCGACGGTCACTAGAGCTTCTCCCCGCGGATGAGCGCATAAAACAGGTAACCGATGATCAACACGGTCACGACCAACCCGAACACGTCGGCGCCGCTCATGTGAGCGATCAGCGCGCCGATGGGCAACGACAGCGTCATACCCTGTCGATTCCCTCGATCAGCGCGAGCAGGATCAGGAACATCCCGATCCCGAGCAGTACGGCCACAACGTCCATGTCTGCACTATTGACCGGCGACCATCACGGCCGCATGACAATCCTCCGGGCCGGCATAACGATTTCATTACGACCCACGGCCGACGGGACTGCCGCAAAAGTCGCTCGCGATATGCCGCCGAGTGCGATAAGCGGCGCCGACAGCAATCAGATGAAACGATCGGCTATGGCTTACCCAGCCAAGCCCGCAACGTGACTACCCGGCGAACCGGTACCCTACGCCGATAAACAGGATGAAAGGGCGGGCGGGGAATCAGCTACGCAACCGCTTCGCATGGCGACAAGCGGCTTGTGGCTTGCCGGCATATGAGTCTGTCGAGTAGAGGTTTGCCCACGTGGACGGCCGGTCGGCGACCGGCCACAAGGACAAGCTGCAATCCGGGCGGATCGAGCCCGAGCCGTGACTACCCGGCGAACCTGTAACCGACGCCGGGATCGGTGACGATGTAGCGCGGCACCGGACCGTCGGGCTCGATCTTGGCGCGGAGTCGGGCGATGTGGGTGCGCAGGGCTTGGACGTCGTCGGCGTAGCCTGGACCCCAGACCTCGACCAGCAGCGATCGGTGGGTCATCAGGCGGCCGCGATTGCGCGTGAGCACGCGCAGCAGGTCGAACTCGATTGGCGTCAGGTGCACGGGCTCGCCGTCGCGACGCACCGTGCGCGCGGCGAGGTCCACCTCCAGTCCATCCGCCTCGATGCGCGGCTCCTCGCTCGGCGACGCGCGCCGCAGCGCCGCCTGCAGCCGCGCCACCAGCTCGCGCGCGCCGAACGGCTTGGTCACGTAGTCGTCGGCGCCCGCCTCCAGCGCGCGGACCTTCTGCTCCTCCTCGCCCACCGCCGACAGCACGAGAATCGGCATCTCGCTCCACTCGCGCAGCCTGCGCGTGAGGACGATCCCGTCGCCGTCGGGCAGCACCAGATCGACGATCGCGGCCTGCGGCGGGCGCACCGCGGCGCGATCCAGCGCCTCCGACGCCGACTGTGCGGCGACCACCTCGAATCCCGCGTCGCGCAGCACGACGCGCAGCGCGCGCAGGATCTGCAGCTCGTCGTCGACGACCAGCACCCGCGGCGCGTCAGCATGGCCATCGCGCCCTCTAGCGATGACGGTCACGGGTCTCAACCATCACCCTCGCGCCCGCCCCTCGCGCCGAGGTCGGCATCGGTCGCAATGCCAATGCCCACCGGCGTCGGCGCGTCCTCGACGGGCACGACCGGGTCCAGCGGCAGCTCGAACACGAACGTGGCGCCCTGGCCGGGCAGCGACTCGACGTACAGCTTGCCCCCGTTGGCCTGCACGAACCCGCGCGCGATCGCCAGCCCCAGGCCCGAGCCGCGATGCCCGCCGCTGGCCGTGCCGGCGCGGTAGAACGGCTCGAACACGCGCTCCAGCTGCAGCGGAGGGATTCCGGGGCCGCGATCGACAATGCGCACGATCACGCGATCGTTCTCCCCCGCGTGCGTGCGCACCGCGCGGGCGCGCACCGACACCGAATGCCCGCCCGAGTGCCGGCGGGCGTTCTCGAGCACGTTCACGAACGCGCGCTCCAGCTGCGCCGAGTCGGCGCGCACCAGCGGGAGCTCGCGGTCGATCGACAGCGCGAACTCCTCTGCCTTCGCGCTCAGCTCCTCCAGGGCGGCGCCGAGGACCTCCTCGACCGACGTCCACTCGCGGTGCGGCTCGGCCACGCCGGCCTCCAGGCGCGACTGGTCGAGCAGGTTCTCCACCAGGCGCGAGAGCCGGCGCGTCTCCTGCTCGATCACCGACGCCAGCTCCTCGCGCTCGTGCTCGGACAGCCCCGGCAGGGCGACCGCCTCGCCGGCCGCGGCGATCGCCGTCAGCGGCGAGCGCAGATCGTGGGAGACCGCCCGCAACACCGCGGTCTTGACGACGTCGGCGCGGCGCAGCGACGCCGTCTCGACCACCTCGCCGAGCAGCGCATCGCGCTCGGACGCCGCGCTCAGCAGCGCCTCCAGCGCCGGCACCACGCGCTCCTGCAGCCGGCGCAGGCTCGCCTCGGGCGTGTCCGCCCCGACCAGCAGCGTCCCCAGCCGGCGGGTGCCTTCGCGCAGCGGGAACGCCACCCGGCGCTCGTCGCCCTCCACAGCCTCCATCTCGATCGCCGCCGAGTGCAGCCCCAGCACCTGCGCGAGCCGCGCCGCGGCCGTCGGCAGCGCCTGCGCGAGGTTGTTGCCCCGCAGCAGCAGGCGCGCCATCTCCGCGGCGAGATCGGCCTCGCGTCGGCGCTCCTCGGCCTCGCGCGTCCGCGCACGCGTGACCTCCGCAACGGAGCTCGCCAGCGCAGCCGCCACGACGAACGCGATCAGCGCGACCCAGTTGTTGGAGTCCCGGATCTGGAACTGGCCGACGGGCGGGAGGTGAAAGAAGTTGAACGCACCCGCGCTCAGCACCGCCGTGAGCACGCCCAGCCACGCCCCCCACACGGCCGACACGACGAGCACCGCCAGCAGATACACGACGCCCAGCGACACGACGGGCGCGATCTGCTTGAGCGGATAGATCAGCAGCGTGCACACCGCCACGGCCGCGATCGCGACGAGCACGCCCACCCGCTTGGGCGGGGGCTCGGTGGCCAGCAGTGATCCGAACGGGGTTCGCATCTCGCGCTTCAGCGTAGGGGTTGGCGAACCCCGATGATGGACGGCGCCCCGTACCCGGACCGGATGTGAATGGGGCGGGACTTGCGTCCCGCCCCATTCGTTGCGCCCTGCGTGATGACGCCCCGCTCAGCCGGGCTTCATCGTGCGCGGCGCGCCGCGGGCTCCGATCGCGACGCGCTGCGTGTGGCGACGGTCGCTGCTACCACCAGTGACCGTCCGAGCCGTGCCCCTCCCCGTGACCGCCGTGATCTCCGCCAGAGACGATCTCACCGGTCGTTTCATTCAGCAACAGCTTGGCGCTGTCGGTACGGACGTGGTCGAAGTGGAACATGTCGTTCAGCGGACCGGCTTTGGCGTCGAACGAGCCGTCGCCGATGCGCCCGGTGCCCCAGTTGTCCTCGATGAATCGCAGGATCGAGCTCTGGTCGCTGACCGTGTTGGCGACGTAGTTGCGCCGCGCCCACGGCGAGATCACCATGAGCGGCAGCCGCGGACCGTAGCCGCAGCGATCCTCGTACCCGCCCGCGGGCGTGCCTTTGCCGCACTTGCCCGGGCCGTTCAGCTGATCGGCCGGTGAGGCCGAGGAGTTGACGATCGGCCCCAGCACGTGATCGTAGAACCCGTCGGAGTCGTCATAGGAGATCACGACCGCCGTGCTCGACCAGTCGGGCGAGCTCTGCAGTTCGTTGATCACATGCACCAGGAACGCCTGCTCGTCCAGCGGGTCGGAGTAGCCGGCGTGCCCATCCTGGTACTTGGCCGCCTTCAGGAACGACACCGACGGCAGCTCGTTCATGTGCAGCGCCGTGTAGAACGAGGACAGGTCGTACTGATGGTTGGCCTGGTCGGTGCGGCCGATCATGCTCGGCGAGCTCGGCGGCAGGTGATGCGGGTTGGCTGTCGAGGCGTAGTACTGGAAGGGCTCGTGATGGGCGCTGTAGTCCGCGACCGTTTCGCCGGCGACGTTCTTGTGGCTGGATCCGCACACCGCTTTGCCTTCTTTGGTCGCCGTCGGCGCGAACCCACCCTGGAACCAGCCCCAGGTGACGCCCTTGGCGTTGAGCAGATCGCCGATGTTCTTGTTCGTCGACTGCATCGCGATCGTTTTGCCCGCCGAGCAGTCGTCGTACGTCGGATCGGCGTCGCCGATGTCCGAGCCGTTTTCGGTCACTTCTCCCAGCGACGCCGGGATCGTGCCGTGCGTCTGGCCTGAGACCAGGTTCAGCGCCCCCGGCGTGGACGGGCCGAACGTCGTGCCGAACGAATCGTCGCTCATCGCGAAGTTCTGCGCGTAGTTCCACAGCGCCGTCACCGTGTTGCCGTCGTAGTAGCTCATCGGCAGCGCCTTGTTCGCGCAGTCGCCGGTGAACTGCGGGAAGCTGTCCATCAGACCGCCGTCGAACGCCTCCTGCTCGGCCGTGTAGTCGTGATCCTGATCGCAGATGATCGGTTCCGAACGATCGATGCGGAAGGGGTTGAAGGAGTTCGGGTTTTCGGTGAGCAGGTTTTCGGTCAGCCCGTTCACGCTGGGCGTGTGCGGCGAGGCGTAGAACGCGGGCTCGCCGGGCGGATTGACGGCGTTTGGATACGTGCCGAAGTAATGGTCGAAGGAGACGTTCTCCTGAAAGACGACCACCACGTGCTTGATCGGGGTCGTGGTCGGCGTCGGGGGCGACGGCATGGCGCTGGCCTGCGCGAGGCCGAGCACCGCCGTGCTCGCGAGCAGACCGGCGAGCGCGAGAATTCGATTGCGCAACGGAGTCCTCCTGTGTGCGATGAACACGAGCCGTCGGCATGGGCCGGCGACCCGCCTTGACGCAATCCTGCGCCGCGCGGGATCGCCCCAGGTAACGCAGACGTGACCTGCCTGTGAAGGTCCGGTGACGAGTTGTGAGCGCCGTGTGATCGAGTCGTAATCGAGTCCTGACCGGCAGAACATCCGTCTGCGTCGTCTACGCTTTCTCAAGCCGGTCATCGCACCGTCGATGTCTCGGAGGGAGACGTGCAGACACGATGAAGACACGCGTCCTAGCCGCAACCGCACTGAGCTTTCTCACGCTGATCGTGCAGCTCTGCTCGTCGGCTGCAGCCGTGACCGTCTCACCGCTGCCGGCGTCCGACTACACAGTACGAACCGTATGCGCCGCGCCCGCCCCGGGCGATGCGGGCTGCCTGGCGCTGAAGCTCGTGCCGAGAACGGCCCAAGCTCGCGCGCACACTCGTCCTCTGGGGATGACCCGCGCTGCCCCGCTGCACTCGCCCACGCCCGCGGAAGGCGCCTACGGGCTCCGGCCCCAGGACCTGCACAACGCCTACCGGCTCCCGACCGCGGCGATCTCGGCACAGACGATCGCGATCGTCGACGCCTTCGCCGATGCGACCGCCGAACACGACCTCGGCGTGTACGACCAGGAATTTGGGCTGCCCGAATGCACAGCGGCGAACACCTGCTTCGAGCAGGTCAACCAGAAGGGCGAAACGGGTAAACCGCCAATCGCCAAAACCAACCGGGAAAAGCGGGAAGCCGGCGAATGGGCGCTCGAGACGTCGCTCGACGTCGAGGATGCCCGGGCGGTCTGCCAGAGCTGCCGGATCATGCTCGTCGAGGCCGACTCGGCCTCGTTCTCAAACCTCGAAGCGGCCGAGAGCGCAGCCGCCAAACTGGGAGCCACCGAGATCTCGAACTCCTGGGGCGGTCCCGAGCTGGGCGAGACGCCGGCCGAAGACGACGCGAGCCCTTTCAACCACCCCGGCATCGTCATCACCGCGGCCGCCGGCGATGACGGCTACCTGGACTGGGACGCCAAGGAAAGCTCGGAACGAGGCTACGCCGACTACCCCGCCTCCTCGCCCCACGTGGTCGCGGTCGGAGGCACGCGCCTCAGCCTGACCGCCGGCGGGGCGTGGAAGGCGGAGACGGCATGGAACGGTGACGGCGCGGGCGGAGGCGGCTGCAGCGTGGAATTCGCCGCTCCGGCCTGGCAGCAGAGCACCTCCGACTGGTCCTCGGTCGGATGCGGCACGAATCGCGCCGTCGCCGACGTCTCCGCCGACGCGGACCCCTACACGGGCGTCGCGGTCTACGACTCGACCCCGGAAGGCCCGACCGCGGAAGCCCCCGGCTGGACGTCGGTCGGCGGCACCAGCGCATCCTCGCCGCTGATCGCCTCGGTGTTCGCGTTGGCGGGTGGCGCCGGCAAGAACGCGGAAGGCGAAACGGTGGCTTATCCCGCACAGACACTGTATGAAAACCTGGCGGCAGCACCGGGGGAGCTGCACGATGTGGTGTCGGGGTCCAACGGCGCGTGCACGAAGGGCTTCAAGCTGGAAACCGGAGAATCCGAATGCTCGCTCGCAGAAGAGAGCGCCTCGTGCTCGGTCAAGGCCATCTGTGTCGCGGGCAGTGGCTACGACGGCCCCACCGGGGTGGGCACTCCGCACGGCATCGCGGCGTTCGAGTCCGCCGGCGAAGCTGCCCGCATCAAGCAACTGGAAGAACAGAGGACCGCCGAAGAAAAACAGGCCGAAGAAGCAAAGCTAGCCGCGGAAGAACTCAAAGCCGAAGAAGAACGCCAGGCCGAACGCAAAGCCGAAGAAGAACGGCGGGCCGCGGAAGCACGCAAGGCCGAAGAAGAACAACGGCTGCTCGCGGAAGAGGCCAGCACCGCGAAAGAAGTCGCCGAGGCCGAAGAACGGGCCAGACGAGCAAAGGCCGCCGAACGTGAACGGGAAGCAGTCGCAGCCGGCAGTCCGCCCAACACGATCGCGGGCGCGAGCGCGCTGTCCGCCGGACCGCTGCAGTCGCCGAGCCCGGCAGCAAGGCCGCCAATCCCGATCCTGTCCGCGCCCGCACTGACGAAGACGGCCACCGCGGCGCTGAGCCACGGCAGGCCGCGGGCATCGCGGGTGGCGTTTGCGTTCACGCTCAACGTGGCGACGCGCGTCCATGTCACGCTCGCCAAGCAGGTCGCCGTGCACGGCCGCACCCGCTGGCAGACGTTGCCGGTCTCACTCACGCTCAACGCCGCGGCTGGGCGCAACGGCGCGCGCCTGAACGCTCACGGAAAGCTCGCCCCGGGACGCTACCGGCTGACGCTAGCTCCGACGCCCGGAGTGCCCCGCTCGCTCGCGTTCAGGGTCGGCTGACACCGATCCGAAGCGCCCCTCGACTCCGCGCTCGACGCGCTCGCCGTGCTCGGTCAGGCGCCAGGCGTTGGGGGCTCCGCGCGAGGTGCCCTCGCTCAGGTTGGCGATCACGCCGGCGGTCTCTAAGCGGGACAGGAGCTTGGAGATCTGACCCTGGTCGACGATGCCGGCGCGTTCGGCGACCTCGCGGTTGCTGGCTCCCGGGTAGCGGGCGATCGCCTGCAGGACGCGCCCGGTGCGGTAGGTGAGCCGCACGCCGAGGTCCTCGTAGCGGGCGGGTGCACCGGCCAGACCGTCGTCCGCGGCGCGGGGCGCAGGGGCGGGGCGGGTCAGCTCGCGCCGCGCGGCGCCGGCGCCCAGGTAGGGGAGCGCGATCAGGCTCATCAGCGAACCGAACCGCTCGATCGCCGGGCGCTCGTCGGGCGGATCTGCGTCCTGCGCGAGCAGGCGCGTCTGGATGACGGTCAGCACCGCGCCGACCACACCCTCGGCCACGACCGGGGGGGGTTCGTTCCTGCCCTCGGCGCCCTCGGCACGGCCGCGGTCGACGACCTCCCACAGGATCGCCTGCACCTCGGTGCGGCGGCGCAGCAACGCGGGACCGCCGCTCAGCGAGTGCACGATGCACAGCCGTCCCAGCGCGGGCTCGTCGTCGACGAAGCGCAGCAGTTCGGCCAGCCCCGCCCTGATCGCGTCACGCCAGCGCGACTGGGCGGCGTAGGCGGGGGCGACTCGTTCCGCGGCTCGTTGCACGCCGAGATCGAACGTCGCCAGCAGGCATGCCTGGCGGTCGTCGAAGCACTCGTAGAAGACCCGCCGCGTGACGCCGGCGCGAGCGATCGTGTCGCCCAGTGTCAGCGCAGCGACGCCCCGCTCGGCGACGAGCGCGGCCGTCGCCTCGAGGATCGTTGTTCGCTGGGACTCCTCCAACGCAGCTCCTTCGTGTGGCCACGCGAGAACGACCCGAACCCCTCCCGGCTGCCCCGCCACTGTTTATAACCCCTGTCAGCTTGAGAGTACCAATAGAAGCTATCTGCTTAATGTCCAACTGCGACGAGCGTGCAAGACGACCTGCACGGGCCCCAAGTCGCTTGTGCTTCAGCTGCACGCGGGCTAGCTTGTCCGGTCCCCATGCGCCTGCTCCATCGTCCTCAGCGCCACCTCCCCTTCGTGGGGACCATGTTGGCCGCCGCCGCCCTGATCGCCGTGCCGGGAGCGATCGGCTCGACGGCTGGAAGCCTGGAAAGCCGCATCGCCGCATCGCGGGCGCGGGCAGGCGAGCTGCGCTCGGGCGTCGGCGCCGACACGCATCAGATCGAGGGATTCCAGGGCAGCATCGACGACCTGCAGACGCGGCTGAGCGCACTTGAATCGAGCTTGAGCGTCGAGCGCGGCGTGCTGTCAAGCCTGCGCTCGCAGCTGGCCGCGGCCCGCACGCGCCTGGGCTCGCTGCAGGTCCAGCTCGCGCGCGACCGCCAGGTGCTGGTGGCGCAGGTCGTCGCCTCCTACGAGTCCCCCCGCCGGACATCGCCACGGTCATTCTGCAGGCGCACGGGTTCGCCGACCTGATCGAGCGCGTCGACGATCTGCAGGCGATCTCGCGCGAGAACGCGACGGCGACGACGCAGGTGGCCGTGGAGCAGAAGCTCGTGACCGCGCAGACCAAGCGCCTGACGGCGCTCGAGGCCAGCCACGCGCGCGAGACGAGCGCGGTGCTCGTGCAGCGCGACGAGGTCGCCCAGCTGCACCTCGCGCTGGTGGACCGTCAGCTCCAGTACGTCCGCGCCCGCGATCGCAAGAACGCCGAGCTCGGCGGGCTCGAATCACACAAGCAGTCGCTCGAACACGAACTGTCCAAGATCGCCGTCAGCGAACTCGCCGCGCAGGGCATCGCGGGCGCCTACACCGGACCGGTCGGCAACTTCACCTCCACACCACAGGGCGAATACGGCTTCTTTCAGGCGCCGGGCACGGACTACAGCGTCGGCGAGGAGCCCGTGCTCGTCGCCCATCTGAACACGCTCGGGATCGCGCTGCACCTGCATCTGATCGGCATCTCCGGCTACCGCACGCCCGCGCACTCGGTCGAGGTCGGGGGCTTCGCCAACGATCCCCATACGCGTGGAGAAGCCTCCGACACGCCCGGCGTCGAGGGCGTGCCCCAGGCGACGCTCGCCCGCTTCGGCCTGATCCGCCCGTTCCCGAGCGCGGCCGAGGCCGATCACATACAGCTGCTGGGCAGCAAATACTGACCCGGACGGCGCCTCGTCGCCCCTGGCTGTGTCCTCACCAACGGCTTCGCCGTCGGTGCCGACCGATCGTCCGGGATCGGCCAGCGTGCCGAGCACGCCACGCTCCCTGCGTCCGTGCCAGGAACGACGATCCATCCGTCGGTGGCGCGGTGTCAGACAGCAGGCTCGAGGCGTGAGGGCGCGCCGTAGGGCACGAGCACCTCGGGCAGCGCCACCGAGCCGTCGGCCTGCTGGCCGTTCTCGAGCAGCGCGACGAGCGTGCGCCCGACGGCGACGGCGGTGCCGTTGAGCGTGTGCGGCGGCTCGGTGCCGCGCTCGGCGCGCACGCGGATGTTCAGACGGCGCGCCTGGTAGTCGGTGGTGTTGGAGCAGGAGGTCAGCTCGCGGTAGGCGCCGTAGCTGGGCAGCCACGCCTCGCAGTCGTACTTCTTGGCGGCGGAGTTGCCGAGATCGGCGACGGAGATGTTGAGGACTCGGTATGGGAGTTCGAGCGCTTGCAGGATCTGCTCCTCGATCGCGAGGATGCGCTCGTGCTCGGCGGGAGAGTCGGCGGGTGCGACGAAGCTGAACATCTCCACCTTGTCGAACTGGTGCACGCGGAAGATCCCGCGTGTGTCCTTGCCCGCGGCGCCGGCCTCGCGCCGGAAGCAGGGCGAGAAGCCGGCGTAGCGCAGCGGTAGTCGCTCGGCGTCGAGGACCTCCTCGGCGTGCAGTGAGGCGAGGGCGACCTCGGAGGTGCCGACGAGGTAGAGGTCGTCCTCGGGCAATGCGTAGATCTGCTGCTCGGTGTCGGGCAGGAAGCCGGTCCCGTACAGCGCCTGCTCGCGCACGAGCACGGGCGGGATCACGGGCTGAAAGCCATGCGAGCGCAAGATCTCCAGCGTCCAGCGCACGAGCGCGAGCTCGAGGAACACGAGATCGCCGAGCAGATAGGCGAAGCGCGCGCCCGACAGTCGCGCCGCGTGCTCCATGTCGATGCGTCCACCGGCCAGCTCGAGGTGATCGCGGGGCTCGAACGTGAAGGAGGGCGGCTCGCCGGCGGTGCGCACGAGCTCGTCCTCGGGCCCGGGCGCCGCGCTCGGATCGGGCAGATTGGGCAGCTGGGCTCGTGTCGTCTGCAGCTCGGCCTCGATCGTGCCAAGGTCGCGCTCCAGCTCCTTGACGCGCGCCGCGACCTCGCGCATCGCCGCGATCTCGCGCTCGCGCACATCGCCGTCGGGCGCTGCCTGGATGCGCCTATTGGCCTCGTTCTGCTCGCCGCGCAGTCCCTCCAGCTCGGGCAGCAGCTCGCGGCGGCGGACGTCGAGCGCCAGCGCGCGATCCAAGCCCTCCGCCGCCTCAGGGCCACGACGCGCCAGCGACGCGCGGGCACTGTCGGGATCTGCGCGGATCAGCTTGAGGTCGAGCACTGTGACGAGGGAGCCTACCCGTCCGGCTCACGCACGCCCGCCCGCATCAACCGACGGGGTCGGATGGCGCATCCGGTCTTGCCGCCGCGGTTGGCGGGTCTCTGCCAGGGTGGGCGGGTCGCTACTTGGTCGAGAGCGTGATGTTCGTCGCGGGCACGTGCTGGGACTGCGAGCCCGAGTAGTGCGCGAGGAATTCGGCGACTGCCTGGGCGTCGTCGCCGAGGACGATGTTCTCGGGCATGATCGCCCCGGAGAAGCCGCCGTTGCGGATCGCGTAGAGGACCTGTTCGACGTTCTCCTTGCGGATGTTGAAGTTGGGGCCGTTCGTCTTGACGCGGTCCTTGATCGACGTCGCCGAGCCCTCGGCGCCGACGACGGAGAGCGTATGGCAGCCCGAGCAGTGGTCGCGGAAGAGGACCGAGCCGCGGTAATAGGGGCTGGACTTGGGCACCTGGTTGCCCTGGGAGCCGCAGGCGGCAAGGACGAAGCTCGCGAGGATGAGCGATGCGATGGTGGCGGGCCTCATGCGAGCGGGAATATATAGACCCGTCGCTACAGACCGGTCGCTGCAGCCCTGTCGTATGTGTATTAACTTTTTGCACTTTGAGCACCATAGTATCGCGGTATATACGTATGATATCCAAAAGTGTATATCTTTTGTATATGCTCGCATACCATAGTACACAAGTTTTAAAAATAGAACTACTACACCCCCTCGACACCCCTCGCATGCACCCCTTTCCGCGCAATCCCCCGGCACCCCCTCCCTCCCCCCTCTCTCTCTTTCCCCCCCCCTTCGCACTTCCTCCAGCCGGTCGCGGAGATCAGAACCCATGGGCGGTCTCGGCGGCGCGCAGCGCCAGAAAGACGACGACGAGCGCCGACAGCGCCATGATCCCCATCTCGCGGGCGAGGATCGCGGCGACGACGGCGTGCTGCTCGGACTCGGGCAGGGCGCCTACGGCCTGAGCGTCGGGGAGCTCGCGACGGTCGAGGATCGTCTGGGCGGCAACGACCCGCAGCTGCTCGGCGACGAAGGCGACGGCGAGCGGGAGCAGGGCGTAGAGGTAGAAGAGGCGATCGCTGGAGTAGTGGCCGGCGACCGCCAGCGAGCCGGCGAGGATCGCCAGCACGAGCGCGGAGCCCTGCCCGATGCGCAGCAGCACCCAGAACGCGCGGCTGGGCTCGCCGCGATACCAGCGCCAGGCACCGAGCAGGGCGGGCAGGGCGTTGAGGACGGCGACCGCAAGCGCGCCCGCGACGACGGCCCGGGTCACGCGGGGATCACGCGCGCGCGATGCGTTGGGTCGTGGATCTCGAGCCGATCGTCACTATGTAACACATTGACACAAGCGGTGATATAACAGCGCTCAGTGCTGCGCAGTTATCTCCCCGCGATCGTATTCGTCCTGCTCGGCGGGGGTGTGGGCATCACGTTTGCCCTGCTGAACTCGAAGATCGGACCGCGGCGGGCGACCCCGCAGAAGCAGGACCCCTACGAGTGCGGACTGCCGAGCGAGGTCAAGCAGGGGATGCGGTTCGGGATCAGCTTCTATCTGATCGCGATGCTGTTCATCCTGTTCGACGTCGAGGTGGTGTTCATCTACCCGATCGCGATCGAGCTGCGCGCGTATGGCTCCTACGCGCTGGTGGAGACGACCACGTTCGTGGTGCTGCTGTTCGTCGCGTTCGTGTACGTGTGGCGGCGAGGAGCGCTGCAGTGGAGCTAAGGATCCGCGTCCCGATATCTGCCGGGATTGAGGCCGCCGTTCCGCGGCGTCATACGCCACCCACGATGCTCGACGTATTACCGATACGCCTGCGCTCGTGTGCGGCGTCTGCCATCCACGGCCCGACCCCCTCAACCCACCACCTATCGTGACGCGAATCCTAAAACGCGAGGTCCTCCGTCCCGGCGGCAAGGCCCCGGGGCGGGCGGGCGCGAGCGCGGATCTGCGCGTGAAGTCGCTGAACGCCGCACAGCTGCTGCGCGGCGGCGACCTGGAGGGCGCGAACCAGCCGGCGCATCTGGAGGGGACCGAGCTCGAACGCTACGTGGAAGAACGCACGTTGACGACGACGCTCGACAAAGCTGTCGCCTGGGCGCGGTCGAGCTCGTTCTTTCCGCTCGGGTTCGGGCTGGCGTGCTGCGCGATGGAGCAGTTTCACGCGGCGGGCCCGCGCATGGACATCGCGCGCTTCGGCTCGGAGGCGTTCCGCGCCTCCCCGCGCCAGGCCGACCTGATCATCCTGGCGGGGCGCGTGTCGATCAAGATGGCGCCGATCATTCGCCGGCTGTACGACCAGATGCTCGAGCCGAAGTGGGCGATCTCGATGGGCGCGTGCTGCAGCTCGATGGGCGTGTTCAACAACTACGCGCTGGTGCCGGCCGACAAGTTCATGCCGGTCGACGTGCACGTGCCGGGGTGCCCACCGCGCCCGGAGGCGCTGATTCACGGGTTGCTGAAGCTGCGCAGGATGGTGCAGGACAACCCGGACATGGGCTGGCGCGAGCGCTACGGGGCCGTCGGCACCGAGGAGCATCCGTCAGATGTGTAGGCGCAGCACGCGCGGGCTATGGGTGGGTGAGCCACAGCCAGTTCTTTCATCGAATGCTGTCGGCGCCGCTCACCACAGCAGCCGGCATCGCGGGAGCGCTTAAATGCCCGATGCAACGGGGCTTGAGCTGCTCGCCAAAGAGTTGGGCGAGGCGACGATCAAGACGGTGTACTTCCGCGAACAGGCGACGATCGTGGTCGAGCCAGCGCGGATCCGTACGGTGCTGCAGACGCTGCGCGCGCGGGGGTACGGGTTCCTGGCGAGCCTGCACGGCGTCGATCACTACCCCGAGGAACCGCGGCTGGGCGTGGTGTATGAGCTGCTGGACATGAGCCGGGTCGATCGCGTGACGGTGAAGCTGCGCGTCCCGCTCGATGAGCCGCGCGTGGAGTCGGTGACGGGCGACTGGCCGACGGCGAACCATCAGGAGCGAGAGGTGTATGACATGTTCGGGGTCGTGTTCGAGGGTCACCCGGACCTGCGCCGGATCCTGATGCCCGAGGACTACGAGGGCCATCCCCAGCGGCGCGACTTCCCGATCGGCGGCGAACCGGTGATCTTCACGCGCGACGAGGCCAAATGGCTGGAGGCCCGCGAGTGAGCCCGGTCGAGAACCCATCACTGTCGGAGTACCGTCGCGGCGAGCAGGACATCGAGCTCGCTCCGGTCGCGGAGCAGCTGGAGGGAGCCGAGACGACGGACGAGCTGCTGACGCTCAACTTCGGCCCCCACCACCCGGCGACGCACGGTGTGCTGCGGCTGCTGGTGACGCTGCAGGCGGAGGTCGTGCGCGACCTCAAACCGATCGTCGGGTACGTGCACACGGGGATCGAGAAGACCGCCGAGGACAAGGCCTACTGGAAGGTCATCCCGGTGATCGAGCGGATGGACTACCTGGCGTACTACTTCAACGCGATGGCTTACGTCGGCGCGGTGGAGAGGCTGGTGGAGGTCGAGGTCCCCACCCGCGCGCAGTACCTGCGCGTGATCCATCTGGAGCTGAACCGCATCGCCTCGCACCTGATCTGGCTGGGCACGAGCGCGCTGGACCTCGGCGCGAGCTCGATCTTCCTGTACTGCCTGCGTGAGCGCGAACTGATCCTCGACCTGTTCGAGATGTCCTCGGGGGCGCGCATGCACACGCGCTACTTCCAGGTGGGGGGCGTGATCGAGGACATACCCACCGGGTTCGCGCAGAAGCTACGCGAGTTCCTCGAGGTGATGCCCCGGCGCGCCGACGAGTACGGCGCGATCCTGAACTCGAACGAGATCGTGCTGCAGCGGCTGCGCGGTACGTGTGCGCTGGACGCGCAGACGCTGCTGTCATTGGGCGTTACCGGCCCCTTGCTGCGTGCTGCGGGCAACCCCTGGGACCTGCGCAAGGCGGCGCCGTACAGCTCGTATGACAAGTTCGAGTTCAAGATCCCGGTAGGCACGGTTGGCGACAACTACGACCGCTTCGCGGTGCGGTTGGCGGAGATCTACGAGTCGGTGAAGATCATCGAGCAGGCGCTGGAGGGGCTGCCGGAGGGGCCGCACATCACCTCCGACCGCAAGGTCGCGCTGCCGCCCCGGCACGAGCTGGCCACCTCGATGGAGGCGCTGATTCACCACTTCAAGCTCGTGACGGAGGGGTTCCGGGTGCCGCCGGGCGAGGTGTACAACCCGATCGAGTCCCCCCGTGGCGAGCTCGGCTGCTACGTGCGCTCGGACGGCAGCTCGAAGCCCGCGCGGGTGCACATGCGCGACCCGTCGTTCGTGAATCTGCAGGCGCTCGCGCCGATGTGCCGCGGGAGCTACATCGCGGACATGATCGCCACCACGGCGATGCTCGATCCGATACTCGGAGGAATCGACAGATGAGCGATCCTGGACACGCATGGCGGCGCTGGATCGGCGTCCTCAGTCGCTCGCGTGCAGAGCACGCCACGCTCCCTGCGTCCTTGCCCAGCTTGCCCTGCGAGCCCAGGATGTCGTCGTGAACGCCCGGGGCTGGGACAAGCCGGCTGACCTGGAAAAGGACCCGGCGACGATCCCCGACCCCGCGACGACACCCGTGCCGGAGGAGTTGCGCCGGGAGATCGAAGCGCATATGGCCCTGTACCCGGACACGCGCTCGGCCGCGCTGCCCGCGCTGGCGGCGGCGCAGCGCGTGCACGGGTGGTGCTCGCCGGAGGCGATCGAGCAGGCCGCGTGTGTTATGCGGGTGACACCCGCGGAGCTGGACGCGGTGGTGACGTTCTACGACATGCTCGAGACCGAGCCGGTAGGCAGAACGAGCGTGTATGTGTGCACGAACATCTCCTGCTCGCTGCGCGGCGCCGACGAGCTGTACGCGGCCATGCGCGAGGCGGCGGGCGACGACGAGGCGTTCAACGTGCGCGCGTTCGAGTGCCTGGGCGCATGCGACCTCGCGCCGATGGCCTCGGTGGACGGCGTCTATGTCGGACCGCTCACGACCGACGACGTTCCCCGGCTCCTGGAGGACGTCCGCGCCGGGCGGGAGGTGCTGCCGGACAAGCAGTTGGCGAGACGCCTGGTCGCCGACCCGAACGCGAACTCGCAGGAGTTTCCACGCCACGCCCCGCAGGACGGCGCGCGATGAGCGAGCGACTGCTGTTCAAGGACGTCGACGAGCCGGGGCTGAACACGCTCGCCGTGTACGAACGCCGTGGCGGATACGAGTCGCTGCGCAAGGCGCTGGCAATGACCCCGGAGGACGTGCTGAAGAACCTCGAAGCCTCCGGCCTACGCGGGCGTGGCGGGGCGGGATTCGCGATGGGCAAGAAGGTCTCGTTCCTGCCGAAAGGATCGATCGAGAAGTACCTCGTGTGCAACGCCGACGAGTCCGAGCCGGGCACGTTCAAGGACCGCGAACTGATGCAGAAGACCCCGCACATGCTGATCGAGGGCTTGATCATCGCCTCCTACGCGGCCGGCGCGAGCCGCTCGTTCATCTACATTCGGGGCGAGTACGTGCTGCAGGCCGACGTCCTCGACGCGGCGCTCGCCGAAGCCCGCGCGGCAGGGTACGTCGGCGAGCGGATCCTCGGCTCCGAGCACTCGCTGTCGCTGGTCGTGCACCGCGGTGCGGGCGCGTACATCTGCGGCGAGGAGACGGGCCTGCTGGACTCGCTGGAAGGCAAGCGCGGCAACCCGCGGCTGAAGCCGCCGTTCCCGGCCAACCAGGGGCTGTACCAGGGCCCGACGCTGATCAACAACGTGGAGACGCTGGCGACGGTCCCCGCGATCATCGAGATGAGCGGCGCGGAGTACGCCAAGCTCGGCGTTGCGACCTCGACCGGCACGAAGCTCGTGAGCGTCTCCGGGCACGTGCAGCGCCCGGGCAACTACGAGATCGAGCTGGGCATCCCCTCGCGCGAGATCGTCTACGGCCTCGCCGGCGGCCCACCACAGGGACGCGAGGTGAAGTGCTGGTTCCCGGGCGGCTCCTCGGCGCCGGTGCTCACCGCCGAGGACCTGGACGTGCCCTACGACTTCGACTCGCTCGGCAAAGCCGGCTCGATGCTCGGCTCCGGGGCGATCATCGTCGTGGACGACTCCACGCCGATCATCGACGTCGCCTTGAAGGTGGCGAAGTTCTACCGGCACGAGTCCTGCGGCAAGTGCACTCCCTGCCGCGAGGGCACGAACTGGACCGTGAAGATGCTCGAGCGGATCGACTCCGGCGAGGCCACGCCGATGGACCTCGACATCATGGCCTCGGTCCAGGAGCACATCATCGGCAACTGCCTGTGCGTGCTCGGCGACGCGATGGCAATGCCGATCGGCTCGATGATCGCCAAGTTCCGCCCTGAGTTCGAGGCCCACATCGAGGCCGCACGTGCCCGCCACGGCCTTGGCGCGCCAGCCGGCTCTTACCACGCGTCGGGCGCCGATGGGGCGATCGACGAAACCATGGCGGGCGAGTTCCCGCCGGCGGGCGAACTGGTCGGCCACGACGCGGGTGCTCAGGCTCCTGGCGGGCACAGCGGAGCGCCGGGAACCCAGCGGGGGGGCGTCTAGTGTCTCGATTCAAAAATTCGATGGCGTTTCCCGGCGTCTGCCCGCGCCTGACGCCCGCCGTCGTCGGCCCACGTGCTACCAGCACGCAGACCGCCGCCATCGAACGTCAGATCACGACCATCCACTCGGCAAACACTCACCGAATTTTTGAATCGAGACACTAGTGCCCCGCCCACAGCAGAAGATGATCACGTTCACGATCGACGGCCGCGAGGTCCAGGCCCCGGAGAACGCAATGCTGGTCGACGCCGCCAAACACGGCGATGTGGAGATCCCGGTGTTCTGTTACGAGCCCAAGCTCGGGCATCCCGTCGGCGCATGCCGCATGTGCCTGGTGGAAGTCGAAGGCATCCCAAAGCTGCAGACGGGCTGCTCGACCCCGGTCAAGGACGGCATGGTCGTGAACACTCAGTCTGAGCGTGTGAAGACCGCCCAGCAGGCCGTGGTCGAGTTCCTGCTGATCAACCACCCCCTGGACTGCCCCGTGTGCGACAAGGGCGGCGAGTGCCCGCTGCAGGACATCACGTTCGGCTGGGGCCGGGCATCTCCCGCTTCGTGGAGCCCAAGCGCCACTTCGTTAAGCCGTTGGAGCTCTCCCCCACGATTGCGATCGACCGCGAGCGCTGCATCCTCTGCTACCGCTGCGCGCGCTTCAGCCAGGAGATCTCCGAAGACCACCAACTCGTGCTGCTGGAGCGCGGCGCGCACTCCTACGTCTCCACCTTCGACGGTCATCCGTACGTGGCGCCGTTCAGCGGCAACATCGTCGAGCTGTGCCCGGTCGGCGCGCTGACCTCGCGCCCGTATCGATTCAGGGCGCGCCCGTGGGACGTCGAGGACGCGGGCTCGGTGTGCACGCTGTGCCCGGCACAGTGCAACGTCACGCTGACCGTGCGCGACGAGCGCGTGCTGCGCGTGCTCTCGCGTGAGCACGACGAGGTCGACGACGGCTGGCTGTGCGACCGCGGCCGCTTTGCCTACCCCGCGCTGGGCGCCGTCCCTCCCGCCGACGGCGCGAGCCCGCTCGATCCCAACCTGCGCATCACCGAGCCGCTGATCCGTGACGGCGGCGAGCTGCGTCCCGTCTCCTGGGAGCGCGCGCTGGAGGAGGCCGCCGCCGGCCTGTCGCGCGCGGGCGCTCGCACCGGCGCGCTGGTGGGCGGAGAAGCGACGAACGAGGAGGGGTTCCTGCTCGCGCGCCTGATGCGCGAGGGCCTGCACTCCCCGCACGTGGACTCGCGCCGCGCGGGCACGCTCCCGCTGGAGCTGCACCGCGCGTTGAACGACCCGCGCCTGCAGGCGCGGGTGAGCGACCTCGAGTTCGCTCACGCGGTGCTCGTGCTCGAGACCGACCCGATCGAGGACGCGTCGATCCTCGACCTGCGCCTGCGCAAGGGCGCCCGCCGCCACGGCATGCAGATCGTGCAGGCCGGCGCCGCGGACCTGCGCGACCCCGAGCTGGCGGCGCAGCTGCAGGGCATCGGCGAGGAGGTCGTGATCCTGTGGGGCGAGCGCCTGACCGCCGGCCCCGACGGCGCAACGGCCGCCCAAGCGTTGCTTGACCTCGCGGAGACGCTGTCCCTCGCCGACACCGACGGCGCGGGCCTTTTGGAAATCCCCGCGGGCACGAACGGCCGCGGTCTGCGCGAGGCCGGCGTGCTGCCGAACGCGAACCCCGGGCTCTGCGAGCCCAGTGCGGTGACCGGCGCCGACGGCTGTGGCGAGGACGAGCGCGAACGTGTCACCCCCCAAAACGACTCGCTGGATGCTCGCGGAATCGCCAACGGACTGGCCGCGGGCGAGCTGACCGCACTGCTGTTGCTGCAGGCCGATCCACTCAGCGCCGACCAGTCGAGCGACCCATCCGACAATGAGCTGTGGGGGCGGGCCTTGGAGCGAGCCTCGACGGTCGTCGCGCATGCCACCTTCCTCACCGACGGCCTGCGCGAGCACGCGAACGTGGTGTTCCCCGCGCAGGCCTATGCCGAGAAGGAAGGCACGATCGTGCATCCGGACGGACGCATCCAGCGGTTGCGTCCCGCTGTCGCACACCCGGGCGCGACCCGCGCGCAGTGGCAGGTAATAGCTGACCTTGCGGCCCGGATCGGGCTGGACCTGGAGGCGCTCACGGGCCCGATGGCCTCACAGCAGCTGTTCGAGGCGGTGCCGTTCTATGCGGGGCTGACGCTCGATGAGATCGGTGGCAAAGGCATCCGCTGGCAGGAGCGGACAGGAGCGAGCGCCTACCCGACGCGGGAGCAGCTCGTATGAGCGCGCCGTCCGTCCTCGCCACGGTCGGCTACTACGAAGAATGGTGGATTCAGGTCCTGAAGGCGATCGTCATCTTCGCCGTCGGTCTGCAGCTCGTACCGGTCGTGCTGCTCGCCGAGCGCAAGCTGCTCGGGCGCTTTCAGGCTCGCTACGGCCCCAACCGCGTCGGCCCCTACGGCGCCATGCAGCCGCTCGCGGACATCCTCAAGCTGCTCACCAAGGAGCAGTTCCGCCCGAGCACCTCGGTCGGGTTCCTGTTCGCGCTGGCGCCGCTGATCTCGATCGTCACGGCCGTGGCGGCGTTCGCGATCATCCCCTTCGGCAACGTCCAGCACATCTTCGGCACGCCCGTGGGGCTGTATGGGATCGACGTCTCGATCGGCCCGCTGTACCTGTTCGCGTTCGGCGCGATCGCCTTTTACGGGATCATGCTCGGCGGCTGGTCCTCGGGCTCGAAGTACTCGTTCCTCGGCGCGATGCGCGGCGCCGCGCAGCTGATCTCCTACGAGGTCGCCCAGGGACTGGCGCTGGTCGGGGTGATCATGACCGCACAGACGTTGTCGTTGACGGGGATCGTGGAAGCACAGAAAGGCATGTGGTTCATCGTGCCGCAGCTGGTCGGGTTCCTGATCTTCCTGACGGCGAGCTTCGCCGAGACCAACCGCGCGCCGTTCGACCTGACGGAGGCCGACGCGGAGCTGGTCGGCGGCTACAACACCGAGTACGGCGGCGGACGGTTCGCCTCCTATTACTTCGCCGAGTACCTGAACGTGCTCGTCGTCTCAGGCATCGTCACGACCGTGTTCCTCGGCGGCTGGCTGCTGCCGTTCGGCATCCACCCGCCCGGTTGGGTCGACCCGTTCGTGGTGCTGTTCAAGACGTCGCTGTTCACGTTCCTGTTCATCTGGGTGCGCGCGACGCTGCCGCGATTGCGCTACGACCAGCTGATGAGCTTCGGCTGGAAGGTGCTGCTGCCGCTGGCCACGCTCAACGCGCTCGTCACGGCCGTGCTCGTGGTGGTGACCCACTGATGGCCGACGAGCAGACTCCCTCCCAGCCGGTCCTCGCCGCGCCCGCGGGCGCCCTCCCCCAGCCCGCCGTCCCGTCCACGGCGGCCCTGACCGTCACGGCCTGGAGCCCGGGAGAGGACGTCATCGAGGTCAAGCGCACCCCCGCCCCGGGCCCCGTGCGCGGCACGTGGCGCACGTTCCGCGAGACCGCGCGCGGATTGAAGACGACGTTCGGGCGGATGCTGGAAAAGCCCGTGACGATCGAGTACCCGGAGGAGAAGACGCCCGTCTACCCGCGCTTCCGCGGCCGGCACAAGCTGCACAAGTTCGAGGACACCGGCCTTGAGAAGTGCGTCGGCTGCTCGCTGTGCGCCGCGGCCTGCCCGGCCGACTGCATCCGCGTGGTCGCGGCCGAGAACACTCCCGAGAACCGCGTGTCCGCGGGTGAGCGCTATGCGGCGGTGTATGAGATCAACCTCTCGCGCTGCATCTTCTGCGGCTACTGCGAGGTGGCGTGCCCGTTCGACGCGATCACAATGGGCCACGACTATGAGCTCTCGGACTACGACCGCACCGACCTGATCTTCACCAAGGAGATGCTGCTCGCCGAGCCGCTGGAGCGCACGCCGCTGAGGAACGAGGGCGAATGAGCCAAGTTTTGTTCTTCATCGCCGGCTTCGGCGCGATCGCGGGCGCCGTGGGCGTGGTGATGCTGCGCGACCCGTTCTTCGCCGTGCTCGCACTCGTCGCCCACCTGCTGTCGCTGGCGATCCTGTTCCTGCTGCTGCGCGCCGAATTCGTCGCCGCCGTGCAGGTCGTCGTGTACGCGGGCGCGGTGATGGTGCTGTACGTGTTCGTCGTCGCCTACGTCGGCGGGCGCGAGGAGCCGATCGGCGAGCTGCTGCGCGGACGCGGCCCGGCGGGGGCGCAGCTGCGCCTGGGCGCGGCGATCCTCGGTGGCGCGCTGCTCGTGGAGCTGTTGATCGCGCTGCTCGGCACGGGGCTGAAGGCCGTCGACGGCGACGGCGCGCCGTACGCGCCCGGACCGAAGACGTTCGGCACCCCCGCCTACATCGGCCAGCTGCTGCTGACGCGCTTCCTACTCGTGTTCGAGCTCGCCTCGTTCCTGCTGCTGATCGCGGCCGTCGGCGCGGTCGTGCTCGCGCGGCGACGCGGCGGCATCGACGAGGATGACGGCGGCGGCAAGCGGCGCGTGCTGACCCCGCTCGACCTGATTCGTCCGCGCGAGACCGGCACGATGGCCGAGGGCGTCGGAGGCGTGCCGTTCGCGATCGCGCGCGCGAGAGAGAGCAGCAACGCCGAGTCCGCCCCCGGCGGCGAGCCGGTCGGCACCACAGCCGCGGCCGGCGCCGGAACAATCGATCAGGAGGGTGGCTGGTAATGGCGATCGGCTGGTACCTCGCGGTCTCCGCGATCGTGTTCGCGCTCGGCGCCGCCGGCGTGATGGTGCGGCGCAACCCGCTCGTGGTGCTGCTGTGCCTGGAGCTGATGCTCAACGGCGCGAACCTCTCACTGGTCGCGTTCTCGCGCATGTGGGGGAACGGCGACGGGCAGGTGTTCGCGCTGATCGTGATGACGGTCGCAGCCTGCGAGGTGTGCATCGGGCTAGGGCTGGTCGTCGCGATCTATCGCCGCCGCTTGCCCATCGATGTGGATGAGCTGAGAGAGCTTCAGGGCTAATGACTACGACGACCTACGGCTGGCTGGTGCTGCTGTTCCCGCTGCTGGGGGCGCTGATCGTCGGGTTCGGCTATCGCGTCCTGCCGGGTCGCTCGGCCGGGGTGATCGGCACGGCCGCGATCGGTCTGGCGTTCGTGGCGGCGCTCGGCGCGCTGATCTCGCTGGAGGGCCATTCGACGTCCAACCAGGAGCTGACCTCGACGCTTTGGAACTACGCGAACACGGTCGGGGTGAACGCGAAGGTGTCGATCCTGGTGGATCCGCTGTCGGTGTTCATGATCCTGATCGTGAGCGGGATATCGAGCATGATCCACCTGTACTCGATCTCCTATCTCGAAGAAGACCGCGGGTTCGCGCGCTACTTCGCGTACCTGAACTTCTTCGTGTTCTCCATGCTGCTGCTCGTGCTGGCGGGCAACTTCCTGCTGCTGATCGTCGGCTGGGCGTTCGTCGGCGCGGCGTCCTACCTCTTGATCTCCTTCTGGTACCGGCGCACGACCGCGACGCGCGCGGGGATCAAGGCGTTCGTGATCAACGTGCTCGGCGACGCTGGGCTCGTGCTGGGGACGTACTTCATCTTCAAGCACACCCACACGCTCGACTTCCTTCACACGTTCGCCGCCGCGCCGCACGTGTTCCACTCCGGCGAAGCGGACGTCGTCGCGGGCTGCCTGCTGCTGCTCGTGGGGGCGATCGCGAAGTCGGCGCAGATCCCGCTGCACACGTGGCTGCCCGACGCGATGGAGGGCCCCACTCCGGTCAGCGCGCTGATCCACGCGGCGACGATGGTCACGGCGGGCGTGTATCTGATCGCGCGCATGCACGTGCTGTTCGAACTGGCGCCCGCCGCGCAGGACGCGGGCGCGGTGATCGGCGCGAGCACGCTGCTGATCGCGGGCACGATCGCGCTCGTGCAGACGGACATCAAGCGCGTGATCGCCTATTCGACGATGTCGCAGATCGGCTACATGATCATGGGTGAGTCAGTCGGCGCGTATGCGGCGGGGATGTTTCACCTGATGACGCATGCGTTCTTCAAGGCGCTGCTGTTCATGGGCGCGGGCTCGATCATCGGCGCGATGGCGGGCGAGCAGTCGCTGGAGAGGATGGGCGGGTTCCGCCGCGCAATGCCGTTCACGTTCGGTTGCTTTGTCATCGGCGGCCTGGCGCTGTCGGGGATACCGCCGTTCTCGGGGTTCTTCTCCAAGGACGAGATCCTGCTCGTCACGGCCGAGCGCGGCGGCTGGCACTGGGCGCTGTACGTGATGGGCTACATCGGCGCGTTCATCACCGCGATCTACACGTTCCGCATGATCTTCCGCGCGTTCTACGGCGACCCGGTCGCCGAGGCGCAGGAGCTCGAAGCAGGCCATCTGCATCATGCGCAGGTCCCGACGAACCCGGCCAATGGTGAGGTCGAGGACACCGACGTGGGCTTCCCCGGCCCGCACCACACGATCGCCGAGCGGGCGCTTCCGATGAAGGTGGCGATGAGCGTGCTGGCGATCGGCGCGATCGGCGCGGGACTCGTGCAGATCCCCGAAGTCGATGATGTCATCACCAACTTCCTGCGCCCGACGTTCGCGGGCTCGCCGCTGTATGAACCGCACACGCGCGACGGGCTGCTGATCTTCGGGCTGTGCCTCGGCACGGCGCTCGGGCTGACCGGCATCGCGATCGCCTACCGCATCTGGGTCAAGAACCCGGCGTTCGCGGTGCGCGCGCGCGAGCGCTTCGGAGCGGTGTACGAGCTGCTCGCGCACAAGTGGTACTTCGACGAGCTGATCGACGCGCTCGTCGTCCGCCCCGCGAGCGCGTTCGGCCGCTTCGCCACGGGCACGTTCGAGCGGGTGTTCGTCCAGGACACGCTCGTCGGCGGCTCCACCGGGATCGTGCGGGCCGGGTCGGCGGCGGTGCGCGCCGTGCAGAGCGGTTTCCTGCGCTACTACGCCGCGCTGCTCGTGCTCGGCGTGACGGGCGTCGCCTTCTACTTCCTGCTGCAGACGTGATGCCCGCCTCCTCCCTCCCCACCTCGACCCGACACCGCGACACCCCGTGACGACCTGATGCCGCCGCTTTCAATCCTGATCTGGCTGCCCGCCGCGTGCGGGGTGCTCGGGGCGATCCTGTGCACGCTCGCAGGGCGCTCACGCGCGCGGGCCTGCGCCACGGCCCCCACCGAGCGCGGCGCGGATGCCGCCGAGGTCCACGCCACGGACTCAGCCGGGATCGACGCGCAGACCGGCGCGTGGGGCGTCCCCGGCGTGCTGGCGTTGATCGGCTCGCTCGGTGCGCTCGGACTGGCGATCGGGTACATCGCCGACTACTCGCCAGGCACGAGCGGCCTGACGCATGTCACGGACGTGGTGTGGATCTCAGAACTGGGCATCCATTACAAGCTCGGGATCAGCGGCCTGAACGTGTTCCTGATCGGCCTCACCACGCTGCTGTTCGCCGCCGCGACGATCGCCGCGAACCTCCGACGGTGGGAGCGCCCGCGGCTGTTCTGGTGCTTCTTCATGCTCGCCGAGTCGGCCGTGCTGGGCGCGCTGCTGGCGCAGGACCTGGCGCTGTTCGTCGCGTTCTTCGACCTGATGCTGATCCCGTTCTACTTCCTGACGGGCATGTGGGGCCGGGGCTCGCGCGAGGAGCGCGTCAAAGCCACGATCAAGCTGGTCGTCTACACGCTCGTGGGCTCGCTGCTGATGCTCGCGGCGGCCGTCGCCACGGGCGTGCTCGCCTCACAGCAGGGCGGGGGGCACATCACGTTCGTGCTCTCGGCTCTGCAGGCCATGCCCTTGAGCAAGGGCTCGCAGGAGTGGATCTTCCTGTTCTTCGCCGCCGCGTTCCTGGTGAAGATGCCGGCGTTTCCGCTGCACGGGTGGATGCCCGACGGGTATCGGGCGATGCCGATCGAGGTGCTGATGGTGTTCAGCGGCGTGCTGTCGAAGGTCGGCGCGTATGGCTTTCTGGCGATCGTGCTGCCGCTGTTCCCGCAGGGCGCGGCGCACTTCCAGACGCTGATGCTGATCATCGCGCTCGTCTCGATCCTGTACGGGTCGGCGGTGGCGTTCACCCAGACCGACGCGCGGCTGATCCTCGGATACTCCTCGGTCGCGCAGCTCGGGTTCATCACGCTGGGGATCTTCGCGCTGAACCCGCAGGGCGCGCAGGGGGCGCTGCTGCAGATGGTCAACCACGGGCTCGTCGTCGCGCCGCTGCTGTTCATCGTCGCGATCCTCGCGCGGCGGGCGGGCGGCTCGGAGGACGTGCGCGACATGGGCGGGATCGCGTTTCGTGCGCCCGTGCTGGCGTCGATCTTCCTGATCGTCTCGCTGGCGACGCTGGCGATGCCGGGCTCGTCTAACTTCGTCGGCGAGTTCCTGATCTTGTTGGGCGTGTTCCAGGCCAAGCTCGTAATCGCGATAATCGCCTTCACGGGCGTGGTGATGGCAAGCGTGTACGCGCTGCGACTGTTCATCCGCGCGATGCACAACCGCGTCGGCAAGGACGTCGACTCGCACGAGATATCGCTGCGCGACGGGTTCGTGCTCGTGCCGCTGGTGGCGGTGATCGTGTTCATGGCGATCTACCCGCAGCTGGCGCTGAAGCGCAGCGAAGGCTCGACCAAGGCCGCCGTGGCGAGCGCACAGGCCGATCTGAAACCCACTATCCAGACGTCGGCTAGCACTTTCCCATGATTCCCTTCGCCACAACCACTCTCAAAGGCCCGCACGTGGACTTCGCGGCGCTCTCGCCGCTGATGGCGCTGCTGGGCGGAGCGGCGATCGTGCTGCTCGTTGGTCTGCTGGGCTCACGCTGGATACGCGCCCAGCTCGTTCCTGCGCTGAGCCTCGTCGCGCTCGGCGCCGCCGCGGGGCTGACGATCTGGCAGTGGAACGCGGAGAAGTCGATCGTCGCGGGCGCGCTGCGCATCGACAGCCTGTCCCTGACGCTCAACCTGATCCTCGTCGCGGGCGGGGTCTGCACGGTCCTCCTGGCCTGGCGCTCGCTGGCCGCGCGCGAAGCCGCGCACGGGGAGTGGCACGCGCTGCTTTTGACCTCGATCGGCGGGATGTCGCTGCTGGCCGCTGCGCAGAACACGGTCGCGCTGTTCCTGGGGCTAGAGCTGTTGTCGATCCCGCTGTACGTGCTGTGCGCGACCGAGCTCAAACGCGAGCACTCGCTGGAGTCGGGGCTGAAGTACCTGATCGTCGGCTCGGTCGGCTCGGCCACGCTGCTGTACGGGCTGGCGCTGATCTACGGCGCGACGGGTCAGACCGACTTCACCGGCATCGACAGCGCTCTCTCCAGCGGCACCCTCGCGACCGATCCGCTGACGCTGACCGGCATCGCGCTGTGCGTGGCGGGGCTGTGCTTCAAGGCGTCGGTGGCGCCGTTTCACCAGTGGACGCCCGACGTGTACGAGGGCGCGCCGACGCCGGTGACGGCGTTCATGGCGGTGGCGACGAAGGTCGCGGCGCTGGGCGTGTTCCTGCGGCTGTTCGACGTCGCGCTGATCGAAGCCCACGCCAGCTGGGGCCCGGCGGTCGCCACGCTGGCGGCGATCACGATCGTCGTCGGCAACGTCGGCGCGCTGGGACAGTCCTCGCTGAAGCGGATGCTCGCCTACTCCTCGGTCGCCCAGGCCGGGTACATGCTCGCCGGCGTGGTCGTCGCCTCGCGTCTGGGCGCGCAGGCGACTGTGTTCTACCTGGCGGTGTACCTGTTCATGAACATGGCCGCGTTCGCGACGATCGTGGCGCGCGAGCGGGAAACGAGCCTCGGCGACTCGATCGCGGGGATGCGCGGCCTGGCCCGCGAGCGCCCGCTGCTGGCCTGGCCGATGACGCTGGCGATGCTCGGCCTGGCGGGCATCCCCGCGACGGCGGGGTTCATGGGCAAGTTCTACCTCATCGACGCATCGGTCTCGGGCGGCTACACGTGGCTGGGAGTGGTGATCGTGATCGGCTCGATGATCTCGCTCGGCTACTACCTGCCGGTGGTCGCGGCGATGTGGATGAGCGAGACGCCGAGCCCTCAGGACTCGGACGCGGACTCTGAGACCCCCTCCCCCACCCCGGCGCCGATCCCCGCCGAGGGTGCCCTGCCGGCCTTGGCGGGGGGCTCGCAGGAGCTGGACGAGCCCAACCCGCCGACGGTCACGGCACCCCAGCCGGAGGTCGCGCTGGTCGCGATCGTGGCGGGCGCCGCGATCCTCTTCTTCGGCATCGTGCCGCAGCCGCTGTTCGATCTCGTGCACGGGGTCGGCAGCTCGCTGGGCCTGCTGTGAGCGGCCGCGACGCGGGACTGCCGCAGCGGCGACGCGGGCATTCCTCGCCGCTTTTGACATATCCGGCATTGTTCCTATAAGCTGTATCCGCCATGATTGGGACGATCAGGCGGGTAGTCGGTCAGACCAACAACGCGGTGCTCGCGATCGGAGCGACCGCGGGGGCGGTGCTGTCGATCCTCGCCATCTGGGCCCTGCTGAAGCCCGGCGCCACGCCCGCGGTCAAGCTCGCGCAGGCCCAGGTGGAATCGGGCTACACACTTCTCGAACAGTACGAAGCTCTGCACCAGTCGACGGCATTGGCCGGCGCCCCCGACAGCGATGCCTCCCGGTGGGCGCTCGGTCGCGCGATGGCCGACAACGGGGCGGCGACGGCGGCAAGGACGACGTCGACGACGTCGCCTTCCGCGCGGCCCGGCATCCACCTGGCCGTGTACGTGTCCTCGGGCACGCCCGTGGCGGACACGCAGCCGGCGACCGGGGCAATGTCGATCGACAACGGCGAAGGTCAGGGCTCGAAAGCCACCGGCCCCACAGGCACGACCGGCACGACGGGCACGACCGGCGTCACCGGCCCGTCCGGACCATCGGGACCGACCGGGCCGACGGCTAAAGAAATACAGGAGAAACGCAAAGCCAAGGAAGCGGCTGAAAAGAGGAAAAGAGAACGGGAAGCGGCGGCAATGAAAAAAAAGAGGAAAGAAATCGAAGAAGAGATACGCAGGCGTAAAAAAGGCGCAACTGGCGCCACCTCGAACAACACCGGCGCACCTGGGAATGGCGGGAAATACACCCCTCCTCCCCCGTCCCCCACTCCGTCTCACCAAGAAGGCGACGCGAAGGTCCTGGTTGGAACCGGGGCGTCCACGGGCGCGGTCGACGCGGTCCTCGCCAAGGTCAAGGGGGTCCTCGCGGCGGAGGGCGCGACCGGGCGGACGAGCGCGAGTGCCTCAGTGCAGTCCCGCTGCGGGGACTCGTGCGCGCTCAGACCGCTGATCGACCAGGCGATCGTGGACACGAACTCGAACCTCGCCGAAGCGGCCAGAGAGATCGCGGACATATTCACCGACACCCGCGTCACCAACGACGGGCACAAGCGCGAACCGATCGGGGTCACGGTCGACTACGCGATCGACTTCAGCCACTACATGGGTAAAACGGTGACCGTGGTGTGGACGCTGGACTCACGCGCGACCGGGGAACCGCTGCCGCGGTCGTGGTGGCGAAACGTGATCGTCAAGCAGGTCGAACCCACGAGCGACGAACCGTTTCGCGGCAACTTCTGGGCGCCGATACCGCGCAGGAAAGGCACCTACTACTTGACGTTGCGACTGTTCACGGGCGAACACGAAGATCAGTCGGCCGTGACGCAGACGTTTCACTGACGGGCGCGTCGGCACCGACGCCGTCAGCTGCCGAGCGCGTCCTGCGCCGCCTGCTCGGCTTCGTGCAGCTGACGCTCGACGAGATCCAGGCCCGACTCCCAGAACCCGGGGTCGGCGAGGTCCACGTCCACGATCGCGCCGAGCTCCTGCGGTGAGCGCGAGCCGCCGGCGGCGAGCAGCTCGAGGTACTGCGGCACGAACTCGGCGCCGCGCTGCTCGTAGCGGTCGTATACCGACAGCGCCAGCAGCTGGCCGTAGGCGTAGGCGTAGACGTAGCCGGGCGAGCCGATGAAGTGCGGGATGTAGGACCACCACGAGCGGTAGCCGTCGGTGATCTCCACCGAGTCGCCCAGCAGCTCCTCCTGGCTCTCGAACCACAGCTCGCCGAAGCGCTCGACCGACAGCTCGCCCTCGCCGCGCCGCGCGGTGTGGACGAGATCCTCGAAGCGGTTCATCGCGACCTGGCGAAAGACGGTCGCGATCGTGTCCTGCAGGTTCTCCGCCAGCAGCGCCAGCCGCGAGGCGGGCGTCGAGTCCTCGGCCAGCAGCCGCCCGAACACGATCGTCTCGGCGAACACCGACGCGGTCTCGGCGAGCGTCAACGGCGTGCCCTGATGAAAGACGCCCTGACGGGCTGCCAGCGCGAAGTGCACGCCATGGCCGAGCTCGTGCGCGAGCGTGAGCACGTCGCGCCGGCGCGAGGTGTAGTTGAGCAGCACGTACGGGTGCACCGCGGGCACGGCCGAGGCGCAGAACGCCCCGCCGCGCTTGCCCGGGCGCAGGGGCGCGTCGATGTAGCGCTCGTCGAAGAACCGTTTCGCGAGCGCCCCGAGCTCTGGAGAGAAGGAGGAGTAGCAGTCGAGCACGATCTCGCGCGCCTGCGCGAAGGTGTAGGTGACGTCGTCGTCGGTGACCGCAGCCATGCGATCGTAGTCGGCGATCCGCTCCACGCCCAGCAGGCGCGCCTTCAGCCGGTACCAGCGGCGTGCGATCTCATAGCGCCCGCGCACCGCCTCGATCAGCGCCTGCACGGACTCGTCGCTCGCTTCGTTTGAGAGGTTGCGCGCGGCCAGCCAGCTGGGGTAACGGCGCAGGCGATCGTCGGTGGCCTTGTCGGCGAGCAGCGTGTTGAAGAGGAACGCGCGCGTGCGCAGGCCGGGCTGCAGCGCCGCGGTGATCGCTTCGGCGGTGCTGCGCCGCAGCTCGCGATCGGGCAGCACGAGGTTGCTGAGCGCCAGGTCCAGCGCTACGCGTCGCCCCTCGCTCGCACCAGCGCCGTCAGACCCGTCGGCACCGACCCCCCGCCGGCGGCCAGATCGACCTCGATCGCCGAGGTCAGCTCCTCGAACAGCCGCGACCAGGCCGAGGCGCCGGTGAGCGACTTCTCCGCGAGGATCTTCTCCTCGGGCTCAGAGAGCAGATGATCGCGGTAGCGCCGCGCGCTCAGCAGATGGTGGCCGCAGAAGTCAAGATCGTCGTCGTCGCCATCCAGCAGCTCCCGCACCCGCTCGTCGGACAGGGCGGCCCACTCCAGCTCGAAGAACAGCAGCGTCGTCTCGATCGCCGTGCCCTGCTCTTGGGTGCGCTGCAAGAGCGCACCACGCGCGGGGTCGGACGTGTCGGTGGAGAAATCAAGCGCGGCGTATGTGCCGGCGCGGCCGACAAGGTCGTGGATCGCGCCCAGCTCGTGCATCGCCTCGGCCAGACCGGCGCTGTCGAGCCCATCGAGCTTGCCCGCATAGCCCTCGGCGAACGCCCGCGAGCGCGTGAGCGCCTCGGCGAGCCGGCGCTCGACGCCCTCAGGACCCTCGCCGTCCACGAGCGCGCCGAGATCCCAGGCGGTCTCCTCAAGCTCGGGGTCGGCGATCGTCGCGGCCATGCTCACGGCAGCTTATCCGCCCACTCCCTACTCGTACTGCAGCGCCTCCAGCACGTTCAAACGCGCGGCGCGCCTCGCGGGGAAGATCGCGGCGAGGATGCCGGCGAGGATCGCGGCGATCACGAACACGACGAGCGTGCCCACGGGGATCGTGAACGTGGGGTATTCGATCGCCTGCCCGACCATGATCGCGAGCACGATCCCGAGCGGAATCCCGAGCGCGGCGCCGATCAGCGCGGTGACGATGCTCTCGTGGCGGATCATCCGGCGCAGCTGGCGGCGGCTCATGCCGACGGCGCGCAGCATGCCGAGCTCGCGGGTGCGCTCGAAGACGGTCAGCACGAGCGTGTTGACGATCCCAAACAGGCTGATGACGATCGACAGCGAGAGCAGCACGTAGAGCAGGTTCAGCAGCGTGTCGATCCCCTGCTCCTGGCTCGACTTGAACTGGCTCTCGGTCTGGATCTTCGCGTCCGGGAAGCCCGCCAGCGCGCGTTCGAGTCGCTGTGTGTTCGCGGCGGTGACGCCGCCGGCGATGTCCACGAACGTGAAGACGTTCTGAGGGTTTTCGAATTCGGCGTCGAAGCGCTGCGTGGAGATCGTCACGTCGCCGTAGGGCGAGCCACCCTTGGGTGGTGCATAGATGCCGCGCAGGTGGAGGTGCATGACGCGCCCGGCGGGCGTCTCCACGGCGATCGGCGAGCCGACGTGCAGGTGCAGTTCTTTGGCGTAGTCCTTCGAGACGAACGCTCCGCTCTGGCCCAGTTCAGCGGGCACGGCGGGCGAACCCTGCTTGCCACTTGACGTCGATCACCCGGCTGATGTCCGGCGAGACGCCGCTGACGTTGATTTTGCCGCCGAACGCCCGGCCCTGTCCGGCGCGCACGCCCGAGACCACCAGCACCCCAGGCACGCCGTGCAGCGCCTGCGCCGAGGCGATCGAGACGGGTGAGAAGTTGTTCGTCGCCGTGAGCGCGTAGTCGGCCTTGAAGATCTGGTTCACGGAGCTCTCGAACGTCGACTTCAGCCCGGTCGCCAGCACCGATACGAGCGTGACGAGCGCGAGGCCGATCATCAGCGCCGAAGCGGTCGAGGCGGTCCGCGTGGGGTTGCGCATCGCGTTGCCGCGCGCGAGCTTGCCGGCGGCGCCGCCGATCCTCGTCGCGGGCCAACCGAGCACTGAGGCCAGCGGCGGCACGAGCACCTTCGCGAGCATCGCCACGCCCATGAACAGGCCCGCCGCGCCGAGGCCGATCGCGAGCAGCCGTGTCCCGTCGCCAGGCCGCCGACGAACAGGCCGATCAGCATCAGCGCGACCGCTGCGACGATCGTCAAGAGCGCGGCGGGCGGTGCCGAAGCGCGCGAACCGCGACGGCGGCAAGAGCGCGCCCTCGCGCACCGCCGCGATCGGCGGCACGTGCGTGGCGCGCAACGCCGGGCGCAGCGCCGCGAGCACGGTGATCAGCACGCCGACGGCGATCGAGACGACGATCGTGCGCGTGGCGAAGACGGTGCTCGCCTGCGGCAGGTCGATGCCGAAGGAGACGAACAGCGAGTTCAGGCCCTTGGCGAGCCCCAGGCCGAGGAACAGCCCGACGACCGACGCGAGCAGCCCGATCACGAGGGCTTCGAGCAGCACCGAGCGCAGCACCTGGCGACGGGTCGCCCCGAGCGTGCGCAACGTCGCCAGTTCGCGCGTGCGCTGAGCGATGGTGATCGAGAGCGTGTTCGCGATCACGAACGCGCCGACGAACAGCGCGACGCCCGCGAACGCCAGCAGGAAGTCCTGGATGATGTTGAGGAATCCGTTCGTGTTGCTCGTCGCGTGTTCGGCTTCCGCTTCGCCCGTGCGCACCTGCGCGCTCGCGGGCAGGATCGCGCTGACTTCGCGTAGGACCTGCTTCGGCGTGTGTCCGGGCCTGTCCGCGATCGAGATCGAGTCCAGGCGGCCCACCTTGCCGAACAGCCGCTGGGCGACGGGGAAGTCGAAGATCGCCATCGTCGCTCCGCCGAGCGAGGACACGCCGCCGATCTTGGCGATGCCCGCGATCCGCATGCGCTGCTCGGCGCCGCGCGCGATCACGCCGATCGCCTCGCCCACCGCGTAGTGCTTGGTTTCGGCCGTGTTCGCGTCGATCGCCACTTCGCCTGGTCCCGACGGCCACGTGCCGGCGACGAGCTGCAGCGGGTTGAAGCGCTGGCTGCCGTGCGCGTGCACGCTGAACGCGAGACCGGGAGCGCCGCCGCTCGAGATCACCTTGCCATTGCGCCCCACCAGCTGGGCCGTGTCCGAGATGCCGCCCTGCGCTTCCTCGACCCCGGGGAGTCCGCGCACGCTCGCGAGCAGCGATTCGGGGAACGAGGGCGCCGTCCTCGCGCCGCCGCCGCCCCCGCCTGTTCGTCGCCGCCGATCGCGCTCTTGCCCGTGACGACGACGTCGGTGTGCTTGTAGACCTGCGTGAACACGGTCCCGAACGCCGATTTGATCGTGTCGGTGAGGATGTACGTGCCGCTGATCATCGCCACGCCGAGCACGATCGCCAGCGCGGTCAGCGCCGCCCGGAGCTTGCGCCGCGCGAGGCCTTTGAGCGCGACCGCGATCACGTGCAGAGACCGCCCGTCACCGTCACCGCGATCACGCCGACAGTTCGCCCATCACGGCCAGCACCTCGGCGGCGCTCGCCCCGGTGAGCTCCTTCACGATCAGCCCATCGGCGATGAACAGGATGCGATCCGCGATCGCGGCGGCGCGCGGATCGTGGGTCACCATCACCGTCGTCTGGCCGTAGGCGTCGACCGAGGCGCGCATCAGCTCGAGGATCTCCCCGCCCGTCTTGGAGTCGAGGTTGCCCGTCGGCTCGTCGGCGAGCAGGATCGTCGGCCGCGTGACGAGCGCGCGGGCGATCGCCACGCGCTGCTGCTCGCCCCCGGAGAGCTCGGACGGGCGGTGGTCGCGGCGCTTGTCCAAGCCGACCTTCGTGACGAGCTCGTCGACCCACGCCTGATCCGGGCGCTCGCCGGCGATCGAGAGCGGCAGCAGGATGTTCTCCTGCGCGTCGAGCATCGGCAGCAGGTTGAAGAACTGGAAGATGAAGCCGATGTGCTCGCGGCGCAGTCGCGTCAGCGCACTGTCGCCGAGCGCGCCGAGCTCCGTGCCGGCGATCGTGACCGTGCCCGACGTCGGCTGGTCCAGACCCGCCAGCAGGTGCATCAGCGTGGACTTGCCCGAGCCCGACGGGCCCATCACGGCGACGAGCTCCCCCGCGCGCACGTCGACGTCGACACCGCGCAGAGCGTCCACGGCGGTGTCGCCCTCGCCGTAGCGGCGTGTCAGCCCGCGCGCCGCCACGGGCGCTGCGGGCGGCGCCATCGCAGCAGAAGCTGTCTCTCCGGCCGTCGCCATACGAGATCCACCCTACCCGATGCATCGGGGCGACAAGCCACGCCCGCAGGAGACGCCAAGAGGACGCCCGGAGCTGTATGTAGCATCGTCGGCCCGATGCACGAGACGACCCCCTCCGTCTTCCTGATCGCCCGCCCCTCGATCGACGTCGAGGGCATGCGCGGCTATCTCGCGGACGTCGGCGGAGAGTCCTGGCTGGCGCGCCGGCTGGAGGAGTCCGACGGCGCCCCCAACGGCGGCGAGCTGATCGTCGAGTTCGGCGGCCGCGCCTGCTATCGCAGCTGGGAGCCGGGGCTGAACCCGAACGTCACCAAGGTCCGCACCGACCAGCGCGAGTACTTCGCCAACATCCTGCGCTCGGCCCACGGCAGCGTGCTGGAGCACGCCAACTGGTCGTTCGCGCTGCGCAACGTCAGCCGTGTTTTCACCCATGAGCTTGTAAGGCATCGCGCGGGCTCGGCGTTCAGCCAGGAGAGCCTGCGCTACGTGCGCCTCGCCGACATCGGCTTCCGCGTGCCCCCCGCCCTGGAGCCGGTGCGCGAGCAGGTGATCTCGATCGTCGAGCAGCTGGAGGAGTTCCAGGTCAGCGCCGCGGCCGAGCTCGGGATCGACGCGGAGGGCGTCCCGTTTCACGTCAAGAAGGAGGTCACCTCCGCGCTGCGCCGCCTGGCGCCGATCGGCCTTAGCACCGACATCGTCTGGACGGCCAACGCGCGTACCCTGCGCCACGTGATCGAGATGCGCACCGCCGAGGGCGCCGAGGAGGAGCTGCGCCTCGTGTTCGACACGATCGCCCGCGTGATGCAGGCCGAGGCACCCGGGCTGTTCCAGGACTTTGCTCGCCAGGACGACGGCTCCTGGGTGCCCGAGCACCGCAAGGTCTGAACCGGCGCGCACTCCAAGTGCGCGCGAGAAGGTCTCCCGACGCCTGAGACGGGTGTCGGTCATCACTCGGATTCGGCCTATTGCCAGACGGGGACAAATCCTGTAGCGTTCAATTTCTAAGAACTATCTCATGTGATCTGACAACAATTCGTTAACGCGCCTAAGGAGCAAACAACATGCCCGGACTCAGGCTCGGCAAGCAGCCCGCCACGCACGACGACCGCGATCTGCTGTTCACGAAGTACGTCGACACCTCGCAGATCCCACCCGCGCCGGCGGAATTCGGCCATGAGACGTTGTTCCCGCCGAAAGGCTGGGGCATGCTCGGCAACGACGAGTGGGGCGACTGCGCCTGGGCCGGACCGGCGCACGAGACGATGCTGCTGAGCACCGAGGGCGACCATCCCGCGGCGTTCACGACGGAAGGAGTCCTCAGCGACTACGCCGCCGGCACGGGCTTCAATCCGAACGCGGGGCCTCCCGGCAAGAATCCGACCGACAAGGGCTCGAACGTCCGCGACGTGCTGCAGTACCGGCGCAAGACCGGCATCGTCGACTCCCAGCAGGCACGTCACAAGATCGGCGCGTTCGTCAAGCTCGAGCCGAAAAATCTCGCGCAGGTCTATCAGGCCATGTATCTGTTCCAGACGGTCGGCATCGGCATCGAATTCCCGGGCTCGGCGATGGAACAGTTCAACGAAGGCAAGCCCTGGAGCGTCGTCGAAGGCGCGAAGATCGAGGGCGGGCACTACGTCTGCTGCGTGGCCAAGCGCCAGAACATCGACGTCATCACATGGGGTGCGTTGCAGCAGATGACCGTGCAGTTCTTCGAGAAGTACTGCGACGAGGCCTGGGTCTACGTCTCGACCGAGGATCTGCAGAAGGAAACCGACCCCGACGGCTTCAAACTGGGGCAGCTCAAGGAAGACCTCGCGAAACTCTAGGACTCCTGCTTCTAATCCTCCTGCGCCTGCAGCTCGGCGACGCGCTCCTCCAGCTGGGACATGACCGCCGGGTCGCGCAGGGTTGTGACGTCGCCGAGGGCGCGCCCCTCGGCGATGTCACGCAGCAGGCGGCGCATGATCTTGCCCGAGCGCGTCTTGGGCAGGTCCTCGGCCCAGATGATGCGCTTGGGGCGGGCGAACTTGCCGATGCGCGCGGCGACCGTCTCGCGAATGCCTGCAACCGTCCGCTCGTCGCCCGAGAGATCGCCCTGCAGCGTGACGAAAGCGACGATCGCCTGGCCGGTGTCCTCGTCGTGCTGGCCGATCACCGCCGCCTCGGCGACGTCCGGGTGGGCGACGATCGCGGACTCCACCTCGGCGGTGGAGAGCCGGTGCCCGGAGACGTTGACGACGTCGTCGATGCGGCCGATCACCCACAGGTATCCGTCCCTGTCCCGGCGAGCGGCGTCGCCCACGAGGTAGGTCTCGTTGCCGAAGCGCTTGAAGTAGGTCTCGACGAAGCGCTCGTCCTCCTTGTAGAGCGTGCGCAGCATCGACGGCCACGGGCGCGTGAGCACGAGCAGGCCCTGCCCCTCCTCGATCGGCTCGCCGGTGGACTCGTCGCGCACCTCGGCGAAGACACCGGGGAAGGGCTGTGTGGCCGAGCCCGGCTTGGTGGCGGTGATGCCCGGCAGCGGCGTGATCATGATCGCACCGGTCTCGGTCTGCCACCACGTGTCCACGATCGGGCAGCGTTCGTGACCGATCACTTTGTGGTACCACAGCCACGCCTTGGGGTTGATCGGCTCGCCGACGGAGCCGAGCAGCCGCAGCGTTGACAGGTCGTGCCTGTTCGGCCACTGCGCCCCCCACTTGATGCAGGCGCGGATCGCCGTCGGCGCGCAGTAGAGAATCGTCACGCCATAGCGCTCGACGAGCTCCCACCAGACGCCCTTGTGGGGATAGTCGGGCGCCCCCTCCCACATCACCGAGGTGGCGCCGTTGGCGAGCGGCCCGTAGACGATGTAGGAGTGGCCGGTGACCCAGCCGACGTCGGCGGCGCACCAGTAGACGTCCGGATTGGGATCCGCACCCGCCCTCAGGTCGAACACGTACCGGTGGGTCGCCGACACGCCCGTGAGATAGCCGCCGGTGGTGTGCAGGATGCCCTTCGGCTTGGCCGTTGAGCCGGACGTGTAGAGGATGTACAGCGGATGCTCGGCGTCCAGGGGCTCGGCCGGGCAGTCGGGATCGGCGGCGGCGAGGATCTCGTCGTAGTAGACGTCGCGGCCGTCCCGCATCTCGCACGGCGTGCCCTTGCTGCGCACGACCACGATTTTCTCGAGCGTCTGCAGGTCCCCCATGACCTCGTCGACACGCTCCTTGACCGGCGCCGTCTTGCCCTTGCGCGCCGCCCCGTCGACCGTGATCAGGACACGGGCCTGCGAGAACTCCATGCGCTCGCGCACGGCCTCGGCGGAGAAGCCCCCGAACACGACGTTGTGGGGAGCGCCGATGCGCGCACAGGCGAGCATCGCGACGATCACCTCCGGGATCATCGGCAGGTAGATCCCGACGACGTCGCCCTTGCTCACCCCGAGGTCCTTCAGCGCATTGGCGCAGCGCTGCACCTCGGCGAGCAGATCGGCGTAGGTGATGTCGCGCTCGGAGCCGTCCTCGCCGCGCCAGTGAAAGGCGACGCGCTCGCCCCTGCCCGCCTGCACGTGGCGGTCGAGGCAGTTGTAGGAGACGTTGAGCTCGCCCCCTACGAACCACTTGTAGAACGGCGGGTTGGAGTCCTCGAGCACGGTGTCCCAAGGCTTGAACCAATGCAGCTGCCGGGCCTGCTCGGCCCACCATGCCTGCGGGTCGCCCGCCGCCCGCTCGTAGACCGCCGGATCGTTCAGCAGCGCGTGCTTACGAAACTCCGCCGTGGGCTCGAAACGCTCGACCTCCAGCAGCGCCGCCAGCTCACCGTCGAGCGTCTCTCCCACCGCCGGCTCCACCGCCGGCGCCCCAATGTCGGATTCAGTCGCCATTGCTCACTCCTCGAGATCGAAGTCGTGCGCCCTCCACCGGCACATCTTCTCACCGGCGGCCAATCTGGACGTGGAATCGGTGGGCTCGCGCCTCACCTCACCGCCCGCCAAGCGGCATGACGGGCAGCACCGTGCGCCCGAACGTCGAGTTGGTGACGGCCGCAAACGACGCATACCAGGCCGCCGCGGCGGTCGCCAGACCGACGTAACCGCCCCAGTGGGTCACCGTTTCGTGGGGCCCCACCGCGCCGATCGCCAACAGCACGAACGTAACCGTCAGCAGCACGAACACGAGCAGCACCGCCCCACTGACGCGCAGCGCGGCGACCGTCATGTAGGCGGTGAAGATCGCCCACGCCCACAGGTACACGCCGACCGCGTGGCCCGCGTTGCCGCCGATCTGCTTGGCGTAGAACACCTGCAGCGCCCAGAACGAGATCCAGAAAGCCCCAAACGAGCAGAACGCGACCGCGCCGAAGGTGTTGCCGGTGCGGAACTCCCACATGCCGGCGAGCAGCTGCACGATGCCGCCGTAGGCCAGAGCGAGCCCGAGCACCACCGGCACGCCCTTGCCGTCGACGAGGTTCGAGTTGAACATCGACAGGACGAACGTGGTCATCGCGAAGCCCGCGAGACCCAGCGGCCCCGGGTCGGCGGGTCTCCACCCGGCGATGGTGGTGTTGGCCGTCCCCGCGCGCTCGCCCTCGCCACGCGTCGGGTCTTGACGGTGGATCGTTGCAGCCTCCATGAAGCCCTCCTTCAACCGCCCCGTGCGGGTCGGCATCGACGATGCAATGCAGCGGCGCCCCGATCGCCGCATGGACGCCGGTGGCGAATCCGTGCTCTCTCATGGTTGTTCCCGCAAATGTCTGGGTCCAATCGCAGATCAGGCAGGATCGTGCGCTCTGGCCTGCCCCACCCTCGGCGATGGGCCCTGACGTCCTACGCGATTGGAGGTGCGACCGGGCGTCTAGCGACGCTTGCGCCCCCGCTTGCGCGAGGAGCCTCTGCTCGACGATGCCGGCAGCTCGGGTGCGGGCGCCACGTCCGCGCCCGACGCAAGCGCCGGCTTGCCCTTGGACGGGGGTCCGTCAGGGCCCTGGTCTTCGCGCTCGGCGCGACGCTCGGCCTGCGAGGGCCACGGACGCGCCTCACCCGCCGCCCACGCGGGGGGATCTCCGTTAGGCCAGCGTCCGAGGTAGAGCACGCCCATCCCCAGCATCCAGAACGCGGGCACGATTTCCAAGGTCGCGCCACCGATCGGCAGGAAGATGAGGATGCCGGAGAAGATCCCGATCACGCCCATCCAGCGGGTGAGCAGACCGACGCGAATGGCGTTGATCGACACCACGACTATGCCCGCTGTCAAAGCCAGCGCCGCGAGCAGGTCGAGGTATTGACTGCCGACGTTGAGCGCGCCCTTCGTCAGCGCCTGTTCGACGGCGTGGCTCGAAAGGTCATGACCGACGGCGAAGTCGTGCGCCCGGACTGAGCCGATGATCTGATGGGCGATGTTGATCACCGCCAGCCCGATCCCTCCGACGAGCACGAGCGGGCGGGCATAGGCCCATGTCTCCGGCCGGCGAAAGCGCGCGGCGTCGAACAGGAGCAGCAGCACGAGCGTGAGCACGACGAGCGCGATCGACTTGATCGCGCTGCCGGCGATCAGGGGGATGGCGTGGTGGCTGATGTATTTGACCTCCACGGCGCGAGGACTGACCGCCGGGTTGGCTTCGCCTCTCAGCGCCGGCGCCAGACCCTGCAACAGGCCCACCGTCGGCGCGGAGCTGAGCGTGGAGGTGACGACGATCGCGCTCAGGAAGTACAGAAAGCCGCCGGCGAAGGCGGGCACGCCCAGGCGCGCACGCCGCTCGGACTCGCGCGCCACCTGCTCTGAGATCTCGCTGGGGCTGGGCATCGGCCCGGGACAATATCCTGCGCCTGGCGGTGCACGCCCCCGGCCGGCGGCCCGTCGGCACGAGCAGGTCTATGATGAGCGCATGGAGGGTGGCGGTCTAGGCGACCTGTTCGGCGATCCGGAGGAGCTTCAGCGCAGGCTCGCGGAGTTCGCCGAGCAGATGCAGGGCAACCAGCGTCTGGCGTGGGCGGACAACGCGATCAAGCTCGCCGTCGACATGACGGTCGCGGCCGTGGAGCGCGTCAACCTGCAGGGCAACGCGGAGGCTCAGGCCGAGCAGATCAGGACCGTGATGGCGAGGGTCTTTCCCGAGGCCGTCACGCTTGTGCGCGAGGCGCGCGAGGGGCTGCAGTAGCGCGTTCGTCCTGGAGCTCTGACTCGCGCGAGGCGCGGCCGGCGTGGAGCACTTCCCCGAACGAGCGAAACCGGAAGATGAACACCACCGCGCCGAGTCCGACGGCCGCCGTGAACACGGCGATCGCGATCTGCTGGCCGACGGAGTAGGCCGCGACGACCGCGGTCGGCGCCGTGCCCGCGAAGACGGTAACGAGCAGCGCCTGCTGCACGCCGGCACCTCCGGGCGTGAACGGAACCGCGCCCGCGACCTGATTGACGGCGAACACGAGCAGCACGTTCTGCACCGAGCCGCCGATCCTGAAGGCTTCCAGCAGGAACCAGAACGCCGCGAAGCGGCACATCCAGGCCGCGGCCTGCCACGCCGCGACTTCGCGCAGGTAGCGGGGGCGGTCGGAGAGGATCGTCACGCCCTGACGCACCCGCGCCCAGAACGCGCGCACCCGCACGGACAGCAGCGCGAACGCGAACAGCCCGATCACCCCCAGCGCCGTGATCAGGAACAGCGTGAAGCGGAAGTGCTCGGCCAGGTAGGAGACGTCGAACGAGCTCAGTTTCGAGAAGTCCGGCGGCTTGGGGAAGACGCCCTGGGTGAACGCGAAGATCAGCACCAGCACGCCCGCGCAGGCGTCGAAGATCGACTCCACGAAGAACGCCGCCGCGACCGTCGGATAGCTCGACCCGGGGATCGAGGAGCGCGCGAGGAACAGCTTGATGAGGTCCCCGCCACGCGCCGGCACGACGTTGTTGAAGCCGACGGCGGCGAAGTACGCGCCCCAGATCCGCCGCCATTTGATCGGTGACGCCGGGTAGGCGGCGCGCAGGCTGTGGAAGAACGCGCGCGAGCGCAGCGTCAGGTTCAGCCCGAAGAAGGCCAGCCCCAGCACGAGCGCGCCCCAGTGGATGGCGGCCAGATCGGAGAAGAACTGCCCGACGGCGTTCAGGAACGAGGTGAGGCTGTCGCCGATCGAGGTCGATGCAAGCAGCGCCGGCACAGCTTCAAGCGTACGGGGACTCGCGCGTGAGCGGTCAGGCTGCCGGCCAGGGAGGCCGGGGGGACGCGACCGCGATCGGCGGTGCGGACGAGGCGGCTCGGTTCAGGGCGAGGTGGCGAGACGGCTCGGTTTGGAATCGGACCGATAGCTCGCGAGCGATCAACTGAGATCGGCGAGCGCCGCCAGCACCAACTCGTCGTGCTCTGCGGGCTTGACCTTGCGCAGGACCTTCGCCACGACGCCGTCGGGCCCGATCACGAACGTCGTGCGCTCGTTGCCGAAGTACGTTTTCCCGTACATGGACTTTTCGGCCCAGACGCCGTAGGCGTCGGCCACGTGATGGCCCTCGTCGGCCAGCAGAGCGAAGTTGAGCGCCTGCTTGTCGTGGAATTTCTTGACCTTCGCGACCGGATCGGGGGAGATCCCGAGCACCACGGCGCCTGCCTGCGAGTAGTCGGCGAGGTGCTCGCGCACACCACACGCCTGGGTCGTGCAGCCCGGTGTGTCGGCCTTGGGGTAGAAGTAGACGACCACCCGCTGCCCGCGGTAGTCGGAGAGCTTGACCGTGCGCCCGTCCTGGTCGGGGAGCTCGAAGTCGGGGGCGGCTTCTCCTGCTTCGATCATGCCCGCATCCTACCGTCGCACCCGGGCCTCCGACCTGCCGCCGGCACAGACTCGCATCGATCCAGACCCGGGTGCTGCGTAAACGTTCGCACCGGCTCGCCGAAGCCGGAGATACGATTGGGTCATGTCGCCACAGTCGAAGGCGAGTCTGGCTCGTGAGCACCTCTCGCGAGCCAGTGCGGCGTTCGCGGCCGGTGATCTAGTCGCGGGCGTCATGTTCCTGCATCTCGCGGCTGAGGCGGCGATCGTCGCGCTGGCCGAGCTGCAAGGCATCGCAACCGAACGCCAACACTGGCGCAAGGGGCAGGCGGCCACTGAACTGCACACGCGCGGAATCCTGTCGACGGACCTGGGTCCGATCCTTGAGCTGCTAAATCAGGCACGCAAGGACGCCGGCTATGAGGGGGAGGATCCGGACTTCGGCGACTGGACTGCGGAAGAGCTGCTGAGTGCTGTCGAGGACGCTGTAGAGACCGCGGAGCGGGCGGCGCACTCCGCGGGAAGCGAGACAGACGCCGCTGAGAACGCGGCGCGAAACGCGCAGGACGCCACTGATGCCGAGCAGGGGTCAACCCAATGACTCCAACCGGTGTAGCGACCAGCGTGTCCGTCGATGCTATGTGGAGCAAACGTCTGCGAGAGGATCGCCGCCGAGCGACCGCACTGCAATCGCGCGTCCAGCGGCAGGCCAGCGCGACGATCTTGCAACGGGCGCTGTCCCTCGGCGCCGGGGGGGTGGCGCTCACCGGCTCCACGGTCCGCGGCAGACGCACACGGACGAGCGACCTGGATTTCATGATCGTCGGGGAGCGGCCGGACATGAGCGGCATCCGGGAAGACGTCGATGTGTACACGGCTGGCAGGGAGGCGTTCTGGGAACGGATGCTCGAAGGTGACGATTACATCCAATGGACACTGCGATTTGGGTGCATCCTGCACGACGATGGGATTCTGAAGGCCGCGAGCAGCCATATCGAGGAGGACGGCTTGCGACCGTCGGCCCATCGCAAGCTCGCCCAGGCACGCCGCGGCCTCGACCTGGCCTGGCTCGTGCTCGACAGCGGCGACATGGAGGCGGCTCGCGAGCAGAGTCGCGCGGCGCTCACGACGGTCGCGCGGTGGCTTTTGATTGCAAACGGAGAGTTCCCACTGTGCCGAGACGAGCTGCCCGATCAGTTGCTCGTGTTCGGCTGCGACGAACTCGCGACGGCTCTGCACCAACTCATCCACGACGAGCCCGACAGCCGGGAGCTGCGCAGCCAACTGCAGATCGCGCGGGAACTCGTATGTGGACGGCCCGGGGTGTCGGCCTTGGGGTAGAAGTAGACGACCACCCGCTGCCCGCGGTAGTCGGAGAGCTTGACCGTCCGCCCATCCTGGTCGGGGAGCTCGAAGTCTGGGGCTCGGTTTCCTTGATCGATCATGGGGCGGGATCGTAGCTGTCTGGTTTTAGTGGCCGATCATGCCGGGCTGATCGGGGGTGTCGGCGAGCGCCATGGAAGCGCCTGGGAACCCCCTGGCCAGAATGAACGTCGAGAGTCAGAGGCGGGAAGTCTACCCGCGACAGTGGACGCCCGAGGCCGACAGTGCGCGCAAGGCTTCCGACGCGAGCTCGCCATGGGCGCTCAGATGCCATTCGTTGCGCTGGCCCGGCCCATGAACCGTCTTGAGGACCAGCCCCCCCCGCGCCAAACGCGCCAGCAACGCAGAGATCTGCCCCTTACGCCTGACACCGATGCCTGCCGCGACCTCGCCGTTGCTGGACCCTGGATGCTCAGCCAGAAAGAGGATGCAAAGCCGCGCACGGTAGGCACGCGGGTTACTCAAAACCGCCGGCACCGAGGGACCAAATGCTCGACCTTGCGTGTCGAACGCATCAACGGCAACCATGTTGCCTGGTAGTACCTTGCCCGGTCCTTCAGCGGCTATCGTTCGTGCGAGCTCATCCCCAGACTTGATCGCATCCCTTACAGCCCGCTGGCTCACGAACGGTGCGGCGACCAGGCCCATCAACGGACCAAGCAGCTCTATCAGCGCCCCCTCTCTCTCGTCGCGCGCCATCACGCGCTGCACGATAAGACTTCGAACAGATGAGAAAACGCCCTCCGCCGCAAGCGGTATCGCGGTGAATCCGTCGGGAACCGGCCACGCGCTCGAGACCACCGAAAACAGATCATGCAGCCGACGCTCGCGGTGCTCGATCGCCCATCCCCCGGCGGCCATCGACTCGACAAGCCACACCCGCGCGAGAAGCGGCTCAGAGTCAAAGAACACGAGGAGCGAGGCCAGCGCCCAACGTAATCCGTCCAACCACGACTCACGCCCAGAAAATGCCTCCAAGACAAGTCCGATCACCACGTCCGCGCCGCAATCCAGCACCGCGAGGAAGCAATCCTCCAATCCATCGAATTGCTCATAAAACGTGCGCCGCGAAACGCCCGCTTGTGATGAGACTGTCTCCACAGAACACGCGGCAAATCCGCGCTCACCAGCGAGCATTGCCATCGCGCTGAGAATCCGCTCGCGCTGGATAGCACCGACATCCCAGTCCGGAGCTCTTGCCGTACCGAGTGCCCCCTTGAGCGTCGGCCCACAATTATCATGGGTCCGTTGATGATCAATAGCGCCGCGCATGCCTCAGCTCTATGCTTTCAGCTTACAATCTCATGAGGCAAAGGCGCTTGCTGGCGGCCCAGGTGGCGCAACGCCAAGCGTCGTTGCGATCCGCGCGAGCATGCCCCCCGCTGCTTCTCAGCCGGACGAGGCCGGCGCACATCTCGAACTGTCGAGACACGCACCGACCACAGCCAGCCGACGAGCGCCCTCGAGCGACTCGAGGGCGCTCGAGTCCTCGGGATTACCCGTATCTCTCCACCAGGGGAGTGCTCAGGCCCGTTTCTTCACTATGGTAGTGCCCGATGGCAGTGCATGCCGTTTCCGACGTACACGAAACCGACGTCAATTCGTTTTCTTTTGCTTCTGACGGATTCGGGGTTGCCATCACTTCCCATTTGCCTTTCAGGGTACTGAATTTCTCCGCGAGGGTCACCCGGTTTGCTGTGCTGACTTCGATGTAGCTCCCGGTCGCGACACACCAGGTTGAACCTGTGGGAGTCACGCATGAAACGCTGTCGAAGCCGCTCTTTTCCAGCGGTGGCGTATATTCTGGTGGGGCCCAATCACCAAGCAGCGACAGCTCGGCGAGCGTCCCTGTGTTACTTGTTCCGTCTGGGTTTGTAACACCGACGGCAAAGCAGGATATGCCGTGACAGGACACCGCTTCCAGAGAATTGTGGCTTTCGGGCGGTTCCGTCGGGGTCTGGCTGCTCCATTTCGTACCGTTCCAGAACTCCGCGGTCGGTTTTCCTTCTGTTCCCAACGCGGTGCATTCGGTTGCAGAACCGCATGACACACTTGCCAGAAGGCCTTTGCCGGGGACGGCCTGGATCACCCATTCCGTGCCGTTCCAGCGCTCGGCCACATTTTCCGCTCCGCTTCCGTTTCCGACGGCCGTGCAGGCGGTGGCTGACGTGCACGATACCGCATGGAGATAGACGGTTGCAGACGGGGTCGTCAGAATCGACCATGCGGTGCCGTTCCAGTGCTCGATGAGCGTCCGGTCTTCGCTTTTGCTGTTGGTGTAGCTTCCGACCGCCATGCACGCAGTTGAGGACGTGCATGAGACACCCCGCAAATGTGATACGAGAGACCCGGTCGGGTTGGGGATCGTCATGACCGACCATGCGGTGCCGTTCCAAGCCTCGGCCAGCGTTGCTTGTTTGGCTTCTTTCTGCTGCTCCCCGACGGTGATGCACGATGTCGAGGACCCGCACGAAACCGCATGGAGGGCCGGGTGTTCAACCGTTTTCGGCGTTGATTGGATAGTCCAAGTTGCAGCCGCGGAAACTGCGGGCGCCACAAGAAGCGCCATGCCCGCCAACGCGACGACAAAACTCAACGTCCGGGCCAGGACTCTTCGGCTGGCTGGTTGGCACGGACGACGGATACACGAAGTCGTGGTCATCAAATCTCCTCTTGTTTGTGACCTGTTGGGTATCCCCAGGGAGCCCACAAGGTCCGTTGAAAGCCATGCTGGCGGCCGCCGCGTCGCAGCATCACGCACATACCGTCCCGCCGTCAAGAGTTACCGGACAAAAACCGCATTGCATCCGTAGTGTTAACCGGTCACTTGTTGTCAGGTCGCGCGCTGTATCCATCCTGACTCGAGACTGGTCATGACCCGAAGGCATGCGACCGTAAGGAGATTAACCAAACGGCTCTGACCGGCGCCGACACATCCGTTTCCACTCTTCCTTTGGCGATCGAGTGCATCACGCGAGCCCATACCGACCATTAGCCCCCAAACGGGACAACCCCCTCAGCCGCACGTTTAAGTGCCGGGCGTATCCTGGCTGAAGAGCTCGACAGCAACACGACCGAGGACACGGCCTTGGTTGATGACAGCTCGCTCGAATCAGAGCGCGCCTCTCGTCAACGGCTGGCTTCTCCCAATCGGCTGCCCCGTCGATGGGTCGTGGCCCTACTTCAACAGCCGCGACAGCCGCCGGTCCTTCAGCACGCGTCCGTCGGTCTGACACGCGGGACAGTAGGCGATCACGTAGTCCTCGAAGTGAACCGCCTGCAGCGTCGCTCCGCAGCGCGGGCAGGGCTCGCCCTCGCGCCGGTGGACCTGCAGCGGCATCGGCAGCTTGTCGGGGATCGGCAGGTGGATCGCCTGCTCGTAGTGGGCGATCGCGCCGCCGAGGGTCTCGATCATGGCCTCGCGCAGCCGCGTCAGCTCGGCGGCGTCCAGGTCGGCGCCGCGCTTGTAGGGGGAGAGCTTGGCATGCCACAGGATCTCGTCGGCCCAGGAGCGCCCGATGCCGGCGATCGTGCGCTGGTCGCGCAGCAGCGCGTGCAGGGGGCGGGGCGCGTCGAGCTCCTGCGCGAGCGGGGGAGGGTCGGGCCACGCCTCGGGGCCGAGCTTGGCCAGCGCCTCGTCGCCGTCGAGCTCGCCGGCGCGCAGGAGCTTGACCCAGGCGGCCTGCTTGGAGCCGAACTCGCGCAGGCGCAGCTCCCACTCCTGCGCCTGCGACCCGTTGTCTCCCTCCCGCGGGCGTACCCGCACGAGCAGCCGGAGGTGCGGTCGCGCGGCCCGGCGCGCTTGTCGTACAGCTGCAGGCGCCCGGCGGACATCAGGTGGATCAGCAGCGCCAGCTCGCCGGAGACGCCCACGATCAGGTTCTTCCCACGCCGGCGCACGCCCGCGATCGTCTCGCCCTCCAGGGCAGTGAGCGGCGGAGCGAACGTCTTCAGCGCGTTGATGCCCGGCGCGAGCGCAGACTCGATCCGGGCCCCGCGCAGCGCGCCATCGAGCAGGCGCGCGGTGATCTCGACCTCTGGCAGCTCGGGCATCCACCCATCGTAGGCGCGGATGCCGGGGCGCCAGTGCTCTGTTCAGCCGCCGCGGCGCCCGTGCCTGATGGATGCCGCGCCGTGTCCACGGCCGCCTCAGTAGGCAGCTATGGGACTGCCTTCGTACTTCACGCCCGTGGGGCTCACCCAGCGCACCCGCCAGGCCGTGCCCTGGGTGGAGGAGCTCAAGCTCCAGTAGCCCAGCGAGTTGGTCGTGACGGTCTTCAGCGTCGTGTACTTGTGGGCGCCCTTGCGCTTGACGAGGATCGTCGCCTTGGTCGAGCCGAGGGTCGGGCGGACGAGGCCCCACAGCGAGAAGCCATGGCCGTGCTTGGTGACGGTCAGCGGCAGCGGCCAGCTGGAGTACAGCGGCTTGGGCCTGCCGGCGACGGTCTCCAGGCCGGTCTGAAAGCCGATCGTGCCGCCGTTGACGCTCGATCCGGCCTTGCCGCCGAGCGGGTCGTCCTTGAGCAGGTACTGCGAGAACGCCACCACGCGCGGGTTGCTCCAGGCGATGCGCTCGTCGATCGCGTCGAACTGCGCCTGCTTGGCGAGCGACACGCCGAGTTCGCGGTTGGGCACGCTCTGCACCCCGAACTCGGTCAGGTAGATCGGCACGCCGCCGGGAATCGCGTGCGCGCGCGCGGCGAGGTTCAACGCGTTCGACAGGCGCGAGAGCACGCCGATCGTGACGTCGTCGCACTCGGACGGGCAGGGCGGCTTGTAGTAGGGCCCGGCGGGCAGCGTGTAGGCGTGGTGCGCGTAGCCGGCCGTCTGCAGCTCGCCGCAGGAGCCCGATTTCTTGTAGTTGGCATTCAGGCACAGCACTTCCCGCAGGAACGCGAGCGGCGCCACGTCGTGCAGCAGCGCCCTGGCGCCTTCCTTGTGCACGTTGACGGTGTCGTAGCCGAACGGGGCGGTCTCCCCCATCAGCACCTGCGGGCGCGCGATCCCGGCGGCCTGCAGGCCCGCATAGCCCGACTGGTAGAGGCCGCGGTAGATGCGCGGCGAGGCCGGCTGGCCCTTGGAGGTGAACTGCGGGCGCAGGAACGCCGGGTGGTTGGCCTCGTTCCAGATCGAGTACAGCACCTCGACCCGTAGTGGCGGCCGACGGCCGTCATGAACTGTTCGAAGTCGAGGTCGTCGGGGCTGCGTGACGTAGGGCGCGGCCTTGTTCGACGTCGCCCAGCGCGGCACGGGCGAGGTGACGGTCAGCAGCACCTTCCAGTGCAGGCGCTGCGCTTCGTTGATCAGCGCGTCGTATTCGCCCCAGCTGTAGCTCGCGGGGTTGGTCGCGTCGAAGGCGGGCTTGGTGGCGGACTTCTGGCCGGGCGCGACGTCATACCAGGAGAGCTCGACGCGCAGCGCTTTGACGCCGAGGGCCTGCAGCTGGGCGATCGCGTGCGGGCGCGTGGCCGCGCTAGCAGGTCGGTGGACCCCTCGAAGTAGACGGTCTCGCCGTGGGAGGCGAGGGCCGTGGCAGTGGTGGCGGCAGGCTCGCGGCGGCGCCAAGGATGGCGGCGCAGAGCAGGACTGGGAGGGGAGCTTGTTTTTGAGCATGGTCGCTTAAGACACCTTCGGGGTAGAGTAGGTTGCGGTCGCTCTTGAGATTTCGTGGGCCGCGCCGGGGCTCCTGCCCGCAAATACCACGATCCGATCGAGACGCCGGCTCAGGGACAATACGGCGTGCGGTGGAGGCCTTCGCCGCGCGAGAGTCCGGCGCGTCCCCGAAGCGTCGGGTAGCGTTCGACTCATGCCCATCGCAATAGCCCCCGACGACATCGTCGCAACGCACGCGCAGGCCTTCGCCAACGCCCGCCCCCCGCTGCTCGTGATCGAGCCGCTGCGGGAGTTCCTGGACGCGCACGGCATCGGCACGGGCGAGCTCGAGGCCCGGCCGATCGGCGAGGGACACTCGAACGTGACCTATCTGATCGAGCGCGCCGGCGCCGAGGTGGTGCTGCGCCGCCCGCCGCGCCCGCCGCTGCCGCCGAGCGCGCACGACGTCCTGCGCGAGGCGCGGCTGCTGCGCGCGCTCGCGGACACGCCCGCGCGCGTGCCCGGGGTGCTGGCGGTGTGCGAGGACGAGCGGACGATCGGCTGTCCGTTCTACGTGATGGAGCTGGTCGCGGGCGAGGTGATCGTCGCGAGCGTCCCGGACGCGCTCGACAGCCCCGCTCGAGCGCCGCCGGATCGGCGAGGAGCTGATCGAGGCGCTCGTCGGAGATCCACAGCGTGGACTGGCAGGCGGCGGGCCTGACGGGGTTCGGCAAGCCCACCGGCTACCTGGAGCGCCAGGTGCGCCGGTTCGGGGGGCTGTGGGTGCTCAACAGGACGCGCGAGATCCCCGCGGTCGAGCGCGTCGGGGAGTGGCTGGCGCAGGACATGCCCGAGTCCGGGGAGGCGACGATCGTGCACGGCGACTATCGCCTCGGCAACACGATCTTCGCAGCGGAGCCCCCGGCGCGGCTGGAGGCGGTGCTCGACTGGGAGATGGCGACGATCGGCGACCCGCTGGCGGACCTCGGCTACCTGTGCATGATGTGGACGGAGGGCGGGGACCCGAAGGGCGGGATGCGCGAGTACCTCGGCGGGGTGACGCGCCGCGAGGGGTTTCCCACGCGCGGGGAGCTGATCGAGATGTACGAGCGGCGCACGGGGCGCTCGATGGCGGACCTGCGCTGGTACACGACGCTGGCGCTGTGGAAGTCGGTCGTGTTCATGGAGGGCAACTACAAGCGCGCGCTCGCGGGCGCGACGGACGACCCGTACCTGAAGCAGTTCGGCGACGGTGTGGTGGAGCTGGCCAAGCAAGCGGAGGGGGTCGCGTTCGGCAATGACTGACCTGACCGACACGGACGAGGCGGTAATACCCAACGATGCTGAGCGGGACGTAGACCAAGCTGGCCGATCGGAGATTCCGTCGATCTCAGATCGGCAAGGACGCAGGGAGCGTGGCGTACTACGTACGCGAGCGACTGAGGACAAAGCATCGCGCAGGCATACGTCCCGCTCAGCCCTGCTGATCGACTGGGGCGGGGTGTTGACGAGCAACCTGTTCGCCTCCTTCCACGCCTACTGCCTGCGGGCCGAGATCGACCCGGAAGCGCTGGCGGGCAGGTTCAAAGCCGATCCGCAGTTCGGGAGCTGCTGATCGCGCTGGAGAAGGGCGAGCTGGAGGAGCCCGCGTTCGAGACGCGGTTCGCCGCGCTGCTGGAGGTCGAGCCGGAGGGCCTGATCGACGGGCTGTTCGCGGGCGTGGGACCCGACACCGCGATGCTCGACGCGGTCAGACGCGCGCGGGAGACGGGGATCAGAACGGCGCTCGTGTCCAACTCGTGGGGCACGCACCGCTACCCCCACGAGCTGTTCGACGAGCTGTTCGACGGAGTGGTGATCTCCGGCGAGGAGGGCATCCGCAAGCCCTCGCAGCGAATGTATGAGCTCGGCGCCGAACGCGCGGGCGTCGAGGCGTCGGCCTGCGTGTACGTGGACGACCTCCCCTTCAACCTCACGCCGGCCGAGGAGCTGGGCATGGCCACGATCCATCACACCAGCGCGGAGACTACGATTCCCGAGCTGGAACGACTGCTCGGAATCGCCCTGCGCGAGACCGCGGACGAGACGTCCTCTCCTGGTCCTTCACGCGCTAACCTTGACTTATGGCAGTAAATGTAAAGAAACTAAAAGGCAACGTCAGGCGCGGCGCAGGTCGCTCGCGGGTCTCCGGCAAGCATCAGATCACGATTCCGATCGGGGCGTTCAGCGAGGCCGGACTGCGCGAGGGAGACGTCGTGCAGGTCAAGGCCCAAGGTCGCGGGCGCGTATTGATCGCACGTGTAGACGACCTGATCGATGAGTATGCGGGCTGCCTGAGCACCGGTGGCGAGCTTGGCCGAACCGTGCGAGGACTACGTCAGGAGTGGGATTGATCCTGCTCGACTCGACCGTCATCGTCGGCTTCCTCGACGCCGATGACACCCTTCACAAGGTCACGGTCGCCAGATTCAGGGAGATCGTAGGCAGTCACCCTCTGGTGGCTTCGGTCATCAGTTACGCAGAGGTCATGACCGGTGTCTCTCTTGGACACCACCCCAAGAAGCACGTAGATGGATTCTTCGACACCTTTGTCAAGGATCTCCTGCCGATCGAGAAGCCGGTCGCCACACGCGCCGCGACGCTGCGCGGCAGGCGCAAGTCGCTACCGATGCCCGATGCGCTGATCCTCGCAACAGCCGACGTCCACCCGGAGATCGAGACGATCCTCTGCGCGGATGGCGACTGGCCTAAGGTCGAGGGGCTCGGTTGCCAGATAGAGCTGCTGAAGGTCGACCGCGCCTGATGAGCGTCAGTCCCGCTTACCCCGCCCGTACAAGAACTTGAACGCCCCCGCGAGCAAGCGCGAGGTCCGCCGCTTGTACGGGTACATGTGCGGTTCGCGCTTGAGCGCGAGCTTGGGCGTGACGACGATCGCCTGCTGCGAGCAGTACTTGCGAATCCCCCCCGCGCCGTGGCGCGAGCCCAGGCCCGAGGCCTTGGCGCCGCCCATCGGCAGCTCGAGCACGGTGTAGTTGATCATCGCGTCGTTGACGTTCGCCGCGCCGACCTCCAGGCGGCGCGCGATCTGCTCGCCGCGCTGCACGTCGCGCGAGAACACCGACGCGCCGAGGCCATAAGGCGAGTCGTTGGCGAGGCGCACGGCCTCCTCGGCGTCGGCGACGCGCATGATCGGCAGCGTCGGGCCGAAGGTCTCCTCGGTCATGCACTTCATCGTGTGATCGACGTCGACCAGCACGGTCGGCTCGTAGAAGCGTCCCGCCCCACCCGACACGGCATGGCCGCCGGCGAGCACGCGCGCGCCCTTGTCGATCGCGTCGGCGACGTGCGCTTCGATCGTCTCCAGCTGCGGCGGAAAGGTGATCGCGCCGACCTCGACCGAGCCCGGTCCCTGCGGGGCGCCGACGCGCAGCGCGCGCACTTTGTCGGAGACTTTCGACACGAACTCGTCGTAGACGGGCTCCTCGACGTAGACGCGCTCGATCGAGATGCACGTCTGGCCGGCGTTCTGCATCGCGTAGTAGGTCGCGAAGTTCGCCGCGCGCTCCAGATCGGCGTCGGAGAGGACGATCATCGGGTCCTTGCCCCCCAGCTCGAGCGAGGCGGGGATCAGCCTTTGCGCGGCGGCTTCGGCGACCTTGCGCCCGGTGCGGGTGGAGCCGGTGAACATGATCATGTCCACCTCCTGCACGAGCGCCGCGCCGGTCTCGCCGCGACCGGTGGCGATCTGCAGCACGTCCTCGGGCAGCCCGCACTCGCGCAGCCCCTCGGCCATCAGCAGCGAGGTCAGGGGCGTGACCTCGGAGGGCTTGAGGATCACGCTGTTGCCGGCGGCGAGCGCGGGGATGCAGTCGCCGAAGGAGTTCGTCAGCGGATAGTTCCACGGGCCGATCACGCCGATCAGCCCCAGCGGGCGGTAGCGCAGCGTGAGCTTCTTGCCCTTGACGAGGATCTGCCCGGACTTCACGCGCTCGTCGGCGAGGTACTCGGGAGCGTTCTTGGCCCAGAAGCCGAAGGCGTTGCCCGCGTAGCCGATCTCCGCCAGCGAGGCGTCCTCGAAGGTCTTGCCGGTCTCGGAGACGATCGTCTCGATCACCTGCGCGGAGTTGTCCATCAGCCACTTCTGCGCGCGCGAGAGGATGCGCCCGCGCCCCTCGAAGCCGTACGCCTCCCAGGCGGGCTGAGCGATGCGACCGCGGCGCGCCATGTCAGCGACGGCGGCGGAGCCGAGGTCGGGCACCGTGCCGGCCCTCTGCCCGGTCGCGGGGTTCTCGACGGCGATCTCCTCGCCGGAGTGCGCGACGCCGTTGTGGGCTTGGTGCAGCTGCTCGACGGTGGCCATCTCGAAAAGTCCTCCCTCATTCGCTGGGTGACGAAGAGGCTACTCCTGTTCGGGCTTCTGTTCCGTCGGCGCATGCGCCGACGGCGGGAGCGCGCATGCGCGCTCCCGGGAAATGCCGCATGCGGCATTTCCACCGACCGGCGCATGCGCCGGTCGGGCCAGGGCCGCATGCGGCCCTGGCGCCCTTGCCGCATGCGGCAAGGGCCTCCCAATCGCGGTCAGTCCGACAACTCGACAGTCGCGATCCCGATCGGCTCGCTCGGACGGTCCCCTCCGTCGGTGGCGACCCCCTCCAGCTTCTCGACCACGTCCATCCCCTCAGACACCTGTCCGAACACGGTGTGCTTGCCGTCCAGCCACGGGCAGGCGTCGGCGGTGACGATGAAGAACTGCGAGCCGTTCGTGTTCGGCCCGGCGTTGGCCATCGCCAGCGCGCCGCGCACGATCTTGTGCTGGTTGATCTCGTCCTCGAACGTGTATCCGGGCCCGCCCGTGCCGGTCCCCTGCGGGCAGCCGCCCTGGATCATGAAGTCGGGGATCACGCGGTGGAACGTGAGCCCGTCGTAGAAGCCCTCGGAGGCCAGCTTGCGGAAGTTCTCGACGGTCTTCGGCGCATCGGCGTCGAACAGCTCAAACGCGATCGCGCCCTCGCTCGTGTTGATCGTGGCGGTTGACATCGTGTGGGCCTCCTTCGCTCGGGTGAGCGCGCCACGATAGCGAGCGTCCTGCTCGCCGGCAGCTAACCTGGAATGCGCTCCAGGCTGAGCGCGCGACCCTGCACCTCGTGGCCGTCCAGCGCGCCGATCACGCGCTCGGCCTCGTCCTCGGGGACCGACAGGAAGGAGAAGCGCTCGAGCACGAGCACGTCGCGCACCGCCTCGCCGTCGAGACCGGCGGAGGAGGTGACGGCGCCGACGACGTCGGCCACGCGCAGCCCCGTCTGCTTGCCGCCGCCGAGCACGAGCTTCACATAGCGCTCGTCCTCGCTGCGCTTGCTGGACACGCGCGGCTTGGAGTGCCGCCGCGGGCGCTCTTTGACGGGCGTGGGCGCGCCCACCGCGCCCTGCCGCCACGGCTCGATCGACATGCCGATGTGACGCTCGATCGCCTCCATCTCGCGCTTTTGGCGATCCTCCACGAAGGTGATCGCCCGGCCCGAGCGCCCCACACGCCCGGTGCGCCCGATGCGGTGCACATAGGTGTCCGGCGAGGTGGGGACGTCGTAGTTGACGACATGCGTCACGGTCGAGATGTCAAGTCCCCGAGCCGCCACGTCGGTGGCGACGAGGATCGGCACGCGCCCGCCCTTGAACGCAAGCATCACGCCGTCGCGCGCTCCCTGAGTCATGTCGCCGTGCAGCGCGCGCACGTTCATGCCGCGGTCGCGCAGCGTGCGAAACAGCTGGTCGCAGCGGATCTTCGTGCGCACGAACACGATCGCCTGGTCGGGCCTCTCCGCGCGCAGCACCTCCACGAGCTTGTCGGGCTTGCCCTTGGTCTCCACCGGGAGCTGGAACTGGGCGACAGTGTCGATCGTCAGCGTGCTCGCCTCGACCTTGATCAGCACCGGGTCATACAGATACTTGTCCGCGAGCGTGCGGATCGGCGGGGGCATCGTCGCACTGAACAGCGCCGTCTGCCGGCCGGAGGGAGTCAGCGAGAGGATTTTCTCGACGTCCTCCAGGAACCCCAGGTCGAGCATCTCGTCGGCCTCGTCCAGCACCACGAAGCGGCAGTCGTGCAGCACCAGCGAATGCCGTGAGATCAGGTCGAGCACGCGCCCGACCGTTCCCACGACGACGTGCCCGCCCCCGCGCAGCTGCGCCTGCTGGGTGCGGATCGGCGCGCCGCCGAACACGGCGACGACGTCAAGGCCGTTGTGCGCACCGTAGGTGCGCAGCGCCTGCGTGACCTGGATGCACAGCTCGCGCGTGGGCGTCAGCACGAGCGCCTGCACCTCGTGCAGCTCCGGGTCCACGTACTCGGCGATCGGCAGCCCGAACGCCGCCGTCTTGCCCGTGCCCGTCTGCGCCTGGCCGATCACGTCGCGGCCCTGCAGCACCGACGGGATCGCCTGTTCCTGAATCGGGCTCGGCGACTCGTACCCGACGTCGCGCAGGGCCTTGAGGGTACGCTCGGACAGGCCGAGCTCGGCGAACGTCTTGCTCATCGGCCAGCAGCCTATCCGGCTCGGGGCGCGAGCCCGGTTACAACCGTGCGTCCACCGGACGTCGCCCGCGCGAGGATGCCCGACCACAAGCGACGCTCCCCCGGCGAGGACGAGCGTCGCAGTGGAGTAGACGCGGCGGAGCCGTCGTCTACGCGGAGGGATCGAGCAGCAGCTTGCCCGTCGTGCGCCGCTCGCGCAGGTCGATGTGGGCACGCGCGGCGTCGCTCAGCGGATAGGCTCCGCCGACGACCGCCCGCAGCTCGCCGCCGACGACGCGCGCGAACAGGTCCGCGAGCGCTTCGCCGAACATCCCCGGCCGCTGCAGGCAGTGGAACAGGTAGAAGCCGACCGCCGCACGGGAGTGGCGCAGCAGCGAGCCCGTCGAGATCCGGTTGGGCCGCTCGGTGGAGATCCCGCACGCGACGATCCGTCCGAAGTGGGCGAGCGCTTCGTAGGAGGCGTCGAACGCCTCGCCGCCGGACATGTCGAACACGACGTCCACGAGCTCGCCGCGATTGGCCTCGATCAACCGCTCCGTCAATCCCTCCGGCGCCGGATCCACCGCGACGTCCGCGCCCAGCGAAACGGCGAGCGCGCGCCGCTCCGGGCTGGAGGCGGTCCCGATCACCGGGTGGGCTCCAAGCAAATGCCCGAGCTGGACCGCCAGCGAGCCCACGCCGCCGGCGGCGGAATGAACGACCACGCTCTCCCCCGCCGCGACGCGCCCGGCCGTGCGATACAGGTGCCACGCGGTCGTCCCCTGCAGGATCAGCGCCAGCGCTGTCCCGTCGTCCACCCCGTCGGGGATCGCGAACACGTGCGCGGCCGGGGCCGTGGCGTACTCCGCATAGCCGCCCGTGCCCGTGAGCGCGACCACGCGCCCGCCCACCTCCAGGCCGCTGTCCGCGGGGGCGCGCTCAATCGTGCCCGCGACCTCTCCGCCGGGCACGAGCGGGAGCGTCGCCTTGCGCACGTAGGAGTTCGTGCGCGTATGCGTGTCGGCGAAGTTGACGCCCGCGCGCGTGACCCTGACCAGGGCCTCGTCCTCACCGGGCGTCGGGATCGGCAGGTCGGTGAGTCTCAACACCTCGGGTCCACCAAACTCGCTCATCTGGATGGCGCGCATCGTGGCCATGCGCGCAGGGTATAGGCTGGCTGGCCACCCACCGCTTCGTCGCGGCAAAAGGCACGTGGTGGAGATGGTCCTTCGCGGGCCGAGACGGTAGGGTCCCGCGCCATGTCCATCACCGTCGTCGGTTCGATCGCATTCGACTCCGTCAAGACGCCGTTCGGCGAGCGCGAGCGCATGCTCGGCGGCACCGCCGTGCACTTCTCGCTCGCCTCGTCGTTCTTCGCCGACGTGCACGTCGTCGGCCCCGTCGGCGAGGACTGGGGCGAGGCCGAGATGGCCGCGCTTGCACGGCCGGGCGTGCACACCCCGGACGTCGAGCGAGTACCCGGCGGCAAGACGTTCTTCTGGCGCGGCCACTACGACTACGACCTCAACACCGCCCACACCGACGACACGCAGCTGGGGGTGTTCGCCGAGTTCGAGCCCAAGCTCTCCGACGCCTCGCGCGCGTGCGACGTGCTGTTCCTGGCGAACATCCAGCCCGAGCTGCAGCTGGGAGTGCGCGAGCAGTGCGACCGCGCGCGGTTCGTCGCGCTGGACTCGATGAACCTGTGGATCGACACGGCGCGCGAGGAACTCGTGCGCGTGATCGAGACGGTCGACTGCGTGCTGCTCAACGACGCCGAGCTGCGCATGCTCACCGGCGAGCCGAACCTCGTGCGGGCCGCACGCACGGTGATCGGCTGGGGACCGGGCGCGGTCGTCGCCAAGCAGGGCGAGTACGGCGCCACGCTGATCACGCGCGGCGGCTTCTTCTCGCTGCCCGCCTATCCGCTGGAGAGCGTGCTCGACCCGACTGGCGCCGGCGACACGTTCGCCGGGGGGTTCATCGGCACGATCGCCGCCCACGACGGACCTCTGGACGAAGAGGTGATGCGCAGCGCGATGGCGCACGGCACCACGCTGGCGTCATTCAACGTCGAAGAGTTCGGCACCGAGCGCGTCTCGCGGCTGGGGCACACCGAGATCGAAGCGCGCGTGCGCGAGCTGGGCGAGATGACCCGCTTCAGCGGCATCCCGCTGCCGGCGCGAAGCTGACACTCCCCCCGTCGCGCACCGCCGTGCTTGCACCACCGCGCCCATCGGACGCCGCCGCACACGATGGCCACTCCCGGTCGCTACGGACGCCCCGATCGGTAGTACGATCGGACGATGGACGTGTGGACTTTCGTCTGGCTGATGGTGTTCCTGAAGATCCCGATCGTGGCGCTGTTCTTGATCGTGCGCTGGGCGGTCAACCAGACCCCCGAGACAGAGCCCGGGCAGGACGGCGGCATCGGTCCGCGCCCAAGTCCCCACCGCCCGCACCACCCACGCTCGCGACTGCCGCGCAGACGCGGCCCGCACGGCGATCCCGCCCCGTCCTCTCCGGCGCGCACACGCACGCTCGTCGCGCGCGGACGGCTCGTGCCGCGCTGAGGCACGGCGGCGTGCGAGAATCGCGCTCCGACGACCACCACAGAGCACCCGCATAACGGCCGCATAAAAGCTTCCCCGACCTCAGGGCGCTGGGCCTGGGATCGCGCATAATCGGGTAGAACCCACGACAGGAGACATCCAGCTCATGAGCACCCCGGAGACACAGGCGCAGGGACAGGCGTCGGCGCCAACAGCGGACAACGGCGCCAGACCGAGGGACACGCTCAGCGTGACCGACAACCGCACGGGCTCGACCTATGAGCTGCCGATCACCGACGGCACCGTGCGCGCGACGGACCTGCGCCAGATCAAGGCCGACCCGGACGAATTCGGGATGCTCTCCTACGACCCGGCGTTCATGAACACCGCGTCGTGCCGCAGCGCGATCACCTACATCGACGGCGAGGCGGGGATCCTCCAGCACCGCGGCTACCCGATCGAGCAGCTGTGCGAGCGCTCCACCTACCTCGAGGTCGCCTACCTGCTGATCAACGGACGGCTGCCGAGCAAGGACGAGCTCGAGGGCTGGGTCGACGAGATCACGATCCATACGTTCGTGCACGAGAACGTCAAGGACTTCATGCAGGGATTCCGCTACGACGCCAACCCGATGGGGATGCTGGTGGCCTCGGTGGGCGCGCTCTCGACGTTCTACCCCGACGCGAACAAGATCAAAGACGAGCGCGTGCGCGCGATCCAGATCATCCGCCTGCTCGCGAAGATGCCGACGCTGGCAGCGTTCGCCTTCCGCCACAACATGGGCCAGCCCTACGTCTACCCCGACAACGACCTCGAGTATGCGGGCAACTTCCTCGGGATGATGTACAAAATGACCGAGCTCAAGTACGAGCCCGACCCGCGGCTGGCGCGAGCGCTCGACGTGCTGTTCATCCTGCACGCCGACCACGAACAGAACGCCTCCACGAGCGCCGTGCGCTCAGTCGGCTCGACGCAGGTCGACCCCTACTCGGCCGTCGCCGCCGGCGTTGCGGCGCTGTACGGCCCGCTGCACGGCGGCGCCAACGAGCAGGCGCTGCGAATGCTCGAGCGGATCGAGACGGTCGAGAACATCCCCGCCTTCCTCGAGGGCGTCAAGGCCGGCGACGAGCGGCTGATGGGCTTCGGGCACCGCGTCTACAAGAACTACGATCCGCGCGCGCGGATCATCCGCAAATACCTCGACGACGTCTTCGAGGTGCGCGGCAAGAGCCCGCTGCTCGACGTCGCGACCGAGCTGGAGAAGCGCGCGCTCGACGACGACTACTTCACCTCGCGCAAGCTCTACCCGAACGTCGACTTCTACTCGGGCCTGATCTACGAGGCGCTGGGCCTGCCGGTGGCGATGTTCCCGGTGATGTTCGCGATCGGACGCACGAGCGGCTGGATCGCGCAGTGGAAGGAGCTCGTCGAGGACCCCGAGCAGAAGATCGCCCGCCCGCGCCAGATCTACACGGGCGCGAGGGACTTGGACTACGTGCCGATCGAGCAGCGCGGCTGAGTCTCTTACCCCTCGGGCGCGGCGGCGTCCTCTCCAAGCGCCAGCTGCGCACTCCCAGCGGTCTGCTCGACGAAGTGCTTGCTCAGCATCGTCTCCTGCCCCTGATAATTCGAGCCAACACCGGCACCGTACAGCTTGTCGGGCTGCTCGAGCATGGCCTCGAAAGCAAGCTTGCAGATTGGCTGCCGGTGCTCGACCATGAACGGAACGTCGCGCGCTCGCACCTCCAGAGCAGCACGGGAGCCAAACTTGCTTCCGCTCGCGTCGTAGCCGAAGCCGGGGTCGAAAAACCCAGCGTAATGGGTACGAAGCTCGCCGGCCGTAGGATCGTAAGCCATCATCTCAGCGGCGTATGCCGGCGGCACGCACACACCCTCCGCGGACAGCAGGAGATAGAAGACCTCGGGGTCCAAGACAATGCGCCCACCGGCCTCGGGGTAGACCGGCTCCCAGTAGTCACGCCGCCTGTAGGTAGCGAGCATCGACATGTCCAGGCGATTGCTGTTCTTCTTGGCACGGTACCCGACTATCCGGTTGTGGGGACCGCTTAGATCGACGCTCAAGAACAGTCCGTCAGCGATCGCCAGGTCTCCGACCGGGAGAGCGTGCTTGTCCATGTAGAGCAGCGGGAACTCCCTGTGCATGCCGATCAGCTCAGAGTCGCCGACTCGCGGATCGCCCACGGCCAGCCGCAGTTGGTTCAAGCTCAGCAGCGGCCTCACGCGAACGGCGAACGAGCGGGGAACCACCTCCAAGTACAGCTTGCCGCTGTACCCCGCGGGGATCTCGTCGAAGCGGTGGTTGCCATCGGTGATCACGCGGGTAAAAACGTCAAGGCGACCCGTCGAGCTCTTGGGATTGGCCTTCGCGCGCACGTGGTTGGGGAGGTCGAGCTTCTCCACCAGCGGGATCAGATACGGCCGGTCGCGCTCGAGCGTTGCGCCGTCGCGCAGGTCCAGGCGGTCCAAAGACAGCTCCTTGACGCGATCCATCACCGGCGTCCCGACGCTCGGCAGGAAGCTGCAGCGCAGCGCCCACGCGTGATCGGCGAGCCGCAGATCGATGCTCGCGGGCTGGACGCTCTCGGGGTGTATCCGGAAGTCGCCAGAGGAGATCCAGCCCTCCTGCACGGCCTCCCAAAGCCCCTGGCTGGGGAGCACGCCACGCAGGGGCCTTGGCTCCAGCGCGGCGCTGGGCTCAGTTGTCGGTTGGAGTCCCGAAGTCACGTCGTTGCTCAAAACAGTTCTCATGGAAGCTTGCCAGACACTCGATGCTGCAGAACAATCCGTCAGCATGACGGCCCGTCCCGACGGGTTCCGGCGGAGGCGGGAGAGGCCTGCCGCACGCGGGGCACGAACTCCGTTCGCGCGCCTCTTTGATCTGGGCACGCTTACCGGCCATCGCGCAAGCACCCGTGGCAACCCTCACCGCATCGACCGCACCGCTCAGACTTACGGCCCGGACCATACCGACACCAATACCCGCCGCGCAGCCCGGGACTCCTCACGCGCCCGCGAGCGCCTGCAGCACCAACGTCGCGCCGTGGTGGCGCAGCCACTCGCGATCCTCGCGATAGCGCGGCCAGCGGCGCTCGAGGAGCGCCCAGAAGCGGGGCGAGTGGTTGAGGATCTCCAGGTGGCAGACCTCGTGCCAGATGACGTAGTAGAGGACCGTCTCGGGCGCGAGCAGCAACCGCCAGTTGAAGCTCATGTGCCCGGTGGAGGAGCACGACGCCCAGCGCGTGCGCTGGGCGCGGATCGACAGGTCGCGATAGGACACGCCCGCGACCCTCACGGCGCGATCCAGGCGCGAGCCGATCTCCACGCGCGCGGCGCGGCGGTAGAAGCGCTCGATCGCCGGACGGGCGTCGCCCGCCGGCACGAACAGGCGCTCACCGCGGCGATGCACACGCGTGCGCCCGGGCTGAACAACCAAGCGCAGCGTTCCATCGAGGTAGGGAATCTCGCGCACACGCAAAGGGTAATCGCCGGTCCGGCGCGCCCCGTATGCAGCCCGCCGGGAAGCCTCACGCGTAGGCCCCCTCCGTGACACGCTTGTCCCCGTAGCCGGTCGGCACGACCGGCCGCCCACATCGTCAAAACCCCTACTCAGAAGAACGAATCGCCGGCAAGCCACAAGCCGCTTGTTGTCATACGAAGCGGTTGCGTAGCTGTGACACAACCGCGCCCGGGCGCATAGTCTCTCACCGATACATGGCGCCCAGGTCCCGAGTCAAGCTTCCGCGTGAGGTCAAAGGCGAGTACGAGGTCTACCTCAACGGCGTGCACCAGCAGCGCGGTGCTGACTACGAGGTGCGCGAAGGGATGCTCGTGTTCGAGGCGGAGCTGCGCAAGGACAGGATCAGCGGCTGGCGCTGGCTGCTCGGCGCGTGGGGCGTGGGGACCTACCGGCAGAACGACTCGGTGGACGTGCGCTACGAGGCGGCGGACGGCTCGCCACGGGTGGCGGAGGGGCTGGAGATCGAGCTCGTGGGCTGAGCGTCTGCGGCCTCGAGCCCAGGGTCCGCCCCCGCACCGGTGGGTGCGGCGGACTCCCACGGCCGGGAGAGCTTGAGCGCCGAGAGGATCGCGCGCGTGGCGGGCGAGCGGTTGAGCGTGATGAAGTGGATGCCCGGCACACCAGCGCTCAACAGCTCTGCACACTGCAGCGTGGCGTAGGCCACGCCGAAGTCCAGCACGGCCTCGGAGTCCTCGCTGCGGGCGTGCAGCTCTCTGTGCAGGCCGTCTGGGATCGATGCCTTGCAGAGCTTGGCCATCCGCTCGACCTGCCCGACCTGGGTGATGGGCATGATGCCGGGGATGATCGGCACGTCCACGCCGGCGGCGCGCGCGCGATCCACGAAGTCGAAGTAGAGGGCGTTGTCGAAGAAGAGCTGTGTGATCAGGAAATCCACGCCGGCGGTGACCTTCTCGGCCAGGTGTTCCAGATCGTCCTCGGGACTCACGGCATGGATGTGCGTCTCCGGGAAACAGGCCCCACCGATCGCAAACGGATAGTCGGCAGAGATCAGTTCAACGAGTTCGCGTGAGTACTCCAGGCCGCCCTCGGTCTTGCGCCAATCCTCCTGTCCGGCCGGCGGATCCCCGCGCAGCGCGAGCACGTTTTCGATGCCAGCGCTCTGCATCTCATCGAGCGTGGCTCGCAGTTCGGGCACGGTGGCACCGACGCAGGTGAAGTGGGCCATCGCCTCCAGGCCGTACTCGTCCTTGATGCGCTTGACGATCTCGATCGTTTTGCCTCTGGTGGTGCCCCCTGCGCCATAGGTGACCGAAACGAACGATGGATCCAGCTGGCGCAGCTCGCCGAGCGCATCGCGCAGGTTCTGCTCGCCGGCGTCGGTCTTCGGGGGAAAGAACTCGAACGAGAACATCGGCTCGGCGCCGGCGGCGAGGATCTGGTCGATGCGCATACGTCTAACGCTATCCGGAGGCGGCGGTCCAGCGCTCGGGCTCACCCGGGAGGCGCACCGCCTGACCGGTGACCTCCAGGTGCAGCAGCATTGACAGCGTCTCCGTCAGCAGCCACTGCGCCAGCATCGGGGGCAGATCAGTGCCATACGCGCGCGGCAGGATCTCGAACGCCGTCAGGGACTCCCCCGCGGAGACGACCTGCATGACTTTGGACAGGCGTTCGGACACGAGCGTGCGATTGCCTTCGATGTGCGCGTGCACGTCGGTAAACGTACGGCCGTGACCGGGCAGGCACAGGCGCGCGTGCAACCCCTCGACGACGTCGAGCGAGCGCACGAACTCGCCGACCGGATCGGGTGAGTAGCCGTAGTCGAAGTACAACGAGATGCGCCCCAGCAGATGATCGCCGGAGATCAAAAGACGCCGCTCGGGCTGCAACAGGCACACATGAGAGGGCGCGTGACCGGGGGTCTCATGCACGGTCCAGGGACCGAGATCGGTGTGGACGACGACGCCGGGGAGGAGCGCGCGGTCGGGCTCGACGATCGCGGCGATGCCGGTTTCATGGTCGCCGCGCTCGGCCGCATAGCGGCGGAGCGGCTCCTCGGGAACGCCCGACTGGCGGGCGATCTCCAAACGCCGCAGCAGCGCCGCATCAGGATCCTCGGCCCAGCGCCGGGCGTGCTCGTAGTTGGGGTGCATCCACAGCTCGCAGCCGGCGCGCTCGATGATCGTGGCGGCCTGTCCATAGTGGTCGGAGTGGGCGTGGGTGCAGACGAGCAGGCGCACCTCCTCCAGCGCGAGTCCGCACATCGCCAGGGCGCGTTCGAGATGCGCGAGCGAGTCCGGCGCGTGGATGCCGGTGTCAAACAGGACGATCCCGTCGCCGGCGGAGACCGCCCAGGCGTTGCCGTGGGGCACGCCGGGCCAGGGCAAGGGCAGGCGCAGGCGAAAGACGCCCGGCAACACACGCTCGCCCCGCCCAAGCTCGCGTTTACGCGTACCTTCGGCCATCGACGCAAGCCTAGCCGCACGCCGGTCACACGGTCGAGTGGAGACAGGTGACGGGTTGGGGGTGGGGGCGATCGGGCGGGTGGCATGGCACGCAGCCACGTTGCGCCCACCTCATTCGGGCGGTGTCCAGATCGGTTCTCGCGCCGTGCGGGAAGAGGGCTTAGACTGAGACGTTCGACGCGTCACAAAGGAGGCGGCATGGCCATAGAGCAGGAGAGCGACAGCCCAGGCGCGAGCAGCGCGGCCACGAAGGTGCAGGAGGCGGCCGCCAGTGTGCAGCAGGCCTCGGCGGCGAAACAACGTGGCCGGATCACCGGCAGCAAGGCCGAGGCGGTCACGCGCAGGTATTTCGAAGCCATCGGCGCCCACGACGTGCAGGGCGCGGCGGCGATGTGGGCGCCCGACGGGCGCGAGGACGTGCGCGGCCAGGGACTCTACATCGGGCCGGAGGGCGTGCGCGAGTTCATCGGAGGCCTGATCGAAGCGATCCCCGACCTGAAGGTGGAGATCGTCTCGACCACCACCGAAGACGAGCGCTGCGCGCTGCAGTGGCGCTTCAACGGCACGTTCGCGGGACCGGGGTCGTTCAACGGGCTCGCGCCGACAGGCCATCGCATCGAGCTGGAGGGCGTGGACGTGTTGACTGTGCGCGACGGGCTGATCCACTCCAACGAAGCCTTTCCCGACACGATGGCGGTGCCGCGCCAGATCGGGATGCTGCCGGCGGTGGGCTCCTCGGCTGAACAACGGGTCACGGCCGCCTTCAACGCCAAGACGCGCGTCAGCGACGGACTGACGGGCGCCGAGGCAAAGCTCGTGGCCGAGGGCGTATGGGTGGTGCAGGGTCAGCCGGGCCGGTGCAACGTGTACCTGATCGAGGGCGAGGGCGGTGTGACCGTGTTCGACGCGGGCGCGCGCACGATGACGCGCGCGGTGGCGCGGGCCGCGGCGCGGCTCGGCGGGATCGAGCGGATCGTGCTGGGCCATGGGCACACCGACCATCGCGGCACCGCACCGGGCTTGCGCGTACCTGTGTGGTGCCATCCCGAGGAGGTGCAGGACGCCGAGGGCAGCGGCGGCTGGCGCTACTGGCCGGCCGACCTCGCGGGCCTGCCGCCGGTGGCCAAACAGATCCAGAAAGCCTGCCACCGCTACGCCTGGGACGACGGCCCGGTGAAGATCGCCGGCACGGTCTCCGAGGGCGACGACGTCGCCGGCTTCAAGGTCATCGACCTGCCGGGACACGCCCCCGGCCTGATCGGGCTGTGGCGCGAGTCCGACCGGCTGGCGATCGTGAGCGACTGTTTCTACACCCTGGACATGTGGGGCCGCAGCCGCGCGCCGAGCGTACCGGCGGAGACGTACAACTACGACACGAGCCAGGCTAGGGAGAGCATGCGCAAGCTCGCGGAGATGGAGCCCGCGGCGGCCTGGCCGGGGCACGCGAACCCGGCGACGGGAGACGTGCGGGGACAGCTGTTGAAGGCGGCAGGAGCAACGGGAGACGTCGCATCCGACGCACCCGCCGCCACGACCTGAGCCCGCGGATGGGCGCGTCGGGCGCGGGGAATGGGTAAGCGCAGCCGCCGGCGTGCCGCTCCTAGCGGGGGTCCTCGCCCGGAGAAGCTCACGGCCCCGACGAGCGAGTACGCCGACGCGGACGGCAACACGCTGACGCTGCGCGGCGCGCTGACGGCGGCCACGCGGCGCGAGTACGCCGACGCGCTCGCCGGTCTCGGCGCACGCGCGTCCACCACCCGGGAGGACACGTGGCAGCGTGCGGTGGAGCTGCTGTTCGAGCGGCTGGCCGTGAGCTGGACGATCGCGGGTGCACCGATCGCCGGGCAGCGCGAGCTGCTGATGCGCTATCGAGCGGCCGGTGCGGACGAGCGAGCGTGGATCAGGGACGTGCTCCGAGAGCACTGTGCGGAGTGGTTTCCGGACGTCGAGGCACCTTGAGGAAGTATCTTCAAATTTTGATTTTGTGCTCTTACGTATTTACAGTCCGGTGGAATTGACGTCGAACCTTCTCAAGCCACACCCAGAACTGTAAAATGTCGTATATCTTTAGTATATACTGCCATACCATGGTGCTCAAAGCGTAGATTTTTAATACACGACGAGCGCCACCTCAAGCCGACCCGCCCGACCCGCCGAGCAGCTCCAACCGGGGTCCATGAGAGACGCCCGCCGCGACAAACCGAGCCGTTGCCGGGCTGAGGACGAACTCGAGCCTGTCACCGGTTTCTCCGCGTACGCGCAGACGCCGGCCCTCGTCCAGGACGGCAACGACCGTGCCGCGCTCGAACGAGCCGCCGAAGTGGACAATGCGCGCGCCGGCGCCCACGCGCGGGACGGGTCGGGAAGGGCCGAGCACCGAACGATGGTAGTCCTCCGCGGGAGCCCTGTGTGGGACGTCGCGCAGGACGTCGCCCCGCTGCAGCGAGCCAGCTCCCCCACGGCAACGCTGCAGAGCCATGACCGAGCCCACGTGCGCGCCTGGGAGCGGCTACGTATACCGTGCGTGCGTATGCGCCGCACCAAGATCGTCGCCACCATCGGGCCCGCCTCGCGCGAGCCCGCCACGCTGCTGCGGATGGTGCAGGCGGGGATGGACGTGGCGCGGCTGAACTACTCGCACGGGACGCTGGAGGAGCATGCCGAGACGGTCAGGCGCGTGCGCGACGCGGCCGGGCGGGCGGGGCGCCCGGTGGCGATCCTGCAAGACCTGCCCGGGCCGAAGCTGCGCATCGGGGCGCTGCGCGAGGACGTCGTCGAGCTGACCGCCGGCGAGCGGCTGACGATCACCGGCGGAGAGACCGACGAGCTTGGTGATGCACGGCACATGAGCATCACCTGGGAGGGACTCGCGGACTCGATGAGCCCGGGAGACGTGCTGTATCTCGCCGACGGATCGGTGCGGCTGCGCGTCGTGGAGGTCCGCACCTCCGCACACGAGATCGAAGCCGAGATCGAAGTCGGCGGCGCGGTCGCCTCACGCCAGGGGCTGAACATCCCCGGCCCCACCGAGTCGCTCCCGTCGGTGCCCGACCACGACCTCGAGCTGTTGCGCCACGGCGAGTCGATCGGGGTGGACATGGTCGCGCTGTCGTTCGTGCAGCGCCCCGAGGACGTCGAGACCGTGCGCAGCCACACACGCCTGCCGCTGATCGCCAAGATGGAGAAGCCCCAGGCGGTGGAGCGCGCCGATGAGATCGTCCGCGCGGCCGACTGCGTGATGGTCGCCCGCGGCGACCTCGGCATCGAGCTGGCGATCGAGCGTGTGCCGATCGTGCAGAAGCAGCTGCTGCGCCTCGCCGGGCACCTCGCGCGCCCGTCGATCACCGCGACGCAGATGCTCGACTCGATGGTCACCTCCTCGCGCCCCACCCGCGCGGAGGTCGCCGACGTGGCGAATGCGATCCTCGACGGCACCGACGCGGTGATGCTCTCCCAGGAGACGGCGATCGGCGCCTACCCGGTGGAGGCGATCGCGATGATGGCCTCCGTCGCCGAACAGGCCGAGGCGATCGCGCCGTACGAGGACTGGAACGCCTCGCGCGTGCGGCGCGTCGACTCCGATCCCGCCTACACGATCGCCCACAACCTCTGCGTGGCCGCGCGCGAGCTGCGCCTGGACGCGCTCGTGATCCCCACGCTGTCCGGGCGCTCGGCCCGCCTCGTCTCCGCGCACCGACCCACCGCGCCCATCTATGCGCTCTCGCCCGGCAAAGAGACCGTCCGCCGCTGCGGGCTGATGTGGGGCGTGCAGGCCGCCTCGATGCGCCGCCACGAGACGACCGAGGCGCTGATCGCCGACGCCGCCAGGCGCGTGGTCGAGCTCGGCTGGTGCAAGCCCGGTCAGCGCGTGGGCATCACCGCCGGACTGCCCTCGGGGCGACCCGGCACGACCAGCCTCGTGCAGATCCAGACGGTGTAAGGGGTCCGTGGAAGCCCTCCCACAGACCTCTTTGATCAGATCCCCAGCGCCCGTGCCTTGGCCGCGGCGAACTCCTCGTCGGTCAGCGCGCCGCTGGCATGCAACTGCGCCAACTGGTTGATCTTCTCCACCGTCGGGTCCACCGCGGGTGGGGCAGGTGCCGCCGGTGGAGGCGGGGGCGGGGGCGCAGCTTCAGCCGCCTGGTTCTGTGCCGCCATCGCCCCGCGCTTTGAGCCCTGATAGGCGACGGTGCCGACGGCAGCCGCGCGAAGCAAAGGACGGCGTCTTCCGATCGGCATCCTCTACACCTCCTCGGGCAGTGCCAGACCCAGCGCGAGCATGATCTCCGGAGCCGCCGCGACGACCTTCGGACCGCCGACCTGAAAGGCCACCGCGCGCAGCACGCCCAGGATGTCCTCCGGCGTCACGCCTTCATCCAAGGCGTTACCGATCTGCCAGGCGTAGGACACCGGCGGAGCATCGAGCGCGATCAGCGCCGCGATTTTCACCAGCGCGTATGTGCGGGCGTCCAGACCCGTGACCTCACGGCCGAGCTCGCGCATGCCGATCGCCGTGTCCAGGATGCTCGCGTCTCCAACGGAGATGCCCGTCAGCACCTCGTGTGTGTCTTGTGCGACATCAGCCATACGTGCTCCTTTCGTTCCCCGCGCGACGCGGGCTGAAGTGGCCGAGCGATCCGAGACGGAGCGCTCGCAACCGTTGAGCCATCGTACTCCCAGCCATACAGCGGGGCGGTTACCCGGATGTAGCCGCGCCCACAGCCTTGTAGCAATATGCTCTAACGCGCACTGGGCTCCGTCGCCCTGCCGCGCCGATCGGCCCGGACGACAGACGGGGCGACTTCTCGATCGATAGGACATTCATGCTCCTCGCAACCAGCTATCCGTTTCTCGAAGTCTTCTGGACGATGCTCATCTTCTTCGCGTTCGTGATCTGGATCTGGATCCTGATCACGGTGCTGATCGACATATTTCGCCGCCACGACACCTCGGGATTCGCCAAGGTCCTGTGGATCATCTTCATCATCGTCCTGCCCTACCTCGGCGTGTTCGTCTATCTGATCGCCGAGCACAAGGGCATGACCGAACGGGCGATCAAGCAGCAGGAAGCTGCCCAGTCGCAGATGGACAAGTACGTGCAGTCGGTCGCCACGCAGACCGATCCGGCCGAGCAGATCGCCAAGGCCAAGGGTCTGCTCGACTCAGGCACGATCTCCCAGACCGAGTTCGACCAGATCAAGCAGAAGGCGCTCGCGGGGGCATAGAGCTGGGGAGCGCACATGGCGCCGGCGCGGTATCACGCGTCGGCGCAAGCGCTTCCGTTGCATCGGCGGCTGCGGCAAGCGGCTTGGACCACTTTGGCTGACAGGACTGGCTGCCGGCTTACCCACCCAAACAACCCGATGCCGTCAACCGCGCGCAGCGACCCCGGTATGCGCGTAGAACTCCGCCTCTTCGCGGCCCAGCTCGGTGACCGGGTCGTCCCCATACATCCACTCGCGCGCGATCCGGTGCCAGTTCGCCCGCGCGCGCAGCTGTGACAGGACCGCCAGCGTCAGCAGCTCCATGCGCCGCCCGAACAAATGCTCGGGGCGCATGTCCTGGTGGCGCATCTCCGCGAAGTAGCTGGAGCGCGGGTCCGAGCCCTCGATCATCACCTGCGTGGCAATCTCCGGCGTCAGCTCGACGGGTTCGTCGGCAGTCGTGTACCACCAGATCGATGCCTCGATGAACGCGAGCAGGTGCTCGGGATCGACCCGGTCCGGTTCGGGCAGGAACCCCGACTGCGCCAGCAGCCGGTGCAGCTCCGCGGCATCGCCCTCGGACACGGCCCGCTGGCAGGCCAACTCCAGCTCCACCGGCTCGCGGGCCATGCGCTTGAACAGGCCGAAGTCCAGGAACGCCACGCGCCCGTCCGCCAGCAGCATGAAGTTGCCCGGATGCGGATCGCCGGAGAACTGCCGGTGGCGATACAGGCAGCCGAGGAAAAAGCGAAACACGATCTCGCCGATGCGATCGCGCTCTGCCTGCGGACGCGTCTTCAGCTCCTCGAACCCGACGCCCTGCACGAACTCGCTCACCAGCACCCGCTCGCGCGAGCAGCTCGTCACGACCTCCGGCACCGCGATGAACGGATGGCCGCGAAAGATGCGCGCGAGCGTGCTCTGGTTCTGCGCCTCCAGCTCGTAGTCGAGCTCCTCCCCGATCCGCTCGCGAATCTCCGCCGCAATCGCCTTCGCATCCATGCCCGGCGTCATCCGCTTGAGCAGCCGCATGATCATGTCCAGGTTCTGCATGTCCGCGCGCACCGCCGCGGCGACCCCCGGGTACTGGACCTTGACGGCGACCTCACGCCCGTCATGCAGCCGCGCGCGATACACCTGCCCGATCGAGGCGGCGGCGATCGGCTCCTGCTCGAACGACGCAAACACCTCGGCGATCGGCTGTTCGAGGTCATCCTCGATCACCCGCCGCATCTGCTTGAACGACACCGTCGGCGCAGCGTCGCGGAGCTTGGCCAGCTCGCGCTGGAACTCCTCGCGATACTCCTCCTCCACCAGTCCTACGTCCAGGAACGACATCACCTGCCCGAGCTTCATCGCCGCGCCCTTCATCGTCCCCAGCGCCGCCACGATCTGCTTCGCGGTCTCCAGCTGACGGCGAGCCAGCGCCCGTTCGGAGGCCTCCTCCCCGCGCGTCACATTCGCCGCGCGCGTGCCGAACTGCTTGATCGTCTCACTCGCGGCGAGCCTGCCCACCGTCGCCGTACGACGCACGCGCGAGGTGGGGATGCTCTTGTCGGTGTCGCGCGAAGCCATACGCCTAGCATCCTAGGCGCTGAGGGAGCAGCTCAGGCGCGCTGAACTTTGGATCCCGGCACGACGTCGTCCACACCGGTGGGCCAGCGCACCCAGGCCTTCGTGCCGCCGTCGTAGTCATCGCACGACAGCACCAGCGTTGCCGGCTCCCCGAGCGCGGTGCAGGGCTCCGTGCCCTCCGCGTCGATGCCGCGCCAGACGCGGATGAACGGATTGTGCTCCCACTCCTCGCCCACCGTCGTCGCGCCGGCGTGGCCGGGATGGACGATGGTCTCGGACGGCAGCTCCATCAGCGTGCCCATGATCGAGTCCCTCAGATCGGTGTACGTCGTGTGCCCGGGTGCGCGCACCCCTCCGACCGAGCCCGCGAACAGCGTGTCGCCGGTGAACACCATCGCCTCGCCCCCCGTGAACCCGCCCGGCGCGGCGCTCACGGCCGGCCGCCGCGCCGCGCCGCTGGGCTCGCTGACGAGGAACGACAACATCCCCGCTGTGTGTCCCGGCGTGTGCAGTGGACGCACCTCCAGCGTGCCGAACCGCAGCATCTCCCCCGCCTCCACCGTGTCCGCCTCTCCGAAGCTCTCGCCCAGCCCCTCGCGCTCCAGCGGGTGGATCAACACCTTCAACTTCGGCCAGCGCTCGCGCAGCGCCCCCACGTCGCATACGTGGTCGTAGTGGTGGTGTGTGAGCAGGATGTGGCTCGGCGTGATCCCCATGCTCTCCGCCGCCTCGATCAGCGGCTTGACCGGCCCGCCCGCGTCGATGAACAGCCCCGGGCCGCCCACGCCGTCGGCAACCAGGTAGGTGTTCGACACGAACTGCGGGTTGGACGCGCGCTCGATGAGCATTGCGCCATCCTTGCACGAGTGGTGTTCGCGGTGCCATGCGCGTGTCTGACGGGTCCGATCAGCCCTGGCGTAGACTCCCATCATGCCCCTGATCCACACCTGCTACCGAATCACCGACGTCGATCGCTCGGTGGCCTTCTACAACGCCCTCGGCTTCGAGGAGATCGGGCGTATCCCGATCCGCGACGAGGCCATCAACGTGTTCATGAACATCCCCGGCGACGGCGACATGCCGCGGCTGGAGCTGACGTACAACTTCGGCGTGGACTCCTACGACCTCGGCACCGGCTACGGACACATTGCGCTCAGCGTCGAGAGTCTTGACGCAACGCTCGACCGCCTCGCCGAGCAGGGCATCGAGCCCGAGCAGCCTCCGTACTCCGTGCGCGATGGCGGCTCGCGGTTGTGCTTCGTGCGCGACCCCGACCAATACCGCATCGAGATCATCGAGCAGAGCTAGCCCGCCGCCAGTCAACCTTGGTGTGGCCTGCACCCAGCGCGAAGCCTACGTCAGATGGTTGGAAATGGACCCATGGACCCAGTATACCTCACGACAGACGAGCTGGAGCTGAAAAGGCACACGGCTGAAGCATCGCTACCAGTGCGAGCCAGTAGAGCGATCCAGCTTGGCGAGATCATCGATCATGGCTTCGAGATCCTCGTAGACTTTGCTCTCCCCATCCAGCCTGAGCTTGGCGACCCACCCCTTGGTCAGGTGCCAGAAGTTCGTCGCCTCGTCCTCGACTCTCGTCTTGACGATCATGCGATCGAGCAGGCCGTGATTGTACATGCACGCCAGCCCCTCGAGCATGTTGGGAAAAGCCAGGATTCGGAGCACTGTCCTGCGGTCCTCAATCGAGGACGCGTCGCTGAGGTGCTCCCACATGGCATCTCGACGCCCCTGCTCGTCCATCGTCGCCCAGGTGACGTTGGGGATGTTCGGGGGCTGCAGGCCTCCACGCAGGAACGAGGACAGCACAGCCTTGCTCTCGATCAGCTCTGGGGCCGCCAGACGCGCAACGGATTCGTGCGTCACGCGCTGACGAGCGGTACGCCGATTGTCTTTGATCGTATAGACGGCGCCGAGCAGCGCACAGGCCGCCGCAAGGGCCGTCAGGATTGCCGCGAGAGCCGTGACGATCGCGGCCCCGGCCGTTGTCCACTCCGCGGTCGTTGAACCACTCGTTGCATGTACCTGCAGGACGCCCTGTGGCCCTTGCACGCCCGGCGGTCCTTGCGGTCCCGGTGCTCCTCGCGGTCCCCAGGGCCTTCGCGGTCGCGGTCCCCATGGTCGTGGGTGCCATGGTGGCGGACGCCACGGTCCGGCGTTGTCGGGGGGCTTCGTCGACACGCGCGACTCGACCTGACTCCCGCCGGTGACGAATCCGTTCGCCGCGATCGCAGTGCCGCCAAGAGCGATCGACAATGCCAGGGCAGCGATTGCGCCGCCCGATGACCATTTGCGCAGGTGCATGCGTTGCCGTCCTCCGTCCCGTTGCACGACAGCGATGACTACGAGTTCTATATCTTAGACGTATATGGATCGGGCCGACAGAGCAAAGCTCGACCGTGCGGCCGGCCACGACCTGCCCGCGCCTATAGTGGCCGTCCATGGAACTCGGCCTGGCCACGTTCGCTGACGTAAATCCCGGCGCCGGCCCAGACCGCGTGGCGAAACGCCTGGCGGAGCTGCTGGAGGAGATCGAGCTGGCGGACCGCCTGGGGCTGGAGGTGTTCGGCGTAGGCGAGCATCATCGCCCGGACTACGCGGTGTCCGCCACGACGGTGGCTTTGGCGGCCGCGGCGGCAAGGACGGAGAGGATCCGGCTGAGCAGCGCGGTGACGGTGCTGAGCTCGGCCGACCCGGTGCGGGTGTTCCAGGAGTTCGCGACGCTGGACCTGATCTCGAACGGGCGCGCGGAGATCATGGCCGGACGGGGGTCTTTCGTCGAGTCCTATCCGCTGTTCGGGTTTGACCTCGACGACTACGACGAGCTGTTCGCAGAGAAGCTGGAACTGCTGCTCCAGCTGCGCGAGTCCGAGCGAGTCACATGGTCGGGCAAGCACCGCGCTCCGCTGAATGACGTCGGGGTGTATCCGCGTCCGGTGCAGAATCCATTGCCGGTGTGGATCGCGGTCGGGGGCACGCCTGCTTCGGTGGCTCGCGCGGGGGCGCTGGGGCTGCCGCTCATGATCGCGATCATCGGCGGAGCGCCTGTACGGTTCGCGCCGCTGGTGGAGCTCTATCACGAGGCCGCGCGCCACGCCGAGGCCGACCCATCCGGCCTGGCGGTGGGGATCAACTCGCACATGTATCTGGCTGAGACCGCGCAGCGGGCTCGCGACGAGTTCTTTCCCGCGTACTCGCAGATGATGAACCGCATCGGCCGCGAGCGGGGCTGGCCGCCGATGAGTCGCGCGCAGTTCGACGCGGGGTGCGAGCCGGAGGGCCATCTGCTCGTGGGCACGCCAGCGGAGGTGACGGCGAAGATCCTCGCCCATCATGGGCTGTTCGACCACGATCGCTTCCTGGGCCACATCAGCGTGGGTGTGCTGCCCCACGAGCGGGCGATGCGCGCGACCGAGCTGTACGCGAGCGAGGTCGCGCCGGCCGTGCGCGCGGCGCTCGCCGTGCAGGGCTGACTCGCACCCCGGCCACGAACCCGAGTCGGACCCCCGCGGAACGCCAACCCCGGGCGAACCCTCCGCAACGCGAACCCCTCCGCAACGCGAACCCCTCCGACCGGCCCCGCGCGACGCGAACCCTTGGGCCCCCGCGCGAGGCGAATCCGCCCTCAGGCGAGCACGCGTTTGCGGAAGTTGCGCAGGCCGAGCGCGAGGAAGGTCGCGCAGAAGCCGACGAGCACGGGGTAGACGACGTAGAGCGGCATGTGCGCCGCGTGGGTCAGCCCCGCGCGCAGGCCCTCGTTGACGTAGATCAGGGGATTCACCAGCACGATGATCTGCAGCCAGTGGATGCCGCCCACCTGCACGGGCGCGAGCTTCGTCCACTGGTAGTAGGTGCCGCCGAGAAACGTGAGCGGCAGCACGACGAAGCCGAACATCAGCCCGAGGTTGCGCGCCTCGAAGGCGGTGCCGAGCAGCAGGCCCAGCGAGGTCATCGTCACGCACGCGAGCGGGATCAGCGTGATCACGATCGGCCAGCTGACCGACAGGTGGGCTTCGACCCCGCTGGCGTGCACGACGGAGGCGATCGGGAAGACGATCAGCGCGGCGATCAATCCCTGGGTGGCGCCTGAGAGGACCTTCGCGACGGCGACGAGCCAGATCGGGCATGGCGCCTGCACACGGTCCTCGATCTCGCGCGTGTAGCCGAACTCCTGCGCCATCACCATCGCGACCGCCTGGATGCCCTGAAACATGATCGTGATCCCGACCACGCCCGGGACGAGCACGGTGGCGAACGCCGACTCGGCGACCTTGCCGCCGCCGCCGCCGACGCCCTGACCGATCGTGGGGAACACGTAGAGGAACACGAACACGAGCAGGAACGGCTGCACCAGCGTGCGGATGACGAACTCGGCGAAGTTCTTCTTGAGCACGACGAGGTCGCGCAGGATCAGCGCCAGCAGCGCCGAGCGGCTCGCGGCCATGGTGGAGCGCGCCGGCTCGATCGCGATGCGCGCATGTGTCGGAGCGGGCGACGGCGTCGACTGGGCGGTCGTGGCAGCCATCAGTCGCGCAGCTCCTTGCCCGTGAGGCTGATGAACACCGTCTCGAGGCTCGGTTCGGACACCGATAGGTCGGCGAGCTCGAAGCCGGCGTTCTCGGTGGCGCCCACGACGCGTGGCACGAGCCGCTCGGTCTCCTTGACGTGCAGCTCGACGCCGCCGTCGACCACTCGCGTGCGAGTGACCTCGGGAATCTCGGTGGCGAGTCGCTCGCCGAGACCCTGCAGCTCGCCTCCCGCGGCCTTGACCGTGACGATCGTGTCGGCTCCCACCGAGCGCTTGAGCTCCTCGGGCGTGTCGAGCGCGAGGATGCGGCCGTGATCCATGATCGCGACCCGGTCGCACAGCTCGTCGGCCTCCTCCATGTAGTGGGTGGTGAGCAGGATCGTCTGGCCCTCGCGGTTGAGCTCGCCGAGGATCTCCCACAGCGCCAGGCGGCTCTGGGGATCGAGACCCGCCGTGGGCTCGTCGAGGAACAGCACCGCCGGGCGATGGAAGATCGCACGCGCCATCATCAGCCGCTGAGCCATCCCGCCCGACAGCGCGTAGACGGAGGCCTTGGCCCATTTCGAGAGGCGGAGCTTCTCGAGCAGCTCGTCGGCGGCATGACGTGACTCCGACGCAGAGATGCCGAACAGGCGACCGTGGAAGTAGAGGTTCTCCCACACGCTCAGCTGCCGGTCGAGCGTGTTCTGCTGGGAGACGATCCCGATCAGCTGCTTGGCCAGCGCGGGATGGGCGACAACGTCGATCGCGCCGACGTAGGCCGATCCCGACGTCGGTATCACGCGTGTGGTGAGCATCCCGGCGGTCGTCGTCTTGCCCGCGCCGTTGGGTCCGAGCAGGCCGAAGATCTCACCGCCGAGCACGCTCAGGTCAAGCCCGTCCACCGCGGCAAAGTCGGTGCCGGCGTAAACCTTGGTCAACGCGACCGTGCGAATGACCTCGCTCCCATCGCCATCGCCGACGCGGGCGTCCGGCACGGCTGCGGGTAGGAGCGGTGCCGATTGGGCTGCGGCCATCGTCCCTAATCTACAACGCAGGCGCTACCCTCCCCGAAGTCATGGCGGACACGGGCAAGATCGCCAAGAACCTCGAGCGCTTTGCACAGGCAGTCGCCGCGCATGACCGCGAGAACCCGACACACACCGCCTACGGCATCGGGCTGGCGCACTTCGACATGGAGCGACTGGGGTTCGACGAGGGCGAGACGGTGCTGCCCGGCATCACGATCCACGCGGATGGGAAGACGAGCGGCAACTTCAGAGTGCTGTGCGACGGCGAGCACGACGAGGGCGAGCGCGAGTCCGAGGAGGAGGTCGTGGAGGCGGTCGCCACGCAGTACACGCCCGCGGCTCTGCCTGTACGCCAAAGCCAGTAGCGGAGACGTCGCGCTCGGCAGAACAGCCGTGCCGAAGACCCGGCGTTCTCAGAACGTCAAAGATCGACCGGAGCGGCAGTCACGCCTGCGCGCGCGGCGATCAGCGCCACGAGGCGCTCGATCGTCGGGCACGGGAGACCATGCCGCGCGGCGGCGCGCAGGATTGCGCCGGGGATCGCGTCGAGCTCCGGCGGGCGCCCCGCTGCAATGTCGCGCTGCATCGAGCTGCCGAGCGTGTCGTGCGCGAGCTCGAGCTCGCCCAGGGCCGCCCGCGGATCGACGTCCTCAGCACCCTCGGCCTGTCCGACCGCGCAGGCCTCCTCGATCGTCGCGACCAGGTCGGCGCGCAGCTCCGGAGTGGAGCGGATCTCCCCCAGCAGCACGTCATAGGCGCTGGTCGTGCAGGCGAGCGCGTTCAGGCGCACGAGCTTGGACCACATCACCTGCGCCTCGGAGCGCTCGGACACCGGCAGCGTCACCCTGACGGGGACGTCGGCGTGCTCGAGCGTCTGGGCCAGCGTCTGCATCCGCGCCAGCGCGGCGGGACTGCGGGTGGCCATGTCGATGAGCAGAAACCGGCTGGTGTGGACGATGACGCCGGGCTCGGGACGATCGGACTCGACGCGGATCGTGCTCGCGAGCACCGTGCCCGGATCGAAGCGGTCGCGCAGCACCGTAAGGTGGTCGAGCCCATTGAGCAGCGGCAGCACGAGTCCGGGCTCGACCTCGATGCGCTGCAGCGCGGAGTCGAGTCCGGCGGCCTTGGTGGCGACGATCAGGACGTCGACGTCCTCGTTGGACCGCAAGCGCGCGCGCGCGCGTACACGCGCGTTGAAGTCGCCAAAGATGACGCTGCGCACGGCCAGCCCCCGCTCGGTGATCGTCTCGGCGGTTGGCTCGCGTGCAACGAGGACCACGTCGGTCCCGGCGCGGGCGAGCACGCCCGCCACCAGCCCGCCCACGCCGCCGGGGCCGAGCACGGCGATCGTCGTGGGGACGCCGTCGCCCCCGTCCAGCCCGCGGTCGTCTCCCCCGTCCACCCCGTCGGCGCTCATGCGGAGGTCCTCAGAGGGTCGATCAGCACGCCCGGGTTCATGATCGCGCGCGGGTCGATCGCCGCCTTGGCGCCGCGCAACGCGGCCGCGAACGGCTCGGGGCGCTGGCGGTCATACCAGGGCCGATGATCGCGCCCGACAGCGTGGTGGTGGGTGATGGTGCCGCCGTGCGCGATAACAGCGTCGGAGGCGGCGCGCTTGATCGCCGCCCACTGCTCGACCTCCTCGCCGCGCCGGGCGGGCGCGATCACGGTGAAGTAGGGGGCGGGGCCATCGGGGTAGACGTGGGTGAAGCGGCAGCTCACCTGCCCCGCGCCGCGCGCCTCAGGAGCGGCGACGGACTCGACCGCCGCGCGCACCGCGGCGGTTACGTGCTCGTGGAAGGCGGGGAACCGCTCCCAGGTGACCGCCGTCTCGAACGTCTCCGAGAGCACGCCCATCGCGACGAGCACGTCGCGCAGGTAGGGGGCGCCGAGAAAGGCACTGCGCCAGGCGCCAACCGCGTCGGCGGCCGCGGCACGACGCCCTGCGGCACCGCCCGTTCCACTCCCGGCGCGCGCGGGCGCCTCGTCGGGATCGACTGTGCGTCGGCTGTCGATCGCACCCCCGTGCTCGCCACAGATGGCAAGCGCGCGGGCCATCGCCTCCTCGACGGGGTGGTCGACGGACTCGAAGCCGAGCACCAGCAGCGCCGAGGAGCCGTCGCCGGCCATCGTCGCAAGGGCTTCGCGCGCGTCGATCAGGCGGCAGTTGGCCGGGGCAAGACCGGACTGGCTGAGCGCGCGCACGCAGGCGGCGCCGTCGAGGAAGCGCTCGAAGCGCACGCCCGCCGAGGCGCGGTGGGCAGGCCGTGGCTGCACGCGGACCCACGCCTGGGTGATGACGCCGAGCACGCCCTCCGAGCCGGCGAGCATCCGGTCGGGGCTGACGCCGGCACCCGAGCCGGGCAGGCGACGCGACTCCCACGCCCCCACCGGGGTGATCGCGCGGGTGGACTCCACGAAGTCCTCGATGTGGGTCAGGGCGGTCGCGAAGTGCCCAGCCGCGCGCGTGGCGATCCAACCGCCGAGCGTGGAGAGCTCGAACGACTGGGGGAAGTGGCGCAGCGTCAGGCCGTGCTCCGCGAGCTGGCGCTCGAGCTCGGGTCCCGAGGCGCCCGCCTGGATGAGGGCCGCGCGCGAGACGGGATCGACCTCCAGCACGCGGTCCAAGGCGGTCAGGTCGATCGAGACGGCGCCGTTGCAGGCGCTTGCGCCGCGCACCCCGGGAGCATCCTCGGCGCCGGGGGCGCTCGATGAGGACTTGCTGTCGACGTCAGGGGTGACACCGCCTACGACGGACGTGCCCCCGCCGTAGGGGATCGCGGCGACGCGCTCGGCCGCGCACCACTCCAGCAGGCGCTCGACGTCGGTCTCATCGCGCGGGCGAGCGACGAAGTCGGGAGGGTAGGCAAAATGGCCGCGAAAGCCGTGGACGACGTCGGAGTAGGACTTGCCGAGGGCGTGCGTCGCGCGCGCGTGGTCATCGGTCGCGCAGACGCCCGCCAACGACGGCGGCGGAACGGTGCGCGGCGCGGGCAGCTCGACCGCGTCGAGCGGAACCGGAGCCTCGACCTCGCCGAGCGCGAAGTCGCCGAGCGCGGGACGCAGGTGGGCGGCGAGTCCCGCCGCGACCGCGGTCACCTCCGCGAGGGTGGGCTGCTGGTCCTCGAAACCCCAGCCCCAGTGCTTGCGCCGACGGATGTTCACCGAGCGAACTCTACGGTCACTAGCCTGTAACTGGAATGGCGGCACGATCGCAGCCCACATCAGAACCGCAACCCCTGCAGCCGCAGGCGACGGCGAGCGAGCAGCCGCAGATCCTCGCGCGGGGACCGTGGCCGCTGGAGCGGGTGAACGCCAGCTGGCGCAAGGAGCACTACGAGCCCTCGCGGGAGCACGCGCAGGCCGCCGACGCCGCGATCGACGCGCTGCGCAAACGGGGTTCGCCGAGCCACGACGGAGTGGCCGCGCGACTGATCGACTACACATGTGACGCAGATGACGGCATCGCGCTGCAGCTGCAGCCTCAACGCTGGGCGCTGAGGCTGCTCCCCGACAACGCGTCGCAGAGCGTGGCCGCGCTGTGCGTCACGCGCTCGGCCGACGGGCGCTGGCTGGCCGGCAGGCGCGCGGGCTGGGTCGCATCGTGGGCGGGACGCTGGGCGCTGGGGGCAGGTGGCTCGGTCGACCTCGACGAGAACCCCGCCGACACGCTCGTGCGCGAGCTGGCGGAGGAGTGGTCGGTCACGCCCGAGCGCGTGCGCGGCGAGGCGCTCGTGCAGTTGCCCCACCGGCTGGTGATGTTCGTCGGGCAGGCGTGGCTCGCTGAGGGGGTCGACGCCGAGGTGAGGCCCGACGCCGAGCACGACGAGTTCGCCTGGTGGCCACGCGAGATCGAGCAGTGGCCGGTAGAGGCAGAGGCGCCCTTGCGTCTGATGGCGCAGTGGCTGTCGGCGGAGTGAGCACACCCGTCGCCTCGGCACCGACCGCGGGGCCGATCACGTTCGGACGCCTGAAGTGGGTGTCATTCACCCATTCGTGTATCTACATGGCACTGCTGGTGTGTGCGTTTGTGGCGAGCAAACCGGAGCCGCTGACGTTTGTGCTTGGGCTGACACATGGGCTGCTGTGGATCGGAATGTCACTGACGTGCATTGTGTGCGCGCGCCTGCGCATTGTGTCGCTTCGCTTGGCCGTTGCGGTCGCGGTGCTCGGAGGGATCGGTCCGTTCTTCGGCAGCTACGAGTTCGTGCGCGAACAGCACCGCCGTCCCGACGGCACAGGCGGGACGGACGTCGTGCATACTCTGTGAAGACACTCACAGCCGCCGGGGATGTCCGGCGGCGGCCCGCGCTAGAGTGAAGAGACATGGCGACGAGCACCACGGCTGAGCAGACAATAGACGTCGTGACTCCCGCCGCGGGCGAGTCGGTGACCGAGGGGACGATCCTCGAATGGCACGTGAAGGTCGGCGATGCGATCAAGCTCGACGACACGATCGTGGAGATCTCCACCGACAAGGTCGACGTCGAGCTGCCGTCGCCGGCAAGCGGGACGGTGAGCGAGATCCTGGTGGAGGAGGGAGACACGGTCACCGTTGGACAGGTGATCGCACGCATAGCCGTCGGCGACGGTGCCACCCCCGATGTGGCGCCCGCCGGCAATGGGACTGGCAGCGACACGCGGGAGCCGTCCGGCAACGGAGCAGGCGCAACGGCAACCACACCGACGGCGCAAGACGGTCAGGGCATCCCCGATGGCGTCAAGGCATCCCCAGTGGCGGCCCGCGCGGCGGCCGCCGAGGGCATCGACCTGACGAACGTCTCCGGCAGCGGGCCGGGCGGGCGCATCGTCAAGTCCGACGTGCTTGGCGCGGCGACGGGCGACGTGGCGACCGGCAATGGCTCGGCGGGAGCGGCCGCCGGGAAGCCGGCAGGCGCCGAACAGCTGAAGGGCGGGAGCGCCGCGCTCGCGAGGTACATGGAGCAGTCGCGGTCGATCCCGACCGCGACGAGCTTCCGCACTCTGACGGTGACGGTGCTGGACGCGCGCCGCCGCGAGCTGAAGGGAGCGGGCAAGAGGGTCTCCTACACGCATCTGATCGCCTGGGCGATCGCGCGCGCGTCGCAGGACACGGCCGTGATGGCCGACCACTACGCCGAGATCGACGGCAAGCCGCATCGGGTGAAGGACGGGCAGGTGAACCTCGGGCTGGCGGTGGACGTGGAGAAGAAGGACGGCACTAGAACGCTGATGGTGCCGGTGATCGCCGACGCGGGCGGGATGAAGTTCAACGAGTTCGTGGCGGCTTACGACGCGCTGGTGGAGAAGGCGCGCACGAACACGCTGACCGCGGACGACCTGCAGGGGGCGAACGTCACGCTTACCAACCCCGGGGGCATCGGCACGATCGCCTCGGTGCCCCGGCTGATGGTGGGGCAGGGCACGATCGTGGCGACGGGCTCGATCGCCTATCCCGTGGGGATGGGCGCGATCGGCGAGATGATCGGCGCGGAGAAGGTCATGACGATGACCTCGACTTATGACCACCGGATCATCCAGGGCGCGGAGTCGGGGAGGTTCTTGGCGAAGATCGAGGAGTACCTGCAGGGCGAGCACGCCTTCTACGAGGAGGCGTTCGCCGCGCTGGGCGTGGAGCTGGGCCCCCTCCCCACTCCACCCGCGCCGGCGGCGGCCGCGGCGGCCGCCGCGAGCGAGACGGCGAGTCAGGCGGCGCCGGGCGCGCCGCCGAGCGAAGCGCTGCTGGAAGCGGTGCAGGCGGCGAGCACGCTGGTGACGCGGTTCCGCAGCCACGGCCATCTCGCGGCGAGGCTGGATCCGCTGGGCTCGGAGCCCGAGGGCGAACCGGGCTTGGACCCCGAGGCGGTCGGGCTGACGCCCGCGATCACCGCGCAGATCCCGGCGAAGATATTGCACATGTACGTGCCGGGGGCGACGCTCGCGGACGCGCTGCCGCATTTGCGCGAAACGTACTGCGGGACGATCGCGTATGAGATCGAGCACATCGCCTCGCACCGCCAGCGGGTGTGGCTGCGGGAGCACATCGAGTCGGGCGCGTTCCGCGCGCCGCTGCGCAAGGAAGAGCAGGAGACGCTGCTCAAGCGGCTGATCGAGGTGGATGCGCTGGAGCGGTTCATGCACAAGGCCTATCTGGGCCAGCACCAGTTCTCGATCGAGGGCCTGGACATGACGGTGCCGATGCTGGACGAGCTGATCCAGCTCTCGGCGGCGCACGGCGGTCGGGAGGTGGTGATCGGGATGGCCCACCGCGGTCGGTTGAACGTGCTTGCGCACAACCTCGGCCGTCCCTACGACACGATCTTCGCGGAGTTCGAGGGCGCCTCGACGCTGGAGGCGGTGACGACGATCCCGCAGGGCGGTACCGGCGACGTCAAGTACCACCATGGCACGCAGGGGACGTACAAGCTGCCGGATGGCGGCGCGATCATGGTCAACCTGGAGTCCAACCCGAGCCATCTCGAGTACGTCTCGGCCGTCGTGGAGGGCGCGACGCGCGCCGCGCAGACGACCAGACACGGTCCGCACGCCCATCAGGACACGAATGCGGCGGTGCCGATCGCGATTCACGGCGACGCCTCGTTCCCGGCGCAGGGGGTGGTGGCGGAGACGCTGAACCTGCAGGCGCTGGACGGCTACAAGGTCGGCGGCACGGTGCATCTGATCATGAACAATCAGGTGGGGTTCACGACCGATCCCGACGACGCGCGCTCGACGCAGTGGGCCTCGGACCTGGCGAAGGGCTTCGACGTGCCGATCATTCATGTGAACGCCGACGACGTGCCGGCGTGCATGAGCGCGGTCAGACTGGCGTTCGCGTTCCGGCAGGAGTTTGGCCACGACGTGCTGATCGACCTGATCGGCTACCGGCGCTTCGGGCACAACGAGTCGGACGAGCCCGCTTACACGCAGCCGGAGATGTACGCGAAGATCAAGGGCAAGAAACGCGTGGCCGAGCTGTGGGCCGAGCGGCTGCAGGCAGACGGGGTGGTGAGCAAGGAGGAGGTCGACAAGCTCGGGCAGAGCGTGTGGGACAACCTGACGATCTTGCATCAGCGCCTGAAGGCCAAGATCCAGGCCGCGGCCGAGCACGGCGGCGAGGAAGGCACGGGCGAGTATCAGCTGGACCGCTCGCCGAGCCCCGACGTCGAGACTGCGGTCCCCGCCGACAGGCTCAGGCGGCTGGGCGAGGAGATGCTGCGCACGCCGGACGGTTTCACGGTGCACCCGAAGCTCGTCAAACAGCTCGAGCGCCGGCGCGAGGCGCTGAACGACCAGCCCGACACGAGCACCCCCGGCGAGGGAGCTTCGTCGTCGCAGCCGCACCCGGCGATCGACTGGGCGCACGCGGAGGCGCTGGCGTTCGCGTCGCTGCTGACGGAGGGGACGCCGATCAGGCTGACCGGTCAGGACACCGAGCGGGGGACGTTCAGCCAGCGCCACATGGTGCTGCACGACGCGAAGACCGGACAGACGGTGTGTCCGATCCAGAACCTGCCGGAGGCGCTGGCGCCGCTGGAGCTGCACAACAGCCCGCTCTCAGAGCTGGCGTGCATGGGCTTCGAGTATGGCTACAGCCAGGAGGCGCCGGAGACGCTGGTGCTGTGGGAGGCGCAGTTCGGGGACTTCGTGAACTCGGCGCAGGTGATCGTCGACCAGTTCATCGTCTCGGGGCTGGCGAAGTGGGGGCAGACCTCGCGGCTGACGCTGCTGCTGCCGCACGGGTACGAGGGTTCCGGACCCGAGCACTCCTCGGCGCGGCTGGAGCGGTTCCTGGCGCTGGCCGCCGAGGGGAGCATCCGCGTGGCGAGCCCGACGACGCCGGCGCAGTACTTCCACCTGCTGCGCCGCCAGGCGCGGATCGCCAAGCAGCGCCCGCTGATCGTGATGACGCCGAAGTCGCTGCTGCGCTTGGCGCAGGCGACGAGCACGGTCGCGGACATGGCGGAGAACACGCGCTTTGAGCCGGTGCTGGCCGAGCCGGGGGTCAAGGACGAGCAGGTCAGGAGGCTGGTGCTGTGCACGGGCAAGGTCTACTACGACCTCGTCGGGCATCCCGACCGGCCCAAGCACGACGGGCTGGCGGTGGGGCGCGTAGAGCTGCTGTATCCGTTCCCGGAGGGACAGATCCTGGCGCTGATGGGGCGTTATCCGCAGCTGGAGGAGGTCGTGTGGGTGCAGGAGGAGCCGCGCAACATGGGACCGCGCGCGCACATGTTCCCGCGGCTGATGCAGATCATGCCCGACGGGATGGGCTTCGGCTACATCGGCCGCCCGGAGCGCGCGAGCCCGGGCGAGGGGTACCCGGCCGCACATATCGCCGAACAGAGCCGGATCGTGACGACCGCGATCGACCCGGACGTGCCGATATCGCAGTATCCGCGCAAGACGCCGGGGCAGCGCTGATGGCGGCGCTGTGGCGGAGATTCCGCCAGATCATGGCGCAGCGCAAACGGAAGAAGCGCGGCTACTGAACCCGTCGGGTGTGTGAGGGTGGGTAAGCCATAGCCTGCCTGCTGCGTCGAGTTGCTGTAGGCGCCGCTTACCGCAGCCGGCTACACAACGAGAGCGCTAACGGCCGCGCCAGTCCGCCTAACCCACTGCCCGCGCAGTTTGGACGCCCAGCGGGCTAACGACCGCGCCAAACGGGGTCGCGCTTCTCCTTGAAGGCCGCGGCGCCCTCTTTGGCGTCCTCGGACACGAAGACCGGGCCGGAGATGGCGCCCTGGCGCTCGAACATCTCGGTGGTGGGCCAGTCGAACTGCTCCTGGAGGATGCGCTTGGAGGCGGCGACCGCGAGGGGGCCGTTGCGGGAGATGGCGCCGGCCAGCTCGAGGGCGACGTCGAGGGCGCTGCCGGGCTCGGCGAGGCGGTTGACGACTCCAAACTCATGGAAACGCTCGGCGGGGAAGGGGTCGCCGGTGAGCGCCAGCTCCATGACGACGTGGTAGGGCATGCGCCGGGGCAGGCGCAGCAGCGCGCCGCCGGCGGCGACGAGCGAGCGCTTGGCCTCGGGGATCCCCAGCTTGGCGCCGCGCGCGGCGACGATCAGGTCGCAGGCGAGCGCGATCTCCATGCCGCCGGCGACGGCGAAGCCCTCGATCGCGGCGATCAGCGGCTTGACGGAGGCGCGCTGGGCGATGCCGGCGAAGCCGCGATCGCCGAACCAGGGAGACTCGCCCTTGACGAACGCGCCGAGGTCCATGCCGGCGCAGAAGAAGCCGCCGGCGCCGGTGAGGATGCCGACTGAGAGGGAGTCGTCCGAGTCGAGCTCATCGAGCGCGCGGGCGATGCCCTCGGCGACGGCGGCATTGACCGCGTTGCGGACCTCGGGTCGGTCGATCGTGATGATCAGCGTCGCGTCGCGCCGCTCGGTCAGGACGGCGGGGGCATCCCCCTCATCGGAGGTCACGGCAGGACCTGGGCTCGGGTCGGGCACAGGATCAGATTATCCGGGAGGGGCGGGACTTGTCGGCTCGCAGCTTGGCAGAGCTCCAGCGGCAAAGTGTGACGCGGAGCGCGTCAAGTGTGACAACTTTGTGTCTTCTGCTCCGCGGACGAGGTAATCGAGGGCCTGGCGGGCGTCCATCAGAGAATTTCGTCTCAAGGGCTGAGTAGCTTGACTGACATGGCCTTCACAGCCAGCATCCGTGTACTTGCGAGGCCGACCCCTCGTTGGGGACGGCAATGGTCAACGGTCTGCTCGCATGGGGGACCGTTCTGGGTGCCTCCACAGCCTTCTTCTCAGGGCTGCCTGCGGGACTGCTCGCGCGTGATAAGACTCCTGCCCACGTACGCGCCGATCTGATCAATCGGGGCATGGGCATCGGCTTTCGCATCGGGATGTTCGTCGGCCCCTTGATGTTCTTTGTCTTCATCGCTAGGATCGTGTCATGAGCGATCTCGACCGCTACGACTATGCGCTTGCCCTGCTGAGCGGGTCTATTGCAGTGGCTATCCTCATCCTGTACGCAGCCCTGTGGGCGGTGGCACTCGCATATGTGGCCGGCTGGACCGTCATACTCATCCGCCACATTGATGAGTTTCGCGCCAAGTGACGCAGACGGGGCGAGCACTCCGTGGCGTGCGATCGCGTCACGCCGCGAACAACGTCAACTCCGGCTCGCGGTTGCCGCGCAGGACCTCGACGTCGACCTCGACGCAGTCGATGCCGCGTGCGCCCGCCAGCACGCGCGCCTGCGGCTTGATCCACTTGGCGACGAGCACGCCCCGGCAGGAGGCCATGGCGGGATCGATGCGGATGCGCTCCAGGTAGCGGGTGAGCTGCTCGACGGACTCCATCGTGGCGATGCGCTTGATCTCCACGGCGACCCACTCGTCCTCGGTGTCGCGGCACATCAGATCGACGGGCCCGATGTCAGTGGGCCACTCGCGGCGCACCAGGCGAAAGCCCTCGCCGCACCATTCGGGCGTATCGGCGAGCAGCTCCTGCAGTTCGCGCTCGAGACCCTCCTTCTCCAGCGCGGCGACGTCGTCCACCGGATGATCGACGTCGGCGAGGACCTCCGACACGGCGATCTCCAGGCGCTCGTCCGAGCGCTGCTTGCGCACGATCAGCCGCTCGATCGCGCAATCGGCGTCGTCCTCGTCGCTGCCGGCACTACGACGCTCCTCCTCCAGCACCGTCGGCGGGGTCATCCAGTTCAGCGGCCGTACGTTCGGGCTGCCACCATCGGCCCACACCATGAAGGTGCCGTCGGCCTTGAGCATCAGCAGGCGGATGGCCTCGGGCAGGACGGTGGTGGTGCGGCCGATGTAGGAGACCTCACAGCGAGCGACGATCAGGCGCATGATCGTCCGAACGTACACGCTCGCCCGGATCGACCTGCGGGGGTGGAGCGGGCTCGGGCGAGGGTGCGACGACGACGGCCTCGGCGGGCGCGACCGGCGCGCTGGGCGCGGGCTCGTGGAGCACGACCGGGGCACTCGGCGCGGGCGTGTGAGGCGAGCCGACGGCGGACCCGTCGCTCATCGCCTCGCGGAACTCGCGGATGCCTTTGCCCAGCGAGCGCGCCATTTCGGGCAGGCGCCTGGGTCCGAGCACCACCAGGGCGACGGCGGCGATGAACAGCAGGTGAACGGGGTTCTCGATGCCCATGCAGCTCCTACGTAAGAGACGGCCGTGGCCGATCACATCCAGGGTACCGCCGAATCGGGCTCTAGCCTACGGTGGCGTGGCTCAGGAACCTCGCGGGCAGCCCGGCCGTCCGTATCCACCGCCAGGGGACAGCGAGGCGTTCTGGCCGGCGCAGTTGACCGTGCTCACCGCGATCGTGGTGCAAGTGCTGCTGCCCTCGCGGCTGACGGCCGGCCCCTCGTGGCTGGTCCCTTCGCTCGAGGGCGCCCTGCTGATCGGCATGTTCGTGGTGACGCCCAACGTGGTCGAGGAGGAGCACCCGCGACGGCGGCGCATCGCGCTCGGCCTGACGGCGTTTGTGAGCGCGGCGAACATCTTCTCGCTCGGCGCGCTCACCCACTACTTGCTGCACCACAACGTCTCAAACGGCCGCGGGCTGATCTTTGCGGGCGTGCTCATCTGGCTCACCAACCTGCTGATCTTCGCCCTGTGGTACTGGGAGATGGATCGCGGAGGCCCCGGCAAGCGCGCCATGGGACGTGACGGGCCGCCCGACTTCCTGTTTCCGCAGATGAGCGACGACCGCATCGAGCCGCGTGAGTGGAGGCCGAAGTTCATCGACTACCTGTATGTGTCGCTGACCAACAACACGGCGTTCTCGCCAACCGACACTATGCCGCTGACGCCGATGGCCAAGTCCGTGATGGGCATCCAGTCGGTCGTCTCGCTGATGACGATCGGGTTGATCGTCTCGCGCGCGGTCAACATTTTGTAGGAGTGTCGGGAGGGTCGCATGCGACCCTCCCCGGGAACCGCACATGTGCGGTTCCCCCGAGCGGTGCATGCGCCACACGGAGCTGCTCCACACCTCACGCAACCGACGCCGCGCTGCGCGGCTCCAGCGCCAGCGCCTGTTCGATCGGCTCCCGCACGGACTCCCCGGCGCCTAACTCCGAGGCCCGTCCGAGTGCCTGCAGCGCGCCCTCGCGATCGGCCAAGCGTAGCCGCAGCCGGCCGAGTCGCTCCCACGCGCCCGCGTCCGAGGGCCCCCGGTCCGCCGCCCGGGTGGCGGCCTCCTCGGCGAGATCGATCGCGCCCATGTCCTCGTAGATGCGCGCGGCGAACCGATGCGCGGCAGGGCGATCGCCGTCCACGCGCGCCCAGTCGCGCACCGAGCGCGCGGCCGCCTCGAGGTTGCCGGCCTGCCAGAACGCGAGCGTCATCAGACGCAGCACCGCGACGTTGCGGGGTTCGGCGTCGCGCGCGTAGATGAGGCGCTGCGCGGCGAGCGCGAACTCGCCTTCGGCCATCGCGCGCTGGGCGGCGAGCATGAACCGCTCGACGCGCTCCTCCGCGGGGTCGGGCTTGGAGAAGTCCACGAAGCGCATGCTGCCGGCGGGCACCGTGCGCACGCCGTGGCTGAACTTCACGCGCGCCCACTGCTGCACTTCCTCGCCCTCGTTCTCGGCGTTCGTGAAGTAGATCCCGGCGACCGTGCCCACGCCCCACTCCGGGTATGAGAGGCAGCGCGCGTAGCGATGGACGACCGAATGGTCGGGGACGCGGCTGCCGAACGGGTCGTTTTCGGCGCGATCCTTGGCCGCCGCGCGAGCGCGCTGCTCGGCCTCATACGCGCGCCGGCCCGCCTCCTCGCGCTCGCGGCGGGCCGCGGCGGCGCTGACTTTGACGGCGTTGGCGGAGACCTTCCCCCCGCGCGAGCCCTCCGCCAGACGCTCGAGCTGGTCGGCGGCCTCGTTGATCGCCTTGAGGTGGCGCTCGTGCTCGTACTGGCGCCCGGCGGGGGCGATGTCGGGGTGCCAGCGCTTGGCCATGCGCCGGCGCGCGAGCTGCACGTCGCGCTTGTCGAACGGCGGCTCGAGCTCCAGCAGGAGCAGATGCTGCTCGACGTCGAGGATGGTGGTCGGCATGACCACAAAACGTTAGCGGTCGCGGAGCGCCCGTGGGCACGGGGACCGCCTATCCTGCGAGCCGACGATGATGTCCTCTCAATACATCTTCACGATGCACCGGCTGTCGAAGCTGCACCCGCCGAACAAGACGGTGCTCGATGACGTCACGCTCGCCTTCTACCCGGGCGCGAAGATCGGCGTGCTCGGCTACAACGGCGCCGGCAAGTCGACGCTCCTGCGGATCATGGCGGGGGTCGATCAGGAGTACCGCGGGGAGGCCGCGCTGGCGCCGGGCGCGACCGTCGGCATGCTCGAGCAGGAGCCGCATCTGGACGAGTCCAAGGACGTCAAGGGCAACGTGCAGGACGGGGTCGCCGAGACGAAGGCGCTGCTCGACCGCTTCAACGAGCTGGCGGCCAACTACTCGGAGGACACCGCCGAGGAGTTCGGCCGCGTCCAAGCGCAGATCGAAGCGGCGGACGCGTGGAACCTCGACACGCAGCTGGAATACGCGATGGACGCGCTGCGACTGCCCCCTTCGGACGCCGACGTGAGCAAGCTCTCCGGCGGCGAGCGCCGTCGCGTGGCGCTGTGCCGGTTGCTGCTGTCCGCGCCGGACCTGCTGCTGCTGGACGAGCCCACGAACCATCTCGACGCCGAGTCGGTCGCGTGGCTGGAGCAGCATCTGTCCGAGTACAAGGGCGCGATCGTCGCGGTCACGCACGATCGCTACTTCCTCGACAACGTCGCCGGCTGGATCCTGGAGCTCGATCGCGGCAAGGGCATCCCCTACGAGGGCAACTACTCGGGCTGGCTCGAGCAGAAGCAGGCGCGTATGGCCCTCCAAGAGCGCGCGGACAAGGGCCGTGAGCGCACGATCGCGGCGGAGCTCGAATGGGTCAGGACGAATCCGAAGGGCAAACGCACGAAGTCCAAGGCGCGGCTGGCGCGCTACGAGGAGCTGGTGGCCGAAGAGCGCAACGTGAAGCTCGACGAGGTGCAGATTCACATCCCCCCAGGCCCGCGCCTGGGCGAGAAGGTGCTCACGGCGGAGGACCTGCGCAAGGGCTTCGAGGAGAGGCTCTTGATCGAGGACCTCAACTTCGACCTTCCGCGCGCGGGCATCGTCGGCGTGATCGGCGCCAACGGCGCCGGCAAGACGACGCTGTTCCGGATGATCACCGGCGAGGAGTCGCCCGACGGCGGCTCGATCGCGCTCGGTGAGACGGTGCAGCTGGCCTACGTCGACCAGTCGCGCGACGCGCTGGACCCCGCGAAGACCGTCTGGGAGGAGATCTCCGAAGGCTACGAGCACCTCAAGGTGGGCGAGCGCGAGGTCAACTCGCGCCAGTACACGGCCGGCTTCAACTTCAAGGGCTCAAGCCAGCAGGCGAAGATCGGCAGCCTCTCCGGCGGCGAGCGCAACCGCGTGCACCTGGCCAAGCTGCTGCGCAGCGGCGGCAACCTGCTGCTGCTGGACGAGCCCACGAACGATCTCGACGTCGACACGCTGCGCGCGCTCGAGAACGCGCTGCTCGAATTCCCCGGCTGCGCGGTGATCATCTCGCACGACCGCTGGTTCCTGGACCGCGTCGCCACGCACGTGCTCGCCTTCGAAGGCGATTCGCAGGTGACCTGGTTCGAGGGCAACTTCGAGGCCTACGAGGAGCATCGTCGCGAGCGCCTCGGCGCCGCGGCGGACAGGCCGCACCGGATCACCTACAAGCGGCTCGTGCGCGGCTGAGCTTGAGCGCCATCCCGCCCGAGGCGCTCCCGCCGGGAGGACGTCGCCGCCGGTGGCTGAAACGTCACCCGGACAGAATCCGACATGGGTAAGCTCCGTTGCTTGACGGGACTCATCAACCTCGGGATCAAGGAGACTGGCGATGGCTGACTACACGGCGAAGCAGATCGACGAGATGGAGGCCGCGTTCGGCGGCGGCCTGAAGAAGGCCCGCGCGGAGCTCGGCGTGGCGTCATTCGGCATGCAGGTGGTCGACCTGCCCCCCAACTACACGGACTACCCCGAACACGATCACGAGGGCGACGGCCAGGAGGAGGTCTACTCGGTCATGCGCGGCTCCGGCGAGATCGACGTCGCGGGTGAGCGCATCCCGCTGAACCCCGACGTGATCGTGCGCGTCGGCCCGGCGACCAAGCGCAAGATCTACTCCGGCCCCGAGGGGCTGCGCCTGCTGGCGCTGGGCGGAACGCCCGGCGTGGCCTACGAGGCGGCGGAGTTCACCGAGCTCGCCAGCGCTTAGGGGCGTAGAGGCCCTACTGGGTTAGCGCGTGAACGCCTGATCGCCGTCCACCCGCAGAACCGCGGCGGCGATCAGGCGAGCGGCGGCGTGCACGTCGTCCAGCTGCACCAGCTCCACCGGTGAGTGCATGTAGCGCAGCGGGATCGAGACCAGCGCCGTGGGCACACCCGCGCGGGTGAGGTGGACGGCGTCGGCGTCGGTGCCGGTCGCACGGGCGGAGGCCTCGACGGTGAAGGGGATCTGCTCCGCGGTGGCGGTGTCGTAGAGCAGCTCGAACAGCCGCGGGTGGATGGTGGAGCCGCGGGTGATGACCGGGCCCGAGCCGAGTGTGTGCTTGCCCAGCTCCTTGACCTCGATGCCGGGCGCGTCGGTGGCGTGGGTGACGTCGATGACGATCGCCGCGTCGGGCGCCAGCGCGAACGTGCTCGTGCGCGAGCCGCCGAACGTGATCTCCTCCTGGGCGACCGCGACGGCCGCAAGCTCCCAGGCGGCGCCGCCCGCCTCGGACACGAGCCGTGCCGCCTCCAGTGCGACGAACGAGCCGATGCGGTTGTCCAGCGCGCGCGAGACGAGCCGCCCGCCGAGCAGCTCGACCGGATCGGCGTCGATCACCGCCACGTCGCCGATGCGCACGTGCTTGCGCGCCTGCTCGCCGTCGGCGGCGCCGACGTCGATGTGCAGCTCGCGAATCTCGGCGACCTTCTTGCGATCCTCCTCGCGCAGCAGATGGATCGGCTTCTTGCCGACGACGCCCCTGACCACGCCCTCGCGCGTGGCCAGGGCCACGCGCTGGCCGACGAGGATCTGGGCGTCCCAGCCGCCGACGGGCGCGAACCACAGGTAGCCCTCGTCGTCTATGTGGGTGACGATCAGCCCGATCTCGTCGATGTGGCCCATCACCAGCATCCGGCGCGGCGACTCGGGGGCGCCGTGCTTGGCGGACACCCGCGCGAGCGGCGTGCCGAGCACGTCGCTGCTCACCTCCGCGAACGTGCTCGCGGCGCTCAGCCAGACCGCGGCTGGATCTGTCTCGTAGCCCGAGGGTCCGTGCGCGGCGAGCAGGTCGAGCAGCAGCTGGGGAGCGGCGTCGGCGTCCGTGTCCGTGTCGGTCTGCGCTGCGTCGGTCATGCGGCGAGCAACTGTCGCAGAACGTACCGCAGGATGCCGCCGTGCCGGTAGTAGTCGGCCTCGCGTGGGGTGTCGATGCGCATGCGCGCGTCAAACTCGACCGTCTCGCCACCGTCTCGCTCGGCTCGAACGGCGACGGTCTGCTCGCCTTTGCCGTCATGCACCGCGGCGACGGCGTCGGCGATGCCGCCGATCGAGAAGACCTCCTCGCCGCTCAGCCCGAGCGACTCGGCGCTCTCGTCGTCGGGGAGCTGCAGTGGCAGCACGCCCATGCCGACGAGGTTCGAGCGGTGGATGCGCTCGAAGCTTTGCGCGATGACCGCGCGCACGCCGAGCAGCATGGTCCCCTTGGCCGCCCAGTCGCGCGATGAGCCCGAGCCGTACTCCCTGCCGGCGAGCACGAGCAGCGGCACGCCCTCCTCGGCGTAGCGCATCGCCGCGTCGTAGATCGATGTCTGCTCTCCGTCGGGCAGGTGGCGCGTGACACCGCCCTCCGGAAGAGGACCCCGCCCACCCCCGAGCTGATTGCGCAGGCGGATGTTGGCGAACGTGCCGCGCATCATCACCTCGTGGTTGCCGCGGCGCGAGCCGTAGGAGTTGAAGTCGCGCGGCGCGACGCCCTGCTCCTGCAGGTAGGCGCCGGCCGGACCGTCGCGCTTGATCGCGCCGGCCGGTGAGATGTGGTCGGTCGTGACGCTGTCGCCGAGCTTCGCGAGCACGCGCGCGCCGCGCAGCTCGGCGATCGCCTGCGGCTCGGCGGGCATGCCCTCGAAGTACGGCGGCAGTCGCACGTACGTCGAATCGGCGTCCCACGCGAAGCGCTCGCCCTCGGGCACGTCGAGCCCGTTCCAGCGCTCGTCGCCGGCGAACACCTCGCCGTAGCTCTTGCGGAACATGTCGGCCTGCACTGCGTCGCCGACCGTCTTTGCGATCTCCTGCTCCGATGGCCAGACGTCGCGCAGGTAGACGTCCTCGCCGTGCTCGTCCTGGCCGAGCGGGTCGTGCAGCAGGTCGACGTCCATCGTGCCGACGAGCGCATAGGCGACGCACAGCGGCGGCGAAGCGAGGTAGTTCATCTTCACGTCCGGGTTGATCCGACCCTCGAAGTTGCGATTGCCGGAGAGCACCGAGACGACGGCTAGATCGCTCTCGCTGACGGCGTCTGAGATCTCCTGCGAGAGCGGCCCGGAGTTGCCGATGCACGTCGTGCATCCGTAGCCGACGAGGTTGAAGCCGAGCCGCTCGAGCGGCTCGGTCAGGTCGGCGCGATCGAGATATTCGGTGACGACCTTCGAGCCGGGCGCGAGCGAGGTCTTGACCCACGGCTTGCTGCTCAGGCCGCGAGCGAGCGCGTTGCGCGCGAGGATGCCGGCGCCGACCATCACGGACGGGTTCGACGTGTTCGTGCAGCTCGTGATCGCCGCGATCACGACGTGCCCGTGGTCGAGCTCGAACGTCTCTCCGTCGACGGTCACGCTCGTCGCGGTGCCGTTGTGCGGCAGCGCCGTCGCAGTGCCGCCCTCGGGCAGCTGCGGCTGTTGCGCGGCGGTCGCGAGTTCGACGTGGCCCGGCTCGTTGGCCGGCGGGTCGGACGCAGGATAGGACTCGGCGACTGCCTCGTCCTGCGCGTCGGCCTGGTCGCCGTCGCTCGGGACGTAGTCGCGCAGCGCCTGCAGGAAGACCACTTGCGACTCGCTCAGGGCAACACGATCCTGCGGGCGCTTGGGGCCGGCGAGGCTCGGCTCGACGCTCGCGAGGTCGAGCTCGATCTCGTCGGAGAAGGTCGGCTTCTCGGAGTGCTCGTCGTGCCACATGCCCTGCTCCTTGGCGTATGCCTCGACGAGCGCAATCTGCTCGGCCGGGCGTCCGGAGAGCTCGAGATAGGTGAGCGTCTCTGAGTCGATCGGGAAGATCGCGCAGGTGCAGCCGAACTCGGGCGACATGTTGCCGATCGTCGCGCGGTCGGCCAGCGGCAGGCCGGCGAGACCGGCGCCGTAGAACTCCACGAACTTGCCCACCACGCCGCGCTCGCGCAGCATCTCGGTGACGGTCAGCACGAGGTCGGTCGCGGTGGCGCCCTCGGGCAGCTCGCCGTGCAGGCGAAAGCCGAGCACCTGCGGGATCAGCATCGACAGCGGCTGTCCGAGCATCGCCGCCTCGGCCTCGATCCCGCCCACACCCCAGCCGAGCACGCCGAGGCCGTTGACCATCGTCGTGTGCGAGTCGGTTCCGACGAGCGTGTCGGGATAGGCCTGGGGCGGCTGCGAGCCGGCTCGCTCGTGGGGAAAGACGACGCGCGCGAGATACTCGAGGTTGACCTGATGCACGATGCCCGTGTCGGGCGGCACGACCGCGAAGTGCTCGAACGCGCCCTGACCCCAGCGCAGGAACGCGTAACGCTCCTGGTTGCGCTCGAACTCGCGCTCGGCGTTGACCCTGAACGCGTCGCGAGTGCCGAAGGCGTCGACCTGCACCGAGTGGTCGATCACGAGCTCGGCCGGCACGAGCGGGTTGATCTTCGCCGCGTCGCCCCCCATCTGTGCGATCGCGTCGCGCATCGCCGCGAGGTCGACGACGGCGGGCACGCCGGTGAAGTCCTGCATCAGCACACGCGCGGGTGTGAACGCGATCTCCTTGCTCGGCTGCGCCTTGGCGTCCCACCCGGCGAGCGCCTCGACGTCGCCCGCCGCGACCGAGCCGTTGCCCTCGGTGCGCAGGAGGTTCTCGAGCAGGATCTTCAGCGAGAACGGCAGCCGCGCGACGTCGAACCGCTGCTGGAGAGCATCGAGGCGGAAGATCTCATATGTGCATCCCCCGACGTCGAGGGTGTCGCGCGCGCCAAAGCTGTTGTCCGACATGTGTCTCCCGGGTCGACCTGCAAGGGGGTTACCCGCAGTCTCGCAGACGCTCACGTGGCGCTCTTGGCGGCCAGCCCTGAGCTGCGTGGAGCAGCGATCCACACCAGGCGAGGGCGCCTACCCAAGGTGCTGCCAGATTGAGAAATCAATCGAGCAAGTTGACTCATTGGCTACTCATTCCGTAGTATCCGCTCGCTATGCACAGACATCGTCGAGCAAAACTTCGGCTGCTGGTGCCGGCGGGGATTGCGGCGGTCGCACTCGGCGTAGCGCCCAACGCCGGCGCGACCACCACATTCACCTGGACCGGCGGGGGCTCGGCCGCGACCTGGAGCACCCCCGGCAACTGGGGCGGCGCCGCCCCGACCGAAGGCGAAACCGTCGATCTCGACTTCCCGGCGACCGCATGCATGCCGGAATGCGCGGCCACGACCGACGACCTCGCGAACCTGACCGTCGGCACCCTGAGCCTCGCCAACAAGATCGTCCTCGAAGAATCTCGGGGCCGGGATCGCCTCCCCCGCCCGGACCGCCACAGCCGAGCAGCTACGACATCGCCGGAACCACGCCCTTCACACTCACAGAAGGCATCGACGTGGTGACGGTCGCGACCGGCTCGGGGACCGGCGTCAGGTCATCCTCGATGCGTATCGATCCGCCGATCGTCCTCGGCGGCGCCAACTCGTGGTCGCTCGGAAGCGACGTGAGCCTGGCATTGACAAGAGCCATCACGGGTCCTTACCCACTCGACATAACCGCCCACCGTGACACCCTCCAGATGGAAGGCCACGATGAGGTCGGGCCTCTGACGGTCACCGAAGGATGGGTCTCGATTGGGGAGTCGAATGTTGACGGCGACCTGAACGGGATCGACGAGGAACCCGTGCTCCTGAACGAGAGCTCGCTGTTCGGGCATGGAAGCGTAGGTCCACTCACGCTCACCAGCGGATACCTCTACGTAGGCTTCCCAGGCCTCGGCGGCGACCTGCACGTCAACGGCACGTTGACTCTGAGCGGCACTACGAGCGTCGAGATCCATCCCGCCGCAACACCGGGAACCACGCCGCGCATCATCACCCAGGGGGCCGCCAACCTTGGCTCGGCGACGCTGAGAATCGGCGTGCAATGCCCGACCTCGGGCACCATCTTCACCCTCGTCGAAGCGTCAGGTGGCGTGTCGGGAGTGTTTACGGATCTCACCGGTGCACCGATCGCCAACGGCGAGACCATTCAGGCAGACGATAATGGCTGTCCTACCCCGAGTTCGTCGCTACCGCTGCGCATCGACTACTCAGCCGACACCGTAACCGCGACGGTCCTGATGTCGGGCGGATCTACGCAGTCAACCACCGAACCACACGAACAGCAGAACCCCAAGGCTGTAGTGGTCGCTACCCCAAACTCCACCACCGTCACATCCGCCGCCGTGGCGGCGGCGATGGCGCGAGGGATCGCACCGTCCGGCAAGGCCGCGGGGATCGCGACGATCCTCAGGCGCGGGGGACTGCGGCTCTCGTTCGAGGCGCTGCGAGCAGGCACGGCGACCGTCGATTGGTACGCGACTCCCACGGGCTCACATACGGGTGGGAAGCGATCGAAGATCCGGCCTGTCCTGATCGCCTCGGGGCGTCTCGCCTTCTCGTCGTCGGGAAGCGCCGATCTCGACGTCAAGTTGACCAAGCAAGGGAAGCTGCTGCTCAGACAAGCCGTGCGAGTGCATGTCACCGCTCGAGGGACCTTCATGTCGATGGGCCAGCCCCCGGTCACCTCGACGCGCACGTTCACCCTCAAGCGCTGACGACCCTTACCGCAGCGGCGATCCAACACTCAACCAGATCTCGCCGCCCCGTTTGACGGCGGCATCGTCTTCAGGGTTATCCCCCAAGAGCCGATCGAGCGCAGTGACCATCCGTCCAGTCGCCTCACGCCGCAAGCTCACCCTGGAGGAAACACAGATCAAGCCGTAGATCTTCTCCCCTGCATTCATCGCCTGCTCCAGTAAAGGACGGAAGTCCGCAAGGTCCTGGGTGACGATCACCCGGTGCTGCTCGTGCATCGACGCGAAGTGCAGATGATCGGATCTGGCGATCAACTCCGGTCGCTCCTTGACGGCGATCACGTCGTGGCCGAGGTCACGCAGTTGGCGGGCGATCTCGGGGGAAAAGTGCTCATCGAGCAATAGCTTCAAGCAGCGATAGCTTCCTGTGCCGCGAGCCACTTGGCGTGCTCGCGCTCATTGAACTCGTGAACGCGGGCGATCCAGTCGTCGATCTCCTCACGGTTGGAGCCGTAATACTCAGTCGCCAATCGCAGCACCCGCGGTCCGATCTCAAGATAGGCAGCGGCCTCTTCGATGGAGCCCTCGTTGTCCTGGACAACCTTGATGATCTCCCATACATCGAGTGCCATGCCCGCGATCGCCGGACGGCGCCCCATGGCACCATCGACGAAATGGATGCCGGGGAACTCGTCCATGAGCAGTCCCTCGTGCAGATAGCGTTCGGCAAGCGCCGTCCGCGGCTGGCCGGCCAGCCGCGCGCGGATGCTCAGACGCCCGAGCGTGCTCTCTTGCGGGCGCATCGAGAAGTGTCCACGATTGGCCATGTATACAGTGTATCACCATGTAGACAAGATCCTCGCGCGAAGCACTTGGGCTGAGCCGGGGGGCCGCGGCAGGCAGGGGCGCCGCCCTCGCCCCTGCGGATAGTCGGCAACTATGATGCCGACCGATGACAACGGTCAAATCTCGCGTGGCGGGCCTGCTGCCGGTGCGCGTCAAGGACGCCATCCTGGAAGGCATGCTCCGCGCGACGCTGGCCTGGCGTCTGGTTCGCCGGCAGCGCTCGGAGTTCGTCTCCGGCTACCTGACGGGGCTGCAGGGGATCGAGATCGGCGCGAGCAGCCACAACCGCTTCTATCTCGACGCGATCAACGTGGATCGCTTCGGGGAGGGCGACACGGTGTACAAGCGTGAGGAGCGCCGGCTGGTCCTGCACGCGGTGAAGGTGGACGTGGTGGCGCCCGGCGATGACCTCCCGTTTGCGGACGACTCCTATGACTTCGTGTTCTCCTCGCACGTGATCGAGCACTTCCCCGACCCGCTCAAGGCGCTGTATGAGTGGGTGCGTGTCGCGCGGCGCTATGTGGTCGTGATCGCGCCGCATCGCGAGCGCACGTTCGACGTCGACAATCCGCTCACTCCCGCGAGCGAGCTGATGGAGCGCCACCGTAACGGCTTCACCTCTGACGTGGATCGGCACTGGAGCGTGTGGACGTGTGAGAGCTTCGTCGAGCTGTGTGGCGCGACGGGCCTGCACGTCGCCGATCGCCAGGACCCCGACGACAAGGTCGGCAATGGCTTCACCGTGATCATTGACGCGGCCAAGTCGCAAGCTCGCATCGGCTGATCGCCGCACGACGACGGCCCCGGAGTCACTCCGGGGCCGTCGTCTCGTTCCCCTGGGGAGGGAATCGCGCAGCGGGCCCGCCACGTGGGGTGCGGCGCCGGTGGGGACGGCGCGGCAAGCTCGGCTATTCCTTGATCAGCGGTCCCGCCGCCGCCAGCACCTGGGACTTCGTGAGCGGCTTGTCGAAGCCTTCGTTCGGTGTGGGGCTCTTGCCGATCAGCAGGTCGATGGCGGCAGCGTGGCGCGCCTCCACCTGCACGATTCCGCCGGCCTCGGCGAGCACCTGCTTGCTCTGCAGCGAGGGCGCCGCGCCGTTGTATGCCCCCACTCCCGTGTTCTCCAGCACCGACGCGAGCGCCAGGAACGAGGCTTGGTTGGTGGCGGGGAACACGAACTTCGGTTCCTTGACGGGCGTGCCGCCCAGGGACTTGATCGCCGCTGTCAGCGCCGCGACGTGCGCGGCCTCCTCGTCGCCGAACTGCTTGGCGTAGGCCTTCGCCTGGCCGGACAGGCCGACTTCGGCTGCCTTCTTCTTGTAGAACGCGGCCTCCAGGTACTCGAGCGTGAGCGCGAAGTTGAGGATTTCCGCGTCCCCGCTCGCACTCGCAGCGCCTGTTGCGCCCGTCGCGGTTTCGGCGAACGCGTGCGAGACGAACGGCGCGACCGCTGAGGCGCCGTAGACGGCACCCGTCGCCAGCACGCCACGCAGGAGGAAGCCGGCGCGGGTCACGCCATGGACCTCGATCGCCGCCAGCTCAGGGTTCACCAGCTTTGCATCGGACATCGTAAAGCTCCTTTTCTCCGCGCCGCTATTAAGCCAGGAATGGTTTGACGGCCGCCAGGACGGTCGACATTTCGGCAGGCTTGCCAAACGCGCCGTCGGGCGTGACCGACTTGTTGACAAGAGTTCCCAGCGTCGCCGCGTGGCGCGCCTCGACGGTGTGAATCGCCAGCGCGGAGGCGAGCACCTCGGGACTCTGGATGTTCGCGGCCTGCCCCAGATAGGCGGCGGCGCCGAGATTCTCCACCGTGTACGCGAGATTCGCAACCTGAGTGGCGGAGGAGATCGGGAACTTGCCTTCCGGTTTTGCCGCGGGGGTCCCGCCGAGCTTTGCCACCGCGGCTTTCAGGGCCACGACGTGTGACTGCTCCTGACGGGCGAAGTCGCCGAGCAGACCGCCGACCTTGCCACTGAACAGGTTGGCGGCGAGAACCTTGCGGTAAAACTCACTCTCGAGATACTCGAGCGTGAGGGCGTAGTTGAGAATCCCGACGTCGCCTGTGGAGGCGCTCGCCGAGGAGGCTCCCGTCGCACCGGCAGACACAGCGGCCGTCGACGCGGTGGAGCTTTTGCTGCTGCTGCCGCATGCGGCGAGCACGAACGCACCGAAGCTCGCGGCGCCACCGGCGCCGGCCATCTTCAGGAAGCGCTTGCGGTCACTGTCGTCGCGAACGAGCCGCTCGACGATGCCGGCCGGCTGCTGAGCTTCACTCTGCGGTCCTGCGGTCCCGGACAACGGCACGTCCGTCTGCGGCGGCACGCGGCTGTCCCTTCCAGAGTCAACTGGCATTTTCGACACCTCCGGTAACCCAACTTCCGGGACGCGGATGGCGAGTGGCGCTCCGCCCCGGCTTACCTCCAATGGGTCTGCGAGCGACCCTGGAGTGTTTCACTGTCCTCCTATTCGCAGCCGCTCGCCCGATGGATCAGTGCCGGCGCAGAGTTGCGTAAGTCAGCGCGTGGACGCGGGTGCGCGCGTGACGCGACCCTTGCCCTGGCGCTTGGAGCGCAGCAGCGCGGTGTCACAGGCCTGCAGCAGCGCGTCGGTGCCCATCGGCGCGCTCCACTGCGCCACCCCGATCGAGGCGCCCACGCTGGGGTTGATCTCGTGCGAAGGGAGGTCCTGCAGGCGTGCCAGCGCGCGTGAGGCCGCGGCGGCGGCGCTGTCCAGCTCGGCGTTGGGCAGAATCACGACGAACTCGTCGCCGCCATAGCGGGCGACGCGATCGAAGGCGCGAAACTCGCCGACGAGCGCCTGGCCGACCTCGCGCAGGACCGTGTCGCCGGCCTGGTGGCCGTGGCGGTCGTTGACGAGCTTGAAGTTGTCGAGGTCGATCAGCAGGCAGGCGAGCGGGCTTCCAGTGCGCATCGCGCGACCGATCTCCTCGTGCAGGCGCCGGCGCATCCCGCGATGGTTCATGCAGCCCGTGACGGCGTCCGTGCCGGCCTCCGCGCGAGCGCGCACGAGCGCGAGCGCGGTGGCGGCCTGGTCGGCGAGCGTCGTGGCGAGCTCGATCGAGCGCCCGTCATACGCCTCGGCGAGCTCACGGCGCACGAGCACCACGACCGCCTCGACCTCGCCGCGAACCGAGACCGGCAGCAGCAGCGCGCAGCTGGCCTTGCCCGTCGCCACGAGCCGGGGCAGCGACGCCTGCAGCTCACGGGCGTCGGCCGCGAGGAAGCTGCGCGCGGTGTTCGCGACCCAGCTAACGCCGGCCGGGCGCTCGGAGCGGGGCGCCAGATAGCTGAGGCGCCCATCGCCCTCGAACAGGTACACCACCACCGGCTCCTCCTCGGCGGGAGGTTTGAGGAGATGGTGCACGTGCACCTCCTCGGCTCCTGGGGCCAGCAGCAGCTCCCGGGCCAGTCCTCTGAAGATCTCCTCGCCGTCGCCCGCGCCATCGGCGAGCAGCGTCAGGCGCCGCACACCCGCGAGCAGCGGGTCGGTGCGCGCTGAGTCCGAGCGCGCAGGCTGCTCGAAGGTATCCGTACCCGTACCGCCCACTCCTGGAATGTAGCGCTTCCGGAGCGTGCGCTGTTACTTGAACCTCACCGTCACGTATGCGATGGAGCGCGGTTCGCCCTTGCTCTTCGGCACGAACCCGACGCGCACGCGCACCTTCAGCGGCCGCTTGTGGCGCCGGCCGGCGCGCGAGAGGGGAACCTTCAGCGTCACCGTTCGCTGAGCTTGCTTGAGGCTGCGGGAGACGCTTGCAAGATTGTTTCCCTTGCCGCTGAGCCGTCCCGGCGCATATGTCTGGACGGTCAGGTACGCGGTGTTGCCGCGGACCCTGTGTCGGACGATCCGCACGGGACAGCCGCTCACGGAGATCGTCGTGCTCTGCTTGACCTGCTTGCCGTTCTGGGCGACGATCGTGGTTGGCATCGCAAGCCTGCCGGCGCACAGGTTGCCGTTCGCCGCCAGCGCGGAGTGCGGACCGATCGGCAGGTTAAGCGCAAAGCTCGAAACCGGCACGTCGGGTATCGCCGCGAACGTCGAGCTGGTGATCCCTTTTTTGATGTTCGTGTTTCCAGTCAGGATCACCCGCACGCCGTCGCCTTCGAGGATCACGTCGAGGTCGGGGAACGCGAGGCCGCCGTGGGAGACGAGATAGGCCGGGCCGGAGAGCCTGCCCGGCAGGACCGGCGTGGTCACGGTCGCGCCTCCGACCAGCGAGCCGATCGGGCAGATACGAGGATTTTGCTTGAACGTAACTTCCGGGCAGGCCTGCTGCAATGTGGTCAACCGCGCCGGGAGCTGCACCGGCAGCTGCGCGAACACCGACTTGATGTTCGCCTGATGGGCCGGCTGCGTGAGATCGACCTGCAGGCTCGCCCCATTGAGTTTCTTGGTCTTGCCGACGGTCGAGGCCTTCAGCGACGGCTTGAACGCCAGCGCGGAGCAGTTGGCCGCCTGAAACGGGCTCGACACGTTCTGAATCGTGTTGAACGTCGAGATGAGCCCCGAGTCGGTGCTCAGCGGACCGCAGTTGGTCGGGTTGAACAGGAAGTTCGGACGCGTGACGGCGACGCTGAGGCTCTTCAGCCGCAATGGCACGCCCTTGACGATCGTCGGTAGGGAGCTGGTCGCGATCACGCGGGCGGTGTAGGGGTCGACGCCGATCGCCACGCGGGTGACCACACAATCGCAAGGGCCGCTGCCGAGGTCGAACGGCCCGGCGACGGCCGGCACGGGAATCGACAGGCCGTAGGGAGCGCCGCCGTAGGGGCCGGTCAGATAGACCGGGCCGGTGAACGAGTACGGTTCGGAGCCTGCGCCGACGTGGGCCGTCGCCTTGCCGATTTCGCTGGCGGCCCCGCACGTCCCCGCCTGTGCCTGCGGTTCGCCGCACAACGGCACCGACGGAATCGCGCCGACGAGTCCGGCGGGCAGCGTGGTCTGCAGGCGCGAGAGATACTGCTGGCCGTCTTCCCGGCCCAGGTTGAACGTGTAGGAGGTGTAAGCGCCGGCCGTGGCACTGGAGCTCTGCGTGCTCTGCGTCAGCGAGAACGGCAGCGGCGCAGGGCATCCCGTGGTCGTGAACGGCGTGACGCTCAGAGCGGGGCCTCTCCCGTGTACGGCGTGAACAGGGTTTCGATCGACGCCGTCCCGCAGACCAGCGGATTGGCCACGGGCGCCAGTGGACCGCCGTTGAACTTGAGAACGATCTTGCTGAACGTCAGCTGTGGATTGTTCGCAAACGTCGCACGCAGCCGGCCGGTGCTCGGATCGGGGGTGACCGTGCCCTGCAGCCTGACCGACACACCGAGCGTGCTCTCCGCGTCCAGGTAGATCGTGTAGGGGGGTTCCGTGATCGGTCCACCGCTCGGACTACCGAGGTAGACGTTGCCCGCGAGCGAGCCCGGCGGCAGGACGGTTTCGATCGCGACCGTCCCCACTTTGGAGGCCGCCGGACACATGACCGGATGGGTCGTGCCGATGCCGATCTGTTCTCTCGTACAGGCCGTGAGCCCGTGCGCGGCCGATGGGTTCAGCGTCATGCCTTCGGGCAATGTCACGCTTACGTTCCTGATGTCTGCCGTGTTGATTTCTTCCGGGCCGGCTTTCTGTGGAGCCTCGACCACCGCCGTGGCGCCATCGGGCTGATCGGAGCCGGCGTTTTCGGGCGTCACAGTCACTGTCGGTTTGAACGGTACGTTGTCACAGCCTCCCACACCGACCGGGGTGTGCGTTGTGGTCGTTGCGATTTCTTTGCTCCACGATTCAAGTTCCAAATGCGAGGTCGTGGTGCTCGAGCATTCGCTCGGCAGGGTCAAGAAATCGCCGCCCGCGCGGCCGTTGAAGTTCAACTTCGACATCAGTACCTTCAGCGGCGACTTGACCCCGAGCAGGAGTTTCACTTCGGCTTCGTCGGGGACGTTGTTGATTTCGAAGAACTCGTGATAGTCGCCGCTCCAGTCGACGTGCCCTTCGAGGAACAGATGGATCGGGGTGATCAGTTCACCCGCCGGTTCGACAGCGATGCCAAAGTCCAGCGGCAGCCCTGGTGGAGCTTCGAGGTTGTAGACGGTCCCTTCCAGCTTCGGAAGTGTGGCCGGAAGAAGCCCCAACGGTTCGGCGACGGCTTCCATTTCGATCGTGCCAACGATGCTCTGGGCAGGACATTCGGACGGTTTGTGTTCGAACGTCGCGACCTGACACTTCGGTATCGGCGCCTGCGGATTCGCCGCCAGCCCAGGTGGGACATCGACGCGTATCCGCTTGACCGACGAGCCTTCGACATTGCTCCCGCTGTGTTTCATGATGAACTTCGTGCCGCCCCATTGCGGATGACCGGCCGCCTGGGTGAAGGCTTCTTTGGGTTCTGCTTCGACAGTGGCATACGTGCACGTCTTGTTGATGCACGTACCGTCTTCGAAGACTTCAGGACCAAACGCCTGGGCGCCGGGCGCCATTGCACCCGCGGACAGCCCGGCAATTGCGATCGCCATCAGCCATGCGATATGAGCACGCCTCAGCATCTCCACCTCCCCTATGAACCCAGTAGAACTAAAAGTCGTATACCCCGCTTGCGGTGCTTCTAGTCATCCCGCCCCATCTCGACAACGGGGGCCGCGAATCGCGGCCCCCGTTGGGCAGGGCTGGAGTGTCCTCCAGGCGCTACCCGAACCTGACGGTCACGTATGCGACCGAGGACGGGGCGCCCTTCTTCTTGGGCACGAACCCGACGCGCACCTTGGTGCTGAACGGACGGCCCCTGCGCCGGCCCGCGCTCGACAGCGACACCTTCAGCGACGCCGACTTCTGGGCCTGGCTGAGGCCGCGGAAGACCGTCGCCAGGTCGTTGCCTTTGCCGCTGATCCGTCCGGGCGAGAACGTCTGCACGGACAGGTAGGCGGTGTTGCCGACGACCTTGCTCCCGGCGATGCGCACGGGGCAGTTGTTGACCTTGATCGTCGTGCTCTGCTTGAACGTGGTCCCGTTCTGCCCGACGATCGTCGTCGGCATCACGAGCTTGTTGGCGCACAGGTTGCCATTCGCGGCCAGGGCGGAGTGCGCGCCCGTCGGCAGGTTCACGGTGATGCTCGACACGGGGACGTCCGGGGGCGCCGCGAAGTTGGTCGTGGTGATCCCGTTTTTGATGTTCGTGTTGCCGACCAGGATCACGCGCACGCCGTTGGCGTTCATGACGAGGTCGAGATCGGGGAACGCCTGCCCACCGTGAGAGACCAGGATCGCCGGCCCGGACAGTTTTCCGGGCAACGTCGGCGTGTTCGCCCTGGCGCCGCCGACGAAGGAGCCGGATGGGCATTCATACGGGTTGTTCGCGAACGTTTTTTCCGGACAGGCTTTCTGCAGCGTCGTCAGGCGCGAGGGCAGCTGCTTGGGCAGCTGCACGAGCACCGATTTGACGTTCGCGTCACCCGCCGGCATGTTGATCGTCGTTTCCAGGCTCGCGCCGTTGGCTTTGGACGTCTTCGCGCCGGTGGCCACACCGAACTTAGGCTTGAACGCGAGCGCTTTGCAGTTGCCCACCTGGAACGGGCTGGACAGTTTCTGTTCGGCCCCGAACGTCGACGTCAGCGTCGTGTCGGTCGCCAGCACGCCACAGTTGGTGGGGTTGACGAGGAAGCCCTGCCGGTTGATGTTGACCGCCACGTTCTTCAACCGCAGCGGCACGCCTTTGACGATCGTGGGCAGGTTGGTCGTCGCGGTTATGCGTGCGGTGTAGGGATTGACTTCGATCGTCCCACGGCTGAGCACGCAGTCGCACGGCCCGCTGCCGAGGTCGAACGGACCCGCGACGGCCGACGTCTCGATCGTGAGACCGAACGGCGCACCGTTGTACGGACCCGTCAGGTAGACCTGTCCGGAGAACGGATACGGTGACGGCCCCGAACCCGCTTCCACTCCGACCACGCCGATCTGGCTGGCCGGCGAGCATTCGCCTTTGCTGGCCTGCGGTTCGCCACACAGCGGCACCGAGGGGATCAGCCCGACGAGACCCTCCGGCAGGACCGTCTTGACCTGCGACAGGTACTGCTGGCCATCCGCCCGCTTGAGGTTGAGCGTGTAGGAGGTTTTGGCGCCCGCATTGCCCGGAGGCTGGTTCACGGTGCTCTGGCTCAGCGAGAACGGCAGTGGCGACGGGCAAGCGCCTCCTTTGCCGTTTCCATCGACGACAAAGCTGCCGCCCGGCGTTTGCGCGGCCGTGCCGGTGTACGGCGTCAGGCTCGTCGCGGCCGTCGCGGTGCCGCACACGAGCGGGTTGGCGATCGGCGCGAGCGCCCCGCCGTTGAACTTCAGCTTGACGTTGCTGAACGGCTGTTCGGGGTTCTTGGCGAACGTCGCCGTAACCTGCCCCGTCGTCGGGTTGGGCGTGACCGTGCCTTCCAGGCGCACGTCCACCCCGTACCTGGTTGATTCGGCGTTGAGATACATCGTGTATTCCGGCTTGGCTTCCGTACCACCCCTGATCGGGCCGGATTCGGGACCGCCCAGGTAGATGTTTCCTGTCAGCGATCCTGCGGGGAGATCGGGTACGTCCAAGGCAACGGTGCCGAGCTTTGACCCTGATGGACACGCAACCCCGAATTCAGAGCTGTGAATCCTGGCCTGCTTCGGCGTGCAGGCTTCCAACCCACGCGCGGCCGATGGGTTCAGGGTCATGCCTTCGGGCAAGATGACGACGGCGTTTTCGAGCTGCGAAGAGTCGATACCCGTCGGGCTTTCGGCGTGCGGCAGGCTCAGTTCGGTCGTGATGCCATCCGGCAGATCGGACTGAGATTCTTCGGGCCCGGATCCCAGGAAAAACCCTGGTTCAAAGGGGACTGCCGAGAAGGGGGCTTCGCCCTTGCAACCTTCTGCGCCTAGAGGCCCCGAGAAGCCCTTGCTTTCGGATTGCCCATCGTAAGATTCGACGTGCAGAGTGGTCGTCGTCTGCGGTCCGGTTCCCGTACAACTGCTGGGGAGCGTTAGGAAGCCGCCTTTTTTGGTACTACCAGCAGTGCCGTTGAAGATCAGACGGGACTCTATGAGCCCAGGGGTGATGTTTTTGATGATGTAATAGTCGTGATAGTCACCCTTGTTAGTCCCCTTGGGTTCCTGGCCCCATTCAATGTGGCCTTCGAGAAAAGTGTGGACGAAGAGTCCCGGAGCGACTTGAAGCGCCACGCCGAAGTAGGAAGCAAGGCCAGCTGGCTGTTCTAGATTGTAGAGCTTGCCTTTGAATTCGGCGTTTATAAGAGTGCCTTTCGGAGCCGGAGGTGGCGCTTCCGTAACGACCTTCACTATGTTTTCGCCGATTACGCTGTTTTCCGTGCCGCTTTCCTGGCATTTCGGTTCAAGATAAATGCCTTTTTCCGATTCCACTAGCGTCGACGTAAAATTTGCCACCGAACACTTTCCGACCGCCTCTGGATTGGTGCTCTGACCAGGGCCAACATCTGTACGTATTTCCTTGACGCTCCCTCCCGGAAAGCCTTCGGGGAAGGTCACCCCGCCAGATTCGAAGTGTTTGATCACGAAGTCCGTGACCCCCGCTGGTGGGTGCCCAGCCGCCTGAGTAAAGTATTCAGCGGTTTTTTCGTTGCAGGTAGCAGCTACCTTGCAGTTAGCCGCAAAGAAGCTTTCCACGCCGAACGCGGCCTGCGCTGCGGGCGCTGCGACGGCGACACATGCGCTAACGACCAGCGCGACGAGCGAGACACGGACGTGGGACCTCATGCGGCTACCTCCCATTGCTTGCCAGGATTCCTGTACCCGGCCCTTGACCCTTCATGCCCGCGAAAGTTGCGTTCCTACGAGAATCTTCATTGGGCGAATCCGACCCACGTTCGCCACTGTAGAACAAGCCCTCGCTGACCCATGCACCTTCCATTGCAAACCACACGTTACACGGCCGTCAAGCATCCATGCGTCAGTACCCGCCCGTGGGTTGGTGCGGGAGACTACGGAGCGCCCGGGACGAACGTCGGCCCCCCCGGGCGCTGCCGGCCCGGCGTATCCCGCAGCATCGGGCCCGCGTGTCGATCAACGTCACGCACATCGCTGATGCGCTGGCGCAGGCGCCGAACGCAGCCGGGCCGCCGTCCTGGCAGTCGCGCTCGACACCGCCGTGCGATCGCCGAGCGCGACGCCGAGATACTCGCGCGCACCAGTCCCGATCCAGAGCTCGCCGGGTTGGCCGAGCACGCCGCCGGCCTGCCCTCAAGCCTGACCTGATGCAGCCGATCCATGTAGGCGCTTCACGCGGCGATCGTCAGATTGCTTACCAATGAACGTGGTGCCTTCGCCCCAGAGCGTCCCGTTTGGGAGCTCCCGTCGGATGAGAGGGGGAGATGCCACGCCCAACCACCGACGACGACGACACGTCGCCGCCTCCCACCGTGGGCGAGCCGCTCCCGCGGGCCGGGGAGGCGTTCGGGGTGCGCGTCAAGCTGGAGACCTACTCGCTGGACCTCACCCACAAGGACGGCGGGCCCAAGGCCCTGGGGTTCAAGCTGATCCTCGGGATCACGATCGATGCGATCGACTACCTCGAAGGCCAGATCATGGCCCGCGTCCTCGACACGCCCGTCAGCGAAGTCCGCGACAACCCGCCCTACGGCGTCAACTGCGTCGTCAACATTCAGGTCCGGGGAATCGGCGCACAGGCCGACCGCGTCATCAACGTCCGGACCGCTTGGCTGATCAGCACAGCGGGCGACCCTCCGCGACTTGTATCCGCCTACCCAAAGACCTAGAATCGAGGGACCGTGACTACTGTCAAGCAAGCCATCCACGAGAACGACGTCGTCGCGCTCACCAAACCCGTCGACAAGGTCGAAAAGACCGGCACTTGGCCCGCCGGCACGACCGGAACCGTTGTCGCCGAGCACAGCGAGCACAAGATGATCGAGATCTCCAACGACCGCGGCGAAACGCTGGACTTCATCTCCGAGATCGAGGATCAGCTCGAGCTCGTCGCCAAGTACAGCTGAAGCGGAGCCCAAGCGCGGCGAGGTCATCGGTGGCTCCTCTTCCTCGCCTTGGAGGCCTTAAGTCAACTGCCGGACCTCTCAGCAGCCTGCCGGGCGAGCGCCGCGCGATGGCGCTTGGCGCCGCCGAGCAGCGCCGCGTCAAGCTGGGCGCGCTTGTAGAGCCAGTGCACGTCGGCCTCCCAGGTGAAGCCGATGCCGCCGTGCATCTGGATCGCGCCGGCGGTGACCGACTGTCCGCCCTCGGCCGCGGCGACGCCCGCGAGCGCGGCGGCCTCGGGGAGCAGTTGCAGGTCGGCGTCCGCGGCCCAGGCCGCGTAGTAGGCGGTCGAGCGCGCGCTCTCGGTTGCGAGCAGCATCTCCGCGCAGCGATGGGCGACGGCCTGGAAGGAGCCGACGGGGACGCCGAACTGCTTGCGCTCCTTGACGTAGGAGAGCGTCATGTCGAGCGCGCGCTGACAGACGCCGACGACCTCGGCCGCCACCGCCGCGCGGATGCGGTCGGCGGCGCCGGGACCGAGGGGCGCTCCCTCGCCGGCGACGGTGGCGAACCGCCGGGTGGGGTCGATCGAGACGAAGTCCTCGGTCTCGGGCGAGACGAGCAGCTCGGCCTCCTCGCCGTCGAGCACGATGACGACTGCCGCGCCGGCGGCGTCTGCCGCCAGCTCGCGCGTGCCGATGCCGGCCCTCAGCTCCCCAGAGGCCAGTCCGGGCAGCCAGCGGGCCCGCTGCTCGTCGGAGCCCGCGGCCTGGATGACCGCGGCGGCCGTGGCGGTTGCGAGGAAGGGCGTGGCCGCACAGGCGTAGCCGAGCTCCTCGAGCAGCACGGCCAGCTCGACCGCGCCGAGACCCTGCCCGCCGTGCTCCTCGGCGACGGCGATGCCGGGCCAGCCGAGTTGCACGAGCTCGCCCCACAGCGCACCGTCATACTCGGCGGCCTCGGCCGCCTCACGCACCCTGGCCATCGGCGAGCGTGCGGTGAGCAGCTCGCGGGCGACGTCCTTGATCTCCCGCTGATCGCGATTGAGGTCGAAGTCCACAGCGGCCGCCTCCTAACGCGACTTCGGCAGGCCGAGCACGCGCTCGGCGACGATGTTCTTGAGCACCTCGGTGGTGCCTCCCTCGATCGAGTTGCCGCGGGCGCGCAGCAGCTCATAGGCCCACGGATCGCCGGCGCGCAGCGCGCGGGGTCCGAGCAGATCGGCGGCGAGCTGGGTAAGCCGCTGGTTGGTGTCCGACCACATCCACTTGACCAGCGAGCCCTCGGGACCGGGCTGGCCGTAGCGTTCGGTCGCGGTCAGCCCGCGGTAGGCGGTGAGGCGCACGATCTCGGTGCGCAGGTGCAGCTCGCCGAGGCGATCGGCTACGACGGGGTCCTCGAGCAGGCCCGCGCGGGCGGCCTGCACGATCACGCGGTCGAGCAGCTGGCGCAGCCGCACCTGCAGGAAGAAGCCGAGGCCGGCGCGCTCGTTCATGAGCGTGGTGAGCGCGACCTTCCAGCCGTTGCCCTCGCCGCCGAGCACGTTCTCCTCAGGGATGCGGGCGCCGTCGAGGAACAGCTCGTTGAACTCGGGCTCGCCGGTGATCTGGCGCAGCGGACGAATCTGCACGCCGTCCTGCTGCATGTCCATGAGGAAGTAGGTGAGCCCCTTGTGCTTGGGCGCGTCGGCGTCGGTGCGGGCGACGAGCATGCACCACTTCGAGAACTGCGCGCCGCTCGTCCAGACCTTCTGACCGGTCACGACCCAATCGTCGCCGTCGCGCACGGCGCGCGTCTTCAAGCTGGCCAGATCCGAGCCGGCGTCGGGCTCGGAGAAGCCCTGGCACCAGATCTCCTCGGCGGTGAGGATCGGAGCGAGGTAGCGCTCCTTCTGGCGATCGCTGCCCCAGGTCATGATCGTCGGACCGGCGAGCAGCAGCCCGAGCACGTTGATCGGCAGCGGAGCGCCGGAGCGGCCGAGCTCCTCGAAGAAGATCGCCGACTCGGTCAGCGTCGCGCCGCGGCCACCGTACTCGCGCGGCCAGTGCACGGCGGCCCAGCCACCGTCGGCGAGCCGGCGCTGGAAGTCCCGCCGCCAGGCGTTCTTGCGTTCCTCCTCACCGTCCGGCTCGGCACCCGCGTCGTTCGCGGCAAACCAGGCGCGCAGCTCGTCGCGGAACGCGATCTCCGGCTCACTGAACGTCAGGTCCATCGTGCCCTCCTTCACGGTTGGCCGCGCGCGTGGCCGGCCAGATCGACGGGATCACCCAGACTATCCCGATGGGGAGGCCTGTGCCGCATGCGGCACAGGCGGCGGGGTCGCATGCGACCCCGCCTCGGAGGCGCACATGTGCGCCTCCGCCGTTGGCGCATGCGCCAACGGATGACGCGCCGCATGCGGCGCGTCACGACCCCGCGCATGCGCGGGGTCGCCGATGGGCGCATGCGCCCATCGGTCGGGCGGCGCATGCGCCGCCCGACTCATACAACCTCGAGATAGTCGCGCAGCGCCTTGCGGATCACCGAGGAGGTGGTCTCGTGATCGTGCTCGGCTCGCTGAGCTAGCGCCTGCCGCAGCTCCGGCTCAAGTCGTACCGACTCGACGCTGGCAGCCGCTGAACCGATCGGAGGACGCCCCCCGCGTCGACGGAGCGTCTTCTCGACGTCGTAACCGGCCTCAGCTCTCTCGGCAAGCTCGCCGATCAGATCGTCGGTGATCGGAACCCCACTAGCCGTCCTTCCGTGCGTTCTCTTAGCCATGTTCAGTCTCCAGACAGCAGCTGTCGATACTTCGGCCGCATCGTCATTGCGTGGATCGCCAGCTCTGATCCATCGTCCCGCACGACCGTGACGACCTCTAGCAGGTTCGCACTACGAGCCGGCCAAGGTAGAGCCGGGTGTCGTCGTCTTGGTCGTCAATTGTCATTGCGTGCTTGACCGCGTGCTCAATGTCAGCGTCGGCGACGTCGTGCCTGCGCGCCGACGGATGAATCTCCACGAAGGGAATTGTAATACAAAACTACAGGACACCAAAGTCCGCATTAGACGCATAGGGGAGCCTCCCAAATTGCTACCATTTTGGGATGAGCAAGCGGATCGCGGTTCGCCTCCCGGATGAGCTGGTCGACTTCGTCGACGAGCTGGTGGACTCCGGCGCCGGACGCAGCCGGGCCGCGGTCGTGACCGTGGCGCTGGAACGCGAGCACCGGCGGGCGGTCGCGGCGCGCGACGCCGAGATCCTGGCCCGCACCGGTCCGGATCCAGAGCTTGCCGGGCTCGCCGAGCACGCCGCCGGCCTGCCCTCCGCCCTGGCCTGATGCGTTGCCAGCGCGGATGGAGTTCGAGGCGCATCACGATGCGCGGTCGATCGCACCGCGATGCTAGAATGAGGCCATGCGAACTACAGTGAACCTCGCAGACGATGTCGCCGCTAAGCTCAACCAGATGCGTCGCGAGCGCTCGCTCGGTATGAGCGAGGCCCTCAATGAGCTGGCGCGTACGGGGATGGCGCACAAACCGGAGCCGCGCAAGTCGTTCGTGCAGCGTACGCACAACCTCGGCAGCACACTGATCGACTACACAAACGTCGCCGAGGCGCTGGAGTTGGCGGAAGGTCCCGACTACCGCTGATGCTCATCGACGCGAACCTGCTGCTGTTCGCGGTGCACGAGACGAGCCCTCATCACGCACGAGCCCGCGCTTGGCTGAGCGAACAGCTGAACGGGGAGCAGCGTGTCGGCATTCCTTGGTTGTCGCTGTGGGCGTTCATGCGCATCATCACGAACCCGCGCATCTTCGGGCGACCGCTCGACCCCTCTGAAGCATGGGCACGAGTCGAAGACTGGCTCGCCAACGACATCATCTGGACGCCGGCTCCGACGCCACGCCACGCACAGGTGCTGGGCGGCCTCATCGAGCGCCACCAGCCCCGAGGCAACCTCATCATCGACACCCAGCTCGCAGCCCTCGCGATCGAGCACGGCGTCGAACTCTGCTCGGCCGACACCGACTTCGCACGCTTCACCGAGGTGCGCTGGAACAATCCCCTTGCAGATTGAGCAGCGCCCTCACCCCCCAGAAGCCGAAAACCCGGCCCGCGGCCCGAAACTGACCCGCAGCAGCGCGCCGCCCCCCTCCGCGTTGCCCGCCTCGGCGTAGCCCCCACACGCTTCGGCGGCTTGGCGCACGATCGCCAGTCCCAATCCCGAGCCCGGCAGCCCGCGCGCACCGTCGGCGCGGTAGAAGCGGTCGAACACGTGCGGCACGTCCTGCTCGTCGAACCCCGGCCCGTGGTCGCGCACGCTCAGCACGCCGTCCCGCAGCGTCACCTCCACGAGCCCGCCGTCCGGGCTCCACTTGCGGGCATTCTCCAAGAGGTTGCCCACGGCGCGGTCGATCCTGTCCGCCTGCCCGGTCACGATCGTCGGCTCGAGATGCTGTTCGAAGCGCACGCCGCCGCGTCGCGCCGCCTTCTCGATCGCCGCTCCCACGATCGCGTCCAGACGCACCTCGTCCGCCTGCCTGCCTTCCGATGCCGTGCCCCGTGCGAGCTCGACCACATCCGCGACCAGCGCCGTCAGCTCGTCCAGCTCGCCGACGACGTCCCGCCGCAGACTCTCCTGCTCCGCTGCCGGCAGCCGCTGCGCTTCACCCAGCACCTGGATGTTCGCGCGCAGGCTCGCGATCGGCGTGCGCAGCTCGTGTCCTGCGTCGGCCACCAGCCGGCGCTGGGCCTGCACCGAGCGCTCGAGCGCGTCGAGCGTGCGATTGAAGCTGTCCGCCAAGCGACCCAGCTCGTCTGAGCCCTCGACCTCCAGCCGCCGCGACAGATCCAGGCTCGCGCCGCGCAGCGCGCCCTCCTCCGTCAGCGTCTCCGTGCGCGCCGTGAACCGCCGCACCGGCGCCAGCGCAACACGCGCCACCAGTGCTCCCAGTCCGGCCGCCAGCGCGATCCCGACCGCCCCGACGATCGCCAGGATCAGCACCAGCCGATTCAGCTCGCTGTCCACCTCCCCGAGTGGTCGTGCCACCATCACCGCCCCCCGCGTCCCGATCCCCTGCGTCAGCACCCTCAGCTTCATCCCCCGCACCGTCCGATCCGTCAGCGCGCTCCCGTTCCCGCTCCGGGCGATCGAGCGATCCAGCGCCGTCGTAGGAATCCTGACCAGCGAGGACCCCTGGCCGCCGGGGACTCGCACCGCTCCGTTCGTCGCGAGGAACTGCACGTACCCCGAGGCGCCCCCGAACGGCGCCGGCTGGACGCTGCTGGGCAGACCGCCCGGACCGCCCTCGCCACCTGCACCCGGGGGCGGCCCGCCGGGGGGCGGTTCGTCACCGAACAGCAGTCGGGGCCCCGGACCTTCCGCGCCACCCTGCGCGCCGCCCGCGACACCGCCTGGCGGAGGCTGGGCGAACGGTCGCGCACGCTCGCGCAGCCCCTTGTCGACTTCGCCGCGCAGGTCGGTGCTGACCGCGACATACAGTCCCACCGCCACCGCCAGCACCGCCAGCGCGACCGACACGCCCGCGACCGCGGCTATGCGCGTGCGCAGAGTCATCGTTCAACCCCCCATGCGTGGGGCAAAGGAACAGGATCGGGGCGAGGATCGATCGGGATGACGACGCCGACTGCGCGAGCGCGCGTCACGGCCCGTGCCTGGATCGCTACGGCTCACGCAACACATAGCCCACCCCCCGCACCGTATGAATCAGCTGCCGCGCGCCCGCCCCCTCCAGCTTGCGCCGCAGATATCCCACATACACCCGCAGCGCGTTCGACGCCGGGCCAAAGTCATACCCCCACACACGGTCGTATATCAGGCTGTGCGCGAGCACCCGCTTGGGATTCAGCATCAGCAGCTCCAGCAGCTGATACTCCGTCCGCGTCAGCTCCACGAACTCCCCGCTCACCTCCGCCCCGTGCCGCCCGCTGTCCAGCCTCACCTCCGCGAACGACAGCGCCTCGGGGTCACCCGCCTCCGGTCCCGCCCGGCGCAGCAGCGCGCGAATCCGCGCCTTCAGCTCGCCCACGTCGAACGGCTTGAGCATGTAGTCATCAGCGCCCACGTCCAGCCCGTCGATGCGATCTGACACCGCGTCACGCGCGGTCAGCATCAGGATCGGCACGCGGTTGCCCAGCCGCCGCAGCCGCCGGCACACCTCCAGCCCGTCGATCCCCGGCAGTCCCACGTCCAGCACGACCGCGTCGGGGACAGCCTGCACGACCAGCTCCAGCGCCTGCTCGCCATCCGCCGCCTCCTGCACTTCGTACCCGGCGAGCGTCAGCGCGCGGCGCAGCGCCTCGCGCACCGCGCGGTCGTCGTCTACCACCAGCACTCTCACGAGCGTGATTCTTACGCCCCCGAGGCCAATGCCGCCGCGCGCCCCCTGCAGTCATACAGCGCGCTTTCGCCGCCCTGACCACCCGCGGCCTGGCCCTGCCCGCCGGTTGCGCTAGAGGAGAGCGTCACCCTCGTGCACGCCTTCGTAACGGCCGTCATCGCCTTGCGCGACCCCTGGCGGGTGTCGCCTGCAAGCCGTGGTCCGCTCGAACCGCTTCCTTCCGCGAGCACCCAGCGGATCTCCCCGCGACTCACCTCGCCCGCCAGCCACGCCACGCTCACGTCGCTCTCGCGCCCGGAGAACCCGCCGATCCCGGCCACTTCGGCGCCGCTGTCAACGATCGCCGTGGCCGCGCTCGACTGACTGGACACCGCCACCGTGCCGCCGCCGTGCGCCTTGGCGTAGGCGATCGCCGCTGTAATCGTCCGACTGTTGCCCAGCGGCGCGCCCACCGCGCCACCACCGAACCCCACGCCCGGGCCGGCGCCCGTCGGGGCTCCTGTGGAGGAAGCGCCCACGCCGGAGACCCCGGCCGAGGGAGCGCCCGCTCCGGGGGGCGCCGCGCCCGCGCCGCCCACACCCGCTGGAGCACCGCCCGCGCCCGCGCCCGGTGGTTGCGGCGGCCCTTCGCCCGCTCCGCCCGCCCCGGCGGCACTGCCACCGCCGCCGAACAGGGGCACGCCGCCCGGCCCGGGGCCCGACACGCGCTGTCCGAATCCACCGCCCGGACCGGCGCCGGCAGTCAGGACCGACTGGGGCCCGCCGGAGGGGAACGTCCCGTTGGTCGCGTACCCCAACGTGTCCACCGCCCACACGCCCGGAGCGATCAGCAGAGCCGCCACGCCGCAGCCGAGCGCCGCCGTCCGGATCGCCCGATCGCCGGCGAGGGCCAACGCGACCGCCGCGCCGGCGCCCACGACGATCAACGCCGGCACGAGCCACCGGAGCTGGCCGGGGTACTGGTGCAAGACCGCGATCTCGCACGCCACGCCCGCGACGATCGCCGCCGGCGCCAGCACCCTTGCCTGCCGTCCACCCGCGCGCAGCTGCGCCACACCCGCACCCGTCAGCGCAGCGGCGAACGGCGCCAGCAGCGAGACGTAGTAGGGGTGAAAGATGCCTTTCGCCTCGCTGAACACGAGCGCCACCACCAGGAAGGAGCAGCCGACCGCGATCAGCCAGCCGCTGCGCGCATCCGAGCGGCGCAGCCTGCTCGCGACGAGCACCGCGACGCCGCTGAGGACCGCGAACCCCAGCAGCCACCCCGCCTGCCCGCCGAGCGCAGAGTTCAGCAGCCGCCCCAGCCCGGGCGTGCCGCCGAACATGTTCCCGCCCATCCCAGCGGGACCACCCGTCTGCCCGTCCAGCCGCCCCGCGCCGTTGTACTCGCTGATCAGCTGCCACACCGTGTTATTGCTCGTGCCCGAAACCCACGGCCGGTCCGCCGCGGGGGTCAGTTCGACCAGCGCCGGCCATGCCCCGCCGACGAGCACCATCGCCAGACCGCCCAGCCCCAGCTCGCCCAGCGCGCGTTTGCGCCCGTGCGGCGCGATCCACAGCCACGCCGCGACGATCCCCGGGACGACCATCAGCGCGACCGCCATCTTCGTCTCGAAGCCCAAGCCCACGCACACGCCCGCTCCCACCAGCCAGCGCGTGCTGTGGCGCCCGCCCTCCAGCGCGCGCACCGTGCACCACAGCGCCGCCACACTGCACAGCACGAGCAGCGCGTCCGGGTTGTTGTGGCGCGAGATCCCGACCGTGATCGGCGTCAACGCCAGCGCCAGCCCCGCCACGAACCCGCCGAGCCGGCCGAACCGCCGCCCGACCAGGTCATACACGAGCGCCACGCTCACCACCCCCATCAGCGCCTGGGGCACGAGCATGCTCAGCGGGTGATATCCGAACACGCGCACCGACAGCGCCTGCACCCACAGCGCCAGCGGCGGCTTGTCGACCGTCATCACTCCCGCCCGGTCCATCGCGCCGAACAGGAAGTCGTGCCAACTCGAGCTCATCGAGCGTACGGCGGCGCTGTAGTAAGTGTTGGCCCAGCCATTGCGACTCAGCGCCCACAGGTTCAGCCCGCCCGCCAGAGTCAGCAGCGCCGCCAGTCCCAGCCCGGCGGAGCCGACCACTGCGGCAACCGGCGCCGGCAGGGCCGCAGAGGGTCTCGGCTTACGGGTTACCCACTCAAAAGACTGCTCTTGTGCACTCATGCCGGACAGCATTCCCGCCCGCCGTAGGAGCAGCGTGTTAACAACCTAATTGTTTGCTGAACGCCCTATGTGCGCATGTCCATCGCGCGCACACCGAATCTCCGACGCCGGTCCATACTGGCCGCGGGCCCAGATGCGGCAAGCTGCTGCCAGCATGGGATAGGCCTTACTCCGAACGCACTCCAACCCCCGCGAGCCAGAGCGATGCGACCCTCCCGACGATCCCCGCGCCGCACCCCCCAGATCGTGGCCCTCGGCGGCGGCGGCTTCTCGATGGAGAAAGACTCCTCGCTGCTCGACGACTACATCCTCTCGCTCACCTCCTCCGTGCGCCCGCGGGTGTGCTTCCTGCCGACCGCCTCCGGCGACGCCGATCATTACGTCGTGCGCTTCTACCGCCGCTTCTCCGCCCACTGCGACGCCTCGCACGTGTCGCTGTTTCGCCGCGATCAGGGAGTCGGCGGCGTCGAGGACGACCTCGCCACCCATCTGCTCGCCCAGGACCTCGTCTACGTCGGGGGCGGCAACGTCGTGTCGATGCTCGGCGCCTGGCGCGCGCACGGCCTTGACTCCGTCCTGCGCCGCGCGTGGCGGCGGGGCATCGTCCTGTGCGGCCCCTCCGCGGGGTCGCTGTGCTGGTTCGCCGAATCGCTGTCCGCCTTCCACGGCGCCCCCCGACGCGTGCGCGGCCTGGGGCTGCTGCCCTACTCCAACTGCGTGCACTACGACGCCGAGCCCGCGCGCCGCGCCGAGTACCACCGCTTCGTCGCCGCCGGCATGCGCCCCGGCTTCGCGGCCGACGACGGCGTCGCGCTGCACTTTCGCGGCACGCTGCTCGAGCGCGCCGTGAGCTCGCGTCCCGACGGCCGCGCCTACCGCGTCGAGCCGGCGTGCGACTCCGTCGTCGAGGTGCCGCTCGAGGTCACCCAGCTGGACACAGACCCGAACCTCACGCTCGCCCGCGAGCCGAGTCCGCGACCGGCGCCTCCGAGGCCGCCTCCTCCGAGCCGATCTCCTCCGAGCCGGGCGCTCGCGGGAGGATCGCCCGCGAGCCCATCGGCGCCGCCGCGTGAGCACGGCCGAGGCGCCCCCCGAGCAACGCCTGATCTTCGCGATGGGCGGAGGAGGGTTCACGATGGAGCCCTCCAACCCGCTGCTCGACGACTTCGTCCTGTCGCTCGCCTCCCCGCGCATGGCCGCGAGCGCGCGCGAGCCGCGCATCCTGTTCCTGCCCACCGCCTCCGGCGACACCACGGCTCAGATCGCCGCGTTTCACGCCCGCTTCGCCGACCGCCACTGCGTCGCCGAGCACCTGTCGCTGTTTCGCCTGCACGAGCTGCGCCGCTCCCTGCAGGAGATCGTCCTCTCCCAGGACGTGCTGTACGTCGGCGGCGGCTCTATGCGCAACCTGCTCGCGATCTGGCGCGCTCACGACCTCGACCGCCTGCTGATCTCAGCCTGGCGGCGGGGCATCGTCCTGGCCGGTATCTCCGCCGGGGCGATGTGCTGGTTCCAAGGCGGCATCACCCGCTCCAGCGGCCAGCCCGAGCCGCTCTCGGGCCTCGGCCTGCTGGAGGGATCGCTGACCGTGCACGCCGATGGCGAGCCCGAGCGCCTGCCGGTATGGCTCGCGGCCGTCCGCGACGGCGTCCTGCCCGGCGGCTGGTCGCTGGAGGACGGCGTCGGCCTGCTGTTCGCCGGAACACGCCTGCGGCGAGTCGTCAGCTCCCGTCCGGGCGCGAGCGCCCAGCGCGTCGATCTCCTCGCCGGCGAGCTCGTGCGCCACCGCCTGGCGCCCGAGCTGCTCGGAGCGAGCGATCCCGCCGTCGTGCCTCCGTCCATGGACGAGGACGTTCGGGAGCTGCGCCGCGTCCAGCGTCTGCGCCGCACCATCTCCGGGCCGCGGGGGGGGCGACTGGGCTGGTCTTGAGCGGACCCGTCTACTCGACCCTCTCCTCCGTCCAGTCCACATCGTCGTTTCCCATACTGCCTCTTCATGAGCTCCAACGGCCTGTAACATCGACACGGCATCGACAGCGATCTCTGGAGGTCCAGATGGCGGCGGTAGACAGCAGCGACCTTGAGGACGTGCTCGTCACCGAGCGCGAGGTCTGGGAAGACGGCGTGCCGAACGAGCTGTTCGCACGCATGCGCAGGGAGTGCCCCGTGCACTGGACTGAGAGCATCACCGAATTTCCCGAGGAGCCCGGCTACTGGTCGGTCACCACCGCCGAGGACGTCCGCGCGGTCAGCCGCGACTGGCAGACCTACTCCTCCGAGCTCGGAGGAGTCACGGCCGCCAACATCGGTCTGCCGATCGAGCTCTCACGGGCGATGTTCATCGGCATGGACCCGCCCAAGCACGACCGCATCAAGGCCCTCTTCCAGGCCGGCTTCACGCCGAAGCGGATCGCCGCCCACGAAGATGCCGTCAGGGCGATCGTGGTCGAGGCGCTCGACGGGCTGCAGGGCAGACAGACGTGCGACCTGGTCGCCGACGTCGCCCAGCCGGTGGTCTCGCGCGTGATCGGCAGCTTCATGGGCATCCCGCCCGAGGAGGACGAGGTGTGGGCGCGCCTGATGAACATGATGCTGGGCGCCGGCGACCCCGACCTGAACCCGCACGGCACTCCGCAGGCGGGGGTAGAAGCGGGGGTCGCCGAGATCTTCCAGCGCTGCGGCGCGCTCATCGCCGAGCGCCGCGAGCGCCCCACCGACGACCTGACGAGCGTGCTCGTGCACGCCGAAGTGGACGGGCAGCGCCTGGAGGAACACGAGATCGTGATGGGCTTCTTCCTGCTCGTCGCCGCCGGCAACGACTCCACCAAGGCCACCTACTGCAGCGGCATGCGCGCGCTGATGGAGAACCCCGACCAGCGCGAGCTGCTGCTGGCCGATCCCGGCCTGATCCCCGGCGCGGTCGAGGAGTCGCTGCGGATGTTTCCCGCGTTCGCCCACTTCCGCCGCACGGCGACATGCGACACCGAGCTGAACGGGCGGCAGATCAAAGAGGGCGAGAAGGTCGTCATGTGGTACGTCTCCTCCAACCGCGACGAGTCCTGCCACTCCGACCCGGACCGCTTCGACGTCCGCCGCACCACCGAGCACCAGGCGTTCGGTGCCGGCGGCCGTCACTTCTGCCTGGGCACCGCGCTGGCGCGTCTGGAGCTGCGCGTCCTGTTCGAGGAGACCCTCGCCCGATTCCCGGCGATGGAGCCGGCGGACACCCCGACGATCGTGGAGTCCGTCTTCCTCAACCAGCTCAAGACGCTGCCCGTGCGACTGTCGCCGTAGCGGAGGTCACGCGGCGCAAAGCTGGGCTCTACTCGAGCAGGTGTGACAAGAGCGTGACTTATTTGTGCCCGCAGGCGGACAAGCCTCCGATCGAGGCCCGTTCCGACGTTCGCGGGACCTAGAGTCGGCTGCGAACATGTGTTCGCTTACAGGGGAGTCGACGATGAGGAGTCAGGAACAGATAACAGTCCGCGCCGCCGACCTCGCCGAGGGTATCGTCGACGAGATCAGCCAGTCCGAGCAGGATTGGGGCGCGATCGAGCGACACGCCCGCGCGCTCGTCGAGCTCCTCGCGCGGCGCGCGGACGGACCGAGGACACCGGCAAGACGCCCCGGATGATCACATCGCTATACCCCTCCTCAGCCTCGGCAGGAAATATCCCATGTTCCCATCAGATGCTTCATGCGCGCTGGGCGTGTCAGGCATGCTGTTGCTGAGGTGTGTCAAGCATGCCGAGGTGGTCAGGCATGCTGAGGTGTGGGGGGCACGCGCGATCGCGCCGCCCGCACGGCCGCGCTGAGCGTTGCGACGTCGTAGACGCCGGTGTGGCGGCGTCCGTTGATGAAGAACGACGGCGTCCCCGAGACGCCGCTGGCGTCGGCGCTCGCCACGTCCTCGCCGACCCGCGCGGCATGGGTGCGCCGGCGCAGCTCCTCGGTGAGCCGCTCGCCGTCCAGGCCGAGATCCTGGGCGTAGCGGCGCAGGCTGTGAGGTGTCAGCTCGCCCTGGTGGGCAAGCAGGACGTCGTACATCTCCCAGAACGCCCCCTGCGCGCCGGCGGCCTCGGCGGCCTCCGCCGCCAGCTGCGCCCAGGGATGCACGTCGCTGAGCGGCAGGTGACGGAAGACGTAGCGCAGGTCGTCGCCCCACTCCGACAGCAGCTCGCGGATCGCGGGCTCGGCGCGCCCGCAGTAGGGACACTCGAAGTCGCCGTACTCGACGAGCGTCACCGAAGCGTCGGGCGCGCCACGGATGTGGTCGCGCGCGGGATCGACGTCCTCGGCGAGGTCGATCAGCTGCTCGGCCGTGCGCCCCAGCTGGCGGGCCCTCACCGTCGCGGGGACACGAGCGATCAGCCGGAACACGATCCACGCCGCCAGCGGAGAGATGATGGCCGCGGCGAGGATGCCGAGCTTGGCCTGCGCCAGCGCTTCGCCGGCGAACGCGCGATCGGCGATCAGCAGCGACACCGTGAAGCCGATCCCGGCGACCGCGCCGGTTCCCGCGAGCCCGGGCCAGGTGACGGCCAGCCGCCTGGAGCCACCCAGCACCCGGCGCGTGCCCAGCCAGGACGCGCCGAGGATGCCCAGCGGCTTGCCGAGCACGTAGGCGAGCACGATCCCGATCGTCACCGGCGAGCTGACCGCGCCCGACAGCACGTGGGCGTCGACGTGAATCCCGGCGTTGGCCAGCGCGAACAGCGGCACCACGACGAAGCTCGTCCAGGGATGCAGCCGGTACTGCAGTCGCTCATTCGGTGAGATCGTCGAAGTCAGGCCGCGCTGGGCGAGGTAGGCGAGCTCGGGCGTGGGCTGCTCGCGAAACGATCGCGTCAGCTCGGTGGCGCGCTCGAGGTCGCCGCGCGCCGGCGGGTAGGCACTCGTCACCAGCCCGATCGCGAGGCCCGCGACGACCGGGTCGATCCCCGACTCGAACATCGCCAGCCACACCCCAATCCCGACGATCACCGCCGCGGACTCACGCCAGCGCCCGGCGAACCGCAGCAGCACGAGCACCGCGAACAGCGCGAGCGCGACCGCCAGCGCGAGCAGCGAGACATGGGTGCTGTAGGCGAGCGCGATCACGACCAGCGCTGCGAGATCGTCGACCACGGCGAGCGTCAGCAGAAACACGCGCAGCCGTGTCGCGCTGCTCGGCGCCACCAGCGCGAGCGCGCCCAGTGCGAGCGCCGTGTCGGTCGACATTGCCGCGCCCCACCCGCCCGCGCCGGGACCGCCGGCGTTGATCGCCAGATAGATGCCCACGCACAGCGCCATGCCGCCGAGAGCGGCCACGACCGGGATCGCGATGCGGTTGCGCTCACGCAGCTCGCCGAGGTCGAGCTCGCGCTTGGCCTCCAAGCCGACGACGAGGAAGAACAGCGCCATCAGTCCTTCGTTGACCCATTGGCGCAGGCTCCCGGAAAGCACGTGCCCGCCCAGACTGAGCGCCAGGCGCGTGTCCCAGAAGGTCTCGTAGGAGTGCGGCCAGGGGGAGTTGGCCCACACGAGCGCCATCACCGCCGCCGCGACCAGCACCATCGCGCCGCCAGTCTCGGTGCTGAGGAAGTCCCGCACCGGCGCGCCGAGATTACGCGCCCAGGCCGTGTGCCCGGCAGTGGGGGACTCGGAGCTCGTGGCGCCGGCGGCGGCGGATGCCATGGCCGTCAGTATCGCCGGAGCGCCGCTGCGCCGACTGCCGCTCTCACGGGACGCTCCGCACGAGCGTCGGTGCTCGCTCGGCGCGGTGTGGCTCGCTCAGCCCAGCAGCGGCGAGGGCGGGATGCGAGTCGTGCCCTCGATTCCGGCAATGAGCATCGCCGTCTGATCCAGGAAGCACCACGACCAGTCCTCGCCGGGCTCGATCGAGCGGATGATCGGATGCCCGGTCTCGCCGGCGTGTGCGGTGGCGTGGCGGTTGGGTGAGTCGTCACAGCAGCCCACATGCCCGCACTCCAGGCAGATGCGCAGATGCAGCCACTCACCGCCCATCGCCAGACAGTCCTCGCAACCCGCTACCTCCTCGGGCAGCCGCGTCATGTGAACGTGGTCGAGGTGCGTGCATTCAGCCATCGCGTGTAAAGCGTAGCGGCGAGAACGGAACCTCGGCCGAGAAAACCCGTCGTAGATGGGGAATGACTACGGGTAAGCTCGGTGATGCATGAAGACGAATTCCGAAGAGCCGTGGATTCGTCGCCTGCTGGACGTGGGGCGTTCGCTGATGACCGAGCTCGATCTCGGCGCCATGCTGGATCGTGTGCGCCATACGGCGCGCGAGCTCACCGGTCGCCGCCAGGAGCTCGAGAAGGCGTTCAGGAGCCTCGAGGCGACCCGCGACGTGGCGGTCGCGATCGGCGACGAGGTCTCACTTGAGCACGTGCTGGAGCTGATCGTCAAGCGCGGCCGGGAGCTCGTGGAGGCCAGGAGCCTCGTGATCATGCTGCGCGACGGACAGGAGCTGGTCGTGCGGGCCAGCGCCGGTCACATCCAGGAGCTACGCGGCGTGCGTCTGCCGATCGCCGACTCCACCGCCGGGCAGGTGCTGGAGCATCGCCGTCCCGAGCGCATCACCGACATCGCCGCGATGCTGCGGGCCTCCCCGGGCCAGCTCGGGATATCCGACGTACACACGGCACTGCTCGTGCCTATGCTCTACCGCGGGGAGGCGATGGGCGTGCTGGCCGCATTCGATCGCGGTGAGGACGGGGACGTGTTCGGCGAGGACGACGAGCAGATGCTGCGCACCTTCGCGGTGAGCGCCGCCACCGCCGTAGCGATGGCGCAGAGCGTGCAGGCCGACCGCCTGCGCAGCTCGCTGGCGGCGGCCGACGCCGAGCGCCGCCACTGGGCGCGCGAGCTGCACGACGAGACGCTGCAGGGCCTGGGCGGTCTGCGCGTGCTGCTGTCCTCCGCGCTGCGCCGCGAGGACCCGGCGCTGGCACAGGAGGCGATGCGCGAAGCCGTCGTGCACCTCGAGCAGGAGATCGGCAACCTGCGCGCGATCATCACCGAGCTGCGTCCGGCGGCGCTGGACGAGCTCGGGCTGCGCACCGCGATCGAGGCGCTGCTCGAGCGCCACCGCGTGCAGAGCGGATTCGAGATCGAGGGCGAGCTCGAACTGCCCGGTCCCTCCACGCGCGAGGGACGCCTCGACGGCGATCTCGAGACGACCGTCTACCGGCTGCTCCAGGAGGCCCTCACGAACGTCGCCAAGCACGCCCGCGCAGAGGCGGTGCGGGTGCGGGTGGCTGTCGGCGCCGGGGGCGAGGAGCTGTCGATCGAGGTGCGCGACGACGGCGTCGGCTTCGACCCCCGGACCACCAGGCGCGGCTTCGGTCTGGCCGGCATGCAGGAGCGGGTGACCCTCGCGGGCGGCGCCCTCGACGTGGAGTCCGGCGAGCGGGGAACCACGGTCAGCGCCCGTCTGCCGGCCCGCATCGAGCCTCGCGCAACTCAGTCCGAGCGAACCGTGTAGCGCGTCGGCACGAGATGCTCGGTGCTGATCGGCGGGCGCAGGTAATCGCGCTGCTGGCGCGGGGGGAACGTCGGCTGCTCGCCCTCGTCGCGGTGCTCGTAAGGCACGAGCGAGAGCAGGTGGCTGATGAGGTTCAATCGTGCCGTGCGCTTGTCGTCGGCCTCGACGACATACCAGGGACTGTCCGGCGTGTCGGTGCAGGCGAACATGCGGTCCTTGGCCTCGGCATAGTCCACCCAGCGGGCGCGGGCCTGCAGGTCGATCGGGCTGAACTTCCAGCGCTTGCGCGGGTCCGACAGCCGCTTCTCAAAGCGCCGCTCCTGCTCGGCGTCGCTGACCGACAGCCAGCACTTCACGAGCATGATCCCGGCGTTCTGCAGCGCTTGCTCGAAAGACGGGCAGAAGCGCAGGAACTCCTCGTACATCCCAGTTGCGCCGCGATCATGATCGCGCTCGCGCTCGCCGGGGTGCCGGCTGCCGTGTGGATCTTCCGCCGGCGCGAGCCGACGGAGACCTGGCGATGTGCTCCGGTACGTCTCCATCGAAGGTGTCGGCCAGCCCCGGGCTGTCATCGAGGAAGCTTTCGAGCGCACCGGCAGTGAGCGGGCGAGCGAAGAGGAATCCCTGGGCGAGATCGCAGCCCTCGCGCTGGAGCTCGCGAACCTGGCTGTGATGCTCGACTCCCTCGGCGTGCGTCTGCAGGCCGAGGACCTTGCCCAGCTGGATGAGCGTGTGCGTCAGCGCGTGCGCCTCGCGCGAGATCGCCAGTCCGGTGATGAACGTGCGATCTATCTTGAGCGAGTCGACCGGGAACTGACGTAGGTAGGCGAGGGAGCTGTAGCCGGTCCCGAAGTCATCGACGGCGATCCGCACGCCGAGCGCCTTCAGCTCGGTGAGCAGGCGCGCGGTCTCGTCCGGCTTGCGCATCAGGACCGTCTCGGTGATCTCAAGAGTCAACGTCACCGGATCAAGGCCGCTGTCATGCAGCGCCGTGCGCACCTCCTCGACGAACTCCTCGCGTTCGAGCTGTCGAGCGGAGACGTTGACCGAGACGTTCAGGGGGTGACCCTTGCGGCGCCAGGCGGCGCCTTGGGCACAGACCCCGTCGAGCACCCAGCGGCCGATCGAGACGATCAGTCCGTTGGCCTCCGCGAGCGGTATGAACACGTCGGGCGCGATCACGCCGCCCGTGGGATGGCGCCAGCGCAGCAGCGCCTCCACACCCACGACCCGCTCGCTCTCGAGGTCCAGCATCGGTTGGTAGACCAGGAAGAACTGGTCCGCGTCGAGTGCGTCCGCGAGGTCCATCTCCAGGTGCATGCGGTCTTGCGCGGCGGTCTGCATCGCGGACTCGAACTTGACATAGCCTTCCTTGCCCACGGCCTTGGCCTTGGCCAGCGCCAGGGCGCCGTCCTGCATCAGATCTTCGGCCGAGGTGGGGCGCCCGGTCACGATGCCGATGCTCGCCGTCACCGATACCGGCGGATGGGCTGGTCCGGGCAACTCGATCGGCTGGCGAACCACATCCAAGATCCGTTCGGCGAGCAGCTCGGGAGCGACGTTCAGCCCGAGCGAGTCGACCAGCATCACGAACTCGTCTGCACCGAGGCGACCGACCGTGTCGTTGTCCCGCAGGATCCTCCTCAGTCGCGCCGCGACCTGGCACAGAACCTCGTCTCCGGCCTGACGACCGAACCGGTCGTTGATCTGCCTGAAGCCGTCGACGTCGACGAACAGAGCGGTCACCGGAACGTCCTGCCGTCGCGCTCGAGCGAGAATCTGTTCGGCCCGGTCTAGCACCAGGCCTCTGTTCGGCAGGTCGGTCAGCCGATCGTGCAACGCGTGATACGCCAGCTCGTCAGTCTTCTCTCCAACCAGCCCCCACGCCCGCTTGCGCGAACGCGAGAGCACCCGGTAGAGCAGAAATACGAGAATCGTGCCCAGCAGGCGAGAGCCCAGGACAAACAGGCCCTGCGTATCGACGGAGACCGAGCGATCAGTCGTTGCAGTCACATCGACCAGCCAGCCTTCCCCAGTAGGGCGTCCAATAGCGGGACGCGGCCAGAACCGCAGGACGTTCATCAGTTAGACAAGTTCTAAGCCTAACAGGATTTCCGTGAAACAACCAGATATCTTGAACGTAGAGCCGCGAGGGTATACGACTGGGCGGCCGGCGACACCGAGCCGATCGCCCGCCGGCCGTCGCCGTGTCCATGCACGCACTCGGCATAAACATGGGTCCGCGACACAAGTGCAGCACCTCCGCCAGCCTGAGCATCCGTCCGGGCGTCGAGGCCGACCGGAGCATCGACCAGACCGGCTGGACATTCGTTGAGTTGCGCATGTTTGGCTAAGCCCGGAGAGTCGATCTGTCGGGTTACACAACAGGTCGAAGAGACCGGGGAGCCATTCCCCTTCTATCGCGGTCATTCAATGCCGCAGTGAGGAGGCGCCCATGCAAAGCGGCGTCCCACAGACGTATGAGTCGCCTTCCAGCGACTCCCTCGCAGTCAGCCGACGTCCCGTTGCTCGGGCCGGCGGCAAGATTCTTCTAGTAGGAGCGCTCATGCTCGGACTGCTGTCCGCGCTGCTGTCCGCAAGCAGCGCCCTGGGCGCCGCGGCGACCGTGGGCCTGGGATCGGCGGCAAGCTTTTCGGTGTTGGGCGGCTCGACTGTGACCAACACCGGCCCCACGACGATGTTCGGCGATCTGGGGCTGAGCCCCGGCTCCTCGGTCACGGGCGCTCCGCACGTGCTCGGTCAGACGCACGTCGACGACGCCGTGGCGATCGGCGCCAAGAACAGCTTGACCACCGGCTACAACAACGCCGCCTCGCGTCCGAGCAACGGCTCGGCCGGTACCGACCTCGCCGGTCAGGTCTTCCTGCCCGGCGTTCGCAGCGCCAGCAGCTCGTTGCTGCTCTCATCTGGGAGCGTCACGCTCGACGCGCAAGGAAACCCCGACGCGGTGTTCATCTTCCAGATCGGCTCCACGCTGATCACCGGTTCGAACACCAGCGTCGTGCTCGTCAACGGCGCGCAGGCGTGCAACGTGTTCTGGCAGGTCGGCTCCTCGGCGACGCTGGGGACGGGCACCCGGTTCGTCGGCACGATCATGGCCTCGGCGACCATCACCGCCAATACGGCCGCCACGATACACGGCAGGCTGCTGGCGCGAACCGGCGCGGTGAACCTGGATACCAACACCATCACCACGTCCAACTGCCCCTCCAGCGCAACCGGCAGTGGCGGCGGCACGGAAACGACCACGGGCCCCGCCCCGGGCGGCAGCGCGGGCACAACCACCCCGTCGGCATCGAACGGATCGGGGACGACCCACAAAACCGCACGGCAGATCGCGGCGGCAAAGAAGCGGGCCGCGGCCAAGAGAGCCGCAGCCAAACATCGCCACACGCACCGGCGCTCCTCCGCGCGGCCGGCGCTCCCCAACAAGCGCGGCTCGTTCACCGGATGAGCCACGCTCGGCAAGACTGGGCGGCCCGTGTGGGCTGCCCAGCCGCCTGCGCACAATGAACACGACAACCACCCCATATCCTCGCTCCCGTCTTCCTTCGCCTCGCGCGGCTATCCATTCCCAGCGGCTCAGGCGCTGGGTGATCGGCGGTCTCGCCGTGGCGTGCGTCGCCTGCGTCTCGATCAGCTCGGCTGACGCCGCCCCCCACACCGCTCGCGTACAGGCGACTCAGGAACTCGCAGTCCTGCTCACCGCGCACGCCGCCCACCGGGCGCCCGACGCCGGATCCCCGCAGTCCGTGCTCGTGCCGGCTCGCAGACCGATCACCGGCGAGCAGACCACCCTGCCCGTGATCGCACGCTCAATCGATCCCGGCGGGGTGCGGTGGCTCGATGTGATGCTTCCCGGCCGCCCCAACGGATCGACCGGCTGGATCGCCCAGCAGGGCACCCGCCCGCTCGTGACGCCCTGGCGGATCGTGGTCGACCTCGCGGCCCGCCGGGTGAGCATCTACGACAACGGCCATCAAGCCAGATCCTTTCAAGCCGTGGTGGGCAAGCCCTCGACGCCCACACCGACCGGCCTGTTCTTCGTCGAGGAGACGCTCCAGATGCCGGCCGGCGAGGCCGGCGGTCCGTACGCGCTGGCGCTCAGCGCCCGCTCGAACGTGCTGCAGGAATTCGAAGGCGGCCCGGGTCAGATCGGGATTCACGGGCGTGACGACCTTGGAGGCACGCTGGGAACCGCCGCCTCGCATGGCTGCGTCCGCGTCGCCACCGCGAGCATCGACTGGCTGGCCGCCCGCATCGGTCCGGGGACGCCCGTGACGATCGACGGGTAGCCCCGAGTTACACGACCGGCGCGCTCGCGCGGAACCGGACTCCATCTAGCGTCGGGCGAGCCGGCGGCCGCTCTCGGTGCTCGGGGGGGTGTAGTTGAGCTCGTAGTGGTGGTACAGAGCCGACTCGTCCGCCTGTGAGAGCTCCTCGCCATGTTGCTCGATGTTGGGCGCGTCCTGAACCTGTTCCCTGGCCACCGCGACCTGCAGCCCATCGGGGCCGACCTTGACCCCGCCGAGCGGCACGAAGGTCAGGTGGCGGCCGATGAAGCCCTCCTTGACGGTGGCGAACTGCGGCTCGTCGGTCTCGACGTCGACGTAGACATCCTCGAGCTTGCCGATCTTCTCGCCGTAGCGATCGACCAACAGCTTGCCGTGCCACTCCGCGACATTCCACTCAGCCTGTTCCTGATCCTCGGTCATCGTCTCAGCCTCCCTGTATCGCGACAGGTATACGACTTTACTCCGTGCTCGTGCGCACGCCAAGCCGTGCCGCCTTATTTGAGGTTTACGGCGAGAGTGGGTCGATGAGATCAGTCTCCCTCGGCGAGCGCCTCGCGCAACGCCCGCTCGAAGGATTTGGGCAGAAAGTCGAACAGCGCCATTCCCGACGGGTCGGTGACGGTCGTGTCCGTGGAGAGTCCCTCGATCAGCGGCCTCGCGACGCCGGCGTCGACCGGTGTGACGAGCCCGATCCAATGCGAGGAGAGCCACGGTGTCAGCAACGGCACGGGGATGCGTGGACGGCGGCGCAACCCCAGCGTGTCGGCCATCAGATCGAGCATCTTGCCGTAGGTAAGTATCTCCGCCGATCCGACCTGGATTTCGCGGGCGCGCGTCGCTTCTTTCCGGGGCGCCTCGACGAGGTAGCGCAGCACATCGCCAATCGCGATTGCCTGGGTGGGCGTGCCAAGCCACGACGGCGCGAGCATCACCGGCAGGCGCTCGACCAGCGAGCGGAGCGTTCGGTAACTCTCCGAGCCGGCCCCCACCACCATGCCGGCACGAAACCAGGTCAGCGGCGGTCCCTGCTCGCGCAGGATCTCCCCGACGCGCAGGCGCGAGCGCAGATGCTGGGAGGCGGGACGGTCGCCGAGCCCGCCCAGATAGACGACCCGGTCGATGCCGGCGGAGGTCGCGAAGCGAGCGAAGTTGCAGGCGGCGCTGACGTCCCGTTGCTCATAGTTGGAGTCGCCCCCGCGACCCATCGAGTGAACGAGATAGTAGGCCGTCGTGTAGCCCCCGCCGATCGCGCTCAGAGAGTTCGGGTCGAGCATGTCGGCGCGATGCACCGTGACATCCGGTTCGAAGCTGACCCGGTTTGGGTCGCGCACGACGCACCCGACCGGCTCGCCGAGCGCGTGGAGATCGCGTACCAACCGGCTACCCACATAGCCGGAGGCTCCGGTGACGAGGGCACGGGCCATTCCGAACGAACGAGCATACGCCGCTGTGAGCATCTAACGCAACTACCGTGCGGCAAGAACCCTTCAAGCAGTGTGCGACGCAGACCCGACGTCGACGCTAGGCGGTTGCGTGGGACGGTGTCTTTGACCGCGTGACGGCGAGGAACTTCTCGACCGCGTCGACGTCGAGCGGGCGCGAGAACAGGAATCCCTGTCCGTGATCGCAGTGTTCGCGCTGCAGGGTCTCGAGCTGGGAGCGCTCCTCGATGCCCTCGGCGAGCGTCTCGATGTCGAGCGTCTTGCCCAGCTGCACGAGCGTATGGATGAGCGCCGCCGATCCCTTCGATCCGGCGATGCCGCTGATGAAGGAGCGGTCGATCTTCAGCGCATCCACGGGGAACTGGCGCAGGTAGGCGAGCGAGCTGTAGCCGGTGCCGAAGTCGTCGATCGCGATGCGGACCCCGAGCTCCTTGAGCGAGCGCAGGCGCTTGGCGGTCGCCTCCGCGTCGCGCATGAGCGTCGTCTCGGTGATCTCCAGGGTCAGCGTCGCCGGGTCAAGGCCGCTCTCTGCGAGCGCGTGACGCACGTCCTCGATCAGCTCGTCATCGTCGAGCTGACGTCCGGACACGTTCACCGACATATCGATCCCGTGACCGTGGCGGCGCCAGATCGCGGCCTGCCGGCAGGCATCTTCGAGCACCCAGCGACCGATCGGGACGATCAGCCCGCTCTCCTCGGCGACCGGAATGAACTCGATCGGCGCGATCACGCCGCGCGTGGGGTGGCGCCAGCGGATCAGCGCCTCGACACCGATCACGCTTTCCGATTGCAGGTCGAAGGTGGGCTGGTATTGGAGGAAGAGCTGTCGCTGCTCGAGCGCCTCCGCGAGGTCCATCTCGAGCGTGAGCCGATCCCGGGCCGCCGTCTGCATGCTGGACTGAAAGAGCATGTAGTAGTCCTTGCCGGCGGCCTTCGCCTCGTACAAGGCGACGTCCGCGTCGCGCAGCAGCTCGGCGGCGCTTGCGCGCTCGCCCAACGCGATGCCGATGCTGGCGGCGGGCGCGGGCGAGCATCTGCTCGGCGCGGTCGAGCGCCAGCACGCGGTTGGGCAGGCCCGTCAGGGCGTCGTGGAGGGACTGGTGGCGAAGTTCTCCGGTCTTCTCCTTCACCATCCCCAGGGCGCGCTCGCGTGAGCGCGTCAGGACCAGCACCAACGCGAACAGCAGTAGGCAGACGAGCGCTCCCACGATGAGGACCAGCAGACCCTGCAGGCTGGCGGATAGCCAACCCGCGGTCTCTGAGCCGCGCACAACCGCTCTCCACGTGCCGTCGATCTGCATCTTGGTTTCATGGGTGAAGGCGCCTGCCGACGAAGCCGTGCCGACTCGGCCGATCAGCTTTTCGGTCTCGCCGGGGTTGCTGTGGTACAGAGCCACGCTGAGGTCCTGGTGAGCGCCGATGGCTTCGTGGATCAGAGCGGTGATTCCAAACGAGCTCCCGACCCAGCCGGAGACCGCCGCACGGCGCTGCGCGACACTCTGAAGGCTCGAGCCCCGCCTGTAAAACGCGGCTTCGATGAACAGCGTGCTGACGCCCTGAATCGTCACGGGATAAACCAGGAACTGTCCGCTGTCGGTGATCGACTGCAGGAGATGTGCCTGCAAAATGCCACCATCCTGAAATCCACCGATCGGCGAGGCGGGATTACACCAATCGCCCTGCACCAACCGACCCACTTCCCGGGTGTACGGCGTCACGGTCCCACCGGCCGAGAGCAGGCAGTAGCGCCCGCGCCCATCAGGAGCGATCGGCACGGCCGTACCTCCCACGAACGCCCGAAACGCGGGGTCGGCGGCGCGTCGTCCCTGGAAAGCGGCCAGGTCGGCCGCCGGCACCGCTTCCACGACCGTCGTTCCAAGTCCACTTACCTCCCGCTGCTTGCCCTGCAGCTGTGAGAACCACTGATCGAAGCGAGTGGCGCTCAGGTGCGACTGCATCGTCAGCACACTCCGCAAGGTCGTCACAAAGTCCGCGTCACGACGCAGCTGCGTCTCCACCGTCTCGTTCACATCGGTCGCGCTGGTCTGGAACTGCTGCCTGTCGTGAGCCTTCACGCTCGACCGCCACAACAACGCACTGCCAAACGATGCCGCCAGGCCAACGACGAGGATCGCGCAGGCGAGCAGCATCCATCGTCTGCGGCTCGTGACTGTGCGAATCGGCGCCTCCACGGGCTCGACCGGATTCTGCCTTGCCTTGTACCAGCGGGGCATACCCAATGCATCGGACCGCCACACCGCCAATGAGACCGTAGTCCTCCCCGTATGCCAAAAAGATTGTGAGTCCGGAGACCGGCCTGCGCGCCGAAGACATAGGCTCGCATGGTGAGCTTCGGCATCCTCCTCGTGATCGTGCTCGCGGGTCTCGGCGGTCCACTGCTGGGGCTCTCAGAACAGCGGTTCGTGCCGGTCGTGATCGGCGAGATCGCCGCCGGCGTGATCGTCGGCAAGACCGGGCTGGGCGTCGTCGATCCGACCAACCCGACGATCGCGTTCCTCGGCGAGGTGGGGTTTGCGATGCTGATGCTGACCGTCGGGGTGCACCTGCCGCTGCGCGATCCGCGGCTGGCGGGCGCACTGCGCGACGGCGCGGTGCTCGCGGTAATCGTCGGCGTGCTCGCGGTCCCCGCGGGGTTCGCCGCCGCCGCAATCGCGGGCACGAGCCATGCGGCGATCTATGCGGTCGTGCTCGCCTCGGGTTCCGCAGCGGTGCTGCTGCCCGCGCTGCAGGAGACGCAGGCCGAAGGGCGGGACGTGCTGGCGGTGATGGCACAGGTGACGATCGCCGACGTCGTCACGATCCTGTCCGTACCGATCGTGCTGCAGCCACAGCGCACCGCGCATGCGGTGATCGGCGCGGCGCTCGTGACCGTCGCGGTCCTGCTGCTGCTCGGTCTCGCCCGTCTGCTGGAGGGCCACGGATGGGTGCGCTACGTCCGGCGGACGTCCAAGCGGCGCCACTGGGCACTCGACCTGCGCCTCTCGCTGCTCGTGCTGTTCCTGCTGGCGTGGATCGCGCAGAAGAGTGGCACGAGCGTGCTGATCGCGGGGTTCGGGGCGGGCGTCACAGTCGCGCTGATCGGCGGCCCGAAACGACTGTCGACCCAGATCCGCGGCGTCGCCGACGGGTTCTTCATCCCCCTGTACTTCGTGGTCCTGGGCGCGCAGCTGGACCTGCGCGGGCTGGTGAGCGATCCGTCGATGCTCGCGCTGACAGGAGCGCTCGCGGCGCTGAACGTCGCGATCCACCTGACGGCGGTCGCAATCGTGCGCCGCCCGCTGAGCGCGGGTCTCACGGCCAGCGCGCAGCTGGGGGTGCCGGCGGCGGTCGCGTCACTCGGACTCAGCGAGGGCGTGCTGTCGAGCACCATCGCCACGGCGATCGTCGCAGCCGCCGTGATCAGCCTCGGCGTGTGCACGGTCGGCGTCGAGCGGCTGATCGGCCGGGAGAGCGTGCTTGGAGCGGCACCTGCGGGCGGGACGTAGCCGCGGCCCGCTCCGGTTCGGTCAGGTGCTCTGCTCGGCGCGGTAGTGCTCGCGCCAGATCAACCTGTAAATCGGGATCCAGCGCGGGATCCCGTTGACGACGGGGATGAAAGGGATGCAGATGAACAGCAGGCTGAGCACGCCCATGATGATCATCACCTGGATGTCTGCGTTGGACGAGGACTTGATCGGTTCCACCTGATACCAGAGGGCATACAGCCACAGCCAGGCCTGGCCGGGGTAGCTGCCGGTCTCGTTCATCATGCCCCACTGCTCGCCAAGCAGGTGCTGGCCTTCGGCTCGTTCGGCGAGCAGGCCGCCATCGGCCATGAACAGCAGCGGCTTGGTGTAGTCGGTCTGGAAGAACTGGCTGCTCGTCAGCAGGCTGCCGTCCACGCCACCGCTCTTGGCGAGGGCCAGCAGGCCGACCATCATTCTCGGCACCGGGCCGGCGCCGCTCGCCTGGACGGTCACGGCGCCCGTCGCCGGGTCGACAGACACCGACTTGGGCGGCGTCTTCTTTTCTTCCAGTGCTGTTTCATGTTCTTCCAGCGGCTTGGCGTACGCTTCTCCCCAGGCCTTTTTCCTCGCCGCGGGCGCGGCTTGATATTCCGCTACGGCGCTCTGCAGCGAGGGGTCGCCCGAGACCGTCTTGAGCGGGTCGATCACGTAGTCGTCGGCCGTGTCGATCGGGTGGCTGACGCCGAGCCACCTCTGCGGATGCAGGAGGAGGAAGTGCTGCACGCCGCCGCTGTTGTGGTTGTACGGGGGACCGTATTCGGCAGTGTCGCTCGTCCCGTCGAGCTCCTTGGCCGCGGTGGCGACGAAGTTGACGGGCAGTTCGCGCGACCACTGTGCGACCGTGCTGGGCTTGTCGTCAGGCGAGGAGAACAGCACGGTGAGCACCACCGCCAGCAGCCCGATCACGCCGACCGCGATGCACAGCTCCTTGACGAGGTCATACGGCGCGTAGCCGCCTTTCCAGGGCCGGGTGTCGTCGGCGGAGCGCAGGAGGCTCACGACGGCGTCCCGGTCGCGGTCGGCGGCGGGGACGGGCCGTCGATGGCGGAACTCGTCGGAGCGACCGATGACGCCGCCGTGGATGCCGACGCTAACGCCGACGCCGCCAGCGCCGCTTTGCGGTCCTCGATCTCAAACGGCGGCACGACCCCATGCCGACGCACGAGCAGTACGTGCGCGCTCACGAGCGCCACCACTGCCACTGGCAGCAGCAGGATGTGCCAGCTGTACATCTGGCCGAAGTTTGTGACGTTGAAGAAGGAGCCGACGCCGACCGAGTTGAGTCCGTCCTTGGCCTGCGTGGAGATCCACTGCGCGTCGAAGTTCTGCTGAGAGACGTAGCCGGTCAGCGCCGTCGGCACCGCCACCAGGAAGGTGATCGCACCGGTGATCCACACGCGGGTGCGGCCGCCGCGCCAGGCGGCCATCCAGTACTTGCCCCACAGGTGCACGACCATCACGAAGAAGAACAGCTCGACGGCCCACATGTGGATCGAGTTGAAGAAGTGCCCCACGCCGGTGTAGTGCCACCAGGCGGGGCCCTTGAGGGCGAGGATCGAGCCGGAGGCGATGATCACGATCAACGAGGCGATGCTGGCCACCCCGAACACATAGATCCAGGAGGCGACATACGTCGGCTGGCCATCCGGGAGCAGCTTCTCGGGCGGCAGGGCCTCGACGGCGGCTTCCCTGACGCGCACGGTCCAGGTTTCGGGGTGGGGCACGGGGGCGCCCTCGGCGGGCGGCGGGGGCGCTACGCTCATGATGCCCCTCCCCGCCTGCGCGCGGCTCCCGGAAACGGAAGCAGGATCGCCAGGACGAAGACGACGAACATCAGACCGATCACCACGACGTTGGCCACCGACAGGTGGATGAACTCCCAGTCCACCGTGTGCGCCGGGTGGTTGAGGTTGAAGACCGCTGCCGCCAGGATGCTCATGCTCCCCTCTCGGAGTGGGACTGTGCGTGAACCTTATGCACGCCTCCGGCGGCGCACGTCCGTAGAAACCCTCACACCCATTGGGGACCACGGTCGAGACGACCGCGGCGCGTTACAGCGGTCAGGCGCCCTCGCCCAGCGCCGCAGCGGCGTCCGGCAGCCGGTCATCGCCCCAGAACAGCTCGCCGGCGGCGGCGATCGTGGGGACGCCGATCACGCCAAGCGCGTGCGCGGCTTCGGTCGCCGCTCGCAGCGCCAGCTTGATCTCGGGTTCGCCCGCCGCCTCGCCGGCCGCCTGCGGATCGAGGCCCGCGTCGGCGGCGGCTTGCAGGACGTGCTCGCGCACCGCGAGATCGCGGCCGTGCCGAAACGCGTGGCGGAAGGCCTGCATCGTGAACTCCCGCCCACGCTCGACCGTGAACGCGTACGTCGCGACACGCATCGCCAGCAGATAGTCGGTCGGCCAGGGGTCGGGCCAGCGCACGCGCGGGAGCCCGTACTCCCGCGCGCGGCGCTCGACCTCGGCGATTCCACTCCGCCGGCGCTCGACGTCGCCCAGCGACCAGGACGAGCGCCCGTTCGCCTTGAACAGGCCTCCCAGCGACAGCGGCTGCCACACGACCTGCCCGGGGAGGATCTCTGCGATGCGCTCCGCTGTCAGGTACGCGTAGGGGGATCCGAGGTCGTAGTAGAACGTCGTCTGGCTCATACGGCGCGACGGATCCTAGCCACTCACTTGAGGGCGCCGGAACCCTGTCTCGGTGAATCAGCCGCCGAACCAGCGGGCGCGGCGGCTGGAACCGAAGTGCTGCTTCTCGGTGACGAGCGCCGCGGAGGGCTCATGAAACGTGCCGGTGGGCTTGGGTCCCGACATGAAGTCCACGTCGACGCGCCCCACACGACCGCCGCCGAACTCGATGTAGCAGGAGCCCATCCCTTTGTAGCCCGCGGGCTGCTCGCCTTGCTGGATCTGCGCGATCAGCGATTGCGCGACGACGCGCGCGGCCCCCTCGGCGAACACCCCCGCTTTGGGCACCCCCACCGCCGCGACGTCCCCCACCGCATACACGCCCGGATAGCGCGTTTCGAGCGTTCTGGGATTCACGGGTATGTATACGTCCTCGACCATCCCCGAGGCCATCACCACATCGGGCGCGCGGTGTTTGGGGACACCGAGGAACAGGTCGTAACCCAACTCGCCGCCATCCTCGAACACCGCGACTTTGCGCGCCACATCCAATGCGGCCACGCGAGTTCCGGGGACGAACTCGATGTCGCGCTCGGCGAACGCCCCGACGAGCGCGGCCGATGTCTCCGGTGACGGCGGCACCGGGCTGGGCAGCGGCAATACGAACGAGATCTCGCAGTCCGCGCGAACGCCCCGCGCGGTCAGGTACTCGTGCAGCAGCAGTGCCGCCTCACTCGGCGCGGGAGGACACTTGAACGGCGCCCCGCACACGCCGACGATCGCCCGCCCGCGCGTGAACGAGGGCAGCAATTTGGCCAGCCGTTCCGCGCCGGCGACCGAGTAGAACTCATTCCCGCCCTGCGCCAGCCCCGGCGTCGCGTCCATGTCGTACTCGGCGCCGAGCGCCACCACCAACGCGTCCGCCTCGTGCTCGCCGCCATCGGTAGTCACCCGGCGGTTCTCGGGATCGATCGTCGTTATCGTCTCCTGCACGATCCGCACTCCCGGTTTGGCGATGTCCCGGTAGGCGAGCCGGACCGCCTCGGGCGAGGTGCGGCCGAACATCACGTCGAGCTTCGAGTACCCGAACACGAATGCCTCGCTCTTGTCGATCAACGTCACCTCGACCTTCTCGCCGAGCACCTCTGACAGGGTGGTTGCCAGCTCGAGGCCGCCGAATCCGGCGCCGAGGATTACCACGCGGGTGCTCATGGCGCGAGCATAGTGGACGGGACTTGGCTGAGAATCTCGGCCGGCTCGCTGACCTGCTGGATCGCGACAAGCGCCGATCGTGAAGCTCGCCCTTTCAGACCGCCGCCGGCTCGGCCACGAGCTCGGGCGCATCTTCGTGGCGCAGGTCGCTGTCGCGGACCAGCAGCAGCGCAAGCACGGCGCCCACGAGTGCCATGGCGCTGCCAACGAGGAGGATGGCGGAGAAGCCATGGGTGAAACCCTCGCGCGCGGCATTGACGATCGGCGCGGGGGCGCCGGATGGGAGGGTGCCGGAGGAGACCGCTTCCGCGAGGCCGCGCGCGCGCTGGCCACTCACGTGCGGCAGGAGATCCTGGATCCGCTGTTGTGAGAGAGCGAGGAACAGGGCGCCAAGGCCTGCCGTGCCCGAGGCGATCGCGACCTGCCGGAAGGTGTCGTTGATGCCCGAGGCCACGCCGCTCATGCGCTCGGGCACGGTCGAGAGCGCGACGTTCGCGAGCACGGGGTTCACGAGACCGACACCGAGACCGCCGACGATGAACCCGGGCAGCAAGATCGTCCACGAGTCATCCGGCTTGGCGCCGCTCATCAGGGCGAGGCCGATCCCGGTGATCCCCAAGCCGGCCGCGAGCAGATAACGCGGCGCGACCTTCCCCTCGAGCGATGCGGTGCCGCCGGCGACGAAGAACGACCCCACGGTGAACGGCAGATAGCGCAGACCGGCCTGCAGGGGCGAGAGGTGCTCGATCTCCTGCATGTAGAGCGTGATGTAGAGGAACAGCGCAAACATCGAGCCGCTGAGCGTGAAGGCGGTGATCTGCGCGCCGGTGAAGGCGTGACTGCGGAACAGGTTCAGCGGGAGCATCGGCTGCGCGACGCGCAGCTCGATCACGACGAACGCCACGAACAGCACGATCGATGCGGCGAGCAGGCCGAGGATCACGCCGGAGGTCCAACCATCGTCGTTCCCGCGCAGCAGCGCGAGCACGAGCAGCGCGTTGGCGAGCGAGAACGTGACGGTGCCGCCCCAGTCCACGCCGCGAGCCGTCTCGTCGCGCGATTCCGCCACCTTGAGCACCGTCACCGCGATCGCGGCGATGCCGACGGGGATGTTCAGGAAGAAGATCGACTGCCAGCCGATGGCCTGGGTGAGCGCGCCGCCGACGAGCGGGCCCAGCGCCACGGCGACACCGATGGTGGCCCCGTAGATCGCGGTGGCGGTCGCGCGCTCGGGGCCTCGCCACTCCTGCGCGAGCAGCGCCAGCGACACCGCGAACATCACCGCGCCGCCAACACCCTGCAGGGCGCGCGAGAGGTTCAGCACCGTTGGCGATCCGGCCAGCCCGCAGAGCAGCGAGGCCAGGGTGAAGATCGCGAGGCCGATGACGAACACGCGCTTGCGCCCGAGCCGGTCGGCGAGCGAGCCCGACGTGAGGACGAACGCGGCGAGCGTCAGCGCGTAGGCGTCGATCACCCACTGCAGGTCGGTGAACGACGAGTGCAGATCCCTGCGGATGCTCGGCAGAGCGGTGTTGACGACGGTGATGTCGAGGAGCAGCATGAACGTCGCCACGCACACCGCGATCAGCGTCCACCATTTGCGTTCCATCTCGTAGTCCTTCCCTGAGCGTGTGAGGAGTCCGCAAGGAACATAGCGAGACGGATCTCAGGCCCGCCGGATCGCGCCCCGTCACGGAGCGAGCTCCAGTCAGATACCGCCTCCACCGGCATATGGAGTCCCGCCGGCGCTGAGAACCAACTTTCTGCTGGGGACAGCGCTGCTCAGCCCGGCGCTCCCCGCCCCAACCAACCTACACAGCTCTTTTAGTGCGGGTGCGAGCCTTGGTGCGAGCGGGAGCTTTTTTGGTGCGGGTGGCGGTCTTGCGTTGCGAGGCCGGAATCTCTGCTTTGGCCACCGCCTTGGCCAGACGCGGGATCTCTTTCTCCAGATACGAGCGCATACGCGTCTCCTCGCGGCCGATTGAGCGTGCGAGCCGCTGCGTCTCCTTGTCGTTGAGAACCTCAGCTAGCGTCTCGATCGCCGCGTAGGTCGCGATCTCCTCGGCCTCGCTTGCATACTCGGTCTTGGCGTTCTTCAGCTGCTTCTCCTCCTCCCCGGTGCCCCGCAATGCGTGCAACGGTCCCTGGGCAAGCGCCGTCGCCTTCTGGGTGCCGCTGAGCACCGCCTGAGCGACCTCGGTCACTCGCCCTGGGCCGGGCACCTCGACCGTCGCGGCTACGCCGCCAAGCTGTTTGACGCGCGCCTTGACCGCTCGCGCGTGGTGCTTGGTCTCCGCCAAGTGCTGCTTCAAGCGCTTCTTGTAAGCCGCCTGCGTGGTCATCGCAACATGAGCCTCGAGCGCCGTCTCCAGGCGCTTCTCAAGGCCGTAAGCCTCGTTCAGGTACTGGACCAGCTTTGCATCGCCGGCAGTTAGCTCAGCCATCTGACTCTCCTTTAGAGGCGCCCGCTGCGCCCACGGTAGGGACCTAGGAACAGCACCAGCACGACGAGCAGAAGCAGCAGCACAAGCGGGCTCACAAATGCCCCACCCGCAATGCTGACAATGACCAGGATGATGATGAGCAGCAGCAGCAAGTCCACAGGAATTGCCTCATTTCGGTATAGAAGGTAACCCGCGGCAGCGGTTCGCCGCCTGTTGCTTGAGCTACCCGTCCCGCGCAACGGACAAACTGTCGGTTCGCCCACGGGCGCATCAGAGACGAGTCGCCCGTCGGAGCGGCCTCCGGTCAGGCGCCGAGCTCCAGTACCGAGCGGATCCCGTCCTGCGCATCCATGTGCTGTTGACACATGACGCCGGTGGGACCGGCATGCAGTCTGGCAGCCCTAGCGGCCTCTCCGTCAGCAGCGGTGCTCCGACTCCCGATGCCCGCCCGCAGGCCCTGACGACGGCCGAACGCACAGTCGAGGAAGGAGCAGGCGCGCGGTCATTGGGCGCAAGCCGTGCGCGCCCAGTCAGGCCACTTCACGCGCGTGCGTCACCACGACATGGCTGAGCCGGCCGAGCACGTCGGTGGTGGGCGCCACCTTGGCGTGCTCGTAGGCAGACAGCCGCGAGGCCGAGGTGCCGGCCGCTGTGGCGAACTCGCGGAGCGTCATCCCGGTCTGTGCGCGCCAGGAGCGGATCTGGGAGGCGTACTCGTCCCGGCCTTGGCGGGCGACGTCCTCGCGGGCGTGACGAATCAAGCCGGACATGAGCGCATCGACGCCGTAGTGCTCGCCCCAGGCAACGACGATCTCGGCCGTGCGGGCGGCTGGGCCCCACGGGTTGCGCCTGATCGCATCGGCGAGACGGCGCCAGTCCGACAACGAGCCGCGATCGATGATCGTCTCGATCGCCTCGGCCGGCCACTCGTCCACCGGCGCGGCGGGGTCCAAGTCGAGGTTGCGAAACCGTACCGTCATCACGTCATCCGCTCGGCGAGATCCGCGAGCACCACCTTGACCGTCGACCATTCGTGCCAGCGAGAGTCCAGCGCCTTGTAGCTGGTTAGCTGCGTGGTGACCTCGGCATCTCGCGGGCGTGGGTCCGCCAGCTGCCTGACGAGCTGCGTGGCCACGGCCTCCGGCCGCAGGTTGACGTCGGCGTAATAGTCGTCGATGTCGCCCAGCACGGCAGCCGCCTCATCGAGGCCGATACTGTCCGCGAGGGCAGCGACGTCGAGATAGTCCCGTGTCTGGTTGCGACTCAGGGCAAGCCACGCCTTGATCCGCAGTGTCTCCGCCGCCGTGGGCACGAGCAGGGGCTTGCCCTGCACCTCGATCTCGACGCTCTCCAGCGGGCGGCTGCGAAGCAGCTGACGCACACCGGTTTCGATGCCGCCGAGCTCGCCCAGAATGATCTTCCCGGGTTGCGCCCTAGCCGTCGACCAGTCTCCCAGGGCTTCGAGGTTCTCCAGGATCGAGTCAAAGCGCTCGGCGAGATCCGCGACGACGTGATCGTGGTCGTGCGACTCGCGATGGTGGGCGTAGAGCGCAGCGGCGGAGCCTCCGACCAGGACGGCGCCGGGGACCAGCGCCTGCAGCTGTGCCGCCTTCTCGAGGACGCCTTGAAGCGAAGGTTCTATAGGACTATGTTATCAGATCCGATAACTGATCAGGAATCGGCCAGGCGAAGCCACCGATGGCCTGAGGTTCTCTCACGCCATAGCACCAAGCCGCAGGACCGAGAGCGTCGAGGACGGTCGCGAGCTCCGCTTGAAGGCCGGCGGTCCTACGCCCGCAGCACCGGGCTCCAGCGCTCCGGGTCGCGCTCAGCCTGCTCGCGCGCCCAGCGGAAGTGATGTACGGCGGAGCGGCGCAGGGGCTCGCCGAGCAGGAGCCCGAGAAGCGCGTAGGGGCGCGCGTGGCGCGGAGTCTCGAGCGCGACGGCCAGCAGACCCGCTAGCGTCCACAGGTGCAGGACGCGGTTGTAGGGGGCGAGCTGCTCGGGAGTCATGCCCTCGGCTTCGGTCAGGTGGGGGATGCCGTGACGCAGCTCCCAGGGCCACTCGACGAAGTGAACGATGCCGCCCGCCAGCCCTGCTGCGTTGTTCAGCGCGAGCCACTTGTCCATGCCCTCGCCCTCGGCCGTCCAGCCCGTGAGCGCCCACGCGGGCAGAGCTCCGGACCACATCGCGACGGCGGCGCGCCGGCCGATAAACGGCTCGAACACGAGGCCGACGCCGGCGCGAACCTCGAAGGCGTGGTGGGCGGCGGTGCCGAGCGCGGTGAGGACCGTGAAGGGTCGGCGTGAGCGCAGGGTCATGGCGTCATCCAGGTGGCCTCGTCCAGCTGCGGCGTGTGCGTCGGCTCCGCGGGGAGCCGGAGCATGTCCGCGGCCGCCTCGTCCATGCGCCTCATCGTGATCGCGTCTGCGGCGGCGAGGCCGGCGGCGTGGCCGAGCACGGCGTCGAGCGCCTCCCAGCCGGGATCGCCGGTGAAGGCGACGGAGAATGGGTGAAACAGCAGCGTAAGGTGCCCCTCGCGGCGTGAGTGAGTGTCCAGCGCGGCGATCATGTCGTCTCGCATCCGCACGGGCGTGAGGGGATCGGGCCCCTCGCCATGGCGTTCGCGCAGGCCCGCGAACTGAGGCAGATACGAGTAGGCGTCCACGAGCGGCCAGCGGAAGGGCAGGACGGCGAGGCCGTCCAGCAGACCCTCGCGCTCGCCCGCGGGAGAGACGTAGGTGTAGTCGTGCTCTTTCAGCAGCGCGAGCGTACGCTCGGTCAGGCCGCCTCCGGGTGGACGGAAGCCGCGCGGGTGTATGTCGATCGAGCGCATCGCGTCGGTGGCGCGCGCCAGCAGCATGACCTCGGAGTCGGCGTCGAGCGCGGCCCATTCCTCGTGGCGGTACGCATGCACGGCGACCTCGTGACCGGCGGCGGCGATCGTGTGCAGCGCCTGCGGATACATCTCCGCGTTCAGGCCCTCGAGGAAGAAAGTCGTCTGCACGCGGTGAGTCGCGAGGAGGTCGAGCAGACGTGGCAGGACTTCAACGACGGTGAAGTGCTCCCCCCTGGGCACATCGTCCGGCCACATGCCCAGCTCCATCTGCGCAGCCTCGCCGAGGTTGTCGAAAGTGATCGACACGACCGGGTTGGACACGGGGCAATGATACGGGCCCGTCCCAAACGGGCGTGAGGGCCTTGCCGGCTCGGCCTTGCCGGGCCGGCCTTTGCCCCCGGTCGGCCGTGAGGCGATCGCGAGTAAGCTCACGCCCGAGATGGCGAGCCTTCTTGCGACAGACGCCGTGGCCTGAGCGATGCGCCTCGTGAGCATCCACACCGAGGAGGGACCCACGGCCGCGGTGCTGCTTGGAGAGGATCTCGTTCTGGCCTCCACCCTGGGTGCGCCCGCCACGACGGTGCGAGGGCTGCTGGCGGCACTCGACGGCGAGGGGTTGCGCGAGCTGCAGACACGCGCCGAGCAGGCGGGCGAGCGCATCCAGCTCTCGGATGTGGCGTTGCACGCACCCGTCGGCGACCCGCAGAAGATCATCTGCCTCGGCCTCAACTACCGTGATCACGCCGAGGAGACCGGCCAGGACGTGCCGACGGCGCCGATGTGGTTCGCGAAGTTCGCCAACTCGCTGATCGGCAGCGGCCAGGACGTCGTGCTCCCGCGTGCGCACCCCGAGTACGTGGACTACGAGGCCGAGCTCGCGCTGGTCATTGGAGCGCCGACGAGAAACGTCACCGCCGAGGACGCGCTCGCCTGCATCGCCGGCGCGATGCCGTTCAACGACGTGAGCGCACGCGACCTGCAGCTCCAGAACACGTTGTGGACGAGCGGGAAGGCGATCGACACGTTCGCGCCCTGCGGACCGGCGCTGGTCACACTCGATGAGATCGAGGATCTGCAAAAACTAGGACTGCGTACCCGCATCAACGGCGAGCTGGTGCAAGAGGGAACGACTGCCAACCTGGTGTTCGGCCCGGCCGAGGTGGTGGCGTGGCTGTCACGCACGATGACGCTGCTGCCCGGCGACGTCATCGCCACCGGCACACCCGCGGGCGTGGGCGCGGCACAGGGACGGTTCCTGCGCGACGGGGACACGGTCGAGGTCGAGATCGACGACCTCGGGACGGTGCGCAATGGGGTGCGCATGGAGTGAGCACGCCAAATACCCCTTGTTGAGTTCGTGGAGCTGGAGCGGTTTGGAATAAAGGAGCGGTTTGGAATAAACGTTCGGCAGAGGAGTGGTTCCGAGCGGCGCATGCGCCGCTCGGCGGCGCCGCACATGTGCGGCGCCGAACCGGACAGTGCATGCACTGTCCGGCCGGCCGGTACATGTACCGGCCGGGTCAGCGCCGCATGCGGCGCTGACTACCAGAAGATCCTCCTCATGCCGAACTAGGCGCGAAGCGTCCACTCGACCGTCAGAGCAGGTGCGCGGCGTCGATCAGGCGGAACCCAGGGTCGCCGTCAAGCGCGGCGAGTGCGCGCATCCCGGGTGAGCGACAGCGCTGGATGAAGTCCCAGTCGCCGATCAGGTAGAGGTGCCTTTGGGTGCGTGTCAACGCGACGTTCAGCAGCTTCGCGGCAGCGATCTGGCGTTCCGTTCCGCGCAGGTCGGCGACGCCGACCCAGCGGGGCTGGTCGTCCTGCATCAGATCGACGATGACTGTGTCGAACTCGCGGCCCTGGAAGCTGTGCGCGGTGCCGCACGCCACCCCGAGACCATCACGCTCGGACAGCCGCACGGCGCGCTGGGCATGCGCGCGGTAGGGACAGACAAGTCCCGTGTCGTCCGTCGGCGCATCGGAGTTGAGAGCGAGGACGGTGAGCAGGTCAAGACCGAGCTGATACCACCACGAGCCTCGTTCGGGGACCAGTCGCTTGCCGGGATGTCGGGAGGTGTCGATCAGCGTTATGACCGGCCCGTCGCCATCGGCACTGCTGGGATGACTCTCCAGCAGCCCGTCATAGCAGAACGTGTTCACCGTCTTTGCGATCAGCGACGGATAGCGGTACTGAACGCTCAACGCGACACACCGAGGATGCCGCTCGGCGCTCTCGCGATCGTGGATGCCGGCGAGGTGAAACACGTCGCGCTGCTGCCAGTCCGCGAGCTCGCGATCCTGCTCGTCGGGGGTGTCGTCGGCGTCGGCGATCGGCGCGTTCTGCAGAAAGTCGCCGACGAGCGCGAGCGTACGATTCGCGCGCGAGCCCGCGTACACGACATACGCCGGCTCGATGCTCGCGGCCTCGTCCAGGATCACCACGTCGAAGCGGCGCTCCGACAATGCCTGTTGCATCGTCAGCGCCGCGAGCGTGCACCCGATCACGGGCGCCTCGGCGAGCAGTCGCGCGCGTTCACGTGCCAGGTCCTCACGCAGGCGTTCCTGCTCGCGCTCAATCTCTTCAAGCTCCTTGTCGAGCACAACGATCCGCTCGTTCAGACGATCACGCTCGGCGATCCGATCGAGCCAGCCCTCGCGCCGCGCCTGCGCGAGCAGCTCCTCGGGCTCTGCGACGTCCTCGGCGACCTCCTGAAGCTCATCCCTGCGATCGCGCAGCTCTTGAAGCTCGGTCCGCATGGTGCCCGCGTCCTCCGCCAGCTCCCGCGCGAGGCGAGTCTCGCGCGACGAGCGCTCCTGACGCTCGGTCAGCCGCTGAATCGCCGCCTCGATCTCCGCGGCCTCAGCGCCTCGGGCACGACGGTCCTCGGTACGCGCCTCGTGCAGGGCACGAACCTCCTCAACGACTGCTCGCGCCTCCCCTGCGTGCGCTTCGAGCTCCACGACAGATCGTTCTCGGCGCGAGCGCACGAACGACAATGCGCGCGCCACACCCTGAGCGACTGTGCGGCGAGCGTTCTGCAACCGCTGCTGAACGTCCTCGCAGTCACGCTCGCACGCACGCAGCCTGACGATCGCGTCCTGCGACGCTTGAGCCGCGTCATCCCGCGCCCGTCGAGCACTCGCCAAGCGGGCTCGCGCGTCGTCCAGCTCATCCGGCTCAACCCAGCCCTCGGCGGCGGCGGCACGGTGCTCATTCTCACGCACCGCCAGATCCCGCAACCGCTGCTCGAGCACGCCGATCGCCTGCTCTATCTCGACCATCTGCTCTCTGGCGATCACCGCACGCTGCGCCTCCTTGATCCCGCTCACGTCGACGCCGGCGAGATCCTCGATCACCGTGACCAAGTCCGCCCTGGCCGCATCCGTGCGGTTCCCGCGCCGGCGCTCATCGAGATCGGACTGGCGCGCCTCGCTGTCGGTCAATACCGCCACCGCCTTGTCCAGCAGCATGCAGCGATGATCGACCACCTCCGCAGAGACCCTCTCCAGCGTGCTCGCGCTCGCGATACGGACTACGTCCCCACACGACCAGTCCTCATTCCCCTCAGAGGACGAGCGGATCAAGCCCTCCAGCACGTTGTCCACCGCGACGTGCGTATGAGAAGCCACCAGCACCGAACGGCCATGCGCCAAAGCGTCCCTGACAGCGGACAGGATCACCGTCGTCTTGCCCGTACCCGGCGGTCCCCACACGAAACACCCCCCGGGACTCGTCATCGCCGCAAGCGCGCGCCGCTGACCCGCGTTCAACTTTCCCTCGGCCTGTGTGCTCCCACCAGACCAGGACGGCGGCCGTGCCCCTCCAGGAACGCCCAACAGCTGCTCGACCAGCTCGCCCCGCGTGCTCTCCCGCAACGCCGCCAGCAGCGCCCGGCCCAACACGATCTCCAGATCCGAGACACCGAACACACGGACACGGGACACTCCTCGCAACGCGCCGCGAGTCTCCTGCGGAACCCGCAGCCACAGACGCCTGCCGGCGAAGCGCCTCAGCTTCACGACATGCCGAACCTCCATGTCCTGCCCGTCACCCAGATCGGCGTCAACGACGTAGAGCTCCTGATCGACCCAGCGCTTGGTCGTATCGACCCACACCTCAAGGTCCTCACCCGCGCGCGGCAACGACACCGGGCTCCGCGCCAGCAGCTCGCCCTTGCCCTCGCGCATCAGACGCTCCAGGGAAGACTCCAAGCCCGCTATCGCCAGAGCGCGCATACGCGGCCAGGTCAGACTCTTGGCATCGCTCATAGCCGCGCAGACTACGAGCCGGAAGGCCGCTGCGGGTTCTGCTTCCAATGCCGGGGCGCTCACGTGGTCCTTCGCGGCAAGCCTCTCGCAGCGCCCGCGAGCAAATTGATACGAAATTGGTATGCACCCTGAGTCGATCGAGGTGCCTACTCTACGAAAACCCCCCTCATTTGCGGCTGTTGCGCAAACCCCGTGTAAGCGGGGTTTGTTGCGTCCGGGGCGGGGTTAAGACTTCTTGGGTATGGCTCAGAACTTCTTGTTGTGTGATCGGGAGCAGGAGCTGTTGTTGCCGCCCAGCTTGCGGGACTGGCTGGATGAGGGCCATGTCGCGTGGTTCGTGTTGGACGCCGTCGAGACGCTTGATCTCGCCGGGTTCTATGGTGCTTATCGGGCTGACGGGCACGGTCGCGCGGCGCACGATCCGGCGATGATGGTCGCGTTGTTGCTCTATAGCTATGCCGTGGGCGAGCGGTCCTCCAGGGCGATCGAGCGGCGTTGTCGGGAGGACGTTCCGAGCAGGGTGATTTGCGCTAATCGAGCGCCGGATCACACCACGATCGCGCGGTTCCGCGCGCGTCATCAGACGGCGCTTGCGCAGATCTTTACGCAGGTGCTCGAGTTGTGTGGGCGGGCTGGCTTGGTGTCGGTTGGGCTGCTGGCGGTGGATGGCACCGCGATCGCGGCGAATGCGGCGTGGGCGTCGACGCGGACGCACGCGTCTATCCGGGAAGAGGTCGACCGGATCCTTGGTGAGGCTGCCGAAACGGACGCACGCGAAGACGAGCAGTTCGGTGAGGCCCGCGGTGACGAGATGCCGGCCGAGCTGAGCGACCGTCGCTCCAGGCTTGCTCGGTTGCGTCGTTGCCGCGAGGAGCTCGAGGCCGAGCAGGCTCGTGCTGAGCAGGCCCACCAAGAGCACTTGCGACGTCGTGCTGAGTGGGAGGCGGAACATGGCCGCAAGCTCGGCGGACGCAAGCCGTTCCCGCCCGACCCGGCGGCGCTTGAGTCGGCGTCGATCAATACGACCGATCCGAACTCGCGGCTGATCGCCCGCAGAGGACGAGCCCCCGTCCAGGGCTATAACGCCCAGGCTGTCGCGACGACCGGCCAGATCATCGTTGCTGCCGACATCACTCAGGACTCAAGCGATGGTGGGCAACTGGAACCGATGATCCGACAAGCGCTCACGACCGTTGTGGCCGCGGGTGTTGATCGGGCGGTTGGGACGGTGCTCGCGGACGGCGGCTACTGGAACTCACCGCAGATCGCCGCGCTCGGACAGGACGCCATCAACGTGATCGTCCCGACAAGCGCCTCCCATCGAACGAAACCGCGGAAGCTGTCACCGAAGCAGGGACCCGAGGCCGAACGGATCGACAGGCTGCTCGATACCCCAGACGGGAAGGCGCTCTACCGGCGCCGACAACAAATGATCGAGCCCGTGTTCGCCAACACCAAGTTCAACCGAGGGATCACCAGGTTCCACCGACGCGGGTTAGCCGCCTGCCGCGCCGAATGGCGCCTGATCGCAGCCACTCACAACCTCCTCAAGCTCTATCGCACCGGGATCGGCCCCTCAGCCGCCTGAGCCGGCACGTTTCCGGCACTGATCGGGAGTACCGCTCTCGACACGACTCGTCCCGATCCCCACCAAACGACAAAGGCCGCCTCACGACGACCTTTGCGCAACAGCCTCCTTTGCGGGGCTTCTTCGCATAGCGGGGGCGCGATTCGCTCTTAGGGGCGACCTTTCAGCATCGATCGAGCGGGTCGTTCCGTGGCCGTGAAGCTAGCGCAAGTTCCGTCCCAACCCAATGGTATCGTTGTGTTATGATACCGGAGTTCGATGAGCGCGGGAACCTCCCGCCGGGAATCCACTACGCCACTTGGAGCGAGATCGTGACTCGTTACGCAACCAGCGTTCGCCGTCGAGAGCTTCTCGACGGGCTCCTAGATGCACTGCGGTCGCTGAAGATCGCCGGTTGTCATACTGCCTATCTCGACGGTAGCTTCGTTACGTCCGAGAAACGGGCCAGGCGACTTCGACGCCTGCTGGGAGTCTCGTGACGCGGACCTTGGTCGCCTCGACGCGGAGCTTCGCGACTTCAGCGACCGTCGCATCGCGCAGAAGGCGCGATACGGTGGCGAGTTCTTCCCTGCTGAGTGGCCCGCGCAAGCAGACGGCACCACCTACCTCGACTACTTCCAACGCGATCGCAAGGGATGGGCGAAGGGCATCGTCGCAATCGACCTCACGGGACTGCCATGATCAAGAATGAGCGCGAATACCGCATCACCAAGGCCCACCTCGCGGGTTTCGAAGGTGGCTTGGTCGCCAACGACAAGCGGGAGTTCCCCCCGAAGGTCGATCCAGGCATGAAGAATCTGATGCATGACGCGATCGCCAGCGAGATCGAAGTGCTGCGCGCGCAGATCGACCACTACGAGAAGCTACGCGAAGGGCGCATCACCAGCCGCGAGATCACATCACTACACGAACTGCCGACCGCCTTGATCGAAGCCCGCATCGCCGCCAAACTCACCCAGCGCCAACTCGCTAAGCGCATCAAAGTCGCTGAGCAGCAGGTGCAACGCTGGGAGGCCAATGACTACAGCGGCGTCGGGGTCCACCGTCTACAGGAAATCGCCGACGCGCTCGGCGTGCAGATTCGCGAGACGATCACGTACAGCAGCGCAGCGTAAGAACTAAAAAATAGGCAGCCTTATTCACCAAGGCGCCGTCCCGCAAATACGGGCAAGTGCTCGGGCGAGTTGCCGATCTGCACGCTCGCAGAACGTCAGTGCCGCAGTCTTGTATCCCCGGACATCAGTCTGTGTAGCATCGGTGATCGGGTCACCATGCGCGATGTTGTTTCTCTTATCGACTAGCTCTTGCAGCTTGAGACGCAAGTCCTTGCGGGTGTGCGGTCTGCGCGTAATCGTAGCGAAAACATCCCCTATCCCCCAATAACGATAGTATCGGATAAGATTTTGAGGGGTCGGAGCCTTCATCCACACGAGCAGTCGCCCATGCTCGAGGAACCCGGGCAGATTGCCATGCCAAAGCCAAGCATCTGACTGAACGAACTCTTGCAACTGCCTACCACGATTTTGCCATTGAGATTTGCCCATTTTATCGATAGCAGTCGAACTATGAGTCAGTCTCAACGGCTCGGGTAGAGCGCCACCACACACGCCGGAAGCGTTGATAATATCACAGGCCTCCTCGTTAACAGCATAGACGTAACGCTCGAAGTGACTAGACAGCAACACGACACTTGCTCGCCCAATAACTTTTGTTACTGTCGGATCCACAGGTGAACCGCCAGCTGGAGTTCGATCAGCGCGCAATAGATCAGCCACCTCGCCGAGGGCCTGCCTAAACCCAATAAACGAATTCGACGCCATATATCAGGCTCGGATTATCCCACATCGATTGGCTGGACCGCTATGCCAGCCGCTTCGAGTGCTCCCACCGAAGCAGATATCCTGTGGACCGTCCGAGCGCGATCACCAGTAGCGAGACTGATGCTATCCATAAAAGTCTTAGCTCGAAATAGCTTGGCAAACTCGCGGATGATTTCGCGTCGCTTGCCCTGCACAGCATGTGGATCACGAATCGCCGCGAAAGCGGCCATTTGAGCATCGAACAATGCACGATTCGGTGACCGCTCCGTTGCCCGACCTTGTCCGTCTGTCACCTTGAAGGCACTTGCGCCCCATACGACGCCGACATTTTCGACCGCCTGGAGGAATAGCGCGCGATACTTGGCTAGTTCTGATGGCGTCGCGTGTCGTGCCTCTCGCATAAAATCATTAAGAAACTTCTTCAAAGGCGGTCTATAGTGAGCCAGATTGGCATAGAGCGCGAAGAAGCGAAGCGCCAGCTCCTCGTCCACCATTCGTTTTCTGGGAACCTTGGTGCCTACGCATTCACGGAACCTTGCATCTCGAGCTAGTTCACGTAGCATTGTGTTGAACGACCCCCTAAACAACGAGTTCCTCAGCTCTTGGGCATTGAGTATTATGGCGCCTGTGTTGAGTCGCTCAAAAATCTCGAACTTCATATTTGGGTGTGAATCGGCTGCGATAACGACTGCGCGCATCATGCGTGTTCTGAGGAAACGCTGCTCCCTCACTGGGAGCTGGTGAAACCTCTTACCGTTAAGTTCTGCGAGAACCAGCAAGCTACTCAAACGGTATTCGTTCTTGATGAAGCGCACTACCGAGCGAACGCGCTGCTGGCCGTCAAATATCTCCCATGTTCCATCCTCGGCCTCTGCGAAGTAGAGAACCGGAATGGGAATGTTGAGCAGCAGCGACTCGACTAGGCGACTTCCACGCGGGTTATCCCAAACATACTCTCGCTGTGTCTCGGGAAGAACTAGCTGTTTGCCTTCCCATTGCTCGAGCAAGGTCTGCACTGAGAGGTCATAGCTCTGCGTGACGACCTTGCGCTCCGCAGGCGGAAAGCCCTCGCCCCCGTCCTCCTCCTCTTCAAAAGTCAGCTCGTCAGTCGCCACCGAGCAAGACTCTAGCCCTTAGGACGGACACACCACGATCTGGCCGACGCCGGCACATTGCGCGGCAGGTCGCCCTCGAGGCGGGCGATCGCTGGTCCTGCTGGCTGATCCCACTCGCCGGGTCATTGCCCACGAGCGTAGTTGCCGCAAAGGCGAGTTGTACGACCGCCATTGATCGGGGCTTGCAATCCGCCGTCGGTTCTGCTCTGATCGATCGCGCTGACAGATGTCGTCCGCGTAGAAGCCATGACAAAGAGGCCAGAACACGAGACAAGCGAGCGGACCCACGCCGATGCTCGTCCGCGCCGCATTCGAAAGAGCGTATGGGACGATGCCGAGATAGTCACCGACATCCAATACACCAAGCCCGGCACCGCTCTCGACGACCACCTTCGCAGGGAACAGACCCGTGCGCTGCTCGACCTGCTCGCTGACTACGTGCAGAAGCTCGGCAAGAACGGCAACGTCGGGCCATAGTCGCTCAAGATGGCCTGGAGGTCGAACCACCCGCTACTACCCACCGCCCATCCGCCTTTGTCTAGCGAGACGATCTGCCTGCCGGACAAGCTTCAGACAACTGTCATAGCGGGGGCGGGATTGAAACACCTACCCGCGACCGTGTCCTCCGCATTGAAGAACTATGGGATCTATCGGATTGAGGAGGCTTGGGCTCTGGATGCGGACGATAGCAGGGAGCCAGCGTAGGGATAGGCCAGACCAAGGCACTTTTGCCATTACTGGACAAAATAACGCAAAATGCGTTAGACTGTCCTCTATGCCCGGTCGCAACTTCAAGACGCTGTACGAGATCGCCGAGGACAACTACGGCTTCCTGACCGTCGATGACGCACGGGGGGCTGGCATCCGCCCACAGCGGCTCGCCGAGATGGCGCGCAGGGGCTCGCTGCAGCGGGAGGGACTCGGGCTCTACCGCCTGGACCCGTTTCCCGTCCATGCGCTGGACAGCTACCGCAAGGCAACCCTCTGGCCGTATGGCATCGAGGGTGTCCTGAGCCACGAAACGGCGCTCGACCTCTACGAGCTCAGCGATGTCAACCCCGCGAAGATCCACATCACGGTTCCCAAGCGCTACCGCCTACGCCGCCGCGAGGTGCCGCCCGCCTATCGCTTCCACCACGAAGACCTCGACATGCACGACATCACACGACACGAGGGTCTCCCGATCGTAACGCCGGCGAAGGCCATCCGTCAGTGCCACGAGGCGCACCTGCGCCGTGACCTGCTGCGCCAAGCCTTGGAGCAAGCCAGGGAACGCGGCCTGCTCAATCGCAGCGCTTACACCGAGCTCATGCATGAGGCAGAGTTCGACCCCGCGACGATGCCGACACGACGATGAACGCCGGGCCGCCCTCAAGAAGTCAACCGAAGACCGAGAAGCAGCTCGGTCGACTGGTCTCCAACTATGCCGAGGCGAGCGGCCTCGGCATACGGCGGGTACGTCAGCGCGTATCGGCGATGGCGTTCCTCGGCGCGCTGGAGCGTGTACGCGAGGAGGACTCGCCCGGGCGATTCCTGATCAAGGGCGGTATCGCTTGCGAACTGCGCTTCCAAAACCAGGCGCGAGCGACGCGTGACCTCGACGCGCTCTTCCATGGCTCCCTCGACGAGCTACTCGCCGACCTCGACACGGCCTTCGCCACGCCCTACTCGGGCTTCTCGTTCAGCTACGCGCCGCCGGAACCGGTCCGCGAGACCGGCGCGCACCGCTTCGACGTCAAGCTGACCTACCAGGGCCGCGGCTGGGCAACGCTGCGCGTCGAGGTCTCACCACCCGAAGGAAAGGCCCACGAACCCGAGTCGGTGCCGGCGCTGAGCGTGAGCGAGTTCGGCCTCACGGGACCGACCGAGGTCGCCTGCCTATCACTGCGCTATCAGATCGCGCAGAAGATCCACGCTTGCACAGAGCGCTTTCCCGATCGTGAAAACGAGCGCGTCCACGACCTGATCGACCTGCAGCTCATGGAAGAACTAATCGATGACTACAGCCCTGCAAAGGCAGCCTGCATCGAAATCTTCGACCTGCGACGGACGCATTCCTGGCCACCAACGCCGACAGTCGAGCCAACCTGGCCCGACACGTACCGCGAGTTGGCCGCCGAGCTCGACTTCCCGACCAAGAACATTGACGAGGCCATCGCTCGGGTGCAGGGTCTGATCAACCGGATACAGAGCGCAGATTTGCCGGCGGACGACGACGCGTAATCCTCTACAGCGAGAGCTGAGGTTATGCGCGACCAGTTGCTTTAGCGTAGCCCGAGGTTGACGAGGCGGTAGCCCATCGCGATCTCGGACACGTCAAATCGAGCTGCGAGCTTGGCCGGATCTTGGGACTGCTGGAACTCGGCGGCGATAAAGCGACGGGGCATGAGCAGATCTGCGGCAAAATCGTTAGCTGCCCTCTCTGCTCGCCAATCGAAGCCTGGTGGGTTGCCCTCTGAGACGTCGATGTGGAAGCGGTGTTCGTAGTCGCTTGAACGCTCGTGGTGACCCAGGAGGAAGTGGCCTAGCTCGTGTGCCATAGAGAATCGCTGTCGAGTCTCGACCTGGTTAGTGTTGATGCCGATGACTGCTCCACTTTCGTGCGCAAAGACCAGACCGGACAAGGCTTCTGGGAATGACCGCTTGAGGACGAGCACACCGCATCTGGTGCAGAGGTCCAGCACGTCTATGGGGGGTGCCTCGACTTGGGCCTTCTCTAGGAGCTCATTTGCGGCGTGGGAGGGGGCTGCTGCCGAGACTACGAGTTCGCGCTCGGGAAGCGTCATGCCTTCTGCATCGCTGACGAGTTCGTCGATCGCCGTGTAGAGATGACTGTCGACCAGTCGCTCGGCGGTCGCTCTCAGAACTGCGACCACAGGTCTGCGAGCCCGGTTGGGCGGCAGAAAGGTGTTGACGTCCATTTCCAGCACATCGGCGATATCGATCAGGTCATCGAGACCCGGGGTCCGCTTCCCTGCCTCCCAGAGAGATACGGCTGTCTGCGTGCGACCCAGGCGGTCGGCAAGCTCGGTCTGGCTCCAACCGAGCTGATCGCGAGCTTCCCGGATACGACGAGCTATCCAGGCGCTGGTCTCACGCGTGGATTGGTGGCTGTCGGATGCCATAGCGATATGCTATAGTCTATTACAGATCGTCATAGAGCCTGAGGCCGAGCGACCTCAAATACATACTACCTCCACAACGGCGTCTCCCAGGAGGACCCGATGGCACCAACACCAGATGACCAAGAGCAGAGCAAGAAGCCCAGGGACGTCACCGTCCACGTCAACACCAAGGCGATCAATCTGCCGTCGCACAAAGTGACCGGGGAGGAGATCAAGAAGGCAGCCGTCGACCAAGGGATCGAGATCCAGCTGGACTTCGAGCTGACCGAAGAGGCCCACGGTGAGCATCCGGCCCGCACGATCAAGGACGACGAGGAGATCACGGTCAACGATCAGTCAGCCTTCCTGGCCAAGCCTCGGGCAACCACCATCGTGGTCAACGGGCAGCAGAAGACGATCTCGGCGCGTGACGTGAGCTGGGACGAGGTTGTGGACATGGCGTATCCCGGTGAACGGGGGAAGGAGGACCTGACCTTCGTGGTGACGTACAGCGACGCCGAGCACGACAAGTCGGGCATCTTGGAGCAGGGCGGGACGGTGGCGGTAAAGGAGGAGGGGACGTCGTTCAATGTCGCCAAACATCGTCGCTCGTAGCCCGGACCTGAAGCGGCTACACGAGGAGGGGTACGACCTGCGGATCTCGAAGGAGGGCGGGTATCTGATCGTCGGGCACGTGCCATACGTGACGCTGGCGGGAACGGTGGCGTACGGATTGCTGGTGTCGAGTCTCGAGCAATCGGGCGAGCGAACGACGAACCCTGTCCCTGACCACAGCCTGTATTTCGAGGGCGAGCTACCTTGCGACCGCGAGGGCGAACCGCTTCGCACGATGCTGATCTCGCAGGGAAACGAGCAGGAACTGGAGTCGGGCCTCATAGTGCACCACCGGTTCTCGTGCAAACCGTCTGGGGACGGGCAATACCCGGACTATCACGCCAAGATAACCGCGTATGTCGCGATGCTGCTTACCCAGGTGCAGGCGATCGATTCGTCGGTTGAAGCCGTGAGGGGGCACTCCGTCGTCCTCGAGGACGACGACCCTGACGCACCGTTTGTCTATCCCGACACAGCGTCGGCACGGGTGGAGATCACGGCGATCGGCGAGAAGCTGCGGCTGGAGAAGGTCGCAATTGTGGGCCTTGGCGGAACGGGCTCCTACATCCTTGATCTGGTGGCGAAGACCCCCGTGAATGAAATTCATCTCTTCGATGGGGATGATTTCCTCAACCACAATGCGTTTCGCGCGCCGGGAGCAGCGAGTGTCGAGGAGCTGAACGGGCAGCCGAAGAAGGTCGACTACCTCACGGGGCGCTACTCGGTGATGAAGCGGCGAATCATCCCGCATCCATACGACATCGACGAGGGGACGGTAGAGGATCTGAGGGGCATGCAGTTCGTCTTTCTAGCCGCTGATGGCGGAGGTGTAAAGCGTCTCGTAGTGGAGAAGCTGGAGGAGTTTGGCGTGCCGTTTATCGATGTTGGTCTTGCGGTGCACGAGAACGATGGATCTCTCGGCGGAATGGCAACGGTGACGACGAGCACGCCGGCTAAGCGTGACCACGTGCGAACCTACGTCGACATGAGCAGTCCGCCACCAGAGGAGCTGTATGAGGGGAACATCCAGGTGGCTGATCTAAATGCTCTAAACGCGGTCCTCGCGGTGATCAGGTGGAAGAAGTTGTGTGGATTTTATCGCGACCTGGAGGGGGAGCACTTCTGCGCGTATACGATCGATCGGAACCAACTCGATAGCGCGGCACGGGCATGAGCGAGCGACGTCGGCGCGTAACGCACGAGTTCGTGAGGTTTATACCCGAGGAGCTCAACGCAGGCGTGGTGTATGTATCACTGGAGTATCGGGTGGTGACGCATCTTTGTTGCTGTGGCTGTGGTGAGCGTGTGGTGACGCCGCTGCACCCGGCACAATGGGCGCTGACGTTCGACGGGGAGACAGTGTCGCTCGCGCCATCGATCGGCGGAGGCGGGTGCAACGCGCACTATTTCATCACCCGGGGGAGGGTGCGGTGGGCAGCCCCGCTAACGCAGCGGCAGAGAATACTCGCCGCGAAGCGCGATCGCAACGCAGTGGCTGGTCGACACGATGTGCCTGTCGAACAGGACATCGAGCCTTCCTCATCTGCCGAAGCAGCAACACACAGGAAACGAGGTCTGTGGGCACAAATCAAAGGCTTCTTCTCATCGTGAGAGCTTCCAACATCACATCACATCCAAGCAAAGGTATAATACCCATGAACAACATCAATTTCCCTAAGGAGCTCGGCCGTGCTGCGGTCGCAACAGTCGTAGCCTTTTTCATCGGGCTACTGCTAAAGGCTATGGGTGCCGGTAAGTGGCTTACCGCCACCGGCAGCGGAGCCATTGGCGGAATCGCCGCCATAGCGGCTATCGCCTGACCACCCAACCGATCTATCACTTAGGAGGAAGATCACATGGCCATCAAATGGGCTGACTACCTGATCACCGCGGTGCGCTTCAACAGTGCCAAAACGCATATCGACGAAGTCGAGGTCCGTGCGGACAACGGCGATACCGCCGGGAGTCCGACGAAGATCAAACGTGGCACGGTCGTTTCCAAACTCGAATCAGACTACACGTACTGTACAGCTACGCTCGGTGGCGATAAAAAGTGGCAGAAAGGTGCCGAAGTCAAAATCTACGAATACGACAGTGAGACGTTCATCAAAACGAAGGCTGACGGGATCAAGAAGGACAATCTCGACAACCTCGCGACTTTCTAACCGCGGACGGGTCATTAAACGTTGTGGACACTAGGTGAACCATATGAATCGTTGTTTCCGACGCGTTCTGTTTGGAGTTGTGGCCGTAGTGCTGACGATGTATGTCGAGATTCCTGCCGAGTTGAGCTTTATCCAGGATCGCATTAATGCCGTCGAGCATGCGACGCAGCGGATAGTGCAGCAAGCGGAGAACAAAATGCTCGCCAAAGAGCGGCGGCTACGTGGGACCCACACCGGTCGTCAGCAGCAACGCTAGGCAATCCACATCCGGAAGCAGCATCTCAGGCCCGCGTGAGTCGAGACCCGCGGAATATCGATCATGGCCCGGCCATCATCCCTGCTCCGCCTCGATCAAGCTGACCTCCATCGAATCCAACAAGGGGGGTTGCAACGTGAAGTCTTTCGCGTTCTATGGGCGCGTGTCAAGCGATGATGCGCAGGATCCGTCGCTGTCGATTCCGCGCCAGCTCTCCGCCTGTGAGCGGGTCGTGGCGGCTTCTGGCGGTGAGATCGTCTGCTGTTACTGGGATATCGAGAGTGGGCGCAAGGTTCTTGAGGATCGCGGGAGGGGCAGCAGTGCGTGGCGCGACAGGGTCGCGGTCCCTTGCGCTGGCGGACTGCCAGAGCTGCTCGCCGCTGCGTATCATGGAGAGCCGTTTTACGCGGTGATTGTTGAGAGCATTGACCGTTTATCGCGGATGACGGCAGATGCGACACGGATCGAGCGTGACCTCGAAAAGCGAGATATTGGGCTGTTCGCTGCTGATGAGCCGATGTCGACCGGCGCGACCTCGGTCCTCACACGGCGGATCAAGCAGGGCGTCGCGGAGTGGTACGTGCGCGATTTGATCGAGCGCAGCCGTCGTGGGATGGAGGAGAGCGTCCGCCAGGGCTGGCACACCGGTGGCCGAGCACCGTACGGCTACCTGCTTGAGGAGCATCGACATCCCAACCCGGCCAAGGCCCGGGAGGGCAAGCGCAAGCACCGTCTCATCCTCGATCCAGTACGTGCCCCCGTCGTGCTCATGATCTTTGAGGACTACTGCGTGCACCGGCTTGGGCTCGGAGAGATCATCAACAAGCTCAACAGCGATCTCGCCCGCTATCCACCGCCCTCCGCCAACCCAGCGGACGAGACGCTCGAGAAGTCCTGGAACCGCTCGCAGCTGTGGGCGATGTTGCGCAACCCGAAGTACACCGGCTACAACGTCTGGGGTCGCCACGACAAGCGCCCTGGACGACCTCGCGTCCGGCCGCGTGAGCAATGGGTCTGGAGCGCAACGCCAACCCACCCCGCGATCGTCCCGAAGGAGCTGTTCGACCAGGTCGACGACCGCGCCCAGGACAACATAGACGCCGCCAAGGAAGCACCGGCTGCCTACCCGACTCGGAGCACCAGACGCGCCGGACGCGTCTATGGACTGCGCGGCCGAGTGCGCTGTGCTCTGTGCGGACGACGGATGGAGGGCACCCACCAGAAGGGCTCTAACTACTACCGCTGCCGTGTCAACGCCATCCGCGGGAACCGCGCTGCCCGCGTCGCCGGACATCCCGGCGCCTTGCAGATCAAGGAGGACATAGTCCTCGACGCTGTACTCGAGTTCATGGACCGCCGGCTATTCGGACCCGAGCGGCTCAAACACCTCCGCGACGAACTCGACCGCCCGAGCGGCGATCAATACGACCAGCCCACCGAAGAGCTGAAGCGTCTACGAGGCGAGCTGAAGGACATCGACCAGGCCCTACATCGACAGTCGCTGCGCATGGAGGAGCACGACGACCCCTGCCATCCTGTCGTCGCCCTAGCCAAGGAACGCATCACCGAGCTGAGTACCCGCCGCAAAACCATCGAGAACACCATCCGAGCCACCGCAGGCCAACAGGCCCAAACCCTCCAGGCTCATGAGATCGAGACCGCGTTCAACGCCGTCCCCGACCTACGCGAGACGCTGAGATCAGCGACCGTCGACGAACTCGCAGAGATCCTTGAAACCTTCGACATCACCGCCACCTACGACAAGCCCAACCGCGCCCTCAAGCTCGCCGCCACCCTTAAAACACACCGACCGCCACAAGGACGGTCGGGGCAATCTTGAAGTAGCGGGGGCGGGATTCGAACCCGCGACCTTCGGGTTATGAGTTGTATCGACGGGGGTCAGCTCAGATAAATATGGCTTTCTAGAGCCAAATCAGTTCGGTCAGATTCGGCTGGTTTTGCTCAAATTGGTACGCAAATTGGTACGCAACTGGATTGGTGAAGAACCGGCAGGGTCAGTTTGCAACGGTGGGGGAGTGTTACTCACGCCGTCAGCACGCGATAGGCCGCGCGGGCTGCGCGAAGGCGAGTTGCCTCGAAGCTCTCGCGGAGGGCTGGGTCGTCGATTGAGAGCCGGTCTGAGATCGACCGCAACCATCCGCTCTCCTTGCTGGTGATCTCGGCGCGCGCGGCGCGGGGATCGTTGAGGAGGCTCAGGAGGGTGACGAGGTCGTGACGCTGGTCCTGTGGGCGTGAGTGGACGCGCAGTGCGCGCGCCTTGAGCAGGACAGCTGCGATGAGCTTTGGCCGCCGGAGTGTCACGGCGAGCTCGTTGACCACGATCTCGACAAGCTCGGTGCGGTTGAGCGCTTGCGTCCCTCCGGGGATCTGGATCGTCTTGAGCTTGCCCGTCGTGGTCGCACCGGAGGGACCGAGGCCGTCGGGCGCGAGCACATCGACGATCTGGCCGTTGAAGTCGAAACGAAAACCGCGCTCCAACTCTGGCTGTTGCGGATCACGGAGGCTTGCGCCGAGCGCTTTGAGGCGTCCGGTGGCCCAAGTCGTCCCGCTCGGACGCGCTCGAGCGTCCGCGAGAATGTCGATGTCCGTCGTCACCCGCTGGGTCTGCTGCGCCTCGATGGCAAAGAGAGCGACCATAAGGCCCCCAACCAGACACCAGCGACGATCTTCGCCAAAAGCCGTGGCGACCTTTGCGACGGCGCGCCACAGCTCCATCGCATCGGGGTCAACCAGCTCGATGCGGATCGACGTGACAGGCGCCTCACCTTCGGCATGTAGCGCCATCACACCGCCCTCATGTCGCGATCGATACCAGCGATCGTCTCGGCACCGACGCGCGCCGCTCGCGGATCAGCGTATGAGCAGAGATCGACAGCGACTGCCGCGAGGGGAGCGAACCGCCGACCGTCCAGAGACCAGACATCATCTGCAACCGCGCGCAGGACGACGTTCACCTCGGAGCCGGACATACGCTCCAGGGCGTGCTCGCGTTGCAGTTGCACGAGCAGGCGCGCGGGCATGTAGGCGTCGATGGTCTCCGAGCCCGCAAGACCGAGATCGTAAGCAGCGGCCGCAGATGGACCGCTGAGCACAAGCTCGGCGCGATCCCGCAACGCTCGCAACTCTCCCGGCAAAGCCCAATACGAATATGGCTCAGCGCGTCGGACGAGGCGCGGCCGCAGGGCACTCAGACCGTAGACCTCGAGCGCATGGCGAACCCGCCAGCGCGCCGAGGAGCCGACCTCCGGTGGCAGCTCCTCGCCGGATGCAGTCAGCAACAACCCCCAGGCATTGCCCGGCGACAGCGGACGGCCGGCCGCGACATGCTCACGACCGCGGCCGGCGACGCTCGCACGATCGACCAGCCAGACACCACCCACCTTCTCGGCCGTCAGGGCGCCGGAGGCGATCAGCGCCCGCACCCGCGACGGATGCACGCTCAACACATCGGCAGCGGAAGCGACGGAGACCAAGTCGGGCATGTCATATTTATAGCGCCTACGCTAGAGTTTTGCAATTAGACTCGCTCGCGCTATGATTGCAGCATCGGGTCCGAGCAGGCGAAGCCGACAGCCCAGACGCTGGCCCCACCCGACAGGAGATCACGGCATACCTATTTGCACTTCTGCGGCTTACAGGCTGTGCGCTTGCACCTCGAACTCGCCTCGACCGTAATCCAGGTATCGGCTGGTGGCTCGCCGAACGCGTCGCGATAGCGCTCGATCGTCTCGACGTAGGCATCCTCCAAGGCCCTTGCATCATCCTCACCACGCATGCCGAAGTACGGGAAGTGGTCTAGGAATTGGCCAAAGATCGCCTCGCAGTCCTCTCGGTAGGCAGCCGTATCGAGAATGTGCTGGTGCCACATCTCATCGACGATCTTGCATGGCACCACGTCCATCTCGGGATAGGCCAGGTGCAGCGCGAGAAACTTCCTATACTCGCTCTCCAACAGGTCGAGGTGATCCATGTTGTAGCCCTTGCTCTCGTCTGGGTCGGCGAGCTTCATCCTGATGTTCGAGAGGTCGAGCAACTCGCCAAGACGCGCAAGTGCGTCTTGGACTGTTGGAGCGCTGGGAGCCAAAACGGCCATTGGGTATCCCCCTGTTGTCGTGTCTAGTGGGCGCCGGACGGATTGGTCTTGGCCCGATGTATAGATACACCCCCAGATTAGCGGACCTATTCTGTCTAAAGCGTCTACTATGCCCGGCGGGTGAGCGACACTGAGGGAGAAGCGGGACGGGCCGACCAGCCAGGCGAAGATGTCGACGACGACATCATCAAACCCGATGAGGAGTGCGAAGTCGGAGGCTGCACGGGAGCGCGACTCGGCACGAGCCTGTGCGTCGCACATGCATCGGATGTGGAAGTGGGTGAGGCGGTCAACCGCTGGCTAGCAGGCGCGGCGCTCGACGCACGCGGGACACGGATCGACAGCGACATACTTAGAGCGCCTAACAAAAAGAGGTTTTGGGATGCTGCTGTCGTAGATGGTGGCTATGGCGAAACCTTTGGTCAGTGATGGTTTGTGGGAGCGGATCGAGCCGCTGTTGCCTGCTGTTCAGCGGCGGTATCGGTATCCGGGTCGCAAGCGTGTGCCAGACCGGGCGGCGTTGACGGGCGTCCTGTTTGTCTTGAAAACGGGCATCCCGTGGGAGAATCTGCCGCAAGAGATGGGGTGCGGATCGGGGATGACTTGCTGGCGGCGACTGCGCGACTGGAACGAAGCTGGTGTGTGGGAACGCCTGCACCAGGTACTGCTGGATGAGTTACAAGACGCCCAGCAACTCGACTGGTCCAGGGTGGCCGTGGACAGCTCACACGTGCGGGCCAAAGGGGGGGCGCCAAGACCGGCCCCTCACCGGTCGACCGCCGCCGGGCGGGCTCCAAGCACCACGTGATCTGCGATGGTCAGGGCATCCCTCTGGCCGTGACGCTCACCGCTGGGAACCGCAACGACATCACCGAGCTGATCGCGCTGGTTGATCGCGTCCCGCCGACCGGCCGCTACGGGAAGTTCAGGCCCAAGACGCTGCTCGCTGACCGTGCCTATGACAGCCGAAAGCACCGTCAAGCGCTCAAAGAGCGCGGCATCACACCCCGGATCGCCAAACGCGGCACCGGCCACGGCTCCGGCCTCGGCAAAGAACGCTGGGTAGTCGAGCGCACAATCTCATGGCTTCATTCCAACCGGCGCCTCGATCGCCGCTACGACCGCCGAGCCGACATCCACGAAGCCTTCCTCACCATCGGCTGCGCCCTCATCTGCCACAAACACCTACAACACTCATTCTGTTAGGCGCTCTAAGGACGCTGATCAAAGCGCTCGAAGACGTGGAGGTCGCCGCCACGGCTGACCCGCCAACCCGAGTCCGGCAGAGCATGCCCGGGACCCTTCGCTTCAACGGGGCCGTGTTCCTGACCGACGCGGACTTTAGCGAACTCCATCTCCCGGGCGAAGTACTGTTCGACGGTGCCACGTTCGAGCAGACAGCAAGCTTTAGCCATACGACGTTCCGCGATCACGCAGACTTCGACAACGTCCAATTCCTCGGCGAAGCAAACTTCCGCGATGCCAAGTTCTGCGGCTACGCTGGCTTCGCAAATGCTCGCTTCGAGCGCGCCGCAAAATTCCCGGCCGCGGTATTTGCCGATTACCTCGATCTGGAGCATGCATATTTTGCTCAGGATCTCGATATCGAGGGCGCGAAGTTCGAGAGCGCCCGCCAACTCGGGCCGGTCACCGTCGAGGGCGGCCTGCGCCTTGAAAGCTCCGAGTTCAGCGCCCGTGTCACAATCGATGCAACGACCACCGAAGTGCTCGCCCAGGCGACACTGTTCAGGAACGGTGTTCGACTCTCGCTGACAGGTGGCACCGTCAATCTCGAACGGGCCGACATGGGCACCGCATCGGCCCTCATAGGGGGGAGAGCGGACCAGCCGCCGCAGCTGCTAGCGCTTGAGGGCGCCCAGGTCGCCGGGCTCACCCTATCCGGCGTGGACCTCAAACGCTGCCGTTTCTATGGTGCACACGGCCTTGAGAGTATGAATATAGAGCCAAACTGCTTCTGGGCCCGCCCTAAGAGCGCCTAACAAAAAGAGGTTTTGGGATGCTGCTGTCGTAGATGGTGGCTATGGCGAAACCTTTGGTCAGTGATGGTTTGTGGGAGCGGATCGAGCCGCTGTTGCCTGCTGTTCAGCGGCGGTATCGGTATCCGGGTCGCAAGCGTGTGCCAGACCGGGCGGCGTTGACGGGCGTCCTGTTTGTCTTGAAAACGGGCATCCCGTGGGAGAATCTGCCGCAAGAGATGGGGTGCGGATCGGGGATGACTTGCTGGCGGCGACTGCGCGACTGGAACGAAGCTGGTGTGTGGGAACGCCTGCACCAGGTACTGCTGGATGAGTTACAAGACGCCCAGCAACTCGACTGGTCCAGGGTGGCCGTGGACAGCTCACACGTGCGGGCCAAAGGGGGGGCGCCAAGACCGGCCCCTCACCGGTCGACCGCCGCCGGGCGGGCTCCAAGCACCACGTGATCTGCGATGGTCAGGGCATCCCTCTGGCCGTGACGCTCACCGCTGGGAACCGCAACGACATCACCGAGCTGATCGCGCTGGTTGATCGCGTCCCGCCGACCGGCCGCTACGGGAAGTTCAGGCCCAAGACGCTGCTCGCTGACCGTGCCTATGACAGCCGAAAGCACCGTCAAGCGCTCAAAGAGCGCGGCATCACACCCCGGATCGCCAAACGCGGCACCGGCCACGGCTCCGGCCTCGGCAAAGAACGCTGGGTAGTCGAGCGCACAATCTCATGGCTTCATTCCAACCGGCGCCTCGATCGCCGCTACGACCGCCGAGCCGACATCCACGAAGCCTTCCTCACCATCGGCTGCGCCCTCATCTGCCACAAACACCTACAACACTCATTCTGTTAGGCGCTCTAAAGAAAATACATGGTGCATTGACCGCGATATGATCGCGGAGGAGAAGCAGTGGCGGACCAAGGCCAAGCGCAGGCGGGGAGTACACCTCGGACGAGCAGACGACGGGGACGAGGCAGCGCCGGAGAGTGCGACCGACGCAACGGACGAGACAATACTGCAGCCTATGCAGCTCGCAGCGCTTTACCGGGCGCTGCGCAAGGCGCGCGAAGACAGCAACGACCAGGCCGGAGCAGGTGACCTGTACTACGGAGAGATGGAGATGCGACGCCACGCCCCGATGTTGTGGGGACCTGGGAAACTACGTATTGCAGCGGAGAAGAGCCTCATTGGCACCTATTGGCTAGTGGCCGGCTACGGCCTGCGCGCGAGTCGCTCGCTGATCGTACTCGCCGCGACCATCCTCATCGCGTCGGGAGCGTTAACAAAATGGGGCTTTTACCACTCCGAAGGCTACGTACACGCGGTGCTGTTTGCAGCGCAGAGCAGCGTGACGCTGTTGCGTCCGCCCGAAGGGAAGCTGAACAGTCTCGGTGAAGCGATCGAGATCGTTGTCCGGGTAGCAGGCCCAGCTCTGGTGGGGCTGACGATCCTCGCACTGCGCAGCCGGATCAAGCGGTAACCACTTGGCCGAGGCGAAGCCTCCGCGAGTTCGATGAGCTCCTGGGTCGTGACGCTCACTTCAGTTCCCTGGCGGCGCTGACGAGCGCCTCGTCGTCGTAGACCCGCCAGCGGGGATCGACCTTCGTGCCTGGCCGTGGTGCTCGTCCCGGTTGCAGTGGTACGGCGGACTTGCGCCCCAGGTGTGGTTGCAGCTCTGTGGCACCCGGGATGTTCAGCTTGTCCATGAAGTACCCCAGGCGGCGGTTGAGCACTGGGCCGCCCATTCTGATGGCGTAGGCCACGAGCCGTTGCGGATCGAGCGTGCCTTGGCGGGCGGCTTGGTCGAGAGCCGCGATCACGACCGGCATCGGTCCGGCGAGGGCGGGTGCGTCGAGCGAGTCGAGCAGCGCTTTCTCCAGGTCGGCGACCCACACCGGGGTCTGGTAGGCGTCGCTTTGCGAGTAGCCGAAGAACTTGCGCTCGGCGATCGTCACGAACCGCACGGTCTGGGCTCCGAGTCGTACCGGGCGCTTGCGGATCTTCACGGCGCACAGCACGGTGCGGGATTGCTGCTCGATCAGGCCGTGGTGCCACAGGCCGGTGTGCCATGAGAGGTAGTAGTTGTGGTCGAGTCGTCTGAGCACGAGCTCGGCGACCGGCTCGAGGTCATCGAGGCGGGGGCGGGGGCTGAGCAGGCCCGGCCGGTTGACGAGGTAGCGGCCCGCCTGCAGCCGGTGGGCCTGTCCCGCGGCGACCATTCGTCGCAGCAGGCTTTCCGTGTCGGGTGGGTGCTGCCCGCGCGCGAGCGCGAAGCGTGTCAGCTCCGGTCCGTCGAGTGTTAGATCGAACGCGGTGCTCGCCTGTCCGGGGTCGTGCTCGTCGAGGGCGTCGAGGTAGTCGTAGAGCAGGTCTCGCGCTGTCGCCGGTCTAGGCATAACGCTGGATATGTTACATGATTGGTCGCCCATTTGTGCTACGTTTCAAGCGAAACGGGGGGTGATACTTTGCTCGGGCTCGGCCCCGAGGTCGCGTCGTCCTCTGCTGGCGTTTGTGGCCGTCCGAAGGCGCGCTCGGCGAAGGCGGCGCCTCCGGCTGGGTCGGGGGCGAAGTCGGCGTAGACGAGGGTGGTCGTGAAGTCGCGGTGGCCCATCCACTCTTGCAGGGTGCGCATGGGGACGCCGACGGCTGCCATGCGGGTGCCGAAGGTGTGGCGCAGGGAGTGGAATGTGATGCCGCCCTCGCGGCCGCAGCGCTGCTGCATGCCGGCGGTCTTCATCGTGTCGTAGAAGCGTTCGCGCAGCTTGGAGGCGTCGTAGGGGTTGCCGGTGTGGGGGTGGCAGAAGACGAGGTTGTCGTCTGCTTGGTAGGCGGAGCGTTGGAAGTGGCGCTCGAGTTCTGCGGCGGCGCGGTCGGCCATTGGTACCGCGCGGCTTGAGCGCCGCGACTTTGGGGTTCCCCACTCGCCGCGGGTGTAGTTGCGTCGCACGCGTACGACGCCGGCCGTCCAGTCGATGTCGCGCCAGCGCAGCGCGACGAGCTCGCCTTGGCGCAGGCCGGTCATCGCGGCGAGCATATAGAGGGCGTGATCGGTGGGACCGAGAACGTCCCGGGTGGGTACGGCTCGCAGCAGGGCCTCCAGCTCCTCGGGGTTGAGGAAGCGGATGTCGGGGTCGGCCTGGGCGGCGCGGGGGCGGTCTGTCGCGGCGACGGGGTTTGAGGTTGCCCATCCGCGCTTGATCGCGAACTGGAATACGCCGTGGGCGAAGTTGAGGTGGTTGGTGATCGTCTTGACGGCGAGTCCGGCGCTCGACTTCGCGGCGATGTAGGAGGCGATGTCATCGGGCTTGATCCTGTCGATCGCGCTCGTGTGGAAGTGGGGCGCGAGGTGGCGGCGGACCATGATGCGGTAGTCCTGCACGGTGGACCCCTTGCGTTTCAGGACATGCTCGACGTGGTGGACGTAGCGCTCGGCGGCCTGTCCGAAGTCGATCCGTTCCTCGGGTGCGAGGATCTTGACCTCGCTCATCTTCCGGCGCAGCGCCGCCTCGGCCTGCTTGCGGGTGAGGCCCTCGCTTGAGCCGACGGGCCTGACGGGGCCGAGCCTGCGCTTGACCTGCCGGTCGCCGACTCGCCACTTCCCGTACCAGGAGCCGCGTTCCTCGACGATCGAGCCGGAGCCGTAAGCGCGCTTTTCCTTGCGTTCTCTGCTCATGCGGTCAGCCTCGCCCGATGCTCGACCCCGCCGACGGGCCGCGCCTGGTGTCCTTGAGCCAGCGGTCGAGGTCGTGCGCGTTGAAGCGCACGTAGTGCCCGAGGCGGTGGTGGGGTATGCGCCCGGCGCGGGCCTGTGCGAGCAGCCAGGTGTGGGGAACGCCGAGCAGTTCGCCGGCGGCCTTCGCGTCGATCAGGGGCGTGAACCCGCGGGCGGGTTCGTGCGCGCCGCGGGTGGGCCGTGCCGGGTGGGCGGCGCTTCTACGCGTGCGCCCGGCGTGGCCGGCAGGGATCATCGTGAGGGTGTTCATTAGGGGCTCCTGTGTTGATCGTGGTGGTTAGCCTGACTTCGGCAGGGCTCGCCCTGCCGAAGTGAGTGCCCTACAGCGGAGGGGTCAGGTTCTGTCAAGGCCGGGCCGTCAGGCCCCGCCGAAGGCGGCCCCGCAGGGGCGGCCTTGACAGGTTCTGACCCCGGAGCTACACGCGCGCACACTCGCACCGACAACGGTCCGTGCAACGGCGTCCGCAGCGCGATACGCCGGCGGGTGTGGTGACCGGCGCCGGTTGGTGTGTTCGTAGACGCGGGCTGTGGGTCACCCATAAAGCGGGACCCGAGCCGTACTGTTATTCGAGCTGGTGCAGTTTGTCGATGCGGTGCTCGGTGTAGGGGTGGCTGGTCTGTGTGAGCCACATGAACGGGACGGGGAGGTCGTTTTCCAGGGCGTTCGTGTCCAGGAAGGAGGCGAGTGCCTGTCCCTGTCCGAGTGTTGCCGCGTAGGCGTCGGCTTGGTACTCGCGTGCGCGCCAGTACGCCGCCCACGGCACCCGCATGACCCACACTCCCATGCCGCCGCTGAAGATCAGTCCGAGGGTCTTCAGCGGGAACCGCAGGCGCCCGCGTGGCGGGACGGTGAGGCGGTGCAGCGCGGCTGTGAGGCGCCCGTCGCTCGAGTTGAGATGTCCCAGCTCGTGTGCGAGCGTCGGTTCGAGGTAGCCGCTTTCGATCAGTCCGCGTGTCAGCATCAGCGTGTTCGCGTACACGGCCGCGTTCAGCACGGGCTCGTCGAGCACGAACCAGCGCTGCGGCGCGCGCAACCCCGGATTGGCTTGGGCGAGACGCTCCAGCGCATCGTCGTAGATCAACCGCTCCCGCTCTGACGGCGCTCTCCCGCCGGACTGCTGCTGCCACAACCAGCCTCCCAAGGGAAGGATCAGCGTCGCGCCGGAGAGGACCAGCGGACCGTACCCGACGATCCACGCGAGCGGGTGCACCATCCCTGTCGGCTGGCCGAGGATCTTGAACATCACCCACAGCACCGGATACGCGATCACACCGCGCACCGCGGCACACAACAATTGGATCGCGAACGTCACCGCATAGAGCCCGACCCAGCCTGGACTGATCTCTTGTAGCCCGATCAGATATCGGCTGGTCCCCGTCCGGCTCGCTGCTTGCACCCCTGCTGCCGCTGCCTGCGGCGTGGAACTGCTTGCACTTGAAGTACCCATTGTGTGGCCTCCTAACTCGCACGAGACCCCCCACGCGAGACAACATACCAACCGTCCTTCCCGCGCTCAAACCGCTCGCCCTTCGCGCGATACAGGTGCGCCGAGACGTTCGTCACCGGCACCCCCAACCCCGCCGCTATCTGCGCGGGCAGCGACCCCGGATGCCCCTCGATGAACGCCGCGATCTCATCCTGAGACACGCGCTTGACACGCGCCCCCGTCCCGCTCGGCTCGCCGGTCAGCGCGGCGCGTGCCCTCAGCAGACGCTCACGCTCGGTCAACAACCGCTCGTATCCGGAGATCCGTTTATCCAAGCGTCCGATTTCCTGGTCGATGGCGCGTATCGCTCCTCGCGCCTCCCGACCCGGAGGTGTCCCCCCGCGCCCACTCACAGCCACTTCCCCCTACCCGCTTTGGCAATCACTGATCTCATGCTCATGATTATAGTATGATGTCAGTCTGATGTCAAGCACACCTCAGAATAGGTCGTGGGGTCCCTCCCACCAGTACCGCCAGCCACCAGGCAACGGCCGCCGGCGCGTCAAACTCGCCGTGATCGCGACCATCGCGATCGCCATAGAGCTGTTCCTGCACCGTCTCGGCCGACCCGACCCGTTCGGTTGGACGGTACGCACGATGATCCGCGACGGTCTGATCCTCACCGGGCTGTTCCTGCTCGTCCGCGCATTTTGCTCTGGGCGCCTGTGCCTACCCTTCCGCCGTCTGGACCGTTCCCCCGCGACGCGCTTGGCAGACACGATCGCCGCCAGCCCCGATCCCGGCGAGATGGCGCGCGAGCACTCCCGCCGACAGGGAGGCGGCGCGTTCCTCGGGTTCTACCCGGGCGGACGGTGGGTCACGGCGGACCCCGAGCACGCAGTGATGATCCTCGGCCCCCCACGCTCCGGCAAGACCAGCACGATCGTCATACCCGCCCTGCTCGCCGCGCCCGGACCGGTCGTCTCGACCGCGACCAAGCGCGACGTGCTCGACGCGACCTGGCGCGCACGCTCGCGCGTAGGACAGGTATGGGTGTTCGACCCCTCCGGCGAGCCATCAGCCTTCCCGTCCGGTATCCGACGCCTGTCATGGTCACCCGTCACCGCCGCCTCCAGCTGGGACAACGCACTGTTGACCGCGCGTGCGATGGCGGCCACGACATCGGCCGGGAAGGGCACCACCAACGAGCACCACTGGCGCGAGCGCTCCACCGCGCTACTCGCACCCCTGCTCTACGCAGCGAACCTGTCCGGGCGACCCGTCGCCGACGTGTTGCGCTGGGTGCTGCGCGCCGACCTCGGTGCTCCCGGTCTCGTTCTGGAGGACCACGACGCTCAGGTCGCCAACGACGTCCTCGTCGGAATAGCCAAGACCGACGAACGCGAGCGCTCCTCGATCTTCAGCGCGACCGCCGGCGTACTCGCCGCCTACAACGCCGACGCGACCCGGAGCGCCGCCGCCACCCCAAACTTCGACCCCGACCGGTTCGTGGACTCCACCGACACGATCTACATCACCGCGCCCGCGCACCGTCAGGCGCTCTGCGCGCCACTCGTCGTCGGGCTCCTGGAGCAGATCCGGCACGCCACCTACGCCCGCGCCGCCACCGCCCAGCACGCCAGCGAGCCGCCCGTGTTCTTCTGCCTCGATGAGGTCGCGAACATCGCTCCCATCCACGACCTCCCCGCGCTCGTCTCCGAAGGCGGCGGGCAACACCTCCACGTCCTCGTCTGCCTCCAAGACCTCTCCCAAGCACGCACCCGCTGGGGCGACGCCGCAGCAGACGGCTTCCTCTCGCTCTTCCAAACCAAGCTCATCCTCACCGGCATAGCAGACCCCCACACCCTCGAGGCGATCTCCCTCGCACTCGGCGAATACGACCGAAACCTCATCTCCCACACCCTCGCCCGCACCGAGACCCACAACCACTTCCTCGAACACCGCACCCCACCCACCGAGACCGAGAGCGTCACCTACCAAACCGGGCGACAGCGCACCCTGCCGCCCGGCGACATCGCACGACTACCGCCCGAGCATGGACTGCTGCTGCGCGGGACACACTGGGGGCTGCTACGGCTCACGCCCTGGCATCGGACACAGCCCTGGGTGGCGGTCGCGGAAACGCAGACGCTTGATGCTCCGCGCCTTGCGGCGTAGACCATACCGAGCAGAGCGCGACACTCTATCCGTCCTCCGCCAGCACTGCCCTGACACACTCCTGCCAGTCGCCAAGAGCCGCTGGGTCGGTCGAACTCCCATCGCTCTCGATTTCGACATCTCCGACCAGCGGCCCCACCTGTCCCATGCCGTTTGTTTGCATGGAATACACCTGCAAGAACTTCGCCATTGCGCGAAAACCTTGACTGGCCGTAAGAGTCACCTCATCCAGGTCTGCCAGCGTCATCCTCTGTGTCGTCATTTAGTTTAAACTTCCTTCTTTAACACAGTAGCACAGTTTGGTCGCTCAGTCACCGCGCTATCCGCCGTTTCTCACCTTTACTATCTGATCCAGACCAGAAACGCTCCGGGCTAGTCGCACGAACTCGTCCCGCTCCGCCTCGAGCCAGGCGTCGCGCTCGTGAGCCACGCTCCCCAAGAAGACAGAACTATCCTGACGAAGTAGGTGAAGATCCTCGGGTAGGTCAGGACCAACCCAGTCGTACAATCCATCGGCAGCTTCCGAGAGCAAACCGGCTACATGTTGTGAAAAGGTATACTCATAATGGATGGCTTTCTTCTTACCATATAGCTGAGTTCCAGGCCATGAGGTCACCTCTTCTGTAGCCTTTAGATACGAATGTAGCTCTGTCGCTAGACATGTGGCTCGTTGATTAGTAGGAAAATCTGTCTGTACAACAAAGCCGCAGGTCGTAGCGAACTCGCTTGCCTCGATCAGGAGAGACCTAAGAAGGTCAGCTGCAGGCTCCTCAATAAAGTCATACATTAGGCGCGTCATCACGGTACCACCGGGATATGATTTACAGGTCCAATATGTATGTGTGGGTTTTCTCCTGCCCATCCGGGCCGGTTAGGATGGATCTCGGGGCCACGCGATGGCAGACCATACTCCTTCGCCCATTCCCGAAGAGTTCCCGCGTCTCCTTGAGTTAGTCCGCCACTGCGCTTGGCGTCCTTCGCGAGTTGGATAACCGCATCCTGCTCGGCTGTGAAGGCAAGCTCGGCCTCTGTCTCTCCGTCGAAAAGACCGAGGCCGACTCCGACCACCCCGCCGATTTCACCGGCAGTGCCAAAATTGGCACAGGCTGCATTGAAGTCGAATATTTTGCCAGCCAGCTGAGTGCTACCGCCGAACGTAAGGGTATCCAAAGCACCGGCGGCAGCTTCGCTAACGTCTTCCCAGGAGAGCAGCCCGGTTGGGTCAACCGCGTTGACCGGGCTGTCATAGGCGTAGTTGTACGGTGCCAAGGAAATTGGGGCGATCGGATCTACGCTCAGGAACTGCGCGGTAGCAGGATCGTAGACGCGTGCTCGCATATAGATGAGCCCAGTGTCGCCACTGGTGTATTGGCCGTCGTACCCGAGCGGTGTGGTCGTGGTTCCTTCGCAGGTGGGGGTTCCGTAGGCCCCGTAGGTGCATTTCCCAGTGACGGTTCCCGTCGATCCAGTAAGGAGCCGTGTTGAGCCTTGCTGATCGTGATGCAGATAGGTCGGCGTTCCGGCGCTGTTAATCTGCTCGACCGGCGCGCCGTCGGGACCGTAGATGTAGCTGTTGGTGCCGTCGCTGAGACTCAGTGGAGTGCCTTCGGTCACGTCCCAAGCAAAGTAGCCGGTCGTCCCGTTGATTGTCTGCGACACGCGCAGTCCTTCGCCGTTGTAGGCGTAGCTGTCTTCGATCTTGGGTTTGCTTTCCCCTTCGGGCCGTTCGACCGAGGTCAGATCGCCGGCCTGGTCGTAGCCATATGTCGTCGCGGGGCCTTTTTCAGGCGTCTGTTTCGTGCGCTCGTCGAGTTCGTCATAGGAGTAGCTTGTGGTGCCGCCTTTTTCGAGCTCGCTCCCTTCGTTATATTTGTTTTCAACCGACGCCTCCTTCGTCGGGTTGTTGGCGGAGTCGTATTTGTATTCGGTGGTCCCGTATTTCGTGAGGCGGTTGTTTTCGTCGTAGGTGTTTTCCGTGACTTCTGCACCAGGCAGACCTTTGGAGGTGATCTTTTTAACCTGACCGTCGCTGTCGCGGGTATAGACGAGCGAGGCCAGCACTTCCGTGCTTTTCTCCATTTTAACTTCGGTCATCTGGTCCGCGTCGTTGTACGTATATTTGTCTTCGTCTTTGACTTCGGTTGGGAGCGACGTAGCGGTCAGCTCGGAGTCGGCGCTATAGGTGAATTTGGTTTCCTTTTTGTTCCAGTCCGTGATCTTTTCGAGTCGCCCGGCTTTGTCGAACGCGTGGGTGATCGCTTTTTCGTTGGGATACGTGATCATGGTCTGCTCGTTGGCGAGGTCGTATTCATATTTGACGACTTCTTTGTGACCGTTTTCTGATTCGGTCAGTCGGTCCAACTGGTCATAGGTATATTTGGTCGTGCCGGTCCCGTCCGTCATCTTGGTGCGGTCGCCATCTTTGTCGTATTCGTAGGTGACGGTCGCCGGGTTGCCGCTTGAGTAGCTGACTTCTTCTAGCCGGTTCGCGGGGTCATATTTGTATGTGGTGGTGCGTTTCGCGGGGTCTTCGAGTTTCTTGAGGTTCCCAGCAGCGTCGTATTCCTTGAGCGTTTTGTGTTTGAGCGGGTCAATGACTTCGGTAACCTCCTCGACGGCGTTGTGCTTGTATTCCGTCGCGTGTTTGTTGCCGTCGATCTGCTTGATGACCTGTCCGGCGCCGTCGTATTCCGTTTCGGTGACGGCTTTGTTTGGCGCTTCGACCTTGGTCGGCTGGTTATCGCCGTTGTAGGTGTACTTTGTTGTATGGCTGTTGCCATCGGTCACCTGTTCGACGTCGCCGTCACCATCATATTTATATTTCGTGGTGTGTTTTAGCGGGTCGGTGATCGTCAGCGGCCGGCCCTGCGTATCGCGTTCGATTTTGGTCGTGAATTCTGTGGGTTTGCCTTCTTTGACGTTGCCGCGCGGGCTGACCGTCGCGGTCTCCTGCGAGTCTTCGTTGTATTCCCAAGTGCGCTTGTCGGTAGCGGGGTCGATTTCGGCGGTGCGGTCGCCTTTGGCGTCGTATTCGTATTTCCACACATTTTTGAGCGGGTTTTCCACGCTTTCGAGTTCGCCTGTGGTCTTGTATTTATATTTAGTGACCTGTGTTTTGCTTTCCGGTGCCGGCCGTTCGATCGTTTCGGGATTGCCGTGAGCTTCGCGTTTGATCGCGGTCGTCTCACTCTTTGGCGTGGTCATCGAAATCACGTCGTGTGTTGAGTCGTATTCCCATTTCGTTTCGTCTTTGTTGGGATCGACCATGCTCGTGCGATCATTGGTGCTGTTGTAGCCATATTTGGTGACGTGTCCATTGCCGTCGGTCACGCTTGTGACGTAGCCACCTTCGTTGTAGGTAAAGGATTCTGTGGTTTCGCTGGCGGTCCCGTACCCGCGAGTGATCGAGGCCGGCTCGTCGTTGCTCGTGAAATACTCGTTTGTGACCGAGCTGGTGTTTTCGTTGGTGATCTTGGTGTGGAATGGTTCGTATTCAAACTTCAGCGTATGTCCGGCGGGATCTTTCTGCTTGACCACCTGATGTGACCCGTTGTATTCGTTGACCGTTTTACCTTCACGACCGTCGAGCATTTCAGTCATCTCGTGAGGGCCTTCATATTTGAACTGCCAGCGCAAGCCCGCTTCCGCCGGCTGCGTGACGCTCTTGAGGTTCCCGCTTTCGTACGTGTATTTCACAACGTGTTTCATCGGGTCTTCGGCGCTTTCGACCAGACCTTCACCGTTGTAGGTCAGTTTGATCGTGCGGCTGACAGGATCGGTAATCGTCGTCAACTGGCCCGACCCGTTATAGGTGAGCGTCGTTGCGTTGCCGTCGCGATCGGTCACGCTTTCCAAGCGCCCGGTGGCGCCAGCGAATTTGTATTTGGTCTGGTTGGCCAGCGTCAGCGTGTAGCCACCGACTTCCGTGCCGCTCAGGGTATCTTGTGTCCACACAGGCGCTTTGAACGCACCGCCGGTTTCTTCGGTAAACGGCACGGTGCTGCCGTTTACCTGGTGCAGGGTGGTCGTTTTCGTTTCTTTGTTAACCACTAGCTGGTCGCTAAAGGAACTAGTCCAACCGTAGCCAAACGCACCTTTGATCCCTTCTGCGGCTGCCTGCGCGTTATACGTTCGCGTGAGGTCCAGTCCGACGCCACGACCACCCACCGACAGGTCAGTCTGCGTCTCGGAGAAGTTGCCAGTCGCGCAACTAACCGGGTCGCCGCAGCTTGCATGAGACTCGCCGGGAGCTGACGGGTTTTCCGCGCCGCCGTATTGCGAAGTCGATTCTCTGACTATCAGCGGGTCAGTGAAGTAAAACTTCCCGCTCACTTCGTCAATTATGTCGTAGTTTTCGGAAGCCCATTCAATCGTGATTTTCCCTGTCCCTTCGGTTCTCTGCAGCGTGCCCAAGTTGACCAGCTTCGGCACCGTGCCCGTGAAACCGCGGCGGTACAACCCAGTGTGTAGGAATTCTTCTCCATTGACCGTTAGCGTCCCGTCGTTGATGAATTCACCCGTTTCCCACCCTTCAATTCCAGTCCCCGGAGTGACGGTGAACGTACCCTTGTTGACCAGCCTTTGCTCCACGGCCAAGTCGCTTTCCAGAACGGCAGTAGCACCGGATTCGACCACGAAGACACCCGAGCCCGCGACAGCTCCACCACGACACGTAAAAGAGCCCGTCACATCGACTTCACCCGCATCAGACAGCGTTCCGCCCCCAATGAACTTCAAGTGCGCGATTGTGGACGGAGAGCTACCCGTAACTTCCACCAGCGGCGAACCTCCGCCTTCAACCGTTATGGTGCTGCTTGATCCTTCAATCACACCCGCTTTGACCGTCGCTTCCGAACCGACGACAAAAGCACCCGACACCGGCACCGAAGAGCCAAGAGCGAAGCTCACCGCCCCATACCCCAAATTTTCCAGTCGGATCGTGGCACCGCTGGCCGCCGACCACGACCCGACATGTTCACTTCCAGACACACCACCGCCGCCGAAAGCAAGAATGCCCTGAGTCGCTTCTACAGCCCCATCATTAGCGATCGACCATACCACCGGGATTTTGCCTGTGCCATTAGTCCGCTTGAGCGTCCCATTGTTCACCAGCGCGGGCGGCGAGCCAGTAGTGCTCAGACGATACATGCCGGTGTTTACTTCTTCGTTCCCTTCAATCGTGAGCGTGCCATTGTTGACAAACCTGGCGGATTCTTCGCCACCAAGCCCGTCCCTCGCTCCGATCGTAAACGCACCGTCATTCGTCAACATTCCGTACAACCTCAGAACATTCGTAATGGTCCCGGTCGCACCGGACTCGACAACCACGTCCGAGCCTTCCAACTTTCCCTGGAGACCCACCAACGTGCCCGTCACATCAACCGCGCCAGAGCCGGTCAAAGCACCACCCGACATCGAAAGGCCCTTGATGCTCGATGCTTCCAGAGCATTCGCAACTTCCAGCGATCCGCCCGAGATCGCGATAGTTCCTTCTCCCTGAGCGACCCCAGTCTGATTGGCCCCTTCGGTGACCGTGACCGTCTTACCCGACCCGATGCACGCGACACTGGTTGACGTAGGCACTGCACCCGTAGACCAATCTTCCGCAGTCGTCCAGCTCCCTTCGCTCGGCCCCGTCCACGTGTCCGTACAAAGAGATTCAGCCGACGCGCCCGCTGCTCCAAAGGCCAGGATCGCAGCCAGCAGCACGACCAGCACGCAGACGGCCCTCAGCACAAGGACGCCGGTCCCGAGGCGGGAACGCCCGCCCGCTTGAGCCTCCAACCAAGTCCGACCGAACCATCTCCCGAACACCACGAGGCCCTCCTCTTTCTGATCGCTAGTCCGAATGGCGGCAGGATTGAATCAGATCCAGTATGCTGACGCAGCGCGATCAGTCCACTTCTGGACACTCGTTCGAGTAGATCGACATACCATAGTCTGCGTTCCGGCCGATGTAAGGAGTTCTCGACGGCGAACGCCGCCCTATTCGATCCCATACCCGAGATCACGGTCGCGGTCTCGGTCTTGTTCTTGAGTCTCGCGCATGATCTGGGCGGCTTCGCTCTCGCGCTCCTGGGACTGCCGGTCTTCGGACTCGGCGGTGGGTGGTGTTTCGGGGTTGCCGGGTGTTTGGTGGGCGGGGTCGGGGACGGGGTGGGGAGAGCCGGCGCCGACCCCGACCCACTCTCCCTGGGGTTCCTGTTCGGCCGCGGGCTCAGTCCAGGCGCTCGGCCCCACGGAGTCACGGTCGCGCTCTGCGGGCTCTGGCCCGTGGTGACGATCGTGCTTGTCCGGCGTCGCCGTCGTGGGCTCGTTCTGCCGCGCGGGGGTGGCGATGCTGGCCTGTTGGGCGTTGCTTTCTGACATCGCTTCGCCGAGGCGTTCGATCGCCCCTTGGTTCATGCCCTGCTCGCCGAGGTCATCGCGGGAGGTGTAGATGTCGGTCTGCTCCTTGGAGCGCGAGAGTGCAACGTAGGTGCGCTCGCGATCGGTTTGCCAGCCACCGATCAGGACGTGTGAGCGCTCGACCGTGAGTCCCTGGGCCTTGTAGACGTGCTGGGCGTATCCGAGGCGGATGTCGTCGAACTCGCTCGTGTTGATGTCCACCTCGCGTGATTGTGCGCCTTCGGTTTGGACGGTGAGAGAGTTCTCCTCGCTGTTCGTGCTCACGATCTGGCCGCGGGTGCCGTTCTCCACGCGCTTATCGCCCGGGACGAACATCGCTTTGGTGAAGATGACCTCGTCGCCGCCGGCGAGACTGTAGGGACCGTCAGGGATCGGTACGCGGTCTGCTCCCAGCTCGTTCGCCTCGTCGCGGTGTTCCTGGGCCATGAGGTTGACCTTGTCCAGCTCCGCATTCGACGCGTCTGAGAGCATCACCGTGCGGTCCCCCGGATGAGCTTCGCGGTCCCTGCTCCACGCCTCGACCATGTCTTTGGCGGCCTGCTCACGAGTCTCCGCGATGTGCAACTGCTCGTGCTGCTCATATGCCGCGAGCGCGTGTTGGGCGTTGCCCCCGCGGATCTGCGCCCACGCCTCGCGTTCCCACTCCCGCTCCGCGCGATGGACCTCTTTCAGCTCCGCTGTGGGAACCTCGTGCTGCAGCTCACCGAACATCCCACCCGCGCCGATCGGCGAGAGCTGCGCCTGGTCACCGACGAGCACGAGCTTGCTGTCCGAGCGCTCAGTCAACTCCACCAGGCCCGCCAGTCGTTCGGTGTCGACCATGCCGGCCTCGTCCATCACGACGACCGTCTCGCTGTTCAACGAGATGCTCCCGTGCTCTGCTTTGGCGAGCAGGGAGTCGGTCGTCATCGCGCGATCCGTTCCGGTCTCCTCACCCAGCCGCTCCGCGGTGGCGCCCGCGACGGCTGTACCGATCACCTCATTGCCTTCGTGTTGCCACGCGCTCGTCGCGGCCGAGAGCACGACACCCTTGCCCGTCCCGGCCTGCCCGACGAGCACGCTCACGCCGCTCGGACCCGTGATCGTTTGCAGCGCCTCGCGCTGCTCCACGGTGAGCGAGGCGCCGATCGCACGACCGGTCTTGCGCTGGGCTTCCTTAAGTGTCCGCTCGCTCACGGGTGCCGCGCGCTCCCCCGAGCGCTCCTTCGCGAGTGCGAGTGTTTGCTGCTCGCGCTCGCGCAACTCCCGCGTCGTCCACTTTCCTCCCTGCAGCGACACCAGCTCTCCGGATTGCACGAGCTGCGCGACCACCTTGTCGGCCTGCTCAGGCGGACCCCACCCGGCCGACAGCTCGTACGCACGGGCGTGCAAGTCGCGCTCGCTCACCGTCGATCGCTCCCTCGTCAACGCCCCGATCAACTCCCTACCGAGATCCCGACCCTGCCCGCCGCTGACGCTTTGTGCCAACCCGCGATCGACACCCATGAACAACCCCTTGGCCTCGTCGCGCGTGAGCCCATGCTCGGAGCCGACCGCGCGCCACGCCTCGTTCACGTTGACCTCATGCGCGCCCATCCCCTTCGTCCCCCGCGTGCTCGTGGTCAAGTCCTTCAGCTCCCCCGCTTTGGGGTCGCGGCCGTAACGGTCACGGAACTGCGCCGCCGCGCGCTCGATCTGTACCGCCCGCGCCGACCACTGCTCGGTCAGCTTGTCCGGGACGCCCTTGACCTCGAAATAGCGCCCACCCCTACCCGTCTGACCCTGGACCTCCAACCCCTGGCGTGCCAGGTTGTGCGCGAGCTGCGCGCGATACCACGCACCGTTAGCACGCGCCGCCCGAAACAACGGCCGGGAGTCCACCGCCGCGAACCGCCCGTCCCCACGTTCGGCGCCCAACACCACCACATGCGAATGCAGCTGCGGGTCCGGCACCCCGCCTTTCTCCTGATCGCGCGTCAGCCGACTGGAGGTGTGCACGAACTGGGCCGCCAGCACGCTCTTGGCGCGCTCGTGACGGATCTCCCCGCCCGTGCGACCGCGGACCAGCTCGACCTCGCGCTCGACACGCTCGATCGTGCTTGCAACCGCCTCGGTATGGGCGCGCTCGATCTGCTCGCGCTCAGCCGATCCACTGACGGCCCACAACGCCGACACGCTCTTTGGCGCGCTGAACGTCAGATCGATCCCCGCGACCCGTGTCCCGTTTGCGCCCGCCGGGCGCAACTCCTGCCCATTCGCCGGCGACACACCCTTCATCAACGCAGACAGCTGATCCTTCTGCACCGGTGCGTTCGGTGAGATCCCCAGCCTCGTGAGCAGTTCGGGGGAACCGTGCCAGCGTCCTTGACTCCCGCCGGCAGCGCCACCGTCACTGCCCGCTTCGTCTTCTTCGCTGGCAGGGATGTAGTAGTCGCCACGATCTGACTCCGAGGTCAAATACGTCGCGTAACCCGATGCCGAGGTGCCCGCGATCTTATGCGTCGTCTGCATCCTCGCGAACGTAACACTCGCCTTTTCACGGCACAATAGATGTGAAACTCAGCGCGCCTGAGCACACTTCACACGAACCCAGGTGACTATTAATTTAGGTTCGGGTGAGTGCTCAGCACTACTGTGCGTATAGTCTGCTCTGCTTTTTGACGCCTATGTTGCCATGCGCTCGGAGTGGCGGGAGTGGGAAGCGCGACCGCTCAGGAGGCGTGGACGGGAACCCCGCCCGGGAGATGACGATGTGGCCTCACGCTGCACCCATGATCCGGGACATAAACATGATGAGGCGTTGTTCATATAGCTCGGGATCGACGTTCCATGACTCGACGTGCCCAGCGTGGGGCCGCCAACCCGTTCCGCACGCGCTCAGGCTGCACCGTTCAGGACCGAATCCCGGTGAGGATCTTGCCGGGCGTTCTCTTCAGCCAGTACCCGCTCGAAGCCCTCCCGTACCCGTGCGGCGCTTTCGACGCGCCGCACAAGATCCCACAGCGGGATTTGTAGCGCGCCGGCGAGGAAGCAAAGCGTCTGCCATGAGGGGTTGCGCTGTCCCCGCTCGATGCAAGAAAGGTAGGTCGGATGGATACCCGCTGTGAACGAGGCTGTTGCGCAAAGGTCGTCGTGAGGCGGCCTTTGTCGTTTGGTGGGGATCGGGACGAGTCGTGTCGAGAGCGGTACTCCCGATCAGTGCCGGAAACGTGCCGGCTCAGGCGGCTGAGGGGCCGATCCCGGTGCGATAGAGCTTGAGGAGGTTGTGAGTGGCTGCGATCAGGCGCCATTCGGCGCGGCAGGCGGCTAACCCGCGTCGGTGGAACCTGGTGATCCCTCGGTTGAACTTGGTGTTGGCGAACACGGGCTCGATCATTTGTTGTCGGCGCCGGTAGAGCGCCTTCCCGTCTGGGGTATCGAGCAGCCTGTCGATCCGTTCGGCCTCGGGTCCCTGCTTCGGTGACAGCTTCCGCGGTTTCGTTCGATGGGAGGCGCTTGTCGGGACGATCACGTTGATGGCGTCCTGTCCGAGCGCGGCGATCTGCGGTGAGTTCCAGTAGCCGCCGTCCGCGAGCACCGTCCCAACCGCCCGATCAACACCCGCGGCCACAACGGTCGTGAGCGCTTGTCGGATCATCGGTTCCAGTTGCCCACCATCGCTTGAGTCCTGAGTGATGTCGGCAGCAACGATGATCTGGCCGGTCGTCGCGACAGCCTGGGCGTTATAGCCCTGGACGGGGGCTCGTCCTCTGCGGGCGATCAGCCGCGAGTTCGGATCGGTCGTATTGATCGACGCCGACTCAAGCGCCGCCGGGTCGGGCGGGAACGGCTTGCGTCCGCCGAGCTTGCGGCCATGTTCCGCCTCCCACTCAGCACGACGTCGCAAGTGCTCTTGGTGGGCCTGCTCAGCACGAGCCTGCTCGGCCTCGAGCTCCTCGCGGCAACGACGCAACCGAGCAAGCCTGGAGCGACGGTCGCTCAGCTCGGCCGGCATCTCGTCACCGCGGGCCTCACCGAACTGCTCGTCTTCGCGTGCGTCCGTTTCGGCAGCCTCACCAAGGATCCGGTCGACCTCTTCCCGGATAGACGCGTGCGTCCGCGTCGACGCCCACGCCGCATTCGCCGCGATCGCGGTGCCATCCACCGCCAGCAGCCCAACCGACACCAAGCCAGCCCGCCCACACAACTCGAGCACCTGCGTAAAGATCTGCGCAAGCGCCGTCTGATGACGCGCGCGGAACCGCGCGATCGTGGTGTGATCCGGCGCTCGATTAGCGCAAATCACCCTGCTCGGAACGTCCTCCCGACAACGCCGCTCGATCGCCCTGGAGGACCGCTCGCCCACGGCATAGCTATAGAGCAACAACGCGACCATCATCGCCGGATCGTGCGCCGCGCGACCGTGCCCGTCAGCCCGATAAGCACCATAGAACCCGGCGAGATCAAGCGTCTCGACGGCGTCCAACACGAACCACGCGACATGGCCCTCATCCAGCCAGTCCCGCAAGCTGGGCGGCAACAACAGCTCCTGCTCCCGATCACACAACAAGAAGTTCTGAGCCATACCCAAGAAGTCTTAACCCCGCCCCGGACGCAACAAACCCCGCTTACACGGGGTTTGCGCAACAGCCTCGAACGCGAGTCTTTCGATCGTCAGCCTACGTTCGCCGCGCAGCTTGCGGACAGCCCGTCCAAGATCGCCCTTGGCCGGCCAAGACTCCTTCTTACTGCCGGCGCGACCAGCACGCCGCGCAGTCCGCTCAGGACCCGCGCATTGGCGGGAGGACTGCCCAGCACTTGCAGAGCAGCCCTTCCCCGCATGCCTCATCAGGCGCTCCCGCGCTCGGCCGCGTCGAAACGCGGCTGCGCCAAGGCGATGAACTCCCGCAACAACTCGACGTGCTCGATAGCCGCGCTGTGCGGAGTCGAGCGTGCCGTCTCGGGTTGCTCAGCGGCTCTTCGTACCGCCTCGCTGGCGTCCGCTTCGGCGAAGCCCAGCGCCTGCTGCAAAGCCATCATCAGCGCACGACCGTCAGCCCACAAAAAGACTTCGACGCCGATCAGGGAAACCGTCTCCGTCCACCCGAGCACATCCAGCAACGCAAACAACTCTTCCAACTCAGTCATGGGGCCGTGAAACCACTTCGCATTCTCCCCACGCCCCTTCGCGAACGCAGCCTCGTTGATCGCTTCGCCCGCCTTACCGATCGCCGCGAACGCCCCCTCACGCAACGCGCCCACGATCCCCGCAGGAACCGTCACAAACCGCCCATCGTTGAAGCCCGCAGGCTCCCCTACCTTTCCTGTCTGCCTATCCTGATCTGGCATGGGAAGAACTCGCTTTCTTTCCGTGTAGGCCCCGGCACGGCCACGAACCGTGTCGGGGCCACCTGTTGACGTGACCTTCAGAAGCTTGGACGCCCTCCCAACACGTCCAGCTCGTGTGCGCGCATAACCGCGCGCGTGGCGAACACGAACCCGTCGAGGCGATGCACGAGACCCTCCGCGTGCAATCCCGCCACCGCGACCTCCGCCTCCACGTGATCGCCTATCGCGACCGCCAGCTCGTGCATCGAGCACAAGCCACCATTTATCGCGAGCAAGAAGCACAACACGAACTGCTGCGTCTCACCCAGCACGCGCCCTGGATCGGGCATATCCTGACCTTGCATCGGGAGCTACACCTCCTGCTGCCACGGCCCCCGGCAGCTACAACTGCGCGGGGCCAACCTGTTTTACGGACCCCCCAACCGTAGGCGCAAACACGGGCAAAAGTCAAGGTTTACGCCCCAATTGGCGCGAAAACGCCCAAGTTCGCGCCATGTGAACGAGCCGCGGCTCACAGCCGAGTCCGCACCTCACCACTGAGCGCGCCGGGGGGGATTCGCGTAAGCGACCGGCGCGCGACTCCGCGGCGCAGCCGCCGTAACTCCCCGTCCGTCCGACGCCGATCCCAATGCACGCCCTCACGGCAGCCAGATCCGTCCGACACCCGACAACCAGCCGCTCGTGAGGTCCACTCGACACTCTCGGTCCGCCTTCTTGCACCCATCCAGAACTCGCTGAAGCGGCACTTCGCGGCATTCCCGCGAAACGACCTGCAAACAAATTGGTACGAAATTGGTACGCACCCTGAGGAGATCGAGGTGCCTACTCCACGAAAAAACCCCGCATTTGAGGCTGTTGCGCAAACCCCGTGTAAGCGGGGTTTGTTGCGTCCGGGGCGGGGTTAAGACTTCTTGGGTATGGCTCAGAACTTCTTGTTGTGTGATCGGGAGCAGGAGCTGTTGTTGCCGCCCAGCTTGCGGGACTGGCTGGATGAGGGCCATGTCGCGTGGTTCGTGTTGGACGCCGTCGAGACGCTTGATCTCGCCGGGTTCTATGGTGCTTATCGGGCTGACGGGCACGGTCGCGCGGCGCACGATCCGGCGATGATGGTCGCGTTGTTGCTCTATAGCTATGCCGTGGGCGAGCGGTCCTCCAGGGCGATCGAGCGGCGTTGTCGGGAGGACGTTCCGAGCAGGGTGATTTGCGCTAATCGAGCGCCGGATCACACCACGATCGCGCGGTTCCGCGCGCGTCATCAGACGGCGCTTGCGCAGATCTTTACGCAGGTGCTCGAGTTGTGTGGGCGGGCTGGCTTGGTGTCGGTTGGGCTGCTGGCGGTGGATGGCACCGCGATCGCGGCGAATGCGGCGTGGGCGTCGACGCGGACGCACGCGTCTATCCGGGAAGAGGTCGACCGGATCCTTGGTGAGGCTGCCGAAACGGACGCACGCGAAGACGAGCAGTTCGGTGAGGCCCGCGGTGACGAGATGCCGGCCGAGCTGAGCGACCGTCGCTCCAGGCTTGCTCGGTTGCGTCGTTGCCGCGAGGAGCTCGAGGCCGAGCAGGCTCGTGCTGAGCAGGCCCACCAAGAGCACTTGCGACGTCGTGCTGAGTGGGAGGCGGAACATGGCCGCAAGCTCGGCGGACGCAAGCCGTTCCCGCCCGACCCGGCGGCGCTTGAGTCGGCGTCGATCAATACGACCGATCCGGACTCGCGGCTGATCGCCCGCAGAGGACGAGCCCCCGTCCAGGGCTATAACGCCCAGGCTGTCGCGACGACCGGCCAGATCATCGTTGCTGCCGACATCACTCAGGACTCAAGCGATGGTGGGCAACTGGAACCGATGATCCGACAAGCGCTCACGACCGTTGTGGCCGCGGGTGTTGATCGGGCGGTTGGGACGGTGCTCGCGGACGGCGGCTACTGGAACTCACCGCAGATCGCCGCGCTCGGACAGGACGCCATCAACGTGATCGTCCCGACAAGCGCCTCCCATCGAACGAAACCGCGGAAGCTGTCACCGAAGCAGGGACCCGAGGCCGAACGGATCGACAGGCTGCTCGATACCCCAGACGGGAAGGCGCTCTACCGGCGCCGACAACAAATGATCGAGCCCGTGTTCGCCAACACCAAGTTCAACCGAGGGATCACCAGGTTCCACCGACGCGGGTTAGCCGCCTGCCGCGCCGAATGGCGCCTGATCGCAGCCACTCACAACCTCCTCAAGCTCTATCGCACCGGGATCGGCCCCTCAGCCGCCTGAGCCGGCACGTTTCCGGCACTGATCGGGAGTACCGCTCTCGACACGACTCGTCCCGATCCCCACCAAACGACAAAGGCCGCCTCACGACGACCTTTGCGCAACAGCCTCCTTTGCGGGGCTTCTTCGCATAGCGGGGGCGGGATTCGAACCCGCGACCTTCGGGTTATGAGTTGTATTGACGGGGGTCAGCTCAGATAAATATGGCTTTCTAGAGCCAAATCAGTTCGGTCAGATTCGGCTGGTTTTGCTCAAATTGGTACGCAAATTGGTACGCAACTGGATTGGTGAGGAACCGCTACGTGGCGTCCAGTGCTCTCAGCGGCCGTCAGCGTCGTGCTCTGGTGCGTGTCGGCGTATGGCCTCAGAACGACGAAACCCCGGTCGCCGTTGGAGAGCTTCCGGGGTCTAGATCTAGACTCGTCGGGGTGACTCTCGTGACGTCACTGCAGGCTCGCCCTCCTGTACCCGCCACCCGTGGCCCTGGAAGAACGCGGCAAGTGGTGGCCCGTGGCTCCGGCTTGCCTGAGCCATCGCGGCTCTAAATACAAAATTAGCGCCCCGCCCGGCGGAACCGTGGCGAGGCGCTAGCGAACTGCATCAATCGTGTTCCCGCGGCTTCTTACGGGCTTTGGCGGTCGCCTTTTTCTGCATATGGCGCAGCAGGTCACCGCTGATCATCTGTATCGCCTCGTATGCGTCGTTGGCGGGCCAGTTGGTGTCGTCCTTGAACGTCAGATGTATGTGGCCGTCCGGATATACGAACAGCCGCTTGAGATCCACCACTACACCGTTAGGTGTGTCACGGATCAGATGGTCGATAGACCTCTTTCTTGCCATCGCCTTCTCCTTTGGAAGAAATGGGCTTGTCTAGATTTCCCTCGCGCGCCCCGTGTGGGCAGTCGAGGTACTGCTTACGACATCCGCAGAGCCCCTTGCAGGAAGAGCGGACCCACTCACTGTAGCGTCTTCGCAGGGAGGTCGCGGCGTGCCATCGTGGCCCGACGCGCTTGGTCTTGCGCCGGGTCGCGATGGTGCACGAGCGCGCCTGGCCCGCGCTCCGTCCGGCAGGTTCCCACACGCCCGAATACCGGGACGGCCCCCGGTCCAGCACCGCAACTATGCGGTGCGCCGCAGGAGTATGAGCGTGCTCTCCCAGAAGCCGAGGGCGAGTCGTTCGATGTTGACGGTGCTGGTCAGTGTCTGGTCCTCGGGTCGTTGTTGCTCGGTGAGCGCGAAGAACAGGTCGTCGAGGCCTTGGCGGTGCAGAACGTCGCTGAGTCGCCGGCGGTCGGTGAAGCGGTCGGGGAGCTGGGCGACGTTGCTGACGCCGAGGGCGCGGTAGCGGCCTCGGCCGCCCTCGTGGGCGAACTTCTGTGTGACGAGGCGAGCAACGAGTTCGTGGTCGATCTCGGTGGGGTGCTCGCGGGCGATGTAGGCGAGGTCCACGAGGTGCTTTGGGAGGTCCTTCGAGCACCATCCGAGGAGCTTCTCGGCGGCCAGCTCGTTGAGGCTGAGGCCCCGGACCTTGAAGGCGCCGTCTTGGGCGAGAAGGGGGTCGTGGTAGTCCAGCGGCGAGTGGGGTGGGTCAAGCCACTCGCCGGGGCGTACCGAGACGCTGACCTTCAGCGGTCTGCTGCGGCGGATCACGATGTCCTCGAACGTGAACTCGACGGTGCCGCGAAACTGCTCCCGGTCGGCTTGGTAGGAGAAGGCGGGTTCGAACGCGATGCCGTGTGGGTCACCGAGCAGTGCTTGCTCCAGTTCGGGGGCGGTCACGGTTTCTGCTTGGCGGTGCAGGTAGTCGGCGTCTTGGATCGACTGGCGGGGGCTGTTGTAGACGTGTGTGAGCAGTGTTCCGCCCTTGAGCACGAAGTGCTCGCTGTGCGGTCCTTGGGCGATGTGGCGTACTGCGGCGCTCTTGGCGACCATCAGCAGCAGCTGGTTGCGCGCCAGTCCGGTGCGCTCTTCGGCTCGCTGCAGGAGCGGCTCGCTGGTGACGCTCACTTCAGTTCTCTGGCGGCGCTGACGAGCGCCTCGTCGTCGTAGACCCGCCAGCGGGGATCGACCTTCGTACCTGGCCGTGGCGTCCGTCCCGGTTGCAGTGGTACGGCGGACTTGCGTCCCAGGTGGGGTTGCAGCTCTGCGGCGCCCGGGATGTTCAGCTTGTCCATGAAGTACCCCAGGCGGCGGTTGAGCACGGGGCCGCCCATCCTGATGGCGTAGGCCACGAGCCGTTGCGGGTCGAGCGTGCCCTGGCGGGCGGCTTGGTCGAGGGCCGCGATCACGACCGGCATCGGTCCGGCGAGGGCGGGTGCGTCGAGTGAGTCGAGCAGCGCTTTCTCCAGGTCGGCGACCCACACCCGGGTCTGGTAGGCGTCGCTTTGCGAGTAGCCGAAGAACTTGCGCTCGGCGATCGTCACGAACCTGACGGTCTGGGCTCCGAGTCGCACCGGGCGCTTGCGGGCCGTGACGGCGCACAGCACGGTGCGGGATTGCTGCTCGATCAGGCCGTGGTGCCATAGGCCGGTGTGCCATGAGAGGTAGTAGTTGTGGTCGAGTCGTCTGAGCACGAGCTCGGCGACGGGCTCGAGGTCGTCGAGGCGGGGTCGGGGGCTGAGCAGGCCCGGCCGGTTGACGAGGTAGCGGCCTGCCTGCAGCCGGTGGGCCTGTCCCGCGGCGACCATCCGTCGTAGCAGGCTTTCCGCGTCGGGCGGGTGCTGCCCGTGCGCGCGTGCGAAGCGCGTCAGCTCCGGTCCGTCGAGTGTCAGATCGAACGCGGTGCTCGCCGGTCCGGGGGCGTGCTCGTCGAGTGCGTCGAGGTAGTCGTAGAGCAGGTGTCGGGCTGTCGCAGGTCTAGGCATAACGCTGGATATGTTACACGATTGGTCGCCCATTTGTGCTACGTTTCAAGCGAAACGGGGGGTGATACTTTGCTCGGGCTCGGCCCCGAGGTCGCGTCGTCCTCTGCTGGCGTTTGTGGCCGTCCGAAGGCGCGCTCGGCGAAGGCGGCGCCTCCGGCTGGGTCGGGGGCGAAGTCGGCGTAGACGAGGGTGGTCGTGAAGTCGCGGTGGCCCATCCACTCTTGCAGGGTGCGCATGGGGACGCCGACGGCTGCCATGCGGGTGCCGAAGGTGTGGCGCAGGGAGTGGAATGTGATGCCGCCCTCGCGGCCGCAGCGCTGCTGCATGCCGGCGGTCTTCATCGTGTCGTAGAAGCGTTCGCGCAGCTTGGAGGCGTCGTAGGGGTTGCCGGTGTGGGGGTGGCAGAAGACGAGGTTGTCGTCTGCTTGGTAGGCGGAGCGTTGGAAGTGGCGCTCGAGTTCTGCGGCGGCGCGGTCGGCCATTGGTACCGCGCGGCTTGAGCGCCGCGACTTTGGGGTTCCCCACTCGCCGCGGGTGTAGTTGCGTCGCACGCGTACGACGCCGGCCGTCCAGTCGATGTCGCGCCAGCGCAGCGCGACGAGCTCGCCTTGGCGCAGGCCGGTCATCGCGGCGAGCATATAGAGGGCGTGATCGGTGGGACCGAGAACGTCCCGGGTGGGTACGGCTCGCAGCAGGGCCTCCAGCTCCTCGGGGTTGAGGAAGCGGATGTCGGGGTCGGCCTGGGCGGCGCGGGGGCGGTCTGTCGCGGCGACGGGGTTTGAGGTTGCCCATCCGCGCTTGATCGCGAACTGGAATACGCCGTGGGCGAAGTTGAGGTGGTTGGTGATCGTCTTGACGGCGAGTCCGGCGCTCGACTTCGCGGCGATGTAGGAGGCGATGTCATCGGGCTTGATCCTGTCGATCGCGCTCGTGTGGAAGTGGGGCGCGAGGTGGCGGCGGACCATGATGCGGTAGTCCTGCACGGTGGACCCCTTGCGTTTCAGGACATGCTCGACGTGGTGGACGTAGCGCTCGGCGGCCTGTCCGAAGTCGATCCGTTCCTCGGGTGCGAGGATCTTGACCTCGCTCATCTTCCGGCGCAGCGCCGCCTCGGCCTGCTTGCGGGTGAGGCCCTCGCTTGAGCCGACGGGCCTGACGGGGCCGAGCCTGCGCTTGACCTGCCGGTCGCCGACTCGCCACTTCCCGTACCAGGAGCCGCGTTCCTCGACGATCGAGCCGGAGCCGTAAGCGCGCTTTTCCTTGCGTTCTCTGCTCATGCGGTCAGCCTCGCCCGATGCTCGACCCCGCCGACGGGCCGCGCCTGGTGTCCTTGAGCCAGCGGTCGAGGTCGTGCGCGTTGAAGCGCACGTAGTGCCCGAGGCGGTGGTGGGGTATGCGCCCGGCGCGGGCCTGTGCGAGCAGCCAGGTGTGGGGAACGCCGAGCAGTTCGCCGGCGGCCTTCGCGTCGATCAGGGGCGTGAACCCGCGGGCGGGTTCGTGCGCGCCGCGGGTGGGCCGTGCCGGGTGGGCGGCGCTTCTACGCGTGCGCCCGGCGTGGCCGGCAGGGATCATCGTGAGGGTGTTCATTAGGGGCTCCTGTGTTGATCGTGGTGGTTAGCCTGACTTCGGCAGGGCTCGCCCTGCCGAAGTGAGTGCCCTACAGCGGAGGGGTCAGGTTCTGTCAAGGCCGGGCCGTCAGGCCCCGCCGAAGGCGGCCCCGCAGGGGCGGCCTTGACAGGTTCTGACCCCGGAGCTACACGCGCGCACACTCGCACCGACAACGGTCCGTGCAACGGCGTCCGCAGCGCGATACGCCGGCGGGTGTGGTGACCGGCGCCGGTTGGTGTGTTCGTAGACGCGGGCTGTGGGTCACCCATAAAGCGGGACCCGAGCCGTACTGTTATTCGAGCTGGTGCAGTTTGTCGATGCGGTGCTCGGTGTAGGGGTGGCTGGTCTGTGTGAGCCACATGAACGGGACGGGGAGGTCGTTTTCCAGGGCGTTCGTGTCCAGGAAGGAGGCGAGTGCCTGTCCCTGTCCGAGTGTTGCCGCGTAGGCGTCGGCTTGGTACTCGCGTGCGCGCCAGTACGCCGCCCACGGCACCCGCATGACCCACACTCCCATGCCGCCGCTGAAGATCAGTCCGAGGGTCTTCAGCGGGAACCGCAGGCGCCCGCGTGGCGGGACGGTGAGGCGGTGCAGCGCGGCTGTGAGGCGCCCGTCGCTCGAGTTGAGATGTCCCAGCTCGTGTGCGAGCGTCGGTTCGAGGTAGCCGCTTTCGATCAGTCCGCGTGTCAACATCAGTGTGTTCGCGTACACCGCCGCGTTCAGTATGGGCTCGTCCAGTACGAACCAGCGTTGCGGCGCGCGCAACCCCGGATTGGCTTGCGCGAGGCGGTCGAGCGCGTCGTCGTATATCAGCCGCTCCCGCTCTGATGGCGCCCTGCCGCCGGACTGCTGCTGCCACAGCCAGCCTCCCAACGGGAGGATAAGTGTCGCGCCGGAGAGGATCAGCGGGCCGTACCCGACGATCCACGCGAGCGTGTGCACCATCCCGGTGGGTTGGCCGAGAATCTTGAAGATCACCCACAGCACCGGATAGGCGATCACGCCGCGTATCGCGGCGCACAACAATTGGATCGCGAACGTGATCGCGTAGAGCCCGACCCAGCCGGGGCTGATCTCTTTCACCCCAATCAGATATCGGCTCATCCCGGTCCGGCTCGCCGCTCGCGCATCCGCTGTCTGCGACGTGGAACTGCTTGCACTCGAAGTGCTCATTTCGTGGCCTCCTAACTCGCACGAGACCCCCCGGGCGAGGATACATGCCAACCGTCGTTTCTGCGCTCGAACCGCTCGCCTTTGGCGCGGTACAGGTGCGCGGAGACGTTCGTCACCGGCACGCCCAATCCCTGCGCTATCTGTGCGGGCAGCGATCCCGGGTGCACTTCGATGAATGCCGCGATCTCGTCCTGAGACACGCGCTTGACACGTGCTGCTTTCTCGCTGGGCTCGCCGGTCAGCGCGGCGCGTGCTCGTAGCAGTCGCTCGCGCTCGGCCACCAGCTGCTCGTATCCGGAGAGCCGTTTGTCCAGGCGTCCGATTTCCTGGTCGATGGCACGTATAGCTCCCCGCGCCTCCCGACCTGGAGGTGTGTCCCCGCGTCCGCTCACGGCCGCTCTCCCTCGCTCGTCACAGCAATCATTGATCTCATATCCATGACTATAGTATGATGTCAGTCTGATGTCAAGCACGTCTCAGAATGGTTCGTGGGGTCCCTCCCACCAGTACCGTCCGCCACCCGGCCACGGCCGCTGGCGCATCAAACTCGCCGTGATCGCGACTGTCGCGATCGCCGTCGAGCTGTTCCTGCACCGTCTCGGCCAGCCCGACCCCGTGGGTTGGACGGTGCGCACGATGCTCCGCGACGGATTGATCCTCACCGTCCTGTTCCTGCTCGTCCGCGCGCTGCTTTCCGGACGCCTGCGCCTACCATTCTGGCAGCGGGATCGCTCGCCCGCGACGCGGCTGGCGGACACGATCGCTTCCAGTCCCGATCCCGGTGAGATGGTGCGCGAGCACTCCCGCCGCCAGGGTGGCGGTGCGTTCCTCGGGTTCTACCCGGGCGGACGGTGGGTCACAGCAGACCCCGAGCACGCCGTCATGATCCTCGGCCCCCCACGCTCGGGGAAGACCAGCACCATCGTCATCCCCGCCGTGCTAGCCGCGCCCGGCCCGGTCGTCTCGACAGCGACCAAGCGCGACATCCTGGACGCTACCTGGCGCGCACGCTCACGCGTGGGACAGGTGTGGGTGTTCGACCCCTCCGGCGAGCAGGACGCCCTCCCGGCCGGTATCCGCCGCCTGTCATGGTCGCCCGTCACGGCAGCCTGCAGCTGGGACAGCGCATTGTTGACCGCGCGTGCGATGGCCGCCACAACATCTGCCGGGAAGGGCACCACCAACGAGCACCACTGGCGCGAGCGCTCCACCGCGCTGCTCGCACCCCTGCTCTACGCCGCGAACCTGTCCGCCCGGCCCGTGGCCGATGTGTTGCGCTGGGTGCTGCGCGCCGACCTCGGCCCACCCGGGCTCGTGCTCGAGGACCACGACGCGCACGTCGCCAACGACGTCCTCGTCGGCATCGCCAAGACCGACCAGCGCGAGCGATCCTCCATCTTCAGCGCCACCGCCGGCGTACTCGCCGCCTACAACGCCGACGCGACCCGCAACGCCGCCGCCACGCCCAACTTCGACCCCGCCCACTTCGTCCACTCCACCGACACGATCTACATCACCGCGCCCGCGCACCGCCAAGCGCTCTGCGCACCCCTCGTCGTCGGGCTCTTGGAGCAGATCCGACACGCCACCTACGCCCGCGCAACCACCACCCAACGCACAGGAGAGTCGCCAGTCTTCTTCTGCCTCGACGAGGTCGCGAACATCGCACCCATCCACGACCTCCCCGCGCTCGTCTCCGAAGGCGGCGGACAACACCTCCACGTCCTCGTCTGCCTCCAAGACCTCTCCCAAGCCCGCACCCGCTGGGGCGAGACCGCAGCAGACGGCTTCCTCTCGCTCTTCCAAACCAAGCTCATCCTCACCGGCATCGCCGACCCCCACACCCTCGAAGCGATCTCCCTCGCGCTCGGCGAATACGACCGTAACCTCATCTCCCACACCCTCGCCCGCACCCAGACCCGCAACCACTTCCTCGAACACCGCACCCCGCCCACCGAGACCGAGAGCGTCACCTACCAAACCGGACGCCAACGCACCCTCCCACCCGGTGACATCGCACGACTGCCACCCGAACACGGACTGCTCCTACGGGGGACACACTGGGGACTCCTACGGCTCACGCCCTGGCACCGCACACAGCCCTGGGTGGCCGTCGCGCAGGCGCAGACGGATGACGCTCCGCGCCTCGCGGCGTAACACAAGGGCGTCCAGACTCCCTATTGCGACGCGTCGTCTACTCTCCCAACACTTCGTTGACGGCCTGCACCCAGTCTGACAATGCCGCTGGATCAGTTGACATTCTGTCACCCTCTATTTCAACGTCCGAACAAATCGCGGCGATATCACCTTTACCTTGCGTGCGGTCGCAGTACGCACGGATGAATTTCCCATAGCGAGAAACCCCTGACTCGCTTTGAGGGTAATCTCATCCAGATCTTCCAACTTCAACGGCTGCTTTTGCGACATTCCCGACATTTTACCGTCCTCGGCCGGTGATAGGGTTCCCGCCACATTTACTCCGTTCCAGCTACACTACTCTATCAATCGCAGGTACTTCTCCCAGATCACTGCCGAGGCATATGGGCCTGCGCCGTCACCATCGTGTTGAGGTTCATCGAAGCGTACGAGAAATTCGCGCATCGGCCCTCGGTCCGTGTCAGGAACATTGACCTCCGGCATCGTGGCTAGATCGATCACGCGGACCGGGCAATCGGGATCGGGGTCAATGATGCCCGTCGGCTCGCCGGGCCAAGGACCTTCCCGGTGCGAATCATTTACCACCTTCACCCGAGCACCGCGCTGTACGTCGCCGCCGAGTAATCGTATCGTCATCTCGCGGCGCTCACGTGAACGCGACAAAGGCGACGCTGATCATCAATGATCACCACGGCTTGACGGACAACCTGATTAGTCGCGCGTCCGTTACGTACTCTTAGATAAAGGGCGTCCGCATCGGGATCGATGGACACAGATATCAGTCCAGCACGCCGCAATTCCTCGCGACCAGGATCTTCAAGTCCTCCGCAATCACCCAACAGACCCAAAATCTCTACGCCCAGGAGAGTGCCGTCATCTTCATGGTCTATCACCCCGTCAATGAAATAGCTATGAAGCACGCCCCGAAAATCAGCAGCAAGCTCATTCCCCGTCCAATTTATGTCAAATGCTGTCACGGTGCCCCCCTTCGAGCGCTTACGATCCCACCGTTATCTCCGGTGACTACGGTGACATCATTATTAGGATATTGATATCGCGCAGCTCACGTAGCCGCACGACATCTCCAATAGATGGCGGGCGTGGGAGATTACTTGGCTCACGCTGGGAGTGAGTCTCTGTGTTGGCATCCGCGTCAATCACTGTCCCCTGCCAACACCGCAGATACACACTCAAGCCAGTCGGAGAGCGCCGCTGGATCACTCGACATACGATCATCCTCTACATTTACGTCTGAACAGATCGTTGCCAAATTACCTCCGCCATTTGTTCTGTTGAAATATGCCAGCAGAAACTTTCCCATCGCAAGAAATGCTTGACTCGCGTTGAGGGTAATTCCATCTAGGTCCTCTAGTTTTAGTGGCTGCTTTTGGGACATTCCCGACATAGCTATCTCCTATCGCGGGGTAGAATTAACGCCGCCATTTGTGATCTCTCCGTCGTAAACCTTAGCCCACGCCTGCGTTCCGTTAGGGAGTATTTCACGGTACACCGTCGCCCCAGATGGCTCAGAGTTCACATAGTTCCCCGGCTTCACAACACTTTCGATGAGCGCCCGATTCCCCGGCGTGTCCTCAGTGAGATGACCCGTTGCATCCCGGAAGATGTGTTCAGCGGAGCCCTCGGCAATCCCGACCCCCTCATCGATCTCCCCGGCGTCCCCTCCGCCAGCGAACAGGGCAGCTCCGGCAAGCGTGCCCTCCAGACCATGTACCACCGATGGTAGGTAGCCGCAGCCATTTTCATAGGAGCTGATCTCCTGTTCATAGTAGGGGATCGGATTGAGTGGGCTTTCAGATATGACGTTGCCTTCAGTCCAGAAACTTTCGCTGAACGGGTTCCAGCTGCTTAGCCCTGAAGCATCGCCGTGATTAAGCGGGTTATCGTTGGCGTAGTTATATGGTGCCCCAGTGATTTCTACGAATGGATCAACGGTGAGGAACTGCGCCGTGGCGGGGTCGTAAGTGCGCGCTCTGAGATAGATGAGTCCAGTATCAGAGCTGAAGTATTGGCCATCAAACTCAAGCGGGGTGGTCGCCGTGCCTTCACACGTCGGACTTGCGTAGGCGCCGTAGCTGCATTTGCCTACGACGGTTCCGGCTGAGCCCGTCAATAGACGGATTGAGCCTTGCTGATCCTGATGCAGATAGGTCGGCGTTCCAGCGCTGTTGATCTGCTCGACCGGCGCGCCGCCGGGACCGTAGATGTAGCTGTTGGTGCCGTCGCTGAGAATCAGTGGAGTGCCTTCGGTCACGTCCCAAGCAAAGTAGCCGGTCGTCCCGTTGATTGTCTGCGACGTGCGCAGTCCTTCGCCGTTGTAGGCGTAGCTATCTTCGATCTTGGGTTTGCTTTCCCCTTCGGGCCGTTCGACCGAGGTGAGGTCGCCGGCCTGGTCGTAGCCATATGTCGTCGCGGGGCCTTTTTCAGGTGTCTGTTTCGTGCGCTCGCCGAGTTCGTCATAGGAGTAGCTTGTGGTGCCGCCTTTTTCGAGCTCGTTCCCTTCGTTATATTTGTTTTCGACCGTCGCCTCCTTCGTGGGATTGTTGGCCGAGTCGTATTTGTATTCGGTGGTGCCATATTTGGTGAGGCGGTTGTTTTCGTCGTAGGTGTTTTCCGTGACTTCCGCGCCGGGCAGACCTTTGGAGGTGATCTTTTTGACCTGTCCATCGCTGTCGCGAGTATAGACGAGCGACGCCAGCACTTCCGAGCTTTTGTCCATCTTGGCTTCGGTCATCTGGTCTGCGTCGTTGTAGGTGTATTTGTCTTCGTCTTTGACTTCGGTGGGGAACGACGTGACCGTCAACTCGGAGTCGGCGCTATAGGTGAATTTGGTTTCCTTTTTGTTCCAGTCAGTCACCTTTTCGAGGCGCCCATCTTTGTCGAACGCGCGCGTGACGGCTTTGGTGTTGGGGTAGGTGATCTTGGTCTGCTCGTTGGCCAGGTCGTATTCGTATTTGACGACTTCTTTGTGACCGTTTTCGCTTTCGGTCAGCCGGTCCAGCTGGTCATATGTGTATTTGGTCGTCCCGGTCCCGTCAACCATCTTCGTGCGATCGCCGTCTTTGTCGTATTCATAAGTGACGGTCGCGGGTTTGCCGCTTGAGTAGCTGACTTCTTCCAGCCGGTTCGCGGGGTCGTATTTGTATGCCGTGGTACGTTTCGCGGGATCTTCGAGTTTCTTGAGGTTCCCGGCGGCGTCGTATTCCTTCTTGGTCACGTGCCCGAGCGGATCGGTTACTTCGGTGACCTCCTCGATAGCGTTACGTGTGTATTTGGTAGCGTGTTTGTTGCCATCGACCTGCTTGATGACCTCCCCGACGCCGTCGTATTCGGTTTCCGTGACGGCTTTATTAGGCGCTTCGACCTTGATCGGTTGGTTGTCGCCGTTGTAGGTGTATTTAGTTGTATGGCTGTTGCCATCGGTCACCTGTTCGACGTTGCCATCGCCATCATATTTGTATTTCGTGGTGTGTTTGAGCGGGTCGGTTATCGTCAGCGGGCGACCTTGCGCGTCGGGTTCTATTTTGGTCGTGAATTCTGCGGGTTTGCCTTCTTTGACGTTGCCGCGCGGGCTGACCGTCGCGGTCTCCTGCGAGTCTTCGTTGTATTCCCACGTGCGCTTGTCGGTAGCGGGGTCGATTTCGGCGATGCGGTCGCCTTTGGTGTCGTATTCATATTTCCACACGTTTTTGAGCGGGTTTTCCACGCTTTCCAGTTCGCCCGTAGCCGTGTATTTATATTTGGTGACCTGTGTTTTACTTTCCGGCGCCGGCCGTTCGATCGTTTCAGGATTGCCGTGAGCTTCGCGTTTGATCGTGGTCGTCTCACCCTTTGGCGTGGTCATCGAGATCACATCATGGGTCGAGTCGTATTCCCATTTCGTTTCGTCTTTGTCGGGATCGACCATACTCGTGCGGTCATTGGCGCTGTTGTAGCCGTATTTGGTCGTGTGCCCATTGCCGTCGGTCGCGCTGGTGACGTAGCCGCCTTCGTTGTACGTGAAGGATTCGGTGGTTTCGCTTGGCGACCCAAAGCCACGGGTGATCGAGGCCGGCTCGTCGTTGCTCGTGAAATACTCGTTCGTGACGCTGCCCGTCGTTTCGTTGGTGATCTTGGTGTGGAATGGTTCGTATTCAAACTTTAGTGTGTGTCCGGCAGGATCTTTCTGTTTGGTGACTTGGTGCGAGCCGTTGTATTCGTTGGTTGTTTTACCTTCACGACCGTCGAGCATTTCAGTCATCTCGTGAGGGCCTTCATATTTGAACTGCCAGCGCAAGCCCGCTTCCGCCGGCTGCGTGACGCTCTTGAGGTTCCCGCTTTCGTAGGTGTATTTCACAACGTGTTTCATCGGGTCTTCGGCGCTTTCGACCAGACCTTCGCCATTGTAGGTCAGTTTGATCGTGCGGCTGACAGGATCGGTAATCGTCGTCAACTGGCCCGACCCGTTATAGGTGAGCGTAGTTGCGTTGCCGTCGCGATCGGTCACGCTTTCGAGACGCCCGCTGCTGCCAGCGAACTTGTACTTGGTTTGATTGGCGAGCGTCAACGTGTAGCCGGAGCTTTCGGAGCCGCTGAGCGTGTCTTGACTCCAGTTAGGCGCGGTGAAGGATTCGCCGCTTCCTTCGGTGAACGGCACGGTGCTGCCGTTCGCCTGATGGAGAGTGGTCACTTTGCTGGTTTTGTTGACCACAAGATGATCGCTGAACGAGTTCGTCCACCCATAGCCGAACGCACCTTTAATTTCTTCCGCGCCAGCCTGCGAGTTATAGGTTCGTGTCAGATTCAAACCGACGCCTCGCCCGCCGATCGCAAAGTCGGTCTGCGTCTCAGAGTAGTTGCCGGTCGCGCACGTCACGGGGTCCCCGCATTCCGAGTGGGTCTGGCCCGGCGCCGAAGGATTAGCCGCTCCTCCGTATTGCGAAGCCGGTTCTCTGACTATCAGCGAATCAGTGAAGTAAAACTTCCCGCTCACTTCGTCGATTATGCCGTAGTTTTCGGAAGCCCATTCAATCGTGATTTTTCCTGTCCCTTCGGTTCTCTGCAACGTGCCCAAGTTGACCAACTTCGGCACCGTGCCCGTGAAACCGCGACGGTACAACCCGGTGTGTAGGAATTCTTCTCCATTAACCGTTAGCGTCCCGTCGTTGATGAATTCACCCGTTTCCCAGCCTTCAATTCCAGTGCCCGGAGTAACGGTGAACGTACCCTTGTTGACCAGCCTTTGCTCCACGGCCAAGTCGCTTTCCAGAACGGCAGTAGCGCCGGACTCGACCACGAAGACACCCGAGCCCGCGACAGCTCCACCATGACACGTAAAAGAGCCCGTCACATCGACTTCACCCGCATCAGACAGCGTTCCGCCTCCAATGAACTTCAAGTGCGCGATTGTGGACGAAGAGCTACCCGTAACTTCCACCAGCGGCGAACCTCCGCCTTCGACCGTTATGGTACTGCTTGATCCTTCGATCACACCCGCTTTGACCGTCGCTTCCGAACCGACAACAAAAGCACCCGACACCGGCACCGAAGAACCAAGAGAGAAGCTCACCGCCCCATACCCCAAATTTTCCAATCGAATCGTGGCACCGCTGGCCGCCGACCACGACCCGACATGTTCGCTCCCAGACACACCGCCGCCGCCGAAAGCAAGAATGCCCTGAGTCGCTTCTACCGCCCCATCATTAGCGATCGACCATACCACCGGGATTTTGCCTGTGCCATTAGTCCGCTTGAGCGTCCCATTGTTCACCAGCGCGGGCGGCAAGCCACTAGTGCTCAGGCGATACATGCCGGTGTTTACTTCTTCGTTCCCTTCGATCGTGAGCGTGCCATTGTTGACGAACCTTGCCGATGCTTCCCCACCAAGCCCGTCCCTCGCTCCGATCGTAAACGCACCGTCATTCGTCAACATTCCGTACAACCTCAGAACATTCGTAATGGTCCCAGTCGCACCGGACTCGACAACCACGTCCGAGCCTTCCAACTTTCCCTGGAGACCCACCAACGTGCCCGTCACATCAACCGTGCCAGAGCCGGTCAAAGCACCACCCGACATCGAAAGGCCCTTGATGCTCGATGCTTCCAGAGCATTCGCAACTTCCAGCGATCCGCCCGCAATCGCGATAGTTCCTTCTCCCTGAGCGACCCCAGTCTGATTGGCCCCTTCGGTGACCGTGACCGTCTTACCCGACCCGATACACGCGACACTGGTTGACGTAGGCACTGCACCCGTAGACCAATCTTCCGCGGTCGTCCAGCTCCCTTCGCTCGGCCCCGTCCACGTGTCCGTACAAAGGGATTCAGCCGACGCGCCCTCTGCTCCGAAGGCCAGGATCGCAGCCAGCAGCACGACCAGCACGCAGACGGCTCTCAGCACGAGGACGCCGGTCCCGAGGCGCGAACGCCCGCCCGCTTGAGCCTCCAACCAAGTCCGACCGAACCATCTCCCGAGCACCACGAGGCCCTCCTCTTTCTGATCGCTAGTCCCAAATGCCGGCAGGATTGAATCAGATCCAGTATGCGGACGCGGCGCGATCAGTCCACTTCTAGACACTCGTTCGAGTAGACCGACATACCATAGTCTGCGTTCCGACCGATGTAAGGAGTCCTCGACGACGAAACGTCGCCCTATTCGATGCCATGCCCGAGATCGCGGTCTCGATCTCGATCTCGGTCTCGGTCTTGTTGTTCTTGGGACTCGCGCATGATCTGGGCGGCTTCGCTCTCGCGCTCCTGAGCCGACTCCTGCTCGTTCGCGGGCTCGCCGGGGATGCTCGCGCCGGGGTTGCCGGGGGCTTGGTGGGCGGGGTCAGGATGGGGGGAGTCGGCGCCGACCCCGACCCACTCTCCCCGGGGTTCCTGTTCGGCCGCGGGCTCAGTCCAGGCGCTCGGCCCCACGGAGTCACGGTCGCGCTCCACGGGCTCTGGCCCGTGGTGGCGAACGTGCTTGTCCGACGTCGCCGTCGTGGGCTCGCTCTGCCGCGCGGGGGTGGCGATACTGGCTCGTTGGGCGTTGCTCTGCGACATCGCTTCCCCGAGGCGTTCGATTGCCCCTTGGTTCATGCCCTGCTCGCCGAGGTCCTCGCGGGAGGTGTAGATGTCGGTTTGCTCCTTGGAGCGCGAGAGGGCGACGTAGGCGCGCTCTCGGTCGGTTTGCCAGCCACCTATCAGCACGTGGGAGTGCTCGACCGTGAGACCCTGGGCCTTGTAGACGTGCTGGGCGTATCCGAGGCGGATGTCCTTGAACTCGCTCGTGTTCACGTCGACCTCGCGCGATTGCGCTCCTTCGGTTTGGACGGTGAGGGTGTTCTCCTCGCTGTTCGTGTGCACGACCTGGCCGCGGGTCCCGTTCTCCACGCGCTTATCGCCCGGGACGAACATCGCTTTGGTGAAGATGATCTGGTCGCCGCCGGCGAGGCTGTAGGGGCCGTCGGGAATCGGTACGCGGTCCGCTCCCAGCTCGTTCGCCTGATCGCGGTGTCCTTGGGCCATGAGGTTGATCTTGTCCAGCTCCGCGTTCGACGCGTCCGAGAGCATCACCGTGCGGTCCCCCGGATGAGCTTCGCGGTCCCTGTTCCATGCTTCGACCATTTCTTTGGCGGCCTGCTCGCGGGTCTCTGCGATGTGCAACTGCTCGTGCTGCTCATATGCCGCGAGCGCCTGTTGGGCATTGCCCTCGCGGACCTGCGCCCACGCCTCGCGTTCCCACTCCCGCTCCGCGCGATGGACCTCTTTCAGCTCCGCTGTGGGGATCTCGTGCTGCAGCTCACCAAACATCCCACCCGCGCCGATCGGCGAGAGCTGCGCCTGATCGCCGACGAGCACGAGCTTGCTGTCCGAGCGCTCGGTCAGCTCGACCAGGCCCGCGAGTCGTTCGGTGTCGGCCATACCGGCCTCGTCCATCACGACGACCGTCTCGCTGTTCAACGAGATGCTCTCGTTCTCCGCTTTGCTCAGCAGAGAGTCGGTCGTCATCGCGCGATTCGTCCCGGTCTCCTCACCCAGCCGCTCTGCGGTGGCGCCCGCGACGGCAGTGCCGATCACCTCATTGCCTTCCTGCTGCCATGCGCTCGTCGCGGTCGAGAGCACGACACCCTTGCCGGTTCCCGCCTGGCCGACGAGCACGCTCACCCTGCCCGGACCGGTGATGGTTTGCAGCGCCTCGCGCTGCTCGACGGTCAGCGGCGCGCCGATCTCGCGACCGGTCTCGCGTTGGGCTTCCTTCAGCGTCTGCTCGCTCACGGGCGCCACACGCTCCGTGGAGCGCTCCTTCGCGAGCGCCAGCGTCTGCTGCTCGCGCTCGCGCAGCTCCCGCGTCGTCCACTTCCCGCCCTGCAATGGCACGAGCTCACCCGATTGCACGAGCCCTTGAACGACATGGTCGGCCTGCTCGGGCGGACCCCACCCGACCGCGAGCTCGTAGGCGCGGGCGTGCAGGTCGCGCTCGCTCACCGTCGAGTGCTCCCGCGTCAACGCCCCGATCAGCTCCCTACCGAGATCGCGACCGTGCTCGCCGCTGAGGCTTTGCACCAGCCCACGATCGACGCCCGTGAACAACCCCTTCGCCTGATCGCGCGTGAGGCCGTGCTCAGCGCCGACCGCACGCCACGCCTCGTTCACATTGGTCTCCCGCTCACCCGTTCCCTTCGTTCCCCGCGTATTCGTGGTCAGCGCCTTCAGCTCTCCGGCTTTGGGGTCGCGGCCGTAACGGTCACGGAACTGCGCTGCCGCGCGCTCGATCTGCGCCGCACGGGCCGACCATTGCTCGGTCAGCTTCTCCGGGACGCCCTTGACCTCGAAGTAGCGCCCACCCCTACCCGTCTGACTCCGGATCTCCAACCCGTGGCGTTCCAGGTTGTGTGCGAGCTGCGCGCGATACCACGCACCGTTAGCCCGCGCCGCCCGAAACAACGCCCGGGAATCCACCGCCGCGAACCTCCCGTCCCCACGTTCGGCGCCCAACACCACCACATGCGAATGCAGCTGCGGGTCGGGCACCCCGCCTTTCTCCTGATCGCGCGTCAACCGACTCGAGGTATGCACAAACTGCGCTGCCAGCACACTCCTTGCGCGCTCGTGACGGATCTCCTCGCCCGTGCGACCGCGGACCAGCTCGACCTCGCGCTCGACCCGCTCGAGCGTGCTTGCGACCGCCTGCGTATGCGCCCGCTCGATCTGCTCGCGCTCAGCCGGAGCGCTGACGGCCCACAACGCCGACACGCTCTTCGGCGCGCTGAACGTCAAATCGATCCCCGCGACCCGCGTACCATTCGATCCCGCCCGGCGCAACTCCTCACCACTCGCCGGCGACGCCCCGTTCATCAACGCCGACAGCTGATCCTTCTGCACCGGCTCGTTCGGTGAGAGCCCCAGTCTCGTAAGCAGCTCGGGGGAACCGTGCCAGCGTCCTTGACTCCCGCTGGCAGCGCCACCGTCACTGCCCGCTTGGTCCTCTTCGCCGGCCGGGATGTAGTAGTCGCCCCGATCGGACTCCGAGGTCAGATACGTCGCATACCCCGTCGCCGAGGTGCCCGCGATCTTATGGGTCGTCTGCATACCCGCGAACGTAACACCCATCTTTTCACGGCACAATAGGTGTGAAACTCAGCGAGTCTGAGCACACTTCACACAAACCCAGGTGACTATTAATTAGTGCTTTGTTAGGTGTTATTCGTTGTGTCGGGGTGGGTGGTGTGGGAGTTGGTCGAGGTTGATGGGTTGTTGGCAGGTTTGGCAGCGGCCGGTCCAGCACTTGAAGGTTGGCTGGAGCAGTTGGATTGTCCTGGGGAGTGTCAGGCCGGCCGCGGGGCTTTTGGGTGGAGTCGCTCCAGGGTGAGGAAGCCGTGCGCGGCGGTGACGAGCGCGGTGTGGTGATACCAGCCCAGGTAGGAGCGTCCCTCGTAGTGGTCCAGGCCGAGCTGCCCCTTGAGTTGCTTGTAGTCGAGCTCGATCTTCCAGCGCAGCCGCGCGAGGCGCGCGAGCTGCTCGGGCTCGGTGTCCTCGGGTAGGTTCGAGAGCCAGTAGTCGGTCGGCTGATCATGACCGTCGGGCGATTCGGCGATCAGCCATTCCTCGCGTGGCGGGATCTGCGAGACCCTTTGCCACTGGCGTCTGCCCTGGTTCCAGTGGTTCGCCGCGCGGACCCGCACGAAAATGAACCGCGAGCTGATCGGCTGACCGTCGGGGCCATCGCGGAAGGTGACGGTCTGGGCAGCGTCTGGGCCGATCCGGGCGATCAGTGCACCGACCGATTCCGGCTCACGATCGGGACGCGGCCGGATGTTAGGCCGGCCCATGCCCTCTCTGGGCGGAACCTCGAACACGGTCCCGGGCACAAACACGCTCGGGGTCGACCCGACCGCGAGCACGTATTGAAACTCGGCGTCGTTCAGACGCTCGCGCAGCGCCGTGTTCTCTCCATAAGCCGAGTCGCCTAGCACCGGCAGCCTGGGCACATCCCACCCGGCTGCTTGCTCAAGCAACTCGACCCCGAGCTCGGGCTTGGTCTTGAACGTCACGTGCTCGGGGATCTTCGCCTTCGCGCGACGCTCCGGGTCCTCGCACCACTCCTCGGGTAGATACAGCGCCCATCCCAACGGCACCGTTCCCCTGCTGCCGACCGCGTGCACCGACACCCCGATCTGGCAGTTACCGATCTTCCCCAGTGTCCCCGAATACTGGCGCTTGACGCCCGGGGAGCGCTTGCCGTCCTTGGGAAACCCGGTGTCATCCAGTACCCACGCCTGCATATCGATCGTGCCCACCACACGTTCAGCGACCGCACGCACAACCAGCGCAGGATCCCACGGACTATCAGCCAAGAACTGCTGCATCGACTGGTAATCCGCCTCGCTGCCCAACCGCGCGACCAACGGCTCAAGCGACTTGCGAGACCCCTCCTCCAACAGTCCCCGCAGATACAAACCACCGTTGACCATCTGCACCGGCCGGTTCATCCCAGCCGCCAACACGTCAGCCGCGAACGTCTCCAAACGCCCCCCGACCACCCCGAACCCATCCACATTCGCTACCGCCATCGCCGTCATGATCCCTCCCCGTGCCGACAACCAAACACGAGCAGAGTTCGCCAACGACCACCCGAACCCCTACACCAAACCTAACAAAGCACTATTAATTTAGGGTTCGGGTGAGTGTGCAGCACTACAGTGCGTATAGTCTGCTCTGCTTTTTGACGCTTTATGTTGCCATGCGCTCGGAGTGGCGGGAGTGGGAGGGCGCGACCGCTCAGGAGGCGTGGACAGGAGCCCCGCCCGGGAGATGACGATGTGGCCTCACGCTGCACCCATGATCCGGGACATGAACGTGATGAGGCGTTGTTCATATAGCTCGGGATCGACGTTCCATGACTCGACGTGCCCGGCATAGGGCCGCCAAACCCGCTCCGCACGCGCTCAGGCTGCACCGTTCAGGACCGAATCCCGGTGAGGATCTTGCCGGGCGTTCTCTTCAGCCAGTACCCGCTCGAAGCCCTCCCGTACCCGTGCGGCGCTTTCGACGCGCCGCACAAGATCCCATAGCGGGATTTGCAGCGCGCCGGCGAGGAAGCACAATGTCCCCCATGACGGGTTGCGCCGTCCCCGCTCGATGCAAGACAAGTAGGTCGGGTGGATACCCGCTGCGAACGCGAGCCCTTCGATCGTCAGCCTACGTTCGCCGCGCAGCTTGCGGACAGCCCGTCCAAGATCGCCCTTGGCGGGCCAAGACTCCTTCCTACTACGGGCGCGACCAGCGCGCCGCGCAGTCCGCTCAGGACCCGCGCATTGGCGGGTGGGGTGCTCCCCGCTCGCGGCACACCCTTTCCCCGCATGCCTCATCAGGCGCTCCCGCGCTCGGCCGCGTCGAAACGCGGCTGCGCCAAGGCCATGAAGTCCCGCAACACCCCGACGTGCCTGATAGCCGCGCTGTGCTGAGTCGAGTGTGCCGTCTCGGGTTGCTCAGCGGCTCTGCGCACGGCCTCGCTGGCGTCCGCTTCGGCGAAGCCCAACGCCTGCTGCAAAGCCATCATCAGCGCACGACCGTCAGCCCACAGAAAGACTTCGACGCCGACCAGGGAAACCGTCTCCGTCCACCCGATCACGTCCAGCAACGCAAACATCTCTTCCAGGTCGGTCATGGGGCCGTGAAACCACTTCGCATTCTCCCCACGACCCTTCGCGAACGCAGCCTCATTGATCGCTTCCCCAGCCTTACCGATCGCAGCGAACGCCCCCTCACGCAACCCGTCCACGATCTCGGCAGGAACCGTCACAAACCGCCCATCCCTAAAGCCCGAGGGCTCCTCTTCCTGTCCTGTCTGCCTATCCTGATCCCGCATGGGAAGAACCTCGTTTCTTTCCGTGCAGGCCCCGGCACGGTCCTAAGCCGTGTCGGGGCCACCCTTTGACTTGATGACCCTTCAGAAGCTCGGACGCCCTCCCAACACGTCCAGTTCGTGCGCGCGCATAACCGCGCGCGTGGCGAACACGAACCCGTCGAGACGATGCACGAGACCCTCCGCGTGCAATCCCGCCACCGCGACCTCAGCCTTCACGTGATCGCCTATCGCGACCGCCAGCTCGTGCATCGAGCACAAGCCACCATTCATCGCAAGCAAGAAGCACAGCACGAACTGCTGCGTCTCACCCAGCACGCGCCCTGGATCGGGCATATCCTGACCTTGCATCGGGAGCTACACCTCCTGCTGCCACGGCCCCCGGCAGCTACAACTGCGCGGGGGCCAACCTGTTTTTACGGACCACTCAACCGTAGGCGCAAACACGGGCAAAAGTCAAGGTTTACGGCCAAACTTGGCGCGAAAACGCCCGAGTTCGAGCTATGTGGACAAGCCTCAGTTCGTCGATACGCACCGCACACCACCCACTGAGCGCGCCGGGGGGATTCGCGTCAGCGACCGGCGCGCGACTCCGCGGCGCAGCCGCCGTAACTCTCCGTCCGTCCGACGCTGATCCCGGCACACGCGTTCACGGCAGCCCAGGTCCGTCCGACATCCGGTAGCCAGCCCGCTCGTGAGGTCAGCTCAACGCCTCTCGGCCGCCTTCTCGCACACCCCCGGGACTCGCTGATGCGGTTCTTGGCGGCAGGCCCTCGAAGCGACCTGCAAACAAATTGGTACGAAATTGGTACGCGCCCCGAGTGGGTCGAGATGCCCACTTCACGAAAAAACCCCGCATTTGCGGGGCTTCTTCGCATAGCGGGGGCGGGATTCGAACCCGCGACCTTCGGGTTATGAGCCCGACGAGCTACCAGACTGCTCCACCCCGCGTCGCTACTGATGTTGTAGCAAAGAACTGCCCTCCAAGCCGGGACGGACGAGTCAGAACGCCACAGGAGATCCGTCTCGAAAGAACCCTCCGGTGGGGCCGTCGTCGGGCAATGTCGCCAGCCATACGACCCCTGCAGCTCCGTCCTCGACGGGCTTGGTCGCGCCGAACTGGGCGCCCATGTCCGTGGCGACGAGGCCGGGGCAGGCGGAGTTGACGAGGACGCCCTCGCCGGCGAGCTCGGTGGACAGGATCCTCGTCATCGCGTTGAGCGCCGCCTTGGACACGCGATACCCGGGCGACCAGCCACCCATCTCGGCGACGCCGCCCATGCCGCTGGAGACGTTCACGATCCGCGGATGGACACTCGCGCGCAGGAGGTCGAGCAGCGCGACGGTCAGGCGGTAGGCGCCGTAGAAGTTCGTCCGCAGCGCGCGCTCCATCGCGTCGAAGTCGGGGTCGGTCCCGCTGACGCCCCAGTCGGTGCCGATGCCAGCGTTGTTGACGAGCACGTCCAGCCGACCCGGATCGCGAGCAAGGCGCTCGGCGGCGGATGCGATGCTCGCGCGATCGGCGACGTCGAGGGTGAGCGCGCTCACGCTCGCGCCCGTCCGCTCCGCCACCTCGGCCGCTGCCTGAACCGCGGCGTCGGGATTGCGGGCGCTCAGGATCACCTCACAGCCGCGCCCAGCCAGCTGTGCGGCGACCTCGCGCCCAATGCCTCTGCCCGCGCCGGTGACCAGCGCGACGGGATTGGTGCTGTCGTTCATGGGACACGCTCCTCCGTTGCAGTCATGGATGGCAGCAGCAGGCCAATAGCGCGCACGCCGTGGCCCTGAACCACAGTCAATATGAACCACAGTCAATAGCATCAGCCGCATGCGCGCGGCCGTGGTGGACATAGGCACGAACTCCACGAGGCTGCTGATCGCCGACGTCACGCCCGACGGGCGCATCGCGGAGGTCGTGCGCCGCTCGGTCGTGACACGGCTCGGCGCGGGGGTCGATGCGGAGGGCTCGCTGGCGGAGGAGGCGTGCGGGCGCGTGCTGTCCACGTTGAGGACGTTTCGCGAGCAGATCGACGCCCACAACCCGGGGGACGGCGCGTCCTACCCGAACCTCGCCGTGATGACCTCAGCGGTGCGCGACGCGCACAACGGACGGGAGTTCGCCGCCCGAGTTCGCCGCGAGTACGACCTTGACGCGCGCATCCTCACGGGCGAGGAAGAGGCGAGGATGACGTTCCTAGGCGCCATGTCCGGCCGGCCGGGGGCGGTCGAGCCGACGGTCGTCGTGGACGTCGGCGGAGGGTCTACGGAGTTCATCGTCGGGGTCGGAAAGACGGCGGGATTTCATGCGTCGCTCCCGGCGGGCGTGGTGCGGATGAGCGAGCGTCACATCCACGACGACCCCCCGCAGTCCGCCGAGCTGCAGGCGCTCGCAGCCGATACGCGCGCGGTGTATCTCGCCGGCCTGCCGGCGGCCGAGCGGGCGCCGGTGAGGCGCGGTATCGCGGTCGCGGGCACGGCGACGTCGGCAGCCGCGATCGACCAGGAGCTCGATCCGTATGACCCCGAGCGCGTGCACGGGTATCCGCTGCTGCTGGCCACCGTCGAGATGCTGCTCGCGCGGCTGGCCGACATGGACGAAGCGCAGCGCCGGGCCGTGGTCGGCCTGGACCCCAGCCGCGCGCCCACGATCGTCGCCGGCATGATCCTGCTGTCAGAGGCGATGCGCGCGTTCGACCTGGACGAAGTGGAGGTCTCCGAGCACGACGTCCTCTACGGAGGCTTGCTCTCCATGGCCATGCACAATCATTCAGGTTCCCACGGCAGTTCAGACATCTGATACTCTTTCGGGCGAGGGTGTGTGCACACACACCCTCGAGCTGGTCCACAGGCCCGGACTTCGTCGAGACATCGGCGTTCCCGTGTCCGGGTCACTCGGCCCCGAGACACGTACCCCTGCCTGTTCCTCGGGGCCCGCCTCCCGAGGAAGCCGCCCCGCCCGGGCGGCTTCCTCATGCAGGTTCGCCGCCTCCCAACGACTTACGCCGCCGAGAAGCTGCACCCGAGGCCGAGGGGCGCGGTCCACGCATGCACCGCGTCACGCGAGCCCTACGTGATGCGCGTACGCAGACCTGCTCGCGCATGGCGCCGCAACGCCGGGCGCGACTCAGGCCAGGTTGGACTTCCGCGGGTAGACGACGTCCGGGTCGGTGAGCACGTTGACGAGGGCGGGGACGCCCGCGGAGAACGCCCGCTCCAGCGCCGGCACGACGTCCCGGGGACGCTCGACCAGCTCGCCGTGACAGCCCAGCGCCTGCACCACCTGGTCATAGCGCGTACCAGCACGCAGCTCGGCCGCGACGGAGTAGCCGTAGAGGAACTCCATCGGGTGCTTCTCCAGCGCCCAGATGCCGTTGTTGCCCATCACGCCCACGACGTTGACTCCGTGGCGGGCGAGGGTGTCGAACTCCATGCCGCTGAACCCGAACGCGCCGTCGCCGAGCAGCAGCACGACCTGACGATCGGGCTGGGCGAGCTTGGCGGCGAGGGCATAGCCGGGGCCGGCGCCGAGACAGCCGAACGGCCCCGGATCCAGCCAGCAGCCGGGATGGTATGAGTCGATGACGCGGCCCGCGTAGGAGACGTAGTCGCCGCCGTCGCCGATCACGATCGCATCGCGGTCGAGCACCCGCCCGAGCTCCGCATACAGCCGCATCGGGTGCAGCGGCGCACGATCGTCCCGCAGCTCGGAGCGCTCGGCCTCACGACGCTCGCTCTCCACCGCGCGCAGGTCCTCGATCCAGCGCGCGCTCGCCGACGACTGAGCGCCGGTGCCGGCGGCCGCGCTGCGCAGATCGGTGAGCGTCGCTCCAAGCGCGCCATACAGCTCGGCCGCGACCGGCCTGGGGTGGCGGCGCAGGGGCTCGGCGACATCGATCACGACGATCTCCGTGTCGTCCCCGAACGAGCCGCCGAACCCGAGGCGAAAGTCCATCGGCACGCCGATCACGAGCGCGACGTCCGCGCCCTTGAGCGCATGCGAGCGCGCGCGAGAGAAGAACAGCTCGTGATCGGCCGGCACGCACCCGCGGGCGAGGCCATTCAGGAACACGGGAATGCGCAACGTCTCCGCGAGCGCCAGCAGCTCAGCCTCACCGTGACCCCAGTACAGGTCGGTCCCGGCCATCACCACCGGGCGCTCGGCGGAGCGCAGCAGCTCGGCGGCGCGCTCGATCGCGGCGCCCTCGGCGCCCCGGCCGGCGCGCGGGGGCGGGCCGTCGAGCGCGTCCTCGGGCTCGGGCGCCTCCATGAACACGTAGTCCATCGGGAAGTCGACGAACGCCGGCCCGCCGTGCGGTGCCAGCGCAGTGGCAAACGCCTCGTCGAGGAGACCGGGGATCTCAGCCGTGCTCTCGGGCGTCACCGCGAGCTTCGTGAGCGGACGCACGAACGGGACGTGATCGATCTCCTGCAGCGACCCCATCCCCCAGCGCCCCGCCGGCGCACGCCCGCCGAGCACGACCATCGGCGAGTGGTTGGCCTGCGCCGAGCCCATCGCGCTCATCCCGTTCGTCACGCCCGGCCCGGCCGTAAGCGCGCACACCCCGGGCTCGCGCGTCACCTTCGCCCAACCCTCCGCGGCGAACGCCGCCGTGGACTCGTGCCGCACGTCCACGATCTCGATCCCCTCCTCGCGGCAGCCATCGTAGATCGAGAACAGGTGCCCGCCCGACAGCGTGAACAGCCGGCTGACGCCATGCGCCTTCAGACGGCGCGCGACGAGCCGCCCGCCGTGGAAGGTGCCTGTGGTCTCCTCCGTGCTCTGCTCCGTAGCCATCGCCGCGCGACTTTATCGCCACGGCCACCACGGGTGCGTCCCGCGCGACCGCCGCCCCATCGCCACGGCCACCCGAGCACGTCTCCCGCGCGACCAGCGCCCCGGGCCGCGCACGCCATCTCCGCTCAGCAGGACACTTCTCGCAAGCGCTGCCTTTCGCGCACGCGATCGACCGCGGACACTGCGCGGCGAGGAGCCTCGCGCGCGGTCTCGACGCCAAAGGAACGACGGCGCCACCACCGCGTCGGCGGTAGATGCCCGGGACGGGATTCGAACCCGCAAGCTCACACGAGCGGCAGATTTTAAGTCCGCTGACTTTGCCAGTTTGTCCACCCGGGCGCAGCGATCGTATCTGCCGGCGAGGATACGCGGCCTCATACCCGTCGCGCCGCCGATGCGAGCCCGCGGGACCGCAACTTTTCGGTTGCTACGGTGTAAACAGGGATAGACACGCAAGGCAGCGGAAGGGACCGAATACGCCGTGGAGGTCTCAGCACTAACGCACAAGAGCATGCCGGGCCTCAGCGGCCCGTCGGCGCTGCTGCGGCTGCAGTCGGACGAGCGGCTGATCGCGATGACCCGTCGCGGCCAGCACGCCGCCTTCGAGGTGCTGTTCTCGCGCTACCAGTCGCGTCTGCTGGCGTTCTGCCGACACATGCTCTCCTCGCGCGAGGACGCCGAGGACGTGCTCCAGGAGGTCTTCACGGCCGCATTCAACGCCGTGCTCGCCGACGAGCGCGAGATCAACGTCAGGCCATGGCTGTATCGAATCGCGCGCAACCGCTCGCTCAACCACCTGCGCCGCGCCTCCGCGATCGGCGTGGACTCGATGGACGTGCACTATGCCGACAACGGGCTCTCCACCGGCGAGCGGGTGCTCAAGCGCGAGAGCTTCAGGCAGCTGCTGGGCGACGTCAAGGAGCTGCCCGAGACGCAGCGTACGGCGCTGCTGCTGCGCGAGATCGACGCGCTGTCCTACGAGCAGATCGCGGATGCGATGGAGACGACGGTGCCGTCGGTCAAGTCGCTGCTCGTGCGCGCGCGCATCTCGCTGGCCGAGGCCGCCGAGGCCCGGCAGCTGAGCTGCGAGGAAGTGCGGATGCAGCTCGGAGAGGTTGCCGAGGGCCTGACCAAGCTGGGCGCTCCCGCGCGCCGGCACGTGCGCGGCTGCGAGCGCTGTCGCTCGTTCAAGAAGCAGCTCAAGGACAACAATCACGCGCTCGCCGCGATCTTCCCAGTGGGACCGCTGCTGCTGGCCAAGAAGCTGCTGCTCACCAAGCTCGGCTCGACCGCCTCCGCGGGTCATGTCGGCGCCGGTGCGGGCGCCACCGCCGGAGCCACCGCGAGCGTGGCCGGCGCAGGGGGTACGAGCGCAGCCGGGGGCATCCTCACCGCCGGCGCCGGCGCGGTCGCGACGAAGGCCGTTGCCGGGCTCGCCGCGGCGGCGATCGTCACCGCGGTCGCGGCCGAACACGTCGGACGTCCCGCGCATCGCCATCACGCCACCGCGCCCGCCACCGCCTACGTGTCGCACGCGAGCGAACCGGTCGTGGTGCACGCCAGCGTCCAGCCGATCAGCTCGACCCGCCAGTTCGTCACTCACCGCTCCGCCATACGGCGTCTCGCCAGCCATCGCCCGGCGGCCAAGACGTCCAAGATCGTCTCACCCGCAGCCATAGCCGCAGCGCACCGGCCCGTCGTCACGCCGGCGGTCCTGCCGGCGGCCAAACCGCCCGCGCCGTCAAAGCCGACACCGGCCCCCGTGACGGAGGTCACGACCGAGACGACCACGCTGCCGACCGACGCCACGGACACGCCGTCACAGCCGACCGCTCCGAGCACGCCCGCGACAGACCCGACCGGCGGCACGCCCTCGCCACCGGCCGAGCCGACCCCGCCCGCGCAAGCGCCGCCCGTGGAAACGCCGCCCGCGCAAACGCCACCGCCGGTTACGCCGCCCACCGAAGCAACAGCGCCCCAGGGCGCGGCCCCAGTCGAAGGAACCGGCGAATCGCCATCCTCCACGACGACCCCGCAGACGACGCCCCAGGGCTGATGCAAGCCCCAGCGTGACTCAACCCCCGGCAAACGACTCGCCGGCCGGATGCGAAGGGTCTCGGCGCCGAGACCGCTGAGGCGAGACCGCTGAGAGGACGTCCAGCCGAGGGACCTATCCGAACGCGAACGTCTCGAGCGGCCGTTCGAGCACGCCGGCAGTGCCGACGAGCAGCGGGGAGGTCACCTGCGGGCTGGGTGAGCTGAGCATCGTGATGTGCACACCCGCGCGCACGCCGGTCCGTTCGGGCAGCAGCAGTACGTCGCGCCCGTAGACGGTCCGGCCCGCGATCTCAGCGGTGTAGGCGATGTCATAGGCGGGCACGGTGTTGACGCGCGTCTTGCCCTCCCCGCGCAGCACGAACCCGGCGTAGCGGTGACGCAGTCCGTTGACGTAGGTGGCGGCGTACAGCGGAAGCTCGGCGCTGAGGCTCGTCGTGTAGCGCGGCAGCCGCAACGGGCCGACCGCGAACGAGTTGTGCAACGGCCCCCGCGCGGGACTGCGCACCTGGACGTACTCGCCCGGTGCGGGCGTCGTCCGGTACAGGCCGCGATAGCTGAACGAGAACGGCACCGGTCCGCCGTGGGAGTAGTGGGCGTTCTCGAGCGTGAGCGCGCCGCCGAGGGCGAGCACGAGCAGGCCGGCGGCGACCGTGACGACGATGGCCTGGACCAGCCGAGACGCCGCATGCCAGCGAGGCGCCAGCAGCTCGCCGAGCGTAGGTCCGTACTCCGGCTTCAGTGGGATGGAGGGCATCGGCGGCGAGTCTATTCAGGAGCTGCTTGTCAACAGATGCGGATGTATTGGGGTGAGACGATCGGCCGGTCCCGCCAACGGCGCTGTCGGCGCCGCTCGGGCACACGCGGCGCAGCCGTGACGGCGCAGCCGTGAGTCAGCGGACGCCCTGCGAGAGCGCTTGAACGGCTATTCCCCGAGTGAGAAGAGCGCCTCGAGATCGTGGCGAGAGTAAGCCGCGAACGCGACCATCGTCTGAGTTCGCGTCACCCCGGGCAGACCGCCGATCTCGGCGGTCACGACGTCCGCCAGCTGCTCGTGGTCGGGCACGCGCACGATCGCGACGAAGTCCCACTCGCCCGTGACGGAGTAGGCCTCGGCGACACCCTCAATGTCGGCGAGCGCGCCACCGAGCGTCGACAGCGCGTCGCGCTCGGCCTCGATCAGGACGACGGCGTTGGTCAGGGTCATGGCGAATGACGCTCCCCGGGCGCCAGCACGACGACCTCGGAGACTCCAGCCGACTCGACCTCGGACTTGAATGCCTGCGCGTCGGTGACGATCGGCGGGAACGTGTCGTAGTGGCAGGGGATGATCTGCTTGGCGCCGATCAGCTTGGCGGCGTGAACGGCGTCGTGACGGTCCATCGTGTAATGGCCGCCGATGCACGTCAGCGCCACGTCGATCGGGCCCTCGGTCTCGGCGATCAGCCGCAGGTCGGAGAACAGCGCGGTGTCGCCGAGGTGGTAGATCGTGGCACCGGCGAACCGCACGATCAGCCCGGCGGGCACGTTGGCGGTCCCTTTGGGGGTCGTCGAGGTGTGCCAGGCGGGCACGAGCTTGACCGAGCCCCACTCAAACGTGACGGTGCCGCCGAGGTTGGGATCGTGGACCTGCGCGACACCGTCCGCGGAGAGCTCGTTGGCGATCTCCACGATCGCCACCACCTCCGAGCCGGCGCGAGTGGCGATCGCGACGGTGTCGCCGATGTGATCGGCGTGACCGTGCGTCAGCAGGATCGCCTGCGGACTCAGATCCTCCGCGGCGACCGCCGCCTTGGGATTGCCCGTCAGGAACGGATCGATCAGCACGGTGCTGGAGCCATCGCTGAGCTCGAATGCCGCGTGGCCTAGGAAGCGGATGTCCATGGTCTGTGCTGCTCCTGTGTCGTGGGAGTGAATGCAGTGAGCAGCATCATGACAAGAGCGTGTGCGGAGTTGGGGGATCGATGCCTCCAGGCGACGTCGCGGGGACACGGCAGGAATCGGGCACGTGCATCCGTCACAGCTCGGGTGGGTCGATCAGCTGCAGGCCGAGACCGACGATCAACCCGACGATCGCGCCTACGACGCCCGCCAGCCAGCTCGCCTCCGGACGGGCATAAGGCAGTACGAGCAGCAGCGCAGCGATCGCGCCGACGCCCAGCAGATCGCCCTCGTAGTAGTGGCCGCGGCGCGCCGCCTGTAGGTCGGGGACCGACCAGGCGGCGAGCAGCGCCAGCGCACCCGCGTTCGCGCCGCTGACGATCGGTTCCGCGTAGACGGCGATCGCCGCGAGCGCGCCGGTGACGCTCCCTCCGAAGAACACGGCGAGCGTCAGCGCGAGTCCGCGGCGGCGCTCGAGCAGCCAGCCGAAGATCGCCGTTGCCAGCAGCGCGACGAACGCGTACAACCCGCTGACGTAGGCGAATGGGTTGGTGAGCAGCTTCCACCAGTCGCCGTGCAGCGGACCGCCGACCGCGATCTTGAAGAAGCTGACGTATTCGCCCGAGACGGAGCCGAGCCCGGCGATGTGCGCAGCTCCCAGATAGCCCCCACGCACGAGCACCCAGCCGGCGCAGCCGAGCACGACCAGGGCGATCGTCGCGTACGGGGCCGATTCCCCACGCGGATAGTCTCCCCGCCGCGATGAACGCCCCCGGCGCGTCTGCGTGGGGGAAAGCGCCGGTGAGCGACCGCGACCGAACGTCAGCGAGCGCCCAAGCCGCCGCAGCAACCGGCCGCGGCTCTTGACGCGCGGGAGCTTGGGCGCCCGGCTGCGCAGCCTGGAGCCGCAGTAGGGGCACTCGGTGATGTACGGGCTGACCTCCGAGCCGCACTGCTTGCACACGACGAACAGGTCGGGGCCGGGTGACATCGTGATCTCATTCTATGGACCCTCCGCTCCGGCCCACCGCCGTTCGACGCCTGCCGGCGCCCGCCCGTGGGATACTCAGGCCATGAGACCAGGATATGACCAGAAGCTGTACGTACTCGCGTTCGACCACCGCGGGTCGTTTCAAAAGAAGTTCTTCGGCATCGAGGGCGACCCCGACGCCGAGCAGACGGCGATGATCGCCGACGCCAAGCACCTGATCTTCGAGGGGCTCTCCCAGGCCGTCGCGGCCGGGGCGGACCCGTCGGTGACGGGGGTGCTCGTGGACGAGCAGTTCGGCTCGACCGTGCCCGAGGAGGCCCATGCACGTGGCCTGAGGCTCGCGATGCCGGCGGAGCGCTCGGGTCAGAGCATGTTCGACTTCCAGTACGACGACGAGTTCGGCGAGCACATCGAGAAGTTCGACCCGGACTTCACCAAGGTGCTCGTGCGCTACAACCCCGATGGCGACCCCGCCGGCAACCGCGAGCAGCTGATAAAGCTCAAGCGGCTGTCGGACTGGCTGGTGGAGCGCGAGCGCAAGTTCTTGTTCGAGCTGCTCGTGCCGGCCGAGGACGCGCAGCTGCAAGCCGTGGGCGCAGACACCGACCGCTACGACGCCGAGCTGCGCCCGGAGCTGATGAGGCGCGCGATCGCCGAGATCCAGGACGCCGGGATCGAGGTGGACGTCTGGAAGATCGAGGGAGTCGATGCCCGCTCCGATTGCGAGATGCTCGTCGCCCAGGCCCGCTCGGGAGGCCATCGCGAGGGCGTCGTCTGCGTGGTCCTCGGCCGCGGCGCGGACGACGCGAAGGTGGATCACTGGCTCGCCCAGGCCGCGCCCGTGGAGGGGTTCGTGGGGTTTGCCATCGGCCGCTCGATCTGGTGGGACCCGCTGAAAGCGTATGTCGCGGGCAAGCTCGAACGCTCCGCCGGCGCCCGCCAGATCGCCGAGAACTACCTGCGCTTCGTCGACGTCTACGAGCGCGCCGAGACCGAGGCTTCGGTCGCCTGAGCGGTATGGCGGCGATGAAGATGCGGAGAAGCCTGGCCGAGCTTGAGCAGGCATTCGTCAAAGAGATATCGCTGGACCGTCATCGCCGCGCATCGCTGCGGCGCACGACCGAGCAGCGTGCGCTCAAGCGCGAGCTGCAGCGCCGTCACAAGCGCGGATCGTTCCGCTTCGCCTTGCTCGTGCTGACGCTGATCATGACCGCGGCGATCGTCACCGTGGTCATGTTTCGCACGCTGTATCTGCTGCTCGGCTAGTAAGGACGCCCGCCACCGACTCGCCGGCGGTGTGGCCGATCTTCTTCGATCGGCCCCCGGAAGCTAGCCGTCGTCCGGCTCGCCCGCCGTGCCCTCGTCGGTCGCCACCGCGGGCGCCGCGCTCGCGGGCGCTCGCTCGGGCTCGTCGCGATGGATCTCCAGATAGATCTCCGTGCGAAAGACGGGGACGTCCTGAGGAGCCTGAATGCCGATGCGCACCTTGTCGCCCATGACGGACAGCACCGATACCTCGATGTCGTCCCCGATCATGATGCTTTGGTTTGACTTGCGGGTCAGCACCAACATGGTGCACCTTCCTATCGGCCGGCGAGCAGGTGGAACGGGACTGGCCCCGGAACCGCGCCGGTTCGGCAAGCATAGTCGGTCATGCCCGCGAAAAGCCTGTCCGACGTCACCGGACCGTCACGCCGGGCGTATGCGCTAGTCTCCCGGACCGTCCATGGCACGTAAATCTCTGCGCCCGCACCTGAACCAGATCCGCGCGTGGGTACGGCAAGGCCGTACCGACGCCTGGGTGGCCCACCAGCTTGAGGTCACCGTCCGTGACATCGAGCAGTTCAAGCGCCAGAACGAGCTCGTCAGCGATGCCGAGCCTGCCGAGGGCGCCGTCGCGGCCGACTATCCCGACGAAGTCGATCTCAGGGCCGAGGACGATGCGCTGATCGCTGCGGAGCTGGAGGCGGCCGAAGCGGAGGACGAGCGTGAGAAGGTCGAGGACGAGGGCGAGGAGAATGAGGACGAGACTACGCCCGTTCGCACCCGTCGGCGCGGGCGGCGCGGCGGCCGCAGGCGTGCGGGCGCACGCAGCGGCGGGGGCCCATTGGAGGGCACGTTCGACCACGGCGAGGAGGGCTACGGCCTGTGGCTTGACCCTGCGATCCAGGACAACCCGATCTACGCCGAGCACTGGGCCGGACATCGTCCCGTCGAGGTGACCGTCGAAGAGGACCGCATCGTAATCAGGCGCGCCGGCGACGACGACTAGCCTGGTCGGCTACGCCTCAGTCAGCGCCCGTCTGCCCCCGGCATAGTCGGAGGCTTCCCGCAGATAGCGGCCGAACGCGGCGTCGACGACCACGCTGGAGTCCCACGCCCAGGGATCGTCGGGAGCTGTGCGCATCGCCGTCTGCATGCACCAGCTCGTTCCGGTCGCATACAGGTCGGCGAGCTCCTGTGCCGAGAACCTGCCTCCAAGGCGTCGGCGCAGCTCTGCGACGAGTTCGCCCACAACACGCTCCAGCAGAGGACGACGCTCGGGCGGAGCGTCGCTCAGGCGGCGCTCACCCCGATGCCACTGGTAGATCGCGTTCTCGAACGACACCCGTCGAGGGTAGCGGCCTTCCCGGAACAGCCTTCTGAGATCAGTTGTTGGGCAAGTTGGCTACGACGTAGGACTGCTCGCCGGCGCGCATCATGCCCAGCCGGCGGGCCTCCTCTTCGACGGTGCCGCGCCGGGCGAGCGATTCGTGCTGGTGCTGCAACAGCACGTGTTCGTGCTCCAGCGTGGCCAGCTGCGCACTGTCACTGTGCGCCTGGCGCCAGGTGGAGTAGATGCGGATGCCGGCGCTCAGGTACAGGTAGGCGAGGGCGACGAGCAGGCACAGCATCGCGGCGCGTCCCAGCTTGTCCCAGCGGATGCGCGCGACGGGAGCGCTCGCGCCGATCGCTCGGGGCTGAGCGGATGATGCCTGTGCGCTTGCCATTGCTGCTCGCATTCGCCCTCGTCACTCCGATCCCTGCAAAACGAGCGCGGGACGACCACGCCTGCAAGCGGTGCACCGGGCACCTGCCCGGACCTCGTACAGGACTCGGCGCGTGCAGGGCTCAGCCGCGGAAGACCGAGCGCCCCGGGAACTCGGCGTCGGGGCCGAGCTGCTCCTCGATGCGCAGCAGCTGGTTGTACTTGGCGACCCTGTCCGAGCGCGAGGGGGCGCCCGTCTTGATCTGCCCGCAGCCGGTGGCGACTGCGAGGTCGGCGATCGTGACGTCCTCGGTCTCACCCGAGCGGTGGCTCATGACCGCCGTGTAGCCGGCCTCGCGCGCCATGGCGATCGCCTCGAGCGTCTCTGAGAGCGTTCCGATCTGGTTGACCTTGATCAGGATCGAGTTCGCCACGCCCGACTCGATGCCCCGGCGCAGGCGCTCGGTGTTCGTGACGAACACGTCGTCACCCACGAGCTGGACGTGCTCGCCCAGACGTCCGGTGAGCGTCTGCCAGCCGGCCCAGTCCTCCTCGTCCATGCCGTCCTCGATCGACACGATCGGGTAGCGGGCGACCAGGTCGGCCCAGTAGTCGGTGAGCTCGGCGGCATTGAGCGTGCGACCCTCGTGCTCGAGCACGTAGCCGGCGTCCTCGCGGTAAAGCTCGCTCGTGGCCGGATCCATGGCGATGGCGACGTCGGCGCCGGGCCGCAGGCCGGCGGCCTCGATGCCCGCGACGAGCATCTGCAGCGCTTCCTCGTTGGAGCTCAGGTCGGGCGCGAATCCTCCCTCGTCGCCGACGGCCGTACCGAGGCCGCGCTCGTGCAGCGTGCGCTTGAGCGCGTGGAACACCTCCACGCCCATACGCAGGCACTCCGAGAACGTCTCAGCGCCACATGGCACGATCATGAACTCCTGGAAGTCGACCCTGTTGTCGGCGTGAGCGCCGCCGTTGAGCACGTTCATCATCGGCACCGGCAGCACCCGCGCCGCCTCGCCGCCTAGGTAGCGCCACAGCGCGAGACCCTCCTCGGCGGCCTGCGCGTGAGCCGCCGCGAGCGAGACACCGAGGATCGCATTCGCGCCGAGGCGCGACTTGCCGGGCGTGCCGTCGAGCTCGATCAGCGCCGTGTCCAGCGTGCGCTGGTCGGAGGCGTCCAGGCCCCTGACCGCCTCGGCGATCTCGCCGCGCACGTTCGCGACCGCCCGCATCACGCCCTTGCCCTGCCAACGCTCACCGCCGTCGCGCAGCTCCCGTGCCTCGAACTCGCCCGTGGAGGCTCCCGAGGGGACCGCGGCGTGTCCGTGCGCGCCGGAGCGCAGGCCGACCTCGACCTCCACCGTCGGGTTGCCTCGGCTGTCGAGGATCTGGCGGGCGTGCACCCGCTCGATCTCGCTCACGGACTACTTGGTGGTCGTCGTGGTGGCAGGCGTAGAGGTGGTCTGCGCCGGCGTGCTGGTCTGCGGAGTGGCAGAGGTGGCCGGCGTCGCCGGTTTTTTGTACTCATGACAGTCCTGCACCACGTAACCGCTGCGGCATTCGGTTTTGCCTTCCCAGCGCGTGCGGAATTCTTTCACGAACTTGCTCAGCGCCTGCTGCTGCTGCTGGGCCGTCAGCTGCTGCTTGATCGAGGACTGCGCTTGGGCCAGCGTCTGCTGGTTGCCGGTGGTGGTGCCGGTCACTTCGTAGACGTAGTAGCCGAACGGAGTCTTCACGGGCCCGCCGAGCTTGCCCTTTGGCGCCGAGAAGATGGCTTCGTCGAGCGCCTTCTCCTCCTGACCTTTGACCACGCCGGTGATTTCGCCGCCTTTGGCCTTGCTCGTCGGGTCGATCGAGACGGCCTTGGCGACCGAGGAGAAGCTCTTGCCCGATTCGACTTCCTTCTTCGCCTTGTTGGCGGCGGCTTCGGTCTTGGTGAGGATGATCTTCACGTTGCGCTTTTCGGGAGTTCCAAACTGGGACTTGTGTTCGTTGTAGTACTTGCTGATCTGCGCCTGCGTGACGGTGCCTTTTTCTTTGGACACCTTCTGCTGAATTTTCGAGGACAGCAGGTTCAGCTTCACGCGCAGCAGCAGGTCCGAGACGGTCTGGCCGGAGCTCGCAAGGAACTTCTTGAATTCTTCGGGCTTGGGGAACTGCTGGTTCTTGATCTGTTCGAACTGCTTCTTGACTTCCGCGTCGCTCACGTGCACGCCTTTGGATTCAGCCTCGCCTAGCACCCAGGCGGAGGAGATCAAGAAGCCGAGCACCTCCTGCTGCAGCGACTTGTACTGCTGTTCGCACTGGGTCTTCAGCTGCGCGGCAGACGGCTTGGACTGACCCTTGGCCGGTTTCGGCGCGGTCGCTTCGAGATGGGCGATGCACGCCGTGTAGTTGGGCGGATCGGGGACGACCGGCTTGGGCGCAGCCTGTCCAGGCGTAGTCGCGGCGCTCGAGGCGGCGGCGACCGACAGCCAGTGTTCGTAGGTCGCTTTGGTGATCGGGTTGCCACCGACCTGCACTACCGCATTGCCAGGTATGCCTCCACCGCCGCACGCGGCCAGGCCGAGGACGGCAAAGAAAACGGCGCCCAGCGCCGAGATGAAGCGGAAGTGCTTGGACACGACGCGGGCACTCTAGCGGAAACTGGAGTGTGCGTGTTTAAGGAGTTCCTGAAGACGGCGACTACGCCGCCTGGCGTGTGAGCGAGAGCAGCACGTCTGCGGCCTTGACGACGGTCGGAAACCGGGCCGGGCCCTCCCGGGGCACGCGGACGGAGACCTGCGAGCGCCCGGACTCGTACAGCGCCTCGGGCAGCTCCTCGCGCAGCGCACGTGCACGAGCGGAGTCGAGCTCGATCGGCGTGACGGCGAGGCGGTCGCCGCGAAAGCTCACCACCGTGGCGCCGGCCTGACCGAACTTGATCCGCGCCCGTTGCAACGCCAGCAGGTTGGCCAGCGGCTCGGGCACCGGCCCGAACCGGTCCTCGAGCTCATCGTGCAGCTGCTCCACTTCGGCCACCTCCAGGGCGCCGGCGACACGCCGGTGAATCTCGATCTTCGCCTGCTCGTAGGGGACGTAGTCGGGGGGGACATAGGCGTCGACGTTGACGTCCAGGCGCACGGGCTCGGGCAGCTCCTCCGCCCCCTCCCCACCGCCGTCCGCCGGCCCCGCTTGGCGCACGGCTTCGTCGAGCATCTGCATGTACAGCTCGAAGCCGAGCGCGGCGACGTGCCCGGACTGCTCGTCTCCGAGCAGGTTGCCGGCGCCGCGCAGCTCCAGGTCGCGCATCGCCACGCGGAAGCCGGCGCCGAGTTCGGTGTAGTCCGACAGCGCCGCCAGCCGCTGCGCGGCGTCCGGCGTGAGCGCGGCGGCGGAGTCGTACATCAGATACGAGTAGGCGCGCTCGCGGCTGCGTCCGACGCGACCGCGGATCTGGTAGAGCTGGGACAGGCCGAACGCGTCGGCGTGCTCGACGATCAGCGTGTTCGCCTGCGGTATGTCGATGCCGGACTCGATGATCGACGTGCACACGAGCACGTCGTGCTCGCCGCGCAGGTAGTCCATCATCACCGTCTCCAACTCGCCCTCGGACATCTGCCCGTGGGCCACCGCGAAGCGTATGCCGGGGCACAGCGCGCGCAATCGCTCGGCGGTCTCCTCGATCGACTCGACGCGGTTGTGCAGGAAGAAGGCCTGACCGTCGCGCTCGTGCTCGCGCAGGATCGCGCGCTTGACGAGCTCCTCCTCGTACTCGCCCACGTAGGTCTTGACCGGCCGGCGTCCCTCGGGCGGCGTCTCGATCACGGAGATCTCGCGCAGGCCCGCCAGCGACATCTGCAGGGTCCGCGGGATTGGTGTGGCGGACGTCGAGATCACGTCGACGCGCAGCTTCAGCTGGCGCAGCAGCTCCTTCTGCTTGACGCCGAAGCGCTGCTCCTCGTCGACGATCAACAGCCCCAGATCCTTCGCGCGCACGTCGCGTGAGAGCACGCGATGGGTGCCGATGAGGACGTCGACGCGACCGGCGGCGAACCCAGCGATCGCCTCTTTCTGCTCGGCCGCAGAGCGAAAGCGCGAGACGTGCTCGACGTTGATCGGGTAGTCGGCGAGTCGCTCGGAGAAGGTGCCGTAGTGCTGCTGGGCGAGGATCGTCGTGGGCGCGAGCATCAGCACCTGCTTGCCCTCACTCGCCGCCTTGAACGCGGCGCGCAAGGCCACCTCGGTCTTGCCGTAGCCGACGTCGCCGCAGATCAGACGGTCCATCGGTCGGGGGGCTTCCATGTCGGCCTTGACCAGCTCGATCGCCTCCAGCTGGTCGGGCGTCTCGGTGAACGGGAAGCGCGACTCGAACTCCCGCTGCCAGTCGGAGTCGGGCTCGAACGCGTGGCCGGCACGGCGACGGCGCTCGGCGTAGAGGCTCAGCAGCTCTCCCGCCAGCTCCTGCGCGGCGCGGCGCGCGCGCGCCTTCATCGTCTCCCAGCGCGTGCCGCCGAGCTTGGACAGCGGCGGGTGCTCCCCCCCGGCGCCGACGTAGCGCGAGATCTTCGCGAGCTGCTCGGTCGGCACGAACACGCGATCGTCGCCCTGGTATTCGAGGTAGAGGTAGTCGCGCGTGACGTCCGCGACCGTGCGCGTCTCAAAGCCGGCGAAGCGCGCGACGCCGTGATCCTCGTGCACGACGACGTCCCCCGTGCGCAGCTCCGTGAATGAGCGCAGCGCCCCGCGGCGGACGCCCCCCGGGGCGCCGCGTCCGGCTTCGCCCGGCGTCGCACCCGCGCGCTCGGCGCGGCGGCGGCGCAGGAGGCGGTGCTCGGGATAGATCGCGAGCTTCAGCTGGGGCGCGACGAAACCCTCGCGCAGCGACGCGGCGGCGAACCGCAGCGAGGGCTCGAGCACCTGGCGGCCGGCATCGACGTCCTCGCCCAACCACGTCGCTTTCATGCGCCCGAGGTTGTAGGCCGCCCGCTCGCCCTCGCCGCGACGGGGGAACGCCACGACCGTGCGGTAGCCCGAGCGCACCAGCTTCTCCAGCTCGGGCTCGGCCTCGGCCAGCGAGCGCGCAGCGGTGTCGGCGGCCTGCGCGCGCAGCTGCAGCGGCTGATCGCCGGAGATCGACGACAGCCAGATCCGCGCTCGCCGTGCGAGCGCGGATTCGACGTCTGCGGGGCTCACATACAGGTGATGGGCGTCCGCGTCGGCGAATGCGGCGCACACGTCGGTCCAATGGTCTGAGAGCGCGGGCTTCAGCTCCTCCTCGGCGGCCACGACGAGCTCTGTCTCGGCGCCCAGCAGGTCGAGCAGCGCGCCGAACCGCTCGACCGGCAGCAGCTCCGCGACGTCGGGACGATCGGTGACGTCTTCGGTGGCAGCGATCTCCGCCAGCTCACGGTGCTCGAGCGCGAGCTCCGCCGCGGGGGCGATCTCGACCTCCGAGACGTCGCCGAGAGAGCGCTGGGTGAACGTCGAGAACCAGCGCAGCGACTCGATCTCGACGTCGAACATGTCCACACGCACAGCCCGATCCTCGGTGGCCGGAAACACGTCAAGCAGTCCCCCGCGCAAGGCGAACTGCCCGCGCTCGGCCACCTGATCGACGCGCTCGTACCCCGCCACGACCAGCTCGGCCGCGCACTCCTCGAGATCGAGCAGCTCGCCCACGCGCAGCGTGAACGAGCGCGGCCGCAGCGCCGGATCGGGGACCTTCTCCGACAGTGCAACGGCGCTGACGACCACCACCGGCGGCTCCTCGTCGCTTCCGTGAGCAGTGAGCAGTGCGTCCAGGGCCGCGACGCGCAGACCCACGAGGTGTGGCGGTGGCGCCAGGTGAGACTCGTAGGCGACTCCCCGGGAGGGGTAGTACCGCACCCGCCGAGGCGCCAGCCAGGCGCCCAGGTCGGCCGCCAGGTCGCGCGCGGCGCGGTCGTCGCCGACCACGACCAGCGCCGGACGTGCCTGCGTGACGGGAGCGCGATCGGCCAACGCGGCGATCAGGTACGGCCGCAGTGAGGCCGACACGAACGCGTGACCGCCCTCGCGGGCGAGCGTCGTAGCGGCGGGATCGTCCTCGATCAGCCCGAGCAGCGAGCGCAGCGCCATCTACGCCGGCCCCTCGCGCGCGGACATGCGCGCTGCCTCCTCGGGCGCTGCGCCCAGCACGATGCGCTGCACGGTGTCGGCCGCACGCTCGATCAGATCGTGGACCTGGGAGGCGTCCTCACGAAAGCGAGCGAGCACGTAGGAGGAGACGACCTCGGGATCGCTGGAGTCCGGACGCCCGACGCCGACGCGCACGCGCACGAAGTCGGGACCCCCCAGCTCGCGCCGCAGCGACTTCAGACCGTTGTGCCCCGCCAGTCCACCTCCCAGGCGAGACCGCACCTCACCGAACGGAATGTCGATCTCGTCGTGCACCACCAGCACCCGGTCGAGCGGCACGTGCAGCGCGCCCCGCGCGGGGCCGACGGAGCGCCCGGCGTCGTTCATGTACGTCTGTGGCCACAGCAGCGCGACGCGCGGTCCCGCGGGCGCGCCCGGCTCGCCGCGCACGCGACCCTCGGCGATACGCCCGCGATAGCGCTCCCGCGCTCGTCCCATCCCCCAGCGCTCGGCGAGGGCGTCGGCGACCATGAAGCCGACGTTGTGGCGGGTGTCAGCGTGCTCGCGCCCAGGGTTGCCCAGCCCGACGATCAGCCAGTCGAAGCGCGCACCGGTGTCGCTGTCAACCTCGTCCCCGCGACGACGAAACGGCCGCCGCAGGACTACTCCCCGCCGGAGGCGCCCTCGGAGCCGGCGCCCTCGGCGTCCTGCGACGCTTGCTCCTCGCTCTCCTCGCCCTCGCCCACGAGCTCGGTCTCGGCCTCGATCTCCTCCTCCTCGGTCTGCAGCCGCGGTGGCGACAGGGTGGCGAGGACGGTCTCGGGATCGTCCAGCAGCGTGACGCCCTCCGGCGCGGAGAGCGCGGTGAGCACGATCGTCTCGCCGATCTGCATCTCGCCGACGTCCTGCACGATCGACTCGGGGATCGCCGTCGGCAGCGCCTGCACGTTGAGCTCGCGCGTGATCTGCTCGAGCACCCCGCCTTCCTTGACCCCCGGCGCGTCCTCCGCGCCGGTCAGCTCCAGGGGAACCACAGCTTGAATCGCCTCGTCCAGTCGCACCCGCAGCAGGTCCACGTGCACGGTCTCCCCGCGCACCGGGTCGCGGTGTGCCTCCTTGAGGACCACCGGCGTCGCCGCATGGCCGTCGACGCTCAAGTCAAGGACTGCGCCAGACCTGGCGAGCGCGAGACGCAGCTCGCGCGCGTCCGCGTCGAAGCTCACCGAGTCTCCGCTGCCGCCGTACACAATCCCGGGGACGCGCCCGGAGCGGCGCAGGCGTCGAGCCGCACGCGAGCCTTCGGCTGCGCGGCTGTTGACGTCGAGCTTGGTGGTGGCGTCGGCCATTGCGGCGGCTACGTTAGCACTCGGCTTCGTTGCCTATTGGCGCGCTCAGGGACAGCAATGCGACGTGAACGCCCTGCAGGGCGTTGCCGCTGCGACGCACCACCACGCACTGCACGACCGGCAGCCGGCCGATCACCGTCCAGGCCACGCGCGTGGTTCCGGTCGCGCCCGTCAGCGACCCGGCGGTGGGCGATTTGATCGACAGGAGCTTGACCGACCCGGGCCGCTGGAGTCTGACGGCGCTCGCACGGACCGTCGCGACGCAGGACGGCTTTGCGCGACAGCCGTCCAGCAGCTCGAGCTCACGTGCCGTGTCGCCGCGCGCCTGCGCCTGCAACACCGCGAGGAGGTCGTTGCGTTCGGCGTTTTCGGCCAGCAGATACCGCGCCAGCAGCGCGCTGATCACGAGGAACAGGATGACGCCGACAAGCACGATCGTCACGCGCCTGCCCCGCGGGAGCCGCTGCCACCACATGCGGGGAGTTCGCTGGGCTGAGACTGTCGCTGGGGAGGTCTGCACGGGGCCCCCCAGCGTAGGGCGCTCGGCCGCGAGACGTCACAGCCGAGCCCAGCCGCTCTGAGGGCTCGCTAGAACAGCTGGTTCTCGCCGCCGAACACCTCGCTGACGGAGTCGTCGACGAAGATGCGCCGGATCGAGTCGGTCAGCAGCTCCGCACACGGCAGCACGCGGATGTTCTCGGGGCGGTCCGGGCTGACGGGAATCGTGTCGGTCACCACGATCTCCTCCAAGCCCGACGTGCGCAGGTTCTCGAATGCGGCGCCGGAGAACACTGCGTGGGTGGCCGCCGCATAGACGCGCGAGGCGCCCCCGTCGAGCACGGTCCGCGCGGCCGCCGCCAGCGTGCCGGCGGTGTCGATCATGTCATCGACGATCACCGCCGTGCGGCCGCGCACGTCGCCGATCACGTAGCCGATCTCGGCGACCTGCTGGGCCGGGCGCTCCTTGTCGAGGATCGCCAGCTCCGCGCCGATGATCGAGGCGAACTTCTTGTTGAGCTTGACCCTCCCCGCATCCGGCGCCACGACCACCAGGTCCGACAGGCCGAGGTCGCCGAAGTACTGGGTGAGCATGAACAGCGCGGTCATGTGATCGACCGGCTTCTGGAAGAAGCCCTGAATCTGGCCGGCGTGCAGGTCCATCGTCAGCACGCGGTCGGCGCCGGCGGACTCGAGCATGCGCGCGACCAGCCGTGCGGAGATCGGCTCGCGGGGCGCTGACTTCTTGTCCTGGCGGGAGTAGCCGAACCAGGGAGTCACGGCGATCACGCGGTGCGCCGAGGCGCCGACGGCGGCGTCGATCATGAACAGCAGCTCCATCAGCGAGTCGTTCGCGGTGACGCCCGTCTGGGAGTTGCCGCAGGTGGACTGCACGATGAAGACGTCCGCGCCGCGAATCGACTCCTCGTAGCGGCAGTAGACCTCGCCGTTGGAGAACGTGTTCAGCGTCACCGGTCCGAGCTCGACGCCGAGCTTGCCGGCGATGTCGACGGCCAGCTGCGGGTTCGCACGCCCGCTGAAGAGCATCAGCCGCTTGTTGTAGTCGATCGGCAGGCTCGTCTGCGCGGCCTGCTGCGCGCGCGTGTCCATCGCGCTGCTCATCGTGTTACGGAGTGTAGGGGGCCGTCGAGACATGCCCGCCGGCGAGACGCTGGACGCCTCGGGATCGCGAGCGCCAACACACCCCGGTTCACGACCGCGCCTCAGACCGATCCGCCTCACGGGACTCGGCCTCGCGCCGCTCGGAGTAGCCCTCGATGTTGTGCTGCCTGGCCCGTGCCACCGCCAGTGCGCCCGCGGGGACGTCGTCGGTCACGACTGAGCCGGCCGCCGTGTAGGCATCGTCCCCAACGGTCACCGGCGCCACGAACGAGGTGTCCACACCGCCGCGCACGCCGCTGCCGATCCGCGTGCGGTGCTTGGCGCGGCCGTCGTAGTTGGCGGTGATCGTGCCCGCGCCGAGGTTCGTGCGCTCGCCTACGTCGGCGTCGCCTACGTAGGACAGGTGCGGGACTTTCGCTCCCGCGCCGATGTCAGAGTTCTTGATCTCCACGAACGTCCCCACCTTCGATCCCTCGCGCAGCAGCGAGCCCGGTCGCAGGTAGGCGAACGGGCCGACGGTGGCGCCGTGCTCGAGCACGCTGTCGATCAGGTAGGAGTGGCGCACCACGCAGCCCTCGCCGATGCGGGTGGCACCGCGAATCGTGGTGAACGGCTCGATCGTCGTGTCCTGGCCGATCTCGACGTCGACGTCGATCACGGTCGCGCGCGGATCGACGATCGTCACACCCGCCGCCATGTGCCGCGCGTGGATGGCCTCCTGGGCCAGCGCGCGCACCTGCGCGAGCGCGGCGCGATCGTTGACGCCCAGCACCAGCCGCTCGTCGGCCACCGCGTGCGCGGCAACCGTGCCACCGCCGGCGCGAATCAGATCGAGCGCTTGAGGCAGATACAGCTCACCCTGCGCGTTCTCGGCGCTCAGTCGCGGCAGCGTCTCGCGCAGCGCAGACGACGAGAACACATACACGCCTGTGTTCACCTCGCGTATGAGCAATTGCTCGGGCGTGGCGTCGCCGTCGGCCTTGGTCTCCACGACGGACACGACGGCGCCGTCCGCATCGCGCACCACCCGCCCGTAGCCGCTGGGATCCTCGAGCACGGTGCTCGCCATCGTCGCGCCCGCGCCGCTCTGCTCGTGCGCATGCACGAGCTCCGCGATCGTCTCGGCGCTCACCAGCGGAACGTCCCCGCTGAGGACGACCACCGGGGCATTCCCGTCGGCGCCGGAGGAGTCGAGCTCCGCAAGGCCCGCCACCACAGCGCCGCCGGTCCCGTTCGACTGGGGCTGGACCGCAAGCCGAACTCCCTCCGGCAGCATCCCCTCCAGCGCGCGCTCAGGCGAATCCACGACGAGCACCTGGCCGGCGCCGGCCGCGAGCGCGGCGCGTACGGGCCACAGCACCATCGGGATGCCGCACAGCTCGTGCAGAACCTTCGGCGTGCGCGAGCGCATCCGCGTGCCTCTGCCCGCGGCGAGGATCATGACCGTCGGAGCCGGAGTCACGCGATGGATGGTAGGTCATGCCGCATGCGGCATGACCCCGGACTGCACATGTGCAGTCCGGCCACCGGCGCATGCGCCGGTGGTGACGCGCCGCATGCGGCGCGTCTTCGGACCGATCGAAGATCGGCCAGCACATGTGCGTCCCCGCCGTACGGCACATGTGCCGTACGGAACAGCAGCACTACTGGGGGGCAGGGACTCGAACCCTGATTCCCAGGACCAAAACCTGGTGTCCTGCCGTTGGACGACCCCCCAAGGGCCGCCCACATCGTCGCACGTCGCGCAGACCGTCGCTCAAGAACGCCGCGTCGAACGCCCCGGCACGCGTCCGCCTTCCGCGCCGACCTCCGAAGCGGGGCCGCCCGCGGCGGAGATGCCGAGCACGCGCATCGCCTTCAGCCCCAGACTGAGCTTCTCGCGCCCGTCGCTGGAGCTGACGTCCAGGCCCGACAGCTCGCGCACGCGCTCCAGGCGGTAGTAGATCGTGTGGCGGTGGGTGAACAGGCGCTGGGCGGTCCCGGCGACGTTGCCGTCGGCCTCCAGAAACGTCGCGAGCGTGCGCACGAGCTCGGTCTCGTACTGCTCGTCGTAGGCCAGCAGCGGCTCGACGGTCTCGGCGAAGAAGCGCTGCAGCTCCGAGGGGTTCTCGCTCATCGCGCTCAGCAGCAGCCGGTAGGCGCCGGTCTGCTCGAACGCCAGCGCGACACCGTCCGAGCCACCCTGCGCGACGTTCGCCGCCAGCAGCGCCTCGCCGGCGGCGCGCGGCAGATCGGCCGGGTCCTCGGCGATGCGGCTGCGCCCCAGCGCGAACGTGTAGCCGGCCAGCCCGGCCTCCATCTCGCGCAGCACGGCGTCGGCGGCACGCGCGGCGATGGCCTCGTCGCCGCCGGGCAGAAGCAGCAGCACCTCCGCGCCCACCACCGTGCCGGCGCCCTCGCGCTCGGACAGAGCGGCGATCGAGCGGCTCACGACCGCGCGGGCGCCGCGCTCGGCGACGGCGCGCACACGCGCGCGCCAGCCCTCGTCGGTCGGGGCCTGGGGAACGGCGCGGGCGACGATCATGCTCGCGCCGTCCTGGACGTCCAGCGACAGCTCTTTGGCGCGCGCGAGCAGCTCCTCGCGCTCTGACAGCTCGCGCTGCAGGATCGCGCGCAGGAACTCGCTCGCGGCGAGAACCGAGGCGCGCTCGGGCGCGCGCACGCGCTCGACCTCCGAGGCGATCATCGTCACCAGCAGCCGTTTCATCTGCTCGCTGGGCTCGGCCGACTCCGGCTCCGCGTCCTCTCCGGCTGAGCCGGTCGCGCGCATGTGCAGCGTGCCCACGACCGTGTCTCCCACACGCAGCGGCGTGCTGCTCACGCCTTTGCCTCCGGACAGCAGCGCGCGCTCCTCCGCGGGCGAGCGCGCTGCCACCGCCAGGGTCGCGCCCCAGGCGTCGGCGACGGCCAGGCTCGCGTCCAGCGCCTTGGCGGCCGCGCGCACCACTTCGGGCAGGCCGGCGCCCGACTCGACCGCCTCGGTGACGGCTTCCAGCGCCGCGAGCTCGGACATGGACCCGCTCAGCCCCAGAAGTAGACGACGGCGAGCGCTCCCGCCACGCCGATGCCGACGAGCACGGCGAGCACGTACAGCGACAGGATGCTCGCCGCCACGCGCTCCCACAGGCGCGAGTAGCTGCTCCACGCCGGCACGAGAATCAGGCCGGCGTACAGCGCCAGGCCGAAAACGCCCGCACACACGGCCACCAGATCGTTGACGGCTGTCCTGCTCATCGAGCGTGATTGTGACGCATGGGGATGTCAGCGCATAGGGCGACGTCGCCATGTGACTGGGATCCGCACCCGGAGAGCCGCGCCCCGTGCTCACTGCACTTGTGCGAACGCGCCGTCCACGGGCGCCGCGCAGATCGCCGGCGGCTCGCCGGCCAATTCCCGCTCGCCGAGCAGGCCGTCCACCGCGCGTTCGGCGCGCCCGGGGCCGTTGGCGCGCAGGAACAGCCCCACGACCGTCGGGCCCGACCCGCTGACGAACGCCACGTCGGCGCCGGCCTCCAGCGCCTGGTTCAGGGCGAGCTCGATCTGCGGGCACAGCGAGATGGCGGCGGCCTGCAGGTCGTTGTGCAGCAGCTCGCGCGCGTCGGGCACGGCCGCGCTCAGCTCAAACGCGACCGCCAGCTCGTGCTCTAAGTCCTTCAGCTCGCGAGCCGTGCGCCCGACGCCCAACTCGTCCGCCCGCACATACACCGCCGCCGTGGACAGCTCGGCCGCGACCGGCAGCAGGAGCACGCCGAACGGGTGGCTCGGCGCGGGCAGCTCGCGCAACCGCTCGCCCGCCCCGGTGGCCAGCCAGCGCCCGGGGGCGCTCTGCGCGGGCACGTCCGCTCCAAGCTGCCTCGCCAACTCCAGCAGCAGCTCATCTGAGCCGAGTCCCGACGCGCGGGAGGCCAGCCTCAGCGCGGCCGCTGCATCCGCCGAGCCGCCGCCCAGGCCCGCGGCCACAGGAATGTGCTTGGCGATGCTCAAGCGCAGCGGCCCGACGTCCCAGCCTGTCGCCTCGCGAAACAGGCGCAGCGCCGCCGCCGCGAGGTTCTCGCCTGGTGGGCCGGGCACCCCGGGGCAGACGACCTCGTCCTCGCCGGCGCCGCCGCGCGGAAGCGTGTCGACGCCACCCTGAGCGACAGCAGGCTGGACGGGCTCCAGCACGAGCTCGTCGGCGAGCGAGATCGACTGCATCACGCTCGCCAGATCGTGCCGGCCGTCCTGCTCGCGCGCCGGCCCGACGAACAGCCCGAGGTTGACCTTCGCGGGCGCGCTCGCGTGCAGGGGCAGCGCCTGCTCGGGCAAGGGGCTCATAGCTCGAGCAGTCGCCCCAGCTCGCGGAAGTCCTCGGGCGCCAGGCGCTCCGCGCGCACGTTCTCGGGGTGGCCGAGTTCGCTCAGCGCCATGCGAATCTCCTCGCGCGAGCGCCCGCCCGCGAGAGCGCTCACACGCCCGGCGGGGAGCCCGGCGGGAACAGGGTCCTCGATCGCCGAGCCGCCGCCACGCCCCGCGAGCGCGAGCGAGCCCGCCAACGTCTTGCGCCGGTGCGCGAAGGCGCCGCCCACCAGCGCGCGCAGCGCGGGCGACGGCGCCGCTGCGAGCCGGCGCATGCGCACGAGCACCGAGTCGACGTTCGGCTCGGGATGGAACACCGCCCGCGGTATCGCCCGCAGCACCCGCACCTCGCAGGCGAGCTGGGCAATCACCGAGCTGACGCCGTAGTCGCGCCCCCCGGGAGTCGCGGCCAGACGCTCGCCGACCTCGCGCTGGGCCATCGCCACCCACAGCTGAGCCTCCGACAGCTCCTCGATCGTGCGCAGCAGGACGCCTGCGGCGATCCCATAGGGCAGGTTCGCGACGACCTTGCCGGGCGCCGGGCTGAGTCCGGCCAGGTCGATCCGCATCGCATCGCCCCAGTGCAGGCTCACGTTCGGGTGCGCGTCGGTCGCGTCGAGCAGCGCCTCGCGCAGGCGCGTGTCGACCTCCACGACGTGCACGTGGGCGACACGCTCGGCGAGGTGCTCCGACAGCACCCCCAGCCCGCCCCCGATCTCCAGGACGACGTCCCGCTCGCTCAGCTCCGCCGCCCGCTCGATCACGCCGAGGATGTTCGAGTCGATCAGGAAGTTCTGCCCCAGCTCGCGGTCCGGGCGAACGTCGAACTGCCCGAGGCGTCTCAGGCTGGGCTGGGTCGGCTCGCGTGCCGGAGTGCCCGACGAGCGTGAGTCCGACTGTGACCGTCGGGCATCGGCCACGACGCTCACCAGCCGAGCACGCGCGCGGCGTTGCGCTCCACGAGCGCGTCCAGCTCCTGGACGCTGACGCCCCGCAGCTCCGCCACGAACGCGGCCGTGTGCGCGACGAACGCAGGCTGGTTGCGCTGCTTGCGCACGATCTGCGGCGTCAGGTACGGCGCGTCGGTCTCGACCAGCAGCCGCTCGTCGGGCACCCGGCGCGCCGCGGCGGCTAGGTCGGCGGCGCTCTTGTAGGTGACGTTGCCCGCGAACGAGATCGCATACCCGCGCTCCAGGCACTCCTGCAGGTGCTCGGGCATGGAGAAGCAGTGGATCACCACGCTGCACCCCTGCGCTTCGTCTGCGAGCTGCGCCAACGTCTCGCGCGCGGCCTCGCGCGAATGGATCACGAGCGGCTTGCCGGTCTCGCGCGCGAGCGCGATGTGCGCGGCGAACGCCCGCTCCTGGTCTGAGCGCGGCGCGCCGTCGCGGTAGAAGTCAAGCCCCGTCTCGCCGATCGCCAGGCAGCGCTCGTGCGCGGCCAGCGCGCGCAGCTCCGCCAGGTCGGCGTCGTCGAACCCTCGCGTCGCGTTCGGATGGCGACCGATCGCCGCGTACACCTGCGGGAACGCCTCCGCAGCGGCCAGCGCCGCGCGGCAGGAGGCCGGTTCGGTGCCGACCGTCAGCATGCGGGTGACCCCCGCCGCGTCGGCCGCGGCGACGAGCTCGGGATTGGGCGGCTCGCACAGGTCCAGATGGGTGTGGCTGTCGATCACACCGCCGGCCTTCGCGACCCGGTCACGCCGCCTCGACGGCGTCGAGGCCCTTGGGGAACAGCGGCTCGATCTGCGCCACCCTGCCGACGGCACCGGCGCCCAGCCGCGCACCCGCGAGCGTCACCTCGGGCGCGCCGAGCGCCGCAAGCAGCGTGGCGGTGCTCGCCGGCAGATAGGGGTGCAGCAGCACCGAGACCACGCGCAGCCCCTCCACGAGCGTGCCCAGCACGCGGTCCAGCTCGCCCGCGCGGGCCTCGTCCTTGGCGAGCACCCAGGGCGCCTGCTCCTCGACGTAGCGGTTCAAGCGGCGCACGCGCTGCCAGATCTCATCGAGCGCGGCCGTCAGCTGGACCCCGTCGATCAGCTCGGCGACGCGCTCGGAAAGGTCCGCGAAGTCGCCCGCGATCGCGGGGTCGGGCTCCACGGCGGGCGCGACCCCGTCGCGGTAGCGCGCGACCATCGCCAGCGTGCGGCCGGCGAGGTTGCCGAGCTCGTTCGCCAGCTCCGACTCGTAGCGCTGCTCGAAGGAGGCGCTCGACACCGAGCCGTCCTGGCCGAAGGGCACGTCGCGCAGCAGGTAGAACCGCAGCGCGTCGGCGCCGAAGCGCTCGATCACCGCGAACGGGTCGAGCACGTTGCCCAGCGACTTCGACATCTTCTCGCCGTCCATCAGCAGGTACCCGTGCACGAACACCCGCTCGGGCAGTGAAAGCCCGGCGGCCATCAGCAGCGCGGGCCAGTAGACGGCGTGAAAGCGCAGGATGTCCTTGGCTATCACATGGCAGTCGGCGGGCCAGAACGTCTCCGTCAGATCGGCGCCCGGGTTGGCGTAGGACAGCGCGGAGTAGTAGTTCAACAGCGCGTCGAACCACACGTAGAACACGTGCTCGTCATCCCACGGCACCGGCACCCCCCACGTCAACCGATGGCGTGTCAGGGGCACGTCGCGCAGACCCGAGCGGATGAACGACAGCGCCTCGTTGCAGCGCGTGCGCGGTGCGACGAACTCCGCCTGCTCGGCGTACAGCCGCTCGAGCGGCTCCTGAAACGCGGACAGCTTGAAGAAGTAGCTGTCCTCCTGCTCGCGGGTCAGCTCGACGTGATGGATCGGGCAGCGGTTGCCCTCGTCGATCTCGTTCTCGGCCTTGAAGTCCGCGCACCGCGGGCAGTACCAGCCCTCGTACTTGCCCTCGTACACGTACCCGTTCTCCCGCACCAGCGCCAGCACCTCCTGCACGACGGCAATGTGCTGCGGATCGGTCGTGCGGATGAAGAAGTCGTTCGAGGCCTCGATCCGCGGCGCGAGCGCCTTGAAGCGCTCGGCGTTGCGGTCGGCGAGCTCCTGGGGCTCGATCCCGAGCGCGTGCGCCGTGTCGGCGACCGGCTCTCCGTGCTCGTCGGTGCCGGTCAGGAAGAACACCTCCTCGCCACGCTGACGGTGATGGCGCGCGATCACGTCGGCGGCGATCGTCGTGTACGCGTGCCCGAGATGCGGCGCCGCGTTGACGTAGTAGATCGGGGTCGTTACGTAGTAGGACATCGCTTCGCCCAGGCTACTGGGGCCCGTGCCAGACACGAACCCTGGGCGTCAGCCGGATACGGGCGTCGGCGATGGCAGGCCCACAATCGTTCCCCCTAAACCTGGCACTAATCAATGCAAAGTGCTATGTTTAGCTATGAAGTACCAGGTTCTTCCTCCCCCAACCGTGCAGACCTTCCGAACCCTAGACCGTCAGATCGGCATGGTCCCCGCCTCCATGACGGTGGCGCTCGGGGACGTCGACCGGGCGCAGGGGACGGAGTCGGCCTTTCATGGGCAGCACCCTGGGGCGCTGAAGACACTCACCGAGATCGCGCGGATCCAGAGCGTGGAGTCCTCGAATGCAATCGAGAACATCACGGCCCCGGCCGCGCGCATCCAGCAGCTGGTGGCCAACCAGACCAAGCCGACCAATCGCAGCGAGCAGGAAATCGCGGGATACCGGGCGGTGCTGGACACGATCGATGCCGACGCGGTGCGCATCCCGTTCACGCCGAGCGTGATCGAGCAGCTGCACCGCGACCTGTACCAGTTCACCAACACCCCGGGCGGTCGCTGGAAGACCGTGGAGAACACCATCCAGGAAGTGGGCCCCGACGGCACCAGAGCAGTGCGCTTTCAGACCGTCCCGGCAATAGCCACCCCGGCGGCGATGACAGAGCTGCACGACCGTTACGCGGCAGCGAGGGACTCCGGCGAGCACCATCCGCTGCTGCTGGTCGGCTGCTACGTGTTCGACTTCCTCGCGATCCACCCCTTCAGAGACGGCAACGGCCGCATCAGCCGGCTGCTTACCCTGTTGCTGCTCTACCAGACAGGATATGAGGTGGGCCACTTCATCAGCCTCGAGCGCCTCGTGGACGGCAGCAGGGAGACCTACTACGACGCGCTGCAGGCGGCGGGGCACGGCTGGCACGAGGGCGAGCACGACGTCCATCCGTGGCTGCGCTACTTCCTGGGCATCCTCACCGCCGCATACCGCGAGCTGGAGAGCCAGGTCGACACGGTGGCCGGCCGGGGCTCCAAGCGCGAGGCGATCCGCCGGTTCATTCGCCGCTCGATCGCCGACGAGTTCACCGTCGCCGACGTACGCCGAGCCGTCCCCGCCGCCAGCCAGTCCTACATCAACAAGACCCTCACCCGCCTGCGCGACGAAGGCGCGATCGAGCCCATCGGCGCCGGCCGGGGGGCACGCTGGCGCCGGCTCGCAAGCGATTAGCGTCCTTCAGGAACCCGTCAGCTCCCGATACAGCTCGTTGGCGGCGATCCCGGTAAGCGCGGCGATGATCCCCGCGGTGGGTCGCGGCTTGGAGCCCATGTCGACCAGCATGCGCAGTGCGTCGAGCGCCTGCTCGCGCTGTCCGGCGCCGGGCGCGGCGGCGCTGATCGCGAGCACGATCTCACCCCGCGGCGGGTTATGCGCGTAGTGGTTCGCCAGCTCGTCCGCGCTGCCACGGAGAACCTCCTCGTGCAACTTGGTCAGCTCGCGGCACACGGCCACAGCCCGTCCGGAATCGGCCTCGGCAATCAGCTTCAGCGTGGCGGCGAGTCGGCGCGGAGACTCGAATGCGATCGTGGTCTCTTCCCCGCGCGCCAGCAACCCTTCGAGCTCGGCCCGCTTGCGCGGCAGGAAGCCAACGAAGCGCCACCGCTCGACAGGCAGGCCCGAGGCGACCAGCGCGGTCACCGCCGCGCTCGGCCCCGGCAGCACCTCGATCGGCAACCCCGCCTGTATGCACTCCCGCACCAGCGCGTACCCGGGGTCGGAGATCAACGGCGTGCCGGCGTCGCTGACGAGGGCGACCGTCTCGCCCCCGCGCACCCGTTCGGCCAGCTCGACCGCGCGCGCGCGTTCGTTGTGCTCGTGCAGGCTGAGAAGTCGCGCCGCCCGAATGTCGTGCCGGTCGAGCAGCACACGCGTACGCCGCGTGTCCTCACAGGCGAGCACGTCAGCCTCGCCTAGCGCCCGCAGCACGCGCAGGGTCACGTCTTCGAGGTTGCCAATCGGTGTCGCGCAGACCAGCAAGCGTCCATGCGCGTCGCGTTCAACCGGAGGGTTCTTGGCGCTCATCTCGCAACTATAGGTTCCGTCCCGGGTTCCCGACCGCGCGCGACCCCGTCTCCTCGACCGCGGCCGGGTCATCGACCACCCTCCCCTCCACCCACGCCCGCGATACCGATGTCCACCCCACCCGACCATCCTCCCCGGTACACCCGCTACCGCGCCGGGCGCCGCCTGACGCCACGGCGTCCTGACGAGAACCCGCTCGATCCGCTGAGCACCGAGCGCACCCGCGCCGCCGAGCCTCGACGGCGATGGCGCGAGAGGATCACCCCCAGGCGGGTGGTCCTCGGTCTGCTCGCGCTGATAGCCGGCTGGCTGATCCTGTCGCTCCTGCTGTTCCTGATCAGCTCCCACTTCGAGCGCACCTCCCCGCCGGCGAACGTGGCGAGCGTGCTCGACCCCGCGGGCTACCCGCTGACCTCGGCCAACAACATCCTCGTGCTCGGCTCCGATCGCCGCCAGAAGGACAGCAGGGAACCGGGCGCCGAAACCACGGGCCCGGGCCGCTCGGACACGATCATGCTGATCCGCACCGGCGGCGGGCACGCGGCGCGGCTGTCAATTCCGCGTGACACGGTCGTCGAAATCCCCGGCCACGGGCTGCAGAAGATCAACGCCGCTCATGAGTTCGGCGGAGCGGCGCTGTCGATCTCGGTGATCAAGAGCTGGCTGAGCATCCCGATCAACCACGTGGTGGAAGTCAACTTCGAAGACTTTCCCGCGCTGGTCGATGCGATGGGCGGTGTCACCTACACCGGCGGCTGTGTCGTCTCGCGCCTGGACGGCGGGTTCAGCCAGGGCGGCTACACGCTGCGCCTGCCTGCCGGTACCCATCACCTCAATGGCAAGCAGGCGCTGGCGCTGGCGCGCACCCGCGAGAACCTGTGCGCCCCCAACGAGACCGACATTCAGCGCGAGGAACACCAGCAGGCGCTGTTCACCGACATGAAGTCCCAGCTGCTGTCCCTGTCGAGCTTCCTGCGCCTGCCTCTGATCGCCTGGAACGCGCCACCGGCGATCATCTCCGACATGAGCGGCCCGACGCTGCTCGGGATGTTCGGAGCGCTGGCGATCTCCGGTACGCCGCCGACGCAGGTGCTCAAGCCCGCGGGCGCCGTCACGCTGCCCGACGGCGAGCAGGGTCTGACCGTCTCGGAATCCGAGCGCCGCGCCGCGGTTGCGCGCTTTGAGGCTGGCTGAGCGCCGACCGACCCTGAGCCGCCACCCTCGCCGGCGGGCGCGCCTGCCGCGACGCCCACTCACCGCGGCGCGAGAGTCAGCTCTTGGCCGCGACGGGCTTGGCGTCTTTGGGCTTGGCGCCGTTGGCGGAGGCCTTCTCGCCTTTGCCCGCACCGTCGGAGGCCGTTGAGCCCTTGTCTGCGGCTTTGTCCGACGACGACGAGTCCTTCTTGGCCGAGGAGTCCTCCGAGGATGCCGCGGCGGCGTTCTCCCGCTGGCGTTTGCGGGTGCCATAGTCGGTGTTGTAGAACCCCTTGCCCTTGAAGTGCACCGCGGGCGCATGCAGCACCCGCTCGACGGGTACGCCTGTGTCGGGGTCGTGGGTCAGAGAGTCGTCGCTGAATGACTGCACGACTTCGAACGTGCTCCCGTCCGGGCGTCTGTACTCGTAGATGGGCATTGGCAGGCGGATTATAGGAGTGCCGATGACGTGCGCGGGAGCGGCAGGCCCATCGGCGGCTCATTTATCTCCGCCGTTCGTCCTTGGGTCAGCCTCGAGGCGGCCATTAAATCCAGTTAATGGTACCGTCCCGAAACTATGGGTTGGGATGACCCAAAGCTGGCGAAGCTGGCTCGTGAGCGGCGTTTCAACGAGGCATGGGATCGGGCGCAGTCGGGAGGCGCGCCCGCAGGGCAGACGACGCGGCACGATCAGATGCTCCTCGCCGGGCTGATGCGCGACGCCGGCCGATACGACCGAGCCCTCGAGCTGTATGAGCGGTTCGCCGACGCCGACACATGGGCATGGGTGTGGCAGCGCAAGCTCGAGGCGACACAAGACCCGCCTCGGGCCAACGCGAGCGAACGGCTCGACGAACGCGATCTGCTGAAAAGCGCGATCGAGACCAAGCGCGCGTCCTGTGTCGACCCTGCCGGGAGAGCCGCGTTGCTGTGGCTGGAAGCCGAGATCTTCACCGGACTGCGTCTGGACGACCGGGTCACGGGCCACGATCTCGCGAGGGCCGAAGAGCTGCTCAACCAGGCGAAAGAGCTGGATCCGGACTCCACGTGGCTCCTACCCGAGATCGCCCGAGTCGTGCGCTTTCAAGCCGGTCGCGACGAGGACCACGCGGCCGCGATGCAGCGCGCATGGCAGAGACTCGAGATGCTCGAAGGGAGTGTCGATCCTCAGCACGAGGGCCCGATAGCCGCGCCTCTGCGCGATCCGGAGCCGGGGCTGGTCTACGAGCGCGGGCGCCTGGCTCTGCTGGATCGCAAATGGCAGAAGGCGGCCGCTGCCTTCACGGATATCTCCGAGCCCAGCCATCAGCACGCTCGCGTGTGGCGCATCTACGCCCTGCGTCTGCAGTTCAGCTCGAGTGGGACGTTGCTTGTGGAGATCGACAGGCTGCTCGGTCCGGGACTCTCTCGGAAGGACGTCGCCACCGGAGGCATGCGTGGCGAGCGGAGATACGCAGACCCATATCCACCCGTATGCCGGCCGGAGCTCGTGGCGATGCTGCTGGCCGAGCGCGCCGCGATCCTCGAGTCGACCGACGCCGAGCAGGCGCTTCACAACTATCTTCTGGCGCTCGAACTGCGGCCGGCGATGTTGTTCGCCAAGCGCGGGCGCCTTCGCTGTCTGGACGCATCTGGTGCGCGAGCCGACGCGGAGGGCCTCGCGCAGGAGTTCCTGGCAGAGGCCGAGCGTCCCCCGACCGAGACCGCTCCCATCGTCGCGGCCGAGCTTCTGGTCGAGGTGGGACGCCACCACCTTGCGCGCTACCACCTCGACGACGCGCTGGAGTGCTTCGGCAGAGCGACCAAGGTGTTGCCGAACTACGGATATGCCCATGAGCGCATGCTCGTCGCGCGATCTATGAACGACGAACGCGAGCGAGCGGTGACGGAGGGAAAGGACGCGCTCGCCCGCAGCGGTGGGCTGCGCGGCGAGAACGGCGTGCGCATCGAGCTGGCCAACGTGCTGCTGGAGCTGGACAAAACCGGCGAGGCGCTGACGGCATATGACGACCTCGTCGACGACGAAACGGCGGCCATCCGCGACCGTGCGAGCGCGGGCAGCGTTCACGCTTACCGGTACGCGCGCGACTATGCCGGTGCACAGAGCGCAATCAGGCGGGCACGCAAACGGGAGCGCGGCGACCTCGGCTTCCGCGTGTGGGACGCGTGGGGCAGGTTGAGCTGCGACGTCGGCGACTTCTCGGCCGGGCTCAGGCAGTTCGAGCGCGGGCTCGAGCTGCGTCCGCGCGAGCGGGCGCTGATCTCCGGCAAGGCTCGGGCCCTGCGCCTGCTGGGACGTCCTTCGCAGGCGCTCGCGTTCCTGGAGGATCGACGGCGCGTCATGGGCGTGTTCGCGAACGAGATCGACGCCGATCACGGGTGGGCCGAGCTGGAGTGCGGACGCCCCGCCGGCGCGCTCGCGCGCTTCTGCAGCGCCCACAAACGCGACAGGCACGACGTACTCGCGCTGCGCGGCATCGTGGTTGCGAGCAGCCGCGACTGGACCTACGGCGTCCCGCTGGCGCGCGAGATCAAACGGTTGCGCGACCTGCTCGGCCCGCAGCGCTACGCCGCCGGTGGCTTGCTCACCGAGCTCGGCTGTCGCTGTGCCGCGCGGGGCGCGTTCACCGACGCGCGTACCCTGTTCGACGAAGCCGACCGCAAGAGCGTGAGCACCAGCCAGCGAATCACCCAGTTGCTCGCCCAGGGACACACGCTCATCGAGGCTCACGCGCTGGACGACGCCGCGTCCACGCTCGACGTCATCGAAGCGCTCGACGAGGGTCGCTACAAGCTCGAGCCGAACGTACGCCTGCTTCGCGCCAAGTGGCATCTCGTGCACGGCGAGACGGATACGGCGGCTGCCATCTTCGCCGAGATCCACAGGCGCTACGAGCGCTCGCAGCTCGCGATCTTCGGGCGTGCGGCAGCCATGTCGCGCCAGGACGACGCGGCGGGGGCGGCGCGGAGCCTCGAAGATCTGCTCGGGCGCCTGCAGCGGGAGTCTGGGAAGGTCGATCCGAACAGGGCAAGCAACGAGAGCGTGCTCGCCCGCGAGATGCTCGTCCGCATCCGCCTGCACCTGTCCGCGGATGCGGATGCGGATGCGGACGCGAGGACGCGGCGTAACGGCAAGACGGACCCCGCCCTGGAGTCCGGCGTCGATCGACAGACACGGCGAGAATGCAAAGAGATCCTCGCCGTCGAGCCGCGCAGCTCCCAGGCCTACATCGCGCTCGGCGTGCTCGCGGCTCGTCGCGGGGAGGTCAAGCAGGCGCAGCTGGACCTCGCGCAGGCCGCGGCGATCGCACCGACCCGGCCCGAACCGACGCGGGAGCTTGGCTGGATCGCGCTGGAAGCGAACGATCACGATGCCGCGGAGGTCGCGCTGGAGGCGGCGGCGCGGCTGGACCCTCACGACTCCAGACTGCATCTGCTGCGCGGTCAGTTGCACCTGCAGCGCAACGAGCAGATCGAAGCGATCCGCATCCTGCGCCTGGCCGTCGCGCTCGACCCGTCGAGCCCCGACTGCGCGGCGGCGCTCGCGGACGCGCTGGATCGGGAGGGAGACAGCGAGGAGGCACTGCGCGTTCTGAGCGACGCCCAGTCTCGGATACCGCGCCGGGACACGTTGCGCCTGCGGCTCGCATCCGCGCGAGTCAACTACGCCGCGGCCACCGGCGAGAAGCGCCATCTGCGCCAGCGACTGCTGGAGGAGGCCGCGTACGAGGCGAGCTGCGCCGCGGCTCTTGCCCGCAGCCTCATCGAGCGAGCCGAGGTTCACTACCACAAAGGCGTTATTTGCCATGCCCAGGGCAGCGGCAAGACAGCGGGGCGCGAACTGAAGCAATGCCTGAAGCTCGACCCGGATCATTTCCAAGCACGACGCGCCCAGGCGATCATCGGCTCCGATCAGGACGACAACGGCGCGGACATGCATGTCCGTAAATGGGCCAACCTCCTCGGATGCGTAGGAGTGGCACTGCTCTTCGTGCTCCTTGTCGACCTGATCCTGCGCTCCGCCTTCGGGACGAGGTTTCTTCCCGAAGGGATGGTCGGAGGTGTGGGCATCGCTGCCATGGCCTCACTGGTCGGCGCCGCGCTGCTTCCCCGACTCACCTCGCTGAATGTGCGCGGCGTCGGCAGCCTCACTGTCACGCCCTCACTGGAGGATGGCGCCAAACCGGCGACCGAGATTCCGTTTGGCCGCCTGCCGCTCAGCACGCTGTCGGGCCCGGGAACGGGTCAGCTCAGCCCGATCACGCCCGACACGGCCGGACTCGCCTCCTCCTGAGTGCACAGGCGCCGCCAGCCGGCGATGCGCACCCTCAGTCGGCCAGCAGCGTCCGCGCGCAGGCGATTCCGGCGCGCACGGTCGCGTCGAAGTCGCGCTCGGGCTCGGTCAGCATCCGCAGCGCGAACCCGTCGGCGAGGGCGAACAGGATCTCGGCGACCGTGTCCGGCTCGGCGTGCAGCCGCACGATGCCCTCGCGCTGGGCGATCGCGAGCATGTCCGCGACCTGTCCGCGCGTGCGTCGCATCAGCTCGGCGTACTCCACGGCGACGTCCTCGTTGCGACGCGACAGCGTGAACAGCTCGAACACGAGCGTCACGAAGTCAGGATCCTCGCGCACCGTCTCCTGCAGGTTCTGGGCCATCAGCCCGACGAAGTCATCGGCCGTGCGCGCACCGGCGAGCTGCTGCTCGAGCAGCTCCATGCGCAGCTCGCAGTCGCGCCGCACCGCCTCGAGCAGCAGCTGCTCCTTGGTGCCGAAGTAGTAGTGCAGCAACCCCCGCGACACGCCCGCCTCGCGCGCGACGTGGTCGAACGTCGATCCAGCCGTACCGCGCCGGGCGACGCTGCGACGCATCGCCTCGACGATCCGCTGCGCCTTCTCGCCTTCCACGATCCTGGGCGGCCCCTGCGCCGCTGCGACCCCGCGCGTCTTGGCGCCCTCGGCGGTCGCTGCAACTACGGCCATGTCTCGGCGATCTCTGTGTTGCTCGGCTCAGGAGGCCGGCGCGGACGCAGGCGCAGGCTCGACCGGAGCGGTGGTCGAGCTGTACTCGAACTCCTCCTCGGCGCCGAACAGCAGGTCGAGCACCTTCCCGCGCAGATCCTCGCTCAACGCGAGCGCGAGCACGCCGGCGATCCCGAGCACCAGCAGCTTGCGCCCGAGCCCGCCGCGACGACGCTGACGGGCCTTGCGTGGAGGCTCGCGCAGCGTGTTGGCCGCATCGCGCAGTGCGCCCGCCGCCTCGCGCAGCTCCTTCTGGAGCTTGCGGTCCTCGAACAGCGCGGTGCTCGCGGGCTTGCCGTTGCTCATGCGCCCATACGCGCTGCGCGCTGCGCCATACGCCGCCAGCAGGCTCCCGCGCAGCTCCTCGTCTTCGATCAGCCGTTCTACGTACCGGTTGCTCCGTGCGGCGCGCGCCGCTTCGCCGGCCTTGCCGAATCCACTGCCACCACTACTACGATCTTTCGCCGCCATTGTTGGGCCACCGCCTCTGAAAAGAGCTTTGCAGTTCTGCGCTCCAATATACGCCCCCGCGGCAAGAACGTACGCGCTGCCCACGCGCTGCCGCTGCGAACGTGACAATGGACGTGTGCCCACGTTCCAGGCGACCGCCACCGCGCTGGGCCTGCTGCTGATCCTCGGCGCGCTCCTGTCCGGGCTGGCGCAGCGCTCGTTCCTGTCGCTCACCGCTCTGTTCGTGCTCGCGGGATTCGCCGTCGGGCCGGCGGGCTTTGGCTGGGTGGACTTCCGCGCTCGCTCGGGCTTCGTCGAGGACCTGGCGTTCGTCGCGTTGATCGTGATCCTGTTTCGCGACGGCCTGGAGGTCGAGGGCGAGATGCTCCAGCGCGAGTGGCGCCTGCCGGTGCGCAAGCTCGTGCTGGCGATGCCGATCACCGCGGGGATCGTCGCCGTCGCCGCGCACGCGCTGATCGGGTTCTCCTGGACGGAGTCCTTTCTGATCGGAGCCCTACTCTCGCCGACCGACCCGGTGCTGACCTCGAGCATCGTCACCAACCCGCGCGTGCCGCGCCTGGTGCGCCATTCGCTGAACCTCGAGTCCGGGCTCAACGACGGCCTCGCGCTGCCGGCCGTGCTCGCCCTGCTGGCCGCGCTCAGCGTGACTTCCGGTCAGTTCGTGTGGTGGCGCTTCGTGATCCAGGACGTCGGCTTGGGCTTCGCATACGGCCTGGCGTGCGGATGGCTCGCCTCACTGCTGATGCCCCGGGCGCGCGGGCGCCCGCTGGAGCACTCGACGATGCCCTCCCACCAGAAGTCGCTGTTCGCGCTCGGTGTCGCATTCGCGACGTACGGCCTGACCGTGCTCTCACCCAAAGGCAACGGCTTCATCGCGGTGTTCGTCGCCGCGATCGTGCTCGGGGTTCGCCGTCCCGACCTGCGGTTGCACTTCGAGCGCCGCGCGGACGAGCTCGTGGAGATCGTCAAGCTCGGCGTCTTCCTGGTGTTCGGCTCGCTGCTGACGCTGCACGCGCTCACCCGCGAGGGCCTGCCGGCGCTCGTGTTCGTCGCGGTCGTGTTCCTGCTGGCGCGTCCGGTGGCGGTGTGGGTCGCGCTGCTCGGCACCCGCACCGATGGCCCCACGCGACTGTTCATGGGCTGGTTCGGACCGAAGGGCGTCGCCACGATGACGTTCGCGCTGCTCGTGCTCGATCAGAGCATCGCCTCCGGAGAACGCATCTTCGACCTGGTCGCGCTGGTCGTGTTCTGCTCGATCATCCTCCACGGCGCCTCCGACACGCCGGGCGCCAACTGGATCGCGGGACATGCCGCGCGCGCCGAGCGCGAATGACTACGTGTGCAGAGCCGCCTGCTCCTGCGCCGAGGGAAACGCCCAGGCCGACCGCGTGCGGCGCTCTTGACGAAACACGAACCGCAGCTGCTGCGGCGGTTTCAACTGAGCCTCGTTTGGGCGAAACGTGGCGCAGGGCTCGTCGAGGTCGAGCGCACACAGCAGGTTGCACCTGAAGAAGCAGTCATCGCAGCTGACCGCCTTGGCGCGCCTGCTGCTGCTCTGCTTTCTCTGCACATGCCCCCCTGCGGGTCGGATCGGACAGACGGTGGAACGGACCGCATCATCATCTCACGGTCGCACCCGCTCGCTCGCCAGCCATTCCGCAAATCGCAGAGAAAATCGAGTTCTACCCGGAAAGAGCCTCCTTCACGTCACTTTCTCGTGACAATCTCTGCCTTAATCGCCCACTTTGCGGACATGGAGCAGCTCGCGTCGTCATCATCTGACTGCATGCTCGTCCTCGTCACCGGCGCCAGCGGCTTTGCCGGCTCGCAGCTCGTTCCGCGGCTGCTGTCCGACGGGCATCGTGTGCGCGCGCTCGCGCGCGACCCGGCTCGGGTGGACGTGGCCGCGATCATGTCTCACTTCTTGGACGGTAACGCGCGCACGCGTACACGCGCGCGCTGTGACGACGGCGGGGGCGACGACGACAAGAACGAGAGCACACTGGACGTCCTCACCGGTGACGCACTCACCGGCGAGGGGCTTGCGCGGTCACTGCGTGGAGTCGAGGTCGCCTACTACCTGATCCACTCGATGGAGCGCGCTGCCACACGCGGACGGGCGTCCCCGTTTCCCGAGCGCGAGCGGGTCGCGGCCGAGAACTTCGCCGCGGCTGCATCGCGCGCGGGTGTACGGCGGCTCGTATACCTCGGAGGGCCGACCGCGAGCTGGACCACCGCACGCGAAGCCGGCGATGAAGAAGCAGAAGAAGTGCTCTCCCCCCATCTGACAAGCCGCGAGGCGGTCGAGCGCATCCTGCGCGACGCCGTCCCCGACACGGTGGTGCTGCGCGCGTCGATCGTGATCGGGGCGCGTTCGCGCTCGTTTCGCTTTCTTGTGCGGCTCGTCGAGCGCATGCCGGTGCTTGCCCTGCCCGCCTGGCACACCCACCGCACACGGCCGATCGACGCGCGCGACGTCATCGGCATGCTCGCCGCCGCCGCGACCGTCGCCGCCGCCACGGGACGCTCGCTGGACGTGGGCGGACCCGACGTCCTCAGCTACGGCGAGATGATTCGGCGCATCGCCGAGCTGATGCTGCTCGCGCGCCCCGCCGTCGGGCTGGGGATGAGCGTCACACCGCTCACCGCCCGCGTCGCCGCCGCGATCACCGACGAGGACCCCGAGCTCGTGGGCGCGCTGATGGAAAGCCTGCAGGGCGACCTGTTGCCCGGTGGCCCGGATGGCTCCTCGCACCTGCGCGCCGCCGAGACGCTGGGAGTCGATCTGCACTCCTTCGACTCCGCCGTCGAACGCTCGCTGCGTGAGTGGGAGTCGGTCGAACGACTCGCCGCGCGGTAACACCTACTCAGATGAGCCTGATAACTGCATCCATCCACATCGACGCGCGGCCGGAGGAGGTGTGGCAATTGGTCATGGACGCACGCCGTCTGGGCGACTGGGTCACGATCCATCGAGGGCTGGAGCATGCGGACACGGGCCCTCCGCGCATCGGTTACCGGATGGATCAGCACATCCATCTGCGGGGTGTCAGCCTCGACGTTCGCTGGACTCTCGTCGAGTGCGTCCCCTGCGCCCGCGCGGTCTGGGAGGGGCGTGGACCGGCGCGATCGCGCGCGCACACCGAGTACGCGTTGCGAGCAGAGGACGGCGGCACACGGTTCGATTACCGCAATGAGTTTCGCACTCCGTTCGGCCCGATCGGCGCCATCGTCAGCCGAGCGTTGGTCGGCGGGATTCCCAAGCGAGAGGCCGAGCGCACGTTGGAGCGGCTGCGCGCCCAGTTGGAGTAGCTGCATTCCCGGCTGCCGACTTGTCATCCTCCCTTCCTAAGAGCGGGCTTAAGTGATTTCTCCCGTACAGGTTTTTGTGGAGGAATGGTGTAAGGTGACGCGAACGGAATGTGACACCGTCACATTCGCACGAGTGAAAGAGGATTAGACCGTGACTGACTTTCTTGACGAGAAGCGCCGGGAGATCACCGACCGGCTCGCCGAGTTGGGGCCGCTGGTGGAGGAGTACCGTCGCTTGGAGGCCGCCGCTTCGGCGCTGGATGGAATCGGCGGCGGGTCGACCGCCACCGCTGCCGCCCCTCGCCGTCGTGGACCTGGGCGCCCACCCGGCTCCGGCAAAAAAGCCGCCGCTGCGGCTCCGGCGAAAAAACGGGGTCGCCCTCCGGGACGTCCCAAAAAAGTTGGTCGGCCGAAAGGCAAAAAAGCAGGACGCCCGGCCGGCAGCGCGACCAAAGCCGCGCCCGCGGCAGCTGCGGCGACCGCGACTACGGCCGCACCGGCGAAACGTCGTGCCGGACGGCGCAAAGGCAGCGGCACGCGTGCCGCGCAGGCGCTGTCGTTCGTGCAAGGACAGCCCGGCATCACCATCCCCGAGCTCGCGGCGAAGATGGGCATCAAGCAGAACTACCTGTACCGGGTGCTCCCCGGCCTCGAACAGGAAGGGAAGCTCAAAAAGCAGGGCCGCGGCTGGCACCCTAAATCCTAGTCTCGTCGCCCCTGGCGGTGTCCTCGATCACTCATGTGCTGGCCGATCGGCGACCCCGTCGGTCGACGATCGGTACATCACGCTCACTGCGTCCTGGCCAGGAACGACGATCCGTCGGATTGCCAGCCTAGCCCCTGGGCAGATCACGGTCACAAAAAAGGGCGCGGCGGATGCCGCGCCCTTTTGCTACCCCGAACACCTCCGACTGTCAAATGAGCCCCTGCTCTTTGACGGTGTCCCGCTCGCCGGTCAGCTCGGTGACCGTGGCGTCGATCTTGGAGCGGGAGAAGTCATCGACGTCGAGCCCCTGGACGATCGTGTACTCACCGTCGGCACACGTGCAGGGAAAGCCGCTGATCAATCCCTCGGGAACTCCGTAGGAGCCGTCGGAGGGCACCCCCATCGACACCCAGCCTCCGTCGGTTCCGGAGATCCAGTCGCGGACGTGGTCGATCGCGGCGTTCGCCGCCGACGCGGCCGAGGAGGCGCCGCGCGCCTCGATGATGGCGGCGCCGCGTTTGCCGACGTTGGGCAGGAAGTCGTCTTCGATCCACGCTTGGTCGTCGATGGCCGCGGCCGCCTGCTGCCCGTTGACCTGCGCGTGAAAGAGGTCGGGATACATCGTCGGTGAGTGATTGCCCCACACCCCCATGTTGGTGACGGCGGAGACCGGAACGGCGAGCTTGGCCGCGAGCTGGGCGACCGCGCGGTTGTGGTCCAGGCGCAGCATCGCGGTGAAGCGCTCGCGCGGGACGTCGGGCGCGTTGTTCATCGCGATCAGGCAGTTGGTGTTGGCGGGGTTGCCGACCACGAGCACTTTCACGCCGGCGCCCGCGTGCTCGTTCAGCGCACGTCCCTGCACGGTGAAGATCTTGCCGTTCTCCGAGAGCAGCTCGGCGCGCTCCATGCCCTTGGTGCGCGGACGCGAGCCGACGAGCAGCGCGACGTCCACGCCGTCGAAGGCGTCGTCGGGATTGTCGTGCAGGTCGAGGCCTGAGAGCAGCGGGAAGGCGCAGTCGACAATCTCCATCGCCACGCCCTCCAGCGCGCCCATCGCGGGCGGTATCTCCAGCAGCCGCAGATCGACGGGCTGGTCGGGACCGAGCAGCTGCCCGGAGGCGATGCGAAACACGAGGCTGTAACCGATCTGGCCGGCGGCGCCGGTGACTGTGACACGTACTGGATTGCTCACTGGTTCATCTCCTGCTCGAGGTTGTCGTCGATTGACGCGAGGAACTCCTGTGTGGTCTGCCACTCCTGCTCGGGACCGACGAGCAGCGCGAGGTCCTTGGTCATACGACCGGATTCGACGGTCTGCACGCATATGCGCTCGAGCGTGTCGGCGAACTCACTGACGGCGGGCGTGTCGTCCATCCGCCCACGCGCGGACAGTCCGCGCGTCCAGGCGAAGATCGAGGCGATTGGGTTGGTGGAGGTGGGCTTGCCCTGCTGATGCAGGCGGTAGTGACGGGTGACGGTGCCGTGCGCGGCCTCGGCCTCGACGGTGCAGCCGTCGGCGCTCATCAGCACGCTGGTCATCAGTCCGAGCGAGCCGAACCCCTGCGCGACCGTGTCGGACTGGACGTCGCCGTCATAGTTCTTGCAGGCCCACACGTAACCGCCCTCCCACTTCAGCGCGGCGGCGACCATGTCGTCGATCAGGCGGTGTTCGTAGGTGAGTCCGGCGGCCTGGAACTCGGCGCGGAACTCCGCCTCGTACACCTCGGCGAACAGGTCCTTGAAGCGTCCGTCGTAGCGCTTGAGGATGGTGTTCTTCGTCGACAGGTACACGGGCAGACCGTGATCGAGGCCGTAGCGCATCGAGGCGCGCGCGAAGTCGCGGATGGAGGAGTCGAGGTTGTACATCGCCATCGCGATGCCCGGTTCGGGGAAGTCGTACACGTCGAGCTCGATCGGCTCGCCGCCGTCGGCAGGCGCGAAGGTGAGCATCAGCTTGCCCTCGCCCGGCACGAGCAGATCGGTCGCGCGGTACTGGTCGCCGAAGGCGTGACGGCCGATCACGATCGGCTTGGTCCAGCCGGGCACCAGCCGCGGGATGTTGGCGATGACGATCGGCTCGCGGAAGATGACCCCGCCGAGGATGTTGCGGATCGTGCCGTTGGGCGAGCGGTACGTCTCGTGCAGCCCGAACTCCTGCACGCGCGCCTCGTCGGGGGTGATCGTGGCGCACTTGACGCCGACTCCGTGCCGCTTGATCGCCTCGGCGGCTTCGACGGTGATGCGATCGCGGGTGGCGTCGCGGGACTCGATCGAGAGGTCGTAGCGATGCAGGTCGACGTCGAGGTAGGGCAGGATCAGCTGCTCCTTGATGAAGGACCAGATGATGCGCGTCATCTCGTCGCCGTCGAGCTCGACTATCGGGCGCTGCACCTTGATCTTGGTCATGGGTCGGTCCTTGCGGGGGATGGAGGTTCGCCGGGCGGCGATGCTATCTGGCGGGGGGGTTTGGTGGGTGAGCCACAGCCAGTCCTTGCATCGAGTTGCGGTCGGCGCCGCTCACCACAGCTGTCGGCGTCGCGGAGGCTGACGAGGAGCGGCGATAGGCCTACGGTGAGATAGTGACATCTGCTTCACTGTCATCCATGGCCAGCGCACCGGCGGCACGGGCAGCGACAGGCGAGGGGAGCGCGCCCTGGCGCACGCACGAGGTGCTCAACCAGGTCCCGCCGCTTCAGGGCAGGGATGTGTTCTCCGACAACACCCCTCTGGTGGAGGCCACCGAGCGCGAGGGCGCGACGTGGGTGCTGGAGCGCGCGAGCGAGTTGGGGCAGCTGATCGGTGAGGTGGGTGGGCCTCAGGACCTGTGGGGCCGCCAGGCCAACGAGAACAAGCCCGTCCTGCACACGCACGACCGCTACGGGCATCGCATCGACGAGGTCGAGTTTCATCCGGCGTGGCACCAGCTGATGCGAATGGGGGTGGAGCACGAGCTGCATGCGCTGCCGTGGCGGGAGACCGAGAAGCCCGCGCCGCATGTGGCGCGCGCGGCGATGTACATGACTGCGATGCAGGCCGAGGCGGGGTATGCGTGCCCGATCACGATGACGTTCGCGGTCGTGCCCGCGCTGCGCGCCCAGCCCGAGCTGGCGGCCGAGTGGGAGCCGTTGGTGACCGCGACTACATATGACCCGCGCTCGATCCCGGCGGCGGAGAAGGGCAGCGCGATCGCGGGCATGGCGATGACCGAGAAGCAGGGCGGCTCGGACGTGCGCGCGAACACGACGGTGGCGCGGCCGTTGAACGGGGGCGGCGGCGGCGCGGAGTATGAGCTCACGGGGCACAAGTGGTTCTGCTCGGCGCCGATGTCCGACCTGTTCCTCGTGCTCGCCCAGGCGCAGTCGCCGGGTGGCGAGGAGGAGGGGCTGTCGTGCTTTCTGATGCCGCGCGTGTTGGGGGACGGCACGCGCAACGCGATGCACATTCAAAGACTGAAGGACAAGCTCGGCAATCACTCCAACGCGTCCAGTGAGATCGAGCTGCACGGCGCGTGGGCGCGCATGGTGGGCGAGCCGGGACGGGGCGTGCCGACGATCATCGAGATGGTGGGCCACACGCGGCTCGACTGCGTGATCGGCGCAGCCGCGGGCATGCGCGCGGCGGTAGTGAACGCCACCCACCACACCGCTCACCGCCACGCGTTTGGCAAGCTGCTGATCGATCAGCCGCTGATGCGCAACGTGCTCGCGGACCTGTGCTTGGAGGCCGAGGCGTCGACGGCGCTGGCGATGCGCCTCGCACGGGCGTATGACGAAGCCTCGGCCGACGCGCAGGCCGGCGAGGACTCAAGCGACGCGCAGCTGTTCAAGCGCCTGGCGACTGCGGTCGGCAAGTACTGGGCCTGCAAGCGCGCGCCGAACCACGCGTTCGAGGCGATGGAGTGCCTTGGTGGCGCGGGGTACGTGGAGGAGTCGGGGATGCCGCGGATCTACCGCGAGGCGCCGCTGGCGTCGATCTGGGAGGGCTCGGGCAACGTGATCAGCCTCGACGTGCTGCGCGCGCTGGTGCGCACGCCGCGTTCCCTGGAGGTGTTCCTGCACGAGGTCAAGCAGGCGCAGGGCGCCGACGCGCGCCTGGACGCGCGCGTCAGGGATCTGGAGTCCCAGTTCGCGGAACCGGCGACGCTGGAGTCGCGGGCGCGGCGGGTGGTCGAGAGCATGGCGCTGTGCCTGCAGGGCTCGCTGCTCGTGCGTCACGCTCCGGCGGCGGTGGCGGACGCGTTCTGCGCGGCGCGTCTGGCGGGCGATGGCGGGCTGGAGTACGGGACGCTGCCGGCCGGCACGGACTTCGAGGCGATCATCGCCCGGGGTCGTCCGCTGTCCTAGTGTCCCGGAGCCGCGCCGCCGGCGCCTACCATTGAGGACATGGTGCCGCGTACGAACTTCCAGCTGGCCCGCGTGTTCGGCATCAGGATCGGGGTCGGCGTCAGCTGGTTCGTGGTGCTGTTCCTGTTCGTGATCCTGACGACGCCTTACTTTCACGAAGTGCTCGGCGGCGCGAACACGACCGCGTATCTGGTGTCGGTGGCGGTCGTGCTGTCGTTCTTCGTGTCGGTGATCCTGCACGAGCTGGGGCACGCGCTCGTCGCGCGGCGCAACGGCCTGTCGGTCGCGGGAATCGACCTGTGGGCGTTCGGGGGGCTGACGCGCATGCGCGAGCTGGCGAGGACGCCGGGGGTGCAGCTGCGCGTGGCGATCGCCGGTCCGCTGATGACGCTCGCGGTGATCGTCGCCTGCGCGCTCGCCGCCGGCCTGGCCGCGCCGGGCGGGCACTTCGCCGAAGTGGCGACGGGCAGCGGCCACGTGCGGGCGACGCCCGCGCTGGTGTGGCTGAGCTGGGTGGCGACGGTCAACGTGCTCGTGCTGGTGTTCAACCTGATCCCCGCGTTTCCGCTCGACGGCGGCCAGATCGCCCAGGCGCTGATCTGGTGGCGCACGGGCGATCGCAACCGCGCCACCCGCTGGACGGGGCGCGCCGGGCAGGGGTTCGCGCTGGCGCTGGGCGCACTCGGCCTGGCGGGGCTCGCCAACGGCGACTCGTTCGGCCTGTTCACGATGCTGCTGGCGTTCATCCTGTACCAGGCCGCGAGCGGCGCGGTGGCACAGGGGGCGTTCGGGCAGCGCATCGCCGGTGTGACGGTCGCCGACATCATGGATCGCGAGCCGGTGACGATTCCCGCCGAGCTGAGCCTGCTCGACGCTCAGGAGCAGTTCTTCCTGCGCTACCGCTGGCCGTGGTTCGCGGTGGTGGACCCGGCGCGCCACTTTCTCGGCGTGGTGCGCGACCAACGGGTGGACGAGGAGATCGCGGCCGGACGGCCGGCGCTGGCGGTGGTGGACGTGCTCGAGGAGAACCTGCCGGTGCGGATCGCCGAGGAGGAGCCGGTGGAGTCGCTGCTGCGCAGCGAGGGGCTGGGACGCCTTGGGGCGATGGTGGCCGTCGACGAGCAGGGCGTGCTGCAGGGGGTCGTGACCGTGGCACAGCTGCGCAAAGCGCTGCGTCCGGCCGCGACGGGTTGAGGGATGTGATGACGGGGACACGCTGCCGACGGGCGTTGCCGTTATAGAGTCCCGGACCGGGGCGCGTCGGGCGCCCACGTCCTCCGAATCGACCGCAGGGAGCCATGCCAGCACACGACGTATTGATCATCGGGGCCGGCCTCGCGGGCCAGCGCGCGGCGCTGGCCGCCGCGCAGGAGGGCGCGAGCGTGGCGATCGTGAGCAAGGTCCATCCGGTGCGCTCCCACTCGGTGGCGGCTGCGGGCGGGATCAACGCGGCGATCGCCGTCGCCGACGACTGGCGCTCGCACGCGTATGACACGGTCAAGGGCTCGGACTTCCTGGGCGATCAGGACGCGATTGAGATCATGTGCTCGGAGGCTCCGCACGAGGTCATGCACCTGGAGCACATCGGCGTGACGTTCCATCGCAACGAGCGCGGCGAGCTCGATCTGCGCGCGTTCGGGGGCGCCTCGATGAAGCGCACCGCGTATGTGGCCGACATCACCGGCCAGGCGATCCTGCACGTGCTGTACGAGCAGCTGATGAAGCATCACGAGACGGTGGACCGCTATGAGGAGTGGTTCGTGACCTCGCTCGTGCAGGACGAGCAGGGCAGCTGCTGCGGCGTGGTGGCGCGCGACGTGCGCACGGGCCGCATGGAGACCTTCCACGCGAAGAACACGATCCTCGCGTGCGGGGGCGCCGGTCAGGTGTACAGCCCGACGACGAACGCGCTGATCGTTACGGGCGACGGCATCGCGCAGGCCTACCGCATCGGCGCGCCGCTGATGGACATGGAGATGGTGCAGTACCACCCGACGACGCTGGTGGAGAACGGACTGCTGATAACGGAGGGCGCGCGCGGCGAGGGCGCGGTGCTGCTGAACAGCGAGGGCGAGCGGTTCATGGAGAAGTATGCGCCGAACAAGATGGAGCTGGCCTCGCGCGACGTGGTCTCGCGCGCCGAGCAGACGGAGATCCTCGAGGGCCGCGGCGTGGGCGCGGATGGCTCGGGCATTTGGCTTGACATCACGAAGGTGCCGCGCAAGCGCACGCTGGAGGCGTTGCGCGAGATCGTGAACATCGGCAAAGACTTCGCGGGCGTGGACATCACGCGCGAGCCGATCATGATTCGCCCGGGGCAGCACTACATCATGGGCGGCGTGAAGACCGACGTCGACGGCGCGACCTCGATCGAGGGGCTGTATGCGGCGGGCGAGGTGGCGTGCGTGTCGGTGCACGGAGGCAACCGGTTGGGGGCGAACTCGCTGCTGGACACGCTGATCTTCGGACGGCGCGCGGGCGAGCACGCGGCCAGGCGCGCGCAGACGATCCCGATGCCGCAGGCCGCGGATGTGAAGCTGCGCGAGGACGTCGCGGAGATCGACGCGATCCTCGCGCGCGAGCGCGGCGGCGGACGGCGCGTGTCGGAGATCAAGACAGAGCTCGGCGCCACGATGAACGAGCACGTCGCCGTGTACCGCGACGAGGCCGGGTTGCGGCAGGCGCACGAGGTCGTGGCGCGCCTGAAAGAGGAGGCCAAGAGCGCGTACGTGGACGATCGCGGGACGGTGTTCAACCAGGACGTGTTGGGCGCGCTGGAGCTCGGCTACATGCTCGACTGCGCCGAGGCGACCGTGGTGGGCGCGATCGAGCGCACCGAGTCCCGCGGCGCGCAGTTCCGCACCGACTTCCCCGAGCGCAACGACGAGGAGTGGCTGAAGCACATCGACGTCTCCCTGAACGGCGACGGCCCGCAGGTGAGCTACTCGCCGGTGACAATCACCCAGTGGCAGCCCGAGGAGAGGAAGTACTAGTGGTGCCCCAATCCGAAAATTCGATGGCGTTTCCCGGCGCCTGCCCGCGCCTGACGACCGCCGTCGGCGGCCCACGTGCTACCAGCACGCAGACCCCCGCCGTCGAACGTCAGATCACGACCATACACTCGGTAAACACTCAACGAATTTTCGGATCGAGACACTAATGGCCGAGACGCACAAGCCGCCGGAGACGTTCAAGCTGCGCATGCGCCGCTATGACCCGGAGTCGGGCGAGGCGCCCTACTGGGACGAGCACACGGTCGAGCTGGAGCCGCACCGCTCGGTGCTGGAGGGGATCCTGCAGGCGAAGGCCAAGCACGACGGCTCGATCGGGATTCGCTGCTCCTGTCGTGCGGCGATCTGCGGATCGTGCGGGGTGCGCATCAACGGCGAGCCGGGGCTGGCCTGCCACACACATCTTGATCACGCCCGCGAGAGCGCGAGGGACGGCCTCGTGATCGAGATCGAGCCGATGGGCAACATGCCGGTGATCAAGGACCTGATCGTGGACATGGATGCGGTGCACTGGAAGAAGGTCCAGCGGGTGACGCCGTGGCTGATCGCCAGGCAGCCGGTGCCCGAGCGCGAGTACATCGTCCCGCACGAGAACATGGCTGACATCACCCAGTCGATGGCGTGCATCCAGTGCGGGGCGTGCGTGTCGGACTGCCTGGCGATGGAGGTCGATCCGGGCTTCATCGGTCCGGCGGCGCTGGCGAAGGCGTACCGCTTCGTCGGCGACCCGCGCGACGACCAGCAGGACGTCCGTCTGCGCGACCTGGCCGAAGACCCGCAGGGGATCTATGACTGCACGCACTGCTTCAAGTGCGTGGAGGCATGCCCGAAGGGCGTCAACCCGATGGGTCAGATCATGCGCCTGCGGCGGATCGCCGGATCGGATCAGCACATCGTGGACAGCAACAACGGTCACCGTCACGAGCAGGCGTTCACCAGCCTGGTGCGAGACTACGGTCTGAACCACGAGGCCGAGCTGCTGTCCCGCTCCTACGGCGGGGACTCGTGGTTTGGCAAGTTCCACCCGGCGGCGGGCAAAGAGCTGTTGAGCTCGATACCGACGGTCATCAAGGGCATGCTGCGTGGCAAGATGAGTCCCAAGCTGGCCATCTTCGGCCACAAGATCCCCAAGCAGGATCTGAACGCGGTGAAGGCGATCTACGACAAGGTCGAGAGCCGCCCCGAGCGCTACGAGCTGAACCTGTACGTGAGCGGCGAAGACGAAGACGACGAGCCCGTTCCGGCGGGCGTGGGCACAGATACGGATACGGGCGTCGCCGCGGGCGCCATCGCGACACAGGAGTCGGACGGGCCACAGGCGCCGTCCGCCGGCGAAGGGAGCGCAACAGCATGAAGGTCGCCTACTGGCCCGGCTGCGTCAGCCGCGGCTTTACCCCCGAGCTGCATGGTTCGATGGCGAAGGTGGCACCACTGCTCGACGTCGAGCTGGTGCAGCTGGACCGCGCCAACTGCTGCGGAGCCGGGGTGATCGCCGAGCACAATCAGGAGCTCGCGGACACGCTCAACGCGCGCACGTTCGCGCTCGCCCAGCAGGTGGAGGGGGCAGAGCTGATGATGAACATCTGCTCGACCTGCCAGGGCGCGCAGGGCGAGTGCCAGGAGCGGTTGGACGCCAACGCGGAGTACCGCGCGCACGTCAACGAGACGCTCGCCGGCGAGGGGCTCACGTACGAGAAGGGACTGACGAACAAGAACTTCCTGTGGCTGCTCGTCGAGGAGATCGGTCTGGAGGAGCTGCGTTCGAAAGTGCGCCGCCCGCTGACGAACCTGAAAGTGGGTCCGTTCTACGGCTGCTACATCGTGCGCCCACGCGAGCGGCTGGGCATCGACAAAGAGCATCCGCGCGACCACTATCTGGAGCAGGTGATCGAGGTGCTCGGAGGCACCGTGATCGAGTACGCGGGCATGCGCAAGTGCTGCGGCTTTCCGATCGTGACGATGAACAAGCAGGCCTCGCTGACGCAGGCGGGACGCCATCTCGGCGACGCGGTGGACGCCGAGGCGGACTGCCTGGTGACACCCTGCCCGCTGTGCCACCTGAACCTCGACCTGCAGCAGCCGGCCGCGGAAAGCACGGTCGGACGCGAGCTGAACATGCCGGTTCTGCACCTTCCCCAGCTGGTCGGGCTCGCGCTCGGGCTCGAGCCGAAGGAGCTGGGGTTGCAGCGCCATGTGGTCAGGCCGACGTCGGTGATCGACTGGTCGACCTCAGTCGTAGGTGCGGCCGCATAGGCTGCACCTCGTGAAGATCCTCACCGTCGTAGGCAACCGCCCACAATTCATCAAGGCCGCGGCCGTATCGGGGCTGCTCAGAGAACGTCACGAGGAGGTGCTGGTGCACACAGGCCAGCACTACGACGACAACCTCTCGCGCGTGTTCTTCGCCGAGCTGGGCCTGGCGGAGCCCGACCGCCGGCTGGGGATCGGCGGCGGCTCGAACACCGAACAGACGGCGCGGATGCTCGCCGCGCTGGAGCCGTTACTGCAGGAACAGGCCCCCGAAGCGGTGCTCGTGTACGGCGACACCAACTCGACGCTCGCGGGCGCTCTGGCCGCGGCGCAGGCTCACATTCCGGTCGTGCACGTCGAGGCGGGCATGCGCTCGTTCGACCGCACGATGCCCGAGGAGCTCAACCGCGTGCTGAGCGACCATCTGAGCACGCTGCTGCTGTGCGCCTCGGAGGAGTCCGCCGCGAACCTCCGGGCCGAGTCGGTCGCGGGCACGGTCGAGGTGGTGGGCGACGTGATGGTCGACGTCGCGCTGCGCCGCCTGTCGCAGGCGCGGGCCGACACACAGACGCTCGACGCCTACGGCCTGCGGACGGGCGAGTACCTGCTGTGCACGGTGCATCGCGCGGGCAACGTCGATGATCCGGCGCGACTGAGCAGGCTGGTGAAGCTGCTGCGCGCACTGCCGAGACCGGTCGTGCTGCCGCTGCACCCGCGCACGTACGCACGCCTGCGGGACGCCGGGAGGCTGGAGGAGCTGGCGCGCGTCGATGGCCTGTGGTTGACCAAGCCCCTCGGATACGTGGAGCTGAGCGCGCTGTTGTGCCAGGCCAGGGCGGTCGTGACCGATTCGGGGGGCATTCAGAAGGAGGCGTATGTTGCCGGGGTGCCCTGCATCACGCTGCGCGCGAACACCGAGTGGGTCGAGACCGTGGACGCCGGCTGGAACACGCTCGTGGACCTCGACGTGGATGCGGCGCTGGCGGCGTTGGCACGCACGCCCCCGGCTGAGCATCCGGCGCTGTACGGGGACGGGCACGCGGCCGAGCGCTGCGTGCAGGCGATCGGGACGCAAGCGCGACCGGCTCCCCCCCGGCGGCGGCTGAGGCACCCAAAGGATGAGCTATGAGCGCAGACGAGCCGGCGCGTGAGGAGCGGACGCTCGTACGGGTGGGGGTCGTGGGGCTCGGCTACTGGGGGCCGAACCTCGCGCGCAACCTCGCGGCGATCGCGGGCTGTGAGCTGGCGTGGCTGTGCGACGCCTCGGACGCCGCCCGCGAGCGGCTGGCAGGGGCGTACCCGCACGCGCGCGCGACGGCGGACGTGCAGGAGCTGCTGGACGACCCCGAGCTCGACGCGGTCGTGCTGGCCACGCCCGTGCCGACGCACTCCGAGCTGGCGGTGCGGGTGGCGCAGGCCGGCAAGCACTGCTTCGTGGAGAAGCCGCTGGCGACTACGGCGGCCGATGCGCAGCTCGCCGTGGACGCGGCCGCGCGGGCGGGCACGACGCTGATGGTGGGGCATCTGCTCGAGTACCACCCGGCCGTCCACCGCCTGCGCGAGCTGCTGGACGGGGGCGAGCTGGGGGAGCTGTACTACGTGTACGGCAACCGCTTGAACCTCGGCAAGCTGCGCGCGGACGAGAATGCGCTGTGGAGCCTCGGCGCGCACGACGTGTCGGTCGTGCTGGCGCTGATCGGGCAGGAGCCAGTCGAGTGTCTCGCGCACGGCTCCTCGTTCGTGCGCGAGGGCGTCGAGGACGTGGTCTTCTGCTACCTGCGATTCCCCTCGGACGCCGTCGCGCACCTGCATCTGTCATGGCTCGATCCCCACAAGGAGCGGCGGCTGACGGTCGTCGGATCGAAGCGCATGGCGACGTTCGACGACATGCAGATCGAGGGCAAGCTGACGGTGTACGACAAGGGCTTCGACGAGGACGTGCGCTCGTGGGGCGAGTACGTCGCGCGCTCGGGCGACGCCTGCTCCCCGCACATTCCGAACGTGGAGCCGCTGCGGCTGGAGTGCGAGCACTTCGTGCAGTGCGTCCGCACAGGGCAGACGCCGCGCTCGGACGGCAACAGCGGGTTGCGCGTGGTCAGGGTGCTGGAGCAGCTGCAGCGCTCGCTGGAGGGGTGAGTGACCCTGAGTCACTCCCGACGGGTCGGCAGTCAAGCCGGCTGACAGAAAGACCATCGTGCGAAGCACGACAGCCATGCGAGTCAGACGATGTGGCGGCAAATCAGCAGCATCTATTGAAAGTTAACTTTCGATAAGGGTAGCATCTTGCTATCGTTGACATCTAAGATGGCGCTCTCAGAGGAGCAGATTCTCGCCCAGAACCCGTGGTGGACGACTCCGGCATGGCGCACCGCCGACCCGCATCTCACGCTGCTTGAAGAACAGCGCCTGCGTCTGCCGACGGGCTTCGTCACGGCGCTCGACCTGCGCGAGCCGGGAATCCACACGTTGCGAGGTCCGCGCCAGGTCGGCAAGAGCACTGACCTGAAGTTGCTCGTTGAGCGCGCGCTCGATGAAGGGTTCGAGCCACGATCCATCGTTTACATCGCCCTCGACCTGCTCGAAGGTCAGCATCTGGCAGAGTTCGCGAAGACCGTCGAACGGGCACGCGATCTCGCCGGCCAGTCGTCTTCCGGCCTGATTCTGCTCGATGAGGTCACCGCCGTCGAACGCTGGCAAACGGCCGTCAAGGCGCTCTGGGATCAGGGCTCTATCCGCGAGGACGTCGTCGTCTGCACCGGCTCCTCCGCGATCGACCTCCAGCGGAGCGCCGCCGAGCGTCTACCCGGCCGCCGCCGGGCGGGTACTGATCATCTCGTCCTTCCGCAGAGCTTTGCCTCGTTCGCCCATGCAGTCAACGAGGACATACCGATCTCCCCGAGGTTGACGATCTCCGATCTGTGCACCTCTGACGGCGAGGCGCTGCTGCGCGACATGCGTGTGCACGCCCCCGCGCTCGACCGAGCGCTGCGGCGATACCTGCGGTTCGGTGGCCTGCCGGCATCGGTCGCGGAGGTCGCTCGGGGCTCCCGCGAGCCCTCCGAGCAAGTCAAGCGTGTGCTGTATGACTCTCTCATCAGAGAGCTTCAGCGAAGGGGTGCGAGCGTCGCGGCCGGTCACGCCCTGCTGGAGCGGGTGGTGCGCTCGCTCGGCTCGAAGATCAGTTGGAGCAGCATGGCGCGCGAGATGGACGTGCCACTCGGGCGTGGTAGAGGCCGGCCCAGCCACCAGACTGTCCGCGACTACATCGAGCTGCTCGCGGGCGGCTACTTCCTGTTCGTCGCCTACTTCTGGCGTGGGGGCTCGCAGACCAACGAGCAGTCCAGGGACAAGAAGGTCTTCTTCGCGGATCCGCTTCTGCACACAATCGCGCTCGACCACGCCCCGGGACTTGCGGTGGACACGGCGGCGCTCGTTGAGAACGTCGTCGGCATGGCGCTGCTGCGGCGCTACGAGCCAGCGGATCGCTTGATCGAGACATTCATTCTGCCGGAGCGCCTGCACATCTGGCAGACGGCTAGGGGCGGGGAGATCGATTTCGTCTGCGGTCCACGTCTGGAACTCGACGTCGTCGAGGTCAAGTATCGCGAGCGGCCCGGGCTCACCGCGGCTGCCGCCGCCGCGCGCAGCCATCCGCACCGTCCGGCTGTCCTGGCCACCAAGGACACGCTTTCAATCTCAGAGCGCTATACGCTGCTCCCCACGCACACTCTGTTGTGGGCACTCGGATCGTAGGCGCGAATGGCTTGGGCTTGCCCTCGAGATCCTCAGCGGACGAGAATCGGCGCGCTGTAGTTCGAGACGTGCGCGCCGTCCGAGGAGGAGACCTTGATCAGCGCTCGGTACAGACCGGGCCGGCGGACACGCACGATGCGGCTGAACTGGGAGACGGTGGGCGTGGCGGCTTTGACGACGGTGCCACCCTGGTTGATCGAGTTGCCGGGCCGCAGCAGCTGGAAGCCGACGAGCGCGCCGACCTCGGCCGGAGCGACCGTCCCATACAGGCGCACGAACCCGCGACGGCGGGTGCGGCGCGCGTGGAAGCCCACGCGCACGGCGACACTCTCGACCACCACCGGGCTGGAGACGATCGAGCCGCCGACCGTGACGACGCGCAGCTCGGCGTTTTCGAGCAGCCCCAGGTACGGGAACGAGAAGCCCCCGGCACTGTTCGTCACCTCTGGGTTGCCGACGTCTTTGAAGCCGGCGAGGTACGGGAACGGGTTCGATTGCAGGACGACCTCGCGATTGCCGGCCCCGGTCCCGGACAGGTTCCCCTCGACCAGGAACGGGTTGCCGAACACGACCGGGTTGGGCACGCCCACGATCTGCACCGACAGCGGCACGCTGGCGGTTTTGAACGTGCGGTCTTTGCCGTTGGCGGTGCCCGCGGAGTTGACCGCCACGATCCGGTAGTGGTAGGTCGTGCCCGGCTGCAGGCCGGTGATCGTCTGGCTGAGCTTGATCGAGATCGTCCCATTGCCGGCGGGCGCCAGCGGAGTCTGCCCGCCGTAACCGCTGGTGGTGCCGTACTGGAAGACGTAGTTGGTGGCCTGCCCGTTCGGGTTGACGTAGCCGTAGACGATCACCGAGGAGAAGGTCGCGTTGGAGGCGTTGGAGGTTGTGACGGTGGGCGTCGATGACGCCGCCAACGCGCCCGCGGCCGGCAACGTGAGGGCGCTGGCGATGAGCGCGAGCAGGACGGCGAGGCCATGCCGAACGTCATGCACGATGCGAGGGCGGGTCTGAGCATGTGGGGTCATAACCGCTATATACCCGATTGGCGGGTTAAGTCTCGGTAAAGCGCAAACTCCACGGCCGCGAGAGCGGGCCGTCCTGCCCGCTACGCGACCTGGGTGCGGCGGCGGTCGACGCCCTCGAACGACTGAAGACGGCGGCGGCGGTCAACGCGCAGGACGGGACCTGTGGAGTTGCCGAGGAGACGCAGGACGTACGCGTCGCGGGTGGGGCTGTAGCGGAAGACCGGCCTCAGGACAAGGAGCCAGTGTTGCGCGACGTATCGACGCGGCCGTACCACTGTGCGCATGCGTGTTCGTCCTTTCATGTAAACCTGCTGACATCGCCTGCCCCGACACAAGCGGCGACGGTTGCAGCATCCTAAGCCAGATCAGTCTAACTCCCAATTGCCAGCCCCCGTGCGGACAGAGCCTCGAGCACCCGCTCGACCTCGTCATGGACGCTCTCGGAGCACGTATGCAGCACGAGGTCGGGCTGGGCGGGCGCCTCGTAGGGAGCGCCCACGCCGGTGAGACCCTGCAGCTCACCGGCCCGCGCCCGCGCGTACAGGCCCTTGGGATCACGCTGCTCGCAGTGCTCCAGCGGGGTGCTGACGAACACTTCGACGAACCGCAGATCCTCGACGGCATGCAGGGCGGCGGCCGCCTCGCGATCCGCGGCGTAGGGACTGACGAGGCTGACCAGGGCGATCGTGCCCGACTCCGCCAGCAGCCGCGCGACGTGCGCGGTGCGGCGTACGTTCTCGCAACGCGCCGCCTCGCCAAACCCGAGGTCTCCGTTGAGCCCGTGACGCAGATTGTCGCCGTCGAGCAGGAACGCGGGCCGGCCGGAGACGACGAGCCGCTCCTCGACAGCGGTGGCGATCGTCGACTTGCCGGCCCCCGGCAGACCGGTGAACCAGACGGTCGCACCGGCATGCCCGAGCAGCGCACCGCTTCGGCCCACGTTAGTGCATTGCGGCCGTATTCCGCGGGTTAAGTCTCGGTCCGGCCCGACAGGTTGCGCGCGGCGAGCAGTCCCTGGCTGGTCTCGGGCCAGTACTCCGCGACAAGTTCGCAGGTACTGTGGATATTCGCCCTGCTCGACGCGCCGAACACGATCGACGCTATGTTTGGCTGAGCGCAAACCCACTCGATCGCCTCCCGTGCTGGAATCGACCCCGACGCGTAGACCGACATCGCCACCGCTCGGAACCGCCGTTCCCGCAGCGCCGCTTCGTAGGCGGCCACGCCACCACACATGCGGAATCCGATCTTGTTGATGTTGGAGCAGACGATCGGATTGTCGATGCCCAGCCCCTCCAGAACGTCTAGCAACATCGGCATGTTCATGGTGATAAAGCCGGGTTCGGCGTCATACCGGTCTTTGATGTGATCGGCGAAGATGCGCAAAGCGTCCTTGAACCCCAGGCCCAACAGCAGATCAACGACGATGTTCTGGAGAAAGACGACAGGCGTCCGCAGACCCTGAAACATCTTCATCTCCGCGTCGATCAACAGAGTCGTTATTCCCTCGACGTCCTTCCTGGCCATCGACGTGCCACCGCGGATCGCCGCGTCCATCAACCCCTCGTCGGGAAGGAACCGTTTGACGGCTCCGAGCATCCCGCCCTCGGTCACGGCGTTTGCGTACTTGTGAGCGTAGGGCATGCTCGGAAGGAAAGCGAAGTCGGCATACCGCTCGCCGTTGGCCCGCACGTGATCGCACACCTGGGAGATCCGATCGTGCGTGGTGCACATAAATGTCCTCACGCCTTCGTCATAGGCTGCGTCGAGGACGTCGATCACGGCACCGATCTCCTGAAAGCGCAGGGTCTGGGCCCTTGCCTTCTCCTCAGACATGTGGTTGACCCCGAAGAACTGATTATCGCCAAACAGCAGTCGGTCCATTGACAAACTCCTTCACGTCTTGGGCTGCTGGGAACGGATTCTGTTGGCCCGGGACGCCGGAGCCCCATGGCTGGACAGCAATCGCATGAGCATCATCTCCGCCAGAAGCGAAGTCGTCTCGGCCGTTGCCTGGCTGGCGACTCGACGCCTCCGACGGCGAGAGTCGATGCGCCTTTCTCGGCATCAGCGATCATCATTGCCATGACTCTGTCGGTGACAGTCGCGCTCTCGAAGCCGTTGACTCCGTCCGTACGGCCTTCTTTTACTCGCTTGACAAACGCATCGAGCTGGGCACTGTACTCCTCGCCCCTCAGATAGAACCAGACCGGCTCGGTCAGGTCTGTGGTGTAGCGGACGTTCCAGCCCTGCTCGTACCCTGGGGCAAGTGGTGCGTCCTCTCGCAAGTAGGCCTGGCATTCTTGCCGGTCCGCGTAGATCCGTCCCGACGTACCCCAGATCGTGACGCGTGTGGTCATCTTGCGGTACGACTCGTCTGACCAGTTCACCGAGACTTGGGCTGTCCTGGTGCCCGGAAAATAGATCGTGCTGAAGACCTCATCGTCGATCTCACGCGAGAATACTCTGTTAAGTACCGTCCCGCCCACGCCGGACGGCTCGCCCAGGTACCAGTTCATGAGGTCGATCACATGCGCGGCATAGTCGTACAGACACCCTCCGCCCTCGGTCTTTTTGCTTCGCCACGTTCCGCCTTTTGACTTGAGTACCACGGGCCCGTAAGCCTCGCCGAGAACATGTGTAACATCGCCGATGGCGCCGAAGTCGAGTAGGTCCTTCACCTCTCGAAACGCCCCGACAAACCGATTATGGTAGCCCACTTGTGTAACGAGTCCTCTGCTTGCGCTCAGCGCGGTGAGTCCTTCGGCGTCCGGCACGCTCAGCGTGAACGGCTTCTCGCAGAAGACGTGCAGATCCCGCTCGAGAGCCGCCCGGACCATGCCCGCATGGGAGCTTGAAGGAGTGGCGATCACGACCGCATCCAGGTCAGTCGTGCTCAACATGGAGTAGAAGTCGGTGTAAGTCGCAATACCCGTGTACTTCTTCAGGACCCCGAGCACGTAGCTGGACGAGTCACAGACGCCGACCACTTCGACGTCAGGATGGGCATTGAGCATCGCGTGATGCGAGAGGCCCATCTTACCAAGCCCGACGACGGCAACCTTGATCACGATGAGAACTCCAGTTGAGGATGGGAACAGATACGCGAGCGACATGCAAGCGGCCGCGTACGATACTGAACCATGCGATCAGAGCGCGGTGTGGGAGGCGTCGCCGGCCCGATCGCCTGGGCGGCCCGCGTCACACACCCCGTTCGAGACGCCCCGAGGTCACACCCCGATGTTCGCCCAGCCACGACTCCCAGAGGAATCTCATCTCAGCACACCAACCCGCTTGGCCGACTCCCGACATGGCGCTCATCGCACTCCCCAGCAAGCCGCTTGCGGACCCAGGGGACCGGGGTCCATCCCGCGGTGTCCGCGTGCCGATCATGCCGCCATGTTCGCGTCGAGGTGGATCGTGGTGGCGGTTGGCGAATGAGTTCGCATAAGCTATGGATCTCATGGAGAAAGTCCAAACGTCGGGGTCCCGGATCCGATCACCCTGGTGCGAGCGAGCGAGCACATCGGCGCTGTCCTCACCCGAAGCGTCCACCGGACGGTGCCCTCTGGATGCCGAGATCGAGCCATGAGGTGCTGAGGTGACCACCTTACTCGTTGCCTCGACCGGTGGTCATCTCAAGCAGCTGCACCACCTGCACAAAAGGTTCTCAAACGTCGACGGACCGTTTCGCTGGGCGACGTTCGACACTCCGCAGAGTCGTTCACTGCTAGCCGAGGAGACGGTGGCGTTTGTTCCGTTCGTCGGAGGACGCGACCCCGTGAACGTAACCCGCAACCTCGCCGCCGCGCATCAGATCCTGCGTGACCGAACCATCGATACGCTCATCAGCACAGGATCTGCTGTCGCGCTGCCGTTCTTTCTCCTTGGCCGGGCCAGACGACTCGAATGTCACTATGTCGAGAGCGCGGCGCGCAGCGACGGGCCGTCGATCACCGGCAGAATGATCAGTCGCATGCCGGGCGTCCGTCTATACACGCAGTATCCCGCATGGGCACACGGACAGTGGCGTTACCGCGGCTCGGTGTTCGACGCTTTTGAGCGCGCCGATCCGCCACTGGCTCGCCCGGTGAAGCTTTCAAAGGCCGTCGTGACGTTGGGCACGTTTCAGGGCTATGGGTTCCCCCGGCTGATCCGCCGTCTGCTCTCCATCCTTCCTCCCGAGACCGAGGTGCTCTGGCAGACGGGCGATACCGACGTCCGCGACTTTGGAATCTCCGGGCAGCGCGCGATTCCCGAGCGAGACCTGACGCAAGCCATGCGCGAGGCCGATGTGGTGCTGTCGCACGCCGGGGTTGGCAGCGCGCTGGCGGCCCTCGAGGTGGGCAAATGCCCGGTACTCGTGCCGCGCCGGTTATCTCAACATGAGCATGTCGACGATCATCAGACGCAGATCGCGAGCGAGCTCGACAGTCGCGGCCTCGCCGTCTCGATCGAAGCTGACGAACTCGGCTACGATGAGCTGCTGGCAGCGACCGATCGCGGGGTGAGGACGCTCGCTCAGGCCGCTCCATTCGTGATGGCGTAGCCTTCGGAGAGAGTCGGCGTCGCTTGCCGTGCACGATCGGTCAACCCGCTGTTGACGACTGCAACGCACAGTGTGAGAAGTCAAAGGTGCACCAACGACCGTGACCCATCTACCGCCACGGGGCACATGCCCGTGCAGTCATAGACAGTTCGTCCAGCGTAGCTCAAGATGCAAAGGGATCCGGTCGAACCTGCCGAGAGACCCGCCATGGTGGTATTGAGACGGAGCCTGCGACCGATGGTCGCAGGCTCGTTCGTCGTGCTGGCCCTGACATGCCCTCCGATGATTGCCAGCGGCGACGCAAGCGCGTACCGTGCGGCGCCGGTGGCGAGCCTTGTCCAAGGTCTGCCGAGCCGGATGGACCGGCGCGTCTGCCCGTCTGGGAAGTCCCACCACCGTCGCCCGTGCATCGTCAAGTCGAGCAAGCACGCTCGTCATCGACATGCTCGTCCGACTCATGTCAAGGTGCGATCTCCGGCCCGGCGCCACACGGCCAGACCGAGTGGACACAGCGTGGCCAAACCGACCGGTCACAGCACGCCACGGGACTCGATCCCGAACGCGAGCCTACCCACACCACCTCCGGAGAATGTCCCGACGGTGCCATCTGGACCGCCCCCGGTCCTAGAGCCAACTCCGGCTCCCACCGCGCCCCCGGCCATCGAAGAACCCACCCTGGCCCCCTCAACGCCATCAACCACCGAAGAACCAAACCCTCTGGCTCCGGCACCTCCCGGGAAGGACGTCCTGCGATGGGCCCCCCCTACTCTGGTGAATCCGACAACCATAGATCTGGGAACCGGCTACACCCACGTCACGCTGTCCACCAGCCGAGACTACATTCTCAAGCTTCCGAACATCGAGAAAGTCGGGGGCACATGGATAGATGGGGGGCACGACGTCGTCGTCATCGGTGGCGCCATTACGATCCCCACAGGAACTCAACCCGGGACAGCCTATGACGCCGAGCGAAATGGGATCTATATAGACAACTCCACGGGAACCGTCCAGATCGAGGGAGTATCGATCGATGGGTCGGGTGGTGCCGAATTCGACGGTATTGACATCGCGGCGCCGGCGGCTACGGTGCAGCTGGAGAACCTGCGTATCACCGAAGTTCGCGGCAAGTTCAGCAACTTCCACGCAGACGTCGTGCAAACATGGGGTGGAGTCAAGGATCTGCGGATAGACCATCTCACCGCAACCAGCAATTACCAGGGTCTGACCCTGGACGAAGACCTCGGCCCGATAGGCTCCGCGGAGATATCTGACGTCGACCTCACCGCTACGACTGAACCTCCGCTGGACAAAGGAGGGCACATGCTGTGGTTGACCAGCGGAAGCGAATCGTGCAGCGGCTTTCCGGTGAGCCTCTCCAATGTGTATGTTCAACCGCGCCCAGGATGGACGTTGGGCGAATCCGTGTGGCCGCAGGACGATGCTCCTCTGGCCTGTCACGAGACCGGAGTGACATCGGCGGCCTGGCCCGCGCTTCCGGTCACGGGCAGCGTCCAGGCCGGCATCCCGCCGGAAGGGAGCTACGTCCCCGCCGGCGTCGCCGGCATCGGCTATGTGTCGCCCGGCTACTCCGGACCGTAGAGATCCGGCGGAGTTGCCGGGTCGGCGATGAGACCTGCGGCCAGATCCATGGCTTGCGATGCCGAGTCGGCCCACAGTGCGTGTGTGCCGAGAGTCCCCCATGTGGCGGTGAACGACGAGAGCTTGCCGTAGTTGTTGTCGAGTACTACGTGCGGAATGTCGAGCAGCGTGCAGAGTATGTGCGCATGCAGACGATCCGTGACAACCACCGATCCACGGGAGAGCATCTCCGCACCGGCCGACACGCGTCGTTGTGCCAAGCGCGCCCACTCCGACCAGAGCAGATTGAGCACCCCGCGAGGCGGCGCCGCCAGACCTCCCATCAACTTGGCAATGAGCTCTCCCCCGGCACGAGCCGCGATGTCAAGCGGCTCGGCGCTTCTGCGGCCCACCCAATCCACGAACTCGATGCTGCCTGACCCGTTGGATGGCTTGTCCCTCGCGACCGCCGACTCATGGTCGGTCCGTCCCAGCCACAGTACCCCTACCCGCGGCGGCAGCTGACGGGTCATCGCTCCCAGAGCATAGGCGCTGTCGGGGCAAAGTATGACGCGGCAGTCAAAGTGTTGATGCGCAAAATCTCGACTCTTGCTGTCCCGAACCATCAGCGTGAACATGGAATGACTCGAGAACACGCGCTTGGTTCTCTCGAGATGCGCACCGCTGCTGAAATGGATGGTCTGGGGCAGTTGGATGATCCGGCGATCCGGGAAGTCTGCCAGCACACGCTCCCGAAACTCCTGATGAGGCTGCCATAGATCGCCTAGATTGCCTCCCCCGTGAAGAAGCAGGGTCTGCACTTCGGGAAGGCGTCGAAGATGTCGCGGATCGTAGCTGTTGAGGTCGCAGTGATACGCCACGTGGCACCCGCGACCGCCGAGATAGGCCATCTCCCCAAGCCAGATAGCGGAATCACCAACGTTCTCGTGATTGGGATAGTCTAGCAACGCGACGCTCGCGCGTGACGGGATCTCGCCATCGAGCGTCTCACTCAACGTGCCTTCCAGCTCAAGGCATCTGGCGGTCATGAACCAGCTGCAAGGTTCATGAACGATCCCACCGGAACACCCGCGAGCGTCCTCGACCAGTCGTCCGACATCAAGATCTCGAACTCGTCTTGAAGACCTGGGTGAACCATGATTTCGACGTTGAGTCGACGGGACTCGGCAAGCACATCCTCGAGACCATACCCTCCCAGCCGTGGATGCAGGGCGCGGATCGAATAAAACCGGTCCGTAGTGCTAAAGCGGGTGCGTATGCATCTGTTCAATGTAGACCTGAGCGCGCGGTTGAGAGCAGGCTTCTCACCACGGCGGAAGGTGAAGCTGCACCGGACGGACGGTCTGGGATCCCGCACCAGCGAGCGAAGGACAGGGGTCGACAGGTGCCCATGCTGGTGTCCGTCCACGTGCGTGGGAACGACCGTATACAGATGCGTAAACCCGTCGATCTGATCCTCGAGACACTGATGTACGCGTGAGGAAAGTCTCCAGCCGGTTAGCCAGCGCGAGCGCTGGGACGCCTTGAAGCGCGAAACCACCAGCTCCTGGCGCCGACGGATCGCCTCTGGGATGTGCTCATCCGAATATCTCTCCATCAGATTGAGGTGCAGCCCGACCGGCATCGATTCGCGCTCTGCGAGCGACGCCGCCCGCTCGGAGTCGCGCATGAACACCATCGCACTGGCGGCAGTCACACGCCCGGCTCGAAAGGCGGTCGCGATCGCGTCTGTCGTAGCCATCTCGTATCCCCAATCATCGGCGTTGACGATTAGCATCAGACGCGCCCGCTCGGGTCTGGGGCCCGCGCCGCCGCCAGCATGATCCCCACCATCGCCCAATAGGCGTGCGGAGGCCCGGAGTCCAGCAGATAAGACTCGATCAGCTGCAATATCAAGTAACTGACGGTCATGGCCAGTACCACCGTGGCGACAGACCAGTCGAAATCCGAGCGAGCACGCCGTTGAGCGTCGCGCGCCGCGCGACCGACGGTGAGCAGCAGCAGGATGAATATGCATAGCAGGGGAACGCCGCCTCGCAGGAGCAGAGTGACGTAAGCGGTCTCGGTGTAGGGAAAGTTTCCGAGCGTGAGCTGAACGGGGAGATCCGGCCCGAAGCCAGTCGCCCAATGCCCGGCGAGCGCTGGCTCGCTCTGTTCGTGGAAGATCGCGACCCGGTAGGAGATGCTCTCGGGAAGCAGGGGAATGCGATAACTGCTGGCGGACGTTGTGTATTGCTGATTGGCGCGTCCCGACAGGGTACCGCCAAAGGCGAGGGCCGCGATCAACACAACCGGCACGAGGGCGGCAAGGACTACGTGCAGGACTCCCCGCCTCCATGCAAGGTAGAGCGCTCCCAGCGTCGTCGCGATCAATGGTCCGATGGTGGCTGTGCTCAGCAGCGCGGCGCCCGTGAGCGCCAGCACAGTCCCGTAGAAAAGTCTGGCGCGCGGTGACCGTGCGTTGAGAAGCAAGGCCACCGACAGCAGGATGGACGGCATTAGAAAGCCAGCGAGCTCATGCCAGATGTTGAATGGTCCCGTCACCCGGCCGACTCCTCCAGCGAGTGCGCTTTCATACTCTTCGCTGCCGGTGACAGCTTTTAGGACACTCCGGGTCGGACCAACGTTACCGAGCTGCAGCAGGGCGATGAACCCTACGACAGCCGCCGCTCCCAGCATGCACTGCGCTGCCCTGATCCTGTGGCGTTCGTGCACGAGCCCGACTATCACTGCGCGTACGATGAGCACGAACTGGACAGGGCCAAGGAGCGTCCCGAGCTCGGTCCCGTTGAGCGGAGCGTGGCGCAATGCCAGATCTGCGCCACCCAAGAGCGCGGTCGCGGCGGCGTAGAGCAGGAGCATCATCTCCGCCCGCGTCCAAGAGGGTGCTCGTGCTCGCTGAGCGAACACGAGCACGAGCGTCGCCAAACCAGCGACGGCGATCTCCGAGACACGTAGCCCGGGCACCAGCAGACCACGCTTGAGCCCGGCACAGGCGGGGGCTACGGTGACCATGAGACATATGGAGGCTTGCGGGCGTTGAACCAGGACCAACGCAGCCGCAACCGCAAGCACGACAAACACGCCCGCGAGAGGCTTGACCGCTACGGCGGCACCCACGGGCACTGCCGACAGGACCGCCAGGGCAAACATGGTCGCCGATGGTCGCCTGAGGCCGCGCACTGCCGCGGAGGGTGCGCGGCCGGGGGAGGGCGAGGCTGGAGGATCAGGCAGCGCGTACGCCATGACGAAGACCGACCGCGCGTGACCACAGCGGGCGAGGGTTGAGCAGCAATGCAGTAACGATCGGGGGTCCCGTGAGAAGGCTCAAACGGTATACGTCCCGTACATCGGCGACCGACGTGCCACGCTTGACTACGAGCGCCCGATTCGGGCAGCGGCCCGCTGCGTCTGGCCCGTCGGCCTGAGCCGCCGCGACGGCAGGAGGGGCGATCGAGTCCGGTAGGAGACCCATACGCGCGGGCGAACCACCTAACCGGCTCTCATCAAACCGGCTCTCATCGACAGTGACCAACTCGATCGGCGCGCCCGTGCAACCCTGAGCCGGTGAAGCGATGGCCGCAGCCAGCGACTGCTGCGTCGCGCGCGAGACGGGAATCGCCAAGATGCTCGCCAGATCACCAAGATCGTCAATGCGTGGATCCCGGCGCTCCAGCGTCAGCACCAGCGCCAAGGCAATCAGCAGGCCGCCCGCAGCTCCCAGTAGAAGCGCCTTGGAGCGAGAGAATCCCGTGCTCAACGATGGTTCGGAAAGAGGTATGACGGTTGCCCGAAGCCTCGATCCGGCTGAGTCGCTCCCCTTGAGAAGCGCCACGGTCAGAGCGTGCAGCCCAGCGAGCGCGGCTTCAGAGCTTGCAGCGGAGAAGCGCGCAAACACAACTGGCGTGGCTGCTTGGGCACTCATCGAGAGATGGTGTTGCACGTAGTCGTTTGACCTGCCGATCTCAGCTGCCACCAGATGCTGCACACTCGTCTCTTCCGAGAGCAGGCGAGCATAGGTCAACGCCAGCCGATCGGACTGGTAGGGCGTCTGGTTCACTCCCTTTGCCTTCACCTCGAAAGCGTTGGAGGCCGACACGCTGATCCCCGTGACGACCCACCCGATGGCCACACCGATCAGCAGTCCCAACAGCAGGATCCATCCTCGACGGATGAGCATACGTCCGGTAAATGGTGTGTAAATCATTCGATGTCTGCTGTCAGTCAATCGCCAAGAGCTCACGCAGAACGTCGAGTTGCCGTTCCCAGCGGCTTGCCTGCTCAACAAGGGCTGCCTCGGCCGCTTGGCTCAGATCGTCGTAACGACGCAATGCCTCACTGATTCCTTCCACGACGCCCTCGACGGTGTTGGGTACATGAACAGCATGGGGAAAATATCTCCGTGAAGCGGGCCAATCGCTGACGATCAGAGGCCGCCGTGCGAATACGGCCTCGTTGGCCGCGCGATTGACCGCCTCGGGGCGATTGGTCAGGGTCATGATGACATGTGACGCGGCGATCGCGTCGCGGTAGGCCGCTTCATCCAGGAATCCGACAAAACGGACGTTGGGCGTGCTGCCCTCCAGCAGACCTGGAGGGCACTTGCGCAGGTCGCCCGTCACCGCGACCTCGACGTCTTGCAACTCCCTGGCAGCGGCTACGACCATCTCGGTCGGCTCGTCATCGGCAAAAATGCCGACAAACAGAACTCTGGGCGCTCCGTTGGGCGGATCGGCCGCCGGCACCGACCAGCGCGGAGGCGCCTCATGACATATCTCCGCACGCCCCCCCTGGCGCTTGACCTCGTCGACCAGATCCTCGACGGTGACAATCTGGCCGGCGACACGGGCCATGAGAAAACGGTGCAGGGGCATGGTCAAGGTCACAAGCCTCTTGCTCTCGTAGAAGCCAAACGCGGAGGGATGGCTGTCGAGCACGACCGGCGCTCCACTGAGGAGTCCGTAGAGATACGCGATCAGTCCCGGAAACACGGGTGGATTGGAGGCTATGACGGCGCGCGGGCGTCGAGCGAGCAGATAAAGAGTCGTCCGCAGAGCGCTGGCCGCATAGCGAATGGGGATCAGGCGCGCGGTGACAAAGCCGAAGTCATAGAAGCACCTCGCCTCGCCTCCCAACGCCGTCGCGATCTCCTCAGAGCGGCCCGGAACGCTGCTCCAGGCGATGAAGGACACCGGAGGCCGTGTCCCAATCGGTCTGCGCATGCCCCAAAACGTAGCGGTCTTGCACACTAAACGACGTTTCCCCGTAGAATCCAGCCGATGGCTGAACCGACAAGCAGCGACGGCCTGAGCGCGCGCCGGCCGGCCTCGATGCGCAAGATGCTCACCGAGGTGCTGCGTCGAGGCTGGATCGTGCTTCTTTCGGTCGTGATGGTGGGCTTCGTGGCATGGGGAGCAGCCACGGCCATGTCCCGGAGTTACAGCGCCGAAGCGGTCACGGTCGTTCGTGCCGGCGGCCCCCTGGCGGCCCAGCCCGACGCATCCACGAAGCTGGCGGCGACCTACGCCACCTTGATTCCCCTGGATTCCTCCGTTCAGGACGCCGTCGAACGCGTACTTCCCAACCGGCAAAACTCCAGCTTCACCGCCAGCAACGATGCGAACACCGCGCTGCTCCGCATAATCTACACGGCCCCCGAATCACGGTTGGCGATCGGCGGAGCACTGGCTGTCGTCCATGCCATCGCGGGAGGCAAACCGGCCTCTACGAGCATCAGCCCCAACAGCATCGAGATCGTCCGACTCCCACTCACCGCCACCGGCTCCGGCAGCACGCCTCAGGAGCTGATCCCGATTGGGGCGATCATCGGACTCCTGCTGGGATTCGTACTGGTCGCTTTTTGGCGCTCCCGGGATGCTCGGATAGACAATCTCAGCGAGCTGCGGGGGGAGCTCGGGTGCCCGTGCTTCGACGTTGGAGTACGGCGGACCGCCGGGCTGCCCGCGCTCGTCCAGGCGCTGGGCTTGTCGTCGGACCGTACGATCGCGGTGCTGCCCTGCACCGCACGCGATCGAGATGCTGCGGCTAAGCTGCTCGATGCGCTCAGCGTTGCACTGCCGGGCGATCGGTTTCTGACGGCGGCGCCGGCCGGCTCCGAGCAAGCCGGGGAGCTGGTCGCGGCCACGGCCGACGCGACCCTGCTGGTGATCCGTCCGGGGGGGCGCGTGGTCGCGCTGAGCGAGGCGGTGGACATCCTCGAACGCTATGAGTCCGCGCCGGCGTATGCCGCCCTGGCGGGCAGAAACGTCACGAATCTTCCGGCACAGCTCGCAAACGGGGACGAGGCGCACGTACTGTCGGGCAGCCCAGCCGGATGAAGCCTCGCCCCAACGCTTGGACGACCCGTCTCGCCGCCCGCTGACTTCTACCCTCCCACCAGTCACGACAGGTCATCGCGTTGCGGCGCTTAAGAGTCCCTCGGGCGGTTCTGCACGAGGCCAAGCCAATGATGGGGCTGAGCGCCGCCGAGGGCGGGGCCCGCCTGCTCAGCTTCGGGTTCTATCTGATCGCAGCGCGCGTGCTGGCGCCCTCAGACTTCGGGGTGGTCCGGTACACCATCACGCTCTCGCTCGTCGCATTTGCGGGGTTGCAGGTGCTGGTCAAGGCACTCATGCGCGAGCTGGGCGGTGCGCGCGGGGACGTCGAGCATGTGCGGGAGATTCTGGGCACCGGCGTAGTGGTGTCCGTCCTGGTGTTCGTCGCCTCCGTCATACTGACAATCCTGGCCGCCCAAGCTGGCCTCACAGGCTCGGCGCAGCCACTGGGTCTCGTGGTCGTACTCGCCGGAACGGCCTGCTTTCAGCTTTACTATGCCGTCGGCAGGGGTATAGGCCTGGTCGCCAGGCCCGCACTGACCTATGTCGGCGCCTCGGCGTGTCAGCTACTCGTTTTCGGCTTTCTGGCAGCGATGTTTCAGCCCTCGGTGACCGTTACGCTGTGGATCTACGGAGCTACGGGGGCCATTCCCCTGATTGTGTGCGAGATCTTCAGGCCGATCCTCCGCCGCAATCAGCTGCGGGTGACAAGCAGAGCGGCGAGAATCCTGTGGCTGGTCTCAGCGCCGCTGATCCTCGGCCAGGTGGCATACATCGTATGGAACTCCGCCGATCAGATCTGGGTCGAGTCGGCGTTGGGCACCACCCAGGTCGGCCTGTATGCCGCCGCCAAGAACGTGTCACAGATGTTTATCGTGCTGCCCGCCGGCGTCAACGGCGCGCTGCTCCCACGCATGGCCGAGCTCCGAGCCGCCAAGCGCATGCCGGACGCGCTTACCCTGCTGTACAAAACGACGTTGATACTCGTGGGCGCCTCCACCCTGATGGCACTGATCGTCATCGTGTTTCGTGTCGACATCTTGGAAGTTCTCTACGGCTCGGCGTACACACCGGCGGCGAGCCAGCTGGCGGCGCTGGCAATCGCCATGACCATTTACGCCGGTCATTTCACTCTCACTGGGTCGGCGATCGGGCTTGGCCGCCCGGGCATCTCGACTTCGACCATCCTCCTGGCGGCGATCGTCGAGACGTGTGTGCTCGTCTTCGCCCACGGCACATCCGCGACCTTTGCCGCCTGGACGTATGCCGGGTCCATCGGCGTCGCGTTCGTGGCGTCGATCGTGACGATGGCCTACATGGACCGGCACCTGCGCGGCTCGACATGAGCTCGTCGATGCCGGCTAGACGCCACGATAGCCCGGCGAGACATAGCTCAGACCCGCCACCTCCGGGGGTACATAGGAGCCTCCGGGCGGCGAGCCATACAAGACCCTGCCGTGAATCTCCGGCAACGAGGGCCAGAACACATATCCGCGGCGGCTTTGCGCTCCACACGATCGCGGGCGGCGGTACTGCGGCCATACCGATTCGCGCAGCGTCAATCCCGCGCGGGGCTTGACGTAGACGTCTGCAAGTTCGACCGGATAGGCCCGGCAGGTCTCGGAACCCGTCGTCAACCACAGCAGATGGCCTCCAAGCTGATGCCCGGCGGACTGGCCACGCAGGTCCACGTGGCTGATCTGAGCCGAGCCGATCGGCCCTTTGTCGATAGGGATCGTCAAGCCCTGGTAGTTGGAGGTCGCCGTGAGGCGGTCGATGCGCAGCGCGCGAACTCCTCCCCAGGGCTGCACCACGTCCGCGTGAAAGGCGTGGAAGCGACCGCGCAGCGATTCCGCCCGGACGTTCTCGATCTGCACCGTTGCCAGCGGCGCATCTATGTCGATTGCATCCCATTCCGCCTCGGGTGTACCGTCGAACAGCACTCCCTCCACCTGGACGGTCCCGGTCGCATCCTTGACATAGAGACCGGTCCGATATCTGTCATAGAAATGTCCTGGCGGCGCTCCGGTGGGCACGGTTATCATTCCGCCGATCATCACAATGTTGTGACCGCCTTCAAGCGTGACGCCACCCAGCTTGTCATGCTGGGGCAGCCTGATCACATAGTCGCGCGTGGGATCGAGCTCTGTGTCGGTATAGCCGCTGCCAAGGGTGATCGTCGTCGGATCCACCAGGCGAGGAGGGGCCCAGCGTAGGCGTACCGGCGTAGCAGGTGTGGTCGAGTGTGTCGCCACCGCGCTCGTCGAAACCCCGCCGCAGCCGAGAGCCACAAGTCCCAGGATCACGCACACCGCGACAGCCTGGACACGACACTGGGGAGGACGACCCCTGAGTGCCCACCCGACCGCTCGATCTATCAAAACCGGCAGGGAGGGAAGGAGGATACCGTGCGTTGCACTGAACGGATGATAGACGTCGCACGAGGGTCGTCGCAGATCGCCGCGATAATCCCAGGCTGAGCCTTGCAGGCGCAGACCGACCCCTGCGAGACGCCCGGACCGGGCTTCGGCCCGCGACCTCGAGGCCAAACCCTGCGAGCACTCGGGCCGCGCTCATCGTACGTTCAGCCAGTCGCGTGGGTCGTCTCCGCGGCCTGATCTGCAAGCGCCTCTCGAGCCCCTCTGGCCGCCTGCATCCGCCGCAGCAGCCGTACGGCGAGAACCTGGAGCGGCCATAGACGCAGGCGCGCGCCGAGCCGCCGGAGCGTATGCACGGTCCCCATGGCCGCCCGGCCGTTCGAGGGTGTGGCGTAGCGTCGCACGAGCATGCTCAACGGGGCGGGCAGTCCCTCCTCGAACTGCCGCTCGTCGAACGGTCCCAGCGTCGAGCTGTGCACCTCGTGCAGGCACACCAGGCTGTATCCGCGACAGAATGACTCCTCGGCAACGGCCGCCCAGTCGCGCTCATACAGATGTCCGGCGTGGATGTTCGGGTCGAAGACGGCATGCATGCCGTCCTCGCGGCAGCGCAGACCAAAGTCACGGTCCTCGTGAAAAACTCGCTCAAAGCTGCTCGAAGCCAGCCCAACCCGTAGCGCGTCATCTCGTCTGAGGGAGAAGTTGCCACCCCAAAGGTGTGTCAGCACCACGTCTGCATCGAGGCGATACTGCTGGCAGCGTGCCTCATAGGTACGTGCGTACACTGCTGCCTCGGCCGACATATGACAACCCGGCCGCGCCACCACCGGTGTGTATCCACAGACCAGCAGGTTCGATGCCTGCCTGTGATGCTCGTGATGAAGCGTCGCGAGGCCCGGGTCCGGCAGCACGTCATCGTCAAGAAACAGCAGCACCTCGGACTCGGCGGCCCGCGCCCCGGCTTCCCGTGCCTTGGCGGGACCAGCGCCTCCCGTGCGGATCACCTCGATTCGGCTCGAGAGCGTGGCGACCCGCGAGATCTCAGCAGTCGACACCCGCTGGGCGGCGTCATCGACTACCACGATGCGGTCCACGGTGGGATCTTCCAACAAGGGCGCCACAAGCCCAGGGAGAAGATCATCGCGGTCCCGGGTTGGAATCACGACGTCTATGCGAGGGGTCATAAAGCGGGCACGTTATCGTGGGGGGCCGTTCGAACCTCAGTGGCTCGCCCGGAGAATCGGGGCGGATGGATCTCGGCACCGCCAGACGGCGGCGCATCGATTGGCCATGTTCGTTGAGCAGGCGCCATCACTCTAGACTTCTCGACAGAATGAGCCAGATTCCTTACGACACTCGCGCCGAGGATGCAACGGGGAGCGCGAACCTGCGGCTTCATGAGCCGACTGCGGGACTTGACAGCCCGGGGACGCAGAAGCTTCACGCGGGCCTCTTCAGAGAGCTGGTGCTCCATCTCGTCAAGCGTGAAATCGACGCGACCCACCGGATGACGGTACTCGGATGGGCATGGCCCGTAGTCCGGCAGCTTGCGCAGTTGGCGGTGCTTGTGTTCATCTTCGGGTCTGTGTTGCACTTGGGAATCAAGGACTTCCCGGTTTTCGTCTTCTCGGGCTTGATCGCATGGACATGGTTCGCTGTCGGCATCAGCGCCGCCACAGGTTCGCTGCTGGCACAGCGGCACCTGCTGTTTCAGCCGCGGCTGCCTCCAGCGGTGCTGCCGATCGTCGCGATCACGGTGCCGCTCGTGGACGTGCTGATGGCCCTGCCCGTGCTGGCGGTCATGTTGCTGATCGAAGGAGGCGTCCCCTGGACCGCCGTCTTCATCCCCGTGCTGATACTCGGCCAGCTCATCCTGATGGCCGGAGTGTCGTGGCTTGTGTCGGCTGGCAGCGTATTCCTTCGCGACATCCCCAATATAGTTGCGGTTGGCCTGAACATACTGTTCTACCTGACGCCCGTGTTCTACGGACTGCATACGATACCCCATAAGTACGCGAGCTTCCTCAAGCTGAATCCGATGGCCACGATCGTCGATTGTTATTCGGGCATTGCTCTTGGGACAGCCGTATCCGGGATTGGGGACGATTGCTTACACGGTGGTCTTTTCACTGGTCCTCGCCGGCGTCGGCTACGTGGTGTTCCGTCGTGTTCAACATCGCTTTGTGGACAGCGTCTAGACGATGGCCGAGCTCAGAGCGCGGTTCGAGGACGTCTGGAAGTCCTACCCACGCTGGCTCGCGGGGCGACGCAGCCTGCGAGCGATGGCGAGTCCGCGGATGAGGGCAACCGGCCGCCGCAGTGGTTCGCGATGGGCGCTGCGCGACGTCTCGTTCGACCTGCGGGCTGGAGAAGGGCTGGGTCTGATAGGCGCCAATGGAGCCGGCAAGTCGACACTTCTGCGGCTTGCCTCGGGGCTTGGACGCCCCACGCGCGGCGATATCGAGGTCTCGCCGAACGTCGCATCCGTGCTCAGTCTCGGCGCGGCGTTCAATGCCGATCTGACAGGACGCGAGAATGCCCTCACCGCAACCATGCTGGCGGGAAAACGGATGGCCGAGGCTCGGCAAGCGGTTCCGGCCGCCCTGGCGTTCGCCGAGCTGGAGAGCTTTGCCGATACACCGGTACGTGCGTACAGCGACGGCATGAAGCTGCGCCTCGCGTTCGGCGTAGTGGCTCAGCTCGAGCCGGAGCTCCTGCTGCTGGACGAGGTGATCGCCGTCGGCGATCTGCGCTTCCAGGAGAAGTGCATGGCTCGGATACTCGAACTTCGCGCGTCGGGCACCAGCTTTCTGTTTGCCTCGCATGACCTCGAGCAGATAACCGAGCAGTGCGACCGGGCGCTGTGGCTTCAGGAAGGAACCGTGCGCACCTGCGGGGAGGCCGAGGAGGTCGTTGACAAGTATCGGGAGGCGATGCACACCGAGACGTTCGATCGCACGCCCGAGCCCGACGATGATGAGACCCCCGCGGGCGGTCTCGTGCTGCAGGAGAACCGGTTTGGCTCTCAGGAGCTCACCATCGAGGAGGTTCGCCTCGGTGGAGCGACTCCCGGAAGCGTGGAGCTGGAAGAGTCGCTGTCCGTTTCTCTGCTGTTGCGCCGAGACGGCTCGGCGATCACGGCCCCGATCGTCGGTGTATCGATACACCGCGTTGACGAGGCGGACGTGCTGTGCTGCGAGGCGAGCACCGACATGGACGGAGTGGTGCTCGGTGACATCTCCGGCGAGCTGCTCGTCGAGTTCCACTGGGAAGACGTCGAGCTTGTCCCAGGCGAGTATCTGGTTGACGTCGGCGTATACCGGTATGACTGGAGCTTCGCCTATGACTACCACTGGCATGTGTATCCGTTGAAAGTGCTCGGCGAAGACCGATCCAAGGCGGTTTTCCGCCCCAGAAGCCGCCGATGGACCGTGGCTCGCCCCTAGTGGCGCCAGCGGCGGCTTGAGCGTTCGAGCGCGGCAACGACCCATGACGATCGTCGACGGGCGTGGCGGAAATACCGGTCGAACTCCTCGGCGCTGGCCAGGCTCTGCTCCTGCCAGGGATCTCCCGGGGGTGGGGCCGCAACCTTGGTGAAGACGGCGGCCTCCCCGTCAGGCGCTGATCTCAGGCGCCATCCCGCATCCGCCAGCATAATCCGACAGAGCACTTCCACAGCCGGCGCACGGACGTCGTCCAAGACAAGCGTTCCGCCGACGGCGAGGCTGTTGGTGAGATAATGCCAGTCGAGTATCGGATAGGGAAATGAATGCTTGCCGTCGATGAAGGCAACGTCGAACGGGGTCTTGGGATAATAAGCTGGCAGGACTTCCTCGGAATAACCCTCGATCTGCTCGAGCCGATCTGTGGGGATACCGTGCTCGCGACAGTATTGCTCGACCATTCTGTGCTCCCTGGGCATCGGACTGATCGCCGTGTGATTTGCCCCCGCGGCCACGAAGATCACGGTGGATGCGCCGGCCCCAGTCTCCACGGTTCTGGAGTTTGTCTGCGTGACCTCGGCGAGGCACTTGAGGGTTTCACGCCGTGCACTCCAGACCTGCTCCTGTCCTGCATCGTGATGAAAGGCCGGCTGGCTGCTGGCAATCTCCTCCAGAATCGTGAACTTGTTGGGCCTCGATGTCATTGTCGCGACATCCGTCCGGCGAGCACCGTCTGTGTGGCGCCGCGGGCGATGCCCGCGGCGAGCCCTCGTTGTGCGGGTGTCAGCCGGCCGCGCTGCTTGAGCATGTGCCAGCCGAGAGTCACCAGTCCGCGCGTGGCGCTCGCACCGACCGCGCGGGCCCGCAGGACGCCATCCGTCCCGGCGAGTCGTGTGACCTCGAGGCGACCGTAGGCCTCTCCCAGCTCCGCCTTGCCGCAGGCAGGGGGCTCCAGACCGCGCACGCTGCGATGGCCAATCACCCAGCCATCCTCCAGCGCCCGAGAGACAACCCCCATGATCGGCCCCAGCATGTCTCCGGTGGGCCGCAGCTCGCCCGCCAGCCGGCGGCGCAGGACCAGGTACGCGGGCTCTTCACCGGCCAGCAGCAGCGTCGGACTCGTCGAGCGGCGATCGTGCAGATAGAGCGGCTCGGGAGGATCCTCGCTCGGCAGACGCCCGCCGAACACCAGCCCGACCCGCTCTCCGTCGAATGCCGAGAGAGACTCCGCAAGCCACGCGGGTCCGGGCGCGGTGCCAGGCAGCGCAATGGCCACGAGCGCCCGATCCCCCGTACGGACAGCCTCGGACACCGCCCCCCAATGCTCTCGCGGATCACCGTCGAGAACCCGGACCAGCGCCCCCACGCTCTCCAGCTCATCCCGATGCATGGAGTCCGACGGCGGGTTGGCGGGACCGAAGATCACCTCCACCTCCTCGCAGTGACCATGGGCTTCCGCCGGCTGCGACAGCCAACCCCCCCACTCTGCTGCTCGCGCGACAGCCGCCGGCGGCATGGCGTCCACAACCTGCTCCGCGAGACTCGAGTTCCAGATGCCCTCGGCCGGAAAGACCCGAGTCACCTCGGCGCCTCGCAGCATCACGCGAACAACCGGCGCGGCAACCGTGGGGGCGGGAATGCTCGCGCTCGAAAGCAGCTCCACGTCGAGGTACCGAGCGTCCGGCGCGGCGAGCCTCGAGGAGGCATCATCATCGCCAGAGGGCGCGCTCCGAGCGCCAGAGGACGCCTTCCACCGCTCTCGTTGCGCGCGAGACCCGCGCCCGTCGCGTACTCCCTGCGCGTAGGCCGCGCTCTGGGCGAGCCTGAACAGGCGTACCCATGCTTCTCGGAGGTTGCCAACCTCGAGCAGGTCCAACGTCAGCACCATGACGCGCCGGACCGCCGGCAGCCTCCACAGGCCAAATCCGAACCAGCGCGCTGGTTCGCGCGGTGTCGGCGGCCGGTGCTGCATGAGCGGCAAGCTGGGCAGCGCCTGCGGATGGAGCTCGGCGATGACGGTGTCCCCCACCCCCTCTCGGCGCGCGTCGCGAAGGCGCTGGGCGGTGCTGAGCGTAAACTCGTGCCGCGCGGAAGCAGCGGGCTCATAGGCGAGGGGCACGCCGGCCTCGAGCATGCGAAGACCCCACTCCCAATCCTCGCGCCGTTGACGTGAGAACTCCTCGGCGAAACCGCCGAGCTCGTCGAAGATCGTCCGCGGAAACGAGACATTGGCGGTCAGTGCGACGACGAACGTCATGCCGTGCGCATCGCGCAGAAGGTGAAACATGTCCTGCCACCAGAGGCAGGCGACGACGGCCGCGAGGTTGCGACGCCTCGGGCACGGTCGGTAGTGCCCGACCAGGATGGCTGGTGCGCCGTGCCGGTCGTGCCACTGGGCGTGACAGCGCACCAGCCAGGGATCGGCGACGACGTCATCGTCCAGGAACAGCAGCAATGGCGCGTTCGCATGGCGGGCGCCCTCGTTGCGCGCGCCCGCCGCGCCCGCGCCGCCGCCGCCGACGCAACGCAGCGCAAACGGGCAGGAGACGTTCGGCAGATCAGGCGACGCGCCGCGACGAGCGTCGTCATCGACAACGATCACCTCGAACGCCGCCGGGGGGAGGTCCTGTCGAGCCAGCGCATCCAGACAGCGCGCAAGCGCCTGCTCACGCCTGAAGGTCGGGACGATCACGGACACACGGAGATCGCCGGCACGGGTGCCGGTCCCGGTGCCCCGCGGTACTGGCGCGGTAACCGGCTCGCCACTCCCATCGGGGTCGCTGACATCCGGCGCGATCAGCGAGACGATTGACCGCGCCGCGGCTTCGTCGGCGGACCTGTCTGTGTCCGGCGCAATCGGCCAGGCCGGCTGCGTGCCGCTGCCGCGGTCATTCTCGACCGGCGCGGCGGAGATCTCGTGCTGGGTGCGGAGCGCCTCACACCATCGCCCCGTTCCCAGAAATCCACCTCGCAGGTATTCCCATGACAGCCGCGTCTCGACCGCATCGGCGCGCCCCACGACGCGTCGCCGCTGAGTCTGCCAGTACTGCTTCAAAAGCCAAACCCAGGCGCGGGGCACGGTCAGCTCGTGCTCCTGCACGAGCAGCTTCGTCAGTGCGGCCGACAGCCCGACTCCGTAACCGACGAGCGCGCGGCGCAGCGCGGGCGCGTCCGGACGATGCTGATGGAAGGTGAACATCTCCGGGTCATAAACCACGCGGCCTCCCCGCGCCAGGAGTCTGCTCAGGACATACATGTCGCCACCTGACTCCGTCTCCGTCCCGGCATCCAGCTCGGGGGGAAACGGCTCAGCTCCCAGGTCGAGCAGGCTGGACCGGCGAATCGCCATGTTGGCCCCAACGCCCATGGCGGCGGCGTGCAACGGCGAGATCGTCTGCCAGTCAAACGCGACCCGTTGCAGACCCCTGGCGAGGCTGGCCTGGTGCTCCATTCGCACCCGCGCGGGCGTGTCGAGCGCATAGGGAAACGCGGGCCCGGTCACGGCCACGACGCCTTCATGGGAGAACGCCCGCTCGAGCGGGGCCAACCACGCCGCTGGGGGAACGCAGTCGTCATCGGTGAACACGATCACCTCTCCACGCGCCGCCCTGAGTCCCGCGTTGCGCGCGTTGTCAAGGCCACGTCGGTCTTCGCGGATGTAACGGAACCCGGCCTGCTCGACCTCTGCGCGGCAGTCCTCCTCTCCGGGATCGTTGTCCACCACGATGATCTCGATCGGGCTCGGCGAGAGATCGCGCAGGCCCGCACACAGATCGCGCAGGTAGGACGGGCGGCGATGGGTGCACACGACTACGGACGCCGCGATGCTCCTCGCCGGCCGCGACGGACCTGACCCCATCCGCGCACGGAGGCGCGTGATCAGCTCGATCCGGGCCCGCTCGGCGTCCGCACGGCGCACCAGGGCAGCCCGTGCCAAAGCGTCTCCGGAAGTCACCCCGGGGTTGGGCATGTCCACGCGGGCGCTGGGCATTGCGCCACTCAATACGAGCACGTGCCAGCGCGGAGCCGTATCGAACTCAAAGCCGCCCAGCTCGCACTCGGCGTCCACCACGGCCGTGCCGATCATTCGTTCAACTTGGCGACGAAGTCCGAGAGCGTGTCGGTCCCGCGAATCTCCAGGCGGGGAAGCTGCAGAAGGTCGTCTCCGAACGACGCCTGCCACTCGTCGGTGGTGACTCCGTAGTGAAAACCGCAGGCTCCCGCCAGCGAGACCACCGTCGCGTCGTGCAGGCCATAGGGGTAACACACAGATCTGACAGTCGCTCCGAGGTTGTCGTGAAAGCTCATCCTGCTCCTGCACAGGTCTCGGGTGAGATCGGCGGCGGACAACGTGACCAGGGGAAGATGGCGGGAGGTGTGAGAACCGAGCTCCAAGCCCTGTGAGCGAAGCTCCCTGATCGTTGGCCAGTCCATCAGCGCCAGGGTCTCGTTCAAGCCTTCGTCCCATACGTTGCTCGCACCGACGAGATCGGTGACGATGAACATTGTCGCGTGAAAGCCGTACTTGTTCAGCAGCGGCATCGCGTGGTCGGGAAAGTCTCGATATCCGTCGTCGAACGTGAGCATCACGGCTCGCCCGGGCAGCGGCCGGCGCCGATCCGATGCGGCACGCCACTGCTCGAAGGTGAGCGAGCTGTAGTGATGATCGCGCAGGTATCGCAGTTGGGCCTCGAGATCGTCGGGATGGACTCGCCAGCGCTTCGTCGCGGGATGCCCGTCGGGAGCGACCCGGTGGTACATCAGGATGGGCAGGCGTTCGATCGCCGGCGCGCCCGGCGCCGACTCCTCGCGACGAACCTGGCCGCCCCCGGGGAGAAAGCGCACCGCGTGCTCGGGAACCAGCGCTCCAGCTCGCTCGACGGTTCGCCTGACACCGTGACCGGCGCGCCCGATTCGCCGCCGGGAGCGACGGCGAGAGTAGAGCTGCACGCGATAGGCGGGGGTTCGGATCTCCTGCTCGAGATCGAGCATCCGCGTCCTCAGCAGGGCGCGCTCGATGGCGGCGGCGCCAACGGGAACATCCCAATCGAACCCCGGCGCCCGGGGATCGTCTGCCAGGACATGAGCATGGGCCGCGAGCAAATGCCCGCCCGGTTCTAGTGCCCCGACGAGAGCCTCGGTCGTGCGCCTCAGGGCATCGGGGCCATCGGCGTAGTAGAGCAGCTCACTGCATACGATCAGGTCATAGCTACCGCCGATCGAGCCGTCCAGGACGTCCATCTGCTCGAAGGCGACGTTGGAGCGCTCGGCGCAGCGGGCAGCGGCTCGGGTGATCGCCTGCAGCGAGATGTCCACAGCCGTGACCGAGCCGACCCGCTCGGACAGCTTGTACGTGAAGACTCCCTCGGCGCAACCCAACTCCAGCGCCCGTTCCGGTCGGCCGGGCAGCAGCCGCAGGGTCTGCGCGTACTTGGTCTGCTCGTACGCAGAGCCGTATGCCCAAGGGTCCTGGCGTGCCCCGAATATACTCTCGAACTCCATCGATCTCAGCAGCGAGTCGTTTGGCAAACGGTCACCATGGTCGCGACCATTGGGATCCAGCACGAGCGGCGTGTACAGAAGGTGCTCCACGGGCCCGCCTCCATTCGCTCCGACGATCGGGTCGCGATCACGGCGGGCGAGGGCCAGTCGCTCTCGCGCCGCCGCCGCCGGAAGCACCGCCCAGCGCGAGGCCGACGTTCCGTCCGCGCCACCGGCGCGTCCGACGACCGTCACCTGTTCTCGCGCGTAGGCACGGTCGTGCGCGCCGGCGAGTCCAGAGTCGGCGCCGTCCATGCCGGCGCCTGCAACCATCGTCTCATCGCACTCGCCGGAAGGGTCGAACGTCTGAGCGGAGATCATGTCTGCGAGGCCGACCTCGCGACTCACCGCCAAAGCGCGCCTAAGACGATCCCCGAGCGATCCCGAGGCATCCGCGGGCGCCATGATCACGGCCTCTCGCACGACCGCGCGGCAGAGCTCATATCCGGTCTCCATCAGGATCGCCTTACGCAGGTCCCGGGCCGACACGCGTCCGTGCCGCCCTCGGCAATGCACGACCGTCAGCGGCGAGCCCGCGACGCTCACGACGACCGCGACCTCCGACCGTCCGCGCAGCGAAATCGTGGGAAGGTCCTCTGCTATGTCGACCGCGACGTTCTCCCGCCCGCCCACGATCCGCCGCGCGCGCTTCAGGCTCGACCGCCGTCCGGCGTCATAGAAGTCGTCGGCCGACAGCGACGGTGCACCCCATAGCTCCTGCAGGAACACCGTCCATCCGATCCGACCGTGCAAACTGTGCGTGAAGCTGCTCAAAGGATCGAGCTCGCCTTCGAACAGGAGTAGGTCGTCGCGACGGACACGGACGGTGTCTCCCGCCCGCTCGACGTCCAACGTCGGATAGACGTACCGCTCGAAGAGCGCCCGCAGAATGTCCCAGGCCAGGGGCGCCACCACCGCATCGGCCAGCACACGAGCCGGTGACCAGCCGTCCACAACCGGTATCTCCAGATCGTCGATGCGCTCTCCCACCAGGTGGACCGAGCACAGGACCCGCTCGATGCCGGACTCGAGTTGCAGATCCCGCGGAGGGGGACCCTCCAGCTCCAGATCGATCAGGCGCCAGCGACCGACTGTCAGCGGACGCTCATCGGAGATCTCCACGAGGAGCAGGCGCTCCAACACGTTGTGAGCACCGAAAGCCAGCCAATGGTTGCCGAGAAGGCGGCCCAGCTCATCGATGAACTGACGACACTGCCGATGCACGGCCGCCGGGAAGCTGCCCCATTCCCCGGGGCTGGTGGCGCGACCGACCGGGATGGAGAAGAACAGTGTCTCGGCGACGCCATGCGGATCCACATCGCCGGAGACGTGCTCGCCCAGAGCTGCGAGCATCGGGCGGGCGTCGTGACCGCCCGCGATCTCAAGGCCGGCCGCGTAGCATGCGAAGTAAATCCTCGCCGTGTCGCGCGCTACGCGCGAGAACGTCCGGCCGGCGGTCTCGGGGACGTCCTCCAGGCCGGCCTCCACGAGGCGGGGATCGCGGCCGTGTCCGCGGTCGATGACGGAGAGCCCGTCTTGCAGCATGCGCCGGCCGCTGCCGGAGGCGGAGTCGGCACGCATCCGGTAGAAGGCGATGTAGTCGGGAATCGCGGCAAACCGAGCGCCCACCCGTGCGATGCGCTGCCACAGATCCCAGTCCTCGCACGTGATCAGGGACTCGTCGAATCCTCCACAACGCCTCACGATCTCGGTTCGGACGAGACAGGTATGAATCGCGATCGCGCAGGTTCGAGCGAACAGCGGAAACAGATCGGCGTCCAGCGTCGGAATGCGCTCCGGTGACTCTCGACCGGCCCCATCGACTCGGACATACCCCCCATAGACCGCGTCGATCCGCGCGTCGGCGTCATCGGCGGCGGCGCTCAGCCGTTCAAAGGCGGTGGGCGCGATCCAATCGTCGGCATCCAGAAAGAACAGCCACTGCGCCCGCGCTCGCGCGATCCCCGAGTTGCGAGCACGGCTGACTCCACCGTTCGCCTGCCTGTGAACGACGATACGCCCGTCTCGCGACGCGTACTCCTCGGCGACTGCCGCCGTGTCGTCCCCGGAGCCGTCATCGACGACGATCGCCTCCCAATCGCCGAACGTCTGGGCCGACAGCGATTCGAGCGTCCGTCCGAGCGTCTCCTGGCGGTTGTACGCCGGAACGATCACGGAGATCAGCGGCTGAGCGGACTGGCTCAAGACGTCAACGATCCTGACGACAACACACCGGGGAGCGCGAACTTGCGGACGTGGCCCTGCGCTCGACCGCCGGGCTCAAGTAGGCGAACCAACGCTTCTGGACGTTTGTTCGAGCAATGCCCCGGATCTCCAGGATTTAAACGGGTGCGTCCGATAGAAGGGATAGACATAGATTCTCGCAATAACCGGTACATGCTCTTCGTTCTGATACCAATCACCTGGCTGGCGCTCGTCACGCTCTGTTGGGCTGCGTGCCTGCTGGCACGGCGCGGGGACGCCGCTGCACAGCCGAACGTCGACCGCTCCAGCGTCGTCGGCCGCGGCGAGGTCGTCCAGAATCCGCCCGAGCCCTCGCTTCAGGACACCCGCCTCACAGCCCACGGCGTCCGATGACGTGGGACACGGTTCGCAGCAGGATCTTGATGTCGCTCCACAGCGACCAGTTGGCCGCATACAGATAGTCTATGACCATCATCTCGCGTAGAGGCGAGCGCGCGGGGCCGAGGATCTGCCACGGGCCGGTCATGCCCGGCTTCAACTCCAGGCGCCGGCGGTGCCAGCCTTCGATACGCCGGTCCTCCTCGATCACCAGCGGGCGCGGACCGACCAGACCCATCTCGCCCCGGGCGATGTTCAGCAGCTGGGGCAGCTCGTCGAGGGCGCTCTTGCGCAGGAATCCCCCGACGCGGGTCACGCGTGGATCGTCGGCGATCTTGAACAGTCCCTCCTGAGCCTCGTTGCGATCGCGCAGTGTCTCCTTCAACGCCTCGGCATCCGGCACCATCGTGCGGAACTTGAGCATCTGAAAGCGCCTGCCGTGCCGGCCGACCCGCAGCTGGCGGAAGAACACCGGGCCACGGGTGTCGAGCTTGATCGCGACCGCGATCAGAAGCATCAGCGGCGCTGCCGCCAGCAGCATGATCGAGGCTCCGAACAGGTCGAATGCTCGCTTCAGCGCGGCCGAGGAGCGACTCAGCTCGAAGCGCCTGACACCCATCAGGGTAACGCCGTGCAGATCGTCGAACTCGACCGACGATCCCACAACCTCGAGCAGGCGCGGCAACACGCTCACCCGCACGCCGATCGCCTTGAGTGTGCGCATCAGGTCGAGCATCTCGCCGGCGTCAGCGCTTTCCGGAGCGACGATCGCGCGGTGGACGTCGAGCCTGCGAGCCAGCTCTCGTATCTCGGCCAGCCTGCGCGACGAGGACGCGTCGGTCGACCACGAGCCGACGGAGTCGAGGTCCAGGTGAGAAACCATCTCGGCCTTGACACCGCCATGCGCGGTCAGCTTCGGGCGGATCGCCTCGGCCAGCTCGGCATTGCCGATGAACAGGCACCGCTCCGTCGGCGCCGCGCGCAGCGCGACCGCACGTGCGACGGCGCGGAGCAGCATCAGCAGAGCGGCGAGGGTCAGCCACAGGAACAACGCCTCGTGACGGTTCAGTTCACCATCCACGATCAACCCACCGGCGAGCCACGACGCCAGCGTGCACAGGGTGGCAACCTCGAGCAGCTTCGGCGCCTCGTCGAGAGTCGTCTTGTGCAGCAGCGCCTCGTCGCGGTCGTACAGCCCGAGCATCTTCGCGCCCACCAGCAGGATCGGCAGGCCGACGATGCTCATCCAGGTGAGTTGCAACGATCGTGAGGAGAGTTCGACGGTCAGCACGAACGCCAGCAGGATCGCGAGCACATCGGCCACGAGCAGTGCCCGGCGGAAGAGCCATTCCCGCCGCATCGTCGCGTCTGGACGCGGAGAGGTGTCGACGACCTCCAGGAGCGACGGGCGCCGCCTGATCCCCAGGCCTGCGAAGCCCCGATCGTCAGTGGCGCGCTCGCCGCTCGCCCAACCGCGCTCGCCGTGTCGGAGTCCGCGTTCGCCATCCTCAAGCGCCGACCGGCCGACGACAGCACGGCGCTCGGCCCTGCCGCCGGTACCCAGTTCGCCTCTCACAGCGTCTCCCGCCTCCATGCTCTGCACCGATCAATCCGATCATCGATCGGTGACAACTACCCATACGTTGTGCAAGCTACATCAACTCAGCTGACGATGAATCCTTATCGACTGCAACAGTTGACGGACAAGCTTGCACAAAATCACTCCAAAAATCAAGTCTCCGAGCCAAATTTCAGTGACTCGGCATTACTCCTAACGCCAGGCGCTCGTGTGGGCCGTCCCGGCCCCGTTCATCGCGTGGATGCTCAACGACTGAAGCAGCCGCGCGGGGGCTACCTGCCGATGGGACGGCTAGAGCTTCCCGCCAGACGCGAACGTCTGCTCGGCGACGATCGTGTCCGGACCCGACAGCTCGAAGGCGGAGTGCAGCGCGCGCACCGCCGACTCGACGCGGGCGCTGGGAATGACGCAGGAGATCTTGATGGGCGAGGTCGAGATCATCTCGATGTTGACGCCCTCGCCGGCGAGCACGGCGAACACCTTCGCCGCGACCCCCGGGTGCGAGCGCATGCCGGCGCCGACGATCGAGACCTTGCCCATCCCCTCGTTGGCAACCAGGTCGGCGTACGCCTCGCCGGCCAGCGGCGCAAGCGCAGCGCGAGCGCCGGGCAGATCCTCGCGCGGAACCGTGAACGAGATCTCCGCCTGCCCACCCGCGGAGGTGGGCTCGTTCTGGACGATCATGTCGACGTTGACGCCCGTCTGGGCGAGCGCCTCGAAGATGCGCGCGGCGGCGCCGGGCTCGTCGGGCACGCCCACGAGCGTGACCTGCGCTTCGGCGGTCGCGTGGGTGACGGCGGTGATGAGAGGCTGCTCCACGGCGTCTGTCTCGCTGAGTACAACCGTACCGGACCCATCCTCGAAGGAGGAGCGGCAGTGGATGCGCACGCCATGGTTGCGCGCGTACTCGACCGAGCGCAGCTGCAGCACGCCGGCGCCCGAGGCGGCCATCTCGAGCATCTCCTCGAAGGAGACGACGTCGAGCTTGCGCGCGTCCGGCACGATGCGTGGGTCGGCGCTGTAGACGCCCGGCACGTCGGTGTAGACCGCTGCACATGCAAGGAACCGAAATCCGCTCTCCATGACTTTCTTCCCCTCCTTGGTAGAAGGCAGAAGAAAACCGCACAGATGTTGCGCTGACGTTAAAAACCGAATTAGATCAGAGTTAGACACCCCCAATTTGCGCACTCCACCGGACCTTTGCCAGGAAAATGCCGGCAGTCAGACTTTGCGCAGGCCAAACGCCGCGCGGCCAGCGCGAGAGGCGCATCGCACGAGTCGCCTCGACTGTGGCGTCCCGGTGAGACTAGCACATAGTTTGTAAGTTAGATTCACTTTGTGAGGAAAGTGCCCTCAGGAGCACTTTGAGGCGGACGAGAGCCCAACTAGACCGGCTCCCCCACCGACGATCGAGACCTTGCCCATCTCCTCGTAGGCGATTGGCTCGGATAGGTCTCCTCCGCGAGCGCCGCGCGGGCCTCGCGTAGGTGCTCGCGGGGGATCGTGAAGGAGATCTCCACAAGGCCACCCGAGAAAGCGGGCGTACTGATCGGTATGGGCCACAGGCATGCGGTCCCGAATCAGTGCAGATAATGGCTGACCTATTTGTGTTTGCATACAGATAAGTCATAGTATTTCTGCATTTCTGCTAGGCTGCCGCCATGAATGAGGGCCAGTTGACGCGCGCGTTGGCGGCCGGCAACGCGTGGTGGCGCGACCCTCGGTGGGAGCGCGAGGACCGCGATCTGCGTCCGCTGGCGAGCACGACTCTCGAATATGAGCCTGCACCGTTGGCCGACGTCGAGCCCGACGGTCTGTATGTGTTGCGCGGTCCGCGCCGGGTCGGCAAGAGCCTGGAGGTAAAGCGAGCGATCTCGCGGCTGATCCGGAGCGGGGTCAAGCCTCGCAGCATCGTTCACTTTGCCTGCGATGAGCTTGGCCGCGGGGATCTGCAGCGTCTGGTCAACACGGGACGCGAGGTGCTCACGCGAGGGGTGGAGGGTGCGCGCTACTGGTTCCTGGATGAGATCTCGAGCGTTCCCGCCTGGCCCGAGGCGATCAAGTGGCTGCGCGACAACACCGCGTTCGGGGAAGATTGCGTGGTCCTGACGGGATCGTCGGCGCGTGACCTGGCCGATGCCCAGAAGAACTTGGCCGGCCGGCTCGGCAGCGCGGGCCACCCAGACCGTCTGCTGCTGCCGATGGGATTTCGCCGGTTCGCGCGGGCGATGGGCCTGGACGGACTGCCCCAGCCAGACCCGGTGAGAGCGCGCGAGTTCATGTCGCCCGAGATCGACGCGGCCTGCATGGAGCTGCTGCCATGGCTGGACACGCTGCTGTCCACCTGGGAGCTCTACCTGCGAGTGGGTGGCTTTCCCCGCGCGGTAACCGATCAGCTGGCACACGGCGATGTGCAGGAGGACTTCATACGTGCGCTGTGGGACGTGGCGGCCGGCGAGGCGCTCCGCGGGGCCGGCGCCGCACCGGCCCAGGTGCAGGCCATGCTCGGACGGCTGACCCGCGGTTTGACGAGTCCGCTGGCGGTCGAGTCCCTGCGTAAGGACCTGGGCGTGGAGAGTCCGCACACCGCCAAGGCGCGACTCGGAGATCTGGTGTTCGCCTATCTGGCGTGGCCTTGTCACCGGCGCGAGGGCAACGCGCCGAAGCTCTCGGCCCAGTCCAAGTACTACTTCATCGATCCCCTGCTGGCACGCCTCGCACCGCTGCGCAGTGCGGGCATGCTCGCCGAGGCCGACGCCTCGGCGATCACCGAGCAGCAGCTGGGCATGGAGCTGCTTCGCAACATGGAGCGCGAGCAGCCCGGTGGATACGCGCAGTTCAGCGAGGTCATGTATCAGAGGACCGCCAGCAAGGAGGTCGACTTCTGCGGCCCGCACCTGGGAGCGCTGGGGTTCGAGGGCAAGTACGTGGACTCCGGCTGGAAGCGAGAGGCGCTGACCGTCCGATCGGCCTTCGGCGCGGGAGTGCTCGCAACCCGGGGCCTGCTCGACACCAGCGGTGACGTGTGGGCCGTCCCGGCCCCGTTCATCGCGTGGATGCTCAACGACTGAAGCAGCCGCGCGGGGGCTACCTGCCGATGGGACGGCTAGAGCTTCCCGCCAGACGCGAACGTCTGCTCGGCGACGATCGTGTCCGGACCCGACAGCTCGAAGGCGGAGTGCAGCGCGCGCACCGCCGACTCGACGCGGGCGCTGGGAATGACGCAGGAGATCTTGATGGGCGAGGTCGAGATCATCTCGATGTTGACGCCCTCGCCGGCGAGCACGGCGAACACCTTCGCCGCGACCCCCGGGTGCGAGCGCATGCCGGCGCCGACGATCGAGACCTTGCCCATCCCCTCGTTGGCAACCAGGTCGGCGTACGCCTCGCCGGCCAGCGGCGCAAGCGCAGCGCGAGCGCCGGGCAGATCCTCGCGCGGAACCGTGAACGAGATCTCCGCCTGCCCACCCGCGGAGGTGGGCTCGTTCTGGACGATCATGTCGACGTTGACGCCCGTCTGGGCGAGCGCCTCGAAGATGCGCGCGGCGGCGCCGGGCTCGTCGGGCACGCCCACGAGCGTGACCTGCGCTTCGGCGGTCGCGTGGGTGACGGCGGTGATGAGAGGCTGCTCCACGGCGTCTGTCTCGCTGAGTACAACCGTACCGGACCCATCCTCGAAGGAGGAGCGGCAGTGGATGCGCACGCCATGGTTGCGCGCGTACTCGACCGAGCGCAGCTGCAGCACGCCGGCGCCCGAGGCGGCCATCTCGAGCATCTCCTCGAAGGAGACGACGTCGAGCTTGCGCGCGTCCGGCACGATGCGTGGGTCGGCGCTGTAGACGCCCGGCACGTCGGTGTAGATTTCGCACACCTCCGCGCCGACGGCCGCGGCGAGCGCGACGGCGGTCGTGTCCGAGCCCCCGCGTCCCAGCGTGGTGACGTCGCTGGAGTCGGTCGAGACGCCCTGAAAGCCGGCGACGAGCACGATCCGATCCTCGTCCAGGGCCGAGACGATGCGATCGGCGCGCACGTCGATGATGCGCGCGCGGGTGTGCGAGGAGTCGGTGACGATCCCGGCCTGCGAGCCCGTCAGCGAGATCGCGCGATGGCCGAGGTCGTGTATGGCCATCGCGCAGAGCGCGCAGGAGATGCGCTCGCCGGTGGACAGCAGCATGTCCATCTCGCGCGGGTCGGGCGTGTCGGAGACCTCCGCGGCCATGCCGATCAGCTCGTCGGTCGTCTTGCCCCTGGCCGAGAGCACCGCGAGCACGCGAGCGCCGGAGTCGCGCATGTCGACGATGCGCCGCGCGGCGCGGCGGATGCGGGTGGCGTCGGCGACGGAGGTGCCGCCGAACTTCATCACGACGATGTCGCTCACGTGCTGAGGATAGATGGGATGTCTCCGCCGCATGCGGCGGAGACGCCAGGGCCGCATGCGGCCCTGGCATGACCCGGTACATGTACCGGGTCACCGAACGGCGCATGCGCCGTTCGGCAGGCACGTCGCATGCGACGTGCCTCGACCCCGCGCATGCGCGGGGTCGCCGGCGGGCACATGTGCCCGCCGGAGCCACTACAACGAGCGACGCCCCGCAAAGGCCTTGCCGAGCGTCACCTCGTCGGCGTACTCCAGGTCCGATCCCACCGGCAGCCCGCTCGCCAAGCGCGTGACGGTCAGCTCCGGTGCGCGCGAGCGCAGCTCATTGGCGATGTGCAACGCGGTCGCTTCGCCCGTGGTCGTAGGGTTGGTCGCGAGCACGATCTCCCGCACGGGCGGCGTCTGCGACGCGACGCGCGTGTACAGCTCGGCGATCTTCAGATCCTCCGGGTCGATGCCGTCGATCGGCGACAGCGCTCCCCCCAGCACGTGATAGACGCCTGAGTACTCGTGCGTGCGCTCCATCGGGATCACGTCGCCGGGCTCCTCGACGACGCAGATCAGAGTGTGGTCGCGGCGCGTGTCCTCGCAGATGCGGCAGCGAGGCTGGTCGGTAAGGTTGAAGCAGACCTCGCACAGCCCGATCCGCTCCTTGACCTCGCGGATGGCCTCGGACAGGCCCAGCGCGTCCTCGTCGCAGGCGCGCAGGATGTGAAAGGCCAGGCGCTGAGCCGTGCGCGTGCCGATGCCGGGCAGCTTCGAGAGCTCGGTCACGAGCCGCTGGACGGGCGGGGCGTATGAGCTCACAGGCCGGGCAGTCCCAGGCCGCCGAGCCCGCCGAGGTCCAGCCCCTCGGTGGCCCCGCCCATGCGGCTCGCCGCCAGCTCCTGAGCGGCGCGCAGACCCTCGTTGACGGCCGCCGTGACCATGTCCGCGAGCATCTCCACGTCCTCCGGATCGACCGCCTCGGGGTCGATGCTCACCGATGTGACGCGCAGGTCGCCGGTCACCACCACGCTCACCATGCCCCCGCCGGCGGAGGCCGAGACGGTCTCGTGCGCGAGCTGCTCCTGAGCCGCCTCCATCTCCTGCTGCATCTGCTGGACCTGCGCCATCATGCCCTGCACGTTCGGCTTGCCCGCCTTGGCCGCGCCGCGCTGTCTGGATGGGGCGGTGCGTTTGGACACCGCGATCACGCTCCCCGCTCTACGCCACCGACCGCCGGCTCGCCGGACCCGGGCTCGACCGCGATCTCCTCGGCGTCGAGCTCGGACTTGAACCGCTCGATCCACTCCTCCTCGGTGTATGTGCGCGGAGCGCCATTGCCGCCGGCGTCCTCGTCGAGCTCCTCGCGCAGCTCATAGGAGATCCGCAGCCGCCCGCCCGCGAGCTGGCGCAGCGCCTCGGTCACGATCTGGCGGTTGGCGGGATCCTCGGCCTTCTTCTTCAGGAACGCGGCGCTCGTGGGAAACCCCACGATCAGATCCTCACCCGCGAGCGCGACCGGGCGGGTGTCGGCGATCACCGCGCCGCACAGCGCGTGACCGGCCACGACCAGCTCGATCACGGCCGGCCACAGCTCGGCGATCGCCTCCAGGTCGCCGGCGACGGGCGTCTGAGCGGGCGGTGTGGAGGGCGCCTCCCCGACCTCTGCCACCGGAGCGACGGCGACGGGGGACGGTGGCTCGGCCTCGACCACGGGAGCAGCGGAGGGGGAAGGAGCCGCGGGGGCGGGGCGCTGCTCGGCTGCGGACTCGGCAACGTGCTCCACGTCCGGCGCAACCCCCTCGGCAACCCCCTCGCCGCTCGGCTCACTCCCCGGCGTGCGTGGCGCAAGCGCGGGTGCGGACGCGGCGGGCCCGGGGGACGGTGGTGCGGTTGGCGGCTGTGAGGAGGCGCGCCCCTCCAACCGCTCGATGCGCGCCAGCAGTGCTCGCGTCGAGGTGTCCACCTCGGGGCGGGCGGCGGTGACCAGCGCCAGCTCCAGGCTCGTGCGCGCGTCCGCGCCCGCGCGCACGGACTCCAGGGCCGAGCCGATCAGCTCCAGCAGGCGCACGACCGTCGCGTGGGGCACGCGCTCGGCCTGGTCCAGCAGCCGCGCGTCGGACTCGGGGGTGAGCGCCAGCTCGGAGGGAATCTCGCCGAGGGTCTGCACGAGCAGCAGCTCGCGTGCCCTGGACTCGAGGTCTGAGGCGAACGAGCTCGCGTCGCGCCCGGAGTCCGCGCACTCCGCCAGCGCGAGCAGCGCCCCGCGCGCGTCTGCGCTGGCGACCGCGTCGACGGTCCGCTCCAGCAGCGCCGAGTCGGCGATGCCCAGCACCGCGAGCACGTCCTCCAGGGCGATCGTGGGGCCGCTGTAGGCGAGCAGCTGCTCGAGCGTGCCGAGCGCGTCGCGGAAGCTCCCCGTGGCCGCGCGCGCGAGCGCGGCGATCGCCTCGGGCGGGATCTCGATCGACTCCACCTCGGCCGTGCGGCGCAGCACCTGCGCGATCTGCTCGACGGTGGGGCGCTGAAAGTCGAAGCGGTGGCAGCGATCGACGACCGTCGCGGGCACCTTCTGCGCCTCGGTCGTGGCGAGCACGAACACGGTGTTCGGGGGGGCTCCTCGAGCGTCTTCAGGAACGCGTTCCAGGCGGCCGTCGAGAGCATGTGGGCCTCGTCGAGGATGTACACCTTGCGCCGTCCCGACACGGGCGCCAGCGCGACGGAGTCGCGCAGCTCGCGGACGTCGTCGACCGAGTTGTTCGAGGCGGCGTCCATCTCGATCACGTCCAGTGAGCTCGCGCGCGCGATCGCCCTGCAGGAGTCGCACTCCCCGCAGGGCGTCACCGTCGGCCCGTGCTCGCAGTTCAGGCACGCCGCGAGGATCTTCGCCATCGAGGTCTTGCCGGTCCCGCGCGAGCCCACGAACAGGTAGGCGTGATGGACCTGATCGCGCCGCACCGCGCCCAGCAGCGTGCGCACGACCGGCTCCTGGCCGACGACCTCCTCGAACGTGCGCGGACGGTGCCTGCGATACAGGGAGGACTGCTGTGGGGCTGCGCTGGGGTCGCTCGGCACCGTTCAGCTGAGTCTACCCACGGGCGCCGGCGCTCTCCCTACGAGCCCAACCTGGGCGCCAACGGCATCGGTCCGAGGACGGCGTGTGCTTTCGGGACGTTAAGGGACGGGTGTCGGTATTTACTTTGCGGACGTTAAGGGGCTGGGATGTCGGACATGTGCGACGGACGTTAAGGACCGGGTGGGGACAGGTGCGGCTGCGAGCCGCATGAGCAGATAGCGTGCGCGCGCGTGAAGGTTTGGATTCAGCGGTTGACCGTGCCCGCGGGAATCGTTGTCGGAGCGATCGTGCTGTGGGCGATCGCGGGCGTGGGCTTCGTCAACTACGACACCCTGTACGCGCTCGCCTGGGGCGGACAGCTCTCCCGCGGCAGCCTGCCGGCGTACGGCGTTGCGATCGCGCCCACGCCGCATCCGCTGGTGGAGATCCTCGGCGTCGTGCTGTCACCGCTCGGACCGGCGGGCGTCCTGGGAGTGACCGTCGCGCTCGCCTTCCTGGCGCTGTCGGCGTGCGCATGGGTGGTGTACGCGCTGGGCGCGCACTGGTTCGGACGCGCCGCCGGGGCGCTCGGCGCGCTGCTGCTGATCACGCGCGTGCCGGTGCTGTCCTACGGCGTGCGCGCGTACGTCGACGTCCCCTATCTGCTGCTCGTGCTGAGCGCGCTGCTCGCTGAGTCGCGCCGGCCCCGGGCGGGCTGGCCGGTGCTGGCGCTGCTCGCGCTCGCCGGGCTGCTGCGCCCGGAGGCATGGGCGTTCTCGGGCCTGTACTGGGCCTACCTGATCCTCTGGCCCGGCTGGCGTGGGCACATCGCCGCGCACGAGCGCACGCCGGCCTGGCTTCACCGCCATGTGGCGGAGCAGGAGCCTGGGGCCGCCGGCACGGGGCCACCGGGACCGCAGGCCATTGCGGACGGCTCGCCACCAGCGGACGTCGCCTGGGACCCGGGACGCTCACGCCGAGAGCTCGCCGGCCTGACACTGCTGGCGGCGGCAGCACCGCTGGTGTGGGTGCTCAGCGACCTGGCGATCACCGGCGACGCATTGTGGTCGCTGACGAACACGCGCCACACCGCCCAGACACTCGATCGGGTGACCGGGATCGCGAACGTGCCCGAGTACGTCCCGCGGCGGATCGGCGAGATATTGCGCCCCCCCGTGCTGGGTGGGGCGGCGCTCGGTGGCGTGCTGTCGCTGCTGTGGCTGCGCTCGCGCGCGCGCATGCCCGCGATCGTGGGCGTCGTCGCGGTGCTCGTGTTCGCCGCGCTGGCCGCCGCCGGGCTGCCGATCAACACTCGCTACGCGTTCGTGGTCGCGGCGATCCTGTGCGTGTTCTGCGGCGCGGGCGTGTTCGGCTGGACGCTGCTCGCGCGAGGCGATCCGCGACGGCGCTGGTGGATGGCGGGGGGGCTGATCGTGCTGGTGGCGCTGGTGGCATACGCACCCAGCCAGTACCGCAGCGCCCATCGCCAGCTGGATGCGCTGGCCACGCAGCAGCACATCGAAGGCGACCTCGTGGCGCTCGTGCGCAGTCACGCGATCGGGCTGGAATGCGGACCGGTCGGGGTGCCCAACCACGCGCCGGTGCCACTGCTGGCGCTGTATCTGAAGACGAGCCCCGCGAACGTGATCAGCGCGCAGGTCAATCAGATCTCCTACGGCACCTACGTCGACCCGGCCAGCAAGGAAGTCGAAGACGACTATGTGCTCGATCCCCACGACCCGCATCTGGCGGTGAGCGTGCCGCCGGGATTCACCGAGTCGGCGATCAGCCACACGTGGCTGATCTTCAAGCGCTGCTCGTGAGGTAAGCGCTGCTCGTGAGGTCGCCACACCGAGGGCGAGGCAGATGCGAGAGAAAGGCAGGGCTGAGGCAAGGAGTCGGGGAGTTTGTCGTTCTAATTTAAAACTCGGTATAGCTATGGTAATACCGAGCTTGAAATTAGACACACATGGCAAGACCCGAGCGGCTCATCCCCTTTGCGGATCAGCGGACCGTGCACCCCCCGTCGTCGCCTCCGCATCCGGTGCCTGATCGCCGCCGCAAACTCCGGTCCGGGTGCTCCCGCTGCGCCTGCCGGTGATCGCTTAAGGCTGCTTCCTTCCGGACCTGACCTGGTTCGCGAGCCGGCACCGCGCGGGACCCGAGCCATCGACGCCCGCGGCGGCGGGGCGACCGGGACGGAGACCCCTCGGAGGGGAGTTCAGCCCCGCTAGAGCGGATTGCGGATTCAGGGCGCCGCTACGTCCCCGCCTAGCACGGTCCACCGCGATCGTAGCGCGCGGGCGTCGGTTGCGTTAGGCTGCCCGGCCGTGACCTACTTCAGCGACGTCCCCACACGGCTCCTGCGAGCCCGCACCCGACACGTCCTCCTCGGCCTCGTCGCGCTGAGCGCGGCGGCCCTGATCGCCGGCTGCGGCAGCTCCGGCAGCTCCAGCACGATCACGGTCGGCGCCGAGAACAAGGCCAACGAAGCGCTGGCCAACTCGACCGCCCCGACGAGCTCGACCAGCACCAGCGCCACCGCGACGGCGAAGACGCCGACGAGCGGCCCGCTGTCCAAAGAACCGCACGTGACCCCGCCGAGCGGCCCGCCGCCGACCAAGCTCGTGACCAAGGAAGTCATCACCGGCACCGGCACCGAAGCGAAGAGCGGCAGCGCGGTCGCCGTCAACTACGTGGGCGCGCTGTACAAGACCGGCAAAGTGTTCGACGCGTCGTGGAAACGCAACGAACCGTTCCCGTTCACGCTCGGCAAAGGCCAGGTCATCCCCGGCTGGGAACAGGGCGTCGTGGGCATGAAGGTGGGCGGACGGCGTGAGCTGATCATCCCGCCCGCGCTCGGGTATGGCGCGAAAGGCTCGCCACCCTCGATTCCGCCGAACGAAACGCTCATATTCATCGTCGATCTGCTGAGCGCGTAGGCGACCCACTCACTCAGTCCCTAGGCCGCCCGGGACCCACGCCCCCGTCCAAGACAGCCCGCACCACCATGTGCAGCGCGGGACGGGGGCCGGCGGCGGCGAGCATGCCGGGAGGGATGCCGGCGCGGGCTCTCCTGGTCGCACTGCTGTGCGCGGTCGTCGTGGGCGCGCTGTCCGGCTGCGGCGGCGCGAGCTCGACACCGGCTGAACTGAGACTCCAGCGCGAAGACCTCGTCGCGGTCAGCAGGGCCCTCGCGACGGTCGAGCGTCCGGCCGCGCTCGAGGTCGCGGCGGCCAAGCGGGCCTGGCCGCCGATCGCCAACGGACTGCCCACCGGCGCCGAGGCGTTGGCGAGCACGCGCGCACCGCTCGCCGCCGCCACGCGGAGCGCCGCGAGGATCCCCACCCCCACGCTGCTCGGCGAAGCACAGGCGGACTCCCTCACCGGCCCCGGCGCGGGGCTCGCGGGGCTGTTCCGCAACTACATCGGCCTGACCACGCGCGGCTGGACGCTGACCGGCGCGGCAATCGGGCAGATCGAACACGGCTCGCCCGCCGGCGCGCGGTTCGCACGGGAAAACGTCGGGCTGTACATCGAGAGCGTCTACGACGGCCACTTCGACCTGGCGCAGATCGACAAGCATCTGACCGACGGCTACCGCCAGCTCGGCGGGCCGGCGGCGTTCGGGAGCACGCTGACCGAGGCGGAAGTCGACGCGCTTGGGGATGCCTATTCGGAAGCAAGCGTCAGGCTGCACCCGCATGTCGGGGTGCGGCTGGGGTCCTGAGGCGACCGTGAAGCGACGGCGCCGGCGGGTCCGTCGCGACTCGAGCCGGCCAACTCGCACCGAGTCGGCTCGCCGCGCCCAGGCCAGCCACTCGTGACCGGCGTCACGCTCGTAGCGGCGCCGGCGACTTGGTGGTGCGTCCTGATCCGAGCGTCGCCAGCGCGCACGCCAAGAAGCACGCGGCGCCGAGCGAGGTGTTGAGGTTGGCGGCCGCCTGGTCGAGCACCGAGCCGCTCGCGGGCACGACATGGCCGGCGATCGCCGAGATGCCGAAGAAGATGCAGCCGAGCAGGTTGACCGCCGGCTCCCACCACCCCCGCCCGGCACGCTCCGGCAGCCAGCCGCGACGAGTGGACGCGCGGTAGGCGATCGCGCCCGAGACCAGGAAGCAGACCGAGCCCAGCGCGTCCGGTCGCCACACCAGCCGGTTGTACTCGGCGCTCGCCAGCGCCGTGTGCATCGCCCGGTAGGTGCTCGCGTTGAAGAACAGCGTGCCGGCCGACTGAGTCGCCGCCGCCCACCACGCGGCCCGCCCCACCCCTCGCGCGTGGCGATCAGCGAACGCCAGCGCGCTCTGCAGCGCCCCACCCGAAGTGAAGAAGAGCGAGCCGACGAAGAACGTGATCGCATCGGCCGTGTCCCCCACGAGGCTCGCATAGCCCGGGAACGGGCCGACGAGAAAGCACGCGGCCCCAATGGCAAAGCACGCCCCCATCCAGCGCTCGCGCGTCATGCTCCGACATGATTGCGTACGCCCGACCGCTTGAGATCGCCTGGTGCTGCCCAAACCTCAGAGAACCAGCCGACCAGCCGCGTTCGAAGATCAGGAGCCGGGCAGGGGGGCAGCGGGTCCCGGTTCTCCGCGCGGGCCTCGCGGACCCGTCGGGCCTTGCGCTCCTTCGCGTCCACGCATGCCTCTGTGCCCTCTTGGGCCAGTGCTTCCCGTCGGGCCGCGTGGTCCTGTGCTCCCACTCGACCCCGTCGACCCCGTGCTCCCCGTCGGTCCGCGTAGTCCTGTCGGTCCTGTGCTCTCTCTCATTCCCGCAGGTTCGACAAAGACTTCCAGGTCAGGGAACGCTGCACGCAAGGCCAGCTCGGCGCCGATCGTCAGTGCCAGGGTCAGCAAGATGGTCGTTGCGACAGTGACTTGGAGCTGGCGCATCGTGATCGTCGGACCTGCAGGCGAGGTTCTGGCAAGAACGATCGCTGCGACTAGAACAGCGACGGACACGCCCAAGACTACGATGGATGTTGCAATGGGTCTGACGTGACGGCCGGTGTCAGCCACATGATGAGAGACGATCAGCGCGACGACACCGGCGATTACAGCGGCAAGCGCAATGCCGGCCACTGCGCACATGCACGCCTTCCACCTCAAACAGCGAACCGAGCCGCTCAGCGAGTCAAGGTCTTTTTCAAGCCGCTTAAGCGCGTGACGGGTCTTTTTACGTTGCCGGGAAGTACCGCGATATGTCAGCCGCCGCCAGGGCATGATTATCGGGGCCGGCTGCAGACCATCCGGCCCACCTTACAGCTGTACGCCCCAGTGCGTGATTTGCACAAGAGCAGTCCTGTTCGGCGAAATGGAGTTCTCGGGCACGTCGGCTTCGAGAAGCAGGAGCCGATCGTTACGTATGGGGCCGTGAACGACGCGATGCACGCCGCTGAAGTCATCCCGTGCGCCAGATGCGCGAGCTGGCGCACGCGTAGCCAGCTCGCTCGCAAGGTCAATAGACTCAGTCCTCCAGGGCGCGTAGCTCAGTGGGAGAGCGCTCGCTTCACACGCGAGAGGTCGCAGGTTCGAAACCCGCCGCGCCCATGCTGGAACTGCCTGGAAACAGGCAGTTTTACTCAATCATCGGTGAGTTCGTCCAGCTCGGTTGAGGGGCGTGGATTTAGTCATTGGCCCATTCACTGGCCTAAACTCCGGGTCGTCTGTGCGGGTGACCTGGCGCGTGAATGGGCCCTCGGCGGGCTCATCGGCGAAGCGCATCAGCTCCCAGATCGCCTGGCGCTCGCGGTCGGTCAGGCGGCGGTTGCGGGTCTGCTGGTAGACCTGCAGCGTGAACGCCGCCGAGGTGTGGCCGATCTGATCGGCGATCCAGTGCGGATCGCGTCCGGCCTGCGCGGCGAGCATTGCCCAGGGGCGCCGTAGCGAATGCGGTGTGATCTTCGGCAGTGCCGGCAAGCCCTGTTCGGAGCGCCGCTCGTTCGCAAGTCGAGCACTGCGCGCGAGCACGCGATCGCGGAAGCGGTCGGGATCGCGCCGGCGTCCGTTGGCGGTGCCGAAGAAGTGGTCGGCCGGCTCCATCGGGAAGCCGTCGCGCAAGCGCTGCTCGCGGTGGCGAACGAGCTCGCCGCGATTCCACAGCGTCATCTGCACCTCGCGGACGCCCTTGGGAGTCTTGGCGTCGGGGAGCCTGGCCAGCCTGGTACCCAGCCCGGGCCCTCCATCGCCTAGGTTCCGAGGACTGAACACGACCGGGCGAAGGATGGAGACCATCACCCCTTGAGCCACTCACCTACGCCCGGATCCCACGTCCCGGATGCCAGTTCGTTCTCGAGGATGGGGTCAAGGAGCGATGCGGCCGTTGCGTGCCCGATGCCGACATCTTCATCAGCCGGGACGTTCACAACAAGCCTGCGCCAACCCGGGCCCCAATCGCCGGGCGGAGATGGCACTGCGTGGGGCACAGTATGGGTGCCACGCCGCTGGAAGATCTCCCCGATCGCGCGTATGAGTCGGTCGGCGTCGATCGTGGTGGTACGGGCGATCACGACGATGTCGACGAGGTCCTTGACTCGCGAGCTAGGCCTGTCTGCGGCATAGGTCCGGGTATAGGCATGGAGCTTCTCGGCGACGTGCTGCTCGATCGCGACCGTGGGGATGTGGACAGGCGCTATGTCCGCAAAGTCCAGAAGATGGGAGGAGGCGATGGCCTCTGGCTCGAACATGGACTCTGCGGCGAACCCGATGTCGATGGCTACGCGCTCGAACTCGCGCCCGGCGAGCGTCGCGGCGACCGTCCAGCGCTGGCCGCCTCCCGACAGGTCGTCATCCACCTGCGCCCGCTCGATGGCGAACTCGAAGCGGTCGTCGAGCGTCACGGCCGCAGCGTCCAAGAGCAATCCGACCGCCTCGTCCTCACCGATTGCCCAGTCGACGTCGATGTCCTTGGTGGTGCGGGCCTGAGCGCCGAGCCGCAGCTCGAGCGCGAACCCTCCCTTGAGCACCCAGGCGTCCGGCGCCACGGCATGCAGGCGCGCGAGCAGGCACTCGAACACCACGCGCTTGCGGAGTCGCGCCAAGCCGACGCCATCGTGCTGTGCCGTCTTGAGCCGAGCCTCGAGCGCTGTGCGGAACGCCGCGGACGTGCGGTACTTCACGTCGCGCCCTGGTCGATAGCGCCGTCGAGCCGCGAGCGCCACTTGGCCGGCAGTTCCGCCTCCAGCTGCCGGCGTGTCGTGAGACCGCGCCGAATGGCTTGACGGACGGCGAGGTCGGTCTGCTCCGTCCATCCACCGCTGCGCAGCAGGTCGACCACGGTGCGCTCGACGCTGGTCACCGGGATACCGAGCACAAGGCGTCGAGCTCGACTGTCGATCAACCGGTCGGTGAAGTGGATGCGCACACCGGGCGGGGTGCGCATCCCTCGCTTGGCGCGTGGCAGGGTGACGTGAACCTCGTCGGCGATCAGGTCAGTGAGATCGAGGAGCTCCAGCGCGCTCTCGTGGGAGACCACGCCGTCGGCGCGCGCGAGCGCAAGCCATCCGGCGATCACGTGACCGTGCGGTGGTGCTGGGAACCGTCGCATTCGATAGACGCCATGCCCGACGCGCTCCAGCGCGTCGCCCTCGGTGGCATGGTAGGAAAGCGTGGAGCGTGGAATGCCGGCGGCCACCGCCTGATGCGCGGCAAGGAACCCGCCTTGGGCCTCGGCGATCTCGTACAGCCGGCCCATCACCGAACTGTCACTGGAATCTACGGGTTCTCCGGACATATTCGTGACAATAGCACCGCTTCTGGATGCCAAGAGGCTCCGGCGCAATAGACAGCCGCGGGTAGGTGTTCAGCCCCGCCCTCGCCGACCGCGGCTTTTGGCCCACCTCATCCAGATCTCCCGTCAGGGCCTCCAGATGTTTAGGCCAGTAGAGCCGCTCACTGGCCCAAACCACGCCGAATCGAGCCCAAATCAGCCGGTTTCCGCAGTTCGGACAGCGACCTGAAGCACGCGGATTTGCAGGGAGAACCAGGCAAACCCGCCCGAGTGCAGTCCTGCTTCACACGCGAGAGGTCGCAGGTTCGAAACCCGCCGCGCCCATCCCAGCCTCCCGTATTCGAGCCAATCTCGTGAGCCGGTCAGGGTCGTCGCGCGCTGAACACCGGCAGGCCGTCGTCGCGGTCGATCGACGTCCCGGTCAGACCGGCGGCGTGCAGCCACCGGCGCAGGTCCTCGGCGCTGCCGGTGCTGCCGAAGTCATCGTTGCGCAGCAGGAGTCGTTGACGGCGGCTGCCCTGGGCGAGGAAGGTGCTGCCGAGCAGGCGTCCGCCGGGACGCAGGCAACGCGCCATCTCCTCGAGCGCGGCCTGTGGACGGGTGAGACAGTGCAGACCGCCGTAACTGAGGCACAGGTCGACCGTCGCGTCCTCGAGCGGGAGACGGTACATGTCGCCCTCGATCAGCCGTACGTCGGTGCTGGGGTGGCTCGCCGCGCGGCGCCGCGCGCGATCGAGCATCGCCGGCTCGACGTCGACGCCGATCCAGCGCACGTCCTGGCCGGGACGCAGGCCGCGGAGGGCCACTCCACCTCCACAGGGAACGTCGAGGACGGTGGCGCCATCCGGTAGCTCGGCGATCGCGGTGAGACTGCGGTAGAAGGGCCGCGGATCGACGCCCCACATCGCTCCCAGCACCAGTCGTGCCAGGCGTGGACGTTCGATGTAGAAGTCGTACACGGCCCCGAAGGGTCCCGCGCATACGTTCCGCTCCTGCGCCATCGCCAGACCGGTCAGCGCTCGCCGTCGTAGTACTCGACCTGGCCGTCCTCGCGCCGCAACATCACGCGGTCCTCGTCATTGCCCGGCCAGACGCCGATCTTGTCGCTGTCCGGATAGACCGCGACTGCGGGCTCGCGCGCACTGGAGAACATCACGATCCGCGCCGTCTGCTCGGTGCGGTTGCTCACCTTGTGAGCCCCAGCAGGGCCGGGCGCGAAGCAGACGATCTCGCCCGCCGTGAGCTCCTGCTCGCCGGTCGGCGTGCGCACGAGGGCGGCGCCCTCGAGCACCAGCAGCCACTCCTCCTCGTACTCGTAGTGGTACGGGCACACGCTCTGCCCCGGAGGGAGCTCGAATGCCTTGACCGCTAGCGCCTCGCCGCCGACCGCCTTGTCGAGGTGGGCCATGCCAGAGCGATAGCCCTCGGGGGCGGTGTCGTCGTACTCGAACGCACCGAGTACGCTCGCCTTGCGCAGCTCGCTCATCGGCAGATCTTACGTATCCTCGAGGGGATTCGAGCCATCGAAGAGGCGTGTGGCCTGACCTGGGTGATGGACGAGCCGATGTCGCGCGCATCCCATGCACGGGGCGCGAGCGCGAGCTGCTGCTCGAGCGCTCCAAAGAGATCGGTGGCTGCAGTCACCCTTCGGAGTCCGCAGGAGTCGGCACGTCAGGACTGTTAATGACCCCGAGCTGCAGCACCGCCTCCTCTGGCGCGCGCGTCACGCAACGAGTTCATCGCGGTGACCTCCCACCCCTCTGGGAGGTCACCGACACGGCCAAAGAGCTCAGCGACGGTCACCATGAAGGGGTTGTCGCCAAAGTTGCCGATCAGCCTGGGGGGAAGGTCAACTGGACATGGGCTGAACTCCATGAGCAGATCTTCATTACACGCAGCAACGTCGCGCTTCTTGAAGTCGGTCTCGTTCTCACTATGGACCGAAACACAGGCGACAGCGAAGAACCCAGCGCCTTGCAGTGCCGTGAAGAGAGCAACCCATGCCTCTGGCTCATGGTTTGCGTAGCTGAATACCAACCGACCGACACGTCGGAGCAGGGGATGGGATGCTGCAAATATCCGTTCAAGTGCGGACGCATACGAGGCGCCGTCAGGGTTGACGCCAGTGGCGTGGTTGGTAGCTGCCTCACCTTCTAAGTCGCAAAGCGACAGCCCAGCCCACGCGCGGAATGGGAGCGAAAGCTCTCCGTAGTGCACATCATCATGGTAAGGCGGGTCCGTGAGAATGAGATCAAACCGTTCCTTCGGGCCGGCCATCAAGCCCGAGTCTCCGCAAATCACCCGTGCATCCGGGACAGGCCCGTCATCCTCAGCGTTCGACGGCAAGGCTGTAACGATGGGGCGGCGCCCGAGGGCATTGCGTACCCATTGAGAGGCTTTGGTCATCGATCGCACTCTGCGGTTGACCGTTCCCCGGCCGACTTGGCCGGCACCCCAAACGTTGAGCTCGGGCACAAAGGTGCTGAAATTAAAACGATGTCCAGCCGTCGCGTCGTTGCACTTCAGATAGAAGCGATCCCATCTACACAGATGACCGGCGAACTCTGTAGTGCCTACAATGGCCATCCTCAGAGCATCAACGACATCCTGCTCATCACTGGCCTCTGCAGCCAGATCTAGCAACGCCTCAGTGACCGCACGCTGTCGCCGCGGGTAGAGGTCCGCCCAATCTCGATACCCGTGACGCAGTAGCACGCTGGTCTCGGTCCCTGGGGGGATGAGCCCAAGCGAGAGCTTAGGTTTCCACCGTTTGTCTGCCTGCTTGAGCTCCTGAGGCGACGGCAAGGCAAACTCTCGCCGCTTGCCATCTGTGCGCTGAACGAGGACGACTTCCCAACGCCACCCCTTGCCAGCCGCACGATCCGATAGTCGATCCTGATGGCTGCACTCAGGGCAGGTCACATAGCGCCGAGGCGTATACAGCGCAGCCGGGTCTGTTCGCCGGTTGCAGAACGGGCAGGGCATGCAGCAGTCGGTGCGGCCTTCGAATACATGCCCAGCTGGGCACGCAAGAATCGCCTCGGGTTGTCTTCGCTCCTTCCGATGACATAGCGTCAGCATGCTGTACGGAAACTGGCGATGCTCGATACCGCATGCTGAGCAGCGTCCTACGGCAACACGATACGTATGCGCAAGGGTGGCCGGCAGGCCGTTCTCCATACTCGTCGCATAGGCTTCACGGAGTAAGGGCCCGGCGAGTTCGCCCAGCAGCTCATGGGCTGCAAGCAAAGCCGAGGATGCAGGAAGGCTGAGCATCTGCCGGATGCCGGCCGCTGCCCACGGATTAAGGTCCTGAGCGTGAATTGTGCATCCTGCCCGGAGCGCAACAAGGGGAATAGTGCCACCACCCGCAAAAGGATCAAGGACGTCGAGACGCTCGCGGTCCAGTGTTTCGATGGCTCCAGTCAAAACGGCGTCATTAACTGCACCTGTGCGCCGCGCCCACCACCTGAACGTGCTCAAAGGAGGCAGGTGCACCTCGCGGTTACGACTCTCATGCCGAGCAGCCGCAGAGACCTTCTCAGGGTCTAGCCTAGCGAGCACACTGTCGCCTTGATGCGGATCAGACGGCGGGCTTGCGTCACGCTCTTCGACATCCTGAAGGTACAAGCTCATTGAGCTAACTCGATGCAGTCAACTAGGTCAACCAGGCTGCGCTCTGTGAACAGACATCCCGCAAAACGTCGCGCGAGGCGATCGGTCTCAGGCCGGCCCGACCAGCCAAGCCCCGTTAGAACCAGCCCGAATGGCAACGAAGTGTCCGGGATCTGCAGCAGGCCGTCTCCGTTCGCACGCGCCGTGCCACCATCATGAGCGGACGAGAACGCGACCGCGAAGGTTGGCTTGTGAGAGACGAGTGTCACCAGACCAACGCGCCGGTCGGCGATCCCGGAAAGCTCTTGGAGATCGCGTTGTTTGGCATCTCCCCCAACCGTGGTCGCTCTTCGGAAGTCTATGCCTCTCTCGACAAGGAGCGAGCACAAGAAGCCCGCAGTGGCCGAGCTCAATCGGTTCGACGTCTTGTTCTTGTGGGCACTCCAAGGCGAGCCCACGGCTCGTTGCGTCAAAAGCAGCTCATAAGGGACGCCACCTCGGCGTAGACGTTCGGGAAGTTTCCATCCGACCTCGCCGTAGGTCACGAACTCAACCGCACGTGCCGGCACCGTATCGGGGATTGGAGGTCTGATTTGGCCACCGACAAGGTCGTTGCAGTATGCCAGCAGCTGCTCGATCTGCTCGAGGCTCCACGCGTCGCTCCCGCAAGCAAACCAATCCCGCGCATCCCTGTAGGTAACGCCCACGACAAGGCACAGCGTCTCGATCGCTGCGGGGTTCGCAAGCTGCGCACGCTGCACCGCGCGGGGCGTGAGTCCTTCTAGCGTCTTGCCCTCGCTGCGCTGCAGCAACTCGCCCAAAGCATCAGCAAACAGCTGTGGCGCCGGCAGATCCTGAGCATCGAAAAGCACGCGAGAGGTGTCCACCTCAGACCGCGTGACTTCGCGAACCACCCTACGAAGTGCCCTGGAGCTGACTTCGCTGTCGTCCACGAGATCGACCAGTGCGCGAAGAAGCCCCGGCCAATCTGTTTCCTGCGGCATCGTCAGCTCCTCAGCCAGCCACGCGATGGCGTCCGCCAAGCATTCCTGGCCGGTGGCACCCAACACGCCCTCAACGGCGTCAGGGTCTGCATCCTCAGTCATACGACCACAAGTTACGCGAGCAGTCGGCCGGATCGAAGCTCAAGCCGGGGGGAGCCCAGGAGCCAGCGCGTCGATCGCCAGCAGGAGACGTGCGCTCTGCCAACGACCATGGCGGTGGCTGTCCTTGGGCGCCAGCGCTTGGAGATTCGCCGCTGGTGTCCACCCGAGCACTTCGCTGCGGGGCTCCGCAACCCGGACCACGACGAGATACCAATCTGGATCAGCGATCCCCGCGGTCAGCTCGTTGCGCGTGAGGATGATCCACGCCGCCGAGCTTTGTGAGCGGGTAGCCTTGACCTCTAGCCGGCGCAACCGACCATCGAGCCGCGGTGCTGTTATGTCGTAGCCGAGCTCGTCGGATATCAGGCTGACGCGACGGACTCGCTCTGCCTCGATCTCGGCGCCTAGCACGCGCAACTGTTCCCTCAGGGCACCGACAACGTGCTCCTCTCCGGTGGTTCCGAGCATCTCGCGTGCCCGCGCATCCACAGTTCGCGCACGCGCCAGAAGAAACGCTTCTCTGCGAGCTGGATCAGGGATCACCTCGCTCAAACCCGTCATGACCTCGTCCGGGATGAGCTCGTGAGCAACCGTGTCGCCCTCTCCAGCGGCCGTGCTCAGCCACAGTGGCCGGCCCGCCTCCAAGACCAAGCCGAAGAGGAGCTCGTCCGTTTGCGGCTCATCGCGCGAGCACACCGCATGCAGCGGCTGCGTCGGCCAAAGCCAATCATCCCCCATTCGCTGGACCAGCCCAAGGTCCAACAAGGCGGCCTCCGCCGCGTACAGCTCATTGAGATCGACGGAGCCGCCGACAGGTAGATTCATCCATGAGGCGTGCGCGGTAAAGGCATACTCGCCCCTGTCCCCGAGAACATGGCCAACCCAAAATGCCGCACGCAACTTGCGCGGCGTCCAAACGTAAGACTCAACCGCCATCGCGGCTGCCGCGAAGGTGCGCGAACAATGCAGCCACATCGCCGGCATCTCCGACATCGATCGGATCGCCTACGTCCTCCTCATCCGGGAGGGCCATCGTCACGATGCCGGCATCGTCCAACATCACCCCGAGATTCCTGGCCTTTGACTCGATGCGCGCTGCTACCGCCTGGTCAATTGTGTCGTCTGAGACTAGGAACCAAATATTGGTCTCGACGCTGCGCTCCAAGCCGAGGCGATGGATACGGTCAACGCTCTGGAGGTACTGACCGGCATTAAACGTCCGCTCAAGGTAAACGGCGTCATTGCACACCTGGTGAAGACTGATGCCCTCACCCATAGCTGCCGGGTTTGCGAGCAGCACTCGGCAGGCTGGATCACTCCGGAACCGCTCGAGCTCGTCCTCACGTCGCCTGGGCGCGGTGGGTTGGCTGATCTCAGAGGGAATTCCACCGTGGATGACCGCTGGATGGTGGATCGCGAGCATCCGCTCGAGGGTCTCGAGATTTCGCACGAAATTGGACCAGATGAGAACCTTGCGCTCTTTCCGACTCAGGGTGTCGATGAGCGCCGCAAGCTGAATGAACTTCGACGGAGTCTCATAGGACGCGTACTCGGCGATGAGGCCATGCAGAGATGAGTCATCTGGAATCAAAAGCGGCGGGTGGCGGAACTCGACTGGGTCGTTGCTGGATGAGCCAGCCGGTAGCAGGGTCGGGTTCGTTGCAGCCTCGAGCATGTACATGATGATGTCGCCCCAGGAGCTCAGCTCTACGCGCTCTCGCTGTGTGACGAGCAGCGTTGAAAGTCGCGCTCGCAGCGCGTCGTAGATCTCGCGGTGGAGACTCTCTAGGGGCACAACGATCACATGCTTGACGGGCTCACGCAGATCCAACTCAACCTTTGTCGTGCGCACAAACAGGGGCGCTATTGCTGGCGATACCTTTGCTACGGCTGTGGGCGTGGGCTGAGCTACGAGCGCTTCGGCTGGTAGGACGCGCAGCGCCTGACCCGGCCAGACAAAGTCCAGGATTGCCACGAGGTCGCTTGGGTGTTGGGGCGCCGGCGTGCCAGTCAGCACGTCGCGGCGCTCCGCGAGGAATGCGAGATCGAGACATGCCGTTCCCCACTCGCCATCTCGGCCGCGCTTCATGCGGTGCGCCTCATCTAGCACCACGAGAGTGGGCAGTTGCTGCACCCAGCGTGCGATTGTTTCGTATGAGCCTGACAGCCGCTGATAATTGACCAGGAGAATCTCCGTGGTCGTGGGAATACGTCCGCCGGCATAGCGGTGTATGTCCGGTGGCGAGACCAGGCATCGCTTGGCATCTTCCCGCCACGCATCAAACGCTGACAGCGGAGCGACCACCAGCAGCTGCATCACGCGGCCCGCAGCACGTTCGGCCTCATAAACGGCAAGCTCGACGGTCGTCTTGCCGGCACCAGGAACACTGAAGTTCGCGCCGTGATCGAGCGCAAGCAGCTTAGCCAGGTCGCGGATCTGAAAATCGCGCAGCTCCCGGACGAAACGAGTCTGGCTGAGCCTGGCTTCGGCGTCCTGGACATCACCTGCTGGCTCAGACGCGCGGATCTCTCGAAGGCGGTCACGATCCACGCGGCCGCGGCTGATCACAGCTTTGGCAGCGTCATCAAGTTCAACCGTCACGTTGAATTGACGACACGCGCTTGGCATCCAAGCGTGGCGCGAGGCAAAGGTCTCGGTGGATATCACCACAGCTACGTTCGGCTGCGAGCCAGATTGACCCCACTCCGCCCGCAATTTGCGCCAGAACGCGTCAGAAACCAGCTCGTCGCGGCCGACCACGATGTGCCGTCCATTCTCTATCGTCGAAAAACCTAGAGTGCCGGACACAGCTCCCGTCATCCCTCGACAGACCGTCGCAGCGCCTCAAGTGCGCGAGACACCTGCTCAATACCGGCTCGCATGCTTGGAGCGTCAAAGTCCGCGTGGCTCGCCACCTTGTCGTACACAGCGAGCGATCGCAGCAGCTGCTTGGCGCCTTCTTCCAGAAGCGACAGCGGCAACCGCAGCTCGTTCCCGGCTCTGGCCGCGCTTCTTGCATCCTCTGCGGCGGTGCGCATCGCATCATTGACCGCCGCCTTGACAGTCTCGCGATCAAACTTCTTGTCACCATCGGGCGTAGGCAACACAACTATGTCTTCGCGCGCACTTTCAGATAGACGCCGAGCCAAGAGCCTTACCATGCGGCGCGTGCCGCCGGCGTTCGCCCCATCATCATCGGTGTCTATGTCTTCAAAGTCCGCAAGGCCTGCAGCGTCCTGCACTGGAGCACCCGGACCCCCTGCATCAACAGTTGGCTCAACCACCTCACGCAATATCTCGTTCTCCCGAAGCGCATCGGAGAGGTAGTCGTCCACCCAGTCACCGTCTACGACTCGTTGCCGCTCATAGCCAAGGTCAACCAAGAGCCCGAGCGTTCGGGCATCCTTGAGAGCCCGCGCTGCCTGAGGTTCCTTGACGCGAAGATTCTCGTAGGAAACATCAAACTCTTTGAGGGCCTGCTCGGCATCATCGAAGTCAGTAAGCGGCACCTTATTACCGCTCATGTCTTGGATTTCGCGAATCAAGTTCAGGTGCCGGACATAGCGGCGGACTCTTGCTACTCCAGTCTTGATGGTCGCGGGCTTTGTCGGCGTAGCCCATCGCGTACGGATCGCGACGTCTTCCTCGTCACGGTTCTGCCCCGTTATCAGATCCTCGACAAACAGGAGTTCGTTGGTGAACGAATAATCTTGACGAAAGTCTTGGGCGACCTGGAGATCGAGCTCAAGGTCGTATATCTCACCGACCGTCGCGTCCGACGGAAGGACTGCCACCTCGATGTAGTCTGCACTGAGATCTTCGAGAGCAACTGCTCGGGTATTAGCATTGATAAGTCGCCCGTCTCTCGTGGCGATCCCGGGCTGCACCTGGCCATCATCCTTGAGGTTGTTCTTGAGTGCCTCAAACCCGGGCGTGGCGCGGAGGAGGTTGCGAATTGCCGCCTGGGCTGCCTCGCTTTCAGGGTTAGCCTCGATTGCCGTCAGAGCCTCAGGCGCAGACTCTAGTTGCGACTTAATGCGATGACTGCGAGGATTCAAGACGGTCGACTCGAGCCCTATCCTGATCACAGGCATGCGCTCTTGCTGCCGGCGCCAAGGCACCCGCAGCGTCTCGTGATCCGACTGCAAAGCCGCGAGAGCCTTCTCGATCCTCTGCTTTCTGGTCTGCGCATTGTCTGGCACGCTGAACTCCGTTCAATGAGTCGGCTCGAAGCCGAGAGAGTCGATCGACTGCTAGGTGTTGCAAATGCCAAGGATCTTGACATAGTCGGACAAACCATATCCGGACCCAACCTAATCGGTCGTCCAGCTGATTGAACTTGAGTCGTGGAGGCCAGGCGCGATCGATCTTGCCGACACCCGCCATCACCTGCGCGGCGCCGCGGAGACCGACTCCGCGCGTACCGTATGAGCCTATGTGGCTGCAACGCGAACTGACGCTCGACCCCCGCCGGCGCGGGTTCCACCTCGTGACGCGCGAGGTGCTGTCCCAGCTGCCGGAGCTCCAGGAGGTGGCGGTCGGCCTGCTGCACCTGCTGATCAGGCACACCTCGGCATCGCTGACGCTCAACGAGGACGCAAGCCCAGAGGTGCGCCGAGACTTCGAGGCCTGGTTCAGCCACGCCGTGCCCGAGCGCAGCCAACTGTGGACGCATACGCTGGAGGGCAGCGATGACATGCCCGCGCACATCAAGGCCTCGCTGCTGGGGCCCTCGTTGACGCTGCCGATCAGCGGGGGTCGGCTCGCGCTGGGAACCTGGCAGGGCGTCTACCTGTGCGAGCACCGCAACCATGGCGGCGTCCGGTCGCTGATCGCGACGGTTTGGGGGCAGGACGGATGACCGCGAGCGCATCGGACCTCGAGCACGCTTCAGACCTCGAGCACGCCACACGCGTGGAGACGCAGGAGGGCGGGTGTGCGGAGGCGCACCTGTCCGCGGACTGGGAGATCTGGGGGCCGAACGGCGGCTACCTCGCGGCCATCGCCTTGCGCGCCGCGGGATCGGCGGCTCAGATTCAGCGGCCGGCGAGCTTCTACTGCCACTTCCTCAGCTCGCCCGCGTTTGCCGCCGTGCAGCTCGAGGTGAGCGTGCTCAAGCGGGGTGCTCGCGCGGAGTCATTCGCCGTGGAGATGAGTCAGGAGGGCAAGTCGATCCTGCATGCGCTCGTGAAGACGGCCGTCGAGGCGCCCGGCTACAGCCACCAGCATCCCGAGATGCCCGCGGTCCCGCCGCCCGCGGCGCTGAAGAGCTACGACGAGCTGCTGCCGCCCGAGCGACGCCCGCCGTTCAGCTTCTGGAACAACATCGAGCGCAGGCCGGTCGAGCAGAGCACGAGCGATGAGCCGACGGCGCCGGTGGTGCGCGAGTGGACGCGCTTTCGCCCGACGGCGTGCTTCGCGGACCCGTTCCTCGACGCCGCGCGCGCGCTGATCCTGCTCGACACATACGGCTTTCCGGCGGCCTACCGCAAGTACAGAAGCTGGGAGTACCTCGCGCCGAACCTCGACACGAGCGCGTGGTTTCACAACCACAACCCCGGCTGCGAGTGGCTGCTGATCGATCACGAGTGCAGCGTCGCCGGCCACGGTCTGATGGGCGTCAGCGGGAGCGTGTGGGACACCGCGGGCAGGCTGCTGGCGACGGGATCGGCCCAGCTGTGCTGCGTGCCGAACGCGCCCGACGGCGGTTGAGGGACGGCTTCGAGTCAGCCTCCGTCGTAGGGATCGGGATGGACCTGCTGGCCAGCCTGCTCGTTCACCGCGCCGATGGCAGCAAGGGCGTGCCCGCGACCTCGGGAATCACGGCTCCGACACGCCCACCCGATGCCCGAGCACGCGCCCGGAGGGCAGCGCGACGTAGGTCTCGGAGACGTCATTGCGGTGGTTGGACTCCCTCAGCAGGTTGTCCGGGTCGGCGATCTGCACGTAGGCGAAGCGCCCGCGCAGACCGGTCACGTCGATCCACTGCTCGGGGTACTCGTACGGGTAGGCGTCCGTCCAGCCGACGGAGATCCCGAGGACGTCGTGGCGGATGTAGGGGTTCTGACTGCACGCGGGATACACGGGCATGCTCGGCGAATTGCGCGAGGGTCGAGTGTGAAAGAGGTCGCGCAGGCAGTAATCGACCTTCGGCCCCGTCCGCACGAGCCGCACGGCCCGGTAGTGAGCGTCGATCGACCACAGCTGAAAGGCGGCAGCGTGCTTGAACTTCCAGTAGCTCGCGGCCCCCACGTTGCCGTACCCGTAGCGTTCGCCCGGCACGTACTTGTACACGAGCGTGGCCGGGGTCCGGAACAGATGGCGACGTCCGCGGCGGTCGTAGACTGCCTGGTAGAGAACCATCCGTCCCCACCCATTGCGGTGGGCGCTGATTTCGAGCGGACCCGAACCGCGATTGTTGAGCGCGCTGGCCGCGCGCAGCAGGACACGCCCGGGCTCGGTGCTGCGGTCGAGGTGCAGGAGCGAGGGTGCGGACATGACGACGTCCGGGCAGAGCAGGTGCACATGGCCGAGCCTGCAGGGTCTCGGCCGTGCCGGTCCCATCGAGCGGGAGGGGCCGGTCGCAGCACCGGGCGCCGTCCAGGCAGCGTCAGAGGCGCCGGGTCTCGCGATCAGGGCACTCGGCAGCGCCAACCACGTCAACCCGAGCGCAACGACGGCTCCCGCGACGACGCGAGCCCGTGCTCCAGATCGGACACTGTGCGGCCGCATCGAGATGCGGTGATCCTTTCACAGCACGCGGAGGCCACTCAACGGGCGCCGTCGGGCCGGTGCAAAGTCGGGCCGGGGCTACGCCGCGAACCGCTGCGCGCTGCGCGCCCTGCGCCGAGCCGCCTCGACCTCGCGGTCCTTCGGCGGCGCCGAGGTGACCAGCTCGCCGAGCAGCCTCGAGGAGACCTCGGTCACCTCCTCGACGGCGCGCTCGAACGCGGCGGCGTTCGCCTGCGAGGGCTTCGTGAAGCCGCTGATCTTGCGCACGTACTGCACTGCGGCCGCGCGCACCTCGTCCTCGCTCGCGGGGGGCTCGAAGTTGTAGAGCGTTCTGATGTTTCTGCACATGCCCCCGACGGTAGCGAATGTTGTCGCGTGCGGTGCATGCGCCCCTGGACAAGCGGACCCACGCATATGACTTGCAAAGCCGATGCAGTCGCGGGCGGTGCATGCACCGCCCGGCCGGTAGGCGCATGCTGGCCGATCTTCGATCGGTACCGGCGGACCCGCACATGTGCGGGTCCGAGGATGGGCCGCATGCGGCCCATCCAGCCATGCCGCATGCGGCATGGCCTCCCCCATCGCATGCGCGAGCACACACGCGGGTAACCTCTCGGCAGGCGCGACCGACTAGCTTGCCCCCGAGCTCGGCTGCAGAACCCATCGAACAGGAGGATCGACATGAGCGACACTCGCATCAGCCAGATCGGAACGGTGATCGTCCCCGTCTCAGACCAGGACCGGGCGATCGAGTTCTACCTCGACAAGCTCGGATTCGAGAAGCGCGCCGACGTCCCGTTCGGCAACGGCGACCGCTGGGTCGAAGTGGCGCCGGCGGGCGCCACGACGACGATCGCGATCGTCGCGCCGCGCGAGGGAGAACCCGTCGGGATCGAGACCCGCGTGGGCTGGGCGACCGACGACGCCGACGCCAACCACGCGAGCCTGCGCGAGCAGGGAGTCGACGTGGACGCAGAGGTCATGCGCATGGGCGATCCGGTGCCGCCGATGTTCTTCTTCCGCGATCCCGACGGCAACAAATTCATGGTCGTCGAGCGCAGCTGAGCCGAGCTGGCTCAGGGAGCTGAGCCGCTCAGCGCTGGGTGACCTCAGCGGCCCGGCTGCGCACGCCCGGCGTGTCGCGCGCGGCTTTGAACCTGGCCGGCTGTCCGGCCTTGCGCCGGCTGCGCTCCTGGCGCACGATCCACAGCCTGATCCGGCGCTCGACGTTGCGCTCGTGCCCGTAGGTCATGGCCGGCATGTTCGCGCTCGCACGCCCCCTGCACACTGGACACCGGTCCAAAATCGACCGGCCCCCTCCTCTACAGTCAGTTCAGTCCCGTCAGTCCAGTCCCAGCAGCGTCGCCGGGGAAGGTTCTCGGCCCGTCGGCGTCTTGCCTAGCGACGACCGACACAGGTCTCGGGCCCGTGACCCGCGTTCGAGGCACCACCCCATTCGCGATATCGGAGGAATCTCCATGCAGCGCACCCACGTCTTTCTGGCCGCCCTCCTGGCCGGCGCGATGAGCGTCTCCACCACCGCCGCCATCGCCGGCGCGCAGGGCTCCGTCCCGACCGCACACGCTACCCGCGCCGCCAAGGTCACGCTGCGCCGCACGAGCCTGGGCAACATCCTCGTCACCTCGTCGGGATTCACACTGTATGAGTTCACACGCGACCACGCCGGCACGGACACGTGCGTGCACATCAGCGAATGCCCGGGAACATGGCCCCGCTGCAGACCAGCGGCAGGCCGACGGCCGGCCCCGGGATCAAGTCATCGCTGCTGTCCACGACCAGACTGCCCGGCGGCAAGACCCAGGTCACCTACGCGGGCCATCCACTGTACCGCTACAGCGGCGACTCGGGACCGGGCGAAACCTCCTACGTCGGCGAATCCATGTTCGGCGGACGCTGGTACGCGCTCAACTCCTCGGGCGCCACCGTGCGGTAGTCGCCGCCGCACATCCCGAACGTGCAGCGGAACGGCCCGCGGTCCGCGATGGCTCTGTCGCATACCGCAGTTGCCCGGCAGCGAGGTAGGAGTAAGGTCTGAGCATGGCGACTGTCAGCGCAGCCTCGACGGTTCCGCACCTGAGCGTCGCCGAGCGGGTGGCGCGCGGCAAGGCGGCGCGCGCGGAGGTGCCGCGCTCCAGCCACGCCGCGTTCGAGCCGGCGCCGCACCGCGCCGACCCGGTCAAGGTGCTCGAACGCCAGGCCAAGACGCGCGTGCCCGAGCTGGTGCCGATCCGCTATGGCCGCATGCTGGTGTCGGCGTTTACGTTCTACCGCGGCGCGGCGATGATCATGGCGGGCGACCTGGCGGCGACGCCACGCTCGGGGCTGAGCGTGCAGTGCTGCGGGGACGCGCACCTGTCGAACTTCGGCGTGTTCGCCTCGCCCGAGCGGCAGTTGATGTTCGACCTCAACGACTTCGACGAGACGCTGCCCGGACCGTGGGAGTGGGACGTCAAGCGCCTGGCCGTGAGCATGCTGATCGCCGCGCAGGACAACGGCTTTGCGGTCAAGGATCAGGAGCAGGTGGTGCTGGACACGGTCGCGGAGTACCGCACCGCGATGGCCGGCTTCGCGGGGATGAACAACCTCGACGTCTGGTACTCCCACATGGACGTCGAGCGCGCGCTCAAGGACCTCGGCGCCCAGCTCAAACCGGCGCAGGTCAAGCGCACCGAGAAGGCGCTCGCGAAGGCGCGTACGAAGGACAGCATGTCGGCCTTCTCCAAACTGACGCAGCTAGTGGACGGCGAGGCGCGGATCGTCGCCGAACCGCCGCTGATCGTGCCGATCCATGACCTCGCAAAAGGCAGCGAACGCACTGAAATGTTCGAGAGCCTGCACGAGCTGGTGAGCTCCTACCGCGAGACGCTGGAGTACGACCGGCGCGTGCTCCTGGAGGAGTTTCAGCTGACCGACGTCGCGCGCAAGGTCGTCGGCGTGGGCAGCGTCGGCACGCGCGCCTGGATCGCGCTGATGCTCGGCCGGGACGGTCAGGACCCGCTGTTCCTGCAGCTGAAGGAGGCCGAGGCGTCGGTGCTCGAGGAGTTCCTCGGCCCCAGCGAGTTCTCAAACCACGGCGAGCGCGTCGTCACCGGACAGCGGCTGATGCAGGCCAGCAGCGACATCTTCCTCGGCTGGCTGCACGTCGAGGAGGGAATCGACGGCGGGGACCGCGACTTCTACGGTCGCCAGCTGAAGGACTGGAAGGGCTCGGCGGAAGTCGAGCAGATGAAGCCCTCCGGGCTGGCCGCCTACGGACGGCTGTGCGGGTGGACGCTTGCCCGCGCGCACGCGCGCAGCGGCGACCGCATCGCGATCGCCGCCTACCTCGGCAAGGGCACGGTGTTCGACCGCGCGATCGTCGAGTTCTCCCAGGCCTACGCCGAGCAGAACGAGCGCGACTTCAAAGCGCTGGCCAAGGCGGTCAAGTCCGGGCGAGTCGTCGCCGAGACGGGACTCTGACCTCCGCCTCAGCCGCCCAGGCCCGGCGGGTTCGCTTCGCCCCGGTCGATCTCCTGCGACAGCCGCTGGCGCTCGCGTAGCGACCCGCTGTCCAGCTCGCCCGAGCCGGCGGCGTAGCTGATCGGATCGCCGCCCCGTCCGCGCAGGACATACGCGCAGCCCACGGCGATCACGGCCCCCGCGAGCGGGCCGAGAACGTATACCCAGTAGCTCGAGAAGTCGCCGCTCGCAAGCGCCGGCCCAAACGAGCGAGCCGGGTTCATCGAGGTGCCGCTCACCGGCGCCGACCACAGGCCCGCGAGCGCGATGTACCCGCCGACGCCCAGCGCGGCGATCGCGCCGATGTTCTGGGCGGCCGAGGCGGTCCCGAGGATGACGCTCACCAAGCCCACCGTGAGCACGACCTCCATCAGCAGCGCCTGCCAGTTCGCATAGCCCGGGCCGGGCAGGGTGGCGCCGAGATGCTGGACGTCGCCGAACACCGCTCTGAGGAACAGACACGCGAGTGTGGCGCCGATCAGCTGGATGACGACGTAGCCGGGGACGCGCTTCCACGGGAAGTCTCCGCGCAGCGCAAACGCCAGCGAGACACCCGGATTCAGGTGCGCGCCCGAGACGGCGCCCATGAAGAGGATGATCGCCATCACCATCAGCCCGGGCGCCACGACCGCCGCCGCCAGGCTGATCTGACCCTCGCCGTGAAGGATCCCCCCGCCCGCCGCCACGAGCACCAGGAAGAAGGTGCCGAGCAGCTCGGAGAACAGCCTGCGCCACTCCTGGCGCGGATCGTCGAACTGCGCTTTGGAGCCGAACTCCAGCGCCGCCAAGTGCCGTGTGCGGGGGCCGAGCAGCCCCAGGCCCGGAGCCTCCGGAGCAACCTCCCGTACGACACGCGCATCGGGCATGCTCACAAGCTAACACCGCGGACCCGCCCCGTCTGTGAGCCCACCCCGGCGGTGGTGTCATCGCGCAAAAGTCAGCGCGCGCGCAAGCGCGCCTACCGCGCCGACCGACCGCGGGCCGGCGTGGGCGTGGCCGGGGGGAGTGTCATCCCCTCGCCCGGCGCCAGGATTCGCACCTCGACGTCCGGCGCCAGACGCGCGGCGTGCCGCGCGAACAGCCGCGGCGGGTCATGCAGGAGCGCCTGATGGCGGCGAGCGCCGCCGAGCGCCAGCAGCGTCCCCCAGTGAATCGGAATGGCGATGCGCGGCGCCAGCATCGCGACCGCGCGGGCGGCGTCGAGGGGGTCCATGTGCCCGGGGCCGAGCTTCGGGCCCCAGCCCGCGACCGGCACGAGCGCCACGTCGATCCGCGCCGCGCGGCCGGGCGTCAGATCGGCCATCTCCTCGAACAGCTCGGTGTCGCCGGCGAAGTAGATCGTACGGCTGCCGCGCACGACGTAGCCCAGTGTCTCCGCGCGCCTGCCGCCGGGATGGCGGCGGCCATCGTGACGAGCCTGCACCGCCGTCACCGTGAGCCCACCCGCGCCTGCAATGCCCGTCACCTCGCCCGCGCGCAACTCTGTCAAATCCGTGAACCCTCGCCCTCGCAACCATTCACCGGCGCCGGCCGGCACGAGCAGAGACGTGTCGAGACCCAGCAGGCGCAGCGACGCCAGATCGAGATGATCGTGGTGCAGGTGCGAGATCAGCACGGTCTTGGGAGCAGTCCACCCCGCCCACTCGGCGAGCACGCGAGGGTCGACCGGCGGAACCTGGCGGCGCAGGTGCGCGACGCGGCCGCGCAGCAGCGGGTCGGTGAGCAGGCGCACGCCGTCGCACTCGATCAGGACGGTGGCGTGCCCGAGGAAAACGATACGGTCCTCCGCAGAGGAGCCCGCGCGATGGGCGAGAGTCGCACCATCGGCCATACACGGAAGGTAGCAACGAGATGTCCTCAGCGATTGACGAGAGCGACCGCCGGCGGCGCGTGAGAAGCGGGCGGCACTTGCTGGGGCTGGCGCTGCGCGTTGTGATCCTGCTGCTGGTCGAGGGTCTGGTGATCCTCGCGTTGGCGTCGATCCTGCCGGGCGTCGCGACGCCCTCGTTCGGAGCCGCGGTGCTGGTGGCCGCGACGATGGCGCTGATCAACGCGCTGCTGTGGCCGATCGTCATACGCGTCGCACTGCCCCTCACCGTCCTCACGTTTGGGCTCGGATCGCTCGTGCTCAGCGCCGGCACGGTCGCGCTGGGGTTCTATGTGGTCGACGGCACCTCGATCCCGATCGGCGGCGACCTGGCGATCGCGTTCGGCATGGCGCTCGTGTCGATGCTGATCGCGCCGCTGCTGGACGTCGACGGGGACGCTCAGCACCTGCGCGTGGTCCGCCGGCGAGTGCGGCGCGGGCGCAGAGACAACCACACCGACGTCCCGGGCGTGATCCTGTTCGAGATCGACGGCCTCGGAGAGACCGTGCTGCGCGAGGCGGTGCGCGACGGGCACGTGCCCACGATCGCCCGCTGGTGCGCGGAGGGGACGCACCGAGTCATCGGCTGGGAGTGCGACCTCTCCTCGCAGACCGGCGCCAGCCAGGCCGGCCTGCTGCTGGGCAGCAACTGGGACATGCCGGCCTTTCGCTGGCATGAGAAGGAGTCGGGTCGCACGATCGTCTCCAACCACCCCGCCGACGCGGCCGAGATCGAGCGTCGTCGCTCCACCGGCGAGGGCCTGCTCGCCGGCGGGGGCACGAGCCGGGGGAACATGTTCTCCGGCGACGCGCCGCGCTGCACGGCCACGATGAGCGTCATCCGCGACCGCAGCCGCTCGAAGTCGGAGGACTTCTTCGCCTACTTCGCCGATCCGTACGGGTTCCTGCGCACGATCGTGCTGTCGCTCGCCGACGTCTCCTACGAGCGGCTGGCGGCACGCCGCCAGCGTCGCAGCGGCGCCGAGCACGTCGATCGGGGTGGCTTCTACCCGCTCATCCGCGCCGCCATCGCCGTGGTCATGCGCGACCTCAACGTGGCGCTGCTGATGGCCGACGTCGTCGAGGGGGTGCCCGTCAGCTACGCCACCTTCGTGGGCTATGACGAGGTCGCCCACCACTCGGGCATCCGCGAGCCCGATGCGCTCGCGGTGCTCAAGCGCCACGATCGCCAGCTCGAGCGACTGGAGCGCGCGGTGGCGCAGGCACCGCGTCCGTATCACCTGCTCGTGCTCTCCGATCACGGTCAGACCCAGGGCGCGCCGTTTCGCCGGCGCTATGGCGAGACGCTCGAGGAGGTCGTGCGCGGGGCGCTCTCGCGCGGTGAGGTGCGCGCCCCGGTCGCAGTCGACGAGGCGTGGGGCGACGTCGGCGCCGTGCTGGCCGACGCGCGCCAGGACCCCGGCATCGGCGGACGTGTGCTGGCGCGGGCCACGCGCGCCAGAGCGGTGGACGGCACGGTCGCCCTCGGTCCGAACCGCGAGGCGCTGGCCCAGCGCAACGCCTCCGCGACTGCGCCCACGGAGGAGGCGGTCGTGCTCGTGTCGGGCGGCCTCGGCCTCGTGTATCTGCCGCTGAGCGCCGAGCGCCTGGAGCTCGAGCAGATCGCCGCGTCCCATCCGCGGCTGATCGACGCGCTGAGCACGCATCCCGGGATCGGCTTCGTGATGGTGCGCTCGCGCGAGCAGGGCGCGCTCGTGCTCGGCGCGCGCGGCCGGCGCTGCCTGCAGGACGACGCGGTGCAGGGCGAAGATCCGCTCGCGCCGTTCGATCCGACGGCCGCCGAGCACCTGCGCCGTCACGATCGCTTTCCGCACTGCCCCGACATACTCGTCAACTGCATGTACGACCCGGCGGCCGACGAGGTGGCGCCGTTCGAGGAGTTCATGGGCTCCCACGGCGGCCTCGGCGGCCCGCAGACCCACCCGTTCGCGCTCATCCCCGCCGCGTGGAGCGATCCGGCCGCTCCGATCGTGGGCGTGGAGGCGATGCACGCGCAGCTGAGCGACTGGCTGGCGCGGTCACAGCGCTCGGGCGAGGAGCGCGACCGAGCCACAGCCGCGAGCTGACCGCTCCGGGCGCCGTCCACGGCCGGATGCCTATGTCGGGGCGCTCTCGGGCATGGCGCATAGGACAAATTGACTGCCCTGTGGAGGAAGGCAAAGACGGGTGTGGGCACGAACACCGCACGGTAGCCGCCGAGTGGATACGAACAAACGCCCACCCAAACCGTGCGCACCTGCCCTCCACACTCACATTCCCCCGGCGCCCTCGCCCGCGTGCGGCGACGACGACGAGAGGGAGGAACCGCCCCGAGCGCCGGCTCCCTCGCCCGCGCGCAGCGGCGGCGGCGAGTCGCCCTGGGGGCGGTCGAGCTGGTCGCGCTGATCGCGCTGATCGCCCTGCTGGCGCCCAGCGTGCAGTCCGAGGGAGGATCGTGGTCGCAGCCGAGCGCGCTCGGCGCGTGCTCCGCCACCGCCTCCCCGCAGATCCGCTTCCCGAGCGGCTCACCGCGCCACGGCACGGGACCCGGCGCGATCCTCTGGAGCTCCGCCGCCGACTGTCCGGACGGCGCCGGCCCGCGCATCTCCGCGATCGTCCCGAGTGCGGACCTGCCGGTGCCGACCACGATCCCGCGCACCCCCGCCGGACGGGCGCTCGCGCTGAGCGCTCCGCTCGCCGCGGCCGCGGCGCCGCATGGGCGGATACTGCTTGCCGGGGCGCGCACCGGCGGCGGCGGGCTGGGGCTCAGCGAAGGTCGCGCCGGCGGCGCATTCGCCACGCCGATCGCCACCGGCGGCCCGGCGGCGGCGCCGGCGCCGGCGCTCACGACCGCCTACCTCGGCGACGCCGCGCTGCTCTCGCCGGGCCCCTCCGCCGGCGGCGCGAGCGCGATTGAGCTGCGCGTGCACCGCTACTACGCGAGCTCGTTCGCGGCGCCGGTGACGGTGGCCTCGAGCCGCTCCGCCGAAGGGCTGACGGTGGCGATGGACTACCGCTCGGACGCGCTCGCGGTGTGGGAGCGCGACGGGGCGATCTACGCCCGCGACATGCCCGGCTCGGGCCGCTCCTCGCGCGCGGTGGAGCGCGTGGCATCCGCCGCGCCGGGCGCGCGGATCGCGGCGCTGCTCAGCGATGACAACCGCGCGACCCTCGCATGGAGCGAAACCCGGGCGGGCATCACGCGCGTGTATGCCGAGCTGTCCGCCACCGGTGTGCACTTCGGCGCGCCGCGGCTGCTGGAACGGTTCGTCGACCCCTATGGGACGGCGCCCCCGAGCGGCTCACCGCGCCTGGTGCGCCTGCTGTCGGAGTCGGTGATGCTCGCCTGGACGGGTGCGGCGTCCGGGCATTGGGTTGTGCGCACCGCCGCCGTGGACGAGAACGGCGTGCGCTCGATCGGGACGATCTCCACCCCCGGTCGCGACGCGCTGCTGACAGACCTCGCGCCCGGGCCGGCGGGCGAGGCGTACGCGCTGTGGAGCGAACCGCGCTCGACCCCGAGCGGCCTGGATCTGAGCGACCAGGCGACGTATGCGGCGCGCGGGATCGACGCCTACCCGGGGCGCACGATCTTCACCGCGCCCGAGCTCGTCTCCGCCGCCGGGGCGCCCGGCTCGACGGGCGAAGGAGCGATCGCGGTCGATCCCGACAGCGACCGCGCGATCGCGGCCTGGAGAGCGCCCGGCGGCGCGATCGAGTACTCGCTGCGCGCGCTCGGCGGCGCCTGAGCACGGTCGCGGACACCGCCGCGGCCAGACGCACCGCCCTGGTCGAGCCGGTTCCCTCTCCAGATCGCGCCGCCCGCGGCCAGGCAGCTGAGCGGCCTCCTGCCGGCGCGCCATCGCCGGCCCCGTGCGACGCTCAGAGCAGCTGCTGGGAGATCAGGAAAACGTTCATCGCGGTGATCAGCGCCGCCAGCCCGAACGCCACCACGGTGGTCAGGCGACGGTTGACGTGCGCCCCCATCACCTCGCGGTTGCTCGTCAGCAGCACTAGCGGGATCAGCGCGAACGGGATTCCGAACGACAGCACCACTTGGCTGAGCACGAGCACGTCGGTGGGGCTGAGTCCGATCGCGAGAATCGCGATCGCGGGGACCATCGTCACGAGCCGGCGGGCGAGCAGCGGGACGTTCAGGCCCACGAATCCCTTCATCACGACCTGGCCCGCGTACGTTCCCACGCTCGAGGACGACGCGCCGGAGGCCAGCAGCGCGACCGCGAACGCCAGCGCCGCGCCCCCGCCGACCAGCTGAGCGAACCCGGCGTGGGCCTGCGTGATCGTGCTCACGCCCGAGTGGCCCGTGCCGTGGAACAGCTTCGCGGCGACCGCGAGCATCGCCATGTTCACGACGCCCGCCAGCCCCAGCGCGACGATCACGTCGGTGCGCTCGAACTTCAGCACCCGCGCGCGCTCGCGCGCGTTGCGCACGGGCGTGCGCCCGTTGGTGAGCGCCGAGTGCAGGTAGATCACGTGCGGCATCACGGTCGCGCCGACGATGCCCACGGCCAGATACAGGCTGTCGCGGTCGCCCAGGTGCGGGGCGAGCCCACCGAGGGACTCGCGCGCGGAGGGCCCGATCTTCAGCGCCTCATAGAGGAACCCGAGGAAGATCACGCCCAGCAGCGCCGAGATCGCCAGCTCGAAGCGCCGGTAGCCGCGCGACTGCAGCTCGAGGATCGCGAAGGCGATGAAGCCGGTCATCACGCCGGCCGGCAGCAGCGGCACGCCGAACAGCAGGTTCAGACCGAGCGCAGCGCCGACGAACTCGGCGACGTCGGTGGCCATCGCCATGACCTCCGCCTGCACCCACATCCCCCAGGAGAGCGAGCGCGGGTAGCGCGCGCGAAAGAGCTCGGGAAGGTTGTGGTCGGTCGCGACTCCGAGCTTCGCCGAGAGGTACTGAATCAGCATCGCCATCAGGTTCGCGACGAGCACGACCCACAGCAGCAGATACCCGAACTGCGCGCCGCCCTGCACGTTGGTGGCGAAGTTGCCCGGGTCCACGTAGGCGATCGCCGCCACGAACGCCGGGCCGAGCATCGCCAGCGACGCCTTCAGCCGCCCTTTCGCCAGCAGCGCGTCCAGATGACTGGGCCCGAGCGCGACCTCGCCGCCCACGCCGGCGACCCCGGCGCCTTCGAGCGCCGGCTCGGTCCCCAGCGGCGGTGGGGGCGGCGGCGGGCTCATGCGACGTCGAGTGCCACCCTCATGGCGCGCGCCAGCTGGCCCCCGATCGCCTGCTCACGCTCACCGCCGGCAAAGCTCACCAGCAGCGGACCGTCGAACGGCTGGCGCTCTCTCACCATCACGCGATCCCCCGGCGAGATGCCCTGGTCGGAGAGGTAGCGCAACATCTCCGGGTCGGCGTCGGACACGCGCACGAACACGCCGCCCTCGCCCTCGGCGAGGCTGTACAGGCTGCGGCTGTGGTCACGTTCGGGCAGCTCCAGATCGGCGCTCGGGATCGGGTCGCCGTGGGGATCGCGCGTGGGATCTCCGAGCTTCGCCGCGATCAGACCCTCGAGCTCCTCGGAGATGACGTGCTCGAGCACCTCCGCCTCGGCGTGCACGCGATCCCATGACATCTGCAGCGTCTCCGCCAGGAACAGCTCCAGCAGCCGATGGTGACGGATCACCTCCAGCGCGACGCGCCGCCCCGCGGGCGTCAGCCGCACGCCGCGGTAGGGCACGCGCACGATCAGCCCCTCGGAGTCGAGTCGCTTGAGCATCGCCGACACCGATCCCGGCGTGATCTGCAGCCGCTCGGCCAGCGCGTTCGTCGACACCGGCCCCTCGCCGCGCGACTGCAGCGCGAATATCGCCTTGCAGTAGTCCTCCACAGCGGACGAGCGTGCGTGGGGGCTCGCGTGTTCTTGGACGGCCATGAACTTAGTTTATGGCATGCCAAGATATTTTTCAAGACGAGGCACACCGCGCGGGGAGACCGCTTTAGGAAAGGATGCCCGCAGATGGATCGCGACTACGAGCTCCAGACTCACCGCGCCGAGGATCGCCACTGGTGGTATCGGGGTCGCCGAACGGTGCTCGAGCGCGTGATCGAGCGCCTGCGACTGCCCGCGCGCGCGCGCATTCTCGACGCCGGCTGCGGCAGCGGACGCAACATGGTCGAGCTCGCCCGCCACGGCACGGTCACCGGGATCGAGCTGTCGGAGACGAGCGTCGCCCTCGCCCGCGCGCGCTCCTGCGGGGAGGTGATCGAAGGCTCCGTGCTCCAGATGCCGTTCGAGGCTGAGAGCTTCGACCTGGCCGTGTCCCTGGACGTGATCGAGCACCTCGGCGACGACCGGGCGCGCTGCGCGAGCTGCGCCGCGTCGTCGCTCCCGGCGGCGCGCTGCTGATCACCGTGCCCGCGTATCAATGGCTGTGGAGCGGCCACGACGAGATCAACCACCACCACCGCCGCTACACCCGCCGAACGCTCGAGCACGTCGCCGAGCAGGCCGGGTGGGAGACCGTGCGCACGACCTACTTCAACTCGCTGCTGCTCCCCGTCGCGATCGTGCTGCGCGTGCTGGACCGGTTCTCGACCGCGACGACCGAGTCGAGCCTCGACCTGTGGGTGCCGCCGGCGCCGGTGAACTGGCTGCTGGAGCGCCCGCTGGCGCTGGAGGCCGCGGTGATCGGCCGCGGCGGGCGCATCCCCGCCGGGCTGTCGCTGCTGACGCTGTTTCGGTGAGCCAAGCGCGGCGGCGCCCGTCAGCCGTCGCTGCCGGCCGGCGCGACCGCCGGGGCTCTGAACGTCCACGAGCGGTTCACCGCGAACGTGAGCACCGTCACGATCGCCGTCGTCGGGATCTGGCCGACGAGCTCGTCCATGCCGAGGTCGTGCACGAACAGGTACACGAGGCCGAGGTTCAGTCCCAGCCCGCACGTCCTGCACGATCGCCCAGCGCACCGGCGTCAGCGCGTCGCCGACGTGCTCACGGAACGTCCAGCGGCGGTTCAGCAGGAACCCGTTGACGGCGCCCACCGCGAAGCCGATGCCCGAGGCGGCGACGTACCAGACGCCGAAGACCTTCAGCAGCGCCGTGTACACGGCGAAGGCGAGCAGCGTGTTCGAGACGCCGACGATGCCGAACTTCACGAACTGCACGACCAGTGGCAGGCTCAGCCGGCGAGCGGGCGGTGCCGGGCGCGGCGACGGGCGCCTGCAGCTCATCGTCGCGCGGAAGGCATGGTGCGTACACAGGATGAACGATAATTTGAGCCGCGGCTTAGGGCGCGCGTCCGAAGATTGCCCACTGAGCGCCACTCGCGGCAGAGCACACAGGCATCGCGCAACGATCATGTCGGACATACCACTGCAATCCCAAACTGCTCAGCGTCGTCGCGCCCGTCTACGACGAGGAGGAGCTGATCGAGCAGTTCGTCGCCCGCACGTTCGCCGCGGTGGCGGGCTACCCGTTCGAGCTGGTGCTCGTCAACGACGGCTCGTCCGACCGCACAGCCGAGATCCTGGACCGGATCGCCGACGCCGACCCACGCGTGAGGGTGGTGCACCTGTCCCGCAACTTCGGGCACCAGGCGGCGCTCACCGCCGGGTTGGAGCACGCGGCGCGGCGACGTCGTCGCGATGATCGACGCCGACCTGCAGGACCCGCCCGAGCTGATCTCGACGATGGTCGAGCGCTGGGAGCGAGGGCGCGGACGTCGTCTACGCGGTGCGCCGCGCGCGCGAGGGCGAGACCGCGTTCAAGCTGGCGACCGCCTCGTGGTTCTACAAGCTCTTCGACAAGCTCGCGCAGGTCGATCTGGAGCCCAACTCCGGCGACTTTCGTCTGCTGGACCGCCGCGCGCTGGACGCGCTGCTGTCGATGACCGAGCGCTCGCGCTTTCTGCGCGGCATGACCGTGTGGGTGGGGTTCTCCCAGACGGCCGTCTCCTACGAGCGCGACGCGCGTCATGCCGGTGAGACCAAGTACACGGTGCGGCGCATGCTGCGCTTCTCGCTGGACGCGATCGCCTCCTTCTCGCACCTGCCGCTGCAGCTGGCCACCTACGTCGGGCTGCTGTCCGCGGGCGTCGCGTTCGTCGCGATTCCCATCGTGATCGTGCTGCGCATCTTCGACTCCTACCTGCCGGGCTTCGGCTCGATCACGATCGCGATCCTGCTGCTCGGCGGCATTCAGCTGATCGCGCTGGGCGTGATCGGCGAGTATGTGGGGCGCATCTACGACGAGGTCAAGCACCGCCCGCTGTACATCGTGCGCGACGAGCGCAACCGGCCGGCGGACGATCATGATGCGGCGATCGCAGCCGTGCCGCCGGCTCGCGCGGGGTTGCAGGCGCGCGCGCCGGAGCGGGTTGGGTGAAACGCTCCCGTTCGGGGCATGCACCGAGATGAGCACGCCGTTCATGCGGCCCGAATCAGTTGGGCGCACATGCTCGAAGGCGGGCGGCACGCGCTTGAAGTTGGGCCGCACATGCTTGAAAAAAGCTGATGTTGTCCCTGGCGGCGCTTCGCGCCGCCAGGCGGAACCGTGCATGCACGGTTCCGTGACGACCCGCATGCGGGTCGTCATACCGTCGGCGCATGCGCCGACGGCGAGGGCGCGCATGCGCGCCCTCGGGGCAGGCCCGCATGCGGGCCTGCCGGCCATGCCGCATGCGGCATGGCCCACCGAATCAGCTTTACATCAAGCATGCGGCCGGTCCGCCTGGCTACATAAAGGAGCGGGTGTGGGTATGTATGTTTTTTAGTTGGTGCACCATAGTGATACTGAGTTTTAAATTCGATGCACCGCCTCCTTCCCTCGCGCGCGCATGTGTGTGACGATTCTGCGATCGCATCGCTCCACACCGCTCCGCCGTCGCCGATCACGTGTTGTGACTCGGCGATGACGCACCCTCATCGGCGCCGCCGTCCCCTGCTTGCGCTGCTCGTCCCGCTGCTCGCGCTCGCCCTGCCGGCACTCGCCCGCGCCGAAGCGTGTCCCGGCTCGGGCGCCGCCCTCGCCTGCCCGTACGCCTCGGCGGCGATCATCGGCCAGCGCGCCGAATCGATCCTGCGGTTTCCCGAGGCCGTCGCGCTGGACGCGGTGGGCGACGTGTATGTCGCCGACCAGCTCAGCTATGTCGTGCAGAAGTTCAACGCCGCCGGGACGTATCTCGGCGAGTGGGGCTCCTACGGCGGCGGACACGGTCAGTTCGGGCCGATCGGCGGGCTCGCCACCGACGCGGCGGGCGACGTGTACGTGGTCGACTCGGCTCACAACCGCATCGAGAAGTTCACCTCCGAAGGCGAATTCCTGACCGCCTGGGGGCACACCGGCAGCGGCCTCGGCGAGTTCAAGTTCGGCTCCTCGCAGAACTACACCCAGCCTCCGGGCGGCGGCATCGCGGTGGCGGGCGAATACGTGTACGTGGCCGACTCGGGCAACAATCGCATCGAGCGCTTCAACCTCTCCGGCGGCGAACCGATCCAGTGGGGGTCCAAGGGCGCCGGTGCAGGGCAGTTCTCCTATCCGCGCGGCGTCGCCGCAAACGCCGGCGAGGTGCTGGTGGCCGACGACGACAACCACCGCATCGAGCGCTTCAGCCCGAGCGGCGAATATCAGGGCTCGGTCGGGTCGGGCGGCACTGGCCCGGGTCAGTTCGGGTTCCCCTACGGCGTCACCCTCGACGCGGCCGGCGACGTGTACGTGGCCGACGACATCAATCACCGCATCGTCAAGCTGAACCCGGCGCTCGGGTTCGTCGCCGAATGGGGCGGGTACGGCTCGGGCCCCGGCCAGCTGGCGTTCCCGCGCGCGCTCGCCAGCGACCCGGCGGGCGACACGTATGTCGCCGACACCGCCAACGACCGCGTCGAGGTGTTCGACACGAACGGCAACTACCTGCGCACGATCGGCGCCTCCGCGCACATGCCCGGCCCGTTCGTCGCGCCGCGCGGACTCGCGATCGACCCCACCGGCCGGCTGCTGGTGAGCGACACCGACGGCAACCGCATCGAGTCCTTCTCGCAGGGCGGCGGCTCGCTGCTGGACGTCTGGACGCGGGCCGGCGGGCACTCCGCGGGCTTCGACGAACCCGGCGGGCTCGCGATCGACCCGCGCGGCTCGGTGTACGTGGCGGACACCGGCGCCGCGCGGCTCGTGCGACTGTGGGGCGAAGGCACCTACCTGTCTGAACTGGGCGGCCCCGCCGACCTCGGCGGCGCGGGGCTCAGCGGCGCGGGCTCGGCCGCGGTGTCCTCGGCGGGCGAGGTGTACGTGGCCGACACCAATCACAACCGCGTCCTGATCTACTCGCCCACCGGTGTGCTGCTCAAGCGCATCGGCGCGGGCGGCGGCAACGGCTCGGCGGGCAGCTCGCCGGGCGCGTTCAACCACCCGGCGGCGGTCGCGCTGTCGGCCTCGGGCGACGTGTACGTCGCCGACACCGCGAACAACCGCATCGTCGAGCTGTTCCCCGACGGCTCCTACGCGAGCCAGTTCGGTGAGCTCGGCTCCGGCGACGGGCGGCTGCACACGCCGACGGGCGTGGCGGTCGACGCCGCCGGGCGCGTGTATGTCGTGGACGACTTCAACAACCGCGTCGAGGTGTTCGACGAAGCGGGCCACTACCTGGCCAAGTGGGGGCTGCGCGGCGTCGGCCTGGGCTACCTGTCTCAGCCCACGGCCGTCGCCGTCGGCTGCGAAGGCAGCGTGTTCGTGGCCGACACGAACAACAACCGTGTCGAGCGCTTCGACCCGGCCTCGCCCGCGGGCGTCGGATGCGTGGCCGCGGGCGCATGGCCCCCGCCGCTGGACGTCGCGCCGGTACTGCACGTGAGCGTTGCCCGGCGCACCGGCATCCTCGCGCGGGGCGATCTGGCACTCACGGTCAGCTGCGAACGGGGCTGTCGCATCCTCGTCACCGCGACGCTCTCGCCGCGCTCCCCGCGCCGGCCCGTCGCGCTCCTCGCGGCCGCCCGTCCGCTGCCGGCGGCGCTGACCGGACACGTGCGCCTGCGCGTCGGCGCCGGCGCCCTGCGGCGCCTGCGCCGGGCCCTCGGGCGTCACGTAGCAATGGTCGCACGGGTGCACATCGTCGCGGTCGGTCCCACCGGGCGGCGCACCGCGATCACGCGGATGTACTCGGTAGCGCGATAATGCTCCTGTGAGCACCGACCCGACGCCCATCGCCGGCGAGGGACCCCCCGCCTCGGGCGGCATGGACCATCGTCGCGAGCGCATCCGCATCGAGACCGAGCGCCACCGCATCGTCGGCGAGCTGACGCTCGCCCGCGACGGCTACCGCAGCCGCGTCTCGGACGTGCTCAACGCCCCCGAGCGCGACTTCCTGACGCTCACCGGAGTCTCGGTCGAGCCGCTGTCCGGCGGGCCGACCGAGCTGTTTCCCTACCTGACGCTCGCCCGCCGCCACATCGTGTTCGCGGTCGCCGCGCCCGACGATTGACCAACTCCCAGGCGTCGGCCGGGCGTCTGGGTGCAGCGAGGCGTGCGGTTCCCCCGCCTGCCGGCGAGGAGACGAGCGGGCTCGAGCTGCTCGCTGCTCACCGAGGTTTGGGCTTCTTCTCCCGCCGCTGCTGTGCCTCGCGCTTGAGCTGGGCTTGCTTCCCGGCTATGTCGGCGGTGTGCTCGGCTCGCCGCTGTTGGGCCGAGCTGCGTGACTTGGCGGCGTTGGCGATGCGATCCTTGCGTGTTTGGTCTTGATCCATGCGACCTCCTCGTAGGACAGTCACTCTACGCGCATTCTCCACCTTCAACCGACCGGACACGTGTGCGCCCAGTCCATTGGCGTGGGGCGCGCGGTCGCGGACGTCCGAGCTGTCCTTTGACCCGTCCACTCCAGTTCGGATGCAGCAAGACCTTCAGAGAGCCGGCGCTACGCCTGGCTGTACCCGAGGAGGGCGAAGCCCTCAAGCGCCGTGTCGACACCGGCCTCCGCCGCGTTCACCTGCGCCAGTGTGACGTCGTAGCCAGCCAGGTCTTCGGCCGTGGACGCGGCGGCGAGGGCTCTGTACGTGTCGCGCGCTCGCAGGATCGAGCTCTCCAGCACCGCTTGGGCGGGACCGGCCACCGGAGGCGATTCGAGCGCCGCCAGAGAGGCGGCCGCAGCGGCAAATCTGCCGGCGAGCGTGGTGGCGAGACTGCCCACGGAGGCAGGCGTGGCGTGTATGCGCATCTCACGGCGCAGCGTCAGGCGTTCCTTGTTAAGCACTTCGATCAACGTGCCGAGCCTGAGGCCGTAGGCCGTGTCGGGAGTCAGGTCATACGTGGATGACTGCCCTATCGGCGTGAGGCTTGCCACGATTTGCTCGCACTGCGCCAGGTAGGTGGAGAATGCCTTCGATGCGTAGCAGACCAGAGCCGTGGGGCTTTTACCCACGGCGAGGATCACGTAGAGATCGAGTGTCCGATCAGACCCGGAGAGGCTCAAGCGGCTGTATCTATACGCTTGGTCGTCGATGAGATTCACGACTTCCGTGTGGGGAGTCCCGCGCAGGAGGGTCAGAAACCGACCGGGAAGCGGGCTCGGTTCACCGCCGGCGAGCTGTCCGCTGAGCAGGCCCGCGTGGGCGGCGTCGCCGCCCGGGGCCAGCAACAGCGGGTGAGCGATCGGCAGGCCGGGTATCGCGGGAACGGCGGTGGCCAGCCGCCAGCCGGAGGGATATTCGAGCAGGATGTTCGCACCGGAGGCAGTCCGCGTCGTTGCTCTGGGTGCGACTGACGGCGTGGCGGGCGCGCGATGATGACCGACCGTGTAGCCCAAGATCGCGACCGCCACGAGGACTGACGCCACGAGCGGGAGGAGGCTGCGGGGTGAGGAGAACATGGCGTCAGCCCGAACTGTCGAACGAGGTGCCGGTGCTCGTGTGAGGCTTCGACTGCCCTGCGCCACTCGCCGGCGCGCTCGCGGGCGCGCCCGCGGGCGGTGCGCTTGCGGGCGGTTGCGGAGCCGGCGCGGGCGCGGGCGCGGCTTCTCGGACGGGGGCTTGCGCGGGAGGCGTCGTCCCCGCGGTGAGCGGGCGTGCGCGCACACGCACGCTCGGGACCGACACCGCTTCGCTTCTCGCCGCGTGCACGGGGTGGGTCGAGCTCGCGGCCGCCTGCATCTGGATCGGAGGAGCGCTGCTCAGGCGCAGGGGGATGACGGTGCCCGCAAACGCGACCTGGATGCTCGGCGGCGCCTCTGCTGGAGCACCGCTCCCGGAGCTCGCCGCGCGTCCGATCGCAAAGGAGCAGGCGAACAGCGCGGCGCACAGAAACGTCACGACGACGAGGCCGCGGCGGTCCATGCCCGCAGACCCTCCGCCCGTGGGGGTCCAGCGCCTGGCGATGCGGACGGTGTTCATGAGGACGGGCACGCGATCGGCTTGACCCCGGCCGGACTGAGACATGTGTCCACTCGCACGGGCAGCTTGCCGCGACGAACCGTGAAACGCGTGTACTTGCCGATCTGCCCGGGCTTGGAGACCCGTATCTCCAGAACCGCACCCGCACGCAGGGAACGCTCGAACCGTCCGAACACGATTACGGCCATGCCCGTCGTGCTTTTGCTCTTGCCCACGGCCGCGACCACGCCCTGGGAGCGGGTCCGGCATCCAGGACCGCGACAGGTCACGGTCACCATCGCCCCCACGGGCGCCTGCACGCTGAGGAGGCCCACCCTGACGCCGGAGGCATTCTCAGAGCCGGCGATCCGCACGACGGGAAACGGCTGCATGAGGGTGGGTACGGGCGAGGTCACGGGGATTCTCTCGGTGGCGACGCTCGACTGTCCGCTTGCGTCGGTGACACGCAGCAGCACCACGTGCGCCCCGGGCGTGGAGAACGAGGTGGTGAGCGTGTCCGTGCCCCCGGTGAAGACGCCGTTGCCCGCGAACGACCAGGCGAACCCGGTGATCTGACCGGTGGCATCGGTCGAGGTCGATACCAGCGAGACGGGTTCAGCGACGTGAGGAGCGGACGGGAACCACTGAAACGACGCCACCGGCGGAGAGGGTGGCGTCGCCGGTGGCGTTGGAGAGCCGGCCGCGGGAACGATGACCTTCGGAGCGTTGACCGTGAACGTCACGGGCTTGCTGAAGCCGACATTGCCAACGTCGTCGCTCTGCTGCGCCCGGGCGGTGTAGGTACCGGAGCTCAGCCCTCCGAACGCGGCCGTCCAGTGTTCGTTCACGGCCTGCACCGTGACGGCCTCCAGCGGCGCTTGACTGGTGATCGTGGAGCCCGCGAACAGCTTGACCGTGATGGCCGGCAGATCGCCCGCGGCCGTGTCGGCGGTCCCGCCGACGGACTCCGATTCCTCGGAGGTCATGCTGCCGCTCACCGGTGAGGTCAGCGTGACCACCGGCGGATCCGCGTCGACGGTGAAGGTGACCGGCGCGCTGACTCCGGCCTGGCCATAGAAGTCGGAGTCCTTCTGTTCGGCCCGCGCGGTGTACGTACCGTCCGCGAGCGCCGCGAGGGGACCCACGTTCCAGGTCGAGCCGGCGACGGCGCCTGCCATGGTCTGCACGGGGCTGCCCGACGCCGACGTGCCGCTGTAGAGGCTGACGATCACCGACTTGCCGTCTTCGGGCGCGGTCGAGGCGCTTCCGGTGAAGCTCGGCGTGGGGCCCGTCAAGTGCAGCGGCCCACGAGCCACGAGCCCGGACGCTTCCAGCGTCACCACGGGGGTGCTCGTCGTGATCGTGAACGTAGCGGTGCTTGTGCCCGTGTTGCCCGCAGCGTCGGACTGTTCGGCCAGCACTGTGTAGATGCCGTTGGCGAGCGCGGACACGGCGGCAGCGGTCGTCCAGGCACCGCCGCCGGGCGTTATCTCGAGTTTCTGGACTGGGCTGCCTGAGGCCGTGGGACCCGCATAGAGCTTCAACGTGACCGACTGGTCATCGCCGCTCGCCTGACCGGCCAGGCCGCTGATGGTCGGTCTGGAGTAGTTCAGGACCGCGCCGATTGACGGCGCCGTCACGACGACCGCCGGCGGAGTCGTCTCCACCGTGAACGTGACCGCAGGGCTCGTGCCGGTGTTGCCCGCTTCGTCGCTCTGGGACGCCTGCGCCGTGTAGGTGCCATCCGGGAGGGGCGGCGCCACCGGATCCGCAGTCCAGGTGGAGCCACTCACCACACCCACGACAGTCCTCACCGGACTACCAGAGACCGAAGCACCTTCATAGACCGCCACCGCAACCGTCGAATCGTCTCCAACGGCAGTGCCGGCACCGCCCGTCAACGTCGGCGTCGAATCGTTCGTCGGCGAGGGCACGGACGCGATCGACACCGCCGGCGGAGTCGTGTCCACCGTGAACGTGACCGCAGGGCTCGTGCCGGTGTTGCCCGCTTCGTCGCTCTGGGACGCCTGCGCCGTGTAGGTGCCATCCGGGAGGTGCGGCGCCACCGGATCCGCAGTCCAGGTGGAGCCACTCACCACACCCACGACGGTCCTCACGGGACTACCGGAGACCGAGGCACCTTCATAGATCGCCACCGCAACCGTCGAATCGTCTCCAACGGCAGTGCCGGCACCGCCCGTCAACGTCGGCGTCGAATCGTTCGTCGGCGAGGAGACAGCGTCGATCGACACCACCGGCGGAGTCGTCTCCACCGTGAACGTGACCGCAGGGCTCGTGCCGATGTTTCCTGCTTCGTCGCTCTGGGACGCCTGCGCCGTGTAGGTGCCATCCGGGAGGTGCGGCGCCGTATACGACCATCCCCCGGCACTCGTCGGAACACTCTTGGACGCCGCGACGGCGCCACCGACAGAACCACCTTCGTAGATGGTCACATTGACGGTCGCCTCATCGCCGACAGCCATGCCTCCGCCGCCCGTCAACGTCGGCGTCGAATCGTTCGTCGGCGAGGGCACGGACGCGATCGACACCGCCGGCGGAGTCGTGTCCACCGTGAACGTGACCGCAGGGCTCGTGCCGGTGTTGCCCGCTTCGTCGCTCTGGGACGCCTGCGCCGTGTAGGTGCCATCCGGGAGGGGCGGCGCCACCGGATCCGCAGTCCAGGTGGAGCCACTCACCACACCCACGACGGTCCTCACGGGACTACCGGAGACCGAGGCACCTTCATAGATCGCCACCGCAACCGTCGAATCGTCTCCAACGGCAGTCCCAGCACCACCCGTCAACGTCGGCGTCGAATCATTCGTCGGCGAAGGCACAGACGCGATCGACACCACCGGCGGAGTCGTGTCCACCGTAAACGTGACCGCAGGGCTTTGACCGGTTTGCGGTTCGGCGTTGGTCTGTTCGGCGACGGCTGTGTACTGGCCGGGTTCGAGCGCCGATTCCGGCGCGGTTGCCCAGGTTGCTTCCAGCGGTGCGACTTCCAGAGGAGCAAGGTCTACCAACGTCTGCACCGGCGGAGCGGTGGTGTCCGTGCCGGCGTAGACATGCAGGGTCACCGGATCGAGGGCATCGTCGGTCGTGCCGTTGAAAGGAGGCGCCTGGTCGTGGGTCGAGCTCCCTGCCAGGGGAGCGTCGATCGCGATGCTTGGCGCGGCGGCCATCGCGACCCCGGCGGGTGCCACGACGAGCACGACCAGCACGGCGAGGACGGCCGTAGCCACTCGCCCAACATTCCTCTCGACCGTCATCGAAACGCCGCTCCAAACCATGTCGTCTTCCAGCCCGAGTCTCCGCCTGGCAGCGGCAGACAGCTCTACGTCTGATGTCCTGTGTCGCTTCCGCCGCTGAGCATGATACGGAGATTTGAGCAGGTATTGGCAGCTTGCACGCGTGAGCCGCACAAGGACGTGAGATCGCGACCAGCTCTGATCTGCGAATGTGAGTCCACTCCACTACCCCTCGAGCCGCTCGACGCCGGCACGAAGATCCTTGATCAGCAGGAGCAGGTGCAGTGGATGCGTCGGTGAGCGTTCAAAACCGAACTGTGCATACCATGCGCGGGCAGGCTCGTCGATCGCGTTAACGAGCAGGGCCCGTATCCCGATCAGCTCGGCGGCCAGCAGGACACGCATCATCGCGTCCAGCAACAACGAGCGCCCCAGATGCTGGCCCTGATGGCGAGCATCGACAGCCAGACGACCTAGGAGGACGACAGGCACCGGCTGGTTGGCAGCCAGGCCACGCACAAGCCGCGCGGTCGCATCCCGGGGCATCACCGCGCCGGCCGCGAGCGCGTAATACCCAGCGACGTCTGGATCTGCCGCGGTCGTGACGAACACCCGCGAGCCACCGCTGCGATGACTCTGCAGCGCGTGCTTACCCAGCCAGTCATCGAGTGAGCGCACCCCGCACTGGAAGTCCTCGGCACGGTGCCACGCCTCCAGCGCGACGGGCTCGTGATAGCTCACGTGCTAGTCGAACACGCTGTCAGACGACAGCAGACGCGCGAGCTCAAGGATTGGGCGGGCCGGTCGATCCAGGGCCTCAACGAACTCATCCCACGCGGTCTCGTCGAGGCGAAACACCCTCCGATCGGCGAGCGTGTCCTCGGCGACCACCCGCGCGGCCTGCACGACGAAGTCAGTCAACGGCTGATCGGTCTGCTCGGCCGCCAACCGGACGATCGCGTCGACGTCCTCAGCGACGCGCATGTTCCAGCGCTGCGTCTTGCTCTCAGCTGTCTTCATGCCCCGAATTGTACTCCCAGCGTGCGTACATCACAAGGTGTCCGCTCAAGCTTATGCCTCGCCCGGTATGCGAGAACCTCTTGACGTAGCAACTCAGCATGCACCGCACTTGGCAAGTCGCGAGCGTTCGCGACAGTCAATTGCCTCTTAAGAGCAAACGCGCCACCGCCGATCTTCGACCCACACAAACCACGTGGGCCAAACCTTCCCCGGCCACCAGCATCGTGACGAGCAGCTTCACGATCCCTGCTCCTGCGGGTGGCGGGGGCTGATCTTCAGCTTGACGCCCAACACACGGTCGATACGGACAATCAGCGAGGGCTGGCGTGTCGTGCTAGTTCCGGGGAGAGCTTTGCTTTCCAGCGGCGGCTGCGGTCCTCCGCCGATCGTCAGCCGCACGCCTCCGCAACCGTAGGGGTCAATGCTCGCGAAGGCCAAAGGGCTCGCCGCGCCTTTGGCGTAGAACGCGAGTCGAACACGGATGCCAGGGTCATCCGGGCAGCTCCTGGTTCCCGGCTGGGCCGCGGGCAACGAATTGAGCAGAGCGACGATCCCTTCGATCCGCTTCGCGGAAGCGACGCTGAATGGTCGCTGAGGAGCGAGATTGCCCTTCAGCTCGCTGCTTACGCTGACGCTGAGGCGGCGCGCGCCCGCGGGAATCCGCTCCGACGCCGCGCGCGGCGTCACCCATACGACCTGTGCGTCCGCGCGAAGCCCGGTCGATCCGTGCGGTAGCTGCGTGGCGGTGAGGACGAGCCATCGTGTGCTCAGCACGCCGGGCAGCGCCGGCCACCCGAAGGTCTCCGATTCGAAGCTGGTGAGCCCACGAGTGCCACCGCCGCCCGAAGAGACCAGCGCTGACCCATTCGGAGGATGGCCACGAACATAGGCCATCACTTCTGCGCGCGAACCGGGCACTGTCCACCACGCATGAGCCTCGACGACGTTCAGGGTGTCCGGCTCGCCAGCACTCGCATGCGCAAGCAAGCCTTCATCGCCGGCGGGTTCGCTCGAGGACTCCGTGGCGCCCGCGGGCAACGACACCTGATCGAGCAGGGCCGCGGCGTCCGCGCGCGCGGCGGCCTCATTCCTCGCCGCGGTTTCCGATGCCGCGACTCCTCTCACCGGTGGAGTCACGTGTGCGCTGACATTGCTCGTGATGGCGATGAGGCCCGCAGCGAACGCAGCCGAACACGTCGGTCCGCCGAGTATGTCGCGGATACGCGCCATCGCCTCAGTTTTGCAGGACGCCTGCCCCGGCGGTGCGGTCTGGCGCAGTGCGGGCGGCCTCCGGCCTCGGCGCGGAGCTTGAACACCCGGCCCCCCATGATCGCCCTCGCTCGCGACCCGGCGACCACGACTGAGCCAGCCGCAGTGGATCGACTAGCCTCCTCGTTTCCGCGTGGAAGGGTGGCAGAGCGGTTGAATGCACCGGTCTTGAAAACCGGCAGGCGGGCAACCCCCGTCTCGGGGGTTCGAATCCCCCCCCTTCCGTTTTCCGTCCAACCCTCAACCTCGTTTTCGCCGGGACTGCCGCGAGCACCGAGAATCTGGCTCAAACACGCGGAAATGCTCTGAGCTTGAAAGCTGTTGGTCGGGCAACCCCTGGCCCGCGGGTTCGAATCCCTCCCCTCCGTTTGCAGCCAGTGCGGCCGCTGCTGGCCCGAGTGCGGAACAGCCTCTAAACTGGCCGGACCTCCAGGAGAGGTGGCCGAGAGGCTGAAGGCACTCGCCTGCTAAGCGAGTATGGGGGTCAAACTCCATCGCGGGTTCGAATCCCGCCCTCTCCGTTTCGGCGATTTTTGGTTGTTTTTGGCTCTACCAAGGCAAGAACAAGCAACCGACCGGACAAGGGCGTTCGGTTCTTGTACAAACCCGGTGGGCCGAGTGCTGGGTTAGTCCGGATGCACCATCTTGCTGACCCGCAAGCTTTTCGAGTTGCGACGCTGCACGGCGCGCCCGTTGAGCAGTCCGTTGTTCGATCAGCTGCTCGCGCGTCTCGTGCAGGCGGATTCGACTGCACAATTGCGCCACCACATCCACCCGCCGCGGCGAGTAGAGTCCACGAGTGGGAAACACATCCTGACCATCGGAACATCTCGTCGTAGATTGTTGTTCAATGATGAGGCGTCATTTGCGAAAGCCGAGCATCTACCTGCCACTGGCGAGCGCCGCCGTGTTGACTCTCGGGCCCGCTGCGGCATGGGCGCCGGCGCAGGCTCCGACCCTGCGGTCGAGCACCGCCCCGGCGCTCCTCAACCGTGCCGGCAACCCGCTCGCGCGCGCTGCGCGGGAAGTCAACCTGCAGGAGACGGGACGTCTGCACGCCGTCGGCGAACCGGGGACCACGATCATCGAGCGGGGCACCGCGACCGGCACGTTCAACTGCTCGATCGCGGTTCACCTGACGATCGTCTCAGCCAACAACGTGACCGCGACGTTCACGGTCAGGCCCAGTGGTGGGTCGATCAGTGGCAAGGGCTCGGCGCGGTTCGCGCAGAAGGGCGCCGACGGGTACTTCGGTGGCACGATCGCGATAACTGGGGGAACCGGCAGCTACGCCCACGCCTCGGGAGCGAACATCGGCATCAGCGGCGTCATCAGTCGCGAAACGTTTGCGCTGACGGTGCATGTCCACGGCAAGATCCGCGTGTAGGAGCGCCCGGCGGCGCGTCCACTGAGCTGGATCATGTGCGCCAGAGTCGGGAGCTCGAGAGCCCATGTCGCCCTCATCGCCGCCGCGCTGGCGCTGTGCGCGGGTGCCCCGGTCGGCGCACGGGCCGCGCAGACGGTCAGTCTGGAGACCAGCTTCAACCCCGACCGACTCGGCGCTCGCACGACGATCGAGTTCGGGTTCCAGGTCCACAGCACGATCCCTCGACAGGCGCCCTCGCCCGTGACCAACGTCGATCTGCACCTGCCCGCCGGCCTGGGGCTGGCGACGAGCACGCTCGGCTTGGCCAACTGCGAACCAGCCGCATTGCTCGCCGGAGGCGTGGAAGGCTGCCCGACGAACGCGCGGATCGGCTTTGGCAGTGCGCTCGTCGCAGTCCCCGCCGAAGGCGAACCGATCGAGGAGGAAGGCAAGCTCACCGCGCTCGTGGGGCCGCCGAACAGCGAACACCTGGAAGTGCTGTTCTACGCCGAAGGACGCTCGCCGGTCTCCGCGCAGCTGGTGTTCCCGGGTCAGGTGCTCGGCGACAATCCGCCGTTCAGCGGACGCCTGGACACCTCGATACCGCTGATCCCGACCTGGCCCGACGGACCGGACGTCGCCGTCACACGCATGACCTCGACGATCGGCCCGCTCGGCCTGACCTACTACAGGCACGTCCACGGCGAGATCATGCCGTTTCATCCGCGTGGCATCGCGGTGCCCAGGCGCTGTCCCCGGCAGGGATTCCCATTCCGAGCCGACATCACGTTCCTGGACGGCACTCAAGAGAGTGCGACAAGCGCCGTGCCATGCCCGCGCTAGCAGCAGGAGGCTCAGCCCAATCGAGCCGCGGCCGGAGCCACGCCCAGCACATGCCCGTCCGCGTCGAGCGCCTGCACGGTCACATACGGCCCGTCCGTTCCCGCCGGCACGGAGATTGCGGTCTCAAAGCCCGTGCGCGAACGCTGGGCGACGATCCTCATACGCGTCGCCGACGCCCCCGCGAGCACCCGCCAGCTCGCGACGAGTGTCGCCCCGTTCCAGCTGGCGTAGACGGCGTGCGCCCCGCCTGACCTCGCCGCCACGGCAAACGTCGGCGGATGTGCCGGGGTGCCCGTCCAGGCGAAGCGGAAGTCCCGGTAGGACTGGTCGCCCGCGGGGAAGTGCGCGTCGAAGAGAAGCTGGCCGGTGGGGCTCAGCTCGGAGAAGTCCGGGACCTGGCCCCAGCCGAGGAACCAGTCGCCGTTCGGCAGCGCCTGCATGTTGCCCTGGCTGTAGGCGAGCAGCGGCGCGGGTCGCGTGAACTGGCCGACGAGCGTCGCGGTGCCCTGCTGCGGGTTGACGCTGAGGACGATCCCGCGCGACTGGCTGTGGATCTTTGGCGAGGCGCCGTTGTCGAACACGCTGAACGTCCCGTTGGGCAGCTCGCGCGGGTCGTGCTGCCAGGCAGTGTTCGTGCCGGGGCCCATTGTGAAGCTCGGGTGCCTGCCGCCCAGCTGCCACTGAATCTGACCGGTCACGCCGTTGACGTCGTAGACCGTCCAGGTGTTGCGCGCAGAGACCAGCAGGCTGCCGTCCTGCGTGAGGTCGATGGAGTTGACGTGGAAGAAGTCGAACGGCCAGTCCGTGTGCGAGTCGGCCGCCGCTTCGTAGGATTCGGCGAGCGCGACGTGGTCGACGCTCGTCCACTGCAACATGACCAGCCCGGTCCTGACGTCGATCTCTTGCAGCAGCCCGTCCGTGACAGCGCCGTATGCCGCTCCGCCCACCCCCGAGAGGTTGCAGTAGATCGGGTCATACGCGGTGATCAGCGCGGTCCCCTGCGGAGTCAGCTGAAAGTCGTGCAGGTCCGCCCGCAGGCCGTTGCCGGCGCGAACGTGAGCAATGTCCTCGTATGCGCTGTCGGCGATCGTGTCTTCGCCAAGCCCGAACCCGTGCACGGAGACGTCGCCCTGCCACCATGTCAGCACCGGGTGGCCCGCGTACTGCTGCACCTGAAGGTTCGTCGCCGAGGTCCCGCGCGGGAGTGCCTTGAACCAGACCAGCCCACCGCCCGGGTCGAGGATCATCGGTCCGCTCTGGCCCGGACCGTCGTAAGGCGCGGCGAACATGTCGCCGGGCGCCACCGCGGGGGAGCTGGCCGTCACGCTGAGGACCGGGGGGCGCAGATCCGGGCGCGAGCGAAAGCTCTGGATCTCGCTCGGGCCGCCGGGGTGGATCGTCTCTGGCGTCGTGCTGAGCGAGTCCTGGTAGGCGATCGCGAACTGGTCGGCCAACTGCTGGATGGTGGCGCCGGAGCGCAGTTGCGCGTGCACGGTCACCGTCTCGCCTTCGGCGAACGGATGCACGGGCAGGAAGCTCGCGCCGTCGCCCTCCGAGTAGGCGGCCAGGCGTCCACTGTGGCGTCCGGTGCGCGAGCCGGAGACGGTCACGTCGCTCAGCTCAGCGGCCGGTACGCCGAGGAAGCTGATCTGCGTTTGGGGGGTCGCGTCGCGGCTGCCGGGCAGGGGCGAGACGGTCACCGACCCATCCAACTGCGCGGAGGTGTTCAATGTGCTTGGCGCGCAGGCGGGAGCTGCCCCCGCCGCGGGGGCGCTTTCTGGCGCGAGCACGAGCATCAGCAGCACCCCGAGACCGAGGATCTGAGCACGTACACACACCATGAGAGCAGACGGGGATAAGAAAATCGACAAAAGAATCGACCGACGCACGTTTGTGAAGAAAGGCCTGATCGCCGGTGGCGCGGTGGCCGGCGGGGCCCTGGCCGTCTCCAGGTTGGCAGACGCGACCGACGGCGCCGGCGCCAGCCCCGGGCCGGCGGCTGTGCCGGCACCTTCGCAGCCCACTCGTCCGCGGGTGCCCGTCGGGCGCCGGCAGCCGAACATTCTCGTGATCGTGGTCGATCAACTGCGCTTTCCACAGTGGTTCGGACCGGGACCGGGCGGACCGAGCCTGCCGCCGAACCTGCGACGGCTGCGCAGCGGAGCGGTTTCGTTCGCCCGCCACTACACCGCCTCCAACGACTGCACTCCCGCGCGAGCGACGCTGCTCACAGGGCTGTACACCCACCAGACGGGCTGCATGATCACCGGCGGCAGCACGCTGGACCCGGGCTTTCCGACGTGGGGGTCGATGCTGCGCGAACACGGCTATCACACGCGCTGGTACGGCAAGTGGCATCTCACGCACGGCGACAACAAGTGGGACCCGGCACGGGGGTCTCGCGCACTGGAGCGCTACGGGTTCGCGGGGGGCACCTATCCCTCTCCCGACGGAGCGCCCGGCCAGGGCTGGCGCGTGGATCCGGGTGTCGCCGGCCAGTTCGAGCGGTGGCTCTCGACGGTCGGAGAGTCGGAGCCGTGGTGCACGACGGTGTCGTTCGTCAACCCTCATGACATCGCGTGGTGGTACGGCTGGAGCGATCGCGTTCCGGCGGAGGCATCCGCGCCGAGCGCCGTCGGAGCGCTGCCACCCAACTTCGAGACGCCGGAGCTGCTGCTAGCGCGCAACAAGCCGCGCCTGCAGCGCTCATTCCAGGAAACGGCCGCCGCCTCGTTCGGACCGGTGCCGTTCACCGGCCCGGAAGTCACGAGCACCTGGTTGGGCATGCTCAACCTCTACGCCAAGCTCCAGCTCGAGGTCGACGGGCACATCGGCCGCGTGCTCGACGCGCTGGAGAGCCGCCCGCGGGTGGCCGCCAACACGGTGGTCGTGTTCACCTCCGACCACGGTGAGTACGGCGCCTCGCACGGCCTGCGCGGCAAGGGCGCGAGCGCATACGAGGAGGCGATCCGGGTGCCGCTGCTCGTCAAGGACCCCCGTGGCGCCCTCACCAGTGCGCCGGAGATCGCGCGCACCCAGCTGACGTCGAGCGTGGACGTGGCGCCGCTGCTGCTGAGCATCGCCAGCGGCTCGGACGAATGGCGGAGCGAGCGCCGCTACTCCCATCTCGCGCGCCGACTCGACGTCGCAGGCATCCTCGCCGACCCCACTGCGCCGGGCAGGCCCTACGTGCTGCACGCGACCGACGAGACCGTGACCGAGTTCGCGATCGAGCCCTACGCGGCCGACGCGCCGCTGCATGTGGTTGCGCTGCGGACGGCGGCGGCCAAGTACGCGACGTACTCGAACTGGTCGGGGGAAAGCATCCAACCGCTGGCCGAAGACCAGGACCGCGAGCTGTATGACTACCGCACCGGTGACGGTCGTCTCGAGCTGGACAACGGCGCCGGGCGCAACCCGCTGGAGGGGACGCTTCACGCCATGCTCCAGCGCGCCTATGCCGAAGAGCTGCACCGTCCGCTGCCGCTGCATCTGCTGGCGGCGCGTGAACGCGGCTTCTATGACTACTTCACGGTTGCCACTCGCGTCGCGACGCGCGCGGCCGCGCACCGTGCCGAACGCGAGCTGGGCTCCTCAAGAGCGCGCGGAACCGCACGCGCCTGACGGGACGGGGAGCTCAGCTCTCCCGCCCCCGACGTGGCACGGACGCGCGAGCAGACGGTGCGGGCGAACCCGCGGCTCAGCCCTTGATCGTCGGCGAGCGACCGATCACCGCGCCGGCAGCGTTCAGCGCCTGCACCGCGACATACGCAGCCGGTGCGAGGATCGGGACATTCGTCTCGAAGCCGCGCTTGGGAGCGCTGGCAACGGTGACGAGTGAACTCGCGGAGGGACCCTTCAGCACCTGCCAGGAGGCGACTTCGGTCGCCCCGTTCCAGCTCGCGGAGACGGTCAGCGTGTCGACACCATGCGCTTGCACGGCGAGCGCGGGGGGCTCGTCGGATGGCCGCTCCAGGGTGAGAGATAGGTCCTGAAGCTCTGCACGTTCCGGCCGAGGGTCCCGTCGAGCAGCACATGGCCGGCCGAGTCATACTCGGTGAAGTTCGGCAGCCCGCCATAGCCCATCAGCCAGTTGCCGGTGCTCCCACCCGGCGCCAGGTTCAAGAGGTTGCCCTGGCTGGAGGCGAGCAGCGTATGCGTCGGGTTGACGAGCTGCCGGACGAGCGTCACGGTGTGGTTGGCGCTGTTGGGATCGAGCAGCAGGCCGCGTGACTGCTTCTCCTCCGGCGGGTCCGAGCCGTTGTCGAACACGGAGATCAGCCCTCCGGGCTGCCATTCGGCGTCGTGCTGCCAGTAGAAGCTCGTGCCGGGACCGAGCTTGAAGCTCGAATGCCGGGACCCCAGCCGCCAGTCGAAGCCGCCGGTGTGCACGTTCACGTCGTACAGCGTCCAGGTGCCGCGCGAGGACAGCAGCACGTCGCCTGAGGAGCCGGGATCGACCGAGTTGACGTGCACGTAGTCCCACGGAGAGCTGTTGTGAGGCGCGGGACTGTGCGATTCGCTCAGGGCGATGTGCCCGATCGCGTGCCACTCCCACATCACGAGGCCGGTCTTGACGTCGATCTCCTGGATCACCGAGTCGTTGACCACACCGTCGCTCGAGCCGTGCGCGCTCGACAGGTTCATGTGGATCGGGTCGAACACGTCGATCCAGGCCGTGCCCTGGGGCGTCAGCCGGATCTCGTGCAGGTCGGCGTGGTAGCCGTTGCCTGCCCGGACGTAGGCGACCGGGTGGTAGGAGGTGTCATAGACGACGTCCTCGCCCTGACCGAAGCCGACTTCGAGGATGCGCCCCTGCCACCAGGTCAGGACGGGCTTGCCCTGGTACTGCTGGACCTGGAAGTTGGTCGACTCCTCGCCGGCCGGCAGCGGGTGAAACCACACGAGCGAGCCGTTCTGTTCTGAGATCATCGGCCCGGGCGAGCCGACGCCCTGGTAGGGCGCGAGGAACAGGTCTCCGGGGCTCGCGCCGGGCTTGGCGGCGGTGGTGATCTGAACGGTCGAGGGCGTGAGCGTTGGTGCGGAGACGTAGCGCTGGATCGCGCGCGGATTGCCGGGGTTGTTCGGGAACTCTTTCTGGCTGACGCTCGCCTGATGGGCGATCGTGAAGGTCGTGCTCGCGGGCTGGAGCGGAGCGCCGGTACCGGTCGCGACCTGCGCGTGCACCGTCACCCGCTCGCCGGCGCGAAACGGGTGCGAGAGCAGGAAGCTCGCGCCCGTTCCGGTCGAGTAGCCCTCGACACGGCCACTGTGCGTGCCACTGAGCGAGCCGACGACGCGTACGTCTGAGACCTGAAGTCCGGTGTTGCCGTCCACCCCGAGGAAGCTGATCTGGGTCTCAGGCGAGGCGTCCTCGGTACCGGGCAGCGGTGAGACGGTCACGGGGTTGGCCGCCGCCGCGCTGACGTTCGCGGTCGGTCTGGAGGTGTTGGCGAGCCCGTCGGAGCTCGCCGAGGAGGCTATGTCGCCGCAGGCGCACAGGGCCACCGCCATCGTCATCGCCAGCGCGGCGAACACCACGCTGCTCGCACGTCTCATCCGCATTCAATGCTCCCGTGTAGCTGGTTGATCGTCGCCCCTGCGACCTGCATCGTCATCGACCCTACCGCGCGAACGGCCGTGAAGCTCCAATCACCCGGCCGCCCGCGGCCAGCGCCTGGACCTCGAAGCTGTTGTAGCTCTGCGGCACCGCGATCGCCGTCTCGAACCCGGATTTGGCGTGGGTTGCGACGACGGTCGGCCGTCCGCTGCCGGGTTCGGCCAGGACCCTCCAGGAGACGACCTGGGTGGCGCCGTTCCAGCTCGCGTACACCGTGGTCTTGCCGTCCGCTTGGCGAGCGGCGCCGACGGGCGGGGAGAGCGGCTCACCGACCCACTGCTCGAGCATCGCGCGGTAGGTGAGGTTGGGCCCCGGCAGCTCCCCCTCGAGCAGCAGCTTGCCGGATCGGCTGTACTCGGAGAAGTAGGATTCCGATCCCCAGCCGACGAACACGTTGCCGTCCGGCAGCGGCTCCGTGGCGCCCATGTATTCGGATTCGAACCTGCCGCCGGCGCCGTACTGGGCCACGAGCGTCGCCGTGTGCGGGCTCTGGCTCAACCTGAGCACGAGCCCGCGAGACGGCCCCGTCGCGGGCACGGAGGTGCCTCCACCGGTCAGCTGGCAGCAGTGATCGTCGAACATGGTGACGGTCGAGCCGTTGAGTCTCACGTCGTGCTGCCACTGAAAGGCGGCGCCCGGGCCGAACGTGAAGCTCGAGTGCTTGCCACCGAGGGTCCACTCGATCCTGCCGGTGGCGCTGTCGACGAGGTAGGCGCCCCACGTGTTGCGCATCGAGACGAGGAACGTCCCGTTGCCGGTCAGGTCGATCGAGTTGACGTGGTAGGCGTCCCAGGGGAAGCCGTTGGTCGGCAGTGAGGCGTGGGACTCGCTCAGCGGGATGTGATCGAGCGCGTCCCAGTTGCGCAGCAGCTTGCCGGTCTTGAGGTCGTACTCCTGCACCGCCGAGTCGACCAGCGCGCCGTTGTAGGCGCCTCCGTACTTTGACAAGTCCATGGGTATGTTCTTGTTCGCGGTCACCCAGGCGTCGTCCCCGCTGATCGCAAGCTCGTGGAGGGTCAGCACCCAGCCGTCCGCCGCCCTCAGCGTGGCGACCGTCTGGTAGTGCTGGTTGACCACCACGTACTCGCCGGTTTCGGTTGCGCCGGTGTTCGTGACACGGCCCTGCCACCAGGCCAGGGCCGGCTTGCCCTCGTATGTCTGCAGGCTCAGGTTGGCGGCGGCGACGCGTTCTGGCACGGGCTCGAACCAGACGGGCTGCAGATTGTTGTCGAGGATCAACGGCCCGCTCTGACCGACGATCGGGGGTTCGTTCAGGTCGTAGAAGTTCGCGGTGAAAACGTAGCCCGGCGCCAGCTGTCGCGAGGGCGCCCGGTGGGTGCCGCGGATCATGGGCGGGTGCAACGATGGCTCGGTGACGAAGCTGTAGGCGCCGCGGGTGGTATACGCCCCGATCGGAGCGCCGTGAGAGCCCGCGAACGCGATCGTGACCCCAACGAAACCCGCGAGGACGACGCCGATCGCCAGCGCCAGGCGCCGGGTGGCGCCTCCCTGAGCGACGCCGGTCCGAGGGAGCGAGCTGAACGTGATCGCCGCCGCCACCGCGGCGAGCCCAGCCCCGATCAGGTAGGCGAGCCGAAAGCCATCGGTCAGCGCCTGGGCCACCTGCTGACCCGAGCCGATCAGATGCGTGGTGCGCTGGGTCGCGAGCGTGATCAGGAGCGCGAGCCCGAGACCGCCGCCGACCTGACGCGAGGTGTTGACGAGACCCGATGCGAGCCCGGCCTGCCCCTCCTTGGCACCCTGGGTGGCGGCGATCGTCGAGGGCACGATCGACATCGCGATCCCCGCCGCCGTGAGCAGCCCGGGGATCATCACGTACACGATCGGACTGCCGCTCGACCCGATCCTCGTGAACAGCAGCAGGCCGCCCGTCAACATGATCAGTCCACCGCCCAGCACCGCACGCACGCCGAAGTGGCTCACGAGCCTGCCCGCGCGCGAGGCGACCAGCATGATCGTCAATGTCATCGGCAGGAACACGAGTCCGGTGTGAAGCGGCGACAGGCCCAGCACCTGCTGCAGATACAGCGAGCTCACGAACCACATCGGGAACAGCGCCGCGCTGAACAGCAGCACGATGGTGTTGGCGACTCGCAGCGGCTTGGTCAGCTCTTTGAAGGGGATCAGCGGCGCGGACGCCACGCGCGACTCGATCACGCCGAAGCACCCGAGCAGCACCACGCCGAGCGCGATCGGCCCGAGCGCGGCGAACGTGTCCCAACCCTTGAGACCGGCTTCCACGACCCCGTACACGAGCACCATCTGACCGACGGTCAACGTCACGGCGCCGGCGAGGTCGAAGGGGGGGGCATCGGCCCCCTTGCGACGCTCGGCCACGACCGCATAGGCCACCAGCGCGGCCACGATCGCGATTGGAGGGTTGATCAGGAGGACCCAGCGCCAGCTGAGCGCTTCGGTGATGATCCCTCCCAGCAGCACGCCGGCCGCGCCACCGAGCCCGTTCATCGCCGCCCACAGGCCGATCGCGCGATGGAGCCTGGGCCCCGGCGGAAACGACGCGGTGATGATCGCCAGCGAGGTCGCGGCCATCAGGGCGCCGGCGAAGCCCTGCACCGCGCGAGCGCCGACGAGCACCCCCTGGTCGGGCGCCGCGCCCCCGGCGAGCGAGGCGAGCCCGAACAGGATCAGCCCGGCGACGAGCATCCGGCGCTGCCCATAGCGATCGGCCGCACGGCCGCCGAGCATCAGGAAGCCGGCGAACGTGATCGCGTACGCGTCGACGACCCATTGCAGGTCGGGCGAGGAGAAGCCGAGGCTCGATTGGATCGAGGGCAGCGCGACGTTGACGATGCTCAGGTCGAGGATGACCATGAACTGGGCCACGCAGCACACGGCCAGCAGCCACGCCGAGCCCGAACCCTGCCTGCTCTCTGGCGGAGGGGCCTCCGCCACCCCCGGGCCGGCCGTCGCCTCGACGCTCATGACGGCCTGACCAACTGCGACCGATCATCCGGGTTCGGCCAGCGCTGTGAGCGCTTGGTAGGGTCAGCGCTCGAGCCCTCGAGCGACGATTGGAGCCCGGCCCATGAAGAAGAACGCCACTGACCGCCATGCTAACGACGCTGGCCGTCCTGGCGAGCACTGTCGCGGTGGCGGGGTGCGGCGGCAAAGCGGGAAGCTCCTCATCCTCCTCCACGCCGACGACGAGCAACACCCCCACGACCACCGCGCCCACGACGCACAAGCACAAGTCCAAACCGGCCTACTGAGCCGGCGGTCCTCACACGCGCGGAGCCGTGCATTGGCCGGCTGACCGATCATCGTCGTCATCCCGACCGCCCGGGGGTGGGGAGCGAGGCCGCGTAGCTGATCACCTGCACTGTCCGCGAGGCGCCGAGCACGTGGCCGGCCGAGTCGAGTGCCTGCACCGCCACGTAGGCGTACTTCTGCGGCAGGGTCGTCGAGCTCTCAAAGTCGCTGGCTCGCGATCGTGGCCTGCGCCGTCAGCGATCCGGGATGCTGGCCCGCGAGCACGCGCCATGAGGACACGTCGGTCGCGCCGTTCCAGCTGGCGTGCACGAGCGTCTCTTCGCCCGTGTCGTTCAGGCTGGCAAGCATCGCGGGCGGGCTCAGCGGATGACCGCTCCAGGGGAAGCGGAAGGCTCGGTAGAAGGACATGTCGAACGGCTGGTGGGCGTCGAACAGCAGCGAGCCGTCCGGCGCGTACTCGCTGATCGCGGGCACCGCGCCGTAGCCCACGACGGTGTTCTGATCCGGGAGCGTCTGCATGTTGCCCTGGCTGGCGGCGAGCAGCGGCGGGTCGCGGTGCGTGTAGACGGAGACCAGGCGTGCTTCATGGGTCTTGAAGTCGAGCGTGATCCGCAGGCCGCGCGACTGGTGATGGATCGGCGGGTTTGAGCCATCGTCAAAGAAGGTGACCTCGCCGTCCGGGAGGACGCGGCCGTCGTGTTGCCACGCCATGCTCGTGCCCGGCCCCATCTTGAAGGAGCTCCTGTTGCCGCCCAGGCGCCAGAGGACCTTGCCGGTGCCCCCTTCCAGCTGATACCCGGCCCAGGTGCTGCGCGCTGAGACGAGGACGTCGCCATCTGGCTCGGGATCGATCGAGTTGAGGTGGAAGTAGTCCCAGGGCGTGGCGTCCGCCGGGACTTCGACTTCGGACTCCGAGGCGCCGACATGGTCGAGGCTGTGCCATTCCCAGCGCACGAGTCCCGTGTGCATGTCGATCGCCTGGATGGCCGTGTCTAGGATCGCCCCGTCTGACGCGCCCTTGATCGACCTGAGATCGCAGCGGATCGGGTTGTACGCGGTGATGTAGGCGACGTCGTTCCGGGCGATCTGGAAGTCGTGCAGGTCCGCGTGCAGGCCGTTGCCGCCGGTGATCCTCGCAACCGCCTGATAGTGGGAGTTCATGACGACGTCTTCGCCCTGCCCAAAGCCCAGGGAGAGCACCTTGCCCTTCCACCACGTCAGGACGCGCCGGCCTGCGTATGTCTGCTCGCTCAGGTCGGCCGCCGCTTCACCGCCCGACAGCCTGTCGAACCAGACGAGTCGCCCCGCCGGAGTGTAGATCAGCGGCCCGTACTGACCCGGGCCGGGCCCGCTCGTGGTGAGGACGTCACCGGCCGTGGGGTCGCGATCGGGCACGGTGACGGTCAGGACCGGGGCCTGGACGCCGGGCATGGTGTAGAAGCTCTGATAGTCGGCGGGCGCCGCCGGCGGGTTGTGGAACTCCGGGACTCCTCCGGTCGGATAGGGCGTGTCCACTCCGAAGCTGAAGCCGGCGTGGCGTTCCCGCCCGCGCGCCCCGATGAGGGCGGAGACGGAGACTCGCTCGCCGGCGTCGAACGGGGCGTCGGGCGCGAAGCTCGCGCCGTCGCCCTGGGAGTAGGCGCGCAGATGGCCGGAATGGGCTCCGCTGTGCGAGCCCACGACGGAGACCTCGCGGATCTCCGCCGCCACCACGCCCAGGAAGCTGATCTGGGTGCCGGGATTGGCAGTGTCCGTCGCGGGCGCCGGCGAGACGTCGACGTCGGCGCCGGGCAGCGCGGCGCTGTGTTCGAGGGTGCCCGGCAGGCATGGCGGCGAGGTGCCGCTCGACGCTGTCGTGCTCGAACTCGGCGTGCCGGAGCCACAGGCGCTCAGCAGGAGTGCGAGCGTGCCTCCGGCGAGCGCCGCGAGGGTCGCGGCGCTCGTGCCCTTGCGCTTCATGACCTTCGCACGATCGCTGCGCCGGCGCTCACCACTGAAGCAGCATCAGGCCGATCGTGATGCCGGGGCCAACGGTCACAACAAGCCCGCGCTCGCCGTGACATGGCGCTCTCTGCTCGATCGTCTGGTTCAGGACGTAGAAGATGGAGGGTGTGCCGATGTTGCCGTGATTGGCGAGCACGTCGCGACTGACGGCCACGTCCTCCTCGGAGAGCGAGAGCGTCGCCTGCACGCAGTCGATGATGCGCCGTCCGCCGGGGTGGACGATCCAATGATCGATCTCCGCACGATCCAGTCCAGCGGAGGAGAGGAAGGAGTCGGCCAGCTCACCGAGGTCGGCTGCGGCGAGGTCGGGGAGGTCGCGGGCGAGATGCAGGCGGCTGTCTTCGGGGGCCAGCTCGAGGCTGACCGCATCGAGCGTGCCGGCGATCTGGTGGACCTTGGCGGCGAGGATCTCGGGGCCCTCCACGCCGGGGCCTCCGTCGAGCAGCGCGGCGGCGCAGCCGTCGCCGAAGATGGCCGAGCCGACGATCTTCGCCTTGGCGTCGTCCGCGCGGGCACCCATCAGGATGCCGCTCATGCTCTCCGCCGCTACGACAAGACCGAGCTTGCCGGGATGGTGACTCAGCGACTGGCCGAGGAGCCGCATCAGCGGCACCGCGCTCGCGCAGCCGACGCCGACGACGTGATACTTGTCGACGTCGGGCGCCATCCCGAAGTGCTCGACGAGGCGGTGGGCCAGCGTCGGTCCGCCGAGCGAGTACAGCGTCGCGGTCACGACCGTGCCGATCTCGCGGGGATCGACCTCCAGGCGCTGCACCGCGGTGACGGCGCAGCCGAACAGCTCGTCCTCGATCGTCGCCGTGCGACCCTGCAGCGTCGTGGCGAGCATGTCCTCGCTCAAGTTCAGTCGCCGGCGGTGCACGCCGCAGCGAGCGAAGATGCGCTGCGCGAACTCGTCCTCGCGCATTCCCAGCAGGGTGAGGACCTCCTCCTGGGAGAAGGAGGTCTCGGGGCCGACCACCTCCAGACGGCTGATCCGTGGGCCGAGCAGCGGCGGCGGTTCGGCGTAGGCGGTCGCTCCCGCGGCGACCGGCGAGGAAGCGTGGATCGACGAGGACTGCGACGACGGCAGGTCTACCTTCAAGCTTTCGACCCCCTGGGTCCGGATAGAGCGAGGCGAGCGGTCTCGAGTCGGGCTCGGGACCATGTATATCGGTGCAACCCGACTGCATTCGACGTAGAAGCGCCCGTACGGCCGATCCTTACCAACTTCTTCGCAGTGTGGCGCGATACCAGCGGTGAGCATGCGGCCAACCCAGCGGGACCGCCTTGGTCGGGGTAGAACGCAGAGCCGACGGGGAGACTCGAACTCCCGACCCGCTTTCAGAACCTTCTGCACGCGCTCGTAGAGCACTGGAAAGATCGTGGGTGCAGGCTCCTGTTCGCTGTCGGTGAGCGAACTTCCGGCGTCGGCTGCGCCAATCGCCGCCCATCAGTGAGCGGCGATCGGCGCTGCGTGAGGGCGTGCGCTTCAGAGACTGGCTGTCACGGTGGGACGTCGCCGCAGGTTCACCTGCCAGTTGGCCAGCGGGAGCAGGAACAGGATTGCCCCCAACGCAATGAGCATCCATCCGGCGAGGGTGGCGATGGTGCCGACCAGCGACCATCCCCAGGCATTGAGCAGCAGGCCGCGCAGGGTCTCACCCTGGAAGAGCGTGGCCTTCTCTTCGGCCAGCTTGGCGTTGGTTGGCGCCGCCAGAGCGGCCGTGCTGACCTGTGCGTAGGTCTGGCCGCCGGCGATCTTGGACAGGTGGACGTTGATGAAGTTGTTGGCGTACGCCTTGGCCTGGCTCCCTGTGGTGAGTTGCTGGCCCGCATACTGCTTCACACCGGGCAGCAGCTCGGGGCTGTTGGCAGCGGGGAAGAAGATCTTCTGCGGGACGAGCTGGTCGCGGACGACCTTCTTGTCATAGCTGCCTCCCACGACGGCGATGACTCCGACGATCATGATGCCCAGCGCGGCGATCGTGGCGATCGACGTCAGGCCGGTCAGTCTCGCCAGCAGCGGGCTTCGCGGTGACTGAGGGCGCGGCGAGGGCTGGGGCCCTCCATTGGCAACAGGATCGGGGGTCTCGAGAGCTGCTGCGCCGTTTCCGGGGGTCGCGGCGGACGGAGGGGGCATTACTGAGCTGGGCACGGTGGACCTCGTTTCGTTGGGGGTGCGCATGAGCGCCAGCGACCTGAAGAGCACCGCGGACTTGAACAACATAGCATGAAATCTAAATCCAGGAAAGAGGTTTCTAGGAAATCGAAGTCTAGATACGCTAGTCTGTGTCTATGCCCGAGGTCACCACGCACCGCTGGAAGTTCCTGACGAACCACGCCCAGGTCCTCGCCTGCATCGCCCACGATCCAGGCGTGCTTCTACGTGAGATCAGCGAGCGAGTCGGGATCACCGAACGGGCCGCCCACCGGATCGTCACGGAGCTCACCGACGGCGGCTACATCACGCGAGAGCGCAACGGACGTCGCAATCAATACACGATCCAATCCGGCCTCCCGCTTCCCGACCGTCTTGGCCGCGTGCAGCGGATCAGCGACCTGCTCACGATCCTCATCGGCACGGGCGAGGGGGGGCCGGATACGCCAGTTCTGACGCCCTCCAAGAGCAGCAAGGCCGGCAACACCGGTAAATAGCCATGGCCGGCACTGCACACGCCGAGACCGACAAGGACCACGACCGGCCGACATCGAGTGGCGCGCGGCACGCGCCGTAGAAGCGAGTCGCCGTTCGGGTGAGCAAGCTCGGCGCTCTGCTGCGGCACGTGAAGGTGTGGAGCATCGACGGAAGTCGTTCTTTGCTTGGTTTTCCGCCCGTAGATAGGCCCAACGCGCGTCATAGCCCCAACACCCCAGGTGCTCAGGACTGGGTGTTCGCGGTCCTTCGGGGCTACCATTGGCTCATGGCGACTGCGGCGAAGAGGCTCGATTTGACGATCGGTGAGCTCGTGGAGGTTGCGGGGCGCCGTTATGAGGTCGTCCCGGATCGGGAGGGTGGCGTGACGCTCGAGCCGCCGATCACTCCCGCGGCGCAACTGCACGCTCAGCGGGGAACGAAGCCCGCCTCCACAGGGGACTTCGAGCGTCTCTCGGCCGACGTCCCCTACGACGACGAGGGCTAACGGTGTCGGATAGATCGGCGGGCGGTCTGCCGCCGGTTTCGATCGAGTTCGGCTCGGTCGAGTGGAAAGAGGAGGTCGAACGCTACGACGCTCGCTCGCCAGCTCGCACCCATGCACAGAGCGCCCGCAAAACGATCGAGACCGGCACGGCGAAGCTCGACTGGAAGCGTTGCAAGGCCGACGGCCCGGGCGCCACAAGGCTGCCAGGCTGTCGCAAGCTCTACGTACCGCTCGGCCGACAGGGCGCCTCCGACGCGCCCTACGGATTCGTGTTCCAGCTGATCCAGAAGCCCGACGGCAGCCTCGCGTGGAACATGATCGCCTTCGGCGAGCGCCACCCCGCCGACGAGAGAACCCGCAATGCCTACGAGCGGGGCCACAAACGTCTGCGTGGTCGCTATCCGTAGTCAGCCTAATGACCTATACGCCGCCGCACAGGCCCACGACCTCAACTCCCTCGCACCAAGGTAAGCTCATCACGCCCCCGAGCAAGCCGACGCGGGGACTCGAACCCCGGACCCCCACTTTACGAGAGTGGTGCTCTACCAGCTGAGCTACGTCGGCGCGGGTACCGATGCTATCGCCGTCGCCGCGCCGGACGGCGTTCCCCACAGCTCACCCAGCTCCTCCAGCAGGGAGTCTCCGTGCTTGGCGCAGAACGCTGGACCGATGCCGCGGATCGCAAGCAACGCCTCGGCGTTGGACGGGCGCCGGCGCAGGATCTCCTCGAGCACCGCGTTGGCGGCGACGGTGAAGGCGGGCTTGCCCTCGGCGCGCGCGTAGCGCCATTGACGCAGGCGCTCGAACTCGCGCTCGTCCACCGGCTCGGCGGGCAGCTCGGGGGCGGCGGCGCGATGCTCGGCCCGTCCGCCATGGCGCGCGGCGATCGGCCCGGCTGCGCCGGCGCCCGCGCGCGAGGAGGATCGCCGCCGCGAGGACGCGACCGGCGTGGCGAGCAGCGCCTGCTCGAGCGCGGGATCGGGGTCGCAGACGTCGCAGCAGCGGCCGGTGGGCGCGGCGGGGGTGGAGTCGCCGAAGTGGTCGAGGATCTGGCGGCGGCGGCAGAGGGTGGCGCCGGACATGTAGCGCTCGATCGAGCGGTAGGACTCCCAGCCGCGGTTCTTGGCGGATTGGATCGCGGCATAGGCCAGGCGCGGGCTGCCGGCGCCGGTGGGATGGGCGAGCAGGCCGCTGGGGCCGCCGGGGCTCAGCTGCACGGCGCCGGCGCGCTCGGCGATCGACAGCAGCATGCGGTCGCGCTCGCCCAGCTCGCCGTGGCCGATCGTGGCGACGCCCTCCTCGTCGGTACGCCGGCGCAGCGAGGCGACGTAGCTCTTGACGTCGGCGACGGTGGTGGTGCGCTGGTTGATGAAGCGGATCAGCCGGCCGAGGTCCATGCGCGCGGCGAGCAGGAGCGCGCGCGCGGGCTCACCGTCGCGCCCGCCGCGACCGGCCTCCTGGTAGTAGGCCTCGAGGCTCGTGGGCAGCGCCCAGTGGGCGACGGTGCGCACGTCGGCCTTGTCGACGCCCATGCCGAAGGCGTTCGTGGCGACGACGACCTCGGCGGCGTCGCTCATGAAGGCCTCCTGGCTGGAGCGCCGTGCGTCGGGGGACATGCCGGCGTGGTAGGCGACGGCGCGGATGCCGGCGCCGGAGATCAGCTCGGCGACGGCGTCGGTGTCGCGGCGGGTGCCGCAGTAGACGATCGCGGGGCGCGCGGAGGGGTCGGCGAGGACGTGCAGCAGGGCGGCACGCTTGCGCGCGACGGCGCCGGCGCCCTCCAGCGAGACGACGTCGAAGGCGAGGTTGGGGCGATCGAAGCCGGCGCGCACGGACACGGGCTCGCGCAGGCCCAGGCGCGCGGCGATCTCCTGGGCGACGCGCGGGGTGGCGGTGGCGGTGGCGGCCATCACGGGGGGGCGCCCGAGCGCGGCGATGGCGTCGTGCAGGCGCAGGTAGTCGGGGCGAAAGTCGTGGCCCCACTCGGTGACGCAGTGAGCCTCGTCGACGACGAACAGGGAGACGGATCGCTGCGCGAGGGCGTTGCGGAAGGCGACGGAGGCGAAGCGCTCGGGGGCGGCGAGCACGAGCCGCGTCTCGCCGGAGGCGATGGAGCGCAGCGCGGCGGCGTTGTGCCCGTCGGCCATGCCGGATGCGAGCATTGATGCGGGCACGCCGGCGTCGTGCAGGCGGCGCAGCTGGTCGGCCATCAGCGCGATCAGCGGGCTGACGACGACCACCAGACCGTCGCCGGCGAGCGCGGGCAGCTGGTAGCAGAGCGACTTGCCGCCGCCGGTGGGCATCACGACGAGCGAGTCGCGCCCCGCGAGCGCGGCGGCGACGGCCTCGCGCTGCCCGGGCCGGAAGGCGTCGAGCCCGAAACGGCGCAGCAGTGTCTCGGGAGAGTCCATCCCAAAGAAGTTACTCACCGCTTCGGAGGGGATTCTCGGGGCGGGTTTAGGGGTGTCGAGACCTGGCCAAACGGCGAGTCGAGCGGCAAGTGTCCGCGGTCGATCGCGCGCGCAAAACGCAGCGCTTTCAACACCGGTCTCATCCCCACGGATAGACGCAGCCCGGACACTCGACGCGTAGGCCCGACCGCGATTGCCGCTTGTCCCCGTAGCCGGTCGGCACGACCGGCCATCAACATCGTCAAGACCCCTAACTCAGAAGAACGAATCGCCGGCAAGCCACAAGCCGCTTGTAGCCATACGAAGCGGTTGCGTAGCAGGAACCACCACCACCGCAATAACACCACCCACCGCGGTCACGCCCGAACTGAACAGCTCCCGTCAACCCGCCGTAACTGCTCCTGCTTGGCGTACAGGTCGCGCAGGACGTCGAGGCCGGCGAGGCCGGCGACGCGCCGCCACTTGCACGATCCGACCAGCACGCAGCGGTGCTTGCGCACGCCGACGACATCCATCTCGATCTAACTATACTATAAGTTGCAACCTGCAGTATAGCTCTTGGGCCTGACGGAGCGTCACCCGCCGCGCCGCGTCCACACCACGCGCGCCCCCGCGGCCGGCACGAGCGTGATTGCCCGCCGCCGGTTCCACTCACCGCGCCGCCAGACGCTGCGCCGCGGCACGCTCGGGTGCAGCTCGGCGAGCATCGTGCGCAGCATCGTCTTCATCTCGAGCATCGCAAAGGACGCGCCGATGCAGCGGCGGATGCCGCCGCCGAAGGGGATCCAGGCGAACGTGTCGGGGGGCGTGTGCAGGAAGCGCTCGGGGCGGAACTCCTTCGGGTTCTCGTACACGCGCGGGTTGCGGTTGGTGAGGTAGATCGACGCGACCACGCGCGTGCCGGCGGGCAGCTCGTGGTCGCCGACGGTGAGCGGCTCGGTCAGGAGGCGCACGACGCCGGGGACGACGGGGCGGGTGCGCAGCGTCTCGTGGATGACGGCCTGCATGTAGTCGTCCTCGGCGCCCGCGTCGATCTCGGCGAGGAGTCGCGCGAGGGCGTGGGGGTGGCGCACGAGCCGCTCGATCGCCCAGGCGGTCGCCGTCGAGGTCGTCTCGTGGCCGGCGAGCAGCAGCGAGACGAGCTCGTCGCGCAGCTCGCCATCGGTCATCGCCTGGCCGTCCTCGTCGCGCGCCTGCAGCAGCAGCGACAGGATGTCCTCGCGCTCGGCCAGGTCGGCCTGTGCGCGTCGGCGGGCGATCTCGGCGTAGATCAGGGCGTCGAGCCGGTCCAGGGCCTTGCCGAGCTCTCCCGGCGGGCGGTCTTTGCTGGGCTTGCTCAGCGCGAAGCGCAGCATCGCGAACGTCCGCGTCGGTTCGGCCAGCTCGCCGATCGCCCCTTTCAGTCCGCCCATGCGCTCGGCCTCGACGCCGAAGACGGCGCGCAGGATCACCTCGAGGGTGATGTTGCGGGTGTGCCTGCCCAGGCGCATCGGCCGGCCCAGCGGCCAGCTCGCCATGTCGCGCGCGGTCGCCTGCACGATCGTCTCCTCGTAGGCGCGCATGCGCTCACCGTGAAACGGCGGCAAGAGCAGCTTGCGCTGGCGCATGTGCTCGGGCCCGGTGAGCGTGATCACCGAGCGCGGCCCCAGCACGGAGGCGATCGGCGTGTCGCCGGCGGCCGAGGGCGCGACCTCCGGCGGGGCGGTCAAGAGCGTCTTGACGGCGGCGGGGTCGCTGATCATCACGAGCTGGCGCCCGCTCGGGGAGAACGTCAGCGTGAACGCCTCGCCGCGCCGGGCGAAGCAGTGGTCCATCAACGCGGTCGGCGCGAGCGCCCAGACGAGCGTCTGGGCGACCGGCCCCATCCTGGGTCCCGGCGGCAGCCGCTCGGGCGTGGGCTCGGGGAGCCGTATCGGGTTTGCGCTTTCGATCGTAGCCATAGGTGCAAGGTCCGCGGGCGCGACCATCGGCGCCCTCGTGCCTGCCCTCATGTTACGGGGCTCGCTATCCCGCCACGGGGCGGCGGTGCGCGCCGCGCCCGCGATGCTCGCGCAGGGCGTCCGCCACGCGCGCCTGCGCCTGCTCCACCTGCTCGGGCGACATGCTCGCCCGGCGCCGGTCCAGGTACCCCGCGAGCATCCTCGCCGGCAGCACCCGCACGCCCTTGCGCCGCGCCAGCGGCCGGTCCACCCAGGCGCGGCTGTAGACGATCAGCGGCTCGACCTCCACGCCCGTCACGCGCGCGATCGCGCGCTGCTGGGCCTGAGCCTGGGCGATCGTCGCGCCGTGGATGCGCGCGACGCGCACGGGCCCGGGATGGCTCTTGGTCTCGACGGTGAACACTCCCGCCGGCCCGATCAGGATGTGGTCGACGTTTCCCTGCCCGAGGCTCGCGTCGTGGATCGCATGCCAGCCCCTGCCCTCCAGCCCGTCCAGCAGGCTGCCGACCTGCTCCTCGCCCTTGGCGCCGCGGTCGTGGCGGTCGACGAGCGGCATCACGTAGCGCAGCACCACGAACATCGCCACCAGCAGCCCGACCTCCGAGCCCAGGAACCTGACGTCGCGCAGTCCGAACATCCGCCCCAGCAGAGCGGTCGCAACGGCGAGCACCCCCAGCGCGACGAGCGTGCGCAGCCGCAGCCGCGTGACGATCGCGCGGGTGTGCTGCCCCGGCGCGCGGGTGCTCGGATCGCGGACGATTGCGTGGATGATCTGCATCTCGTTGCTGTTGCTCCCTCCCCTCCTACATCGGCCCTACCCGATTCGTTCCTTAGGACTCGCCCCCTGGCCGATCGTTCTAGCCCTTAGACGATCCCTTTCCCGCAAACAGCGCGACGTTTGTGCCTCACAAACCCGGAGAGGCGTGGAGAGTTCGCCCTACTTCTAAAGCCCCCGCCCGCTCCGGTCGAAGCCCTGACCAGACGAACTCCCCGAGAGCACGGATGCCTCGTATGCCCCACCATCCCGACCAATCCCCCCCTTCCGACGTGTGTCTGCTGCTGCGCGCGTACGCGGAGCAGCGCTGGCTGAGCCGCGAGGTCGTCCCCGTCCTGCGCCAGCTGGAGGCTCCCGACGAGCTCCCGGAGGAGCAGCTCGGCGCCGCGCTGGCCTACCTCGAGGTCACCTGGCTGGAAGCCGCCCGGCACGCCACCGAGACCGACGCGGCCTTCGCCGCGCTGCAGGACGCCGCACCGGACGCGGAGGAGGCGCTGCCCTCCAAGGCGCGCCGCTACCACGCGGCGGTGCGCTTCCTGCGCGAGGCCTGCGGCCGGCATGTCTCCAGGCTGCTTTCCGTGCCCAACGGCGTCGTCTGCTTACACGATGGCGCCAGCGGAGCCCCGCTCGGCTGAGCTTCGCGATCGCGTAGGCTTCGCCGCCCCGTGGCGCTCGCCTTTGACCTGCAATCCCACTCGACCCATTCCGACGGCGCGCTTGCAGCCGCCGAGGTCGTGGCTCGCGCAGCCGATGCCGGTGTCGAGCTCCTGGCGCTCTCCGACCACGACACGGTCTCCGGGGTCTCCGAGGCTCTGGCGGCGGGCGAGCGTCTGGGCGTACGCGTCGTCCCCTCCGTGGAGATCTCCTCGATCGACGACCCCGCTGCGCAGGGCGCCCCCGGCGCCGCGCGCGAACTGCACGTCCTCGGCTACCTGATCGACCACTCAGACCCCGCCTTCGCCGCGACCCTCGCCGACTTCCTGGCCGACCGCGAGCGGCGCACCCTGCGCATGGCCGACGCGCTGCGCGGGCAGGGCCTGGAGCTAGACGACGCCGCGATCTCCGCGCGCGTCGGCGCCGGGCAGCCGATCGGGCGCCCCCATCTGGCGCAAGCCGTCCTCTGCGCGCCCGCCAACGCCGCCCGCCTGCGCGAGGAGGGGATCGACGACGTCGGCTCCTTGATCCGCGGCTATCTGATCGAGGGTCGCCCCGCCTTCCGCCTGCGCGAGACCCCCACCGTCGCCGAGGCGATCGCCGCAATCCACGCCGCCGGCGGCGTGGCCGTGTGGGCGCACCCCTTCTGGGACGTCTCCGACGCAGACGAAGCCCTGGCGACGATCGATCGCTTCCGCCTGCTTGGAATCGACGGGGTGGAGGCCTTCTACGTAACCCACACCCGGCCCCAGACCGAGCTGCTGGCGGCCCGCTGCGCCGAGCTCGACCTGCTCAGCACGGGCTCCTCGGACTTCCACGGCCCGGACAACCGCCTGTTCTCGCGCTTCCTCGCCTTCGCGACCTACGGTCTCGTACCGAACCTGGGACCACTCGCCGGCTGAGCACCGTCCGAATCAGGTGGGCGTCCCCCACACCGCTGCGGCCGCCTCGCTCGATCGCCCAAAAAATCGTAAGGCGTTCAGGCGTTCGAGGGCCAAGCGGGCCGCGGACGCAGGGAGCGTGGCGTACTACGTACGCGAGAGACCGAGGACAAAGGATCCGCGCCGGCCATCGAGCGCCTGCAGCCGGTAGGCCAGCGCTTCGAGCGCCAGCTCCTCACCCACGTTCAACCCGATCCGCGCTCGCGTCTCGCGCACCAGCTCCACCCCTCTGCGCGCCGCTCCCCCAGCATGCGCCTTCGCGTCCGCTTCCAGCTCGGCGAGCCTGTCCACCGCATACACCAGCTCCCTCGCTCCCTCGCGCAAGCACATCATGTCGCGCAGCCACAGCTCCGCCAGCCGCAGTCCCCGATCCAGGGCCCGCGCGCGCGCCCTGCGCTCGACCCGCCTGCGCCCCTCCTGCGCCTCCCTTTCCAGTTTTTTGCGCTCCTTGCCGGGAGTCATGTCGAGCTCCTGCGCCAGCCGCTCGTCCACCTGCTCGCCCGCGCTCGCTCCCGCCGCCGCGGCGGCCGCCAGCAGGTCCACCCACTTGCGCCTGCCCGTCTCGCCCGCCAGCGCCGAGCGCACGTACCCCTCGGAGGCCTCCCTCAATGCCCGGCCCTCCTCGCTCGCGAGCACCCGCGCCCGCCCAGCGTCGCCCAGCGCCAGCCGCGCGCACGCCCGCGCGCCCTCCTCGTCCGCATGCCCCTCCGCGAGCAGTCCCTCGGCGATCTCCTGCGCCGCGAGCGCGTCGAACCGCACGTGCACGCAGCGTGAGACGATCGTCGCCAGCACTTCCTCCTTGCGGTCGCTCACCAGCAGCAGGTGCGCATACGCCGGCGGCTCCTCCAGCGTCTTGAGCAGCCGGTTCGCCGCCTGCTCGTTCAGCGTCTCCACCGCCTCGATCACGAACACCCGCCGCTGCGCCTCGAACGGCGTTCGCGTGGCGGCGGCCACCACCGGCTCGTCGACGTCGCTGACGAGCATCTCCGCCGCGCCGCTCGGCCTCACCCACGTCAGGTCCGGGTGCGTGCCCCGCTGCACCCGCGCGGTCACCGCGCGCGCCGTCGCCTCGTCGCCGGCCCCGTCGGCCAGCAGCGCGCCGGCCAGCGCCCGTGCGATCTTCCGCTTGCCCGTCCCCGCCGGGCCGTGCAGCAGATACGCGTGCGAGGGCCTGCCCCCCGGTGGCAGCCCGGACCCCAGGACGGCACGGGCGTGCGGATGCGCCTCGATCCCGGGCAGCGCCGCGTCCACGTCGGAGAGGCTCACCCGTTCATCGTAGGCGACCCTCGGGCGCCACCGTCATACCGCCGACGCGCACGTGGCCGCACAGAGCCCGGACCCGCACGAGGTCCCACCGAGCCGCTACCGTCCCTTCTCGTGGCCGGCGGCCGTTTGATCACGATCGAGGGCATCGACGGCGCCGGCAAGTCGACGCTCGCGCTCGGCCTGCACGCCGCCCTCGGCGAACGCGGCGTCCGCGTCGAGCTCCTGCGCGAGCCCGGAGGCGTGGCCCTCTCCGAGCGCATCCGCGAGCTGGTGACAGACCCCACCCTCGCGGTCGACCCGCGGGCCGAGGCCCTGCTCTACGCGGCCGCCCGCGCGCAGCTCGTGCACGAGCGCCTGCGCCCCGCGCTCGACGCCGGCGTCCTCGTGCTGCTCGACCGCTTCGTCGACTCCTCCCTCGCCTACCAGGGCGGTGGGCGCGAGCTCGGGGTCGAGCCCGTCCGCGCGATCAACCTCCTCGCCACCGACTCCCTCGTCCCCGACCGCACGCTGCTGTTGCGCATCGCCCCCGCCGACGGTCGCGCCCGCCAGAGCACTCGCGACTCCACCCCCGACCGCCTGGAGCGCGAGGACGAGGACTTCTTCGCGCGCATCGCCGCCGCCTACGACGAGCTCGCCCTGGCCGAGCCCGAGCGCTTCCGCGTCCTCGACGCCTCCCAGCCCCCCACCCGCGTCCTCGCCGACGCCCTGTTCGCGATCGAGGACCTGCTATGAGCTTCGCAGTGTCTCGTTCGTCCCTCCTCGCAACGACGCTTGCGCTCGCGCTCGTGCTGCCCGCGCCGGCCCTGGCCGCGACGACCGCGACCACCACAGCACACACGAGCACGACCCCCGCGACCACGACCGCCACCGCGACGACTCCCACCACCACGACACTGAGCACTGCAGGCGCATCGGCCGTCAATCCTCTCAACCGGGCGACTCCAAACGCGCGCGTTCGCACGCGCGCGCATTCGAGCAGTTCGGGACACGTGTCGACGGAGGCCATCGTGCTCGCCGCAATCGCCGCGCTGCTGCTGCTCGCGTGCGCCGCCTGGGCGTTTGCGCGCTCCCGCGCGTATGAACCGCACTGGCTCGTCTCGATGCGCCACGCAATGGCCGAGGCGGGCTTCCGCACGTCCGCCACATGGGCGGAATTCACCGACTGGGCACGCCTCGGGCGATAGCCCGGCGAGGGTCCGCGGGCCTTCTAAAATAAGAGGTCCCGCTCCTGTCTTTCCGTCCGGCTCGGGGGAGATGATGCTCGGCCCCAGCAGACAAGGAGCAGGCCGATGGACACCACCACGCACCCCACCGCAACCGAGCAGTCGGCCCCCGGCGCCGCGCTGTCGATCGAGCGGTTCTTCACTTCGCCGGACACGCATCCTTTCGACACCGTCGAGTGGGACTCGCATCGCGATGCGCGCATCGGCCACGGCGACCGCGTCGCGTTCGAGCAGACCGACGTCGAGTTCCCCATCACTTGGTCGCAAAATGCGACGAACATCGTCACCCAGAAGTACTTCCGCGGACAGCTCGACACTCCCGCGAGGGAGCACTCGGTCAAGCAGATGATCAGCCGCGTCGCCGGCACGATCGCCGGCTGGGGGCGCGAGCGCGGCTACTTCGCCACCGAGTCCGACGGCGACGCCTTCGAGGCCGAGCTGACCCACATCCTGCTCCACCAGATGGCCGCCTTCAACTCACCCGTGTGGTTCAACGTCGGCTTCGAGGAGTCCCCGCAGTGCTCCGCCTGCTTCATCCTCTCCGTGCAGGACACGATGGAGTCGATCCTCGACTGGAACACCAAGGAGGGCATGATCTTCCGCGGCGGCTCGGGCTCGGGCATCAACCTGTCGAACATCCGCGGCTCGATGGAGCACCTCGCCAAGGGCGGCACCGCCTCCGGGCCGGTCTCCTTCATGCGCGGCGCCGACTCCTGGGCCGGCACGATCAAGTCCGGCGGCAAGACCCGCCGCGCGGCGAAGATGGTCGTGCTCGACGTCGATCACCCCGACGTCCGCGAGTTCATCTGGTGCAAGGCCCGCGAGGAGGACAAGGCACAGGCGCTGCGTGATGCGGGCTTTGACATGTCGATCGACGGCGACGGCTTCAAGTCGATCCAGTACCAGAACGCCAACAACTCGGTGCGCGTCACCGACGAGTTCATGCGGGCCGTGCAGGAGGACCGCGAGTGGCATCTCACCTCCCGCGTCACCGGCGAGCCCGTCGGCGAGCCGATCCCCGCGCGCGAGCTGATGCGCGAGATCGCCGAGGCCGCCCACCGCTGCGCGGACCCGGGCGTGCAGTACGACACGACGATCAACCGCTGGCACACCTGCCCCGTCTCGGGCCGCATCAACGCGTCGAACCCGTGCAGCGAGTACATGCACGTCGACGACTCCGCCTGCAACCTCGCCTCGCTGAACCTGATGAAGTTCCGCCGCGCCGACGGCACCCTCGACGTCGCCTCCTTCGAGCACGCCGTCGACGTCATGCTGCTCGCGCAGGAGATCGTCGTCTCGCCCTCCAGCTACCCCACCGAGGAGATCGGCGCGAACGCCCGCGCGTTCCGCCAGCTCGGCCTGGGCTACGCCAACCTCGGCGCCTACCTGATGAGCAACGGCATGCCCTATGACTCCGACTCAGGGCGCGGCACGGCCGCGGCGGTCACCGCGCTGATGACCGGTCGCGCCTACCGCGAGTCCGCACGCGTCGCAGGCGCGCTCGGGCCCTACGAGCGCTACTCCGAGAACCGCACTGAGCACAACCGCGTGATGGAGATGCACCGCGACGCGGCACACGCCATCGACGACGAGATCTGCGCGGACACCGAGCTGCTCGCGGCCGCGCGGCAGGCGTGGGACGAGGCGGTGGAGCTGGGCGAGCGCAATGGCTACCGCAACGCCCAGGCGACCGTGCTCGCGCCGACCGGCACGATCAGCTTCCTGATGGACTGCGACACGACCGGCGTCGAGCCCGACTTCTCGCTCGTGAAGTTCAAGGAGCTCGTCGGCGGCGGGCAGATGACGATCGTCAACCGCACCGTCCCGCTCGCCCTGCAGACGCTCGGCTACTCCGAGCAGCAGATCGAGCAGATCGAGGCGCACCTGGCCGAGCACGGCACGATCATCGGCGCCCCCGGCCTTGCCGCCGAGCACTTGCCCGTGTTCGACGTCGCCGTCGGCGAGCGCGCGATCTCGCACATGGGCCACATCCAGATGATGGGCGCCGTGCAGCCGTTCATCAGCGGCGCGATCTCCAAGACCGTCAACCTCCCGCAGGAGTCCACCGTCGAGGACATCGCCGACGCCTACACCCAGGCGTGGCGCCTCGGCATCAAGGCGCTGGCGATCTACCGCGACGGCTCCAAGACCGCCCAGGCGCTGCGCACCGACGCGCAAAAGGACGCGCCCGCGCCGGTCGACGTCGATCAGCTCGTCGAGGAGGCCGTGAGCAAGGCCTTGGCCGAGGTCGGCCCCCGCCGCAAGCGCATGCCGCGCGAGCGCGAGTCGATCACCCACAAGTTCTCCATCGGCGGCCACGAGGGCTACATCACCGCCGGCAAGTACGAGGATGGCTCCGTGGGAGAGATCTTCCTGACCGACATCGGCAAGGAGGGCTCGACGCTGCGGGGGATGATGAACTCGTTCGCAACCGCCATCTCGATCGCGCTGCAGTACGGCGTGCCGCTCGAGACGCTCGTGCGCAAGTTCAGCTACATGCGCTTCGAGCCCGAGGGCATCACGGGCAACCCCGAGATCCCATTCGCCAAGTCGATGCCCGACTACATCATGCGCTGGCTCGCCTCGCGCTTCCTCGACGTCGACGTCCAGGAGGACCTGGGCATCCTCACGCAGGAGGTCCGCGCCCGCAAGTCCGCCCAGGAGGCCGCCCAGTCGGCCCTCGCCTCCGACACCGCCGGCCCAAGCGCCAACGACCCCGCGGAGCCGGCATCCTCAGCCGGTAACGGTGGAGCAGGCGTCCCCGCCGCGGCGGCGCTGACCGACACCCCGCCGGTCGTCCCCGCCCGCATGCAGGGCCTCGACCTCGGACCCGCGTGCAGCCAGTGCGGGGGCATGATGCAGCGCACGGGCAGCTGTTACACCTGTAGCAGCTGCGGTAATAACACGGGTTGTGGCTGATCAGCCCGAGTAAGAAGGCGGCGGCGCAGAATCATTGCGTATTGCCGCCAACTCGCTGAGCAGCGATTCGGGGCTGGTGCCGCCCAGCACGCGCAGGCGCGGCAGGCGGTAGGGGTCGCTTTCGGGGCTCGCCCAGCCGGGGACGACTGTGGTCGAGCCGGTGTAGCCGGCGGACTTGACGGCCGCGATCACGGTCGCGTCGTAATGGCCGGAGGGATAGCAGAACCAGTTCACCGGAACGCCGTAGCGCTGCTGGATCGTCTTGCGCGAGCCGGCGACCTGTTCGGCGAGCTGGGTCGCGCTCAGCGTGATCAGGTCGGCGTGGCTGATGCCCTGCGTGTCGAGCTCCCAGCCGGCGGCGACCATACCTTTGATCTGGGCTTGCGAGAGCCCGCCCTGTGACGGGGGCAGGCCGGTCAGCTGGATGTTCTCGTTGCCGACCCAGCCCAGCCGGCGCAGCACGGGCAGGGCGTTAGTGTACTGCGACTGGTAGCCGTTGTCGAAGCTCACGACGATCGGCTTCTTCCCATCCGGAAACGGCATAACGCCGCGCTTCCAGTAGGCCCACATCTGATCCTGGGTGATCGCATGGTAGCCGGCGTTCGCGAGCGCCTGCATCTGCGCGGCGAACTCGCTCGGTTGCACATACAACCCGGGAAACGGCGCGCCCTGCGGCGGCGGGTTGATCACGTGATACATCAGGATCGGCACGCGTTCGGTTCCGGGTCTGCCGGTGGCAGCACCCGTCACGGTGCTGTGAGCGGCGCCCGCTCGCGAGGACGATCCGTGGGTGTCCTCTGGCGAGCCAGCGACCCGATGCGTGGGCGGCGAGGAGCCCCCTCCGCCGCTCAGGAGCGCCACCGCCACCACCGCACCAGCCACGAGCAGCAGGCTCAGACCGGCGAGTGTGCGACGGCGGCGGCGCGCCAGTTCCCTGCGACGGGCCTCGCGACGCGCCCCGCGTCGCTCACTATCCATACTGCTCCTAGAGGCCCGCGCCCCGATATCTGCCGGGATTGACGCGGCCGTTCCGCGGCGTCATACGCCACCCACGATGCTCGCCGTGCCACCAGCACGTCTGCGCTCGTGTGCGACGTCTGCCATCCACGGTCCGACCACCTCAACCCACCACCTATCGTGACGCGAGCCCTACGGGTTCAGGCGCTTCTTCAGTGCGCTCGCCGCGGAGAACTTCGCCGCCTTGCTGGCGGCGATGTTGATCGTCTCGCCGGTGGACGGGTTGCGTCCCTGGCGAGCAGCGCGGTGGCTGACGCTGAACTTGCCGAAGCCGGCCAGCGCGACCTCACCCCCGGCGGCCAGCTCGTCGGTTACCGCATCGATCGCGGCCTCCAGGGCCTCGCGCGCGTGGCTCGCGGCCATTCCGGTCTTCCCCGCGACCTTGTCGGCTAGCTCGTTCTTGGTCATGGCACTCCCTTCTCGGGTGTCGTTGCTGTGAGCAGGCTAACCGCTGGACAGGACGACGACACGCTCAACTGTTGGATTTGGTCTCGATAGAACCCCTAATTTCCGGGTTTGAGCTCCCTCTGAGAGGCCATTCTGTCCGGATGCGACGTCGCTCGGGCCGAAAACACGGTGCCCGCGGGCGTGTGGCACTCCCGCGCCCGGCGGCACGCGCAGGGCTTCCGCTAGCCGTTTCAGGCCGAGATCCGCGCGCGCGGAGCCACGTGGCGCTCCTGCGCGGGCTCCTCCGACGTGGCGGCCGGGCCGGCGGCGCAGGCCGCCCACAAGGTCGCGATCCACGTAAGCGAGGCCAGCCCGACGTGCACCCACACGAGCTCGGTCGGGAGGTGCGTCTCGTACTGGTCGAGACCGACGACGCCCTGCAGCGCGATCAGCACGCACAGCGCCGTGAGCGCCCGCCGCAAGGTCGGATCGGCCTCCCGCCGGCGCGCCAGCCACCACACGGCGAGCGAGGCCAGCCCGAACACGAGCGCGATCTCGCCATGACGGTGGATGACGAAGTCCATCGTCCCGCGCCCGTCGACGTCCAAGCGGTTGATCTTCTGACCGGGCGAGCCTCCCGCGTGGGGCCCGGCGGCGGTCGCGGCGGTCCCCGCGAAGATCGTCAGCGCGCCGAGAGCGACGAGCGCGCGAACCGACCACACGAGCGTCGCGTCCACCGGCTCGCGGGCGGCGTCCGGCGACGAGGGCTCGTCATCCGGCTCGTGCGTGGCTCGCCACACGAGCGCGACGGCGGCCGCGAGAATCAGCATCGACAGCGCGAAGTGGCCCATCACCCAGCCATAGTCGAGCGCCCCGCGCACCGTGAAGCCGCCGAGCACGGCCTGGCCGATCACCCCCAGCGGCAGCGTCGCGCCCAGCCACACGAGGTCGCGCCGGTAGGGACGGCGGCGCAGCGCGCCCAGCCAGGCGAGACCGGCCGCGATCGACACGGGCACGGTCAGCAGGCGGTTGGAGAACTCGATCACCGCGTGGGTGTTCAGCGGCGGGTAGACGTTGCCGTAGCACTTCGGCCACGTGGGGCAGCCCAGGCCCGAGCCGGTCAGCCGCACGGCCGCGCCGGTGAGCACGATCAGCGTGAGCGCCACCAGCGCGGCGTAGGCCAGGATCACGTACTGGGCCGGCGTCACGGTGCAGCCGTTGGTGCGCTCGCGCAGGCCCTCTAGGGTTCGACGCATGGCGGTTAGTTTGCCAAGCGCGCGCCATCACGGGCGCGCGTGCGCGATCCCGGGCGTGGTCGACGTGTGGCGCGTGGACCTGAGCCGGGCAGCGGACGACGGGCTCATGGCTCTGCTCGACGCGCGGGAGCGGGCGCGCGCCGCGCGGATCGTGCACGAGCGCAACCGCGTGCTGTGGGCGCGCTCGCGGGGAGTCCTGCGCGCGCTGCTCGGGCGCTGCCTGAACGCCGATCCGCGCGAGCTGCGGTTCGAGCTGGGACGGCACGGCAAGCCCGCGCTGCAGGGCGGCATGGGACACGCGCTGGACCTGCGCTTCAACCTGTCCCATTCGGGCGAGCTCGCGCTCGTGGCCGTGACCGCCGGACGCGAGGTGGGTGTGGACGTCGAGGTCGCCCGCGACCCTCCTCGCGGCGCGGTCGACGGGCTGGCGATCGCCGCGCGCGTGCTCGGGCCGGAGCAGCTGCGGCGGCTGCAGGGACTCGGCGAGGAGGAGCGCACGGCCGAGTTCCTGCGCGCGTGGACGCTGCGCGAGGCGACGGCCAAGTGCCTGGGAACGGGACTTGCCGCGATGCCTGTCGCGGACGAGCGCGCTCCCGTGGGGCTGTGGACGGCAGCGCTCGACGTCGGTCTGGGGGCGGCAGCCGCCGTCGCGGTTGCGGGCGGGAAGGAGTGCGAGTTGCGCCGCCGGGACTGGCAGGGTTGAGCTCCGGCGTGTGCCCGCCGTGTCACGCTCCCGCGAGCCAGCGCTCCGCGTTGACCTCGTGAACCTCGCGCAGGACGTCCTCCAGCCCGCGCGTGAGCGTCCAGTCGGGGTAGTCGCGGGTGAACGGCCGCAGGTCGCTGATCCACCAGCGGTGGTCGCCGATCCGCGGATGCTCGTCGAGCGTCCAGTCGAGCTCGCGCCCGGCGATGCGCTCACACAGGTCGATCGCCTCGAGCATCGAGCAGTTGCTGGCGCGGCCGCCGCCGATGTTGTAGACCGCGCCACCGGCGCGGGGAGCGCGATGGAAGGCCTCGAACGCGGCGATGAGGTCGGCCGAGTGGATGTTGTCGCGCACCTGCTTGCCGGAGTAGCCGAGCACGGTGTAGGGCTGGCCGGTGACGGTGCAGCGCATCAGGTAGGACAGGAACCCGTGCAGGCGCGCGCCCGCGTGATTGGGGCCCGTGAGGCAGCCGGCGCGGAAGCAGACGGTGGGCATGTGAAAGTAGCGGCCGTACTCCTGCACGAGCAGGTCGGCGGCGGTCTTGGAGACGCCGAACAGCGAATGGGTGCAGCGGTCGATCGACATCGAGCAGTCGATGCCCTCGTGGTAGGGGTGATCCTCTGGAAGCTCAAGGCGCTGGGGGAGCTCGATCAGCGGCAGCTGGTTGGGCAGGTCGCCGTAGACCTTGTTGGTGGAGCAGAACACGAACGTCGCACCCGGGGCGTGGGTGCGCGCGGCCTCCAGCAGGTTGAGCGTGCCGAGCGCGTTGACGGCGAAGTCGGTGTGGGGGTCCGAGGCGGCCCAGTCGTGAGATGGCTGGGCGGCGGTGTGGATCACGAGCTCGAGCTCGCGGGCGTGCTCGGCGAACAGGCGCTCGATCCCGGCGCGATCGCGAACGTCGAGCTCGAGCGTCCTGAACGCGTCGGGGTGGCGCGCGAGCAGCGAGGCGGTCATGCGCGAGGTGGAGGCGTCCGGCCCGAAGAACGACGCGCGCATGTCGTTCTCGACGCCGATCACGTCGTAGCCGAGCGCCACGAACCGCGAGACCGACTCCGAGCCGATCAGCCCGCCCGAGCCGGTGACTATCGCGGTGGGCATGGTGGTGGCACCGTCAATGCGGTTGTCGACGTCGCTGGGGTCATGCTCTCCTCGCCGCCATGTATGACCGTGGCGTCGATGATGGCGACGGCGGAGCCGCCACGCTCAAGCGCCAGCGCCGCCGTAGACGAACGGCAGCTCCTCGGCGAGGTCGCTCAGGCGCGGCGCGGCGGAGTCGCGCTCGGAGACGATCAGCTCCGCGCTGGGCAGCGGCCACCGCACGCCGACGTCGGGGTCGTCCCAGGCGATGCCTCGCTCGACCGCGGGGTCGTAGTAGGCGCTCTGCTTGTAGAGCACGTCCGCTACGTCACTGAGCACGCAGAACCCGTGGGCGAAGCCGACGGGCACATACAGCTCGCGCAGGGACTCGCCGTCGAGCTCGACGCCCTCCCACTCCCCGTAGGTGGGCGAGCCGCGGCGCAGGTCCACGGCGACGTCGAGGATCCGCCCGCGCGCGCAGCGCACGAGCTTGGCGACTCCCGGGCCGATGTGGAAGTGCATGCCGCGCACGACGCCGTAGGACGAGCGCGAGTGGTTGTCCTGGATGAACTCCTCCGCGGCGGGGATGCCCGCGGACGCGTGCCAGGAGCGGCGGTAGGTCTCGCTGAAGAACCCCCGCTCGTCGCCGTGCACGGCTGGTTCGATCAGAGTCAGGCCGTCCAGGCGGCAGGGGGTGGCTTGCATGAGGTGGGAGGGTATCCGGTGAAGGTGGGCTTGCGTCTGTGCGCCCGGCGCGGCATCGACCTGAGGGCTCCTATACTGCCTGCATTGAGAGCAATGACAGCAGATCGAAGGGTGCTGATGGCGACGCTGACAATTCGAGGACTCGATGATGAGACCAAGGCCAGGCTGCGCATGAGCGCGGCGCGTCACGGGCGTTCGATGGAGGCCGAGGTGCGAGCCATGCTCGAAGAGGCGCTGCCTGCCCGGCAGGCGTCGGGCGGTCTCGGCAGTCGCATCCATGCCCGATTCGCGGCGGTTGGTGGCGTGGAGCTCGATCTGCCCCGCCGGAGTGAGATGCCGCGGGCGGCGAGTTTGCGGGCGTGATCCTGCTCGACACGAACGTCCTCTCCGAGCTCATCCGGCCCCAGCCCGACGAGGGAGTCACGAAATGGCTGGACTCACTCGACACCGCGGTGGTCGCGACCACCGCGATCACCGCAGCCGAGTTGCTCTACGGGGTTGCTCGTTTGCCGGTGGGGCGACGCAAGGAGCAGCTGAGCGAGGCGATTCGTGGGCTCATCGAGGAAGACTTCGAGGGTCGCGTCGAGCCGTTCGACGCGGCGGCCGCCACTCACTACGCAGATCTCCTCAGCGATCGCGAGACGGTCGGTCGGCCCATTAGCGTCGCCGACGCGCAGATAGCAGCGATCTGCCGCAAGCTCGAGTCTACGCTCGCCACGCGCAATACCAGCGACTTCAAGGACACTGGGATCGACCTTTTCGACCCATGGCAGCCGTAATCAGCGGGCGCTCAGCTCGGCCGATCAGGGTGGGCGCCTCGGTCGCCTTGGTGGTTGGCCCAAAGTGGAGTGGACGCACTTCCGCGCACAGCGGGCTCTGCGCAGCTGTCAGTGTATGTGCTACATTGCGTGACAAAGTGTGAAGAAGAGGAAGTCGCGATGTCACCCCCCAAGCGCACGAAGTCATTTTCCGCCCGGTTTTCCGCGGAGGTCGTTGAGTTGCTCGATGCTCGCAGTGAACGTCTCGGCCAATCGAAGGCCCGGGTGGCGGAGCGTCTGATCGAGGAGGGGCTGCGAGTCGAAGAGCATCCGGGAATCGTGTTTCGCTCGGGACCCACGGGCAGAAGAGCAGGCGTCGCGGGCGGCCCTGACGTGTGGGAGATCGTCCGCGATCTCAGAGGAGCCAACGCAGACGCAGACCCGATCGAGACGGTGGGACGCATCAGCGGCCTCGACCGCGCCGTCGTGGAGTTGGCGGCCGGCTACTACGCCGACTATTCCGAGGACGTCGACGAGCGCATCCGGGCGAATGAGCGGGCAGCCGAACGCCTGCGGCACGTGCTCGAGTCTCCGCCCACTCAATCCGCCGCGTGAGGCTGCTGCTGGACGAGATGTGGACGCCGATGATCGCGCTCGAGCTGCGCAAGCGCGGCCTGGAAGTGATCGCGATCACCGAGTCGGCGCACTCGAGCCGCTACGCCGGGATCAGCGACGACGAGGTCTTTGCGCGCGCACAGGACGACGGCCACACAGTCGTCACCGACAACATCGCCGACTATGAGCAGGCCAGACGAGAGTGGGAAAGCCGCGGCCAGACTCACCACAGTCTCGTCTACGCACTCAATCCACCGTTCAACCGTCATAGCGGCGAGCGCGTGATCGGCCAGATGGTCGGCGCGCTTGCGCACTTCCTCAACTCGCCCGACGCGGCCCAAGAGCCGTTCAACCGAGCCCATTACCTCCGTGAAGCACCCGGACCGACTTGACATGATCGATCAGGCCGAGCGAATCTCGTTATGTTAATAGGAGTGACCCACAGCCAGTCCCTTCGTCGAGCCCTGCTGGCGCCGGTCACCACACGGAGCTTTGTTCGGCCGCGAGCGGGAAGCACCGTCGGATGAACTGCTCGAAATGGGGCACACTGGGCCTACCTCAACCTCGATCCCGCTCGCCGGCGGTGGCGTCGGCGCCCGCGAGGGGCGCGCCGCGATCGTCGTAGATATAGGAGGCAGCGGCACGAGCAATGTCGGCGGCGTTGCGATCGCTGGCGGGCGCATACAGGGCCGTGTCGGAGTCCGAGCGATCGCATGGCGGCGGGCGGTGGCCCTTGAAGAGGAACTCGTAGTAGAAGACATGCGCGGGCTGGATCTCTGGTATCAGGCGGTTCACGAGCCAGGAGGCGTCGAGCGCCTGGGCGCGTTCGCCGAGGAGCGCGGGTCGAGCGCCGCCCTCGCAGCGATAGGCGCCGACCTCGGTGAACCAGATCCGCTCGCCGGCGCCCGCGCCGGGGAGGTCGGCCTTGAAGGCGAGGACCGTCGAGGCGGTGCGCGTCTTGACCGCGGCGTAGGGATGGATGCCCCAGTTCGTGAAGTTCGCCGGATACAGAGCACGCGCGTACTCCCGCTCGTAAGCAGTCATGGAGGCGGAGTCGAGGAGGTTGCCGGCGATCACCGTGCAGCCGCGGGCCTGACACAGCGATTGGGCGATGAGCGTGTAGGCGGCGGCCGTATCGGCGGAGAGGCCGGGCGTGTCGTTGGGCTCGTCCCACGCCTCGACATAGGCCGTCGCGGGGAACCGATCCAGCAGGGTTTGCAGAGCGGCCCGATATTCCGAAGAGGAGCCCGGCAGCACCCCGTCGTAGGCGGCTAACGAGATCTCGGGCGTGAGGCCGAGGGCCAGCACGTCGCGGTACCACGATTCGAGCTGTGCAAGGTAGTCGGGGTAGGTGCCCGACATGACGTTCCACTGCACCACGTAGCGGGCGAGCGCGATGTGGGAGAAGCGGCCGGCGACCCATGCGTCATGGAAGAAGCCCGCGGAGTAGGAGCCGGCGAACGAGCCGTCCCAGTAGGGCAGACTCTGGTCAGAGATGCCGTCGACGTAGGCGGTCCCCGGCGGGGCTAGCGAGCCGCCGGTGAGAGATCGCAGCGGAGCTTCGGAGAACGCAAGCGAGGCGGCGAGTGGGGCGGCGGCGTAATACGGGCGACCGGCCGTCGCCGACGCATGCGACGAAGCCGGTGCGAGCCAGCAGAGAATTGCCAGGGAGACGCACAGAACCGGACGCACGATGTGCGAAACCCGCGAGATCGACGAGAAGAGCGACATATCGCGGATCGAGCCAGCGGTGTTTCCTCGCTCGCATATACCGCAGGCTGCTGACTGAGTAGCCACGCACCCCCGGGAAGGCCCGGGCCGACAGCCGCTCGACGCCCCGAATTCACGTATTTGTTCGGTGCAATTAGCTTGCCATCAGCCGCACATTTTGGAAAGTGTTCGGTACAATTGGAGAGTGCCTCAACCGAACAAAATCGAAAGGAGCAGTCGCGGACGGCCTACGCGGGCTGTCGTCTATGAGCGTCTGCGTGTGCAGATTGGCGAACTGCGTGACCGGCTTGGTGGTCTGCCATCGCCTGGCGAAGCAGACGGCATCTGGCGCGGGATATGGCTCGAGGAGGCTCACCACTCGACTGCCATCGAGGGCAACACACTCGTGCTCAAGCAGGTCGAGCAACTGCTAGAGGAGGGTCGAGCGGTGGGCAACAAGCAGCTCGGGGAGTACATGGAGGTGCGTGGATACGCCGATGCAGCCAACTGGGTCTACTCTCAGGCGCTCAACCCTGGCGCATGGTCGAGCGGCGAGCTGCTCTCGCCGACCGAGCTTCGCCACATCCACCGCCTCGCGCTCACACCCGCATGGGATGTCGCACCTCACCCAAGCGCAGGGCACAGCGAGCGTCCGGGCTCGTTCCGTGAGCACGACATCCGGCCGTTTCCAGGCGGCATGCGCCCACCGGCGTGGCCCGAGGTCCCCGCCATGGTCACTGACTGGATTAGCGAGGTGCAAGCGCTGAGCGGGGAGGGTGAAGGCATCGAGCCCGAAGCGCTAGCCAAGGTACATGCGCGCTTCGAGCAGATCCATCCATTTCTCGACGGCAACGGACGCACCGGCCGGCTCGTTCTGAATCTGCTACTGGTCAGGCTTGGCTATCCACCGGCGATCATCTTCAAGGGAGACCGCCGACGATACCGGGCCGCCCTGGAGAGCGCCGATCGAGGTGACCATGGCCCCCTCGGAGAGCTGCTCGCCCGCGCCATCCTCGACAACCTCCACAAGTTCGTCGTCCCCGCCCTCGCCGGCCCATCGCGCTTGGTCCCGTTGCCTGCTTTGGCTTCCGAGCGGATCTCCGCAAACGCGCTACGAGTGGCCGCGACGCGGGGGCGCCTCAAGGCCTCCAAGGCCGCCGACGGCACATGGCGCAGCACGCGCGCATGGGTCGACGAATACCTGACCGGGCGCTACGAGCGCGAGCCTCGCAACCGAAGCCAGGATCGGCAAGGACGACGACTTCTTTGACCTCGGTGGGCATTCGCTGTTGGCAGTCGAGGTCTTCGATGCCATCGAGCGTTCGCTGGAAGTGCGGCTGTCGCTCGCAAGCATCTTTGAAGCGCCGACGGTGCGCATGCTCGCCCAGCGGATGCGCGAGAACGGCTGGAAGTCGTAATCAGACGGTTCGCGGCGACCTCGCTGCCGATCGATATCGAGGGCGGCGAAGCTGGCATGTGAGTCTAATCAGCCGGTTGTGAGCGTGGCAAGCTCTGATCTTCGTTCGCGGAGCGCGTAGTCGATCTGACGACGCAGTCCATCGGCGAGCGTCACGCGCGGCCGCCAACCGAGGTCGCGGCGGGCTCGCGTGATGTCGGCGTGAGTGCATAGAGCCTCACCGTCGTGCGCAGGCAGCCGCTGGACGGGAACGGACTTGCCGAGTGATCGTTCGATCAGCTCCAGCGCGCGGATGACGGTGACCGGCTCGGGTCCCGCCACGTTGTAGGTAGCCCCGGCAGGTGCACCATCGAGCGCACGCACTGTCGCATCGACGACATCGCCCACGAAGGTGAAGTGGCGCAAGTGCTCGCCGTCGGCGATGAGCGGGGCGGAACCTTCCTCTAAGGCTGCCGCGATGAATGCCGCAAAGGCCATGTCGGGGCGCTGGCGTTCGCCGTAGACCGTGAAGTATCTGAGTACCACCGTATCCAGGCGTGCACGCCGACAGATTAGCTCGGCCGCCAGCTTGGTGCGGCCGTAGAACGAACCGGGAGCGGGCGGCGCGTCCTCACACACAGGATCGTCGCAGCGACCGTCGTAGATCGAGGACGAGGAGGCGAGGATCATGCGTGGCACGCTCACCTTGGCGAGGATGTCGAGCAGGCGCGCCGTGCCGTCAACATTCACCCGCCGCAATCCCCGCGCGTCGCTCGTGCGCACGCCTGGCACCGCCGCCATGTGGACAACCGCGTCGCACCCTCGCAAGGCGTGGACGATCGAGGGCGTGCAGATGTCGTCCTCGACCAGCAGGAAGCGTGGCTCGTCCACGAGCGCGGCCAGGTTGCGCTCCTTGCGCTCGCGTGGGTAGTTGGGCGAGAAGCAGTCGATGCCGACGACTTCGTGACCCTCGGCGACAAGCCGCTCGACAAGGTGCGAGCCGATGAAGCCTGCCGCACCGGTGACGCCGATCCTGCTCATCTCGCAAAGGTATCTGCTGGCGGCGCGTGTCGCCGGCATAATGCCGCGAGGTGCTGCTCTCCATCTGTCTGATCACCGCGGACCCGCCCGCCCGGGTGGCGGCCGTCCTGGACCCGGTGCGAGCGTATGCCGACGAGGTGCTGATCGCCGCCGACGCGCGCGTCGATGAGCAGACGCTGGCCGGTTACGGCGCGATCGCGGACAAGCTGTTCAGGATCGAGTATGTCCTGCCCGAGCGCCATCTGGCCTGGTTGTGGTCGCAGTGCGAGGGTGACTGGATCCTGCGTCTGGACGGCGACGAGGTTCCCAGCCGGGCATTCGTCCGCCGGCTGCCGGAGATGCTGAGTTCGCGGAGCGTGCGGCAATACTGGATTCCTCGGGCGTGGCTGTATCCAGACGGCGGTCGCGTGCTCGCCGACATGCCGTGGTCTGAAGACTTCGTCAACAGGCTGGTGCGCAATGACGGGACGATGCGCATCAGCGGGCAAACACACTCCCATCCCGAGCCAGTCACACCGCGCGAGTACATCGACGAGCCGCTCTACCATCTCGACCTGCTGACGAGCAGTCATCGACAGCGACTCGACAAGGTCCTGCGCTATGAGGCCGACCGCTCGCGCCTGCCCGCGGCCGGCGGGGGACGTCTCAACGAGGCGTTCTACCTGCCGGAGTCGCGACGCGACGCACCGAAGCTGCGCCCGGTGCCCGAGGAGGACCGGGCGGCGATCGCGCGTGCGCTCGACGGGTCGCCGACACCGGCAGCGGTCGTATCCGTCGAGGACGTGCCGTTCGTGTCGCTGTGGGAGATGGACCGCATGTGGGAAGGACGGGCCGTCGGCGCAGATGCCTATCGCGCGAGCATCGAGCCATACCGCCCGCCTTTGTCGCTGGCGCCATCGGAGCGTCGGCACGTCGCATTTTGGGTACGCAACGAGGGTGACGAGCGCTGGCCGGCCGGTCTGGAGGAGGAACCGCGGATACGACTGTCCTACCGCCTGCTGAACCCCGACGGGAGCATCCACATACCGGAGGGTCCGCGCTCGGCCTTTCCTCGTGCCGTCGGCCCCGGCGAGCAGATCCTCGTGCCCTTGCACGTCGATGCGCCGGCGAGCAGTGGCGAGTACGTGCTGGAGGTCGACGTGGTGCATGAGGACGTTCGCTGGTTCGACTGCGCCTGCCGCGTGCCCGTTCGCGTCGAGCATCCTCCGGGATTGCCCGCGGCCGAGGGGCGGCTCCGTGAGACGGCTCCGCCACGCTTCAAGCGCTGGCGAGCGGTGCGCATCCCGCCCACACTCCACCGGGTGTGGCTCGGCGGCAACCCGATATCCGAGGAGCACGAGCGATTCGGCGGAACGTTTACGCAGCATCACCCGGATTGGGGGATGAGGCTGTGGACTGACGAGGATCTGCCGGAGCTCGGCATCGGGACAGAGGAACGAGAACGAGCCCGCACGCGCTCGGAGTTGTCGAACCTCGTGCGCTACGAGGTGCTGCATCGGCACGGAGGCGTGTACGTGGACACCGACGTCGAGTGCAAGCGGTGTCTGACCCCGTTGCTGCGCGGAATCGATGCGTTTGCCGCGCTGGAGGTGCCGGGTGGCATCGGCACCGCGATCCTGGGTTCGGTCGCCGGTCACCCGGTGTACGCCCACGCGGCCAGGCTGGCGCGACAGACGCTCGGTACGGGCGTTCACTCCCCCGACGCGAACGGACCGCGCTTTCTCAGCTTGATCGTCGAGCAGGAGCAGAACGTCGCGATCTTCGGAGCGGAGCTGTTCTATCCCTATTTGTGGGACGAACTCGAGCGCCGTCACGATACATTCCCGGACGCGTACGCCGTCCATCATTGGACACTGAGCTGGGTGGAAGGAAGCAGCAGCCGAGCTGAGTAAACCTCGGTTGCTACTTGTTGGTCACCATCTACCACCCCCTCATTTAGAGACACATTTAGCCGACTGCGCTCGGACTTGTTCCCGCTGCCGCCGCATCCTGGAAAAGGTGTGTAATCTGCCATCCCGACTGAGAAGTCCATGTGTAATCGCTGATCTCACCGCTATCATTTCCATCTGCAAAAAACACATTTGGAACGCCGTTTGCAATGACTGCCGTGGGACTAGAATTAGTCATGACGTAATCGTTCCCAAGATGAATGACGTGCCAGCCTTCGGTAGAGTTCCACGACCATTCGGCAAGCGTATTACCGTCACTGGCGTCGACAAAAAAGACGTGCGGCTGTCCATTAATTATCACTGCCGACGGGCTCGTCCCAGGAGCAACACTATCTTGATAAAGCCTAACAATATGGTAGCCTTCAGACGAGTTCCATGTCCAGTAGCTTATCTCACGGTTGTCGAGACCGTCCTCAAAAAACACGTAGGGTGCACCGTTCCACATGACCGCACTAGGACTACTGCCTGACGCTATGTAATCCTGGAAGAAATTCTGCAGATTCCACGATCCTCCGCCACGATACGTACGGCGGCAAGAATGTCGGTAGCGGAAAGAGCCTTGATAGGCAGCTGGCTCCGCGGGCGAACAGGCGCATTCCATCCGCGAGGGCTGGCTGATGTGCCAAGACGATGATCCCGATTGCCGGCTGAGAGGATTTCAGGCGACCCAAGACAGAGGGCGCAGCTACGGCCCTTTCATCAAGCATGGCGACCCGAGGCGTCATCCGCTCGACGGTGAGCTCGAGTGCGCTGTCGTCTAGATCCGTACCGATGATCTGGAGGTTCTGGCCTTCCCGCAGAATCTGTGTCAGACCCCGACTCACGAGTGCATCGAAGGAGCCGAGTACGACGGTGATACGCCCGTTGGATAGACCGCGTACTGGTCGTGACAGAGCAGCCATCTCCCCGAGAGGGACCGCTGATCGTTGGATACCGACAGACTCCATAGCCGGCCGGAAGCCTACATCTTTATCAACTACCGGTTGCCGGAATGCGCATCCAAGCGCCTCGCTGGGAGGCTCTGGTTGGAGGAGCGAGCCAGAATGCATATCGGAAGCCATGTCCGCACGAAGCGAAAAGCACTCGGCCTTACGCAAAACGAGTTGGCGAGGGAGTTCGGCGTCACGCATCAGCACGTCTCGCGTATCGAGGGCGGGCAAGTGGTTCCATCGCTGGACGTGCTCGTCAACCTCAGCCGCAAGCTCGGTGTCACGACCGACTATCTGCTCACCGGACAGGACGTGGCGCCCCTCGACGCGGTCGGCGCCATTCGGGCAGAGCCACACCTCAACCCGACCGCCAAGCGCCACCTCATCGGCGTGCTCAAGGAGCTACGCAGCACGACCTAAACGCCGTCCCAACCGATAATACGCCCACGGCCAGCGAGCATGCATGCGTCCAGTGCGCCATGCCAAACTAAGGAATCGTGTCGGCCACCTGCCATCGGCGGGCATTGAACGACGCCTGCGTTGGAATGTCAATGAGTGGATCGGAGCAGAGCTAGACGTTTCTAATGAGGCGCGGCGAATGAGCTACTGCTTGCGATCACCCCCGCGCCTAACCATGGTCAATCGAATACCGTCTGTCTAGACTTCGGCTTCTTGATCCGTCTGACAGCAACGCGATCAGCGTCGGTCGCGTCCCTTCAGCCGGGGGAATTGAATAGACGGGCGTAGCCTCCGCTTTGACCCTGAAGAAGTCGAAGATGGAGGTACGCCCGCATGGAGAAGGTAGTCCCGAGCGAGAGGTTCCGCTCTGAACTGGACGTGATGCTGGCCGGTGTTGGCGGGGAGGAGGACCCGATCGAGACGGTCGGTCGTCTCGGTGCCCGGCTGATCCTGCAGCAAGCGCTGGAGGACGAGGTCACCGAGTTTCTCGGCCGCCGGCGCTATGAGCGCGCCGGTGAGACGGTCAGTCACCGCAACGGCTATGAGAAAAGGACGGTCAAGACGACGAGCGGCGCGATGCGCTTGGAGCGCCCGAGGGTCCGTGACGCGAAGCGGCTCGGGTTCGAGAGCCGGATCCTCGGCAAGGGCGTCGCCCGTACCCACGCTTTGGAGTCGTTGGTGATCAGTGGGTTCCTCAGGGGCCTGTCGACGAGGGATGTCGAGGCGGCGCTGGAGGAGGTCTTCGAGGAGCCGATCGCCTCACGCTCGACGGTCTCGAGGATCTGTGAGGACACCCGCGAGCGATACCGGCAGTGGTGCCGCCGGCGCCTGGAGGCACACGACATCGTCTACCTGTTCCTGGATGCGATCTACCTGAAGTTGCGCCCCGACGACACACCCTCTGAGGGCGTCCTTGTCTGCTGGGGGGTGACGCTCGAGGGGCGGAAGATCCTGCTCGGATTGGCTCTCGGAAGCCGCGAGAGCTATGACGCGTGGCTCGCGTTCGCGCGCGACATGATCGACCGCGGGCTGCGCTCACCGGCGCTCGTGGTCGCGGACGGGGCACCGGGAATCTGGAAGGCGACCCGCGAGCTCTGGCCGCACGCGCTGGAGCAGCGTTGCACCGTCCACGCCCTCAGGAACGTCACCTCAAAGCTCCCGGAGCGCCACCACGCCGAGGTCAAGGCGCGCTGGTGGAAAGCGTTCGATGAGGCCCGCTCCCCGGGCGAGGTGACCCGCGAGCTGCAGGGCATCATCGTCGACTACAAGGCCGCCTACCCATCGGCGATGGCCGTCATCGAAACGGACCTTCCGGCCCTGGTCTCGCATCTACGGTTCCCGTCCGAGCACCGCAAGCGGATACGGACCACGAATCTCCTCGAGAGAACGTTCGTGGAGGTCCGCCGGCGCACCAAGGTCATCGGCCGCTTCCCCGGCGAGACCTCAGCGCTGTCTCTGATCTGGGCCGTGCTCGAGCTCTCCACCCGCGGCTGGAGAGGAGTGAAGATGAACCCCAAGACCGTCGCGGAGATCGAGCGGCTGCGCCGTCAGCTGCGCGAGGACCCAGCCCCACCCGTGACCGTCGACGCCGAGGAGGTGATCGCCGCATAGGATCCGCAGCAAGCGGAGCTACGCCCCGGTGATTTCACCCGGGAACTGGGACGCGACCTCAGCGTCGTCATCTCGACCTATGAGCACCCCGAAGGCTGCAAACGAGCGCTGAGATCGGTGCTCGCCCAAACCGAGCCGCCGCTAGAGGTGCTCGTGTGCGACGACGACTCTGCTGACGAAGCGATGATCTCGGTGTGCTCAGAGAGCATGTGGCAATACCCGCATCGGCATCCGCCACTCCAAGGCTTCAATCGGGCACCTCCTATGGGTTGAAGGCAGCAAAAGCTACATACGTAGCATCCGCTCTATGCGACCCGGAACCAACTCCACGAGCTCGCGCGGCAGAGCGCGGAGCGCAGTGATCATGGTTGCATACACCGCCACGGCCATCGCAAGCTGAGCAACCGCGGGTATAGGGAGCAGCATCATCGCCAAGGCGCACGTACCGGCGAGGGCGACGCGCGGCGCGACTGTCAGCGCGCCAGGCACCAGCTGCCGGTTGGCGCGCACCAGCGCCATCAGAAGGCATATCGCAACCGACCACTCTCCGGCGACTGTGGCCACTGCGGCGCCGCGGGCGCCGATGACAGGCGCCAGGCTCAATGTCAGCACCGCGGTTACCACAAGCGCGATGAGGTTGCAGATCAAGAGCGCGAAATGCCGATGCAGAGCGAGCAGGCCGTTGTTCCATACAGGGATGAGACAAGTACCCAGCACCGCAATACCCTCGATGCGCAGCGGCCCCACCGCCTCGATGTAGCGGGGTCCAGCGATGACGGCGATGATCGGCGCTGCGCCCACGATCAGTATCAGGCCGATGCCCACCCCGACAATCAGCGCCACCTCGAACAGGCGCTGAAGCGCGAACTCCAAGCGATCGGAGTCGTCTCGGGCGGCGCGCGCGAGCAGAGGCAGCGCCGACATGACCATCAGTCCGGGGATCGAGGCGACCACCGCGAAGACCCTGAGCGACGCCGCGAAGATGCCGGTCTGCACAGGGCTGGCGGACAACGACGTAAGGATCTGTGTTGTGAAGATGTAGATCGTCGCCAGACCGCTGGACAGCGCGAGCACGACAGCGGGCCTAACCAGCTCGGCCCAAGCCCTGGGATGGAACACCGGGCGCAGGCGGATCTCTCGCCGTGCGAGCGCCCACGTCGCGACGAGCACGACCAGGCTCGAAGGGATGAGCGCCACGAGGAACGGAAGCAATCCTGCGCCGACGAGCACTAGGAGCACCGTGAGGCCAACCAGGATCGCCTGGCGCGTGAGTTCCAATCCGCTTGTCGTGCCGAGGCGCAGACTCGTCGTAAGTGGCACAGCGAGGGTGACCTGGAGCGCAGCGAGTCCGAGCCCAAGCGCAGCCGCGAGCGCTCCCCATGTGCGCACCGTGCCATACCCCGCAATGAGCGCAAAGACGCCGCAGATAACGATGGCCACGAACGTAGTCACTATCTGCAGCCCCAGGCGGTCGCCCATCAGCTTCGCCTTGCGCTCCGGTGCGACTAGGGCCAGATCGCGCGTGGCGAGATTCGTGAGCCCGCCGTCGGTAAGTTGCGTCACGAGAGTCGCTAGCGCAATGATCGTCGCGTACTGACCGAATCGAACGACTCCGAGATGCCGAGTGAGCAAGATCGCCGCAACGGCGCTGAGGAGCGCCCCTGTCCCGAACCCGGCGAGTCGCAGCACGGCGCCGCGTACGACCAGCCCCCCGGCTCGCCCGGTGTCGAGTATGTCGGCAGGGGGCTCGTTGACTGGCTCCGGCACTGGTCCCATCATTATCGCTGCCGCGGGAGTCGCTACCGTTTCAGGCTGCTCCGGTGCTTGTCCACCGCAACTGTGCTCGCCGCTAGCCGTTACTCCGATGACAGCGCCGCAACCCCAGAAGGACAATCTCAAATCCCCATGAACCACCATCTCGCAATCGTCCCAGCGCACAACGAGCAGGGAGCCATCACAGCCACCGTTGAGGAGATCCGCAGCTTCGCTCCCGACTTCGACGTCCTCGTGATCGACGACGGCTCAACAGATATGACAGCGACCCGCGCCGAGTCTGCGGGCGCGAAGGTCGTTCGGCTGCCGTTCAATCTAGGCATTGGCGGGGCTATGCAGACGGGCTATCTATACGCGCAGGAGCACGGCTATGAGGTGGCCGTCCAGATTGACGGCGACGGGCAACACGACCCCCGCTGCATACGGGACCTGCTGGATCGTCTGGACGCCGACCCGGGACTGAACATGGTTACGGGATCGCGCTTCCTGGAGCCTGACGGCAACGGCCACCGCTCGTCCGCGCCGCGTCGTGTCGGCATCGTCATCTTCGCTCGCCTCGTGTCCTGGATCACAGGCCGGCGCGTGACCGATCCCACATCCGGCCTGCGCATGACAAACCGTGTCGGCATCGAGCTGTTCGCGCGGGACTACCCCCACGACTACCCCGAGGTGGAGGCGATCCTCCTGATGCATGCCCATCGTCTGGAGAGCTGCGAGATTCCTGTCGCGATGCGCCCACGGACCAGTGGAGTGTCGGCGATCTCCTCGACCCAGCCCATCTACTACATGATCAAGGTGCTGCTGGCTGTGTTCATCGGCCTCTTCCGATCCCATCCCACTTTGGAGCCGGGCGACACGCCGATCAGCGCCGAGCACGCCCTCTGAGCAGATGGCCCATCAACGCATAATCGCGATCGTCATCAGCGCAGGCCTGCTGCTGTTGATCCTTGAGCTTGTGCGCCGCAGGCGTCTGATGGAGCGCTACGCGCTGCTGTGGCTGTTCTCCAGCCTCCTGCTGCTGGTGCTGTCGGTGTGGAGTGGCCTGCTCAACACGCTGGCCTCGGCGTTTGGAGTCTCCTACCCCCCGTCTGCCCTGTTCGCAGTGGCCTTCGGCGTCGTGCTCGTGCTGTTGATCCACTTCTCTCTGGCGGTGTCGCGGCTCTCCGACCAGAACAAGGTCCTTGCCCAGCGCATCGGGCTCATGCAGCAACAGCTGGACGAGCGCCTCGGTGTGGATATCGGCGTGCCACCGTCAGATCCGCCGTCGAGCGCCGAAAGCGAGCGGTTGCATCAATCGGTTAGCTGATGCGCCAGCTCGGCGAAGCGTCGGGCGCTGACGCTACGATCGAAGCGGCGCACCGCCTCAGCGCGTGCGCTCGCGCCAATACGCGCCCTGAGCTGGGAATCGGCCAGTAGAACACTCAATCCCTCTCGCAATGCCTCGACATCGCCGGCAGGAACCAGTAACGCGCTCTCTCGATCGCACACCACCTCCGGCGTGCCGCCGACGTCGCTCGCCAGAACAGCGCGGCCGAGAAGCGCGGCCTCGAGCACAGAGGTAGGCAGACCCTCGGTGTAGCTGGGGTTGACGACGACGTCCGAAGCTCGAATCAGCGCCAGCGCGTTTGCCTCCTCCTGATAGCCAAGAAAAACGCAGCGATCTCCGAGCCCGTGGCGCCGAGCCAGCGTCTCCAGATCAGTCCGTCTGGGGCCATCGCCGACGATACACAGCAAGGCGTCCGACTCCTGCAGGCCCGCAAACGCCTCAATGAGATCGTCCACCCCCTTGCCGTCAATCAGGCGACCGATGAACGTAGCCACTGGACGACCGGCCGCAAGCGCCGACAGCTCGGATGAGGGCTCGACCGCGTCGTAGCGCTCGTGATCAACGCCCCGGTAGACCACTTGCGCCTCGCGTTCCCCCAGGTCCCTCACAAAGTCCGCGGCGGCCCGCGACACAGCCACGACCGCGGTTGCGTGGCGCAGCACCAAGCGGCCCAAGGTCAGGTCGTATGCACGCGCGGCGCGGTTGTGCAAGGCGGAGCTTAGATGCACAAAGTCCGAGCCGTGCTCGACGTGAAGCAAGGGAGTGCCGGTAGCGCGGCTGTAGGCCAGTGCCCCGGCGGAGCTGAGAAAGAAGCGTGTGTGGGAGACGACCACGTCGTGATCGCGTGGACGCAGCACGATGCGGGCCGCCCGCCAGAACCCCGGCCGCCAGAAGCTTGGGCAGGGGAAGTTAGGGATCAGATCGAACGCTGGGTGGCGCACCACACGATAGCCGGGTGCGCGCTGTTCGAACTCAAGCCCCTCGGGCGGTAGGCGCGGGGTCAGTACCGTGATCGACTCGACAAGGCCTAAGCGGATTAGCTCATCATGGAGGTCGCGCATATAGCCCTCCAGACCCCCTACGTAGGGGGGAAAATGGGGGCTGAAGACGAGCAGTCTCACCGGTAGATTGGCCGCTGTCCTTGGCCAGACCAGCGCCAATCGCCGTAGCGCCAGCAGGCGCGTGCAAGGTAGCGCCGCACCCTATTGGTCTCAAGCATCCGCGGCATGATATGGACCTCCGATCTGCGAGCATCGCACCCGTGCCGCCAGCCGACGCCCCTGCCCCTACGATCGCGGTGGTCATCCCCTGTTTCAATGACGGCGGGACGCTTCTGGAGGCTGTGCGCTCTGCGCAGGCGCAGGATCGGATCGATGAGCTGGTGGTGGTTGACGACGGATCGACTGACCCGCATACGCTTGAGATCTTCCAAGCGCTGGAGCGCGAAGCCGTGGAGGTTCTCCACCGCCCCAACGGCGGCCTCGGAGCGGCACGAATGACCGGCGTACAGGCCACCGCCACCGACTACGTGTTCTGCCTGGACGCCGACGACCGACTACTGAAGGGCACGCTGCCAGCGCTAGGCGCCGCGCTCGATGACGATCCTGGGCTCGGGCTAGTATGGGGTGACTACCGCCTGTTCGGGGACCGCACGTGGCGTCAGCTAACGGCGCCCACGCTCGATCCGTGGCAGATTGGCTACCAGAATGACATTCCCGCGTCGGTGCTGATTCGCCGCTCGGCGTTGTTGGAAGCCGGCGGATGGCAACTGCGCGGCGGGTATGAGGATTGGGACCTGTTGATGGCGCTGGCCGAACACCGAAAGCGGGGACGCCGCGTGCCGATTGTCGCCTATGAGTACCGGCAGCACGGAGTGCGGATGCTGGGCGATTCGGCGACGCGTCACAGCGAGATCTATGCACTTCTGCGCAGCCGGCACCCGGAACTCTTCGCCGAGCGGCGACGCGCCTGGTGGCGATCGGATGCCTCATGGGCCTTGAAGCTGGCCCTGCCGATCGTCTTTGCCCTACCGATCGGCGCCAACCGGCGGCGTCTGCTGGCCGGTGCTGCTTGTCATCTGGCCCATCGTCGCGGCGTGCGTCTGCTGCTGGAGCGCGTCAGAAGCGGGGCGTAACAACACCACAGGCCGGTTTGGGAGCGTCAAATTGAGACGTGTTGGCCACGGACGAGGAGTCGTCGACTCAACTCGACAGCGCCTGCCGATACACCTGTCCGAGCGCCTCACGGCGACGACCCACCGATAGAGGGCCGTCACACACACGATCAAAAGCGCCTACAGCCAGGCGCTCATGCAGACCACGGTCCTCGGCCAGTTGAGCAAGGCTGTCGGCAAGCCTCTCGACGTAGGCGTCCGAGGGCGCCGCCAGTGCCCTCCGGAATGAGCGTGGCGGCGGCAGCGTCCGCTCGAAGCGGCAGAGCCCGTCATCCCCATAAAGCGTGTTCTCGCCCGCGAACAGCAGACCGCTGACATCGTGCTCAACGATCTCAGGTGTGGCGAAGTGCCGCGCCGCGAGCACCGGCATGCCGTGAGCCATGGCCTCGAGCATGACGAAGCCGAGCGTGTCCATATGGGAGGGGAACAGGAGCACGTCGGATCGCTCGAACAGACCTCTCACCACATCCCCTTCCGCAGGCCAGCTGTGCAGCGTCACGCCCGGCGAACGCCCGACCTCATCAAGCCAGCGATCCGGAACGTGGCTGACCATGTCGAGGCTCACATCGTGCGTGGTACGTACACGCTCGACAGCGCGAACCGCCTCGACCCCACCCTTGGCGAGAAATGCCGTACCGACGAACAGCACGCGCAAAGGGCCGAGCCCGCGCTTGCGCGGTCGTTCGGCAATGGGGCGGATCGCCGGCAGAACCGTTACCGTTCGCTCAGCCAGGTAGTCGGCTGTAGCGGGACCCAGCGCGGACTGCAAGCCGCGCCGCGCCGCTTCGCTCCACGGAAGCAGGAAGCGAAGATGTGGGCTGGCAAGTGCGTGCCTCAGCTGATTCCGCGCCCAGGGCCGGCGCAACGCAACCCGCTGGTAGAGGACGAACGCCTCGACGCACTCGAAATCCACGACGTACGGCAGCCCGCAGTCGCGCAACAGGAACTGGGCGCTGTGCACCAGTGCGGCCTCGGGCAGCGGCCGTATTCGAGTGCGACGAACGTACCCCGTATACGAGAGCGAGCGGATCGCCGCCCGCTCTCCATGCTCATGCAGCCAGTCCATGCGCCGGCCATGAGCAGCGATCCCACGGGTGGCTGCGCCGCCTTCATCCTGCGCAGAGTTCGACGATCGGTATGCAAAGCCATCCGGAACCGCCTGTAGCTGCTCCCGAAACAGCGCATGGGTGGAGCGCCCAACATAGAAGTGGATGATTTGCTCGCTCATCAGTGGACGAGGTTAGACCGAGAGCAGGAGGTCGCGGAGATCACATGGCCTCCACCGACTCCGCTAGCCTGCGCCAGCGACGATCAGCCGACGTACGAGCCCACCGACAAGAGGAACCCATTGCGACTAGTGATCACTGTCGAGCGCTACGCCCCAGCGATCGGCGGAGCGGAGCGAGTCGTCCAGCGAGTGGCCGAGGGACTTGTTGCTCGTGGTCACGCAGTTCATGTCATGACGGGGGGACAACTGGAGGATGTCGAACTCGGCGGGGTGCAGGTGCATCGACTGCCGCTGAGCGGAAATGAGGTGCGTGGCGTCCGTGGAGACGCTTCTTTGGTCACGAGCTTGATAGGACGCATCGAACCCGACCTCGTCTTCAACTACGCCGCCCAGACATGGGCGACCGACTGCTGCTTCGAGCTCCTCGAGCGCAAAGACCGGCCCCGTATGGTGATGGCACCTTGCGGATTCTCGGGGCTGGACCAAGCACGCTATGCAAGTTACTTCGGGGCGATGCCCGCCGTCCTACGGAGCTACGACGCATTGATATTCCCGTCTGAGGCCTATCAGGACTGGGAGTTTGCCCATAGGGCTGGCATTGAGCGCATCTTCCTCGTAGCCAATGGTGCGGACCCAGCAACGGCGACCGGCGAGGTTCTGCGAACTCAGATTCCTAGCGGGCAGATCGTAGTGACCGTCGGCAGTCATGTACTAAGCAAGGGCCACCGTGACTTTGCGCGGACCGCACGAAAGTTGGCCCGACACCGAGACCTAACCGGAGTGATCGTGGCACCGCCTCGCCGTGGCCTCGACGCGCTGCGCGGATGCCACATGGTCTGTCACGCGCGCGCGGCAGTCAGCTCAAATCTGCATGTAGTCGATGGATCGCCACCGGGGGTCGTGGCCGATGCGCTTGCCGCCGCGGACCTGTTCATGTTCACGTCCCGGATCGAGTCCGGACCATTGGTCATCTTGGAGGCAATGGCGACCGGAACCCCGTGGATCAGTCTCGACGTGGGTCACGCTTCGCAACTGTCCGGCGGGATCGTCGTAAGCGAGCTATCCGAGATGGTCGGGGTGGCCGAACAGATTCTAGACGGCCATCATCCACAGCTTGGGGCGGAAGGCCGAGAGACCTGGACCGCCAATCACCGCTGGGAGAGTATCGTCGAACACTACGAGTCAGTCTTCGAACGGCTGCTTGCTGATGAGCATCACGGGCAGGCAAACTGACTACGCGGCCCTGCCTGACCCTCCACTAACGTCGGCCACAGCGGCACCGCCGGATCCTCGCAGACGAAACCACTCGACGGTTTGCGCAAGGCCCTCCTCTAGCCCAACTTGCGCCTCGAAGCCCATCAGCTCGCGGGCACGCGCGACATCCAGGCAGCGCGTCGGCTGCCCATCCGGCTTGGATGTGTCCCAGACGATCTCGCCCTCATATTCGCTGAGGCGCGCAATTGTGTTGGCGAGATCCCGAATACGTGTTTCGATGCCCGTGCCGATGTTGATCGGCGCGGAAGTCTCCAGGCACTCGGCTGCCAGCAACAGCGCGCGCGCGGCGTCATCGACGTAGAGGAACTCGCGCGATGGACTGCCGCTGCCCCACATGATCACCTGGGACGCATGGCTCTCTCGGGCTTCGTGAAACTTGCGAATCATCGCCGGGATAACGTGCGAGTCCTCTAGCGAGAAGTGGTCACCGGGGCCGTAGAGATTGACCACCATCGGGACCACCGAGTCGAAGCCGTACTGCCGACGGTAGGTGTCGGACAGCACAAGCATCATCTTCTTGGCGAGCCCGTATGGTGCGTTGGTCTCCTCCGGATAGCCGTTCCAGAGTTCATCCTCGGAGAACGGGGTGGGCGTGAACTTCGGGTATGCGCATACGGTGCACGCCGACACGAGCTTCTCGACCCCGGCCACACGGGACTGCTCGAAGACGTTGCTGGCCATCATCATGTTGTCATACACGAGCGGTGCCGGGTTTCGCCTGTTGAAGCCGATCCCGCCGACGTTGGCTGCGAGATGGACAACGACCTGCGCCCCGTCTACGGCGGCGCGGGTGGCGGCTGGATCGCGGAGGTCGTGCTGGGCTGACCGTAGAACGCGGACCTCTGCTCCCAGCTCTTGCAGGTCGCGAACCACCGGGCCACCGACAAATCCTGCACCTCCGGTGACCGCTACCGCTCGACCGGTCCAATAAGCTCGACTGGGCTCCCGCACGCCCTAGTAGCCTAGCCGATCGCGGAACGGCTCCGCTACCGCACGCAGCAGGTCGTGTACCCCCACCTCGATGACAGGACTCTTCCTCAGCGCTTGGCTTCTGTTCCCGCTGCTCCTCCTGGGAGTCTGCGCCGGGTTGGGCCTGCTCGTGCGGCGCTTGAGTGCAGGCGCCGTGTCCGGTGTCCTGCTGCTCCCCGTCGGGTTCGCCCTTGCCGTGGCGCTGTGCACGCTCGGAACGTCTGTGACATGGCTTGCGCCCTCGACGGGCGGGCTTGTCGTCGCCGTGGCGGTGTTTGGGTTCCTGCTCGAGCTGCCGGGGCTGCGCACAGCCAGGCCAAAACTCTCCGGCGCCTTCATCTATCCGGCTGTCGCTGCATTCGTCGGGTTTGCCGTGATCGCGGCGCCGGTGGTACTTACCGGCACCCCGACCTGGACCGGCTTTGGGCGCATCGTGGACACGGCCTTCCAGATGGCCTTCTCGCAGCACCTTGCCGAAGCCGGACGGTCGGTGCCCGTGGGCAACTCGTCCTTCAACGAGACGATCGAAGGGCTGACAGGCAACGGATACCCGGGTGGAGCCCAGGCCACTCTGGGCGCGCTCGCCGGAGTCATCCGCACAAACGTCACGTGGTGCTACCAGGCCTACTTGGCGTGGGCGGCCGCGATGGGCGCGCTCGCGCTCTATGCCCTGTTGCGCCGCGTAGTCACTAGCCAGCTCATCTGCTGCATCGGCGCCGCCGTGGCCATCCAACCGAACGTCCTCTACGACTATGCGTTGGAGGGCGGGATCAAGGAGCTCACGACCACGACGCTGTTGCTCCTTTGCGCCGCCGTTCTGGTCGAGTGGCTGGCGCAGCGACCACCGTCTGTGCGCTCCCTCCTTCCACTCGCCCCGGCACTCGCTGCTGTGTTGGCCGCCTTCAGCTACGGGGCCCTGCCGTGGGCGGGGTTGTTTGTCCTCGGCGCGTTCGTGCTGAGCCTACTTGCGCGGGACAGGCGCCTGGAGACGCTCACGAGTTGGGGCATAGCCGTGGGAGCCACAGCGATCCTCGCGATACCCACGGTGATCGCTGGGGTCAAACTGTTTGGAACGGCCAGGACAGCGGTTCAGGGTGTCGTCGAAGTTGGGCTCGGCAACCTCACCGCCCCGATTCCCGAGATCTCAGCAGTCGGCGTGTGGATCAGCAACGACTACCGCTTCCCGCAGTTCGCGCACGCAAGCGTAAGCCATACCTTTGACATCCTGATCGTCGCGCTGGGAGTCGTTGGCATCCTCGCTGCTCTGTGGAGGCGACGGTGGATGATCGCGGTGTTCGGGGTGGCGGCCCCGATAGCACTCACGTACGTGGTCGCACACGCCGGGCCATGGGTAGAACTGAAGGCGTTTACGATCACCGCCACGATATTCCTCGCGATGGCGTTCATCGGCGCGGGATGGCTCGCTACCGCGCGCCCGCGCAGGCTGGCGCTTCCAGCAAGAGCCTCCGGCTGGCTCGCCGTGCTGACCGTGAGCGGGGCGGTGCTGTACGGCAATGCCCTGACTTATCACGATATATCCCTGGCGTCGGCCGCTCGCTATCGACAGCTCGAACAGATCGGCGATCGGTTCGCCGGCATCGGCCCGGCCTTCTACCCCTCCTTCGACGAGTATTCTGAGTACTTCCTGCGCCGCGAGCACGGCTATGACCTGGTCCGTCCGCCGGGCCTGGATGTCCGCCCAGGCGCGGTAAGTCTGGCGCCCGGACAGTTTTCTTACTCGTATGACCTCAATCAACTGGAACTAGGATTCGTCGAGCGCTTTCCCCTCTTGGTCATCTCGCGAAGCCCGGTGGCATCACGCCCGCCCGCGAATTTCGTTCTAGTCGACAGAACCTCTGAATTCGAAGTCTGGCGGCGCGTCCACCCAGCGTCTGACGTCTTCACCCACTATCCGTTGTCGGGCATCCCCAACGAGCGAACGCCGGCATTCTGCAAGGGTCTGGCCAGGAGCGTCAGGCAGGCGGGAGCAGGCTCGTCAGTCGCGTACGTGCCAACTGGCGCCCGCACGCTCCTGAGCCCGGCGGGGGCAGCACATCCGGACTATTGGCGCGTGCTAGCCCCTGAAACCCTTCGGGCCTACGGCGCAGGAGCGATCCTTGGCTTGATCTCGCTCCCAGCCTCGGGCACGTACGACATCTCCATGCCAGGCTCGATCGGACGTCCACTGACCCTGTACGTGGACGGTAATCGAGTAACCAGTGTCGGCTACCAGGAGCGCTATCCGGGGCAATACATCCACTTCGCCAACGTTACGCTCGGCGCCGGACTGCACAAGATCCGCCTGACCCGTCCCAATGGCAGCCTGCACCCTGGCAGCGGCGACGGCCCCGACGCGGACTCCGGCCTAATCGGACCTATGTTCTTTACGCTCGAGCAGCCCGGCAATGGAAGCATGCGAGTGGTTCCGGGTAATGAAGCACGCCGCGTCTGCGCGGCGCACGTTGGCTACCAATGGATGGAGGTCCTACGCCCAGGAGCGGCTTCCGCTCAGCTCTGATCGCTCCGGCGCAGCCGATCCAATGGCGCCGCCAGCGCCCGGACCAACCGATAGCGCCGTGTCCGCTTGAACGCCGCAAAGCGCTCCTCTGCTTGCGCGGCGGCGCTAACCGCCCTCCCACGCTCGCCCTCCAGCTCCGTCCGAGCATCGTGCCAAGCCCCACGCTCGCGCGCCAACTCCTCCTGGGCGCCCTGGTAGTGCCCGAACCACTGCTTGGACTCGATTCGGTAGTGCTCGGCCATCAGCTCGGCACGCAGCTGAGACTCGGCCAGCAGCTCCACAGCCCGCATTGCCGAAGGCGCCTCACATGCCCGTCCCGGCCCCAGTCGTTCGATCAGCGCCGCGATCTCCGCAGCATGGTCGCGCGCGTCGTGATGGGCACGGGCGATGTCATGACCGGCCTGACCCCACTCGGGGCGGTACGCCAGGATGTCGGCGCGCAGCTGATCCATATCGGGGGGAGGACGAACAGCGGCGAGCGCGAACCCACCGGCCTCCATGCGCTCGTAGGACTCCGGTGTGACCCACCCCTCCGAGCCCGAGTGGTCGTGAACGTAGGCCAGCCGTCCGCACGCCATCGCCTCCAGCGCCGAGCGTCCGTAGCCGACGACGATGTCGGCCTCCGCGATCGCCCGCGGCACGTCGAGCGTCTGCGCCTCGCCGCCCGCTTCGCGCCAGTCGAGCCCGGCGTCGCCCCACGCCTCTCGCAATATGTGCGCGCGGCCGGCGGAGCTTCGATGATAGTTGCCCAGCAGCAGCACGCGCATAGGACGCTCGCGTGCTCGGCCGCAGGGGCTGAAGCGCCTCAAATCGACCGGCTGGCGTAGGCGCACCACCTCCCCGGCGCCCGCGCAGGCGCGGGCGCGGGCGACATGCAGGTCGTTGAGCGCGATCGTGGCCGCCACCGCGTCGGGCACGGGCGGCGGCAGATGCACGTCTTCGCTGCCGTGCACGACGAACACGCGCGCGGCTCGCGGGTATCGCGCTGCGAGCTCCAGCGTCAGGCTGCGATCGACGCTCGAGATCGCGCCGTCGGCGTCGTCGGGCAGCTCCTCGGCGCGCGCGGTGACGCGCAGCGCCCGTTCGCGGGCTAGCTCGGCGACGGCCCCCAGCTCGCGCGTGTAGAGGATGACGGAATGACCCAGCCGAGCGAGCTGCTCGGCGACGGTCAGGGTGTACGTCGGCGCGCCGCCGGGATCACCAAGCTTGTGGGTCGCCAGCACCAGCCTCATGCCGGCGTCCTCGCCCGCGCCAGAATCTCGCGCACGGTCTGGCGGTCGTCGTTGGGCTGGATCGTGCCGGCGGCGTCCAGGACGATCCGCTGCAGCGCGCCCAGGCCGAGCACGACGATCACATCGCCAGGCTGAGCGCAGGCGATCGCGCGCTCGATCGCATCCCGCCGCTCGAGAACCATCTCCACCTCCCCGCCGCCACCTGCAGCCCGGCGCAGCTCGGCTAGGCGCACGACGCGCGGGTCGCGCGGGGCGGAGCCGGTCGTCAGGACGAGATGATCGCTCAGCTCCCCCGCCACCCGGGCGCTCTCGCGCGCCTTCTCCCGGTCGCGCAGACCCACGGCTCCGAAGACCGTGCGCAATGTCGCGTCCTCGCGCACGTCCACCGCGCGGCGCGCGGTCGCCAGCGTCTGGCGTATTCCATCAGGGGTATGTCCGTAGTCGACGACCACATCGAACGGCTCCGCTTCGGTGATGACCTCCCAGCGGCCGGGAGGCGGGTGGTCCACCGCGGACAGGGACCCAGCGATCACCTCCGCGGGTAGGCCGAGCGAGAGTCCCACCGCAAAGGCCGCGGCGGTGTTGGCGGCGTTGTGAGCCCCCGGCAGCCGCGTAGAGCACCTGACGATCCCCGCCGGTGTGCGTAGCCTCAGCCGCGCCTCGCGCACGTCCCAGTCCGCCTGCTCGATCCTTACGTCCGCGCCCGTATCGAACCCGTAGCTGAGCACGCGACCGCCCGCGCCGGCGACGTCCTGCGCCAGGCGCCGGCCGTAGGGGTCGTCGCGGTTGACGATCGCCGTGCCCGCGGTACGCCCCTCCCCGCGCACGAACATCGCGCGCTTGGCAGCCCCGTAACGCTCCATCGTCAGGTGGCGCGTCAGATGCTCCGGCGTCAGGTTGGTGAAGACGGCGACGTCGGGGAGGAACGAGGGAGAGGTCTCCAGCTGGAAGCTCGACACCTCACAGACGACCCATCCGTCTGCCGGCGCGGCCGACAGTGGCGGCCCGAACTCGGTGTTCCCGGCCAGATGCGCGCCCTCGCCGGTGGCCTGAAGCACCGCGGCGACCAGCTTGGCGGTTGTGGACTTGCCGTTGGTGCCTGTGACACCCACGATCGGCTGCGCGCAGACGCGCCAGCCCAGCTCGAGCTCGTCGAACACCTGCAGTCCACGCGCTGCCGCGGCGCGGAGCAGGGAAATGTCGAGATCGATGCCAGGGCTCTTGATCACGGTTGCGCCTGGCCCGGCCGCGTCGAGCGCGGTCAGTCCATCCCCGCCGAGATGCACGTCCACGCCGCGGCGGCGCAGCCGTCGCGCGGTGATTCGCACCCCGCCGGCGGTCGCGTTGTCCCAGGCATGCACACGCTCCGCCGCGGGAGCCGCGAGCAGGACCTCCGCAGCAGCGCTGCCGGCGTTGCCCAGCCCGAGTACCAGGTAAGGGCCCTGGGGCAGAGACGGGCGCTCGATGCTCACGTGGAGATCGGCGTCAAAGGAGGCCGCCCAGACGGCGAGCGGAGTGGCGCTCCGTCGAGAAGCTGGTCGACTATCGCGGAGGCGATCGGCATGCCCGTGGCCTCCTGCACCCACAGCCACTGTCCTGCCGCGTTCACCTCGAGAAAGATCGTCTCGCCCTCGGGCGTGACGATCAGATCCAGACCGGCAAGATCGAGACCCAGACGTCGCATCAGCGAGAGGCACCTCCTTGCGGTGTCCGCGTCCAGCTCGCAAGGGCTGATCGGCAGAGCTCCAGCGCCCGCACGACGCCAGTCAACCGCTCCCTGCTCGCTGTCTCGCGAGTCGATGCGGCAGGCGAACAGGCGCTCCCCGACAACTGTCACACGCAGGTCGAAGGCCTTTTCGAGGCACTGCTGGTAGATCGCCGGACATGCGGCCAGCGCGGCGTCGGAGCGCAGGTCGTCCTGCTCGACGAGCGTCGTGTAGACGACGTACTGCTCGTCGACGGTCGGAGCGACGATCTGCCCGCCCACGAGCTTGGCCACCATCCGTCCGCCCCAGCGACGGTGCAGTGCGCGGATCTCCTCGGGATCGTCGCTGATCCTCGTCTCGGGTACCGAGAGACCCTCGCGTACCGCCAGCGCGAGCTGCAGCGGCTTGTGTCGCGCCAGGCGGTTGGCGTAGGGGTGGTTGAGCCAGTAGGCGTCGGTCGCCAGCAGGGCGCCCTCGAGCGTGGCACGCAGCTCCGACTCGACCAGCTCGCGCGCCTTTGCGTCGGAGACATGCGGCGCCTCGCGCAGGTGCAGATGCCGGTACAGGACGGCCGTGACGTCGTCGCCGTCGATCTTCTGTCCGCCATTGTGCAGCCAAGTCTGGACCCGGTCGCCGGTGGCGACGAGCTCCGCCATCGAGCGCTCGCCATGAGTGTCGGTGTCGAGCCGGGCGGCGCGCACCCCGCGCGCCGCCAGCTCGTCGAGAATGGCCGGGGCATGATCGTCTCGCGAATGGGTTACTACGAGAACGATCGGAGAACGCCCCGAGTGAAACGCTTACGCTGTCCTGAACGTACCCTTGATGTCGAGCTCGGTGTCGGTCCCGTGGTACTGCGTGGCAACAGCGGGAGCAACCGGCTTGCGCTTGCCAAAGAGCAGCGGTGCAACAGTGGTGGTACCGGCCAGACGATTTGCTGCGGTCATGGAGTTCCTCCGCGTGTGCATGGACATGAGCTAGCGAAGCTAGCACATAGTCGCTATTACGGGACCTCCGCGGCGAGCTCCTCCAGCCGCCGTAGCATGGCCGCTCCCGTGGCCTGCGCTGACAGCTCCCTGGCGACGTCCTCGCGCGCCCGCGCGCCGATCGCGGCGGCCTCCTCAGGATGCTCCACGACTCGCCGCATCAGCTCGGCGGCGTGCTCGACGCTGGGCTGAGCCCAAGTGCCCTCGGGAGGGTAGATCTCGCAGTCGGGGCCGACGCGGCCGAGCTCGTACTCGACCAGATAGCTGTTCTCCGCGTTCATGAAGTCGATGTTGCCCGAGTAGCCGGTGCCGATCGTGGGCTTGCCGATCGCCATCGCCTCGGCCATCGTCAAACCGAAGCCCTCGGAGCGATGCAGCGAGACATAGGCGTCGCAGGCGGCCATCAGCCCGTTCAGCTCTGCCCCGCTGAGCGAGCGATCGACCACATGGACGTCCGGGCGACCGTGGGCGGCCCACAGCACCTCCTCCTCGGCCAGCGGGCGCAGCGGCCCGTTGATCGTCTTCAGCAGCAGCCGCGGTCCCTCGCCGGGCGCGAACGCGCGCTTGAACGCCTCGATCAGGCCGACGGGGTTCTTGCGCTGGATCGTGCTCAGGTAGTCGAACACGAACAGGAACAGGAAACCGTCGTCGGGCACATCCAGTCGCTTTGGCGTTGCCGGCTCGGCGGGCGCCTGCACGGGCGGCGGCAGGGCAATCGTCGGCACGGGCGCCACCGCGCCGATGTTCTGCGCCATAAAGCGCGAGTACACCCAGATCTCCTGCACGAGCGCGAACGCGCGCTGCCAGCGCGCCGGGATCGTGTCGGTCTCCCAGCCCCAGATGCCGATGCGCGGCCCCTGGAAGTAGTCCTCGCCGAGGCGGTCCACGAAGCTCGGGAGCTCTTCGGCGTTGACGGCGACGATCTCAAAGCCGTGAGGGACGCCATCGTCGTGGGCCACGTCCTCGAAGCCGTGCCGGCCGTATCCATCCTGGAGCTCGACGGGCAGCTCCAGGTGGTGCAGCGGCACGCTCGCGGTGCTCACCGCGACACCCGCCGCCTCGAGCGCCTGTGCATAGCCCCGCCCGGCCGCCCCCAGACCGAGCGTGTGGCTGAGATAGCCGGTGACGCGCACCGCCGGCTGAGTTCCGTTCTGCGCCGCCTGCGCCCCGGCCCCGGGCTCGGACGTCCGCGGGTCGGACTCGGACGGCGCGGGCGCCGGAATCTGCTCGGCGGCCTCGGCCTTCGTGCCCTCGGCCGGCGCGGAGACGCTTGGGTCGGATGTCTGGGAGGACCGTGCGTCGACGGCCTCGAGTGGACGGGCAGCAGCGGAGCCCGGCTCAGGTGGCATGAAGCGATCCGGGATCGAGACCTCCTCGCGCCCGAACACCCAGCACCACTCGACGTAGTCCGCGCCGTCGGCGCCATCGAGGTCCGGGTAGGCGCGCATCACGTCCGGACGCTCGCGGGCGACCCGGTAGTACACGTAACGATTGACGCCACGTTCGGCGCCGGCGGGCGCCGGACCTTCGAGCCAACTCGCGAACGCTCGCGCGTCCTCCCCGTCCGCACTGAATAGATCGTCGTAGCGCTCGCCGAGCGCTTCCGAGCGCGCGCGCAGCGCGTCCAGGGCGTCGTCATAGACGAGCCCGTCGGTTAGCCGCCGGCCGATGTCCTGGCGGCGATCGACCGCCGACCATCCGGACCGCTCGAGCTCCTCCGCGTATGTGCGACACAGCTCGCGCAGCAGCGGCACGCGACTGATCCGTACACGGCTGGCGCCGACGCTCAGCTGATGGGGGCGGTCGGGTCTGAAGCCGGGAAGATCGAGCCAGCGCAGCGACCAGCGCCCGTCCACGACCGTCCCCTCGGGAGTGGACTCCAAGGTATGCGTGTGCAGGTTCCACATCGAGAGGTTGCATCCCGGGTCATCGAGCACGGCCGTCGCAAAGCGCGCCGGCGCCAACTCCAGCAGGCGCGCCAGCCACGGCCGATCCTCGGGCCTAGCACCCGCCCGGCGGCCGTCGAGCGATCCGAGTGTTTGCTCCACGCGCCCTGCCCACCACGCCAGGAACCCATCGGCGCCCGCGGTTCCGTCCACCCCCATGATCGTGTCGCTCATGCGCCCGGCTAGTTCCATCTGCTCGTACGCGGGTAGCAACCCGTCGTTGGGGATATCGGCACTCATCCGGGGGACGAGCAGCACGCTGCGCGTCTCGAGCGCCGCCTTCACCGGGGCGAGATCGCCAAGCACCCAGGCCGTGGGCGGCAAATGCAGAAGCGGTCCGGCGCCGCGTTTGGAATAGGAGCTGAGCACCCGGGGCAGCAGCAGCGCGATCAGGTCCTCCTCGTCATAGCGCGCGATCACGCTTTCGATGTCGATGTCCAGCTCTTCAGCGACCGAGCGCAGCCGTGCGCTCTCACGGCCGGTGTCGGCCTCCCGCTCGCGACCGACGAAGAGGATGTCCAGCGAGCAGTCGGGCTGGTGGCGACGCAGCGAGCTGGCGAGCACGCGGGCCTGCGGCAGTGTCGAAGGCGTTGCGAGTGTGATGAGCTGAATCGACATCAGGGTGCGGCCCTCCCCTCAGCCTCCGCATCGGGCGCTGTTGCGACCACTGCGTAGGCGGGAGAGTCAAAGCGAGCCCGCTCGAAGCTGTCGAACCCGGGAGCGAACACGTACCCCGAGCGGAAACCGGCGATCGCGCAGATCGCCAGCGCCACCTCCGGGAAGATCGGGTGCTGGTGGGTGAGGTCGACCCAGAACGTCTTCAGCGAGGAGACTCTGTGCGGGTTGACGGTCTCGGCGATGAACAGCCCACCGGGCGCGAGCTTGCGCAGCGACAGCTCCAGCAGCCGGCGCAGCTGCTCGTGGGGCAGGTGCTCGATCACCTGGGCGGAGAAGATCGTGCCGAGCGACCCGTCCGGCAGCCCGGCGAGGTGCTCGTTGGCGTCGCCACGCTCGACGTCGAGGCCGAGTGCGCGGCAGCGCGCGACCATGCCCGCGTCGCTGTCCACCCCCCGCGCGGCGATGCCCTCGCCCGCGAGCAGCGTCAGGAACTCCCCCCTCCCGCAGCCGACGTCCAGTACCGGCTCGTGGCCCGTGACCAGCGTGAGATAAGGCCGCTGGAACTCGGCCACGCGCTCAGCCGGGCCGCGGAACAGCTGCTCGAACGCCACGTAGTCGCCGTCGGCCTCGCCCCGCTCGGCACCGTCGCCCGCAGTCGCACGCGCGGCGAAGCCCAGCACCTCCCCCACCGGCGAGGGTCGAAGCTCGAACGGGTTGTCGGCCATGTACGGCGGGGAATAGAGCTCGGCCGCGATCGGCTCGACAGTCTGCCGCGCCGCGGCCGCGTCCCCGGCGGCGTCGGCGCTCGCGCGGCGCAGCGACTCGGCCGTGAGGATCAGCTCCCGCGCGAGCTCCTCCAGGCGCTCGATCTGCTCTGTGTGGCGCTCCAGCTCCGCCTGCTGGCTGCGCAGAGCCGCCACCAGCCGAGTGTCGAGCTCGTGCTGATGGTGGGTGTAAGGCCGCAGCGCTCGCAGCAGGACTCGACGCAGGAACGCGCGCGGGCCCCGCCCGGGCATGGGGGCAGCACCCGCTCCCCGCCTGAGCGTCTCGGCGGCGCGAGCCGTCGGTGTGGTCTGGTCCTCGGCAGTCATCGGCGCGGCGTTGCTCCATTATCGCCCACGGCTCGCCGGTGGCGGTGCGCCTGCTTTAGGCTGCGCTCTCGGCCGACGGTGGTCGAGGCGAACCGACGGCTGGGCTTCGAACCATGAGTCACGACGAGGAAACGCATACGAGCCGGCGCCTTGAGGTGACGATCGACGCCCGTGCCCTGGACGGAACGAGGATGGGAACCCAGGTGCACGTGCTCGAGCTGGTACGCGCGCTCGCACGCACCGAGCGACTGCGTCTGCGCGCGCTCGTGCGCGGCGAGAAGATCGATCGTGAGACGCTTGCGCTGCTGCGCGAGCTGCCAGACACCGAGCTGCTCGAGGCCGGGGAGGTCACCGAGAGCACCCCGAAGAGCGCCGTGTTCCACCGCCCCGTGCAGACCTTCTCCCACGAGGACGTCGCGCTCGCGTGCGACCTCGGCGAGCGGATCGTGCTCAGCCAGCTCGACCTGATCGCCTACCGCAACCACGGCTACTTCCCCGACGCGCGCGCCTTCGATGACTACCGCCGGGCGAGCCGCCACGGCATGGCGGCGGCCGAGCGCGTAGTTGTCTTCTCCGAGCACACTCGCGCCGAGCTGCTCGCGGATGACCTCGTCGAGGACGAGCGAATCAGGGTCGTGCCGCCCGGCCTCGACCATGACTCCACGGCCGAGCGGCGCAGGCCGGCCGGGCTCGAGCAGCGCGTGGACAGCGACTTCCTGCTTTGCCTGGGCGCCGACTACACGCACAAGAACAGGGTATTCGCGTTGGAACTGCTCGCGGAGCTGCGCGCTCGTCACGACTGGCATGGAGAGCTCGTGCTCGCCGGCGCCCACGTCCCACACGGATCCTCGCGAGCGTCAGAGCGCGAGCTGTTGGACGCGCACCCGGAGCTGCGCGCGAGCGTCAGCGATCTGGGCCCGATCGGCGAGGCCGAGAAGGCGTGGCTGATGGAGCGGACCGCCGCGGTGCTCTACCCCTCGCTGCACGAGGGTTTCGGGCTGGTCCCGTTCGAGTCGGGGCTGCAGGGCGTGCCGTGCCTGTTCGCGGCCCAGTCCTCGCTCGGCGACGGCCCGATCGCGCAGGCCGCGACGATCGTCCCGTGGGACCCGGCGCCGAGCGCAGCGGCGGCATACGCGCTGCTCGTCGATCCGCAAGCCCGCGCAGCCCATCTGCAGGCGCTCGCCGGAGCCGCGGAGGGCCTGACTTGGGAGCGCGCGGCCTCCTCGATGGTCGAGATCTACCGCGAGGCGATGCGCGCGCCTGTACGCGTCGCGGCGACGCTCAGCCGCGACGCGGTGGCGCGCGAACGCGAGCTGACCGCCGACCATCGCGAGGTCGTGAAGATGCTGATCGACGAACGCGAGCTGGTGCTGGGCGATTACAACCGGCTGCTCGCGGAGGTCGGCGCGGGCCGCAGCCTCGTCGGCCCCCACGGCTCGCTGCCCGAGAATCTCCAGCGCGCGCTGCTCGCGCTCGGCGCCCGGCCGGCGCTGAGCCGGCCGCTGTACGGGCTCGCGGCAGGCGCGTTCCGGTTCGCGCGCGCGCTGTCGCGGGTGCTGCGGCGCCCATTTCACCGCGTCTGATCGCAATCACTGCCCACGGTCGCGCCGGCAGACAGACGCTCCGCCCGTCCGGTCCGCCTCAAACGCGGCCGCGAGAACCCCCGGCCCGAGAGGTCGTCACACCGATATACGCTCTAGCGATGACCGCTCCAAGCGCAACGGCCGTTCCCGGACGCCCCGCGCTGGCCGCGCGCGGGCTCGACAAGCGGTTCAGGATTCCCGAGGAGCGCAGCCACACGCTCAAGGAGCGCGCGCTGCACCCGTTCAAACGCACGCGCCACGAGCAGCTGCACGCGCTCAAGGACGTCTCGTTCGCGATCGAGCAAGGAGAGTTCTTCGGGATCGTCGGGCGCAACGGCAGCGGCAAGAGCACGCTGCTGAAGTGCCTGGCCGGGATCTACCGCGCCGATCAGGGCGAGATCTGGTGCAACGGGCGGATGTCCACGTTCATCGAGCTGGGCGTCGGCTTCAACCCTGATCTGGCGGCCCTGGACAACGTGACGCTCAACGGGATCATGCTCGGACTCTCCCCGCGCGAGGCGCGAGCGCGCTACGAGCGCGTGATCGAGTTCGCCGAGCTGGAGGAGTTCCAGGATCTGAAGCTCAAGAACTACTCCTCTGGCATGCACGTGCGCCTCGCGTTCTCGGTCGCGATTCAGGTGGACGCCGACATCCTGCTGATCGACGAGGTGCTCGCGGTGGGCGACGCCTCCTTCCAGCAGAAGTGCTACGACGTGTTCAACCGCATGCGCGACGAAGGCCGCACGATCGTGTTCGTCACCCACGACATGGGCGCCGTCACGCGCTTCTGCCATCGCGCGATGCTGCTCGACCGCGGTGAGCAGGTGAGCATCGGCGACCCGCGCGACGTGGCCGACCGTTACCTGGAGGTGGCGTTCGGGCGCGAGGTCGGTTATGTCGACCCGGACGTCGGCAGTGCGCGCATGGGCGACGGCGCGGCGCGGGTGCGCGAGGTCTGGCTGGGCGAGCATCCGCAGGAAAAGCGCGCGGTGGCCCCCCAGTCACAGCCGCTGACGCTGAAGGTGATGGTGCAGTTCAACACCGACGTGCGCGATCCCGCAGTGACGCTGACGCTGTTCAACGAGCACCGTCAGCCAGTGGTCGTGGCTACGACCGAGCGCGACCGCGAGCACACCGGAGGCTTTCAGGAGGGTGAGGAGGCGGTGTTCGCGTTCTCCTTCCACAACATGCTCGCCCCCGGTCGCTACCACCCGGTGCTGACGATCACCCACCGCGGTGGCGGGCTCGACGTGATCGACCGGTTTGCGGGCGGACTGTCGTTCGTGGTCAGCGGGATGGTCTCCAGCGGCGGCATGGTCGAGATCCCGGTGCAGACCGAGGTCAGCCGCGGCGGCATCGCTCAATACACCGGCCCTCCCGCCGGCGTCGAAACCAAGGTCGAGCCGGCCGGGAGCAAACGGTGAGCACGTCGACCGTGCACACGCCACCGCCGGCGAGCCCCTACGTTCCGCCCGCGGAGGATCTCGGCAAGCCGATCCGCGGCCCGCGCGCGCTGACCGACGACTGGTCGCGGTTCTGGCACCTGACGTTCAACATCGCGCGCAACGAGTTCAAACTCAAGTTCTTCGGCTCGGCCCTCGGCTACCTATGGCAGGTGATGAAGCCGCTGCTGCTGTTCGGGGTGCTGTACGTGTTCTTCGTGCTGATCTTCAAAGTGGACAAGGCCCACGGCGCGGCGGGCAAATTCTATGGGGCGCAGCTGCTTGGGTCGATCGTGCTGTTCACGTTCTTCTCGGAGTCGACCACGGGCGCGGTGCGCAGCGTCGTCGAGCGCGAGAACATGGTTCGCAAGATTCAGTTCCCGCGACTGGTGATCCCACTCTCGGTCGTGCTGCTGGCGCTGTTCAACCTCGGCCTGAACCTGATCGTGGTCATGATCTTTGCGCTGATCGCGGGTGTGCGCCCGATGCTCAGCTGGTTGGAGCTGCCGCTGATCGTGTCGATGCTGGTCGTGTTCGCAACCGGCATGGCGATGCTGCTGTCGGCGCTGTTCGTGCGCTTCCGCGACATCCAGCCGATCTGGGACGTACTCGCCCAGATCCTGTTCTACTCCTCGCCCGTGATCATCCCGGTCGAAGTCGTACGCGAAAAGCTTGCGCACGGCGACTCGTTTCACAAAGCGCTCTACCACCTCTACACACTCAACCCACTCGTCGCCATCTTCCAGCAGTTCCGCCACGCGATGATCAACCACGCCACGCTCAGCGCCGGCCAGGCGCTCGGCAGCTGGGCAGCGCTGCTGGAGCCGATGGCCATCGTGGCGGCAATCTTCGTGCTCGGCTTCTGGGTGTTCAACCGCGCCGCCCCGCACATCGCCGAGGACCTGTAGCGCGGCGCGGGTCAACTCTGCCGCCCTGGTCGTCCGCAGCAACGTGAGAGCGATCGTTATCGAGCAACCACTCAGCCATCCCTATCGCCTGTGAGCGCCGGCACGGTCTCCCCGCCCCGAGCCATGCTCCGCGAGCCCGCGACGCGCGTGAAGAACCTCTCGAGCGCGTCGATGCGCCGCTCCCAGGCGTAGTCGGAGGCCGTCTCGATGCCGGCCCGCCCGAGGCGCGCGCGCAGCTCGGGATCGCTCAGCAGCCGCGTCAACGCGGCGGCGACCGCACGTGGGTTGGGGTCGGGCATCAGGCAGTTGACGCCGTCGAGGCAGAAGTCGCGGTTGCCGTGCGCGTCGGTGCACACGACAGCGGCGCCGGTGGCCATCGCCTCCAGCGGCGGCAGCGCGAAGCCCTCGTGGGTGGAGGTCTGCACGAACACGGTGGCCTGGCAGAACAGCTCATTGACCTGCTCGTCGCTGGGCGCACGTACGTAGCGCATGCCCGGGTCGGTGGCGAGCTCGGGCTCGATCCCGAACAGGCACAGCTCGGGCCGGGGCGCTCCCAGCGCGCGGTAGGCGTCGAGCGTGAGCGGGAGGTTCTTCAGCGGGTTGGAGCGCCCGAGCGCGAGCACCATGTCCTCGCGACGCGCGACGTCGGTGAGCGGGCGGAACGTGTCGAGGTCGATGCCGGGCGGGATCAGCTCGGCGTCGAGGCCCAGCTCGCGCAGGCGCTCGCGGTTCCAGGCGGAGATCGTCACGTAGCGGAGCTCGGGCCGGTAGGAGTCCAGCACGGCGTGGCGCGCCTGCTCGTGATCGGGGTAGTAGGAGGTCTCGACGTCCTGCACGAAGTACACGGGGATGCCGCGCGCGACGCTCGCGCGCCATACGGGCAGTGCGGTCATCCACCACGTCGCGACCTTGATCGCGTCCAGCGGCGCGAGCGTCGCGACGAGCGCGTCGTAGTCGGGGAACGAATGCACGGGCGCAGCGCGCAGGTCGAACCAGTCGGGCGGATCGCCGAGCGTGTACAGCGCCACGTCGTGGCCGCGGTCGGCCAGGCGGGAGAGGTGCTCGAAGACGTCGCGGTGCCCGCCGCCGATGCCGGTGTCCTCGGTCACGTACACGATCCGCAGCCGGCCGTCCGCTTCCCGGCTCGCGCTCCCCTCGCCGTCGCCGCCCCCCTCACCCGAGCGCATGCCGCTCGCGGGCGCTGCGCGCGGGCCGTCGCCGTCCCGCCCGCCCGAGCTCGCACCGCTCCCGACAGCGGCCCGCGGGCCGGCGCCGGCCTCATCGTCGGCATAGACCGAGCGATCGTCGAAGAACTCCGACCAGCGCTCCCAGAAGAGGCGCTGGGAGGCCAGCTCGCGCTCCCCTTGATCCGTGCCGCGCGTGAGCGACTCGTGGTGGACGAGGCGGGCGATCGGGAAGTAGCGCACGCGATAGCCGGCCTGCCACGCGCGCAGGCACCAGTCGACGTCCTCGTAGGCCATCGGGTAGCGCTCGTCGAGCATGCCCACGCGCTCGATCACCTCGCGGCGCACGTACATGCACGCGCCGGTCACCGCGAGCGCGGGGCTGGTCTGCGCGGCCGGTCCCCAGTCGCCGGGCTTGAAGCGGTAGCGATGGTCGAACCACTCGGGCGCGTCGCGGTTGCGGATGGTGCCGCCGAACTGGATGCGCCCGTCGGGGTAGAGCAGCTGCGCGCCGACGATGCCCACGTCCGCGTCGCGGTAGGCGGCGTACTGCAACCCCTCCAGCCAGCCGGGCAGGGCCTCGACGTCGGAGTTCAGCACGACGACGTCGCGCTCGGGCAGCGTGGCGCGCAGGCCGCGGTTGACGTTCGCGGCGAAGCCGCTGTTGCGCTCGGACTCCACCAGCACGTCGATTCCGTCGATCCGCCTCAACGCGGCGAGGTGCTCGGCGCCGCTGCAGTCATCCGCGACGATCACCCGCGCCATCCCGCGCGCGGCGGTGCGCTGGATGCTGCGCACGAGCGTGCGCACGCGCGCGGCGTCGCGGTAGCTGGGGATGACGACGTCCACGGGCACGCCGTGCTCGCGATACCAGGCGCTGGCGCGGCGGCGTTCCTGGTCGCGCGCATGCGTGCGCAGGCGCAGCCGCCGGTGCAGCGGCGTGAAGCGCAGCGGAAAGGTGAGCGCCCGCCACAGGATCGTGCGCAGGCCGAAGTGCGTGTACGTCAGGTGGACGCGCCGGCGCAGGTTCGAGAACGCACCCTCGGGCCGGCCCTGGATCGGATCGTGGCTCATCGCGCGGGGCGCCCGGGCACACGCGAGGCGCCAGTGGGAATGTCGATCGGGTTGGGGATTGCCATCAGTCGCCTGTGTCCGTGTCCAGGTTCAGGGGCTCGAACGAGGAGCGTCCCTCCAGCGAGAGCCTGCGCCGCGCGCCGGCCGGCAGTCGATCGGCGCGCGATCCGAGCTGCGCTCCGGCGAGGCGCACGACATGGTGACGGGTGACCGCCGCGAGCGTCGCGCGGCGCTCGGACGGGGAGGCGCCGCGACGCTCGAGCTCGCGTCGCGCCCACCCCAGCTCGCCGCGCAGCCCGCGCGCAAGACGGACCGGTGAGAGCGGCTCGCGCCAGCCGTAGACCTCGCGCAGGCCGCGGAACTCGTCGAAGCAGCGGCGCAGCTCCTCGGCGGTCGTATACGCGTGAGAGTGCATGACGGCCGCGTCGGGCAGATACGCCCGTGCGAACCCTGCGCGCAGCATGTCGATCGCGAGCAGCCGATCCTCGGCGTAGGCGACCTGACGAAACGGCGCGCGCTGCCAGGCCGCGCGGGCGATGCAGGCGTTGGCGTCGGTGAAGAACCCACGCGCGCCGATCAGCGCGGCGGCGGGCAGGGTGGCGCGCTCGAGCTCGTCCAGGCGATCCACGCGCGGCGCGCCATCGGGCGCGAGCGAGTGAAACCAGCGCTCCAGCTCCAGGCGCACCGCCGGTGAGGCGTGCGGCCGGGGCAGGTAGGGGCCGCACACGATCCCGACGTCGCCGGCAAGCTCGAACCCCCCGAGCAGGCGCTCCAGCCAGCGGGCGTCGGCGGGCTCGGCGTCCTGCGTGAGCAGCGCGACGTGCGCGCCGGAGGCCTCGTTCATCAGCAGGTTGCGCGTGCCGCCATGACTGAAGTGGGCCGGATCGATCTCGATCACCCTGGCCCCGTGCGCGCGCGCCAGCTCGGCTGAGTCGTCGCGCGAGCGGGAATCGCACACGAGCAGCTCGTGCGCGATCGTCTGGGTTGACAGCGCCCGCAACGTACGAGCGAGCAGAGCGCCGCCGTCGCGGACGGGAATTGCGACGGTTACGTCAGGCATGGCCATTTGCTCCCCCACGGCGCCGCATGAGCGAGAAGTGCCGATTGGGTAGGCCACGTCGCATGCGACGTGGCTGACAGGGCCGCATGCGGCCCTGTCTCGAGAACGTGCATGCACGTTCTCGCCGAGCGGTGCATGCACCGCTCGGACGGACGGCGCATGCGCCGTCCGCACCAAATCAGCTTTCTAATGGTCATGCGGCCATTTCGTTTTGCGGCATACCCACCGCTCGGACGGACCCAACCGGGAAACATCGGCCTTCACAAGTCATGCGCCGATCCGCTTTGCGGCATGACAAAACGCACTCACGCATAGAACCCCGTCAAGGTCACCAGCTGCCCTGCACAGCTGAGCGCCACCATCGCCACGAGCAGCACCACGCCCGCATGCAGCACCCAGCGCCGCCCGAACGCGTGCAGGCTCGCCACCACCAGCACGGCCAGCGGGGCGATCGCCGGGAACGCGTAGCGGCCGAATTCGGCGATGAAGGGACGCGCGCCGGGCGTGTAGAACGCGGCCTCGAACCCCGCCACCACCGCCAACGGCATCAGCACGAGCAGCACGAACTCCACCGCGTTGCGGCGCACGAACGAAGCCCACTCCCGCCGCAGGGCGATCAGGCCGAGGATGGGCACGGCGATCATCGCGGCGAGGATCACGTCGTAGAGGCGGTGGGAGAAGAACACGTCGTACCAGCCGAACGCTCCCCAGCCGCGTTCGACGAAGATCACAAACGCGGGGAAGTGCGCGTCAGTGGGAAAGTGGTCGGTCATGAACGGCAGGCGCGGCAGCAGCGACTGCCACAGATAGCCGAGGTAGTCGAGCGGATGCGCGAGCGCTTCGCTAACCGAGCTCGCCGCCGTGCCGGCTTCCGCGGGCGTGCCCCCCGTGCTCGCGGCCGCGGCGGTGCCCGGGCGGAACACGTGCGACAGGCCCCTCGACAGCGCCCCCACGGCGATCGCGGCGCCCGCCAGCGCTGCCCAGCCGCGAATGTCGGTGCGACGATGGTGGCGATACACGATCGCGACCAGCGCGAGGGCGACGACGGGGTACAGCGAGAACGCGGTTTCCTTGACGATCGGCAGCGCGAGGAGCAGCCCGCCCGTGAGCAGCCCCAGGCGCCACGTCACCCCGCGGCGCAGCATCAGGATCAGCAGCAGCTCCAGCGCGGCGGCGCCGGCGTTGACGCCGACGTCGTTGTTGACGGCGCCCGAGATGAACCCGTACATCGGCTCGTACGCGACGAGCAGCGCCGCGAGCACCCCCAGCCAGGGACGGCCGGGCGCGAGCTCGCGCGCGAGCAGGTACGCGAACACGACCGTCAGCGCACCGATCAGCGCCGAGCTCAGGCGCATCAGCGTCAGCTGAGAGAACGGCGAGTCCGAGGCCAGCCAGTAGGCGGGCGCGAGCGCCGCGTAGTAGATCGCGCCGTGCGTCGCAGCGGTCTCGTTGCCGCCCCCGTCGGAGGAGCTCGGGTGGGAGGCCGCGGCGGCCGCCGAGTAAAGGCTCTGCTGGCGCGAGGTCCACGGCGGGCGCGTGTCGCCGACCTGATGGTCGCTGAAGAAGCTCTCGTCTTCCAGCGCCAGCGCCTCCGCGCTCGACCAGCGCGCCAGCGAGGAGGCGGGGCTGCGCGAGGGCGCTTCGCCGCGCTGCACCAGCGACTGGGTGTAGGCGAAGTGATCGACCTCGTCGGGCGCCTGAAACGGCGGCGTGATCAGCGCCCAGCAGGCGAAGTTCAGCGCGGCGATCGCAAACAGCCACGCCGCCGTGCGCCGCGTGCCGATCCCCCCGCCCGCGGCGACTGTGACCGCGAGGCAGCGGACCGAGGCGAGCGCGAGCCCGGGCAGGACGACGAGCAGGATCAGCACGTACAGCCACGGCCCGACCGGGCTCGGCCGAAACAGCGAGGCGCGGCTGAGGATCGCTCCGATGCGCGAGACATAGCTGCGCTGTGAGCCGGCCGGCGGCTCGTACCAGACGGCGATCCGCCCGGACACAGGATGTCCGCCGGCGGTCGGCGGCGCGACGCTGGGCGGCGCGAGCAGCGGCGTGCCGCCCCAGTTGACCAGGCCGGCCGCCGTCAGGCACAGCGACGCGAACCGTTCGGAGGATTGCTGGGACAGGCCGGGAAACGCGAACACGGCAGCGCTGATGCGGTTGGACGGTACGCTGGCGGGCGCGAGCGAGCCGTCGATCGTGCGCGTGCCCCGGGGCGTGTCGAGGACAAGCGTGGCGTGCAGCGCGGGACGGGTGCGCGTGCGCGAGATCAGCTGCAGGCGGATGCGCGCCGTGCCGGCGGGAATCTCCAACCTCGGCACGCACACCGGCTCGCCGGCGCGGACTTCGGCGATGTAGGTGTAAGCCTCGACCGAATTGGTGCCCGTGTAGTAGTCGCGCGGGCGCAGGCAGTAGTAGGCGAGCAGCGCGACGAACGGGACCGCCACGATCGCGGCCGTCTTCCACACCCGGCGATCCCCCGCGAAGACGACCCCCACCACGCTCGCGATCGCGGCGCCGAACTGCGACCGTCCGCCTCGCACCCGCGAGCCTAACGGCGGCGCAGACCGAGGATCGACAGCAGGAAGGAGGAGAAGAAGATCTGGATGCCCACGATGATCAGCGAGGCCGCGACGACCGCGAGGCGTTCGTCTGAGAGCGAGCCGAATCCGTGAGAGATCCACGTCGCCACGATCACCCCGCCCATGACCAGGCCCACGAGCACGAACAAGCCGCCCAGCAGCAGGCCGTGCTCGAGGCGAAAACGGGCGCGCATGCGATCGAACCAGGGGTCCTGCTCGCCCATGAAGTAGGTGCCGTATGCGTGCGCGCAGAGTCCCAGCGCGAGCACCTGGGTGCCGACGATCATCAGCAGCGCGCCGCCGATCAGCGCGTGCACGCCCCAGGCGCGCCCGAAGAAGTCGAGGCCCGCGCCGACCACCACGACGATCAGCGTGCCCAGCCCGGCGAGCACGGCGCCCGGGAGGATGAACAGGTGGTTGGGCGAGTGCACGAGCAGAAACCGCAGGTGGCGCCAGCCGTCGCGAAAGCTCGACAGCTTGGACTCGCCTCCGCGGGGGTGATACTCGATCGGGAACTCGGCGATCCGCAGCTTCTCCTTGGAGGCGCGAATGACCATCTCCGAGGCGAACTCCATGCCGGTCGTGCGCAGGTCCAGGCGTCCCAGCACGTCGCGGCGCAGCGCGCGCATGCCGCAGTGCGCGTCGTTGACGCCGGTGCGGAAGAACAGGTTCAAGAGACCCGACAGCAGCGGGTTGCCGACGTAGCGGTGCAGCCACGGCATCGCGCCGGGCTGGATGTTGTCCATGCGGTCGCCCATCACCAGCTCGGCGCCCGCCTGCAGCTCGGTGACGAAGCGCGGGATCTCGCCGAAGTCATACGTCAGATCCGCGTCGGCCATCACGATGTAGTCCCCACGCGAGGCCGCGAACCCGGCGAGGTAGGCGCTGCCGTAGCCGCGCCGCGGCTCGACCACGACGCGCGCGCCCGCGCGGGCGGCCAGCGCCGCGGAGTCGTCCTCGGAGGCGTTGTCGGCGACGACCACCTCCCCGGGGACGTCCATCCGGTCGAGCGCCGCGCGGGCGGCGAGCACGCAGTGCTCGATGTTCTCGGCCTCGTTCAGGCATGGGATCACGACCGACACCACCGGCGCGGTCCCCTCCTCGCCATCCGCCGGGAGGACCGGCTTTGTCTGCTCGAGCGTGCTCATGGGGTTTGCTGACGTGGACCCAAAGTCGGTTCAGGGCGATGCAGTAGGTTCGGGGCGATGCGCGTGTGCGTAGTCTACGACTGCCTGTACCCGTACACCGTCGGCGGGGGCGAGCGCTGGTACCGCAACCTGGCCGAGCGCCTGGCGCAGGAGGGGCATGAGGTCACGTATGTGACGCTGCGCCAGTGGGATCGCGGGCAGACGCCCACGCTGGGCGAAGGCAGGGTGCGGGTGATCGGCGCCGGTCCGAGGATGGGCCTGTACACCGGCGAGGGTCGCCGCCGGGTGGGGCCGCCGCTCGTGTTCGGGCTGGGTGTGCTGTGGCACCTGCTGCGCCACGGTCGACGGTACGACGCGGTGCACACGTGCTCGTTTCCCTACTTCTCGCTGCTCGCGGCGGCCGTGGCACGTCCACTCGGACGGTACGAGCTGGCGGTCGACTGGTTCGAGGTCTGGAGCGACTCCTACTGGCGCGGGTACCTCGGGGGTGTCGGCGGACGCCTCGGAGGCGGTGTTCAGCGCCTGTGCGCGCGGGTGCGCCAGCAGGCGTTCTGCTACTCGCAGCTGCACGCACGGCGACTGCGCGAGGAGGGCCTGCGCGGCGAGGTGACGCTGCTGCGCGGGCTGTACGCGGACACCGTCGAGCCGGCGGCAGCCGGGCCGGCGGACAGGCTCGTGCTGTTCGCGGGACGCATGATCCCCGAGAAGCAGGCGCCGCTCGCCGTGGCGGCGATCGCCGGCGCGGCGCGGCGAATCGAGGGGCTGCGGGGAGAGCTGCTGGGCGACGGGCCCGAGCGGGAGACGGTGCTCACAGAGATCGACCGTCACGGCCTGGGCGAGATCGTGACGGCCCCCGGGTTCGCCACGGCGGACACGGTGGACGCGGAGATGCGCCGCGCGATGTGCCTGCTGGCGCCCTCCATCCGCGAGGGGTATGGGCTGGTCGTGGTTGAGGCCGCCGCGCGGGGAACGCCCAGCATCGTGGTCGCGGGCCCGGACAACGCGGCGGTGGAGCTGATCGAGGAGGGGGTGAACGGGTGCGTGTGCGAGAGCTCTGATCCCGAGGCGATCGCCGAGGCGATCGTGCGCGTGCACGAGGGAGGGTCGGGGCTGCGCGAGAGCACCGCGCGGTGGTATGCGCAGCACGAGCGGGAGCTGTCGCTGGAGAGCTCGCTGCGGACGGTGCTGGCGAGCTACGAGCCCGCCGGGGACAGCGCGCGGGCGTAGCTGTCGAGCGTAGCGCGGGCGGTGCGCGCCCAGGTGAACTGCTCGGCACGGGCGAGGCCAAGCGCGCGCGTATGCGCGCGCGCGCTCGCGTCCATGCAGAGCAGCGTCTCGATTGCCGCGGCGATCGCGCGCGGGTCGTGCGGATCGAACATCAGCGCCGCCTCGCCGGCGACCTCGGGCAGCGACGAGGCGCGCGCGCACGCGACGGGCACGCCGCGGGCCATCGCCTCCAGCACGGGCAGCCCGAACCCCTCGTACAGCGAGGGGAACACGAACGCGCGGGCGAGCGCCCACAACCCCTCCAGCTCGGCCGGCGAGACCCAGTCGAGCAGGCGCACGTCCCCCTCCACGCCCAGCTCGGCGGCGCGCGCGCGCAGCTGCGCCTCGTGCCACGTGGGGTAGCCCGGGAGCACCACCAGCGGCCGGCGCTCGGCTCCGATCAGCGCGAGCGCTCCGATCAGCATGAGCAGGTTCTTGTGGGGGCGCTTGGCGGACAGGCTGAGGAGCACCGGGCGCTCGCCGAGCGCGAACCGCGCACGCGTGTCGGCCTCGGACAGCGCGATCTCGCGACGTATCGGAGCCAGGCCGAGCGGCGCGACGTCGATGCGCTCGGGCGCCGCGCCGAGCAGCTCGATCAGGTCCTTGCGCGTGGACTGCGAGTCGGTCAGGACGCGCTGCGAGCGGCGCACGGCGGCGGGCACGAGCAGGCGCATGCCGCGGTCGCGCAGGCCGGAGTGGGCGTCGGGAAAGCGCGCGTAGATCAGGTCGTGAACGGTGCTCACGCGCCGGAACGGGCCCCACAGCGGGGCGGTCGAGGCGAGGCTGTGCACGAGATCGACGCGCGCGCGGGCGGCCAGCGACGGCAGCAGGGCCTGCTCGCCGAGCACCCACTGGACGCGGTTGCGGGCGTGGACGGGGACGGTGACGGCCGGCAGCAGCTCGCCCCACGGGCCGCCGTTCGCCGCCGCGGCCTCACGGTTGACGAACGCGGTGAAGCGCAGCTCGGGCGCGGCAGCGAGCAGCGCGGGGATCAGCTCGCGCGCGTAGACCTCCATCCCACCGGTCTCTCCGGGCACGAGGAACACGAGGTTCAGACCGATGTGCGTGCGTCGCTCGCTCAAGGTCGTGCAAGGCTACGTCACCGTCGGCGTGGCGCCGGGCCGCCACTAGGATGACCCGCGATGGCGCCCTCGATCGACGTGGTGGTTGCCGTGCACAACCACTACGAGCTGACACGCGACTGCCTGGAGCATCTGGCGCGCCAGACCGTGACGCACCGGGCGATCGTGGTGGACGACGGCTCCAGCGACAACACGCCCGAGCGGCTCCGGCGCGACTGGCCCGATGCGACGGTCATCGAGCTCGGCGGCAACTACGGCTACACCAAGGCGGTCAACCGTGGGGTGAGCGCCGGCGAGGGCGAGTGCGTGGTGCTGCTCAACAACGACGTGCAACTGCGCCCCGACTGCCTGGAGCGGCTGGTGGCCCCGTTGCGAGACGATCCGACGGTCGGGTCGGTCGCGGCGGCGATGTTGACGCCGGACGAGCGGACGATCGACAGCGTCGGGGTGAGCGCCGACGCGACGCTCGCCGGGTTCGCGCGCCTGCAGGGCCGCCCGGTCGCCGACGTCGCGCTGCGGGCGCCAGTGCTCACGGGCCCCGAGGGCACGGCCGGGGCCTATCGCCGGAGCGCATGGGAGCAGGTGGGGGGCCTCGATGAGACGATCGTCGCGTACATGGAGATCCTCGATCTCGCGCTGCGGTTGCGCACCGCGGGATGGGTCTCCGCGGGCGCGCCGCAGGCGTGCGGCGTGCATCTCGGCTCGAGCACCTATGGCAGGCGCTCGGCCCTGCAGCGCCGGATGGCCGGGTTCAGCCGAGGCTACCTGCTGCGCCGCTACGGCGTGCTGCGCGGTCGCGCGGGCGCGCGGGCGCTGCTGACCGAGGCGGCGGTCGTGGCTGCGGACCTCGCCATCTGCCACGACACGCAGGCGCTGCGCGGGCGGGTGCAGGGATGGCGCGCGGGCGCGGGACTGCAGCGGCATGCGCCACCGCCGGATGAGGCGATCGACCGGTCCATCTCGCTGTGGAAGTCTCTGCAACTGCGACGCTCGGCCATCGCGAGCCCGTCATAGCGATGCCTACGTGGGGTCCGGTTCCACACCTCCCGCCCCCACGTAGTGCTCGCCCCATGCGTCCCGTGACAGGCGCCGGCGCAGGCGCGGCGAGGCGCTGAGCCAGTCCGCCGTGCGCCGGTCGGCGACGAGCAGGTTGTCCTGCTCGCCGCTGCGGTACGTGCGCGAGGCGGCCCAGTCCTTGACGCCGTAGACGCGCCCGTCGCGGCCGGCGACGACCGCGCGCAGATCGCGCTCCAGGATCTGGCGGGTGATGCTGCGACGGCCGCTCTCGAGCAGGTAGGTGGCGCGCTTGTCCCGCGCCGCGTCGAGGTTCATCGCCACGACGATCGCGCGGTCGATCATGAACGCCGTGGTGCGGATGTGCGGGTTGGGAAAGCGCGGATAGTCGCGGCGTGCGCCGCGCAGGCGCAGGAGCTGATAGGGCCAGTAGCGGGCTCGGCCGCGGATCCAGCGGGACTGGCTCTCCCAGCTGGCGCTGGCGCCGGCCAGGCCGGTGTGGGGATGATTGAGCGCCTGCGCGAGCATCGCCAGCCAGTCGTCGGCGAGGATCACGCTGTAGGAGTTCAGGAAGCACAGTCGCGGATGGGACAGCGCGCGCGCGGCCAGACCGTAGGCCGCAAGGTCGGGCACGGGCTGCTCGAGCACGATCAGGCGATGCTCGACGCCCTCGAGCTCCGCGGCGAGGCTCTCCCGCGTGAGCGCGCTGCGCGACCGCGTCGTCTCGCGTGCGCCGGCGGGCGCCCCGTTGAGCACGATCACGAGCTCGTGCGCGATGCCGGGCCGATGAGCAAGGTGGGAGCGCAGAAACGACCGCACCGGCTCGGGCCCGAGCGGCGCCCACACAAGATGGACGACACCGAGCGCCTCCGGCCGCGACCGGTTCAGCGCGGCGGTGCGTGCGTGAGCCTCGAGATCCAGCATCGACTCAGAGGCCTTGCTCGCTCGCCGGCGGGCTGGGGCCGACTCGGGGCCCCACGCGAACGCCGACAGCAGCCGCCGGCGATCGTAGGAGCCGTTGGCGTAGGAACGAGTCTGGTTGTCGGCGACGAGCAGGCCCTGCTGGTCGTCCTGCCAGAACGTGCGGCTGGCGTACCACTCGGGGGGATCGTAGAAAGCGCCGTCGCGCGCCACCACGAGCGTGCGCAGGCCCATGTTCCGAACCTGGCTGGTGAAGCTCGTGCGTCCGCTCTCCAGCAGGTACGCGTCCATCTTCCTCGCGAGCGGGCGCAGGTGCAGCGCCGCGAAGGTTGAGCGGTCGAGCATGAACGCGTTCGTGCGCACGTGGTGGGCGGGAAACGGAGCAAAGCGCAAGAGCTGCTCGGGCATCGGGCGAAACGACCGCAGCGTGGACAGCACCGAGCCGGACAGAGTGCGCCGCGGCAGCTCCGGGGCGAGCGCCGTGGTGCCCTCGGGCGTGCGCGCGGCGTCGAGTTCGAGCTCGATCTCGCGCATCTGTTCGCGCGCGATGCTGCGTCGAGGGACCACCCGACGGTAGGGGTTGGGCAGCAGGAACGCGTTGAGCACGGCCGAGTGCAGGCTCGCCCACGAGCCCGTGGCCCCCACGAGCCCCGCGCCCGGCTGATCGAGCGCACGCTCGAGCTTGGCCAGCCAGTCCGGCGCGAGGATCGTCGAGTAGGAGTTCAGGAAGCACACTCGCTCGTGCTCGAGACGATCGGCGGCATGGGCGTAGGCGGCAAGGTCCTGAACCGGCTCGGGAGTGCGGAGCAGGCGGTGCTCGACGCCCTCAAGCTCGGCCTCGAGCTCCGCAGGCAGCGGGTCGGGGACGTTGTTGAGGAGCACGACCAGCTCGTGCTCGACCCCGGGCTCATGGCGCCGGTAGGAAGCCAGGAATTCACGCAGAGGGACAGTTCCGAGGGGTCCCCATACGAGGTGCACGACCGCGATCACGGCGTGGACACTAGTGAGCCTGGTCGGTCATGCCCTCCTGGCACGCGGGCCGGGGAGCAGGTCGAGCAGCTCGGGAGGGTAGGCGCGCGTGAGCAGCAGCGCGCCCGCGAACAGCGCCGTGGAGATCGCCAGGCGTGCGATGACGGGGATCGGAGTGAGCGCCAGCGGCACGAGTCCGAGCGCCGCGGCGAGCGCGACGCCGGGGAGGACGCGCAGCGACGGGCGCAGCAGCGGGCGCCTGCGCACGACCATGACGCACTGCGCGATCGCGAGCACGATCTCCCCCGTGGACGTTCCGATGGCGGCACCCTGAGCGCCGTCGATCGGGACCAGCGTCGCCACGAGCGCGGCGGTGAACGCCAGGCCGGCGAGGCTGACCGCGAGGATCTGCCGGTAGCGACCGAGGCCGAGCAGTCCGTTGGCCCAGACCAGGCTCACGAACATCGCGCCGAGGCCGACGCCCTGCACCGCGAGCACGGGCGCCGCGGGCGCAAAGCGCGGGCCTCCGACGATCGCGAGCGCGAGCGGGGCGCCGACGGCGATCGAGACCGCCACCCAGGCGCCGACGATCAGCGACACCTCGAACACCCGCCCGAGCGCGTAGCCCATCCGGTCGTGATCGTCGCGGGCGGTATGGGCGAAGATCGGCAGCGCCGAGCCGGCGAGCAGCGCCGGCACGGGGGTGAGCACTTCGACGATCCGAAACGACAGGCCGAAGTAGCCCAGCTGGACGGCGGTGCCGAGCACCGAGACGAGCAGGATCGACACCCGGAAGTAGATCGAGGCGGCGGCGACGGCCGCCGAGTACGGAAGCATCGGCCTGACGAACCTGCGCCAGCGACTGAAGCTGAACGTCGGCGTCAGCGTGCGCGTGCCGCGCACGAGCATCGCGGTCGCGGCGAGCACGATTGCGCCGACGGGGATCGACACGCCCAGGAACGGGACCAGCGTGGCCCCCGCGAACACGAGCAGAACGGTGAACACGGTCGTCAGCAGTTGACGCGAGAGTTCCAGGGCGGAGACCGTGCCGAGCCGCAGGCCGACCAGGAGCGGAAGCGCGAAGTTGTCCTGGGTCGCCTGCAACAGCAGACCTACGCACGCGAGCGTCACGCCGGCGGCCAGCGTGGAGGAGTAGGCGACCCAGGCGATCGCCACGATCGCGGCGCTGCCCGTGAACGTGAGCACGATCCGCAGTCCGAGCAGATCGCGCGCCAGCGGCCAGCGCTCCTCTGGCGGGAGCGTGGAGAGCTCGCGCACCCCCACGGCCGTCAAGCCCAAGTCCGACAGCGCGCCGACGATCGCCACGAGCGACAGCGCCGTGACGTATTCACCGAACTGCACCACCCCGAGGTGGCGAGTCAGCAGGGAGGCGGAGATGACGCTGAACAGCGCACCGACGATGTAGCCCCCTACCCGCAGACCACCCCCCCGCGCCGCCGCCGGACCCGCGGCGGTCGTGGACAGGACGTCGGCCGGAGCGTCGTCGGTCGCCGACACCGGCTAGGGCTCCTTGCGCATCAGGATCGTCACGGCCGACCCCCGACTGCCGCTGCGCTCCAGCGGCGCCAGCGCTCGCTCGATCGCGCGCGCGCAGTGGCTGACGAGATCCGGTGTCGAACCCACGGCCGGGTGGCGCCGCAGCGCGCCGACCCAGCCGAAGAAGTTGCACTCCAGACCGTCCGGATCGTTGGTGCTCAGCGCCACGCTGCTCATGCCGAGGTCCCTGCCGCGGCCGATCAGGGCGCCCGGCGGCATCAGGCACAGGTGGCGGGGCGCGTCGAGGTGAGCCCAGCGAGATCTCAGCAGGCGAAACTGCAGCGAGCGCGGGTTCGGCACCGCGATCGCCAGCACACCACCGGGCTCCACCTTCTCCGTCACCCGCGCGAGCACCTCGCCGGGATTCGGCAGGTGCTCGAGCACGTGCCACAGCGCGACCACCCGAGCCGGGGCCAGCGGGGCGATCGCCTCCAGCGGGCGGTCGCTGCAGATGGCGGCAATACCCTCGCGCTCGCTCAGATAGCGGCAGCAGCGCTCGCTCATCTCGATCGCGCTGACCTGGAAGCCCCCCGCCTGGGCCGCCGAGGCGAACGCCCCGGTCCCTGAGCCGATCTCGATCAGGCGCCCGGGCGCGGTATGGGATCGCAGCAGCTCGACGCGATATGACGCGGCCTGGGTCCGCGCCGCTTCGGTCTTCCAGGTCGGCTCCCCGTCGGGGCCGAAGTGGTAGTACTCCTCGGCGTAGTAGCGGGAGAGATCGGCCGGGGGATCGACCAGGAACACCGTCCCGCACGTCCGGCAGCGGGCGTAGGCAAACCGCTCGCGCGTGGTCTCACGGTTGCGATCCCACGCGTCGAGCATGCGCGTGCCGGGGCCGGCGCAGAACGGACAGGCGGCGGAGGCCGCCCGTCGCCGCCGGGTCATGTCGAGTGTGCTCGCCGTCGAATGATCGGGTGATCCTAGCCCCGACGCGGGCGTGCGAATAACCTGGACCCATGACCTACACCACCGCGGATGGACGCAAGCAGCTGCTGGAGGCTCTCGCACGAGCGGTCGATGAGATCGGGGTGGCGCTCGCGGCGCTCGGCGAGGCGTATGAGCTGCTCGACGAGCAGACCGCCGACCGGCTCGAGCAGGAGCTGTTCCGGCCCGTGCAGAGCGCTTACGGCAGGGCGCAGCGCACGTATGCGGGGTTCGCCGAGCGCCATGAGCTGCCCGCTCGCACGTTCGCGTCGGCGACCCAGGGAGCTCCCTCGACGGGCGTCAAGGGCTTCGTCGAGAGCGCGGTGGAGGCGGGCGGCAGGGCCGACGGCGAGCTGGCGGCCCTGCAGGACTCGATGCTGCCGATCGAGGTCGGCGACGCCGAGCTGCGCACCGGCCTGCAGGAGGTGCGCGAGCTGCTGGGCGAGCTGCGCGGGCGTGCCCGCGAGCTGGTGCGCACGCTGGGCCGCTGAGACTCAGGCCGCCGACATGGCTCGGCGGAGTCGTGCGACGTCGAGTCACTCCCGCCACTTGATCGAGCAACCGACCGGCGGCGTCTGGGCGGGATCGGGGTCGCGACCGTCGAGAATCGCGTCGAGGGCGTCACGCAGGAAGGCGGCGCGCTGGGTCGGGTCTTCGTAGTCGGCGTCCGGGGCGCCGCGATAGCGCAGCAGTCCGGCGGCGTCGAGCACGAACACGTCGGGCGTCGTCTGCGCGTCGTAGGCGCGCGCGACCCCCTGGGAGGCGTCGCGCAGGTAGGGGACGCCGTTGAACTCGCCGCGCTGCACACGGGCGCTCATCGCCTCGATCGAGTCGCGCGGATAGCGGGTGGCGTCGTTGGGATTGACCGCCAGCACCCGGACTCCGCGCTGGGAGTAGTCGTGCGCGAGCGCGATGATCCGATCGTGCCAGGCCAGCGCGTAGGGGCAGTGGTTGCAGGTGAACACGACGACGGTCGCGGGCGCCTCGCCCGGTGTGTGCGTGACGCCCTCGGTGTCCGGCAGAGCGAACGTCGGGGCGGGCTCGCCGATCGCAACTGTCATCTCATCTCCTCTCGGTCGGGTCGGTCTGACTGGCAGTGGCAGTGGCAGTGGCGACCTGCAGCGCGTCGCGCACGTCGGCCGGATCGGGGGTCGGGGAGACCCGACCATCCCGGCGATGGTAGACGCGGCACGCAAGCCCGAGGGGCTCGTCGCCCGGAGGTTGGACGTCGACCCCGTCGATGCGGATCGTCGGCGATCCGACGAAGCGCTCCTGCGTCGCCTGCTCGTGCGTGCGGATCTCGCGGAGCGCGACCGCGTTCGGGTCCAGCCCAAGGTCGGCCATCGCGGCGCGCAGCTCGGCGAGCGCCCGCGGGTGCGAGGGGCAGCCGTCCCAGAACAGAAGCTCTACGTGCATGGCGCCCAGGTTAGAACGCCCGCGGGAAGTGAGAGACGTCCGTTGCCAAACCGGCGGTATCCTGTAAGATTCCGACTTATCGTATTGTCGGCATAGGCGAAGATGGCGGACAGGGCGAAGATGGCGGACAGGGAGAAGAGCGCATCGCTGGTGGAGGGCCGCTCGCCGGTCAAGGCGGCGGCACTGGCCGTGCTGCTCGAAGGCCCGACCTACGGGTACGAGGTGGCCAAGCGGATCAACCGCCGTATGGGCGCCTCCTGGCACGTCCAGGCCAAGCACATCTATCCGGTCCTCAAACAGCTGGAGGCCGATGGGCTGGTGCGCTCGGAGAGCAGGCCGATCGACGGTCCCCCGTACTCGCGGCAGTTCTTCTATCCGACCGATCGGGCTGTGCGAGCCCGTCGGGAATGGCTGACGACGCCGCCTGCGGCGAGCGTGATGCGCGCCGACATTCACGCACGGCTCGCTTTCTCCACCGAGGAGGAGATACCCGAGCTGTTGCGCGCGTTGAACGAATGGCGTGTCGATCTGCTCGAGGAGATCGAGGAGAACGTCGAGACGGAAACGCCACGGGTGTCGTGGCTGGGGACGATCATGAGTCTTTACCGCTCGGCGGTGGACAAGCGGTTGAAGGCGGAGCTCGAGTGGGTGGGGGAAGCCTGCCGCGCGCTCGAAGAGGCCCTTACCGAACATCAGTGATGACCGTCCTTGCGTTCAGGGACGTCACCAAGCGCTTCCGCGACGGCCTGCGCGAGGTCGCGATTCTGGACGAGGTCTCGTTCGAGCTGTACATGGGGGAGACCCTCGGCGTGCTCGCGTCGCGGGGCGCGGGCAAGACGACGCTGCTCCGCCTTGCCGCGGGGCTCGAGACACCCGATGAGGGCGAGGTCTGCTGGCAGGGTCGCGATCTCGCGGGGTGCAGCGGCGACGAGCGCGCCCGCGTGCGCCGGCACGGTGGGATTGCGCTGGCTCGCGGAGATTGGCGCGCGGGCGATTCGAAAGTCGTCGTCGAGCACGTGGCGATGCCCCTGTACGCCGAGGGATTGGGCGTGGAGCCCGCCGAAGCGTGCGCCTGGCGTGCGCTGGAGACGGTGCAGGCGACGGGACTGGGCTACACGCCGACCGGCAGGCTGGGTCTGGCCGAACGCGTGCGCGTCGAGCTGGCCCGCGCGATCGTGCGCGAACCGGCTCTGCTGCTCGTCGACGAGCCGGCGGTGCTGCCACAGCCGAAAGACGCGCGGGCATTCCACGCCCTGATCCACTCGCTGCCCAAGCGACTGGGACTTACGCTGCTGATCGCCTCCGAAGAGATTGCGGCGCTGCGGGGCGCCGGACGGGTCGTGAGCCTCGACAGCGGCCGCGTTCACTCCACGGACTCGCGGCGCAAGGTCATCAGCTTCCCGGAGCGGCGCGGCGCGGCATGAGCGCCGACGCGCCGTGACGCTCGAGCTGCGCGAGGTCTCCAAGCGCTACGCCGGCGCAGGCGAGACCGTCGACGCAGTCGATCGTGTCTCACTGACGGTCGCCCCGGGCGAGTTCGTCGCACTGTACGGCCCGAGCGGTTCGGGCAAGACGACGCTGCTGCTGCTCGCCGCGGCGATCATGCAGCCGGACGAGGGAAGCGTCCTGTTCGACGGGCGCGAGGTGAGCGGCCTGTCGGCGAGCGAGAGCGCGCGCTACCGGCGCGAGCAGACGGGGGTGGTGTTTCAGTCGTTTCATCTCACGGGCGCTTCGGCGCTGGACAATGCCGCCGTGAAGCTGCTCGCGCTCGGGATGACCCTGGGGGATGCGCAAACGGCCGCCCGCCCCTGGCTCGAGCGTGTCGGTCTCGGCGAGCGGATCGAGCACACCCCGGCCGAGATGTCGATGGGCGAGCGTCAGCGTGTGGCAATCGCGCGCGCCCTGGCCAACAGTCCGCGTCTGCTGCTCGCCGACGAGCCAACCGGCAATCTGGACTCCAAGCGCGGTCGTGAGATCTTGGAGCTGCTCGCGGGGATCTGCCGCGAGCGGCAGATCCCCGTGCTGCTGGTCACGCACGATCCGCAGGCCACCTCGTTCGTCGATCGTGTCTGCACGCTGCGAGACGGCAGGCTCACCGAGGGCTTGGCCCTCGACCTGCGCCCCACCGTCGCGCAATGAGGACTCGCCTGAACCCGCTGATCTTCGGCGTACGCCTGAGCGTCCTCGTCGGGCTCTATCGGCGGCGCTTGCGAGACCATGCCGTCACCGAGCTGCTGGCCGGTGGCGGCATCGCCGTCGGGGTCGCACTCGTGTTTGGTGTCCTGGTGGCCAACGGCAGCATCGTGGATTCCGTGCGCGAAGACGTCCGTGCCGTCGGAGGGTCGGCCGACCTGGAGTTCGTCGCGCGGTCCCCCAGCACTTTCAGCAAGCGACTGGCTGACAGGATCGCCGGCCTGCCGGGGGTCGCCAGGTCCGCGCCGTTGCTTCGACAGTACGCCGTGATCGAGGGTCCGAGGGGACGTGAGCGGGTTCAATTCGCAGGCATCGGCGCGGGTCTGATCACCCTGGGCGGTTTTGCCACCAAAGACCTCGGCGCCGGAGCGTTGCTGCTCGCTCGCGGGATTGGGCTGCCCTCGAGCGTGGCGAGCGCCATCGGCACAGAGGCAAGACAGACGAACACGCTCGTGATCAACGGCTCGAGCAGGCCCGTGCGGGTGCGCGCCGTGCTGAACTCCGGTGCCATCGGGCCGCTCGCCTCGGTTCCACTGGTCGTCGCGCTGCTGCCCTATGCCCAGAACCTAGCCGGTGCGCCCGGGCAGGTGAACGAGATTCTGATCGAGCCCAGGACGGGCAGCTACAGGCAGGTCGCCGGTGAGCTGCGTGCTCTGGCCGGCAACACGATCGACGTCAGGCCGGCCGACAGCGAACTGCGGTTGGCGGAAACTGCTGCAGCACCGGTGAATCAGTCCACATCGCTGTTTGTCGCGATAGCCGCGATGGTCGGATTCCTGCTGGCATTGAACGCGATGCTGCTCACGATTCCCGAACGACGCCGAGCGATCGCCGAGATGCGCATTCAGGGGTTTGACATCAGACAGGTGCTCGCGATAGTCGTCTTTCAGGCGCTGGCGCTGGGGATCGTGGCGTCATGCGTCGGGACAGTCGTGGGCGACGCGCTCGCGCGCACCCTGTTTCATGAAATACCGAGCTATCTCGCCACGGTGTTTCCGGTGACGGGAAACCAGACCGTTCATGCCGGTACGGTGGCAGTCGCCTTTGGATGCGGTCTGCTCGCGGCGTTGCTCGTGTCGCTGTCGCCAATCTTTGACTTGCGCGCGAATCGCCCGGTTGATGCCGTCTTTCACGATCCGGGGGAGCCGGGACAGGCGATCGCCGACAGGACGACATTCCGTGCGGCAACCCTGGGTTTGGCGCTGATCGTGCTGGTTGGCGTCGGTGTCTTCCTCGACACCGCCCTGACGGTTCTCGGGGGAGTCGTGCTCGCGCTTGCCGCCCTCTGCTTGATTCCACTGCTGTTCAGAGCGACGTCGCGCCTGCTGAGACGGTTTGCTCGCCGCTGTCACGGGGGGATGGTCGCCGTCACCGCGATTGAAATGGACGGGACGGCCACCCGCTCGATCGCTCTGGCCGGGGTGGCTGCGCTCGCCGTCTATGGCGTCGTTGCGGTCGGCGGAGCCCGGCACGATCTCTTGCGAGGCCTTGACAACGCCATCGTCGAAGAGTGGGGGTCGGCGCCGGTGTGGGTCACTCCGGACGGCAACATCTTCGACGCCGACGGCTTCCATCTCCAGGCCCAGTCAAACCCGTTTGTTCAGGCGGGCGGCACGATCACGGCGGTGCACGTTCATCAGGGCGGGTTTCTGGACCTCGGCACACACCGTCTATGGATACGGGCCGTTCCACCGAACAACGGCACGATGATTCTCTCGAGCCAGCTGTTGAAAGGCGATCTCACGAGCGCGACGGCACGGATGCGCCAAGATGGCTGGGCAACCGTCTCGAGCGGATTTGCCAAAGAACACGCTCTCCATGTAGGCAGCCCGTTCCTGCTCCCAACTCCTGCGGGCACAGCTCCCTTTCGGGTCGCCGCCGTCACCACGAACACCGGATGGCCGTCGGGCACGATCAGCGTGAACACGCGGGATTACGGCCGCTACTGGCTGACCACCACCCCGACCGCGATCTCGCTCAGCCTCAAGCCCGGGGTGACGGCCACTGCCGGCAGGAACGTGGTGAGAGGAATCCTCAAAGGCCAGCCGGGCCTGCGCGTGCAAACCTCGCAGGAACGCATAGCCGAGGTCGAGAACACGGTCCGCCAGGGCCTGCGAACTCTCAGCGAGATATCGACGCTGCTGCTGATCGTGGCGGCGCTTGCTCTGGCCACGGCGCTCTCGACCGCGATCTATCAAAGGCGCTCACGCCTCGCGTCGCTGAAAGCGCAGGGCTTCGATCGTGGACAGCTGTGGCGATGTCTGCTGATGGAAAGTGCGGTCGTCCTGGGGGTTGGCTGCTTCGACGGGGTGGTTCTGGGCGTGTTCGCACACGCCCTCGGAGATCGCTACCTGCGCGCGAACGTCGGCTTTCCCGCGCCGTTCGGCGTCGGTGGCGTCCAGGTCGTGCTCACGCTGCTGCTGCTCTTGGGAATTGCGTTGGCCGTAGTCGCCCTGCCCGGCTACTCGGCCGCTGGAGTCTCTACACAGGCCAGCTTTCAAGAGTGATGCGGACAAGGGTTGCATGGAGCGTGGCGCGCGGGGAAGCTATCCGATGTGCGCCTTCAGCTCAATGGACGATTGGAGCTGGGGGGCGCGTTTGCCTCGGCCGCCGGCCGTTACTGGCTGACCGTGCTGCCCGTCGCGCGGCACGAGCTGCGCTGCTTGCGCCGTCGAGCACGCACGATTCCCGACCCCACGCTTCGCCGCCTCGCACTCGGCGTGTACGAGAGCGATTGGGCGAGCCTCGAGGGCGTCGCGGCATTCGCGGCATTCGCCCGCCCGGATCAGCGCGCAACCGTCGTACGACTGCTTGTGCGGCTCCAGAGCATCTACCAGTACACCGACACGCTGATGGAGCAGCCATGCAGCGCTCCCGCGGCCAACGCACGGCAGCTGCACACCGCGATCCTCGTCGCGCTCCAGCGCGACCGCCCACACATCGACTACTACCGGCACCATCCCCATGACGAGGACGGGGGCTACCTGATCGAGCAGGTGAACCGATGCCGCGCCCTGCTCGCCGAGCTGCCCTCCTACGCTGTGGTCACCAAGGCCGTGCTCGGGCAGGCCAAGCGAATCGTCTTCTACCAGAGCCACATCAACCTCGCGGGGGAGCAGGACCACCCGGAGATCGTGCGCTGGGCCGAACTGGAGGGGCCATCCGATGCAAGGCAGCGGTGGTGGGAGCTGGCGGCCGCATCCGGCTCCTCACTTGCCACGCTGGCGTTGCTGGGCGCCGCTGCCGACCCGCATCTCAGCAAACGGCGTGCGGCGGCGATAGAGGCGCTCTACTGGCCCTGGATGGGGGCTCTGCACACGCTGCTCGACAGCCTGATCGACCGCGCCGAGGACGCCGCGACGGGACAGCACAACCTCCTCGACCACTATCCCTCGACCGAGGCGATGGCCGAGCGCATGGAGCTGTTGACGGTCGAATCAGTCCGTCGAGCCGGCGCGGTCGGCGTCGAGCACCGCCTGATCCTGGCCGGTATGACCAGCCTCTACCTGTCCGACCCAAACGCCTGGCTGCCGTATGCTCGTGACACCACCGAACGCGTCCTCACGGCACTCGGCGGCTTGGCGAAACCGGCGATGCTGGTCCTTCGCGCTCGCCGGCTCGCCCATCGCGACGGTCCTCACGCCTTGCCACAATGGCCGCAAGCCGAGACGGCCGGGAATGTCCGATCTCGGACATCCGCTAGAGGAATACTCCCCCAGCGGACTTGTCGAGCGTGTCACGCCGCGTCAACATCACAGGCGATGATCGAGGATGACCATGCTGGCCAGGTGCTCAACCCCGCAAGAAAAGAGAGGCGTCGTCGCTTGACGGCGCGCGGGTACGGCCCGGGCAGGTCGTGAGTTCCGCCTGTCCTCGTCTCGACCAGAGATAAAGGCCGGGCGCCACCCCACGGCGCCCGGCCCATAAGAGGCTGTCTCAAAACCAGGCGGGTGCGGTCGGGGCGTTCATGGACCAAGCTGGGCGACGCGGGACGGCGCAGCGCATGCTGGTGGCACGTGCAAGCCGTCACGTGGTGATCCAGCGCCGTGTCCAGGACGCATCCGGGCGTGCACGCCTTTTGAGACAGCCTCTAAGCTGAACCTTGGGGCGTGGTCGGACCGCCTGTGTGACACTGCCACCATGCGGGTGAGTGGGTGAGCCGGCCGAGGGTGGCGGTCGTGGGGCACGTCGAGTGGGTGCGCTTCGCGCGCGTGCCGCACATGCCGCGGTCTGGAGAGATAGTGCACGCGCACAACCCGTTCGAGGAGCCCGCGGGGGGTGGGGCCGTCGCGGCCGTGCAGCTGGCGCGGCTGGCGGGAGAGTGCGTGCTCGTGACCGGCCTGGGCGATGACGATGATGGTCGCCGGTCGGTCGAGCGCCTGAGCGAGCTCGGCGTGCACGTGCGGGCGGCTTGGCGCGCGGCGCCCACGAGGACGGCGAGCACACTCGTGGACGACGCGGGCGAGCGCACGATCGTGACGTACGGTCCACGGTTGGAGGCCCTGGGAAGCGATGCGGAGCTGCCGTGGAGCGAGTTGGCGAAGATGGACGCCGTCTACTTCACCGCCGGCGACGTCGGCGCCCTGCGCGCCGCGCGTGCGGCGCGGGTGCTGGTGGCCAGCCCGCGCGCGACCGACGCCCTCGGGCACGGCGTAGCGCTGGACGCGCTGGTGCTGAGCGCGAACGACGCGATCGAGCGCGGGGAGGCAGCCATCGCGGGGAACGAAGCCAGGCTGGTCGTCTCAACCGAGGGCGCGCATGGGGGCGTCTACCGGGAACGCGATGACGGATCGAGCTCGTGGACGGCCGCCCCGCCGCCGGGCGAGGCCGTGGACTCCTACGGCTGCGGCGACTCGTTCGCCGCGGGACTGACCTACGGCCTGGGGGCGGGCATGGCGCCGTCACAGGCGCTGGCGCTGGCGGCCCGCTGTGGCGCGGTGTGCCTCACCGGGCGGGGACCGTATGAGCGTCAGCTCACCGCGCGCGAGCTGGGATCCGCCGAGTCCGCGGTCGCATAGTGGAGGGCCGCGATGGATGACTCTGCATTCAGGACCGTACGGTTGTGCGAGGAGGAGGGGCAGACAGAGGTCGAGTTCGTTCCCGAGGCGGGGATGCTGTGCCGTTCGCTGCGTCACCGCGGCGAGGAGCTGCTGGCCCAGAACGCAGGCCTCGCCGAGTATGCCGCGCACGGTAAGACGATGGGCATCCCGCTGCTCTACCCGTGGGCAAACCGGCTCGCGGGCTTCGACTACAACGTCGCCGGGCGGACGGTGACGGTCCCGCACGACCCGGACAGGATCGCCCTCGACGGCAATCGCCTGCCGATCCACGGAGTGATCGGTGGGCGCTTGCAGTGGGAGTTGACGGACCCGCCAGAGCCCGACGCGCAAGCGCTCACGGCACGGCTGAGCTGGAGCGAGTCACAGCTGCCGGGACCGTTCGAGGCGTTCCCGTTCAGGCACGACCTCCTTTACGAAGCGCGTCTGACGGGAGGCCGCCTGGAGGTGACGATCGTCATGAACGCATGCGGCGAGGACGTCGTCCCGGTTGCGTTCGGCCTGCACCCCTACCTGTCCCCGCCGGGGGTCGCGCGGGAGCGATACGTGGTCGAGCTGCCGCCAATGCGCCACCTGAAGCTCGACGCCGAGCAGATTCCCGTCGGTTTCGAGCAGGAGCTGCCGGCGCGGCGCTTCGAGCTGGGCGAAGACGAGTTCGACGACGGGTTCGACAGCGTGATCGAGCCCGCCCGATTCGCGGTGGAGGGCGGGGTGCGGCGGCTCGAGCTGGAGTTCGTGGAGGGATACCCACGCGCGCAGGTGTACGCGCCTCGCGCCGGCCAGTTCATCTGCTTCGAGCCGATGACCGCGCCCGCCAACGCGCTGCGCAGCGGTGTCGGCCTGCGCGTGCTCGAGCCTGGCGAGCGGTACAGCACGACGTTTGTGCTGCGCGTCGAGGACCTGTGAGCAGGCCGCCGATATCACGCCGTCGCTGAACATGCTGATCCTCGCACGTGTCATGCAGACGAACGGGCCACCCGAGTGGGGGGTGCGCGGCTCCGCGGCTTCGTCGGACCTCTCCTGGCGGCACACCGCCATGCGGATGTGGGAGCGAAAGGACTTGGTCAGAACCGGTCATGCGCGCGCGGTAAGCTGAGAATCGATGAGCTTCACCAGAGTCACCGTGCGGGCAGATCAGATGGGCGGAGTTCCCTCTATCCGTGGTCTACGCATACCGGTCGCAACTGTGGTCGGTATGATCGCCGACGGCATGAGTATCCCCGAGATCCTCGCTGCCTACCCGGACCTCGAGGATGAGGATGTTCGCGAGAGCTTGCGCTACGCGGCAGAGGCCGTTCGTGAGCGCGAGTTGCCGCTGGCCGCCTCAGCGTGAGATTCCTGATCGATAACGCGCTCTCGCCAGTGATTGCCGAAGGACTAGCAACCGCTGGGCATGACGCCATGCATGTACGTGACTATGGGCTGCAGGCAGCCAGTGATGACGAGATCTTTACCCGCGCCCAGGAAGAGCAGCGCGTGCTCGTATCCGCAGACACGGACTTTGGCACGTTGCTCGCCCTACGCCGATAGCGGTCGCCGTCGGTCGTGCTGCTTCGCAGCGGTACGCAGCAGCGACGGCCTGCGCGGCAAGCCGAGATGCTGCTTGCCAACCTCACAGGGGTCGAGCGCGATCTTACGGAGGGCAGCATTGTCGTATCCGAGCCTGACCGCATTCGGATCCGTAGCCTCCCACTGAACCCGTAGCAGGGGGTGTTGCCGGCCCTCAGGGAGCCTTGGCCAGGTACTTGTGCCCGGTCTTGACCTCGAAGTGCTTGTGGTTGACGAGGTTCGTCACCGCTACCTTGTCGCGCGTAACGCGGATGAGCGTGCCTTCGCAGAGGTCCTCCGTCAGCCATTCCGTGCCCTGGACCGCCCCGGCGGCGTAGTTGCCCTTGGTGGAGAATTTGCCGTGGGCGTTGGCCCACAGTTTGCGCACGACGTGCTTGCCGGACGCCGCTGCCTGGGCGCGGAGCGAGCCGGCGCGCGCGATGTGACTGCGCTCGCGCGCGGTCGGGCAGACTGAGAAGTTCCCGCCGGTGAGTTCCGCCACGACCAGCCCGTTGGGTCCCTGCCTGAGGATGAACTCGCCGCTGAAGAACTGCCCGGTCTGAGTCCCTCCGCCCGGGAGAGCCGTCGTCACGCTCACCGTGCCGTTCGTGGCTTCGATGACGGAGCCGAAGGGAATTTGTCGCAGCGAGGACAGCGGCACGAACGTTTTCGTGCCGGGGAGCTTGACCAGCACCTTGCCGGAGACCGGCGCTACGTTGCCGGTGCGGGCGAGGACGGGAGGCGGGACGGCCGGGGGAGGAACCGAGACGATCGGCGTTACGAGACTCGATGTTTTGGCGGTCGTTTTACCGCCGCCGCCTTTGCCTTCTCCGGACGGCAAAGATTCATAGCAGTCCCATGTGAATGCGTTGTCGGCGTCGCTCGGGTATCCATATGAGGGAACGCCTGGATACTGCGCGGCGCAGAGGCCTTCCATGCTGGGAGCGGGACCGGTCGTTGCGATTTCTACTTCGTGGCCGTTGCCTTCGACGCAGGCCCAGTTTTTGTAGGCGTATTCCGAGCCTTCCGGACCTTCGACTTGACCTCGCAAAAACGCGGACGGACCGCCACCATTGCCGTGGTCGCCGATGCTTTCGCAGTAGCCCGCCACATCCATGCCACCGAGCTGTTTCGGCGGAACGTGCACCCATCTGAAGTGGTAGAGGGAGCTTGCTTCGGAGGTCCCCACGGATGTCGTGACCGTCACATCGACCCTGCTGCTGGCGGCTGCAGGTGGAGTGGTAGCCGTGATCGATTCGGTCGAGTTGACGATGACGCTCGCGGCCAGCTTTGACCCAAAATGCACCGTCGCGCCTTCCCTGAAACCAGCGCCGGTGATCGATACTTCCGTGCCACCCGCTTCCGAGCCGCTGGTCGTACCGACGCCGGTGACCGTGGGCTCCCGTTCTGCGGTGTACGTGCCTTTGGTGCCTTTGCTGTCTTCGGCAGGGCCAGACCACGACAGGCCATCGGCGGCGACAGTCAGAGTTGCTTTGGCTTCATAACCTGCCCCAGTGCTCTTGAATACAAAGGTGTTGCCGGTCAACGTGCCTTCGATCGCTTCGCCACCGTTGTTCGTGCCGGTCACTTCTTCCGAGCCTTCAGCCTGAGTAAGAGTGTCCGTGGCCGGGAAGTTGCTCCCCGGACCACCCGGGCACGGCCCCGTTTCGCAGTGGTAGTTGGCCGACCATACGCCGGTCAGGTTCAGGGCCGAGGCGGAGGCGGAGCCGAGCAGGCTCAGCAGGAGCACGAGCGCACAGACCAGTACCAGCCTCGATCGCGGGGATCGCGGCGCGAAGACTCCTATGGAGGGGCGTATGGTTAGCATCGTCCTGGTGCCAGCCGGGATTGTGACAGGAAGACGCTGAGATGGGTCGCGCCAGATGGGGGCAGCGCAAGACCGCGTTGCTGATCGGGGTGGCCGTGGTGGCGGCGGGGATCGGCGTGGGCGCGTATGCGACGCATCTGCTGAGACGGACCGAACTGCAGACGATCGACGCACGGTTCTCGATCCGGGGCAAGCAGGCGCCACCATCCGATGTGGTGCTCGTGGCGATTGAACCCGCCACCCAGCAGGAACTGAGAGATCGTCACCTGGCGTCGGAGTTCCCATTCCCGCGCCGCTATGACGCCAAGGTGATCGACAACCTGCGCAAGGCCGGCGCCAAGGTGATCGCGATGGACATTGAATTTACCCATGAAACCGTCCCAGCTGAAGACAACGCGCTGTTCGAAGCGGTTGGACGAGCCTCCGGAAAAGCGGTGCTCGGGACGATCGAAGTCGCGAAGGGTGGGCGCACAGAAGTGCTCGGTGGCGAAGAACATCTACGTGAAGTGGGCGCGCGAGCCGCCTACATAGGCTTGCCAGAGGACTCCGACGGTGCGATCCGTCGCTTCCCGTACGCCTTCAACGGCCTTCACAGCTTCGCCGTGGCAACGGCTGAAATGGCGACCGGGCGTCCCATTCCCGCATCGCGATTCGAAGGCGAAACACTACCGATCGACTTCGCCGGGCCATCGGGCACTGTCGAGGCGATCTCTTATTACAGGGTGCTCACAGACAGATTTTCGCCTGGCGCCGTTCGCGGCAAGATCGTGATCGTCGGGGCAACGTCGCAGATTCTTCAGGACATTCACGCTACGTCTACCAGCGAAGGCATGCCCGGCCCCGAAATCTGGGCGAACGCCACCTCGACGCTGCTGCAAGGCGTACCGCTCACCAACGCCCCCAACTGGGTGGACGTGCTGCTGATCGTCCTGCTCGGGATCGCCCCCCCGCTGGGCAGCCTGCGCGTGCGCAGGTGGCGTTCGCTGCTGGACGCCGTGGCCCTGGCGATCGCGTTCACGGTGGCGACGCAGATCGCGTTCGACACGGGCTGGATCTGGACGTTCGTGTATCCGCTGCTGGCGTTGGCGGTGGGGACGCTGGGGACGCTCGCGGTGCTGTACGTGGGCGAGGCGATCGAGCGCGAACGGGTAAGGGACGTGTTCTCGCGGTTCGTGCCGGGCGACGTGGTCGATCAGGTGCTCGAGAGCGCGAACGAGAACCTGCGCCTGGGGGGCGTGGAGCGGGACTGCACGATCCTGTTCAGCGACCTGCGTGGGTTCACGAGCTTCTCCGAGAGTCAGTCGCCGGAGCATGTGATCGAGGTGGTCAACCACTATCTGAACGAGATGACCGAGGCGATCATGGCCGCCGGGGGGACTTTGATCGCCTACATGGGCGACGGGATCATGGCGGCGTTCGGCGCGCCGCTTCAGCAGGACGACCACGCCGATCGCGCGCTGCGGGCGGCGCGGGAGATGATCGGACCGCGCCTGGAGCGGTTCAACGCGTGGCTGGCGGAGCAGGGCCACGAGAGCGGCTTCGCGATGGGCGTGGGCCTGAACAGCGGCCCGGTGATGGCGGGGAACGTGGGCTCCGAGCAGCGGGTGGAGTACACGACGATCGGCGACACGACGAACACGGCCTCGCGACTGGAGGGGATGACGAAGGGCTCGGGGCACATGCTGTTCTGCGCGCAGAGCACGCGCGAGCGGATGCAGGAGCCGTTGCCCGCGGACCTCGTGCTCGTGGGAGAGCTCGAGGTGCGTGGGCGCGAGGCGAAGCTGCCGGTGTGGACGCTCGCCGCGGAGACTCTCGTCGCGGGGGGCGATAGCGCGGCGGGAGCAGCAGACCGCACCGGCGAGACCGAGACCGGGGAATCGTCGAACGCGGGGGCAGCCGACGCCCCCCGGTCCGCACGCACGCCCGCGTCAGACGGCGCTCAGGCGGGGTCGGGGGTGTAGGGCCCGGGCTTGCGGCGCGGCTTGCCGCCTGGAAAGGCCAGGCGCAGGATCGTGCGGTGGACGGTCCCCAGTTGCTTGCCCAGGGGCCCGGTGTTGTAGGGCAGGCCGTAGCGGTGGCAGACGTCGCGCACGCGGGGCGCGATCTCGGAGTAGCGGCTGGAGGGCATGTCGGGGTAGAGGTGGTGCTCGACCTGGAAGCTGAGATTGCCCGCGAGCAGATGGAAGAGTGGGCTGCCGTCGATGTTGGCGGAGCCGGTGAGCTGGCGCACGTACCACTGCCCGCGGGTCTCCTCGGCGGCCTCGGCCTTGCTGAACGTGTAGGTCTGGTCGGGGAAGTGCCCGCAGAAGATGATCGAGTGTGCCCACACGTTGCGCACGATGTTGGCGGTGAAGTCGGCCGTCAGAGTCGCCTTGAAGCTGCGTCGCGCCGCGCGAGACCCCGATCGTCCGGACGCGACTGACGCCAGCGCCGAGGCAGCCGCGGAGAGCGCGGGGAAGGCGACGTAGTCCTTGATGACCTGCTTGCGCGCCTTCACGCCGATGGCCTTGAGCTCGGAGATCACCTGGGCCTTGGACTTCTCGCCGGTGCCGATGGCGTCCCAGTTGAGGTCGTGCACGGCCACGCCCCACTCGAAGAAGCCCATCAGCAGCAGGTTGTAGAGGGGCTGGAACAGGTAGACGGGGTTCCAGGGCTGGTGCGGGTCGATGCGCATGATCTCGTAGCCCAGATCGCGGTCGAGACCGCGGATGTTGGTGAAGGTGTGGTGCTCGTAGTTGTGGGAGTGTCGCCAGGCGTCGGCCGGGGAGGCGGTGTCCCAGTCCCAGGACTGGGAGTTGATGTCGGGGTCGTTCATCCAGTCCCACTGACCGTGCATGACGTTGTGGCCGATCTCCATGTTCTCGAGGATCTTGGCCAGCGACAGCGCGGCGGTGCCGGCGAGCCACAGCGGGCGCTTGCTCGAGCCGAGCAGCAGCGCGCGCGCTGCGAGCACGAGGTGGCGGTGGAGCTTGATCGTCGAGCGGATGTAGCGCGAGTCGCGCTCGCCGAGATCGGCGAACACCTCGGCATGGATCGCGTCGAGCTCGCGCCCGAGCTCGTCGAGCTGAGCGGGGCTGAGATGGGCCATGGGGCTCTCGATCTCCTCGAAGCCTCGGTCGCTCGTGGTGGTCGTGGGCTCGGCGTAGGTGGCAGACATGGGTTCCTTTGCGTGTATGAAGAGTGGGATGTGAGGGGTGCGGGGGATGAAGCTGAGGGTTGTGCGGGTTGGAGGTGTGAGATGTGTGCGGGCGAGGTCTGCGGACGGATGACTTAGAGATCGATCTCGACGGCGCCCTCGGGCGCGTTGATGCAGGTCTGCAGCAGTTCTCCGGGCTGGCCGTGGACGCGGCCGGTGCGCAGGTCGCGGACACGGCCCGAGCGCAGCCGCCCGACGCAGCTGTGGCAGATGCCCATGCGGCAGCCGAAGGGCATCGTCGCGCCGGCTCGCTCGCCCGCGAGCAGGATCGGCTGCTCGCCGTCGCTGAACGCGTCGAGGTCGCTGGCGCACAGCCGGATCGTCCCACCGGCGCCGCGCTCGCCCTCGCCGACGTGCTCGTGAGGCTGGAAGCGCTCGAGGTGCAGCCGCGCCGGGTCGCCGTCACGGGCCCAGCGCGCGGTCATCTCCTCGAGCAGGCCGGCCGGCCCGCACAGGAACGTCTCGCGCTCGGCCCAGTCGACGCACAGCTCATCCAGGCGCTCCGGGGTGACACGACCGTGCTCTGAGCTGATCCACTCGTGCAGGCGGTAGCCAGGGTGGGTGTGAGCCAGCTCGCGCAGCTCGCGCACGAACACGAACTGCTCGGGAGTGCGGGTGCTGTGGACGTGGACGACGTCCTTCAAGTCACCGCGGGCGGCGAGGCTGCGCAACATGCTCGTGATCGGCGTGATCCCGCTGCCGGCGCTGACGAACAGCAGTCGCCCGGGCAGTGGGTCGGGCAGCGTGAAGGCGCCTTCCACGCCGCCGAGCCGCACGATCGTGCCGGGACGCAGCCGTTCGCACAGGAACGGCGAGACGGCGCCGGTGCGAACGAGCTTGGGCGTGATCGAGATGCACCCGTCGGCCCGCCCCGGCTCAGACGTCAGCGAGTAGGCCCGCCAGTGGTGGCGGCCGTTGACCTCGATGCCCAGGCGCAGATACTGCCCGGGGCGATGGCCGGGCCACTCCCAGCCGGGCTTGATCAGCACCGTGACCGCGTCGGGGCTCTCGCGCTCGACCCGTTCGACGCGTCCGCGCAGCTCGCGCGTCGACCACAGGGGGTTGATCAGCTCGAGGTAGTCGTCGGGCAGCAGCGGCGAGGTGAACGAGCGGATCAGCCCGAGCGCTCGGCGGCGAACGGCGGGTACGCGCGGGACCGCTCCCCGTTCAGCCACGGGCGCCACCGGACCAGCGGATCTCGTTGGCTTGGAGGACGCCGGGCAGACGGATCTCGCGAGCATAAGGGGTGCAAAGAATCATGACGTGAGATCATGCTACCTCAAATGAGGGAGCATTGATAATGGTAACCTAAGTTTCGAATGACGCGGGCAGGCACTGAGACGACGGGACGGCTCGTCGGGGAGACGAGCGACAGCTCCTCCGGGTACGACCTCACGGTCGAGCAGCTGGCCGCCGAGGTGGGCATGTCGGTGCGCAACATCCGCAACCACCACACGCGCGGGCTGCTGCCCCCACCCGAGGTGCGAGCGCGGGTCGGCTACTACAACGCAGAGCACGTGGCGCGGCTGCGGCTGATTCTCGACCTGCAGGCCGACGGGTTCAACCTCGCCGCGATCGAGCGTCTGCTGAGCGGGTCCGACGGTCTGGCCGAGCGCCTGCTCGGCTTGCGCATCGCGGTCACAACTCCGTTCGAGCCCGAGACCCCGGAGATGATCACCGCCGAGGAACTGAACAAGCGGTTCGGCGCAGTGGACGGCAGGGACGTCGAGCGCGTGCGCAAGCTGGGGCTGCTCGTACCGCTGGGCGACGGCCGCTTCGAAGTCCCGAGCCCGGCGCTGATGCGCGACGCCGAACAGGTGGTGGCGCTCGGCATCCCCCTGCACGCCGCGCTCGTGCTCGTAGAGCGGGTCAGCCGCGACTGCGAGTCGATCTCAAAGGCGTTCACGAAGCTGTTCCTCAAAGAGCTGTGGGAGCCGTTCGAGCAGGCCGGCCAGCCGGACGAGCGCTGGGACGAGCTGATCGAGGCCGTCGGCTCGCTGCGGGGACTGGCCTCCGAGGCACTGCTCGCGCTGTTCAAGCAGCGCATGACGACCCAGCTGGAGGCGGCGTTCGGCAAAGTGATCGAGCACCAGGCCAAGCGCAAGTAACCGGACCGCGCCTTGTGTGAGACGCCTTGGCGGTGGACGCGATGGCACGGCACACCGGCCGGCTCAGACCCGTCACGGCCGCACGAACGTGTCCGGGTCCGGTCCGATGCGCCTGCCCGCGTCGAGGGCGCGGATGGCGTCCATCTCGGCGTCGCTGAGCTGGAAGTCGAAGACGTCGAAGTTCTCGACGATGCGCTCGGGGGTGACGGACTTCGGGATCACGACGTTGCCGAGCTGGACGTGCCAGCGAATGATGGCCTGGGCGGGAGTCTTGGAGTGGGCGGCGGCGATCCCGGCGATCACCGGGTCTTCCAGCTCCAGGCCCTGCCCCAGCGGGCTCCATGCCTCGGTGACGACGTCGAGCTCGTCGTGCTCGTGGCGCAGACCGGCCTGCTGGAAGTAGGGGTGCAGCTCGACCTGGTTGATCGCGGGCGTCACGCCGGTCTCCGACACGAGGCGCTCGAGGTGCTCCGGCTGGAAGTTGGAGACTCCGATCGCGCGGACGAGCCCTTCGGACTGCAGCTCGATGAACGCCTGCCAGGTCTCCACGTAGAGATCGTGGGCGGGCACCGGCCAGTGGATCAGGTAGAGATCGACGTGTTCGAGCTCGAGCCGCTCGAGGCTCTGCTTGAGCGCGTGCTTGGCCTTGTCGTGACCGTGATCGTCGTTGAAGCACTTGGTCGTGACGAAGATCTCGTCGCGGGGAATGCCCGAGGCGCGAATCGCCTGGCCGACGGGCCCCTCGTTGCGGTAGGCCGCGGCGGTGTCGATGTGGCGGTAGCCGGCATCGAGCGCGCGGGCGACCGCCTCCTCGGTCTCCTTGGCCGGAACCTGGAACACGCCGAAGCCCAGCTGGGGAATGGCCACGTGGGGACGCAGCGAGATGCGGGGGATCTGGTCTGTGTGGCTGCTCATGATCTGGGCTCTGCCCGAGTATGCCTCAGGCTAAACGTCGGCTCGCATCCCCCGTACGAGGCGGGCCTCGGCGAGCGCCAGACGGGCGGCGGCGTGACCGGGCACGCCGTGCACCGCACCGCCCGGAAAGGCGGCGGCGCTGCCGATGTAGAGACCGCGCACGGGCGTGCGATAGGGCGCGAGCGAAAGCACCGGGCGAAAGAGGACCTGCGCAAGCGTGTAGCTGCCGCCGCCGACGTCGCCGCCGACGAGGTTGGCGTTGCGCGCCTGCAGCTCGGCGGGGGTGAGGACGTGACGGGCGAGGATGCGGTCGCGAAAGCCCGGCGCGAAGCGCTCGACCTGGGCCTCCATGCGCTGCGCGTGGCGGTCGCGCTCGGCCGTCCAGTCGACCGTGTGGGGACCGTGGGTGTAACCCCAGGCGGTGTGCTTGCCCGCCGGTGCGCGCGTGGGGTCGGCGAGGGACTGCTGGCCGACCAGCATGAAGGGACGCTCGGGCAGTCCCTCGCGCATCGCCTCGGTAGTCGCGAGCAGCTCGGCCTCCGAGCCGCCGAGATGAACGGTGCCGGCTTCGCGCGCCTGCGGCGCGATCCAGGGGATCGGGCCGTCGAGCGCCCAGTCGAGCTTGAGCGTGGCTGGCCCGTAGCGGTAGCGACGCAGCGCGCGGGCATACCTGCCGGGGAACGCCTCCCCGGCGAGGTCGGCGAGCGCGCCGGGCATCGTGTCGGCGATCACCAGCGGCGCGGAGATCCGCTCGCCTCCTGACAGCTCGACGCCCACGACCCGCCGGCGCTCCACCGCCACGCGCACGACGTTCGCGCCGGTGCGCACCTCGCCGCCGAGCTCGCGCAGGCACGCAAGGAGCGCGTCCGCGAGCCTGCCGGCGCCGCCCTCGGGGCTGGGCCAGCCGGCGCCGTGGCCGAGCAATGTGAGGTAGGCGGCGGCGATCGCGCTGCCCCGCCCGGAGGGCGGCACGTCGGAGTGCAGCGCCGACCCGTACAGCCACGCGCGCGGGCCCTCGCCCGCAAACAGGCGCTCACCGAGCGAAGTCGCGGCCATCGGCAGGAGGCCGACGAAGCCGAGCATCCCTCGCGGCCCCAACCCGGCTGTCAGCCGCAGCGGGGCGCGCACGGGCGGGAAGCCGCCGAGCATCGTGTCGCGCAGCGCGTCGAAGCTGCGCACGAACGGAGCGGCGAACCCGCGCCAGCGCTCGCCGTCGCCGGGATGGCTCGCGTCGAGGCTCGCAGCGGTGCGCTGCACGTCGCGATACAGCGCCACGGCCGTGCCGTCGGGCAGCGGGTGCGCCAGACAGGCGGACGGGTGAACCCAGCGCAGGCCGTGGCGCTCCAGCTCCATCGCCGCGAACACGGGCGAGGCCGCGCCCGCTGGATGGACCGCCGAGAAGGTGTCGTGGTGAAAGCCCGGAAGCGTCAGCTCCTCGGTGGCGAGGGCGCCGCCAGAACGCGGGGCCGCCTCCAGCACCAGCACTCGGCGACCGGCGCGGGCGAGGGTGATGGCCGCCGTCAGGCCGTTGGGGCCGGACCCGACGACGAGCGCGTCATGGCTCATGAGGGCCAAGCATAGGGCCGGCATTCAAGCGCTCGGGGCGCGGGCGCGGCCACACGGATGCGCCGCCCTGCGCGTGTGACGAGCGTTCTGTCCCGCCGCGGCGGGCATCCCGCGTGATGGGTGTCCTGTGATAATGGCGCGATGCGTCATCAGAGTTCGATCACGTCGGTGTCGTGGATCCCCTCCGAGGCCGTCGAGGGCTCTCAGCGCCTGGCGTTCGAGGCGGGCATGGCTCACTACGACGAGCCGCTGCCGGACGCGATCGAGGACCTGGAGGAGCTGCGCGACGCCGACCGCTTTCGCTTCGCGAACGTGCTGAAGGCGTGGATCGAGGTGGACGAGCAGGGCCACATCTCCGACCACGGGCAGGGCGGGGGCGGGCTGATGGGCGCGACCACCGTGAAGGTCGGCCCGGTGGCGCGCACGTTCGAGGCGATCGGGCTGCCCGACGTCGCGCCGAAGCCGGTGAAGGGCGCGGGCTGGGTGAGGTTCACGCAGACCGCGGGGGGCGCACGGGCGTTCCCGCCCCGCGCCGGGTGCGGCGCAGGCCGTTCGTGCAGTGGCAGGCGCCGCTGGTGTGGACGACGCTGTCGCTGACGCTGCACGCCGACGGCCGCGTGCAGGGGAAGCTGACGGGGGCGAGCAAATTCCCGCGCCACTGGGTGTACGACGATGAGTTGCGTCTCAGCCACAAGTCGGGCTTGGCGGACTTCAAGGACTGGTATCGCAAGTCCTTCGGCCGCCACACGCCGTGGGGGGACACGGACTCCAAGGCGCTCGTGACGGCGGTGGAGAGCGCGCTGGAGCGGACGCTGTCGGCGCAGATCATGCAGGGCGGCTCAAAGCCTGAGATCCGCAAGGTGAAGGCGGGCGATGCGCTCGTCAGGCAGGGCGAGCGCGGCTCGGAGGTGTTCCTGCTGCTCGACGGCGTGCTGCGCGTCGAGGAGGACGGCGTGCGGCTGGCCGAGTACGGTCCGGGCGCGCTGCTGGGCGAGCGCGCCGCCCTGGAGGAGGGCCTGCGGACCTCCACGCTCGTCGCGGTGACGCCGTGCCGGGTGGCGGCCGTGCAGGCCAGTCAACTCGACCGCGGCTCGCTGCGGGAGCTCTCCAAGGACCATCGCCGCACCAAGCCCGATCCGCGGAGCTGAGCGGTTGCAAATCCACCTGTGCGGCGTGCGGGGCTCCACTTCCGCGCCCGGCGTCGAGTATGTGCGCTACGGCGGCCACACGTCGTGCGTGGCGCTCGCGCACGACCCCGCGAGCCGCGAGGCCGACCCCGGTGCCCGCGCCGGCCTGCCTCGTGACGGCAACCGGGACGGAGCGACCGCGGGGGACGGGATCGCGGGAGCGCCAGGCGCGCCGCGAGCGACGCTGATCCTGGACGCGGGCACGGGGCTGCAGGTCGCCTCGCGCCTGCTGGGCGACGAGCCTTACAAGGGAGCGATCCTGCTGAGCCACCTGCACTGGGATCACACGCTGGGGCTGCCGTTCTTCTCAGCCGGCGACGATGAGAGCGCGCGCGTGCGCGTGCTCGTGCCCGAGCAGGAGAGCGGCGAGGACGCCACCAGCCTGCTCGCCGGGGTGATGCGCCCGCCCTACTTCCCGATCGAACCGACGGAGCTGCGCGGGGACTGGACGTTCGCCACGATCGCGCCGGGCGAGCACGAGATCGAGGGGTTCGCGGTGCTGGTGCGCGAGATCCCCCACAAGGGCGGGCGCACGCTCGGATATCGCGTCGACGACGGTCATGCGACGCTCGCCTATCTGCCCGACCACTGCCCCACGGCGCTCGGCCCGGGCGAGGACGGCTGGGGCGAGTATCACTCGGCCGCGCTCGAGCTCGCCCGAGACGCCGACGTGCTCGTGCACGACTCGGCGATGTTCCCGCAGGAGCTCGCCGCACAGGCGAGCTTCGGTCATGCGGTCGCCGACTATGCCGTCGAGCTGGGCCGGCGCGCGGGCGTGCGCGAGGTGGTGCTGTTCCACCACCGTCACGACCGCACCGACGAGGAGCTCGACGGGCTCGCGCGCCGCCTTGGGGCCGATGGCTCGGAGGACTCCCCGCGGGTGAGCGTGGCGGCCGAGGGCTCGGTTGTCGAGCTGTAGTCTGGAGTGGCGCAGCCGCAACATGCCAAAACACGAGCGAAAGGGGTGTGAACGTCATGGGAGCACCGGTGGTCCACTTCGAGATCATGGGCAAGGATGCGGACAAGCTGAGGGAGTACTACTCGACGCTGTTCGGATGGGAGTTCAACACCGACAACGAGATGAACTACGGGGTCGTCTCGCGCGAGGAGAACCTCACGCCCGACGGCACCGGCATCGGCGGCGGCATCGGAGCCGCGCCGGAGGGATACGACGGTCACGTCACGTTCTACGTGACGGTTCCGGACGTCGAGGCGGCGCTCGCCCAGGCGGAGAGCCTCGGCGGCTCGCGGATGATGGGCCCGGAAGAAATCATGGGGCGGATGATCCTGGGCATGTTCAAGGACCCCGAGGGCCATGTGATCGGTCTGATCAACCCAGTCGGCTGACCAACACCCTCAGGCCGGGGCGAAGACCTGAGGACGGAGCAGTTCAGTGCGGCACATGTGCCGCACTGCGGGACCGCGCATGCGCGGTCCCGAGACACGCCGCATGCGGCGTGTCTGCCGAGCGGCGCATGCGCCGCTCGGCGAGGCCGCACATGTGCGGCCTCGAGCAGGGCCGCATGCGGCCCTGCTGGTCGTGCCGCATGCGGCACGACCCACCCCATCAGCTTTACCTCGAGCATGCGGCACGTTTCTTCCGATCAAGCATGCGGCCGGTCGCCGGCCATCCCATGCGAGACCCCGAGCCGCCCCCGCATCCGCTCGGGCTGAAAGCGCCCGGCGCGGCAGACGCGCGAATGCGCCTCACAGCGCGCGGCATGCCGGGGGTGGGTCTTGCCGGCGGTGCCGTAGAGCCGTCCGGGGCTCCGCAGCGAGTGCCACTGCGACCAGGCGCTCGCCGGCTTGGCGAGCGGGACGGGCGGTGACTGCGTCACGGTGAAGAGCGACGCGGGTGAGGCCGGTGGCGCGGCGGCGGGCTGCACGCCGACGCCGTCGATGCCGACGACGGTGACGGGCAGCGCGGAGCTGGTGATGAAGAGCAGCGAGGCGTCCTTCTCCCCCGGGGTCGTCGGGTCGAATTCGACCGTGACCGCGCAGGTGGCGTTCGGGTAGATCACCTGTCCGCTGCAGGTGTCGGAGAGGATCGGGAACATCAGCGGCGTGCCCGAGACGCGAAACGCCTGCTGGACGGCGAGGGGATAGTCGCCGGTGTTCGTCAGCACGATCGCCTGAGTCGCCGAGGAGCCGAGCGTGACGTCGCCGAGCAGCGCCTGGTCGGTGTTGAGCCCGATGCGCGGCCCGTTCAGGCCCAGGCCTTCGAGCGGGACGACGAGCGGCGAGGACGGCGAGTCGGAGGCGACCGTGAGCTGCGCGTGCTTCGGTCCGGGCGAGACGGGCTGGAAGCGAATGCTCATGTTGCACGTGTTGCTCGGGGCGAGCTGGTCGTGTTCGCAGTTGCCCCACTGCACCGCGTATGACGAGGCGTCGGGACCGGAGATGCTCACCGATTCGATCTGCGTCGAGCCGGTGGGGTCGTTGACGATGGTGACTTCCTCGGACTCGTTCTGTTCGCCTTCGTGCGAGCCCTGAGCGGAGTAGGGAATCGGGGAGAAGCTCAGCGAGCCGGGATTGGCGGACAGCGTGCCGACTTGCGCTTCCGCGCCAGGGGACGGTGGCGGGGGCAACAGCTGTGAGTCGGCCAGAGCCGGGGCGGCGCCCATGAGTGAGCCGCAGAGCGCGCCCGAGAGCGCGATCGGCAAAAGCGATGAAAGTGGTCGTGGCATCGGAGCTCCTGGCCTGGCGCCATGTGTCGGCGGTGCGCCCGTCGGGATGGCGGGCGGCCCGATCCTCTCGACGGTGCGCGCGGCGACGATGAGGGCTGCACACGACGATGCACGAGCCGAGCCGTCGGGGCGCCTCTCCTCGCGGGCGCCAAGGGTCGCGGCCTACAAACGATGCGAGCGGGCGCGAGTGAGCAGCTGCGAGTACAGCTGCTCCTGCGCCCGCGCCGGGAACGGCCGCACCGTGCCCGAGCTCTCGAGGGTGACCTGCGAGGGGCCGTCGACGAAGCCGAGGACGTCGAAGTACAGGGAGACGTGTATGCCGCGAATGGCAAGCGTCGCGGTCACCCGCCACCCGAATCCCCCGGTCGTGCCCGGCGCGGGCGGCGTTCCCGAGGCGATCGAGACGCCCACGACCGTCTCGCCTGGCGCCTGCTGCTCCGATCTCAACAGCGACAAGAGGTAGCGGGAGAGGCAGACGCGCACGCGAGGGCTGCGAATCGCCGCGAGCGCGGCGTCCGCCTCGGCGGCGGTGTGCGCGACGCTCACTTCGGAGCTCACGCTCAGCGCGAGGATGCCACGCTTGAGCTGGAAGTAGGGAGAGCTCGCTTCCACGAGCGCGCCCTGCGAATGCCCCAGAGCGCGCGCACCCGCCGCGCCGCCGCAACCGCTGAGCTGCTGCTGCAGCCGTCGTTCGGTGGCCGATTCGTGTTCGGGCTTGGGCGAGGGGGTGAAGCCGGGAACGTCCTCGGCAGTCAGGTTGACGGCGTGTGCGAAGGCCAGCGCCTGGGCGTGGGTGGGTGAGCCCGCATGCTGACCGCTGCCGTGAGTGCCGGTGGCTCCGGCGGTCTCGGCGGTGGTGGTCGAGGCGGCGCCGGTGTAGGCGCCCTTGCCACAGGCCGACAGCAGTGCACAGGACAGGACGAGCGCGAGAAGGATGGCCGTCCGGCGCATGAGCGCCATTGTGTCAGAGGGCGCCAGGGGCGCCGGGACCGATGTTCGTGGGGGCTTCCCAGGTGCATGTCGAAATCGCCGGTGGTCGTTCGTCGTCGGAGTAGAGCAAGGGCTCAGACTGAGAGATCCGAGCTGACGCCCCGCCCGCGCAGAGCGCCGGGCGGTAGCGAAGGTCGGCCGAGCGCACGTGGGCGAACTTACCCAATGAGGCGCTGCACGCGATAGCTGCGCACACCTCGGGGCGTGCGCACCTGCACCGACTCCCCGGCGCCACGACCGAGCAGCGCGGTTGCGACCGGCGACTGCGCCGAGAGCTTGCCCTGCGCGAGGTTCGCCTCGGTCGAGCCCACGATCGTCCAGACGTGAACCGTGCCGCTCTCCTCGTCCAGGACCTCGGCGGTGCTGCCGAAGCCGAATGTCGCATCGGCGGTGTCCGGCTCGACGATCAGCGCGTTGGTGCGGCGCTGGCGCAGGCGCTTGATCTTCGTCTCCAGATGCGCCTGATCCTCCTTGGCGATGTGGTAGTCGGCGTTCTCGCTGAGGTCACCGAGCTCGCGAGCGGCAAGGATGCGCGCGGCCATCTCCCGCCGTCCGCTCGTCTCCAGCTCCTCGATCTCGGCCTCGAGCGCAACCAGCCCAGCCGGCGTGATCGGCTCCCCGTCGCGTGCGATTGAGCTCATGCCCTCACCACGGTGCATGCTTGCAGATGTTCTCGCACAGCGAGGACCGGCATGGCGCGACACAGGCCCGACCGGTACACCCCGCGAGCCATGGCCCTGCGGGCGATCCAGGTCAGCGCCTCGGCCGGCCCGCGAGCCCGCTGCGCCGGCGAGCCACAGCCCCAACCGAGCGATCCAGGTCGGCGCCTGTGCCGGCCCCGCGAGCTCGCTTACGGCTGCAGACGCCCCTGCCCCGCCTCCAGCTCGAGCAGCAGCCGCTTGCGCTCCAACCCGCCGCCGTAGCCGGTCAGCGTTCCGTTCGCGCCGATCACCCGGTGGCAGGGCACGATCACGGCGATCGGATTGCGCCCGTTGGCAAGGCCCACGGCCCTGGCGGCGGAGGGCTGACCGATGCGGGTGGCCATCTCGCCGTAGCTGACGGTCTCGCCGTAGGGAATGTCCGCGAGCGCGTGCCAGACCTGCAGCTCGAAGCGGGTGCCGTGCATCGCCAGTGGCGTCTGGAATGCGACGCGCTCGCCCGCGAAGTACTCCCGCAGCTGTTCCCGCACATCAGTGAAAGGCGTCGCCGAGCGCTTCCACTGTGACGCGATCCTCGCGGGCTTGCGCCCGTCCTGCATGTACAGCCCGTGCAGGGCATCGCCATCGCCGAGCAGCAGCAGCTCGCCGATCGGACTGTCAGTGCTCGTGTAGAAGAGGGAACGGGGGTCGGTGGCGGTCAACATGACGTGTCTCATCCTCCTTTTACGCGGCGAGCCGCTCGGCGGCGCCGGTAGATGACTGTGTGCGTGTTACTCGTGCGGATGGATCCAGCGATGCCCATAGATGCTGCACGGCATACGCTCGATACGGTCGCCAACGCTCGGCGAGCGTCTCGGCCGACCTCGGTGAGCCATCCAGGCCGAGCTGTTCGAGCGCACGACGCACTCCCAGGTCGCTCGCGGGAAACGCGTCGGGGTCGCGCAGCGCGCGCATCGCTATGTACTCCGCCGTCCACCGCCCTATGCCCGGCAGCGCCAGCAGGCTGCGGTGCGCGTCCGCGCGATCGGCGCCCGCGTCTATCACCAGCTCATCGCGCGCGAGCGCCGTCACGAGCGCGAGCAGAGCGCGCCGGCGCGCGACCGGCATTGCCAGCCTCGCCGGGTCCGCGTCGACCAGCGCCGCGGCGGAGGGAAAGACGTGAGTCACCGCGCCGAGTGGACGTTCGAGCCGTTCGCCGTAGTCGGCGACGAGCCTGCCGGCGAGCGTGCGGGCGCCCCGCAGCGAGACCTGCTGACCAAGCACGGCGCGCACGGCGAGCTCGTGACCGTCGACGGTGCCGGCCACGCGCCGGCCCGGCGCCTTTGCCAGCAACGCTCCAAGCTGTGGCTCGTCGCCGAGGACGTCCGTGACGCTGCGCGGGTCCGAATCGAGGTCGAGCAGTGCGCGCGAGCGCTGCATGGCGCTGCCGAGATCGCGTAGATCGGCCAGCCAGTAGCGCGCACTCACATGCCCATCGGCAGGAGACAGCTCGACTACGCCCGCACCGTGTGGCAAGCGCAGGCTGCGACGATAGCCGCCGTCGATCACCTCCTCGACGCCGGGAACGGCGCGAAGCCCGAGGAACGCGACCAGACCTTCCGCGTCCAGCGGCGCGCGGTAGGGCAGGCGCAGCGACAGCACCCCGCTGTCCTCGGGGCGCCCGTACCTCCGCGCTCGCGAGCGCAGCGCGCTCGGCGTCATCGCGAACACCTCCCGAATCGTCGCGTTGAACTGCCGCACGCTCTGAAAGCCCGCCGCGAACGCCACGCCGGTGATCGACAGCGCCGTCGTCTCGAGCAGGATGCGCGCGGTCTGTGCACGCTGGGCGCGAGCGAGGGCGAGCGGACCCGCACCCACCACCGCCACGAGCTGGCGGTGCACGTGACGCTCGGTGTAGCCGAGGCGGCCGGCGAGGCCACCGACCCCCTCGCGATCCACCACGCCATCGGCGATCAGCCGCATCGCGCGCCCGACCAGGTCAGCGCGCAGGTCCCACTCGGGCGAGCCCGGCGTGGCGTCCGGACGGCAGCGCTTGCAGGCGCGAAAGCCGGCGGACTGAGCAGCCGCCGCGGACGGGAAGAAGCACACGTTCTCGCGTTTGGGCGTACGCGCCGGACAGCCGGGGCGGCAGTAGATCCCAGTCGTCTTCACGCCACAGAAGAACCATCCGTCAAAGCGCGGATCGCAGGCCTCGATCGCCTGCCACATGCGGTCCGAGTCGTAGTTCACCCCCACACCGTGACACATCAAGCGATCCAGAACTAGCGGAAATCGGACTGCGATGATGGGGTCGATGCAGCAGTCCGAAACCCGCGCCATCACCTCGTGCAAGACCAACACCCATGTCAGTCGTCCCGTCCGGACACCGCCACTTCGCTCACAAGCTCTTTCAGGCAGGGCCGTGCGCCATCGAGCTGCTGTCTCAGCTCTCTACGCGGGCACGCCTGAGAGTCGTTGGTGGACGAAGCGCACCACCATGGCGCCCTCGCCGACGGCGGTGGCACACCGCTTGACCGAGCCTGAGCGCACGTCGCCGGCTGCGTAGACCCCGGGAACGCTCGTCTCGAGCAGACCGTCAACCCCAGCGTGGGCGCCCGTCAGCACAAAGCCCTGCTCGTCGCGTGCCACAACGTCGTCCAGCCAGTCGGTGCAGGGAGCCGCACCGAGGAAGAGGAACAGGAACGAGAAGGGCAGTCGCTCCCCGTCGCGCAACGTGATGGCCTCGAGCGCGCCATCGGTCCCATGCAGTACCGCCACCTCGCTGTGGTCGCGCACGGCGACCCCGTAGCGCTCGAGCTCGAGCACCAGATAGTCAGACATCGTCTCGCGCAGGTCGCCGCGGCGATGCAACAGCGTCACGAGCGCCCCGCCTCGCGCCAGCCAGACCGCCGCCTGGGCAGCCGAGTTGCCGCCGCCGACCACGCCGACCCGGGTGGCGCCGCACTGCTGCGCCTCGGGCGGGCCCGCCGCGTAAAAGACGCTGATGCCCTCGTAGTCGGACAGGTCCGCCACCGGCAGCCGGCGGTACTCGGCGCCCGTGGCCAGCACAACGGCACGCGCCGAGACCTCATGGTCGTCTTCCAGACGCACGACGTGGCGGTCGGTTCCCGGCTCGAGCGCCACGGCTCGATATGGCGTGGCGGTGCGCGCCTGGAACTTGCGCGCCTGTGTCACCGCACGGCTCGTGAGCTCCGAGCCGCTGATGCCGGCGGGGAAGCCGAGATAGTTCTCGATCCGCCGCGAGGTGCCCGCCTGCCCGCCCAGCGCGGTGCCCTCCACAACGAGCGTCTCCAGCCCCTCCGAGGCGCCGTAGACGGCGGCCCCGAGACCGGCGGGGCCGCCACCGACTACGACGAGGTCGACCTCCTCTTTCGGTGCCAGCTCGAGCCCGATCCCCAGAGCACGTGCCACTTCGCCGCTGGTCGGGTTGCGCAGCTCCGTTCCGCCCGGCAGTCGCACCAGCGGCAGCGTGTCGGCATCGAGCGTGCCGATCAGCGCCGCGGCCTGCGGGTCGGCGGCGCCCCCCTCCCCGCACCAGGTGAAGGGCAGGCGATTGCGCCGCGCGTACTCGACCATCCGCCGCGTCGCCTCCGAGGAACGTGGGCCGACCACCTCCATGCCGACGCCCTGCTGCTGGAGCGCCTCACGCCTGGACATGAAGCTCGAAAGCAGCAGGTCACCGAGCGGAGCGTCCTCGAACAGCAGCGGACGCAGCGCATCGCGATCGACGGCGACATAGCGCATCGGCTGTGTGACGACCGCCGTCAGGTAAGCCGTCTGGCCGGTCAACAGGTTCATCTCTCCCAAGAAGCCCGAGGCGCCGTGACGGACGATCTCGCGTCCCGCCGCATCGAGCACGGCCGCCTCGCCCTCGACGATGGCGATGAACGGAATGCGCCGATCGCCGACCTCAAACAGCACGTCGCCGACCGCCGCGGAACGCTCCTCGCCGTGCAGGCGCAGCGTCGCCAACTGCGCAGTCGACAGGACAGAGCTCGTAGTGCTGGTCACCTTTCCTCCGGCACCGATTCAGGCAAACCGCTTGACGAACGCGAGTGCCGCGAAGTGCACCGCGTGCATGACCGAGTCCTAGTGTCTTGAGTCATAAGTTCGGTGAGTGTTTGCCGGATGGATGGGCGCGATCTGACGGTCGACGGTGTCGGTAAGTGTGCTGGTGGCACATGGCCGGCGGCGGCGGGTGTCAGGCGCGTTCAGACGACGGGAAACGCCACCGAATTTCTGACTCACGACACAAGGATCGATGCCTCGATTCTACTCCTGTTGTGATTTACTCCTGTGATTGCAGGTGATCGCATACGCGCCGCACGCATGGATCTCCGGCTTGTCGAGAAGGTCGCAGGGATCGTCGCATCCCTTCTCAAGGAATCGCCGGGCGCCTCACGCTGGAGGCGCCCGGCGACCGAAGCCGGAAGACACGCGCCTGCGACCGAAGCCGGGGACGCTCGCCTGCGACGAGCATCCCCGTTTCGGCGAGCATTCCCTTTCGGACAACGTGCGGTGGGATCAGTGGCGAGCGATGCCCGGTAGCACCTGTGTGCCTTCGATCTGCACCGCCTGTAGCGCGTTCGGGTTCAGCCCGAGCAGGTCGAGGATCGTCGGCGCGATCTGCGTCGTCTCGACCCACGGGTGATACATGCCAGGCTCCACCGCTCCCGGCGCGTAGACGACGATCGGCACGTCGCGGTCGGCCGGGTTGGCGCCGCCGTGCTCGGCGATCTTGGTGCCGCCGGTGTACACCACACCGACCTGCACCACACCCCACACGTCCGGGTGGCGCGGGTCGCTCGGCGGCACGCCGAAGTACCGCGCGGCGGCCCTGCCGGCGTAGATTTCGGCCAGCCCCGAGTGCGCCAGCGTGCGCGAGCTGCCGTCATAGGCAACGCCGGTCGCAGAGTGGCTCCACAGGTAGTCCTTCACGAAGTCGGCGGCCTGCTGGGAGGTGTTGGACAGGTAGCTCTGCCAGGCGTCGTCGTCGGTCCCGGCGACGATCAGGGCACCAGCCCCGGGGTGAGCCGCATCCCAGGCGGCATTGATCGCTTCGATGATCGGACCGTCCTTGATGCGGGTCAGGGAGTTCGGGTCCTGCGGCGACTGGCCGTGCTTGGCCGAGACGATGATGGCGGTCGATCCCGCGAGGCCCTGCGCCTGGATCTCTTCGTCCATCGCCTGCAGCTTCGCGTTGATGTAGTCGAGCGCTCGCTGGAGCAACGGCCCAGGCGTGGTGGTGCCCGGCTCATACCCACCGTTCAGGCCATCTGACGTCAGCAGCTTCTCGGCGGTCGAGACGGTTTGGAAGTTCATGCCGAAGATCGCCGGCACGCCGACCTTCGTCTTGCGGCTGTGGTCGTAGCCGTCGATCTCATTGATGACAGCCTGGACCTTGTAGGAGTCGTACTGCATCGTCGCGGCGTTGTCTTCGGTCCAGCTGATTTCGCCCGGGTACGGGGTGCCGTCGGGTTCGAGCGCATTGCTGTCGATCTCGGGCGTGAACAGGTCATCGATCGAATTGCCCGACGGCCCCTCGAGGGCTTCGTAAGCGGGATGCTTGTCCGACCACGCGGTCCGCAGCCCGTGATCGTGCGCAACTTCAAAGATCGTGTTGACCTGCAGATATTCGTGCGGATAGATGGGCTTGCAGGTCTGCGGGTTGACGGGCAGGGCAGCCGGATCGATGAGGGACTGCGGCTGACCGGTCATTTCGAGGATGCTGCCGGGCAGGCCGGCGAGACCCTGACCTGCGTCGAGCTTGGTCAGGTCCTTGTCGTCCGGTGAGTCGTAGACGACTTCGCCGCCGGTCGACTGGCCGTGGCACGACGTGGTCCCCGCCGGTAGGACGGCATGGCTGTACTCGTCGTCGTAGTAGATGCCGGTCGTGCGCGGGTTGCCGCCGGTGACCTGGGCAGTCATGCCCGGGAACGAGTCGGATGGGATCGGCGTCTGCGCCCGTGCGTACTCGGCGCCGTCGCCGACGAGCTTCGCCAGCTCCGAGCCTGGATGGTTGCTTACATACCATTCGACGTCTGACTGGTGCAGGCCGTCGACCGAGATCAGCAGCACGTGAGCGATCGCGCTCTCGTGGTGTCGTCCATGATCCCTCGACGGATGTGCGAAGACCACCGCCGCCGGAACCCCGGTCGCGATGGCCCCGACAGCAAGTGCGGCGGTTGCTCCGCGATGTATACGCCCGAGCATGAAAACGTCTCCTCGGTTGAAGGTGAGCAGTTGCGGGCATTACACCCAGGCGCCTCCGTGCCGAGGTTGCCGAGCCGTGGAGATCGTGTGGCCATGTCGTAAACGGCTCTCGTACACCACGGCGAGCGCCTGAATTCGCGGGAAGAACCTGCGAAGCCCAGTAGAGGCGATCCACGCCTGGAGGCCCGGTTGCGACGACTGAACATGCCATTTGCACGGGAAAGCGGGAGCGACGGGGGGCGAACCCTCGTTCGGCACCGCATCGAGATTCGGGCACGGGGCGTTCGTCCATAGGCCGCTTCGCCATGGAGATCCTCGGCTTATCCGCCGACTGGCCAGGTCCCGAGCCGCCATTCTCCCGATGCCAGCACCGGCCCAAGGGGATCACGCGCCTGGTGGAAACGGCGGTCTGATCTGGCTGCGCCGCGCCGGGGCCAGTGCAAGCCGCCGCGCCCACCTGGCGTTGGGTCGTAGCACTGGGCGCCCTCGTGGCGGCGCGGCGGTCAGATGTCGGTAACGCACGATAGATGGCACGCCGACAGCCGGATTACCGCGCTCGGTGCTAGAATAGCTTGTATGTTGACTGAGTTGCCATTCGTCACTCCCGACGAGGTCGCGGAGCAGTTCCGGCCTGGGGGAATCGCGAAGACCAAGTCAGCGCTTGAAACCTTGCGCAAACGCGGGCTATTGAGTGCGGGGATCACCCGCCCGCTGCGGGACAAGCAAGGAAGAACCCGTGGGACGCTGCGCATGTATTCCACGTTCGTCCGCGACGCCGCCGCTCTCGCGGCGACGAGCGACGATAAGCAGGCCAAGATGTTCGTGACGATCGCAAAGCGGATGGAGCAGCGCAAAGATGCGAGCATGATCGCCGATGCGCTAGCCGCAGCGGGGGGATCGCTTTCTCCTGAGCGCCGCACCATTTTTTGGATGTGCAAGATGGCGGCAAGCGAGCCGGCGACCGCGCGGCAGCTAGCCCAGTATGCCGCCGCAGTTAGCCGAGAGCGGAAGGAGGCCCCGCAAACCTGGCAGGTGGTGTTGGGACACATCGCGTCCGTACAGGACGAACAGGCCGATGTGCGCCTTGTTGATGGCTCGACCATGCGCGTGCTCAACCGCAGGCTCCCGCTCCCACCCGCCGAGTGGTTGGGTGCTCCGGTGGCAATCAGGTGGGCCGACCTCGGTCGAGGCGTATGGATGACCGCCGAGGAGGCACTCGAGGTTCCACTTGCTGGCGACCCCGTGTATCCATTTGAGCGTGCGCATGATCGGGAGCCGATCACGATTCCGGCTGCGGTGCTGAGTGGCCCCGCGACGGTTCACCGCTCTAAACGGACCTCGATCGTCGACTGAGTGTCTGACCCGCTCGAGGAGCCGCTTGCCCGGCGAATTCGACCCGGCGACTGGGCGAGCCTCAGTCATTTCTCTTGCTCAAAAGGGGCCTGGTATGAAGCCGATGTTGAGCGCTTTCTGCGTGCGCCCCTCCGGGGGCACGTGGAATCTCGTGGCCCATATCTCGACACCAAGTGCGTGATCCTGGCCGACGCTCGCGACCCTGCCTCCATTCTCGCCGTTGGTGCCCATGAGCTCGATGACCAACGGACCGAAGACGGAGAGGACGTCGAGGGCTCCTATCTGATCGTCGGAGCAGTACGGGCCGATCTGCAAGGAGCAGCGATCGCTATCGCGCCGTTCGCTGACGGACGAACGGTCACCCTCGGTCGACTGCTCCTGGAGACGATTCTCGACGACCTCCCAGACCGGCCTGGTGCGGTGCGTGCCGTCGTGGCACGAGAGAACCAACGGGCGCTCAAGCTATGCAGCCGGATAGGCCTCGTTCACGAGCGCACAGACAGCGATGAACGTTTCGTGCAGCGCCTCGGGCGCACGGGATCTGTATAGCTCGGGGCAAATTGGCACAGGGCACACCAGTCACCTGTTGCCTCGCTCAGCGTGCGCTGCGCACCCGGCGACCGGGCTTTTGCCGCTGATCCCGCAAGACGGCGCTGCGCGGTTGGTCGGCGAGGCTAGCGTCCCCCGCCGTGGCAGTCCGATAGCGGCTGAATAGATCCAGTAGCTCCTCAGGCGTCTCTGGGGCGGCAAGGATCAGAGCCGCCAGTATGTCCTTGCGATACGCCCTCGCGCCGGCCCGTTCCGCGCACTCGACGAGCAGATCAAGGCGCCTACTCAGCGGCAGCGGCAGGCTGATGCCGATCGGCCTCTCCTCCGTGTCTTGCAACAGGCGCGAAGCATCGATCTGGCTTGCCCTAGCCATCCGACCGGCGTTCTAGTCTTATACGTATTGCATACATATGTTCTGCTCTGGAAGATGGCGCCGTCGGGTCTGGGTTGGTAGTGTCACGAGTCCGAGCGGGACATCCTGAAAGGACGCGAATGGCGACTCGGCGAGCAAGACCAGCGATGGAGCCCACCACCGATCATCTCGTCCGCATCGTAACCGATCTGGACAAGGCGTCTGAGGCGCTGCCACAGAGCGAGCGCCAGTCCTACGAGGATGCTCAGCGGTCGGTCGTGGAAGCGCGTTCCAGCCCTGAAGTACACGAGGATCACGTACGAATCCGCTGATGGCGGGGCCGCTACTTGGCCTCCTGGGTCGATAACAACACGCACGGCTGGGTCTTCCACCCCAGCAGCGACGCGGATTGGCGGGCTCTGATCGGGCAGTGCGGTGGAGGCCCGAAGTTCGAGGGTGTTCTCGCCGTCGCTCGAAGTAACCGCGCCCGAACAGTTGTGGTCGAGAACCGCTACATCGACGCCGACTTCCGTAGCGACTTCAGCACATTCTGGTCGAAGCGCTTCGACACGGTTCCACAATTCTGCCGGCGGGTGCATTTCTTCCGGCGCGTGCTGAGCGACGCGCAGCTGCACCAGCTTCCGGTGGATCCCGGGTACCTGGGCTACAGCATGCTGCGTCCCGGACCACACGCCGATGGTCACATAGGTCGGACGGTCCTCGTCCCGCCAGCGGCGCTCCGTTCCGCCACACTCGCCACGATCTATGACGAGGTCTCGCTGTTCGGGAACCGATTGGCGGTCAACGGAGCGCCGTTCTCAGAGCAAGATGGCGAGTACCTCCGCTGTGCACATGCCGCGATCTGGGTCTGTCATTACAGTGCCTTCAGACGGGGCCTGGTGGGTCGACAGCTCACCGCCGATCTCGTCGCGCTCACACCGGCGCTACTATCCGCGGTGCGGGCGCTTCCTCGCCCGGGATGACGCTCGAGCAGGTCCAGGCCGTCTTTGCCGCCACCGGGCAGCCCGCGCTGTTGTACTGGCTGAACAAGATGCCGCGCGTACCGGGTGTCGAGGAACCACGGCCGACGCCAGTGCAGGCGTTGCGTCCGCACGGGTTCTGGGACACGCGGCTGTTCAGCGTCATCTGTCGCTACCTGAATTCCGGGTTTCCGGTGATGATCGCCAACGCCACGCACGCGTTTGTGCTGGTCGGCTGGCTGCGGCGGGGGAAAAGGATCCGGTTCGTGGCTTGCGATGACCAGCAGCGCCCCTATGAGGTGATCAACTCGCCGTTTACGGATACCCGGGCGCCGTGGCTAGCGATGATGATCCCGCTACCGCCGAAGGTCTACCTGAGCGGCGAGATGGCGGAGACATGGGGGCATCGCACCTTCCGCGAATTGGGCGCCGCGAGCGGCGTCACCAAAGCGTGGGGGGATCTCAATCAGGCACTTGCGACCACGCCAAAGGATGCGAGCCTTCGCACCTTCCTACGCGATGCGCGCGACTACAAGGGTCGGCTCGTCGATCAGGACCGTGATCGTGGAGTCGTGCGGGAGCTGCGACTCGCACGGCTGCCGCACTATGTGTGGGTCGTGGAGGCGCATGACCGGACAGCGCGAGATGCCGGTAAGCCCTCGGTGATCGCCGAGATCCTGTTCGATCCGAACTCGAGCGACCACCTCAACCGGCGCCCGCGTAGCGACGCCGTGAGCATGCCCGGTCTGACAGTCGTGACGCCGCCGGACGGCGGCAAACCCGTCCCCGTCAGATACTCGGAGCGTCCTTGGCGCTCGCAGCTCTCCTCGCCCTGACGCACCGCGCGTTTACGCCGCCTCCTGGCCGGAAGAGGCCAAACAGCCGAGCGGGCAGACTGGGTTGGCTCGTGGCACGAACGAGGCGATCGCTTGAGGGCCGCTCAAGGCAAACGGGTAGATGAACACGTTCGTCGGGGCGCGAGAGCCAGACACCAGCGCACAGGCCTGAAGCAGGCCTGCCCAGAAGGAGACGAACGAGATCGTGGGGATCACGCCGGGTGCCAGCGCCTCGGGATGCGCACAGGCGGCACACGGGCTTGCGGCGACGTGCGTCGTCAGCAGTGCCGGATTGTTTCCGGTAGCCCCAATCGCGAGCCACCCGGGCTGCTCTTCTTGTACCCACCAGCGCGCACGGACGTCATCGACACCAACGACCACACGCTCGGCAAGCGGCAGCAGCGCGTCGCGCGTGTCCTTCGTGAAGAGCGACCGCACGCCCTTGATCGTGACGCCGTCGGTTCCGGCGCTCTCGAGCTGCTCGATCTTGTCGATGCCGTCGTCCGCGATCGTCCTCGTGGCGCCCCAATCGCGCGCGCGCACCATCACGCGCAGACTCGCTCCGCGACCTGGTGGGCGCGTTGCGCTGGTGACCTAGACGCAGCGGTTGAGCGATTGCTGCACACAGTGGTCGCGGGTTTGAGGCCTCAAACCCGCGACCCCCGAAAAACCCCTCATTTGCAGGCAAGCTAGAAACAGGGCAAATTCAAGCTATCGCCTGCCCAACTCAAAATGTGCCAATTTGCAGGGACAACCAGCGGGAAACGGGAGCGACGGGACTCGAACCCGCGACCTCCGGCGTGACAGTAGTGGTCCCGATCCGCGCTGATGCCTCGAATCACCTGTATCTAAGCCAAATCTGGGACCAGCCAAGATCCCCGACGCCCTGGCAAAAAGCCGCAATTAGCGGCCTTTTACTGTGGATTTGGGCACAAATCTCGGTTTGTGCCCAATGGACGCAAGATTGAACTGCCGCAGCTCGTGGCAGAGTGCGTCTATGGATGACCTCGTCGTCTTCTGCGCCGACGTCGGGTCGGTGCGGTCGGGAAACTTCGGGTGGGCATGCAACTCCTTTCCGGTAGACATCGTTCAAGCTCGCGACCGCTCAAGCCCGGCGCATCTAGCCGAGGCGGTAGCAGCTCAGCTATGCCTGGGTGGGCCAGTGGCGCTCGGCTTCGAGTGTCCGTTGTTCGTCCCCGTCCCGGAGTCGGCCGACATGCTCGGGGCTGCGCGACCCGGGGAGGGTAATCGGGCGTGGTCAGCCGGAGCGGGTACAGGCGCCCTGGCCACTGGCCTGGTACAGGCGGCGTGGGTCCTGGCGGCGATACGTAGCCGCTGCACCGACACGGTGCTTCATTTGGCGTGGGAGCCATTTGCGCACGCGGGGCGCGGCCTGCTTATTTGGGAGGCGTTCGTGAGCGCCACCGCGAAGGGTCTCACCCACGTCGATGACGCGGCGATTGCTGTCGAGGCATTCGTGCGCGCACTTCCCGATCCCAGGACAGCCTCGACGATCACCGCGGAACGACCGCTTTCACTCGCCGGTGCCGCAGCCATGTGGAGCGGATGGCTGGATGATTCGTGCGCACTTCACACCCAGCCGCTTGTAATTCGCGCGGAGCCGCTCTAGCCGCCAGAATCGTCAAAGACATGTCGCAGCCAGCGGCCGTCGATGGCGCCCCAGTCCAGGTCGATGGGCTCGAAGTAGGTCGTGACGAAGCGATTGAACGTGACGGCGAGGACTTGGCGCTCGTTGTGTTCGTAGACGTGCTCACTGCCGTCGGGCACGATGTCGCGGTCGTCGCTGATGAGATAGTCGGCGCCGCCCAGCAGGGCTGTGTAGACCATCGGGTCGTCATTGCGGTCGCGCGTGAATGACGGTGAGTCCTCTGGGTTGAAGGACGGTGAGCCCGCGACGCAGATCGCCTCCAGCCGGCGGCGCAGCGGCGGGATGTCGGTGTCGCGCACATTCGGGTTCAAGCGCCTGCCGATCTCGCGGACCTTGCGCTCATACTCGTTGAAGATCACCTCTCCACCGACTGCCACCCAGTGCTCAGGCGTGTCATGGGGCAGCAGATCGCGCACGGCCACATGTCGTTGTTCAGCCGCGTGCGCTTCGGCCTCGATGCTATCCAGAGCGTCGGGCAGCGCTCCCATGACCATGCTCTCTGCCTGCAGCTCCTCGAGCGCAAGACGATGGTGCTCTATCTGATAGGTGAGGGCCCCGTAGGCGAGCAGCACCCAGAACTTCCGCGCCATCCCGCCCGGGCTCAGTGTCGCCGGGAGCGAGACGCTCGTATCCATGACCACGTATGACAAGGACCGCAGGGTATGGGCGATGCCCGACGGTTCGGGCGATTGCTACTACTCGCTGTCCGCCATCGCCGCGCGCACCTGCTCTTCGGTGACATCCGCGAAGCGCTCGTCCAGCTCGGCACTCTCAGCGGCGAGATCGTAGGTGCCGCTCAGCGAGGCCAGGAGCGATGTTTGAGGGATGCGGTAACCGCCGCTCGGCAGCTTGAGGTAAGGCACCTTCTCCGCCTCGATCCAGCGGCGAATCGTGCGGTCACTGACGTTCAACAGGGCCGCGGCCTGCGCGACGGTCAAGAGTTGGAGGCGGGGGGCGGTGAGTGTCATAGCGACCTAGTAGCAGCATAGCGGACATTTCGGCCATTGTGGACATCAGAGGACATCTGCCCATTGCGCCGCGCTGGGCGCGATGTCCATTGGCACTGCCTATCTCGCCGAGGACGCTTTCGCGCCAAGTTTCGGCGAAATCCTTGACTTTGCTCGGGGTGTGTGCGTATGGTCGGGGTGTCCGTAGAAGCAGGTTGCCCCCCGCGCAGTTGACGCTGCCGGGGGGCGTGGCACCAGGAAAGCGAGGTTCCCGATGCAGGGTCAGGATATGCCCGATCCAGGGCGGGTGTTGGATGAGATGCAGCGGTGCGTGTTGTGCGTGCTGCTCGTGCCGACGGGTTGCGGTTTGTGCTCGATGCACGAGCTGGCGGTCGCGGTAGGCGACCAAGAGGCGGCGGAGCTGGCCGTCGTCGGGTTGCACGCGGAGGGTCTCGTGCATCGTCTCGACGGATTCGTGTTCGCGGCGCGTGCGGTTGTGCGCGCGCACGAGTTGGACGTGTTGGGAGGACGTCCGAGCTTCTGAAGGGTCACCAAGTCAAAGGGTGGCCCCGGCACGGTTAGAGGCCGTGCCGGGGCCGGCACGGAAAGAAACGAGGTTCTTCCCATGCAGGATCAGGATAGGCAAGCAGCGTGGGCAGGGGAGCCTTCGGGCTCTGCCGGACAGAGGTCGTTGGAGGTCCCTGCGGGGATCGTGGACGGGTTGCGCCGGGCTGTGTTCGCCGCGATCGGCGAAGCGGCCGAAGCGATCAACGAGTCGGCGTTTGCGAAGGATCGCGCGGAGCACCCGGAGTGGTTCACCGCTCCCACGAACGATCTCGTGGAGATGTACGAGTTGCTGGAGGTCACCGGGTGGAAGGCGACCGTTCCCTCGGTCGGCGTGCATGTCGATCTGTGGGCGCATGGTCGGGTGTTGGTGAGGACGCTGCGGGGCGCGTTGGACTTCGCCGAAGCGGATGCTGAGGAGGTCGCGCGCGCTCCCGCGGAGCAGCCTGGGACGGCACGCTCGGTTGAGCACGGCGCGGCGATTGAGCATGTCGAAGCGTTGCGGGGCTTCATCGTTGTGGCGCGGGCGCGTCTTGACGCGGTCGAGCGCGGGGACGCGTGATGCGGCGTGTGGGGGAGGAGCGCTCCGCGAACGCGAGGCGCTCCTCCCGTCCCCGCACTGCTGTCGAGCGGATCATGCGGCCCGCCGGCAGTGCCCGTGGTGGGCCGGCGAAGACCCGTGCGTGTTCGCCGGCGATGGGTGATCTTGGCCGGGCGATCCGTGAGCTGCGCAGCGAACGCGACGTGTCGATCGAAGCGCTGGCGCTGGCGGCGGACATCCATCCGACGTACTTGTCGAGCATCGAGCGGGGGTTGCGTAATCCGTCGTGGCTGGTGCTGCGCTCTCTCGCTGGCGCACTGCAGATCGCGGTCGCGGACCTCGCACGGCGCGTGGAAAGCATGGAGCGGGTACGTGAGGGTCTCGAGCGGGTGCTCGCGGATGAGCGGGCTCGCTTGGCGGAAGTGTCCGTGGGGATGGTTCGCAATGGCGCAGCTTGAGGCGGTTCCCCGCCCGCTCAAGCTGCTCGCGCGTGGCGATCGGGAGCGCGGGATGGGTTGTCGTGATCGTGTCGCGGCGCGCGCCGGGTCCGGGGCGTGGTGGTGGTCGGTTCCAGCACCCTGTTTTTGGCTTTCTAGAGCGCTTCTGCCGCCCGTAGGAGGACCGGGGTTGGTGGTGGGCGGTCATTGACCACCCCCCTCTCAGCTTTGCTATTCGATGGTGGTGGTCAATGACCTGAATGATGGTTGGTAGGGGGGCAGAGTGGAGTGTGTGTGAGTGGGCAGGGTGCTGGAAGGTGGTATCTGGAAGAGAAGGTTTGAAAAATAAAAACAACAAAAACAAAAAGAACAACAAAAACGGATCGGGGTTGTGAGCGTGGCGGTGGCTGTCAAGGCGGGTAAGGCCGGCCACTGCGCGCGCAGGGGTGCTCGGGCCGGCACTTACCTCCTACATGATATGTAAGCAAACTGGATTCTTGACGAGCATGTCTTACGTATGTATGATGCGTCGCGTGTCCGTGTTCTTGATCTTTGGAGGTTGTTTTGTCTGAGCGTTCGCGTGGCGTTATCGGCAAGGCTTCTCGTGGTGTCGTCGCTGAGATCGACGATCGCCTGAAAGCACTGGATGAGCAACTCGCGGCACACGAAGCTCTGCTCGCTGAGCGCGAACGCCTACGCGCTGCCAGGGCAACACTTCTCGGCGAAGGGCCTTCAGGCCAGATTTCCCAGGACGACATCGCGAACTATCTACGGGAGCATCCTGGGTCTCGACCCCGGGAGATCGCCGATGCGCTGGGCGTGAGTTCCGGGCGCGTGTCCGCGCACCTGTTCAGGGCCAAGCACACACGCTTCGTCAGCCGCGGTGATGGTTGGCACCTACGAGCACAGAAGAAGAACACGAAGGAGCAACCATGAGCCTCGCTGTCAACACGCACACTGGGGGGGCACGAGCGCGCGCTCGGGGGACAAGGATGCGGGGTGTCGCGCCGGGGTCCTCGCGTACCGCGCGACGTGCTGCCGGGGAGCCCGTGCTGAGCACCCGTGACCTGTTTGTCCTCGGTTGGGTGTGTGAGCAGTACGGGGCACGCGCAGACCAGCTGGAGATCCTCCTCGGGTGCGGTCCGCGGACCGTGCAGCGCCTACTCGCGCGACTACGCGACGCGGGGCTCATCGGTACGCACCGGCTGCTGGTCGGCGAGGCGACATGGGCGATCCCGACCAGCAGGGGTCTACGCGCGGCGGGGCAGGGGTTCGGGATCTGGCATCCCCGTCTCGGAGCTGCTCGCGCACGTCGCCGCGGTGACCGATGTGCGCCTGCACATCCACGCCCGCTCCCCCGATAGCGAATGGGTGCCGGAGCGTGTCCTCGCACGCGAACGCGAACCCGGAGAGCACCTACCCGACGCGCTCGTCATGACCGAGGACGGGCAGCGTGTCGCGATCGAGGCCGAGCTGACCGTGAAGTCCCAACACCGCGTCAGGCTGATCCTCGACGAGCTCGTCGGTGCGCTTCGACACGGTCCTCTACTTCTGCGCACCCGGCCCGCACCGGCAGCTGCTCAGAGCTCGCCGAGAGCGGTCGGTGGCCGAAGCTCGGTGTACGCGAACTGCCCCGCCCGCAAGCAGAACTCGCCCCATGAGCGCGGGGACGGCTGGCGGGCAGCGGCGGAGGAGCGTGTTCGCTCGCCGGCGGCAGCGGCGAGGACCGTCCCCGACCACACCGGGATGCACCGGTCCCGAGCGAGGGGACGAGTGCGCTCGTGGGCGAAGCCGAAGGTGAGCGAGGGATCACGCTCGCGACGCGTCTCGCGGGCGAACGCGCACTACCCGTGGATCGCGGGATGGTGCTGCTATCTGCGGACCGGTTGTGCCGGCATCTGCTGGTGTGCGGTGCGACCGGGAGCGGGAAGACCGAGACGGTGCTGCGCCTCGCGTGGACGATCGCCAAGACGAGCGACGCGCCCGTGTTCTACCTGGACGGCAAGGGTGACCGTGAGACCGCGAGCCGCTTCTGCGCCCTGATGGATGACGCGGGCCGCACGAGCACGGGTATTCCCGAACGAGCCGTATCGACGGGTGGCGCGGAGCAGCGCACGAGATTCACGGCCGGCTGATGGAGATCATCGACTACTCCAGCGAGGGGCCAGCATCGTGGTATCGCGACGTCGCCAAGAACGTGCTTGCGGCTCGTGTGTGAGCATCCCGACGGTCCTCCGCGCTGCTCACAGACCGTGCTCGAGCGCATGGAGATCGGCGGACTACGCAAAGCCCACGACGGGTCAAGCGCCCTGGGCGCACTGACGGGCGAGCAGGTCAAACAGGTCCGGTTGCGTTACGAGGCGTTCTTCGGGCAAACACGAGGAATGCTCGACGGGAGCTGGGCGTGGGAGGACACGACTGCCGCGTACCTCCTGCTGGACAGTCTCGCGTTGCGGGAAGAGGCGAGCGGACTGGCACGGTTCCTGTTCGAGGACTTCGCGCATTACTTCACGACGCGCAAGGATCGTGAGCGGTTCTGTTTGCTGATCGTGGATGAGTTCTCAGCGCTCGCACAGGGCGCAGGCATGGCCGCCCGGATCGAGCAGGCCCGCGGCTTTCACACAGGCTTGGTGCTCGCCCCACAGGTCGTGCAGGGCATGGGCGATGAGAACGAGGCCGCACGGATTCTTGGGAGTGTGGAGACGGTGATCTGCCATCGCGTGAACACCCCCGAGGACATCGTGATGCTCGCCGGAACCAAGCTGCGGATGGAGTACTCATCCCACTACGGCGCCGGAGGGCGCTCGGGGGAAGGCTCCGCTCGAGTGCAGCACCAGTACAAGATCGACCCGAACAAGGTCCGGGCGCTCGCACCGGGCGCGGCCTATGTCATCAGCCGCGGACGCGCGATGCGCGCACAAGTCCTTCGAGCGCCCGATATTCGCGGGATGCTGCCCGAGCCTGCACGCCCGGACGGCCAGCAGAACGGCCCGGACAGTCCGGACGGCGAAGACCCCCCGGTGCCGGCCAAGAACGATCCGGACAGGGCGGCGGAGGCGGCGGGCGAGAAAACTTCTGTGGAGGGTGTCCCGTTTGGGGGTGGTGTGTCGGAGGAGGAGGCAAGGACGCTTCCGTTCTGAACCCAAACACAAGGAGTGATGCGTCATGCCTTCTCGTTTGACCCTTTGGTTGTCCTCGCTTCCCGTGCTCGCGCTCTACGCCGCGACCGTACTGCTCGAAACGCCCGTGATCTTCGCGCGCTGGCTTTTGGCGCTCGCTCTCGGGGCGCTCGTGTTGCTCGTGTTCCACCACTCGGTCGCCGGTGCGGACAGCCTCGCGCAACTGGCGCTGGTCCCGACCGCGTGGTCGCTCGTTGCGCTCATCACACCATTCGGGGGCGGATGGTGGTGGCGACAGAACCTCGGGGGACGCGAACCATCCGAGCGCGAGCAGACCGCTTATAACGACGCGCTCGACCTGCTGCGCCACCGCACACTGATGCCGTTGCGTGAGCCCTCGGGCTGGTTCGTACTCGACGATCCCCAACCAGACGCCGCGGTATGCGGCAACACCCTGATGCTCTCCCGCGGCCTACTGGAAAGCGATCATCTCCCGGCCGTCCTCGCACATGAGCTGGGACACCTCGCAAGCACCGACGGGAAGCTCACCGCCGCCCTTAACCGCCTCGTCATACACGCACCCCCGAAACCCGCCACCGAACACCAGCCAGTCGAACACAAGCGCAGCACACCGATCCTCTCAAACGATCGGGTACTGCTGACGGTAACGATCCTGGGAGCACTGCTGTGGGTGTTGCGCAAGACGGTCGTGTTCGCCAAAGGTGGTCTGGGACTACGCCTGACCGCACCGTTCTGGGGCTCGCACTGGCGCGAACGCGAGTACACCGCCGACAGGTTCGCAGCCGGTCTCGGCCAAGCCGAGGACCTCGCGGACTTCCTCGAGATCCACGCCCTCATGCACGACCACCCCGTCCCCTTCATCTGGCTCACCGAACACACCCACCCCCCAACAGAGCTACGCATCGACAAGCTCCACAAAACAGCCGCACACCACGCCCCGCCGCCATCGCCGGGCGGCGCGCTTCCGCCCGCAACACCCGAGAACCGTCCCCTAACCGCGTAAGGAGAAGAACATCTCGCCTTTTTTGGGTGACACGAACGAGCCAGTCCCTTCGCACCAGCCCTGCAGGCGCCGGTCACCACAGCATCTGGCGCCAGTAGCGGGCCTGGCAGAACCTGTCAAGGGAGCCCTTCGGGCAGCCTGCGGCTGGGCCTGACGGCCCTCCCTTGACAGAACCCGCCAGGCCCGCTGAAAGATCACTCACTTCGGCAGGGCAAGCCCTGCCGAGTTCGACCAAAACAACACTATGGAGGCCACAATGCGAACGCTCACCTTGACATCAACCCCCCAGCAGACAAGCCCCCCGGCCACGAGACCAAGAACCCTCACACGGGTCAGGCGCGCCGCCGCCGAGATCGCCCCCGAGACGATCGAGCGCATAGCACAACGCGTCGTGCAGCTCCTGCACCACGAACGCGATCAGCTCGACGACAACCAGGACGCGCCGCGAGACCTCATGGACGCCGGAGAACTCGCACGGCATCTCGGGCTCACTCGCGCATGGGTCTACGAACACGCTGACCAGCTCGGCGCGATCCCCGTGGGCGACGGACCACGACCCCGCCTCCGTTTCGACGCCCAAACCGCGATGAAGGCCCTCAACTCCCGCCAGCGCCACGACGAAACCGTCGCGACGAAGACTGACGGACCGCGCCCGGGGCGGCCACGCCGCCCCCCGGCATCTTCGACCGTTCCCCTGCTGCCCGTCCACGAACCCCGCACTCGCGGCATCCTCGCCCGCTGGCAGCGCCACACCCGCAGGAGGAGAGGCTGATGGCACGCCAAGCGACAGGACAAGTCATCGAACGCAAAGGCAAGCAAGGCACCACCTACGCCGCCCGCGTACGCGCCTACGGACAACGCCACTACATCTCGCTCGGCTACTCCTGGGAAGGCTGCACACGCCGCCAAGCCGAAACCGAACTGCAGAACATCCTCGCCGACATCCGCCGCGGCACCTGGCAACCACCCCAACCACAGCCGACTTCAACGCCCGCACAACCCGACGACCCGACCTTCCACGAGTTCGCCTCGCAATGGCTGGACAGCCGCCGCCACGAGCTGGCGGCGAGAACGATCGAGGACTACGAACTCGGGCTGACCCACCACCTGCTGCCGTTCTTCAAAGACCACCGCCTCTCGCAGATCACCGCCCGCGAGATCGACCGCTACAAGACCGCCAAGGTCCGCGAACGCGAGCAGGGCAACGTCGAGCGCCCGCTGAGCAACCGCACGATCAACAAGACCCTCATCCGCCTCGGACAGATCCTCGACGTCGCCGTCCGCTACGACCTGATCGCCCACAACCCCGTCAAGAGCAAGGTCACCAAGCTCAAGGAGCAGACCCCCACCCGCGCCCGCCTGCACGGCGAGCAGGTCCAAATCCTGCTCCAACACGCCGGACGCCACCGCGCACTGCTCGCCACAGCGATCATCGCCGGCGGACTGCGCGTCTCCGAGCTCATCAACCTCCGCTGGCGCGACATCGACCTCGCCGGCGCCGTCCTGCACGTCCCCGTATCCAAGACCGAGGCAGGCATCCGCCCCGTCCACCTGGAGCCCGAGCTGGTCACGCTCCTGCGCGAACACAAGCTCGCCGCCCGCTGGAGCCAGCCCGACGACTTCATCTTCCCCGGCCGCTACCGCAACAAACCACGCGAGCGCAACAGCGTCCGCACCCGCTCGCTGCACAACAGCGTCAAGCGCGCGAACGAAACCCTCGAAAAGAACGGGAAGCAGCCGATCCCCGCCGACATCACCTTCCACGCGCTGCGCCGCACCTACGCCGCGCTGCGCGCAGAACTCGGCGAGCACCCCGCGATCACCGCCGCCCAAATGGGCCACACCGACCCCCGCATGACCCTCCGCGTCTACACCGACGTCACCGGCAAGCGACCCCAGACGCGCATGGCGGGGCTGCTCGAGGACGGGGGCTGGACACGAGGAGGCGATGTGACCAACGAGGGGATGACCTCCGCCAAGGATCGGCAAGCAACGAGGTAGCGCGGAGTGTCGTAGTGCTACGCACCAGCCCAGAGTCTGCACACTCACGCGCAGTCAGCCACTCTCTTGCTTTCGTTGCGAACCAATCTTGAGAGACCTACCTAGGCAGTCATTTGGGGGTTCGCGAACCGTTCATGGGCGATGCTTAGCGCCACATCACATGCATCCTTATATCGCTCTACTGCATCGAAAGCCGGAGCGACTGCCTCGGCTCCCGTCTTTCTTTCGGTGAGTGCCGGCCCTGTGGCCAAATAGGCCTCCTGGAAGTGATCTTGAGCCTCGTTAAGCGCCACCACCATCGGGTGTTCTGCCCCCAGTCTAATGCGCAGCGAGATCATCGCCGCCCTCATCTCTACCTCCTGAACCGATACGCGATCCGCAGCCTCTTGGACAACGGGCTGGGGAGCGCCCGTGCCCGCCTTCGCGATGAATTGCTGAACCGCGTGCTCACCCCCTACAAGGCTGGCAATTGCGCGATCAAGTGTCATCGTCATGTCGGTGCGTTGCTCGCGCGCCAATGTAAGTTTGTGCGCAAGGATCTGGCCAAAAAGCGACGCTCCTACACCTACCAGTACACCTATAAACCCAATAACTATGCTCATATCTCAAGCGTAGAGCACCTAAAACCCATTCGTGGCAATGTGACTCACGCCATCTCAACGACTGTGCGGGCATGATGCGGATCGCGACCTCGGCGAGCCGCCGAAAACCTCGCAGCGTCCAGTTCAAGTCCGCGACGATGAACGGAGCCAGGGCGGATAGGTGCCAGCTGTCCCTACAATGAAGGCATGGGTGTTAGATCTTCACTGCCGGAGTTGGCCTGGGTGGTCTTAAGTTCCGAATCATCCGAATATTTCAGCAGCGGGGAGTACGTGTCTTGGCATACAACAGAGGCCGAGGCACACGCAGCAAGAGCCGCTCTCGGGCAAAGGAGCAGCCCGCCCTACTACCACGTCGAACCGATCGCCCGTCCGCATCTAGAAGCGTTTTTGAGTAACCCGCTGAGCTGACGGACGCCTCGCTTACGCCACACGAGCAGGAGCGAAAGGTCGATGCGGCGACAACTCCGCGTTTTCGGCCGATTACCCGGCAAGACCGGCGCCACGCGCCATTCATCGGGCACAAACGGGCACAAATCGCGACTTGCCCCTCTCGGCCCCAACGACGAAAGCCCCGCCACCGACCCAAAATCAGCCGATTAGCAGGGCATTCGTGGACGGGAGCGACGGGACTCGAACCCGCGACCTCCGGCGTGACAGGCCGGCGCTCTAACCAGCTGAGCTACGCCCCCGCGTTTTGCGCGGGTCGTTCCGCTGCTAGCGGCCCTGCGCGCCTCCTCAGTATGCCAACCAGCCGCTCCGCCTGTCCTCATCGCCGTCCGGCGTCGTCAGCGTCACCCAGGTGTCGAGCGCTCACATGGAAGACGTCGCCGTAACCGCAACCGCTCCGCCATGGCATTTCGGGCTCTTGTCGTCCGCTCCCTCAGCCAAACTGGCCAGCCAGCCAGTTTTCGTCTAGGCTTCGTTCCGCGCATGCCACTCGAGTCCCCCGCACCCCTTCGCTCTTACAACCCCTTCGTCGTACTCGTCCAGGATCTCCTCGACGAGCGCTCGGCCACCGTCCCCTTCCCGCCCGGCGAGACCCGGCCCTCGCTCGCTCGCACCCAGCGCTTCGCCAACGAGCCCCTTCCGCTGCTCCTGGAGTCCTATGAGCGCTTCGGGCCGGTCTTCACGCTGCGGCTCTTCCACGCCAACTCCGTGTTTGCGCTCGGTCCGGCCGCCAACCACTACATCACCGTCTCCCACGCCTCCAACTTCCTCTACCGCACCTCCTACTTCCGCGACCTGATGGGCTTTGCCGGCGACGGCCTGCTCACCACCGACGGTGACTTCCACCGCGCCTCGCGCCGGATCATGCTCCCCGCCTTCCACCACGAGCGCATCCTCTCCTCGCTCACCACCATGCTCGACGAGACCACCTCCGCCCTCGCCTCCTTCACCCCCGGCGCCACCGTCGACCTCTATGCCTGGACCCGCCGCCTCGCCCTGCGCATCGCCATGCGCGCGCTCTTCGGCCTCGACCCCGACGGTCCCGCCGCGCGCTCCATCGACGCCGCCGCACTCTTCGAGCAGACCCTCTCCTTCTACTCCCGCGACTACACCCTGCGCATGCTCCGCGGGCCCTTCTCGCCCTGGGATCACCAGCAGAAAGCCACCCGCGCGCTCACCCGCCTGATCTACTCCGAGATCTCCCGCCGGCGCTCCACCGGCGAGCGCGGCGACGACGTCCTCTCGCTGCTCATCGACGCCACCGACGAGGACGGAGCCACCGCCCTCAGCGACCTTCAGATCCGCGACGAGGTCATGACCCTCCTCTTCGCCGGCCACGACACCACCACTTCGACCATCGCCTTCATGTTCTACGAGCTCGCCCGCCACCCCGACGTCGTCGCGCGTCTTCTCGCCGAGCAACACGCCCAGCTCGCCGGTTCCCTCCCCACCCCCTCCCAGCTGATGGGCGATGGCCTGCCCTACCTCGAGCAGGTCCTCGACGAGACCCTCCGCCTCTACCCCCCCGCCTGGATCGGTCCCCGCCGCTCCGTCGCCCCCTTCGAGCTACACGGCCACACCGTCCCCAGCGGCGCCTTCGTCAACTACTGCTCCTGGGCCTCCCACCGTCTGCCCGACGTCTTCCCCGACCCCCATTCCTTCCGCCCAGAGCGCTTCGCCCCGGAGGCCAAGACCGCGCTTCCCCGCGGCGCCTACATCCCCTTCGGCGGCGGCTCGCGCACCTGCATCGGCATGCGCTTCGGCCAGCTCGAGATCCGCACGATCGCCACGCTCATCCTCTCCCGCTTCGCCCTCTCCCTGCCCCCGGACTTCCGCCTCACCATTCGCCAGATGCCCACCATCAGCCCCCGCGAGGGACTTCCCGTGGTCGTCTCCCCGCGGCACGCCGCCTCGTCAAATCCGCTCAGCAGGAGTGATGTCGAAAGCGCTGCCTTCCGCTGACGCGCACCGCGACGGACACGGCCGTCCGACTCGCCGTTCACCGCAGGCTCGCCCACATCGACAACTCATATCTCGCCTCCCCGCCCGGCCCACTTCCCAACGCGCGCGCTTCCACCCCTTCCACGTACACGCTATCGCTTTCGAACAGCGTCAGCTTCAGCGCGCTCAGCAACAGCCCACTCGGTCGCGCCACGAGCTTGCCGTCTTCTGCCCGCGCCACCGCATCCACGCTCGCACTCACCCCGAACAGCCCTCCGCTCGCGCGTACTTCCACGGTTCCGTTCTCGCTCTTCACGAGCGCCACTTCGAGCCCTTCCGGCAGCGCCCGCTTGACGTCTTCTTCGCTCACCATCGCTTCAGCCCGCAACTCGTTCCCGTGCTTCTCCAACCTCGCGTCCGTCAGCCTCAACCCATCCACTTCCACGCTTTCCACGCTCGCCTGCACGCGGTCGGCGCCCTTCGCTTCCTGCAACAGCGCCGCCGCCTGCTCGGGGCTCACCTTCAGCCGCCCCACGCTCACCCTCACTTCGTCCGCCTGCATCCACGCCAGCTTCACCGCCGGCCACGCCTTCACCTGCACGCTGTTCACGGTCCCGTACTTCTCGACCTTCCCTCGCACCACTTTCGCCGCGATCCCCGGCGCCAGCAGCTGCGCAAGCACGACCAGCGCCACGATCGCCACGCCCACCCCGATCGCGATTCGCACCACCCGCCTGCCCCTCCCTTTGCTCACCCGCTCAGCTTCGCACTTCCGCGCCCCACCCGACCTTCGCGCGCCCCGGATCGTGCCCGCGCTTCGCTAGCCTTGGACCTCCCGACCATGGGCGCGTAGCTCAGCTGGCCAGAGCACCTCGTTTACACCGAGGGGGTCGCCCGTTCGAGTCGGGCCGCGCCCATCCCCACTCTCAGCGAATGACCGACCCCGCCGCCGCCTCTTCCGATCCCACTCCCTTTCGCGTAGCCGTGATCGGCTCCGGACCGGCCGGCTTCTACGCCGCCGGCCACCTGCTCGCCGACGCCTCCGACCGTTTCGAGGTCGACATGTTCGAGCGCCTGCCCACGCCCTGGGGCCTCGTCCGCTCAGGCGTCGCCCCCGACCATCCGAAGATCAAGTCCGTCACCCGCATCTACGAGCGCACCGCCGCCCACCCTCGCTTCCGCTTCTTCGGCGCGGTCACCTTCGGTGAGCACGTCACGCGCGAGGAGCTCCTCGCGCACTACCACGCGATCGTCTATGCCACCGGCTCCCCCTCTGACCGACCCCTCGGCATCCCCGGCGAAGACCTCCCCGGCTCGCACGCCGCCACCGAGTTCGTCGGCTGGTACAACGGCCACCCCGACCACACCGACCTCGAGCCCGACCTCCTGTCGTCCTCCCGCGCCGTCGTCATCGGAAACGGCAACGTCGCCCTCGACGTCGCCCGCATGCTCGTCCTCGCCCCCTCCGAGCTCGCCCCCACCGACACCGCCGATCACGCCCTCGACGTCCTCGCTCACTCCACCGTCACCGAGGTGCTCGTCGTCGGACGCCGCGGCCCCGCCCAGGCGGCCTTCACCAACCCCGAGCTGCGTGAGCTCGCCGACCTCGCCGACGCAGACGTCGTCGTCGACCCCCACGAGCTCGACGCGGCCCTCGCCGTCTCCGATCCCGACACCGACCTCACTCCCACCGCCAAGCGCAACGTCGAGCTGCTGCGCGGATATGCCGCCACCACACCGTCGGGCCGGCCCAAGCGCATCGTCCTGCGCTTCCTGCTCTCGCCCACCTCGCTCACCGCCGGCGACAGCGGCCATCTCTCCGCCGTCGAGCTCGTTCGCAATCGCCTCGCCCCCACACCCGGCGGCGGCCTTCGCGCCGAGCCCACCGACGAGCGCGAGACGATCCCCGCCGGCCTCGTCTTCCGCGCGATCGGCTACCGCGGCATCCCCCTCCCCGGCGTGCCCTTCGACGAGCGCGCCGCCACCATCCCCCACGCTTCCGGCCGGGTCATCGACCCCTCCACCGGCGCCCCTCTACCCGGAGAGTACGTCGTCGGCTGGATCAAGCGCGGGCCCTCCGGCGTCATCGGCACCAACAAGAAGGACGCCCAGGAGACAGTCAACGCGATCTTCGGCGATCTCCCCGCTCCGCACGCAGACGACCCCGCGGACACCCCGCGTGCGCTCGCCCACACCCCCGACACGCCAGACCCCGAGGCCATCGAAGCGCTCCTGCGCACCCGCCAGCCCGACCTCGTCACCTACTCAGGCTGGGAAGCCATCGACCGCCACGAGCGCTCGCTTGGTGAGCCCGCCGGACGGCCCCGCGTCAAGCTCACCCACATCGACGAGCTCCTGCAGGTCGCCGCCTCCGAACAGCCCTCCTCCTAGCCTGCCCGCCCGCATGCCGCCTGTCGAACGCCCGGCGACGTCCATCTGTTGGGCCGCTCCGCCCACGCACACCCATCATGTGGCAGACTGACCGCCGCATGCCCCGTTAGCTCATCTGGTAGAGCGCCGGACTTTTAATCCGGTGGGGCGGGTTCGAGTCCCGCACGGGGCATGACGAAGGGCCTGGAAACAGGCGGGTTTTGGCTTTGACCTGACCGCCGATCTGCGATTTGGTCCCGGTTTGGTCCCGAGTGCCCCGGACGAGGGCCGATCGCGTCCTCGTCCGGGGGCTTCTGAGACAAAGGCGTCGCTGGTTTTGGAGACCGCGCGTCTCGTGTCTCATTCCTTCAAGCTGCTAGGGCTGGCCCACTTGGTCACTGGAGAGAGCCCGGTAGCGATGCCCGTTCTTTAGGATCACGTGTCGGTCGGCCCATCGCCGCAGGGCCTGACGGATCGCACTGAGATCGGCGTGGATGTTGTAGTCGGCGAGGATCTCTTGAATCTCGCCGGGAGACAGTTCTGCACCCTCGGCCTGTTTGACAATGGTCAGGATGTTCGCCGAGATGTTTTGCTGGCGCTGATTTGGCGCGCTCGCGGCAAGTTGCTCCACGCCCTCCCTCGCCCCGGTAGGACCAATCTCCGCGAACTGAAGCATCCGCAGCGCCTGCGCTAGGAGCTGTTCCTGAATCTCAAGTCTCGCCTTCTCTGCGCGTACCTGTTCGAGCTCGGCTTCGATGTCGGCCGGCTCCATAGCGACCAACTCGGCGAGAACGCGGTGCTTGGGTACCATCGTTCGCCACTGTAGCACAGATGATCCGACTCTGTGGTGCTGATGTGCCGCCCTGGCACTTCACTGGCGCTGCATCGAGCCTACCGCCGCAGGATGGATAGCAGCCGTCCGCCCCCGAGGACGCTTTCGCGCCAAGTTTGGGCGTTTTCCTTGACTTTGTTCGGGGTGTATGCGTATGGTCGGGTGTACGTAGAAACAGGTTGGCCCCGCGCAGTTGACGCTGCCGGGGGCCCGGCACCAGGAGGTACGCTCCCGATGCAAGATCAGGATATGCCCGATCCGGGGCGCGTGTTGGATGAGATGCAGCGGTGCGTGTTGTGCGTGCTGCTCGCGCCGACGGGTTGCGGCTTGTGCTCGATGCACGAGCTGGCGGTCGCGGTAGGCGATCACGAGGCGGCGGAGCTTGCCGTCGTCGGGTTGCACGCGGAGGGTCTCGTGCATCGCCTCGACGGGTTCGTGTTCGCCGCGCGCGCTGTGGTGCGCGCGCACGAGTTGGACGTGTTGGGAGGGCGTCCGCGCTTCTGAAGGTCATCAGGTCAATAGGTGGCCCCGACACGGTTAGTGGCCGTGCCGGGGCCGGCACGGAAAGAAAAAGAGGTTCTTCCCATGCAGGATCAGGATAGGCGTGCAGAATGGGCGGGCGAGCCTTCGGGCTCTGCTGGAGGACGGTCGTTGGTGGTCCCTGCGGGGATCGTGGATGGGTTGCGCCAGGCTGTGTTCGCCAAGATCGGCGAGGCTGGCGAAGCGATCAACGAGTCAGCGTTTGCGAAGGATCGCGCGGGGCACCCGGAGTGGTTCACCGTCCCCACGAACGATCTCGTGGAGATGTACGAGTTGCTGGAGGCGATCGGGTGGGCCGCGACCGTTCCCCCGGTCAGCGGGCAGGTCGATCTGTGGGCGCATGGCCGGGCGTTTGTGAGGGCGCTGCGGGGCGCGTTGGACTTCGCCGAAGCGGACGCCAAGGAGGCCGCGCGCACTCCCGCTGAGCAATCCGGGACGGCACGCTCGGCTGAGCACGGCGCGGCGATTGAGCATGTCGAGGCGTTGCGGGACTTCATCGCCGTGGCGCAGGCGCGCCTTGCCGCGATCGAGCGAGGGGACGCGTGATGAGGCGCGTGGGGGAGGGCTGCTCTGCAAGTGCGGGGCGGTCCTCCCGCCGTCACGCTGCTGCTGGCTCGCCGGCGAACGGTGATCTTGGCCGGGCGATCCGCGAGCTGCGTGGTGAACGCGACGTGTCGATAGAAGTGCCGGCGTTCGCGGCGAGCATCCATCCGACGTACTTGTCGAGCATCGAGCGAGGGTTGCGTAACCCGTCGTGGCAAGTGCTGCGCTCACTTGCGGCCGCGCTGCAGATACCAGTCGCGGACCTCGCACGGCGCGTGGAAAGCGCAGCACGGGTACGGGAAGGTATCGAGCGGGTGCTTGAGGATGAGCGGGCTCGCCTGGCGGGAGTGTCCGTGGGGCTGGTTCAGGGCGTCGCGGCTTGAGCGCTCCCCCCACCCGCTCAAGCTGCTCGCGCACGACGATCACGAGCGCCGAATGGGTGTCGTGATCGTGTCGTGGGACGCGCCGAGTCCGGGGCGTGGTGGTGGACGGTTCCAGCACCCTGTTTTTGGCTTTGTAGAGCCACTCTGCCGCCCCATGAGAGGACCGGGGTTGGTGGTGGGCGGTCATTGACCACCCCCCTCTCAGCTTTGCTATTCGATGGTGGTGGTCAATGACCTGAATGGTGGGTTGGTAGGGGAGGCAGAGTGGAGTGTGTGGTAGTGGGCAGGGTGCTGGAAGGTGGTGTTGGAAGAGAAGGATTGAAAATAAAAACAAAAAAACAAAAAACAACAACGGCGATCGGAGTTTGTGGTGTAAGGGGGCTGTCAAGGCGGGTAAGGCCGGCCCTCGCGGGGCTCGGGCCGGCGCTTACCTCCTACATGATATGTAAGCAAGCTGGATTCTTGACGAGCATGGCTTACGTATGTATGATGTGTCGCTGTGGTCGTGTTCTTGATCTTTGGAGGTTGTTTTGTCTGAGCGTTCGCGTGGCGTTATCGGCAAGGCTTCTCGTGGTGTCGTCGCTGAGATCGACGAGCGCCTGAAAGCACTGGATGAGCAACTCGCAGCACACGAAACACTGCTCTCTGAACGGGAACGTCTACACGCAGCCAGGGCAACACTTCTCGGCGAAGGCCCTAAAGGACAGATCTCCCAAGACGACATCGCGAACTATCTACGCGAGCATCCGGGCTCAAGGCCCCGGGAGATCGCCGACGCGCTCGGCGTGACTTCAGGGCGTGTATCTGCGCACCTGTTCAGGGCCAAGCACACAAGGTTCGTCAGCCGCGGTGACGGCTGGCACCTACGAGCACAGAAGAAGAACACGAAGGAGCAACCATGAGCCACGGCGTCTACACGCACACGAGGGACGCGCGAGCGCACGCTCGGAGGCCAAGGCCCGTCTCGCCTTTTGGGGGGAGACACGAACGAGCCAGTCCCTTCGCACCAGCCCTGCAGGCGCCGGTCACCACACGTTCTGGCGCCAGTAGCGGACCTGGCAGAACCTGTCAAGGGAGCCCTTCGGGCAGCCTGCGGCTGGGCCTGACGGCCCTCCCTTGACAGAACCCGCCAGGCCCGCTGAAAGATCACCCATGTCGGCAGGGAGGACCCTGCCGACGCAGGACGACAAACACCGAATCATGGAGGCCTCGATGCAAACGCTCACCATCACCCCAACCCCACCGCGACGCATACGCCAGGGACTCGCTCGTGCCTTCCGGGGGCCGCGACGGGTCTGTGACGAGCACGCCTTCGCGCCTCTGCTCGACGCCAAGGCAGCAAGCAAGCTGCTCGGCATACCGCCGACATGGCTGCTCGCGCAAGCCCGCGCAGGCCGCGTGCCGCACCACCGCCTCGGACACTACGTGCGCTTCAACGCCGACGACCTGCGGCAATGGCTCACCGAGAACAAGATCACGCCTGGTCCGAGCCGCCTTACGACCAGAGGTCGATCCTGATGCGCGCCAACCCCGCCGACACCCGAGTAAGCGGCCACGTCATCCTGCGACAAGGCCCGCGAGGACCCGTCTACTACCTCAAGTACCGCCTACCCGACGGCCGCCAGATCAAACGCCGCCTCGGCAAAGCCTGGACCGAGCGCGGACGCGCGCCCGCCGGCTACTACACCCCCCGCACCGCCGAGGAGGCGCTTCAGAACATCCTCAGCGACGCCCGCCGCGGCACCCTCGCAGGCATGACCACCCTCAACGCCAAGTTCGCCGACGCCTCCGCCGAGTGGCTGCGCTACGTCGAGCACGACCGCGACGTGAAGCCGAGCACCCTCTCCGACTACCGGCATATGACCAAACGTCTCGACCGGACATTCGGAGAGACGCCGATCGAACGCATCGACGCCGAGGACATCGAACGCTGGCGCGCGGGACTCTCCTGCTCAAACCGGACGAGCCAGAAGTACCTGATCGTCCTCAACGGAATCTTCAAGCGCGCGATGAAGGTCTACCGGCTGCCGAGCAACCCCATGACGCTCGTCGAGCGCCCGCGCGTGCGGCACTCCAGCGAGATCGACGTGCTCTCGGCCTCCGAGATACGTACGCTCGTGCGCGAGACCTCGACCGAACTATTCAAAGCGCTGATCCTCACAGCCGCGTTCACCGGCCTGCGCATGGGCGAGTTGCTCGCGCTGCGCTGGGGCGAGGTCGATTTCGCCGCCGAGACGATCCGCGTCGTGCGCAGCTTCACGATCGGAGGCGAGAGCAGCCCCAAGTCAGGCAAGCCCCGCTCCGTCCCAATGGTCCGCGAGGTCGCAACAACCCTCGCCCGTCTCAGCCAGCGCGAACACTTCACCGGCGACAACGACCTCGTGTTCGCTGGCATCGCAGGCGGCCACGTGGACTCCAAAGACCTCCGCGCCGAGTACAAGGCCGCGCTCACCCGAGCCGGACTGCGCAACCTGCGCTTCCACGACCTGCGCCACACCTTCGGAACCCGCGCGGTCGAGCAGGCAGAGTCAATCCTGGAGCTGAAGGAGTGGATGGGACACGCCAACGTCCAGACCACGATGCGCTACCTGCACTACAAGTCCAAGGCCGACGCCGCCCAAAGACTGGCGTTGGCCTTCGAGGACGAACACGCAGCCGAGGCGCCGCTTGAGACGGTGGCAAGATGACGCCAGAGTCATCCTGTCTGGCCCACTCAAGACATTGACGCTCGGCGAACTGGTCGAGGTACTACCCTCGACGACGACGACTGAAGATCGCCATGCCCAAACAACAGAGAATCATCGGCTATGACGGACCCAGCGGCGCATACGCGGCCGTTGACGGCAGGTTCTTGCCGTTGAGCGATCCGCGAGCACTTGTCGCACTGACCGACTCGACGCTTCTCGCCGGCCTTGGCTACTCCGACAAGGCGGCGGAGTATCAGAAGCTGATCGAGCGGCGGCGGCGGATCTTCCCCACCTGAGCCCACGGCGCGAGCGAGATCAACGGACTCGCTCGCTGGGACGGGCGCCGGCTACTACAATCCGGTATGAGGATCAGATGATGTCGAGCGTTCTAACCCCCATCGTCGTTGATGCCAAGCGGCTCCCAAGAGAGTTGTTGGAGCGTGCTGGGCTTGAGCACGAGCCGCTCGTCATCGTGGAGAGCACCGCGCGCGGTGAGCTGGTGCGGAAGCTCACGCCGGACGAGAAGAACGAGCACCAGGAGCGCACAGGCGAGAGCGTGTTCTTCGCCTCCGAGCAGGAGTTCGACGAAGCAATGCTCGCTGCGCCCTACGAGGGCGCACACCCGGATCAGTAGGCGCCGCAAGGTGTCGCCCACCTACGAGCGCTCCACGCGCTTTGAGCGCGACATGCGCAAAATGACCGGCGAGCAGCGTCGCGCCTTCCTCGCAGCCCGTGACGAGTTGGTGGCCGGCCTGCGCGCACAGCCGCCGCAGTTCGCTCCGCGTCTCCGCGTCAAGCGCGTACAAGCCACCGACGGCATCTGGGAGATGACCTGGGCAGGGGATGGGCGCGCGACCTTCAGCTACGGCCAGCAGGTTATGCCCGGCGAACCGCACATCGTGTGGCTACGGATCGGCAAGCACGCCATCCTTGATGATCCCGAAGGCTGACAACGCACTGGAAGGAAGCTGGTACCTGGTACCAAGACCCCGAAAAATCCGGCGGGTAGTGGGGCTAAAACCGGATCGGCCGGGAGCTGAGATCGGTCAGTGCTCACATCGAAACCCGGCGGGTAGCGGACAAACGATCCGGTGGGTTGGAACCAAGTCTACGGCTCGGGAACGCGGCTCAGATTCTGTTAAATGGAAATCTAAACGTGGTCCCCGAATTGGTCCCGAGATGAGCATTTCTGAGATGATCTGAGCACACACAAACGCCCGTCGTTGCTGGAAAACGGACCTCAGACGACCCCCTTAGGAGCCACTTTTAATCCGGTGGGGCGGGTTCGAGTCCCGCACGGGGCATTGGCAGGACGACGTTGGAACCTGAGCGGTTCGGACTAGTCGGAGATGCTAGTGCTCTCCCTGCAGCTTCAGCTCGCCTGCGATCGGGCGCAGCAAGAGCTTGCGTACAAGATCTATGTCCGCAGACTGCGCCAGTGCCCACATGAGCTTGACGGTAGCTGTCTCTGGCGTCATGTCTCTCAAGAAGACACCGCCCGCGCCTTCAATGGCAAGCGTCGTTTCGTACGTTTTGCCATTTTTTGTCGGAGCTTCGGAGACGGCGGTCGCAACCACCACACCGTGACTAACGCATTTTTCTATAAACCGAGGTAGAGAGAATCGATCGTCGGTGTCCGGTCCAGTGGCAGAGGCATACAGCTCGACTAGCACACCGCGAACGTCGCCGGCAACAACGGATTTGAAAGCGAGGTCCAGATCAAGTCCTGGGTACAAGCGAAGCGCGAGCACATGTTCCTCAACGGCTTGGGCAAAATCGTCGTGTTTGCTGACAGCATGGGGAGCTTCCAGTCTGAAGTGCCCATCGTCTACCACACCTACCACGTCACGATTTACGGACTTGAATGCCCCTCCCGAAGCTCTCAGCTTGCGGATCCTGGTTCCAAGATAGACTTGACCGGGCAGGTTCTGTTCACCGGCAAACGCTACATACACGCCGGCGTCAAGAGCCTGGAGGGCCACGAGAGCGGCATGTACGTTTTGACCGGCATCCGAGCCCTCTTCGCCAGATGGCAGGTTGGAGCCGGTCAGGACCACGGGTCGATCCAGGTCGGACAGCAAGAAGCTCAGTGCAGCTGCGGTGTACCCCATTGTGTCGGTGCCGTGGAGGATCACCACACCGGTTACCCGCTCCTCGTCGACGAGCCTGCGGACCGCATCGGCAATCTTGAGCCAATCACTCGGCTGCAGGTTCTCGGAGAGCTTTCGCAGGGGGGACTCGACGGTGATCAACGGCTTGCCAGGCCCAGGCCACATGCGCTCGAGCAAACCCGTCTCGGCTTGGGTCGGATCATCGCCGACCGACAGCACCAGGTTGTCCTCCTCAGCCCCGATGGTCCCGCCCGTCAGGACCAAGCCGATCGCGCAGTCCTGACCCTGCGAGCCTTTGTTCGCTTCTTGACGCAGCACCCGCATCGTTGGGACGTCCTCGGTTGGCTTTGCTCGCTCAGCCACCGGCGCTTGAGGTACGGCAGCCATTACGACCTCATCGCCCAACCCGCGCCGGAGCTTGAGCAGGAACGCCTGCCAGCTCAGACGCCTTAACCGGAGCATGCCCCCATGAGGCATACGCACAACTTCAGTCGGATTTGTGCGGTGTATGCCGGGCATGACGCTTAGTAGGACGGGCCGCTGCTCATACCCCCAGCATACGCCGAGCTGGGCGAATGCCGCAACCGCGTACTGTACGGATCAGCGTCCGTGAGGGGCGGCAGTCTAGTCATTCTGGCTGCCCAATGTCGTGGACCCTATTCGACTCCCAGGCGGAAATCCCTCTGCTGGACGAACATCCGTTCGTCCAGCAAGGGCTGCTCGCCGGCGTCTCCAACCTGGTCTGGTCGAGATGGCTCCGAGGAGCGCCAGCTGCACCAGAGTCTCAGCAAGCACCTGGCGCTCAGCAAGCACTGGCGCGAACGCGATCTGGCATGGAGAGCTCCATAGGAGCGCGCCACCCAGCGTCACCTCCGCGTCCAACGACGTCCGCAAAGTCCATCGACCTGCCTAGTCCCATATACTCTACGTATAAAGAGGTCTGCAAAGGCAGGAGGCCTATCGCGCGTGGTCAATGACGTCGGCAACACACAGACGCCTCAAAGTGCTGACTCGAGCAATTCCTTCGTCCGGACGCGAGACTCGCCCTCGATAGATCGCTCCAGCAGTCGACGCGAGACCGGCATCCTTGCGGCCGCGGTCACGGCAGTGCCCCTGCTGGTCGCCTCCGGGATCAGTGTGCTTCCGCAGCTGCACGGCGTCTGGCAGACGGCAACGGGCATCGCGGCGCTCGCGGTTGTCGTGATCGTGCTCGGGGTTCAGATTGTACGAAGTGCGCGCAAGCTGCTCGTCGGGCAGGCGGCCGACACAGAGGTTGTCGCGTACAAGGACGACCGCGAGACCGGCGTTCTCCTAAAGGGGAACATCCAGAACGTCTCATTGCGGGTAAGCACCACCCACCGCATCGTTGATGCGCTCACCCGCGCGATCCCGCCCGCGTCCAGACAAGACGCCCTGTATCAATGCGGCTTTGAGGTGGGCACAAGTTGGGTGTCTGATTTTCATCGTGAACTTCCAAAGCTTGAAATAGAGCGTCACGACATACTGCGCCAACTGCTGAAGTGGAGCGAGTATGACGCGACGGCCGGCATGGGGAGGCTGACGATCGCCGTCAACCCCGACACCGGCGAGGGCCTGGTGATGCTTGCAAACAGCTTCCTGTCACGCTCGCGTTCGAACTTCCCACTGAATTGGTGGTTTGCCGGATACTTGGCCGGAAGCCTCAATGGGCTTCTCCGATTGACAGTCAGAGTGCAAGTGGTGAATCCAAAGTCCGACACGTCAACGACGACCCTGTTCAACGTGATGCCTGAGTCTCGAGAGCCTGCGACAGTGACGCAACCGTCCAGAGTCCCTGATCCTCGATCGGTTGCTCGCGGGAAGGTTTGGCTGTCGAGACTGAAAACTCCGCTGCCACATGAAGCGGCGAGCTTGGCAAATGGGGATGATTCCCCTTATGAAGAACAATGACCGCTGCATGGCCAGGCCGCTGCGCGTGACGTCTCGTGCCGACCGTGAGGCCGGAAGCCGGCGACGCGCGACTCGGAGCCCAGTGCACCGGTTGCGCATTGCATGCGCAGCAACCATCCCGATCCTCGCGCTGAGCATGACGACCGCCGCCACAACCGCCACCGCGACGCAGCCGGCGCTTGCGATCGCGGTGACGATCAACCGCCTGGACCCGGGCCCGCCCGTGCCCGAGCAATTCCTCGGCCTCTCCTTCGAGGCGGCGGCCCTCGACCAGATCGCCCAGTACGCCGATCGTGGCGACCTCGTGAGACTGCTGCGCTCCCTGGGCTCGGGCACCCTTCGCTTCGGAGGGATCACCGCGGACGAGAACGTGGCCTGGACCGACGCCGACACCCCGCGCCCACCATGGGCGTCGCGCACAGTCAACGCTGCGCAGCTGCAAGCCATCGGCCGGCTCGCCCGGCGCAGCGGATGGAAGGTGCTGCTGACGGTCGGCATGGCCCACTTCGAACCCACCGCCGCGGCCCGCGAGGTCGCGGCTGCACACCGAGCGCTCGGCGCCAACCTCGCCGCGGTCGAGATCGGCAACGAGCCAGACGCATACGGCAAACACGGGTTCAGGGAACTGCCCTGGATCGCCCAGGGCTACGAGGAAGAGGTCAGCGAGTATCGCGAAGCGATCGGCGCCCTCACCCCCGGCGTGCCGATCGCCGGACCCGACGTCTCGGGCTCGGGCATCTTCACCGAATGGGGCGAGGAGGAGGCCCTCACGCAGCGACCGGCGCTGCTCACCGGCCACCACTATCCGCTCGGATGCGCGCAGAAACCGCCGCCCACGATCGAATCGCTGCTCAGCGTCGTGACGCGCGGGCGCGAGTCCGCGTCGCTGGGCACCTACATGAAAGTCTCACGCAACCAGCATGTCCCGCTGCGGATCGACGAGGCGGGCTCGGTCTCCTGCGGTGGGGTCGCCGGGATCAGCAACACGTTCGCGTCCTCGCTGTGGGCGACCGGCTACATCACACAGGTCATGGCCTCGGGGGCGACCGGCATCAACCTGCAGGGCAACCCCGGCAACTGTGCCGGCTACACCCCCCTGTGCGCGCCCAACCCGGCCGCGCTGGCCAGGGGCGCGCTGCGCGCCCAGCCGGAGTGGTACGCGCTGCTGCTGACCAGATCGCTCGTCGGCTACCGGCCGCTGCCCACCACCGTCACGGCGGAAGGGGCGCCCGTCACGCTCGTCGCCGCCGAAGGCACGCCCGCCGGGAGCGAAGGCGCGACTACGCCCCTCACCCCGCAAAGCGGGCCAAACCTCGTCGTCGCGTCGTTCTCGGGCCCCCGCCACGGGGTGCAGGTGGTGCTCGTCGACGACGAACCACCGGGCGGGCGCGCGCTCGCGCTGCGTCTGAACGTCGGCGCCGGCCTGAGCGCCGGGCAGATGCTGCGCCTGACCGGACCGGCCCCGAGCGCCACCGGCGACGTCCTGCTCGGCGGTCATGCGGTCGCAGCCGGCGGCTCCCTGCGCGCGCCCATCCATCCCGAGCGCATAGCCGCCCACGCCGGCACGGTCACGGTCACGCTCTCGCCGAGCAGCGCCGCGCTCGTCACGGTGAGCCCGCCGGCGCCCACTGCGCACAAGCGCCGCAAGGTCCGGCGCTGACCTGCCTGCACTCGCTCGCCGCGTCGATCGACCGATAGGCTTTTGCGGGTGAGCGCCCCCTCGCCAAGCACCGCCCCCACCCACCACCGCATCGCCATCGTCGGCTCCGGATTCGCCGGGCTCGGCGCGGCGATCAAGCTCAAGCAGGCCGGCATCGAGGACTTCGTCGTGCTCGAGCGCACCGACGACGTCGGTGGCACGTGGAACGTGAACACGTATCCGGGCTGCCAGTGCGACATACCGTCGCACCTGTACTCGTTCTCGTTCGCGCCGAACCCCAGCTGGACGCGGACCTATTCGCTGCAGCCAGAGATCTGGGAGTACCTGCGGCGCGTCTCGCGCGAGCAGGGCATCGACCCGCACGTCCGCTTTCACCACGAGGTTGCAGCAGCACGCTGGGACGAGGGCGAGCAGGTGTGGCGGATCCAGACGAGCGCGGGCGAGCTGACGGCCGAGATGCTGATTGCCGGGCCGGGGCCGCTGGCCGAGCCGAAGCTGCCCGAGATCGACGGGATCGACACGTTCGCGGGCACGATCTTCCACTCGGCGCAGTGGAACCACGAGCACTCTTTGCTCGGCAAGCGCGTCGCGGTGATCGGCACCGGCGCCTCCTCCATCCAGTTCGTGCCGCACATCCAGCCCGAAGTGTCGAAGCTGCACCTGTTTCAGCGCACCCCCCCGTGGGTGGTGCCCCACCGCGACCGGCGGACCTCGCGCGCCGAGCGGCTGCTCTACCGCCTGTTCCCGCCCGCGCAGCGGCTCGTGCGCGGACTCGTGTACTGGTCGCGAGAGCTGTTCGTGTTCACGCTCATGCACCCGCGCGAGGGCTCCCTGGCCGAGCGCGCCGGGCGCAAGCACCTGCGCGAACAGGTGCCCGACCCCGCACTGCGCGCCAAGCTGACGCCGCGCTACCGCATCGGCTGCAAGCGCACGCTCATCTCCAACGACTACTACCCCGCGCTGCAGCACCCGAACGTGGAGGTCGTGACCGACTCGATCGCCGCGATCACCCCACACGGGATCGTGACCGCCGACGGCGCCGAGCGCGCGGTGGACACGATCATCCTCGGCACCGGCTTCCACGTGACCGACATGCCCGTCGCCGAGTGGGTGCACGGGCGCCGCGGGCGCACGATGAGCGACGTCTGGCGGGGCAGCCCCCAGGCCTATCTCGGCAGCACCGTCGCGGGCTTTCCCAACATGTTCCTGCTCGTCGGCCCGAACACGGGCCTCGGGCACAACTCGATCGTGTTCATGATCGAGTCCCAGCTGAACTATCTGATGGACTGCATCGCCCACCTCGACCGTACCGGCGCGAGCGTGTTCGACGTGCGCGAGGACGTGCAGGAGCGCTTCAACGAGGAGCTCCAGCGCAAGCTCGACGGCAGCGTGTGGACCTCGGGCGGGTGCGTCAGCTGGTATCTGGACGAGCACGGTCGCAACTCCACGATCTGGCCGGGCTCGACCTGGCCCTACCGCCGGCGTACGCGCCGGTTCGACCCCGCCGACTACGAGCTGAGCCCGCGCCCGGCTCGCGAGCGCGTAGAGTTGGCCGCCGTATGAGCGCCACGAAGCAGGCCCCGTTCGACGTGCGCGGGCGCACCGTGTTCATCACCGGCGCCGCGCGCGGCATCGGCGCGGCGACCGCCGAGCGCCTGCATCGCAAGGGCGCGAACGTCGCGCTGGTAGGCCTCGAGCCACAGAAGCTAAGAGAGCTCGCCGACCGTCTCGGCGAGCGCGCGGAGGCGTTCGAGGCGGACGTGACCGACTTCGAGGCGCTGCAGCGCGCCGTGGACGGCACGGTGGCTCGGTTCGGTGGGATCGACGTGGCGATCGCCAACGCGGGCGTCGCGTTCACGGGCTCGCTGATCAACGCGCCGATCGAGCAGGTCGAGCGCACGCTCTCGGTCAACCTGCTCGGCGTGTGGCGCACCGACCGCGCGGTGATGGAGCAGCTGATCGCCCGCCGCGGCTATCTGCTGAACGTCTCCTCGCTGAGCGCCATCGTGCACCCGCCGATGATCGGCGCCTACGCCGCCGCCAAGTCGGGGGTGGACGGGCTCAGTGACAGCCTGCGCGCGGAGCTCGCGCCCAGCGGGGTTCAGGTCGGCTGCGCGTACTTCGGCTTCCTCGACACCGACCTGGTGCGCGCCGGCTACGCCCAGCCCTCGGCGCAGGTCGTCAACGGCAGCTCCCCGGCCTTCATCCGCAACCCGGCTCCGGTCTCGAAGGCGATCGACGCGATCGAGCGCGGCATCGAGCGGCGCTCCGCGCGTGTATGGGCGCCGCGCTGGGTCGGGCCGATGATCGCGCTGCGCGGGCTGCTGCAACCTCTGGTCGAACGGCGGGTGCTCAGCGAACCCGAGCGCCTGGCCGAGGCGATCCGCCTGGCCGACCCCACATCGAGCTCCATCGCCGAGCAGGACCCGCTCCTGGGCGTCGCCGCCCAGGCCACCAAGCCCTGACGGACAAGCGTTACTCGGCCTGGGAGAACTCCCAGATGGCGACCGCCAGCATGATCAGCCCGAGGATCGCGATGACTGCGGCCTCCAGCAGCGTGGGCACGCGCCAGCCGAACCAGGTGACGCCGGGGATTAGCGCTTCGCGGGCGGCCGGGGAGACGTTCAGGTGCGCGAAGATCGCGCGGCGCATCGGGTCGACGGCGTAGGTGAGCGGATCGAGGCGGTTGAGGACCGCGAGCCACTGGGGCAGGTTGGCGACCGAGAACATCGCGCCGGAGAGGAAGAACAGGGGCATGATCACCATCTGCATGAGCGCCATGAATGACTGCATCTGGTTGATGCGCGCCGCGAACATCACGCCGAAGGCTGTGATCGCGAACGCCAGCAGCATGGAGAGCGCGAACAGCTCGAGGATCAGGCTGAGTTCGTAGGGCACTTCGACCAGGCCGGCGATCGCGATCACGATCAGGCCCTGGAAGGTGGCGACGGTGGTGCCGCCGGCGACCTTGCCGAGCACGATCGAGCTGCGGCGCACGGGCGCGACCATCATCTCGCGCAGGAAGCCGAACTCGCGATCCCACACGATCGAGGCGGCGGTGAACATGGCCGTGAACATCACCGCCATGCAGATCACGCCGGGGTAGATGAAGGTTTTGAAGTTGACGCCGTGGGTGCCGGCGGAGGCGAGCGAGGAGATGCCGGTGCCGAGCACGAACAGGAACAGGAACGGCTGGATCAGCGAGGTGAGGATGCGCAGGCGGTCGCGGCTGAAGCGGATCAGCTCCCGCTTCCAGACGACGCGAATCGCGCGCAGCTCGCTGCGCCAGCTGCGCGCGGGCACGCGCACGTGCGCGAGGTGATGGGTCGGCGGACCCGATGCGGGGGGCGCGCCCGCGGGAGTGGGAGTGGTGGTGGTGGCGATCTCAGTGGCCATTACGAGGGACAAGGGGTGAAGGTAAGCGACTCTGATTTGAAAAGTTGTGCACCATTGTCATACGCGCCCCAAATTTTAATACCAACAACCCGCTCCTCTATCTTCCGTAAATACCATAGTAACCCTCAACGCGCCCCTCTTTTTACTACCTGCGCCCACTTGGCGATCACCGGCTCATCATGCGGGCGATGTTACGGTTCATGTCGCTCACTCCGGACTCCTCGGCGTCGCGGATGGTGGTGCCGGTGTAGGACATGAACACGTCGTCCAGGGACGGCCGCGAGACGTTGACCGACTGGATCGGCTGGCCGAGCTCGGCGAACAGGCGCGGGACGAACTGCTCGCCGGCGGGGACGCCGAAGGTGACGGCCCCTTCGGCGACGCTCGCCTCGATCTCGAAGCGCTCGCGTAGCGCGGCGATCGCGGCCTCGTCGTCGCCGGTCTGGATCTGCACGCGATCGGTGCCGACGCTTGCCTTCAGCGCTTGCGGCGTGTCGAGCGCGACGATCGTGCCGCGGTCCATGATCGCGATGCGGTCGCAGTACTCGGCCTCGTCCATGTAGTGGGTGGTGAGGAAGATCGTGATGTCCTCGTCGCGCTTGAGCTCGGAGATGTAGCTCCAGATCGAGCTGCGCGTCTGCGGGTCGAGACCCACGGTGGGCTCGTCGAGGAAGAGCACGCGCGGGGAGTGCAACAGGCCGCGGGCGATCTCCAGGCGGCGCTTCATGCCGCCGGAGAAGGTCATCACGAGGCTCGAACGTCGCTCCCACAGGCCGACCATCTCCATCACCTGTTGCAACCGCTCGGTGACGGTGTCGCGCGGGACCCCGTAGAGCTCGGCGTGCAGGCGCAGGTTCTGCTCGGCGCTCAGGTAGCCGTCGAGCGTCGTGTCCTGGAACACGAGCCCGATGTTGCGCCGCACGTCGTCGCGTTCGCCGACGACGTCATACCCCGCCACGCGCGCGCTCCCGGCGCTCGGCTTCACGAGCGTGCAGAGCATGCTGATCGTCGTCGACTTGCCCGCGCCGTTGGGGCCGAGGAACCCGAACGTCTCGCCGGCCGCCACGGAGAAGTCGATGCCCCGCACCGCTTCGAGCTCGCCATAGCGCTTGACGAGGCCTTCGACGGCCACGGCCGGGGCAACGGCGGTCGTGGGACCGCCATTGCCGGAGCGGGGATCGGTTGACAGGGGGCTGGGGTCGTTGGACATAGGCGGCGGGCTAAGCGTCGTCGCCATCCACAATAGTGTCGTCGGGGTCGCCATCGGCGAGGATGCGGTACAGGTCTTTCCTGGTCCTCGTAAGAACCTTGCGAGCCTCGCCCATCTGCGCCTCACTGCCGGTCTTCACGACCTGCGTAAAGGCGGACGCGACCTCGCGTATCAACCTGCCCAGCTCGTGCGCCTGGTCCGAGACGTCGCCGCTCATCTGCTCCCACGGCGCCGGCTTGTCTTGGCCGCGCTCATTTACGTACTCGCGTCCTGCCTCGGTCAGCTGGAACAGCTTGCGCCCGTCGATCTCCTCGGAGCGGATCAACCCCTCGTCCTCGAGCTGTGCCAGCGCCGGATACGCCGAGCCCGGGCTCGGGCGCCAGACGCCGTCGCTGCGCTCCTCCACCTCCTGCATGATCTGGTAGCCGTTGCGCGGTTCCTCGGCCAGCAACAGCAGCGCGGCGGTGCGGATGTCCCCACGGCGCGCCTTGCGCCCACGGCCGCGCGGCCCTCTGCCGCCGCCCGGACCGAATCCCCCGAACAACGGCCCGCCCCCGGCAAAACCGGGATCCCTGTGTCTGTCGAAGTCTCTGTGCTTGTGTCTTACGCGATGCATTTTACTCCTATCGTTGAATGTCACGATAGTAGCACGATATATCGCGTTATGTTAAGAGGTCAGTGCCGGAAGTGGCGCACACCGGTCGCCACCATCGCCACTCCCGCAGCGTCGATGACAGCGAGCACGTCCTCATCGCGCACGGACCCTCCGGGCTGGACGATCGCGCCGACACCGGCGTCGATCCCGAGTTTGGGGCCGTCGGCGAAGGGGAAGAAGGCGTCGGAGGCGAGCGCCGAGCCGGCCAGGAGATCGGGCTGGGTGGCGCGGGCTTTCTCGACCGCGAGCCGGACGGCGTCGACGCGGCTGGTCTGACCGGCGCCGATGCCGATCGTGGCCTCGCCGGAGGCGATGACGATCGCGTTCGAGCGCACGTGGCGGCAGACGCGCCACGCGAAGAGAAGGTCCTCCCATTGGTCCTCGCTGGGCTGCGTGGCGGACATCGCGCGCATGTCGGCGCGCGTCTCTGAGACGACGTCGCGGGTCTGCACGAGCTGGCCGCCGATGACCGGTTTGGAGTCGACCTCATGACTGGGCGCCGGCCAGTCTCCCAACTCCAGCAGGCGGACGTTTTTCTTGGCCTGCAACACCTCTAGGGCCGCGGGGTCGAACCCGGGCGCGAGCAGGACCTCGATGAACTGCTCGGCCAGGCGCTTGGCACAGGCACGATCGACGGGCCGGTTGAGCGCGATCACGCCGCCGTAGGCGCTGAGCGGATCGCAGGCGAAGGCGCGCTCGTAGGCGGACTGAATCGTCTCCCCGAGGGCGCAGCCGCAGGGATTGTTGTGCTTGACGATCGCGCAGGCGGGCGTGTCGAACTCCTCGACGAGCTCGCGGGCGGAGCTGAGGTCGAGCAGGTTGTTGAACGAGAGCTCCTTGCCGTGCAGCTGCGTGACCCCGTCGAGCAGGTGCGTGGGCGCGCCGACGCGCGCGTAGAAGGCGGCCTGCTGGTGGGGGTTCTCGCCATAGCGCAGGTCGGCGACCTTCTCGTAGGCCTCGCGCCAGGTGGGCGGAAAGCCCGCGTAGGCGCGGCGCGCGAACCAGGTCGAGATCGCGGTGTCATAGCGCGAGGTGAGCGCGAAGGCCTTGGTGGCGAGCAGGGTGCGGGTCTCGAGCGAGACCAGGCCGCCGGACTCGCGCAGCTGGTCGAGCACCGGGCCGTAGTCCTCGGGGTCGACCACGACGGCTGCGAAGGCGCTGTTCTTGGCGGCCGCGCGGATCATGGTGGGACCGCCGATGTCGATGTTCTCGACGATCTCCGCGTCGGTGGCGTCTCCGCGGGCGAGGGTCTGCTCGAACGGGTAGAGGTTGACGCAGACGAGGTCGACGGGCTCGATCGAGTGCTCCGAGGCGGCTTGCAGATGAGCGGGATCGTCGCGTAGCGCGAGCAGGCCGGCGTAGAGCCGCGGGTGCAGCGTCTTGACGCGACCGTCCATCATCTCGGGGAAGCCGGTGAAGTCCTCGATCGCGCGGACGGGGACGCCGGCGTCTGAGAGCGCACGGGCGGTGCCGCCGGTGGAGACGAGCTCGACGCCCAGCTCGGACAGGCCACGGGCGAAGTCGACGAGGCCCGTCTTGTCGGAGACGGACAGCAGCGCGCGCCGGACGCGGACCTCACCTGGAGCAGCCTGTTCGAGCATCGGTGAGCGCCAGCCTATCCGTCGAGGGCGATGTGGCGCGGGTGCTCGGGATCGGCTCGCAGGGCGCCCGCAGCGAACAGGCGCACGGCCTCGGGAAGCAGCGCGTGCTCGAGGGGACGGAGCGCCGCGAGGACCTCCTCGGGCTCGCGTACGCCGGGGAGCTCGACCGCGCGCTGAAGGATGACGGGGCCGGAATCGATGCCGGCGTCGACGAAGTGGACGGTGACTCCGAAGACCTTGACACCGTAGGCGAGCGCCTGCTCGATCGCGTGCAGGCCGGGAAAGGAGGGCAGCAGCGAGGGGTGGACGTTGATGACGGCGCCGGGGAAGCGTGCGAGGAAGGGCTCGGAGAGCAGGGCCATGTAGCCGGCGAGGACGATCAGGCGCGCGCCGCGCGCTCCCAGCCAGTCGGCGAGGGCGAGGTCGCGGGCGAGGCGGTCGGGATGGTCGGCGCGGGCGAAGACCTCGGTGGGCACGTCGTGAGCGGCGGCGCGCCGCAGCGCGGGAGCCTCGGGCACCGAGGAGGCGACCGCGACCACCTGCGCCTCGCGCCCGTGGACAGTGTCGAGGAGCGCCTGCAGATTGGTGCCGGCGCCGGACACGAGCACGGCGATGGGCAGTGGAGCGAGCGCCGGCTGATCGGACACGGGCCGCACGATAGCTGTGACTCAAATCACAGAGAACGCGGAGAGGTCGCGATGCAATGGACGGTGAGGGTGGAGAAGCACTTATCCACGACAAATCAGGACGACCGAATGTTGACATCTATCATCGTTACAGCAGTCATAGTGGGCGCGCTCGGATACGCCCTGCGACAGGAGCGCCACGGCGAGCTGATCGTGCACAGGCCGTATAACAACCGCCATAACGACGCCAGCGCAGCGCGCGATCACGCGCTGTTTGAATAAGAACCTACGCCTGCACGAGAGGGAGGGGCGTCGCAGTGGAAGCCTCGTCCTCGTGCGTCTCCTCCAGCGCGTACTTGCCGTTCGCCTCGCTGGTGCGCTCCAGCGGGTAGCGGCCGCTGAAGCAGGCGTCGCAGTGCGAGGAACGCTCGCCCTGGATCGCCTCGTAGACGCCGTCCAGCGAGAGGTAGTGCAGCGAGTCGCAACCGAGCTCGGCGGCGACCTCCTCGCTCGTGCGGTTGTGCGCGATCATCTCCTCGCGCGTGGACATGTCGATGCCGTAGTGGCAGGGGTTGACGATCGGCGGGGCGGAGATGCGCATGTGGACCTCGGCGGCGCCTGAGTCGCGCAGCATCTGCACGATCTGGCGGGTGGTGTTGCCGCGCACGATCGAGTCGTCGACGACGACGAGGCGCTTGCCGGCGATGACCTCGGGGAGGGGGTTGAACTTCAATCGCAGGCCGTGGCGGCGCAGCTCCTGGCCGGGCTGGATGAAGGTGCGGGCGACGTAGCGGTTCTTGACGAAGCCATCGTCCTGGGGCAGGCCGGCGGCGCGGGCCAGGCCGCGCGCGGCGGCGTTGCCGGAGTCGGGCACGGCGATTACGAGGTCGGCGTCGACGGGCGACTCGCGCCAAAGGATCTCGCCCATGCGCCCGCGCGCGACCTGCAGGACGTGACCGTTCATGCGCGAGTCCGGGCGGGCGAAGTAGATGTACTCGAAGACGCAGAGGGCGGGACGAACGCTGGTGGGAATCTGGCGGCTGGAGAGGCCGCGCTCGTCGAGCGTGACGATCTCCCCGGGAGCGACGTCGCGCAGGTGGCGGGCGCCGATGATGTCGAAGGCGCAGGACTCCGAGGCGACGCAGTAGCGCGCCTGCCCGTCCGGTTCGTCCGCGCGGGGGTCGAGCACGCCGATCGCGAGCGGGCGCAGGCCGTGGGGGTCGCGGAAGGCGATCACGCGGTCGCGGGTCATCAGCACGATCGAGAAGGCGCCGCGCAGGCGCGGGAGGATCTCGGCGATCGCGTCCTCGATCGACTCGGCGGGATGGGTCGCGATCAGCGCGGCGACGATCTCGGAGTCCGAGGTGGAGCTGAAGGTGACGCCGCGCGCGAGCAGCTCCTCGTGGAGCTCGACGGCGTTGATCAGGTTGCCGTTGTGGCCGAGCGCGAGCTCGCGCGTGGAGCCGTGCGTGCCCTCCGAGCGCTGGACGGGCTGCGAGTTCTCCCAGGCGTTGGAGCCGGTCGTCGAATAGCGGACGTGGCCGATCGCGAGCTCGCCGGCGAGCGTGCGCAGGTCGTTCTCGCCGAACACCTGGCTGACGAGCCCGAGCTCGCGGCGCGTCATGATGTGCCCGCCGCGGTCGGCCGCGGCGATGCCGGCGGACTCCTGGCCGCGGTGCTGCAGCGCGAACAGGGCGAAGTACGACAACCGCGACACCTCGTGGCCGGGCGCGTACAGACCGAACACACCGCACTCGTCGCGAGGGCCGTCACGCATTAGGACTACACGCTAACAGCATGGGGTCGAGACGAGGGCCTCAGGATGCGCGCAACGCTGGCGTCCGCGGAGATGCGCGTGCGCGGAAGGGAGCGCTTGCGTAATTGGGCAGGGTACGTCGAGGGATACGTGTGGGCGGCGAAAAGGGGTCAGTGGCTTTCGCCCTCAAAGGAAGAGCTCCGCGAGCGCGCCGTGCGCCTCGGTGAGCTCGGCGAGGGTCGCGGAGAGCGAGACGTCACCAAGTCGGATATCGAGCACATCGGGACGGACCGTGCCGATCACGCGCACGCGGGTGCGCCGGCCAAGCGCGCGCACGCCGGTGGCGATACCGCTGACGAGAAAGCCGCCGGGGCCCTCGCCGAAGAGGACCCGAATGGGATCGTCGTCATCGTCATCATCGTCGCCCCCCTCGTCGGTGAGCGCGTCCAACCACACCTCGGCGCCGAGGGCGCCCGCGAGGCAGCACTCAGCCAGGGCGGTAGCCAGGCCGCCCTCGGCGATGTCGTGGGCGCTGGAGAGCCCGCCGACGCGCACGGCGCCGCGGACGGCGAACTGCGCGGAGCGCACGGCCGCGACGTCGATGTCCGGCAGCTCGTCGGGGAGCGCGCGGCCGCGCAGCTTGGACAGCTCGCTCGCGTCCAACGAAGGAGCGAAGGGACCGACGAGCGCGATTGTGTCTCCGGCCCGCGCAAAGCCCAGGCGCCCGGCACGGCGCGCGTCGGGCAGGCGCCCGACCATCCCGATGACCGGGGTCGGATAGATCGGGCCGGAGGAGGTCTCGTTGTAGAGGGAGACGTTGCCGCCGACGATCGGAGCGTCGAGCGCGCGGCAGGCGTCGCCGAGGCCGCGCACCGACTCGGTCAGCTGCCAGGCGACGTGGGGCTTCTCGGGGTTGCCGAAGTTGAGGTTGTTGGTCGTGCCGAGCGGCTCGGCGCCGACGCAGGCGAGGTTGGAGGCGCACTCGAGCACCGCCTCGATCGTGCCGCGGTAGGGGTCGGCGGCGACGCGGCGGCCGTTGCAGTCGATCGAGACGGCGAGGGCGGGAACGGGGGCGGCGGGCGGTCCGTCACTCCCGTCCGCATCTGTCCGTGTTCCATCGGCGCCCGCGCCATCCTCGCCGGCGCGCGCCTCCTCTCCTGGTTGGCGGATCGCCAGGACGGCGGCGTCGGCCTGCTCGGGACGACGGACGGTGCGCGACTGGACGATCGCGTCGTAGCGCTCGAACAGGGGCCGGCGGGAGGCGATGTTAGGAGAGGAGAGGAGCGCGAGCAGGCACTCGCGTGGAGAGGCATGGCCGGAGCCCTCGGACGCGAGCACGGCCGGCGAAGGAGCGTAGATCGGGGCGGTGGGGCGGGCCGGCGCGAGGTCATACAGCGGGCAGTCGTCGACGAGCGCGCTGACGGGCATGTCGCCGACGAGCTCGGAACCATCGAAGATGCGCATGCGCCGAGTGTCGGTGACGGCGCCGATGGCGGTGCCGTGCACCTCCCAGCGCTCGCACAGCGCGAGCACCGCCGGCACTCGCGCCGGCTCGACCACGCACAGCATGCGCTCCTGCGACTCGGAGACCATGATCTCGAAGGGGGCCATGTCGCGCTCGCGCAGGGGCACGAGCGCGACGTCGACGTCGATGCCGACCCCGCCGGCGGAGGCCATCTCCGAGGCGGAGGAGGTCAGGCCGGCGGCGCCGAGATCTTGCAACGCGACGAGCAGGCCACGGTCGAGCAGCTCCAGCGAGCACTCCAGCAGTCGAGACTCCTCGAACGGGTCGCCGACCTGGACGGTCGGACGCTTGTCGGCGTCATCGTCGCCCAGCTCGGCCGAGGCGAGCACCGATGCGCCGCCGATCCCGTCACGGCCGGTGGAGGCGCCGAACAGGATCACGACGTTGCCCGGTCCGGCGGCGGCGCTGCGAACCAGGCGCTCACGCGGCGCCAGACCGAGCGCCAACGCGTTGATCAGACAGTTCTGCTCGTAGGGCGCCTCGAAGTAGACCTCGCCGCCGACGGTGGGGACGCCGATCGAGTTGCCGTAGTGCGCGATCCCGGAGACGGCCCCGTCGAGCAGGTAGCGCGAGAGCGCGCTCGTCGGCTCGCCGAAGCGCAGCGAGTCGAGCACCGCGATCGGGCGGGCGCCGATCGCGAAGACGTCGCGCAGGATGCCGCCGACGCCGGTGGCGGCGCCCTGGAAGGGCTCCACCGCGGAGGGGTGGTTGTGGGACTCGACCTTGAACGCGCACACAAGGCCGTCGCCGACGTCCACCGCGCCGGCGTTCTCTCCCGGACCCATGACCACGTGCTCACCTTCGGTGGGCAGTGTGCGCAGGAGCTTCTTGGAGTGCTTGTAGGCGCAGTGCTCGCTCCACAGCAGCGAGTACATCGCCAGCTCCACCTGGTTCGGCGGGCCGCCCTGGTGCTCGCAGACGAGCGCATACTCGGCGCGGGTGAGACCGAGCGCGAGCGCGTCCTCGACGGAAGGCAGCGTTCCGTTGCTGTCAGGCATCTGGGCCTGCTCTTGTGGTGGCGGCGTCCCGCGGCGACTCCGCGGCGCGCGCGGACATGGGCGCCCCGATCGACGCCGGCGGCAGCGCCCCCGAGACCGCGGCGCGCGCGGCGCGTTCACACACGCGCGCCCTCCTCGACGGCGAGGCGTATCGACTGAAAGATCGTCAGCCCGTCGATCGAGTCGCCGATCAGCTCGTCGATCGCGTGCTCGGGGTGGGGCATCAGCCCGAAGACGTTGCCGGCCTCGTTGCACACGCCGGCGACGTCGCGCAGGGAGCCGTTGAAGTTGTGTCCAGGCGCGTAGCGCAGCACAACCTGACCGCGACGCTCCAGCTCATCGAGCGTGGGCTCGTCGGCGTAATAGCGTCCCCAGGAGTGCTTGGCGGGAATGCTCAGGCGCGCGAGACCGTCGGTCGCGCGCGTGAAGGGAGTATCCGGTTGCACGACTTCGAGCTCGACCTGGCGGAAGGTGAAGCGCAGGTTTGTGTTTCCCAGCAGCGCACCGGGGAGCAGCTGGGCCTCGCAGAGGACCTGAAAGCCGTTGCAGATCCCGAGCACGAGCCCGCCGTCGCGGGCGAACGCGATCACGGACTCCATCGCGGGGGAGAAACGCGCGATCGCGCCCGCGCGCAGGTAGTCGCCGTAGGAGAACCCACCGGGCACGACGATCGCATCGGCTCCGCAAAGATCGCGTTGCGCGTGCCAGATCAGCTCGGCGTCGCCCACGCGCCGGGCGGCGTGCAGCGCGTCGACCTCATCGCAGGAGCCAGGGAACTGAAGGACGCCGAACTTCATTGAGTCGTCAGTGAAGCGACCGCCGCGGCGTCGGCCGGATCGATGCGCTCCAAGCCGGGGATCCCGTCGAATCCCCGATCGGGGCTGAGGATCGCGTCGATGTCGCGATTGAGCGCCTGCGCCGCGAAGATCGCGTCGCGCATGTCGAGTCGCTCATGCTCGCTCCACAGGTCAAGCGCACGCTCGATGTCAACCAGCCCAACGGTGTGCAGCGGGCACGAGCGTTTGACCCTACGCGCCCAATGTGCCGCGTCTGTGCGGGTTTGCACCCGTCTCCCACGAACGTACGCGAACTCGTGGACCAGCTCGACACTCGCCTCTCCGGCGAGTCGCCCACCTCTCATCTCGCGCAGAATCGCCTGGCACGGCTCGCGGTAGCGGTGCTCGCCGCCGAGCGCGTAGATGAACACGCCCGTGTCGAAGAGGAAGCGACGCACTCAGATCAGTCGTAAGTGTCGAGGACGCGCATGACGCCGGCGTACCTGCCTTCGAGCATCTCCTCCTTCATCACCGGCCAGTCGTCTACGGGCATCGGCTCCGCCGCGAGCAGTTCGTCGATCGCTTTAGCGCGATCATCTTGGACGCTGGACAGCTTCTCGTCGATCGCCTCCCGGATCAGGGCGCCCATCGAGATACCTCGCTGCGCGGCGGTCTCGCGCAGGCGCCGATGGAGATCGTCATCGAGCAGCAGCTGGGTTCGGCGTGTCAACGAAGACGTGGTCACGCACCTACATTAGCACATACATCTGTGCCAATGTATGTGCATACTACTTATCGCCTCCCGGGCCCAGCGTCTGGATCTCGTAGTCCTCCACGAGCGGGTTGGCGAGCAGACGCTCGCACATCGAGTCGAGCTGCGTGGAGTCCTCCACGTCGAGCTCGACGAGCCGTCCGACGTGGACGTTGGCCACGCCCGCGAACCCAAGCGCTGGCAGCGCCCGCTCGACGGCCGCGCCCTGCGGGTCGAGGATGCCGGCCTTGGGGCGGATCAGCACGCGCGCCCTCATCGCGCCGGGATCGCGATCGGCCACGCCGACACGACGCGCCACATCAAGCGCTCGCCCCGGTGCGCTGCAGCCAAGCCTGGAACGGCTCGCCGACGATCAGCTCGTACGCCTCGACGTAGCGTGCGCGCGTGCCCGCGACCACCTCGTCGGGAATGGGCGGCGCGGGCGGCTGCTTGTCCCAGCCGCTGGAGGAGGCCCAGTCGCGCACGTACTGCTTGTCGAAGCTCGGCTGGCCGCGGCCGACCTCGAAAGTGTCCGCCGGCCAGTAGCGCGAGGAGTCGGGCGTCAGCACCTCGTCGCCGACGACCAGCTCACCGGCGGAGTCCAGGCCGAGCTCGAACTTGGTGTCGGCGAGGATCACGCCGCGCTCGCGGGCGTGAGCGGCGGCGAAGGAGTACAGCTCGATCGACACGTCGCGCACGCGCTCCATCAGCGCGCGGTCGCCGACCAGCTCGGCGGCCCGATCGAAGTCGATCGCCTCGTCGTGACCAACGTCGGCCTTCGTGCTCGGCGTGAAGATCGGCTGCGGCAGCTGCTCTGACTCGCGCAAGCCGGGGGGCAGCTCGATCCCTGAGACGGCGCCGGTGGCCTGGTAGTCCTTCCAGCCGGAGCCGGTGATGTAGCCGCGCACGACGCACTCGACCGGCAGCATCTCGAGCTTGCGCACGACCAGCGCGCGCCCGCGTGCCTCAGCGGGCACGCCATCGGTCGCGGAGATCAGATGGTTGGCGACGATGTGCCGGGTGGCGCCGAACCAGAAGACCGACAGCCCCGTCAGCACGCTGCCCTTGTCGGGGATGGGGGTGGGGTGGACGGCGTCGTAGGTGGAGATGCGATCGCTGGCGACCATCAGCAGGCGCTCGCCGTCGGGCCCGCCGAGGTCGTACATCTCGCGGACCTTTCCGCTGGCGATCAGAGGCAGGTCGGCGAGCGCGGTCATCGTGGCCCGACTTTATCGACGCGCGCGGCCGCAACGGGTCGCCAGGCGCTTGGCTGCAGATGACCGTGGATCAAAGCGCGCGCGGACTCATGCAATCTCGTCCAGCCGTCCGACGATCTCCTGCGCGTAGCGCACATAGTGCCCATAGTCGAAGATCGCCTCGAGGTCCAACCCGGCGGCGCGCTCGTCGCCCGCGAGCAGCTCGCGCAGGGGGATCCCTTCGTCCCACGCGCGCTGGGCGAGCTCCTGCACTACCCGATAGGCGTGCTCGCGCGTGGAGCCGGCCGCGACGAGCGCGAGCAGCACGCGCTGGGAGAAGAGCGCGCCGTGCGTGAGCTCGAGGTTCGCGCGCATGCGCTGCGCGTCGATCGTCATGTCGCGCACGAGCGCGATCGTGCGCTGCTGGAGGTAGTCGAGCAGGATCGTGGAGTCGGGCAGGATCACGCGCTCGACGGAGGAGTGGGAGATGTCGCGCTCGTGCCACAGCGCGACGTTCTCCAGCGCGGCCTGGGCGTTGCCGCGCAGCACCCGCGCGAGCCCGGAGATCTGCTCGGCCTTGATCGGGTTGCGCTTGTGGGGCATCGCCGAGCTGCCCTTCTGGCCGGCGCGGAAGGGCTCCTGGGCCTCGCGCACCTCGGTGCGCTGCAGGTGGCGGATCTCGGTCGCGAAACGCTCGAGTCCGGCGCCGGCGAGGGCGATCGCTCCCAGCAGCTCGGCGTGGCGGTCGCGGGCGACGACCTGGGTGGAGACGTCCTCGCGCGCGAGCCCCAGCCGCGTGAGCACGCGCGCCTCGAGCTCGGGGCTGGTGGCCGCGTAGGTGCCGACCGCGCCCGAGATCGCGCCCACCGTCACCTGTGCGAAGGCGCGCTCCAGGCGCTGCGCGTTGCGGTGGGCCTCGAACGCGAACCCGGCGAGCTTCACGCCGAACGTCGTGGGCTCGGCATGTACCCCGTGGGTGCGCCCGACGCACAGCGTCCCCACGTGCTCCCGCGCGCGCGTGGCAAGCGCCGTGACGAGCTCGCGCGCACCCGCGACGACGATCTCGCCGACCGCAAGCAGCTGCAGCGCAAGCGCGGTGTCGAGCACGTCCGAGGAGGTCAGCCCGAAGTGAATCCAGCGCCCGGACTCACCGGCCGAGGCGGCGAGCACGTCCACGAACGCGGCCATGTCGTGGTCGGTGATCTGCTCGCGCTCGTTCACCGCCTGCACCGTGAACGTCGCCGCGCGGATCGCCTCCAGCTCGCTCGCGGTGGGACCGCCGTCGCCGAGCAGGGCGGGCAGCTCCTCGCAGGCGGCGACCTCGACCTGGCGCCAGGTCTCCATGCGCGCGGCGTCCATCCACAGAGCGCCGAGCTCGGGGCGGGTGTAGCGCGAGATCATGCTCCGATGATCTGCGCCGCGAGGATCGCCGCGTTGCGCGGATTGTCGAGGCCGACGCAGGCCACGGGCACGCCCGGGGGCATCTGCACGATCGAGAGGATCGCGTCCAGCCCGCCCGCGGCGGTGAGGCGTCCCGACAGCGGCACGCCGATCACGGGCAGGTCGGTGTGCGCGGCGACCGCGCCGGGCAGCGCGGCGGAGATGCCGGCGCCGGCGATGATCACGCGCAGGCCGCGCATGTGGGCGTTCTTGGCGTAGTCGGCGACGACGTCCGGTTCGCGGTGGGCGGACATCACCCGCAGCTCGTGCAGGATGCCGCGCTCTTCGAGCTCGTTGGCGGCCTTCTCCATCGTCTCCATGTCGCTCTTGGAGCCCATCACGATGCCCACGCGCGGGGCGTCGAGGTCCATCTCCTCGAGCTGCGCCCGTACCTCGGCCTCAGCCAGCGGCGTCGTGATCGGAGACACGTCACCCATCGACCAGGCCCTCCAGCTCACTTGCCCGGCCATCGCCGGACCACTCCTCGAACCAGCTGTCGAGCGAGCGCCAGCCCTCTGTCTCGGGTGAGCTTTCGCCCGCGCCGGAGGCGACGTCCTCGCGCAGCTGCATGCCTTCGAAGGAGATCATCCGGGCGCCAGCATACGCTGACTCGCGCGCGGACTCGGCGTCGCGGCCGAACCCGGTCACGTTCAGCACGCGCCCGCCCGCGGTGACGATCGTCCCGTCCGGCCCAATGGCGGTGCCGGCATGGGTGACCTCGACGTCGTCGGGGACGTGGTCGAGCCCGGAGATCGGGTCGCCACTCGAGGACGAGAGGGGATAGCCCGCGCTCGCCAGCACGACCGTGACCGCCCATTCTTCCAGCCAGCGGGGGAAGTCCTCCTCGGGATCCTCACCGATCAGGCCGCCGGGGCGCACCGAGCGAAACAGCAGCTCCAGGAAGTCCGACCCCATGCGGGGCAGCACCGCCTGGGTCTCGGGATCGCCGAAGCGGACGTTGAACTCGAGCACCCGCGGGCCCTGCTCGGTGAGCATCAGCCCGGCGTAGAGCACGCCGTGAAACGGGGTGCCGCGCTCGCGCATCCAGTCGACGATCGGCTGGTGCACGAACAGGGCGAGGCTGAACCCCAGTTCGTCGGGCAGGTCGAGCACGGGCGAATAGGACCCCATGCCGCCCGTGTTGGGGCCGGTGTCGCCGTCGCCGATGCGCTTGTAGTCGCGCGCGGGAGTAAGCGGGATCGCGGTCCTGCCGTCGCACACGGCCAGCAGCGAGAGCTCCCTGCCGACCAATCGCTCCTCCACCAGGGCGCTCGCCCCCCCTTGGCCGAAGCGGCCCTCGAGGAAGATCTCGCGCAGCGCGGCGTGCGCCTGCTCTGTGTCATCCGCCACGGTCACGCCCTTGCCGGCGGCGAGCCCGTCGGCCTTGATCACGACGCCGGGAGCGGCCAGCTCTGCGACCGCGTCGATTCCCTCCTGCAGCGAGGCGACGTGACGCCAGCGCGCGGTCGGCACTCCGGCCTGCTCCATCGCCTGCTTGGCGAACGCCTTCGAGCCCTCCAGGCGCGCGGCAGCCGCGGACGGGCCGAAGGCGAGGTGACCGCGGGCGTCGAGCGCGTCCACGAGTCCGGCCACGAGCGGCGCCTCGGGGCCGACGACGGTGAAGTGGACGCCCTCGCGCTCGACGGCCGCCACGATTCCCTCGACGTCATCCGCGGCGACGTCCAGCAGGCGTGCGTCCTGGGCGATGCCGGCGTTGCCGGGCGCGCACAGCAGCTCGGTCACCTTCGGAGAGCGCGCGAGCGCGCGCACGATCGCGTGCTCGCGCCCCCCGCCGCCTACGACCAGGACCTTCAAGCGATCTGCCTCACGCGTGTCACCGAGTGCGCGCTCAGAGGGACGCGATGAAGTCGTCTACAGGTATCGCGGACAGCGTCTCGTAGCGACCGGTGCCGCGGGACCCCAGCTCCAGCGAGACGCGCGCCATCGTCGCCTCGTCGGGAGCCTCCACGACCGAGATGAAGTCGACGTGGCCGAGCGTCGCCCACTGCGCCTTGACGGTGGCGCCGAGCTGCTCGACCTCCTTGTTGACCTCTCTGATCCGCTCTGGGTTGTTCTTGACCGTCTGCACGCCCTCCGGGGTGAGCGTCGAGAGCATGATGTAGGTGGGCATCGGGTCCTCCATCCGTTGTGGCCAGTAGGCGCGTACGTGTCCGTTGTACCGGATCACGCCAGGATGCGGCGGTCGGCCAACTTGTCGAGATTTGGAGGCGACCCTTGCGTCCGTCATCGAAGCCGCATAGGGTCCGCGCATCCTGTCACCCACATGGAGGAGGCATCCATGCGCAGACATCTCAACTACGCCAACGTCGTCGCCACATTCGCGCTCGTGTTCGCGATGAGCGGCGGGGCGCTGGCCGCGAAGCACTATCTGATCAACTCGACCAAGCAGATCAAGCCGAGCGTGCTCAAATCGCTCAAGGGCAACGCGGGCAAGACCGGAAAAACGGGGGCGACCGGCCCGATCGGAGCACCTGGCGCAGCCGGCAAAGAAGGGCTCGCCGGTAAAGAAGGGCCGGCGGGACCTTTCCCCACCGGCAACGCGCCCAGTGGCGTGACGGTTCGCGGTAACTACGCGGCCGGCGGCCCGGCGAGTGGTACCTCCGAGTTCTTCTGGGATTCGATCTCGTTCGGCTTCCAGTTCGCATCTGCGCCGACTGCCCACTTCATAAAACAGGGTGCGACACCTCCGGCTCAGTGCCCGGGCTCTGCCACCAATCCCCAAGCAAGCCCAGGTAACCTCTGCGTGTACGAGAGCATCAGAATCGGTACGTACACAGCTGAAGTCTTCGACCCGTCCAGAGGCGAGAACGGCCTTGCCAACCGCTGGGGCGGCGGTGTCATCCTCGAAAAATTTGGTGGCACTGAAAACATCTCCAGCTACGGCACCTGGGCGGCCACCACACCGTAGGTCTCAATGACAGCTCCGCAGTAGGCGCCAGGTCCTACCGTGGGACGCGGAGCCGGCGGCATGGCGAGTCCTATTTCGCCATCTCAGCCGCCGGCTCCGTCGCGTCCACGGACATGCGCAACACCAGCTCCCCATCCATCGCATCCACGCGCACGGAGTCGCCTTCGCGCAGCTTTCCCTCCAGCAGCGCGAGCGCAAGTCGGTCCGTGAGCTGCTTCTGTATGACGCGGCGCAGAGGACGAGCGCCGTAGGTGGGGTCATAGCCCATGTTTGCGATCAGCTCGCGGGCGGAGTCGGTGAGCGTGACCTGCACGCCGCGCTCGGCCACGCGGGCGATCACTCGCGCAACCTGCAGATCGACGATCTCCGCGATCTGCTCGCGGGTGAGGGGGTGGAAGCGCACGACGTCGTCAAGGCGGTTGACGAACTCGGGCTTGAAGTACTGGAGCAGTTCGGTGCGCAGCTGGGCGTCGGCCGCGACGCCTGACTCGCTGGCGCCGTCCGCGCTCGCTCCGTCGACGTCGTCCGCGTTCGCGCCGATGGGCAGGTTGGAGGTCATGATCAGGACGGTGTTCTTGAAGTCGACGGTGCGGCCCTGGCCGTCGGTGAGGCGGCCGTCGTCCATGACTTGCAGGAGCGTGTTGAAGACGTCGGGGTGGGCCTTCTCGATCTCGTCCAGGAGCACGACGGAGTAGGGGCGGCGACGGACGGCCTCTGTCAGCTGGCCGCCCTCTTCGTAGCCGACGTAGCCGGGGGGCGCCCCGACGAGGCGGGAGACGGCATGTTTCTCCATGTACTCGGACATGTCGATGCGGACGATGGCGTCCTGGGAGTCGAACATGAACTCGGCGAGGGCGCGGGCGAGCTCGGTCTTGCCGACGCCGGTGGGTCCGAGGAAGAGGAAGGAGCCGATCGGGCGGTCGGGGTCCTGCAGCCCGGCGCGGGAGCGGCGCAGGGCGGTGGCGACCGCCTCGATCGCCTCGTCCTGGCCGACGACGCGCTCGTGCAGGCGGGTCTCCATGTGGATCAGCTTCTCGGTCTCGCCCTCGAGCAGGCGCGAGACGGGGATGCCGGTCCAGCGCGCGACTACTTCGGCGACGTCGTCGGCGTCGACCTCCTCTTTGAGGAATTGCGGCCCACCCGCCCCGGGCGTGCCCGCGCCGGCTCCGTCGGGCTCGCCGGCCTCGCTCTGCGCGCGTTCGCACTCGGCCGATTCGTACTCGGCGAGCTGGCGTTCGAGCTCGGGGATCTCGCCGTAGCGCAGCTCGGCGGCGCGCTGCAGGTCGGCTTCGCGCTCGGCCCGCTCGGCCTCGGCGCGGGCGCTCTCCAGGCGCTCCTTGAGCTCTGAGACGCCCTTGATGGCGTCCTTCTCGCGCTGCCACTGGGCGGTCATCTCGGCCGAGCGCTCGCGCAGCTCGGTCAGCTCGGTCTCGATCGCCTCGCGACGGGCCTTGGAGGCCTCGTCCTTCTCCTTTTTGAGCGAGGTCAACTCGATCTCGAGTTGCATCACGCGGCGGTTGACCTCGTCAATCTCGGTGGGCACCGAGTCGATCTCGATGCGCAGCCGCGAGGCCGCCTCGTCGATCAGGTCGATCGCCTTGTCGGGCAGGAAGCGGTCGGCGATGTAGCGGTGGGAGAGGGTGGCGGCGGCGATCAGGGCGCTGTCCTGGATGCGCACGCCGTGGTGGTTCTCGTAGCGCTCCTTCAGCCCGCGCAGAATCGCGATCGTGTCCTGCACGGTGGGCTCGCCGACGGTGACGGGCTGGAAGCGGCGCTCCAGGGCGGCGTCCTTCTCGATGTACTTGGTGTACTCGTCCAGGGTGGTGGCGCCGACGCAGCGCAGTTCTCCACGCGCGAGCATCGGCTTGAGCAGGTTGGAGGCGTCGACGGAGCCCTGCGCGGCACCGGCGCCGGCGATCGTGTGCAGCTCGTCTAGGAAGAGGATGATCGCGCCCTGCGCCTGCGAGACCTCGGAGAGGACGCCCTTGAGGCGTTCCTCGAACTCGCCGCGGTAGGCGGCGCCTGCGATCAGGGCGCCCATGTCCAGGGCGATCACGCGGCGGTCGCGCAGCGACTCGGGCACGTCCCCGGAGACGATCCGTTGGGCGAGGCCCTCGACGATCGCGGTCTTGCCGACGCCGGGCTCGCCGATCAGGACGGGGTTGTTCTTGGTGCGCCGCGAGAGCACCTGGATCACGCGGCGGATCTCCTCGTCGCGGCCGATGACGGGGTCGAGCTTGCCAAGCTCTGCCATCTCGGTGAGGTCGCGCCCGAAGCGCTGCAGCGGACTCTGCTGCTCCTCCTCTTGGCCGGGCTGCTGGGGCGGTACGGAGCCTGGGGTGCCGTTAGGAGTCATGGCGAGACCTCCGGGGGGCGGGAGCGAAGGTCGAGCGTACGTCGGCGGCGCGCACGACGTCGGTGCCACCGGCACGATAGGGGACGAGCTCGGCGCGGAAGGAGCGACGCACCTCCTCCAGGCGTTCGGCCAACTCGACCTGGGCGCGCAGGGCCTGCACCTCGAGCTCCTCGATGCGGGCGTGCATGTCGTTGACCTCGGCCTCGAGGTCGAGCACGCGCTCGACGCCGGCGAGGTTGAGACCCAGTTCGGCCGTCATCTCCTGGATGCGCCGCAGCTTGTCCACGTCCTCGTGCGAATACAACCGTGTGCCCTTGGGTGAGCGCTTGGGCTCGATCAGACCACGCGCCTCGTATACGCGAAGTGTCTGCGGGTGCATCTGCGCCAGCTCGGCGGCGACGGAGATCATGAACACCCCGTGGCTGGAGTCGACTTTGATGCCTTTGATGCGGGCCATTACGATGACACCCCCTCGAACAGGCGCGCGCGGGGGTTGCCGTTCATCACGGCTGCAAGGGCGTCGACGGCCGACTGCTGCTCGTCGGTCAAAGAGTCGGGGACGTCGAGCAGGAAGCGGTAGTGGATGTCGCCACGCGACTTACCACCAAGCTTGGGAGGGCCCTCGCCGCGCAGACGCTGGACGGTGCCGTGCCGTGTGCCGGGCGCGACGCGCAGGGTCTTGGAGCCGTCGAGCGTCGGCACGCGCACCTCGGCGCCGCGCAGTGCCTCGGGGATCGTGAGCGGGACCTCGACCTCGAGATTGTCGCCGCGGCGCTTGAAGACGGGCGAGGATGAGACGTGGGTGACGAGGTAGAGGTCGCCGGGGGGGCCGCCGTCGCGACCGGGCTCACCCTTGCCGGCGAGACGGATACGCCCGCCGTCGCGCACGCCCGCGGGGATGTTGACGCGCAGGCGCTTGACGGTGCGCACGGCGCCCGCGCCGTGGCAGGTGGGGCAGGGGTCCTCGATGATCGTGCCGGAGCCTCCGCAGCGCGAGCAGGGCTGGGAGATCGAGAACATGCCCTGGCCCTGGGTCTCGACGCCGCGCCCTTCGCAGACGGGGCAGACGGTGGGGGTCGTGCCGGGCTTGGCTCCTGTCCCGTGACAGGTGGGGCAGGTGGCGTGCATCGGCACGGAGAGGGGGATCTGCGCGCCGGAGATCGCCTGGTCGAAGGTGATCGAGACCTGCGCCTCGAGGTCTGAGCCGCGCTGCGCGCGCGGGCGTCCGCCGCGGGCGCCGGCGCCGGCGCCTCCCCCACGCCCTCCCGCACCGCCGAAGAGGTTGGAGAGGATGTCGCCCATGTTGGAGGCGTCGAAGTCGAAGTTGCCGAAGCCGCCGAAGCCGCCGCCGGGTCCGCTGCCGGTCGAGAAGGGTCCCGTGCCGGAGTCGTACTGCTTGCGCTTGTCGGGGTCGCCGATGACGTCGTGGGCCTGGGAGATCTCCTTGAAGCGCTTTTCGGCGGCTTTGTCGTCGGGGTTGCGGTCGGGGTGATACTTCCGCGCGAGGCGCCGGTAGGCCTTCTTGATCTCCGCGGGGGTCGCTTTTTTGTCGACCCCGAGCGTCTTGTAGTAGTCGGGTCGAGATGCCATGTCGGGCTCCTGGGCTACGCCGCGACGACGACTCGCGCCGGGCGGATGATGTGATCGCCGAGGCGATAGCCGGGCTGGTAGACCTCGGCCACGGTCCCGCTCGCCGCCCCGTCCACCGGCTGATGGACCACGGCCTCGTGCAACGCCGGATCGAAGATCTCGCCAGCGGGGGAGAAGGACTCGATGCCGACGCGGGCGAGCGCGGCGCCAAATTCCTCGCGCACGAGGCGCACGCCCTGCAGCAGGGGATCGTCCTGATCCGCGGCGTCCAGGGCACGGTCGAGGTTGTCGAGGGCGGGGAGCAGCTCGCGGGCGAGCTTGATCGCGCCGCGCTCCTGGGCGAGTGCGGACTCGCGCGCGACGCGGCGGCGGTAGTTCTCGAAGTCGGCTTGGGTGCGCTGGGCCAGCGCGAGATACTGGTCGCGCTCGGCGGCGACCGTGACGAGCTCGTCGAGGTCCTCCTCGATCTCGACGGCCTCGGACTCCTCGTTCTCCTCCTCGACCGTCTGCTCAGCGTCGCTCATGACTCATCTACGACCTCGGCATCGACGACGTCTTCGTCGGAAGAGGAGCCGCCCGACTCGTCACCTGATGCCCCGTCGCCGTTGGGCCCGCTCGCCGCGGCCTGCTCCTGGGCGCGCTGGTACATCGCCTCGGAGACGGAGTGGAAGGCGACCTGGAGCGCCTCGGCCTTGGCGTTGATCTGAGCGGGGTCCTCGGACTCGAGGGCCTCGCGGACCTCCTTGACGGCCTCTTCGATGCGGCCTTTGGAGTCGGCGTCGACCTGGTCGCCGAGGTCGGCGAGCTGTTTCTCGGCCTGGTAGGCGGCGTTCTCGCCGTTGTTGCGGGCCTCGGCGAGCTCGCGTGCGCGGGCGTCCTCCTCGGCGTGGGACTCGGCGTCGGAGACCATGTTCTTGATCTCCTCGTCGGAGAGGCCGGAGCCGGCCTTGATCTCGATCTTCTGCTCCTTGCCGGTGCCGAGATCCTTGGCGGAGACGTTGAGGATGCCGTTGGCGTCGATGTCGAAGGCGACCTCGATCTGGGGGATGCCGCGCGGCGCGGGCGGGATGCCGGTGAGCTGGAACTTGCCGAGCGACTTGTTGTACTGAGCCATCTCGCGCTCGCCCTGAAGCACGTGGATCTCGACGGAGGGCTGGTTGTCCTCGGCCGTGGAGAAGACCTCGCCCTTGCGCGTGGGGATCGTGGTGTTGCGCTCGATCAGCTTGGTCATGACGCCGCCCTTGGTCTCGATGCCGAGCGTAAGAGGCGTTACGTCCAAAAGGAGGACGTCCTTGACGTCGCCGGCCAAAACACCGGCCTGGATCGCGGCGCCGACTGCTACGACCTCGTCGGGGTTGACGCCCCGGTGGGGCTCCTTTTTGGTGAGCTCTTTGACCTTCTCCTGGACGGCGGGCATGCGCGTCATGCCTCCCACGAGGACGACGTGCTCGATCTCCTTGACGCCCTTGTCTTTGGCGTCGTCGATCGCTTGGCGCACGGGGGCGACGACGCGGTCGAGGAGGTCGGAGGTCAGCTCGGCCAGCTTGGCGCGCGTCAGACGCGTGTCCAGATGCTTGGGGCCAGAGGCGTCTGCCGTTATGAAGGGCAGGTTGATCTGCGTCTCCTGGGTGGTGGAGAGCTCGATCTTGGCCTTCTCCGCGGCCTCGTAGAGACGTTGCAAAGCCATCGGGTCGGCGGAGAGGTCGATCGCCTGGTCGCGCTTGAAGTCGGCGACGAGCCAGTCGACGATGGCCTTGTCGAAGTTGTCGCCGCCGAGGTGGTTATCACCGGCGGTGGACTTGACCTCGAACACGCCGTCGCCGATCTCAAGGACGGACACGTCGAAGGTGCCGCCGCCGAGGTCGAAGACGAGGATCGTCTGGTCGGCCTCCTTGTCGAGGCCGTAGGCGAGCGAGGCGGCGGTGGGCTCGTTGATGATGCGCTTGACGTCGAGGCCGGCGATGCGGCCGGCGTCCTTGGTGGCCTGGCGCTGGTCGTCGTTGAAGTAGGCGGGGACGGTGACGACGGCGCCGTCGACGGTTTCGCCCAGATAGGCTTCGGCGTCGGACTTGAGCTTCTGCAGGATCATCGCGGAGATCTCGGGCGGGGAGAATTGCTCGCCGTTGGCTTCGACGCGCGCGTCGCCGTTGGGGCCGGAGACGACCTTGTAGGGGACGATCGACTCCTCCTCGCGCACCTCGGCCTCCTTGCGGCCCATGAAGCGCTTGATCGAGAAGATCGTGTTCTGCGGGTTGGTGACGGCCTGGCGCTTGGCGACTGTCCCCACCAAACGCTCGCCGGATGCCGTGAAGGCGACGACGGAGGGGGTGGTGCGCCCGCCCTCGGCGTTCTCGACGACGGTGGGCTCGCCCCCCTCGAGCACGGCCATGCACGAGTTGGTCGTGCCGAGGTCGATACCGATGGTCTTGCCCATGAAGATGCTCCTTGTGAAGACGGTGAATAAATCTAAGCGGTATTGAAGCAGATTTTGTGAGGGGAGTCAAGAGGCCGTGGAGATGGGGGTCGAGACCTGGCGAGCAGGCGACCGATCGGAGATCGACGGGATCTCCGATCGTCCAGCCGACGTAGTGTCCGCGGTCGATCGCGTGCGCTGAATAGAGCGCTCGCAAAACCGCTCCTGCTGAGCTGATTCCCGTTATCCTGGAACGTATGCGCGCAGTGGTCCTGGACCCACCGACGGCCGGGCTGGAGGCGGTGCTCGAGCGCCGGCGTCGCTCGGGGCTTGATCGTCTTGATGAGGTGTGGGAGGGTGTCCTGCACATGGTTCCCGCACCCAGCTACGGGCACGCGCGCTTGGTCCAGCAGCTGGCCGAGATCCTTGGCCCTCTCGCGCGCGACGCCGACCTGGAGGCGGCGATGGGCGAGTTCAACCTCGGCGAGAGCGAGCACGACTTCCGCGTCCCCGACGGCGCCCTGCACCGCCCCGGCGCCGCCGGTACCTGGCTGCATACCGCCGCGCTCGTCGTGGAGATCGTCTCGCCGGGCGACGAGAGCTGGGAGAAGCTGCCGTTCTACGCCGCCCACGACGTCGACGAGGTGCTGATCGTCGACCCGGAGAAGCGCTCGGTCGACTGGCTCGGGCTGCGCGAGGGCGAATACCGCCCGATCGAGCGCAGCGGGCTGATCGAGCTGGGCGCGGGCGAGCTGGGCGAGCGGATCGAGTGGCCGTCGGTCGAGTAGAGGTCTCGGCAGGCGGTCAGCGACCTGTCGTGAGGGCGTGTTGGACGTCTGTTCCGCGGGGGGTGAGCGTCCAGGCGTTGGGTTCGCCGTGGGCTTGGCCGTGACCGGTGTTGTGGATCAGGCCGAGGCGTTGCAGGCGCGTGAGGAGCTTTGAGATCTGGCCCTGGTCGTGGATGCCTGAGTGGTCGGCGATCTGGCGGTTGCTGGCGCCGGGATCGGTCGCGATCGTGGAGAGGACTACGAGGGTGCGATAGGTCAGGCGCATGTTCAGGCCCTGCAGAGGGTCCTCTGAGGGTGCGCGTGGTGTGATGGATGATCCTTGCGTTTGGGGCAGAGCTTTGGGTGTGGGACGCGCGAGCTCTTTCTGAGCGGCGGCCTGTCCCTGGTAGGGGAGCACGATCATCGCCATGAGGGGGTTCAGTAGGCCGACGAGCGGTGCAGTGGCAGAGTGGGCGCGAGCGGATCCGTTCGCGGAGTGACCGGCGTGGTGTTCGAGCATGCGTGCGTGGATGACGCTGAGCACGGCGCCGACGACGCCCTCCGCGGTCAACGGCGGTGGCGAAGACGAAGACGAAGACGAGGACGAGGACCCGCGCCCACGCCCGGCCTGGGCGCGTCCGCGATCCACGATCGCGGCGAGCGTCCGCAATACCTCGGCGCGGCGCTCCAACACGACATTGCCCGCCCCGAGAGCATCCACGACCAGCAGCGATCCCGACAACGGCTCGGAGTCCAAGAACGCGAGCAGTCCAGCCAGACCGGCCCTGAGCTGCTCCCGCCAACCCGGCAGTGCGCCCGCAGCAGCGTCGCTCGCAATCCGGTTCGCGCGCGCGAGAGTGTCTTCGAAGAGGGCGAGGAAGCAGTCCTCGCTACCAGAGAACTGCTCATAGAACGTGCGTCGTGACACGCCCGCACGCGCCACGATCCGCGCGACCGTGGCCGACCCCACACCATGCTCGGCGACGACGTGCACCATCGCTGTGAGGATCCGTGCGCGCTGGACCTCCGAAACCCGCGTACGCGGCGAACCCTCACCATCACCACGACCACCACCCGCCCCGCGATCAAGAACCCCACGCGCACGCAACACATCACGCCCCACGCGAGGCCTTGACCGTCCCGGGTTAGACACAGACACCATCAGGAACAGGCGCGACCTATTCGCCCGTCACCGCCCAGGTACCTTCAGCAGACACTTCTTCCCCGGCTTTGACTGGTTTTTCAGTCTCGTAAGCGATCAGGGCACCGGTCGTCCCCGCTCCCTCCGTCGTACTGGCGGTTTGAACCACCAGTGCGGGGGTCAAGCCGCCTTTGGACAGGATTGATGTTCCTTCGAAGACGCAGAGGTGACCTGGTTCGGCACCGGGATCGCTCACGCTGCCCTCACAACCCGCGGGTGGCGTTGTTTCGGTTGCCTTGACGATGATCGCCGAGCTGGCAATGATCGGTGCGTTCAGGGGTATCGCGAAGGAGATCGCGGTCACCCGTGGTTCTTCTTCAAGGGTCGCGGTCCCGCGGATCGCCCACGCGCCGGTCTCGGTCGCGCCCGCGGGTAGCGTCGCAGTGAAACCGGTGGTGCCGGTCACGCCCGTTGCTCCCTGTCCGCCGGTCACGCCGGTGACCCCGGTCGCTCCCTTGGCGCCTGTCGTGCCCGCGTCGCCCTTGGCGCCCTGCGCACCCTGTGCGCCCTGGGTTCCTTGTGGGCCTTGTGGTCCGGGTGTTCCCTGCGGGCCCTGTGCTCCTGGTGATCCTTGTGCTCCTGGTGTTCCTGCGGGACCAGTCTTGCCGCGCAGTTGATTGAGCACGCTCGGCTTGATCTGTTTGGTTGAGGTGATCACGTACTTGCTCGCGGCGTATGCACCACCGCTCATCGCGAACACCAATGCGAGTGTTACCGCCAGGTTGGTGTACGTGAGGTGTTTGCGTAGTCTTGAGAGCATCGGTGAGCTCACCCTTTCTTGTTGGCCTGTTTGGTCTTTGCGTAGCGTGCACGGGCCCGTTTCTCACAGGCCAACCGCCGTTTCTGTCGCTGCTGTCTTGACGATCCTCCGGCCCTCGTACAGGCCTTCAGTGCTTTCGTGAGCTTCTGCGCACTGCTCAACGCCTTCGCCTTGGCAGACACCACCGGCGGTATCAGCGGTGCGGGGAACGCGATGCTCGGCACCGGTAGCTGCCCAAGCACCGAGGGCAGTACCAGCACGGAGGGCAGGCCCAATGTCGTGAACAGGACCGTGCCTCCCGCTACGGGTTCTCCGCCGGGGGTGTAGCCGCTCTTGATGGTGATGCGGTAGGCGTAGGTCGTGCCTGGTTGCAATCCGGAGAGCGCGAGCGTCTCCGGGACCGCGCCACCAGACCCTGCGGGACCGGAGAACACGATCCCATACTGGGTCGCGCTACCGGCGTAAACACCGAGTTCGAAGGCATAGGTTGCTGGTTGACCGTCAGGGTCGACCGTTCCCGTGATCGTGGCGCTGCTCACACCCACCGTGTTCGGGGGACCGGTGCTCGCGGACGGCGCGGGCGCGGGTAGTGTCGTGAACGATCCTTCCGGTAGTCCCGGCAGACCGTGTTCACCCACGGCCGTTTCGTGTGCTTCGTTGACCGCCGCCAGGCGGTAGCTGTAGGTCGTGCCCGGTTGCAGACCGCTCGCTTCGAGTGTCACCCCAACCTTCCCGTATTCCGGGGATTGCAGCGTACCGGTGCGTGACACTTCGCCACAACCAGCGAGTTGTGGGCAGGGACCGTATTCAAAATAGTAGCTCGTGCTCATGTTCTCCGGATTCAGTTCTCCGACAAGGACCGCCGAGGAGGAATGCACGAACTCGACGCTCGGTTCACCCACCACTCGTGGTGGTACGCTCGCGGTGCTGAACGACGCCGTGTTGCTAGTCAGCACTTCCGGTGCTTTGACGTTCTGGTCTTCTCCGGAGAGACGATCGAACACTTTTTCGTTTGGGCGTGCCGTGCCGATTGCCGCGCTGACCTTCACGAGCGGTTCTTCTTCGCCTTCGGCCTTCGTGCTCGGGACCGAGACCACCGGGCTCGTCACTTCCCCCAACGCAGCCGTCAGTCCCCACTCGAAGTGCACGATCGTTTCTTTCACGCCCCACGGGTCTACTTCACCGTTCAGCACACACGCGAGCAACACGTCCGTTTCGTTTTCCCCACCCGGCCCGCACGACACTGGTGTCGCCACGAGTTCCCCGACAGGCCTATGCGTATAAAACACCGCTTCATGACTGCCGATCACTACCCCGTACACGTTGTTTTCATCATCGAACGCCAAGCCTTTTGTCGGCGACGGTGCTTGGAATTCGGTTATCCGCCGTCCCGTGCTCGCGTCATAAAGCGAACCAAAGAACCGACTGCCTTCTGCTTGGGTCACCTTTTCGCGTTCGCTGACCGCGAGCTGCCCGCTGGCATCAAGCGCGATCGTGCCCAGTTCTTTATCCAGCGGATTGTCTGTCCTGGGTTGTATCGCGAACTGGTCTAGCTGCACACCACTTGGGCCCAGCTCGTAAATCACGCTCGACTGGTCGTACGCGACAAACATGTCGCCCGCTTTGTCAACCGCGAGCGCCTGCACCAGACCCGCAACAATCGTTTCGCCCTTCCATTCACCGGTCGTGCTGAACTGCTGCACACGACCGTTACCAGCAACGTACAACCAGTCTTCAGGACCACCCACAGCAATCTCGTTCTGACCCGACCCGTCGAATTCGAACTGGCCGTGCCCATTGCTGCCGCTCACACCGCCTTGGCATTCATCACCGGAAGACGCCGTGCAGAGGTTCTCTTCTTCGACCTGTGTGGGTGTCGGCTTGCCGCCTTTGGCTTCCAGCGCCTTCACGATGTTCGTCTTCGTCGCGTCGACTTCCCGGCCGCTCATCCACACGAACACACCATCAGGTGTGTACTGCTCCACACGCTGATTGGATTCCGTGCCCTCCTGGATGTACACGTCACCAGTCGCGGGATCGACAGCCAAGCTTTGGACCCCCTCGAACTGCCCCGCACCGGTTCCTCTCACCCCCGCGCCGCACGCGTTGTTAGAGGCTTTCGTGCAGACGTCGCCTTTGGTCGTCTTGTCGACTTCCCCACCGAACATCAAGACGAATTCCCCGCTCGGCGTGAACTCCTCGACACGACTGTTGCCGCGATCTCCGACATACACGTCGCCGTGGTTCGGGTTCGCGGGATCGGTCTGTACCGCGATCCCTTCAGGGTCTTCGAACTCGCCGGGTTCGCTTCCCGGTAGCCCTTCCCCGCATTCGTGTTGGGATGCGACCGTGCAGACGTTGCCTTTGGTGGTCTTGTCCACTTCTCGGCCGATGCTCCTGGAGAGGATCTCCTTGATCGGTGCTTCCGCAGCCCACGCGCCGGCAGCCTCGACGCCCATCATGAACCCAAGCATCACGATCATGCTCGCCAGTACCGCGAGCGGGAGGGTCTTCATGCGCTCGATGAGCATCAGCGTGCCCTCCTGTTTCCGGTCCTACCAGTAGCCTTTGCGGCATCGGCCTTTTTCGCTTTGGTTCTCTTCTTCTTGGGTTTCGCCTTGGTCTTGGGGATAGTGCATCCCGTGACTTCGATCTTCGTGTCCTGCTTCAGTACCGCACCGTTCTGCGCTACGAATTCGCTGGGCATGATCAGGCTCGCGGGCTTCGTGGTGCGTGTCGTGAGTGTCTTGTGCACGACCCGACCGTGTTCTTTTCTCGTGATCTTGTGCTTGACCAGCACGGTGCTCGTGAGCGAGCAGAGGCTCGTGTTGGCTGCGAGCGCGGAGAAGGGACCCTCCGGCAGATACAGCTCGAACGTGCTGACGGGAACGTCGGGAACAGTCTTGAACGTGCTGCTGGTGATCCCGGCTTTGCTGATGAACGTGCTGCCCGTCAGGTCGACCCGCACACCATCACCCTGGAGCACTACGATGAGGGAGGGGAAGGCTTCCCCGCCGTGGGAGACGAAGTACACCGGGCCGGACAATCCCACCGGCAACAACGGCGTGCTGGCCCTGACGATACCCACGACCGACGCTGCGGGACAACCCGCGGGATCCGTTTCGAACTGTGCGGCCGTGCACGCTTTCTGCAACGTCGTCAGTCGTGAGGGCAGTTGCTCTGGGAGTTCGACTTTGACGCTCGCGATGTTCGCCTCGCTGCCGACTGATCCTGTGGGGTAGGACACCTTCGCGTCAAGGCTCGCACCATCCGCTTTGCTGGTATGCCCGCTGGATGAGACCGTGAACTGTGGTTTGAACACGAGGCTCTTGCATCCCCCCACCGCGAACATGCTTGATACGGTGCTCTTCGTGTCTTCTGAGCCGGAGATCGTGGCTGTGACCTGTTGTGTGCCCGGCGTGCCGGGAGCACCGCAGTTCGTCGGGTTGAACATGAAGTTGGGCCTGTCGATGTTGACCGTGATGCGTTTGAGGCGCAACGGGACACCGTCGAGTATCTGCGGTATCGCATACGGTCCCGTTTCATCGGTCGTGACCGTCAACGTGCTGTTCTCCGGGTTCACCGCGATAGTCGCACGCACGACCACCAGACCGAGGTTGAACGGTCCCGCGACAGCGGGAGTGACGATGCTCAACCCAAACGGAGCACCCCGATACGGTCCGGTGAGATACACCGACCCTTCGATTTCAAACGGGTGCGATCCCGCACCGGACGCTACACGTGTGGTGCCGATCTTCGACGCTTCGGGACAGTGACCCTGATCCGCTGATGGTTCTTCGCACAGTTGGACGCTGGAGAGCATTCCCAGCAGTCCTGGGGGGGTGTGTATCTGGATGCCCTTGACGTACTGTTCGCGATCCGCACGCGCGAGGTTCAGCGTGAACGCGCTGAAACTGCCCGCCTGCGGCGTAACCGTACCCGCCACCAACCCCGGACCGAACGGCACAGGATCAGAACAACCCTGCACGACGTCATAATACGAGGACGGCGTGACATCAGGAGTGCCCGCCATCAACAATCCTTCCGGTGTCCTCCCCGGTGCGCTCCACGGCGTCAGATCAGCCGTCGTGGTCGCGGGACCGCACACCGCTGGATTGTCGATCGACGCCCGCGGACCACCATTCAAATGGATCTTCACTTCGCTGATAGGGACCTGCGGGTTTTCTTCCACGACGGTCGTCAACTGTCCCGTGGCAGGGTTAGCCTCGACAAACCCTCGAACCTTCACGTTGATCCCCGTGTCCGCGAGCGCACCGGCACCACCGAATTCCAAGTACAACTGGTACAGGCGACCGTCCAGGGCGTCCTTTTCGGTGCACGGTTCCTGACCCGCACCACCACACAACGGACGCGCCAAGTACACATGCCCCTTCACCGGTTCCGGGAGATCCGGTGTCACCGCTTCGGTAGTGCCGACGGTCGAAGCGTCGGGACAGTGCCCCGGTGCGAGCTGCAGTTCGCCATCCAGACCGCGCTCTTCGGATTCAGGACCAGAACCAGGGAAGTTGATCCCTTCCGGTCCCGTTTCATTACACGCCTGGATACCGTCCACCACACCCGGGCTGATGGACACTCCCTCTGGGAGCGTCACTGTCGCATCACGCAAGTGTGGTGTCGCGGTACCCGCCGGCTGCTCACTCTGCGGAATCTTCACATCCACGCCCAACCCCACCGGCGCATCCGCCAACAACGTATCCGGGGTCACTTCGATCGACGGATCAAAGCCCATCAGGTTGCAACCGGTCACCCCAGGGAAACTCGTCGTCGCTTCCACATATCCCGAATAGTGCCCTTCGCTCACACTACCCGGTGCCTCCCACGAGTCCGCGCGCAACGTCGCCGTCTGCGCACCAGCCGCACAATCCGTCGGCAACGACACAAACGGCACCAACCCCTCACCACCACTCGACTCACCACCACCACTACACGTTAGGGTTCCGCCTCGGCTTGTGCTGCTGCAGACGAGTCCGCGCATCGCGTCGTGGCTGGGATCGGCCGGCACACCCCAGAACGTCAGTTCAAAGCGATCCAGGAGAATACCCGGCACACCGTTCGACGCGACGATGAAACCATAACCCGCGGCGGTATGCACGATATGCGCCGTCAACAAAAACGGCGGCCCATTGGTTTCGAACGCGAACTCCGCCGACTGACCCGCTTCCGGTGTTACATTCACGATCGGAGCGAGATCTTCCTTGCCGCGTTCCCATTGCAACCGATACACCCCCAGCTGCGTAGAACCAGGACAATGCACCTTAGCCAGCACGTCAGCGAGGGGGCAGCGCGGAACAGCCAGCGGATCGCCCAACAACCCGGGCGGCAAACCCGCGACGACGTCCTTCGGGTCGCGCGTCGGCACGAGCTCTTTAACGAGTTCTTCAAAGTTAACCGCTAGGTTTTCTTCGGTCGTGAATTCCCCTGTCGTCGTCAACGCCCACGGATGACCCCCGGCCTGCGTGAACACATACGGTTCGTTGGTTACTTCCTCGTTCTCACCACCTCCGCCGGCGCCGAGCGGCGTCAGCTTCGTGGTGCCGACCGTCTGCATCGAGAACTTTGTGATACCGAACGGCTTGGCTTCCGTCGTCGCGCCCGCCACCGACACCGAGCCCAGGAGACACAAAAAGACTACTGCCGTTAGAACCAGGCCGCGGGGGACAGAACGATATCTCGATCGCTTGAGCATGATTATGCTACCTCCTCCCCTTTGCCGACTTGTTCGCGCGCTTTCCGCTCGTGCTCTTCACGCACTTATCCTTCTTTCTCACGTACCCTTTCCTACAACCTGGGATCGCCTTTGCCTTCGGTTTCACTGTCGCCGCAGGTGCGGGGGTAGGAGCGGGAAAGTTGCCGCCCGGCGCCTGCGAGACGCTGCCCGGCACCAACAACGGCGCGGGGTTCGTCAACGGGCCCTGGCACGCATCGCCTTCACACGCCTCCACAGGCGCCGACGGCGACGAAAACCCGCCACCCAGACGCGCATCGTAAACATCCCCCTGCCCATCAGTGTCCTGCGAGACCAAACCCTGCGTGGTCACAAAGAAGACGTCCCTACCCGACGGCGTGATCACAGGGTTCCGATCGGACTGTTCGGCGCTGCCACTGGAAACAATCGAGACCCTGCCTTCGTTCTGCCCCGGCGCCTCATACCATTCATACACGTTCGCCAGACCATTGACCGCAGCACGCGAAAGCGGCTCAGAGCTCAAGAACACGATCCGCGAACCGTCTTCGCTGATCGCCCTACCTTCCAGATCATGCGACTGATCGACGAGCCCGCTCGTATTGCCGGGCAAGATGCTCGCGTCGAACGCGCCGGGCGCCGGTTCGACGCCGTTGCCGTTCGCAGCGGCCCCGCCTTCCCCCAACGAGACACGGTCAAGCACCCCGGTCCGCGCGTCATAACGATAGACATCACGAGCCGGGTTCGTATCCGCTTCGCTGCCGTGCGCGATCAGCCGCCCATACGTCGCGAACACCAAGAACTCACCATCACCCGTCGTCTGCGTCTCACCGCCACCGGTATTCCTCCACAAGCCAAGATCATTCCTTTCAGAGGGTTCCCGTTCGAGGCTCGTCGGGCAGCGCGTATCTTCGACCACCCCCGAGAGAGCAGGCCCAGAGCACAGGGCGCCGACAAAAGCAACATGGCCTTCCGGATGGGTTGCGTCGCGCTCATACACATACAGGTTGTCCGCACCTTTGCGCGGCACCTGTCCTTCGGGACCGGGTTCGCCGGTCAACGAGCCGTGCGCGACGAAATACACCCGCGACCCGTCAGGAGCGATCCTCACGACACCCTGAAATTCCGCTTCTTCCCCCACATTAGGATCATTAGAGACCTCCACGAGCGAGGTCACTTCTCTTTCAGCGGCCCCGCACGGCTGCGCTTCGGCCAACGGTTCGACACCCGGACACCCGATCGTCGCCTCATACAGATTGTTCCCCCCGCCACCACCCGCCACCAGCGGCGCCGTGGTCGTAAAGAACACCCTCGTCCCCGCTTCGTTGGCGCCCTGAAATGCCGACGCGGCACGCTTGGACGCTTCCGGACACGGCACTTCCCCAGCCACACCACAAGCCCCCAACGGCCGCGACACTTCCACCGTCCGCGACCCACCCAAACGCACAAACAACTGCGACGATTCATTACACCGCCGACTCGGGACGGGCGAAGCGTTGAAGAAGATCTCGCTACCATCCCCCGAGACCGCGTTGAGCTCGCTTGCGACGCCCGTAAACGCCGCGCCGAGCGCCACGCACGTTGGGTTGAGCAGCCCGCCTTGATTGTTCAACCCGACGAGCCGCAACGACGGTTCCCCACCACCACAACCCGCGGAAAGATCGTAGAGCTGAGGTTCGGCATCATATGCCGGCGCTTCGGATAGCAGCGGCGTAGGTTCAGAGATCACGATGTGACAAAGATCAGAGCTCGCGCTCGCCTCCTCCCCTGTGACACGTTCCCCATTCACAGCCTTCAGCACAACCCCACCCGCAACCGACCAGTTTTCAGGACCATCACCCAACGCCGTCCGGTGCAGCAAAAACTCCTTTTCAAACGGTTCATCCTCGGCGGTACCCTCATCCGGCCCCAACGCCCCACTCGAGAGAACCGATTCAAGCGTCGCCGAATAATCTTCGATACCCACCGACGGCGACACCACCTCAGGCGTCTCAAGCGGCGTCGTCACCCACCCCGACACGCCCCTCCGCGCCAGATAAACAGCATTCAAATCACTGTTGTCGGCCCCCGCGAACACCCCACCCGACCCAAACGCCACGCTTTCACCACTCGGCGCGACAACCGGACCTTCAGCCTTATACCCCGCCTTGAACGGCGGGCTGACCAGCTCATACACACGCCCCTCGGGAAGCGCAAACGCAGGGGCGAAGGCGAGCAGCGCGAGCGCCACCGCGGCAAGCACAGCCAACGCGGTGAAGACCCCCACCCCGGAACGAGTCCATCGCGACCAAGTACGAGCAACCATCAGACCATCTCCTCCCGAGACACGGAGGGGAATAGCCCCCCTCGATTATGAGGCGAGGACAAACCAACCGGCGAGCGCCGCGGCCTCGGGTCAAAACCGCGACGCCCCGCACAACGACCCCTACGGCGTGTACCGATTGGAGATCGACGGATCTCCAATCGGGGGCACACAGCCCGGAGGGCTGGGTCACGCCTCGGGGCCTCCTCGCACGCCGCCGCCAGATGAGGATGACGACGGCGACGACCAGCTGACACCTGTCCCGATCTCGAGATCCCGTCGGAACAGAAAGAAGCGGCGACCAAAACCCCGATCGCCTCACGACCAAAGGAGGATCTGGCATCATGAACCCCGTGGCAGCACCACCCCATGTGACGCTCAGCGGCGATCGCGCCGGCGAGTACGTGATCGAGGAGGAACGCCCCGACGGGCGCCTCGTGCTCGTCCCAGACACGTCCTGGGCGGCGAGACTTGCTCGCCATGGCGAGCGGGCAATGACTCCTGAGGAGTCCGCCGAGTTTTGGCGCGAGCACGGCCCGCACATGCTTCCCCCCGATGGCGAGGGGTAGGCCATGCCGACATCCGAGCCGCGCTTCACGGCGCGCTTTGATCGCGACCTCCTCGACGAGGATCTCACGCGCTCGACTACCGCGGGCGGGGCAGCTGCCCGGGCTGCCCGAGATGAGTACGAGCGTAACGGCGTTCCCTTCTCGCACCTGCGCCCCGTTGACGAGCACGGACGCGACGGGACCCTTCTGCCCGACTGCGTCAAGGTCTACCTTCCATGCCCGGACGGCCGCTTCGGGATGGTCTTCCAAGCGGTTGCCCATAAGCATGGACCACGCCTCAGATACCTCGCCTTCGGCGTGCGCCACCACCCCAAGGGGTCGCACGCGCCGACCGTCTACGAGATCGCCTACCGGCGATTGAACGAGTGAGACGTAAGCGCAGTCTGACTCAGCTACGCCTCTAGGCGCACGGCAGGACCACTCGCGGTATGAAAGAGATGTGCGCTGCAGTCCTGCTACGCCTCCAGGCGCGTGGCAGGACCACTCGCGGTATGAAAGAGATGTGCGCTGTAGTCCAGCTACGCCTCCAGGCGCGTGGCAGGACCACTCGCAGTGGGCTTGCCGGCCGATCGTTGACGTGAAAGGAAGGCTTCGGTCTCGCGTTACCGCATGCGGACGGCGAACATCATCGTGCGCGTGGCAGGGTAGCTTCGAACAGGGCGCGGGACACGGGTGGCCATACCCCGCGAGGAGGCCGGAAAACCGCCGTAAAGAGGCGGTTAGACCAGGGGTGCTACTGGGGCAAGAGAGAGAGAGAGAGAGAGAGAGATGCATCAGCGATGCTGAGGCATCTACCTATGGGCGCACCCCGGTGCGCGACGACCCTCTTCACATCTGTCCCCAACGGACTCACGTGTCTACTACCCCTCTTCATGCGATCTGGTCCCTCTCCCCGAACTGCATTATCCCTCTGCAAAAGCGCTTGAACTCGATCCAGAAGACCGACCCAAACCCGATCTATTTCCCTGTGCCCCTCTTCACGGAGCACCTGACCTACCAATCATAAGCACACCTGACACAACTTGTCAATCCCCCTACGCGCACAGGGTTGACGCCAGGAGCGAAAGATGGCTCTGGGAAGCCGCAGGAGCGGACTTCTTGCATGCGGACGAAAGCCCACTCCACGGGACTGCCGGACGGCGCCTCGGTCTTGGCGCCCGGGTCGCCCAGCCGGAGAGCCCGTTGATTGAGGCTCTACGGAGGGCTCTTGCCCGGATCGTCCGGAGGCGGGACGGCGACGACGTCGAGCAGGCTCTCGAGCCCGGCGAAGTCGTCGGGGTTGCACGTGTAGAGCGGGAGACTGCTCGAGAGGGCGGTTGCCGCGATGAAGAGATCGGCGGTCCGGCGACCCCGGGCCTTACGACCGATCGCTGTGACTGCCGCGAATACGCGGCCATAGGCGCGAGCGGCGATCTCGTCGAAAGGCAGAGATTCGAGGGTCGCCTCGATCTGCTGGAGACGCTCCTGACGGCGGGCGCGCTCATCGTCCGTGGAGGCGGCGGGCAGCCCAGCGGCCAACTCGGCCAGCGTCACCGACGAGACGGATTGGATGTCCGGCAGCAGATCCGGGTCGATCTCTTCGATGTCGACCACCACCGATGTGTCGAGCAGTCCTCGCGTAGGCGAGGGCGGATCAGCCACTGGGCTTCTTCCCCTGCCTCTTTTCCCAGCGCTCCCATGCGCGCGGCGTGGGGTCCTGATCGACGTAGCGATCGATGTCGGCGCGGAACTGCTTGTAGTCGATATGGCCTACGCCGGAAAACGCGGCCAGAACCTCGGCCTTCGGCACGAACCGCCGGCGCTTGATCGGCCGCAGCTCGCCCACGGGATTGCCGTTGCGAGTCACGACGAACGATTCGCCCCGATCGAGCTCGCGCATGATCTCGCCGCTCTCGTTGCGCAGCTGTCGCTGTGTGATCTCACGCATGATGAGCTTCAGCGTAGCACGCGTGCGACTGCCGGCACGCGGCTTTTCCGTCGAACATGTGCGCGTCGCCCGCACTCGCCGCGAGCAAGCCCGTCGGGTGAGCAGGCCCCCTCGGCGTGGGGGTTCAGGGAGCGGTTGTGAGGGCGTGTTGGACGTCTGTTCCGCGGGGTGTGAGTGTCCAGGCGTTGGGTTCGCCTTTGGCTTGGCCGTTGCCGGTGTTGTCGATCAGGCCGAGGCGTTGCAGGCGGGTGAGCAGCTTTGAGATCTGGCCCTGGTCGTGGATGCCGGCGTGGTCGGCGATCTGACGATTGCTGGCGCCGGGGTCGGTCGCGATCGTGGAGAGGACTATGAGGGTGCGGTAGGTCAGGCGCATGTTCAGGCCCTGCAGGGGATCACTGGGGGGCTCGGTGGGGGCGGTTGAGGACCCTCGCGCGCGCGAAGCCTTCTTTGGTGTGGGACGCGCGAGCTCTTTCTGGGCGGCGGCCTGCCCCTGATAGGGGAGCACGATCATCGCCATCAGAGGGTTCAGGAGGCTGATAAGCGGTGCGGGACCATGGCACGAGGGGGAGCGCGAGGACCCGTTGACGGGATGACGGTCCGTGCCTTCTTCGAGCATACGCGCGTGGATTACGCTGAAGACCGCACCGACCACGCCCTCCGCCGTCAACGGCGGAGGCGAAGAGACAGACGTGGAGGAGGAGGAGGAGGAGGCCCTGTGTCCCCTACCGGTCTCCGTGATGCGTCCTTGGTCCACTATCGCGGCGAGTGTTCGCAGCACTCGGGCGCGGCGCTCCAGCACGAGCGGGCTGCCACCAAGCGCATCCACGACCAACACCCGTCCCGACAACGGCTCCCCGTCGAAGAACATCAACAGTGCGCTCAGACCAGCCCTGAGCCGCTCACGCCAAACCGGTCGCGCACTCCCCACAGTCGCAGTCGCGGTGGCGGTTGTCACGATCCGGTTCGCGCGCGCGAGGGTGTCTTCGAAGAGGGCGAGGAAGCAGTCCTCGCTACCAGAGAACTGTTCGTAGAACGTGCGTCGTGACACACCCGCGCGTGCCACGACCCGTGCGACCGTGGCCGACCCCACACCATGCTCGGCGACGACATGCACCATCGCCGCGAGGATCCGTGCACGCTGGACGTCTGCGACCTGTGCCGCGCCCTCCCGCGAGACGCGCGAATGGCGCCTCGCGGGAGCAGCAGCGGAACGTGATCTCCCACCCGAGGATAGGAAACGCTCACCCGGGGAACTCCGCCCCGGTTTCGATTTGGATACAGACACGACTCCACCTGGTGCTTGTTCTGTGATCGTTCCCTACGGTTCGGTGGGGGCGGTTACGGCCCAGGTGCCGTGTACTGATACTTCTTCGCCGGGTTTGAATTCTTCGGGTTCGGGTGGTGCCGTGGTGGAGTACAGGAGTTCGCCTCCGGTGGTGCCGGCGCCCTCTGCGGCCTTGCCGGTCTGGATGAACAAGTTCGTAGCGACCAGGCCTTTGTTGCCGCCGGGCAGGAGCGATGGTCCTTCATAGACACAGAGCAGGCCCGGTTCGGCTTCGGGTTTTTCGGGGGTACCCGGACAGCCCGCGACGGTTTCGCCTATCTTGACGACGTGAATCTTATGGGTGATGTCGCTGATTTCTTCCTTCAACGGGATCGGGAACGAGATCTCGGCCGAGCGGAATTCGCCTATGGCGTTGGCTGTTCCGCGGATGACCCAAGAGCCGGTCTCGGTCTTACCCGCGGGCAGTGTTTCGGTGTAACCGGTCGTACCGGTCGCTCCGGTCGCGCCTTTCGGTCCCGTTGCGCCCGCGGCTCCGGTCGTGCCCTTGGTGCCCTGCGAACCGGTTTCGCCTTTGCCGCCCTGTGTGCCCTGTGGTCCTGCCGGCCCGGCGGGACCCTGCGCCCCCTGTGCTCCCCCGGGACCCGCGGGACCGGCCAAGCCGGGAGCACCGGCGGGCCCGGTCTTGCCTTGGAGTGATTTCAGGACACTGGGCTTGATCTGCTTGGTGGAGGTGATCACGTACTTGCTCGCGGCGTACGCACCACCACCCATCGCGAAGATCAATGCGAGCGTAGCGATCATCCCGGCGGGACTGACACGCACGTGTTTGCGTAGTGTTGAGAACATCAGGGTTACCCTTTCTTGCGTTTAGTGGCCTGCTTGGACTTCGCGTACTGCTCGCGAGCCTGCTTCTCACACGCTGCTCGCTTACTCCTCGGCCTCTGCTTGCAGGCCTTCAACGCCCTCGCCAACTTCTGCGCACCAGTCAAACCCTTCGCCTTCACCACCGTCTTGGGGGGTGTGAGGCTTGGTGGGTTGGGGAACGCGATGTTCGGGACCGGCAACTGCGCCAACACCGCGGGCACCACCAATACCGATGGCAGTCCCGTGGTCGTGAACAGCACCGGTTCGCCCACCGCCGTGCCGTAACCGCTCTTGACCACGACACGGTAGGCATACGTCGTTCCCGGTTGCAAACCCGACACCTGCAGTGCGCGCTGCGATGGTGTCGTGCCTTCCCCCGCTGATCCTGAGAACACGATCCCATACCGCGTATCCCCACCCGCGTACACCCCCAGTTCGAAGGCATAGGTCGCGGGCTGCCCGTCAGGATTGACCGTGCCCGCGATCAGTGCTGAGGTGCTCCCGATCATGCTCGCCGCACCAGTCGTGGCTTGTGGCAGCGGTTCGGGCGCGGTCGTGAACGATCCTTCCGGTAGTTGCGTACCACCCGTTTCGTTGACCATCGCCTCACCGGCTCCGGCGACGGGTTTGTTGACCCCTGACAGCCTGTAGCTGTACGTCGTGGATGGTTGCAGGCCGGTCGCTTCGAGCGTGACACCGATCTTCCCGTACACCGGAGAGTCCAGCGCACTGGTCCTCAATATTGTTTCGCAGCCAGTGAGTTCGGGGCATGGGCCGTATTCGAAGAAGTATTCGGTGGGTGTGTTCTCCGGGTTCAGTTCACCGAACAGCACCGCTGAGGAAGAGGACACGAACGATGAATCGTGTTCACCCACGACTCGTGGGGCGACGCTCGGTGTATTGAACGACACTGTTTCGCTCGTGAGTGATTCCGGTGTTTTGACGTTCTCGTCCTGCGCGGTGGCACGGGAATAGAACGTTTCGTTCGGTCGCAAATATTCTATCGGTGCGGTCACTTCCACGGGTGGTGCTTCTTCTTCGCCTTCACTCTTGGTATTCGTAAGCTTCGATGTCGGGCTCGTCTTTTCACCCAGGCCGCTGGACCTGCCCCATTCAAAACTCACTTCTGTTTCTTTCACTCCCCACGGGTCGACCACCCCCACCAGATGACAGTTGGACGTCACGTCCGTTTCCACGACCGGTCCGGGTTCGCACACTGGGGGACTGGCCGCGAGTTCCGCGACCGGCACGGGACGATACGCCACGACTTCCTCGACAAGCGAGCCGGACCCGACGACCGCATACAGTTCGTGTTTGGCACCAAACGCGATCCCGTTGCCCCCGACGTCCGGGACGTTCGGATCAACCGTCGGGTGTTCCGCCGTGAATTCCGTGATCTGATGCAGGACCGAGCCATTGACCGCGTACAAGCCACCACGGTTGACCTGAAAACTCACGCCGTTTTCCAGTTCGGTTATGGCGAGCCGCCCGGCGGGGTCCACGGCGACGCTCTCGACGAACAGTTGCTGCCCTCCCGGGCTGCGCAACAGCCGGCTGAAATGCGCGATTTCTGCGCCCGTGGGACCCAGCTCGTGGATGCTGCTGTCCGGGCTGCCCCCGCTGTCACAGACGACATACATGTCGCCTGTTGGATCGACCGCGAGCGCGCCGGGTGTGCAGGTGTGCGTTTCTGCGACCTGGGCCCCGTCTGCTTCGAAGCGCTGCACACGACCTTCATCACCCACGAACAGAAGGTCTTCAGGGCCACCCACGGCGATGGCAGGTTGTTCTACGAAGTGCATCGCGCCGGGTTCGCTGCCTGCTACGCCCGCCTGGCATGGGTGTTTCGAGACGGCTGTGCAGATGCTGCCTTTGGTGGCGGCATCGACTTCCTTGCCGAGCATCAGCACGAATTCGCCGTTCTGCGTGAACTCCTGCACCCTGTTGTTATGCGCGTCTGCTATGTAGACGTTGCCACTGCTCGGATCGACGCTGACCGCTATCCGACCCATAAACTGACCTGGACCTGTGCCTTCGCCTCCGGCGGCGCATTTGACGCCTGATTTGATGATTTCTTCCTCGGTGCAGATGTCGCCTTTGGTGGTGGCGTTGACTTCCTTGCCGAACATCAGCACGAACGCTCCGGACGGGGTGAGCTCCTGTACACGGTGGGTCACCCCATCCGCCGCTTCCGCGATGTACACGTTCCCGCTGGGGGCGACCGCGATGCTCAGCGCCTCGGTCAGGGCACCTGGTTCGGTTCCGGCTTGCCCTGGCCGACATTGGTCCTTGGATTCGACGGTGCAGACGTTTTCAAGGGCCACACCTTTACCGGCTTCGGTGAGGTTGACTTCACGCCCGAAATGACTGGAGACGATCTCCTTGACCGGCGCCTGTGCGCCATGAACGATCGCGGGCGCGAACAGCAACGCGACGATACCAAGCAATGTGGGTAGGAGGATTCGTTGTGTGTGCGTTGCGATCATCGACCCGCCCTCCTACCGGTAGCGGCCTTTTTAGCTTTAGACTTCCTCTTCTTTGGTATGGCTTTCGTCTTGGTAGTCGAAGCGCACCCTGTGACTTCGATCTTCGTGTCCTGCTTGAGAATCGCACCGTTCTGAGCAACCATTTCCGTCGGCATCGTCAACGCCGCCGGGATGGTTTTGCGGGTGGTGATGGTCTGGTGCACGGTGTGACCGTGTGTTTTCTTGGTGATCTTGCGCTTGGTCAGGACCGTACGCGTCAGATCACAGAGGTTCCCGTTGGCTGTCAGTGCGGAATATGGGCCCTCGGGTAGGTACAGCTCGAACGTGCTGACGGGGACGTCGGGAACGCTCTTGAACGTACTGCTAGTGATCCCTGCTTTGCTGATGAACGTGCTACCCGTCAGATCGACCCTGACACCATCACCCTGCAGCACCACTATCAACGACGGGAACGCTTCCCCACCATGCGATACGAAATACACCGGACCGGACAACCCCACAGGCAACAACGGCGTACTAGCACGCACGATACCCACGATCGACGCTGCCGGGCAACCGGCGGGGTTCGCTTCGAACTGTGCCGCGGTGCACGCTTTCTGCAACGTCGTCAAACGCGACGGCAACTGCTCCGGCAGTTCTACTTTGACACTCGCGATGTTCGTCTCACTACCAACCGATCCTGCGGGATAGGACACCTTCGCGTCGAGGGTGGCACCGTTTGCTTTGCTCGTTTTTCCTGAGGTTGAGACGGTGAAGGAGGGTTTGAATTCAAGGCTCTTGCAACCACCAACACCCAACGGACTGGAGACCGTAGCCTTGGTCTCTTCAGAACCGGAGATCGTGGCCGTGACCTGCTGCACACCCGGGGCTCCTGGTGCGCCGCAGTTGGTGGGGTTGAACATGAAGTCTGGCCTGTCGATGTTGACCGTGATGCGTTTCAAGCGCAACGGCACACCATCCAAGATCTGCGGGATCGCATACGGACCCGTTTCATCAGTCGTGACCGTCAACGTCGAATCAGTCGGATCCACATTGATACGCGCCCGCACGACCACCAAACCGAGGTTGAAGGGTCCCGCGACCGCGGGTGTGACGATGCTCAACCCGAACGGCGCACCGTCATACGGTCCCGTCAAATACACCGTCCCCTCGATTTCGAACGGGTGCGACCCCGCGCCCGACGCTACACGCGTAGTCCCGATCCTGGAAGATGCGGGACAGTGGCCCTGATCCGCCAAGGGTTCTTCACAAAGCTGAACACTGGAGAGCATCCCCAACAATCCCGGCGGAGTATGGATCTGGATGCCCTTCACGTACTGTTCACGATCCTGACGAGACAGGTTCAGCGTAAACGCGCTGAACTGTCCTGCCTGTGGCGTGACCATCCCCGCGACCAGTCCCGGAGCAAACGGGACAGGATCAGAGCAGCCTTCCACCATGTAGTGCGAGACGGGCGTCACGTCCGGTGTTCCCGGCATCGACAATCCTTCCGGGCTGATCCCTGGTGCGCTCCACGGCGTCAGATCAGCCGTCGTGACAGCAGGACCACAGACAGCGGGATTGTCGACCGAGGCTCGCGGACCACCGTTCAAGCGGATCTTCACTTCGCTGATAGGGACCTGCGGGTTTTCATCCACGACCGTCGTGAGCTGTCCCGTCGCGGGGTTAGCCTCGACATAACCATGCGCCTTGACGTTGATCCCGGTGTCAGCCAACGGTCCCGCACCACCAAATTCCAAATACAACTGGTAGAGACGACCGTCGAGCGCGTCCTGGTCGGTGCATGGTTCCTGACCTTGCCCGCCGCACAGCGGGTGCGCCAAGTACACATGTCCTTTCACCGGTTCGGAGAGATCAGGTGTCACCGCTTCCGCGGTACCGACGGTCGATGCGTCGGGGCAGTGCCCCGGCGCGAGCTGCAGTTCACCGCTCAAACCCTGTTCTTCTGATTCAGGACCCGACCCGGGGAAGTTGATCCCTTCAGGACCCGTTTCGTTGCACGCCTGGACACCATCGACGACACCGGGACTGATCGACAAGCCCTCCGGCAATGTCACCACCGCGTTACGCAAATGCGGTGTCGCGTTCCCACCCGGCTGCTCGTTCTGGGGAATCTTCAAGTTCACACCCAGACCGACCGGGGCGTCCGCCAGCACCGTGTCAGGGTTCACTTCGATCGACGGACCAAAACCCAACACGTTGCAACCCGTCACGCCCGGGAAGCCTGTCGTTTCTTCGGCATAACCCGTGTAGCGCCCTTCACTGACGCTGCCCGGTTCCTCCCACGAATCGGCGCGCAACGTCGTCGTCTGCGGGCCCGCCGCGCAATCCGTCGGCATACTCAAAAACGGGACAGGCGCTTCACCACCACTCGGTTCCCCACCACCTTTACAATCTAGGCTTTCACCCCGTCTGACGCTGCTGCAGACCAGGCCGCGCATCGGGTCGTGACTGGGATCGGCCGGCACGCCCCAGAACGTCGTTTCAACCCGCACCAGTTGGACCCCGGGTATGCCTTTTGAGACCACCACGAAGCCATAGCCTTGCGCGGTGTGCACCAGGCGCGCCGTCAACAGGAACGGTACTTCCGCTTCGGGCTCAAACGCGAACTCCGCTGATTGGCCCGCTTCAGGGGTCACCTCAACGATCGGACCCAGCGCTTCCCTACCGCCTTCCCATAGGAGACGGAACACGCCCAACTGCGTCGAGGCAGGACACCTCACTTTCGCCAGCAAACTCGCCAGCGAACAACGCGGCACCGCCACCGGATCACCCAACAAGCCCGGCGGCAACCCCACCACGATGTCCTTCGGATCACGCGTCGGAACCAGAGTTAGGTGTCGTTCCCCCTTTTCTTCAACTTCTACTTCTTCGCTCGTGAATTCGGCCGTTGTCGTCAACGCCCACGGATGACCGCCCGCCTGCGTGAACACGTACGGCTCATTGACCACTTCCTCACGGACACCTTTGGGTGTCGTCAGCGTCGTCAGCGTCGTCGCACTGACAGTTTGGAACGCGAACTTCGTGATGCCAAAAGGCTTGGCTTCGATCGTGGCACTCGCCGCAGACGCGGAGCACAGGAAACCCACAAGGACGCCCACCACGGCAGGCACACATCGTGAGCCGGCAAGGATAGAACTCGGTGTCGATCGTTTGAGCATGATGATGCTACTTCCTCCCCTTCGCCGACTTGGTCGCGCGCTTCCCGCTCCTGCCCTTCACGCACTTACCCTTCTTCTTCACATACCCCTTCCTGCATCCGGGAGTCGCCTTCGCCTTTGGTTTCACCGTCACCGCAGCAGATGGAGGCGGTGCCGGAGCGGGAAAGTTGCCGCCCGGCGCCTGCGAGACGCTGCCCGGCACCAGCAACGGCGCGGGATTCGTCAACGGGCCCTGGCACGCATCCCCCGCACACGGCGCCACCGGTGCCGCCACAGGCGGGAACCCGCCATCCAGACGCGCGTCATACACATCAGCCTGACCATCCGTGTCCCCCGACGTCAAACCCTGATCCGTGACAAAGAAGACGTCCCTGCCCGACGGCGAGATCACAGGACTCATATCAGGCGTTTCCGACGAGCCACTGGAGATCAACGACACCACACCTTCACCACCCGGCCCCTGATGCCATTCATACACGTTCACAAGACCATTCACAGCATCCCGCGACAATGACTCCGCGCTTGAGAAGACGATACGCGAGCCGTCTTCGCTGATCGACCGCACACCCAATTCATACTCGTCATACACCCGGGCGTGCGCCACGTCGACGCTCGCGATGCTCGCGTCGTAAGGACCGTTGCCGTTGGCGTCATGACCGTCTTCACCGAGCGACACCCGCTCGAGGACCCCCGTTTCAGCATCATAACGATAGACGTCCTGAGCGTCATCCGTGTCCGCCTGAGCACCACGCCCGATCAACTGAGCACCAGTCGCAAACACCAAAAACCGACCATCATCCGTGGAGTCACTCGCGCCGACCGTGCAGTGCCCGATAAACCTCACCCTCCCCGTACCCGTGTCATACACATAAAAATTATCCACACCCTTTACAGGCACATCACCTTCACCATTCGCTTCATCCACAAGAACACCACGCGCGACAAAGTAAACGCGCGAACCATCCGGTGCGACCCTCACCACATTCTGCACTTCCGCGGCTTCACCGCCGATGGGCGACTGCGACACCTGCACAAGCGAGGTGACCCCCTTTTCAGACGCTTCGCATTCGCCTCCGCCGGGACAGCCGATGCTCGCCATGTAGAGATCCTTGCCCGAATCCGTATCCGTACTCGCAAGCGGTGAGTTTGTCGTGAAGAACACGCGCGAACCATCCCGTGAGGCACCCACGAATTCCGCCGGTTCCCGCGCCAACGCCCCCGCACACGGCACTTCACCCGGCAATTCCCCCGCGCCCCCTCCATCACCACACCCACCAAACGGCTCAGACGTATCGAGCGGCCTCGACACTTCGATCGTACGCGACCCACCCACACGCACAAACAACTGCGCATGCTGTTCGCTACAAGTTTCTTCGGTTGGGTTGACCTTCGCCGTAAAGAAGATCTCTTCCCCATCATCCGAGATCGCACCGAACCGGCTGTTCGCACCAAATTCGCCTGCTCCCAAGCTCGTGCAGTTAGCGTTGATCAACTTGCCATCGTTGTTCAACCCGACCACCCTCACCCCCGGTTCTCCCCGACAACCCGAGGAGACGTCATAGACCTGAGGTTTGGCTCCGCTTCCTTCCGCTTCGGGCAACAGCACGCCTTCGACAAGGCCTACAGCCACATGGCAAAGATCACCACTCGCGCCTTCCTCAAAAGTCGAAAGCCCCTCATGGTCTGTCCGTTCAAGCGTGATGCCACCGAAGACCCTCCAGTCTTCCCCTACGCTCGGCAAACCCACATCGTGCAGCAAATACTCATTTTGAGGGGAGATTCCCTGAGCACTTCCGGCACTTGGACCTGGCCAATCCATGGCGAGCACAGATTCAAGCGATGACGAGAAGTCTTCGACTTTTGCCGCGGCCCTGAATTCCGCTGGCGGCTGCACCGAGGTCGTCACCCATCCCGAGACGGTGCGATGCGACAAATAGTCGAGCCCCAGGTCAGGCGAATCGGCGCCGGCGAACACACCCTGCGAACTGAACACCACGCTTTCCCCATTTGGAGCAGCGACGATGTTGCCGGCCCCAAATCCAGGTTCAGCCCCATATCCGGCCTTGTACGACGGACTCACCATCTCATACACCCGCCCTTCAGGAAGCGCAAACGCGGGAACAGCGGCGAGCAGCACGAACATCACCGCGCCCGACACAACCAACGCGACAAGAACCCCCAACCCCGGACGAGCCGACCGCGACCACGCACGAGCAACCATCAGACCATCTCCTCCCGAGACACGGAGGGAAATAGCCCCCCTCGATTATGAGGCGAGGACAAACCAACCGGCGAGCGCCGCGGCCTCGGGTCAAAACCGCGACGCCCCGCACAACAACGACCCCAGCGTGCGAGAGCACGCATCCTCGGGGTCCCCTCGCACGCCCCCGCCAGATGAGGATGGCGACGGCGACGACCAGCTGATGCCCGTCCCGTTTCCGAGATCCCGTCGGAACAGAAAGAAGCGGCGACCAAAACCCCGACCGCCTCACGACCAAAGGAGGATCTACCGTGCGATACCCTTACTTCATGAGCGATGCACCCAAACTGACCATCGTCTATGAGCAGGACCCCGACAGCGACTGGATAGTCGTCTCGATCCCCGAGGTCCCCGGCGTACACAGCCAGGGGCGCACTCGCAAGGAAGCGCGGGAAATGGTGCTCGACGCACTCGCGGGCATCCTCGAGCTGCGCGCCGAAGAACGCGAGCCGATAGGCGAGATGATGGCCAGCGAGTCGCTCGCAATCGTCGCGGCGTGAAGCGCCGCGACCTCGAACGCCATCTCGCAAAGAATGGAGCCAGACTCCTGCGCGAGGGCGGCAATCACAGCTACTGGGGCATAGACGCCGAACGCTCGGCTGCCGTCCCACGCCATCGCGAGATCGCCTATCACGTCGCGCGCGGCATCTGTCGCGATCTGAGAATCCCGCCGCCGACGGGATCGCGCTAGCGCGGTGTGACTCAGCTGCGCCTCCAGGCGCGTGGCAGGTCCACTCGCGGTATGAAAGAGATGTGCGCTGTAGTCCAGCTACGCCTCCAGGCGCGTGGCAGGACCACTCGCGGTATGAAAGAGATGTGCGCTTGAGTCCAGCTACGCCTCCAGGCGCGTGGCAGGACCACTCGCGGCATGAAAGAGATGTGCGCTGTAGTCCAGCTACGCCTCCAGGCGCACGGCAGGACCACTCGCGGTACGAAAGAGATGTGCGCTGTAGTTCAGCTACGCCTCCAGGCGCACGGCAAGACCACTCGCGGTGGGCTTGCCGGACGTTCGCGTGCGTGTAAGAACGGTTCCGGTCTCGCGTTACCTCGCGCGGACGGCGAACATCACCGTGCGCGTGGCAGGGTAGCTTCGAACAATGCGCGTGAGGGCGTGCATTGCCGAACCCCGCGAAGGGGGCGAAAAACCGGCCCGAATCGGCCGCTAGACGAGGGGTGCTACTGGGACAAGAGAGAGAGAGAGAGAGAGAGAGATGCATCAGCGATGCTGAGGCATCTACCTACGGGCGCACCCCTGTGCGCAACGACCCTCTTCACATCTGTCCCCAACGGACTCACGTGTCTACAACCCCTCTTCATGCGATCTGGTCCCTCTCCCCGACTGCAAAATAAAGCCCTCTGCAAAAGCGCTTGAAACTCGATCCAGAAGACCGACCCAAACCCGATCTATTTCCCTGTGCCCCTCTTCACGGAGCACCTGACCTACCAATCATAAGCACACCTGACACAACTTGTCAATCCCCCTACCCGCACAAGGTTGACGCCAGGAGCGAAAGATGGCTCTGGGAAGCCGCAGGAGCGGACTTCTTGCATGCGGACGAAAGCCCACTCCACGGGACTGCCGGACGGCGCCTCGGTCTTGGCGCCCGGGTCGCCCAGCCGGAGAGCCCCGCTGCTTGAGGCTCCGCAGAGGGCTCTTGCCGGGATCGTCCGGGGGCGGGCCGGTCGCTCGAGGTCGATGACGACCGACGTGTCGAGCAGGCCGCGCGGTCGCCTCTGTCCGACGACGACTGACTGCTGCCCGTCCCGATCTGAAGATCCCGTCGGAACAGGAAGAAGCGGCGACCAAAGTCCCGATCGCCTCACGACCAAAGGAGGACCTGGCATCATGAACCCCGTGGCAGCACCACCCCATGTGACGCTCAGCGGCGATCGCGCCGGCGAGTACGTGATCGAGGAGGAACGCCCCGACGGGCGCCTCCTGCTCGCACGCGACACCAGCATCGCCGCGATCCGCCGGCGAGGTGGCACCCGCGCGATGACTCCCGAGGAGTCCGCCGAGTTCTGGCGCGAGCACGGGCCGCACATGCAGCCACCCGACGGCGAGGGATAGCCCATGCCGACATCCGACCCGCGCTTCCCCGCGCGCTTTGATCCCGATCCCTGGGACGAGGATCTTGCACACTCCACCCCAGCTGGTCAAAACGCCGCCGAGGGCGCCCGAAGAGACTATGAGCTGGGCGGTATCCCCCGGTCGCATTTGAAGCCTTGCGAAGCCGAAGGACGCGACGGCATCAACCTCCCCGACTGCGCCAAGGTCTACCTGCCCCCGCGCGACGGGCGCTTCGGCATGGTCTTCACGATCGACAGAAAAGCGGACAAGTCGGCACTTGAGTTCCTCGCCTTTGGCGTGCGCCACCACCCCAAGGGGTCGCACGCGCCGACCGTCTATGAAATCGCCCACCGGCGATTGAACGCCTGAGACGAAAGCCGGCTCATACCCGCGAGTGGCCCACCCCCGCAAGTCCTTCTGGGGGTTCAGGGAGCGGTTGTGAGTGCGTGTTGGACGTCTGTTCCGCGGGGGGTGAGTGTCCAGGCGTTGGGTTCGCCCTGGGACTGCCCGGCGCCGGTGTTGTGGATCAGGCCGAGTTTTTGCAGGCGGGTGAGCAGCTTTGAGATCTGGCCCTGGTCGTGGATGCCAGCGTGGTCGGCTATCTGGCGGTTGCTGGCGCCGGGGTTGGTTGCGATCGTGGAGAGAACTACGAGGGTGCGGTAGGTCAGGCGCATGTTCAGGCCCGCCAGGGGGTCTCCTGAGGGTTCGCGGGGCGTGATGGAAGATCCTTGTTGCGCCCGCGGGGTTTTGGGTGTGGGACGCGCGAGCTCTTTCTGGGCGGCGGCCTGTCCCTGGTAGGGGAGCACGATCATGCCCATGAGGGGGTTCAGCAGTCCGCTGAGCGGGGCGGGGGCGCCACGATGCCTACCAGCAGCGGCAGTGGAGGACCCGCCGTTTGCGATACCGGTAGCAGAGCCCTTGCTCGCTGCTGCCGGGATGCTTGTGTGTTGTTCGAGCATGCGTGCGTGGATGACGCTGAGCACGGCGCCGACGAGGCCCTCCGCGGTCAACGGCGGTGGCGAGGACGAAGACGAGGACCCGCGCGCACGCCCGGCCTCTGCGCGTCCGCGATCCACGATCGCGGCGAGCGTCCGCAATACCTCGGCGCGGCGCTCCAACACGACATTGCCCGCCCCGAGAGCATCCACCACCAGCAACGATCCCGACAACGGCTCGGAGTCAAAGAACGCGAGCAGTCCAGCCAGACCGGCCCTGAGCTGCTCCCGCCAACCCCGCGGTGCGCCCGCAGCAGCATCGGTCACGATCCGGTTCGCGCGCGCGAGAGTGTCCTGGAACACTGCGAGGAAGCAGTCCTCGCTACCAGCGAACTGCTCATAGAACGTGCGTCGTGACACGCCCGCGCGTGCCACGACCCGTGCGACCGTGGCCGATCCCACACCGTGCTCAGCGACGACATGCACCATCGCCGTGAGGATCCGTGCGCGCTGGACCTTCGAAACCCGCGTACGCGGCGAACCCTCACCACCATCACCACGACCCCCACCTTCCGCCCCGCGATCAAGAGCCCCACGCGTACGCAACCCATCACGCCCCACGCGAGGCCTTGACCGTCCCGGGTTAGACACAGACACCATCAGGAACAGGCGCGGCCTATTCGCCCGTCACCGCCCACGTACCTTCAGCAGAGACTTCCTCCCCAGGCGTTTCGGGTTTTTCAGTCTCGTAGACGATTTGCGCACCGGTCGTGCCTGCCCCCTCCGTCGTACTGGCGGTCTGGATCACAAACGCGGGGGTCAAGCCACCCTTGGAAGCGAATGATTTTCCTTCGAAGACGCAGAGGTGACCGGGTTCGGCGCCGGGATCGCTCACGCTGCCCTCACAACCCGCGGGTGGTGTCGTTTCGGTTGCCTTGACGATGATCGCCGAGCTGGCAATGATCGGTGCTTTCAGGGGTATCGCGAAGGAGATCGCTGTCACCCGCGGTTCTTCTTCAAGGGTCGCGGTCCCACGGATCACCCACGCACCAGTCTCGGTCGCATCAGCGGGTAGCGTCGCAGTGAAACCGGTGGTGCCGGTCGCGCCCGTTGCTCCCTGTCCGCCGGTCACGCCGGTGACCCCGGTCGCTCCCTTGGCGCCTGTGGTGCCCGCGTCGCCCTTGGCGCCCTGCGTGCCCTGTCCGCCTTGGGTTCCTGGTGTTCCCTGTGGTCCGGGTGTTCCCTGCGGGCCTGTGCTCCCGGTGTTCCTGGTGATCCCTGTGCTCCTGGTGTGCCCGCGGGACCAGCCTTGCCGCGCAGTTGATTGAGCACGCTCGGCTTGATCTGCTTGGTTGAGGTGATCACGTACTTGCTCGCGGCGTATGCTCCACCGCTCATCACGAACACCAATGCGAGCGTTACCGCCAGGTTGGTGTACGGGGTCGGCGGGCACACCCCAAAAAGTCAATTCGAAACGGACGAGCAAGATCCCCGGAATGCTGTTTCGTCACGACAGTGAAACCATAACCTTGAGGCGTACGTACAAGATGCGCTGTCAACACGGTCGAAATCCCGCCCTTCTGGGGCTGCAGGGCGAACTCGGCGGACTGCCCCGCTTCGGGAACCACATTCACAATCGGACCCAGGATTTCCTTGCTGCCTTCCCACCTCAACCGAAAGACACCGACCTGAGTTGACGCCGGACAGCTTTCCCCTTTGCCTTCACCAAGCGCCAACGAGCAACGCGGCACAGCCACCGGATCACCCAACAAACCAGGCGGCAAACTCACCACCACATCCTTTGGGTCCTGCGTCGGCACCAGTTCTTTATCTATTTTAAGGCCTTTTTCGTTAAATTCCACTTCTTCGCTCGCGAATTCCCCTGTCGTCGTCAACGCCCAAGGATGGCCGCCGGCTTGGGTGAATCCGTCCGGTTCGTTCACAAATTCGTATTCCTTTTGCCCAGGATGTGGTTCTCCAAGGAATTCTTCCTTCGTGGGACCGGTCGTCTGCATCGTGAATCGCGTGATGCCAAACGGCTTGAACTCTTCCGCGCTCGCGCTCGCCGCCACCATCAGCAACACACCGATCACCAGCACCGCACCACACACGCCCCGCATAAACCTATCCCTCATCGCCCGCTCCTTCCACCAGACTTGCCGGTCCCCCGTGACACCCCGGAAGCCCCACCCTTCTTCTTCCTCTTCTTCTTCTTTGCTTTTGCTTTCTGCTTCGGCTTGGTCTTCGCCTTTGCCTTCACGACCGGACTGGGCACCGGTGCGATGTCTTCCCCCGGCGCCTGAGAGACACTGCCGGGCACCAGCAACGGCGCCGGGTTCGTCAACGGACCCTGACAGGCATCACCCGAGCATTCCCGCACAGGCGTCGGCGCCGACGGAAAGCCACCACCCAGACGGGCATCGTAAACATCGGCCTTGCCATCGGTGTCCTCAGGGACCAGACCAGCGCTAGTCGTGAAGAAGACGTCCCGACCCGACGGCGTGATCACCGGACTCTCGTCGCTCGTTTCCGCCGTCCCACTCGAGATCAACGACACCCTGCCTTCAGGCCAGCCCGGTTCCTTACGCCATTCATAAACATTGATGAGACCGTTCACGGCATCAGGAGAGAGCGGCTCCGCGCTGGTGAAGACAATCCGCGAACCATCACCATCGATCGCGCGACCACCCAATTCTTCCTGAGCGACAACCCTCGCGACTGTCAAACCGGCGCCGGTGATGTGCGCGTCAAAAGCACCCAGCGACGGTTCGGCACCGTTGCCGTTGGCATCGTGACCATCTTCTCCCAGAGAGACACGATCCAGTGTTCCCGTCGAAGCGTCATAACGATAGACGTCCCGCGCGTCATCGGTGTCGGCCTGGGCACCATGCGCGATCAACCGCCCATAACTGGAGAACACGAGAAAGCCACCATCAGGCGTGGACTGCACTTCTTTCGTTTCCAGCCACAACGACGTGTCGTTACGCGACGTGCTTTCGCCGTTGAGATCGCGCGGACACCGGAGATCTTCCGCTACCCCGGAGAGCGCGGGTCCCGAACAGAGATCAGCAATGAAGACCGTCCTCCCCGACAGCGCATCGTAAACATAAAGATTATCGGCGCCCTTCACCGGCGTCTGACCTTCGGCATTGGCGCCTTCACCCAGCACGCCACGCGCGACGAAATACACGCGCGAGCCATCGGACGCGACCCGTAGAACACCCTGCACATCAGCCGCTTCACCCACACCCGGAGCATGCGAGACCTGCACAAGCGAAGTCACTTCACGCTGAGCCGGTTCGCACCCACCACCACCGGGACAACCGATACTCGCCATGTAGAGATCGTTGCTCGCATCCGTGTCTTCACCGACGAGCGACGCGGTCGTCGTGAAAAACACGCGCGAACCATCCCGGGAAGCACCCGCGAACTCCGCGAACGGACGCGCCGCGGCGCCTTCACACGGCACTTCCCCTTCCACACCTCCTTTCGGATCACAAGACCCTAACGGCCGGGACACTTCAAGCGTACGCGAACCACCCAAACGCACAAACAACTGCGAACTGGCAGCAGCACAACCCGATTCCTGGTGAGTCTTTACCGTGAAGAAGATCTCGCTCCCGTCAGCCGAGACCGTACCCGAAGCAGAACTCGCGCCTATGTTCCCGGCCCCGAGCTGCACACAGTGCGGTTCGATCACCCCACCGCTGTTGTTCAGGCCAAGCAGACGGAACGCCGGTTCACCCTCACAACCCGCAGACAATTCATAAAGCTGTCCTTGAGTATCGACCGCTTCCGGAAGCAATACGGCTTTGGTCCCGGGTTCAAAAACTATATGACAAAGATCAGCACTCGCGCCCACCTCCTGGACCGTCAGCCCTTCCCCGTTCAGCGCTTTGAGGACAAAACCCCCAAACACCCCCCAAGCGGCGGACGTATCCGACATAGCGGAGTCATGCAGCAGAAAATCATTCCCCAAGGCATCCACATTGTCTTTGGTCCCAGTACCCGTGTTCGCACCAAAAAACGAGCTGGCGAGTACCAACTGCAAAGTGGGCGAGAAGTCAACGACACCCGAAGTGGGAGCGAGTTCGGCAGGGGGCTGCAGCGAGCTGGTCACCCAGCCGGTAGGCCCACGACGCGCCAAATAAGTCTTGTCGAGCACATTCGAGTCCATCCCCGCAAACGCACCCTGAGACTCAAACGCCGCGCTTTCACCATCGAGCGCGACAGCCTGCACAGGACCGGCGACACCATACCCGCCCTTGAAAACCGGGCTGACCAGCTCATACACCCGCCCTTCGGGAAGCGCAAACGCGGGGGCGGAGGCGAGCAGCGCAAACGCCACCGCACCCGACACAACCAACGCGACAAGAACCCCCAACCCCGGACGAGCCGACCGCGACCACACACGAGCAACCATCAGACCATCCCCTCCTGAGACACGGAGGGGAACAGCCCCCCTCGATTATGAGGCGAGCACAAACCAATCGCCGAGCGCCGCGGCCTCGGGTCAAGACCGCGACGCCCCGCACAACGACCCCAGCGTGTACCGATTGGAGATCTAGGAATCTCCAATCGGGGGCACACAGCCCGGAAGGCTGTGTCACGCCTCGGGGCCTCCTCGCACGCCGCCGCCAGATGAGGATGGTGACGGCGACGACCAGCTGACACCTGTCCCGGTTTGGAGATCCCGTCGGAACAGAAAGAAGCGGCGACCAAAACCCCGACCGCCTCACACCCAAAGGAGGACCTGGCATCATGAACCCCGTGGCAGCACCACCCCATGTGACGCTCAGCGGCGACCGCGCCGGCGAGTACGTGATCGAGGAGGAACGCCCCGACGGGCGCCTCGTGCTCGCACCGGACCTCGACGACCCCTATCCCAAGGTCACCTGGGCGGAGATACTCAAGCGCTCCGGCGGCCGCGAGTTGACACCGGAAGAGTTCGAGCAGTTCATGGCCGAGCACGGGCCGTACATGGGCGCCCCCGACGGCGAGGGGTAGGCCATGAGTACATCCGAGCCGCGCATCCCTGCGCGCTTTGATCGCGATCCGTGGGACGAGGATCTGGCGCGCTCCACCCCAGCCGGCCGCACTGCCGCGCACGATGCGCGTCGCTGCTACGAGACGGACGGCATTCCCCGGTCGCACTTGAAACCCTGCGAACCCGAGGGACGAGACGGCACACGCCTTCCAGGCTGCTTCAAGGTCTACGTCTCCCGACCTAACGGACCGTGGGGCGTGGTCTTCAAGGCCGCGTTCATCGACGGCCGATTGCAAATGGACTTTCTCGCCTTCGGAGTACGCCACCACCCCAAGGGGTCGCACGCGCCGACCGTCTACGAGATCGCCCACCGGCGGCTGAACGCCTGAGGCGAGAGCGGGCTCATACCCGCGAGTGGCCCACCCTCGCGAGCCCTGCTCGGAACGGGGGAAATCGGCGGCTAGAAGCGGGGTGCTACTGGGGCAAGAGAGAGAGAGATGCATCAGCGATGCTGAGGCATCTACCTACGGGCGCACACTCATGCGCAACGACCCTCTTCACATCTGTCCCCAACGGACTCACGTGTCTATGACCCCTCATGATGCGATCTGGTCCCTCTCCCCGCCTGCAATAAAGCCCTCTGCAAAAGCGCTTGAACTCGATCCAGAAGACCGACCCAAACCCGATCTATTCCCCTGTGCCCCTTATCGGGAGCACCTGACCTACCAATCATAAGCACACCTGACACGACTTGTCAATCCCCCACCCGCACAGGGTTGACCTCAGGAACGGAGAATGGCTCCGCAGAGCGGGATATGCGCTCAGGCAAACATCCCGCGACTCGGGCACATGCGCGCCAACGCGCACTCCCCGCACGCGGGCTTGCGCGCGAAGCACGTCCGCCTTCCGTGACGCAGGAGGTTCACGTGCAGCTCCAGCTCCTCTCCTGGTGGAGTGAGCGCGAGCATCTGATCGTGCAGCCGCTCGAACGGCGCTCCCGACTCCAGCAGCTCCAGGCGCACTCCCACGCGCGAGACGTGCGTGTCCACCGGCACGTCCCGCATCCCATACGCGAACAGCAGCACGCACGCCGCCGTCTTGCGACCCACGCCCGGCAGCGCCGTCAGGTAGTCGCGCCCCTGCTCGATCGGCGCGTCCCTCAGCCAGTCCAGCGACAGATCGTGCTCCGGATCACGTGGATCGTTTGCGATCGCCTCCAGGATCGCCTTGATCCGCGCCGACTTCACCTTCGAGATGCCCCCCGGACGAATCGCCTCCTCCACCTCCCCCACCGGCGCGCGCATCACCGCCTCCCAGCTCGGGAACCGCTCACGCAGCCGCAAGTAGGCCACGTCGCGGTTGCGGTCGTTCGTGCTCTGCGACAGCACCGTCAGCACCAGCTCCGCGATCGGATCGCCGTGCGGCCTCATCAGCGGCACGCCATACACCTGGCGCAGCCGTTCCCGCACGCGTATCACCCGCGCGCGCGTCGGCGGTTTCCAGACCCTCCGTCCGCCGCTCCGCTTGGTCTTTACCGCCCGCATCGCCCTGACCCTAACCATAGGACCGCCTGTTCGGGCCGCCCGTATGTGGCCGGGGACACTACGACTTTAGGTCACTCCCAAAGTTGCCTACCACCCAAGCCCGAACCCGTTCCGCGCCATCGCCCTATGATCGTTCGCCGCATGCCCGTTGTCAGCGACCGCAACGCCACGATCGGCACGATGCCCGTGTTCTGGCGCGAGGCTCCCGTCGCGGACGGCGTCCCTGCTCCCCTGTACCTGCACGGCGTGCCGACCAACTCCGACGACTGGCTCACGCCCGGCGTGCACCACGGGGTGCGGCCGTGGTGGAAGCGGTGGTGGCGGGCGCAACGGAGCACTGACGAATGGCTGCAGCCGCCCGCGTATGAGACCGGGTTCCTCGAGCGCACCGGCGGGCTCGCGCCCGACCTGCCCGGCTTCGGGCGCAGCGGCAAGGCCGGCAACCTCGACTGCACGATCGAGGGCTACGCCGACTTCATCGAGCGCTACCTCGACCTCGTCCGCGTCGAGCGCGTCAGCCTGATCGTGCACGACTGGGGCTCCGTCGGGCTCGCCTTCGCCCAGCGCCGGCCCGAGCGCGTCGCGCGACTCGTGATCGTCAACGCCGTCCCGTTCCTGCCCGGCTACCGCTGGCACCGCACCGCGCGCATGTGGCGCACCCCCCTGCTGGGGGAGCTGGCGATGGGCGCCACTACGCGCGCGCTCATGCGCTTCTCCACGCGCGAGGCGCGCCCCAATCGCGAGCCGATGCCCGACGCGTGGCTGGACACCGTCTTCGACCACTTCGACCAGGGCACCCAGCGCGCGATCCTGCGCCTGTACCGCAGTTCCTCCTCCGACGTGCTCGCGGCCGCCGGTGCGCGGCTGTCGACGCTGACGATGCCCGCGCTCGTCGTCTGGGGCCAGGCCGACCCCTACATCCCCGCCCGCTTCGGCCGCGCCTTCGCGCACGCGCTCCCCAACGCCGAGCTGCTCGAGCTGGCAGACGCCGGGCACTGGCCGTGGTTCGACCGACCCGACGTCATCGACACGGTGGCCGACTTCCTGCGCGACGCCGTCTCGCCCGCCGCCGCGGGGTGATCCGATGGGCTCGCCGGCCATCGCCGCGCCCTCACCACCCGCCCGACCCGACGCCTCGCGCGCGAGCCCCGACGTCCCGCCCTGGGCGGTGGCCCTGGCCATCGCCCTCCCGCTCGCGCTGGTCTACCTGATCCTCCAGCCCCCCGCCGGCGACCTCGCGGCCGCCACCTACCGCAGCGATCTGTTCGCCCGCGTCGGCTTCGCGCTGCGCGACAACGGCTGGTACGCCGTCCACGGCCACTACCTGCCGGGCTACTCGCTGCTCTCTCCCGAGCTGGGGGCGTGGCTGGGCGTCTACACGGTGCTGTCGCTCTCCGCCGTGGCAGCCGCCGCGCTGTTCGGGCTGATCGCCCAGCGCGTGTTCTCGCCCGCCGGCGCGCGCGTCGCCGCCGGCTGGTTCGCGCTCGGCTTCGGCGTCGGCCTGCTCTCCGGACGCGTCCCCTACGACCTGGGGTTCGTCATCGGACTGGGCTCCGTGCTCGCGCTGCTGGCCGACCGCGTCGGGATCGCGCTCGGCTTGGCGGTGTTGACGAGCCTCGCCAGCCCCGTCGCCGGCGCCTTCCTCGCGCTCGCGGGCGTGGCCGACGCGCTCGCCGGCGGATGGGAGCGACGTCGCGCCGGCGCCGACCCGGGTGACGCGCTGAGCCCTCGCGCACGCACCGACCACGGCGGTGCGACCACGGCCACGCGCGCGGTACCAGCGCGCGGGCTGGCGCTCGCCGGCGCCGCGCTCATCCCGATCGCCGTGCTCGCGCTCGCCTTCCCCGAAGGCGGCTGGGAGCCGTTCGCGCCCTCGGCCTTCTGGCCGGCGCTCGCCGGCGTGCTGCTGATCGCGCTGCTGCTGCCACAGGGCTCGCTCACCCCCCGCGGGCGCCTGGTCGTGCGCACGGGCGCAGTCCTGTACGCGCTCGCGCTGATCGGCTCGTTCGCGCTGCACACCCCCGTCGGCGGCAACTCCGCGCGCCTGGGAGCGCTGCTCGCCGGTCCGCTGCTCGCCGGCGTGCTCTGGGACCGCCACCGCCTGATCCTGTGCCTGCTCGTCCCCGTGCTCCTGTACTGGCAGATCGAGACGCCGATCAACGACGAGGCCGAACTCGCCGGCGACCCCTCCGTGCACGCCTCCTACTACGCCCCCCTGCGAACGGAGCTGCGCAAGCTCACCCACGGCCGGCGCACGATCGTCGAGGTGCCGCTGACCGGCGCGCACGAGGAGGCCGCCTACCTCGCCGGACACGACTCCATCGCCCTGGCCCGCGGCTGGGAGCGCCAGCTCGACACGCGCTACGGCGCCCTCTTCTACAGGCCCGGGCTCACCGCCGCCGCCTATGAGGCCTGGCTCGCAGGAAACCGCGTCGCCTACGTCGCGCTGCCCGACGTGCGCCTGGACGAAGCCGGACGCGCCGAGGGTGCGCTGGTCGCCCGCGGACTGCCCTACTTGCACGAAGTCTGGCGCTCGCCGCACTGGCGGCTGTACGCCTTCTACGTACCGTCCCGCTAGGCTTCTGCCCAGATGTCAGGGTCCGTCCTCGCCCGCGTCCGTCTCCTGCAGGCGCGCCTGTTGCCTCAGGGTTGGCTGGACGTGCTGCGCCAGATCGCGCTGTTCGCCCTCGCCTACCTCGCCTACCGGCTCGTGCGCGGACTCGTCGAGGGCGACGCCAACGCCGCCTTCGCCCACGCGCGCGACCTGATCTCGCTCGAGCGCGCGACCCACCTGTTCGTCGAGCCCTCGATCCAGGCGTGGGGGTCCGGCAGCAAGCTGCTGATGGACGTCTCCAGCTGGCTGTACGTCAACGCCCAGACGACCGTCACCGTCGGCGCGCTCGTCTACCTGTACATGCGCCACAACCGCAACTTCTACTTCGTGCGCAACATGTTCATGATCGCAATGGTCATCGCGCTCGTCGGCTACACCGTGTTCCCGACGGCGCCGCCGCGCTTCATGCCCGAGTGGGGCTTCATCGACTCCGTCTCGGACTTCACCGGCGTGCACGTCTCGCACGCCAGCGCCTCGATGAACGCGCTGTTCAACCCCTACGCCGCCGTCCCCTCGATGCACGTCGCGTTCGCGCTGATGATCGGCTGGCCGCTCGCGCGCCTGGCGCGCCACCGCATCGTCAGCGTGCTGTGGCTGCTCTACCCCTTCCTGATGGCGTTCGTGATCGTCGTCACCGCCAACCACTTCATCTTCGACGCGATCCTCGGCGCGCTCACCGCCGCCGCCTCCGCCTACGGCGCGACGTGGCTCGCGCGAGCACGTCCGGCCGTGTGGCGATTCGCCGGAGCGCCCGCGGGATGAGCGAGCCTGAGAGCGCTTCGCCGCCCAGCTCGACCGCGACGATGGCGCCTCGCCGACACGAAACCTCGCCGCGGGGACCTCGCCGCGGGGCCTACCGCGGCCGGCCTCGGCGCGCCCGCGCGCCGATCGGCTCCGGCGCTCGGCGCGAGCTGGTGCGCAACCGCCTGATCGAGTCGCGCCTGACCCCCAACGCGATCTCGCTCACCGGCCTCGCGCTGAACCTGCTCGCGGCGGTGCTCGTGTGGGAGCAGCTGTTCTTCCTCGGCGGCGTCGCCTTCGTCGTCGGCTCGATCATGGACACGCTCGACGGGCGCTACTCGCGCATGTCCGGCAAGGGCACCCCCTTCGGCGCGTTCCTGGACTCCACGCTCGACCGCATCGAGGAGGGCATCGTGCTGACCGCCGTCGCCGGCTGGTTCGCGCTGCAGGGCGACCGCGTCGCCGCGGCCGCGGTCGTCGTCGCGGTGCTCGCCTCGCTGATGGTCTCCTACACCCGCGCCCGCGCCGAGGCGCTGGGCGTGGAGTGCAAGGTCGGCATCGCCACCCGCCCCGTGCGCGTCGTGATCCTCTCGATCGGCCTGATCTTCGCCCAGGGCGCCTCGCTGGGGAGCTTCCAGCTGCTGGCCCCGGCGGTGTACGTGCTGGCGGCGCTCAGCCTGATCACGGTCGCCCAGCGCATCGCCCACGTGCGCCGCGAGCTGTCGGCGGGCGCATCGTCGTCCGTGTGACCTGGCGCGCCCGGCGGGGTAGTGGTGGAGGTAACGGAAGGAAAGTTGTGTACCAGCTACGCCTCCAGGCGCGCGACAAGGCCAGTCGTCATGGGCTTGCCCGGCCGTTCGATGACGTGAAAGCGAGGCTTCGGTCTCGCGTTTCATCGTGCGCGCGGCGAACGTCATCGGGCGCGCGGCATGGTAGCTTCGAACGGGCGCGCGGCGGCTGGTTTCCGGCCGGCGGAGTAGTAGCAATCGAAATCTTCAGGAAGGAAACCCTTGACTCCCACCAGTAACAACGGCGTTGTCCGTAATGGCGCCGCCGCGAAAAGCGGCGCCTCGTCCAACGGCGCCGCCCGTTACCAGCGCGACAAGGTCCGCGTCGCGATCGTCGGCGTCGGCAACTGCGCCTCCGCGTTCGTGCAGGGCGTCCAGTACTACCGCGACGCGGACTCGACCGCGGAAGTGCCCGGCCTGATGAACGTGGACCTCGGCGGGTATCACGTGCGCGACGTCGAGTTCACGGCCGCGTTCGACGTCGACCGCACGAAGGTCGGCCGCGACCTCGGCGAAGCGATCTGGGCGGGGCAGAACAACACGATGAAGTTCGCGAAGGTGCCGAAGAAGCTCGGCGTGCCGGTGCACCGCGGCATGACCCACGACGGCCTCGGCAAGTACCTCAAAGAGAAGATCGTCAAGGCGCCCGGCGAGACCGCTGACATCGTCAAGATCCTCAAGGACACCCACACCGACGTCGTCGTCTCCTACCTGCCGGTCGGCTCCGAGCAGGCGACCAAGTGGTACGTCGAGCAGGTGCTGGAGGCCGGCTGCGGCTTCGTCAACTGCATCCCCGTGTTCATCGCCCGCGAGGACTACTGGGACAAGCGCTTCAAAAAGGCCGGCCTGCCGATCGTCGGCGACGACATCAAGTCCCAGGTCGGCGCCACGATCGTGCACCGCACGCTCGCGCGCCTGTTCGCCGACCGCGGCGTGAAGATGCTGCGCACCTCCCAGCTGAACGTCGGCGGCAACATGGACTTCTACAACATGCTCGAGCGCGAGCGCCTGGAGTCCAAGAAGATCTCCAAGACCAACGCCGTCACCTCGATCATGGACCACGAGCTGCCGCCCGAGGACGTCTACATCGGCCCATCCGACTACGTGCCGTGGCTGACCGACCGCAAGTGGGCGCACATCCGCGTCGAGGGCCAGGCCTTCGGCGACGTGCCGCTGACCGTCGAGATGAAGCTCGAGGTGTGGGACTCCCCCAACTCGGCCGGCATCGTGATCGACGCCGTGCGCTGCTGCAAGCTCGCGCTCAACCACGGCGTCGGCGGCCAGCTCGACGGACCTTCGTCCTACCTGATGAAGTCCCCGCACAACCAGCGCCCCGACGACCAGGCGCGCGAGGCGACGGAGAAGTTCATCGCCAAGTATGCCGGCAGACCCGGAACGGCCAAGCAGGCGCCGGCGAAGGCCAAGGCCAAGACCACGGCCAAGTAGCGACGGACCCATAAAATGGCGGAGCCGATGGCATCCGCACGATTCTCGATCGCCCATGTGACTCCCTACCCGTGGGAGGCGCAGGACAACGAGGTCAACGCCCATGTCCGCGCGGTGTCCGAGGAGCTCTCGCGGCGCGGGCACCGCGTGCTGATCCTCGCTCCGTCACGCTCGCAGGAGCGCGTGCGGGCTTCGCGGCGGGAGCTGCGCGCCGCGCGCGCCGGAGCGGGCGGGCCTGGATCTCTGCTCGCGGGCACCGACGGGGGTACGCCTCGTGTGATCGCGGTGGGCGAGGTGCTCGACCTGCCGGTCGGCGCCGGGCACCCGAGCTCGTCCGGGCGACGCACGCCCGCGCTGCCGATCGACGTCGCGCGTACGATCGAGGAACTGCTGAGCAGCGTGCCGCTGGACGTAGTGCACGTGCACGAGCCGTTCGCGCCGAGCACCTCCAATGCGGCGCTGCGTCACTCGCGCGCGCTGAACGTCGGCTCGTTCCACTCGAGCTCCGAGCGTCTGCTTTCCACGCTCGTCGCGCGCCGCTTCGTGGAGAGCTTCTTCGGCCGCCTCGACGCGCGTCTCGCGAGCGCGAGCGCGACCGCAGAGCTGATGGCGCGCCAGTTTCCGGGCGACTACCACCTCGTGCCCGACTCCGCCGACGCCGCCACTGAGCTGGAGTCGATCTACCGCGAGCTGGCGGCCCGCCGGCACGATCCCGACGGCGATCCTGCACTGCGCGAACACCTGTCCGGCAGGCCGCTGATCGACGTGGACCTGCACATGCACACCGACCATTCCTACGACTGCGCGACTCCGGTCGAGGTGCTGCTGGCGAGTGCGCGCGAGCGCGGCCTGGGAGCGGTCGCCGTGACCGACCACAACGAGATCTCCGGTGCGATCGCCGCCCGCGAACACGCGCGCGAGGCAGGCGTGGGCGTGAAGGTGATCGTCGGCGAGGAGGTCAAGACGGCCGGTCAGGGCGAGGTCATCGGACTGTTCACTCAGGAGCTCATCCCGCGGGGCATGAGCCTGCGCGAGACCGTCGCGGAGATCCGCCGCCAGGGGGGGCTCGTGTACGTGCCGCACCCGTTCGACCGCCTGCACTCGGTCCCCGACTACGAGCATCTGCTCTCGATCGTCGGCGAGGTCGATGCGATCGAGGTCTTCAACCCGCGCGTGGCAATCGGCGCCTTCAACGACGAGGCCGCGCGCTTCGCCGCCAAGTATCGGATCGTCGCGGCGGCCGGCTCGGACTCGCACGTCGCGCAGGGACTCGGCTCGGTGCGCAACCGCATGCGCGACTTCGACGGCCCGGCCGAGTTCCTGCAGTCCCTGCGCGACGCCGAGATTCACACGCGCCCCACCAGCCTGCTGTACGTGCAGGCGCTCAAGTTCCTGCAGACCCGCGCCACCCCCCCGTCAGCGCGCCGCGCCAGCCGTGCACGCCGGGTCAGGCGCGCGCTGGGCGGCAGCCGACGATCGTGATGGCGCCACAGCCCCGGGACGATCGAGGATCGCGTGGGGCGAGGACGCAGTGAGCGAAATGTGCTCGGCACATGAACGATCGAGGACAAAGCATCCACGAAGGCCATCGGCCGTCCCGCAAGCGGCGGTGCAGCGCCAAGGACAAGTCCCGCCGCCGTCAAAACCCTCGGGGTCGATGCCTGTGACCGACGACGAGATCCGCGAGAAGTACCTGGAGCGCGCCATCCGCGAGCTGAACACGCTCACGCGCGAGCTGCAGTCCTGCCCGCACTGCCCCCGCGGCAACCTGATGCCGGTGCTCGGCTCCGGGCATCCCCAGGCCGACGTGATGCTGCTCAAGCACGCGCCCCAACCCTCGGAGATCGAGGAGGGCGTCGCCTTCTACGGCCGCGCCGGCGGCGCGCTGATGAAGTCGCTCAAGCGCCTCTCGATCGACCCCCTCGCCGTCTACGGCACACTGTGCGTCAAGTGCCCGCTGAGCGACGCCTCGCTCGCGGACTTCGCCTGCGTGGCGCGCGTGGTCGAGGAGATCGCGATCGTGCAGCCGCGGATCGTCGTCGTGATGGGCGCCGACGCACTCGCCGCGCTGGGCGAGATGGAGATTCCGCTCGCGCGCGAGCTTGCGCCGCGCCTCGGTGAGATCCAGCAGCTCACGCCGACGATCGACGCGCTGTACGTCCCCAACATCGACGACTCGCTCGACGAGACCGACGCCAAGCGCGCGTTCTGGGCGGCGTTTCGGGCTTTGGGGGACTGGTGGGAGGCGCAGCCGCCGTATTGAGGGCCGGCGGCGGGCTGCTCAGACCGTGAGGACGATCTTGCCGAGCTTGCCCCCCGCCGCGAAGCGCTCGTAGGCCGCAGCCGCTTCCTCCAGCGGGAACGTCGCGGCGATCGGCACGCGCAGCGCGCCTGAGTCGAACAGCGGCAGCACCTCGTGCTCCAGCAGGCGCGCGGTGATGGCTTTCTCCTCCAGCGGGCGGGAGCGCAGCGTGGAGCCGTGGATGCGCGCGCGCTTGCCCATCAGCGCGAGCAGGTTCAGCTCGGTCTTGACGCCGGCGGAGACCCCGACCACGACGACCCGCCCACCGGTCGCAAGCGCATTGAGGTTCTCAGGCATGTTGGGCGCTCCCACCAGCTCCAGGACCACGTCGAACGGTCCGTGCTGAGCGAAGTCCTCGGGGGCGATCGCCTCGGCCCCCAGCGCCGCGACCTGCTCGCGCGAGGACTCGCTGCGCACGGTCGCGGTCACGCGCGCTCCAGCGGCGCGGCCGAGTTGGATCGCCGCGACGCCTACACCACCCGCGCCACCATGCACGAGCAGGCGCTCGCCCGGGCGCAGTCCCGCCTGGACGAAGATCGCGTCGTGGGCGGTCGTGAACACCTCCGGCAGCCCGCCCGCCGCGGGCCAGTCGAGCGACTCGGGAACGGGCATCAGCACGCGCTCGTTGACGACGGCCAGCTCCGCCTGCGCACCGCCGCCGACGATCGCCATCACCCGCTCGCCCTCGGCGAACCGCGTCGCGCCGGGACCGAGCGCGGCCACCTCGCCCGCCAGCTCCATGCCCGGAATGTCCTGCGGCGACCCCGGCGGCGCCGGGTACAGCCCGCGCCGCTGCATCATGTCCGCGCCGTTCAGCCCCGCCGCGTGCACGCGCACCAGCACCTCACCGATGCCCGGCACGGGGTCCGGATGCTCCTTGATCACGATCTCCTGCTCGCGGATGGTGGCGGCGCGCATCGGCCAAAGACTATCCGCAGTCAGGAACTAGGCCTCGAGCGGAACGAGGGCCAAGCAGGTCAAGGACGCAAGGAGCGTGGCGTGCTGGCCGAAACGGGGATGCGAGCGGAGCGAGTGTCTCCTGGCTTCGGTACGCGAGCGACTGAGGACGCCGAGATGCGCCGGCCATCGTTTCGCTCGAACAGGGCGACGCACTCGATGTGGTGAGTCTGCGGAAACATGTCGACGGGGCGTACCTTCTTCAACACCCACCCGGCCTCGGCGAGCTCGGCGGCGTTGGGCGCAAGCGTGGTGGGGTTGCAGGAGACGTAGACAATCCGCTTGGGAGAGGCTTCGATGATCCGCCGCACGACTTTCTTGGAGAGCCCGGCGCGGGGCGGATCGACGACGAGCACGTCAGGGCGCCCGGCGCGCTGCACCAGCTCGGGCAGTGCCAGGCGGGTGTCACCGGCGAAGAAGTTGGCGTTGGTGACCTCGTTGCGGCGCGCGGAGGCGATGGCGTCGGCGACTGCGGGTTCCACGAGCTCGACTCCCCACAGCTCGCCGGCGCGCGGGGCGAGCGTGAGGGCGATCGTGCCGATGCCGCAGTAGAGGTCGTAGACGCGCTCCCAGCCCTGCAGGCCGGCGTAGTCAGCGACGATCCCGTAGAGCAGCTCGGCCATCTCGGTGTTGGTCTGAAAGAAGGCCTCGGGGGAGATGCGCAGGTCGAGGTCGTTCAGGCGCTCGGGCAGCTGCTCCTCGCCCCAGACCAGCTCGGTCACACCGCCGGCGGTGGTCTCGGCGGGGCTCCGCGAGCGCGTCCAGAGCACGCCGCTGAGGCGCTCGCCGAGCTCGCGCGCCAGCATGGTGGCGAGCCCGTCCGGCTCGAGCGTCCCCTCGGTTGTGACGAGGCGGATCTGCAGCTTGTCCGTCTTGCGCCCCTCGCGCACGACGAGGTTGCGCAGGCGTACCCGCCCGTCCGGCGCGGGCGACGGCGCCTTGGCGCGCTCGCCCTCGACGGCGGGCGGCAGGCGTCCGCGCCTGGGGCCACGATCCCAGGCCGAGAGTCCCTCGGCTGCACACCAGTCGAGCACGAGCGTCCGCGCGCGGTTGCCGATCTCCGAGGCGAGCAGACAGTCGCTCATGGCGCTCACCTGCTTGGCGCCGGCGGACACGTGAAAGCCGCACACGAGCGCACCCTGCTCGTCCATGCCGAACGAGTACTCGAGCTTGTTGCGGTAGCGCCACTGCTGCAGCGCGGGCACGATCTCCTCGAGCTCGAACCCCTCCAGGCGCCCGATGCGGCGCAGCGCCTCGGCGACCTGTTCGCGCTTGATCTGCAGCTGGCGCTCGTAGGGGAGCACCTGCCAGGGCACTCCGGGATGGTCGGCCTTCGGCGGGATGCGCTCGGGGCTGGGCTGCAGGATCTCGATGGCGCGCGCGTGGGCGTAGGAGCGCTTGCGCTTGTAGACGAGCGCGCGTACGCGGTCGCCGGGGACGGCGCCGGCGACGAACACGACGTAGCCCTGATCACCGAGGCGAGCGACGCCCTCGCCACCGAAGGCGAGCGAGTCGACCTGAAGCTCGAGCTCATCGCCGGGACGCGGGCGCGCCGGGCGCTCGTCGCCCGGGTGCGGAGCGGTGGGACGCTCCTCGTCGGGGCGCGACGAAGCGGACGGGCGCGCGGGCTCGTCGGCGGCGCTCGCGGTCTCCTCGGGCAGGGTCCCGGGCTCGGGCGTCATCGCGTGGCCGAGCCGTCCGCCGGAGCGAGCAGGAGCTCGAGCAGCGCCTTCTGCGCGTGGCGGCGGTTCTCGGCCTGGTCCCAGATGCGCTGGCGCTCGCCGTAGAGGACCTCGGCTGTGATCTCCTCGCCGGGGTGCGCGGGCAGGTCGTGCATGGCGAACGCGCCCGGCGCCGCCGCGTCGAGCAGCGTGTCGTCGAGTACGTAGGGAGCGAGCGCGGCGCGACGCTGGCCGATCATCGACTCCTTCGATCGAGCATCGGCGGCAGTGGCCTCGTCGCCCATGCTCACCCACACGTCCGTGTACACCGCCTGCGCGCCCTCAACCGCGGCCCGGGGATCGGTGTGCAGCTCGAGTGCTCCCGTCGCTCCAGCAGGCGCCGGCAGCGGCGTGGCAGCCTGCCCGTCCAGCGTGTAGCCGGGAGGGGAGGCGACGGCGACGTGCATGCCCGCGAGCGTGCCGAGCAGCGCGAGCGAGCGGGCGACGTTGTTGCCGTCGCCGACGTAGGCCACGCGCACACCCTCCAGTGAGCCGTAGGCCTCGCGCAGCGTCAACAGGTCGGCGAGGGCCTGGCAGGGGTGGTGCAGCGCCGTGAGCATGTTGACGATCGGCACGTCGCTGAACTCGGCGAGCTCTTGCAGCGTCGTGTCCGGGCCGGTGCGCACTCCCACCGCGTCAACGTGGCGGGAGAGGACATACGCGGTGTCGCGCAGCGCCTCGCCGCGGGACAGCTGCAGCTCGTCCGCGCGCAGCACGACGGGATGGCCGCCCAACTCGTGCACGCCGACCTCGAACGACAGCCGAGTGCGGGTGGAGGGCTTCTGGAAGATCAGCGCGACGCTGCGCCCGGCGAGCGCCTGGGAGGACAGCGGGGCAGCCTTCAGCTCGAGCGCGCGGTGCAGCAGCGCGTCCAGCTCGGCGGCGGTGAGCTCGGCCCCGGTGAGGAAATGGCGCGGTGGCATGGACGAGCCAGTCTAGGCGCAGTCCTCGAGAAGGTCCTCCGAGAGCGTCGCCGGTCGCCGACTGATCCGGCCGACTGTGCCGTTCGTTAGGCTCAGATGCACGCCTCGCCCGAGAAAGGATCGTTCAGATGAGAAGAGGTCTATCCGCCATCGTGACTGCCTGCTCCGCGCTCGCCTTCGCGGCCGGCTGCGGATCGAGCAGCTCGAGCTCCAGCTCGTCCACTGCCGTCTCGGCCAAGACGTCCAGCACGTCCACGGCGGGCGGCCTGAAAACGGACACGACGCCGAAGTACGCGGCCCCGTCGTCGTCCTCGCCCGTGCAGAGCGGCGTCGTGCCGGTCGCCTACCGCAACATCGCGATCGACCCGGACACGCTGAAGGTGAAGGTCGGCAGCACGATCAAGTGGACGAACTACGACTCGGTCGAACACAACGTCACCAGCGAGGGCGGCGCCGCGAAATTCGCCTCGAAAGACTTCGGCGAAGGCGGCACGTATGAGATCAAGGTGACGAAGCCAGGGGTCATTCACTACGAGTGCACGATTCATCCGGCGTCGATGAATGGGACGATCGAAGTAGTGAAGTGAGCCGGCGGTGCATGCACCGCCGGCCGGCTGGGCGCACGCCCAGCCGCGGGTCCGCACATGCTGGACGGGATCGGCGATCCCGTCGATCGACGATCGGTCCACGAACTGCAAGCTCCTAGAGCTCGGGGAGCCCCTCGTCGGTCGTGGATGCCCGCGCGTAGTGGCGGCGGGGGATGCGCCCGGCGGTGCGTGCCAGGCGCCCGGCCTCCACCGCGTGGCGCATCGCGGTGGCCATGCGCACGGGGTCCTGCGCGCGGGAGATCGCCGAGGCGGCCATCACCGCGTCGCAGCCCAGCTCCATCGCGAGCGTCGCATCGGAGGCGGTGCCGACACCGGCGTCGAGCACGACGGGCACGGACACGACGTCGCGGAGGAGGGCGATGTTGTAGGGGTTGCGGATGCCCATGCCGCTGCCGATCGGCGAGCCCAGCGGCATCACCGCGGAGCAGCCGACGTCGACCAGGCGGCGGGCGAGCACCGGGTCGTCGGTCGTGTAGGGGAGCACGACGAAGCCCTCGTCCACGAGCTCCTCGGCGGCGCGCAGCAGCTCGGGCGCGTCGGGCAGCAGCGTGTCCTCGTCGCCGATCACCTCGAGCTTGATCCAGTCGGTGGCAAACGCCTCGCGCGCGAGGCGGGCCGTGAGCACCGCGTCGCGCGCGGTGCGGCACCCGGCGGTGTTCGGCAGCAGCTCCACGCCCGCGCCTGAGAGCACGTCGATCAGCGAGCCTCTGGCGGCGGGATCCACCCGGCGCAGAGCGACCGTGACCAGCTCGGTGGCGCTCGCGGCGATCGCCTCGGCCATCAGCTCCAGTGAGGGAAACCCGCCCGTGCCCAGCAGCAGCCGCGAGCGCAGCGTGCGGCCGGCGATCGTCAGAGCGTCAGATGGCACGGCGGCGGACCCGTGATGCGGCTTGCCGTTGCGCCCGCCCACGCTCGTCGTCTGGTTGGGCTCGCTCGCCTCGGACACGCGAAGCTCACCCTCCCTGCATCGCCGTCAGTATCTCCAGGCGAGCATCCTCCGGGAGCCCGAACGTCTCCCAGCAAGCGCGCGGCAACACCTCGCCGTCGACCGCCACCGCGACTCCCCTCGCGTCGGCCTCCAGGCCGAGCCGCCCCAGCACGGAGGCCACCGTCTCCCCCGCGGGGATCTCCGAGCGCTCCCCGTTGACGATCATGCGGGGACTGCCTCGAAGCGATCCGGCCGGCAGGCCTCGGCGAGCGGCCCGGGGAGCACGCCGGCGAGTGTCGCCGCGACGAGCTCGGCGGTGAGCGGCGCGAGCAGGACGCCGTTGCGATGATGGCCCGTCGCCCACACGAGGCCCTCCAGCGCGCCGCGGCCGATCACCGGGGCGTTGTCCGGAGTGCCGGGGCGCAGCCCGACGGACAGCTCCTCGATCCGCAGCTCCTCGATCCCCGGCACGAGCTCTGAGGCCTCGCGCAGCAGCTCGTACACCCCACCGGCGGTGGGGCTCAGATCGAAGCCCTGCTCCTCGACGGTCGCCCCCAGTGCATAGGCGCCGTCGGCGCGCGGCACGAGATAGCCGCCCTCGAAGCGCACCACACGACTCAGCAAACCCGGGCCGGCCGGATCGCGCAGGCGCAGGATCTGGCCCTTGACCGGACGCACGCGCACCTGTGCGACGGCGGGCAGTCCTGCGATCCGCCCGCTCCATGGGCCGGCGGCGAGGACGACGTGAGCGGCCCTGACACGCTCGCCTCCTCGCAGCAGCAGGCCGATCGCGCGCTCGTCGTGCTCATTCAGCTCGACCGACTCGACCGCTGCGTGCTCGCGGACGTCGACCCCGGCGATCTCGCAGGCACGGCGCAGCGCAGCAAGCACCAGGCGCGGATCGACCGAGTGATCGTCCGGCGCTTCGATCGCCAGTCGCACGGTCGGCGCCAGCCCCGGCTCGCGCTCGCGCGCCTCACTCGCGCGCAACCGCTCGGCACGCAGGCCCAGCGATCGGCGAAACGCGAGCCGGCGCTCCAGCTCGCGTGCCTCGTCCTCGTCGCGGGCCACCACGAGCGTGCCCGTCTTCAGCAGCCCCACCCCCGTGCCCGCCGTCTCTTCCAGCTCGCGTGCGAATCCCGGCCACATCTCGGCCGAGCGCAACCCCAGCTCCAACACCCGTCTGCCCGCCGTGCCGAACTCGACCTCGGACACCGGCGCCAGCATTCCCGCCGCCACGTGCGAGGTGCCCCGCCCGACGCGATCGCGCTCCAGCAGCGTCACCGACAGCCCCTGCAGGCGCGCACGCCATGCGCAGGCGAGCCCGACGATGCCACCGCCGACGATCGCGACGTCGGCCGACTCGGTGTGCTCGGACATACGCCTGATGCTAGTCCGCTGTCAGACTCCTTGGCGGAGTGCACACCGGCAATGCCCACACCGATCGCATCGTCCGCCTCGCCGCCGCGCGGCTGTATCTCGTGTGCGACAGCACACCCGGAGGCTGCGAGCTCGCGCAGCTCCTGCCCGCCGCGATCGCCGGGGGCGTGGACGTCGTGCAACTGCGCGAGAAGACATTGGACGACGACGAGCTGCTGGCCGTCGCCGGTCCCGCACGAGCGCTGTGCGAGCGGCTCGGCGCGCTGTTCGTCCTCAACGACCGCCCGCACGTCGCGCGCGAGGTCGGCGCCGACGGGGTGCACGTCGGGCAGGACGACATGGGGGTCGCCAAGGTCCGTGCGCTGGTCGGCCCGGACATGCTGATCGGACGCTCGACGCACGCGCCGGATGAGATCGACGCGGTCGATCTCGCGCTGGTCGACTACATCGGCGTGGGGCCGGTCCATGCCACGCCCACCAAGCCCGGGCGCCCCGCCGTGGGTGTGGAGCTCGTGCGCTACGCGGCGGCCCATGCGACGGTGCCGTTCTTTGCGATCGGCGGGCTGGACGCGCGCAACGTCGGCGAGGTGCTCGACGCGGGCGCGTCGCGCGTGTGCGTTCTGCGCGCCGTCGCCAACGCCAAAGACCCCGAGCGCGCGGCGGGCGAGCTGCGCCGTCTGCTCGACGCGAAACCGGTCCGCGTGGGAGGGGCGGCATGAGCTCATCGAGCCGGGCGCCCGGGCCAACCGGTCCCGGCGACGCTCCACCACGCCCGTCACGCGACGAGCTCGCGCGGGCGACTCTGGAGCCCCTGCGCGAGGGCGAGCGACCGGCGGCGCTGCTGGTCGCGATCGCCGTGGCCATCCTGCTGGCGCTCGGTGTGATCGTCGGCGCGCTCACCGTCCACGGCCTCGGCAGTCACGGCGGATCGCTGGCGGGAGGAGTGTTCCTGGCGTGCGTGCTCGCGCTGCTCGCGGGCGGGATGTACAGGCGCCAATACTGGGCGGTGCTCGGTTTCGAGGCGCTGCTCGCGTTTCAGATCCTCGTGACCTCGCTCGCGCTGGTGGTCGCGTCCACGCTGCCGGCCGCGGGCCTGTGCCTGCTCTCGATCGTGCTCGCGGGCTGGCTGTTCTGGAAGCTCGTGCGCGTGATGGGACGCATTCAAGCCCAGGACCGCCGGTAGCCTGCGCGTTAGGCATCCTTACGATGGGAGAGCGACGGGATCTCCCATCGGCCGGCACGCGTACCGATCGGAGAGCGACGGGATCTCCGATCGGGGCACACAGCCCGAAGGACTGGTCACGCCCCGCTCCCAGCGTTCCGGTACCGCTCGACTCTCGACGGCCCTGGCCGCGCGCCCGGCTTCGATAGGCTCAGGCCCGATGGCTGAGAACTCGTATGACTGCATCGTGATCGGCTCGGGGCCGGGCGGTTACGTGGCCGCGATCCGCGCCGCGCAGCTCGGCAAAAAGACGGCTGTCGTCGAGAAGGACAAGGTCGGCGGGCGCTGTCTGAACTATGCGTGCATCCCCGCGAAGGCCGTTCTCCGCTCGGCCGACCTGCTGTCGGAGATTCGCGACGCGGAGGAGTTCGGACTGAAGGTGGCGGGCGTCGAGGTCGACTACCCGGCCGTGCAGGCGCGGCGCGAGAAGGTCGTCTCGACGCTGACCGGCGGGGTGGCGAGTCTGTTCAAGAAAAACGGGATCGACCTGATCGAGGGTGAGGCCCAGCTCGGTGCCCGCGGCGACAACGCGGGCGGTGCGATTCCGGTTCGTGTGGGCGAGCGTGAGCTGAGCGCCGCGACCGTGATCCTGGCCGCCGGCTCGGTGCCGCGCTCCATCCCCGGCGTGGAGCTCGGCGGACGCGTGCTCGGCACCGAGGAGGCATGGGCGCTGGCTGAGCTGCCCGCGCGCCTGGCGGTCGTGGGGGCTGGAGCCTCCGGCGCGGAGATCGCCTCGGGGTTCGCGCGCCTGGGCAGTGAGGTGCTGCTGCTGGAGGCGCTCGACCGCGTGCTCCCCAGCGAGGACGCCGACGTCTCGCGCCTGGTCGAGCGCGGCCTCAAGCGCCAGTCGATCGGCGTGCACACGAGCACTCCGATCGAGTCCGTGCAGGCGTCGGACTCCAGCGTGAAGTTCACCTACGGCTCGGAGTCGGCCGAGGTCGAGTGTCTCGTGATCGCCACCGGCCGCGGCCCCGACGTCCAGGCGCTCGGGTTGGACGCCGCGGGCGTCGAGCTGGACGAGCGGGGCCTGATCAAGGTCGACGGCGCGATGCGAACGTCCGCGGCGGGCGTCTACGCGATCGGCGATCTCGTCGCCGGTCCCGCGCTCGCGCACAAGGCCTCCGACGAGGGCGTGATCGCAGCCGAGGACTCATCCGGCCTGCAGACCCACCCGCTGGCCTACGTCGACATTCCGCGCGCGACGTTCTGCACTCCGAACGTGGGCTCGTTCGGCCTCACCGAGGCGCAGGCTCGCGAGCAGGGCTATGACGTGGTCGTCGGCAAGGTTCCCTACGGCGCGGTCGGGGGTGGCACGGTCTACGGCGACCGCACCGGCCTGGTGAAGCTCGTGGGCGAGTCGAAGTACGGCGAGCTGCTCGGCGGGCACATCGTCGGCTCGCGCGCGACCGAGCTGATCCAGGAGCTCGTCAACGTGCGCGCGCTGGAGGGTGGCTTCGCTGAGGTCGCGCGCACGATCCACGGCCACCCCACGCTCTCAGAGGCCGTGATGGAGGCTGGGCGTGCCGCGGACGGCTGGTTGATACACGGCTGAGCCGCCGTTCGCGACCGGCGCGCAGGCGCCGGACTTAGGGCCTAGGCCCTAATCTCGCGAGATGAGCACCGCGTCGGACGCCGCCTTCTACTTCGATCTGGCCAGCCCGCTGGCATATCTCGCGGCGGAGCGCATCCTGCATGTTTTCTCGAACCCGCCCACCCCGGTGGAGTGGCAGCCGGTGCTCGCTCGCGAGTTGCCGGGAGCGGAGACGTTCGACGCGTTCCGCTGCCGCCAGGAGGAAGACGTCTTTCGCGTGAACGTCGCCCGTCGAGCGCGCGAGCTCGGGCTGCAGCCGCTGCGCTGGCCGAGTCCCTTCCCGTTCGACAGCATGCTCGCGATGCGCGCGGCGACGTACGCCAAGTCGATCGGCCGGACCGTGCCGTTTGCGCAGGCCGCGTTCCGTCAGGCGTTCGCCGGAGGGCGCTCGCTGGGCGAGCCGGACAACGTGCTGATCGCCGCTGCGGCCTGTGAGATGCATCCGGCCGCGGTGCTGAAGGGCGCCGGGCTCGCCTCCGTGCGCGCGCAGCTGGACGCCGCGACGGCAGCGGCCGCGCAGGCCGGTGTGAGCGACGTTCCCGCTGTGCGGATCGGCACGCGCGTGTTCGTCGGCGAGGAGTCCGTCGAGCACGCCGCGGCGCTCGGGCAGGCGACCACGACATGAGAGCCAACCGCGCGTATCGCCTGATCCTCACCCGCGGCGGGCTGACCCCCGCGTTGCTCGCCGACGCGAGCCGGGTCGACCACATCGAGGTCGTGGAGATCGACTCCGGCGAGGTCGTGCTGTTCTGGGATCTCCCGCCACAGACCGCCTCGCGCACCGCCCGGGCGCTGCGCGCCGATCTGTCGCAGCTGCAGGCCGAGGAGTTCCTCGCGCGCTGGGCTACCGTGCATAGCTGATGCCCAGCTTGCCGGAGCCCGGCGTCGCCCGCGAGTGGCTGGCGACGATGACGCTCATTCGCCGCTTTGAGGAGCGCGCGGGGGAGATGTACGCACGGGCGAAGATCGGTGGGTTTCTGCACCTGTCGATCGGCGAGGAGGCGACGATCGTCGGCGCCGCGCGGGCGTTGCGTGACGCGGACTACCTGATCTCGACCTACCGCTCGCACGGAAACGCGATCGCGCGTGGCACCCCGCCCGAGCGGGTGATGGCCGAGCTGTTCGGACGCGCCGACGGCTGCTGCGGAGGGCACGGCGGCTCGATGCACATGTTCGACTTCGAGCGCCGCTTCATGGGCGGCTACGGGATCGTCGGCGGCAACCTGCCGATCGGGGCGGGCATCGGTCTGAGCAGCGACTATCTCGCCCATGACGAGGTGACGCTGTGCGCGTTCGGCGACGGCGCCTCCAACCAGGGCACGTTCGGCGAAACGCTGAACCTCGCCGCGCTGTGGCGGTTGCCGGTGGTGTTCATGGTCGTCAACAATCAGTTCGGCATGGGCACCTCGATCGCCCGCCACTCGGCGGTGACGGACCTGCGGCGCAAGGGCGAGTCGCTCGGCGTCCCCGGCATGCGCTGCGACGGGATGGACGTGCTCGACACGTACACGGTCGTCGCTGAGGCGGTGCGCCGGGTGCGCGAGGAGCGCCGCCCGCTGCTGGTGGAGGCCGTCACGTACCGCTTTCGCGGTCACTCGATGGCCGACCCCGAGGAGTACCGCACCCGCGAGGAGGTCGCGCAGTGGCGCGAGCGCGATCCGATCCCCCAGTTCGGCGAGCGGCTGGAGCGCGAGGGCATGCTCGACGTCGACGCGCGCGAGACGATCGAGCGCGAGGCCTCCGAGCGTGTCGAGCGCGCGGTGGAGTTCGCCGAGAGCTCGCCGTTTCCGGCGCCCGAGTCGCTGTATGAGGACGTGTACGTACTGGGCGAGCAACCCCACGGGCACTACCACGCATGAGCATGCAAAGCCCGCACTGTGGAGCTGTCGACAGACTCGCCGCGCCGACCGAGAGACGACGCGTATGAGCGAGCTGCGCTACCGCGAGGCGCTGAACACGGCGCTGCGCGAGGAGCTGCGCCGCGACGAGCGGGTGGTGCTGCTCGGTGAGGACGTCGGCGTGTTCGGCGGCGCCTTCAAAGTCACCGAGGGCCTGCTGGAGGAGTTCGGCGAGCGCCGGATCCGCGACACGCCGATCTCCGAGAACACGATCGTCGGCATGGGCGTGGGCGCGGCGATGACCGGGCTGCGTCCGGTGGTCGAGCTGATGACGATCAACTTCTCGCTGCTCGCGTTCGACCAGATCGTCAACCACGCCGCGCACATCCGCTACATGTTCGGCGGGCAGGTCTCGGTGCCGCTGGTGATCCGCATGCCCCAGGGCGCCGGCCATCAGCTGGGACCGACCCATTCGCACTGCCTGGAGGCGATGTTCCTGCACGTCCCCGGCCTGCTCGTGGCGGTGCCCGCCACGCCCGCCGACGCCAAGGGCCTGCTGAAGACCGCGATCCGCGACGAGAACCCCGTCATCTTCATCGAGCACGAGTCGCTGTATGGCGTGCGCGGAGAGGTGCCGGACGGCGAGGACGAGCTCGTGCAGTTCGGCCGAGCGCGGGTCTGCCGCGAGGGCTCCGACGTGACGATCGTCGGCGTCTCGCGCATGGCCCTCACCGCCGAGCGCGCCGCCGCCACGCTCGCGGCCGAGCACGGAGTCGAGGCCGAGGTGATCGACCCGCGCACGCTGCGACCGCTCGACCTGGACACGATCCTCGCCTCGGTTGCCAAGACCAATCGCTGTGTCGTGGTCGAGGAGGGCTGGCCGCACGGCGGCGTGGGCGCGAACCTGGCGGCGCTGATCTCAGAGCACGCCTTCGACGACCTCGACGCGCCCGTCGCGCGCGTGTCCGGCGCGGACGTGCCGATGCCCTACTCCAAGCCGCTGGAGGACGTCGCCTACCCGCACGAGCCTCAGGTGGTGGCAGCGGCGCTGTCAACGCTGGGGCAGACGGACGCGCCACGCACAGGCGCAACCGCACAGGAGGCGCACCGATGACCGAGATCGTGATGCCGCGCCTGTCGGACACGATGGAGGAGGGCACGATCCTGCGCTGGCTCGTCGCCGACGGGGACGCGGTGCGGCGCGGACAGGAGATCGTGGAGATCGAGACAGACAAGGCGACGATGACCTATGAGTCGGACCTCGACGGCGTCATCGCAATCGTCGCCGGCGAGGGTGACACGCTGCCGGTCGGCGCGGTCATCGCGAGCGTCGGATCGGCTGACGCATCGGCTGCAAACGCGGCTCCCGACAGGCCCGCGGCGATTCCCGAAGCGTCCGCCCCAGCACCCGAGACGCCCGTCACAACTCCTGAGGCCGCGGCCCCCTCGCGTGAGACAACGTCTCCCCATCAGCAAGCAGGCGAGCGAGTGAAGGCCTCACCGCTGGCCAGGAGGATCGCCACCGAGCAGGAAGTCGACCTGCATGCACTGTCCGGCACAGGACCCGGTGGGCGCATCGTGAAGGCCGACGTCGAGGCTGCCGCCGAAGGCGACCACGCACCAGCGGTCGAGAAACCGATCACGGCCAAGGGCGAGACGACCGAGATCGAGCTGTCGCGCACGCAGCAGACGATCGCCCGGCGGATGGCCGAGTCGAAGGCCACGATCCCCCACTTCGCGCTGCAGACGGACGTCGACATGCAGGAGTGCGTTGCGCTGCGTTCTGAGCTCAAGCACCTTGGCCACGCGGACGCGCCGACGTACAACGACATGGTCGTCAAGGCCTGCGCGCTGGCGTTGCGCGAGCATCCGCGCGCGAACTCCAGCTGTCGCGACGGGCGCCTGCAGCTGCACTCACGCGTGAACGTCGGCGTGGCCGTGGCCACCGACTCGGACGAGCCCGCCGGTGGAGCGCTGATCGTGCCGACCGTGTTCGACGCGGACCTCAAGTCGCTCGGCGAGATCGCCCGCGAGGCGCGCGCGCTGGCCGCGCGTGTGCGCGACGGCTCGATCACCCCGCCCGAGCTGGGCGGCGGCACGTTCACGGTCTCCAACCTCGGGATGTTCGGAGTGACCAGCTTCACCGCGATCATCAATCCGCCGCAGGCAGCGATCCTGTCGGTTGGCTCAGTGCAGGCGCGACCCGTCATGCGCGATGGCGAGATCGTCGCCCGGCAGGAGATGACCGTCACACTTGCCTGCGATCACCGCATCCTCTACGGCGCCGACGCCGCGCGGTTTCTGGCGCGCATCCGTGAGCTGCTCGAACGGCCCGCCGCGCTGACGCTGTAGTTAACAAACACGGGGCCCGGCGAACCGGACCCCGGAATGAGCAACGCAACCACGCTCATCTTGGCACTCCTCAGTGTACCCGACGTATGACGGGACGACGAAAACGCGCCAACTTTTCGACCGCTTTGGACCGACGCTAACCTGAGACTGCAGCCGATGATCGAAGCCAAACAATCCTCGCCGGAGCTATGGGTGCGTCACCTGGGCACGATCCCCTACCGCGACGCGCTCGCCCTGCAGCTGAGCATCCGCGAGCGCCGTCTGGCCGAGGAGCTGCCCGACACGCTGCTCCTGCTCGAACATCCGCCCGTCTACACCCGCGGTCGGCGCGCCGCCGACGGTGAGCTGGCGCTCGGCGAGGACTGCTACCGCGCCCGTGGGATCGAGATAGTCGACACCGACCGAGGCGGGCGCGTCACCTACCACGGACCGGGGCAGCTCGTCGGGTATCCGATCGTGCATGTCCGCGACGTCGGTGCCCACCTGCGCACGATCGAATCCGCGATCGTCGCCGCACTGGCAGACGTTGACATCGAGGCGCGCTCGCGCTGCGAGGAGGGTCCGGACTACACCGGTGTGTGGGTGGGAGACCGCAAGATCGCCTCGATCGGCGTGCACGTCTCGCGCGGCATCGCCACCCACGGGTTCGCCGTCAACGTCGACGTCGATCTCGCGCCGTTCTCGTGGGTGATCGCCTGTGGCCTCCCGGACGTCACGATGACCTCAATCGCCCGCGAGCTGCCGTCCGAACGCACAGTCGACGCGGAGAGCTTTCGCACGCGTATGGCTCAGCGCTTCGTCGAGGCTCACCGCCTTCGCCCGCGAGCGGTCATGCAATCCGAGCTCATGCGGGGCCGGACGCCCCGCGCCCACGGCTCCCGAACCTCGACGGCCTGCGCGGATGCGCCCCACGAAAGCCCGGCCACTGACACCGCCGCCTCCGTGATCGGCCACAGAGCCCCGGCATGAGCGCCACCCGCTCGCGCTCAAACCCCGGCGGCATGGACGTGCTGAGCGTGCTGGGCCCGAACGTCCGCCCGCTGCGCGAGCGCAAGCCGCCGTGGTTCAAGGTGCCTCCGCCCGGCGGCGAGCGCTACCGCGAGCTGACCGAGCTGATCCGCGCGGAGAACCTGCACACCGTCTGCCAGGAGGCGGCCTGCCCGAACGTCGGCGAGTGCTGGGAGCGAGGCACGGCGACGTTCATGATCCTCGGCGACACCTGCACGCGTCGGTGCGGGTTCTGCAACGTCAAGACGGGCAAGCCCACCTGGAACGACCCACTCGAGCCTGCACGGGTCGCGCGCTCGATCGCGCGCATGGGCCTGCGCCACGCGGTCATCACCTCGGTCGATCGCGACGACCTGCCCGACAAGGGCGCCGCGGCCTTCGTCGGCGTGATCCGCCAGGTCCGCCGTCAGGCGCCGGGCTGCCAGGTCGAGGTGCTCACGCCCGACTTCCAGGGCCAGGAGATGCCGTTGGCGAAGGTGATCGCCGAGCGCCCGGACGTGTTCAACCACAACGTCGAGGTCGTCCCGCGGCTGTATCCGCTGGCGCGGCGCGGCTCGGAGTTCGCCCGCTCCTGCCGTGTGCTGGCGCTCGCGGGGGAGCTCGGCGAGGGCGAGGTCGTGACCAAGTCGGGGCTGATGGTGGGGCTTGGCGAGACCCACGACGAGCTGGTCGACACGTTCGCGGCGCTGCGCGCCCACGGCGTGCAGGTGCTCACGGTCGGCCAGTACCTGCGCCCTTCCGAGCGTCATCTGCCGGTCGTGCGCTACTGGCATCCCGACGAGTTCGCCGCGCTGGAGCAGGCCGCCTACGAGCTCGGCTTCGACCACGTCGCCGCCGGACCGCTCGTGCGCTCCTCCTACCACGCCGACCAGCACGTGCCGCAGCGGCGCGAGGGCGTCGGACCGCTCGCCGGCGCAAGCGCGTAGGACTCCGGACGGCACCGCACCGCCGGCCGGGGCCGCGCGGGTAGGCTCACGCGATCTTCCCCACCACGTACAACATCCGGCGAGATCGCCTTCCGGCATGACCCGCTCCCTCGTCCTCGTCGCCGCGCTCCTGTTCATCGTCGGCTTCGCGTTCCTGACCATCAGCGCGGTGTCCCAGCAAGGGTTTACGCTGCTGAGCGCCGTCTCGATCTTCGTGCTCGTGCTGCTCGGAATCGGGATCGCCGGCGCGCTGCTGAACCCCCCGCGACGATGAGCTCTTCTCCGTTCATGACCCCCGATCAGAGTCGCCGGCGGCGCGAGACTGCCCGCCGGCGGCGGCGTGCACGCAGGCGCGCCCTGGTCATTGGAGCGCTGGCGCTTGCGATCGTCGTCGCTCTGGTGGTGATGGCTCTGGCGAAGGTCCACATCCACGAGTCGGCGTCAGCGTCGAGGGGCCGCGCACACCACCATGCGCGCACGAGCACCGTCCTGACGACAGCAGCCCGTCCCGCACGCTCGCCGAGCGGCCTGCCCCTCGGCACTCCCCCCCTCGCGCTCACGGGGATCGGCGACCCTCGGCAGGATCCTGTGCACGTCGCCTTCCAAGCCCCGCCGCGCGCCGGGCTGCTGTTCAACCTCGACACGGGTCAGGTGCTGTGGCAGAGCAATCCCTACACCCGGCTGCGCATCGCCAGCCTGACAAAGATGATGACCGCGCTGCTGACGGTCGAATCCTCCCCCCCGGACGCACCCGTGCTCGTGACCGAGCAGGCGGTCGAGTCGGCCGGGTCGAAGGTCGGCGTGCTGCCGCTGGGCAGGCACGTGCGACTGGAGAGCATGCTCTACGGCCTGCTGCTGCCCTCGGGCAACGACGCCGCCGTCGCGCTCGCCGAACACGTCTCGGGCAGCGTGAATCGGTTCGTCACGCGCATGAACTCAAGGGCGGCGCAGCTCGGGATGGGCTGCACGCACTACTCCTCCCCGTCGGGCTACTTCGATCAGTACAACTTCTCCTGCGCCGCCGACCTGGCGCTGCTCGCGCACGTCGATCTGCGCCAGCCCCGCCTCGCGTCGATCGTGCGCACCTACACCGCGGAGCTGCCGTTCCCAATCAAGGTCGGCCATCTGTACCTGTACAACAACAACCCGCTGCTGATCTATCACTACCCCGGCCTGACCGGCCTGAAGACCGGCTACACCCTCGCGGCCGGCAAGTGCCTGGTGGCGACCGCCGAGCGCGACGGCGTGCGCCTGGGGGTCGTGCTGCTGCACTCGCCCGACCCGGGCACGCAGGCGAGCTACCTGCTGAACCGCGGCTTCCAGGGCGTCTACCACCAGCCGCCCGTTCCGGCGCCGCCGATCCCCGCAGGGGAGTAGAGTCTCAGAAGCGATTGACTGGTCAGTCAACCAGGGGTTCGGCAACGTAGACACACAAGGAGGCAGCCGCCATGGATCTCGATGACACACCCGAGCAGGCCGCATACCGCGCCGAGGTGCGGGCATGGCTGGACGAGCACTCCTCTGAAGCACCCATCCTGCAAGGTCCGGGCGCGCTCGAGGACGAGGACGAGATCGTCGCCGCGCGGCGCGTGTGGCAGGGCAAGCTCGCGGAGGGTGGCCTGGCCGGGGTGGTGTGGCCGAAGGAGTACGGTGGCCAGGGACGCGGGCCGATCGAGCAGGTGATCTCAAACCAGGAGATCGCGCGGGCGAGAGTGCCGGGGATTCTCGACGCGATCGGCGTGGGCATGCTCGGACCGACGATCATCGCTCATGGCGACGAGGACCAGAAGGGTCGCTATCTCGGCCCGATGCTGCATGGCGACGAGGTCTGGTGCCAGATGTTCTCCGAGCCCGCCGCCGGCTCGGACCTGGCGGCGGTGCAGACGCGGGCGCGCCTGCTCCAGGACGGCAGCTGGCGACTGACGGGCCAGAAGGTGTGGACGACCAACGCCCAGTTCGCCTCCTACGGCCTGCTGCTGGCGCGCACCGACGCCGACGTGCCCAAGCACAAGGGGATGACGATGTTCGTCGTGCCGATGGACGCCTCCGGGGTGACCGTGCGCGGACTGCGTCAGATCTCCGGCGAGGCGGAGTTCAACGAGGTGTTCTTCGACGACGTCGCGCTCGACGCCGGCGCAGTCGTCGGGGGGATCGGAAACGGTTGGGGCACGGCGCTGACGACGCTGATGTACGAGCGCGTCACGATCGGCCTCGGCGGCGAGGGGCTCGGCTACAACTCCACGCGGTTCGCTGCAGCGATCGCCGGCGACGAGCACGCCCGGCGCGACCCTGAGGTCAGGCATCAGCTCGGCGAGATCGCCAGCGAGCTGCTGGCCGTCAGGTTCACCGGCTACCGCACGTTGACGGCGTTGCAGAAAGGCCAGATCCCCGGTCCGGAGGCCGGTCTGGCGAAGGTCACGATCGTCAACGGCGCGATCAAGGCCGGTGATCTGATCACCGACGTGCAGGGCCCGGACGCACTGGCTGAGAACAGCGAGTGGGCTTACATGATCTCGTTCCTGCCCGGCCTGAAGTCGGCAGGTGGAACCGAAGAGATCCTGCGCAACACGATCGGCGAGCGCGTGCTCGGACTGCCGCCGGAGCCGCGGTTGGACAAGGGCATCCCCTTCTCCGAGCTGCGCTCCAAGGAAGCGGCGGCGGCGTGATGAGGACACGACCGCCGGCGCGCATCCACGACACCCACCGCCGGAGAGTCGGCGCCACCCCGGCCGAGGAGGTCGTTCGATGAACCTGGCACTGTCAGACGAGCAGGTGTTCCTGCGCGAGGCCGCCCGCGGGGCGCTGTCGCGATTCAAGACGCTGCAAGGCGCCCGCGAGGCGCTCGACGGCGAGCAGAGCGCACTGCCCGACATGTGGCCCGCCGCCCGCGAGGCCGGCTGGCCCGGGCTGCTGATCGACGAGGCCCGTGGCGGCGCCGGGCTCGACGTGTTCGACGCGATGCTCGTGCTCGGCGAGTGCGGCCGCGTGCTCGCGGGCATCCCCCTGCTCGGGCATCTGCCGGCGAGCGCGATCTGCAACGACTCCCCGAACGAGGCCTCCCTGCTGGAGGCGCTGGCGACCGGCGAGCGCCGCGCAGCCTACCTGCCGGCGAGCCCGCCGAGCGACGTGAGCGACCGTTGGAGCGTGGACTCGCGCAGCGGCGCCGAGCGCCCGCCGGCTCCCACGGCGACGAGTGCCGACGAGGGCGCGGCGCAGGTCAACGGTGAGCTGTCGTTCGTGCCCGACGCACCCGGCGCGGACGTGCTCGTGGGCGTAGCCCTGCTCGACGGCAAGCCCGTCGGAGTCGCGATCGAGGCCGAGGCACCGGGCGTCAGCGTGCAGGCGACCACGCGCTATGACGCGACCCGCTCGCTGGGGCACGTATCGCTGAAGGACGCCGCCGCGACGGTCCTGGATGCATCCGAGGAGTCCCTCGCGGCCGCCTGGCATCTCGCACAGGCACTGATCGCGGCCGAGTCGCTGGGCAGCGTCGAGACCGCGCTGGACGTGTCCGTGCAGTACGCCAAGGAGCGCCACACGTTCGGCCGCGCGATCGGCTCCTACCAGGCCGTCAAGCACTCGCTCACAGAGGTGCTGCGCCAGCTGGAGAACGGGCGCTCGCTGCTGTACTACGCCGGCTGGGCCCGCCATGGGTCCCCGGACGAGTTCCCGCTCGCGGCAAGCGCTGCACGCTCGGTCGCCGGCCGTGCGCTCGACCATGCCGCGCGCACGATGATCTCGGTGCACGGCGGCATCGGCGCGACCTGGGAGCACGACGCGCCGCTGTACTTCCGTCGCGCGCAGCTGTCCAGGCGCCTGCTCGGCGGGACCGGCGGGGCCACCGATCGCGTCGCCGGCGAGCTGATCGCGCAGGCGGACGCCGCGTAGAGACTCGCAGGCGGCGCCGCTTGGAGACTGTTTCAAGCCCCAGGCGCCGCCAGGCGATCGGGGATCCCCCGATCGGTGAGACGGATGCTCAGCGCTTGCGCGCGCGGGCGGCCGTGGCCCGAGGCGACGTGCGGGGAGGCGTCAGCGCCGCCAGCACGGGCGCGCCATAGGCGGCGTGGACGGCCGCGACCATCGCCGGTTCGGTGGCGCAGCTCGCGCAGAACCCATGCTGCGACCAGTCGATCGCGCGCGCCAGCACCTGATCGGCGTAGGCCACGCCGGCGGCGTCGTGGCCGTAGTAGTCGTACGCCGCGTTCCACGCGCCCTGTTCGAGCGCGAGCGTGGCGCCATCCGCGGACAGCAGGTGCGCGGCCGCCATGATCGCGTCGAAGTCGTCGTAGATCGAGGGGTGGCGCGCGGTCGGGTGGTCATACACCGCCGGGCGCACTCCATAGCGGTAGGAGTCGCTGACGAGATCCCACGTCGATCCTCTGCCCGGGCGGGACCCATTCGTCACGTTGAACTGCATCGGGCCGCCGCAGCAGCCGGCGAAGTTGAGGCCATGATAGGTGGAGGGGGCAGTCGAGAACGCCGACTCCTGCTCGTGGATCGAGGCGATCAGCAGCCAGTTGACGCCGAACGTGGTCTGGGCGACGGAGTAGATCGGGTAGAACCCTTCCATCCAACGCGTCGACACGCGCGTCTGCAGCGGGCTTTCCAAGCGCGCCGGCGACTGCGTCCGGGCGGGTGCTTGGGCAACGATCGCCGCCCGCGCGGGGGTCACGGGGGCACCCGCGGGGCCGGCCTCGGGAGCAGGCGTGGCAGCCGCGAACAGCACCGCCGGCGGCGCGATCGGAGTGCTCGTCGAGCGTCCTACGAGCCCCGTCAGGACAGCCACGAGCACCGCGACGCCGAGCGCGGCGACCGTTCCCGCCAGCAGCCAATGGCCGCGTTCGGAGGGCGGAGTCGGAACGTGCTCGAACGCGGGCACGGGACGATCGCCTGCGGAGAAGCGCAGGCGGCGCACGAGCGTGGTCGTCCTCTCCCCCATGTCCACTCTCGACTAACGGTAGCGGCGAGCGTTAAAGGGAGCATGTGCGAGGGACTGGTGCGAGGGGACTGGCCCGAGGGGACGCGCGACCGACGCCGTCGGATCCGATCAGACGCCGAGCACGCGGCGCAGCACGCGGTCGAATGCGCCGGAGGGCAGCAGCGCGTGGGCGAGGACCATGCCGCGGGCGTCGCGCCCGACGAGGTAGCGGGCGCGCGGACGGCGCGCGGTGAGCGCCCGCTCGATCGTCGCGGCCACCTGCTCGGGCGCGACGCCGCGGCGCTCGGTGTCGGTGAGGACCTTGGCGAACGCCGCCGGCACGCGCCCATACTCCTCCTGCAGCTCCGGCGGGATCTCCAGCCCGTCCGCGGTGTCCCGCGCCTTGCCCCAGATCGGTGTTTTCACCGACCCCGGCTCGACCAGACAGACGTCGACGTTCGAGCTGTGAAGCTCTCCGCGCAGCGCATCGCCGAGCGCCTCGATCGCGTGCTTGGACGCCGCGTAAGGCCCGTTGAACGGCACGGCGACCCGACCGCCGATGGAGGAGACGAGCACGATCCGCCCGCGCGCTGTGCGCAGGGCCGGGAGCAGCGCCCGAGTGACCGCCACCTGGCCGAACACGTTGACCTCGAACTGCATCCGCAAGTCCTCGGGGGAGACCAGCTCCAGCGGTCCGCCGACACCGATGCCCGCGTTGTTGACGAGCGCGTCGAGTCCTCCCGCGGATGATCCGGCGCCGGTCTGCTCGCGCACGAGCTCGGCGGCGGCGGCGATCTGCGCGGCGTCGGTCACGTCCAGCGCGAGCGGCACTACCCGGCCGTGGGCGGGCGGGCTGACCTCGCCACCGCCGACGCCGGCGGCGAAGTCGGCGAGCAGACGCTCCCCGGCGGTCTCGTCGCGCACACCCGCGAGCACAGTCCAGCCGGATGCGGCCAAGCGCAGCGTGGTGGCGCGACCGATGCCGGTGGAGGCGCCGGTGATCAGAGCGCTCGGCATTCGCGAGGACCCTAGCGGACTTCCCCGCGCGCTCGGCTACGGCCCTCATCGCCGGTCATGCCACACAGATGCCCGTGTGCAGGCGGTGCAGGCGCGGAGCGAGGGATGGGAGCAGTCTCACTCCTCGTTAAACAAAACCTTAGGATGTCAGTCGATGGTTCCGCGCGTGGGCAAGCCCTCAACAGCCTCCCGCGTGGCGATCGCCTGCGCGATCCTCGCCGCGCTGGCCGGTTGCGGATCCAGCGTGCGGGGCGGTCTCAGCGCGCGTGCGAGCGCCGATCCCCCGGCGCAGGCCGTCCCGGGCGCCTGCTCGACGGCGGTGCTCGGCGCGCTCGGGGACGTCGCCATGCGCGTCTACCGCGAGGGCGTCGCGAGCGAACGCACCGGATCGGCGTTGAGCTTCATCACACGCTCCATCCCCCTGCGCGAGGCCGTCGAACGCGACGATCCCCAGGCCGCGCGCGGGGCGGCGCAGGCGCTGATCGCGACCGGGCACATGACGAATCTGCGGGTGTTGCGCGGGGGCACCGCCGCCAAAGGCGGTGGTCAGGTGCTCGTCGACGTCGGCTCTCCCGGCGCGCTGGCGCCTCTGCACGGCACGATCGTGGGCACGAGCGGCGCTCCGATCGGCACGTTCGTAGCCAGCGTGTGGGCCGACACCGGGTTCGTGGACGAGGCGAACGGGATCGCCGAGGGCGTGACTGCGCTGCGCGAGAACGGGCGGAGCATCGCCGGCTCGTTCGCGCTGGGACCGGGCGAACCGCCCGCCCAGGGCGTCGTCACCGTGAAGGGAACCGCCTATGCCTACACCTCGTTCCCCGCTGCCATGTACCCGGCGGGACAGCTGCGCGTGTACCTGTTGAAGTCGATTCACTCAATCGCGCCGCTGTGCGCAGCGACGTCGCAGGACACGCTCGTCAACACGCTCAGCCGCGTCGCGCGCCTCATCTACACGAGCGAGGGGGGAGCCCACGCGCTCACGCAGGTCCGCCGCGTGCAGCAGTATCGGCCATTGCTGCGCGCGGTCGCAGCGCGCGATCCGGTCGCGAGCAGGCGGGCGGTCGAACATCTGCTGCACGAGCACGTCGTGCGCCTGCGGGTCAGCGCGGGCGGGCGGCTGCTGACGGACGTCGGCGGCCCGTACGTGCTCGCGCCCGTGCGCGCGCCGCTGCGCCTGAACGGCCGGCAGATCGGCAGCATCGAGCTGTCGATCCAGGACGACGAGGGCTACAAGCGGCTGGCGGGACGGCTGGCGGGGCTGGACGTGTTGATGTACATGAGTCCCGCCCACCCGCAGCTGGTCAAGAACAGCCTCGGCCCGGCGCCGGGCGCCGTTCCCTCGAGCGGCTCATACCACTACCGCGGGCGCACGTTCCGCGTGTACACGCTCCACGCCGAGGCGTTCCCGTCCGGTCCGCTGCGGATCGTGGTGCTGATCCCGATTCCCTACTCCTAGGCGGGGTTCGGCGGGGACGTGTGTCTGCTCCCGCATAGCCGGCAGGTGCGGTAACCGGCGCCGACAGCGGCGGCAGTTGGACCGGCTGTGGGTTTCCCCCAAAAGCCCGCCGCCGGTCGCACCCCTCAGGCGGATGCGAGTGAGGCCTGCTTGCCGCGCAGTCCGTCCAGCAGCTCGGCGAAGGAGGCGGAGAATTTGGCGACACCCTCGCGCTCACATGTGTCGGTGACGTCCTCGTAGCTGACGCCCGCTGCGGCCAGTTGCTCCAGGAGGGCGTGCGCCTCCTGGAGATCCTGCTCCAGCCGCGACTGCGGGTCACCGTGGTCCTGATAGGCGTCGATCGTCTGCTGGGGCATCGTGTTGACGGTGTCCGGCCCGATCAGCTCGTCCACGTAGAGCGTGTCCGCATAGGCCGGGTTCTTCACCGAGGTCGACGCCCACAGCACGCGCTGGGGCGTTGCGCCCTTGCCGGCCAGGAACTCCCAGCGCGGCCCGGCGAACACCGCCTTGCAGTGCTCGTAGGCGAGCCGCGCGTTGGCGACGGCCAGCTTGCCCTTGAGCTCGTCGTGCCCGCCGATCTCATCCAGCCGGCGGTCGGCCTCGGTGTCGATGCGCGAGACGAAGAAGCTCGCCACCGAGGCCACCTTGCCCGGGTCGCCCCCGGCGGCGACGAGCCGCTCGATCCCGCGGACGTAGGACTCGGCGACCTCCGCGTAGCGGCGCAGGGAGAAGATCAGCGTCACGTTGATCGAGCGGCCCTGCGCGATCACGTCCTCGATCGCCGCCAGCCCGGGCTTGGTCGCAGGGATCTTTACGAGCAGGTTCGGCCTGTCCACCGTCTCGTGCAGGTTGATCGCCTCGCGGAAGGTCCGCAGCGTCTCGTATGCCAGCGTCGGATCGACCTCCAGCGAGACGTACCCGTCGCGCCCGCCCGTCGCGTCGAACACTCCCCTGAACACGTCACACGCGTCCTTGATGTCGCGCACGGCCAGCGCCCAGAACGCGTCGTTGGAGTCGCGGTTGGCGAGCTCGCGTATCTGCTCGTCGTAGGCGTCGCCTTCAGCCATCGCCGTCTGGAAGATCGTCGGATTCGACGTCGCCCCGACGACCGAGCTCTCGTCGATCAAGCTCTGCAGATGCCCGCCCCTGATCGAGGCGCGCGAGAGCGAGTCGATCCACACGCTCTGCCCCAGCTCCGACAGCTTGCGCAACGGCGTCTCGCTCATCGGCTTGCCTCCTGTGCCTTGTCGAGCAGCGCGCGCGCGCGCGCTGCGATGTTCTCGACGGTGAACCCGAGCTCTTCGAGCACCTTCGCTCCGGGAGCGCTCGCACCGAAGCGATCGACCCCGAGCACGCCGCCGCGATCGCCCACCCACCGCCACCAGCTCAGGCTCACTCCCGGCTCGACCGCCAGGCGAGGGCCGACGCTCGGGGGCAGCACCTGCTCGCGATACTCGGCCAGCTGGGCTTCGAACAGCTCCATGCACGGCATCGACACGACCCGCGTGCGCGTCCCCTCCGCGGCGAGAGCGCGCGCGGCCTGGAGCGTCAGAGGGACCTCGGCGCCGGTGGAGATCAGGATCAGCTCGGGCTCGCCCTCGCCGGGGGGCATCGAGTCCCACAGCACATAGCCGCCGCGCTCGAGCTCGCTCGCCTGCCCGAGCCCCTCGCGCTCGCGGTCGAGCACGGGAATGCCCTGCCGGGAGAGCAGCAGCGCCACCGGGCCGTCCGTGCGCTCCAGCGCGACCCGCCACGCCTGCGCGGTCTCGTTCGCGTCGGCCGGGCGAATCACCCACAGCTCGGGGATCGCGCGCAGCGACGCGTAGTGCTCGACCGGCTGGTGCGTCGGCCCATCCTCGCCGAGACCGACCGAGTCGTGCGTCCACACCCATACGACCGGCAGTCCCATCAGCGCCGACAGCCGCACCGACCCGCGCATGTAGTCGGAGAACATCAGGAACGTCGAGCCGTACGGCTTGACGATCCCGCCGTGCGCGGCGGCGCCGTTGACGATCGCGCCCATCGCGTGCTCGCGGATGCCAAACGGCACGTTGCGCCCTGAATGCGGCCGGGAGAACTCGCCGGCGCCCGCGAACACCGTCTTGGTCGACTCCACCAGATCGGCGGCGCCGCCGATCGTCGTCGGCGCGTATTCGGAGAACGCCGCCATCGTCTTCTGGCCGGCCGCGCGCGTGGCGAGCTTCTCGCCGGGCTGGAAGGTCGGCAATGCCTCGCGCCAGCCCGCGCGCAGGCCGCTGCCGTTCCACGCCAGATCCCAGTCGGCGGCGAGCTCTGGAAGCGCCTGCCGCCACTCCTCGAAGCGCTCCTGCCACTGCGCCTGCGCGCGCGCGCCGGCGTCCACGAGCGACATGTGCTCGCCGACGCGCGCGTCCACCCAGAAGCTGCGCTCGGGGTCGTCCCAGCCCATCGCGACCTTGGCGGCGCGCACCTCCGCCTCGCCCAGCGCCGAGCCGTGCGCGGCGGCGGTGTCGACCGCGTTCGGCGCCGGATAGGCGATGTGCGAGCGGATCGCGATGAACGACGGCCGCTCGGGTTCATCGCGCGCGGCGCTCAGCGCGGCGGTGAGCGCGTCGACGTCCTCGGCGTCGGACACCCGCTGCACGTGCCAGCCGTCTGCGGCCATGCGCTCCACGTGGTTCTCGCCGTCGAAGGAGATCGCGGTGCTGCCGTCGATCGTGATGCGGTTGTCGTCGTAGCAGACGATCAGCTTGCCCAGGCCGAAGTGCCCGGCGATCGAGGCCGCCTCCTGGCTGATCCCCTCCATCAGATCGCCGTCGGAGCAGATCGCATACGTGTGGTGGTCGACGATCTCGCTGCCGGGCCGGTTGAAGCGCTCGGCGAGGAAGCGCTCGGCGATCGCCATGCCGACGGCGTTGGCGAAGCCCTGGCCGAGCGGGCCGGTGGTGATCTCGATGCCCGGCGTGTGCCCGCGCTCGGGGTGCCCGGGAGTGCGCGAGCCCCACTGGCGGAACTGGCGGAGGTCATCGAGGCTCAGCTCGTAGCCGGTGAGGTGCAGCAGCGAGTACTGCAGCACGCACGCGTGCCCGGAGCTGAGCACGAACCGGTCGCGCTCGGGCCACTGCGGGTCCCGCGGGTTCGCGTTGAGAAAGCGCTCGAACAGGGTGTAGGCCAGCGGCGCCAGCGCCATCGCCGTGCCGGGGTGCCCGGAGTCGGCTTTCTGGACCGCGTCCATCGCCAGTCCGCGGATCGTGTCGATCGAGAGCCGCTGCATCTCCGTCTCAGTTGCGGGCACGGTCCGATCCTAGAGGCTGCGCCGCGCCGACGCCGCCTCCAGGATCGCCGGCCTCGCCGTCCCCGTCCTACCCGGCGTACGGCCGGCGGCGATACGCCGGCAGGCAGGCCACCGAGTGCACTCGCCCGGACGCGCACCAGCGCCTGCGCGGGCGCACGCGCACGAGCCAGTGCAGGTCATGACGGCAGTGCGAGCGGCGGTACGGCCATCGTTGGTGGAGCGAGCGAAGCATCCGCTGCTCCTCGCATGTCAGCTGTCTCATCTGTCTACCTACCCCTCTCTCTCCCTCCCTCTCTCTGCTCGCTCCGGCACGTGCACGGCCCCCGCCCGTAGGCGGCGGCGCCCCGCGCGCGGCTCGTGGGCCGAATCGGCCAACAGAGATCCCTGCAACGGGACGGAACGTCCCAACTAATAGTACGGCGCCTACAGAATGGGAGCAGACCCACCCATCCCGCGACACACCCTCTCTCCCTCCTATCCGGCCCCAGCCTCCTGCTTGACCATCGACCCATACCCAGGCCCCCAAATCGATTTTGACCCCGCACGCCACCCTAGCCAAAGCTCCCCGACGGTGCGCAGGTTCTTTCTTGCTCCCGACATATAAACCATGTTTTACTCAGTCTGTCAACCTCAAGGCACGTTAGTCTGTCAAGTGCGGTCACACGAGGAAGAGGATTACGTGGGAGCTACTGGAAGGGATCGAGCAGACCGTGGGCCCCTGCCGGGCGCGAAGAGCCCCGGAGCGGGCCGGGCAAGCTCGAAGGCCGGCGCCGCAAAGGCGCAGGACGCGAAGAAGCGCACGGCAAGGGGGCACCGCGCGAGCGGTCCGGACGCGGATGCCGACGGTCGCTCACCCCGTCCCGCGCTGCCGCGCGGCCCGCAGGCGCTTCCCCGCGAGCAAGTCGCCCGACATCAGCGCGAGCGGCTGTACAAGGCGATGGTCGAATGCGTGGACGAGCATGGCTACGTCGCGACCACCATCTCCGAGCTGGTCGCGCGCGCGCGCATCTCCAGGCGCAGCTTCTACGAGCACTTCCACAACAAGGACGAGTGCCTGCTGGCCACCTACGACACGGTGATCGAGCGGCTGGGACGGCGCCTGCGCGAGTCCCACGATCCCGCCGCAAGCTGGGAGGAGCAGCTCGAGACGTTCGTCCGCACCCTGTTCGACGCGGCCGGCGACCGACCCGATGCGGCGCGGCTGGTGTGCGTGGAGATGGGCGCGGCCGGCCCGATCGGCGTGCAGCGGTGGGCAGACGGAGCCGAGCGCCTGCAGCGCCACATCGTCGCGGGGTTCGCGCGGGCCGACGGTCCGGGCACGGTGCCCGATCCGGTGGCCAGGGCGATCGTCGGGGCCGTGCGCAGGATCCTGTACACCCGCGTCGAGCGCGCCCGCTCCAGCAAGTCGCTGCGGGCGGACCTGGCCGCACTCGTGCCCGACCTGCTCGCGTGGATCGCCTGCTACCACCCGTCCCCGGAGGGGCTGCCGCTGCGCCCGCGTGCGCGCCGTGCGAGCGCGGTGGGCGCGCAGCTCGGTGGGCGGGCGCCGGGCACGCTCTCCGCGCGGCCCCTGTCGGGAGAGCGCGGGCTGCCGCGCGGCGAGCACAACCTGCCGCGCGGGTTCGTCACCCACAACCAGCGCGAGCGGATATTCGACGCGATCGCCAACCTCACGGCGACCGGCGGCTACCCGGCGCTGAGCCTGGACGAGGTCGCCACCGAGGCGGCGGTGTCGCTGCAGACCTTCTACGCGCACTTCGCCGGCAAGGAAGACGCGTTCGTCGCCACCTACGAGACCGGCCACGCGCGGGCGATGGCGGTCATCAACCAGACGCTCGCCCGCCAGAAGAGCTGGATCGGCGCCGTGCGCGCGGGCGCGGCGGCACTGCTGGAGCTGCTCGCCTGCGAGCCCTCCTACGCGCACCTGGCGTGCGTGGACGTGATGGTCGCCTACCCGCACATGGCCCAGCGCGCATATCAGGCCAACGACTTCTACGCCGGGCTGCTCGATCTGCGCACGGCGCGGGACGCACCCTCGCTGTTGCCCTCCCCGGTCGTGGGGGAGGCGATCGTCGGGGGCGTGTTCGAGCTGCTCCACGACTACGTCCTGCGCGGGCGCTCGCGGCGCCTGCCCGAGCTGGCCGACCACGTCGTCTACATCGCGCTCGCGCCCTTCATGGGCGCGCAGGCCGCTTGGCGAGCGATCGCGGAGGGGTGAGGCCGGACGCCGCCCATGCGTTGCCCAAGCGTGCTGCCCAAAGACCGCAGACCGGCGCCGGCCACCGCCCCGACCCCAAGACACCCCGGATTTGAGGCCCCTTCAAATAGTGCGCCCGGCGGGAATCGAACCCGCGGCCTGCGGCTTGAAAGACCGCTGCTCTTTGGCTCCCCGAAGAGAACCGTTGACCACTGAGCTACGGGCGCGCGATGCGTCTGGAATCGAACCAGCTGCTGAGAGCCTAATCTAAGCATGTGGGAGCGTACATGCAGAGCAGCGACACAGCCGTCCCGCCGATCGGCGATCGGCCGGCACCGCCCCCCTCAAAGCGCGTGCCCGTGAGACGACTCCTGATCGGCGCACTGGTGCTGGTCGTGATCGGCGCCGCCGCGACGTTGTTCGGCTGGAACGTCGAAGCGTGGTTCAGGCACATCTGGGACACGATCACGACGATCCCGCTCGCGAGCCTGCTAGGGGCGCTCGTGCTGATCACGCTGCAGACGACGATGGTGGGGACCTCATGGTACTCGATCCTGCGCTACGCCTACCCGGATGCGGGCGTGCGGTTCGTGCAGGTGCTGGCGTGCTACGCCGCGGCGGTGGCCTTGAACTGGGTGCTGCCCGCGAATTTGGGGACGTTTGCGATGCTGCTGATGTTCACGACGATCATCGCGGGCGCCGCGTTCGCCGGCGTGCTGGGGGCGATGGCGGTGGAGAAGATCTTCTTCACGCTGATCGGCACGGCGTGTTACGTGTATCTGTTCCTGACCGTCGGCGGGTCGTTCGACCTGCAGCTGGGATTCATCAGCGAACATCCCTGGGCCACGGCGCTGCTGGTGGTGGGCGTCGCGACGATCCTGTTCCTGGTGGCGCAGGCGCTGCGCGAGCGAATCGCCGAGTGGTGGGAAGAGGCGAAGGTCGGCGGGGGGATCGTCGTGCATCCCCGCGCGTTTCTCGGGCGGGTGGTGCTGCCGCAGGCGATCAGCTGGCTCGCGGGCCTGGGCATCATCGCGGTGTTCCTGGGCGCGTACAGCATCCCGGTGAGCTTCCACACGATTATGCGCGTGGTGGCGGGGAACTCGATCGCGAACATGACCGCGGTGACCCCGGGCGGCGCGGGCGTCACGCAGGCGTTCAACGTGGTGTCGCTGAAAGGCATCACGAGCGCCTCGAACGCAACGGCCTACTCGGTGGCGCAGCAGCTCGTGGTCACCAGCTGGAGCATCCTGTTCGCGATCGTGGTGCTCGTGCGGGCGTTTGGCTGGACGGGCGGCAAGACGCTCGTCACGCAGTCCTACACCGAGGCGCGCCAGAAGACCTCCGAAAAATCGGCTGAGCGCAAGGCTCGGCGGCACGCCAAGCGCCATGGCGGGGCGCAGGCTGACACGGAGGCTGGGCCCGCTGTTGGGCCATAGCAGAGTTCATCCGATCAGCTGGTGCAGGCCCTTGACGATCAAGTAGACGCCGACCCCGGCGGCCGCGACGATCGCGAGCGAGCGGCCGTTGCGAGCGAACCACAGGTTGATGCGTTCGAGCGCGCCGGCGGCGCGGTCGGGGACGACGAGCAGCATCAGCATCGGCAGCTCGATCATCCACAGCATCACCGCGACGACGCCCACCAGCGAGGCGAGCTCGCCGCTGGTTGAGAGGTTGGCGTCGGCGATCGCCTTGACGGCGCCGATGTAGATCGGGGAGGGGAGGACGTAGAGGACGATGCCGAGCACGAACGCCAGCCGCCGGCTCTCCAGGTAGCGCTCGATTTTGGAGGACGTGGCGCTCGCGGTGGGGACGGCCGCCGCGGGATCGGGACGCTTACGGTGCAGGCGCAGGGCGAGGAGCATAAGCAACACGCCGAGCGCGACGTCGACGGCGGCGCCGGGGGTGAGGTGGTGGGAGCCGGTCGCGCCGAGTTCGACGAGCGCGTAGAGGATGAGGGCGCCGACGGCGTAGGTGACGAGGCCGGCGGCGAGCACGAAGGCGAAGACGCGAGAGCGGACCTCGGCGCCGCGGCCGAGCGCGATCACGGCCGCGACGGCGGGCGGGTAGACGGAGGCGGCCAGCGCCAGGGCTAGGGCTTGGGAGGGCACGTCGTACGTTGTACTCGCTTGTGAGCGACAGCCTGTCAGGCGGTCAGGCGTCTTGGGAGTCGCTCGTAGGCGTGGTGTCGGCAACACTCGCGGCAGGCAGGCTGGGAGCGCCGCCGATCGCGTCGAGCGCGCGGCGACGGCGCGCGCGTATGCGCTCGAAGCGCGCCTGCGAGCGCGCCAGCTTGTGGCCGTCGGCCGGGTAGAGGCGACGGGCCCAGGGGGAGGTGGGGGAGGCCAGGCGGATGGTGCCGGCGAGGGAGGCGAAGGGAATGAAGAGCCCGAGCAGCCCGAGGATCGGCTTGCCCTTGAGGATCGCGAGCGTGCACAGCAGCAGGTCGACGGCGATGACGAGCACGAGCGAGGAGACGGCCGAGGACTGGTTGGCGAGGTCGAAGGGCGCGAGGCCGAGGACGATGAGACCGCCGAGCAGCGTGGCGATCACAACGGCGTCGAGCGAGGCGCGGCCCTCCTGTGCCCAGTAGACGTCTTCCAGGCGCACCCACAGCGCGAACTCGTCGAGGGTGAGCCCGGCGCCGACACCGAAGAGGGCCGCGAAGATCTCGTTCCAGGGACTGCCGGGTTCGAGGGCGAAGCTGAGGAAGCCGGCGCTGAGGATCAGCACGATGCCCCACACGAGGTGATGGATGTGCAGCCCGCCTTTGGTTTCGACGCTCCCGGGCCACCAGGTCACGCGAGGGCTGCGGATCAGGCGGGCGCTCGTGCGGATGAACAGGAACGAGGCGAGGAACGCCCCCAGCACCACGAACCCGGCGCGCTGGCCCGGTTCGTCGAGGAAGTGCCGGGAGATTTCGAAGTGCAGTCCCATTGAGCCGCGTTACGGTGGCGATGGGCGATCCAGGACTCGAACCTGGGACCTCTTCCTTATCAGAGAAGCGCTCTAACCAACTGAGCTAATCGCCCGCGGGCGGCGGATTCTAGCGGTCGTCGCCGTCTGGGCAATCGCACAAACGCCGGTCTGAACGCACGAATCACACGGCGGAGAGCGGCAAACGCCTACACAACCGTCCGGGGGCGCAAGCGAAGCGCCAGCTCGAGCGCCTCCTCGGGCGTGACGAACCCCATCTCCGCGCGATATCCGCCGTCGCGTGTCGGCTTGACCTGCACCTCCACGCCCAGCGCAGCCCCGAGCGCGTCGGCGATCTCTCTTGCCGCCTGCTCCTGGTCTGGGTGCACGTCCCGTGCGGCTCGTCCTGCCTTGTCGGCTCTCCGCTGTCTCGCCCCGGCGCCCGGGTTGGTCTCCCGCGCGCGCGCTTCGACCGTCCTGACCGACCACCCCTCCTGCACCGCCGTGCGCGCCAGCCGGGCACGCGCTCCGTGATCCTCCGCCAGCAGCAGCGCCCGGCCGTGGCCCTCGCTCAGAGCGCCATCCTGCAGCAGCTCGATCACCTCGTCGGGGAGATCCAACAGCCGAACGAGGTTGCTGACCGCCACGCGACCGCGGCCAACACGTCGACCGACCTCCTCCCGGGTGAGCCCAAGCTCCTCTACGAGCGCCGCGCAGGCGCGGGCCTCCTCGATCGGGCTGAGATCCTCGCGGGCCATGTTCTCGATCAACGCCAGCTCAAGCGCTTCGGCGTCATCGCGCGGGCGCACGAGCGCTGGGATCGCGGTGAGGCCCGCGATCTGCGCTGCGCGCCAGCGCCGCTCGCCGGCGACGAGCTCGTAAGTGCCGCCGGGCCTGGGGCGCACGAGCACCGGCTGCAGCACTCCTCGCTCGCCAAGTGATCCCGCGAGCGCCTGCAGAGCGTCCTGGTCGAAGCGCCTGCGGGGCTGTGTGGGACTGGGCGCGATCAGCTCGATCGGCAGCTCGCGCAATTCCTGATCGCGCGTCACGGCTCCCTCGGTCGAGACCGAGAGGATCGCGTCGAGACCTCGTCCCATCCCTCGTTTCGGTGGAGTCATCGGGTTATCCCAACTACGCCTCTGAGCGGTCCGTTGGCGCGAACTCGCAAGGAAGAGGCCCGGGGACAGTGCTCGGCACGGCTCCGGGCCGATGACGCCGCGAGGGCGTGATCAACGGACCGCTCAGCCACGGGCAGCCACCTCCTTGGCCAGCTCGAAATATGCCTCCGCACCCGCGCTGTGCGGGTCGTGATGGGTCACGGGCAGACCATAGCTCGGCGCCTCGCCCACGCGCACGTTGCGAGGGATCACGGTCTCGAACACGAGGTCTGGGAAGTGCTGGCGCACTTCGCGCTCGACGTCTCGTCCCAGTCGCGTGCGCGAGTCGTGCATCGTCAGCAGCATGCCCGCCACCGTCAGGCGCGGGTTCAGCTCGCGCCTGACCAGCGCGAGCGTGTCGAGCAGACCCGCGAGCCCCTCCAAGGCGAAGTACTCGGTCTGCACCGGCACGATCACCCGATCGGCTGCGACGAGTGCGCTCACCGTCAACGGCCCGAGCGAGGGAGGGCAGTCCAGCAGGATGTACTCGAACTGCTCGCGCAGGGGCTCCAGGCGCTCGCGCAGGCGCTGCTCGAACCCTTCGATACGGGGCAGCTCGACGTTGGCTCCGGCCAGGCCGGCACCGGCCGGGAGCACTTGCAGGCCGTGTACGCTTCCCTCCGTCAGCGACTCGGCCGCCGTCGCCTCGCCCGTCAGCACCTCGTACAGCCCGGGCGACTGCGTGCGGGCGACGCCAAGGCCCACCGTTGCGTTCGCCTGCGGATCGACGTCGACCAGGAGCGTCCGACACCCGGCCTCGGCGATGCACGCGGCGACGTTCACCGCGGTCGTCGTCTTGCCGACGCCGCCCTTCTGGTTGGCGATCGCGTAAATCGTGCCCACCGAGCGCAAGCTATCAGCAACCAAGCGGGCGCTTGCGGGCGACGCCCGCCCGGCGGGGAAAGCGCGAAGGGGTCTCAGCGACCTTTTCGAAAACGTGCAGATGGTGGGCGCGCGCCCCCTCGTATGGCTCGGTGCGGCGTATCTCGAGCAGGCGCATGCCCAACTGCTCAGCCGCGCAGGTCGCCTGCGCCTCCTGAGCGGAGTCGCGCCGCCCGCGCCAGTCCACGAGAACGCCCCCGCGTTCGAGCAGCGGCGCCGCATACTCCAGCACCACAGGTGCAGGCGCGAGCGCTCGTGCGATCACTGCGTCGTGCGCGCCCAGACCCTCGGACCACTCCTCTGCCCTGCACTCGGCCACGGCGGCGTTGTCGACCCCTGCCGCCGCGATCGCTCGGCGCAGAAACTGACACTTCTTCGACTGGCTCTCCACCAGCCGCACTTCGCTCGCCGGCAACGCAACCGCCAGCGGCAGCCCTGGGAAGCCGGCGCCTGCACCGAGGTCGGCGATTCGCCTTGCCGATCGGAGGCGGTCGACTTCGAGCGCCACCAGTGAGTCGGCGAGATGTACGTCCATGGCCTCCTCGGGGTCACGCACGGTCGTCGGTGCCCGCTCATCCGCAGTGAGGGTCTCGAGGATCGCTGTCATCTGGACATGCGCGCGAGGTGGCAGCCCATACTGGCGCGCCAGCATCTGGACCCGGCGTTCCGTGGGTCGCTCACGACGTGCGAAGAAGTCGGGATACTTGGCTCTCATATCGCGGATGCGAGCACCGACATGCGTGTCGATCCGGTCGTTCAACACGCTCTCCACGACCGGCAACACGTCCTCGGCCAGCACCGCGCCACGGGCCATCCACTGGTAGTAGGAACGCCCGCCGTGGTGATAGGGACCGTACAGGCGGGCGCGTGGGAACAGCTCTCCCAGCCAGCGAAAGATCGCCTCGTGCCTGACATGCATCTTGAGGGTGATCTGTGGCCGCTTCCCATCCCCACCGAAGTGCCCCTCGCCGATGAGCAGGCCCGTAACGAGCCCCCTCTCGACGTCCGTAAGCTCGCGGCTTTGCGACTCGTCCATGAACACATTGTTTCACCGGGGAGAAAAACGTGAAACGCCGTACGTCTGGCCCTGCGTTACGGGCTCTTAGTCGTTGAGCGGGGAGACCACCAGCCGCCGCTCGGGCTCCTCGCCCTCGCTGTGCGTCTCCACGTCGCCGCGGTCGCGCAGGTGCTCATGGACGACCCGTCGCTCTGAGGCCGGCATCGGATCCATCTCCACCGGCTGTCCGGAGCGCAACGTCTCCTCCGCGGCTTCATCGGCATCGGCACGCAGCGTCTCGGCGCGCCGCTCCCGATAGCCGTCCGCGTCGATCACGACCCGCACGTCGGAAGGGCCCTCATGGAAGACGATCCGCTGCGCGAGGTGCTGAACGGCGTCGATCGTCTGCCCGCGGCGGCCGATGAACAGACCGACCTCGTCGCCGCGCAGGCTGCCCTTCAGCAGGCCGGCACTCTCCTGCACGTCGATCTCCACGTCGAGGTCGAGACCGTCGGCGATCTCAACGAGCAGGTCTTCAAGCAGCTCCGCGGGCTCGTCCTCACCCTCGTCCACGCCGTCCGCGCTCTGATCCGAGCCGCTCATCGCCGCCTGCCCGAGCGCTTCTTCTTCCTACGGGGAGGGGGCGGCGGACTGGCGCTGCTGCTCACGCCGCCTGCGGCAGCCCCGGCGAGCGCGGCCTTCGGCGGGGCCTTTGCCTTGCCGTTGGGCGAGGCGGATCCTCCCCCGTCTGTGTCCGTGGGCTTGGCGGGGGCCGGTCCCATTCGCTGTTTGATGAAGTACTGCTGTCCGATCGTCCACACGTTGGTCGTGATCCAGTACACCAGCAGACCGGCGGGATAGCGGAACAGGAACGCGACGATGACCAGCGGCAGCAGCAGCATCATGCGACGCTGGTTGGGGTCGGCGGTGGCCGTCGCCATCAGCGTCGAGGCGATCTGCGAGGCGATGTAGACGGCGATCAGCACGATCAACACCGCGCCCGTCGCCTTGTAGGTGATGTCGGGTATGAACAGGAACTTCGCCGACCCCGGTGCGACGACGTTGCAGCCGACTTCGGTCAGGCCTTTGACGGTATGGCCCATGACCTTGACCGCGTGTTCGGGGATCTGGCTGTTCTTGACGATCGGACGGTGCAGTTCTCGCGAGTAGTATTCGCGCAGCTGCTGGCCGCAGATGTCGAACTTCAGGTCGGTCCGCAGCATGTAGAACAGCGAGATGAACACCGGCAGCTGGAGCAGGAACGGCAGGCAGGAGGCCAGGGGATTTATTTTGTTCTCCTGGTAGAACTTCATGATCTCCTGCTGCTGGCGCTGTTTGTCGTCCTTGTACTTCTCTTTCAGCTTGTTGATCTCCGGCGCCATCCGCTGCATTTCCTGCATCGAGCGCAGCTGCTTGAACGTCAGCGGCACGAGCACCGCCCTCGTCAGGACCGTCAGCCCGACGATCGCGAGCCCCCAGCTGCCACCCACCAGGTGCGCGTGGATGAACACCATGATCGATTCGAACAGATTGATCAGCGGCGAGAAGGCTTCCTCGATGATGTTGGCGAAGATGGGCATGCGCTAGGGCGAGATGGAGGCTGTCTGAGGGTGGTGGTGTCGGTGATCGCTCGAGGCGAGGCGGTGTCGCGCGCGACGTACGCGGCGACGGCGCTGCTCGGCCCGCACCCGCTCAGCCGTCGGCGCGCGCACGGACATTGAACACTCGCTGGGCCTGCACGGGATCGTACCCGCCGTCGCTCCAGGGGTTGCACCTGAGCACACGCCAGGCCGCGAGCACGACGCCCCGCAGTATGCCGTACCGCCGGATCGCGTCGAGCGTATAGCGTGAGCACGACGGCTCGTACTTGCAGCGCCTGGGCAGCGCCGGCGAGATCACGTGCTGATAGACGACGATCGGAGCAGTGGCGAGCATCCGCGCCGCGCGGGTGAGCACGCTCGGTGTCGACCGGGGAGCGGGGGAGGCGGTCATCGCGCTCACGACCCCTCCAGCACAGTCGCCTCCGCGGCGCTCGATCCGTCACCGCTGCGCAGCCGTGCGCGCTCGATCAACTCGCCGAGGGCAGCGCCCACCCCATCAAGACCATCGCGCTCGGCCAGCTCGCGAATCTCCGGACGAGCGACGACGACGACGTCCTGCTCGGGGACGAGCTCGTGCTCGACCTGCGCGAACGCCTCGCGCAGCAGCCGCTTCACGCGGTTGCGCTCGACCGCGCCTCCCACCTTGCGCGACACCGACAGCCCGAGTCGCGGGCGGTGTGCAGCGGGGTTCGGGAACGTGTAGAGCACCAGGTAGCGGTTGGCGGTCGAACGGCCCTGCCGGTAGACACGCTCGAACTCCGCGCTGCGTGACAGCCGTCCACTGCCGGATGCCGTGCGCGCCTTCATCGCCCGCACGGCCCGGTCGCGCGCGACCCCGCCATCGCAGCCATTTCAGCACCCGCTCCTAGGCGGACAGGCGCTTGCGGCCCTTGTCGCGGCGGCGCTTGAGCGTCAGCCGCCCCGCGCGGGAGCTCATACGGGCGCGAAACCCGTGGCTGCGGGCGCGCTTGCGCTTCTTTGGTTGGTAGGTGCGCTTCACGTTCCTCGTTCTCCGCCCGCCGCCGTGTTCCTCCACGCCGGCTAGGGCCCAGACGCCGTCGCGGTGGCGACGGCCCAGCGCAGAAGTATAGGACCGATGGTCCGAGGTGGAGTTTTTCTCGCCAAATGCGGGCCCGCGGAGTGAGCGTCGGCGGTCGTCGGATATAGTCGCCGGACCGGGCCCTCCGCGGGCCCTCCGTCCAGAGTCTCGATCACACTCTCCCATGGAGGAGCGGGTTGACGCTGCCGTGAGCGCCGAGCTGGAGCACATATGGTCACGCGTGCAGGCCGAGCTTGCGGGCGCCGTCGGCGAGGAGACGTATCGCATCTGGCTCGAGCCCCTGAGGGTGCGAGAGCTCTCCCACGGGCATCTGGAGATCGAGGCCCCCGCGCAGGCCCATGGATGGGTGGGAGATCGGTTTGGGCGCGTCATTCAGGCCTGCGTGACAAGCGTCATGGGGGACGAGGCCGTCATCGAGCTGGTTCCCGGTAAAGGCGTGGCTGGCACAGGCACGCCTGCGCACAAGTCCCGCGTGGACGCCCGCAGGCGAGGAGAAGAGCCACCGGAGCGCCTGGACCAAGGGCGCGCCGGCGCGCCGGCGCGCGTGTCTCCGGCGGACGCTCTCCCCAACCCCAAGCTGACGTTCGACCAGTTCGTGCTCGGCGACTGCAACCGCCTCGCGCACGCGGCTGCGCTGACCGTCGCGGAGATGCCGGGACAGGCCTACAACCCGTTGTTCATCTGTGGGCCGCCGGGGGTGGGCAAGACCCATCTGCTGAGCTCGATCGCGGACCTGCTGCTGGCGCACAACCCCGGACTGGCCGTGCGTGCCACGACGGGAGAGGCGTTCACGAACGAGTTCCTGGGCGCCCTGTCCGGACGGAACACGGAGGCCTTCAAGTCGCGGTTTCGCCACATCGACGTGCTGCTGGTCGACGACGTTCAGTTCCTCGAGCGCAAGACGCGCACCGAGGAGGAGTTCTTCCACACGTTCAACGCCCTGTATGACTGCGGTCGCCAGATCGTGCTCAGCTCCGACAGACCGCCGCACGACCTGCAGGCGCTCGAGGATCGTCTGCGCGAGCGGTTCGAGTCCGGTCTCGTGGCAGACGTCCGCCCGCCAGACCCGGCCACGCGCATGACGATCCTGCGCAAGCGCGCGCAGCACGACGATCTCGACCTCGCCGACGAGACCCCGCTGGAGCTGATCGCAGAGCGAGTCTGCGACAACGTTCGCGCCATCGAGGGCGCCCTCATACGTGTCGTCGCATACAGCTCGCTCACGGGCCGGCAGCTGACGGCGGAGCTGACTCGAGAGGTCCTCGACGGCCTCTACCCCGCCACACAACCGCCAGCTCGCCAAGGGCCCCCGTCAATCCGTGAGATCACCGAGGCGGCTTGCAGGCGGTTTGGGCTGACACCGGAGGAACTGCTCTCCCCTTCCCGCACGGCCCGCATCTCCTGGCCTCGGCAGGTCGCCATGTATCTCGCGCGAGAGCTGACCGACGAGTCATTGCCCGCAATCGGCAGGCGGTTTGGGGGACGAGATCACACGACGGTCCTGCACGCGTGTCGCCGGACCGCCACGCGCATCGCCGAGGACTCCGCTTCGCGCGAGCTTGTGGACAACCTTCTTGCAGACCTGCAAAGAGCTGGAGAACCACACACTGCGCCGCAGCATGACCGCCCCGCCTGAAACACTCCACATGCTCATGCACAGCCCCAAGTGGCGACTTTCCTCCCTGAGCAAGCCAAACATCCAGCAGCAGCACATGTCCACAGTCCCTACTGACTTCTATCCTCCCTACGAGGTGCATCAGTGAAGCTATCCCTCTCCACCGCCGAGCTGCTGTCTCAACTGCAAACCACGACGCGGGTTGCCTCGACGCGCAGCGCCGTTCAGGCTCTCTCGGGCGTGATGATCTCGGCGGCCGCAGACGCACAGCCTGAGTTGCTGGCCACTGACACCGAAATTGGGCTCCGTGTCCCGCTGTCGGCCGACGTTGGCAGCCCAGGAGCCGTGGTGCTTCCAGCACGCTTGTTCCTCGACGTCGTACGCACCCTTCCAGCCGATCGGCTGACGTTGGAGTTGCGCACGGCCGAGCAAGACGTGGAGCTGATCTGCGGCTCCGCCACGTTTCATCTGCGAACGCTTCGCTCCGAGGACTTCCCGACGCTCCCCGCTCCCTCGCCGGAGACGCGCATCACCTTGCCCACGGCGGCATTCGTGCAGACCGTGTCGCAGGTCGCCCGCTCCGCCTCGCGCGATGAGACCAGACCTGTGCTCACCGGCATCCTGATGTCGGCCTCCGAGCAGCAGTTGCGCATGGTTGCCACGGACTCCTACCGCCTGTCGGTCAAGGAGTCCGCGCTGCAGACGCCGCTGCAGGGAGCACTGGAGGCGAACATTCCAGCTCGCGCGTTGCAGGAGCTCGCTCGCATCGCCCAGCAGGACACCGCCGAGTCGCTGTCGGTCAGCGTCGGGCAGAACCAGGTGATGTTCGAGCTGGGAGACCTCGTCTTGTCCTCGCGGTTGATCGACGGCCAGTTCCCGAACTACCGCCAGCTGCTCCCGGAGTCGGTCGAGCACGAGCTGCGCATCGCGAGCACCGAGCTGGGAGACGTCGTTCGCCGCATCAGCTTGCTGGCGCAGAAGAACACGCCCCTGCGCCTCGGATTCGGCGAGGGCGAGCTGACGATCTCGGCGCAGACCCCCGACGTCGGCGAGGCCTCAGAGACGATCCCGGTTCCGTTCAGCGGCGAGCCGTTCGAGATCGGGTTCAACCCCGAGTTCCTGCGCGATGGGCTGGAAAGCGTCGAGTCGGACGAGCTCGTGCTGAAGCTGATCAGCCCGCTGCGGCCAGGCCTGATCGAATCACCGGACTCGGGCGACTTCGTGTACCTGATCATGCCCATTCGCCTGAACGTCTAGTGTCTCGATTCCAAAATTCGGTGAGGGTTTGCCGAGCGGATGGTCGTGATCTGACGTTCGATGGCGGCGCTCCGCATGCTGGTGGCACGTGGGCCGACGACGGCGGGCGTCAGGCGCGGGCAGACGCCGGGAAACGCCATCGAATTCTTGAAGCGAGACGTGCCGCATGCGGCACGTCTTCCGTCGGCGCATGCGCCGACGGCGGTGGCGTGCATGCACGCCACCGGGCAGGACCGCATGCGGTCCTGCCGTCCTCCTCTCACACGAGTTCATGAGGCATGCGTGTCCTGAGCGTTCAGCTGCGCGACTTCCGCACCTACGCCCGCGCCGAGGCGTCCTTGGGACAGGGTCTGACCGTTGTGCACGGCCCCAACGGCGCGGGCAAGTCCAATCTGCTGGAGGCGCTCTACTTCGGCTGCACCGGGCGCTCGCCGCGGACGCGCAACGAGCGCGAGCTGGTGCGCTTTGGGCAGGGCGCCGCCCGCGTCTCCGTGCGTCTCAGTGATGGCGCTCGCGACCACGAGCTGAGCGTCGGGTTTGAGCCCGGGCAGCCAAAGCACATGACCTCCGACGGCGCGCCCGTGGAGCGGCTGCTGGACGTCGAGGACCGTCCGCTGCTGAGCGTGTTCATGCCCGATCGCCTGGAGCTGCTGAAGGGCGCCCCCGGCGTCCGCCGTGCCCATCTCGACCAGGTCGTGGCGGGATTCTGGCCGCTGCGCGCCGACGGCCGCCGCGCATACACCCGCGTGCTGGCCCAGCGCAACGCGCTGCTCGCGCGCATCCGCTCCGGCGCCGCCGCGCGCGAGAGCATCTCCACCTGGGATCTGCAGCTCGCCCGGCATGCGCTCGCGCTGCGCGACACTCGCGCCCGCGCCGTCGCGCTGCTCGCTGAGACATTCGCCCAGCGAGCCACCCAGCTTGGCCTGACCGGCGAGGCGCGCCTGGAGTATCGCCCGCGCACGCGCGCCCTGGACGAGGAGGCCCTGATGGTTGAGCTGCGCGAGCGGCTGGACAGCGATCTCCAGCGGGGATTCTCCGGCCACGGGCCGCACCGAGACGAGCTGGCGCTCCTGCGCGACGGGCGCGAGCTGCGCCTGTATGGGTCCCAGGGCGAGCAGCGGATCGCCCTGCTCGCGCTGCTGCTCGCCGAGCGCGCGGCGCTCGCCCGCGAGCGCGACCGGATGCCGCTGATGCTGCTCGACGACGTCATGAGCGAGCTCGACGCCGAGCGTCGCGAGCTGCTCGCGCTCGAGCTCTCCACAGGGGGGCAGAGCGTCATCGCGACCACGGACCTGGCCCACGTCCCGGGCGGCTCGGCCCCGGCCGTGACGCGCCTGCGCGTCAGCCCCGGAGCAATTCTTCAGGAGGCGTTGGCGGCGTGAGGCGTGGAGCGATCGTTCGTCGGAGCGCCTGCGCATGAGCAGGCGCGCCCCCCGCCGCCTCGCGGCGCCAGTCGAAGCGTTCACGGCCGATCTCACGCCGGCGACCACGCTTGCGCGCGTGCAGGAGGCGTGGGAGCGCGTGCTCGGCTCGGCGATCGCAGGATCAGCTCGCCCAACGGCCGAGCGCGACGGCGTGCTCACGGTGATCTGCGAGGCCGCGGTGTGGGCACAGGAGCTCGATCTGATGGGGTCCGAGCTGATCGGACGCCTGAACGTCGAGCTCGGTGAGGGCACCCTCCGCCAACTGCGTTGCCGCAGCGGCTGAGCCGCCCCTGGACTGCTCCCGCTGGGATTCGGCTGTTTCGGCCATTTTGCAGGGATTTCATGTCGGGGGGAAGGTTCGTGTGAGGGTCGATTGTGCTATTGTTCGACACACGCACATCCCGCCCCGAACCACCATCTGAACGCCCTGGATTCCGGGGCGTTCGCACGTCATCGAAGGATCAGATTGGCTACTGCCGACAGCGCCCACGCACACAACCCCGAGGAGGACCCCGCCGCGGGCGTCAGCAACACCTCAGCGGGCGTGGACGCCGGGTACGACGCGCAGGACATCACGGTGCTGGAGGGCCTGGAGGCCGTCCGCAAGCGCCCCGGCATGTACATCGGCTCGACCGGCGTCATGGGCCTGCATCACCTCGTCTACGAGGTCGTGGACAACTCCGTCGACGAGGCCCTCGCAGGCTATTGCACCGAGGTCTCCGTCACGATTCACCCCGACAACTCGGTCACCGTCTCAGACAACGGCCGCGGCATCCCGGTTGCGACCATGGAGAAGGAGGGCCGCCCGGCGGTCGAGGTCGTGCTCACCGTGCTGCACTCGGGCGGCAAGTTCGGTGACGGCGGCGGCTACAAGGTCTCCGGCGGACTGCACGGCGTGGGCGTGTCCGTCGTCAACGCCCTGTCCGAGCGGCTGCTCGTGCAGATCCACCGCGATGGCCACGCCTGGACCCAGGAGTACTCGCGCGGCGCTCCCCAGGGGGAGCTGGCCAAGGGCGAGAAGCTCGCCGGCGGCGCGTCTACGGGCACGACGATCACGTTCCTGGCGGACGCCGACGTCTTCGAGACGCTCGACTACGACTTCCACACGTTGGAGGAGCGCTTGCGCGAGACCGCGTTCCTGACGCGCGGTCTGCAAATCTCGATCGTCGACGAGCGCGGCGAGGGACACTCCGCCGAGTTTCGCTACGAGGGTGGCATCGAGGACTTCGTCTCCTACCTGAACGAGAACAAGGACACGGTCCACCACAAGGTCGTGTTCTTCGCCGGCGAGTCCGAGGAGGGCGCAGCCGAGGTGGCGATGCAGTGGAACTCCTCCTACCAGGAGTCGATTCACTCCTTCGCCAACAACATCGCCACGCGCGAGGGTGGCTCGCACATGTCCGGCTTTCGCTCGGCGCTCACGCGCACGCTCAACCGCTACGCGCGCGAGAAGGGACTGCTCAAGGAGAAAGAGGACAATTTGTCAGGCGAGGACGTGCGCGAGGGGCTGACCGCGGTGATCTCCGTCAAGCTGCGCGACCCCCAGTTCGAGGGTCAGACGAAGACCAAGCTCGGCAACCCCGGCATGGCCGGCTTCGTCGAGTCGATCGTCAACACCGGACTGGGCGAGTTCCTCGAGGAGAACCCGAGCGAGGCGCGCGCGGTGATCATGAAGTCCGTCCAGGCCCAGCGCGCCCGTGAGGCCGCGCGCAAGGCCCGCGACCTGACCCGGCGCAAGTCGGCGCTGGAGAACTCCACGCTGCCCGGCAAGCTGGCCGACTGCTCGATCAAGGACCCGTCGCTGGCCGAGCTGTTCGTGGTCGAGGGCGACTCCGCCGGAGGCTCGGCCAAGCAGGGCCGCGATCGCAACACCCAGGCCGTGCTGCCGCTGCGCGGCAAGATCCTCAACGTCGAGAAGTCGCGCATCGACAAGGTTCTCCAGAACACCGAGATTCAAGCGCTGATCACGGCGATCGGCACCGGCGTGCGTGACGAGTTCAACCTCGAGAACGCGCGCTACCACAAGGTGATCCTGATGACCGACGCCGACGTCGACGGCGCGCACATCCGCACGCTCGCGCTGACGCTGCTGTTCCGCGAGATGCAGGAGCTGATCGAGGCCGGCTACGTCTACATCGCCAAGCCCCCGCTGTACAAGCTCAAGCAGGGCTCACGCGAGCGTTACATCGAGAAAGACTCAGAGCTGGAGGACATCCTGCTGTCGGACAAGTGGGACAAGCTCAACGTGTTCGACCGCCACGGCAGCCCATTCAAGCTCACCGAGGCCCGCTGGCAGCGATTCACCCGCCTGCTCAAGCAGTACGAGGGCTGGGCCTCCTCGCTGCGCGCCGTTCATGGCCACGACATGGTCCAGTTCCTGGAGGAGTCCTCGCTGCTCGGCGAGCAGGCGCTCGACCCCGACGCCGCGGTGGCATTGCTCTCGCGCGAGGGAGTGACCGGCGAGACGCACGCCACCGAGCTGCTCTCCGTGGACGCCACCGAGCTGCGCGTGAAGGCGGTCGAAACGAGCACCGGCTTCGCCCGCACCCATCGCATCGGTCGCAGCCTGTTCGACTCCCAGGAGTACCGCCAGCTCGCCCGCGTCCACGCCCAGCTGGTCGAGCTCGCGGGTACGCCCGCATTCGACGTACGACTTGGCGACGCCCGCGAGGCCGCGCCTTCGTTCGAGGCGCTGCGCGAGGCAGTGATGACGGTCGCGCAGAAGGGCATCAAACTGCAGCGCTTCAAGGGCCTCGGCGAGATGAACGCCGACCAGCTCGGCGAAACCACGATGGCGCCGGCGACGCGCATGTTGGCGCAGGTCACGCTCGAGGACGCCGCTTCCGCCGACCGCATCTTCTCGATGCTGATGGGCGATCAGGTCGAGCCGCGGCGAGCTTTCATCGAGGACAACGCACGGGCGGTTGCGAACCTAGATGTGTGATGAGTGACGTCATGACCTGCGCATCTCTGCGTCCTCGGTCGCTCGCGTACGTAGTACGCCACGCTCCCTGCGTCCTTGACCTGCTTGGTCCTGACGTCACTCATCGGGTTAGCTGTCTTTCAAACGGCTTGGGGTATGAGTGATGGCATCCGCTGACGTCATCGGTGGCGGGAACGTAGAACCGCGCGCGCTCGAGGAGGAGATGCGCACCGCGTACCTCGACTATGCGATGTCGGTGATCGTCGGGCGCGCCCTGCCCGACGTGCGCGACGGTCTGAAGCCCGTGCACCGTCGCGTGCTGTACGCGATGAACGAGCTCGGTCTCGGCCCCACGCGGCCCTATGCCAAGTGCGCGAAGATCGTCGGCGAGGTGATGGGCAACTATCACCCCCACGGCGACAGCGCGATCTACGACACGCTCGTGCGCATGGCGCAGGAGTTCTCGATGCGCAACGAGCTGGTCGACGGCCAAGGGAACTTCGGCTCGGTCGACGACGATCCCGCAGCCGCGATGCGCTACACCGAGGCCCGTCTCGCCCGCATTGCCACGGAGATGCTGCGCGATCTCGACATGGACACGGTCGACTTCGCGCCCAACTACGACGGGTCGCGGCGCGAACCGCTCGTGCTGCCGGCACGGTTTCCGAACCTGCTCGTCAACGGTTCCTCAGGCATCGCCGTGGGCATGGCTACGAACATCCCGCCGCACAATCTCCGCGAGGTGGTGGCGGCGACCGTCGCCTACATGGACGATCCCGAGATCACCACCGACGGGCTGCTCAGGCACGTCAAGGGCCCGGACTTCCCGACCGGCGGCATCATCCTCGGCCACCAGGGGATTCGCGACGCGTACGAGACCGGTCGTGGCCGCGTACGCGTGCAGGCCCGCGCGCACGTCGAGCCGCTGCGTCAGGGCAAGGAGGCGATCGTCGTCACCGAGCTGCCGTTCATGGTCAAGAAGGGCGGCGAGGGCGGTCTGATCCAGAAGATCGCCGACCTCGTGCACGACAAGAAGATCGCCGAGATCTCCGACCTGCGCGACGAGTCCGACAAGCGCGGCATGCGCTTGGTGATCGAGCTCAAGCGCGACGTGATTCCCAAGGTGGCGCTGAACAAGCTGTACAAGCACACCTCGATGCAGTCGACGTTCGGCGTGAACATGGTCGCGCTGGTCGACAACGTCCCGCGCACGCTGAACCTGCGCGCGGTCATCCACAACTACGTCGCCCACCAGCGCGAAGTGATCGTGCGCCGCACCAAGCACGAGCTCGCCGAGAAGGAGGCCCGCGCGCACATCCTGCTGGGCCTGCTCATAGCCCTGGACAACCTCGACGCGATCATCGAGCTGATCCGCGCCTCGCGCGATCGCGAGGACGCCCGTGAGCAGCTCGTCGCCCGGTTTGAGCTGAGCGCGATCCAGGCCAGTGCGATCCTCGACCTGCGCCTGTCCCAGCTGACGGCGCTAGAGGCCGACTCGATCCAACAGGAGCACGCCGACGTCACCGAGCGCATCGCCGAGCTGCGCGCGATCCTCGGCGACGAGACCCGCGTGATGGCCGTCATCAAGGAGGAGCTGTCAGAGATCTCCGAGCGCTTCGGCGACGAGCGGCGCACCGAGATCAGCCACTCCGAGGACGAGATCGACATCGAGGACCTGATCGCCGACCAGCAGATGGTCATCACGATCACCCAGAGCGGCTACGTCAAGTCGCTGCCGCTGGCCACCTACCGCCAGCAGGCGCGAGGCGGACGCGGCGTCACGGGGATGGACATGAAGGACGGCGACTTCATCGAGCATCTGTTCGTGTGCTCCTCCCACGACTACCTGCTGTTCTTCTCCAACCGCGGCAAGGTCTATCGCTCCAAGGTGTACGAGCTGCCGGAGGCCTCGCGCACGGCCAAGGGCCGCGCGCTGGTGAACATCCTGCCGCTGCGCGAGGGCGAGCGCATCCAGGCGGTGGTGTCCACGCGTGACTTCTCAGAGACGAAGTACCTGGTGTTCGCCACCCGCAGCGGCACCGTCAAGAAGACGGAGTTCCTCGCATACAACACACCGATCAAAGCCGACGGCATCATCGCGATCAAGATTCGCGACGACGACGAGCTGCTCGCCGTGCGCGCGGTCGATCCGAACGACGAGATCATCATGGTCTCCAAGGCCGGGCTGACGGTGCGCTTCGCCGAGTCCGACGCGCGCTCGATGGGGCGCGACACGAGCGGCGTGCGCGGCATGGACGTCGGCTCCGACGGCGAGGTGATCGCGATGGACGTCGCCCGCGACGACATGGACCTGCTGGTCGTCACCGAGAACGGCTACGGCAAGCGCACGCAGATCGGCCAGTACCGCAAGACCAACCGCGGCGCCAAAGGCGTCAAGACGATCAAGCTCACCGAGCGCAAGGGCGGACTCGCCGGCGCCCTGGTCGTGCGCGAGCACCAGGAGCTCGTGTTCATCTCCGTCGGCGGCATGGTCCAGCGCACCGCTGCCGGCGGCATCTCCCAGCAGGGCCGCTCCGCCACGGGCGTGCGCGCGATGAACCTCAAGGACGAGGATCTCGTCAGCGCCGTCGCCGTCGTCGTCGACACCGAGGACGATCCCGCCGGGGCACGTCTCGCCCGCCCCGCCTGCGCCCGGTGACGTGCCTCCATCGGATGCCCCTGCGTCCGAGGGATCGCCGGACGACGATTAAGTCTCCGCACGTCATCTCCGTTCGCTACTCTGGCCAGACCAGAGAAAGGAGGTGGTCCGTACGCTTAGTCACAGTTCTCGCGGGACCCTGGAGGTGACCGGCCGCTAGGTCGGAGGCTGGACCGCTTGGCGGAATCCAACCCGGGACACCCCGAGACGACCGCCGGACCTGGTCCCTCCGGCAGCAGCAGCTCAGCGAGTCGCCTCGGTCTTTCCAGTCACAGCCGTATCTGCGGGGGCATCCTGTCGAGGGGTGCCTCCGCTCTGTCTCCCTCCCGGCAGCTCTACGCCGCCTGCGGCAGATACTGCAGCCACGCCGCCGGGATCGTCGGCGAGGCGACATGGATGAAGATCTCCGCGCGTGGGGTGCGCGGCGCGCGGCGCGGGTGCATTCCGGCCTGGCGCGGCAGCCGGTCGCCCTTGCGCCGGTTGCAGGGCGCGCACGAGGCGACGATGTTCTCCCAGCTGGAGTTGCCGCCCTTGGAGCGCGGGATCACGTGATCGACGGTCAGATTCGAGCGCGATCCGCAGTACTGACAGGCCCAGCCGTCGCGGGCGAACACCGCGCGCCTGGTGATCTTGCGCCGGTGCGCGTCGCGCGGCACCCGCACGTAGCTGACGAGCCGGATTACGACCGGTCGCGCGACGGTGGAACTCTCCGAGTGCAGTTCCCAGCGCCCTCGCTCGAGCAGCTCGGCCTTGTCCTTCAGCAGCAGCACCACCGCACGACGCACCGAGCACACGTTGATCGGCTCATAAGTCGCGTTCAGTACGAGCACCCGGCCACTGTCAGGTCCGCGCCGCCGGTGCTCTGGTGGCGGCACGGACCTCAGTACTACAGGTGGAACGATGCTATCCATCTGTAGCGCCGGAGTGTAGCGATGGCGCGGGCTCGTCGTGGCGATTGCTCGCCGGGTGTTTCTCGGGGCCGGCGGCGCCCGCCGGCGCGTCTGGCGTGGCGCTGCCCGCCCGGGGGTAGGAGCCGAGCACGCGCGCCCGCTCGCAGATCTGCTCGAGCCCAGCAACCGCCTCCGCGATCGCCGGGTCGCTCGCCTGGCCCTGCAGATCCACGAAGAACATGTAGCTGCCCATCCGATCGCGCTTTGGCCGGGACTCGATCCTCGTCAGGTTGATCTCGCGCCGTCCGAACTCGTCCAGGCAGCGAACGAGCCAGCCGGGGCTGTCCGCTCCCGCCCCCCAAAACACCAGCGACGTCTTCCATCCCCCCCCCGCGCGTGGGCGCAGCGGCGGAGCGTGCGTCCACTCCTCGCTCTTCCCCGGGCAGGTCCCGCTCGGCCGGCACGACCCCGTCCCCAGCGCCCTCCCTCGCCCGCGCAACCCACACGAACCGCGTTTCATTGTCGTCTCTGTCCTGCACGCCCTCCCGCAGGACGGTCGCACCGTAGATCTCGGCCGCCAGGACCGTCCCCAGCGCCGCCTGACCTCGCCGCCTCCCCTCGGCGACCGTCCGCACGGCTTCGGCCGTCGAGGTCGCCGGCAGCACCGTGGCGTGGGCCAGCTCCCTGCGCAGGAACCGCTCGCACTGTCCGGGAACCTGCGGATGAGTCAGGATCGTCTCGATCTCGCTCAGCTCCAGTACGCCCGAGGCGATCAGCGAGTGCCGCACCGACAGCAGCGCCTCGCCGACGATCCGCAGGCCCCCGTCCTCGCTGCCCAGGAGGTCAAGCGTGACGCTCACCGAGCCGTCCAAGGAGTTCTCGATCGGCACGACCGCCCACTCCACCTCTCCGCGCGCGAGCGCGAGAATCGTGTCGTAGATCGTCCTTGTGGCGACCGGCTCCACCGCGCCAGGCGCGGTGCTCGACAGCAGTGCCTCCTCGGTGAACGTGCCTTCGGGGCCCAGGTAGCCGACGCGCGGACGCCGGTCCCCGCCACCAGCCTCAGCCGGCTGGCTGTCCGGCGACATCGGCTCCCTCTCCGGCCGGTCTCAGCGCGAGGCGCACGGCCTCGGCCTCCTCGGGCGAGAACTCAAGCTCGCCCCGTCCGCCGTGCACCTGCTTGGCATACACCCGCGCCTGATCGCGGTGATGGATGCACGACAGCACGATTCCCGAGCGCGCGTCATCGAGCAGCGCAATCGACATCGACTGCTGTCCGGACAGCTCGTTGTAGGCGTCGTAGCGCACCAGCGCGCGATGCGCGATCGCGCCGTGCAGCGCCGTCTCCGCCCCCGCCAGCCGTCCGTCCAGGCGCGCCGCGAGGTCCTCGACGTATCCCCTCAGTGCCTCGAACGCATTCTGCATGTCGGCCGCGTGGGCCACCACGTCGCGCTCCTCGCGATCTCCGATCACGAGCTTCTGCGCGCGTTTCAGCCTGCGCACGGTCATCGCCAGCGCCGCGCACGCGAGCAGGGCGAGCACCGCCAATGCCGCGGCTGCAAGCGCGACGATGGCCTGCGTGTCGGTTGTCGCGACGGTCATGCTCGCCACAACTTAGCGCTCGCCGTCGCGTGCGTGGCACACAGGAGTGCGGCGGCGAACACGGACCCCAGCCGGGCCCTGTCACGGGCCTACGCGCCAAAGATCGCCAGGTAGGTGCCCTTGTTGTTTTCGGTGTCGTTCTCACCGGGGACCGCTTCGATCTTCACTTCGACTTTCGACGCCACCCCGAGCGGGACGCCGGTCACCGGGACGTTGACGTTGACGGTCTTGCCCGGTTCGGTTTTTTCGATCACGTGGGGCGCAGAGAACTGCTTGCCGCCGGCGGTGACGGTCACGTTCACCTTGACGCCCGTCTCGGGGAATTCGCCGGAGTCTTCGACCTGGACGGTGAAGGTCGGGTTGCTCCCACCGCTGATGTGGTTCAGCGTGGGTTCGGGTGCCAGCGTGTTGGCGCCGACGCTCACCCCCTTCAGCGCGCTGCCGTGATTGCCGGTGACCGGCTGTCCGCTGGAGGACGCCGCCTGTCCGGTGATGCGCGATTGCACCGTGCTCGGTTCCAGCCATCCGATGTTGGGCAGGAAGTGCGAGCTGGCGACGGTCTGCCCTTCGGCGCCGCCTCCCTTCAGCGTCTGTTCGATCAACGGCGCGACCCGCTGGGAGTAGATCACGTCGGAGGCCAGAAAGCTCTCCATGTCGCCGGCGATCGACGTGCTTGCCTGCTTGGCCTGGCCTCCCAGGGCCGTGCGCAGCAGGTTTGCGACCTTTTCCACCCCTTCGGCGCGCAGGTCCAGCGCCAGCAGCAGATAGCGCTGCGCGGAGTCCATTTCCCCGGGGACGCTCAGGCCCTTTGCCTGCGTGGCCTGCTTCTGGGCTCCGAGGTGCAGCTGGTTGACCTGCGTCTCGACGTTGAGGGCCGGCTTGGAGCCGGCGCCGGACAGCGCCGCGAACAGCGGTCGTGACACCTGCTGGTCGGATTCGGTCACGATCCTGCTCACGTTGCGGGTGTAGTCCTTCAGTGCCTGCGTCTTCTGGCTTTTCAGGCAGCCGTTGACGACCAGCACGATCACGATCAGCAGCACGACGGCGACCCCCGCCGCGATGCGGCGGCGCACCATCACGGTGTGCTCGTCGTGCGAGTCGGGCTCCTCCGCGTGCCGTGGACGGCGCGGGCGGGGCCTCTGCGGGGGCACCGCGCCCGCAGGGCGTGGTCGAGGCGCTCGGGCTGCAGGGCGAGGCGCTGTCTCCTCGCCGTCGTCAAAGAACGACAAAAGCTATGTGCTCCTTTGCAGGGACTTGTTCATGCGGAGGGCACCAGTATGACTGCCGGTCTCCTCGGCTGTGAACTGCAACTTCTCGGTCAGTCCGCATAATCCTTCACTTTCGTGCAGGGAGCTGGCCTACGGACGGCGAACGCGGCACCCGGTGGACTCGCTCGACACCCTCGTCCAGGACCATCTCCTGCGGACCGGCGCTCCGCCCGAGACCGCTGCCGGCGAGCGGCTCCCGACTGCTGCGACGACGACTGTTGCTGGGCCCGTCGCGATTGCTCGGGCGGGCCCCGCGCGACGCTCCTCGCCCCGCATCGTCCCGGGCGAGCACCCCCGGGACGGAACGCTGCTGCACGGCCGTTACCGCTTGATCGAGCGCCTCGGCGCGGGCGGGTTCGGCGTGGTCTGGCGGGCGTATGACGAGCTGCTGCACCGCGAGGTCGCGCTCAAGCGAATACCTCTCCCCCCGGACTCGCTCGCGACCGACGGCCGTGGCAGCGAGCCGCGCACAGGCGAGCGCGCGTCCCGCGAGGCGCTCGCGTCGGCGCGCCTGGGCCATCCGGCGATCGTGGCGCTGCACGAGGCGTATGTCGACGATGACGCGTTCCACCTCGTCTCCGAGCTCGTCGAGGGCGACACCCTCGCCCAGCTCGTGGCGGATGGCGCACTCGCAGACGAGGAGCTGCTGGAGATCGGGGTGACGCTCGCCCACGCGCTCGCCCACGCCCACGCCCGGGGGGTCATCCACCGCGACGTCAAGCCCCAGAACGTGCTCGTGCCCCACGATCCTGGCGCGCACGAGACACCGGCCAAGCTGACCGACTTCGGCGGCGCGAGCCTCGCAGGCGACCAGGCGCTCACGCGCACGGGCGAGACGCTCGGCACGCTCGCCTACATGGCGCCCGAGCAGAGCGAAGGCCTGGAGGTCGGCGAGTCGGCCGACGTCTACTCGTTGGCGCTGGTCGTGTATGAGGGACTCGCCGGGGTCAATCCGGTGCGTGGGCCCACACCAGCGGCAACCGCGCGGCGCATCGGTCGGCAGCTGCCGACGCTCGCCGCGCGCCGTCCCGACCTTCCGCGCGCGCTGACGGACGCGCTCGACACGGCGCTGGCGGTCGACCCCGCTCGACGCGGAACGCTGGAGGACCTGCGCATCGCCCTCGAACTGGCCCTGACGAAGGGCCTGACCCGCAGGCACGGGCTGCTCCGCCGCAGAGCCGGGCGATCGTCGTATGACTCAGACGGCTTGGATCGGCTCTCATCGACAACGACGCCCCACGTCCCGATGCTCGCCGAGCACCATTCCCTGGAGCATCACGGAACCGCTGCCGCAGCCGCTTCCACACCCGTCCATCGGCTCGACGCACACGACCGCCGCGCGCCAGATGCCCCGGCGTCGGTTGTGGACGACAGTGCCCGTGGGTTCAGCCGCCTGCCGCTGCCGCGCGCGGTGTGGGCCGGGTGTGTTCTCGCCGTGGCGGCCTGGCAGGTGGCGGATGCGCGTCCGGGAGTCGCGCTGCTGCTCCTCACCGCGACGCTGCCGCTGCTGTCGATGGGTTCCCGCCCCGGCGTCGGCTGGCTTGCGGGCGGACTCGCGCCGCTGCTCGGCCTCGTGGGCCTGGCGGGGGCATATCCCGCCCTGGCGGGGCAGGCGTCGCAGTGGTCGCGACGCGCGACGCTGGGCGCTCTCGGATACTGGTGGCTGGCCCTCGCCGAGCCGCTGTTCGGCCGAGGCACAGGCACGACGCGGCTGTGGCTGGGCGCGCCCGTCGTAGCGCCGCCGCGCGCGGTCTGGGAGGGCTCGCTCGACAGCGCCGCCACTCATGTCATCGGACCGACGCTCACGACCGGCCTGTTGTTCGGAGCGGTGCTGTGGGCCGCTGCCGCGGCCGTGCTGCCACTGATCGTGCGCGGATCGAGCGCGATTCTCGACACGTTCGCGGCGGTCGCATGGTCCACCGCTCTGCTCGCCGCCACGCCTTACCTCGACGCCGGCCTGTCCGCCGGTGCGGTCCTCCCACAGCCGCGCGGAGCGGTGCTTGGTGCGATCGCCGGCGCCGCTGTCGCCATCGCCGCACGCGCGTTGCGCGGCCCGGTCTCCGTTCGTCACCCTTAGAGTGCACACGGCGCAGGCCGTATCGCGGCCGACGACCATCAGGCCCCTGCCATGAACCCGCTGAGAGCACTCGAGACCAGGATCGCCAATCTCGTCGAAGGCGCGTTTGGGCGCGTGTTCCGCTCAGAGGTGCGTCCGATCGAACTGGCGCACAAGCTGGCGCGGGAGATGGACGAGCATCGCACCGCGTCGGTCTCGCGCACGTACGCGCCGAACGAGTACTCGGTGTGGCTGTCGCCCGAGGACCGTGCCCGCTACGAGGGGGTCGAGCACGAGGTGATCGAGGAGCTGTGCGCCTACCTGCTCGAGCACGCTCGCCGCGAGGATCTGATCCTCGCCTCACAGCCGCAGATCTCATTCCACACCGACGAGCAGCTGTCGCTCGGCGAATTCGGCATCCAGGCGCGGCTCGTCCGAGCGGACGGTCACAGTGACGACTCCTCGGCGGAGCCGGTGGCGCAGGTGCAGCCGGCAGAGCCCCTCGACGAACATGGGCAGACGATGATCTACAGCAGCTCGGCGCGTATGCGCGGCCCCGTCGAAGAGGCACGGGCGCGCCGTCCCGTGCGGGCGCTGCTGTCGGTGGGAGGCAGGCGTCTGCCGGTGCCGCTCGAGGGTGGCGTGGTGGGGCGCAGCCGCGACTGTGACATCGTGCTCGACGACACCGGCGTCTCGCGCCGTCACGCTGAGCTGCGCCCCGACGACGGCGGCTGGACCGTCGCCGACCTGGGCTCGACCAACGGCGTGCGCGTCAACGGTCGCAACGTCCACGGACCACACCCGTTGCGCCCGGGAGATCGCCTGCAGCTGGGCACCACCGAGATCGTGTTCGACGTCTCATGACGACGCTCGCGCCCGTGTCGGTGGCCCTCAAGTTCGGCTTCCTGGCTGTGCTCTACCTGTTCCTGCTGTGGGTCGCGCGCAGCGCGCTGCGCGACCTGCGCGGCGACAATGCCTCCCTCGCGTCGTTGCCGTCATCGGGTGCGCCGATCGCGGCCGATGCGACCGGTCTGCACTCGGCCTCGGCGGCGGGCGTCGCCGACCTCACCGGGCGCGCGCCCAGGCTGGTGGTGGAGCGCGCGCCGGGCCACGATCCCGGGATGATCTACGACCTCGACGAGGACGTCGTGCTCGGTCGCGGCGATCGCGCGGAGATCCGACTCGAGGACCCGTTCGCCTCATCGCGCCACGCCCGTGTGTACCGGCAGGGCAACATCCTGGTGATCGAGGATCTGCGCTCCACCAACGGCACCTACCTCAACGAGGAGCTGCTTGAGACACCCCGGCCGTTGCATCCTGGCGATCGCGTCAGGATCGGCGACTCCGAGTTCGCGTTCGAGGTCGACTAGCGATGCGCACGTACGTCACGACCTTCGAGGCAACGTCAGACCGGGCGCCTGAGGCGGGGCTCGGCGCGATGCCCGACGACGCATGTGCGATCGCGCCCGGGGCGGCCTGATGCTCCGCGTCGCAGAGCAGTACGCCGCCACCGACACCGGCCGTCAGCGGCGTGCGAACGAGGACTCGCTGCTGGCGCGCTCGCCGCTGTTCGTCGTCGCCGATGGGATGGGCGGCGCGCAGGCCGGCGAGGTCGCCTCGCGCCTCGCGGTGGAGGTGTTCGAAGCGGGGCTGGGCGACACCGCCGAGCCCGAGAGCGGGCTCGCGGCGCGAGCCGGCGCGGCCAACGCCCGCATTCACGAGCTCTCGCACTCAAACGCCGAGCACGCGGGGATGGGCACAACCCTGACGGCGGTGTACGTCGCGCCCGAGGAGGTGGCGATCGCCCATGTCGGCGACAGTCGCGCCTACCGGCTGCGGGCGGGCGAGCTGATGCGCCTGACCGACGATCACTCACTCGTCGACGAGCTGATGCGCCAGGGCAAGATCACGCCCGAGGAAGCCGTCGACCACCCGCAGCGCTCGGTGATCACGCGCGCGCTCGGGCCCGAGCCGGCGGTCGAGGTCGACACTCGCTCCTACGTCGCCCGCGCGGGTGACGTCTACCTGCTGTGCAGCGACGGCTTGACGACGATGCTCCCGGAGGAGCGCGTGGCAGAGCTCATGCGCTCACACCCTCGCCTGCGCGACGTGGGCGAGGCGCTGATCGCCGCCGCCAACGAGGCCGGAGGGCGAGACAACATCACGGTGGTGCTGTTCCGCCTGGAGGACCCCTCTGCGCCGGCGGCCCCGATCGCCCCGGAGACCGAGGAGCAGGTCGTGCCCGCGCCGGCGGGTCCGGACGGGGGCGAGGAGACAGACTCAGACTCCATCCCGGGCGCGGGGGCGCTGCCAGAGCGGGGCGCAGCGGACGCCCTCGCTCACGTCGCACCCTCACAGCAGCAGCCCGTGCGACCTCGCAGCCCGCGCCTGCCGACGCCGGTGCAGGCGCCGGGCCAGACGCGTAAACGCCGGCGCCTGCGACGCGTGACGGCGCTGGCGATCGTGCTGGTCGTACTCGGCCTGCTCGCCTCAGGCGCGTACCTGGCGGCGCAGTCGGTCTACTTCATCGGCACCAACGCCCGCGGGCTGGTCACGCTCTACAACGGCGTGCCCTACCAGCTGCCGGGTCCGATCAAGCTGTACAGCAGCGACTACGTCTCAGGGGTCAGCGCCTCCACGCTGACTGCCGTACGCAGGCATACGCTGCTCGACCACTCGCTGCGCTCGGAAGCAGACGCGACCGGCCTCATGCGCAGCCTGGAACTGGGGCAGCTCGGTGAATAAGCCGATCGTTCGCCTGTATGGCCTGGTCGTGGTGCTGTTCGCGCTGCTCGTCGCGTTCACCTCGCGCTGGACCATCTTCGAAGCCGGCGCGCTGCGTCAGAACGCGCTGAACCGCCGCGCGCTGCTGCAGCAGGAACGCATCCAGCGCGGGAGGATCCTCGCCGCCGACGGAACGGTGCTGGCGCGCAGCGTGCGCGGGCGTGAAGGCACCTACCGGCGGACGTACCCAACCGGCCCGCTGTTCGCCCAGACGGTCGGCTACTCCTTCACCGACCTCGGCCAGTCGGGCGTCGAGCGCTACCGCAACCCCGCGCTCGACGGCGAAACGAGCGCCACCAACCTGCAGGCGATCCTCGACCAGCTGCAGGGCAAGCGCAGACAGGGCGACGAAGTGATCACCACACTGGACCCGGCGGCTCAGCGCACGGCGATTGCCGCCTTGGGGGAACACCGAGGTGCTGTCGTGGCGCTGGACCCCCGCACGGGAGCCGTCGAGACAATGGCGTCCACGCCCAGCTACGACCCCAACCAGCTGGGCTCCTCCAGCGCGTATGAACGGCTCACCCACAACTCCTCCGGGACGCCGCTGGTCAACCGCGCGACGCAGTTCGGCTACGCACCGGGCTCGACGTTCAAGGTGGTCACGGCCACCGCCGCAATCGACACCGGGCAGTACACGCCGCAGTCGCAGGTGAGCGGCCGCGACGGCATCCTGGTCTCGGGCGTGCCGCTGTCCAACGACGAACACGAGTCCTTCGGCCAGCTGACGCTCACCGAAGGGCTCGTCAAATCGGTCAACACGGTCTACGCCCAAGTCGCCGAACGCCTCGGCAAGCAGACCCTCGCCCGCTACATGGACCGCTTCGGGTTCGACCGCAAGCCCCAGCTGGACTACCCGAGCGAACAGATGTCGGTGAGCGGCGAGTATCTCGGCCAGCGCCTGCTGGCGCCCACGAGCCGCTATGTCGACGTCGGACGCATGGGCATCGGCCAGGACAAGCTCCAGGTCGTGCCATTGCAGATGGCCGAGGTCGCGGCGGCCGTCGCCAACCACGGCCGGCTGATGGTCCCGCACCTGGCCGACCGGATCGTCGACCCCGAAGGACGCACGGTTCTGACGGTCGCCCCCCGCGTGCAGTCGGTCGTGATGAAGCCATCGACCGCGGCTTCGCTCACGGGCATGATGGAAGCCGTCGTCATCGAAGGCACCGGCACGGCCGCACAGATCCCCGGGGTGCGGGTGGCGGGCAAGACGGGCACCGCCGAGACGCAGATCGGCGCCGCCGTCAACAACGTCTGGTTCATCGCGTTCGCCCCCGCCCAGAACCCCCGCGTGGCGGTTGCCGTCACGTTGCAGGACGTCCCCGGCCAGGGGGCCGAGTTCGCCGCGCCCGTGGCGCGCCAGGTCATGGAAACGGTGTTGGCGGGGTCGAGCAATGGTTGAGCCGGACACGATCATCGACGGCCGCTACCGCGTCGTCTCGCGCCTGGGGTCGGGGGGCATGGCCGACGTGTATCTCGCCGAAGATCAGCTGCTCGGGCGCAGCCTCGCGGTCAAGGTGCTGCACCATCACTTCGCCGAGGACCAGGAGTTCGTCGAGCGCTTTCGCCGCGAGGCCTCCAGCGCCGCCGGGCTGTCGCACCCGAACATCGTCGGCATATTCGACCGCGGCGAGTGGGACGGGACCTACTACATCGCGATGGAGTACGTCCCCGGCCGTTCGCTGAAGGAGCTCGTGCGCGAGCAGGGGCCGCTCGAGCCGGTGGTGGCGATCGACGTCGTCACGCAGATCCTGCAGGCTGCCCGGTTCGCGCATGCGCGCGGCGTCATCCACCGCGATCTGAAGCCTCACAACGTCATCCTCGACGAGGAGGGCCGCGCGCGTGTCACCGACTTTGGCATCGCCCAGGCGGGCGCCTCGGACATGACGATGACGGGCTCGATCATGGGCACCGCCCAATACCTGTCCCCCGAGCAGGCCCAGGGCCACGCGGTCAGCGCGGCATCGGACCTGTATGCGGTCGGTGTGATCCTGTACGAGCTGTTGACCGGAGCGGTTCCATTCGACGGCGACACGGCGGTGGCGATCGCGTTCAAGCAGGTCTCCGCGCAGCCGCTCGCCCCGAGCGCGGCCAACCCGGCGGTGCCTGCCGTGCTCGACGAGATCGTGCTGCGGGCGCTGGCCAAGGATCCGGCCGCGCGCTACGCCGGCGCGGAGGAGTTCATCGCTGCCCTGAGAGTCGCCCGCGAGCGGCTGCCCGCCGGCGCCGCGACCGCCCTCTTCGCCACGCCCCCACCTGGGGCCGGAGCGCCGGAAACGGCCACGCATGCAGGGCCTGCCGGAGCGGCGCTGTCCACCGGAGTGCCCCCCGCCGCACTGCTGCTCCCCCCCGACGGTGGCTCGCTGGGCGCGCCGCCGCCCGAGGAGGAGGACGAGCAGGCCGCCAAAAGGCGCCGCAATCTACGCCTGGCGCTCGCCGGCGTGGCGGTCGCGATCGTCGCACTCGTGCTCGTGCTGGCGTTGACGCGCCCGTCCTCGGGCGGGCAGGTGACCGTGCCGAGCGTTGCGGGGCAGAGCGAAGCGGCCGCCGGCGCCGCGCTGCGCCGCGCGGGCCTGGTCCCCGTCCCGGCGCTGACTGCGAGCTCCACGGTCGCCGACGGCATGGTCATCAGCGAGACGCCTCCGGCGGGGAGCATGGTGGGCAAGGGCACGCGCGTGACGATCGCCGTCTCCACGGGACCGGGCAGCTCGCCCCTGCCGAACGTCGCGGGTCTCACCGCCGCGCAGGCGACCGCCAAGCTGAAGGAAGCCGGGTTCAAGCCCACCACCGAAGCGCAGTCCAGCGCCACGGTGGCGAGCGGGCGCGTGATCTCGACCAATCCGTCGGCCGGAACCGAGGCGCAGGCGGGCAGCTCGGTCACGGTGCTGGTCTCCAGCGGCCCCGCGCAGACGAGCGTCCCCGACGTTGTCGGCCAGTCTCGCGCGGCCGCCGAAGCGACGTTGACGAACGCCAAACTCGCCGCGGGCGCAATTACGCAGCAGACCTCGACCGAACAGTCGCCCGGGACGGTGCTGGAACAGTCGCCCGCCGCCGGCTCCTCATTGCCCGACGGTGGCACGGTGAGTCTCACCGTGGCGCAGGCACCTACCGAAACCGCGATCCCGAACGTCGTCGGCCAGAACGAGACACAGGCCTCGGCGGCGCTCGGGCGCGCCGGGTTCACGCCCCAGGCGGTCTCTCAGACAACCACGGAAGCCACACAGGTCGGCACCGTGCTCAGGCAGAGTCCGACCGCCGGTCACAAGGCGCGCAAGGGCGCCACGGTCACGATCGCCGTCGGCGCGCTGGGTCCGCAGACGACACCGACGACCACCACGCCGAGCACTCCCGCGACTCCAACGCCTCCGGCGGCGAGCGGGTGAGCCGATGAGTGCGATGAGTGCCTCCTCCTCCTCCTCCTCCTCCTCTGCCGCGGACGCCGAGGGCACGTCTGCCGCCAGGGGGGTGCCGCGAGCCCTGTCACGGGGCCGAGATCGGCCGCCGACGCCGAGACCGCCGGCACCGCGCCCGTGAGCACGCTCACCGTGGCGGTGCTCAGCGGTGGACGTTCCTCCGAGCACGAGGTGTCCCTCGCCTCCGGCGCCGCGATCCGCGACGGGCTGCTTGCGGCGGGCCACGAGGTGGTGTCGATCGAGATCGCTCGCGACGGGACGTGGCGATGCGGCGGTGCACCCGTGAGCGCACGTCCCGGCGAGGGGCTGCTCGGAGTCGACGTCGCGTTTCCAGCGCTGCATGGGCCGTTTGGCGAGGACGGGTCCGTCCAGGGGTTGCTCGAGACGCTCGACGTCGCGTATGTCGGCGCGGGAGTCGCCGCGTCGGCGGTGTGCATGGACAAGGTCCTGTTCAAGCGGCTGCTGTCGGGACGTCTCCCGCAGTGCCCCAGGTGGACTACGTCGGCGTGCGCGAGGCGCGCTGGCGCGCCGAGCCCGCGCGAGTGCTGGGCGAGATCGCCGAGCTGGGGTTGCCGGTGTTCGTCAAGCCCGCCCATCTCGGCTCGTCGGTGGGGATCGTCCGAGTCGCCGACTCCGCGCTGATGGCCGAGGCGCTCGAGCAGGCGTATGCGCACGACGAGCTGGCGATCGTCGAGGCGATGGCGGCCGGCATCGAGGTGGAGTGCGGGGTGCTCGGCCTGCCGCTCGCCGGGCCCGCCGGCGTTGGCCCGCCGGCGTTGGCCTCAGAGCCGGGCGAGATCGTGTTCCCGGGTGAGTGGTATGACTACGAGGCGAAGTACACGCCCGGCGGAATGGAGCTTCTCCTCCCGGCCCGCATCTCCGACACGGCGCGCGCGCGGGTGCGGGAGCTTGCCGTCGAGACGTTTGCCCAGGTCGGGTGCGAGGGGTTGGCGCGCGTGGACTTCTTCGTGGACGGCGAGTCGGTGCTCGTCAACGAGCTGAACACGATGCCGGGGTTCACCCCCACCAGCGTCTACGCCAAGCTGATGGCGGCGTCGGGGATCGCGTACACCGAGCTGCTCGACCGATTGTGCCGGTTGGGGATCGAGCGGCATGCCGAGCGCCGAGCGCGTCGGCATTGAGGCGTGGGTGGCCCTGGCTGAGGCTTGACCTCGCAGAGTGCGATCTCAAGAGGACGCCTTGCGGCTGCTGGGGCGTCCCTCATGAAAACAGCGTAGCCCCCGAGACTTCCGCCACTTCGCTGGAAGGCGGCAGCGCGGTTATCCAGATCAGGTAGTAGCGGTGACGGACGCCGCCCGGATCGCTCAGCGGGATCGTCGTGCGCGCCGAGATCGTTCGGGAGGTGCTCACCTGCGTCCATCCGCGCTGGGTCAAGGGCGTGGTTTCGCCGTAGGGCAGCTGGTGAAAGTCGTTGGACGCGTAGATGGCCGCGGTGAATCCGGGCGTCGGCGTCTGCAGCTCGATGGCCCTCGCCGCCACACCCGGGGCGGCGTCGAGGTACAGGCCGACACCGGGCTTGTGGCCGAGGGTTCCTTCGACGTAGTGCTCGGTGCTCCAGGTCGTGTTGGGGTCGCCGTCGACGACGTTGGAGACCTGCGTGGGGTGTTCGGGGCCGGTGCCGAAGGGGTTGTAGTCGTGGGCGGCGGTCTGGCTGAGCTGGACGGGCTGCAGGCCGTGCTTGGACGGTACGTTGGGCTCTATCCCCCGGTGGGTGTTGCCGGCGAGCAGAACCAGCACGAGCGCGACGATCGCGGCGAGCAGCGCCAGCGAAGCGGCCCAGCGCCACGGGTGGCGCAGGCGCCAGGGCAGCCGTCGGCGCGAGCGCCGCGGCAGTGTTCGCAGCACGCTTGTGACCTCACCGGTCGCCTGCCCCGAGCGCGAGGTCTCGAGTGCCAGCGCTTCCTCCAGATCGGCGACCATCGTGGCGGCGTTGGGGTAGCGCTCGGCGAGATCGGTCGCGGTCGCGCGTTCGACCACGGCGGCGGTCGCAGCGGAGACTTCCGGACGGAGGGACTGCACGTCGGGCACCTGCTCGCGCACGTGTCGCATCGCCACCGCGACGGGCGTCTCGCCGCTGAACGGGACGGCGCCGGTCAGCATCTCATACAGCACGACCCCCAGCGAGTACAGGTCGGACTGCCCGGTGACGGGCTGTCCGAGCGCCTGCTCGGGCGAGACGTAGTCGGTCGTGCCGAGCACGCGCCCGTCCATCGTCAGTCCTTCCTCTGAGAGCGTGCGCGCGATCCCGAAGTCCGTGATCTTGGCCGAGCCTTCGCTTGAGATCAGCACGTTCTGAGGCTTGACGTCGCGGTGCACGATCAGGCGCTCGTGCGCTGCCCCGAGCGCGCGCGCGATCTCGATCGCGTAGGCGATCGCCTGGGTTGTCTGCAGCGAGGCCCCTCTCGCCGGATCAGCTGCTTGAGAGTCTCGCCGTCCACGTACTCCAGCACGATGTACGGCGTGCCCACCTCGGGCTCGTGAGCCCGCCGGCCGATCTCTGACTGCTCGCCATGCGCGGAGGGCTCCTCGCCGGCGTCGATCACCGTCACGATGTGCGGATGGTTCAGCTGCGCGACCGCGCGCGCCTCGCGCCGAAACCGCTCGAGCTGGTCGGAGTCGGTCGCGATCTCGCGATGCATCAGCTTGATTGCCACCGGCCGCTCGAGCACGGTGTCGAACGCGCGGTAGACGGTCGACATCCCGCCACGCCCGATCTCCGCGTCGAGGCGGTAGCGACCTCCCAGCAGGGTTCCGAGCAGAGTGCGCGTCACGTGTGGGCCCTGGGGCTCATCCGCTCACATTCTGCGTCCTGCGCAGGCGCAGGACAGCGATGGCCGCGATCGTGCAGCGGTAGACGGCATAGGGCAGCAGCGCTCGCGCGCTCACCCGCGAGCGGCGCAGCAGCCTGACGCTCGCCGCCGTCGAGACGAATGCGCTGCCCGCCCCCGCCGCGAGTGCCGGTCCCGCTCCGGGTGGGAGCCCGCGCCGCCACAGCCGCCATCCCTTCAACGCGCTTGCCCCGACGATCACCGGCAGGCCCACGTGCCAGGACAGCGTCTGGGCGTCCTCGCGGGCGAACCCCCGCGCTCGTGCGGCCGTAAGCGTCGCTCCGTTGCGCGACACGCCCGGGATCAGCGCCACGGCCTGGGCGATGCCGAGCGCCAGCCCGTCGAGCGGACCGGCGTCGTCTTGGCGTCGCGCCCCCCGCTCGCGGCCGCCATCTGACCCGACGCCTGTCCGCCCGTGGCGAGCCTCGGGCCTCGCGTTCCTCGCGCGCCCGGGACGCATGTCGGCGAACGCCATCGCGAAGGCGCCGGCGAGGAGTCCCGCCGCGATCGACCGTGGCCCGCCGAGACCCTGCTCGATCGGGCGCTCCAGCGTGTGCCCCGCGAGCGCGGGCGGGCCCAGCGACAGCGCGATCACCGCGATTCGGCGGCGACTCAGACCCCGTGTCGAGTCGATCAACTCCCCACGCATGTCGATCGCCAGCGCCGCCGCCGCGCCGGCGTGCAGGGCGACCTCGAAGGACTTGCGCAACTCGGCGTTCAGCTCGGGGTAGGGCCATCCTGCGAGCCACGGAATCAAGCTCGTGTGGGCCGAGGAGGAGACGGGCAGCAGCTCGGTCGGGCCCTGCAGCACACCCAGCGCCGCCGCTTCGCGAATCGAGAGCCGCTGTCGAGACGGCATTCCCCGGTCAGCCCGCGTCGACGACGGGCGTATCGGTGCCCTCGTCCGCCGGACCCCGTCGTCGTCGACGCACGATCGTGTACGCGATGCCGATGACGAGGAGCACGAGGATCGCGTAGTCGAGGTACTCAAACCCCTTGCGCACGCTCGTCCAGTCGCTGCCGAGCGCATGCCCGGCGAACGCCAGCGCGATCACCCACGGGAGGGTGCCGATCAGCGACAGCAACGTGAAGCGGGCGAGCGGCATCTTGGCGATGCCCGCCGGCAGCGAGACGAACGCCCTGACGAGCGGAATCATCCGACCGAACAGCACCGCCGGCTCGCCATAGCGCTGAAACCAGCGATCCGCGCGCTCGATCTGCGCAGGTCCCATGTGCAGCTTGCCGCCGTGGCGTTCGAGCAGCTCCAGGCGCCCGCCGCGCCCGACGCCGTAGGCGATCCACGAGCCGACCATCGTTCCGAGCAATCCCGCGAGGATCACACCGACCATCGTCATGTGGTGCTGGGAGGCGCTCTGGCTCGGGTCGGCGACGGCGAAGCCGGCGAACAGCATCACGACCTCCGAGGGGATCGGGATGCACGCGCTGGAGATCGCCATCAGCGCGAATATGCCCGGCAGTCCCGCGTCGCGCACGAAGTGCGACGTTTCGTTGACGAGCGTTTCCGAGATCGAGGCGAGGACCAGTGTCACGATAGATGGTGGGTTGAGGGGGTTGGGCCGTGGATGGCAGACGCCGCACGCAAGCGCAGGCGTGCTGGTGGCACGTCGAGCATTGTGGGTGGCGTCTGACGCCGCGGAACGGCAACCTCAATCCCGGCAGATATTGTGACGTTGGTCCTAAACACCAGCATCGGCCGGCCAACGATACCGTGACGATCGCCATGCGAGTCTGGGTAGACCTCACCAACAGCCCACACGTGCTCGTCATGCGACCGGTGATCGAGCGCTTGCGGGCGGACGGCCACGACGTGCGCGTGACCGCGCGCGACTTCGCGCAGACGATCGAGCTGTGCGAACGCCTGCACATCGCCCACACCTCGATCGGGCGCCACCGTGGCGAGCGGCTGGCGGCCAAGCTCGGAGGTCTGGCTTCGCGCTCGACCGCGCTCGTGCGCTGGGCGCTCGCGCAGGCCCGCTCCGCCGAGGGCACACGCTTTGACATCGCGCTCGGGCACGGCTCCAACGACGTCTCCGTCGCGGCCGCGACGCTGCGGATCCCGTCATCGACGATGTTCGACTACGAGTGGGCGTCGGTTCAGCACCACGTCAACTGCCGCCTGGCGCGAGCGGTCGTGGTGCCCGACGCGATCCCACCGGAGCGCCTGCGGGCCTATGGCGCGGGCGGCAAGATCCGCCCGTATGCGGGTCTCAAGGAGGAGTACTACCTCGCCGACTTCACCCCCGAGCAGGCGGTCCTCGCCGAGCTGGCGCTCGACCCGCGACGTCCGATCGTGGTGATCCGCACGCCGCCGGAGGTGTCGCTGTATCACCGCTTCGCCAACGACCTGTTCGCGGGCGTGCTCGACCGCGCGCGAGCAGCCGCCGCGAGCGAGGACGTCCAGGTGATCCTGCTCCCCCGCACCGCCGAGCAGCGTGTCGAGCTGGGCAGCGTCCCCGGCTTCATCGTCCCGCCCCATGCAATCGACGCGCAGTCCCTGATCGCCCACGCCGACCTCGTGATCTCCGCTGGCGGCACCATGAACCGTGAGGCGGTCGCGCTCGGAACGCCCGTCTACACGACGTTCGAGGGGCGCCTGGGCGCGGTCGACGAACGCCTGATCTCCGAGCACCGCCTGCGCAGGCTCACCGACCCCGCTGAGCTCTCCTTCGCCAAGCGCCCCCCCGACGCCATCGCTGCTCGCACACGCCGCGATCCCGGCGTGCTCGTCGAGTTGCTGCTCTCTCCGCTGACGGCCGTAGAATCCGCGTAATGCGCCGAAGGCTCCAATCGGCCGCCATTCCCCTGCACCGCCGGTCCCTCCCCCAGCTCGCCGTGGACGGGGCGCTGGTCGCGCTCGCCTACTATCTGGCGTTCCAGCTGCGGTTCGACAACGGCCCGTCCGGCCACTACGCCGAGCTGCGCGCCCGCACGATCTGGTGGGTGCTCGCCGGCAGCCTGGTCGTGCTGGTGTTCTCGCGCGTGTATCAGCGTCGCTGGCGCTACTCCGGCCAGCGCGACTTCGAGGCGGTGGCGCGGGCCGTAGTCGTGATCGTGCTGCTCACGGTCGTGGGCATCGAGGCGCTGCGCCCCGTGCAGCGCTACACCGTGCACGGGTCCAGGACGGTGGCGAGCGCGACGGTCGGGCTGCCCAACGGCGTGATCGTGCTGTTCGGGCTGCTCTGCCTGCTGTTCCTGATCGGCGTGCGCGTGCTCGCGCGGATGGTCTACGAGCGGCGTCCGCTGGCGGCGCTGCGCGGCGTTCGCGAGGGGGAGCGTGGCGTGCTGATCGTCGGCGCCGGCGACGGCGGGCGGCTGGTGCTGCGCGAGATCGCGCGCAATCGCGGTCTCGGTCTCGCACCGGTGGGCTTTCTCGACGACGACCCGAGCAAGCGCGGCCTGCGCATCGACGGTGTGCGCGTGCGCGGCGATACCCATGAGGATCTGCCGCGCATCCTGGACGAGTCCCACGTCGACGAAGTCCTGATCGCGATCCCCTCTGCACCCGGCTCCACGCGCGCGCGCGTAGTGCGCGAGTGTCGCGCGCGCGGGATCTCGGTGCGCACGCTGCCGACCGTGTTCGAGCTGCTCCAGGATCACGGCACGATCGCGCGGCAGATGCGCGAGGTGCGCGTCGAGGACGTGCTCGGCCGCGAGCCGGTGCTGATGGAGCTCGACCGCGTAGGCGCCTACCTGGCCGAGGAGACGGTGCTCGTGACGGGCGCCGGCGGGTCGATCGGCTCTGAGCTGTGCCGCCAGATCGCGCGCGTGGGACCGCGCAAGATCGTGCTGCTCGACCACGCCGAGGACAACCTGTTCCAGATCGAGCGCGAGCTGCTGGAGGAGCGCCACATCCAGCCGTCGGTGCTCGTGGCGGTGCTGGCCGACTGCAAGGAAGAGGAGCGCATGCGCGAGGTGTGCTCCGAGCATCGCCCCACCGTCGTGTTCCACGCCGCCGCCTACAAGCACGTCGGCCTGATGGAGGCCAACCCGGTGGAGGCGGTGCGCAACAACGCGATCGCCACGCGCGTCGTCGCGCATGTCGCAGGCCAGCTCGCCGCGCGGCGGTTCGTGCTCGTCTCGACCGACAAGGCGGTCGCCCCGGCGACCGTGATGGGCGCGTCGAAGGCCCTGGCCGAGTTCGCCCTGGACGCTGCCGCCGCGCGCTTCCCCGACACTCGCTTCAACGCGGTCCGCTTCGGCAACGTGCTCGGCTCCTCCGGCAGCGTCGTGCCGATCTTCGAGCGCCAGATCGCGCGTGGCGGACCCGTCACCGTCACCGACGAGCGGATGACCCGCTACTTCATGACGATCCCCGAGGCGGTCCAGCTGATCATTCGCTCCGGCTCGTTGAGCTGTGCCGGTGGACCGCGGTCGGATGCGCTCGCGGAGCGGGCAGCTGACGCCACGGATCCCATCGCCGCAACGGGAGCGCCCGGCGCGGAGGTGTTCGTTCTCGACATGGGCGAGCCGGTGCGCATCGTCGAGCTCGCGCGGGCGATGATCGACCTGTCGGGCCTCGACCCCGAGCACGACGTCGAGATCGAGATCGTCGGGCGGCGCGCCGGTGAGAAGCTGAGCGAGGAGCTGTTCAACGACTACGAGCGCGCCCTGCCGACGCCCGCGGAGAAGATCATGCTCGCCGATCGTCCCCCGCTCGGCGCCGAGGCGGTCGAGTCGATGTTCGCCGAGATCGGTCTGCTCGTGCTCGAGGGCGACGCCGCCGGCCTCGCGGCGAAGGTGTCGGCGTTGTCGGCCGCCACCGCCGGCGGCGAGGAGCAAGGCCTCGTGCAGCGCGGGACGCCTGAGTCGCTCGTACACTCCCAGGATTCATGACCGCCGCTTCGCTTCTGGCGCTATCGCTGTCGAGCTCTTTTACGCAGATCGGAGCGATCGCGGCATTTGCCGCCCTCGCCGGGATAGCGGTCCTGTCGCTGCTGGTGTTTGCGCAGGCGCGTGAGCTCAAGCGCCTGCGGGAGTGGGCGGGACGCGCCCCCGAGCGCTCCGCCGAACAGGAGCAGCGCGTCAGCGCCGAGGCCGCCGCGCGGCTGGGGCGACCCGCGGGCGCCACCCCACCGGTACGCCAGGTTCCACGCACGACCCCCCTGAACGCACGGCCCGCTACCACCGCCGGAGAGCCGTCAAGCGCACCCGCCACTCCCTCTCCCGCCCAGGTCGCTGCCGCTGCTGTTGCACCTGCGTCGAGTGCGGACTCCCAGCCCGGGAGTGCTCCCTCGTCCGCCACGACGACGACGACGATGCCGACGCCTGTCCCCCCTCCTCAGAGCAAGTCGATCCCGCACCCTGGCGCCGCTCCACTGACGGCCGGCGCCCCGGCCGCTCAGACCGCCGCCGGGTCCGTCCCGGGCGCCCCGCCCGCCCCCGCCGCGGCCCCCGCGTCTGATGCGTCTACCTCTGGGGCTGCCCCCGGGAGCGTGCCGCTGCCGGGTCCGACGGCCGCTGCGCCCGCCCCGATCTCCGACACCGCTCCCGCGTCGCCCTCCGCACCCCCGGCGTCGGCGCCCAAGCCCGCCGGCTCGCCCGCGCCGGGCTCGCCCGCTCCCGCGACCGTGGCTGGAGCCGCCGCCGCCATCCCCCGCTCGCCCATGCCACCCCCGCCGCCTGCGTCCTCGACACCCGAGCGAGCAGAGTCGTCCCCCGGCGGCGGCGGAGGGCTCCCGGGTGAGGCTCCTCCCGAGAGCTCCACACGCCGCTCGCCCGCGCCGACCCCGTCTGCGCCGGTGGCGGCCGCCAAGACTCCCTCGACTGACCGACCGCCCGCGCCCGGGACTCCGGCGTCTCCCCAGCGCCGCACCGCGGCCGCTGCCATGACGGCCGACGCGAGCGCTGCCGTGAGGACCGCATCTGGAGCCTCCGCCGCGAGCTCCGCGGGTGCCTCGGGGCAGGCGTCGGCGTCGTCGCCGGTACGGGCACGGGGCACGGGCGGCCAGCCACCGGCCTCGCAGCAGCGAACCGGCGCGACGACCTACTCGCGCAGTCGTCGTTCCCCCGCCCGCGCGACCGTGCTGATCGTGGGCGCCGTGGTCATCGGCGTCGTCGCGGTCGTGCTGGTCGTCAGCTCGCTCGGGGGCTCTGGGGGCAAAAGCGCGGCCAACACCGCCACCTCCACCACGACGGCGCATACACCTGCGCATCACACCCACACGAGCACCCATCCGAGCGAAGTCTCGACGCCGACGGTCAACCCCGCGGAAGCCCAGGTCGCCGTGCTCAACGGCACGAGCACGCCCAACCTCGCCCACCGGCTGTCCGCAAGCCTGCAGCAGAGCGGCTACTCGCAGGCGACTCCTCTGAACGGCACCCCGCCGGGAAGCCATCAGACGACGGTCGTCGAGTACTCCTCGGGCCACCGCGCCGAAGCCGCCCAGGTCGCGCAGGTGCTCGGCGTCAGCCAGGTGCAGCCGATCGAAGCGGCCGTGTCCCCGCTCGTGGGGAGCTCGACCGTCGTCGTGATCGCCGGATTGGACAAGGCGGGCGAAGCGTCGTCGTCCGGCAGCGGAGGCGAAGCGTCATCCGGCGGCGGAGGCGGAGCGGTGCCGTGATCGGCTCTGCGATGGATCGCGCCCGCGCGGCTCGTCACGGTGCGATCGCCGTCGCGGCCGGCCTCGTCCGGTGAGTGTCTCCGGAGCAAGCAGATAGCCGGCTTTCTGGACATCCCCGCGCGCTCAGTCAAGCCGCGCGAGCACGGCATCACGCACGTGATCGACCGCGGCCTGTCGGTCGCCGAGGTGGACGGCCTGCTCGAGGTGGCGGGTGCCTACGTGGACATCGTCAAGCTCGGCTGGGGCACGGCACTCGTGAGCGCCAACCTCACTGCCAAGCTGGAGCGCTACGCCGCGCACGGGATTCCCGTCGTGCTCGGCGGCACGCTGACCGAGCTGGCGATCAGGCAGGGTCGCGTCGAGGGGCTGATCGCGTGGCTGCGCGAGCTGGGATTGCGTCACGTGGAGATCTCCGACGGGACGATCGCGCTGGAGGGCGAGGTCAAGGCGCATCTGATTCGCACGCTCGTTGTGGCCGGTTTCACGGTCCTGTCGGAGGTCGGCAGCAAGGACGCCGACTTCATCATGGCGCCATACGTATGGGTGGAGCAGATCGAACGCGACCTGCAGGCGGGTGCCTGGAAGGTGATCGCCGAGGCGCGCGAGTCGGGCACGGCGGGCATCTACCGCGCCGACGGCGAGGTGCGGACGGGGCTGATCGACGAGATCGTGCATGCGGTCGACGTCGACCGGCTGATATTCGAGGCGCCCCAGCGCGAGCAGCAGGTGTGGCTGCTGCACCGGTTCGGCGCGGAGTGCAGTCTCGGCAACATCGTGCCGGACGACGTGCTCTCGCTGGAGACACTGCGCCTCGGCCTGCGCTCGGACACGGTCGAGCGGTTCGCACCAGGTGGTGAGGATTGACCAGGACAGACCCGCTGGCGCGCGCCGTGTTCGCGCTGCTGGTCCTTGCATGCTTCGGCGCGTTCATCCTCACCCAGCGGCTCAAGCACACGCCGACGCCGGTTCAGCACTTCCAGTTGACGCCGCGGTTTTCGCCGACTCCGTCGGGGCACATAAAACAGGAGCGGATCTCGTTCAAGCTCGCCCGCGCCGACGCGGTGACCGTCACGGTCCTCGACTCCGCCGGCGACGTCGTTGCGACGCTCGTGCGCGAACGGCCGGTGGCACGCTACAAACAATTCTCACTGCGTTGGAACGGTCGCATGGGGATGCCTCGCGGCTACACCACGATGACGACCGTCGACGGCACGACGATCGTGACGCCGATCAACACCGGCAATCCCGCACCGGCAGGTGAATATCGCGTGCATGTGACGCTGCGTGGGCAGCACCGTACGGTGCCGGGGCCTCGCACGTTTACATTGGTGAGACCGTGACCACGGCGGGGCCGACACTCGCCACGACCCTGCCCGGTCCTGGCGTCATCGCGGCAGGCCTGATCGGCGCGTTGGTCGTGATCGGCGGTCTGTCACTCCTGATGCGCAGCCGCCCCGATGCCCTGCCGCTGCTGGCGACTGCCGCACTGCCGTTCCGATTGCCCATATCCGCCGATGGGCGGACGGTCAACCTGCTGATTCCCCTCTACCTGGTCGTAGCCGCCGGGACTGTCACATTCCTGCTGCCTCGATGGCTCGGCCCGGGTGTGAACCGCTCACGCTACGCCGACGGCTGCGGTGACCGGCGCCGGCAGCGACGGATGCAAGAACTGGCTGACGGGTCTCCCACCAAACTCACCACCTGGCTGTCACCGATCGGCGTGGAATGGCTGCTGCTCGGGGCCGTCGTGCTGTATGCGCTGCAGGGTGTCTATTCCTCAGACCACGCCAAGGCCGCTGAGAACGTCGCGTTTTTTTACATCCCGTTCGGGTTGCTGTTCATGCTCCTGCGCGACGTGCGCTGGACGCGCGAGCTCGTGTTGCGGTGCCTGGGGGTGGCGGTCGCGCTGGCGGTCGTGTTCGCGGGCATCGGGTTTGTGGAGTATGCACGCAAGCAGCTGTTTCTCAACCCGAAGGTGGTCGCGGCCAACGAATACGGCAACTACTTTCGTGTCAACTCACTCTTTTTCGACCCCAACATCTACGGTCGGTTTCTCGCGATCGTGATGATTGCCGTCACGACCGTCGTGCTGTGGAGCCGCCGCCGCCGCGAGGTGCTGATCGGCGCGGGCGTGCTCGGATGGCTGCTGGCCGGGCTGGTGACGAGCTTCTCGCAGTCGAGCATCGCGGCGCTGCTGCTCGGCCTGGCGGTGCTCGCCGCCTACCGCTGGGACGTGCGCGCGACGGTGTATGTGACCTGTGCGCTGGTGGCGATCGCGGCGGTGCTCGTGCTGGCAGCCCCGCCGAGCCTGCATTTCGGGCTCAACGGCTCGGGCGGATCGGCCAGCAATGCGACGAGCGGGCGCACAAAGCTGATCTCTGGGGGTCTGGAACTGTTCGCCGATCGTCCGCTGTATGGGTACGGGGCGGGCTCGTTCGAAACCGAGTACAAGCGCCACGGCCGCACGCGCGACGCCGCGAACGCGACCTCGGCCTCGCACACGATCCCGGTCACCGTCGCCGCCGAGCAGGGGATCATCGGCCTGGTCGTGTACACAGCGCTGCTGGTCGTCGCGTTCATCGTGTTGTATCGAGGCGCCGGCCGCTCACCGCCCCGTATCGCTTTGGCCGCGTGCTTCGCAGCGCTCGTGTTGCACACGTGGACCTACGCCGACTTTCTCGAGGATCCGGTTACATGGACGCTGCTGGGCATCGGCGTGGCGCTGGCACGCGCGGACTCTTTTTTGGGGGGTGACCCGGGAGCCGGTCGCTTGGCCTCGGCGCCGGTCACGGCGGCTGAGGGGTAGCGAGCCTGCCTGCTTGCGAGCCTGCCCGGATCGCGCGTTCTCGACTGGTCGTCTAGCTCCAGGCTTTAGTATTCGCGTGCGCATGGGCATGGACCTGACGAAGACCGCCGAAGGCAATGCGCCCGCGCGGCATGCGGTCGCTGACGAAAGGCTCAAAACCGACGTTTCGGGACAGCTCGCGCGGTTCAGGGACTTCGCCGCAGGGTCGGCCTTCGCCACTAACGTCGTGTTGGAGAAGCTCGAGCTGTACGAGCGTGCCGAGGCACTTATGGACGCGCGCGCATGCTGCATCGCCCGCTGCGGGGGCGACGAAGTCGCAGGGCTCGCGCTGTTCGCCGATCGTCAAGCGGAACACCTCGATGGTCGTGAGGGCTTCGAGGATCTGTGGGAGCACGGACGCCGTTTCGTCTACGGAGCCGTCCACGCCGGCGGCGCCGGCGTGGAGAGCTTCGGTCCCGTGTGCCTCGTGCTCTCCGATCTCGCAAGGCAAAAGCCAGATGCGCTGGGGGTCTTTCCGCAGGACACAGTGCAGCGCTACGCGGATGCGAGTGGAAGTGTCGACGGGAGTCGCGCGCTCAGCGAGGCGACGGCGTGGGCGGATCGCGCCGCCCTGGCCGTTGTCGAGCGCGCCGCCGCCGCGCTCGACTGCACGCCGCGGGAATGGCCGGAGCTGCTCTGCTCGGACGATGGCTACCTCGAGGTCGACGTCGCCGGACCGCTCTCGCTCGAGGCGATCGCACATGCGCGGATCCCCGACGCCAAGCGCGTCCAGCTGGAGCGGCTGCGGGCCGCGGATCTCCTGGGCGAGTCGATCAGCGACGTGGAGCGTGCCGAAGCCCGTCTGTATGACGTCTTGCATCGCTGGCGCCGACGCAATGGCATGACCATCGAGGGCGTACCCTCTGCGTGATGATCCTCGATCGCTTGACCCTGCTCGCCTCATCCCCAGCCGGGACCACGCTTGTGCTGCGCGACCGCGCTGGGCGGTTGTGGCTGTATCCGCCCGTGGCGGCCGGTCAGCCGCGTGAGCTCGACGTCGAGCAGGCCGAGCGGGTGATCGCCCATGGCGAGCTGGAGCGCGTCGAACGGACGTTCGGCAGCTGGGCTGAGCTGGACGCCTTCCGTCAGGCACGTGCCGCCGCCGCGACGCCGCAGGAGGCAGTCGACGTCGAGAAGTTCGACCTGCAAGACGTCGAGCTGATGCTGGGCGTGGCCAGGGAACTGCTGTCCGAGGGCGAGAGCGAGCGCGCGCGGCTGCTCGTCCTGCGGCTTCTGCGAGCGCCGGCGGCGAAGTCCGACCGGGACGCCTACGAGCAGCTGCTCGACTTCCTCGAAGGGCTCGAGCGCCCATCCCTGTCGCCGGCGGCACAGCCGCCGAGCTCGTATCAGCAGAAGGCGCGCGAGCGCTGGGAGTTGGCGCGCGCCGCCTGACGTGCGAACCATCACCTTCTACTCGTACAAGGGGGGCACCGGACGCTCGCTGCTGCTCGCCAACCTGGCGGTGCTCGCCGCCAGCATCGGCAAGCGCGCGGTCGCGGTCGACTTCGACCTCGAGGCGCCCGGGCAGACCTACAAGCTGCTCGACGGCGCCCGCCCGCCGGCGGACGGGCTGCTCGGCTGGATGCGCGACTCGCTCGGCGGCGAGGCCCCGGCCACGCTCGAGGACTACCTGGTGGAGGTGCCGATCGCCGAACCCTTCGTGTCGGGAGGCTCGCTGCGGCTCATGCCCGCCGGTCGCGCGCCCTCGCCCAACTACTTCCAGGACCTGCGCCGCCTCGACCTTGACCGCCGCCTGGACGAAGGGCCGGGGATCGACGTGCTGCTCGACCTTCAGCGACGTGTCGCCGAGGAGCTCGAGGCGGACTTCCTGCTGATCGACGCCCGCACCGGCATCACCGCCACCAACGCGGTCACCACGCACGTGCTCGCCGACGACGTCGTCGTGCTCGCGCTCGACACCCTCGAGCAGCTCGAGGGCACGCGCAGTGTGCTGCGCGCGCTGCATCCACTCACCTCGCTGCGCACCGAGCAGCCGATCGGCCTGCACGTCGTCCTCAGCCGGGTGGCGCCGCGCCCGCCCGACGCCGGTGTCTCGGGTCTGACGCCCGCGGAGGAGGAGCAGACAGAGCGCGTGCGGGCGTTCCTCAACGAGCCGGCGCAACCGCTCGCCAGCACGCTCGAAGTGGGGGACGTGCATCTCGCGCACAACGACCTCGACCTGCAGCGGCAGGAGCTGCTGTTCCTACGGCGGCCGGGTCAATGGACGCGATCCGTGCTGCACGTCGACTACCTGCTCATCGGTCAGGCGCTGTTCGGCGATGACGTCGAGGATGCCGCCACGCGTGCTCTCGGCGAAGCGCGCGGCGACTCCGCGCGCCTCCAGGAGGTTGCCCACTACTTCGCTCGCCCCGACGCGCTGCTGGAGGCCCGTAGCAAGCTCGCGCGCGCACGCCCCCCCGTGCCGGCCGGCGAGACCGGCTTGGAGCAGCGAGCCGCCGCGCTGCGCAAGTTGCTCAGGGGCAATCCAGGACATCGTCTCGATCTCGCCTCGCTGCTGATCGTGATCGCGATCAATCTGGGCCAGCTCGGGCGACGTGAGGAGGCGTTGGCGGCGGTCGAGGAGGCCGTGGGGCTCTATCGCGAGCTGGTGGTCACAGACCCCGCCGGCTTCACCTCCGACTTGGCGGATTCGCTGAACAACCTCGGTCATCGTTTGGACGACCTCGGGCGACGTGAGGAGGCGTTGGCGGCGGTCGAGGAGACTGTGAGGCTCTATCGCGAGCTCGTGCTCACAAATCCCGATGGCTTCACCTCTTATTTGGCGGGCTCACTGAGAAGTCTCAGCGGCAGGTTCGAGAAGCTCGAGCGTTATGAGGAGGCGTTGGCGGCGATCGCGGAGGCTGTGGAGCTCTACCGAGGACTGACGACCGCAGATCCTGATGCTTACACCTCTGATCTGGCATATTCACTATACGTCCTCAGTTCCTGCTCAGTTGACCTTGGGCGTCGTGAGGAGGCGTTGGCGGCGATCGAGGAGGCCGTGGAGCTGTACCGAGGACTGGCGACTGCAAATTCTCCTTCGTATGCCTCTGATCTGGCGAGCTCGCTGGACAGCCTCGGTTTTCGTTTGGTTGACCTTGGGCGTCGCGAGGAGGCGTTGGCGGCGACCGAGGAGGCCGTGGGGCTCTACCGGGAATTGGCGGAGTCCGGGATCGACGCTTTGATCGATGGTTTGGCGGGTTCGCTGGAAAGCCTCGGCTATTGCTTTGTCAGGCTTGGGCGTCGTGAGGAGGCGTTGGCGGCGACCGAGGAGGCCGTGGGGCTCTACCGGGAACTGGCGGACTCTAGTTTTGCGTACACCCCTCGCTTGGCAAGTTCACTGAACAGGCTCAGTTTTCGCTTGGATGAGCTCGGACGGCGTGAGGAGGCGTTGGCGGCAGCCGAGGAGACGGTGGGATTGAATCGGGAGCTTGTGGTTGAAAATCCCGCCGCGTACGCTTCTGACCTGGCGGATGCGCTGGACAGTCTCAGCGATTGCTTGAGTGGGCTCGAGCGTTATGAGGAGGCGTTGGCGGCGGTCGAGGAGGCTGTCAGGATGCATCGGGAGCTTGTGGTTGAAAATCCCGCCGCGTACGCTTCTGACCTGGCGGGCTCGCTGGAGTGTTTTGGTGACTGCTTGGTGAAGCTCGAGCGTTATGAGGAGGCGTTGGCGGCGATCGCGGAGGCCGTGGAGACGTATCGCGAGCTGGTGGTCGCAAACCCCGCCGGCTTCACCGATGACCTGGCGGGCTCGCTGGATGGTCTCGGTGCTGGTTTGGTGAAGCTCGAGCGTTATGAGGAGGCGTTGGCGGCGGTCGAGGAGGCCGTGGGGCTCTACCGGGAGCTGGTGGTCACGGATCCCGCCGCGTACATTCCCGATCTGGCGAGTGCGCTGAGCAGTCTCAGTAACTGCCTGGCGGAGCTCGGGCGTCATGACGAGGCCGCCGCCGCCGCCAAGGAGGCCGAGGAAGTCGGGCGTCGGCTGCTGCGTCGCGGATCTGAGACCGACCCCGAGACAGGCGACTGACGCGGTCACCTGCGTGAGCTGTGACGTCGAGGCCCCGACGTCTTCTCTCGGCCCACTGCTCTTACCCATGCGCGACTACCTGAAAAGGCTCGTCACCACCGGCGCGGCCTACCAGGCCGCGGAAGTCGTCGCGAAGGCGATCGCGGTGTTCACGCTGCCGCTGTACACCCGCCACGTCTCCACGGCGGGCTATGGCACGTACAACTCGCTGCTGACGGCAGTGATCCTGTTCAGCATCCTGCTGCGCCTCGGCGTGGGAGAGGCGTTCGTGCGGTTCTACTTCACCGACAGCGACGAGGCTCGACGCATTCGCATCGCGCGCACCGCCACCGCGACGGTCGCCTGGACCACGACCGTCGCCTCACTGCTGGCCGTGGTGTTCGCCAGCGAGCTGTCGCGGCTCGTCCTCGGCTACACCGACGCGGGGCTGATGTACTGCGCGATCCTCGGCCTGTGGGCGTTTACGAACATCGAGATGGCCTACGCGCAGCTGCGCGTGGACGAGCGCGGCCGCACGTACATGCGCGCCTCCGGGGCGAACGTGGCGATGACGGTGGTGTTCACGATCGCGCTGGTCGTGTTCGCCGACGAGGGCGCGCGCGGGTTGCTGCTGGGGAACTTCGGCGCGTCGGCGATCGTCGTGCTCGCGCTGTGGTGGGTGCTGCGTGCGCGCGTGTCGCTGCGCGTGAGGATCGCCGACCTGCGCGCGATGCTGCACTTCGGGCTGCCGACCGTGCCGGCGGACGCGAGCGTGTACGCGCTGCAGGTCGCCGACCGCTTCTACCTGCTGCGCGGCGTCAGCTCGGGGGCCGCGGGCGAGTACGCGATCGCGGTGCAGCTCGCGACGGTCGTGTTCGTGTTCGTGCGCGGGTTTCAGTACGCGTGGCCGCCGCTGGCGTACTCGATCGACAGCGACGCCGAGGCCTCGCGGCTGTACGCGCTCGTGACCACCTACTTCGTGCTCGCCACGGGCGTCGTCGTCGTCGGCGTGGCGCTGCTCGGGCGCTGGCTCGTGCGGCTGCTCGCCGCGCCGGAGTACTACGGCGCGTACAAGGCCCTGCCGTGGCTGGCGCTCGGGTGGACGCTGTACGGGCTCTACCAGGTGATGATCGTGATCACCGGCCGCGCGCGCGTGACCCAGCGCAACCTGCCCGCGGCCGCCGCCGGGTTGGTGGTGAACGTGGCGCTGCTGTTCGTGCTCGTGCCCAGCAGCGGCCTCGGCCTCGGTCTTGCCGGGGCCGGACTCGCGCTGTGCGGCGCCTACGCGGTGATGGTCGCGATCATGCACCTGCTCACGCGCGGCGTGTTCGCAGTGGAGTTCCAGTGGCGGCGCCTGGGCCAGCTCACGGCGATCCTCGCGCTCGTAGCCGTGTCCGGCGAGCTGCTGCTGCCGACCAGCGGGCTCGTGGGCCTGCTCACGCGCATCGTCTGGCTCGCACTGGTACCGGTGCTGCTGCTCGTAACGCGCTTCGTCGCTCCCCACGAGCGCGCTCAGGTGCGCGCGCTCTGGTTCGAGGGGCGCCGGCGCGTGGCGGCGTTTCGAGCGGGGCACGGCGACGTGGAGGCTTACGCCGAGGACCCCCTGCGCGACGTCTGACGGTCATGGGTGCCGCACACATTCGGCGCATTCGATGCCGTCGAGTTGTTGAGGGAGCCCGTCCTCACTAAAGACCCGGCGCGACGCCGCCGATGAGCGGAGCGGATGCCCGAGCTATCCATCAGTTCGCCGCGCCCTGCCGGGGTTCGTGAGCGCCGCCGCCGCGCGGAGGCGTTGCGTGCCCATCGCGCGGACGCGCGCGTGCAGAGCATGGCGGCCGCCGGCGAGCTCGCCTACCTGCGCGCGCAGCTGACGCTCGCGGCACGCCTGACCGCGCGCCTGGCGGCCACGCACGACGTGGACGAGCTGGTCGGGATCGTCGTGCAGGAGCTGCACAGCACGTTCGCCTTCTACCTCGCCGCGATCCAGCGCCTGGACGGGGACGGCGTGTTGCGGCTCGTCGCGGGCAGCGGCGCGCTGGCCGAGGTGATGACCGAGTTCCTGCTCGTCGAGCAGTCCGTTCGGCACGGGATCAACGGGCGCGTGGCGCGCACCGGCGTGACGTCGCTCGTCTCCGACACGCGCGCCGACGCCGACTACATCGTGCGCGACCCCCACACCGATCCACGCTCGGAGCTGAGCGTGCCGATCGTCGTCGACGGGTCCGTGTGGGGCGTGCTGAACATCGAGGCGGCCGAGCCCACCGCGTTCGGCGAGGCCGACGCCGTGCTCGTCGAGACGATCGCCGCCAGTCTCGGCTCGGCGATCCATCGGGCCGGACTCGTCGCCGACCTGGAGCGCACGTTTACGACCACGCTGTCCACGCTGATGAGCACCGTCGAGGCGAAGGACGACTACACCGCTTCTCACGAGGAGGACGTCGCGAGCATGTCCGAGCGCGTCGCGCTGCGCATGGGGCTCTCGCCCTCGCACGCCCGCGACGTGCGCTACGCGGCGCTGCTGCACGACGTCGGCAAGATCGCTGTCCCCAGCGAGATCCTGCTCAAGCCGGGACCGCTGACCGAGACCGAGTGGGTGGCGATGCGCCGGCACACGGTCGTGGGCGGCGATCTCGTCGCGCGCATCGACGCCTTCGCCCACCTCGCCCCCGCGGTCCGCGCCAGCCATGAGCGTTGGGACGGGGACGGCTACCCCGACGGCACCGCCGGCGAGGAGATCCCGCTCGCCGCGCGCATCATCGCCGCCTGCGACACCTACGACGCGATCGTCACCGACCGCCCCTATCGTCCCGCGCGCACTGTGGCGCAGGCGCGCGAGGAGCTGTGCCGCGTGGCCGGCATTCAGCTCGACGCGCGCGTGGTCGAGGCGTTGCTGGAAGAGCTCTCCGAGCGCTCCTAACCATCGCCTGCGCCAATTGCTCCCGCGCGGTTGTACTCCGCCGCCGCCTCGCGCAGTCCCTCGCCGCCCCTGGGCCTCAGCGTGGCGATGACATGCCGCCAGTACCGCCGCGGGGAGTGGCCCGGCAGCACCAGCGCGGCGAGCGCGCGCAGGGCGTAGGACCATGCGGTCAGCCAGCGCACCGCGCGCGCCGCCCCCGCCGAGTGGTGCTTGCGCATGTACAGATCGCGGCCTCGCGCCATTTCCACGATGCGCCGTTCGGGAAGGGCGCTGGTCGAGAGCTGCTCGTGGTGGATCGCGCTCGCCTGCGGCACGTACAGGCTGCGCCAGCCGGCGTCGCGTAGGCGCCGAGCGAAGTCGACCTCGTCGGAGTAGACGAAGAAGTCTGGGTCCATGTACCCCACCTGAGCCGCCGCCTCGCGGCGTACGAGCAGCGCCGAGGACTGACACCAGTCCACCTCGCGCGTGTGCTGGCCCCGGCTCTGGACCGTGTGCAGGCGGTGCACAAACAGCGCTCCCGCCAGCGCGGTCACGACCGTCGGAAAACGCCACGCGCACGCCTGCCCGGCGCCGTCCGGGCGCAGCAGTCGCGCTCCCGCGCACGCCGCGTCCGGGCGCTCCTGCAGCGCCTGCCACAGCGCGAGCGTCGCTCCGGCCAGCAGTTCGGAGTCCTCGTTCAGCAGCAACGCATAGGAGCCCCGCGCGCGCTCCATCAGCTCCGAGTCGTTGCGAGCCTTGCCGCGACGTTCCGGCAACGCGATCGTCTCGTCCACCGTCGGGTGCTCGCGCGCAGCCTGAGCGGAGCCGTCGCGCGAGCCGTTGTCCAGGACCAGCACCTCGCTCGCGAACGGCAACGCCGCGCGCTCGCGCGCGATCGCGTCCAGCCCGCGCAGCAGCAGATCGCGCTGGGAGGTGTTCACGACGCAGTACGTCAGCTCGATCTCGCCATCCACCCGCCTATTGTCCCGGACGGTGCGCGTCCACGTCCTCGACCCCTCGGCCTACACGCCTCCCTACGACCATGCCCTATGCCACGCGCTTGGAGCCGCGGGCGCCGAGGTCACGCTCGTCACGAGCCGCTTTGCCTACGGTCCCGTCCCGCCCGCCGACGGGTATGCGCGGCGCGAGCTGTTCTACCGCCATGCGCTCGGCGCCCCCGACAGATCGAAGCTCGGTCAGCGTGCGCGCGCAGCGTCGAAGCTCGCCGAGCATGTCCCCGACATGCTGCGCTACCGCCGCCTCGCCCGCGAGGCCGACGTTGTGCACTTCCAGTGGCTGTCCGTCCAGCACATCGACGGCCGGCTGCTGCCCGCTCGGCGCTCGGCGAGCGGCGCCCCGCGTCCGCTCGTGCTCACCGCGCACGACGTTCTGCCGCGCGAACCCCGTCCGGGGCAGCTTGCCGCGCAGCGGCGACTGTATGAGCGCTTCGATGCGATCGTCGTCCACTCCGCCCACGGGCGCGCGCGGTTGACCGACGAGCTGGACATCGACCCCGCGCGCGTGCACGTCATCCCGCACGGGGCCTTCGCGCATCTCGCGGACTGCCCGTTCCAGCCGCCGCCGTTTGCGACCGAGCAGCCCGTCGTGCTGTGCTTCGGGTTGATGCGCCCCTACAAGGGGATCGACCTACTGCTCGACGCCTGGCGTGAGATCGACGGGGCCGAGCTGTGGATCGCAGGGCTGCCCAAGTTCGACGTCTCCCGCCTGCGCCGCGCGGCCCCGGCGAACGTTCGCTTCGTTCCGCGTTTCATCGGCGACACCGAACTGCCCGCCTACTTCCAGCGCGCCGACCTCGTCGTGCTGCCCTACCGCGAGATCGACCAGTCGGGCGTGCTGTTCACTGCGCTCGCGTTCGGCAAGCCGCTGCTGCTGAGCGACGTCGGCGGCTTTCCCGAGGTGGCGGCCACCGGCGCCGCCCGGACGTTTCCTGCGGGCGAGGTCCCCGCCCTGCATGCCGCGCTGCGCGAGCTCCTGTCCGATCCGGCCGCACTGTCCACGATGGCCGAGCGAGCCAGAGCCGCCGCGGCCGGCCCATACTCCTGGGATGAGATCGCCCGGCGCACGCTCGGGCTGTACCGGTCGCTGACTTCCCCCGAAAAAAGCATCCCAAGCCGACCGTAGAGTGATCGACATGGTCAATCGCAGCGTATCGCAGGCCCTTCTCTCCGGGTCGTTCCGGGACCGTGCGTCCTGGAGAAAGGAGGGCACATATGGTGAGCACGCTGAACGTATTGGCCATCGCTCTGCTGGTCGCCGTGCTGGTCATAGACCGGCTGGCGAAGTAGTGGGGCGCCCTGGTGGTCGCAGTTCAGACGGCTCCGGCGACCACCAGGGGCTTCCCCAAAAGGCGCTGATCGACACGATCAACGTATTGGCCACCTTCAAGGCTAGCGACGTCCTCGGCGAGACGCAACATCCTTGCCCATGACCGCGCTGGAAGCCGTCTTCTGGGTGTGCGCCGGCCTGATCGTGTGGACGCAGGTCGGCTACGCCGCTTCACTGGCCGTGCTCGTCCGGCTGGGCGCGGGGGCGCATACCCAGCCGATCGCGGCGCCCGAGCCCCCGCCGTCCCTGTCGCTGATCGTGGCCGCGCACGACGAGCAATCGGTGATCGCGGCGCGTGTCGCCAACGCACTCGCGCTCGACTATCCCCGCGAGCTGATGGAGGTGATCGTCACCTGCGATGGCTGCACTGACGCCACCGCCGCCCGCGCGCACGAGGCCGGCGCCGACGTCGTGCTGGAGCTCGAGCGCGGCGGCAAGATTCGCGCCCAGGACGCCGCTGTGCAGCGCGCGCGAGGGGACGTCGTCGCGTTCTCCGACGCGAACGCGCTGTGGGAGCCCGATGCCGCGCGCATGCTAGTCGGCGCGTTCGCCGACCCGCGCGTCGGCTACGCGTGCGGGCAGGTTCGCTTCGTGCAGGCCGCCGCCGGCGCGGACGCCGGCAACCAGGAGGGGGTCTACTGGCGCTACGAGCTGGCCGTGCGCGCGTATGAGTCGCGTCTGTCCTCGATCACGGCCGGCAACGGCGCGATCTACGCCACCCGCCGCGACGCCTACATCGTGGTCGATCCGATCATGGGCCACGACCTGTCGCTGCCGTTCAACATGGTCCGCCGCGGCCTGCGCGCCGTCTACGTCCCGACGGCGCGCGCAAGCGAGAAGATGGTCCCGTCGCTGCTGGGCGAGTTCGCGCGCAAGCGGCGCATGATGAGCCACACCTGGCCGATCCTCGTGCGCGGCGGCATGCTCTTCCCGCGCGGCTACCCGCCGGGCTACGCGCTGATGATCGTCTCGCACCGGTTGCTGCGCTACCTCACGCCGTTCCTGCACCTGCTCGCGCTCGTCGCGAACATCGCGCTGGTGGCGCGCGATGCCGGCGCGCTGTATGAGGTCACGCTCGCGCTCCAGCTCGCGCTGCTGCTCGGCGCGCTGCTCGGCGGGGTGCTGCGCGTTCGCCCGCTGCTGATCGCCCGCTACTACGTGCTCACGACCGCCTCCCCCGCTGCCGGGCTGTGGGACTGGCTGCGCCACGGGACGTCCCCGATCCTGGGAAGCTGCCGAGGGCACAAGATGATCAGACGGACTCTGGACATAGCTGTCTCCGGGCTCGGGCTCGCCCTCGGCGCTCCCGTGCTCGCCGCGGCGATGGTCGCGATCCGGCTGGAGTCGCGCGGTGCAGTCATCTATCGCCAGCGGCGCGTGGGCATGCACGGGCGCGAGTTCGACGTGCTGAAGCTGCGCACGATGGTCGACGGCGCCGAGCACATTGGCGCGGGCCTGGCGATCGACGCGAACGACTCGCGCGTCACGCGCGTCGGGGCGCTGCTGCGGCGCGCCTCGCTGGACGAGCTGCCGAACCTGCTGAACGTGCTGCGCGGCGACATGTCGCTGATCGGGCCGCGTCCGACGCTGCCGGTGCAGGTCGCCCAGTACACCGAGCGCCAGCGCGGGCGCCTGCAGATCAGGCCCGGCATCACCGGCTGGGCGCAGGTCAACGGCCGCGCGTCGCTGCCCTGGTCGGAGCGGATCGAGCTCGACCTGTACTACATCGCGCATCGCTCGCTGCTGCTCGACCTGCGCATCCTGTGGCGCACGCCTGCGCTCGTGCTCGGCGGCGACGGCCTGTACAAGGGGCCGGCCGGGGGCTGGGAGCACGAGCTGTGAGCCCGCCCGCCGCTCGCCCCTCCGCGATCACGCCGGCGCCCGCGGGCTCCCCCGCGCCGACGCCCGCCGAGCCCTCCGCCGGCCCACCCGCGGTGCTGTTGACGGGCGCGGGCAAGCGCTACGACGTCGTGTCCTGCTTCGCCGCGCTCACCACCACGATCGTCGCCGACCCCTCGCCGCTGGCGCCCGCGCAGTACGCCGCGCACGTACGCGCCGCGGTTCCGCTGATCGAGGACCCCGAGTACGTGCCCGCGCTGGAGCGGCTGTGCGCCGAGCACGGTGTCGGGGCGGTGCTGCCGCTGACCGACCTCGACGTCGAGACGCTCGCCCTGGCTCGCGCCGACGGTCGGCTGCCCGCGTTGGTGCCCTCCCCCGAGGTGGCGCGGGCGACGTATGACAAGCACGAAGCCCACCTGCTGCTCTGCAGCCTGGGCCTGCCCTCCCCGCCGACGGTCCTGCCCGAGGACGACCTCGACGCGCTGCACTACCCCGTCATGGTCAAGCCCCGGCGGGGCTCGGGCGCGCGCTCGATTCACCTCGCCCACGATCCCGCCCAGGCACGGTTCTTCGTCGACTACGTGCCCGAGCCGGTGATGGTCCAGCGCGCGATGCGCGGCCCCGAGCTGTCGATCGACTGTCTCGGCGACAGCGCCGGGCGCTGCCTGAACGCGATCCCGCGCACGATGCTCGAGTCGCGCGGGGGCGAGTCGATCAAGGGTGCCGTCATCCGCGACGCCGAGCTGATCGAGCTCGGCGCGCGCGTCATGGAGGCGCTGGCCGTGTACGGGCCGGCGACGATCCAGGTGTTCCGCGATCCCGACCTGGGAGTGGCCATCACCGACGTGAACACCCGCTTCGGCGGCGCCTTTCCAGCCCCGGCCTACGCAGCGCTGCCCGGGCGCAGCTACCCTGAGCTGATCGTCGCGCTCGCTTCCGGACAGACCGTCGCGCCCCACGTCGGCGAGTTCGACGCGGGGATGACGTTCACCCGTTACTACTGGCAGCTCGAGCTCGACCCGCGCATGCGCCCGACCGGCCGCGAGATCGTGCCCGGGGGCGCGCCGCCGCCGCGCTGAGCCCGCGGCTTGCGTGGGTTGTCCTCCGTTGAGCATGGGCCCGCGCAGGCGCCATGTCTGTGGCGCACCCCGCAGATCGCGCCTGCCGCACCCTCGCTGAGAGCAAGCCCGAGCGGTTGTCCGGCGAAGAAGCCCGGCGATGGTGCAAGAATCAACGGTGTGAACCCTCAGCTGCTCGCCGATCCGACGGCGGCGTCCGAGTCCGAGCCCCAGCCGTCCCGGTCCGCCGTCGCACCCGAGGATTCCGCGAACGGGTCCGGGCCGGCCGGCCCGGGAGCGACCTCGACCCCGGAGGCTCCTGCGTCCGCGCCTGAGCCCGACCGCGTCTGCGCCAACTGCGGCGCGGCGCTGAACGACGGTCAGGACTGGTGTCTGCAGTGCGGCGCCGCCGCACCCGGCAGCCTCGACGGGGGTGGCCCCGGCTGGCGCTCGGCCACGACGGTGCTCGCGGCCACCACCGTGCTCGTGCTGGGGGCCGCGGCGGCGGCGTATGCCGCGCTCACCCAGCCCGCTGCCCCCAAGCCGGCACCCAAAGTCGTCACGATCGCGCAGGCCGCTCCGACCACGCCCGCGACGACCCCGACCACGCCGCCTACGCCAGGCGCACTGGGGACGCCGACTACGATCAAACCGCTCCCCAGCACGACCGCCCCCCCTAAAATCCCGTTGACCGCGTCCACTCCCAAATCGACCGGCTCGACCGGATCGGGCACCGGTACGACGACCTCGGGCTCGACCGAATCGAGCACGGGCACGACCAAGTCGAACGCCAACAGCGGCGGCACGACCACCACCGAACAGCCCTCGCCGATCCTGCTCGACACGAACGCCGCGAGTACCTACAACCCATATGGCTACCCGACGAGCTGGTTCGGCGATCCGAGCCTCGCGATCGACGGCGAAACGAGCACCGCCTGGACCGCCCTCCTCAACCCGGCCGTCGCGCCGAAGATGGCGGAGGGGCTCGCGATCGACCTGAAGACGGCGCAGAAGGTGGGATCGGTCAAGCTGGTCACTTCCACGCCGGGCATGACCGTGCAGATGTATGGCGCCAACGGGAGCACGCTGCCGGCGTCGATCACCGATCCGGCATGGGTCGCGCTCAGCCCGTCGCTGGATGCGAAGAAGCGCAACACCAAGATCACGCTGCGCGACGCGACGAAGGCATTCCGGTTCGTGACGCTGTGGATCAGCCAGGCGCCCCAGTCCGCGGTCGGCACGCCCACGGCGCCCGGGCATGTGGACGTGAACGAACTGGAACTCTTCGCCTGACGGCCCAGGACCGGCGCCATCCTGCGTCCTTACCGATCGGAGATCAGATGCGATCCCCGATCGGCCAGCACGCGTACGTAGTACGCCAACGCGCTCCCTCGCGTCCTGTTGACTGGCTTGATCCCCGGCCGTCAGGAAGCGTGGGGCACTGACCCCGCGTAGTGCCGTACGACAGCTCAGCTGGCGCTCTTGGAGCGCCGGGCGGCGCGGCGCGGACGCCAGATCTCGTCCAGGAACGAGGCGATCTGCTCCGTCAGCCGCTCGGGGCGCAGGCGCAACTCGACCAGCGAGTCGGCCTCCAGCAGGCGTCCGCCGGGCAGCTCGGAGGCGAGCTGGCCCGCGTCGGAGAACGGGTGCACCGGGTCGCGCCGGTGCCCGAGCACGAGCGTGGGCATCGTGAAGGTGCGCCGTTCGCTGCGATGAGGCGCGATGCGTCCAAAGAACAAGCCCTGCAGCAGCGCACCGCCCGGACCCGGTTCCTGGCGAATTGTGTCGAGCAGGACGTTGCCATACAGCGGCAGCAGCCGGCGTGGGATCGCGCGGGCGCCGCGCGCGAGCAGTCGCATGGCGGGCTCCCCGAAGGTGAGCGCGAGCAGGATCGGCGTGAACGTCAGCGCTGAGGCCGGCAGCGCGTTGTCGAGGACGGGCATCTCTATCACCATGCCGCGCAGGCGCTCGGGCGCGCGCGAGGCGACCTCCAGGGCGGTGTTGGCGCCGAGCGAGGTGCCCATCACCGCCGCCTCGTCGAGCTCGAGGTGATCCATCAGCGCCAGCAGCTGCTCGGCGAACGCTCCCATCGAGTAGCGCCACATGTCGCGCGGGCGGTCGGACTGGCCGTGGCCGAGCAGGTCGACGGTGATCACGCGATTGCCCCGCGCCGCGAGCGCCCGCGCCAGCGGCCGGTGCATCTCCTGGGAGAGCAGCAGCCCGTGGACCAGGATCAGCGGGCGCCCGGCGGCCTGAGCGCTCTTGGCGGTTCGCGCGCGCCGGCCCGAGGAGGTGACGACCGCCGCCGGCCCGCCGCCGAACTCGGTGTAGGCGATCCGCTGGCCGTCGAACTCGAAGGTTAGGGTCCGCGTCACAATGGATGGTGGGTTGAGGGGGTCGGGCCGTGGATGGCAGACGCCGAACACGAGCGCAGGCGTGCTGGTGGCACGGCGAGCATCGTGGGTGGCGTCTGACGCCGCGGAACGGCGGCCTCAAGTCCGGCAGATATTGGGACGCGGACCCTTAGCATCGGTCTTTCAGCCTACTCCACCCGCGCGGAGTCCAGACGTCGAATCGACACCGAGTCTCGTCGTGTCCCGCGAGCTGCCGGCCGGAGCTCCGCGAGACACAGATCCGGGCGATGCCGTGGTTCGCCCGGATCCTGTGCCTTACCCTCTCCTGTGGTCGATGCTGCTCCTTACGGACGGCAAGGCAGGGTGGCCGTCCGTCGGGTGACCACCCTTTGAAACCCGCCGCGGCCGGCGAAGGTGCGCTAGGTTTGGATGGATGGCCAAACAGGCGCGCATCCTGGCCGGGCAGACCGCCGCGATCACCGGGGCGGCGCGCGGGATCGGACGCGCGACCGCGCAGGCGCTGACGCGTGTCGGCGTGCGCGTGGCGGTTGGAGACCTCGACCTGGAGAGGGCCCGCACCACGGCGTCAGAGCTGGGTCCGACCGCGGTCGCCCTGCACCTGGACGTGACCGAGCGCGAGTCCTTCGCGCGGTTCCTGGATGACACCGAGGCGCAGCTCGGGCCGGTGGACGTGCTGATCAACAACGCCGGCATCATGCAGGTCGGCCGGTTCCTGGACGAGGACGATGTGACGGCGCGACGGATGGTCGACATCAACGTTCACGGCGTGATCCTCGGCATGAAGCTCGGGCTGGAGCGGATGGTCGCGCGCGGGCATGGGCACATCGTGAACATCTCCTCGCAGGCGGGCAAGTTCGGCGCGCCCGGCGGTGCCACGTACTCCGCGACCAAGCACGCGGTCGTCGGACTGACGGAGGCGGTGCGGGGCGAGCTGCGGATGATGGGACTCGCCAACGAGGTACTGCTCAGCTACGTGATGCCGTTCGTCGTCAACACGGAGCTCGGGGGAGGGTTGGGGCAGGCGCGGGGACTGAAGAGCCTGCAGCCCGACGAGGTGGCCGACGCGATCGTCGACGCGCTTCAGCACGGGACTGTCGACGTATGGGTGCCGCGCTCGGCGAAGCGCACGAACGCGCTGGGAACGCTGCTCCCGCGCAGGCTGGCGGAGGGGATGGCGCGAGCGTTGAAGGCCGACCGGGTGCTCGCCGACGCCGACCCGCACGCGCGCCACGCGTATGAGCTGCGCGCGTGCGCGTCTGAGCCGGGGTTGGAGTCCGCGTCCGAGCCCGCGCGAATCGAGGAGACGACCGGCTCCTGATCGCCCGCAGCTTTGGGGTGTTGGGGGGGCGAGCCCGCGCGAAGTGGAAGCGCGCGGGCTGGGTGACCGCGCAGCACACGTATGTCGTGCCGGGCGCTTTCGACAGCGATCCTGCTGAGCGGATCGGAGTTTGAGGCGCCCTTCGCGCTAGACCGCGGGCTCGGCGGCGAGCCACCCGGCGATGATGCCGCCGAGCTCGGGTCCGCGGTCCTCTTGCAGGAAGTGCCCGCCGCCCTCGATCAGCCGCGGAGGGGGCCGGCCGATGGAGGATGCGAAGCGCTCGCCCACGGCCGGTGGCAGCACGGGGTCGGAGTCGCCCCACAGCATCAGCGTCGGGCGACGGTCCTCGCGCAGCGCTCGCACGACGCGCTCCCCGGCGGCGGCTCCGGGCGCGTCGGGCGCCTGGGGGACGAGTCCCGGAAACGCTCGTGCGCCGGCCTTGGAGGCTGCGTCGGGATAGGGCGCCTCATACGCGGCGATGACCTCATCGCCGGGATCTGAGTGACAGCCACCACGGACCAGCATGCCGATCGGCAGGTCCTCGGTGCTGGCGGTGAAGTCGCGGAACGCCAGCCACGCGTCGGTCATGCGCTGATGGCCGGTGAACAGGCCCGTGTCGAGGATCACGATGCGTGCGATGCGCTCGGGGTGCTCGACTGCGAGGCGCAACCCGATCGGCCCGCCCCAGTCGTGCACGACGATCGTGGCGCCGCGCAGGTCGAGATCGTCGAGGAGCGTCGCCGCGTAGGAGACGTGGCGATCGTAGGAGTACCAGCCCATGTCCAGCGGCTTGTCCGAGCGGCCGAACCCGACCATGTCGGGGGCGATGGCGCGGTAGCCCGCATCGCGCACGGGTGGGATGAGATGACGCCACAGAAACGACCAGGTGGGCTCGCCGTGCATGAACAGCACGGGCGCTCCCTCGCCCTCGTCGACGTGGGCCAGGCGCAGGCCCTCCACGTGTCGATAGTGGGGCTCGAACGGACAGTCGGGCAGGTTCGCGAAGGCATCCTCGGGCGTGCGGGCAAACTCGGGCATGGCCGCGATCCTACGCCTGCGCGCCGGTCCGCGCCGAGCCGTCTCCTCGCGCGGGCCGCCCAAATGCGCGGCAGTCGCGAGCGCCCCTCGCGGCCCCCGCCGTCGAGCCCATGGCGGGGGCACATGCGTTAGGCTCGCGCCATGCACGCGGTGGCGATCCAGCTGACGCCGATCCTCGGCGCGGAGAAGAGCAAAGTCCCGTTCTACATCGCCGGCGGTGCGCTGGTCGTGTGGGCGGTGATCCTGTCGCTGGCGCTGGGCCTGCGCAAACCGGACTTCCCCGGCAGTGCGATGGGCGAGCGGGTGGTGATCGCCATAACCACAGTGCTGGTGCTGGCGGCCGCCTCGATGGCCGTCGTGACCTCGGGGACGCCGGCCAAGGCGACGACCCCCCCGGCCGGCGGCGGCGGAGGGGCGGTCGAAGTCGGGGAAACGAGCGGCAAGTGATGGAGCACCGATGAAGCTGTACGTCTGCTGGGGCACGTTCGCGACCCCACGGCCGGGTGGACATCCTTGCCGCAACGCCTACACGGCGCTGAAGCAGGCCGGGCATGAGCCGGAGATCGTGAAGTCCTACGGCCTGGCGCTGCTGCCGGGCGTGTTCAACCGCACGCGCGGACGGCGGGAGGTGAGCGAGCTGACGGGCGCTCGCTGGGTGCCGACGCTCCTGCTCGATGACGGCGCCGTGGTCGATGGCTCGCGCGCGATCGTGGACTGGGCCCACGCTAACCCTGCGTAGCTCTCCTGCGGGGCCTCGATCGAAGGCTCGCGTGCGTCGTACGCTCGCAGCTGGCGAAGTCTCAACTCTGCGTCTCCCTGCGAGGCGGCTCTGACCAAGGCGAGAGCAAACAGGGCGCTCAACCCAACGACGCCCAATGCTGCCAGCAGTATGGATGTGAACGAAATCACCGCGCCGGCCCTCCGCAGTCGCTCTCCCTTGTGAACACTCGCACAACCGGTGGACGTACGTCCACGGACGTGCCCGAATGCAATCCGCTATGTCCGCAATACTTCGACGTACTACCCGGGATACCCCCGTACGGCGATGACTAAACATCGGTGTCGAACCGAGGAGAGGATCAGCGATATGGACGTGTTGGCCAGGCTCGACAAGGCAAGGAGCGCGACGAACGTGCTCGAGCACCCGTTCTACGAGCGCTGGAGCGCCGGCGAGCTGAGCGCGGAGGAGCTGAGCGTGTATGCGGGCGAGTATCGTCACGCGGTCGTGGCGCTGGCACGAGCGTCCGCGCAGGTGGCGGCGAAGTCCGGACCGGAGCACCGAGTGGGGCTGGAGCGTCACGCCGAGGAGGAGGCCGCGCACGTGGTGCTGTGGGACGAGTTCGCACGCGCCGCTCGGATGGCGGCGGCGGGCTCCGAGCGGGCAGAGGACGCGCAGCCCGCCGGCGGCGGGCTGGTGGAGCCGGCGGCGCAGACCCAGGCGTGTGTTGCCGCATGGACGGCCGGAGCGGACGTACTGGAGCACCTGGCGGTGCTGTATGCGATCGAGGCGAGCCAGCCGGACGTCTCCCGGACCAAGCTGGAGGGGCTGATCGGCCACTACGGGTATGTCGCCGAGGGGCCTGCCGTCGAGTACTTCACGCTGCACGAGCGTCTCGACGTCGAGCACGCGCGCCAGGCGGGCGAGCTGATCGAGGAGCTGCTTGACGGCCGGCCCGACGCCGAGACGATGGCGGACAGGATGCTCGCGCGCGCTCGCGCGGCGCTCGCGGGCAACTGGGAGCTGCTGGACGGCGTGGAGTCGCGGGTGGCCGTCGAGGCGTAGTCCCGGGCGGACGCCGCCGGCGGGCTACTGCTGCGTGCCCGCCCGCGGGCACAGCCGCCAGGCGAACAGGACGGCGGCGACGGAGGTCGCGAGGTTGAGGCTGGACACGCCCGGACGCATGGGGATCGCGAGGCGGTCGTCGGCGCGAGCGAGCAGCTCGGCGCTCAGGCCGTTGCGCTCGGTCCCGAACGCGAGGATCGCACGCGAGGGCAGCGTCGTCGGGTCCAGCTGCTCGCCGGCGGGGTCGAGCGCGAGCAGGGGACGATCCAGCGCCGGCGGCAGTCCGTCGGGCAGGCGTGAGACCGCGACCGCGTAGTGCAGGCCGGCGCCCCCGCGCAGGGCGTCGGGATGCCAGGGGTCGTGGCTGCCGGTGCTCAGCACCGCGGCGGCATGCGCGGCCGCGGACACACGCACGCAGGCGCCCATGTTGCCGAGGTCGCGCGGGTCCTCCAGCAGCACCACGGGCGCGGGACGCGGATCGGCGAGCGCCGCGGCCGGGTCGATCGCTGGGCGCTCGGCCAGGGAGATCACGCCGGTCGAGGGCGGCAGGGGCGCGAGCTGGGCGAACACCTCCGCGGGAACCTCACGCGCGAGCGAGACGATCCGCGCGGACACGTCGGGCGCCAGCTGAGCGGCGAGCCGCTCCAGCTCGGCACGATCGGCGCAGAGCACCTCCAGGATGGTGGCGCCGAAGCGCAGGGCGTGCTTGAGCGGATGCAGTCCCTCGAGCACCGCCAACGACCGATCGCGCCGCGCGCGGCCGTAGCGGGGGATCAGCGATCCGTCGGTCGAGCCTCCAGACACCGGGCGATCATAGGATGGTGCGACGATGGCGACGCGCGCGGCGGTGGTGTTCGACAACGATGGACTGCTGCTCGACACCGAGGAGGCGTGGACGCGCGCGGAGGAGACGCTGTTCGCACGGCGCGGCCGGCTGTTCACGGTCGAGCACAAGCGCTCGCTGATCGGCTCCGCGCGAATGGCGGCGGCGATGAAGCTCGAAGCGATGCTGGAGCTGGACGGCGAGGGCGAGGCGCTGATGGACGAGCTGCATGGGCTCGTGATGGAGGAGGCGCTCGCGGGCGTCGCTCCGCGTCCGGGGGCGCTGGAGCTGCTCGCGCGGTTGGCCGGCGCGGGTGTGCCGGTCGCGGTGGCGTCCAACTCACAGCGCGAGTTCGTGCAGCGGACGCTCGGCTGCGCGGGGCTGCTGGACGGCCGCTTCGCGACGGTCGTGTCGGTGGAGGACGTCGCCCGTCCCAAGCCCGCGCCGGACGTCTACCTGGAGGCGTGCCGGCGCCTGGGCGCCGAGCCGGCTGCGTGCGCCGCGCTGGAGGACTCCGCCACGGGGGTCGCCGCCGCGGCCGCCGCCGGGATGTACGTCGTCGGCGTGCCCTACTTCGCCGGCGGCGCGCTGCCCGGCAGCGATCTGCTGGTGGACAGCCTTGCCGACCCGCAGGTTGCGACGGCGCTTGGGCTGCGCTAGCGCGACGTTCGCAACGCCGGCGTTGCGCCATGACGGCCCCCGGCGGCTTTCATGCGGTCGTCTGCGTGACCGCGCTGACACTCCCGCGAGCACTGACCAGCACCGCGGTCCCGCTCGTCAACGCCTGCTCACCGCGCACTCTGGCGATCAGCGTCTCTGCATTTGGTCGCTCCTCGGGGCGGATGTGCAGCAGGGCGTCGTGTCCGTAGTAGAGGCACTGCTCGACCGTCCCTGGAAGGCCCTCGCCGGACTGCTCGCCCGAGCTTACCCGCAGCTGCTCCGGGCGCACGATCACAATTCCGTGCCTGAGGCCAGGTGCTCTCGCGGGGTCCGGGCGCAGCTGGAGGCGGCCGAGCATGGTGTGCGCCCAGCCATCCTCGAAGCTCGCCTCGATGAGGTTGGCGGCGCCGAGAAAGCTCGCCAGGCGCGCGTCTACGGGCGTGCTGTAGAGCTCCGCCGGGGTCCCCTGCTGGACGATCGTGCCGTCGCGCAGCACAGCGACCGAGTCCGCCAGCGACAGCGCCTCCTCCTGGTCGTGCGTAACGAGCACCGTGGTCGCGCCACGGGAGCGCAGCAGCGCGCTCACTTCCTCGCGTACCGTGCTCCGCAGCGAGGCGTCCAGGGAGGAGAAGGGCTCGTCCAGGAGCAGCACCTCGGGGCTGCGGGCGAGCGCCCGGGCAAGCGCCACGCGCTGCTGCTCCCCGCCGGAGAGCTGGTGGGGGAAGCGTTGCGCGAGGTGTGCCAGCCCGACGAGCTCCAGCAGCTCCCGCACGACGTCGGTGCGCCGCTGCGCTCGCGAGAGACCGAACGCGATGTTCGCCCGAGCGTTGAGGTTGGGAAACAGCGCGCCTTCCTGCGGCACGTAGCCGATGCCGCGACGCTCCGGCGGCACATACACACGACGTCCGTCGTCGAGGGTGCGCGTACCGAGTGCGATGCGCCCGCGCTGGACTCGCTCGAAGCCCGCGATCGCTCGCAGCAGGGTCGTCTTGCCACAGCCCGACAGGCCCAGCACGGCTACCAGCGATCCGGCGGGGACGCTCAGGTTCACGCCCTGCAGCACGGGTGCCCCGGAGGCATAGCCCTTCCACAGGTCGAGCACCCACAGGTCGCCGGCCGCGCCCTCGTATGCAGCCTGCTCGCCGGCCGAGCTCATGTCCGACCCCTCCGCGCGAGCGTCGCCATGCGCTGGCTGAGCACGTACGCCGGGATCGCCGAGATCAGCACCATCAGCCCCGCGTAGGGGGCGGCCGCGCCGTAGGAGAAGTCGCTCGTATACGCCCAGAACTGAGTGGCGAGCGTGTCCACGCCGGTCGGCCTCAGCAGCAGCGTGGCCGTGAGCTCGGTGCAGGAGGAGATGAACACGAGCGAGAACGCCACGCCCAGTCCCGGAGCTGTCAGCGGCAGGATCACCCGCAGCCACACCGTCGCCGGGCGCCGTCCGAGCGAGCGTCCCACCTCCTCCAGGCGTGGCGGGGCATGCGCCAGCGCCGCCCGCACCCCGACCACCGCCAGTGGCAGGAACAGGATCGCGTAGGCCACGATCAGCTCCAGCGCGCTCTCGTACAGGGGCAGCGCGTAGCGCACCGTGAACGACACGAGGCCCAGCGCCACGACCAGCCCGGGGAGTGCCTGGGGCAGGAGCGCGAGGCGCTCGATCAGGATCGTGAGCCTGTTGCGATGGCGCATCGCCGCGGCCGTCACCGGGATCGCCAGCGCCGTCGCCAGCGCCGCGGCGCCCGCGCTGAACTCGGCCGTGTGCGCCGCGTCGGTGAGAATCGAGGCCGGCGGCAGCGTCGTCGAGCCGCCGTGGATCAGCCAGTACACCAGCGAGCCGAGCGGCACCCCGAGCGCCAGTCCGCATAGCGCGAACAGGCCGCCCAGCGCGGGAATCGTCCAGCGACGTCCCAGCCTCACCCTCACGACCGCACGGCTGGCTCCCTGGCCGCTGCGCGTCCAGTGGCCGCGACGGACCAGGGGCAGCTCGCCGGCGAGCGCAGCGATCCCGAGCGCCACCAGCACCAGCGACAGCGCGCAGGCCGCCGCGGTGTCGAACCCGAGCTTGAACTCGGTGAATATCGCCACCGTGAACGTCTGGTACTGAACGATCTCAAACGCCCCATACTCGGCCAGCAGTCCGAGCGTCACCAGCAGGCAGCCGCCGAGCACCGCCGGCAGCATCTGGCGCAGCGTCACCTTCCAGAAGGCCCTCCACGGCCCCAGCCCGAGGCTGCGCGCGACCTCCTCGAGCGCCGGGTCCACGCCGGCCAGACCGGCGAGGGCGGGCAGGTACACCAGCGGGTAGAGCGACAGCGTCATGATCATCACCGCCGCCTTGTATCCCTGCAGGCTGTGATCGAGGGAGACCCAGCCGAAGCCGATCACGAAGTCCGGGATGCCCAGCGGCAGCACCAGCAGCACCGCCCACACGCGCCGGGCCGGGATCGTCGTTCGCTCCACGCACCAGGCCGCGGCCACGCCGATCACCGCGCACAGCGCCGTGCTCGCGACCACGAGGCGCAGCGTGTTCCACAGCAGCACGGCCGTGTTGTGGCGCAGCAGCAGGCGCGACGTCGCACTCCATCCCGCCTGCTGGGCCTCGACCACGAGGAACACCAGCGGCAGCAAGACGAGCCCGGCCGCGATCGCCGCGCCGAGCACGGTCACCAGCGGGGGGCGGCCCCGGCGCGAGAAGGCTCGCGCCCACCTGCCTTCGCTGCCGGGCTGGGGAGGCGCGAACGTGTTCATCGGCTGTGCATCTACGACGGCCCGGATCTCGGGGTCGGGATCGTGGCCGGGGTCGTCGGCGGTGGAGTGGGCATCACAGCAGTCCGAGCTTTTGCTCGAGCGCCAGCGGCGCGCTGCCATCGCCCAGTTCCGAGAGCGTAATCGGCGCCGGCTGCAGCTCGTCGAACGGGCGCAGCGAGCTCGCCGGACTCACCCCCGGGCGCAGCGGGTACTCGTAGCTGTGGCTGTGAGCGATCACTTCCTGGCCTTCGGAGCTCACCAGGAACGCCACGAGCGCCTGCGCCGCGGCCTGGTGCGAGCTGGACTTCAGCACAGCCGCTCCGGACACGTTCAGCAGCGCGCCGGGGTCGTGGGGGGCGTAGTAGTGAAGCGCCGAGTGCAGGCCGCTCTGCCCCACCTCGTCGCGCAGGCGGTACCAGTAGTAGTGGTTGATCAGTCCGACCGAGCTCTCGCCGTTGTTGACCTGCGCCACGACCGTCTCGTTGTCCGGATAGATCCTGCTGTTGGCCTTGATGCCTTCGAGCCATCTTTCGGCGGCAGCGGCGCCGTCGAGCTTGGTGATCGCCGTGATCAGCGGCTGGAAGTCGGTCTCCGAGGGCGCCACTCCAAGCTTGCCTTTCCACTGCGGCTGGGCCAGCGCCAGGATTGAGCTCGGCAGGCTGGCGGGGGAGATCTGGCTGGTGTTGTACACAAGCACCGACATGCGTCCGGAGACACCCACCCAGTTTCCCTGCGAGGAGCTGTAACGAGCTGGAACCGCCGCGAGCGTAGTGGGGAGCAGGCGAGCGAGCAGGCTCTGCTCGCGCAGGTGTTCCAGCACGGGAGTGTTCTCGGTGTAGAACACGTCCGCGGGCGAGCTGGAACCCTCCTGGATGATCTGATTGCCGAGTTCGGCCTCGTCGGCGGAGCGCACGCTCACCTTCACTCCGGTGCGCTTCTCGAACGCGCTCACGAGTTGCGCGGTGGTCTGTTCGTGCTGGCCGTTGTACAGCGTGATCGACTGGCCCGCGAGCGAGCCGGGGGCCGACAATGTGCCGCTCGAGGTGGTCGCGGACCCGCCGGACCCGCCGCACGCGGCGAGTGTGAGAGCCGCGACAAGCCCCGCGGTTGCGGCGATCAAGAGTTTGACGTTGCTACGCATGCGTCGGTCTCTCCCTGTTGGGCTCGCAGCGGGCGAGGTGGGGTTTCTCGTGTGGATATCCGATCCGGCCGATCGGGATTGGATCGGCAAGTTATCACAAGAAGTTAGGGTGCCCTAAGACGGGGAGCCCGCGGGCGTCTCAGCGGCCCGATTTGTGCAAGGTCCGGTGGTCCGGGGCGCCCTGATGGGGAATCGTCGGGCCGGCGGTGGCATGGGAGCTGTCGAGTGGAACGCGCTACGCTCGGTGCAGCCGCGCGCCGCTCGGCAGCAATGGGAGTACGCTCGATGGACACCATCGGAAGTGTGTCGGTCGGAGCGGCCGAGCACGCAGCCGGGAAGGGGTCTGACCATGACCCCGAAGCAGGCAGACGACACGATGCGCGGGACCGGCGAGGACATGGTCATCGGAGAGCACGAGACGCTCGATCGGATCGCCAACGTGGTCGTGACGGTCGTGCCGCTCGGACTGCTCGGCTGGGCGTGCTGGCTGGCGTGGGGAGGGACGCTGCACTGGCAGGATCTGCTCGTGCTGGCGATCATGTATGTCCTGACGGGCCTCGGAGTGACCGTCGGCTATCACCGGCTGTTCACCCATCGCAGCTTCAAGACGGGACCGACGATGCGGATCCTGCTGGGCGCCCTCGGCTCGGCCGCGATCGAGGGACCTGTGATCGAGTGGGCCTCCACCCACCGCCAGCACCACCGCTTCTCCGATCGCCCGGGCGATCCCCACAGCCCTCACACCGAGCATGGCGACGGCTGGACCGGCGCGTTGCGTGGCCTGTACCACGCGCACGTGGGCTGGACGTTCGGTGGCGCCGGCAGCGGCCGCGCCAGCTCCGAGCGCTACGCCAAGGACCTCCTGGCCGACCCGGCCACGCGCTTCGTCGATCGCGCGTTTCTGCTGTGGGCCGTGCTCGGCATGGCGCTTCCGTTCGGGCTCGGCGTGGCGCTCACCGGCTCGATCGTCGGCGGGCTCACGGGGTTGCTGTGGGGCGGGGCGGTGCGCATCCTGTTCCTGCACCACGCGACGTTCTCGATCAACTCGCTGTGCCACTTCTTCGGACGCCGGCGATTCGCGACGAACGACAGGTCGCGCAACCTGCTGTGGCTGGCGGTGCCCACGCTCGGCGAGGCGTGGCACAACAACCACCACGCCTTTCCCACCTCCGCCCGCCACGGCCTGCGCTGGTGGCAGCTGGATCCATCGGGGTGGCTGATCGTCGCACTCGAGCGCATCGGGCTTGCGTGGGACGTCGTGCGGGTGACTCCCGAGCGGCAGCTGTCCAAGACCACGACGGCGAGCGTCTCCTGAGAGGAGATGGAGCTGGAGTGCATGCCGCCCGATCTGGAGCGGTGGAGGGAGACCCTGCGGGACGTCCCTCAGCCGGTGACGGGCGTCAACAGTGACGGGCGTCAACACGATCACGGGGATGGCACTGTCCTCAGGAAGGCCACGGGGCCAGTTCTGGAGCACCGCAGTCTCGCCTCACGAGCTGGATGCTCGATGCGCACTGCTTCGCGTGGACTCCCGGAGGACCCCTATCCTTGACCTCGTAGGGTGGGGGTGGTTGTCGAGGCAGATGGGTGCAGCGTGCAGCTGTCGTCGGTGCAGGCACGCTTGAGCCGGCCCGCGGAGACGACCTGGATCAGCCTGGCGATCCAGCACATGGGACAGCCGCGGAGCGCGACCATGCCGGGGAGCGCGAGTAGGAGTGCGGCGGGACCAGCGCTCGGGGTCAGCGCGAGCGCCGAACCGATTAGCCCGAAACCGATCGCTCCGCGCGTGAGCTGGCGAGCGAGAGAGGTGCTGGCGGGAGCGCTTCGGTCGTGCTCAGGCATTCTCGGTGCCTCCGTGGCTGGTCGCGTCGTCTGGTGTTCTGAGTGCCGAGCGGAGTGTTTTGCGTCCACGGTGCAGGCGTGACTTCATTGCGGCGCGACTGAGTCCCAGTGCCTGAGCGGTCGCCGATCCCGATGCACCTTGGACGTCGCGTAGCACGAGGACGGCGCGCTGCTCGGGGGGAAGTCCCGCGATCGAGTCGACGATCCGCTGCATCTCCAGGCGGGCGAGGGTGGCGTCTTCGGCGGACGGCTCGACCGTCCTGGTGGCGATTGGCCTGTGGAGGACGACCCGTGACCTGCGGATGCACTCGTTGCGCACGATTTGGAACATCCACGATGCGAGCGCCGCGGTGGCCCTGAGCGTTCCGATCTTGCGGTACAGCACGATCAGAGCCTCCTGCGCCGCGTCCTCCGCGTCCTCGGGTGTCGAGCAGAGCGTGCGGGCGAAGCGCTGCACATGTGCGTGGGAGCCGTCGAGAAGTGTCGCGATGGCCCGGGGATCGCCCTGCTTGGCGGCACTGACGACCTGCTCGTTGGGCCAGGCCCCGGTGCGCGTGTCAGTCACGAGAACGTGCCCTTGCGCGGGTGAAGAAGTACAGGCAGCCGCAAACGACGACCGCGGCTGCGATGAGGGAGATGATGGTCATGATGGGCGTCCCTTCTGATTGCGATGTGCATCCTCTTCTGACTATTTCTCAGGGCACGGCATTTTGTAGGAGGCTTTCGCGGTCGCGCCGCCGAGGAAGCTCAATTCCACCTTCACCGGCCATCCGCTCTGGGGGCACTTCTTCGGCACCGTGACGTAGGAGATCGTCTGCCTGCCCTGCTTGTAAGCGGCGCCGATCCTGACGGTGCCATCCAGGATCGACGCATCGAGCGCTCCGGGTACCGTTTCGATCAGCGGGACTTGGCCGATGAACTCCACGCTGAACGGTGGGGAAGAGTCGACGAACTGGCCCGCAGCGAGGATTTCGAGTGAGACCGGCGTCGAGCCGTCCAGGAAGAGCTCCAAGCCCCCGTTGGGGGCAAAGAACGGCTGCACCGATGCCTTCTCCTGCACGCGTTCGGTGCCGAAGCTCACGACGCCGACCCCGACGCCCTTCGGGCCTGCAATCGACTTCTTCGGGCATGATTCAGGCCCATTGCCTTCGATTATGGTCGGCGCGCAGAAGGCGAACCCCTGCGGGTGCAGCTTTGCACCGGCCGGCGCAAAGTATCTGATCCCGATCAGCGGCTGCGGGAAGCCGCCGTATTCGGTCCCCGAGATCTTGCCTTCGACCTGGATCACGGCACCGGCACCGAGGACGTCGCCGGTGCCCGGGAAGCCCGGGATCGGCAGGGCCACGGTTTTGAACGTAAACGTCGGTGCCGCCAAGGCCGGGACTGCCAGACCAAAGACGGCAAGGCCGACCATGGCCAAACCGGCGAACATTCTGCGCAGATAGACAGCGATGGTCATAACGAGCCTCCGATTCTTGGTCGACGCAGTGTCGACGCATAGACAAGAGGCGTGCCGGGGCCAAAAGGATTCTCAAAGACGTCGTCGGACTCCGAGACCGCTCATAGTGAGGAGTGGACGCACTTTCGCGCACAGGTTGATCTGAGCAAGGTGTACGTCAGGGAGCGTCCACTCCTACGCCGACCTGGAGAGGAATGGTTGGTTGAGGCGAAGGTCCTCTACATGGGCAATGCGACGGGCGCAGTTCGCGCTGCCTTGGCGCGAGCGTGGACTACGCCGGATCGACGCCTATGGCAGCGCGCTGGCCTTGCGCGTGTTGCTGCATGGAAGCCTCGTGTTCCTGCAGGGCGCCTGGCTCAAGCGTTGCCTCGAGGATCAGCACGGTTGCGCACAGCAGGGCCCAGAGGTGGGCGACGAGTGCCCACAGGCGCTCTTCGAATCCCTGGTAGCCGGCGAACGAGTCGTGCAGCACGAACGTGACGATTCCCGCGGCCAGGAGCAGGAGTGCGCCGCTCAACACGAGTCGCGCGAGCCGGCTCGGCCACGCGGAGCGGGCAAAAGCGAAGCCTGTCAGCAGGAGCGAGACCTTGATGCCAAGGCTTACCCACTCGTGCGTGTAGTGATGCCAGGAGAGCGCGCCCGCGGCTTCGCGTGACCTGCAGATGGCGCTCACCGTCGGTGAGCAGTCCATTTGCAGCTGTCCGACCGCAATTGCGCACAGGCCGGCGAGCACGAAAAAGAACGGCATCGCCAGCGGCCACGGCCGCGTACGCAGCGACGGTAGGATCGCGACCGCCAGCGCGATGAAGCCCAATCCCCAGATCCCGACGAAAAGCGTGAAGATCCAGGGGTTCGCCGCACCGCGCCGGCCGAGCTCGCTGATGTACTGGCGAACCGGCGAGTAACGGGGTTCGAGAGCACCGGCGAGTACCCACCCGCCGACGAACACGGCCTGCGCGAGAATCGCAGCCCACGCCAGCAGCCACGTCCGGCCACGCGCCGCCTCGGGCAGAAGCGGCCACCCTGCCGGTCTGAGCCAAAGCGCGACGTCTCGTAGCACGTTCTCCTCGATGCTAACCCATCCTGCGTGACGCCTGCAGCCTCCGCTTACAGCCGCACCAGATCAGGTCGAATCCTCCTGGGTCGTGGAGTCATGGGGATGAAGGCGGCGGTGATCTACGAGAGCGGTGCCCTGAGCCGAACGTTCGCGATGATAACCCCAGCACATTAGAGCTTTTCGTCCCACTCGCCATGCTGCTTAGTGGATGCGAGTTCAAGGCTGAACTCGCCTTTCAAGGTTGCGGCAACCCCACCGAACGTGACTCCATTGACAGGAAGTTCATCGATGACCAGGATGTCTTCGTTGTTGCAGTTCTTAGAGCGCCTAACAAAAAGAGGTTTTGGGATGCTGCTGTCGTAGATGGTGGCTATGGCGAAACCTTTGGTCAGTGATGGTTTGTGGGAGCGGATCGAGCCGCTGTTGCCTGCTGTTCAGCGGCGGTATCGGTATCCGGGTCGCAAGCGTGTGCCAGACCGGGCGGCGTTGACGGGCGTCCTGTTTGTCTTGAAAACGGGCATCCCGTGGGAGAATCTGCCGCAAGAGATGGGGTGCGGATCGGGGATGACTTGCTGGCGGCGACTGCGCGACTGGAACGAAGCTGGTGTGTGGGAACGCCTGCACCAGGTACTGCTGGATGAGTTACAAGACGCCCAGCAACTCGACTGGTCCAGGGTGGCCGTGGACAGCTCACACGTGCGGGCCAAAGGGGGGGCGCCAAGACCGGCCCCTCACCGGTCGACCGCCGCCGGGCGGGCTCCAAGCACCACGTGATCTGCGATGGTCAGGGCATCCCTCTGGCCGTGACGCTCACCGCTGGGAACCGCAACGACATCACCGAGCTGATCGCGCTGGTTGATCGCGTCCCGCCGACCGGCCGCTACGGGAAGTTCAGGCCCAAGACGCTGCTCGCTGACCGTGCCTATGACAGCCGAAAGCACCGTCAAGCGCTCAAAGAGCGCGGCATCACACCCCGGATCGCCAAACGCGGCACCGGCCACGGCTCCGGCCTCGGCAAAGAACGCTGGGTAGTCGAGCGCACAATCTCATGGCTTCATTCCAACCGGCGCCTCGATCGCCGCTACGACCGCCGAGCCGACATCCACGAAGCCTTCCTCACCATCGGCTGCGCCCTCATCTGCCACAAACACCTACAACACTCATTCTGTTAGGCGCTCTTAGTTTCGATGGTGACAAATCTCTTGATGATCGTCGAGTCTATGGTTATGCCATCCTTGGCGACTTCTTTGCGTTCAGAAGCCAGTGTCCCCGCAAAATTGCCCTTGACGACATAAGTTCCGTTCACTCCTTCATTGGGGGGATTGCATTTTTCTATTTCTACCTTGCCGAATTCTTCTCCTGCATTTGTATTGGCGAGATAATATAGAATTTTCGTCGTCTCGGAATCCACGCACGCCAGATGAACCAACGAGACGGAGAGCCCGCCCGCCTACGAGCCCTTATCGAAGGCCACCTCCAACCCGGCATGCAGCAGACCCGCATGTTCCAATGAAACGAGCCGCAGTCCACGCGGTTTCAATACTCAGCGTCGCGATGCACAATTTTCGGGAGCGGGCCTCGGGATGAGACATACCCCCAAGTGGACAGTGACGTCTATGGTGCGCCGCCCGAGCTTGCTACTCCCAGCGCCGTTTGGTGGCTCCCAGTGAGCGCCGCGATTCGCGTAGAGGCCATCGAGGAAGTCCACCACCGAGTCGACGACGTCGGCGTAGCGCTCGGGCAATCTCGGTAGACCAACACGAGCACGATATGCAGCCCATGGCTGCTGGCGGCTTTCCCCGTAGCGTCACAAGCAACGGACCCAGCGGCCGGGTCTCGCGGCCGCGATGCTTAGCGGTCGCCTGCAGGGCCTCCCCATAGGGACTCTCCCTCGAGGGCGTAGGTACCCGAAAGGAGGTAGACATCGCCGTAGTCGCGGTCGCGCGTGTTTGCGTCACCGAGGGCCATCATCGTCTCCGCCTTCTCTGCGATGACGTTCTCCAAGGGGTAACCAAGCAACGGAATGACCGCGTCGTCAAGCAGTGTTGGGTAGTCGATGCATTGAGGATCGACTGGATCACCGAATGACAGATCCAGTCGCAACTTCAAGACCGCACCACCGAGAGTCGCGGGCACGACAACTCGGATGCCTCGTATTTTGCGTCCTCGCGGATTGTGACCAGCGAGATGCGTTCGACGTCGAACACGATCCCATCGGTGAGCTCGATCGCAGCGATCTCGCTGACGACCTCGCGCAGGTTCTCCATGCCGTTGTCAATCCCGCGGGCGAGCATGTCAGCGTCGCGGGTGGCGCGCCGTGCATCGAGCGCCGCCAGCAGCATGCCGCCCTTCAGCACGAGCCGCTCCGCAAAGCGCGAGTTCGCCAGGCGTGCGAGGAAACGCTCGTGCACGTACAGTTCGAACGCCTGCTGCGTGGTCCGTCCCTCGGCACGCGCGAGCCGCTGCAAAGCCCTGTAGGCCTCCTCTGGGCTGCGCGTGCTCACGCCAGCATCGTCTCCAGCGCGTCCGCCATAGCCTTCCCTGTGCGCAGCTCGCGAGCCAACGCCAGGAGCTCGCCGGGGCGGGCGTCGCGACCGTCCAGATAGGTCCGTAGCGCAGCGAATGCCTGGTCGCGTCCCACACGTGAGCGCAACCTCATGAGGTCGACGACCGTCCGCTCGCGGGAGCTGATAGCGACCGTCTCCCCCGACTCCACCTCCTGCTCTATACGGCCGAGCGAGAAGGTGGCGGCCGCGAAGATGTGCACCCTTGTCGGCGGGTAGGCGACGCGCGGGCGATGTGCGCCGCGCGGCACCGCGAGATGCACGACATCGGGCATCTCGTCCGTCAGATCCCAGAAGCTGGCGGCCGAGTTCAAGCAGACCATCGCGGCCGGAGCGCGTCGGCACACCGCCACGAGATCAAGATGCGCAGTCGCTGGAGCATCAACAATGCGATACACGCCGCGGGAGATCTCCACTAGGACCCCGAGGTCGCGCAGCCGGTACAGATCCTCCCACCGTGCTCCGCTGGCAATCAGCTCAGCCGAGGTCACGGTGCCACCGGCGCGCCTTACGATCTCGAGTATGCGGTCCGATCTCATCGGATGAAAGTCTACACATGAGAGCCCTATTTGTGTAGGATTCCATCCGGTGGCGAGGGTCGGCCTACGGTCCGCTCAGCCAGTTCTGGGACGAGGGAGGAAAGTGCCCAAAACGAGTGCCGAAACGCTTCTCCCTGCAAATGGGCTCTTTCCACGAGATGAGAGCGACGCCGCGACCGAGAATGCTTCCCCCAGAAATCCAGAAATCCCCGGAATTGCAGGCACTTCATCGGTGGAACGCTCGTATATCAACTACGGGAGCGCCTGTTCCGAAGGAAGCGTGGCCCGCGGTTGAAAGAGGCCGTATTTACTGGGCTTCTCGCAATGGGCAGGAGACGGGCAGAACCATCGACACGCATCCAACGCCCCGACGTGTCACGTCAAAAAGGCCCCTTTTGCAGGTACTTTATGGAGCCAACCGGGATCGAACCGGCGACCTCCTGCTTGCAAAGGCGGTCTGGGGCTCGATGGGTGGTGTCGGGAGGGCGCGAATGCCGATAGAACAAGGCTTTTCGTGTTCGTTGGCGATCACTGGTGGCGGCTGTTTTCCGCGTTTGCTTGATCTCTGCTTGATCTCTCCTACCAAGCGGCGCCCGCATGACCAGCGGCGAGTCCACCTTCCATCGGCGTGGCTGGGCTTGGTTCACTCTAGTAGGCGCAATTGCCCACTTACCAGAGGCAGTCAGCTTGTGCCTTGCCCGACTGCCCGCAGCCGTCGAACATCTACGAGTTCAATCTGCCCGGGCGCCCCGTTTGCGACCTCGACCGCCACAAGGCACTCAAATGAATCTGCGCCGGCTAGTCTCGCATCTTCTATAAACGCTGGGGTCGTCGCGAATTGGACCGCGCCCCACGTGCCGTAGCCAACACAGCCGGCGAAGAGGAGTACCCAGTCTCGCGTCTCACGCTGCGAGTATGGATTGGGGGTTCGCACAATCAAGGCATAGTCGCGGGTCACCTCGTTAGGAAAGCCAGCAGGTTCGAAATAGTCGCCGGATCTCGTATCACGGATGGCCAGCTCGTGCTGTGACGAATCACCCCAACTAAACGATGTTGGCGCCCTTCGCCACAGATCGGAGATGAGGCGAAACTCCCCATCGCTCAGACTCGTGTCTGGCCCGCCGATGCAGAGCAATGTACCGCCGGGTGCCTGGCCTCTTGGAATCTCGTCTACAAACTTGACTTGGAACGGCGGCAGTCTGGCCGAGCGAAAGTACTCTCTCAGCTCCTCTAGGGCCTTCGCATCCCCGACGCCAATCAACCCTTAGAGCGCCTAACAGAATGAGTGTTGTAGGTGTTTGTGGCAGATGAGGGCGCAGCCGATGGTGAGGAAGGCTTCGTGGATGTCGGCTCGGCGGTCGTAGCGGCGATCGAGGCGCCGGTTGGAATGAAGCCATGAGATTGTGCGCTCGACTACCCAGCGTTCTTTGCCGAGGCCGGAGCCGTGGCCGGTGCCGCGTTTGGCGATCCGGGGTGTGATGCCGCGCTCTTTGAGCGCTTGACGGTGCTTTCGGCTGTCATAGGCACGGTCAGCGAGCAGCGTCTTGGGCCTGAACTTCCCGTAGCGGCCGGTCGGCGGGACGCGATCAACCAGCGCGATCAGCTCGGTGATGTCGTTGCGGTTCCCAGCGGTGAGCGTCACGGCCAGAGGGATGCCCTGACCATCGCAGATCACGTGGTGCTTGGAGCCCGCCCGGCGGCGGTCGACCGGTGAGGGGCCGGTCTTGGCGCCCCCCCTTTGGCCCGCACGTGTGAGCTGTCCACGGCCACCCTGGACCAGTCGAGTTGCTGGGCGTCTTGTAACTCATCCAGCAGTACCTGGTGCAGGCGTTCCCACACACCAGCTTCGTTCCAGTCGCGCAGTCGCCGCCAGCAAGTCATCCCCGATCCGCACCCCATCTCTTGCGGCAGATTCTCCCACGGGATGCCCGTTTTCAAGACAAACAGGACGCCCGTCAACGCCGCCCGGTCTGGCACACGCTTGCGACCCGGATACCGATACCGCCGCTGAACAGCAGGCAACAGCGGCTCGATCCGCTCCCACAAACCATCACTGACCAAAGGTTTCGCCATAGCCACCATCTACGACAGCAGCATCCCAAAACCTCTTTTTGTTAGGCGCTCTTAGGGCTCCCAGGTGTGGAGCTCGTGGCGGCCGACAACGAGTGTTACGTGCGACCTCGCCAGAGGTCGCCAAAAGGGTCTCGTTTGTCGATATCTGTAAGTCGAGCGTATCCACGGGGTGATGAGGCCGACCAGGTACAGCAGGAGGGCTATCCCGGCGTTGAGCCCGATCTCGCCGGCTACTGACACGGCGGTACCGTACTCCGGCGATTCGAGGCGCGGAATCGACGGTCGGCGCCGGACAAGGTGGGCGGCGATTGCGTTGGTGAGATGTCCTCAGGCCGATCGAGGTCGTCTGCGAGCCGGTCGGTGCTCATTTGAGGATCAGTCCTCGCGTGGATGCGTGCGTGCGCGGCGTCCAGTAGTCCGAGGCGCCCATTAGCTCCGATGCGCGCACCGCGTCGCATGCCCAGGGCTCGGGGTCGGTCTCGTCGATTGAGACGTTGCCACTGCGAGCCGTTGCAAGCGGCAGGTACTGAAAGCGGCCCTCGTGATCGATGACCCGATAACCGAGGTCGATAGATACGTCGTACGCGATGCCCTCGCTGTGCTGGCCGTCGTCGTTCCACGCCACACGGTCGCTGAGGGCGATGCGGAGATTTCCGAAAGCGAGTCCGACCGCGTGTCCGAGGTTGGCGATGTAGCTGCGCATGAAGAACAGGGGAATCGCGGACGGGCTGGCGAGTCCCAGTAGGTAGATCGCCCAATTCGAGTTCCCGTGGTGCTTGAGCAGCTCGAACCAGGCAAGGCCGACGGCGGTCCATAGAGCTACAAAGAACCCGATGGTCGCAAAGATTCGGTGCAGTAGCCAGATGCGCGTGATTAGAAGCCAGGTTGGCCGATTACCCCGTCTCTTGCAGGGCGGGTCGATCACGATTCCGTCGCGCCACGCCCTTACTACGTACCAGTCGATCGTGCTTGAGACATACAGCAACGCGAAGGCCACAACGACCAGGCACGCGACGAATGCCGCGACCGAGCTGTCGTGAAGGACGCTTTCGGCGGGCCGAAGCTGGCCGGTCAAGGCGGCAGCGACCGCGAAGCCGATCGGAACTGGAAGTGCAATGAGCATCATCACCGCTCGCCGGCGGTCGCCCGTGGCACGTTCATCCGATCGCGTCCGGCCCTTCAGAGCATGAGCGTAGATCGCGTTGCAGGTAAGCGCAGCGGCCAGCGCGAACATCCCGGTCCCCGCGCCGAGCCACGCCTCCGTCGGGGCGCCGAGCAGCCCGAGCAGGGTCACACCAATCCCCACGAGCAACGCGTGCATGCCTGTCCAAACCGCCTGCATTCGTCTAACTGTCCGTTAGTCTCACCGCAACTCGGGCTGTTGTGTGCGCCCACATGAGCAGACCGCCGATCAGCACGTAGCGTCCAAGCTCCGCGATCGTGTCGAAGCTGGAGATCAACACGCCGGCCAGGAACACCGGCAACACCAACCGAGAAGCGGTGCGCAGCCCGTGCCAGTCCCTCTCATCCGATCGCGCGAACGAAAAGAGTGCGGCGCTTGATATCGCAGCCACGACCAGCACCGGATATGCGAGGTTGTGGATATGCGCGTGCCAAGATTCCCTCGACGCCGTCGGTGGGTCAGCGGAAAACGCGACCGCCGTGACGCCAGCCCCCATCACGATGAACAGAATACTTCCCGCATAAAGCCCACGCTGTCTTGCTGCGGTCAACAGCCACCACCCAACAGGAACGGCCAATACGCCAGCCGCCACGAATGCGATGGTCAGCACCCAGCCGTGCGGTCCGAGCGCCAACACGCTCGGCCACTCCGTCCGGGTTCGCCGCACCGGGCTCCAGCCAATAGCGCGCAGATAATCCCGTTCGGAGAGCGAGAGGACGAGAAGAACAAGCGCCAAACCTGCCGGAGCAAGACGGGCCGCGAGCCTCACTGAGCCAGTCGCGCGCAAAGAAGCCTACTCAGGGCGTCTGGCTCGGGGGCCGCTGCGCAGTCCACCGGCAAGAATATGCCCGTGGGGGGCGATGGTCGCCATTACTCGGTCGAGGTGCGCCGCGACGGGTTCCTGCATCTCTCCGAGCAGGTCGGTGAGCAGCTTGCCGCCAAGGTGCGAGTGAGTCGGAGGTTCTCGACGATTTCGCTGCCTCCCGCAGTCGTCGCTGATGCAGCTATCGTGCCCGCTGTCTGCGATTAGCATACGAGATGCATTCCGTATGTATATGCTTAGGCTCCCGTTTCTTGCTACAGTACTGGGTATGAGCTTGGCTTATGCAGATGAGGCGATCCGTATCAGGCGGCTTGCTCCGCTGACTGAGCGTGATATCGCTCGGGCTACGGGGGCCGGCGTGTCTACGGTCAGCGCGTGGCTTCACCGCACCCGCGCACCCACCGGACGGCGAGCGGAACGGCTGGTGGAGCTCTCGGCGATCATTGACCGGCTCGCGACGGTGCTGGAGGCCGAATACGTCCCGGTGTGGCTGAACCGCCCACTCGTTGCGCTCGGGCATCGCAAGCCGATCGACGTGCTAGCCGACGGTGGCTACGAAGAGATCTCGCGCCTCGTCGCCGCGCTCGAGTCCCCGACCTTCACGTAGACCGTCGTGGACGCGCTGTCCGCCACGCGCGTGCCGGTGACGGGCACATGGTTGCGCCACGTGCCCGCGGGTAGCGACCCGCTGTACCGTCCGCCTACACCCGCCGACGGGCGCTGGCAGCGCGGCGCGAACGTCGAGGGAATCTACCTCGCCGCCGAGGAGGCAACCGTGTGGGCCGAGTGGTACAGGTGGCTCGCCGAGCTAGAAATTGAGCCGCTGCACGGACTGCCACGCGAGCTCTGGCGCTACCGGGCAAGCTTGTCCTCGGTCGCCGATCTCACGCGCGCCGAGACACTCGACGCCTTCGGGCTCCCGAACGCCGAGCCAACACGAGATCAGTGGCCGGCGTTCCAAGATGTCGGCGAGCGACTACACGCCGCCGGCTGTGACGGCCTGCTGTATCACTCTGCCGCGCGGCCCGATGGGCTGTGCCTATGCATCTTCCGCACACATGCAGGCCAGACGCCAAGTCGCCTTGAGCCGATCGAGCGACCACGACGAGTGAACAGTCCGCCAACACCACCGCGCGGACTGAGAACCTGACCATCGATGAACGAGACTGCTCGGCGCGCAAGCTATGCACGCATCGAGATACACGCCGACCGAGTGAGCGAGGAGCGGATCTCGCGCGCAGCCCAGGGCACGAGACCTCTCGGTCTCGGCGTTCGTCTTGGCAGCGGCGACGCGTGAGGCCGATCGCGTGCTGGGCCCCGGGCTGACCAGACCATACGTGGCCTACATGGGTGCTTTAGTCGCCGATGCCGTGGTGTTGGCTCGCCGCTTCGAGGATCGACTTACCGAGTGGCGTCGGCTGGAGCGGGCGGTCGTCCGCTGCGGTCAGGCTCGCCCGCTCGTTCTCCGTAGCGATCCCGGTGACTGCCCTCAGCATCGAGGCAAGCTCGATTGCCTCATCGCAGGAGAGTACGAGCGTCGCCGGCTCGTCGTCCTGCATTAGCCCGCCGATGTCGTACATGTCGATATCGACCCCGTCGCGCACCCGTTCAACGCCGACCACGCCGTGGCGATCACTGGGTTCGAGCTTGAAGCTTGGCCGTATAGGCACCTGGCCCTCCTTCATTTTGAACGATTCACCGTGCTGACGAGGATAGCCCGCGCGCAGACCGCGCTCACGGCATCTCCCCGCAAATCGCGGGGAGAGATTGCGCGCCGCCAGGCCTACGCTCGTCGCGTAGGGCTACGCTCGTTGAATGACCAGCGCGATCACCCTTGAACAGTGCATCTTCTGCGGCGACGAGGAAGTGAGCGAGGAACACATTATTGCCGCCTGGGCGCTGCGCGCGTTCGGGCGGAGCCGCAAGCCGGATCGGGGCTTCGCGGGCACGTTCACGGCGGCCGACACGCTGAAGGTCGAGGCTGCCAAACCGGTCCAAACCGCAGGAGTGACGTGCAGGCCGTGCAACAACGGCTGGCTCTCGCTGATCGACAACGATGCCGCGCGTGTACTGAAGCCGCTGATCCGGGGCGAAAGCGAAGTTGAACTCGACAGGGCTGGGCAGACGGCGTTCGCCGCCTGGATCTACAAATGCGCGCTGATCTTCGACGCCGCTCAGCACGGGGTCGGCGGCGAACTTGCCTCGCTACGCGCCGGGTTCATGGAGTCCCGACTAGCTGGGCCTGGCTGCGTAATCTACGCCGGCTCGGCGGGAGCACCAGCGCCGTTCGAGTTGCCTGGCTTGGAGGAGAAGCTCGGCCTGCGCCTGTTCTGCGTCCGTCCCGCGAACGGGACCTTGCGGCTGGAGATCAACGGGCAGGTGAGCGAGATCCCGATACCCGGATACCAAGTGTTGTTGGGGAGCCTTTGCGTCTACCTCGGCGGACAGGTTCAGCCGATCGCATCCGAGTCGCTCGTCGGGTTCGAGCAAGTGTGGCCAGCGCGCGAGGAGCCAGTCGTCGTACGGCCGTGGCTCGTTGGAGCTGGTCTCTCTTGAGGCCACTGTAGTACGCAGGTGCCCGACCGCTGCGCGAAAGAATCGGCGAAACTCTGCGGATGAGTGAGAAGCGACGCCGGCGAGTCGAGTTCCTTGCCGAGGAGTACCTGCATCTCGCGCGGGCGCAATGGCGATCGAGACGGCACCGTTTGGAATGGGACGAGGTGAGCTACGCGCTCGACCGCCTTCGGCAAGCCGACGAGGTGCTCGACTTTCTGCGGCGCAGTGGCCGTGACCCGTATGCGACGCTTCGGGACGTGGACGGGGTGCTCGGCGACGCCGAGTCGGGCTTGGGCGCGTTGCGTCGAGCCCTCGATGAGACGCGGTTCTCTGAGCTACTGGACGACCACCTCGACACGCTCATGCGTGCGTTGGCCGCGGATGCGCTGCCGGGTTGCGAGGCGGACCTTCTCGATACGTTGGGCTTCCCCAATCTGGCCAGCACGATCGAAGCTCGCGCAGACCTCCTCGGAGCCGAGTGGCGCAACGGCACCGCGCACGGAGCCGTTGTGGCGGCGGAGTACCGGCGAGCGCCGGTGTCGCAAGCTATGAAAATGGCCGAGGAGAGTGTCAAGCAGCATCGCGCGGAGCGACGAGCGCATGCGGAGAGCGCTGGAGAGACTTCCGACGTACAGGGCAAGCCGCCGGAGAAGCAGCGGCGCTGGTGGAAGGGCCTCGGCCAGATCGTCCAGGGGGCGGCGATAGCTGGTGCGGATATCGGTCTTGCCATTGGCGTTTTGCATGTCCCGATCCCCGCAGGCGGTGAGACTTACGGCGTTGTGATGTCGGTCACCGCTGGCGCGGGCACCATCATGAACGGCGTCGGCGATCTCTGGGGCGAGTAGAGCAGTACCGAAACGCCGGGCTCAGTAGACGTGGAGAGGCACGTATCCTGTGGGCCGACCAGATGCAAGCAGGGCTGCCTCCTGACCGAATCTCGCCGTCCGGCATCGCGCGAGCAGACGGTCCTGCTGTATGGCATCGCCCATCAGCCACAGCGAGACCTGCATACGAACCCCGCCGTGCGCCCACCGCCCCGCGCGGTACAGGCGGAGCGCGTCACTGATCTGCTTGCGAGCGGAAGGGTCGTGGGTATCGCGCGCGATCTCTCCCCGTAGAGCCGCGGCGTGTGCATCCAGATATGGCATGCGCTCGGAGGATCTGGAAAGCCTCGCTTCCAGTCGTCTGATGCGCTTGAGCGCGAGACCAAAGTCACCCTCTGCGCGCGCTAGCTCGGCTTCCTCCCAATCTAGACGCACTCGCAGGGCAAACAGCGGTGCCCGGTAGCGCCTCATCGCCTTACGTGCATCGGTAGCAGCGGACATTGCGGCGTCGAGATCAATCGCTCGTAGCCATGTGGCCTGACTGGCCAAAGCCCACGCCAGCAGCTGCTGTTCACCCGCCGCCTCAGCGAGCTGACGAGCGCGGTCCAGGTCCGCGAGGCCCCTCGTCAGCTCATACATGCTCGCCCAGCACATCCCTCGGTAGAAGTGTGCCCACTGAAGCGCACCCGGCCGAGCATAAAGTTCGGCGTCGGACATCGCCTCTTCGCAGAGCTCAAGTGCCTCTCTGTAACGCCCGCGGGAGCGTAGCGGGTCACTCCCGAACGTCAAGCCCTCCACCAGCGTGTCAATATCACCCGCTCGGCGTGCGGCCTGGCGCATGCGTCGGTACTCCCGGAGCGATGCCGTCTCATCGTCAGACATCACGTGCATGCGGGCGCTGCGAGCGAGGATACGCGCGACCACACGAGCCCGCTGCCGAGTGCCACTGATCTCACTCGCCGCAGTCGCCGCCCGATCAAGGGCCCGGCGAGCTGTCGCGTAGGCCGACTGGTTCGACTTCAAGTTGGCAATTGCCAACTCCGCCGCTGCCCGCGACGCCGGATGGCCGCTAGAGCGCGCAGCCAACCTGTAGTGATGCAGAGCTTGCTCAGGGTCGGTCGTAAAAAACAGGTTGCCGAGCATCTGGTGGATCTGGGGGGCGAAGCGCGAACGGCGCTTCTCAAGCAGCCTTAGACCCTCCAGTGCAGCATCGTTATCTCCAACGCGAACTAGGACACGAGCGAGTGCCAGATCACGTCGAACTGGATCAAAGCTCCGGTATCGCTCCACTGCCTCTCTCGGCAGATCCCAGGTCCACGACCCCCGAAGCCGCCGCGTCGCGAGACTTTGATCCACGCGGGAAAGAACGGCCAGTGCGGACCGCGAGAGCGCTGGCAAGATCACCTCGATTGGTTCGGGATGCCTCACGAGACTTACACGTCCAGCGCGAGCTTCGAGCAACGTCTGCAGCTCGCTCGCCACAGCCCTCGAAGAACCGGCAGGCTCATAGTGCAACCAAGTCACCTTCTCAGCGGCATAGAGGTAAGGCAGCACATCTCGATCTCGGCCGCTGTAGCCAATAACCACGACGTGCCGACCCGTCACGGCGGACTTGAACTGCTCGCTCACACTACGCTTGAGGCCGACCACGTACTGGCTGATCAGTGTCGAGATGTACCGGGGCTGACGGCAATCGCCGTGCAGATGAAGAACCGCACGCTTGCGACCCGCGCATGCGATGGCCTGCTCCAAGAGCACGTCTTGGTTGGTCGTCACTAGCCGCCAGATGGGAGCCAGCGCGAGAACGGCATGCGCCCTCGCAGCGATGGCGCCGTTAAGTCCCCTGAAAGCCTCCACGAGAGCCTGAGTCTCAAGATGGTGCGACAACAGCTCCAGCACCAGCTCAAGACGCAGGTCAGGTTCATGGCCTGCCCGCCATTCAAGCGCCTTGCTAACTCGATCGGGCGGCGTCGCGCCAAAGACCCGGCTCCCGGACCAGACCTCTTCAAGCACACGTTGTGCGAGCTGCTGACCATCAGGAAGCCCCGCCGCCGTGGAGATACCCGCCCCGCACAGAAGAGTCGGTCGCACCGTCGTCACAGCCGCCTATGTACTGGCATCGGGCAACAACTCATCTTCAGGCATGCCGAGTTGCACTCGCGCGTGCGTGTCGCCTCATACCCGCAAGAGTGCGCGTGATCCAGAACTTCACGCGCCCCGTGCGCCGCGACGCTTCGGCACGGGACGTCTCGCAGCCGTGTCCCAGGGGCGTACGGGACGGCCGCGACGAGGGTTGGCGTGCGCCCACAGCACCGCGACCTGATACGCCTCCTCCGGGACGTGCGGGTAGTCCTCGCGCAGTACCTCGGGCTTCTCGCCCATCTCGATCAGGCTCGCGATCGTTCGTACGGGCACGCGGGTCCCCGTGATAACTGGCTCGCCTCCCATCACGGCCGGATTGCACTCCACGTAGCGGTCGCGCAAATGCGCGTAGGACTCGGCGCGCTCGATCGTCTGCGCGACATCCTCAGTCATCGCCACGCGCAGCGCCTCGGAAAGCGCCAGCTCAGAGCCAACAGCCTGCGACTGCGCTCCTGCCAGCCACTTGCGCAGGTGCTGCTTCGCCTTGGCCGGGAGCGCGACGTCGATCTGGCGAAGCAGGACGAGCAGCGCGACTTCGTGCGCGGGGAGCAGCGGCTTGCCTTGCCTGCGCTTGGGCTTCACTACGCCCTGCTCGATCGCCTTGTCGATCGCATTCAGCGGGACACGGCCGATCTCAGCGGCCTCGCGACGGGTCAGTAGTACCGATGTGGACGCCATAGAAATCTACCCCCCACCATGCAGCACTTTATCACCTTCGGTGACCCACAGGTCGCGTCCGAATCAGCATGGCGCATACTTTCCCGGCGGTGCATGACTCGAAAACTTTGGAGGACACGGTTGCTCGGATCGGTGCCTGTCTGCATGCCGCGCAAGGCGATCTGGCCAATGGCCGGCTTGCCGAAGCGATGGCAGGCTTCCATCGAGCCGAGGCTATGTGCGTTGAGCCCGCGCTCAGTAGAGGTCTAATAGCTGCAAGCGCGATCCAGGGTCAGGCGCAGGTACTCCTCGAGCAAGGAAGCGCACAGGAGGCGTTGGATACATGTGGCAGGGCGCTGGCCCGGCTCGGGCTCCCGGGTGGTCCGATCGATCACGAGCCTACGCGTGCGGGCCTACTGACAACGACTGGGCTTTGTCTACGGACGCTCGGGCGGTACAAGACCGCCGATGAGGCGTACCAGATGGCGATCGCGCACGCCGAGAAGGAGCCGGGCGAGATACTCGCTATCGCGCTGGGTAATTACGGCGCGCTTTGGTCGATCCTGGGCGACCCGCGTCATGCGCTCGCGCTCTACGAGGAGGCGCTACGCGTCCTCGACCGGTACGCCGCTGGGAGTGAGCAGCGGGCCTGGATTCTCAGGAACCTAGGCGGAGCGCTTCAGGACACCGACCAGGTCGTGGCAGCGCTTGGTGCTCTTGAGCAAGCTTTGGCGGCAGAGGAACGTCGCGGCTATCGTCGTGGAGAGACGCAGGTGCTGTTGGCTCTTAGAGCGCCTAACAAAAAGAGGTTTTGGGATGCTGCTGTCGTAGATGGTGGCTATGGCGAAACCTTTGGTCAGTGATGGTTTGTGGGAGCGGATCGAGCCGCTGTTGCCTGCTGTTCAGCGGCGGTATCGGTATCCGGGTCGCAAGCGTGTGCCAGACCGGGCGGCGTTGACGGGCGTCCTGTTTGTCTTGAAAACGGGCATCCCGTGGGAGAATCTGCCGCAAGAGATGGGGTGCGGATCGGGGATGACTTGCTGGCGGCGACTGCGCGACTGGAACGAAGCTGGTGTGTGGGAACGCCTGCACCAGGTACTGCTGGATGAGTTACAAGACGCCCAGCAACTCGACTGGTCCAGGGTGGCCGTGGACAGCTCACACGTGCGGGCCAAAGGGGGGGCGCCAAGACCGGCCCCTCACCGGTCGACCGCCGCCGGGCGGGCTCCAAGCACCACGTGATCTGCGATGGTCAGGGCATCCCTCTGGCCGTGACGCTCACCGCTGGGAACCGCAACGACATCACCGAGCTGATCGCGCTGGTTGATCGCGTCCCGCCGACCGGCCGCTACGGGAAGTTCAGGCCCAAGACGCTGCTCGCTGACCGTGCCTATGACAGCCGAAAGCACCGTCAAGCGCTCAAAGAGCGCGGCATCACACCCCGGATCGCCAAACGCGGCACCGGCCACGGCTCCGGCCTCGGCAAAGAACGCTGGGTAGTCGAGCGCACAATCTCATGGCTTCATTCCAACCGGCGCCTCGATCGCCGCTACGACCGCCGAGCCGACATCCACGAAGCCTTCCTCACCATCGGCTGCGCCCTCATCTGCCACAAACACCTACAACACTCATTCTGTTAGGCGCTCTTAGTCATAAATGGGCTATTGGCAGCCCAATACGGCTCAAGGGTTGCAACGATCGCGATACGGGAGCGGTCGGCTGGGATCCTCTCGAAGGCAGGGTGTTTGTCTGAAAGAAGAAGATTGGTACGTTCTACCTGTTTGTACGCATCACCAATGCAGCGCTTAATATCCTCCTCTAGCTTATTGGCACCCATGCGTCCCAGGTGACTCAAGCGAGTGGACTTCACCTCAATCAGAAGGACCAGCTCATCGAAGACGACGAACCAGTCAACGGAGCGTTGGGAGTCGTTGTAGACGATCTCGGGAAGAACGGTCGCGTTTGGTATCAAGCCAAGTTGGCGTCCCACGTAATCCTGAAATACGACTCCTACGTCACGGGTAAATGCGTTGGCCCGCTCCTTGTCGAGGGTACCAACGCCAGCATAGTAGAGGGCGGCAGGCGAAAGCCGCTGAAACACGAGATGCGGTTGCGGTGCCACATAGCGACCGTCTGGTAGTGTCACAAAAGGACGACTTACCAGCGGGTTAAACTCGTGTTGGCGAAGGCGCGCGTCTGTCTGCTCCCACCTTGCAGCGGCAGCGCGTATTTGTGCAAAGGTCGCCAGGAAATGGTCGTGAAAGATCTCTCGCACAGTGTCGATCGAATAATGCGGATTTATGGCGTGGGTCCCCTCCCGCAGTGCAGGCCACTCGGGGTCGAAAAACCCGCCGCTTGACTGGGCTCCTACGGCGGAGACAAAGCCGGAAACCACGAAGTCTTGTAGAGGGCAGCCGAGCACGTGTTCTATCAGGGCACTGCTGAGGATCTCAGTGTTCAACCCATCGACCTGAGCGAAGAGGGCTCCCAGACGGCTTATCTCCTCGAAGTAAGATTGCTGATAAGGGAACTGCTCATGTGCGGTTCGTACCAGGAGCGCGCCAACCGTTTCACTTGGCTCGCTCGTGTCGTCCGAATCACGCGCCAGGGGCGTGTTCAACGAGTTGTATGCCATGCAAATCTCGCGGATGTCTCTCTCGAAGACGCCGGGCTTTCGGTGCTCGTTGCCTGCGACGACACTTGCCTTGGCGGCTGCTGCGATTGCCCAGGGCAGACATACGCGATCAGCAATCCAAGCGTCCGGCTCAAAGAGCCTGATCGCGGTGGATGCCAGGGCCGGAAGCAACTCACTGGGGCGGTGCCGACGCACTCGTTGGAGAAAGCTCGAATAGGTGATGAGCGCCACGGTCGGCAGATCTTGGCAGATCAAGATCTAGTACTTGTTGGGGGTACGATAGTTAGCTGGCGATCCGAAAGCCGGTTGGTGAGACGCCGTAGCGGAGCCTGAACGCGCGGGCGAAGTGGGGAGCTTGGCGGTAGCCGACCTGCCGCGCCACGTCGCGCACCGGGATCGCGGGCTGGGAAAGCAGCTCGGCGGCTGCGCTCATCCGTCTGGCGACTAGATCGTCATGGAAGGTGCTGTCGCTGAACTGGGCGAAGGCGCGTTGTATCTGGCGAGGGGAAGTCGCAAGCGCCTTGGCGACCATCTCGACCGTCAAGGGTTTGCGGTAATGACGCTTGATCGCGACGCACGCGAGCAAATACAGCCGGCGACGTTCGATGAGCGTGCGCTTGCGGAGACTTGGCGGCGGCGGTCTGCGCGCTTTCGCGGCGGCGGGTACTACGTCCAGGCGGAAGTGCAGGCGTAGTAGCTGGTGGATGCGTCCACGGCTGAGGTTGAATCGCTCGCCGATCTCATCGAGGGTGAGGCCGGTGACTGCGCGCAGCCGGAAGATTTCGCGGTCCCGCTCGGTCTGAATGTGCCGTCCGTGCCGGGAGAATGTGAGGCCGTGGCGGTGTAGCTCGCAGATGATCTCGTGCAGCTCCAATCCCTTGGCGAACTTAGGGTGCTGGATCAGGTCGCCAGTCCCGTGTTCAAGTAGCTGGTCAACCAGGTGAATGTCGGCCGCTTTCAGGCAGGCGAAAGTGGCCGGGCTGAGGTCAAGCTCGGTGACGTGCATGGCTTCGCGGGGCGACGCTAGAGCGTCATTATCTGGTCGAAGCTCTTGGCGACCTCGGAGACGATGGCTCGGTCGCCACGGCGTTCGATGAGGCCGGCGCCATCCAGACGACTCAGCGCGTCGGTGATCGCGAGCTTCTGCTTCTGCTTCTTTGCGCTGAAGGCGTAGCGGAGGTCTTGCTCAGAGAGCGGCCCTTGGCCGTCGCTGTCGCGTACCAGCAGCGATTCGAGGACAGCTTTGTCCCAGTGGCGCTCGCGCTCTGAGGCGGGGTCCTTGGAGGTCTGCGTGATCTCGTGGAAACGCACGGCCGGGTGCGAGGCGGTCGCCAGGTCGTTCCAGCGGTGGACGAGGCCCGCTATGCGCAGGCGCTTGAGGCTGGCGGGGACGTTGCCGGGGGTGCTGATCGTGCGGGCGATCTCGGCTTCTGACCACGGCCGCTGCCGGCTGTCGAGCATCAGCTCGAGGACTGCTTTGTCGAGGCAGGCGTTCGCTTCGGATTCGACTGAGCTACGTTGGTCGGGCATGGGAGTCGTAACCTCCTGTGTCACGGTCCCGGGCGGGGTTGCCGCCTCGCGCCGGGGCCATATTCGTTAGGACGGGTCTACATCTACAGCGCTTTTCGGGCTCAGTGCGCGCGGTGAACGACTCCGACACGAGGCCGTCACGGTCATGTAACGCACCGGCATCGGCCTATACCGCCAGCAGCCGGCCGGGGGAGTTCGGAGCGAGGCGATAGCCGACCCCGCGAGTCGCAGGCACCCAATCCTCGGCGCCTGCGCGAGCAAGTGCTTGTCGCAGCCGGCAGGCGTGCGAGTCCAGAGTCCTCGTCGTGCCAGCGGAGCGAAAGCCCCACACTTCTCGCAGTAGCTCGTCCTTGGTGTGGACGCGCTCGGGCTCTCGCGCAAGATGTACGAGCAGCGCGTACTCCAGACGGCGCAGTCCGACACGCATAACTCCGACCGAGACCTCATGCGCTGCGGTGTCGATCCGAAGCTCGCGGTACTCGATCACGCCAGGAATGTCCGCTGGTTCCCGGCGCACGAGCGCCTGCACGCGGGCGCGAAGCTCGGTGTAGGCAAAGGGAGCGCGCAGCACGTCGTCTGCCCCAGCCTCGAATCCACGCAGCACGTCGCCCAGCTCGCCGTTTGGGCTCATCCAGAGCGCGCGTAGACCGGGCTTGACCTCCGGGGGCGAACGCTCCCGCTCGCAGTTGGCGGAGCACGTCCAGCCCGGCACCCCGGCGCGTTGCTCGCCCGAAGATCACGAGGTCGACCTCGCAGGCGTCGCACGTCGCTCGCAGCATCGCGGGATCGCTGGCGCGACGGACCTCGTAGCCATCGAGCGCCAACTCGTCGGCCAGCGCCAGGTTCACGTGCTCCTCGCCGTAGAGGAGCAGCACACCCGGGCTCCTGCTCGTGGTCGAGCACGCACCCGGAGCATCGAACAAGTGCGGGGCGAAGCGCTCGGGTAGCCCGGCTCGTGTGGTGGCGGGTTCGGCAGACGGTGCGCTCATTCGGCCTCCTTTCGGGCACCGAAAACGCGCCAGCGAGCACACCGGATCATCCGCAGACAGCCCTACGGTAGAGGTGGCATCGAAGGTTGCTTCTTCGGTGCTACAGGCCGGGCGGGTGAGCCAACACCCGTCCGGCCGAATCGGTTTTTGGGCTTGCCGGCGATCAGAGCAGAGCCTGCGGCGGAACTTTCGGCGGCGCTGCGCCAGGGGCTCGCCGAGCTGGATGCTGCGCAGGCGCGCCCACGCGCGTCGGAGCCCCCGTCTAGGCTGAGGCGGTGGACTACGAGGTAACGGTCGTTGGATGACGGGCACGGAGGCCGGAAGAGAAGCCCTGGTTCTTGTGGGCTTTGCGGCCACTATGGAAGCCATCCAACAGTTCGAGCAGACGCTAAAGCAGCTCGCCATCCTGCGGGAGGATCTTCCCGACGGTATCGACGCTGACACTGCGTGGAAGCGGACGGAGAAGCTGTTGCGACTACCGTTGGGTCGGTTGGAGTACGTCTTTCCGGATGGACTTAAGGAGCACTTTGCCGAACTCAAGCAGACGCGGAACTGGGCAGCTCACGAAGCGCTAATGGTCTGGCGGTTCGAGCGGAACGTCGGGCTTCGTAGCGACGACGAGTTCGTCAAGTCGCTCGTCGATGTCGAGCAGGCATTCCGAGAACTAGATGCGCAGCTATCGACAATCGCCGATGAGCATATGGAACGGCTCGGGATAAAGCCCGAGGATTACAACTTCAGTCGGCAGGAGGTGCGTCGGATGGCACTCGGAGAACATGGCGACTGAACTCAGCAGCTTGACGCTGTAGTACGGCGGAATACCCAGGAGCCCTTCGAGGGCAACGGCTGCTCTGTCGGGACAGCAGCCTGGAAGCCCTGCGCGAGATCGTCCTGGGCGCGCTGTGGGCGCTACAGGCTTGGCTGATCAGCGGCCGGACGAATACGCCTGAGCACGCCCGATACTAAGGCCGTGTCTTTCGAGGATCGTCTTCTCGTCCGCTTCGGCGGACATCGGCGCACTTGGCGCCTGCGGGCGCTGGTCCGGATGAGGCGGTTTCTTGTCTCACGCAGGCTCTTCGGGACGAGTCATGCGCTCGAAGAGACGTCGGCTCGCGCCCGCGCGCTGCCATACCTGCTCCGCAACGCCATCATGCCGGTAGCAATCGCACTGGGCCTGATCGTCGCCATGGATCTCCTCAACGGAGATCTCAGTGAGCTGGCGAAGGATTGGGGCTGGCAGCCGATCGCGACCTCTGGGGCATATGACATCCTGTTCGAGGCCGTGGCGAGCGTGACGGGCGTCTTTCTCGCCCTCTACTTCACTGCCGTCAGCGCCGTTGCTGCGAGCGTCTACGTCAACGTCCCACACGACATCCGTGCGCTTATTGTCCGCGATCGGCTTGGCAATCTATACGTGGTGGGCGTCGCGTTCACGATGGCCCTATCGGTCCTCTTGCTCATCGCTCACGCGCTGACAGGCCGTGCGTACGAGCTAGGGCCGCCGATCATCGGGCTCTTTGCCGCATTCTCCATTTTCGCCTTTATTCGACTCGGACAGCGCGCCTTCTACCTCGCGGACCCTACGCTCCTTGCGAACACCCTCGCGTATGACTTCGGATCTTGGTTCAGGCGCGCGACGGACCAAGGCTGGCGCTGGGAAGACCCAAACTTCCAGGAGCACTACCGGCAGCAGGCGCACAAGAGCGTCATCTCGCTCTCCTCCCTTCTGGCGATCGCAAGCGATCAGCCGCACCTCCGTGGAGGCTCCGTGCGGCAGCTCACCTCGGCGATCGTCAGCCTACTGGTGCGCTACCTCAGATTCCGTGACCGCGTTCCAACCAAGAGCCGCTGGTTCGGCGAGCGGTACGAGCACAAGCAGTGGTACCTAACGGACAGCACCGAGCTCGACATGGCGAGCGAGACTGCGACAGCTCTACAACCGCGCACGGTTCCGGACGTCGCGTGGGTCGAGGACGGTCTGCTGGGTCCTCTCGTTGACCTCGTCGATGGCGACCTCCAGCATGGAGACTATGAAGGCGCATTCGTGGTTCTTCAAGCGCTCGAACCAGTCTGGACACAAATGGGGCAGCGCTGGGAGGCAACGGATCTCACGCGGTGGATGGACCGGCTTACCGCGCGCGTGTCCTCGCAGCTTGCCACGACGGGCGAGCTACGCATCGCATCACGACCGGCGCTCCTACCAGCCATATGGGATGCGCTCGCAATGCTTCCCATAGCGGCAGAGCTCGGCTTCCACCGCACCGTCACGGCCCGCCCCGTCGCGGGGCTGGCACACGCGCTGGAGTCAGCCGATTGGTCGAAGAGGGAGACCCCGTACACAATCGGTGTGCCGAGGCCCGTTATCGAGGTGCTGGAGGGAATGCAAGCAGGACGAGTATTCGAGACGGCTGTCGCAGCACCAGAGCAAACGCGGACGCCGAATTGGTACGTCCGGGAGCTAGCGCTGCACACTTACGAGCGAGCATTCCAAGAGCAGATCAACGCACTCGTCAACCTGCTCACCGACTGGTATCCCACGACCGCCAAGCAGCTCGTCGAGGCCAAGCTCCCCGATGCAGTCGGTGCCGTACTCTCGCGCGGCATCGAGGTCACATGGAAGCTGGAGCAGCACGTCGGCGACTGGAAACAGATCGCGACCGACCTGCGGACTGGCCCTCTACTCGTGGACCTCCTTCGTCCCGAATGGAACTGGGACGCCATCCAAGCCAAGATCACAGAGCTTCGCCGTGACCTGCTGCGACAGCTCGGCGAGTCGATCCCAGCTCACGCACTCAGGCAGGGAGACCCGGATATCCCCGACTACCTCGGTGAGGCCGTTCATCGCGTCGGTGAAGCCTGCTTCGAGGCACTCACTGACAACAACCACGAACTCTTCAGCCAACTATTCCCGACATATTTCATCGGTGTCCTAGTTATCGTGGATCGCATCCGCAAGCAGGTCGGGGACTGGCAGCCGCGTGCGGCCATGAGCGCAATGGCGGAGCCTGTCGTCGATGCCATGGACCTCAGCGGCTACGCCCTCATCTTCAGCGAACTGCACGGCAACCCCCACTTGTGGGAGACATGCGTCGCGCCGTGGAGCCGATACCTGGACGAAGTCGAGGGCCCCACCCGCCTCCAGATCATTGCTGCGATGCACAACCACCAGCGCAACCTATTCGCGATCACCCACCGTGCGATCGGCAGAACCCGCTGGCAGATGGCAGTCAACTCGATTCTCGCCGAGCTTCCAAGAGAAGCTCCCTTGCGGCCTTTCGGGGAGGGAAGGGTGCAGCACGAGAGCGCCTTGATCCGGCGCATCGCACCCAGCGACAGGGTCGGGATGATGTTCGAGGCCAGCGACATCTTCGTTGTACGTTTCCTGCGCTCGATCGATGGAGCCACCACCCTTGACTTTGGGGTAGCCGATTGGGTTGTTGAGGAGATCGGAGCCGCCAGCGACGGCGACGGCGAGGATAAAGCCGGCGGCTAACCATGAACCAACCGACCACGAAACGATACGCCGTCCCCTACTTCCCGTCGCGCGAGGGATGGGCGCCGAGCGGACATGCCTTCCTCCTCGCCCGCGACATTCCGCTCGGGATCATGCCTATTCGCGGCATCCGCGATCGACCATCGTTCAAGGTCGAACTTGTGCCCGAGGATGATCGTCGCGAGGCATGGCTAAATCACTTCCTCAACATCGGCCAATACGAACAGGATTCGCTTGACCAGACGATCGTTGACTTCGCGGAGACGGCCAGCAACTACGTTGCTTACTGCGGTGAGGTCGTTTTCGAGATCCTCGTAGACACCCACGGAGAGCCGTTCCGACTCGACCCACTGCCCCCAGGCCGCGTACTCCGCGCTCCTGGACGATATCTCCAAGTCATCTCGAAGCCGGATCGCCGTCAGCTTCGTCTCCGGCGGCTCGTCCCGATACCGCGCAAGCGCATCTGGCGCCTCACCCTACCGCCCAGCTTGGGCGGAGCCCGACGCCACCGCCACTTGCTCCGGCATCTCGGGGTGCTGTCCGATCCCATACCTAAGTTCGCCCTCGAAAGCCCTGACCTCGGCCGAAAGAGCAGCTACGACTTCACCGCCTATCGCGATGCCTGCGACCGGCTCCAGGAGCGTGCCACCAAGCGGTGGGGAACGATTCCGAGTATCCAGCGTCCGGTTGGACCATCGACCGAGTATTTCTTCATCGCCCGCCGGCTCGCCTTCCTCCGGGCTCAAGCAGAGCTGCGCGAGCACATGATCGCCGAGCTGAACCGACTCCTCGCGCGGCTCGGGGTGCCCCACTCCGTTGTTGTCTCCGGAATCCCGACCGCGCACGAGATCGCCTCGACGCTTGACCGTCTCCACCACGGCGAGGTGACGTTCGCCGCCGCTCTTGAAACAACGAAGACCTGATTGCTCCGTGTACACCCGGACCCCCCTCGGCACGGGGTGCCAGATCGCCTCCCGCACGGCCACCGCAACTGCTTGCGCACGCGGCTCCTTAAAGAAGCGGATCAGCCGGCCAGAACAGCACTCAGTTGCCGCAAGCGCGCGGATAGCTCCGGGACGGCAGGGCAAGCCTGAGCGCGGAGATCAGCCTCAGCGACCCAACGTCAGCGTCGCCGAAAAAGTCGGCGGCCGGCCGCTTCTAAAAGCGATGCTTGATCTTTGCTTGATCTCTGCCGTGGCCGGTCGCCGCCGCCAGTCCCAAAACATGACAATTAGCAGGCATTTCTCAAGTGGAGCCAACCGGGATCGAACCGGCGACCTCCTGCTTGCAAAGCAGGCGCTCTCCCAGCTGAGCTATGGCCCCAGGACTCTCGATCTTAGGGCAGTAAACTCGGGCGCGACAGCTACTTGTCGAAGTCGAAGTCCCGCGGCGGGCGCTGCTCGAACCAGAGTCGCTCCTGCTCGGGGGTGTCGCGCAGGAAGTCGGGAGTCTCCTCCAACACGTCCTCGACGTGCTCATCTCCCGACTCACTTCCGGTCAGGTCGTCCTCGAGCCGCTCGTCAGGCCCTTCAGCGGCGCCGTCCCCGGGCATCTCCCACTCGAGTGAGTCGTCCGCGGCGCCGTGCTCCTGAGAGGCGCCGCTCGAAGGCTCGGCTGTGACCGGCCCAGTGGGGGCTGGGCTCGCCGGCCCGGCACCTCGCTCGGATTCGTCCTCCAACACCGCTCGCATGTCCAGCTCGGCCGTCTCCTGACCCACGCTCGAGAAGTCATCGGGCTGCTTGGGATCGTGTCTCGCCGGAGGCGTGACCTCACCGGCGAGGTCTTCCGGGAGGGCGATCTCGTCATTGCCGTCGGCCGGCTCCCCGCCTCGAACGGGTCCGAACACCTCGCTCTCCTCGCGGGAGACCAGCCCCGGATCGGCGCCTCGCAGGCGCTTGAGCTCCAGGTGCTCGCGGATAGCGTCGTCGAGCAATCCCATGCGCCGGCAAACCATACTGCGCAGGGCCGCGGCGCTTCGCCGCCGCCATTCGACCTCGCCACTACACTCTGCAGATCCCTGCCCAGGCCAGCAGCACGGGCGCACGGGGCTATAGCTCAGTTGGGAGAGCGCCTGGATCGCACCCAGGAGGTCGCGAGTTCGAGTCTCGCTAGCTCCATTTCTAAAGGTCCCTGCACCAAGCGCTCGCTCTATGCGTCCGGCGGCCGCACGAAACGCGCCCTGTGCTGCTGAGGCTCATAGCCGGCGGCCAGCCAGAAGCTCATCGCGGTCGAATCGTCGTTGGCGACGATTGCGCTGAGTCTGACCGCGCCCCGCTCGCGCAGGCGCCGCTCGCCCTCTCTGAGCAGCATCGTCGCGAGCCCCTTGCGCCGATGCTCTGGCGAGACCGCCAGCCGGTAGAGGCTCCCACGCCAACCGTCCCACGCGGCGATCAACGAGCCGGTCAGGACACCATCGAGTTCAGCGACCAGCAGCGCCCGGGGGTCGGCGGCCAGCAGTCGGGTCAGTCCGTCGAGAGAGTCGGTGACGCTCGGCGGGCTGCTTGCCGCGGCCCACAAGTCGAGCACGGACTGGACGTCCTCCTCGATGGCGCTGCGGATCGTCCAGTGGGCGTAGACGTCCATGTGCTCGATCAACCCTTCGCTGATCACGTACCGGTGCTCGACCGTGTTCTCGGAGATCATGCTCCCCGCGCCGTCGCGCACCACCTGACGGACCGTCACGATCACTTGACCGCCGGGTCGTTGCTCTATCTGTTGCGGCTCGACAAGCGAGTCGATCAGGTCAAACTGGCGACGCCAGTATTCGCGGACCTCCCGGTGGCCATGCAGGCGCCCGCCCTCCATCCCGTTCGGCCAATCGACGTCCGCGTGCATCGTCGCGAGGGCGCCGTCGACGTCGCGCGCGTTGAATGCCTCGTAGGCTCGCCGCAACAGCTGCTCGTGCGTACGGGCGAAGTCAGGCGAGGCGTCGGTCACGGCGCTCAGCATAAGCGCGATCGAGCGCTATGTCACCGCGTCACCACGTCATTGCTCAACGGCGCTTTGGATCTTTCTTCTTGCGCCCCGGTCGTTTCGTGGGATGCGGCACCTTGATCTTCAGTGGTGCGAGCTTCGCCGTCGCCCTTGGGCCCGGCAGCATGTTGGGCCCGCCTTCGGCGACGATGGTCGCGATGAAGCTCTCGAACGGCAGCACATTGACCAGCTGCGCGCTGCGGCTGTGCGACTTGCGAAAGAAGGTCTGCAAGCGCCCGTCGCTGCCGTGCACCACGACCTTGTACTGACGGGCGCCGGCTACCGCGCTCCAGGTGATCGCTGCGCTCGTGCCGCGGCGGACGATCCGCGCCTTGCGCGGGCGGCCGGGTCTGAACGCTCCCGGGGCGGTGTAGTGGCCGACTGCCAGTTCGCGTACGGTCGCGCCTTCGCCGTTCAGCAGGTAGGCGTACATCTTGCGCGAGCGCCCGAGCGCTTCCTGGGGGCTGAAGGACAGCGTCCCCCTTGCCCTGCCGACCGTTCCGAGCACGTGCGTGCTGTCGCTGCCGCGTTCGACGAACTGCACCTTCGTGCCCGCTATGAAATGGCCGATCTGGTAGGCGAGCGACCACTTCTGCGCGCGGCCATGCCGGACCTTCACCTTCACCGTCGCCGGCGCCACGTCTTCGGAGAATTCGACGCTCGCGATGGGAGGGGTGCCGGCCGCCGGCTCGACGTGCCAGGTCCCGCCCTTGGGGTGGCGCAGCAGCACCAGCACCTGATGCGGGTTGGGCGCCACCGCGCTCATGAACTGTCCCGGGACCGTCACGAGATGCCCGCCCGTCGCGGGGGTCGTGTACGTCTGGCCGCCGGGGCCGCTCAGCGTTACGACCGGCGTGCCCGACGAGGAGGTGATGCGCAGCTCCTGACCGAGGGTCCCGCCGGGCAGCGCGACCGTCCCGCCACCTGCCGCGATCGTGGCTGGAGCGCCCGTACCGGTGGTCGCTCCCCCCAGCGCGCCGAGCTCACGTGTGAGCGAGTCGCCGGGAGCGGCCGGGCCGCGGGGGGCGGTCAGGAAGACTGCCGATTCTTCTTTGACGAAACCGCCCTTGTGTTCCTTTTCCGGTTTCTGGCTGTACTGCTTGAGCTGATCGGAGCAGTTGTCGTTGCCAAACAGCCCCCCATCGATGTTGCCGTCGGAGAAGCGGTAACGCCCCTGCACGCCGCCGCCGAAGACCCCTTCCGCGCCGACGTGCACGCAGCCGGCGGCGTATTTGTTGTTGATCAGGGCCGCGGCTTCCGCGCTGATGATCCACAGTTTGAAGTACACGTTGCCCCGTGCCTGCCACAGCCCGCTGGCGGGTTCGTCCCAGAAGCCCGCGCCTCCCGAGACTTCGATCACCGGTTCGCTGGAATCGAACGGGAAGTGCAAATTGAACGTCACCTGCGCGTCGACGTAGCCGTCGGAGTAGACGTCGGCCGCGAGCGTCGCGATCGCGTCGCTTTTGTATGAGAGCTTGCCTTCACCACCGAAAAAGCCGAGTTCTTTTTCGGTGGCTTCGCGGTACTTGAATGCGAGTTCCAGCTCGAGCAGTTCTGCGATCTTCGCGCCCAGGCTGCCGCCGAAGGTGAGCGGGTGCACGCCTACCGACGCGCCGATCTCGTTGAGGGATATGCCGGGGTAGATCGGCACGCCCGGGTTTGCTTTGAACTTCATCGCGGCCGACTGGAATTCTCCCTTTTTGAAGGCCAGTTCGGCTTCGAGTTCGGCTACTTCTTCCCCGAACGTCATCGTCGCCTTGGCCTGCCAGCTGTCGCGCTTGGATTCTTCGTAGTATTCGGGAAAGTAATAGACGAACGAGGCCTTTTTCACCTTGAATATCGGCGCGAGGCTCGCTTCCGGGATTTCGAACTGCAGCGACTGCAGTTCGATGCCCGTTTCCAGGTTGGCCTCGATCTCCAGCGCGCCGGTCGCTTCGAATTTGACGGCGCTCAGGGTCAGCCCCACCTGCACGTCGAACAGCGCCTGGCCTTTGTTCGTCAGATATACGTCGATCTGCCCCTCCAGCGGAAAGCCTCCCGGCAGTTCCCCGCACGCGGTCAGCGCGTTTTTCGGCGGACAGCAGCCGGCTTTCCCTTTTTCCTTGCCTTCGCACGGTTTGCCCACGCCGATCGCCATCAGCAGCGTCTTCGTCGGTTTGGCGGCCGCGCGCGCACCCGGCGTGCGCAGGCCGTGGTAGTTGAGCTTGAACTGGTTCAGCGCGCTGGTCGTTTCGAGGTTCATCGGTTCGGCTTCCAGATCACGCGAGCCCAGCACCATGTCGCCGATTGGCGTGTTGAGCAGCTCGACGTTCACCTGCGCGCCGTACAGCTGCGTGGCGGTGCCGGCGATCGCGTAGTCTTTGATCGTCCTGATCTTCAGGAACCCGCCGCTTGCGGGCACCAGCGTCATGCCGTTGATCTGCAGCTGACCCGAGATCACATAGCCGCCGCCCAGCTTCTGAATGCATTCCGCGAGCAGATGCGCGTCGCCGACTTCGAGCGTCGGCTGGCATTCGCCTTCGCCCCCGTCGGGCAGATGGACGTGCGAGAGCGAGGGCAGCGAGACGCCGAACCGCGACGTCGAGTGTTCGCCGTTGGAGTTCGTCACGGTCAGCGCGATCGTGTGCGCGCCCGGCCCCAGCATCACGTGCGCGATCGGATTCGTGCCCGTGCTCGTGTCGATCTTGCCGTCGCCATTGAAGTCCCACGCGTAGGAGATGATCCGCCCGCTGCCGGGCTGTGAGCCCGCGCCGCTCAGCGTGAGCGGCTCACCCGCGACTGGGTTGGGGGTCTGCAGCGACAGCGATGCGCTCGGGGGCGCCGGGGGTGGAGGTGGTGTGGATCCGCCGCCCGTCGAACCTCCTCCTCCGGTTCCTTCGTTGGGCTGTTCGAAGCTGAGGTTGTCGATTCCTATGGAGATCGCAGCGTTGTAGGCGTTGACGGTGCGGATTTCGAAGTAGCGGATCTGTGCGCTGGCAAGCGTCACGGACAGGTGCAGCCATCCTTCGTCGGTGGCGTTGCCCTTGGTGCTCACGAGTTCTTGGCCAGAGGAGCCGTAGGCGACCAATTCGACTTCCTCAGCAGGGACACCAGCCGCTACCAGCAGACGCACATCGACCCCAAGTCTGTCGCCCGGACGCCCGATCAGCGCGCCGTATGTGCCGCTGAACTCGGTGCTGGCGCTGATGCACATGGGCAGCGCCGCGTCGTTTGGCGGCGAGGCGGCTTCGACTCCCGGTTCTTCTTTGCGCGCAGTCGGAGCGCCGCAGTCGCCTTTGTGTTCGTTGGGTGATTTCTGAGCGAATTCTGCGGCGCTCCCCAACCTCAAACCTTGCGCTTCGTACTGGCTGGTGACCTGTACCCCCGCCGAGAGCTCGTCGAAGTTGACGACCGTTTCCGCGCTCGCCCGAGCCGCGCCGGCGCCAAACGCCACACCACACATGAGGCAGATCAGCGCAACGACAAGCGCGCTGCGCCGCACGGCAGCCATCCGCCATGTCGCGGCCACCCCCGACCCGCCCGCGGGTCGCTCGATCGTCTCGGCGAGCATTCCCAGTGCGCTCCTGCGGCGATCCTACCGGACGCCCGCGCGCTTGTGGGACCGCCTCGAACAGACGTCCAGGACACCTGCGCGGCGGGCTGTCCGCACGCCCATGTCCCGGGGCTAAGGCATCGACGGCGTGCTGCCGATGATGGGCTCGTGAGCCTCTTCTCCCGTCCCATCTCACTGCCGGCCGGCCTCCGCGCGCTCGTTCCGCTCCGGCTTCTCGCACTCTTCGCACCGGCCCTCGCCGTGTGGGCGATCGCGGCCACTCCCGCGAGTGCTCTCGTGGTCGAAGTCGGCGGCGCGAAGTTCGGCGTGCAGAGGCACAGCGCACCCGCGAGCCTGTTCGAGAACGAAGGGCTCCAGCCGGGGACGTTCGCCAATGCGGGTGGCAACCCGGTCCTGCACCAGAGTTCCACTTATGCGGTCTTCTGGGACCCCGACTACCTCTACCTCGACCCATGGACGGAAGTGATCGACCAGTTCTTCCAGAACATGAGCTCCGCCAGCGGCTCGCTCGCGAGCGTGTTCGCGGTCGACACACAGTACACCGACAGGACCAACAAGCCCGCGTTCTACAAGTCTGCGTTTCGCGGGTCCTATGCCGATAAAGCTCCGTATCCCTCAGCGGCTGGATGCACGAACCCAGAACCGCTCGGCGAAGGTGAAAACATAACGTGCCTCAGCGACAAGCAGATTCGGGCACAACTCGAATCGTTTATAACAAGCGAAAAACTGCCCAAGGGCATGGGTACGATCTACTACCTGCTCACACCCCCGGGTGTGACCGTCTGCACCGACGAAGGGCCGAGCGCAGAACACTGCTCGAGCAACACCAGCTCCCCCGAAAGCTTCTGCAGCTACCACGCGGCTATCACACCGACCAATCCCACCACCGGTGACGCCAACACGATTCTCTACGGTGTGATCCCGTGGACGGCCGGTAGTCTCGGTGACCCGTTGCTCGTTCCCGGCAATCGAACCTCCGGCTATGACTGCCAGGACGGTGGCTTCGATCCCAGCAGCAAACCGATTGCTGAGGAAAAGGAGATCGCAAAGGTAAACCGCAAGGAAGAAGAAGGCAAGCGACACGAAGAAGAAGCCAAGAAGCGGGCCGCCGCGGAAGCGGAAGAAACCAAGAAGCAGACGACGTACGAAGAAGCGTTCACAAAAGAACTGATCTCGAAGGCAGAACTTGAAGAAAAAGAAGCAGAACTGGAAGTAGAAAAGAAAGCGCGCACTGAAAGAGAAAAAGAAGAAGGGAAGAAGGCCGAAGCAGCCGAAATAGTGGCGCGAGTGAAGAAGGAAAAGCTCGAAGGCCCGCACCCGCAGGAGCCCAACCAGGCCAGTTCCCCCAGCCAACCCAGTTGCCCAAATGCTTACGACGGCGGCTGTGATGTTGGCCTGGCCGACATCATCATCACGCAGATCGCGTCCGAGCAGCAGGACATCGTCACCGATCCGCTGCTCAATGCGTGGCAGGATGAAAACCACAATGAGGTCGTCGATGAGTGCCGCAACCTGTTTGGGCTTGTGGCCGGGGGGGCTGTGACGGCGAATGAAGAAAGCTTCGCCGGGACCCTCTACAACCAGACTTTTGGAGCGGGCAACTACTATCTCAACGACGCCTTTAACGCCGCCGCTCTCCGGATCTACCAGCCGAGCGGCGCATGTATTCACCATGCGAACCTCGCTCCGTCCTTCACCGCACCCACCCCGGTTGACTCGGGCGAAACCGTTGGATTCAATGGTTTGGAGTCGAACGTTGAGCTGGACGCGGCCGTCGACTTCCCTGGTGGCGGCGCCGAAAAGCTCACGTATGCCACCTACACCTGGAACTTCGGCGACGGCAGCCCGACCGTGTCCGGCTTTGCCCCCGGCGCCCCACCCTGCTCTGAAGCGACCTGGCTCAGTCCCTGCGCGGCGAGCGTATTCCACGCATATAAGTACGGCGGCACCTATGAAGTGACGCTGACCGTGCGCGACGTCGGCGGCAACGAAGCGAGCGTGAGCCACCAGATCAAGGTCGAAGGCCCACCGCCACCGTCTCCTGAACCGACGCCCTCTCCCTCCCAGGCGCCCGGCGGGGGCTCGGACACCGCCCCCGGCGCGACGTCGCCCGGCGCGAGCACTCCTGCGTCCAGCACCGGCGCCGGCGCCAAGACTCCCGGTCCGCCTCCCATAGCCAGCGCGGCCGCCGTGCGGAGTTCGCTGGGGAAGGCCACTCGCAAGGGCCTCGTCGTCAGCTACTCGGTCAATCAGCAGGTCGACGGCCACCTCGAAGTGCTGCTCGCCGCGTCGATCGCGCACCGTCTCGGCCTGCACCCGCCACTCGCAACGGGCCTGCCTGCCGGCACGCCCCCGCAGGTGGTTGTCGGCAGCGCGATCCTGATCACGACCAAGGGCGGGCGTGGCGCGATCAAGATCCAGTTCGGCAAGGTCACCGGCGCACGCCTGCGCCGCAAGGGCAAGGTCACGCTGATGCTGCGCCTGAACCTGCGCAACCCCACGGGCGGGACCACCACGGTCCTCAGCAGCTTCACTCTGCGCTGAGGCCCACCCCAGAATATCTGCCGGGATTGAGGCCGCCGTTCCGCGGCGTCAGACGCCACTCACGATGCTCGACGTGCCACCAGCACGCCTGCGCTCGTGTCCGGTGTCTGCCATCCACGGCCCGACCCCCTCAACCCACCATCTATTCTGGCGAGGGCCCTGAGGACCCCACGCGCGAATCCTGACGGCCGGCTCAGCCCCGATCCGGCGGTTCCCTGCGCTTGACTTTCGCCTTCTCGCTGAACACGTACCGCCACAGCGCGAACAGCAGCAGATACCCGCCGACGATCGACACCGCCGACACGACCGCGATCGCCTCACCGTTCCCGCCGGTCTGCGTGGCCGCTTCCCCGTCCAGCGCGAGCGGAGTGACGACGAGGCTCGTCACCAGCATGCTCAGACCGACGATCATGCCCGCCCTGCCGCCCTGTGCCTACAGCCCCGGCGGGTGACGCACCGCATAACCCGCGAGGGGCGGCGTCGACACGAGCCAGCGCGAGGCATACGGTCCACTGCGCCCCGCGGTGTCGAACCACACGCCGTCCACGTCCATGAACGTGTGGCCCGCATTGGCATAGATCGTGATCCAGCGTCCCGGGCCAGGTTCGCCCCAGGTGGCGAGATCGCCCGAGACGAGGGGCGCGCTGAGCAGCCCGCCCGCGGCCAACGCGTAGCTCACCGAGCCCGAGCAGTCATACCCGTTGGCGATGAACGACGCGTGTCCCCCACCCCAGACGTAGGGGAAGTCGGCGATCGCGTTGCCACCGGCGATCACCCGCTGCACCACTTCCGGAACGTTCGTCGGAATCGGGATCGTGCCCTTCCCGCCGACCGAGGCTCCTCCCGTCACCGGCGTGAGCACCCGACGCTGCGCCGCTCGTTCCTGCGCTTTGGCCTGTTCCTCTTCACCCAGCTCCCGGCGAACTTCGGCGTCAGACGGCGCGCCCGCCGCCACCGCGGCTTCGCCTGCCACGCTCGGTGAGCTGGCAGATCGGTGGTGCACCGACGCCGGCACGGGAAAGCTCCTGGCTTCTTCAGGGTCCGCCACCTCGTGCGCGACCCCGCCCGCAGCTCCCGCCGTTGCCGCGCCCGCCGCATCGGAACCCGGAGTCGCGGCGGCTACGGCCGGCGCGACGCCCCCACCGGAGCTCGCGCTCTTTGCCCCCGCCGGCGAGGATCCGTGCCCGCCGGCGCCCGCCGGATCTCCGACCTGCGCTTCCCCGCAGCCCGCTACGGCGATCGCCGCCGCCAGGCAGCCGAGCACGGCCATCGTCGGAGCCCTCATCTGCAAGAGGCTAGCGCCCATGCCGTCTATTACGTGGCAGCTCCCGCGCGTCCTCTGCGCCTCCGCGCTCTGGTCGCATCCGCCCACTCGTCTCGCTACCCTTGAGCGGATGCCCGACGATGCCACCGTCGTGGATGTTCCACGCGCGAATTCGCCGGCGGTCGGCGACGTCCGTCCGCACGTCCGCCTGCTGCACGGAATGCGCCGACCCGCCAATTGGCTGCAGCTGATCCGCTTCGGCCTCGTCGGGGCCACCGGGTTCGTGGTCAACGTCGCGGTCTACGCGCTGTGCGTGCACGCGCTCACGATCGACTATCGCAGCGCCTACGTGCTGGCGTGGCTGGTGGCCGTGACCAACAACTTCCTGCTCAACCGCCACTGGACGTTCGACGCGGCCGCCGGCAGCGTGCGCTTTCAGGCGATCCGCTTCTTCGCCGTCAGCCTCGTCGCGGCCGGCTTCGGCTTCCTGCTGTTGACCCTGTTCGTCGAGGGCGCCGGTTTCGCCAAGGTGCCGGCCGAGGCGCTCGCCGTCGCCGCCTCCACTCCGCTGAACTTCATCGGCAACAAGCTCTGGAGCTTCCGCCACCGGGGCTGAGCCGGCCGATGGGCGGCACGAATGCCGCGTCCTCGGTCACTCGCGTACGTAGTACGCCACGTTCCCTGCGTCCTCGCCTCCCTTGCCCCTCGACCGGCTCCGCGGCGTAGTTCTCGCGTCCGTGGGCGCCATGGATCGGCGTCGCGCCGGTCGATCGGCCACCGACGGGGTACCTATACTCTGAAGCTGCCCCCTTCTCGGAGGATTCCCTTGCAGGAGATGGTCATTTATGGCGTCAGCTTCGACATGGTCGGCAAGCAGCCGATCGTCCTGTTGAAGACCGCTGACGGCAACAAGTTCCTGCCGATCTGGATCGGCCATCCCGAGGCCGCCTCGATCCTGATGAAGCTCCAGGGCGCCGGCACGCCGCGGCCGATGACCCACGACCTGCTCGTCGATGTGCTCGGCGAGCTCGACGCCAAATGCACCCAGGTGTCGGTCACGGAGCTGCGCGAGAACACCTTTTTTGCCTCGATCACGCTGTCCGTCAACGGCCGCGAGCTGGAGATCGACTCGCGGCCCAGCGACGCGATCGCCCTCGCGGTGCGCTCCGGCGCGCCGATCTTCGCCGCCGAGGAGGTCATCGCCGAGTCCGCGATCGAGTTCGAGCACGACGTCGAGGAGTCCGAGGACGTCGTCGAGAAGTTCAAGGAGTTCCTGGACCAGGTGACCCCGGAGGACTTCGCCGCCGGCGAGGACTCCTAGCTCGCTCCCGGATGGGTCAGCGAGCAAGCCGGCCGATTGAAGGTCCCCTGACCTTCAAATCGGTAAGTACTCAGCGGCGTGTCCAGGCGCTGTCCAGAATCCTCTCCACCAACAGGTCCAGCCAGATCTCCGCCGCGTCGGCCGCCAGCGGCAAGAGGCTCGTTTCGGTCAGCCCCGGCACGACGTTGGTCTCCAGCACGGTCAGCTCGCCGGTCTCCTGCTCCAGCATCAGGTCCACCCGCGCGACCCCGTGGCACCCGAGCAGCTTGTACGCCTCCAACGCCAGCTCCTGCGCCCGCTCTGTCACACCGTCCGGCAGCTCCGCCGGGCAGACGAACGTCGTCATCCCAATCTCGTAGCGCGACTCGTAGTTGTAGAACTCCTCTTCGCGCGGTATCGCCTCCACGACGGGCAGCGCCAGCGGCGGCTGATCGGGCGTCCGCGAGTCGAGCACCGACACCGCCAGGTCGCGCCCGCGGACATAACGCTCGATCACCGCCTTGCGGTCGTAGGACAGCGCCCCCACGATCGCTCCCGGCAGCTCGTCAGCCGAACGCGCGAACTTCACACCCAGCGCCGAGCCCTGACTCGCCGGCTTGACGACCATCGGGAACCCGATGCTCCGCTCCAGTCCCGGAAGCGCGGCCGCCACGCCGAGGTCTTTGATCGCGCTCTCCTTGAACGCCGCGAACGCCGGCGTCGGCAACCCCGCCTCGAGCATCAGATGCTTCGCCAGCGCCTTGTCCGTACAGCGCATGCACGCCCCCGGCCCCGAGCCGGTGTAGGGAATGCCGATCGCCTCCAGCAGACCCTGCACGGTCCCGTCCTCGCCGTCGCTGCCGTGCAGCGCGATGAACGCCGCGTCCGGCTTCAACTCCAGCAACCGCTCCACGAGGTCGGGCCCAACGTCGATCGCCGTGACGTCGTGGCCCAGCTGGCGCAGCGCGCTCTGCGCCCGGGCGCCGGAGCGCAGTGAGACGGTGCGCTCCAGCGATCCTCCGCCCTTGAGGACAGCGACCTTCCTCGGTTCGCTCATCGATCCCGGCTGGCGCGTGTCGAGTCCTGCTCAGGGCGCCGCGGCAGTTCCAGCACCTCCGCCAGCTCCGCGTCCTCCGTTCCGGCACTCATGTCCGCCGTCGACGACGCCTGTGCCGCGGCACTCGGGCCCGCCTTGGTGGAGCCGGTCAAGGCGCCCATCAGCAGCCCCGAGTCCCGCTCCACGATCGCGCTGATCCGCTTGATGCCCTCGCGGATGTCCTCGTCGGGCACGCCCGCGAAGTTCAGCCGCATCGAGCTCGATCCGCTGCGCCCGTCCATGTACGCCGAACGTCCAGGCACGAACGCCACTCCGTTGCTGCGCCCCATCAGATCGGTCGTGTCCACGCCCTCGAGCGTCGCCCAGATGAACAGCCCGCCCTGCGGCCGCGTCCAGCTCGCGCGCCCGCCGAAGTGCTCCTGCAGCGCCTCGAACATCACGTCCCGCCGGCGCCGGTACAGCTCGCGCAGGCGCTCCACGTACTCGATCCACGCCGGGCCGCCCGCGGCGGTGCGCTCGGCGAAGTAGGCCGCCACGAACAGCTGCGTCATCGGCGAGCTGCACAGGTCCGCGCCCTGTTTGCCCAGGTTCAGCTTCTCCAGCACCGCCCGCGGCGCGACCGCCCAGCCCAGGCGCAGGCCCGGGGAGAGGATCTTCGAGAACGTCCCCAGGTAGATGACCAGGTCCGAGGAGACCCCGTCGCCGCCCGCCCCGCCGGCGCCGAGTGAGGCGTCCAGCGAGTACAGCGTCGGCAGCGGCTCGCCCTCGTAGCGCAGCAGCCCGTACGGGTTGTCCTCCAGCACCAGCAGCTCGCGCTCGCGCGCCACCTCCACCAGCCGCCGCCGTCGCGGCAGCGACATCGTCACACCGCCCGGGTTCTGGAAGTTGGGGATCGTGTAGACGAACTTCGGGCGCCGACCTTCGCCCGCAAGCCGGTCGAGCACCGCCTCCAGCTCGTCGATCGGCATGCCGTCGGAGTCCATCTCAATCTGCACCACGTCGGCCTGATAGGCGCCGAACGTCGGCACCGCGCCCGGATACGTCGGCGCCTCGGCGACGATCACGTCGCCCGGGTCGATCAGCGTCTTGCACACCAGGTCGATCACCTGCTGACCGCCCGTCGTGACGATCGTGTTCGCCGGGTCGATCGAGGTCCCCTCCGCCGCCATCACCTCGACGATGCACTGCACCGCCGCGGCCATCCCCTCCGTCGGGCCGTACTGCAGCGCCCGCGCGGTGGACTCGGCCGCGACCTGACTCATCAGCTTCGCGTACAGCTCGGGCGCGAACGTGCTCGTGTCCGGCAGCCCCCCCGCGAGCGAGATCACGTCCGGGCGTTCGGTCAGCGCCATCATCTCGCGCATCGCCGAGCTTTTCATCCCGCTCGTGCGCGCCGCGAACAGCGCCTCATACCGTGCCAGCTCGTGCGCGGTCTCCCGGGTCCGCCGGCCGCCGCCGCCTCCGCTGATCGATCGATCCATTTCCTCGAGCCTCTATTCGGCGCCGTGTCGACGGAACCCTGCGCCCCGACAGCCTGAAACGCCGGGTGCGTGGGCTATCGTCATGGCGCCTCGCACGGTAGCGCACGGCGCCAACCCATGAACAACCTCGTCTTCTACATCGGCCTCGGCCTCGGCCTCGCCGCCGCCTGCGGGCTGCGCCCCTACCTGCCCGCGCTGCTCGCGAGCGTGCTCGGCTCCGCCGGGGCGCTGGGTGTCGGCTTCACGGGCCACTTCCACTTCCTGCAGGCCGGCTGGTGGCTGATCGCGGTCACGCTCGTGCTCGTCAACTCCTACCTGCTGCAGCTGCGCCTCGGCCAGGAGCGCTTTCGGGCCGTCGCCCAGCCCGCGATCGTCGCCCAGGCCGTGGCCGTCGGCGCATTGCTGTTCGCGGGCACGCTCGCCGCGCACGGCGATGCCTGGTGGCCCGGTCTGATCGGGGGCTTCCTCGCCGCGGGCCTCGCCGCCCGCGCGTCGGGGCCCGTGATCCTCCGTGCCCGCACACGCCTGCCCGACCGCTCCGCCCGCGAAGCGCTGACCGTATACCTCGATGCCGCCTCGCTGCTGCTGGCAGCCCTCGTCGCACTCGTGCACCCGCTCGGCTACGTCGCGGTCGCGCTGCTCGCCTGGTTTGCCTGGCGCGGTCGCGCCCGCGGCGGGGACGAGCGCTACGCCGGGCTGCGCATCCTCCGCCGCTGATGCCGTTCGAGCGCTCCCGCAACGCCAACGACTGCGGTAAGCGGCTTGGACCGCAATCGATGCAAGGACCGGCTCCCGGCTTACCCAGCCATAGCCCCCCGAATAAGCGCCTCTCACCGTGAGTACGAGTCCCCCCAAGCTCGTGCTCTGCGTGATCGACGCGATGGCGCCCGAGATGCTCGTGCAGGCCGCCGAGTCCGGGGCCGCGCCCGTGCTGGCGAGGCTGATGCAGCGAGGTACGTACATCCCCGACTGCGTCGCCGCCTTCCCCTCGGTCACGCCTGTCTGCGCCGCCTCGATCGTCACCGGCACCGCCCAGGACGAGCACCACATCCCCGGCATGAACTGGTACTCGCGGGAGGAGTCGCGCTATGTCGAGTACGGCTCCAGCCTGCGCGCCGCGCAGCGCTTCGGCATCGCTCGCCAGCTCACCGACACCGTCTACAACATGAACCGCGCGCACCTGGCGCGCGACACGCTCACAGTGTTCGAGACGCTCGACGACGCCGACGTGCGCACCGCCGGCACGACCTACCTGATGTACCGCGGGCGCCACCGCCACGAGCCCCAGCGCGACACCACGCTCGCGCGCGTGCTCGCCGGCACGCTCGCGCGCCACCCCGTGATGGGCCCGCGCGAGCTGTTCTACGCCGACGTCTTCGCCTCCCGGCGCACCGGCTGTCGCTCGACGCTCGGCATGCCCGGCGTGCGCGACCGCCATTCGGGCTGCGTGTCGGAGTACCTGGTCGAGCACGACCTGTTCGACTTCCTGCTGCTCTCCCTGCCCGACAACGACTGGTACTCGCACAAGCACGGCCCCGACGCCCAGCTCACCTCGATCGCCGCCGCCGACCTGCAGCTCGCGCGCGTGATGCAGGCCGCGGGCGGCGTCGACGCCTTCCTCGACGAGCACGCCTTCATCGCGATGGCCGACCACTCCCAGGCGCCCGTCACCGCCACGATCGACCTCCAGTCAGAGCTCTCCGAGCTGGGCGTGCTGCAGCCTGAGGGCTCGAACCTCTTCGGTGCCCTGACCGGCGCGCGCACCCCCCCGCGCTCGCGCCAGGACTCAGAGCGCGCGGGCGGTCCTCAGATCGCCGTCTGCCCGTCCCAGCGCGCGGCGATGGTCTACGCGCTGACACCGCAGACGCGCGACGCGATGCGCGCGTCCGTGCTCACCCGCGCGCTGGAGATCGAGGGCGTCGATCTCCTCGCCTGGCTCGCCCACGACGCGCACGACCGCCCCGCCGAGGGGGTCGTCTGCAGTCCCGATCGCGGAGAGCTGCGCTTCGCCCCGGGCGGGGACCTGCGTGACGCGCGTGGCGTGGCCTGGCACGTGGACGGCGAGCTGTCCGTGCTCGACGCGTCGGTGCACGCTGACAACGCGCTGAGTACGCCCGCCTACCCCGACGCCCTCGCGCGCCTGTGGTCCGCCCTGACGTGCCCCACTTCCGGCGAGGTGCTGCTCTCCGCCGCGCCCGGCTGTGAGTTCCTCGACTGGGGCGGCGCCGCGCACGTCGGCGGCGGCTCGCACGGCTCGCTGCACGTCTCCGACTCGCTCGCCCCGCTCGTGCTCTGCGGCGTCGATCTCCCCACCGATCCGCCAGCCCAGTGGGCGATCCGGCGACGTCGCGTCGCTCGTCACCGGTCACTTCGGCATCAGCCTCCGCTGAACCGCCCCGCGGCCGCCGTTACTCTCGGCGGATGCGCTCATCGGCTTGCCTGGCCGCCACTCCATCCGCCCTCACCCTCACCCTCACCCTCGTCCTCGCCGCCGCGTCCCCGGTCGCGGCGAGCACGAGCGCGTCGCCGCTGCACACCCCTCCCCTCACGAGGACCGCCGCGGTGACGGCCACGGCCACCGGCAGCACGGCCGCGACTGCCACGCAGGCGACGGTCTCCGAAAGCCCCGTGCCGGTGCCCAACTCGGAAGTCCCGCCGGCCGGGCGCAGGCTGTCTGCGAACCGCGTCCTGGCGATCGCTGAATCACTGCCGAAGATGCGGGCGGTACGAGCGAAGTACCCGGGCTCCTACGGCGGCGCGTATCTGAAGGGCCCGCTGCGCTGGCAGGTGAGCTTCTTCTCGAAGAAAGGCGCGAAGGAGATCGGACAGGTGATCATCGCCGACTCCTCCGGCAGGGTGCTCGAACAGTGGACGGGCTTTCAGGTCGCCTGGTCGATGGCGCGCGGCTATCCGGGCGCGTTCGGTCGGCACGTGAACGCGCTGTACGTGTGGCTGCCGCTGTGCCTGCTGTTCCTGCTCCCGTTCATCGACCCGCGCCGGCCATTCTCATTGCTGCACCTCGACCTGCTCGTGCTGCTGTCGTGGTCGGTGTCGCTGGCGTTCTTCAACCACGCGGACGTCTATGCTTCGGTGCCGCTCACCTATCCGCCGCTCGTGTACCTGCTCGGGCGCATGCTCTGGTTGCTGCGACGCCCACGCCCCGGAGCCCGGCGAGCGCCACAACGCCCGTTGCGACTGCTGGTCCCCGCGCCCTGGCTCGCGTTGGGGATCGTGTTCCTGCTCGGGTTTCGCATCGCCCTGAACGTGACCGACGCGAACGTGATCGACGTCGGCTACGCGGGCGTGATCGGCGCTGAGAAGATCGTCCACGGCAAGGCGCTGTACGGAAACTGGCCGCAGGACAACGAACACGGCGACACCTACGGTCCGGCCGCCTACGAGTCCTACGTCCCCTTCGAGCAGGCGTTCGGCTGGAGCGGGACGTGGGACGACCTGCCGGCCGCGCACGCCGCCGCGGTCTTCTTCGACCTGCTCGCGCTCGCGCTGATCTTCCTGCTCGGCATGCGCATCCGCGGGCCGACGCTCGGCGTTGCGCTGGCCTACGCATGGGTCTCCTATCCCTTTACGCTGTTTGCGCTGGAGAGCAACTCCAACGACACGCTCGTCGCCGTGTTCATCCTGGCGGCGCTGCTGGTGGCGAGCTCCCCGCCGGGGCGGGGCGTGTTCGCGGCGCTCGCCGGGCTGACCAAGTTTGCGCCGCTCGCGCTCGTGCCGGTGCTGGCTACGCACGGCCTGTTCGCGCCCCCCGACGGGCTCCCGGCGGCCGGGGGGATCGCCGACGGTGCGGGGCGTCCGCATGCGGGAGCCGGAGAGAGGCGCGTACTCGATCGCCGCCAGAGCGCGCGTATGCGCGCGCGCGCGCTGGCGGGGTTCTTCGGTGCGTTCGTCCTCACGGCCGCGATCGTCTCGATTCCCGCGATCACGCACGACTCGTTGCGCACGATCTACGAGCGCACGCTCGAATACCAGGCCAATCGCGGCTCCCCGTTCTCGGTGTGGGGGCTGTACGGCGGGCTGCACGGCGTGCAGACGGCGGTGCAGGTCGCGGCGGTGGCGCTTGCCCTGGCGCTGGCGGTGCTGCCCCGCCGCCCCGACGTGGTGGGGCTGGCGGCGGCGTGCGCGGCGATCGTGATTGCCGTGCAGCTCGGGGTCGAACACTGGTTCTACCTGTACATCCCGTGGTTCTTCCCGCTCGTGATGATCGCTCTGCTCGGAGTCCGTCCCGAGCGCGCGCACCGAGGAGGCCCTCCCTTCGCGCCGGCTACCCCGAGCTGGGAGGCGCGGAGCGGGGCGCCGGCGCCGGACGCGGCATCAGCACCTGCTCGATTGCGGCTGCCGAGCGCGGCGTGGTGGCCGAGCAGCGGATGAAGACGCCCATCAGCCACGGGTCCTCCTCGGAGGTCTCGAAGCGGACGGGCATCTGCGTCACGAGCGACTCGATCGCCTGCTCGCGCTTGACCCCGATCACGCCCCCGCGCGGGCCGGTCATGCCGACGTCGGTGATGTACGCGGTGCCGCCCGGCAGCACGCGGGCGTCCGCGGTCGGGATGTGCGTGTGCGTGCCCACGACGGCGGTCACGCGCCCGTCCAGCATCCAGCCCAGCGCGACCTTCTCCGAGGTCGCCTCGGCGTGCATGTCGACGAGAATGTGATCGACGTCGTTCCCCAGCTCGCCCAGTGCCGTCTCGATCTCGGTGAAGGCCGAGCGGCCGGCGCGCAGGTACAGGTTGCCGCTGAGGTTGACCACGCCCAGGCGAATCCCGTCGCGCTCCAGCACGCAGGTGCCATGGCCCGGCTGGATTCCCAGGAAGTTGGCCGGGCGCAGGATGCGCGGCTCGGAGTCGAGATACGGGTAGATCTCGCGGCGGTGGTAGGTGTGGTTGCCGAGCGTGATCGCGTCCACGCCGCCGGCGAGGAGCGCGCGCGCCGCCTTCGGGGTGATCCCCAGCCCGCCCGCGACGTTCTCGCCGTTGACGACCACGAACGTGGGGTCATAGTGCTCGCGCAGGAGCGGCAGGCACTCCAGCAGCGTGTGCCGGCCGACGCTGCCGACGAGATCCCCCACGAACAGGATGCCCGCCCCCAGCGCATCGCCGTCCCCTTCTCCGGAGCCGTCAGTCGGCTTGCCCCCCGGAGTGACCTCCTGCCGCTCAGCCATACTGCGGCGATGTGTCGGACGGGAGGGCTTCGCAGATGAGCGGCGCGGAAGGTGCGCCCGCACCGGCCGGCCGATCGGAGGGCCCGTCGCTCTCAGATTCGCCGAGCGCGAGCGAGCGCGAGCTGGCGCCCGCGGCCGGCGAGGAGCCGCCGGCTCCGGAGCCACCGCGCGCGGTCGTTCCGCGGTGGGTGCAGCTGGTGCTGCTGCCGCTGGCGCTGCTCGCGCTGTGGGCGCTCGCGAAAGCGGCTGGGAAAGTGCTGTTGATATTCGTCGTCGCCGCTGTCATAGCGCTGATTCTCAACCCCGTCGTCGCGTTCGTGCAGCGCCCGCGGATCCCTCGCGGGCTGGCGGTGCTGGTCGTGTACCTCGCATTCTTCCTGACGCTGGTCGGGATCGGGTTTCTGCTGGCCAACCCGATCGCCAATCAGGTGCGCACGTTCACGGACAACCTGCCGCACATCGTCAACGAAGCCAACAAGCAGATCGCGACAGTGCAGACCGAACTCGAACAGCACGGCATCCACCTGCACCTCGTCAAACAGGGCAAGACGGCGCTGCAGAGCATCCAGGACAAAATCGCCAAGAGCGCGAGCAAACTGGCGTCGTTCGGCGGCGGCCTGCTGACTGAAGCGGCGAGCGCCGTGTTCGACCTCGTGCTCGTGTTCGTGCTGAGCGTGTACATGCTCGTGTACGGCGAGAGCATCGGCAAGCTCGTGCGCCGCGCGATGCCCGACGGCGACGGGACGCGCGCCGACGACTACCCGACCCTCGTCCAGCACGCCGTGTCGCGTTACGTCGGCGGCCAGCTGCTGTTCAGCGTGCTGATGGGCGCCTCGGCGGGCGTTTCGCTGTATGTGTTCGGGCTGATCGGGATATTCCCGGATGGCCGCAAGTACGCGCTCGCGTTTGGGGTGTTCTACGGCGTGATGGAGCTCGTCCCCTACATCGGCCCGATCCTGGGGGCGCTGCCGGCGGTGATCGTCGCGCTGTTCACCGACCCGATCGTGGCGCTGTGGGTCACGCTGCTGTTCGTCGGGCTGCAGCAGCTGGAGGGGCACGTGGTGGCGCCGCAGGTGTTCGGGCACACGCTGCGCATAAACCCGCTGCTCGTGATCTTCGCGCTGCTGCTGGGGCTGCAGCTGTACGGGATCGTCGGCGCGCTGGTGGCGCTGCCGATCCTCGCGATCCTGCGCGAGACCGTTGTCTATCTCAGCCGCCACGTCGAGTTCGAGTCCTGGGAGCGTTCGCGCGGAGGCCTGCCGTGAGCTCGCCCGCGCGAGGCTCGCGGGAGGGCGTGTGTGGGGTGGGCAACCCATGAGCCAGTTGCGTCGGACAATGCAGTCGGCGCCGGTTACCGCACCTGCCGGCATCGTTGACAGCGCCACGATGGCGCGGTCGTGACCGTGGGCGCGCCGATGATCGCCGTCAAGGGGCTCACCAAGCGCTACGGCGAGCGCACGGCGCTGCGAGAGATCGAGTTCGACGTGGCCGCCGGCGAGCTGGTGGCGATCGTCGGGCCCAATGGCGCGGGCAAGACGACGCTGCTGTCGATCGTCGCGGGCGTGCAGCACGCGAGCGCGGGGACGGTCAGCGGCGCCGGCACGGGCTCGGCGATCGGCTGGGCGCCCCAGCAGACGGCCGTCTACTCGAAGCTGTCGGTTGCCGAGAACCTGAAGCTGTTCGCGCGCCTGGAGGGAGTCGCCGACCCGGATGCGGCGGTGGCGCGGATGCTCACGCAGACGGGGCTGGGCGAGCGCGCGCAGGAGCGCGTGGAACGGCTGTCGGGGGGCAACCGCCAGCGCGTGAACGTCGCGCTCGGGCTGATCGGCGACCCGCCCGCGCTCGCGCTGGACGAGCCGACCTCGGCGCTCGATCCCGGTCAGCGCGAACGCGTGTGGGAGTTCGTCGGCGCGCTCGCGCGCGCGGGGACGGCCGTGCTGTTCTCCACGCATCATCTCGGCGAGGTCAGTCGGTATGCCACGCGCGCGATCGTGCTGGCTGACGGCGAGCTGTTGTTCGACGGGCCTCCGCGCGAGCTGATCGCGGCGAACGGCGGCGGCGAAGGGGATTTTGAGGGCGCGTTCGTCGCGTTCCTGAGAGCGCGCGGGCACTGAGCACATGCGCTGGCTGCTGCAAAAGGACCTGCTGATCCTCGCCCGCTCGCGGCTGCTGGTGGGCGTGCTGATCGTGTACCCGATCGCGATCGCACTGCTGATCGGGCTGGCGATATCGCGCTCGCCGGGCAAGCCGAAGGTGGCGATCGTGGATGAAACACCTCCGGGCCAGACGATTCAGGTGGGCAGCGAAAGGGTCGATGTGAGCGAGTACGCCGATCAGCTGTTCAGCCAGGTCCAGCCGGTGCACGTACCGTCGCGCGAGCAGGCGGTCGCCGACGTCAAGTCCGGGAAGGTGCTCGCCGCGGTGGTGATCCCGCGCGACGTCGCCGCGCGGATCTCCTCCGGGGTCACCCAGGGCAGCATCGAAGTGCTGTACAACGGCAACGCGCTGGAGCAGTCGCTCGTGCGCTCGCAGCTGAGCTCCGCCCTGGCGCAGGCGAACCTGGGGTTCTCCGAACAGATCCAGCGCGCCGCCGCGCAGGCGATCGGGGTGCTGCTCACCGGCGGGAACCTGGGCGTGCTGGGGGCGCCGCCGAACATGATCGGTCTCGGGCAGATCCCGCCGGCGCTGCGCGCGATCATCGCGCGCAAGCCCCCCGGCGCCGAACGCACGCAGCTGGAACGGATAGACAGGTTCGCCGAATTCGCCGATCAGAACCTGGGGCTGTCGAAGAACGTGCTGTCGACGATCGGCCAGCCGATCCAGGTCAAGAGCACGCTCGTGCAGGGCCGGCGCACGCCGCTGAACACGTTCGCGGTCGTTGTCGCCGTGAGCGTGTCGCTGATGTTCGTGTGCGTGCTGCTCGCCGCCGGCGGCCTCGCGCTGGAGCGCGAGGAGCACACGCTCGCGCGGCTGGCGCGTGGGTTGGCCACGCGCGAGGGGCTGCTGGTCGAGAAGGGGCTGCTCGCCGCGGCCTGCGCGTTCGTGCTGGCGCTGGCGATGCTCGCCGGCATCGGCGCGTTCGTCAGCCTCGACTGGGGGCGCGCCGGACAGTGGCTGATCGCGCTCGCGTTCGGCTCCGTCGCGTTCGGCGCACTGGGCATCGCGATCGGCGCGCTCGCGCGCGAGGTGCGCGCCGCCTCGCTGCTCGCGTTTCTGCTGTCGCTGCCGCTGGCGTTCCTCGCGCTCGTGCCCGCCGGGTCGGTGTCGCACGGGCTGTATGACGCGATCGGCGCGATCTCGTTCGTGTTCCCGTTCAAGGCCGCCCTGCAGGCGCTCGACGCCGCCGTCAACGGGGCCTCCCCGGGATTGGGCATCTCGGTCGTGCACCTGCTCGGGCTGACGGCGCTGTTCGGCGTGCTCGCGCGCGTGGGACTGCGACGGCTGGAGTAAAGCGACGGCTGGAGTAAGGGCCGCGAACCCTGGGACGGTCGCCGCCAGCCTGAATCAGAGGGGATGAGATCGATGTCGCGAGCGCTTTGGCTGACGCACGCGTCCGGCGCGGTCACCCGCCCCGGTACCGCCCCGCGAATCCGGCTCGTCCCCCCATGCAACCCGCGGGAGTATCCTCGGAGGCGATGGCCTATCCCCATACGCGCATGCGCAGACTGCGCGCGAGCGCCGGTCTGCGCGGGCTCGTGCGCGAGACCGGCCTGCGGGCCGAGCAGTTGGTGCTGCCGCTGTTCGTCGCCGACGCGGACGCTCCGCCCGCCCCCGCGGGCGCCCTGGAGCTGCCGGCCCTTGCGCGGCTGTCGATCTCCGGCGCCGTCGAGCGCGCGCGGGAGGCCGCGGCCCTCGGCCTCGGTGCGGTGATCGTGTTTGGCGTTCCCTCGCACAAGGACGCGGAGGGCACGGGCGCATACGACGAGGAGGGCATCGTCCAGCTGACGGTGCGCGCGCTCAAGCAGGCGCTGCCCGGCGGCCCGCTCGTGATCACCGACGTGTGCCTGTGCGAGTACACCGACCACGGCCACTGCGGCATCGCGCGCGAGGACGGCTCGATCGACAACGATGCGACGCTCGAGCTGCTCGCCCGCACCGCGGTCAGTCACGCGCGCGCCGGCGCGGACATGATCGCCCCTTCGGACATGATGGACGGGCGTGTGGGCGCGCTGCGTGCAGAGCTCGACTCTGAGGGCTTCACCGACACGCCGATCCTCGCCTACTCCGCCAAGTTCGCCTCCGCCTTCTACGGCCCGTTCCGCGACGCCGCTGGCTCGACGCCGGCGTTTGGCGATCGCCGCTCCTATCAGCTCGACCCGGCCAATGGCGCGCAGGCGCTGCGCGAGGCGCTGCTGGACGCCGGCGAGGGGGCGGACATGCTGATGGTCAAGCCCGCGCTCGCCTACGGCGACCTGATCGCCGCCGTCAAGCGCGAGACGGGATTGCCTGTGGCCGCATACAACGTCAGCGGTGAGTACGCGATGGTCCGCGCCGCGGCCGCCGCGGGGGCGCTCGACGAGCGCGAGGCCGTGCTTGAGATCCTGACCTCCCTGGCGCGCGCGGGCGCGGACACGATCATCACCTATCACGCACTCGACGCAGCTTCTTGGCTCACATGAGCACTCCCGACGGGATTCTCGCCGCGGACGCGGCCACGCCGAAGCTGCGCAGCCGCAAGGACGGCGCGGCGATCCCGCTCGACGACGTCGATCGGCGACTGCTGAATCTGATGCAGGGCTCGTTTCCGATCGCGTCGCGTCCCTACGCGCACGTGGCCGAGCTGGGCGGGGTCGCCGAGGAGGAGGCGATGACGCGCGTGCAGCGCCTGCTCGACAAGCGCATCGTCAGGCAGGTCACGCCGATCTTCGACACGCGCGCGCTGGGCTACTCTTCGATGCTGGTCGCGGCGAAGGTCGATCCCGAGCATCCCCATCGCGCCGCGCAGATCATCAACGCGCACCCGGGTGTCTCGCACAACTACCTGCGCAATCACGAATTCAACCTCTGGTTCACGATCGCCACCGAGCCCGACTCCCGACTCGGGCTGGAGGGGACGCTGGAGGTGCTCGCGCGCGAGGCCGGCGCGGAGTCGGTGCGCCAGCTGCCGACGCTGAAGCTGTTCAAGATCCGCATGGACCTCGAGATGGAGGGCGACACCAAGGCGCTCGCCCAGGCGGCCGAGGTCAAAGAGCCGGTTGAGCTCGAGCGCCAGCCCTACGACGACTTCGACGTCGCCGTCATCCGCGCGCTGCAGGGCGACATGGCGGTCGTGCCCGAGCCCTATGCGGCCGCGGCCGCCGAGCTGGGCATGCCTCAAGAGCGCTTCCTCGATCATCTCGCGGGCATGCAGGAGCGCGGTCTGCTGCGGCGGGTCGCGGCGATCCTGTATCACCGCCGAGCGGGTTTCTCCGCCAATGGCATGGGCGTGTGGCAGGTGCCGGACGAGCAGATCCTCGACGTCGGCCGGCGCATGGCGGCCGTGCGCGGCGTCTCTCACTGCTACCAGCGCCCCACCTACGCCGACTGGCCGTACTCCGTGTTCACGATGGCGCACGGTCGCTCCAAGGAGGAGTGCGACGCGGTGCTCGACTCGATCGCGCAGCAGACCGGGATCTCCGAGCGCGCGACGCTGTACAGCTCGACCGAGTTCAAGAAGATCCGGCTGCTGTACTTCACCGAAGAGTTCAAGGAGTGGGAGCGTCAGCACACCGCGGCGTAGTTCAGTGACGGCGCTGACCGACACCCGTTCGGCGGCGCTCTACCGGCGCGCCCTGGAGGTGATGCCCGGCGGGGTCAACTCCCCCGTGCGCGCGATGCAGGCGATCGGGCGCGATCCCGTGTTCATCGCGCGCGGAGAGGGCGCCGAAGTGGTCGACGTGGACGACAACCGCTACGTCGACTACGTGTGCTCGTGGGGTCCGTTGATCCACGGGCACGCCCATCCGGAGGTGCTGGGGGCGATCGCCGAGGCCGCCGCGCGCGGCACGAGCTTCGGCGCGCCCACCGCCGGCGAGGTGGAGCTCGCGAGCGAGGTCGCGCGGCGGATGGAGGGCGTGGAGATGCTGCGCATGACCTCCTCGGGCACCGAGGCGACGATGACCGCGATCCGTCTTGCCCGCGCCGCCACCGGCCGCGAGCGGGTGCTCAAGTTCGAGGGCGCCTACCACGGCCACGTCGACGGCCTGCTGGCCCAGGCGGGCTCCGGGCTGGCGACCCAGTCGCTGCCCTCCAGCCCAGGCGTGCCCGCCGGTACGGCCGCTCAGACGGTGGTCGTCCCCTGGAACGATCGCGATGCGCTGATCGCGGCCACCGAGGCTCACGAGCTGGCGGCGATCCTCGCCGAGCCGCTGCCGGCCAACATGGGCCTCGTCCCTCCCCGCGCCGGTTTCGTTGAGCTGCTGCGCGAGCGCGCCACCGCCACGGGCGCGCTGCTCGTGCTCGACGAGGTCATCTCGGGCTTTCGCGTCGCCCGCGGCGGCGCTCAGGAGCTGACGGGCGTCACCGCGGATCTGACGATCATGGGCAAGGTGCTCGGCGGTGGCCTGCCCGCGGCGGCGGTCGGGGGCGGCATGGAGCTGATGAACATGCTCGCTCCCGCCGGCGAGGTCTACCAGGCGGGCACGCTGTCGGGAAGCCCGCTCGCGGTCGCCGCCGGCCTGCAGACGCTCGCGTTGCTCGACGAGTCCGCCTACGTGCGCCTGACTGCGATCACTGAGCGCCTGGCCAAGGGGCTGCGCGAGGCGGCCGCGAACGCCGTGGGGGCCGGGTACCCGGTGCACGTCGTCAGCGCGCCGGGCCTGCTGACCGTGTTCTTCACCGGCGCGCCCGGTGACGGTATGGGTGCTGGTCACAGTGGTCTCTCGGAGAGTCCCAGCGCAGACCGTCCGGTGAGCGATTTCGCCGACGCCCGCGCATGCGATCACAACGCCTACGGGCGCTGGTGTCGCGAGCTGCTCGCGCGCGGCGTCTACCCGCCGCCATCCCAGTTCGAGGCTTGGTTCCCCTCGCTCGCGCACACGCCCGAGCAGATCGAGCGCACGGTGCATGCCGCCGCGGCCGCGTTCGCGGCGCTGGGGGAGTCGGCCAAACCGGGGGACGCCGGATGAGCGCCGAGGGAGAGGCGACTGCCCTGAAGCGGTTGGCGGAGCTGCTGCGCGAGCAGGGCGGTCTGATGGCGACGCTCGTCGCGGCGGACGCTCCCGAGCGCGCGGCGCGCCACCTGCCGGGACCCGCCCAGACTGCCGCCGCGGGTCCGCGCGCGCAGCACGCGCGCGACGAGTACGAGCTGCTGGTGGAGACGATCTACGAGGGCTACCTCCTGCACTACGGAGCCGGTCGCGTGGTCGCTCCTGCGGAGGCCGACCTTGGGCTGCTCGCTGGCGATCGCCTGTACGCGCTCGGACTGGCCCGCCTGGTCGCGCTCGGCGACACCGCGGCGGTGGCCGAGCTGGCGGACACGATCACGCTCAGCGCGCTGGCTCAGGCCGCCGGCGAGCCGGCGCTGGCCGAGGCGGTGTGGGAGGCCGGCGCGCACGCGGTGGGATGGGGCTCCAGCGAGGCCCACGCCCACGCCAAGCGCCTGGCGTTCGCCCGCGTTCCGGAGGCGATCGAGGCGATGCGCACAAGCGCTGCGGGCGTCTCGGCGTCGCCCTGAATCGACGCGCCTCGATATTGTTCGGGGTCGGTGTCCGCCAAGCACGACAAGCACAAGTCCAAGTACACGCTCGACCGTCAGTACCCGGGCGCGTTCGAGGGCGAGACCGTCACGCGGCGTCGGTTCATGACCGTCGGCGGGCAGGCCGCCGGCGGCATCGCCGCCGCCTCGTTCCTACTGCCCGCACTGGGGTTTGCCGTCGGGCCGATCTTCAAAAGCACCCCTCACCGCTGGGAAAGCGTCGGCTCGGAGGACCTGTTCAACCCGTACAACTACGTCCCGGTCGTGATCACGCTCAACCCCGGCATCGGCGAGGCCGGCAAGTCGACCGCGTACGTGCGCAAGTTCAACGCGGCGATCGACACCGACCCATACGATCGCAACACCTCCTACATCGCGATCTCCAGCCGCTGCGCGCACCTCGGCTGCCCGGTGCGCTGGGTCGATGCGGCCGAGCGCTTCATCTGCCCGTGCCACGGCGGTGTCTACGACCTGCTCGGGCGCCGCGTCGGCGGACCGCCCGTGCGCCCGCTCGACCGCTTCTACACGCGCGTCAACGGCAACCGCGAAGTCGAACTCGGCCCGCGCTTTTCCGTCAACAGCGAGCTGCAGCGCTTCTCTCCCCGCGATCCCGGCGAGCCGCTGGACGGCATCGGCCAGTACGCCTACCCGTCTCGCCCCGGGGCACAAAAACTCTCAGGACTCGACCGTGCCCAAGCTCCCCAAGGCCCCCCCTATCCCTTCCTCGCTGCAGGCGCCTCCGCCGCGCCCGGGCGAGGGCAACGGCAAGGCGACCCCGCTCGACCACGCGGCGGAGGCCGGCACGACCGTCGTCGACTGGGTCGACGAGCGCACCTCGCTGAGCGGGGGCGCGCGCTGGCTGATGTTCAGGAAGGTGCCCAAAGGCACCAACTGGTTCTACACGCTCGGCTCGGCCACGATGTTCGCGTTCCTCTCGCAGGCCGTCACGGGCGTGTTCCTGGCGATGTACTACCGCCCCGACGCCTCCGGCGGCGCGTATGAATCGATCCGCCACGTGACCAACGAAGTGTTCCTCGGCCAGTTCGTCCGCGGCATGCACAAGTGGGGCTCTAGCGTGATGGTGATTCTCGTGTTCCTGCACATGGGCCGCACGTTCTTCTTCGGCGCCTACAAGTATCCCCGCGAGCTCAACTGGGTGATCGGCGTGGTGCTGCTGATCCTGACGATGGTTATGTCGTTCACCGGCTACCTGCTGCCGTTCGACCAGCGTGCCTACTGGGCGACGATCGTGGGCGTGAACATCAACGGCACCGGTCCGCTGCTGGGGCCCTACCTGAGCGACTTCCTGCGCGGCGGACCGGAATTCGGGGCGACCACGCTGTCGCGCTTCTACGCCATCCACATGCTGCTCGTGCCGGGTCTGATCGCGGCGTTGATCGGCGCGCACCTGTACCTCGTGGCCAAGCTCGGCACGACCGCACCGCCGTGGCTGAAGGCCGAGAAGAACCCCGAGCTGCGCGAGGCCGACGCATGAGCCGGCACGCCCTGCGCCTTCCCCGGGGTCGCTGCCGGGCGCCTGTCTCGCGACGAGGAGCAGTCGCAGGAGCAGCAGGCCCCTCCCGCCGCTCGGCCGCGGGCGGTTCGCAACCGCCGGCCCGCACACGATGAACAAGCGCGAGAAGGAGGAGTACCTCCGCGAGTACGCGATCCTGAAGTCCCAGGGCAAGCCGTTCTTCCCCTACGCGGTCGCCAAGGACGCCGCGATGGCGTGCGTGGTGATGGCGGTCATCATCACGATGTCGCTCGTGCTCGGCGCCGAGCTCGGCTCCAAGGCCAATCCCACCACGACCACCTACGTGCCGCGGCCGGAGTGGTACTTCTTCTTCCTGTTCGAGGTGCTGCGCGTGATCAAGCCGCCGAGCCTCGTGCCGCTGGCGACGATCGGCGTGCCGACGCTCGGCATGATCCTGCTGTTCCTGCTCCCGTTCTACGATCGCGGCCCCGAGCGCCGCCCCGAGCGCCGTCCGATCGCGACGCTGACCGGCATCTTCGTGATCGGCGCGATGGCGCTGCTCACCTACCAGGGCGCCAACGCGGGGTCGCCGACCGTGATCGAAATGGCCACGCCCAAAGCCGTCAAGCAGGCCGGCGGGCAGACGCTCGCCGAATACGAAGCCGGCAAGCTGGTGGTCGCCCAGTCGGGCTGCCTGGCGTGTCACAAGATCGGCGACAACGGCAACGACGGTCCCGGCCCGCAGCTCACCCACATAGCCTCCCGGCTGCCGCGCCAGGGGATCGCGCGCACGCTCGTGAACCCGACCGCGCCGATGCCCTCGTTCAAGAACCTGCCGCCGCAGAAGTTCAAAGCGGCCGTTGAATTCCTCTCACAGCTCAAGTAGGCCCGGCATGACTCGTCCAGGCGCCGGCGCCGGAGAGCTGGAGGCGGCCCAGGTGCGGAGCATGTTCGACGGCATCGCCTCGATCTACGACGTCCTGAACGGCGCGATGACCGCGGGTCTGCACCACCGCTGGCGCGCCCGCGCAGCCGACCTCGCTCGCGTCGGCCCGGGCAGCCGCGTGCTCGATGTGGCGACGGGGACAGGCGATCTGGCGCTCGAGCTGGCCCGGCGCGTGGCGCCCGGCGGGGAGGTGCTTGGCAGCGACTTCTCCGAGGGCATGCTCGCCCGCGCGCGCCAGAAGGCACGCGCGCTGGATGGCGGGGCGCCGAGCGGGGCACGGGGCGCGGAGCTGCGCTTCGAGTGGGGCGATGGGCTGGAGCTCCCCTACGCCGAGGACGAGTTCGACGCCGCCACGAACGGGTTCGGGTTGCGCAACTTCCCCGATCGCGCGCGCGGGCTCGCGGAGATGGTGCGCGTCGTACGGCCCGGGGGGAGGGTCGTGGTGCTGGAGATGACGACGCCGACACGACGCCCGCTGTCGCTGTTCTATTGCACTGTGGTTCGATCGCGTCGTGCCGCTGCTCGGACGGCTCGTCGGCTCGCTCGCCAAGCTCGCGGCGCGGCTGCGGGGGGACGATCGCAGCGACGGGATCGCAGACGCCTACACCTACCTGCCGAGTTCCGTCAAGCGCTGGCCCGGCCCGCCGCGGCTGGCCGCGGAGATGGAGCGCGCGGGGCTGAGCGAGATCTCCTACGTGCTGCTCGCCGGTGGGATCATCGCGATCCACTCAGGCACCGTTGCGGTGGAGGGGTCATGACGAGTCCGATGGGCGGCACAGCCGCAACGGACGGCACCACCACCGCCAGCGCAGCCGACGTGGACGCGGTCGAGGCGATCATGCGGCGCGGCGGCAGCGGTCTGCGCGAGCGTATGACTCGCACGGAGCTGCAGCTCGAGCGGGTGACGGCGCAGGCCGGCGATCCGCTCGCCTCCCATGCCACCGGCACGGTTCTCGCCGGAGGCAAGCGGTTGCGCCCGCTGCTGGTCGTGCTGGCGGCCGAGTCGGCCGGTGGACCGGGCGATGCCGCCGACGCAGAGGACAGGCTCGTGCGCGCGGCGGTGGCGGTCGAGCTGGTGCACTCGGCGACGCTCGTGCACGACGACGTGATCGACGGCGCCCAGCTGCGCCGCGGACACCCGTCGGTAGCTGCGGCTGCCGGGCGCAAGCTGGCGATCGCCACGGGCGACCTGCTGTTCTCGCGCGCATTCGCCGAGCTCGCGCGCAACGGCGAGGCGACCCAGCTGCGCGCCCTGTCTGACGCCAGCTCGGCGCTGGCCGAAGGCGAGCTGCTGCAGCGCGAGGACGCCTATGCGATGCACGTCGCGGTCGCACGGTATCTGCGTAGGTGCGAACTGAAGACCGCGGCGCTGTTCGAGGCCGCCTGCCGCCTGGGTGCGCTGGTGGCCGCAGGCGGCTCGCCGCAGCTCGCCGACGAGCTCGGCGCGTTCGCACGCAGGATCGGTCTCGCGTTTCAGCTGCTCGACGACGTGCTCGACGTGTCCGGCCCGGTCGAGCGGACCGGCAAGGCGCGGGGCACCGATCTGCTCGACGGCACCGTTACCCTCCCGTTCATCCTCGCGCGCGAACGCGACTCCGAGCTCGCCGAGTTCGACCTCTCGACGCTTCACGGACCCGAGCAGGCGGAGCGGCTGTGCGAGCGAATCGCCGCGACGGGCGCCCTCGACGAGGCCCGCGAGCGAGCGCTCGCGCTGGTCGCCGAGGCGAAGTCCGGGCTGCCGCGATGCCTGCCGGACGGTCGCGACGCTGCTCTGCTCGACCTGGTAGCGGACGCCGTGGTCGAGCGCTACCGCTAGGCGCGGTGTCAAAAGTCGCTGGGGGTGATCAGGTCGGCGTCGAGGGCGCGCACGAAGAACTCGACCTCGTCGGTCATGTTGGCGTGCGTGAGGCGCTTCAGATCGCTGAGCAAGGCGCCCGCGCCGCGGTCCAGCTCGTCATCGAGCCGCTCGACCACGCTCTGCTCGAACACGCCCTCGCGGCGCGCCTCGCACTCCGGGCAGCGCAGCACGATGCGCCAGTGCCTGGCGCCCTCTTCGGTCCAGTCGAGCGGGTAGACGAGCTCGCCCGCGCAGTTGAAGCAGACGTGCAGCTCCTGCGGGGAGCAGGCTGGTGCGGCCGCGAGCACCGGGTCGAGCTCGTCGACGGGCTCGTATGCGGGCTCGGGCGTGTACGAAGGCCGGGGCTCGCGCCGCTGGTCGCCGTAGGTGACCTCGACGTGCCTGCCGTCCGGCATCTGCACGCGGTGACGGATGTGGGGGCTCGTGTCTGACATGGCTTGCCCTGAAGTAATCGACTCCGGCGCCCCTTCCCTTTAGCTCCGCGTCCACCGGTTGGGCGAGCGTTTCGCGCCCGCAGGCACGGCCTGAGCCAAACGACCGGTGCTACGTTCATGGAGACATGGCCACCGCGATCCGCACGATCGGCCACGAAGACAAGCTCAGCCTCGTGGACCATCTCGAAGAGCTGCGCACGCGCCTGATCGTCAGCGCCGTGGCGATCGCCGTTGCGTTCGGAGTGTGCCTGTGGCAGAACCACGCGCTGCTGGAAGTCATCAACCGACCGCTCGAGCACCAGACCCAGAAACAGGTCGAGCAGGGCAACGGTCCGCTCGGACAGACCGCGCTGGCCCAGCAGGGCGTGCTCACGGTCGCGCGCGACGTGCAGGCGATCGCAGCGACGCTGGCCGATCCCACAAGCAAGCTCCCGCCCGCGACACGCGCGGCGCTCGCCGCCGAGATCCCTCGCCTGCAGGCCGACGTCGCGAAGATCCCACGTGTCCCGCAGGGCAACAAGCCGGTGACGCTCGGCATCGGCGAGCCGTTCACGACCACACTCGGGGTCACGTTCCTGTTCGCGCTCGTGTTCTCGCTGCCGATCGTCCTGTTCCAGCTCTACGGATTCCTGCTGCCGGCGTTCAGCCCCAGTGAGAGACGCATCGCGCTGCCGCTGCTCGCGGCGATCCCGTTCCTGTTCGTGCTCGGCGTGCTGTTCGGCTACTTCGTGGTGCTGCCGGCGGCCGTGCGCTTCTTTCAGAACTTCAACAGCAGCGAGTTCAACGTGCTCGTGCAGGCCGGTCCCTACTACAAGTTCGCCGCCACGGTGCTGCTCGCGATGGGGCTCGTGTTCCAGGTCCCGGTCGCGATCCTGGCGGCGACGCGCGTCGGCATCGTCACCCCGCAGCAGCTGCGTCACAACCGCCGCTACGCGATCGTGGCCTGCGCGGCCGTCGCGGCGTTCCTGCCGGGAGACGCGATCACGCTGCTGCTGGAGACGATCCCGCTGTATGTGCTGTACGAGGCGAGTATCCTGCTCGCGTCGTTCGTTGAGCGGCGCGAGCGCGCGCGCGAACGACGGACACCGGGTCCGGGGCAGCCGCCAGACGGCGGTTCGCCCGCAGAGGAGAAGACGGAGGCAAGCGTGCAACAGATCATCGACCACTTCGACCGAGAGCTGAGCTGATGCTGTTCGACCTGCGCGGCCGCGGTCGCCGCCGTACCGTCCGGGTGATCTACGGCGGACTCGCGCTGCTGATCGGCGCGGGTCTCGTGTTCTTCGGCGTCGGCGCCGGTGTCGGCGGCGGCGGGCTCCTCAACTCCCTGACAGGCAACGAAAGCTCGGGCAGCGCGAGCTTCGCCAACCAGATCAAGAAGTACCAGAAGCTCACCAAGCAGCAGCCAAGCAGCGTGTACGGGTGGGAACAGCTGACCCTCGCGCAGCTGCACGAAGCGGGCGGCGAAGCGTATTTCGTCAATCAGAAGCTGACGAGCAAGGGCAAAGAACTGTTCGCGCAGACCGCTCAGTCGTGGAACAGCTACATCGCGCTGAACCCACCCAAGCCGAACGTGGAAGTGGCGCAGGAGATGGTGCGGGTGTTCGGCGAAGAAGGCCTCAACGAGCCCGCCGAAGCCGTCAAGGTGCTGCAGATCGTGACCGCCGCGCGACCGGAAAGCGCGGCGCTGTACGCGTCGCTGGCGGAGTACGCCTACAAAGCCCACAACGCCCGCATCGGCGACCTCGCCTCCGCCAAGGCAGTCGCGCTGGCGCCGGCCGCGCAGCGCACGCAGCTGAAGACACAGCTCGCTGCGATCAAGGCGCACCCGAACGGCACCGAAGCCGCCGCGAGCGGCACCGAAGCCGCCGCGAGCGGCAGTCAAACCGTGAAAGGCGCTACCGGCACCACCACCACCACGATCCCCACGACGACCGGCAACTCCTCGACGACCACGAAGAAATAGTCGCGGGTGCGGTCGTGGATGCTGGGCCCCAGCGCTACACCGCCCGCCTGCTGATCGGCTGCGCGGACCGACCAGGGATCGTCGCGGCCGTGTCGGGCTTTCTGCTCGAGCAGGGCGCCAACATCGTCTCCTCTCACCAGTATTCGACCGATCCGATCGGCGGCCGCTTCTTCATGCGCACCGAGCTGTTTCTGCACGAGCTGGGCGCCGACGCCGGCGCGGTCGAGGACAGGCGCCGATTCGAGGATCGCTTCGCCACCGAGGTGGCGGACAGGCTCGGCATGGACTGGGAGATCCGCTATTGGGGCGAGCGCCGCCGAATCGCGATTCTCGTCTCGCGTCACGACCACTGCCTCCTCGACCTGCTGTGGCGCTGGCGCCGGGATGAGCTGGACGGGGACGTGGTCGCGGTGATCTCCAATCACGAAGACCTGCGCCGCGAGACCGAGACCGCGGGCGTCTCCTACCACCACGTGCCGGTGCAGCCCGACGGCAAGCCCGAGTCCGAGGCGGCGATGCTCGACCTGCTGGTGGGCAGGGCCGACCTGCTGGTGCTCGCGCGCTACATGCAAGTTCTCAGCGGCGACTTCCTGGATCGCCTGGGCATGCCGGCGATCAACATCCACCACTCGTTCCTGCCCGCGTTCGCGGGCGCCAACCCCTACCGGCGAGCGCGCGAGCGCGGCGTCAAGCTGATCGGAGCGACCGCCCACTACGTGACGGAGCAACTCGACGACGGTCCGATCATCGACCAGGACCTCATCCGCGTCGACCACCGCCAGAGCGCCGAGGAGCTCGAGCGCGTGGGCCGCGACGTCGAGCGTCTCGTGCTCGCCCGGGCGGTGGCCCTGCACCTCGACGACCGCGTGATCGTGGACGGGCGGCGGACGGTCGTCTTCTGAGGCGGCGTGCGCAGGGACCGCTTGGGTAGAATCAGCGCCGAGTCGGCCGATTCTCGCCGACGCGCTCTCGGGCCGTTAGCTCAACCGGCAGAGCAGGGGCCTCTTAAGCCCAAGGTTGCAGGTTCGATTCCTGCACGGCCCATTTTTGGAAATGCCTGCTAATCAGCGGGTTTTGGGGAGATTCGGCCGAGATGGTTCAAGATGTAAAGGTCCGTGGGTACCACTCGTGGGTACCAAACAGCCCCGCGTGAGGGCGTCCGTAGGTCCCTTGGCAGCCCGGAGGCAAGCGGCTCTGCAGGGCGACACTTCCGCCGGTACGGGCCACCGCGACCGCCACGTCCGCCGAGCAGGTGTGGCTTGACCCTGGCCGCTACGCCGCGGCGGCAACGCCGACGGGCACGTAGTGCTCAAAGACGAGATCGGTGGGCGCCGGGTCGCCCTGCTCTTCGGCGGCGCACACCAGCGCGAATCTGGCGGCGTCCTCGGCGTGCGCCTGGTCGTAGGCGTCGCCTCCGCCGGTCAGGCCGGGAATGTCGGGCGACTCGAAGCTCCAGCCAAAGCCAGGCTCGTGGTGGTGGAGGATGCGAATGGTGTCCATGACGCTCCTTCAGAGTAGCCGTCGGGCCTCGTCTTCCGCAAGTCCGACGTGATTGACGAGCACACGCCGGACCTCGCCGGGCGCCAGTGTACGTCGATCGTGGAACGCCCAGGTCAGCGGCGGCCGGCCGTCTGCCTTCAGTCGGCGGTGCGAACCGGCCCTGCGAGTGGTTCTGTAGTTGAGCTGGTCGCCTTCAAGAACCTTCAGGAGCTGCTTGGCTTTCAAGGAGGGGAACTCGGCCACGGGGCAACCCTAAACGAGCGAGCGGTCCGTCGCAGGCTGGAAGATCAGCTATTCACCCCGAACGTTGGCTGACGGACGGCGCTGCGCCTCTGCTGGTCACGGGCTGATGACCCCGGCCTGTCGCCGTGCGCGATGATGCAAGTCGTGGGACAGACGGGCGAGATCCGAAGGCAGGCGGGCGAGATCCGCGTGCTGGTCACGGGGGCGTCTCGCTCGGAGCAAGTCACGACCATTGAGCTGAGGCTCGTAAGCGGCGGATGGCCCTTCGAGCCTATCGCACCTGCGACCGTGTGGACCGACGAGGACCAGCCCGTGGTCGAGCTACACAAGCTGCTTCGCCTGGACGGGGACGCGGCCATGTTCGAGGGCTACGACCTTGCGCGCAGCGCCCCTGAGCCCGGCGGCCCGTATCGAATGTTCTCTTGGTGGAACCCAGACCAGTTCCGGGCGGCGACCGACCCGGAGGTGGAATGGCGCAAGGGGACATACAACAGGGGCGATCATACCCACTGCTTGCTTACCTGGGATGCCATTGGCCACGGCGAAACTGCGTATCAGGCAGGACCCGACGCGGGATGGATCACCGTAGACGCCTACGCGAAATACATCCGAGACGACGTGCTACGACTCCGCCTAGACTGCCCTCGATGAAGATCACGTGGATAGCCTCTCGCACAGCGAGGGGGCGCATCGAAAGGGTTGCGGCGCTGACCTTCATGCCTCTACAGCTCGTTGTCTATCTCGCCCAGTAGCAGCCAGGATCGCAGCTCGACGAGGAAGGCATAGTTCTCCTCGCTTACGGCACGTCCGTGCGAGACATCGTTGCGGATTGGGATGAGGCGCTTCACCCAGGCCGCGCGCTTCTTCCACGTGCCGGAGAGGTCCTCATCGCCCGGCGTCGTGTATCGCTTGGCGAACCGATCCTGCCAGGCTTTGTGGTCGTAGACGAGCACCTCGTAGTAATCGGCGATGTACATCATGTCCCAGGCCGACACCTCGTCGCCGGGATCGGCGTCCAAATTGTGTGCGGTCGCGCGGTCGGCAGCCGCCTTGCGAACGGTACGAGGCACGCCGAGGCGTTCCCAATCGCTCCCGTGCTCGTCCTCCAGACTTACCTTGATATCGGCCTTGAAGAAAGCCTCGAGATCACCCACGATCTCGCGTGCCTCGTTGGTGAACTGTTTGTCCTGCGCCTTGAGCCAATCGTCGAGCCCAGGCGGGGAGAATCCTGGGCGTGCATCTCGGAGGGCGTGCTGCAGCTTGCGGTAATACTGCGTGCCGCCGCCCGAGCCATAGAGCCTCCGATAGACCGCGCCCTCCTCGAGGCTGAGGCCATCCAGGTAGTCGGCTAGCGCGTCGAGAAATGGACGGCAGCCATCCAGTAGTTCATCGGTTGAACAGGAGCGCGGGTCGAGCCCATCGTCGGCGACCACACGATCGACGATGTCACTAAGAAGCCGGAGGACCGCCTCGATGCCGTTGTTCATAAAGACGAAGCCGCCCTCGGCACCGCCGAGCTTGAACTGCGCGTTCACACCATTCTTGAGGACGCCGAGCGCGCCCTCAAGAAACGGAATCAAAGCGTTAGCGGTTGGCTGGTTATCTCCCGCATAGAACGTCCCGATGCTCTTAGCGCCGGTCTTTGTGAACCGCCCAATAAAGTTGCCACGCAGCAGCCCTGCATCGATCGCGTCAATTGTGATGCACCTGGTTGGTGACTTGGCGTTCTCGCCGATGATCACGCGATCGAACACCGGCGAGGTCTTCTGCTCTCCGAGATGCTGAGCGATCCGCAGGCGCAGCGCTTTCGCACGCTGGGTGTAGTCGTCCGAGTCCCACAGCAGGTCGGAGTTCAGCGTGTTGCGCAGGTTCTTGGGGACGGCCTGCTGGTTCTCGTTGATCTGCATAAACAGTCGGACCTGCTCCTCGCGTGGAAGGTCGACGAAAGCGACTACAGGGATAAGGTCGGTGTCGGCGCGCGGCGAGTCCGCGTACCCGTAGAGACGATGCTGCCCGTCGATCACGTACGCCGCGCGGTAGGTCTGTGGAAGGTGCAGAAGACCGGGCCTTGCCTTTCCCGACGACTGCGAACCGAGATCGAACTTAAGATCTCCAGTCCCACGTTTTGTCTCGACGTTCACGATAATCGAGTTCGGGAAAAAGCCGCCGTTCTCGACGAAGTCAGCAACCTTCTTCAGGCGTGACTTCTTGATTAGGCGCTGATATGTCGGCATCATTGCGCTGTTCGCCTGGTTGCGATGCAGGACGTACGACATCTTGAAGCAGGCGCGCGGGCTCGATGGCGAACGAGTAGTACGTATACCGGCCCATCGAACCCCGGATTGCCGCCACCGTCGGCTCAAGATTCGGGATCTTGGCCCCAGCGAATAGGGCGCCTAGAAGCTGATACTTCGCCGCTGCTCCAAGGTGTTCCGCGAGGCCAAGGTAGTAGTTGATCGTGTCCTCCGAAAAGTGGACGAGGCCCGCCTCTCGGATCCGGTCGGCGACCCGCGGCGACAGCGTGTAATTGTTCGTCGCGAGGATGAACTTCACCTTGTGGCCCGGGTACTCCTTTCGAACACGCTTGATGATGCCCTCGCGCTGACCTGAGATCGCCTCGGTCTCCCTCTTGAACTGGCCGGCCCGGATCATCTCCGTCGACTTACACTCGATAAGCAGGACTACCTCGTCATCAGCCGCGAACACGTCGATCTGTTGCTTCTGGTTCGGCGCGGGACCGTACGTGAGCTTGAACGACCGGTCGCGGTTCAAATGGTCGAACTGTAAACGCGCGAACGTCGCCCATACGCGGTCCTCGAAGACTCGGTCGTGAGTCTTCTCCTTTCGCATTCGGGTCCGGTACTTGAGCTCATCTTGGACGACCCAGCCAGCCTTCTCGTACTCCTCGACCTTACCCTTCGCGATGGTCTCAAAGGCGTGCGGCATGAGGCGGCGCCGACTCTCCGCGACGATCTTGTTCAGCGACAGAAGGTTGTCCCGAATCGCCTCGCCCGGAGCTGGGAGGCTTCCCGTGTTCGCCATCAGCGCGGTAGCTCCAGGTTCGTAAATAGATACTCCGTGGCACTGCCTCGAGCTGCGTTGATACCACCGATCGAGTTGCGCCGACTCGTCTCGATCAGCATGTCGCCATTGTCGAACAGGTTTGCGATTGATTCATGCGCCGCGTTGGCAAGGATGTAGTACGCGCCGCGTTCTTTGATCTCGTTGATGAGCCGGCTCAGTCGCTTCTGATCATCGAATGAAAAGAGGCGCTGGTTGTACTTGATGAAGCCGTTATGATTGTGGGCAACCGTGTACGGCGGGTCGAGGAAGACGAGATCGTCCTTGTTGACGTGCTTGAGGCACTTGGCGAAGTCACCGATCTCGAGTCTTGCTTGATTGAGCCGCTTGGCGACATCGCGCAGATGCCCGGCTGTCGGGATCTGCGGCGACGGGCGGTTGCCGAACGGCACATTGTAGACACCGTCGAGGTTCACGCGGTAGATGCCATTGAAAGAGGTGTGGTTCAGATACAGGAACCGCGCCGCTCGCTCGACCTTGTCTTCCGGTATCGAGGCCCGGACCGCATAGTAGGTCTCTTGGTCGTTTCCGTAGAGCAGGACCCGTGCGGCGATCTCGGCGTAGTGATCACGGATGGCCCGGTAAGTCGCGATCAGTTCGGCGTTTGAGTCCCGGAGGTACGCCTTACCGAACTGCCGCAGGCCAAGGAAGACCGAAGCGCCGCCGAGGAAAGGCTCGTGGTAGGCCGAGAATTGCCGGGTTCCGGCAAGCATCTTGATGGTCGGCAGCAGCCAGCGCTTGCCGCCAGCCCAGCGCAACGGAGATACGACTTGCGAAGCGGGATGGGAAACTGCTGCAGCCATGTTACGCCGACGCTACCTAGTAGTGCTTTGTTAGGTGTTATTCGTTGTGTCGGGGTGGGTGGTGTGGGAGTTGGTCGAGGTTGATGGGTTGTTGGCAGGTTTGGCAGCGGCCGGTCCAGCACTTGAAGGTTGGCTGGAGCAGTTGGATTGTCCTGGGGAGTGTCAGGCCGGCCGCGGGGCTTTTGGGTGGAGTCGCTCCAGGGTGAGGAAGCCGTGCGCGGCGGTGACGAGCGCGGTGTGGTGATACCAGCCCAGGTAGGAGCGTCCCTCGTAGTGGTCCAGGCCGAGCTGCCCCTTGAGTTGCTTGTAGTCGAGCTCGATCTTCCAGCGCAGCCGCGCGAGGCGCGCGAGCTGCTCGGGCTCGGTGTCCTCGGGTAGGTTCGAGAGCCAGTAGTCGGTCGGCTGATCATGACCGTCGGGCGATTCGGCGATCAGCCATTCCTCGCGTGGCGGGATCTGCGAGACCCTTTGCCACTGGCGTCTGCCCTGGTTCCAGTGGTTCGCCGCGCGGACCCGCACGAAAATGAACCGCGAGCTGATCGGCTGACCGTCGGGGCCATCGCGGAAGGTGACGGTCTGGGCAGCGTCTGGGCCGATCCGGGCGATCAGTGCACCGACCGATTCCGGCTCACGATCGGGACGCGGCCGGATGTTAGGCCGGCCCATGCCCTCTCTGGGCGGAACCTCGAACACGGTCCCGGGCACAAACACGCTCGGGGTCGACCCGACCGCGAGCACGTATTGAAACTCGGCGTCGTTCAGACGCTCGCGCAGCGCCGTGTTCTCTCCATAAGCCGAGTCGCCTAGCACCGGCAGCCTGGGCACATCCCACCCGGCTGCTTGCTCAAGCAACTCGACCCCGAGCTCGGGCTTGGTCTTGAACGTCACGTGCTCGGGGATCTTCGCCTTCGCGCGACGCTCCGGGTCCTCGCACCACTCCTCGGGTAGATACAGCGCCCATCCCAACGGCACCGTTCCCCTGCTGCCGACCGCGTGCACCGACACCCCGATCTGGCAGTTACCGATCTTCCCCAGTGTCCCCGAATACTGGCGCTTGACGCCCGGGGAGCGCTTGCCGTCCTTGGGAAACCCGGTGTCATCCAGTACCCACGCCTGCATATCGATCGTGCCCACCACACGTTCAGCGACCGCACGCACAACCAGCGCAGGATCCCACGGACTATCAGCCAAGAACTGCTGCATCGACTGGTAATCCGCCTCGCTGCCCAACCGCGCGACCAACGGCTCAAGCGACTTGCGAGACCCCTCCTCCAACAGTCCCCGCAGATACAAACCACCGTTGACCATCTGCACCGGCCGGTTCATCCCAGCCGCCAACACGTCAGCCGCGAACGTCTCCAAACGCCCCCCGACCACCCCGAACCCATCCACATTCGCTACCGCCATCGCCGTCATGATCCCTCCCCGTGCCGACAACCAAACACGAGCAGAGTTCGCCAACGACCACCCGAACCCCTACACCAAACCTAACAAAGCACTACTAGACGCGCGGACGAGGAAAGGGGCGATAGCCGATGCCGCTTGGCCGCTTTCGAGCAAGGGCCGGGCGAGAGAGCCGGCGGCTGACTGGTGGCACCGTAGGGCGCGTGCTTGTCTGAGCTTCGTAAAGTCGAGCGCCATCCGTCTGCCTCCTCTTTGCTATGAGGGACCTGTGATCGAGGCCGCCTACATGAGCCAGCCGGCGATCACGCTACAGGAATAGTGCTGTCGATCGAAGTCCGCACAAGGTCTAGCCAGAGAACCCAAGACCTTGGGGACGACGCTGATCGCGCAGCGGTTGACTAGCGCTGGCGCTCGACCCACTGCTCGACATCCTCCCGGTGCCAGAGTCGCGCGCCGCGGACGACGACGACCGGCGGTGGGAAGTCACGAGTCTTCTGGGCGTCGAGGAGGCTCTTGCGGGTCTTCCAGCCGACGAGCTTGAGGATCTCGCCCGCGCCGATGAGATCGGCGGGATCGACCTGTTCGCGCTTGGGCCAGTTCGTCACGGCCCGGATTATCGCCGTCCGGGCGCTATTCCCGCCTTGGCCTTGACATCGACTAAACGCCCGTTTAGGCTACGGGACATGTCCGTGTTGCTCCCCGATCCCCCTCAGCCCAGCTTTGCTGGGCCGCTGACGCTGGCCTCATGGCGTCTGGCAGCGGGACTCCGTCGGCGAGTGGCACCGAACACACATCCATGTAAAGCGGCCCGGCGGTGCTGTGAACACCCCGGGCCCGGCACCGAAGGACGGGCCTTCGATACACGAGCAACGGTATCCCCTGCCAAGGGATCGCTGTCGCGCGCCCCCGAACCATCCTCCCGGTGTCGAGATCCGAAAGGAACCCGACATGAACACGATCACCTGCCCAATCCGCACACGAGTCTCGGAGTGGGTCATCAGGACGCTTGGCCGTGCGATCAAGGCCTCCACGCGGGGTCTGCTCGCCGCCGGCGTGAGCTCGATGGACATCAACGCAATGTTCCGCGGCAGCCTCCCGGACGGGCACGCCGATGCCGCCACCGAGCGACTGCTCGTACTCCAGGTTCTCGAGCAGCACAGTCCGCGTTCGCGTGCCGAACTGGAGGTCGCGCTCAGCGATGTCGAACCGATCGCGATAAGCGACGCGCTGAGCTGTCTGGAGGCCGAGGATGTTCTCTTCGCTTGCGGCGAGATGGTGTGGGCATCCCCGTGTTTGCGGCATCTCGACACGCTCGGGTTCATCGGCGTATGAGTGCCCATGCGACAGGTGCCGACTTGGGGCGGGCGGTTCGTCGTCTACGCAAGGCTCACGGCGTCAACATCGAAGACCTCGCGCTCGCCGCCGAGATGCATCCCACATACCTCTCCGGTATCGAGCGCGGTCGTCGCAACCCGACCTGGCGCAAGCTATGCGGGCTCGCCGACGCACTCGACGTGTCGGTTGCGGTGCTCGCGGCGCAGGCCGAAGAGGAGGCCGCGGTCGCACGGATCGCACGCGCCGCGAGAACACGCCTGAGAACCCAATCCGGTGCGTTCGGAGCATCCCCGACGCGACAGCAGACGCCCGTCTCAGCACGGCCCGGCGCGTAGGCGCGCCGGGCCGCTCCCTACTGCGTCGCTCGCTGGACGAACGTTCGACGAAATCTCTTTGCCGGTTTGGCGGGTTCGCGGTCAGGGATAGGCATGAACAGAATCTTTTGACCCCATTTTGGGGGTTCCGGTGCTTTATGGGTGATGGGTCGAATCGAACTCTCCACTCCCAATTCGTCGTCACATTCTGGGCCTGGCTCGGTTGGATAGGTATGAGTCCAGCTAAGAGTCGAGCAGCGCGAGCCCTCGCCGGCCACCATGCCGAAGCGACGAGTGACCCGTGGTATGTCCGCGCGATCGAAAGGTTCTCGCGCGTCGCGCTCAGCGTGCTGGGGTTTCTGCTGGGGCACGCATGGCTGCCCGTTGGCCTGTTTGCTGTCGTGGTGCTCACGATGTTGGTGGGTCGTGTGTGGGGTCGTCATCGTTTGGCGGGGACGGGTAGCTGGTGGGAGATCCGTCTCGGTGAACAGGTGTCACGGTCGTCGCTTGAGACGTTCATGCGGACCCTGGCGGGTGGTTTTCCGCAACGGTTGTTCGGCGCGGCGCCGTGGGTGGCTCTGTCGGTGTCCGCGCTGGAGGACCGGGCGGTTTGCGGCTTGTTCATCTCGGGTGGCCTCTCCCCGGCAGCGATCCGCGCAGCGGTCGAGCAGGCCCTCGGGGGTGTCACGGTCGAAGCGACGGACGGTGTCCTGCCGGACGCTGGCAGCGGCACGTGTTGGCGGGTTGCGAGTCTCGCGCCGGTCGGTTCGCGGTTCCTCCCGTTGCGGGTGGATCATCGTGTCGACCCGGCGGGACAGGTGTTGGCGTCGCTGCGCGCGCAGGAGGCAGGCGAGGGTGGTGTCGTCCAGCTCGTGTTGCAGGCCCCGGCGCGCTCAGCGAACCGCAAGGCACGCAGGCAGGCAGCACGATTGCGCGCAGGTCGAGGACTCCAGCCGAGCTTGTCCTTGCAAGTGCTCGACGGAGTGGGCTCGGTCCTTGGCGGGATGCTCGACATGCTCACGCCCGGCTCGCCGCACCCGGTGGGGCGTCCGGCAGCGACACGGGTGGCGGACCCGTTCTCGCTGGAGCGAGCCAGGGCGATCGAAGCGAAGGCCGGCGTGCCGTTGTTGGCCGCGACGCTGCGGGTTGGCGCGTCGGCGAGAGGACGACGCCGTGCGCGCGGGCGGCTTGGTGGGTTGCTCGCAGCGTTTGGCCAGTATCGGGAGCTCGGCGGGCTGGGCCGTCGCTGGGAGCCGTTCTGCACGCAGCGGCTCGCGCTCTGCATGCCACCCGTGAGGCCACTCTTGTTGTTGGGTAGCGGTGAGGCAGCGGCGTTGATCGCTGTCCCGGAGGAAAGCGCGCTCGCGCCTGTCTCGTTCACCGAGGCACCATCGCGCCGGGTAGCGCCCGTCGCTCAGGCCCCCTCGCGTGGGCTGCTGCTGGGTCGCAGCGACCATTCCGGGTTCGACCGAGAGATCCGTGTCGAGCCGCGCGCTCTGCTCCAGCACACGCACATTCTCGGACCGACTGGCCGTGGCAAGAGCACGCTGTTGTTGAACATGACGGTCGAGGCGATCGGTGCCGGGATGGGCGGGATCGTGCTCGACCCGACCGGCGAGCTGACCGGGCTCATCCTCGCCCGCGTACCCCGCGAGCGACAGGAGGACGTCGACCTGCTGGACCTCGGCGACGAGTCCCACCCGCCGGCACTCAACCTGCTCGCATGCTCGCCCGGTGAGGGTGATGCACAAGCGCAGGCGATGTGTGGGATCTTCGCTCGGCTGTTCGCACAGTTTTGGGGTCCGCGTACCGAGGACATCCTGCGCTCCGCCCTAACGACCCTGCTCTGCGGCCGCGACCCGGACGGGCCGGCGCCGACACTCGCGGACGTGCTGACGCTGCTTTCCGACCCGGGGGAGCGCGCCCGGTATCGGGCGAGCGATCCGGTAGCGCTCGACGTGTTCTGGCGACAGTGGCAGACGCTCAGCGAGCCCGCGCGAGTGCAGGCGCTCGCTCCATTGTCGAACAAGCTGCGGGCGCTGCTCGGCAATCGCACGCTGCGCAACATGCTCTGCCAGCCCGCCGCGCCGGACATGCGGGAGCGGATCAATAGTGGCCGGTGGCTGCTCGTCTCACTCCCGCAGACCCTGGGGGAGGACGCCGCGGACCTGATCGGCTCGGTCCTGTTGCACCGCGCGTGGCAGGCCGCGCAACGCCTCGGTCCCCTCGCGCACAGCGACCGTCCACCGTTCCTCTGTCTGATCGATGAGTGCCACCGCTTCTGCCATTTGCCGCAGGGGATGGCGAGCGCGCTCGCGCAGGCCCGCGGGTACGGGCTCGGGTTCGTGCTCGCCCACCAGCATCTCGCGCAGGTTTCCGATCACGGTCTCGCGGAGGCGATCGACGCGAACTGCCAGACCAAGATTTGCTTCGCGCTTGCCGCAGCCGACGCCCGGCGGATGGCGCCGCACTTCCAGCCGCGCCTTGACACTTACGACCTCCAGCATCTTGGCGCCTACACGATCGCGTGCCGTGTCCTGCACGACGCCCGCGAGCTGCCCGCCGCGACCGCCACAACACTCCCGCCGCCCAAGCCCACACCAGGAGACACATCGGGCCTGATCCGCCGGCACGCCCTCGGTCACGCGATAGAGCGTCAGGCGGTGGAGGCCGCGATCCGCTCGCGCTATGGGCGGATCGAGCACCCCCCGGCTGGACGTGCTCAGGCCGATGATCTCGATCGGGGAATGCCCGGGTTGGAGAGTGCAAAGGGTGCGCCGTTCGATGCTCCATACGACGGTCCCTCCGACGGAGCACCCCCACCGCCCCCAACCCCGCACCACGACAAGGATTCGGGCTCCTCGGCAAACCCCGACAATGAACAGTTCCCTCCAATTCCCGGGCGGCGGCCATGACGCCGAGTCTCCCTCCCACAACGCCCCGTGACCGGGAGCTACTCGATCGCCTCTCCCAACACGAGCCCCTCTCCACCTCTGAGCTTTGCCTTCTCTTCTTCACTGGTCCTCGTACCTGTCGTCGCCGGCTCCTCAAGCTCGAAGCACACGATCTCCTGACACGGGTCTACCCGGCGCGCACTCATCGCGGCGGTTGCACCGAGGCGCTGTGGTTCCTCTCCCCGAGCGGCCGGCGAATGATCGGCGCTCCCGCGCGCCGCCCGCCGGGACTCTCGATCCCCGACCTCGAGCACCGCCGCGCCGTCGCCGGCTTCTTCCTTGGACTGGTCGAGCGGAGCCTCACCCGGCACGAGGAGGGCCTATACCGCTGGCTCGGCGAGCAGCAGGCCCAGGACGGCACGGGCGCCACGGTACGCCCCGATGGGTACGGCCGCTACCTACTCCCGGACGGCGAGATCACCTTCTATCTGGAGCTTGACCGTGCCACCGAGGCCACACGCCGCGTCAAAGCCAAGCTCGACGCATACAGGCACGCACTCGCCGCCGACCCCCACCGCGACCACGGAAACATCCTGCTCGTCTGCGAAGGGCAACGGCGACTCGCCAACCTCGCGCGCTGCGCGTCATCCGGCCCTCCGTGGGTATGGGGAACAATCGACGGCGAGCGCTACACGCTCCTACCCGGCCGCGATCAGCAACGAACGTTCACGGAGCTTCCCGCCGGACCTCGCCGCGCCGACCACCTCGCCGCGGATTGCCTCGGCCGACGCTGGCACTTTGCCCAGGCGATCTCCGCGACACGAGGGAGGACGGTATGAGCGAATCTCAGTACTCCCGCAAGCGCCCGACGCCAACGGCCGGCAAGACACCCACCCGCCGCCGGCGATGCGACGAGCCCGCGCAGGCCGGGCGCTCCCGGCCAGGACACGCCGCAATGGGCGCCTGGCAACCGACGACGGCCGCACAAGAACGGCTTACAGCGGACGACGTAATGACCGCTCGAGAGGTCGCCGAACTCCTACACGCACCCGTTTCGACCGTCGAAGACTGGGCACGCCGAGACATCCTGCCAAGCGTCAAGATCGGCAAGCGCAGGCTCTACATCCGCCAGAACATCGAAGCGGTGTTGGTCGGCAAACATCATGCAGACAGTCATTGATTTCATTTCGCTCACGTAGTAGAATTTGTTTGTCGGCGTGAGTGCGCCGCGATTTGAACACAAACACGAGTCCAAGGCGGTTTCCAATGGCCCCTCCCTCTCAGCCATTGGGTTTTTCCTGGGCTCATTTGTGTTCGATCTACATATCCACAACCACGTGGGACCACCTGAACGCCGTAATTACGCGGCGTTGATTACAGCTGCCGCAACGGTTGTTTTGGCGCTTGCAACCGTTGCTCTAGTCATCGCAACGCTGCTAATGGCGCGCTCGGGGTCTCCCGGTCAACAAGCGCCTCGGGTCACGCACGTCTCGTCGCCTCAGTTGTCGCACTATCCGATAGGTCGGATGCAAAAGCCGCCGTGAACACTTCCGCCTGCTCGGACGCCGGCCGCGCATGCAGGTAGCGACTCGTGGTGGCAAGCGTGCTGTGCCCCATCGCCTTCTGAATCGTCACGACATCGACCCCGCGCATCGCCAGGAGCGAGCCGAACGTATGACGTAGGTCATGGAAGCGCAGCTGACGGACGCCGACAGCGGCCTGCGCGCGGCGGTAGCGCCGACGTAGCGCCGAATCGTCTAGCGGCCGACCGAGCACGTTGCAGAACACCAGGTCGCCCGGGGTGGTGAAGTGCTCGCGTCGACTCATGCGATCCAACGCGGCTGCCGCCTGGTCGGCGAGCGGCACACGCCGTACGAGGCCGGACTTCGTGGAGGACTCCACGCCTGCGCTCATGGCGCGGGCGATGGTCAGCGCGGACCCGGAAAAGTCAACGTCACGCCAGCGCAGCGCCAACAACTCTCCTTGCCTCAAGCCCGCGTAGGCTGCGACCCGGACGATCTCGGCGTCCTGTCGATCCTCGGCGCGCAGCGCGTCGCGCTCCTGATCCCCGACGCTCAGGGTCGATCGGTCCCGATGGCGACCGTCCGCGAGCGCGCGGGCGATCGCCTCGATTTCCTCCGGCGAGTAGAACACGAGCGCCCCGGGGTGCGGCTCTCGGCGCTTGTCTGCGCCCTTCGCCGGATTCACCGCCAGCGCGTACGTCGACGGCTTGCATCCGTAGCCAAACACGGCGGCGATGACGTTCCTGTGCTTGTTCACCGTGCGCGGCGAGGCGCCCGTCTCGCTGATCGTCGTCAACACGGCCTCGATCTCCCGAGTCGGGATCTTCGTGGCCGGCCGATCGCCCAGCGCGGCCATGACGTGCCCGAGCGCGACTCCCCTGCCGCGCTTGTACGGGGTGCCCGGCTCGGCGAGCACCGAGCGATGACCGGCCAGCGTGGACGGCTTCCCGCCGCGCACGTCCTCCAGCCATCGCAGATAGGCGTGGGCGACCTCGCGGAAGGTCGCGCCCCGCGTGCGGCGCTCACGCTTGGCGCGCTCCAGGTCCGCGGCCTCGGCGACGTACTCGGACACGATCGCCGCGGCGGCCACGTGAGCGGCGCGTTCGTCGTAGGCGCCCTCGGCGACGCGTCCGCGGTGCCGGCGCCATCCGTCGCCGTCAGGATCGCGCTCAAGCCACGCGGGGCCGATGCGGCGCTTGATCTGGCGACCGTCGTGACGGAACTTGGCCTCGTAGAACGGCTGGCCGCGTTGCTCGCGGACGATGATGCTGGCCGTTGGATTCGATGCTGGCATCGGGGCATCTCCGTGTCCTGTCCCCCGACGACCACCACTCGCGCGGGGGATTTCTCATTGGTGCGGAGCGTCAGCTTAGCACGTGGGTACCACGTGGGTACCATCTCGGGCCGTGGGTACCACTTTGGGTACCAAACCAGCCTAAACCTATGTGTCTAAGCCATGTTTGAGGCCATCAAACTGCCCGAAAATGCACGGCTCGGGGTGCCTCTAAGGGCCTCTTAAGCCCAAGGTTGCAGGTTCGATTCCTGCACGGCCCATTTTGGACTCAACCGGCGTCGGAAGCCTCTCGCTCCGCCGCCGGCCGGGCTGCGCTGGTCCCCGATCCACGCCCGCCGGGCGCCACGAGGGCTGCTGTAAACTCACCCCATGTTCCCATTGCTGGAGGAGTCCGACCCCGAGCTCGCCGAGATGCTCGTCCGCGAGGATCGGCGCCAGGCGGAGTCGCTGTTTTTGATCCCCTCCGAGAACTACTGCTCCTCGGCGGTGCTCGAAGCCAACGGGACGGTGCTCGCGAACAAGTACAGCGAGGGATATCCGGGCAAGCGCTACTACGAGGGCAATGAGATCATCGACGAAGTCGAGCTGCTGGCTCAGTCACGCGCCCGCGAGCTGTTCGGCGTCGAGCACGCGAACGTTCAGCCCTACTCCGGCTCGCCGGCCAATCTGGCCATCTACCTGGCGTTCCTCAAGCCGGGGGACACCGTCATGGGGCTCGCACTGCCGGCGGGGGGCCACCTCACGCACGGGTGGCCGGTGTCGGCCACGGGGATCTGGTTCAACGCCGTCCACTACGGTGTCAGCCCGGACACCGGCCGGGTGGACATGGAGGAGGTGCGACGGCTGGCGCTGGAGCACCATCCCAAGCTGCTGTTCTGCGGTGGGACGGCGGTGCCTCGGACGATCGACTTCGAGGCCTTTGCGTCCATCGCGCAGGAGATCGACGCGCTGATGGTCGCCGACGTGTCGCACATCGCGGGGCTGATCGCCGGCGGCGCACACCCCTCGCCGGTGCCGCATGCCGACGTGATCATGACGACCACGCACAAGACGCTGCGCGGGCCTCGGGGCGCGATCCTGATGTGCCGCGAGCAGTTCGCCAAGGCGTTGGATCGCGCGGTGTTTCCGGGGCTGCAGGGTGGACCTCACCAGCACCAGACCGCCGCCATCGCGGTCGCGCTCGGCGAGGCGTCGACGCCCGCGTTCGGCGAGTACGCCCACCAGATCGTCACCAACGCGAAGGCCCTCGCGGACGCGCTGTCGGAGCGCGGGTTCACGCTCGTGTCCGGTGGCACGGACAACCATCTGATTCTGCTCGACATGACCTCGAAGGGGCTGACCGGAAAGGAGGCCTCCACGGCGCTGGCTCAGGCGGGGATCGTGACCAACGCCAACGCGATTCCGTTCGATCCGCGCAAGCCGTTCGATCCGTCGGGCGTGAGGATCGGTACCCCCGCCGTCACGTCGCGTGGACTGCTCGCAGAGCACATGGGTGAGATCGCTCGCTGGCTGGACGAAGTCGTGGAGGCGGCACGCGGCGGCGAAAGTGATGTGCTCGCCCGGGTGAAGGCCGAGGTCAACGAGCTGATGGAGCAGTACCCGGCGCCCGGTTGCAGGTCCTCGGCAGCCGCCCCGGCGGCCCTGCCGCACTGACGCCGGCTGCCTCTGTCCTCGCAGGCCCGGTGCCCGTGGCGCTGCCGTTCCAACTGTCGCAGGTGATCGAGCCTACGACCATCGAGGCGCTGTGACCGCACGACTGTGTATGGTGGCGCGCCCTTGTCGCTAATGCTCTCGTGGGTTCTGTTTCCGCTCGTGCTGGTGGCCGTGGGCGCCGGCTGGGGCGTCCTCGCCGAGTGGCTCACCGGCGTGCGGGTGGGGATTCTGCTCGTTCCGCTCGGCCTGGCCGCGGCGCTTGTCGTCGCATCGCTGTTGACGGCTTGGAGCGAGATCGCGCCGGCGGCGGTGCCGCTCGTAGGGGTTGGGGCGGTCGCGGGCCTGGCGATCGGATGGCCGTCTCGTCGAGGGATCGCCAAGTGGCCTGCGTTCGCGGCGCTGGGAGCACTGCTCGTCTACGCCGCGCCGGTGGTGTTGTCGGGCAGCGCGACGTTCGCGGGCTATGTACGTCTCGACGACACGGCTACTTGGTTGGCGATGACCGATCAGGTGATGGCGCATGGGCGCTCGCTCGCCTACCTGCCGTCCTCGACGTACTCGCTGCTGCTGTCGGCGAACGTCACCAACGGTTATCCGCTGGGGGCGTTCATGCTGCTCGGGATCGGTCACGGGTTGACGGGCATCGACTCGGCCTGGACATTCCAGCCCTACCTCGCCTGTTGCGGCGCGGCGATCGCTCTCGGCGTGTACGCGCTCGCGGAACCGCTGATCGAGTCCCCTCGCCTGCGCGCGCTGGTGGCGTTCCTGGCGGCGCAGCCGGCGCTGCTGTACGGCTACAGCCTGTGGGGCGGCATCAAGGAGATGACGGCCGCGTTCCTGCTCGTGCTCGGCGTGGCGCTCCTTGCGCGACTGTTCGCTCGTCGTCCCGAGAGCCCTCGCGTACTGCTCTTGCCTGCGATCCCGGCGGCCGCGCTGATAGTGACTTTGGGCACCGGCGCGGGCGCGTGGATCGTGCCCGCGCTGCTCTGCGTGCTCATCGCATGGGTCGTCCGTGCACGGCGCGGGGAGGCCGGATGGGTTGTGCGGGATCTCGGCGTGCTGGGTGCCGCGACGGTCGTGCTGGCGCTGCCGATGTGGGTTACGCTGTCGAGCGTCCTCGGCAGCTACAGCGGCCTGAACTCGGGGAACCTGCCCACGAGCGAAACGCTCGGCAACCTGCTCCAGCCACTGAGCGGCTGGCAGCTCGCGGGGATCTGGCCGGTCGGCGACTTCCGCGTGCGAGCTCCGACAGTGGCGACTGCGCTGCTCGTCGCGCTCGTGCTCGTTGCCGCCGTGACGGCGATCTGGCTGACGGTCCGCCGGCAACGGTTCGGGATCGCCGCCTATGTGGTGGTGGCGCTCGCCGGCTGTGCGATCGGCTATCTCGCCCACAGCACCCCGTGGGTGCTCGGCAAGGCATTCGCGATCTCCTCACCGGCGCTGCTCGCGGCCGCACTCGTCGGCGGTGCACTGCTCCTCACATGGCGCCGGCCGGTGGGCTTCCTCGTGCTGCTGGCACTCGGCGGCGGCGTGGTGTGGTCGAATGCGCTCGCATATCACGACGTGCTGCTGGCGCCGCGCTCGCGGCTGGCCGAGCTGCAGCACATCGGCGGATTGGTCGCGGGCAAGGGCCCGACGCTGATTGATGACTACGAAGTGTATGCGGATCGCCACTTCCTCCGTGCCGGAGCTCCGGTGGAGCCGGCGGAGTACCGTCCGGTGACCTTGCCCCTGCGCAATGGCGCGATCTTGACGAAGAGCGCCTGGGCGGACCTGGACTCGTTCGCGCCTGCGACGCTCGAACCGTATCGCTCGATCGTGATCGCCCGCTCCCCCGCGGAGAGTCGCCCGCCGTCGCTGTACAGTCTCGTCTGGCAGGGCCGCTACTACGAACTGTGGCAACGGCCCGCACGACCGACGTCCCGGCTGCTCAGTCACATCCCCTATGGGGAATCGAACACGCTGCCCTACTGCGGCGTCGCCCAGAACAGCTCCACCGAAGCTCCGCTCTGCTCGGCCAATCCGGCCGCGACGCCGCCGTGTGCGCAGATCGAACGCCTTGCCGCCACGGCCTCGCGCGATCATGCCGAGCTGGTGGCATACCAGCGCCCGGAATCGATCGTCGCGCGTGGCGACCAGACGCGCTGGCCGGCGCCCTGGGGGCACGACTCGGCGTCGCGCACGCTGTTTGCGAACACGCCGGGCACGGCGGTTGCGCAGATCAAAGTGCATGGCAACCAGGACTACGAACTGTGGCTTGGCGGAAGCTTCTCGCGCGGATTGGAAGTCAGCGTCGACGGTCGCCATGTCGGCCGGGTCAAGGACGAACTGCTGAGCATCGGCGGTTACGCGCCCGTGGCCGACGTGTATCTCACGCCTGGCATCCATGTGTTCGCGCTGACCTACCCCCACCCCGACCTGACACCGGGCAGCGGCGACAACCAGCAGACGAGCCTCGCCGCGATCTCACTGCAGCCCCTCAGCCGCCCGCCCGCCCGGCTGCTCACAGTTGCCCCGGCGCGAGCCCGCGGCCTGTGTGGACGCTCGCTCGACTGGATCGAGCTCGTCGCGCCGAGAGCCTGACGCGATGCAGCCGCAGCCGGTCCCCCGAGCGCCGTCTGGCCGAGCGCGGGCAGGGCGGATTGGGCGGTCAGTCCGGCGAGCTGCCGTTGCGCGCGAGACGCGTGGCCCGGCCGGCCTCGGTCCAGATCGTCTGCTCACGCCCAGGCCCGACGCCCACCAGCGTGACGGGCGCCCCGGCGTGCTCGGCGACGAACCGCAGGTAGTCCCGCGCCGCGCCGGGCAGGTCTGAGAGCGTGCGACACTCGCCCAGGTCCTCGTTCCAGCCGGGCAGCTCGGTCAGCTCGGCGCTCGTGTGGTGCAGCACCGACTGGTGGTAGGGGAAGTCCTCGAACTCCGCGCCCTCCGCGCCGCGATAGCTCGTGCACACCTGGATCCGATCGAATCCGGAGAGCACGTCGAGCTTGGTGATGGCCAACGCGGTCATCGTGTTCAGCCGCGCGGCATAGCGCAGCGCGACGAGGTCCAGCCAGCCGGTGCGCCGCGGTCGGCCGGTGGTGGTGCCGAACTCGCCGCCGCGGCGGCGGATCTGCTCGCCGGTGTCGTCGTGCAGCTCTGAGGGGAACGGCCCGGCGCCGACGCGCGTCGTGTAGGCCTTGGAGATGCCCCAGATCTCGTCGATGTTCTTCGGCCCCACGCCCGTGCCGACGCAGGCCGCGCCCGACAGCGGGTTGGAGGAGGTCACGAACGGGTAGGTGCCGTGGTCGATGTCGAGCATCGCCCCTTGGGCGCCCTCGAATATCACCTTCTCACCGGCGTCGAGCAGGTCCCACATCAGTTTCGCGGTGTCCGCTATGTGCTGCTCCAAGCGGTGTCCGTAGGTCAGGTACTGCTCGGTCATCGCGTGCAGGTCGAGCGTCGGGTCCTTTTCATGCGGGCGCAATGACAGCCGCTTGGGCTCCATCGCCGCGACGATCTTCTTCTTGAGAATCTTCTCGTCGAGCAGGTCCTGCACGCGGATGCCCAGCCGTGCCGCCTTGTCGGCGTAGCAGGGGCCGATCCCCCGGCGCGTGGTGCCGATCTGCAGGCTGCCGAGCTTGGCCTCGCCGGCGGAGTCCAGCAGCAGGTGGTAGGGCATGATCAGATGCGCGTTGGCGGAGATCCGCAGCCCGCTCACGTCCACGCGACGCGCGCGCAGCGCGTCCAGCTCCTCGATCAGCACCTTCGGGTCGATCACCACGCCGTTGCCGATCACGCAGCGCTTGCCCGGATACAGGATTCCCGAGGGGATCAGGTGCAGCTTCCACTCCACCCCCTCGCGCACGATCGTGTGCCCGGCGTTGTTGCCGCCCTGAAAGCGCACGACCGCGTCCGCCTGCTCGGCGAGCAGATCGGTGATCTTTCCCTTTCCCTCGTCGCCCCACTGGGCGCCGACTATCACGATTCCGGGCATGGCCGTACAGGAGTGTAGGGGGACGCCGTGTCGCTACCGGGCGGGGTGGCCCGGCCGCGGTCAGGCAGTACGCGCCACGACCTCGAACTCGCGCCGGCGCTTGTCCTGCCCGAAGAACGGCAGCGGGTGGTCGCAGATCTCCTCCAGCCGTGACACCGTCCGCGGGCCGATCTGCTCGGACAGCTTCTCCGGCGTGAGGTTGGTCGTCGCCAGGATCGCCCGCTGAGCCTCATAGCGGGCGTTGACGATCGAGTAGAGCTGCTCCAGCACCCAGTCCGTTTTGCTCTCCACTCCGAGATCGTCGATGTGCAGCAGATCCACCGCCGCCAGCCGATCGAGGAAGTCGAGCTTGCCGACGTCGGAGTCGAGCGTCTCGCGGATCAGGTTCAGCAGCCGCGGCAGCGAGTAGATCGCGACCGATCTCCCCGCCTGCAGTGCGGCTCGGGAGACGAGCATCGCCAGGGTGGTCTTGCCGGTGCCCACGTCTCCGACCAGCCACAACCCCTTGCCCGCGTCGATGTTCGCCTCGATCGTCTGGACATATCTGCGTATCACCCGGATCTGCTCCGGAGCCGTCCGCGCGACGTCGCTGACCGGTGGACGATCGAAGGAGACATCTTGATACCTGCGCGGTATCCGTCCCGCGAGGTTGCGAGTCCGCGCCATCGCAATCCGCCCCGCGCGGCAGCGGCAGTCGGATGCCGTGTTCGTGGCCTCGTCGATCACGAACCCGCTGCCGTCACACTCTTCAAAAGGACAGCTTTCGTGGCTCATGACGCGCCCACGGGTTCGCAGGCCAAGCCGGGCCAGGACGCAGGGAGCGTGGTGTACTCGGTACACGAGTGACCGAGGACGCCGATCCGGCGCCGGCATGCGGACCCGTGGGTCACTGTGCGTAGCGCTCCCCGGCGTAGCTGAGGAACTTGGGGTACTCCTTCTGGAAGGTCAGCGTGACTTTGCCGACGGCTCCGTTGCGGTGCTTGGAGATGATCAGGTCGGCCTCGCCCGGACGCTCGGAGTCCTCGTCGTAGTACTCGTCGCGGTAGATGAACATCACCAGGTCGGAGTCCTGCTCGAGGTTGCCGCTCTCGCGCAGGTCCGAGAGCTGGGGCACCTTCGGCGAGCGCTGCTCGACCGCGCGCGAGAGCTGCGAGAGCGCGATCACCGGCACCCCCAGCTCGCGCGCGAGGATCTTCAGACCGCGGCTCAGCTCGCCGACGGCGGTCACGCGGCTGTCGTAGCGACTGTCGGTGCGCATCAGCTGCAGGTAGTCGATGATGATCAGTCCCAGTCCGCCCTCGCACTGACTGTGCAGCCGCCGCGCCTTCGCGCGTATCTCCAGCAGCCCCACGTCGCTGGAGTCGTCCACCCACAATGGCGCCGCCGCCAGGCGTTGGGAGGCCTTGAGGATCTTCGGCCAGCGCTGCTCGGCCACGCGTCCCTTGCGCAGCTCCTCGCCCTTGATGCGCGCCTGGGAGGCGACGAAGCGCTGGGCGAGCTCGGCCTCGGCCATCTCCAGGCTGAACAGCGCCACCGGCTTGCCGTGTTCGACCGCCGCGTTCTCGGCGATGTTGCACACCAGCGCCGACTTGCCCATCGCCGGGCGGGCGGCGATGATGATCAGGTTGCCCGGCTGAAATCCGCCGGTGATCTCGTCGAGGTCCTTGAACCCCGACGGCGTGCCCGTCAGCGAGGTCCCTTCGATCGACAGGCGGTGGAGCTTGTCGAGCTCCTCGTGCAGCACCTCCTCGATCGCCCTGAAGTCCTGCTGGCGGTCGTCACGGGCGACCTCGAGCATCGCCTTCTCGGCCTGCTCGACCAGCTCGCGCGGCGCCGCGGAGTGTCCGAGCACGCTCTCCTGAATCTCGAACGAGGCGCTCAGCAAGCGTCTGAGCAGCGCGTTCTCGCGCACGATCTGCGCGTAGCGCCGGGCGTGGCCGGCGGCGGGGACGACGCCGGTCAGCTCGTCCACGGCCGCCGGGCCGCCGACGTCCTGGAGCTTTCCCACCTGGCGCAGCCGGTCGGTGACCGTCAGCACGTCCACCGGCTCCGACTCGTTGTACAGCGCGAGCATAGCCGCGTAGATCGCGCCGTGGCGCTCGCGATAGAAGTCCTCCGGACGCAGCCCCTCTTCGATCACGAGCGCATACAGCGCGCGATCGGACAGCAGAATCGCGCCGAGCACCGACTGCTCGGCGTCGAGGTTGTGCGGAGGCGCGATCGCGGCGCCGGCCGCCCCTTGGCGGTGTGGCGCTGCTCCGTTCCCCGCACCGTTGCTTGTCGTGGCTGCGGCGCTCATGATGTGGACTCGCGCGAGTCTAGATCGGCGCACGTCGTCGCCCGGGAGCACTCCCCGCTATCTCGGACTAAATTGCGCTCGCAGGTCACCACGAACAAATGTTCGCAGGGGCAGCGGACGACTGTCTCAGACGGCGTCTACTTCTTCGCGACGACCATGGTCTTGATCGTCGCCTGGACGCCCTCGACCACGTCTACCACGACCATGTAGGTGCCGACGTTCTTGATCGGCTCGGGCAGGTGCACGCCCCGTTTGTCGATTTTCAGCCCCCGCGCTTCGCGGATCGCCGTGGCGACGTCCTGCGCGGTCACCGATCCGAACAGGCGCCCGTCCGCGCCGGCCTGCTGCGGGATCGTCAGCACGGTGCGGTTGAGCAGGTTGACGTTCTCCTGGGCGCGCTCGATCGCGTTGCGCTCCGCCCGCTCGGCTGCCTCCTGGCGCTGGCGGATCGCTTCGATCGCGCCCCTCGTGGCCGGCTGGGCGAGTCGGCGCGGCACCAGGTAGTTGCGCAGGTAGCCCTTGGAGACGTCGATCACCTTGCCCTGCTCGCCGAGCTGCTCGACGTCTTGCAGGAGTATCGCTTCGGGCATGGTCTACCGAACCGTCGACGCGGCACGGAGCTGCGTCCTCAGTCGCTCGCGTGCTGGCCGATCGACGACCCCGCCGGTCGGCGATCGGTACGCCACGCTCCCTGCGTCCTCACCGATTTGCGATCGACGGGATCCCAAATCGGCCAGCTTGGTCGACAGTCCGGTAGAGGCTCGGAGCACTGACATATCTCCTACCGTTCCCGGTCGCGATCGCCCCGGTCGCGACGAGGGCTGTCGTCACGACCGCCCTCGTTCACGTACGGCAGCAACGCCAGCTCTCGCGCGCGCTTGACGGCTGTGGCGATCTGGTTCTGATGACGCCGGCACGCGCCCGTGATCCGTCGCGAGCGGATCTTGCCCTTCTCGGAGACGAACTTGCGCAGCGTGCCTACGTCCTTGTAGTCGACCTGCTCGATCTTGTCGCGGCAGTGCTGGCATGGCTTGCGCCGCCCGCTGCCGGGACCGCCCTTCTTGTCTCGCCGGCGCACCGGCTTGCCGCGACCGCGCTTTGCCACTTCAGATGCCTCGCTATGTCTATGGGGTGATCAGAACGGAATGTCGTCGTCGCCGGCTCCACCGGCGGCGACAGGCGCAGCAGCGGGCTGGAAGTCCCCTTCGTGAACGGGGACGTCGCTGCCCTGTGAGACTCCGTTGCCCGCCGCGCCTCCGCCGCTTCCGGTGTCCTCGCGCGAGCCCAGGAACTGCACCGAGTCGGCAATGATATCGGTTGCCTGCCGTTTCGTCCCGTCCTGCGCCTCCCACTCGCGCCACTCCAGGCGTCCGTCGATCGCGACGGGCCGTCCCTTGGAGAGGTAGCGGGCGGCATTCTCGCCCTGCGCGCCCCACACGGTCACGTTGAAGTAGTTGGGCTTGTCGACCCATTCGCCGGTGCTCCCGTCCTTGCGACGAGTGTTGCAGGCGATGCGCAGGCTGCACACGGACATGCCGCTCGGCAGCGAGCGCAGCTCCGGGTCAGCGGTGAGGTTGCCGGTCATCACGACTCTGTTGATGTTGGTGGCGGCCACGGTTCTCTTCCTTTCGCTCTAACTGTGTTCGTGTCTCTCTGGGCTCTCTGTCGGCGCCCCGAGGCCGCCCTCTAGCGAACAGACGTTCGCCAGTGGGCTATCGGCGAGTGTAGAGGCGTCAGCGGCGTCTTTTTCTGAAGACCACGCAACTTGCGGCTTTCCGTCGCGCCTGCTCTCTAGCGCTCGCCGCGGCGCACGCGCGAGGAGGTGCGGAAGATCTCGTCCCAGTAGGGCGCGCTGATGCCGAACCCGCGGGTGTCGTCCTGGAAGTGGTGGCGCATGTGCCGCTCGCGCAGCATCCGGCCCACGCGCGAGCGCGGCGTGAAGTGGTGGACGTAGTAGTGGAGCATGTCGTAGGCCAGGTACCCGGCGAAGAAACCCGCTCCCAGTCCGGGCGCGTAGTCGCTGCCGAACGCGAGATACAGCACCCCGAACACGGCCGCGCCCAGCGGGATGCTGACGGCCGGCGGCATCACCAGGCGCAGCGGGTCGTTGGGATGCTCGTGATGGACGCCGTGGATGATCCAGTGCAGCCGCGCCCCGAACCCGTCCTCGGGCTCGAGATGGAAGACGATCCGATGCAGCCAGTACTCGAACAGCGTCCACAGCGCGTAGCCGCCGATCGCCAGCGCGAGCGTGGCGAGGAGGCTCACGTTCGACAGGCTCCAGGCGCTCAGCAACGCGATCCCAGGGCCGAAGATGATCACCGGCACCAGCGGGTGCACGCGCGAGCAGGCGTCCAGCAGTCGCGACTCGAACATCGGCGGCGAGTCTCTCAGCACGTCGGTCCTGCTTGTCGTCCCCTGCTCGCTGTTCTGCGCCCAAGCCATAGGTCGAGTGTATTACCCGCCCTGCGCTCAGGCTATGCCGGCTCGCCCACGGCGACCTCGGGCGGCGCCTCGGCCGGCGGAGGTGGCGGCGCATGGGGAGGAGCCTCCGCCTGCCTGGTGGGAGGCGCGGCGATGGCGCTCGCGCCGGCTGGCATGTCGGGCGCGTCGGGGGTGCCGGGCTTGAGCTTGACGATCCGAAATCTCAGGATCCCGTCGGTGATCCGCAACGTCCGGTCCAGCTCGCCGAGCAGCTCGGGCGTGCGCGCATGGAACTGCAGCAGGTGATACTCGGCGTCGGCGTGGCGCTCGATCGGATACGCCAGCGCGCGGTCGCCCCAGTCGTCCTCGCGCACCACCTCGCCCCCCGCCGCGATCGCAGCGCGCGTGTCGGCGAGGATCTTCGCGCGCACCTCCTCCTCGGCCTGAGGATCGAGCAGCAGCACGAGGTCGTAGGTGGGGGCGGGCAACGACATGCGACGGCACAGACTAGCGGGCGGGCGAGCACGATGGGTGCGAGAGCAGTTCCCCTCGGCGCATGCGCCGAGGGGCGAGACCGCACATGTGCGGTCTCGAGGAACAGCCGCATGCGGCTGTTCCGCCTAGCGGTGCATGCACCGCTAGGGGCAGGGGCACATGTGCCCCTGCCGACCTTGCCGCATGCGGCAAGGTCCACCCGATCGGCCTGCATCGGTCATGCGCCCGCCCGCCGCCCGTCGCGTGAGGGGGCGATGTCTCGCGTCAGCGTCCCTTCGCGCGGATGTCCGCCAGCTGCTCGTCGATCCAGTCGCCCGGATCGCGCGAGGTCACGATCTCCGCCAGCCCCCGCGCGCGCCGGCTGCGCTCGTCCGCGGCCATTGTCAGCGCCGCGTAGATCGAGTCGGCCAGCTCCTGGATGTCGAAGGGGTTCACCGACAGCGCATACTCGCCCAGCTCCTCGTGCGCGCCGGTGTTCTCCGAGAGAATCGACACGCCCTCGCGCTCGTTCACGATCGGGCCCTCCTTGGCGACGAGGTTCATGCCGTCGAACATCGCGTTCACGAGCAGCACGTCGTAGTGCTTGTAGGCCGCCATCGCCTCGTCCAGGTCGTCGCGCAGCTTCAGCTGGATCGGCATCCAGTCGGGCGTGCCGTGGCGATGGTTGACGACCGCCACGAGCGCCTCGATGCGCTCCAGGTACTCGGCGTACTGCGGCACGTCCGTACGCGAGGGCATCAGCTGCGCCATGAACGTCACGCGCTCGGAGAACTCCGGATGCTGCTGCAGGAACAGGTCGAACGCCGAGAACCCGCGCAGCACGTTCTTCGACAGGTCGGCACGGTCCACGCGCAGGATCAGATGGTCGCGGCGGCGGCGCATCAGCTCGGCCTCGAACTCGCTCACGCGCGGGCTCTGCGCGAGCGTGCGCGCCGCCTCGTGGTCGATCGGCAGCGGATACGCGCGCACCCACACTTCTCGCTCCCCGTACCACACGATCCCGCGCTCGAAGTCGACCTCCAGGTCCATCAGGTCACGGCAGCACTGCAGGAAGTTGCGACGGTAGGAGCGGGTGTGAAACCCGATGATGTCGTTGGCCAAGAGCCCCGCGTATATCTCCTCCCTGATCCGCGTCGGCAGCACCCGCCAGGCGTCGGACTGCGTCCAGGGGATGTGGATGAAGTGGTGCAGGAACGCGTCCGGGCGCGCCCGGCGCACGAGGTCGGGCAGCGTGTACAGGTGATAGTCATGCACCATCACCACCGGCTCATCGACACCCTCGAGCTCCTCCACGACCGCTCGGGCGAGGTCCTCGTTGACGACGTTGTAGCCGAACTCGAACGCCTCGATCTCCTCGCGGCGGACGTCCGGCGCGTTGGAGAGATCCCACAGGTAGTGCTGGATGAACCACAGCATCGGGTTGGCGAAGACGTTGTAGAAGCGGTCGTAGGCCTCCTCGTCTGAGACGACCAGCCGCACTTTGAACTCGCCCCCCGCGGGCGATCTCACCGGAAACGCTCGCCCGCCCGCCGCGCGCGAGGCCTCGGCGTCGTGCTCTGACATCGCCGAGGCGATCCAGATGGCGTCGCGGTGCGAGGCCAGCCCCGTCAGCGCCGTCACCAGTCCGCCCGACCCGCGCTGGATCTCACCGCCCGCATGGAACGTCACCGGCCCGCGGTTTGAGACCAGCACCAGCGGACTTTGCTGTGCCGGCGCGTCGCTCATGTCGCTGCTGGTTCCCCGTATATAAACAACGCTGTCATGAGCGTGCTGGCCGAAACGGGGACACGAAGTGTCTCCCGGCTTCGGCGAGCTGGGCAAGGACGCAGGGAGCGTGGCGTGCTGGCCGAAATGGGGATGCGAGCGGAGCGAGTGTCTCCCGGTTTCGGTACGCGTGCTGGCCGATCAGTCGATCGCATCTGATCGACGATCGGTAAGGACGCAGATCCAGCGCCGCCATGCACGCTCATGACTGTGCCAGCTCGGTGAAGATCTTCAGATAGTCGCGCAGATAGCGCGGGGTGAGGAAGTGGGCGCGCACGTGCTCCTTGCCGCGGCGCCCGAGCGCCTTGCCGAGTTCGGGATCGGACAGGATCTCCTGCGCGCGTACCGCGCACTGCTCGGCGCTCGAGACGAGATAGCCGGTGACACCGTCCTCGACCTGCAGGGGGATTCCGCCGACGTTGCCGCCGATGAAGGGCTTGGCCTTCCAGATCGCCTCCGACACCGTCAGCCCGAACCCCTCGCGGGTGGACTTCTGCACAACGACGTCGGCATGGGACTGAAACGCGTTGACCTCAATCGCGCCGACGTTGTTGAAGTTGTTGAGAATGTGTATGTCCGGGTCCCCGTCCGCGTGCGCGATGGTCGCGTTGAAGAAGTCCCATCCCTCGGGGTCGTCGCTGGCCATCGAGCCGACCAGCGCCAGCTGCACGTTTCCCATCGTCTGCTTGACCTCGCGGTAGGCGTCGATCACGCCGAGCGGGTCCTTCCAGGGATCGAAGCGCGAGACCTGGCAGATCAGCGGCCGGTCGACGTCGATCCCGAACTGCCCGCACACGAACGAGGCGTCCTCGGGGGAGAGGGCCATGTTCTTCGGCGTCAGCGGGTCGATTGCCGGCGGCACGACGTTGACCGTGCCGCCCATCCCCTCGGGCACGTACTCGCGCATGTGAAAGAGCGTCTCGGGATAGGTCGAGATGTATGGCAGCAGCTGCGCGATCGTCTGCGGGTTGGGCGTGGAGAGGTCGATGTGACAGCGCCACACCCACCCGGCGGCCTTCTCGGGGACGAGGCTGTGCAGCGCCGCGGGCTGTGGATCGTGGACCAGGCACACGTCCCAGCCGCTGGAGAGCTCGCGCGCGTTCATCTCGTTGTAGCGCCGCCACGTGTCCCACTGCTCGGGGTCGAGGTCCTGGGGCGCGCCCTGCAAGGCGTTGTGCATCAGCTTGGTCGCGTTGAAGAACTCCTCGCGCCCGTAGATCACCTGCCACTCGCAGTCCAGGCCCACGTCGCGCATCAGCGGCACGAGCGTGTACAGGATCTCCGAGACGCCCCCGCCGAAGGCGGTCGCGGAGATGTGCACGACCCGCTGACCCTTCAGCGGCTCGGCGAGCTCGCGGATCTCCTCGATCAGCTCGCGCCCGCAGATGTGCGTGTAGTCGGCGAGCGTCTTGTTGCCTACGGCCACGGGCTGGAGCACGCGCGGACGATACCTGACGATGGCGCAGGCACCGACCCCCGGATGGCTCGCCCTGCCCCGTCCATGGCGGTGCTCGCGGGCTGCGGCGCTCTGGGAGTTGCGCGCGCGGGGCGAGTCGCGCGCGATGGGCAAGCCTGCCCGCGCGAACGCGTAGTGTCTGTGCGGAACGATGCTCAACGGACGCATATACCGCGCGGCGTTCGCCCCGTTCGCGATCGCGCTGGCGATCGCCGCGTTCTCGCTGACCACGCGCCCGGCGCCGCTGCACTCGACGCTTGCTCCGGATGCGTTCGAGGGGCAGCGCGCGCTGACCGAAGCGCAGCGGCTCGCCGTCGAATTCCCGCGCCTGCGCCCGGGTGGCGGCGGCGACGAACGGCTGGCCGAGCGCGTCGCCCACACGATCGAAGGGCTTGGTGGTACCGGGGCACACAGCCTGGACGGCTGGGTCGGTGGCTTCTCGGTGCACGTGAGGCGGTTTCGCGCGCAGACGATCGACGGCGAACGGACGCTGCAGACGGTGATCGCCCAACGGCCGGGTGCCACGGGTGAGAGCCCGATCGTGATCGTCGCGCATCGCGACTCAGCGACACCGTCCTCCGCGGCGCAGCTGTCCGGGACCGCCGCGCTGATCGAGCTCGCGCGCGTGTTCGCCGCACGGGAGACTCAGCGCACGATCGTGCTCGTGTCGAGCAGCGGGGGCTCGGGCGGGGACGCGGGGGCGGCGGACCTCGCCGCGCACGTCCTGTCCGGTGCGACCGACGCGGCGATCGTGCTCGGCGACCTCGCCTCGACGCGTGCCCGTCCGCCACTCGTCGTGCCCTACTCCGACGGCTATGGCAGTGCGCCGGACGAGCTGCAGCGCACGGTCACCGACGCGATCTCACACGAATCGGGCATGCAGCCGGGCGCCCCGAGCGCGATCGGCCAGCTCGCGCACCTCGCGTTCGGGTTCGCCCCCGGGGAACAGGGCGCGCTCGCCGCGGGCGGACTGCCGGCGGTGCTCGTGCAGGTCTCCGGCGAACACGGCCCCGCTGCCGGTGTGCCGGTGAGCGCCGAACGCATGGAAGGTCTCGGCAGGGGCACGCTCAGCGCAATCGATGCCCTGGACGTCGCGCCCGACGTCCAGTCCACGCCGCAGACAGGTCTCGTGCTCGCCCATCAGATCGTTCCCGAGTGGGCGCTGCGTCTGCTGATCGGCACGCTGCTCATTCCCGTGGCGGCCGTCCTGCTCGACGGCCTGGCCCGCGCCCGCCGGCGCCGGCAGCCGTCCGCGCGCTGGGCGGCATGGACGCTCACCTGCGCGCTGCCGTGGCTGGCGTGTGCCCTGTTTGCGATCCTGCTGGGCGCCTTCGGCGCGATCGCCGCCACGCCATCCATCCCGCCGCCGGCGGGCGCGATGGGATTCGACGGCGCCGCGGCCACCGCGGTGCTGTCGTGCGCGGCCGTGCTCGGGCTCGCCTGGCTCGGGTGGCCCGCGCTCGTGCGAGCGCTGGGTCTGGCGGTACGCCCAACAGCCGAGACGGTCGCAGTCGATGCCGCTGGGATCGCGACGTTGCTCGTGCTGCTCGCGCTCGCGTGCGTCGTGTGGGTGTTCAACCCCTACGCGGCTCTGCTGATCGTGCCCGGGCTGCACCTGCTGCTGCCGATCGCCTCACCCGAGCGCCGTCCGCGCCCGATCGCGGGACTGGCGCTGCTCGTCCTGGCGCTCCTGCCCCTGGGACTGCTCGTCGCCTTCTACGCCCACCAGCTCGGCTATGGCCTCGGCGGGCTCGCCTGGGCGGCGACGCTGCTGCTCGCGGGCGGGCACGTCGGCGTGCTCGCGGCGGCGCTCTGGAGCGTCGCCTGCGGCTGCGGTGTGGCGATCGCGCTGGTCGCGCTGACGCCGCCCTATGCCGACGATCCCGCCGGCATAGGGGGCGACGAGCATCCGGAGGTGACGATCCGAGGCCCGCTGTCCTACGCCGGCCCGGGATCGCTCGGCGGTACGGAGTCTGCTCTGCGACGGTAGTCGGGGCGGGGTTCGTGCAGGGACCGTCGCCGGATTCCGCCGATCGTCGTGCTCGTGCGGCGCGCGGCTCGATCCCCCGCGCCCGCTCGCGCCCTGGGTGGACCCGGTGCTGATCCTGGGATGGACCCCGTCCGGCGTGGGGATGGGGCTACCAGTCGTGCTCGAACCCTCGCAGCGGCACCGTGCGGCCGTGCTCGTCCAGCAGCGACACCCCCAGCCCCGCCGGCGCGTCCGGCCTGTCCGCGGACTCGGGAGCCACGACCGAGCCGATCCAGGTGAGGCCGACCTCGCCGACCTCACGCACGGCGATCTGCGCGCGCTCGCGCAGATCGGACGGGACGCACACACACAGCTCGTAGTCTTCCCCGACCGTCGCCGCCTGCTCCCGGCTCGACACGCCCTCCCCGCGCGGCAGTCGCTCCAGCTCGACCTGCAGGCATACGCCGCTGCTCTCGCCGATGTGCCGCGCATCCGTGGCGAGCCCGTCGGACACGTCGATCATCGCGCTCGCGCCGGCCTGCGCGAGCGCCCTGCCCTCGCGCAGGCGCGGAGACGGGTGCCTGGGCCTTGCACCCAGTCTCCCCGTCACGCCGACGAGGTCCCCGATCCGCGCTCCGTCGCGCCCGACGAGGTCGCTCTCGTCGTCCGCCCACCCGACGACCGTCACGCACACCGTCAGGACCGGCGCTGAGACCACGTCGCCGCCCGCGAGCGTGGTCTCGGTGCGGGCGGCCAGCTCGAGCGCGCCGCGCATCAGCTCGAGCGCCCCCTTCTCACCGACGTCTGGCGAGACTCCCAGCGCGACGTACGCCTCGCCTGCTCGCGCTCCCATCGCAGCGAGGTCCGACAGTGCCCCGGCCAGCGCCCGCCAGCCGACGTCGTGGGGACTGTCCGAGTCCTCGTCCAGGCGAAAGTGCACGCCCTCGACCATCGCGTCCATCGAGGTGACGCACAGCGCCCCACCGGCCCGCACCACCGCAGCGTCGTCGCCCACCCCGCGCACGAGCCGCACCGCCGGGCGCGCCAGCTGCAGCTCGGCGGCGATGGATTCGATCAGGGAGCGCTCCATGTGCGACTACGGGATCGAGGCAGTCGGTCCGTGGACGAGATGCTACCGATCGTCCGGGATCGGCCGGCACGTGGAGCATCGCGGACCGATCGTCGATCGTAGGGATCTCCGATCGTGGGCACCCAGCCCGAAGGGCTGGGGCCAGATCGCCGCGGAACGACTGCTCTCAGCGGTGCCGGTAGACGATCCGGGCGCGGTCGAGGTCATACGGGGAGAGCTCGCAGCGGACACGATCTCCCGGGAGGATCCTGATGCGGAAGCGGCGCATCTTGCCGGCGACGTGTCCGAGCACCACGTGGTCGTTGTCGAGCTTCACCCGGAACATCGCGTTTGGGAGCGCCTCGATGACCTCGCCCTCGAATTCGACCTTGTCTTCCTTCGCCACTTTGTCCATGTCCGATCCGGACAGCGCCGCCTGGGCGTGCGCGTCCTTGTGGGTTCGCGACCCTCAAACTACCAGCGCCGGGTGCTCGCCGGGTGCTCACACGGCAGTCGCCCGCGTGAGCGATCACGGGTGAGGTTCGGCGCCACCGGTCGGCGCGGGCGCCGGGACGTGTTTTTCGGGGGGAGGTGCCGTCGCCGGTTCGTTCGGCCCGTGGTTGGTCGGAGCAGTGGCTTCGGGGAGTTCTTTGGGCCCCTTGGGCCCCGCATGGGGTTTGGTGCTGCGGGTGCTCGGCCGCGGGGCCTGTCCCGGTTCGGACGGTTCTTGGCTTGACTGTTCGCCCCCCGAGGAGCGGCCGGTGCTCGCGAAGCGTCCGAAGAACGGCTGGTAGGAGATCGATTCTTTGGGTGCGGGGAATTCGACGCACGGCTTGCCTTCGGTCACGGCCGCCATGTATGCGTGCCAGATTTCCGCCGGTAGGTACCCGCCCTGCTGGGGCTCGCCATGGACGTCGGTCATCGACACGCGCTTGGTCGGATAGCCCATCCACACGACCGTCGAGTAGTCCGGCGTGTATCCGTCCAGCCAGGCGTCCACGAGTTCGCTGGTGGTGCCCGTCTTGGCGGCCGTCGGACAGTTGATCGCCGAGCGCGTGGCGGTGCCGCCGAGCACGTTCTGGTGGAGGATGTTCGTCTCCTCGGACGTCACCCCTTCGCTCAGCACCTTCGTGCGGTGTGGCGTGCCCCAGTTGCGATCGACGTGACCGTCAGGGAACGTGACCTTGGTGATTGCAATCGGCTCGTTGCGCCAGCCGCCGTCGGCGAGCGTCGCATAGACGTCGGCCATTTCCAGCGGCGTGACCCCGAGCGTGAGCCCGCCGAGCGCCTCGGCGGGATAGCTTGACAGGTGCGTTTTGACGCCCATCTTGTAGGCCATCTGCGTGATCGTTTCCTCACCCAGGTCGGCCGCGAGCTGGGCGTAGACGGTGTTGTCGGAGGCGAGCGTCGCGTTGACGAGGTTCAGCGACTTGTTCAGCGAGGTCCCCTCGAACGTCTTCACTTCATACGTCGGATACCCCGCCAGCCAGCCCGGCGCCAACGTGTGCGACAGGTAGTAGGTGCTGTTCGGGTCGATTCCGCGCGAGAGCGCGTCGGCAAGGTCGATCGCCTTGAACGTCGAGCCCGGCTGGCGATGCCCGTCGGCGGCGAGGTTGTACTGGGACTTCTCATAGCTCTCGGACTCGGCCATCGCCTCGATGTCGCCGTTGTGGGGGTTGAGCGTGACGATCGCCGAGGCGGGGTCTTCGGGCTCGTCGAGCACTTCCGCGATCGCCTTGCGGGCCAGCCGTTGCATGTTCAGGTCGATCGTCGTGTACACCTTCAACCCGCCCTGCTCAACCGTCTTCTTGCCGTATCGGTGTTCGAGCTGCTCGCGCACGTATTCGAAGAAGAAGTCCTCACGCCGCTGGGAGTAGAAGTTCCCAAGGTGCACCTCCAGCGGCGCGTGCTCGGCGGCGCCGGCCTGCTTCGCGGTGACGTAGTGCAGTTCCGCCATCTTCGCCAGCACCTCGTTGCGTCGCTGGCGGGCCACGCCGGCGTCACGGAACGGGTTGTACTGCGAGGGCGCCTGTGGCAGGCCCGCCAGCAACGCCGACTGCTCGAGGTTCAGCTGCGAGGCGGGCTTGTCGAAGAAGATGCGCGCTGCGGCCTGCACGCCGATCGCGGTCTGCCCACCGACGGTCCCGTAAGGAACGCTGTTGAGATAGCTGGTGAGGATCGAGCGCTTTGAGTGATGTTCGTTGTAGTCGATCGCGAGCTTCGCCTCGACGATCTTCTGCCTGAGCGTGTGCTGGTCGCCGCCGAGGTACAGGTTGCGCACCAGCTGCATCGTGATCGTCGAGCCGCCCTGCAGAGCAGCGCCGTGGGTGAGGTCCTTGACGGCCGAGCGAAATATGCCGGTGAGGTCGACGCCGTCGTTTTTGTAGAACCGCTGGTCCTCGATCGCGACCGTCGCGTTCTTCAGGTCGGCCGGGATTTCGTTCCAGCCGACGGGGCTGCGCAGGTCGTCGGATTGAATGAACCCCAACCGCGTGCCGTCCGCGGCGAACACCTGTGAGGAGCCGTCGCTGATGATCGGATGCAGCGTCCCGAGCGCGGGCGCCGTCCCGGCGACGTGCAGCACATAGCCGACCGCTCCGATCGCGCCGAGCACGAGCACGGTCGCGAGCACCCCGCCGCCGACGAGCAGGATGCGCGTTGGACCGGCGCGGTTGTGTCTGCGCCGACGTTGTCTTGCTTGCCTGGACATCCCTCTTTGCAGCCGAGGGTACCGTGCTTTGGGCGACCGCAGGCCCGCTGCAAGTGGGGGTGGTCATGGCGCTCCGATCGACACTCCCATCGCGGCGGGCGTCTACGCTCCCAGATGATGAGTTCGGACACAGCCGAGATCGCCCTCGGGGAGGCCGCGCCCGGGCGAACGGTTTCGTATGGCCCCTTGACGCCCGCGGCTCCCGCGCCGGCGCGCTCTCGCGGGCGTGTCGCCGTGTCCTCGCGCGTCCTCGCACGGGGATGGCCGGCGCGAGGCCTGGCCGAGCTTCGATCGGACTCGGCACGGATGGCGGCCGTGCGCGAGACCTGGCGCGCCCTGTGGATCTCGCGGTTGCTCGTGTGGGTCGCGGGCGCCGGCACCGTGGCGACGCTCGGCTTCGGACCCATCCGCGGCGCGTTCGACCCGCCGGGCGTGACACGAGGGTTCGGCTGGCTGGGCGATCTGCTGGCGGCGCCCGCCGCGCGCTGGGACTCGGCCTGGTACCTGGTGATCGCCCACTACGGCTACCGACCGGAGCTCGGCACCTACACCTCCGCGCGCGACGCGTTCTTCCCGCTGTACCCGCTCGGCCTGCGCGCGCTGTCGGACCTCGGGGGGCTGCAGGCCGTGCTCGCCGGCGTGCTGTTCTCGCTGGCGGCGTTCGCCCTGGCGCTGTACTGTCTGCATCGCCTGACCACACTGGAGCTGGCTGGGTCCGGACGCCCCGGCAGCGGCGACGTCGCGGGTCTGGCGGTGCTCGTGACCGCGCTCGCGCCGATGGCGTTCTACTTCTCGGCCGTCTACTCCGAGTCGCTGTACCTCGCGTTGTCGGTCGGGCTGTTCCTGTGCGCCCGCCGGGGGCGCTGGGCGTGGGCGGGCGTGCTCGGCGCGCTCGCGGTCGCCACGCGCAGCACCGGTCTGGTGCTCGCGTTGCCGGCGCTGATGCTCTACCTGTACGGACCGCGCCAGGACCGGCTCCCGGACTTCGACTCCGCGCGGGCGGCCCGCCGTCCCGGCGGCGATCGCGCGCGCGCGATCGCCGACCTCGGGCGCCGCCTCCGAGCGTGCCGGCCTCGATACAAGCTGCGCGCCGACGTCCTGTGGCTGGCGCTGCTGCCGGCCGGCCTCGGCCTGTACATGGCCTACCTGGGGCTCTCCGGCGGCGACACGCTGGCGCCGTTCCACGCGCAGGGCATCTGGGGACGGCATTTCGCCGGTCCCTACGTCGGCGTGTGGGACGGTGCGCGCGCGGCCTTCGAGGGCGCGCGTCAGCTGCTGTCGGCCCAGCGCGCCCACGTCTATTACCCGGCCGCCGCCGGCAGCCCGTTCGTGAGCGCCGGGCACAACCTGATGCTGCTCGCCTTCCTGCTCGCCGCCGTGCCGCTGTTCGTGCTCGCGCTGCGCGTGCTGCCACTCGCCTACGGCGTCTACGCGATCGCCGCGCTCGCGCTGCCGCTCTCCTACCCGGTGCCCGCGCAGCCCCTGATGTCGCTGCCGCGCTTCCTGGTTGTGCTGTTCCCCCTGAGCATCGCGCTCGCGGTGTGGCTGGCCGCGCACCCGCGCGCGCGGGTGCCGGCGCTGGCGACGTCCGCCTTGCTGATGGCGTTCTTCGTCGCCCAGTTCGCGACCTGGCATTGGGTCGCCTAGCCAATGGACGACACGACCGCCCCCCCAGACCGACGGCAGGGCAACCCGTTCGGCGAGGAACACACCCCGCCCGCGGGCGGCCTCCAGGACGGTGGACCTCTCGCCGGGCGCCCGCCCGGACCGAGCGACCCCAGGCGCTCTCTTGACATGGGCTGGTCCCCCTGGACGGCCCCGGCGGCGCTGATCGGCGGGCTCGTGCTGGCGGCGGTGCTCGGCCTGATTGTGGACCTGCCCGCGACGCTCCTGTTCGGAGTGAGCATCACCACAGGTCACACTCCCCCCGGGATTGAGCTCGCCGACACGATCGTGCAGGACGTCGCGTTTGTGCTGGCGGCGGTGTATTGCGCGCACATCGGCGGGCGCGTCGTGCGCGCATGGCAGTTTGGGCTGCGTCCGCCTGGCGTCGGTTGGCGCTCGGCCACGGGCATGCTCGTGCTCCTGCTGGTCGCGTTCCTGATCCTCAGCGTCGCCTGGTCGGCGGTGTTCAACCCGGGCAAAGAGAAGCTGCTCGAACAGCTCGGCGCCAACGAAGCGACCTCGCTGCTGCTGCTCAGCGCTGGGCTCACCTGTGTCGTCGCGCCGATCTGTGAGGAGTTCCTGTTCCGGGGCTACGTGTTCACCGCCCTGCGCGGCTGGCGTGGCACCTGGCCCGCGGCGGTGATCACAGGGCTCCTCTTCGGCGCCGTGCACGCCGGCTCGGCGCCGGCGTTGGACCTCGTCCCGCTGGCGGCGTTGGGATTTGGTCTGTGCCTGCTGTACCACTACTCGGGCTCGCTGTATCCGTGCATCGCCGCGCACTCGCTGAACAACTCGCTCGCCTTTGCCGCGCTGGAGGGCTGGGGCTGGCAGGCGCCCGTGCTGATGATCGCCGCGCTCGCGACGATCGCCGCGCTCGTGCTGGCGGCCAAGCGCATTGGCCTGATCGTGCCCGAGGGAAGCACTGTCGGCCTCGGCGCATAGGATCTTTGCAAATGCTCGCCCCCGCACCACCGCCCACTCCAGTCCCGGCTCCCGCTCCGGTCGCGGGCCAGGTCAAGTTGACGCTTCAACACGTCGGCGGCAGCCCTCCGTTCGCGCTGCTCGGCCAGCGGGTGGTCGTGCGCGGCGTCGTGACGCCCTACGTCGGCGGGCAGACGGTCAAGGTCAGCTTCTACCGCGACGGGCGCAAGGTCCAGGTGAAGAGCGTCAGCGTGTCGGGGATCGGCAACGGCGCGGGCCAGTTTCACCTCAACTACCTCAGCGGCTTTCCCGGGCTCGTGCAGGCACGCGCCGCGCACTACGCGACCCCTCAACAGGGCGCGTTCAGCGGACGCTCGCCGGGCGTGCAGTACGTGACCCCGGACGTCGCGCCCGGCGGGCAGGGCCCGTCCGTGCGTCTGCTGCAGTCGGAGCTCGACGTGCTGCACTACGCCGTGCCGCTGACCGGCTCCTTCGACGAAGGGACCGGGCGCGCGCTGATCGCCTACCGCAAGACGACCGGCCTCGCGCGCATCCCCTACGCGGGCGCGCAGGTGTGGAGTCGTCTGCAACATGGGGCCGGCGCCTTTCACGTGCGCTACCCGCAGGACGGCAGGCACGTCGAGGCGGACCTGACCAAACAGGTGCTGGCCGAGATCGAACCGGGCGGGCGCGTGCGCACGATCTACACGATGAGCTCGGGCAAGCCCTCCACGCCAACCGTCATCGGACACTTCCAGGTGTACTCCAAGACCCCCGGCTTCAACTCCGAGGGGATGTACGAATCCAACTACTTCATCCGCGGGTACGCGATCCACGGATACGCCGAAGTGCCGACATACGCCGCCAGCCACGGCTGCCTGCGCGTGCCCATCCCGGACGCGCCCGCGATCTACTCGTGGGTGCGGATCGGCACCGCCGTGGACGTCTACAACGAGTCCGGCGGGGGATCGCACAACATCAGCGGTCACGCCGGTCCTTAACAACGCCGGTGTGACGCGTGGATCAAGCAGGTCAACAGGACGCGAGGGAGCGCGTTGGCGTACTGCGTACGCGTGCTGGCCGATTGAAGGTCCCGTGACCTTCAATCGGTAAGGACGCAGAGATGCGCAGGTCCACGCGTCACACCCTGACGCGCAGGAAGCGCGCGAGGAAAGCCAGGCCGAAGCCGTAGACGAGCAGTGCGAGCAGGGTCTTGACGATGTGGATCGTCCATTCGCTGTTCGATCCGCTCACGACGCCAGCGAACGGTGAGGTGAGCGCGTTCGCGGCTTCGTCGAGCGTGCGGTGCAGCGTGCTGTCGTGCTTGGCGGCCGCCGTGCTCGGTTCACCCGCCAGGGGCGACGTCCCCGTCACCTCGTTCTGCTGATGAGTCGAGGCCGAGCTGGTCTGATTGACGACGAACACCACGAACCAGGCGATCACGATCAGGCAGATCACGCGGCTCGCCAGGCGCATCAGACCTGTGATCGAGGACATGAGGCTAGATTAGACCCGTACATGGACACCCTGGTCGAACATAGGAGCAAGTCCACGCGTGATGCACGCGAGCGGCTCGTGGAGCTGCTGCGCGAGCACGCTCTGACGATCGGCGAGGTGACGCTGACGAGTGGGCGCACAGCGCATTACTACGTGGACGCCAAGCGCGCGATCCTGCTGCCGGAGACGTTCATGGCGCTCGGACTGCTGGTGGCCGAGCAGGCCCGGGCGTGCCGTGCCGGCGCGGTGGGCGGCGTGCCTGTGAGCGCGATCCCCGTGGCCTGCGCCGCGCTCGCCGCGCCCGAGCCGCCTGCGCGAGTGTTCATCGTGCGCAAGCAGCGCAAGGATCATGGGTTGCAGCGCTGGATCGAGGGGCCGGCGCTCGATCAGGGCGAGCGTTGCCTGCTCGTGGAGGACGTGGTGACGACCGGGGGCTCGACCATTGAGGCGATCGAGCGGGTGCGCGAGGAGGGTCTGACGGTAGCGGGCGTCGTGAGCGTCCTCGATCGGCTGGCCGGCGGCGGGGAGGCGATCCAGACTGTGCTCGGCGACGACGCTCGCTACGTGACGCTGTCGACGATCGACGAGATCTACCCCGAGCGCCCCGATCGTGGCTGACACGCTCGTCCGCGCCCCCGAGCCCCGCGACGTGCCCGTGTTGCTGGAGCTGTTCGCCGAGCTGGCCGAGTACGAGCACCTGACGCACGAGCTGCGCGCCACCGAGCAGGGCTTGGCGGCGGCCCTGTTCGGCGAGCGCCCTGTGGCCGAGGCGCTGATCGCCGAGCGCGACATCGAGCCCCCCGGCGGCCCAGAGCGCGACGCGGAGTCCGATGGCCCGGAGGTCCTGGGGTATGCGCTGTTCTTCCCGACCTTCTCCAGCTTCCTCACCAGCACCGGAGTGTGGCTCGAGGATCTGTTCGTACGCCCCTCTCAACGTGGCCAGGGCGTTGGCCGAGCGCTGCTGTCGGCCGTGGCCGTGCGCGTGCGCGAACGGGGCGGCGAGCGTTTGGAATGGGCGGCGCTCGACTGGAACGAGCTCGCGCTCGGGTTCTACCGACGTATGGGTGCGAGCACCGCGAACGAGTGGACCACCCACCGGCTGGACGGCGCCGCGCTGGAGCGTGTGGCGGCGGCCACGCCCGGTGATCCTCCCCCGGCCGATCCATGACCGAGCTGCCGCGCTCTCGCCGGCGGCTCGTGCTCGTGATCTGCTGCATGAGCCTGCTGATCGTCGGCCTGGACTCGACGATCGTAAACGTCGCGCTGCCCTCGATCGGACGCGAGCTGCACACGCCCATCTCGGGGCTGCAATGGACGGTCGATGCCTACACGCTCGTGCTCGCCAGCCTGCTGATGCTGTCCGGGTCGATGGCCGACCGCTTCGGCCGCCGGCGCGTGTTCGAGCTCGGGCTCGTGCTGTTCACGCTCGGCTCGTTGCTGTGCAGCACCGCGCCGAGCGAGGGCTGGCTGGTCGTGTTCCGCATGCTGCAGGCGATCGGCGGATCGATGCTCAACCCGGTCGCCATGTCGATCATTCGCAACGTCTTCACCGACGCCCGCGAGCGCGCGCAGGCGATCGGCGTGTGGGGCGCGACCGTCGGCATCAGCCTCGCCCTCGGCCCCGTCGTCGGCGGCGCGCTCGTGGAGTCCGTCGGCTGGCGCTCGATCTTCTGGATCAACGTCCCCGTCGGCCTGCTCGCGCTCGCGCTGACGATGCGCTTCGTTCCCGAGTCCCGCGCGCCCAGTCCGCGGCGCCTGGACCCGGTCGGCGAGCTGCTCGTGATCGCACTGCTCGCCTCGCTCACCTACGCGATCATCGAGGCGCCCTCCGCCGGCTGGACCTCCGAGCAGACCATCGCTCTGTTCGCCTTCGCCGCCGCCACGCTGATTGCGCTGGTGGTGTACGAGCGCCGGCGCTTCGAGCCGTTGCTGGAACTGCGCTTCTTTCGCAGCGTCCCCTTCTCCAGCGCGAGCGTGATCGCGGTCTGCTCGTTCGCGGCCCTCGGCGGGTTCCTGTTCCTGAACACCCTCTACCTGCAGGAGATCCGCGGCCTCTCAGCGCTCACCGCCGGCCTCTACACGCTCCCGATCGCCGCCATGACGATCGTCTTCGCGCCGCTCTCCGGCCGCTTGGTCGGCCGCCACGGCCCCCGCATCAGCCTGCTCGTCGGTGGGCTCGGGATCGCGCTCGGCGGAGCCCTCATGACCGGCATCGGCCGCCACACGCCCCTCGCCTCGCTCTTCCCCGCCTACGTGATCTTCGGAGTCGGCTTCGGCACGGTCAACCCGCCCATCACCAATACCGCCGTGCTCGGCATGCCCTCCGCCCAGGCCGGTGTCGCCGCCGCCGTCGCATCCACTTCGCGTCAGGTCGGCCAGACGCTCGGTGTGGCGGTGGTGGGCGCCGTGGCGGCAGGCGGAGCCATTGTGGTCGGGCCGGGGTTCATAGCGGCCAGCCAGACCGGCTGGTGGATCGTCGCCGGCTGCGGTCTCGCCGCGCTGGTGCTCGGCTTCATCAGCACCACCGCCTGGGCCAACGCCTCCGCCCGGCGCACCGCCGATGAGCTTGGTGGGGGTGAGGACACCGTCGAGAGCTTGGATGCTCAGCCCGCTCGGGCTTAGCGCTCAGGGGTCGTGCGCCGGGTCAGCGGTTTTCGAGCAAACCCGCCGGATCGAACCCGCTGGATCGGCCGTGTCGGATGACTTGCTCACCGCCTGTAGCCTTCCCGTTGGTCCGTCTTACGCTACGGGCCTTCGCGCCCTCGTAGTCCAATGGACAAGACGACCGCCTCCTAAGCGGTAGATCCAGGTTCGACTCCTGGCGGGGGCATGGAGCGAAAAGCCCTGCTCGTACGGGCTTTCTTGTTTCGGCGCCCGAGCGTTGCGGCGAGCTGGGGATCGGCCGATGTTCCTGCCACTGCCATCTACTGCCAGATCGGTGGCCGCAGAACGAGTGCGACGGGCTCTGCTATCGGTTCTTGGTCACGGCCCAAAACGCTGTTTACGACTCCCATCTGCCTGAGCGGCAACGCCTTGGTTGATCGAGATGTCGTCCGCAGCTCACGACAGAATGCAACGAGCCCACCCGGTGTGGAGCCGGATGGGCTCGTGTACGAAGATTGTTCGTGGTTGGACGTGATGGTGTGGTATCCGGAAGTTAGCGTCGGCCCCGGACGGAACCGAAAGGACCGACTATGGCCGCACGAAAGCCCCCCGACGATTTGATCGCGACAATGACCGACCCCCGAGGCAGGACGGTCTGGCTGACGGAGGAGCGCTGGAAACACATCATCGAAGGCCACCCGGAGGTCGAGCGACATCTCCCGGTTCTCAAGAAATGTGTAGAAGCCGCCGAAAAGCGGACCAAGGGAACTACGAGGGCACGGAGAAGCTATGGCTGCGAGCGCGCAACATCGGCCCCGCAAAGTGGTTCTTCGTCGTAGTACGGTATGAAGGACGGATCGGCACCATCAGGACCGCCCTGGCGGCCACGAAGGGGCCACGACAAGGAGATTTGATTTGAGGACGCGCATCGGTGGGTGGGAGTTCGACTATTCCAAATATGACCCCGACGCGGATGTCCTCTATCTGAGTGTGGGTCCACCGCGCGAGGGCTACGGCGAGGAGACGCCCGAGGGCCACTTCCTACGCTTCGATGAGCATGGTGAGTTCTACGGCGTCACGATCATCGACGCCCAGCAGCTCATGCGAACCGACGGACAGATCGTCATTACGCTGCCAAAGCGCGAGCACGTCGAGCTGTCTGAGGACCAGTTCGAGTTCGCCTGATCCGGTGATCCCAGCTAAAGGGCGAGCGGTACGGCACTCTCTGGACTGGCTCCTCGACGGTTCCCCTTGCCATCTACTGACAGATCGTCGCCCTCCACGAGCAGCCGCAGTCGCTCGCGGTCGTCGTCGCTGGCGGTCATCGCCTGGGCGTAGATACCGAGCGTGACCGTCGGGTCGGTGTCCGAGCTGAGCCATCACGTAGCGCGGGTCCTTGCCGAGTGCGACGAGCACCGATGCGCAGGTACGACGCAGCGCGTGGAGTGTCAGGCCCTCCGGTAGGGGCGTCTGCCCGTCGGCGGCGAGCTGCGCGTTGGCGCGCTTGATCGCCTTGCCGAGCACCCGGCCGCGGACACGCCCGCCGTCCTGACGTGTGCCGGCGGCGGACGGGAACACGTAGGCGGTCGGGGCGGCATTCGCGCTCGCCGCCTTGTGCGCGCTCAGTTCGTCCCTGAGCATCGGCAGGAGGTCCACGTACCGACTGCCCGCGTCGGTCTTCGAGTGGCGCACGCGGAGCCTGCCAGCGGCGAGGTCTACGTCGCGCCACTCCAGGTCCAATAGCTCGCTGATCCGCAGGCCGGCGAAGGTGAGCGTGGCGAGCAGTGCGCGACGCGCGATCCTCCCGTTGGAGCGTGCCTCGCGGTCCAGTTCGCTCGCCGCGTCGAGCAGGGCGGCGATCTGCTCCGCACGGTCGAGGTAGACGCGGGTGGGCTTTGCGGCCTTCAGTCGTCGCCGCTTGCCGCCGACCTTCGCGGCGTTGCGTGGGATCAGCTCCCGCTCGACCGCGACCTCGAGAATCTGCCCGAGGCGAGTGATCGTCTTGTTGATCGACACGGCCGACAGTGGACGGCGCGGCCGGCAGCGCTTGCACCCGCGCCGGTCCACGTACTCATCCATGATCGGCTTGCCACGGGCGGCAGCTGCTTCAACCGCTCGCACTTCGGCGACCTTGACCTCGCGGTAGCGGTCAACCTCTGCCACGGTGATCTGCGACAGCCGGTGGTCCTTGAAGAACGGCAGCAGGTGGACCCGCAGTTGCCACTCGTAGTCGAGGACCGTGTTCGGCCGCAGCTCGCCGCGGATCGCCTCGAACCACGCGGAGGCGAACTCATGGAAGCCGGGGTCCTTCGGTGCCTCGGGAGGCGCCTCGATGGTGTGCGGCTGCCAGATACCTCGCCTCACGTCGGCGAGGATGTTCTCCAGCTCCATCCTTGCCTTCGCCTCCGTCCAACCTTCCGCAGGTCGGCCCAGCGTGATGTAACGACGCTTGTTGTACGCCGTGAACCGCAGCGCGAAAGTGAAGCCGCCGCGTGTCGGGTTGCGGACCACTTCGCCCTTCGGTGCTCTGGCCTGGACGCTCATCGTCGGTTCCTCCTTGGTTGGAGGCACCGGGACCGGGTGCTCTGGCGAGGGAGCCACGATAGCCTGGACGGCTATCGTGGCCTGCGCGCCGAAGTCCTTGGCTTCGGTGCCAGGCGCCCGGGTGTTGATGCACCGCGGGCGCCACTTATAGGCTCAGGTGAGAGCTTATCGAAACTCGGCCTGTGTGTAAAGTTCCTCAGCGGAGCGATGAACAGCGACATCACCAACGCCGACCGGCACGCGCTCGGGCAAGCGCTGTGCAAGCTGCGCCGGCAAGCCGGGATCACGCAGAAGGATATGACTGAGCGCGAGGGTCTTGACGAAACGTACATCTCCCGCGTGGAGCACGGCCGGATCGACGTCAAGTGGACCACGCTCCTACGCTTCCTACGCGTTGTCGGTGCCGACCTGCACCAGCTCGCCGACGCGATCGAGCGCGCCGACGACTGAGCCACCACGACGGGCACGATCCATCGCTTCACAGTGCCCTCGTTCGACGCCCAACCGGCAGTAGCTGGCAGTGGGCGGTGCCGAGCGACCGTTGGCCGGTGTCCGAAGCCTGCTTCGGCGCAGGCGTTTCCAGGGGTTGCGATCCCTCGCTTGGGCAGCGGGCATCCTCATCAGACGGCCAGCTACGCAGAGCGCCATCGAGGTCGAATCGCAGCTGCCGACCGACTCTCACGCCGCCCAGCTTGTCGGCGTGCCTGTAGATGCTCGTCTGAACTGGCCGCGGCGTGAGCACGCCCGCAGCCGAGCGCCGCTGCTCGGCGCGCAAGCGAGACGGCGCCCCGTGTTGCAACCCGCCGATGCGCGGCCGGCGGGTATGCAAGCAGCACTCCGGCGATGCGAATGTCGGGAGGCGCAGAAAGTTCACCCCGGAGGTTCGAGCTTGCTTCCTTGAAGCGATCGGCTGCGGCGTCGGGATCGACACGGCCGCAGCGTTCGCGGGCGTCAGCGCCTCCACGGTCCACAACCGGATCACGCGCGGCGAGCAGGAACAGGCCGCCGGCAAGACGAGCGAGTTCGTGGAGTTTCTGGAGGGGCTTACGCGCACACGCGCGAGCGTGCATGTCCAGCTTGCCTCTCAGATACAGCGCGCCGGCGAGAAGGACTGGCGCGCTAACGCCTGGATGCTCGAACGACTCGCACCCGACCAGTTCGGCCGCCATCGGGTCGCCGAGGATGAGCACGGCCAACACCGACCGATATCCGAGGAACTGCTCGGCGGCCGACAGCCGGTGAACGTGCCGCGCGAGACCCGCGAGAAGATCATCGCCCTGTTGGAGGCCGAGGCGCCGATCGAGGACCCGCGAGAGGCTCACGAGTAGGCGAGTAGGAGAACCGCCAGGCGCTTGGAGCAGGCCGACCCTGCAATCCCCTTGTCCCGGGCCACGCTTCCTGCCTGGCGACCGTGCGAACGGCGCGGAACGGCTTCCTTCACCCGCATCCGTACACCAAGAGGGTCCGCGACAGTCGTGACAATGACACTCATGAGCGATGCTTCCCCCGAGCTTGGCTGGACCCAGCCGTCAAATGAGGCTGTGGCGATCGCCAGCCGCGAGTTGATCGAGCTGGTCACGTCGCACCTGCCGCAGCGGTTCTACCCCGGCGAGCACCCGTGGCGAATGTTCGGCGCTGCGGTCATCGTGAGGATGGCCGACACAGTGGAAAGCACGATGGCGCTGATGGCCGCCGGCCTCCCGATCGACGGCTTGATTCTGCTGCGCGCATTGTACGAGCAGGTGATCCGATACATGTGGATCTCGATTGACCCCGATAAGAACATTGAGGCATGGGGCTCCAACGCGCGATGGCACCTGCGTAAGCTCCACAACGATGCGCTCAAGTTCGGTCAGGCGGTGATGGACGACGACGAACTCGCGGCGGCCGAGGGCGCGAAGGCGCTTCCAGGGCTCGCCGACCTGGCGCTCGCAGTGGACAAGCACTGGGGTGGCAAGATGGTCGGCTTCCGCTCGCCGGCCACCGGCAAGCAGGGCATCCTGACGATGCGCGGCCTCTACACGATGGTCTACAGGACAGGTAGCCGTGCGGCGCACGTGCAGCCGGACTCACTGGAGCCTTACGGCGAGCTGCAAGTGTCGCCGCGGGTGATTCACCGACCCAGCAAGGACGAGCCGTCGATCTGGTGGCCGCTCGCGTTGGCGCTTTACGCGCACGCGCTGGTCGTCTGCAACGACCAGCTCAACTGGCCGAACCCCGATCGCGTGCGCGGGATCAACAACGCAATGTACGTGCAGCCCTAGCAAATCCGACAGCGGCCGGGGCGCCGCGTAAAGTCGTCTGCGTGGCCCAATTTCCCTCGCTGAAGGCTAAGAAGCTCCTGCGCGTCCTCAAAGCTCAGCCTCTCGGCTACCGGATCGTTCGCCAGAACGGTTCGCACCGCAAGATGGAAGCGCCGAACCGCCCCACGATCACCTTCGCCCTCCACGACAGTCAGACGATCCGCCCGTCGACCGTCAAGGACATTCTCTGCAACCAGGTTGGACTTGCCGAGCAGGACGCCCTCGCGCTACTCTGAGAAGCCATGATGGTGCGCGTGCTCTATCGCCAAGATCAGGACACCTGGGTCGCCACGTCCCCCGACGTGCCTCGCTGGACCGTAGTCGCCGATACCTACCCCGAGGCGCACCAGCTCGCCGAGGAGGGTGTGCGCTTCGTGCTTGAGCGCGACGACCTGACGGTCGAGCACTACGTTCCCGCCGGCGTCGCCGTCGCCGCGTAGCAGCGCTGAGCGACATCGTTGGCGGCATGGGCTGGCGGCATCTGCCAGTGGAGCGTTCGCCACTGCCGGATAGCAGTCCCCTCGGGATGTCTCGGAGATCCTTGCTTATGACGCGGCACGCTGAATCGACTGGACGGGCCAGTGCTTCCTGGCTGCGAGCGCGTCCTGCGATCGTTCCTCCTAAGCGGTAGATCCAGGTTCGACTCCTGGCGGGGGCACTTTTTGCCTGCAAATGAGCTGGTCGACCTACGCTCGCGGTTACCGCCTCAAAAGAAAAGAGATCATGGTTCCTGGCTCGACTTGGACCCCTCTGGGCGGTCCAAGGTTGGTCGAGCTTCGGTGTGCACTCGTCACCGAGTTACGGGAGGCGCTTGAGAATGGCGATCGATGAGAACTTCGCTGGCCGACTCGACCCAGCAGAATGGAGGACCACGAAAACCGACTCCGGACGATTCCTGCGGCACCCCCGACACAACCCCGGGGCATTCTCGAGCGATCTGCGTCGCCGACACTCGGGTCTCGCAGGAGGCGCAGTCGCTCGGACACCGACAAGGAGGACGCTGGTTTGGGGTCCCCGATCAGGCAGTGGGGTGTGCCGCGTCGATGCGCGCGGCGGCGTCGAGATCCTTAGTAGCGCGGGCCCGTAGTCCGAGCAGCAGCTCAATCGCCACGCCGCCCTTGATCAGGAACAGTGTTCATCGTGCTCGTCGCGCGCATGGCGCATGAGTGTGGCCGCGAGAGCGACGTAGCCGAGCTGCCGGCGTGCGCGCTGCTGAAGCTGCGTATCCGGAATGACGTTGCGCAGCCGCTGCTCCAACGCACGACGGTTGCGGGGCGGCGCGTCATAGTGCCTGCCGCTCACGAGTGGGCCACGAGGTAACGCGCGGCATGGGTGTCCCGTGCGCTGGCTGCGCCATCGGAGGTGATGAGGCTTTGCTGCTCGGCAGCCTGAATCGCCTGTTCGATAAGCTCGCCGCGAACGTGGGTCTCGACTGCATCGAGGATCGCTCTCAGCGGCGTGACGATCGGCAGTCCCCGCAGTCTTGCGGTCTGTTCGCCGGTCAGGTCGCGGTGGTGCAGCCGGTACAGCGCCGGTACTGGGCGGTGGGTGCGGTAGCCGCGCGGCACGGTCACGTCGATGCCCGCCGGATTTACGTCACACAGCTCGTAGAGATCGAGTGCGGTCTCGTGCGAGAGCACCCCGACGCCCATCGGCCACAGCGCCGCGCGCATGTACTCATCCAACTCATCCGGTGGGATCCCCTTCATCCGGTATACGCCGTAGGCCACACGCTCGGCTAGGCCGCGCCGCTCATAGTCGACCAAGCGCTTGGGATCGACCCCTGCCTCGCGCACGTCCTCGGTGCGCAGGTACCCATGCTGGTCCTGCGCCAGCTCGAGCAGCTCGGTGTAGACCCGTCCCGGCATAGTCTGTACAGGGTACCGCAAAAAATAGTATCCTGTACATGACGTCTCAGGGCTCGACGGGCCCGAAGCCGCGGCCACAGCTATCAGTTCCGTCTGCTACTGACCTGCGCCCACTGGCGACACGCGCGAGACCTGTGGATTCTTTGAACTGCGGCGCTGGACTGCTTTAGAGCCCCTCAGGCCTCGCGTTCGAGCTTCAGCTCGCACATGTCCACGGACACACGGTTGCCGGGGGTTTCGGAGGCGTCCATCGCGTCGAACGTCCGGGCGGCCGTGTTCATGTCCTCCTCGGTGGCGAAGTGCTGCAGCACGACTGCCGTGCTCTGCGCCTCGTCGTGCAGCATCGTCAGGGCGGTGGCGGGCACGCCGGGGGGCGGTCCGTCGGACTCGTTGATTTGCGCGATCACCGCCTCGAGACGCTCGGCGTTCACGTCGGTGAATCTCACTGCACGCACGTATGACATGGGACGTCTCCTCCCGTTCGCTGGAGCCCCAAACATACACCCGGGTGCAGCGCGCGGCAAAGGGAATGCGGTGCGCTCGTCGAAGCGTCCGCCTACCGCGGCACGAGCTGGACGATCGGGATCGTCCGCTGCGCCTGTGCCGCTTCGCGACGGTATGTCGCGTAGGGCGCGAAGACGCGGTCGGCGAGCCCCCAGATCCTGTTGCGTTCCGGCTCGTCGCTCACGATGCTCGCCCGCATGGGGATGCCGCCGAAGGTGACGTCGGGGTGAGCCACGAGGTTGTGAAACCACGCCGGGTGCTTGGCGGCACCGGCCCTGGAGGCGACGATCGTGACGCGGTCCTGGTCGTGGAAGTAGATGACGGCGTTACGTCGCACTGCGCCGCTCTTGGCACCGCGGGTTTCGAGCAGGGCGGTGGGAAGAACGAGACCCATGCCGAGATGACCGCGAGTAGCGCGCAGCAGATGCGGATCCACCTTCCAGACGACCTTGGCCGAGAAGAATCTGCCAGGGCGGGTGCTGGAGAACGCGGCGAAGGCGCGACTGAACGAGCCACGCGGCTTGTTTGGGTCGACGTGTTTGAGCTGAGCGGGCATCGCGATGATGAGTCTCCCACACGACTCATTCGGCCCGGACGGTTCCCCCAGCCGCAGGCATCGACGTGCGTGACCGTTACGTAATGGCCAAGACCGCAGGCTGGATGGTCGGTCGCTTCGACCTCCCGGACCCATTTGCAGGGCGCGGCCCGACATCACCCCTAGGCATCGCGCGCCCCGTCGTCGGGCGCATCCTCGTCCGCCGGGTCCTCATCCTCCTCGACGTCGTCCTCCCCGGCATACAGCGACTCCCGCGCCAGCTCCTGACCACGCCCCCCGAACAGCTTGATCTCGAGCAGATCGCCGCGGTAGTCGTCGGGGGCGATGAGAGTGAACCGCTCCTCGATCAGCTCGCACTGGTCGACCGCCAGGTCGGCGAGCTCGGCGGTGGCGACGCGCCCGCCGCCGATCAGGGGACGCCCCCACACGAGCGTCATCGCGGCAGCCGCACCGGAGTGTCCGCGCCAGGTGCCGATCGTCTCCTCGCACAGGTCCAGCGTCCAATCGGGGTTGCGTTCGGCGGTCTCGTCGGTGAAGTCGGCGTGGGCGTGAAAGTCAGTCGGGTCCTCGTCCTCGCCGGAGGGGACGAAGCGGACGTAGCCAAACAGCTCATATCCGCGTGAGGTGATCGTGCTCGCGGGGACATACGTTCGTCCGTGCCAGGTCCGGTCGGGGTACCACACGACGTCCTCCGGCTCACCCAGATCCTCGCCCTCGCCTTCGAGCGCCAAGCACGCGCCGAGGAACTCGGCGCTCAGCCGATCGGCCCAGCGTCCGTAGGGCAGCAGCTCCTGCGGGGGCTCGGCGGCGAAGCGGGGAAGGACGCGTTCCTCGGGCGGCACGGGCTCAGACTACTGCGGACACGCCGCGCTACGGTGTCCTTACCGATCGAAGATCGACGGGATCTTCGATCGGCCAGCACGCGTACGCAGTACGCCGCGCTCCCTGCGTCCGTGTGTCGCTTGGTCCGCAGCAGCCTGAGCGGCGTAGTGCGAAGAAGCGGCGTAGTGCGAAGAGTTACGCCTCGCGCAACAAGGATGCGGCGTGCTCTGGTGAGACGATGTTCAGGTTCAGCCCGGTCGACAGCTCCAGTCCCGCGAGGTGGGTCAGGCGCGGGGCGACGTCGATGCGCCAGCAGAACTGCTCGACGCCGCGCGGGGCCGTGCGCACCCACAGGTTCAACGGCGGGCTCGAGCCGAGCAGGCGCGCAAGCCGGCACAGCCCGTCGTGCAACAACGGGGCGCCGACCTCGTCGTTCTCGAATCGCGCGCGGGGCCGTCGCGGGGCGAGCATCAGCTGAAACGGCAGCCGCGACGCGTACGGCGCGAGCAGCACGGCATGGTCGTCGATCGCGATGATGCGCTCGCCGCGCCGGACCTCCTCGGCGATCACGTCCTCCAGCAGCGTATGCCCCATCGTGCGCGTCGTGTACGCGCCGGCGCGCTCGCGCTCGCGGGCGACCTCGGCGGGGACGAACTCCAGCGCATACAGCTGGGCGTGAGTGTGGGGCAGCGATGCGCCCCCCTCGCGCCGCTCGTTGACGATCAGCTGCACATACGCCGCATCGGAGTGGGTGCGCATCCGCTCGCGCCACACCTCCACGGCTGCCCCGACCTGCTCGGGGGGGAGGTCGGCCAGCGACAGCACCGGCTGGGGTCCGTTGACGATCACCTCGTGCGCGCCACGCGCTGCGAGCGCGGTGAACAGCTCGGAGTCGGCCGCACCCCGGGCGGGGTGGGACCACTCCGCATCGCCGCCGCCGGCGCCTGCCGTCGCGGGCTCGTCCCGATCGTCGCGATCCTCCTCGCCGTCCCCGCCGGGATCGACCGCCTCGGGCGCGAGCGCCGGGTACAGGTTGGGGACGACCCGCACCGTCCACCCGGGCGAGTCGGCGGGCCCGCCGTCGGGGCGCACCGCATACAGCTCGGGCGGCGTGCGGTCCTCGTGACCCTCGGCGAACGGATCGCGCTGCACGTCGATCGGCTCGGGGGGTTCGCAGCGCGGCTCGCCGCCGGGGCGGCGCGAGCGCTCGCCGGCGACGATCGTGCGATGCCCGCTGAGCGGGTCTATGCGGATTTCGGGCACCGGATCGCGGGTCAGGCCTGGGAGTTCAGCGCGTAGCGGCGCACGTCGCGTTCGAGGCGGGCGGCGCTCGGGTAGGGGCCTTGGTGGATGTACTGATGGCCGGACCGGTCGTAGAACACGGTGACGGGCGTGAACGAGGAGTCGGCGATCGCGGTGCCGAGGCGGCCGCTGTGGTCGTAGTAGCTCGGGTAGCCGACCGGCGTCGCGCGCAGGAACGCGCGAGCGTCGGCGAGGCTGGTGTCCCCGGAGTCGACGCCGATGAACGCGACGGTGCGCCCGAGCGAGGCGGAGGCGCGCTGAAAGGCGGTGCGCTCGGACTGGCACGGTATGCACCAGGAGGCCCACTTGTTGATCACCAGCGGATAGGAGCGCAACGCGGCGAGGCGCGCGCGCAGGGCGGGTGCGCCGCCGGGCAGGACCTGATCGGGCTGGGCGTGCAGTGCGGCCAGCGGCGCCGGCGAGCCCGCCAGCCGGGCCTGCACCTGGGCGAGCGTCAGCGGCGTTTCCGGCGCACTCGAGGACGGGGAGGAGCTCGTGAGCTGGACCAGGCCGACGGCGAGCAGCACGATGACGACGATGACGGCGAGCGCTGCAAGCAGGCGGGCGGGGGCGTCGTAGATCCCGGTCATCGGGGCTGATGGTGGCAGATGCCCAGGCTGTGCGGGCCCCTCTTCAAATCCACCGCATCGTGCTATATGCTGAAGACACGTCTGGCCGGTTCGCTGTGAGCATCCGGCGACGTCGCCGGTACGGGCCGGCAACCTGAGCCTCGCCGAGACCACTGCGTGCGGCGGCTCCGTCTCGAAGTCCAGAGCCCTTGATGGCCGAGTCCACTTCAGTGGCCCTCGCGGCCGCGCCAACTCCCAGTTCCGCCGAGATCGCTCGCGCGGAGGAGTTCGTGCGCGACAGCTTCCTGCACGAGGGCGAGGATGCCGCGGTCGCGCTGGCGCCGGGCTCCCCGCGCAGACGCGCGCTGGAGCGGGCGCTGGCGGAGCTGGACTCAGGCGCCCGGCATCCCTCGACGGAATGGCGCAGGGACTTCTCGCTGCTGCTGGGGCTGGAGCGGCTGCTCTCAGACGACGAGCCGAAGCTGGCGGACGGAACGGTGCTGTCCGCCCATCAGGTCGACGCGCTGTCGGGCACGCTGACGGCGCTGCTGGCGGAGGCGCAGCGCACGAGCGTCGAGAACGGCGCCGGTCGGGTCGCGGCCGCCGGCGCCTCGCCGGAGCTGCTGGCATCGGCCGCGATCCTGGGCCCCGACGACGCTCCCGCGGGTGACGGGGCGAGCGACGGCGAGGACTCCGACGCGGCGGAGGGGCGAGCGGACGCAGGCTACGACGAGGACGAGCCCGAGGCGAGCGCGGATGACGACGAGGATCAGGACGACGACGACGATGACGATGATGACGACGACGAGCTCGGCCCGGTCCAGCGCGCGGCGCCCGACGAGGACGACGAGGAGGACGAAGACGAGGACGAGGAGGAGTTCGCCGACGAGCTGCTCGGCGAGGACGGCACCGGTGAGGGCGAGGACGACGCCACCGAGGGCGAGTCTGAGGAGGAGCCCCGGGACTGGGTGGACGAGGACGACGGCGAGTCGCTGGCCGAGCAGCCGGAGGATCCCAACGCGGCCAAGCGATTCTGGTTCGAGCACGCCACCGGCGCCGGCAAGACGGTTGCGGCGCTCGGCTTCGTCGAGGGCTCGCAGACCGGCGGCATCCTGATTCTCACGCACAGGCGCAACCTCGTCGACCAGTTCCACGGCGAGCTGCGCGAGCGCGGCTACTCCAAGCGCATCTCCCGGCCGCTGCTGCTGGGCGAGGACTCGGTCAAGGGGCCGGTGACGGTCGAGACATACCAGTGGTTCGTGCGCAACGCCGGCAAGATCTCGAGCGCCTACACGATCGTCATCTGCGACGAGGCGCACACCGCGCTGGGGGAGAAGACGAGCGGCGCGATCCGCAAGTGGACCGGCCCGATCTTCATCGGCATGACCGCCACGGGCGCGCTGATCGCGCGCCACGTTACCGACCTGTTCCCCACGCAGACCTCGCGCTTCGACCTCGCCCAGGCGGCGCGACGCGGGGTGATCTCGCCGCTGCGGTGCGTGCGCATCTCCCCTGGCGTGGGTGTGCGCACGATCGCCAACGTGCCGCTCAGGCGCGGCGAGGTTGACACCGAGTTCGACCAGGACGAGCTGGCGAAACTACTCGACCAGCAGCCGTTCAACATGGCGGCGGCGAACCTCTACAAGACGCGCTTCAACGGCGTGCCGGGCGTGGTGTATGCGGCGGGCGTGCAGCACGCCTACAACCTCGCCGAGGCGTTTCGCGCGGAAGGCATCAAGGCGCAGGGCGTCTCGGGCGAGACGCCCAAGCGCGAGCTGGCGGAGATTCTCGCGCGCTACGAGCGCGGCGACGTCGACGTGCTGATCAACGCGCAGCTGCTCGCCGAGGGCTGGAACTCGCCGCGGGCGACCGTGTGCGTGCACCTCGCGCCGACGGCCTCCAAGCGCATCTACCAGCAGCGCGTCGGTCGCGTCACCCGCAGGCATCCCGGCAAGGAGGCCGGGCTGGTCGTGGACTTCGTGCACCCGGCCACCAAGAACGACGATCCGGTCGTGACGCTGCACTCGCTGCTCGACCGCGACGTGTATCGGGGTGGGGCGATCGTCGTCGGGCCCGTCAGGCGCGGGCGGGGTCGGCGCATGCGCGTGGAGCGCCGCGTGCTGCCGGTGTGCGCGGAGGAGGAGCGGCGGTTTCAGGTGTTCGAGCGCGAGCTGTGGCGGATTGCCGTGGAGAACCTCGACTATGGCGAGCAGCACGTGTGGGCGGCGCTGGCCGGCGCGCGCGTGGCGCCGGCGGGCTGGCGCAGGGCGCGGGCGATGCTGCACTTCGATCGCGGCGGCGAGCTCAAGAGCCGCTTCCTGATCACCGCCGTGCAGCGCAACAAGAACCCCCAGCTGCGCCTGCGCGCGCTGGCGGACGTCGCCGCGCTGCGCGACCCCGACGCGTTTGACACCGCGATCGACATCATCGGCGGCTGGCCGCGCGAGGAGCGCCGGGAGGCGAGCAAGATCATGCTGCGCGCGCTGGTCGAGCGGCGCATCGGCCGCCGCGACCAGGCCACCGCCTGGATCTGGCGGTTGGCGGGGTATACGCGGGAGGTGCACGAGGAGTACGCGGTGCAGCGCTGGCCGGAGACCAAGCGGCTGCTGGGCCTGCTGGTGAACTCCTCCGGCGGCGCGCACGCGCGCAACGCCCGCAGGCTGATCCACGCCGCGCGCAAGCAGGACCGGCGCCTGGCCGCGGCGCTGCTGGCGGCTGCGCTCGCGCACACGCCCGAGGCCGAAGAGGCGTTGCGCGGGGCGCGCACGCGGATGGCGCGCAAGCCGCCGGCGCTCGCGCGCGAGCTGTTGCGCAACTTCCCCAAACGCCGCGCCCGCAACAACCGGCGCCGGCGCAACAAGGGGGGTGGCAGTGCGAAGAACGGCGCCGGTAGCGCGCAGGTCGCGGTCAAGAACGCCGCCAAGCGCGCCCGTCCCCGTCGCGATGCCCCGAGCGAGGCCGTGCTGGACGAAGCGCTCGCGAACGAACCGCCGGCCGTGACGCACAACGGCACGGGGCTCGAGCCGGCGGCGGAGGGCAAGCTCGATCGCAACGTTGCCGATGCCCTCGAGCACGCCGAGGAGTAGGCGGTGGTCCTCACGGTTGCGCGGCGCTCGCTGAAGTTACATTCATGATTCCGTCATGGGCGATTATTCCAGCTGCGGCTAAGCTGATCGTTGGGTCGATCCGGCACCCGAACACGACAAAGCGATCGTCATCGACAGCGCGAGCCATCACGTTTCTGTTGTGCCCCGCAACGAGGCACCGACGGTGACTGCCGTCACATCAATTGACTCTCCCCACGCTTCCAGCCTGTAGACCTCCGCAATGAGCGAGGGCGACGGGGGGCAGCAGACGGTCATCCCGGCGCCTCGATGGTTCAGCCGGATGCTTTTGGCGTGTTTGCTCTGACGTTCATCTGCCTCGCGCTATGGGTCGTGCTGGCAATAGCCATCACTCATCCCACGCCACAAGAGTCCACCCTGACCGAAGGTGTCTCGCACGCCTTCACCGCGCTTCACCGCCTGTCTGGGCGCGATTCTCGGTCTTGTCGGGGGTAAGCTCTTAATTCGCAGTCTCGCGACCGCCCTCTACCTCAGGTGAACCTCGCCTGCGTCGAGCGCGGTGTGCCCGCCGCCTGAGAGTGCGACCACGAGCCGTCCCTCGCCGTCGATGCCATCGGCGCGGCCATGGCCTGAAGACCATTCGATCTCCCTTCCGCGCAGGGCGTCAAGGGCGCGGTAGGCATCGAGCAGGACCTCGCTCGGCTCGGCCAGGCGCCGCTCCAGCGCGGCGAGCAGGCGCGTGAGCGTGGGCTCGATCTCCTCGGGCGAGTAGCCCAGCGTGGCTGCCGTGCTCCGCAGCTCCACGGGCAGCTCATCCAGGCGCACGGCGACGTTCAGGCCGACGCCCAGCACCGCCCAGCCTTCCTGGGGACGTCCCTCGGCGAGGATGCCCGCGAGCTTCGCCGGCTCTCCCGCCTCCGCGCCCCTCGCCCCTGCGCCCTCGATGCCCGGCCGGCGCACGAGGACGACGTCGTTGGGCCACTTGACCCGCGCGTCCTCGCCCACGATGTCGCAGACCCCGACGGCCGCGATCAACGGCAGCAGCGCCGGGGGGCGACGCAGCACGAGCGACATCAGCAGCGAGCTGTCAGCCGGCGCGGACCAGCGCCGGCCCTGACGGCCGCGCCCCGCGGTCTGCATTGAGGCGGTCACGAGCGTCCCGTGCGGCGCCCCGGCGATCGCCAGCGCGCGGGCGCGATCGTTGGTCGAGTCGGTGCTGCGCAGGTGCAGACGGGGATGGCCGAGCATGTCGGATGCGTCGATGCGCCTGTCAGGCGGCTCGCATGGAGGCGTCCGTGAGCAATGCCTGCACGAGCCCGTCGACGTCGTGCGTGGTCGCCTCGACGTGCGGCTCCAGGCCATGCTCGCGCAACGCGCCGCTCGTGATCGGCCCGATCGAGACGATGCGCGTGCCGGCAGACAGCTTGCCCGCGTCGAGCGCGCGCAGGAAGAAGTGCACGGTCGAGGCGGAGGTGAACGTGAGGTAGTCGGCGGCGAGCGCCTCCCGCAGGACATGCGCGGGCGGTTCCTCGGCGAGCGTTTCATACAGCGCGAGCACGTCCACCTCGGCGCCCCGCGCGCGCAGCGCGTCTCCCAGCACCTCGCGCCCCTCGCTCGCGCGGGCGATCAGCGCGCGCGCGACGGGCGGTGTGAGCCGGGCGAGCGCCTCCACGAGCCCCTCGGCGACCGCCCGCTCGGGGACGACGTCAGCCTCGATCCCGCGCTCGGCCAGCGCCCGCACGGTGCCCGGCCCGATCGCCGCCACGCGCGTTCCGGCCAGCGCGCGCGCGTCCTGTTCATCCGCGCGCAGGCGCTCGAACAGGGCGTCCACCCCGACCGGGCTCGTAAGGCAGAGGAGGTCGTACGCGGCCAGGTCGGGCGCGGGTCCCGGCAACGGCGCGGTGCGAATCGCGGGCGCCTGCACGACGTGGCCGCCGAGCGATTCCAACCGCCGCGCCAATCCGCTGGCCGCGGCGCGTGCGCGGGTGACGGCCACGGTCAGTCCGGCCAGCGGCGCGGGCGGTAGCCAGGAGAGCTCCTGCGCGAGCGTGGCCACGGGGCCGACGAGCGTGATCGAGGGGGCACGCACGTCCTCGGCACGCGCAACCTCGGCGATTGTGGACAAAGTGCCGGTGATGGTGCGCTGTCCGGGGAGCGTGCCGCGTTCGACGATCGCCACGGGCTCCTCGGGTGGGCGTCCGGCGTCGATCAGCGATCGCGCGATGCCTCCCAGTGCGCGAACGCCCATGTAGAAGACGAGCGTGCCGGGGAAGGCCGCGAGCGCGGGCCAGTCGAGCGCGGTCTCATCCTTGCCGGGGTCCTCGTGGCCGGTGACGAGCGCCACGCCGATCGAGAGGCCGCGATGGGTGACGGGAATGCCCGCGTAGGCCGCGGCCGCGACGCCCGAGGTGACGCCGGGGACGATCTCGAAGGGGATCGCCGCGGCGCGCAGGCGCAGCGCCTCCTCGCCACCGCGACCGAACACGAACGGATCGCCGCCCTTCAACCGCACGACCGTCCGTCCGGCGCGGGCGCGGTCGATCATCAGCTCCTCGGTCTGCTCCTGGGGGACCGAGTGCCCGCCGCCCTGCTTGCCGACGAACAGCAGCTCGGCGTCGGTACGCGCGCCGTCGAGCGCGGAGGGGGGGATCAGGCGGTCGTAGAGGATGACGTCGGCCGCGGCGACCAGCTCCAGCGCGCGGGCGGTCAGCAGGCCGGGATCGCCCGGCCCGGCGCCGACGAGGTAGACCCGGCCCACCTCAGGCACTGCCCACGCCCGCCATCTCCTGTGCCTGCGCCAGCAGCTCCCGTGCGCCCGCCGCGCTCATGCGCTCGGCCACGCGCCCACCGAGCGCGGCCGGGTCGTAGAAGCCACCGAGCAACTCATCCGCGACCCAGGCCGAGCCGTCGGGCAGGCCGATCCAGGCGCGCAGCTGAAGGCAACCGCAGCCCGCGGGCGTGGCGTGGGCGCCGAGAGGTGTGTGACAGCTCGCGTCGAGTGCGCTCGCGAGGGCGCGCTCGGCCAGCAGGCAGGCTGATGTGTCGGCGTCGAGGATCGCCGCGACCGCCTCCCGCACGCGCTCATCCTCGCCGCGGGCCTCGAGCGCGAGCGCGCCCTGGCCGGGCGCGGGCACGCACTGCACCGGGTCGAGCGTCGCGCCGATCCGATCCTCGCGGCCCAGCCGCTGCAGGCCCGCCCGCGCCAGCACGATCGCTTCGAGTTCGCCCTCGGCGAAGAGGCGCAGGCGCGTGTCGACGTTGCCGCCGATCGCAACGACGTCGAGATCTGCGCGCACGGCGCGCAATTGGGCGGCGCGGCGGATGCTGCTCGTGCCCACGCGCGCGCCTTTGCGCAGCCCCTCGAGTCCCGGCGAGGAGTCTCCGGCGTCGTGATCATCGGCGGAACCGATCTCGCGGTCCCCCGCGTCGCCGGGGCCATCCCGACCTTCGCCCAATTCGCCCGATCCTCCGCCGTCCCGCTGCTCGCCGGCGAAGCACAGCACGTCCTCGACCCCCGCCCGCGGCGGCGCTCCCAGCAGGGTCAGACCGCTGGCGAGCTCGCCGGGGAGGTCCTTGGCGGAGTGCACGGCCAGGTCGATCTCGTGTGCGAGCAGCGCGTCCTCGATCGTGTCCACCCAGCGCGACTTGTCACCGCCGCTCGCGCCGGCGCGGTCGCCGCTGGTGGTCACGGTGACGATCTCGGTCTCCCCGTGCCCGCCGGCGCTCAGCAGGCCGGCGACCCACCGCGTCTGCGCGAGCGCGAGCGCGCTGGCGCGGGTGCCGATGCGCAGGGCGTTTGGGGTCCGGGTCAAGACGGCCGCCGGGGTCGATGCGTCAGGACGAGCCCGAGCCGCCGGCGCGGGCGGGGCGCGAGAGCGGGCGCACGTTGTCCGGCACCTCGCCCATGTCCGCTGCCGCTGCGGTGCGCGCGTCGGGCTCGTCGTCGCTCAGTCCGAACAGCTCGCGCACGAGCTCGATCGACGCGTGGCCGCGCTCGCCGTGGCTGCGCAGCCGGATCGTGGGCTCGTGCAGCAAGCGACTCATGACCGCGCGGGCGATCGCCTCCACGCGCGCGAGGTCGCGCGGCGAGGCCGACTCCCAGCGGCCGTCGTTCTCGGCGAGCACCTGCTCGACCAGCGCGGCGCCGTGTTCGCGCAGCGCGCTGACCGTCGGCAGCACGTCGAGCTGGCCGAGCCAGCGAGCGAAGCGCAGGATCTCCTCCTCGACGATCGCCTGCGCGCGCGGGATCTCGCTCGCGCGCGTGTCGAGGTTGCGCGCGAGCACGGCCTGCAGGTCGTCGATGTCATACAGGCTGACGCCCGGAAGCTCGGCGCAGCCCGGGTCGACGTCGCGGGGAACGGCGACGTCGATCAGCAGCAGCGGGCGGGCGTGGCGCTCGCGCATCACCTCGGCGAGCTCTTCGCGCCCGACGATCGGATGTGGCGAGGCGGTCGAGGAGAGCACGATGTCGGCACGTGTGAGCTGCTCGGGCAGGCCGTCGAGGCCGACGACCGACCCGCCAAAGCGCTCGGCGAGGTGCAGCGCGCGGTCGGCGTGGCGGTTGGCGACGAAGATCGTGCCGGCGCCCTGCTCGGCCAGCGCGCGCGCGGTCAGCTCGCTCGTCTCGCCGGCGCCGAGGATCACGACGTGGCGGTCTGTCAGCCCGCCGAGCAGGCTCAGCGCGAGGTCGACGGCGACCGAGGGCACGCTCGCGCGGCCGGAGCCGATGACGGTCTCCGAGCGCACCCGCTTGCCCGTCGTGAGCGCCGCGGCGAACAGCCGGTTGGACAGCGGCCCGGTGCAGCCGGCCCGCAGCGCGGACTCGTGCGCGCGCCTGACCTGGCCCTGGATCTCGGCCTCGCCGACGATCATCGACTCCAGGCCCGCGGTCACGCGGTAGAGCTGGCGCGCCGCATCGCAGTTGCGCGGCGAGTAGATCGCGTCCGCGAGCTCGGTCGGGCGGACGTCCGCGCGCTGGGCGAGCAGCCCGAGCACGTCGCCCTCCGCGCGCACGGAGTCGCCGACGACGAGATACACCTCGGTGCGGTTGCAGGTGGAGATCACGACCGCCTCACGCACCTCCGAGGTGGCGAGCGCCGATTCGGTGAACTCACGCGCCTGGGGCTCGGTGAACGCGAGCCGCTCGCGCAGCGCCACGGGCGCCGTCTTGTGGGAGATGCCGAGTGCCAGCAGCTCGCTCATCGGGCATCCCTCGGTTGCCGCGCTCGCCGCCGAGGTTGAGCCGACCTCATACCGGCTCGCGCTCCCGTGTCTGCTCGTGCGGAGGGCTTATGGCGGTGTCGTCCGGGACGGACTGCGGCGCGGTGCCCCCAGGCCGACCCGCCGTCTCCTCGCGCGCGGTCTGATCGCCGGGCCGAGGCGGCTCGGCGCCACTAGTCGCCTGCAGGTCGCGGAGGTCGCGCTGCACGTGGCTCAGGCGCAGCGCCATGATCGCCACGTAGATCAGCAGAATCACGAAGAACACGACGTAGGCAGCCGCCACATAGCCGTCGCCTGTGTTCTCCGGGAGGGCTGTCGCCAGGGGGATGGTCATTGGAAGCCAAGGATGCGGCTGCGCGCCCGCAGCAGCATGCGCGTGCGCTTGGCGGTCAGCTCATAACAGCACAGCGTCGCGAACAGCAGCGCCATCGCCGCCAGCGAGACGAGGAACGTCAGCCGCATCGAGGGGGGCAGGTTGGAGGCGGAGCCGAGCACGCGCGGGTGCAGATAGGAGGTGGAGAGGCGCACGGCGAGGAAGTTCAGCGGCACGAACGCACCGGCGACGATCGCGAACACCGACGCGTAGCGAGCCTGGCGCTCGGGGTCCTCGATCGCGAAGCGCAGCGGCTGGTAGGTCGCGTACAGCAGCATCACGATCAGGAACGAGACGAGCGTGGGCTCGCTCCACACCCACCAGTGCCCCCACGAGCCGCGCGCCCAGATCGAGCCGGTCAGCAGCACGCCGACGCCGAAGATCAGGCTCATGTGGATCGTCACGTAGGAGCGCAGGTCCCAGCGCCGATCGCGGGTGCGCAGGTGCGCGATCGCCATGATCCCGCCGAGCACGAACCCGCACAGCGACACGATCGCCAGCGGCACGTGCAGGTAGAAGATCTTCTGCAGCAGCCCTTCTTCGAGTTCGATCGGGGCGTAGAAGAAGACCAGGCTCAGAGACAGGCCCATCGCGAGGACCGTGGCGATGCTCAGCGTGCGCAGGGTCCGGCCGTTGAGCACGTCTGTGCGTGTGCCGGGCATGTCAGGCGTCATTGCGCACCGGGGCGGGCGCCGGGGCTGGCCTGCAGAGCCCGGCTCGCGTCGAGGCCGGCCCGCGGGGTGCCGAGATGGGGTTCGGGATCACTAGTCCTCCAGCAGGAAGTCGAATACGGCGTAGGCGATCAGCCCGAACACCAGATCATAGAGCGCCAGCAGTGCCAGCCAGCGTCCACCGAGGGCGCCGGCGTGCCCGGCGCTCAGCAGCGGCGAGGTCGCGCGGGCGCCGGCGATGACGATCGGGACGAGCAGCGGCAGCGCGAGCAGCGGCCCGAGCAAGTCGCGCGCGCGAGTCTGCACCGCCAGCGCGGCGATCAGCGTGCCGATCAGCGCGAGCCCGACGTCGGCGAGCGCGAGCACCGCCACGAGTCCTGGAAGCGCCGGGCCGAGCGGGGGGCCGAGCAGCAGCAGGGCGAAGGCGGGCACGGCGACGATCTCCAGCACGAGCAGGTAGGCGAGCAGCGCCAGCGCCTTGGCGAGCAGCATCGCGGTGCGGTCTACGGGCGCGAGCAGGAAGCCGTCGAAGCCGCCCTGCTCGGCGTCGGCGACGAACAGCCGGTTGAGCCCGAGCATGGCCGCGAACAGCAGCGTCACCCACAGCACGCCTGCGGCCAGGTCGCCGTCGACGGTGGCGCGTTGCAGCGCGAAGTGAAACACCACGAGCGTGCTCACGGAGAACAGCGACATGCCCGGAACCGACTCCAGCGTGCGCAGCTCCACCAGCAGCTCCTTGCGCAGCAGCGCGCCGACGACTGTGAGCGTCCCGGGTGACCCCGATGGGGCATCGCTCGCCGCCGCGTCGGTCGTGGGGGGCGCGTCAGGGGTCAAGGTGCTCACCTGTACAGCGCCGCGATCTCGGCGGGGTCCACGTCCGCGGCGGCGCGCAGCAGTGCGGTGCGACCGTCACGCAGCCCCAAAGCCACGTCGGCCTCGGCCAGGCCGCCGCCAGGATCGTGGCTGGAGATCACCCGCGTGCGCTTGCAGGAGCGGCCGATCAACGGATCGACCAGCTCGATCGCCGCCGGATCGAGGTTCGCGCGCGGCTCGTCCAGCAGCAGCAGCTCCGGATCGTGCAGCACCGCGCGCGCGACCGCGACGCGCTGGACCATGCCGCGCGAGAGCGTACGCAGCGGCTCATTCGCGCGGGCGTCGATCCCGACGGCCGCCAGCAGCTCCTCGACCCGCCCCAGCTGGACGTTGTGCAGGCGGGCATGAAACCGCAGGTTCTCGCGCGGCGTCAGCTCGCGATACAGCAGTGGCTCGTGCCCGAGCAGGCCGATCCTGCCGCGCACCCGCCAGGCGTCGTCGGGCAGGTTGCAGCCGAGCACCTCGACGCGGCCGGAGTGCGGGCGCAGCAGTGTGGCGAGCACGCGCAGCAGCGTCGTCTTGCCGGCGCCGTTGGGCCCGAACACGACCAGCGTCTGACCCTCGCGCAGCGACAGCGACACGCCGGCCAGCGCAGCGCGCTCGCCGTATGCGCGGGTGAGCCCGTCGATCCGCAGCGCCTGCACCGGGGTCTGTCGCACCGCCTCGCGCGGGCTCAACCCGGCGCTGATCGTCGTCTCGGCGCCGCCGTCGCTCATGCGGGAGTCCGGCGAGGCTCAGGCGCCGACGGGCGCGGGCGCGTGCTCGCGTTGGGCCCGCTCGATCAGCTCGCGCACCGCCGGCTCCTCGCCGGCGCGCAGCAGCTCGATCGGGTCGGGGTCGCCGCCTACGATCGACTCGAAGAAGAGCTTGCGATCCTGATAGGTGGGCAGCGTCGCCTTGGCCCAGCCGCGCGCGTCGTTGAGCAGGATCGCCAGCCGCGCGTACTCCGCGCCGAACTGCCCTTCGATCTCGCGCTTCATCCGCTTGGCCAGCGCCGGGGAGGCGCCGGCGGTGGAGATCGCGATCGCCAGCGGCCCCGTGCGCACGATGGCGGGCAGGATGAAGTTGCACAGCGGTGGCACGTCCACGACGTTGACGAGCATCGCGCGGCGCTCGGCGTCGTCGTAGACGGCGATGTTCACGTCCGTGTCGTCGGTCGCGGCGATCGCCATGAACACGCCATCCAGATCCTCCGAGCCGGCGTAGGGCCGCTGCTCCCAGCGGATCGAGCCCTCGCGCGCGTACGCCCGCAGGAGGGGCAGCGCGGTGGGCGCGATCAGCGTCACCTCGCCGTCGCACGCGAGCAGTCCCTCGACCTTCTCCAGCCCGATCTCGCCGCCGCCGACGACCACGCAGCGGCGTCCGCTCAGCTTCAGGCAGGCGATGTAGAAGGGGGTGTCGAGCATGCCCTGCACGCAGCTCTGATCGCAGATGCCGCGACGCAGCTGACACACGCACTCCTTGCCGGCATAGGCCTGGGCTGGCATGGTCACAGGGTAGCTCTCATGGGAGGCAGGGCCGCATGCGGCCCTGCCCGGGAACGTGCATGCACGTTCCCGCCATTGGCGCATGCGCCAATGGCTGACGAGCCGCATGCGGCTCGTCACGACCCTGCACATGTGCAGGGTCGCCGATCGGCACGTGTGCCGATCGGAACTGCATCCCTACCGGGGCACCCCCCGCCCGAGCATCCGTGCACCCACGCGCGCTATCGCCGGAGCGCCCCGCCGCCACGCGCGCTCGCGGTCGGACTCTCGCCCCGAGCGCAGTCGCGCCACGGTTCGCGCCGCGCGCAGGGTGCTCTCGTCATAGGGCCCCCACCACAGGCCGCGCAGTCCGGGTGCGCTCCAGGCAATCAGCTTTTCCTGCGCGCACGCACGCAGTCCGGCCTCGCCCAGCGTCTTGCCGAGACCGCTGCCCGTGGCAGCGCCCCACGGCCCGCGCGTCAACAACGGGCCGGGCGGGTGATCGTTCAGCCACACCATGCCCGCATGCAGCTCGCGCGCGATCCGCGCTCCGCGGTAGCGGTCGGCGCTCCACACCGACGCGCCCAGCCCGTAGTCGCTGTCGTTCGCCAGCGCGATCGCCTGCTCGAGCGAGTCGACCGCCACCACCGCCAGCACCGGGCCGCCCAGCGGCTCGCGCATCAGCCGCATCTCGTGGTTGACGTCGGTCAGGACGGTGGGCGCGTAGAACGCCCCCGAGCACCCCGGGGGAGGACCCATCGGTCCGCCGCAGCGCAGCTGCGCGCCCTGCGCGAGCGCCTCGTCCACGAGCTTGCTCACGTGGTGCAGGCGCCGCTCGGAGGAGAGCGGTCCCATCTGCACGTGTGGCTCGGCAGGGTCGCCCACCGCGTATGCCCGGGCGCGGGCGACGAGCCGCTCGACGAACGGCTCGGCGAGCTCCCGCGCCACGTACACCCGCTCGAGTGCCCCCCGCGCCTGCCCCGCGCCCGCGCACCCCGCCCACAGTGCCCCCGCGACCGCGTTGGGGAGGTCGGCGTCGGCGAGCACGAGCATCGCGTCCTTGCCACCCAGCTCGACCGTCACCTCGGTCTCGCGCGAGACGCACTCCCGCGCCACCGCCCGACCGACCGAGGGGGAGCCCGTGAACAGCACCTTGCCGACAGGCGCCCGCGCGAGCGCGACGCCCACCTTGCTGCCGCCGTGCGCGATCGCCACGAGCCCCTCCGGCAGCCCCGCGCGGCCGATGACACGCATGATCGCCTCACCCGCCAGGCTGGCTCGTGCGGCGGGCTTGACGACGACGCCATTGCCTGCCAGCAGCGCGCCCGCGATCTGCGCGAGCGGCTGGGCGAACGGCGCGCTGCCGGCGCCGATCACGCCGATCACGCCATATGGCTCGAACGTCACTCGCGCGCGCGCGCCGACCTGAAGCGAGCGATGCGTGCGCACGCGCCGCTCCCCGAGCACCTCAGCGCCCCGCTCGGCGATCCATCTCAGCGCGTCGATCGCGCTCAGCAGCTCCATCGTCACGACCTCCGCGCGCGGGCGGCCCTGCTCGCGCGCGAGCGTCTCCGTCAGCGCGTCCAGCTCGTCGACGATCGCCTGAGCCATGCGGCGCATGTAGCGCGCGCGGTCCACCACTCGCAGCAGCGCCCACAGCGGCTGCACCTGCGCCACGCCCTCGACCGCCGCGTCGATCCGCTCGGGCGGTGTCGCCTGCACTTCCCCCAGCACGGCTCCGGTCGCGGGATCACGTGCGAGCAGCGCCCGCCGCTCCCCCTCCCGCACCTCCGTGTCCACGCTCGCGGCCATACCCGATTATCGCCCACGCATCCGGCGCACCTGCTCCATCCGCTGAGCCAGCTGCGCTTCGGCCTCGCCCGGCTGAAAGAACCGCTCCCCCACGACGCCCTCCGGCAAGAGCTCCTGCGGTGAGACCTGACCGGGGTGATCGTGCGGGTAGTCATACCCGCCGACCTCCTGCCCGGGACGGGCGCCGGGTGCGAGCCATCCCGGCACGGGCGCCGCCCCGTGCTCGCGCACGTGCGCCCTGGCCGCGCCGAGCGAGCGCCCGGCGGCGTTCGACTTCGGCGCCAGCGCGAGGTAGATCGCGGCCTGCGCCAGCGCGAACGTCGCCTCGGGCATGCCCACGTGCTCGACTGCCTGTGCCGCGGCCACCGCCACCCCCAGCGCGCCGGGGTCGGCGTTGCCGACGTCCTCGGAGGCGAGAATCACCATCCGCCGCACGATGAAGCGCGGGTCCTCGCCCCCCTCGAGCATCACCGCGAGGTAGTACAGCGAGGCGTCCGGGTCCGATCCGCGCGTGGCCTTGATCCAGGCCGAGATGCAGTCGTAGTGGCGATCGCCGTGTTTGTCATACAGCACCGCCTTGCGCTGCAGCGCGTCCTCCACCCGCGCGACGTCCACGCGGACCTCCCCCAGCTCCGCCGCCGTCTCCAGCGCCAGCTCCAGTGCGTTGAGTGCGGTGCGTGCGTCGCCCGCACTGCGCGCGGCCAGGAACTCGATCGCCTCCTCGTCCACCTCCGCGGCGGCGACGGGCGCCGGCCCATCCTCGCCCGGTCGATCCTCGCCGTCCTGCGCATCCTGGTCCGCCGGCGGTGCCCCCGCCGCGGGCCTCGCCGCACCCTGAGCGATCGCTCCGCGCAGCACCGTCGCGACCTCCTCCGCGGTGAGCGCCTGCAGCGCATACACCCGCACGCGCGAGAGCAGCGCGCCGTTGACCTCGAACGCGGGGTTCTCGGTGGTCGCGCCGATCAGCGTCACGAGGCCCTCCTCGACCGCCGGCAGCAGCGCGTCCTGCTGGGCCTTGTTGAAGCGGTGGATCTCGTCCAGGAACAGCACGGTCGGCGTGCCCAGCGTGCGCCGGTGCGCGGCGCGCTCGATCACCGCGCGCACCTCCGCACGCCCCGCCTGCACCGCGCTGAGCTCCTCGAACGTGGCGCTCGAGTTGCTCGCCACCATCCGCGCCAGCGTCGTCTTGCCGGTTCCCGGCGGCCCGTGCAGCACCATCGAGTGAGGCCGGCCCTGCTCGATCGCCGTGCGCAGCCCCGAGCCCTCCCCCAGCAGGTGGCTCTGTCCGACGAACTCCTGCAGCCGCGCCGGGCGCATCCGCACCGCCAGCGGATGCGGCCCCGCACGATCGCCGGCGGTCGCGGTGCTCGGAGCGCCGTCGGGAGTCGCATCGTCCTCGAACAGGGTGTCCACGCAGTGAGTATCGCGCGCGCGAGGACATGAACACGCGTCTGCACCGGCTTACGCCTATTTAGTTTCTTCGGGAGGTTGCCGAGGAGTGCGTGTCGAACTGTTGTACCCGGTGTTGCATGTGATGATCAAACCGCGGGTGACCCCCCGATGAGCGTGGGCGCGGCCGAGCTGCTGCCCGGCGTGGGTGGACGCGTCGATCTGCCCGACCTCGGCGCAGGAGCGCCGACGTCCGTCGCGGCGCGCTCCCCGCTGCAGCTCTTCTGGCGGCGGTTTCGTCGCGATCGCGTGGCGCTCGTCTCGCTCGGCTTCATCGCGCTGCTGATCGTCGTCGCGATCGCCGCGCCGCTGGTCGTCTCGCTGCTGGGCCTGCCCGGGCCGAGCGTGCAGAACCCCAACCTGACGAACGCCTTCGGCAGCCCGCTCGGGCCGAGCGCGGCGCACCCGTTCGGAGTGGACCCGCTCGGCCAGGACGTCGCCTCGCGCGTCATCTACGGCACGCGCGTGTCGCTGATCGTGGGCGTTCTCGGCACGGGGATCGCGACCGTGCTCGGCACGATCGTGGGCCTGCTCGCCGGCTACTACCGCGGTTGGACCGACACGCTGCTCTCGCGCCTCGTCGACGTCGTGCTGGCGATCCCGGTGCTGCTGCTCGGCCTGGGCCTCGGCGCCGCCTGCGAGGTCCGCGGCTGCCTCGGCGGCCACGTCCAGTCGGGTCTCGGCGTGATCATCTTCCTGATCGCGCTCGTGAACTGGACGTACATCGCGCGCATCGTGCGCGGTCTCGTGCTGTCACTGCGCGAGCAGGAGTTCGTGGAGGCCGCCCGTTCGCAGGGCGCCTCGGACGCGCGCATCATGGGGCGCGAGATCCTGCCCAACCTGCTCGCGCCGATCGTCGTCTACGCGAGCCTGCTGATTCCTCAGAACATCCTGCTCGAGGCCGCGCTGTCGTTTCTCGGCGTCGGCGTGCGCCCGCCCACCGCCAGCTGGGGTCAGATGATCGCCGCCGCCACCCCGATCTTCAACACCGCCTGGTGGTACATGGTCTTTCCAGGCATCGCCCTGCTGTTGACCGTGCTCGCGTTCAACCTGCTCGGCGACGGCCTGCAGGACGCGCTCAACCCAAGGACTGCGCGATGAGCGGCGCGACCGATCATGGGCTCCAGCCCTATGCGAATCGTCGGAGGCCGAACGCGAGCCGGATGCACGTGCCGGCGGCGAACCAAACGTCCGAGCAGCCGACGGCTTGCGCTCGGGCGATGTCACGCACACATACAAAAGAGGGGTGTTGGTTGTGATCTCGTCGATCGAGCGGATCATCAGGACAATCGCGCCGGTCGCGCTCGTCGGGGGCGCACTGGGATCGCTGTCGCTCGGACTCGCCGCGTGCGGTTCGGGCTCGGGCGTCGTCTCGGCGGCGAGCGGCGTCAAGGCGCCCCCGGGCGTGCAGACGCCGCAGACCGAGTCGCAGACGGGGGGTGCTCGCGGCGGCACGCTGACGGTGCTCAACCACGAGGACTTCGAACACCTCGACCCCGGCCAGGCCTACTTCTCGATCGACTACGAGGCGATGTACGCGACTCAGCGCCCGCTGTACTCCTACAAGCCGAACACGTTCGCCGTGCCCACCCCCGACCTCGCCTCCGGCCCGCCCGAAATCTCGTCCAACCGCAAGACCGTCACCGTGCACATCCGCTCGGGCGTTCACTTCAGCCCGCCGGTCAACCGCGAAGTGACTTCCGCCGACGTCGCCTACGCGATCGAGCGGGGCGCCAACCCAAACGTGCCCAACCCGTACTTCTCCACCTACTTCGGCTCGCTGGAAGGGGCGAGCACGGCCAAGGGCGGACCGATCCCGGGCATCAGCACGCCCAACGCCCACACGATCGTCTTTCACCTCACAGAACCAAAGGCTCCGATTCTCGCCGCGGCGCTGGTGCTGCCGCTGAGCGCGCCCGTGCCGGAGGAGTTTGCGAAGAAGCTCGACGCCCACAGCCCAACCGAATACGGCAACTACCTCGTCGCAACCGGGCCGTACATGTTCAAGTCAAACGCCGCGGGCCGGGTCCTCGGCGTCGGTTACGAACCAGGCAAGTCGGCGACGCTCGTGCGCAACCCCAACTGGAGCTCCACCACCGACTTCCGCCCGGCGTACCTGAACCAGATCAACATCCAGATCGGCGGTGACACGAACGTCATCGGCCGGCAGGTTCTCGAAGGCTCGCACATGGTCGAGAACGACGAAATCGCACAGAGCACCGTGCAGCTCGCCTACGAACACTTCCGCTCTCAGCTGGAGATCTCTCCGGGCGCGGGCACCAACTACGTCGCGGTCAACAACCATCGTGGTCCGTTCGCGAACGTCAACGTGCGCAAGGCGCTCTGGGCGGCCCTGAACCGCGTCGCGATGGACAAGGCCCGCGGCGGGGAACTGGTCACGAACGTGATGACCCACTTCATCTACCCCGAAATCCCCGGCTTCGAACAGGCCGGCGGTGTCGCCGGCCCGCGCGTCGACTACAACGACTACCCGACCGGCAACGCGCAGGTGGCCGCCAAGTACATGCGCCTGGCCGGCTATCCCAGTGGCAAGTACACGGGCAGCGCCACGCTCCAGATCGTCGGCGCGACCGGCAGTCCCAGCTCAGACGAATCGGAAATCGTCAACCAGACGCTCAAGGACCTGGGCTTTCACACGAAGCTCAGCCTCGTCGAAAAGTCGGCTATGTACTCGAAGTTCTGCGGCGTTCCCGCCGAAGAGATCGACGTCTGCCCGAACGTCGGCTGGGCAGCGGACTTCGGCGACCCCCAGGCGGTGCTCGACGTGCCGTTCAACGGTGAGCACATCGAAGCCACCAACAACTCCAACTACGGCCAGGTCAACGACCCCACGATCAACAAGGCGATGGCTGCCGCCGAACTGCTCGTGGGCACGCAGGCGCGTGCGTCGGCCTGGGCCGCAATCGACCGCGAGCTTGTCGCCCAAGCCGTCGCGGTCCCGTTCGCGTGGGACAAGCAGCCGAACATCGAGTCCCATGACGTGGCCGGCGTCGGGGACGTGTGGAACCTGGGGGCGTGGGACTACTCGTTTACGTCACTGAAGTGAGAGCTCGGCGTGGGCGGTGGAGTGGGAGCTCGGTGCGGGCGGTGGAATGTGAAAGGAATGTAAAAGGGGCGGGGGTTGTTTGTTCTCAAATTGAAACTTTGTGCACCATGGTCATACGCGGAAAAAAAATAGAGCACAACTCCCCCACGCCTGCATCGCCATGGCTGCACCCAGTTGAAAGACGAACATCGCCGAGCAGTGATGCGACGGCGTCTGAGCAGGCGACATGACTCGCTACGTCATCAGGCGCGTCCTGTGGGGCGTGCTGCTGCTGATCATCGTGTCCGCGCTCACGTTCGTGCTGTTCCGGATCCTGCCCACCGCCGAACCGGCACGGCTGCGGGCCGGGCGCAACGCCAGCCCCAAGGTGATCGCCGAGCTGCGGGTCGACCTCGGCCTGAACAAGCCGCTGATCACGCAGTTCTGGCTGTACATGCGCGGCCTGTTCCTGCACTTCGAACTCGGCTACAGCTACTACACGGGCGCGTCGGTGAGGAGCCTCGTCTTCGATCGCCTGCCCGCGACGCTGTCACTGGCGCTGGGGTCGGCGATCGTGTGGATGGCGATCGGGCTGCCGATCGGGATCGTCTCGGCGCTGCGCCGGCGCACGCGCACCGATCGCGCCTCGATGGGCGTCGCGCTGCTGTTCATCTCCGCGCCGGAATACTGGCTCGGCCTGATCGTGCTGTACCTGTTCGCCGCTGACATCGGCCAGATCAAGGTGTTTCCCGGCTCCGGCTCTTATGCCGGCATGACGGCGGACCCCGGGAAATGGCTCACGTCGCTGATCCTGCCGTGGCTCGTGCTCGCCGCGGGGTTCGCCGCGGTGTATGCGCGGCTGATGCGCGGCAGCCTGATCGAGACGATGGGCCAGGACTACGTGCGCACCGCCCGCGCCAAGGGCCTGCCCGAGCGTGAGGTCGTTCTGCGCCACGGCGTGCGCCCCGCGCTCACGCCGATCCTGACGGTCTTCGCCCTCGACGTGGGCGTGCTGCTCGGCGGCGTGGTGCTGATCGAGACCGTGTTCAACATCCCCGGGATCGGCCGTCTCAACTACGAAGCGATCACTCACGGCGACTTTCCGATCATCCAGGGCACGGTGCTGCTGGCAGCGCTGTTCATCATCGTCGCGAACATCCTCGTGGACGTCGCGTACGCCTACCTGGATCCGAGAGTTCGCTACTCGTGAGCCCGGGCGAGGAGCCGCTGCTGCGCGTGGAGGACCTGCGCGTCACCTACTCCACCGAAGACGGTGAGGTGCAGGCCGTGGATGGGATCTCCTACGAGCTTCAGCGGGGGCGCACGCTGGGGATCGTCGGCGAGTCGGGGTCGGGCAAGACGGTGGCGGCGCTCAGCGTGCTCGGGCTGACACGCGCGGAGGGAGCGACGGTCGGCGGGCGCATCTCGTTCGAGGGTCGCGATCTGCTCGCTCTGGAGGAGTCCGAGCTGCGCGCGATCCGTGGCGATGAGATTGCGATGGTGTTTCAGGATCCGCTGTCGGCGCTGCATCCGATGTACCGCGTGGGCGCACAGATAGTGCAGGCGATCCGTGCGCACCGAGACCTGGCCAAGGCGCCGGCGCGCGCGCGCGCGATCGAGCTGCTGGATCTCGTCGGCATCCCCGAGCCGAACGCGCGCGTGGACTCCTATCCGCACGAGCTCTCCGGCGGGCAGCGCCAGCGGGCGATGATCGCGATGGCGCTTGCCAACGACCCGAGGCTGCTGATCGCCGACGAGCCGACGACCGCCCTGGACGTGACCGTGCAGGCGCAGATCCTGGCGCTGCTGGAGCGTCTGCAGCGCGAACGGGGGATGGCGCTGGTGCTCGTCACTCATGATCTCGGCGTGGTCGCCGAGATGGCCGACGAGATCGCGGTGATGTATGCGGGGCGCATCGTCGAGCACGCCCCCGCCGAGCGACTGTTCGCCGCTCCCGAGCACCCCTACACCTGGGGGCTGCTGCGCTCGATCCCCACGCTCGACGGTCCGCGCGAGGAGCTGCTCACGCCGATCCCCGGATCTCCCCCCAGCCCGCTGGCGCCACCGCCGGGCTGTCGCTTTCATCCGCGCTGCCCCTACTCCGAGCCCGCGCACGCCCGCACCGATCCGGCGCTGGCGCCCGTGCCCGGCCAGCCCGACCACGAGGTCGCGTGCCTGCTCGACTCAGGCGTGCGCCGGCGGCTGTGGGCAGGGCTGCGCGATGGTCGTGACGACGCCCCCGCCACCGTCCCCGTCGAGGTCCCCTCCGTCCCGGCGCCCACCCCGGAGAGCGCGGCATGAGCGCGGTCGAGTCGTTGCCGGTGAGCGAGCCTCACGGCGCCGAGCCGCTGCTGGAGGTGAAGGGCCTGGTCAAGCACTTCCCGATCGACCGGGGTGTGATGCTGCGACGCAACGTCGGCGCGGTGCGTGCGGTGGACGGCATCGAGTTCGAGGTCATGCGCGGGGAGACGTTCGGCATCGTCGGCGAGTCGGGCTCGGGCAAGAGCACGACCGCGCGCTTGATCGCCCGTCTGCTCGATCCCACCGCCGGCGAGGTGCGGTTCGCAGGCCGGGACATAACCGCGCTGCGCGGCGCCGGCCTGAAGTGGATCAGGCGCGAGCTGCAGATGGTGTTCCAGGACCCCTACTCCTCGCTGAACCCACGCCGGACGGTCGGCTCGATCGTCTCAGAGCCGCTCGTCATCCATCGCGTGCAACCCGATCGTGGCGCGCGCAAGCGCGCGGTGCAGGAGCTGATGGACACGGTGGGGCTGAACCCCGAGCACTACAACCGCTACCCGCACGAGTTCTCAGGCGGCCAGCGACAGCGCGTCGGGATCGCGCGCGCGCTGGCGTTGGGACCGAAGCTGCTGATCGCCGACGAGCCCGTCTCGGCGCTCGACGTCTCGATACAGGCGCAGGTGCTCAACCTGCTGCGCGACCTGCAGCGCCGGCTCGGACTGACGATGGTGTTCATCTCTCACGATCTGTCTGTCGTCAGACACATGTGCGACCGCATCGCGGTCATGCACGACGGCCGGATCGTCGAGCTTCAGTCCAACGAGGCGCTGTACAGCGCGCCGCGCGACCCGTACACGCGTGCGCTGCTCGCGGCGGTGCCGGGCGCGCGCCGGGTCCACCGGCGTACGATCCCCGCATGAAACGGTGTCGGCACGTAGTTTGCAGGCGCGACTTTGCTCACGAGGCGGCCGTGGGCCGAGCGGGGCAAGGACGCAGTGAGCGAAGTGTGCTGGCCGATCGGAGATCCCTTCGATCTGTGATCGGTACATGAGCGATCGAGGACGTCGCATCCGCGAAGTGCCCACGGTCGCCTCGGAGGCGCGGGAGCTGCTGCGGGATCTGATCCGCTTCAACACCGTCAATCCCCCGGGCGCCGAGCGCCCGGCGCAGGAGCATCTCGCCGCGCATCTGAGCGCGGCGGGGTTCGAGTGCGAGCTGCTCGCGGCCGAGCCCGATCGGCCGAATCTCGTGGCGCGCCTGCGCGGCGAGCGCGACGGCCCGACGCTCTGCTACCTCGGGCACGTCGACACGGTGCTCGCCGACCCGCAGGAGTGGCATGCCGTGCACGGCCCGTGGTCGGGGGACGTCGCCGAGGGGTATCTGTGGGGGCGCGGCGCGCTGGACATGAAGTCCCAGGTCGCGGCTGAGATCGCGGCGGCGGCCTCGCTCGCGCGCTCGGGCTGGCGGCCGGCGCGCGGGGAGCTGCTGATCGTGGCGGTCGTCGACGAGGAGACGGGCGGAGCGCTGGGCGCGGAGTGGATCACGCGCGAGCACCCCGAGGCGGTGCGCTGCGACATGCTCGTCAACGAGGGCGCGGGCTGCGTGTTCGAATACGGCGGCGTGCGCCGCTACGGGGTGTGCTGCGCGGAGAAGGGCGTGTTCAGGTTCACGATCACGACCGAGGGCATGGCGGGGCACGCGTCGATGCCGAGCATGGGCGTCAACGCGCTGCTGAAGATGGCGCCGCTGCTGGAGCGCCTCGGCGCGCGCCAGCCCGCCTATGAGCTGACGGCCGAGCCGCGCGCGTTCCTGGCGGCGATCGGCGAGCACCCCGACGATCTCGTGGGCTCGGTGGCGCGGTTGCGCGCAGCCGACGAGCGGTTGGCGACGATGTTCGAGCCGATGCTCGGCGTCACGTTCGCACCCACCCGAATCGGCGCGTCGGAGAAGATCAACGTGATCCCCAGCCGGGCCGTGCTGAAAGTGGACTGCCGTGTGCCCCCGGGCCTCGGAGAAGAGGCGGTCAGGCGCGCGATCGCCGAAGTCTTGAGACCCACCCACCCGGGACCCACCCACCCCGACCCCACACACTCCGAAGATGGATTCGCGATCGAGTTCACCGAGCGCGTCGTCGGCAACCGCTCGCCGATGGTCTCGCCGCTGATGGACGCGATCTCCGAGTGGGTCGCCGAGCACGACCCGGGCGCGCAGACGGCCCCGACGATCCTGCCCGGGTTCACCGACTCGCGTCACTTCCGCGCCGCGTTCGTGGACTGCGTGGCCTATGGCTTCTTTCCTCAGCGCCACCAGTCGCTGCCCGAGACGGCGCCGCTGATCCACGGCGCCGACGAGCGCATCGACGTTCGCGACCTGGCGTTCGCGGCGGAGTTCTTTCGCGACCTGGCGCTGCGGGTGCTGGGGTGAGAAAGTCCCCAACGCCAGATCGATTGCGCTAAAACTCCTCCCGATCCCCCATAATGACGCTCGGCAGGACTCACAGCCAAGGGTGGCGACCATGAGGAAGCAAGGATGAGCACGATCGCGACGTCAATCTCGCAGAACATTCAGAACTGGGCGCTGGACTGGGAGCCGGTGCTGATGATCCTGTTCTTCGGCGCGCTCGTCTACCTGATGTGGCGCACGCTGAAGGTGATGCCGAAAGTCAAGCCGCAGCAGATCAAGCCGGCGTCCAACCAGTCGGTCTCGTTCGCGGACGTCGCCGGCGTCGACGACGCCAAGGGCGAGCTGCAGGAGATCGTCGAGTTCCTGCGCGAACCCAAGCAGTTCGAAAAGCTGGGGGCGCAGGTGCCGAAGGGCATCCTCCTGCACGGGCCGCCTGGGACGGGCAAGACGCTGCTGGCCAAGGCCGTCGCCAACGAGTCGGGCGCGCAGTTCTTCGCCCAGTCGGCCGCGGCGTTCGTGGAGATGTTCGCCGGCCTGGGCGCCGCGCGGATCAGGCGGCTGTTCGCGATCGCCCGCAAGCACGAGCCGGCGATCATCTTCATCGACGAGCTCGACGCCGTCGGCGGACGGCGCGGATCGGACGTCTCCGGCGAGAAGGATCAGACGCTCAACCAGCTGCTGGTCGAGATGGACGGGTTCGCCGGCGGCAGCGGCCGGCTGGTCGTGATCGCCGCGTCGAACCTGCTCGACAAGCTCGACCCGGCGCTGCTGCGCCCCGGGCGGTTCGACCGCCAAGTGTTCGTCGCCCCCCCGGACGTAGCCGGGCGCGAAGGCGTGCTGGCAGTGCACACGCGCGGCAAGCCGCTTGGACGGGTGGACCTGGGACTGGTGGCCCAGCAGACCAGCGGCCTGACGGGCGCCGATCTGGCGAACATCTGCAACGAGGCCGCCATCTTCGCCGCCCGCCGCGGCGCGAGCGCGATCGACGACGTGGACTTCGACGGCGCGCTGGAGCGCGTGATCGCGGGCGTGCAGTCCCGGCGCGTGCTGAATGCGCACGAGAAGCGCGTCGTCGCATTCCATGAGGCCGGGCATGCGCTGTGCGGCGAGCTGCTGCCGTCGGTCGATCGCGTGCACCGCATCTCGATCGTCCCGCGCGGGCGGGCGCTGGGCTACACGCTGAACCTGCCCGCTGAGGACCGCTATCTGAAGACGCGCGAGGAGCTGCTCGACTACATGACGGTCCTGCTCGGAGGGCGCGTCGCCGAGCAGGTCGTGTTCGGTCAGGTCACCACGGGCGCCTCGGACGACCTCAAGCGTGTGGCGGACGTCTCCCATTCGATGGTCCACGACTTCGCGATGAGCACCGCCGGCGGCGGACGCGCCCCGGACGGGGACGTGCGGCTGTCGGAGACGACGCTGCGCATCCGCGACGAGGAGCGCCAGGACCTGATCGACGAGGCTCGTCGGGCGGCGCAGAAGATGATCGTCGCCCACCGTCCTCAGCTCGACGCGCTCGCGTATGAGCTGTTGGAGCGCGAGGTGCTCGACCGCGACGCGATCGAACGGATCATGACCGGTGTCCCGCGCCTGGAGCGCGCGCCCGGCATCGGGCTGCGGGTGGTCGCGGCGGCCGAGTCTCACGATCCTCCCGCGCCCCCCGCACCGATCGGCGCGCCGCCGCCGCCGCCGGGCGCGGGCGTCGCGCTGGGACAGACGCTCGGCTCGCCGCTGCCGGCATCGGGCGAGAGCGCGGGTGAGGGCGCGGAAGCCGGCCGATAGACTCCGCGGGGTGTTCGACCGCATCGACCATGTCGGCGTCGCCGTGCAGGACATCGACGCCTCGCTGGACCTCTACCGCGACCTGTTCGAGCTGGACGTCGCGCATCGTGAGGTCGTGCATGCGCAGGGCGTGGAGGCCGTGCTGCTGGACGTCGGCGAGAACCACGTCGAGCTGCTCGCGCCACTCGGCGCGGACACGCCGGTGGGCAAGTTCCTGGCAAAGCAGGGCCCCGGCCTGCATCACGTCGCCTACCAGGTGTCCGACATCGACTCCACGCTGGCCGCGCTGAAGGCGGCGGGCACGGCATTGATCGACGAGCAGCCCAGGGTCGGCATCCGCGACTCCCGCGTCGCGTTTCTGCACCCGCGCGCGACCGGCGGCGTGCTCACCGAGATCGTCCAGCCTACGCCGGGAGCCCACTGATGGCCGCCCTGCGTCGCATCAGCATTGGCTTTCAAGGCGGTCAGGTGCTGGCTCTGCGCGTCAGCGACGCCCAGCTGAAGGGGCTGTACAAGGCGCTCCAGGACGGCGGCTGGCACGAGCTGGAGACCGAGGACGGGCCCGTGCGGCTGTATCTCGGGCAGGTCGTGTACGTGCGCGCGGAGGACGAGGACTCGCGCGTCGGCTTCGGTGCGTAGGCCCAGGACGGCCTCTGAGCTTCGCTATGCGGCGTCCTTGCCGATTGAAGATCGACGGGATCTCCGATCGGCCAGCACGCCCATAGACCGTCCTGGAAGCGTTGTGATGGAACTGTTCTGAGATGGTTATATGAAGGTGGAGCCACTGACAAATCTCGACGAGCGGCTGTTGCGCGTGGCGCGCACGCGCGGGCATGGCGATCCGCGGGTCGAGCGCGCGGTGGCAGGGTTCTCGCGGCTGGGTGAGCATGGCGGGGTGTGGCTGGCGATCGGTGCGGTGGGGTGGGCGCTGGACCGTCCGCGTGCTGGGCAGTGGAGCCGGGCGGTGGGAACCGTTGCGGGGACGTATGCGCTGAACACCGCCATCAAGCTTGTCGTCCGTCGCCGCCGGCCTGAGCTGCCGGGACTGCCCGCGCTGACGGGCACCCCGACGCAGCTGAGCTTTCCCAGCGCCCACGCCTCGACCTCGTTCGCGGCAGCCGGTCTGTACGCGCGCCTGGGGCTGCCCGCGCCGGTGCTGTACGCGCTGGCGGTGAAGCTGTCGCTCTCGCGGCTGTACCTGGGGGTGCACTACCCGTCGGACGTGCTCGCCGGTGCCGCGCTGGGTGCGATCGTGGGCGGCCGTGCAGCGGGTGCGACCTGCGAGTCGCAGGTGGCCGGACAGGACACGGGGGCAAGGTCGTGAGCACGCGCATCGGCATAGTGGGCATGCCGAACGCGGGCAAGTCTTCGCTGTTCAACGCGCTCACCAAAGCGGGAGCGGAGGCGGCCAACTACCCGTTCACGACGATCGAGCCGAACGTGGCGGTGGTGCCGGTGACAGACGAGCGCATGGAGGAGGTGGCGAAAACGCTCGGCTCCTCGGAGATCGTGTGGGACACGGTGGACTTCCACGACATCGCGGGCCTGGTGGCCGGAGCGCATCAGGGGGAGGGCCTCGGCAACAAATTCCTGGCGAACATCCGCGAGACGCATGCGATCGTGCACGTCGTGCGGGCGCACAACGACGAAAACGTGATCCACCCGGAGGGCCGCGTCGATCCGCTGGCGGACGTCGAGACGATTGAGACGGAGCTCGTGATGGCCGACCTCGAGGCGGCAGAGCGCCGGGTGGAGAAAGTCGGCAAACAGGCGCGCGGGGGCGATCGCGTCGCTGTTGCGGAGGAGGCGTGGCTAGGAGAGGTGATAGCAGCGCTGCAGAAGGGTCGTCCGGCGCGCACGGTGCCCGTGCCCGAGGATGCACCGGGCGCGGCCCGCGATCTGGGCTCGCTGACGAGCAAGCCGGTGTTGTTCGTGGCCAATGTGGACGAGGGCTCCGAGGAGGTACCAGCGGTGGTCGCCGAGCACGCGGCCGCCCAGGGCGCACGCGCGGTGGCCGTGTCGTCGCGGATCGAGTCAGAGCTGGCGGAGCTCGAGGACGAGGACGCTGCCGCGATGCGCGAGGAGCTCGGCGTCAGCGAGTCCGGTCTTCAACGGGTGGTGCGCGAGGCGTTTGCGCTGCTGGATCTGATCGCCTTCTTCACCGCAGGCGAGGCCACGATCGCGCAGTCCTGGCATCTGCGTCGCGGCCTCACCGCCTGGCACGCTGCCGGCCAGATCCACACGGACATCCAGAAGGGCTTTGTGCGCGCCGAAGTGATCGGCTGGCGCGAGCTGGTCGAGGCGGGCGGATACGCGGGTGCGCGCGAGCGGGGGACGCTGCGGCTTGAGGGCCGGGACTATGCGATGGCTGACGGCGACGTGATCACGGTCAAGTTCACGCCGTAGGGGCCACGGAGGTGCTCAGCCTCTGACCATCCAGCAGTTTTCGGTCCAGACCATTTGACTGGAGCCGTTCATCAGCGGTGTCGGCAGTTCCAGCGAGGCGGTGTTTCCGCGGATGACGACCGTGGCGGAGGGGATCGCGCGCTTCTGCGCTTGCAGCCGCGCGCGGCCTCCGGATTCGTGCAGGAGCGTGGCGAGCTTGGCGTCCCAGCGCTGCGTGCACGTACGGTGATGCCGCGTCGCGCGCAGCGGAGCGTTGAGGATTCCGCACGCTCCGGCACCGTTGCCGCTGAGCTCGTCGGTGACGAAGTTCGACGCGGCCCGGCGCACCCATGCGACCTGTTCGGGGGTGCCCACCGAGTAAGCCCCGAACGCGCTCGCGCTCGGGAGGAGCACGGCGGCACAGACGAGCACGGTGACGCCACGGCGGATGCTCATGCTCAACCTGTCGGCTGTATGTGCGTGTTTCATGAGGCGCTCCCTTCACCGCGGACCAGGGGCGGACACATGTCCTAGACATGCGTCAGGCAGCGGCCTTTTCCTGCAACCGCTCGGCCAAGCGCGCCATGCCCAGCTCGCGGGCGGCATCGGCTCCCCCGGCGAAGTCGGTCGTGCGGTCGGGTGGGCGCTCCACCGGAATGCGTCGCAGGGTGGCGACGTCCTTGAAGGTGCGCAGCAGCTCGGCGTTTGCCCGCAGCGCGGCGGTGGCTCGTGGGCGCGTGCGGGGATCGTCGGATTCGGCGGCCGCCAGCACGCCCTCCAGGGAGTCGTGGCGCAGCAGCAGTTCGGCCGCGGTCTTCACGCCGACACCGGGTGCGCCCGGCAGACCGTCGGAGGGGTCGCCGCGCAGCGCGATCAGGTCGGGGACCTGCTCGGGCCCGACACCGTGGTAGCGCTCGCGCACCTGCTCCGGGCCGATCTCCTCGGCGATGTGCCCTTTTTCGAGCTTGACGACCGAGGTGCTCTGATCGACTGCCTGGTACAGGTCGCGGTCGGCGGTAAGCAGCAGCGCCTCGCCTCCAGCCTCGGTCTCCGTGCGTGCGTGGGAGAGCATCGCGTCGTCGGCCTCCAGCTTGCCCGCGTCGCACACCGTCCAGCCCAAGCTCTCCAGCAGGGCGGGGGTCTGCGTCCACTGCTGGGCGAGCTCCGCGGGCATCGGCTCGCGGTGGGCGTGATAGGGCGGATACAGCTGCACGCGATAGGCCGCCTGCTCGGCGCCGAAGCACGCCACGACCGCGCGCGACGGGCGCTCGTCGAGCACCGCCAGCAGCGCGTTGACGGTTCCCAGCAGCGCGTTCACCGACTGCCCGTCCACGCCCACGATCGATTTGGGCACGCCGAAGTACGCGCGATACAGCAGCCAGGGGACGTCGGCGATCAGCAGCGGGGCGGGCATCTACCCCGCAAGTGTGCCGCCCGCCGGCGTCGGCTGCGGCGCGGGCCCACCCTGTTCGGGCTCCGGCTTGACGGGACCGTGGCCCGAGCGGGCGCTGAAGTACGCCCATGTGTCTTGCAGCCCCAGTCGTTCCGCCAGTTCCGCTCCGCTTACCCGGGTCGTTCCTCTGGATCCGAGGATCGCGGCGTTGAGGATGCGCGGCGAGTAGCCGCGCTCGAGCACCTCGATGCCGCGGAACGTGCCCTTGAGGAGACCGCGCAGCCGGGCGGCGGCTGTGTGGAAGCTCATGTCGAGCTTCCAATGGGACTGCGCTCCGGTGTCGTACGGGTCGGGCACGCCGCGCAGCCAGGGCTGCGGCTCGGAGCCCGGCCAGGCGTTCTGCACGTCTTCGGTCATACCACCGGAGCTGGCGAAGAAGTAGGTGATCGCGGGAGCACCCGCATAGGTGACGATCTGACCGGCGGTCGCCGCGACCGCGGCGTTCGTCTGCGCCGTTTCGGCTGCTGCGCCGCGATACACCTGCGAGCGCGTGTCGGAGTACACGTCGAAGCGCGACCCGCCCGCGTGGGCGGTCAGCGCGTAGGTGCGGCTGGCGATCGCCTGCGCCTCCAGCGCCGCGAGCGGCCATTCGGCGGGGACCTCCGCCGAGACGACGCCGCGGACATAGCGTTCGAGGGCGATCGTGTGCACAGTGGCGCCGATCAGCACGCGCACGACCGCGCCGGACGGGACCTGTCCGATGGCTGTGCCGGTGTAGTAGTGGGCGAGGATCGCCTGATCGCTCCAGCCGTGCTCGGCATAGCCGTAGGCGCCGTCCTGGCTCATGCCGACGCCGTGGCCGTCACCCGCGCCCGCGACCACGAGGGTCGAGGCGGAAGCAGCGAACGCGTTTGCTACGGCGCCTGCAGAGAACGCGAGCGCGGCGAGAGCGCCGGCGAGCAGCGTGGGAAGGCATGCGAACCGGTGATAGGTTGATCTGATGGCGAGCATCCGTGCTCAGAGCGACGCGGCCGGTCAGTCGAGGTCGTGGTCGGGGACGGAGGGCCGCATGGGTTGTTCCTCGGAACGCCGGGCACGGCGCATGAGGGTTGCACGATGACTGGCGCCGACCACGAGCAGACGGTGCTCGGGCGGGTCCCCACGGATCTGTTCATCGGCGGGGAGTGGCGGGCGGCGACGGGCGGCGGAACGCTGCCGGTCGAGGACCCCGCGACTGAGCAGACGCTCGTGGAAGTGGCCGACGGGCAGGTGGACGACGCGCTCGCAGCGCTAGCGGCCGCGGCGGACGCTCAGGCCGAGTGGGCCGCGACGGCGCCGCGCGAGCGCGGCGAGATCCTGCGCCGCGCATATGCGGCGATCGTCGAGCAGACCGACGAGCTGGCGCTGCTGATGACGCTGGAGATGGGCAAGGCGCTGAGGGAGTCGCGCGCGGAGATCGCCTACGCGGCGGAGTTCTTCCGCTGGTTCTCCGAGGAGGCCGTCCGCGTGCACGGCCGCTACATGGTCAACACGACGGGCACGGGGCGCATCCTCACGATGCGTCAGCCGGTCGGGCCGTGCGTGTTCGTGACGCCCTGGAACTTCCCCACGGCGATGGGCACGCGCAAGCTCGCCCCGGCGATTGCGGCCGGGTGCACGATGGTCGTCAAGCCCGCCCAGCAGACGCCGCTGTCGATGCTCGCGCTCGCCCAGATCCTTGCTGATGCTGGACTGCCCGGCGGAGTGCTGAACGTGATCACGGCCAGGCACTCGGGTGCGGTGATCGAGCCGCTGCTGCGCGACGAGCGCACGCGCAAGCTCTCGTTCACCGGCTCGACCGAGGTCGGGCGCACGCTGATCGAACAGTCCGCCGAGCAGGTGCTGCGCGTCTCGATGGAGCTGGGGGGCAACGCCCCGTTCATCGTGTTCGACGATGCCGACCTCGATGCGGCCGTCGAGGGTGCGTTCACGGCGAAGATGCGCAACGTCGGCGAGGCCTGCACCGCCGCGAACCGCTTTCACGTGCACGAGTCAGTGGCCGAGGAGTTCGCGGCGAAGCTCACTGAGCGCATGGCGCCGTTGCGGGTCGGCCGCGGCACCGAGCCCGAGGTGGACGTGGGACCGTTGATCGACTCGGCGCAGCGCGAGAAGGTCGCCGAGCTGGTGCAGGACGCTGCCGAGCGCGGCGCGCGGCTCACGCTCGGTGGGCATGCGCTGCCGGGCAGCGGTTACTTCTATGAGCCGACGGTCCTCACCGGCGTGCCCGAGGACGCACGCGTGCTGGGCGAGGAGATCTTCGGCCCTGTCGCCCCGATCGCGACTTTCTCCACGGAGGAGCAGGCGCTGGAGGCCGCCAACCGGACCGAGTACGGGCTCGTCGCCTACGTCTACACCCGCGATCTGTCCCGCGCGCTGCGTGTGTCCGAGGGGATCGAGACCGGAATGGTGGGCCTCAACCAGGGAATCGTCTCGAACCCCGCCGCTCCCTTTGGCGGTGTCAAGCAGTCGGGGTTTGGGCGCGAGGGAGGCTTCGAGGGGATCGGGGAGTACTTGGAGACCAAGTATGTGGCGGTGGGGTCGTAAGGACCCACGCCAGAATATCCACTGGGATTGAGGCCGCCGTTCCGCGGCGTCAGACGCCACCCACGATGCTCGACGTGCCACCAGCACGCCTACCGATCGGAGATCCACAGCGATCTCCGATCGGCCAGCGTGCGACGTCTGCCATCCACGGCCCGACCCCTCAACCCACCATCTATTCTGGCGAGGGTCCTAAAGGAGGCGATGGCTCTCAGGCTCGCGCGGGACTGGGCGATCGGCAGTGATCCCGTCCGGAACCGTCGACCTACTCCCCCTCCCCGAACTCGCGCCCGCCGATGCTCGCGAGCATCATCGCCTCGGCCATGCGCAGGAGACCGATGGTCGTGTGGGGGCGGGCTTCGCTGGAGCGGACGGAGACGCTGGAGCCGTGGGGTCCGATGACCTCGACGATCGTGCAGACGTCGCCGATCTGGCAGTCGTCGCCGAAGCGTTCTTCGAGCGCTTCCATCTGCTCGGCCACGACGCGTCCCATCTTCGACTGATCGAGGGTCATGGTGTTCCTTTCCGCTGTTGTCCGAGCGGCCCATGATGTCATCGTCATCGGGGTCGTGAGGTAACCGACGCGGCGCGGCGACGCAGCACGGGTGGGGCTCGACGCCCTCCACTCCCGATGTGTGAGCGGCGCCTACGCGGTCTGCCGGGTCAGTGTCCGGCGTGCTGGAGCTGACTGAGGTCGATCGCGTCGGAGGGCGCCGAGAGCGAGACCGGCTGATTCCAGTTGGTGAAGGTGATGTGTCCGGTTTCAGAGCCGTGCTTGATGATTTCGATCGGGTAGGGCTTGCCGGTCGTGGCGACGAACAGGGAGCCGTTGTGGGAGGTGTCGCGCAGTTCGATGACGGCCTGCCCGGCGACGGTGGTGGTGGCGCCCTTGGCGAGCGTGCCGTGGCTCGTGAGCGTCTGGTCGAGCAGCTTGCCGACGTTGGTCAGGGCCGCGAGCGATCCCAGTTCCCCGCTGGAGATGGGCGCCTTCAGCCACTTGCCCTGGAACAGCTGCGCGGCGGCCGTCCCGCCGAAGTGGCTGTAGAAGGCGGGACTGCCTTTGATGTAGATGGTGTCGCCGACGACGATCAGTTCGAAGGAGAGGCTGCCCTCGGAGATCTGCCCGCGCCCGCCGTGTCCGGTGGCGAGGCTCAGGTTGAGCGTGATCGGCGTTCCGTTGCTGGCGAGCGTGCCGACGACGTGCACGGAGCTCGCGCTGTCGGCGGCGGCCTTCGAAGCGGCGAGGATTTCAGACGGCGATTTGGAGGAGACGCCGTTGCCCGAGGAGGAAGAGGAGCCGCACCCGGCGATCGCGAGGGCCACCAGCGCGAGCAGGGGAGTGAGGCCGCGGCGAAGCATCTCGGCGCAGCCTAGTCGAGAGGGCGGATGCGTGGAGTTGGCCCGTTGCGGGTAATGCGCTGAAAAGCACGGTGCGGAGCTCAAGTCAGATGCTCGAGTTGCCGAATGCGAGACCGGACCAGTGCGCGAGACAACGGACAACATGAACGAAGTCAAGCAGCCGGACAGGCCGCTCGTCGCCGGAAGGGCGTGGCGCTGGAGCGCCGGCGTCGTCCTGGCGCTGGCTGCGGCCGCCGGCGCGGTGCTGGGGGCAGGACCGGTGGTTGCGGTCGTATGCGTGCTGGTGCTGGCGGTCGCCGCTGGTAGCGTCGGCTGGCTCGCGGGTGAGCATCGTCGCGAGGCGCTGCAGAGGGAGATCGGCGACCGCTCGAGCGAGCTGCGCAAGGCGCTGTCAGAGCTCGAGATCGCGCAGGCGGAGACGGTTCGGAGGCTGTCGATGGCGGTCGAGTTCCGCGACGAGGACACGGGCGCGCACATCGAGCGGATCGGACGGTTCTCGACGCTGCTGGCCGAACAGGTGGGAATGGAAGAGGAGTTCTGTCTGCGGATGGTGCACGCGGCGCCGCTGCACGACGTCGGCAAGGTGGCGATCCCTGACGCGATCCTGCTCAAGCCGGGCAAGCTGACCACCGAGGAGCGTGCGATCGTGGAGACGCACGCGGAGGAGGGGCACAGGCTGCTGAAAGGCTCGAGCTCGGCGATCCTGGATCTGGCCGCGACGATCGCGTTGAGCCATCACGAGAAGTGGGATGGCAGCGGCTATCCGCGCGGTGTGAAGGGCGAGGCGATCCCGATCGAGGGCCGCATCGTGGCGATCGCCGACGTGTTCGACGCGTTGACCAGCGACAGGGTGTACCGCAAGGCGTTCGCGGTGGAGGAGGCCGTGGCGATGATGCGCTCCGAGCGGGGCAAGCACTTCGACCCGGTGCTGCTGGATGCGTTCCTGGAGGTGCTGGGCAGCTCGGGGCCGGACGCCCGCGAGCACGTGCGAGCTGATCCGGCGGCGGTCGCCGACAGCGCACTGGAGACATTCGTGACGGCGCTGCAGCGCAGCGACGCGGAGATGGCGGAGGGCGCGGTCGCGCAGGCGATCGAGGACGGCGTGGAGGCGGTGGCGTTGCCCGGCGAGGTGATCGAACCGGCGTTGCGGCGTCTGGCGGAGCTGAGGGAGCAGGGCGAGGTCGATGCCGAGCGCGAGCGCGCGGCGATCGGAATTGCGCGCCGGGTGCTGGCGACGTTGCGCAGATACACGCTGGGTCGCCAGGAGGAGCCGCAGGCGTTGCTGCGGATCGACGAGTCGATCGAGACCGTCGAAGCGCTGCTGGAGCGCTCGGTGTTCGAAGGTGAGCGCCACCGGGCCGGCGAGCGCGCCGCCGACGCGCAGGCCGTCGGATAGATTTCCCGCCGATGGCGGGCAGACAGGCAATCGTCACCGGCGGCGCCGGGTTCGTCGGCTCGCACGTCGTGGACTCGCTGCTCGCGGACGGGTACGGCGTGACGGTGATCGACGACCTGTCCTCGGGCAAAGCCGGCAGGGTGGCGAGCCAGGCGCGGCTGATCGAGCTGGACGTCGTCGACGCGGCTGGGGTCAAGCGGGTCATGGAGGAGGTCGGCCCGGAGGCGGTCTATCACCTGGCGGCGCAGGCGAGCGTGACGGTGTCGGTGGCCGATCCGGGCAGGGACTGTGAGGTCAACGTGCGGGGGACGCTGAACGTGGTGGCGGCCGCGAACGCGGCGGGTGCGCCGGTCGTGTTCACCTCCACGGGCGGGGCGCTGTACGGGGACGAGGCCCCGATGCCCACGAGCGAGGACCGCGAACCCGCTCCGCTGAGCCCGTATGGCGCGGCGAAGTGGGCGGCCGAGTCCTACGTGAAGACGTGGGGGCTGGCGGAAGGCGTGCCGAACACGGTGGCCAGGCTCGGGAACGTGTATGGCCCGCGGCAGAGCCCGCACGGCGAGGCTGGCGTGGTGGCGATATTCGCGCACAAGCTGTACAGCGGCGAGCGCCCGAAGCTGTACGGGCACGGGAAGCCGACGCGGGACTATGTGTACGTGGGCGACGTGGTCCGCGCGCTGAGGATGGCGACGGGCCACGCCGGCACGTTCAACGTCGCCACGGGCGTGGAGACCGACGTGAGCACCGTGTGGAACGAGCTGCGCGAGGCTGCAGGCGCGGATGTGGAGCCCGAGCTGGCGGAGTTGCGCAGGGGCGAGCTGGAGCACAGTTGCATCGACTCCGGCCGCGCCGAACGCGAGCTGGGGTGGAAGCCGGAGGTGTCGATACGCGAGGGGTTGCGCAAGACGTATGAGGCGCTCGTGGAGGAGTTCGAGCGGGGCTGAGCAGGGGCGAGCCCGCGCGCAGTCTGAGACAGGGCGGAGACGATTGGCCCGCGGTCCACGTACTTGATGGCACCGAGGTCTAGGCGCTTCAGGTGGTAGCTGATGCTGCCCTGCGTCAGCCCCAGCTCTCTGACGAGAGCTGCCTGGCTCTTGCCCTCAGAGGCGGCCAGTGCCAGCATGGCCCGCGGTCCGGAACAGGTGCTTGAAAGTAGACGTTTTGGGGTATAATAAGCGGATGCCTACTAGGCGTTTCAGTGAGCTGGCGGAGACCGCGGCAGACCAGTTTGGGCTGGTCACGATCGATGACGCACGGGAGGTCGGCTACGAGCCCAAGACGCTCGTCAAGTTGGCTGGGCGAGGGCAGTTGGAGCGGGTGAGTAGAGGTGTCTACCGGGTGCCGTTCGTGCCTGGTGGAGCGATGCAGGCTTATATGGCGGCGGCGTTGTGGCCCCAGGGCGTACAGGGTGTGCTTACGCACGACACAGCATTGGATCTGTGGGATGTCGGCGACGTGAACCCCGCCAAGATCCATATCACCGTGCCACACGGTCATCGCCCGCAGCGAGCGATCCCTAGGGCGTACGCGATTCATCGCGAAGACCTCGATCCGGCTGAGGTCACCGCGATCGAGGGGGTCCCCGTCGTCAAGCTCGCTCGCGCCCTGCGCCAGTGCGCCCGAGAGCACCTCGGGCGCGATCTACTCGAGCAGGCCGCTCGCCATGGTCGTGCTCGCGGGCTGCTGAGCGCCCAGGAGCACGAGACGCTGGTGCGGGAGCTCGGGCTCGAAGGCGTCAGCGGACGAGCATGAGCACACCACCCAAGCGCCCAAAGACGGTGAATCGGCTGCAGCGGCTGATCACTGAGTGGGAGCGCGAGTCTGGACAGCCGGTGCGGCGCCTGAACCTCAGGGTCGCCTCAATGATGCTGGCCGGCGCACTACGACGCGCGGTTGACGATGACGGAGTCGTCGTGTTCGTCACCAGAGGCGGCGTGGCGATGGAGCTGCGAGCCGGCGAGAAGGCACGCGTGACGGGCGACGTGGATCTCGTCCTGCGCGGTGACCCCGAGTCCCTGCTTGCGCATCTCGATGCCTCCCTCGCGAATGACTACGAAGAGTTTTCGTTCGCGCGCAACGAGCCCCAACCGCTGGAACTGCGCCCACATGTTCACAGGATCCGGGTGAAGGTCGCGTTCCGCACCAAGCCCTTCATGACGCTCGTCGTCGAGGTCGCTCCCGTCGAGGCTGGAGGCGATGAGATCGAAGAGATAGCTGCCCACGACCTCAGCACCATTGGCCTCGACGGCCCCGACATCATCCCGGTGCTTGCCGTTCGCTGGCAGATCGCCCAGAAGCTGCACGCCCTCACCGAGCCACCACTACGACCCGGCGGGGAGAACCCCCGCTACTGGGACCTCATCGACCTGCAACTCCTCCAAGCTCTAACAGGGGAGAGCCTCGCGCTCGTCAAGGACGCCTGCCAGCGCATATTCGCCGCACGTGATCAGCAACACTGGCCGCCGCAGATCACGACCTACCCCGACTGGAGCGACCGCTACACCACTATGGCCAACAGCCTCGACATGCCGATCACCGCTCTCAACGAAGCAGTCGAAGCCATCCACACGCTGATCCACGCCATAGACACAAGCTGAAGACTCGTATCTTCTCGCGCTCATGCCCGCCCCACCAGCTCCAAACCCAGAGCAGATCGCCAGTGCCGGAAACGGGTTAGATCACCCGCTCGCCCAAAGATCAGCGCGCCACGTCTCGAGCTACCATCTGCCCGGCCAAGCGGTGGCCTCCGATCAGTCTCGCAACGCTCATTCGACGCCCGGAAACGCTAGGATCGAGGGCCGCGGCGAGATAGCTCAGCTGGTAGAGCACTCGACTGAAAATCGAGGTGTCGGCGGTTCAAGTCCGCCTCTCGCCATCGCTCGGCTGCGATGTTTCTGGCTCCCACCAGCAAGGCCAACCCGAAGCGGCAGCGACGCGTGACCCAAGACTGAATATGAGGCTGTCGAACAGCGAGCATGAATCTCACGCCTGGCGGATCGGCGAGGTCGCACCGGACTTCAGGCTGGAGGACGTCTGGGCGCTGCCGGCGTGGGGCGGCGCCGAGGACTTCGCGACTTTGCTCGAGGTGATGGCGTCTCTCGATCCCGCCGACGCGGAGTCCCGTGCGACCCGCGCCCTGTTCAGCATTCGCCTTCGCGTCGGCGGATGGCTCGGGTTGGATGACGCGCCGAGCCCGCTCGCCATCCCGGACGACACCGAAACGACGCTGAGCGCGCGGCTTCCCGAGGACCTGCGCAACACCGCAGCTGGGCCGGATCTCAGCTCATATGGCTTCCTGCCCCTCTATCGCACCGATGTGGAGTGGGCGGCAGAGCTTTCGAACCGGACCGTTCACGCCGTGATGCACCTGGCCTGGGTCGAGCAGGGCGAAGGCCGCTATCAGGGACAGATGGGGGTGTACGTCAAGCCGCGGGGAGGGTTCGGGTCGGCATACATGGCGATGATCGCGCCGTTCCGACATAGAGTCGTGTATCCGGCCCTGATGCGAGAGATCGAGCGGGCCTGGAACGCCAGAATGGCGCGCCGGCAGGGGCTGTGAGGCTGGCTTTACGGCCAAAGCCCGAGTGCCTGGTGATCGCCGCGCGAGCTGACCGCTCGGGGGGAAGACCGCGCGGGGATCAGGCTAGTGAGAGTCTGAGAAGCAAAGCTCGCGCTCCAGGGCTTGCGCTGCACTGAGAACCAGTGAGTCTCCGTGTCGCGGGCCACAGAGCTGCACCCCGATGGGCAGGCCGTCGGAGTCGCTCGCGGCTGGAATCACGATGGCGGGCACCCCGGCCAGCGCAGCCGGGACCGAGTGGACGTCCGAGAGGTACATGGTCAGAGGGTCGCTGAGTCGCTCTCCAAGCGGCCAGGCCGTCGTGGGAGACACCGGCGAGAGGAGGAGGTCGAACTTGCTGAAGACCGACGCGAACTCGGAGACGACGAGAGTGCGCACTCTGCACGCCTGCCCAAAGTATTCGTCTTCGTACCCGGCCGACGAGGCAAACGTGCCGAGCATGATTCGCCGCTTTGCCTCGTCTCCAAAGCCCTCGGTGCGCGTACGGGTCAGCATGTCTGACCAGGTCAGCGCGTCCGGGGCACGGTGACCGTACCTGACGCCGTCGAACCGCTCGAGATTGCCCGCTGCCTCCACCGAGGCAATCAGGTAGTACGCGGAAAGCGCATGCTCGGTCATCGGCAGAGACGTCGGTGAAACGCTCCAGCCAAGAGCCTCGGCTGCTCGCGAGACGTCCTCGATCGCGACGAGAACCGCCTGGTCGCAGTCAGGCCCGAGGTACTCGTCCGGCACCCCCACTCTCAGCGACGAAGGAGGGCTCGTCGCGTTGGTCTGCGCGCGCGGGATGGTGGTGGCGTCCATCGGGTCTGGGCCGGCGATGATCGAGAGCAGCGACGCCGCGTCCTCGACGGAAGACGCCAGAGGGCCGATCTGATCCATCGATGACGAGTAAGCCACAACCCCGTATCTGGAGACACGGCCGTAGGACGGGCGAAAGCCGACGGCTCCACACAGGGACGCCGGCTGTCGCACGGAGCCGCCGGTGTCCGTGCCGAGCGCCCAGGGGACGAGTCCGCCGGCGACGGCCGCGGCAGAGCCACCGCTCGTGCCTCCCGGCACCCGACTCTGATCGTGCGGGTTGCGCGTGGCGAAGAACGCCGAGTTCTCCGTGCTGGAGCCAAACCCGAACTCGTCCATGTTCGTCTTGCCGAGAATCAGCAGCCCGGCGTCCTGCAACCGCTCCACGGCCGTTGCGCTGAACGGCGTCACGTAGTCTCGCAACATGCGTGAGCCGCAGGTGAGAGGCTGGCCGGCGACGGCGATGTTGTCCTTGATCGCAATTGGAACGCCCGCGAATCGATGCAGCGCGTCTCCTCGCCTACGAGCCTCGTCGACTCCGCGCGCCGCGTCTCGCAGCGCGTCGCGGTCCGTCGTGGAGAGGAACGCGTGAATCTCCGGCTCGCGCGCGTCGATCGCCGCCAGCGCGGAGTCGATCAGCTCGACACTCGAAACCTCTCCGGACCCAAGCGCGTCGCTCATCTGCGCCGCGGTCATCGCTGATTGCACGGCCGCAGCGTATCCGAGACGCCCGGCACAGCATCACTCCTCCGCGACCTGCACCTCGTGCAGCCGATGGGTGTCCACGTCGTACACGAACCCCCGCACCCGCTCGCGGTGGGGCAGGAACGGGGAGCGGCGGACGCGCAGGATCGACTGGCGCACGTCCGCCTCCACGTCGCTGAACGACTCGATCGCCCATGCCGGCGCGATGCCGGTCGCCTGCTGCAGCTCGGCGCGAAAGCCGTCGTCGCTGAGCGTCTGCATGCCGCAGCCGGTGTGGTGGATCAGCATCACCTCGCGCGTGCCCAACCGCCGCTGGGAGATCGCCAGTGAGCGGATCACGTCGTCGGTGATCACTCCGCCCGCATTGCGCAGCACGTGCGCCTCGCCGTCGCCCAGTCCCAGCGCCGCGAGCACGTGCAGGCGCGAGTCCATGCACGTCACCACCGCCAGTTGGCGGCTGGGGCTCGCATCGAGGCCTCGCGCGGGCAGCGAGGCCGCGAACGCCTGATTGTTGGCCAGCAGCTCATCGATCGTGCGGTCCACGGCGAAACCATATGTGTTCGCCCTTATATTTGGCTCCATGGCCACCGGGACGTCGCTGGAGATGACACTGCTCCCCGGGGCCCGCGCGCTGCTGGCGCTGCACGCTCGCGAGCTGCCTCAGCGCGACGACCTCTGCGGCGCCTTCTGCGGCGCGCTCGCGCTGGGAGCCGCGGGCGTCGCGGTCGGACCCGCGGGCGAGCCGATCGACCAGGACGCCGTCGCGCTCGCCGCCGGCAGCGTCGTCGGCGCGCACACCGATCCCGCGATCCTGCCCTTCGCGGAGACCGGTCGGCGCGACTACCGGCTGGCGCTGCCATTCGTCGAGGACTCCTCCGTGTCGGGCACGACCGCCGCGGGGCTCGCGCGCGCCCTGGAGGAGCTGGCCGGCGGTCGGCTCGCGGCGATCCCGTTCAGCGGACCCTGGAGCGCCGTCACGCTCGACGGCGTCTTCGAGCTCGCCGCTGCGCCGCAGCGCCCGGTCGCGCTGCTCGCCAACCTCCACACCCGCCACCTGTGGGGATCGCATCCCCGCGCCGAGGAGCTGCTCGCCTGCCTGCTCGACGGCGCTTGCGCGGGGCCGCCGCCCGACTGGGAGGTCGGGCACTTCGTCTGCGTCATCGGCCGTCTTCATGGTCCGGGCGGGACGCTCTATGGCGTGGCCGACACCTACCCGTCGCTGGGCTCCGGTGGCGTGCACCTGCAGCCGCGCGAGCGTCTCGCAACGGCGATCGAGCGCTCCGAGCAGCCGGCCGGAGGCATGCTCGTCCTCGCCGACGTTCATGACGCGCCGGCGCTGCGCGCGGGCGCCGCCGCACTCGGACTGGTCGAGGGCATCTGGGACAACGGCACAGTGCTCGCCGCCGCTGCCGCCGCGAACGCCTCCCCTGGCGTCGCTGCCGGCAACGCCCTCGCCGAGCCTGCTCCCGGCGCCGCCCCCGCGGAGACCGGGCGCACGTCGTGACCGACCGGTCCCCGACCCCGCTCGCGCGATGAGCGCCACCGACCTGATCGCGCTCGTCTGCTGCGATCTCGGCGCGATCGTACGCGGGCGTGCGCTGCCTGCAGCCGATCTGGACTCCCACCTCGCCGCGGGCGTCGGCTGGGTGCCGGCCAACCACGCGCTCACGCCGCTGGGGCCGCTGGCCGAGCCCAACCCGTTCGGCTCGACCGGGGACCTGCGCCTGCTCCCCGACCCCGACACACGCGCGCGCGTGCCCGCCGGCGGCGGGCACAGCGCGCTGGAGATGGTGCTGTGCGACCTCGTCCAGACCGACGGCGCTCCCTGGGAGTGCTGTCCGCGCGCGTTCCTGCGCGCCGCCCTGGCCGAGCTGCGCGACGAGCTCGGTCTCAGCCTGCTCGCGAGCTTCGAGCACGAGTTTCAACTGCTGTGCGATCCAGTCACCCGTCCGCTGGGGGACGCCCCGCTCCCGCCGGAGTCCTCGCAGACTCCCCAGCCCCCGATGCCTCCGTCTCCACCCCCATCGCCACCGTCTCAGGCCCCGCCGTTGCCGTTCTCGCTGGAGGCCCTGCGACGAGCCGAACCGTTCGCCGCCGAGGTCATGAGCGCGCTGGCCGAGGCCGGCGTGCAGCCCGAGCGCATCTTCGCCGAGTTCGCCTCCCATCAGCTCGAGATCCCCGTAGGACCGGCCGCGGGCCTCGCCGCCGCGGATCGCGCGGTCGTGTTCAGGGAGGTCGTCCGCGAGATGGCTCGCCGGCAGGGCCTGCGCGCGACGTTCACACCGTTGCTGAGCCCTGCGGAGGCCGGCAATGGCGTGCACATCCACTTCACCCTGCGCGATCGCGCCGAGCGCGCGGTGCTGTTTGACCCCACGCGTCCCGGCTGCTTGAGCGAGCTGGGTGGACAGTTCGCCGCCGGCATCCTGCTGCACGCCCGCGCCCTCACCGCCCTGACGGCCCCCAGCCCGATCTCGGCCACGCGGCTGGCGCCCCATCATTGGAGCGCCGGCGCTGTCTGCCTGGGACAGCGCAATCGCGAAGCGCTGCTGCGCATCCCGCCGCTCGTGTCGCTCGGCAAGGCCGCCCGATCGGAGGTCCCGTCGAGCACCGATCGGCAGGCCGGCGAACTGCGCCTGGAGTATCGCGGCGCCGATGCCGCCGCCAACCCCCACCTCGCCCTGGGGGCGATCGTCCGCGCGGGCCTTGACGGCGTGCGTGCCGGGCTGGACGCGCCGCCGATCCTCGACCGCGACCCGGCGCAGCTCGATCCCGACGATGCGGCGCGCTATGGCGTCGGCGACTTGCCGCGCTCACTGCTGGAGGCGTTCGCCGCGCTCGCCAGAGACACCGTTGCGCGCGAGTGGATGCCGCCGCTGTTGCACGAGGCCTACGCGGCCGTCAAGCGCTTCGAGGACGACGCGACCTCCGGTCGGGACTTCGCGCAGACGTGTCGCCGCTACGCCGAGATCTACTGATGAGCACCATGCCCTCCGCCGCCGTGAGCCCGACGTGAGCCCCGACGTCCTGGCGCGACTGCTCGCGGCGATCGAGCGCGAGCTGCCCCGCGCGATCGAGCTGCGCCATCGCCTGCACGCCCATCCCGAGCTCGCGCACGCCGAGCACGAGACTGCGGCGGCGATCGCCGCCGAGTTGCCGGTCGCATGCGAGACGCTCGCGGGGACGGGACGGATCGGTCGCGTCGGTCCAGCCGACGGACCCGCGGTGGCGGTGCGCGCGGAGCTCGACGGCCTGCCGATCGTCGAGCGCACGGGCGCACCCTTCAGCGCCGACGCCGCCGCCGGCGCGATGCACGCCTGCGGTCACGACGTGCACATGGCGGCGCTTCTCGCGCTCGCCCGGGGCGCACACGCGCTCGGCGAGGAGCTGCCCGCGGCGCTGCTGGCGGTGCTGCAGCCCAGCGAGGAGGCGTATCCCTCGGGCGCCGAGCAACTGCTGGAGCCGTTGGCGGCGCGCGCGCCCGCGGCGATCGTCGCAGCGCACGTGCACCCCGAACTGCCCTGGAGCGCCGTCGCGCTCGATCCCGGCACGGTCAACGCCTCCTGCGACGTCTTCGAGATCACGATCGCCGGCGAGCCTTCGCACGGCGCCTACCCGCACTGCGGGCGCGACCCGATCCTCGCGCTGGCGGAGGTGGTCGTCTCGTTGCACGCCCAGCTCGGACGGCGGATCGACCCGGTCCACCCAGCCACCCTCACGGTCGGCGTGCTGGAGGGGGGCAGCGCGGAGAACGTCATCCCCGCGCAGGCCCGCGCGCGGGGGGCCCTGCGCACCTACCGGCCGGAGGATCGCCTCGCGCTGCGGCGCATGCTCGAGGAGCTCGTCTCCGGGATCGCCTCGGCCCACGGCTGCCGCGGCGCCGTCGAGCTGACGCCCGGCGAGCCCGCGCTGGAGAACGACCCCACGATCGTCGCGCGTGCCCGCGAGCTGCTGTCGTCCGCCGGACTGTCCCCGGCGCCCGAGTGGCGCTCCACCGGCTCGGACGACTTCGCCTTCTTCCGTGCGCTCGGCGTGCCGCTGGCGATGGGCTTCGTCGGCCTCGATGGCGCCGAGCGATTCATCACCCGGCCCCTGCACCATCCCGAGCTGCTCGTCCCCGACGCCGCCGTCGGCGCCGTCGCGCGCACGCTGGCGGTGCTGTACGTGGCCGCGGTGGCATCCTCGGTCGCTGCGTAGGCCGCCCGATCGTCCATCGGCCATAATCCCCACCCGTGCGCGCCGTCCAGATCGTCGACCTGTCAGGCCCGGACTCCGCGCTCGCGCTGGGGGAGGTCCCCGAGCCCGACTCTCCGCCGCAGCACATGCTCACCCCCGGCTCGGGCGTGCTCGTCGAGGTGCACGCCGCCGGCGTGTCGTTCCCGGAGGTGCTCCAGACGCGCGGCCAGTACCAGCTCAAACCGCCGCTCCCCTTCGTCCCCGGCAGCGAGATCGCCGGCGTCGTCCGCGAGGCGCCCGCCGGTGCGGCGGTCAAAGCGGGAGATCGCGTCGCGGCATTCTGTGCGCTCGGGGGGTTCGCCGAGCTGGCAGTCGCGCCTGAGTTCCTGACGTTCCCGCTCGCCCCTCGGCTCGACTTCGCGCAGGGCGCGAGCCTGATTCTCAACTACCACACCGCCTACTTCGCGCTCGTCCTGCGCGGGCGCCTCGTCGCGGGCGAGACCGTGCTCGTCCACGGCGCCGCGGGGGGAGTCGGCACCGCCGCCTTGCAGGTCGCCAAGGGCCTGGGCGCACGCACGATCGCGGTCGTCTCCAGCGACGCCAAGCAGCGCGTCGCCGAGCAGGCCGGCGCCGACACGGTGCTGCGCGCGGACGGTCCCTGGAAGGACGAGGCCCGCGAGATCTCCGGTGGCGGCGTCCACCTCGTGCTCGACCCCGTCGGCGGCGATCGCTTCACCGACAGCCTGCGCTCGCTGCGTGAGGACGGTCGGGTGGTCGTCGTGGGCTTCACCGGCGGCTCGATCCCCGAGGTCAAGGTCAACCGGCTGCTGCTCGGCAACACCGAGGTGATCGGCGCGGGCTGGGGCGCCTACGCGATGGCCCGCCCGGAGCTCTGCCGCGAGATCGGCCGGGCCCTGGACCCCCTGATCGAGGCGGGCCTGCTCTCGCCGATCGTCGGCGCGCGCTTCCCGCTGGATCGCGCCGCCGAGGCGCTGCGCGAGATCGACGAGCGGCGTGCCACCGGCAAGGTCGTCCTCGACGTGCGCTGAGCGTGTGTATGAAAAATCTGTATGCGTATAACGATGGCACACAAAACGACAAGTCAATGTGCACACCACATCCATCCCACATCCGGCCGGCTCCGCCTGAGCCGCTGACGGCGTAGTCGCGATGGACTTCGCTCCCTCACCCCGCACGACCGCACTGCTCGAGCGTCTGACGGCGTTTCAGGAGCGCGAGATCGCGCCGCGCGAGGAGCCCTGCCACCGCGAGGTGCTGGCGAGCCCCGACCCCTGGAGGACGGTCCCGCCCGCGATCGAGGAGCTGAAGGGCCTGGCGCGCGAGCAGGGGCTGTGGAACCTGTTCCTGCCGCCCGGCGCGACCTTCGCCGGCGAGCCGATCGGGGCGGGGTTGACGAACGTCGAGTACGCACCGCTGGCCGAGCGCATGGGCCGCTCGCTGATCGCGAGCGAGGTGTGCAACTGCAACGCGCCGGACACGGGCAACATGGAGGTCCTGCTGCACTTCGCCTCAGACGAGCAAAAGGAGCGCTGGCTGGGGCCGCTGCTGGAGGGGAGGATCCGCTCGGCGTTCTGCATGACCGAGCCCGAGGTCGCCTCCTCGGATGCCACGAACATGCAGGCCACGGCGGTTCTCGACGGCGACGAGGTCGTGCTCAACGGGCGCAAGTGGTGGAGCACCGGCATCGGCCATCCGGCGTGCGAGGTGCTGATCTTCATGGGCCTCACCGACCCCGACTCAGACCGCTACCACCAGCACTCGATGGTGCTCGTCCCGCTGCGCACGGCGGGCGTCACCGTCGAGCGGATGCTCTCGACGATGGGCTTTCACGACGCGCCCGGCGGTCACGGCGAGGTCTCCTTCAGCGACGTGCGTCTCCCCGCGAGCGCGATCGTCGGCGGTCCCGGGCAGGCGTTCGCGATCGCCCAGGCCCGCCTCGGTCCCGGTCGCATCCACCACTGCATGCGGCTGATCGGCCTCGCCGAGCTGGCCCTCGGACTGGCCTGCGTGCGCGCGGGCGAGCGCGTCGCGTTCGGCAAGCCCCTCGCCAACCTCGGCGGCAACCGCGAGCGCATCGCCGACGCGCGCATCGCGATCGACCAGGCGCGCCTGCGCGTGCTGCACGCCGCCTGGCTGCTCGACACCGGCTCCCCCGAGGCGCTCGGCGCGGTCTCCCAGATCAAGGTCGCCGTGCCGAACATGGCCCAGCAGGTAGTCGACATGGCGATCCAGCTGCACGGCGGCGCCGGTCTGTCCGACGACTTTCCCCTGGGCGCCGCCTGGACTGTCGCCCGCGCCCTGCGCTTGGCCGACGGCCCCGACGAGGTCCACCGCGGCGTCGTCGCGCGCCTGGAGCTCGCCCGCCACGGCATCGGCCGCTGGGCGTCCTCCTAGTGTCTTGAGTCATAAATTCGGTGAGTGTTTGCCGGATGGATGGGCGCGATCTGACGGTCGACGGTGTCGGTGAGTGTGCTGGTGGCACATGACCGACGGCGGCGGGCGTCAGGCGTGGTCAGACGACGGGAAACGCCGGCGAATTTCTGACTCACGACACTAGCCTCCTCCTAACCCGGCGCCGCCGGGTCTTGACCCGCGTCATGCGCGCCCACGCGCCTGCCCCGTCCCGCGCCGACGTTGCTGACGATCACCGCCACGATCGTCACCAGGTACAGCTGCCCGAAAAGCGCCTCCAGCACCGACGTCATCCGCGCTGCGGCGGCGATCGGCGCGATGTCGCCGTAGCCGACGGTTGTGAGCGTGATGAAGCTGAAGTACACCTCTTCGGCGTGTTTGTCTGAGCCGACATGACTCAGCACCGGCATACCGGCGATCGCGTCCATCACACCGTATGCGAACCCGAACACCAGCCCCGCCAGCAGGTACACGGTCAGCGCGCCCATCACCGAGTGCAGGGTCACGCGCTGCTCCACGCGAATGCCGCCCACGACCCCACGCGCGACGATCACCGCCCCCGCCACGGCCAGCACCCCGTTCAGGCCGAACGTGATGCCGCGCTCGGCCTGTCCCTGCCCGGCGATCGCCGCTGCGATCAGCGCCGCCGTCGCCACCCCGACCAGCCACCCGACTCGCCGCCACTGCGCGCGGGTGGCGTCCTCGGCGAACAGTGCGGTGATGACCGTCGCGGCCATCAACAGGGCCTGCACGAGCCACGCCGCCGGCGTGTCCGGCAGGAGCATCTGCACGCCCGTGCAGAGCACCGCGAGCAGCAGCACGAGCCCGTACCGGTAGCTGCCCTTCAGCTCCGCGACGTTGCGCGCGGCCTTCTCCGCGCGCTCTCCCCTGGAGCCGGAGCGCCCCGCCTGCGAGCTGGGTCCGCCCCCATCGCCATCGGGCTGCATCGGTCCAGGTTAAGGTTCTCACCGGACCTGATAGAAACCCGCTCCACGATGGCTGACCTGCTCACGACGATCCGCGCGGAGATCGAGGCGCGCCTGCGTGAGCTGGCACCGGCGATCGCCGAGTACGAACGGCTGACCTCCGCTGCCGGTGCGCTCGCCGCCGAAGGCCGCCCCGCCCCTCGGCCGGACGTCCCCGCGCGCGCGTCCGCCAAAAAAGCTGCGCGGCGCGGAGTCCCTCGTCGTGCTCGCCGGCGCGAGCGCGCCGCGCAGGGCCCGATCGAACAGGCGATCCTCGCGGCGCTCGAGCACGGCTCGCACACCGTCGCCGAGCTGGTCCTCGTGAGCGCCCTGCCGGCCGGCGACATACGCGAGGCCCTGCGGCAGCTGCGCAAGCGCAAGGCGATCGTCAAGACCGATCGCGACGGCAGATCCGCCTACGCGCTGCCCGCCCCCGCCGCGTAGCGCCTACCGCGCTTGCGCCGGCGCGACCGGCGCCACAGGCCGCTTGCGGGCAATCCGTCCCGCCTCCTTGCCGCCGATGAACGGAGCCAGCGCGACGTACACGAGCTGGGGCGCGAGGTCGGTGATGTCCTGCACGTGCTCGTGCTCGATGTGGTTGTGCAGCACCTGCCAGATGCCACCGGCGATCGCCTCGGGCGCGATGCCGGGCACGGAGCGCGAGGGCGCGTAGTGGTAGCCGGGCTGCAGGTAGGCGGCGAACGCGTGCAGGCCGGTGTCGCGGATTTCGGTCGCCAGCGGGCTGGCCGCGAACGTGTCGACGACCGTCAGGTGCGCGTGCGCGGGCTCGGAGGCGAGGTAGTCCAGCAGCGCGCGGATGCCGGCGGCGACCCCCATCGGCCAGTCCTCCCCCTGCGCTTCATAGGCCTGCACGGCGATGCCCAGGGCCTGGTGCAGGCCGACCTTCTGCGCGCCCAGGAAGGCGTCGTCCTTGGTCGGGTACATCTCGTAGAACGTCTGATGCGACACGTTCGCACGGCGGGCGATCTCGGGGATCGTCAGCCCTTGCAGGCCCTTCTCGGCGACGATCGCGGCGGTCGCGTCGACGATCCGCTCGCGCTGGTTTTTGACGATGAACTGTCGCGGCAGGTCGTGGCGCCCGCTCGGCAGCCGGCCCTCGGCTTGGCGCGCGCGCTCGGAGGCCGGCAGCGGCCCGTCGCTCCCCTCCTCGGCGGCCCCTTCGACTGCCTTGGCGTTTCCACGCTGCGCCCTCGCGGTTGGCGGTCCCAGCCCGGCCGGCGGCTTGGCGGGATAGGACTCCGCCCACGCGGCGAGCTCGTCCGCGAGCCCCGGCAACGCGCCGGCCTGGCCGCGGCGCAGGCGCGCGGCGGTCACCTCGCGGATGCCGCCCAGGATCACCTTCACGGTCAGGTCCGTCGCGTCCGCCTTGCGCGCCTTTGCTCCCCCGCTGCGAGCGCCGATCGCAGATCGGCCGGCGGAGCGGCTCGCGGCGATGCTCTGCTCGAGCGCCTGGAGCGTGCGATTGCGGCGCTCGAGCGCCTTCGGTCCCGCACCGAAGGCGCCGAGCACCATCAGCGACACAGCCTCCGGCTCGGCCGCAGCCAGCTCGGCGAAGGCGCGCATCGCCCTGCGCAGGCGCTCTCCCGGTGAGCCCTGCGTCTCGTAGGCCGCCATGATCGTCCTCGCCGTGCGCTTGGCGATCTCGTCGTAGGCGGCCAGGAACAGCTTTTCCTTGTCGGCATACAGGCTGTAGAACGTAGGGCGCGACACCCGCGCGAGCTTGGTCAGGTCGAGGATGCGCACGGCCTGGTAGCCGCGCTGAGCGATCAGCTCGATCAGCGCCGTCTGCAGCCGTTCGCGCTGGTCGCGGCGCACCTCCTCGGGGTCCAGTCCGTGCGCGCCGGTCGGCAGGCGCCGGTAGCGGCCGGACCCCCCGGCCGCCACCCCCCGTCGGCGTCGTGCTGCCGGTCGGCGCTCGCCGGCTGTGAGGCGGCGCCCCCCCGACGACTCTTTGGCGGAGCGCCCTCGCGCGCGGGCGAGGAGGAAGTCCCGTTCCCTCGCTGCTTCGCTGGCTTGGTTGAAGCGCTCCGCACGGCCATGTCGTCCCGCCTTCCGGAAACCCTCTTTTTACATCGAGCCAGACCAGAGTATCAAAGCCCGGGCGGGTCGGTCAAGGCTCCAAACAAAGCCCCAGGTTTTGAGAGCTGCGATCTAGGACGGTCGTGAGTCGAGCGGGGCGAGGACGCAGGGAGCGTGGCGTGCTCGGCACGCGAGCGACTGAGGACAAAGCATCCGCGAAGCGCTCACGGCCGTCCTAGTCTTTGAGCGTCGCTGAGGTTCCCAGCACCGTCCCGGCGTCGTTGAGCGCCTGCACGGCGACATAGGTCTCGGGGCCGGGCGTGACGATCGTCGTCTCGAAGCCGCTCTTGGCGGCGTTCGCCACCGGCGTCAGCTGGGTGGGGGAGGGGCCCGCGAGCACGCGCCAGCTCGCCACGCCGGTGGCGCCGTTCCAGCTCGCGTACACGCTCACCGGCGAGCTCAAGCTGGGTGCGCTCGCGGCGATCGAGGGAGGGCTCGCGGGCGTGCCCGTCCAGGGGAAGCGGTAGGCGCGGTAGGACTGGTAGGAGCCGTGCCAGTGCGCGTCGTACAGCAGCTGCCCGGCGGAGCTGAATTCCGAGAAGTACGGCTCAGCGCCCCAGCCGACGAATACGTCGCCGCCGGGGAGCGTCTGCATGCTGCCCTGGCTGCTGGAGGACAGTCCCCGCGAGTGCTCGTAGCGCGCGAGCAGCGTGTCGGTGCGGGCGTGCGCGTTGACCGACACGACGATCGCGCGCGACTGGGGATGGACCTTCGGCACGGCGCCGTTGTCGAACAGCGTGATCGTCCCATTCGCCTGCACCGTCGCGTCGTGCTGGAACGCCGTCGCCGCACCGTTCACCGCCTTGACTTGGCTGCGCTTGCCGCCCACCCGCAGCCCCACCTGGCCAGTGGTCGTGTTCAGCTCATACAGCGCCCAGGTGTTGCGCGCGCTGATCAGCGTCGTGCCCGCCGGCCAGCTGGTCGATCGAGTTGATGTGAAAGTAGTCGAACGGCCACGCGGTGCTGACGCCCTCGGGCGAGCTGTATGACTCGCTCAGCGCGACGTGGTCGAGACTGTGCCACTCGCGCCGCACGAGGCCCGTCTGAAGGTCGACTTCCTGAAACACGCTGTCGGTGACCGCGCCGCCGCTCGGGGCCGCCCACCGCCGACAGGTTGCAGTCGATCGGGTCGAACACGGTCAGCAGCGCCGTGCCCTGCGGGGTGATGTGGAAGTCGTGCAGGTCGGCCTTGTAGCCGTTGCCCGCATGCACGCGTCCGACCTGCTGGTAGGAGCTGAGTAGATCATCTCTTCGCCCTGGCCGAACCCCTGCGGTGGGATGTATCCCTGCCACCAGGTCAGCACAGGCTTGCCGTCGTACTGCTGCACCTGCAGGTTGGTCGCAGCCGCTTCGCCCGCCAGCGGGTCGAACCACACCAGTTCGCCGGATTCGTTGAAGATCTCCGGTCCGCTGGGACCTGGTCCTCCGTAGGGGGCGGTGAACATGTACCCGGGCGCCGTGCGCGGGCGCGTGCGCGCTCACCGTCAGCACCGGCGGTTGCAGCGCCGGTGCGGAGTGAAAGTGCTGCTCCTCGGCGTAGTCCTTCGCCGGTTTGGCCAGTGGCGTGTACGTGCAGCGTGTCCTGGTGAGCGATGACGAAGTGGTAGGCGAACGCGGTCGTGCGCCCGGAGCTCGCCCGCACCCGCCCGTGCACGGTCACGGTCTCGCCGGGATCGAAGGGATGCGAGGGGACGAAGCTCGCGCCGTCTCCCTGCGAGTAGGCGAGCAGGTGTCCGGAGTGCGAGCCGCTGCTTGACCCGCTCGCGCCGACGTGCGCTCAGCGCGCTCGCGGGCGCGCCCAGCAGGCTGATCTGCGTGTGCGCCGAAGCGTCGTAGGAGTCCGGCAGCGGGGTCACCGCGACGCTCGTCCCGGGCAGCACCGCCGAGCGGTTCAGCTGCGAGGGTACGCACTGCGGGGCGGAGGGCGCGCGGTAGGCGGCGTCCTCGGCGACGATCCGTCGCTCCCCAAAAGCCAGGGCGCCGACGCTGGAGACGGCCACCAGCATGCCGCCGACGATCAGGGCTCTGCGCAAGCGCCGGTGGATGTTGTCGGGTCTGGGACTCACGTGACTGCTGGCCGGCCGGAACCGGCCGATCTTAACCGCAGGACACGATGACGCCATAAGAAGTTGCTGCAACCTGCGCACGACCGCTTAAGAACTTGCGAATCATCCGCTGAGCAGGATCGATGCCGCAATCGCTGCATTCGACTGACGCGTCCCGCGACGGACCCGGCCCGCAGACTCGCCGCTCGCCGCGGGCTCGTCCCCCGACAGCCCGCCTTCTCAGAACACCGGGGTCTCGCGGTAGTCGCCGAACACCTGCTGCAGCGACTCGACGATCTCTCCCTCGCTGGCGTGCGCGCGGGCGCAGTCGAGCAGGGGCTGCATGAGGTTGCGATCGGCGTGGGCGGCATGCTCGCGCAGCGTCGCAAGTGTGCGCTGCACTGTGACCCCGTCGCGATGCGCCCGCGCGGACTGCAGGCGGTCGAGCTGCTTGCGTTCCAGCGCGGGGTCCACGCGCAGCGTGGGGATCGGCTGCTCGTCCTGGAGCACGTAGCGGTTGACGCCCACGACGACGCGCTCGCCGGCGTCGATCTCGCGCTGGAGCTCGAAGGCGGCGTCGGCGATCTCGCGCTGGGGGAAGTTGCGCTTGACGGCCTCCACCATTCCGCCGAGCTCGTCGATCTTGGCGAAGTACTCATAGCAGCGGCGCTCCATCTCGTCGGTGAGCGCCTCGACGAAGTAGGAGCCCCCGAGCGGATCGGCGGTCGCGGCGACGCCGGTCTCATGCGCGATCACCTGCTGGGTGCGCAGCGCGATCGCGGACGGCCTCCTCGGTCGGCAGCGCGAGCGCCTCGTCGTAGGAGTTGGTGTGCAGCGACTGCGTCCCGCCGAGCACGCCGGCGAGCGCCTCGACGGTCGTGCGCACGATGTTGTTGAGCGGCTGCTGTGCGGTGAGTGAGACGCCGGCGGTCTGGGAGTGAAAGCGCATCAGCCACGAGCGCTCGTTGCGGGCGCCGAAGGTCTCGCGCAGCTCGCGCGCCCAGATGCGACGGGCGGCGCGGTACTTGGCGATCTCCTCGAAGAAGTCGATCTGGGCGTTGAAGAAGAACGACAGGCGCGGCGCGAACTCGTCCACGTCGAGGCCCCGCTCGACGGCCTGGCGCACGTAGGTGAGGCCGTCCGCGAGCGTGAACGCGAGCTCCTGCTGCGCCGTGGAGCCGGCCTCGCGGATGTGGTAGCCGGAGATCGAGATCGGGTGCCAGCGCGGCATGTGGCGGGTGCACCACTCGATCATGTCCCCGCACAGGCGCATCGCGGGGTCGATCGGAAAGCACCACTCCTTCTGGGCGATGTACTCCTTGAGGATGTCCGCCTGGATCGTGCCCGCCAGCCGCTCCGCGGGCACGGCGCCGCCCGCCCCGTCGCCGTCGAGCTCGGCGGCGGCGACGTAGTAGGCGAGCATGATCGCGGCGGGCGCGTTGATCGTCATCGACACGCTCACCTCGCCGAGGTCGATGCCGGCGAACAGCGTCTGCATGTCATCGAGCGTGTCGACCGCCACGCCCTCGCGCCCGACCTCTCCCAGCGCCCGCGAGTGGTCGGAGTCGTGGCCCATCAGCGAGGGCATGTCGAAGGCGGTCGAGAGCCCGGTCTGGCCGTGGTCGAGCAGGTAGTGAAAGCGCTCGTTGGTCTCCTCGCTGGTGCCGAAGCCGGCGAACTGGCGCATCGTCCACAGCCGGCCGCGATACATCGACTCGTAGATCCCGCGCGTGTACGGGTAGGCGCCGGGCCGGCCGATCGGGTCGTCGGGACCGCCGATGCCGGCGGGGAGGTCGGCCTCGGTGTACAGCTCCCGCACCGGCTCGCCGGATAGGGTCCGGTCGCCGGCCCGCTCGTCCGCGCGCGGGCGTGAGGTCGAAGCATCTACCGCCATGCGCTCAGATCGTACTCGCACGACCACCCTGCCCCGCGTTGCCCTGCGGAGCACTCGCCGCGCCTCGCTGCGGGCGGCGGCCGCACGCACGACGCCGGCGCGCGGGATCGCGGCGTGCGCCTGCGTGATTGCGGTGCTCGCGGCGGGTGCGCTCGCGGGGTGCGCAGGCGCGGGCTCGAGCGCCTCCTCGACGGGCGCAGCCGGCGCCCGCCCGCTGCGCCAGGCCACGCTGATCCTCGACTTCACGCCCAATGCGGTGCACGCGGGCATTTACCGGGCGCTGGCGGCCGGCTACTACCGCCGGCAGGGGATCGACCTGCACGTGGTGAGCCCGAGCGCGACGACGGAAACGCTGAAGCTGATCGACGCTCGGCAGCGCGCAGTTCGGGCTCGCGGACGGCAGCGACGTGGCCGGGCTGATCGCCGACGGCGGCGACGCGCAGGCGGTGATGGCGATTGTGCAGCGCCCGTTGGGCGGGCTGATCGCCTCGCGCGTCCGAGCGCCTGCGCTCGCCCGCTGACCTGCAGGGGCGCACGGTCGGGATCACCGGCGTGCCCTCCGACACGGCGGTGCTCGACACCGAGGTCCGCCACGCGGGCGGGGATCCGCGCAGGGTGCACGTGGTGACGGTCGGCTTCGACGGCGCGCAGGCGCTGGCGGCCGGGCGGATCGCGGCGTTCACGGGGTTCATCCCCGACGACGGCGTGCAGCTGCGGCTGAGCGGCCATCCGATCACGGCGTTCGCGCTGGATCGCAACGGCGGTCCCGCGTATCCGGGTCTGGTGGCGTTCACCACGCGCGGGCTGATCGCGTCGGACCCGGCGCTCGTGCGCGGGTTCGTGGCGGCGACCGTGCACGGCTACGAGGACACGCTCGCGGACCCGGCGCGCAGCCTGGACGAGCTGCTCGCGGCGAACCCGACGCTGCAGGCGAAGTTCACGCGCGCGTCGCTGCGGGCCTACCTGCCGCTGTTCGACGACGGCGGCGCCGTGCCGTTCGGCACGCTGCAGGCGCGCAACGTCGCGGCGATGTCGAGCTGGATGCTCGCGAACGGACTGATCTCAGCGCCGATCTCGCCGGCGCGCTACGGCACGAACACGTTCCTCCCCGGGCCTGACCGCGGCGATCGGACACCCGCGGCGACCCGCAGGAGGGTCTGCGCGTGACGGGCGAGCAGTTGCGCCGCATGCAGGAGCGGTAGGGTTCGCGCCTTCTGTCGTGGCCCTCGGGCTGCACGTCCACACATCGAAAGGAATCCGTCCATGAACAAGTCCCAGCTGGTCGAGGCGATCGCCGCCGACAGCGATCTCTCAAAGGCGGACGCCGGCCGCGCGGTCGAGTCGTTGCTGGCCACCGTCACGAAGACGCTGAAAAAAGGCGACGAGGTGAGCATCACCGGGCTTCGGCAAGTTCTCGGTCGTCAAACGCGCCGCGCGTCAGGGCGTCAACCCGCGCACGGGCGAGCGCGTGAAGATCAAAGCCTCGAAGGCGCCGAAGTTCACGGCGGGCGCGTCGTGAAGCAGGCGGTCAGCCCCAAGAAGTAGCCGTCGGCACGCAGCGATGATGGCCATGACCCTCGTTACCGAGCTGGAGCTCGCGGCGTTCGACTACACCGATCTGTCGTTGCGCGGGGAGCGCTTTCACGCGGCGATGCGCGAGTGCGCGCGCGAGGGCTGGCTCGCGCCCGGGCCGTTCGGCTACATCGTGCTCGACCGCGAGTCGGGCGAGTTCTTCTTGCGCACGCGCGCGGCGACCTTCCCGGGGATGAAGATCGCCGAGATATTCGACGTGCAGCGAGGGGCCGCTGCACGAGCAGATGCGGCGCAACATCCTGCACGTCAACGGTCCCGACCACACGCGGTTGCGCAGCCTCGTCAACCCCGCGCTGTCGCCGCGCGCGGTGCGAGCGCTACCGGCCGGCGATGCGGGGGTTCCTGGAGGAACTGCTCGCGCAGACGCGTCCGCGACGGGCACGGGCGGGCGACGCGGCGACGGTGCAGGTGCGAGTTCGTGGAGGCGTTCGCGAAGCCGTATCCGTCGCAGACGATCGCGACGGGTGATGGGCGCGCCGCTCGAGGACGCGCCGAGGCTGCACCACTGGTCGAACTGGATTCAGCGGCAGTTCGACGCGGCGAGCATGGCCAGCGAGCGCGCGGGCATCGAGCGGGCGGTGCGAGGAGTTCTACGAGTACGCCGAGGCGCTGGTGCGCGCGCGGCGGGAGGATCCGCGGCGACGACCTGATCTCGACGCTGATCGCGGCGGATGGAGGCGCGGCGAGAGGCTGTCGACGTGGAGTGCATCAACCTCGTGTTCAACGTGCTGGTGGGCGGGGTGGATACGAGCCAGAGCCAGCTCGCGCACGCGGTCAGGCTGCTGGCGGAACACCCCGAGCAGTGGGAGCTGCTGCGTGAAGGACCCGACGCTGGCCGGGCGGCGGTCGAGGAGGCGCTGCGGTATGAGCCGATCACGCCGTTCACCGCGCGGATCACGACCGAGGAGGTCGACCTATCGCGACGTGACCTTCCCGGAGGGGACGATCGTGATGGTGTGCGCGTTCACCGCCAACCGCGACATCGCGACGCCGAGGAGGGCCGCGCCGAGGCGTTCGACATCGCGGCCGACCGCGGTCGTGCGCGGGCGCTGACGTTCGGCGCGGGCGTGCACTACTGCGTGGGCGCGAACCTCGCGCGGCGGAGCTGGAGGAGGCGCTGACGTTCCTGGCGCAGCGGATGCGCGGGCTGCGCGCTCGATGGGGAGGCCGAGTACGAGAGCATCATGGGCATCTACGGCCTGGCAGGACTGCCGATCGGGTTCTCCGTGTGACGTTGCTGCGGGTCGGGCGTGCTTTTGCTGGGGAAGCCATAGCCAGTCGTTGCATCGGCTTGCTGCAGGCGCCGCTTACCGCAGCGGTTGGTGTCGCGTGGGCGCGAAGGACTGGAACAATTCGCAGGGGGGTCTGAACAGGTCTCGGAGCGACAGTAGGTGAAGATGGTTCAGAACAGATTCCGCTGGGATGGCTGCATCGCGGTGCTGGGCGGCGCGGGTTCGTCGCGCTGATGTGCGCGAGCGACGCGGCGGCTGGCGGAGTATCACGTGTACTCGTGCAGGACGCCCACGGGGGCTGTTGCGCCGACGGACGGGTGGAGCGGGATCGGAAGTTGGCAGCGGCTTCGACCATGCAACGAACACCTGTTTTACCGGCGGCGCTCTGATGGCGGAGCTTGGAGATGCAGCGAAACACGGCGTGGCGGCCGACAAGGCCTTATGGGCTTTTGCACCTCCTGCCGGCGAGACAAGTTACCGAGGCAACACTGTGGCGTGCTGGGGATAACGGAGGCGGCGGCGTCGGCGGTGCGAGTTATCAGTTTTGGCTGCGGGACCGACTGAATCTGATGCCTTTGATCAATGTTCTATACATTGGGCTGCAACGGAGAAGGGATCATCGGACAGCCCTCTCGCAAGCCAACCTGTTGTTGTACCGGGCGGTCATCTGGGCTCGCATCTCTACTGATCGCTTCCTGCGGTGGGGATGAAGGCCATAGTTGCGAAGCTGGCGCGGGCGACGCAAACGGCTACGCCGCCGCCGTATATCTCTACGCCGCCGACATCGTCCTCGAACAGACCGCCGGCCCAACCGCAAGCAACGTCAGCGGCGAACTGGCGACTGCGCCTGCGGTACACGGCACAAGCGACGTGGCATTCGACGCGAGCGATCCCGGAGCGGGCGTGTACGAGGCGGTGTTCAGCGGTGGACGGCCAGGTCGTGCAGAGCACGGTGGTGGACGAAGACGGCGGGCGCTGCCGCGACGTGGGGGGCACGAGCGGACGGCAGGCCGGCGTTCCTGTACGTGCAGCCGTGCACGCGAGCGGTGAGCGTGGACGTGCCGCTGGACACGACGCGCGTGAGCGACGGCGCGCACCACCTGATCGTGAGCGTGATCGACGCCGCCGGCAACTCGGCGCCCGTGCTCGACCGCGAGATCACCGTCTCCAACCCGCCCCCGGTCCGGGGGCGCCGAACGGGAGGAACGCCTCCACGCAGGCGACCTTGAGCGCTGGCTGGAGCGGGTACGGGCGGGCGCGGGTCGCGAGCGCCTATGGCCACGCGCACGACGATCGCCGGCCGGCTGACGGGCCGGGCGGCAGCGCCGATCGCGGGTGCGCCGATCGACTGCACCGCGACCTCCGCATATCACGGGCGCGAAGTCCGTCGCGATCGCGTGCCCGCACACGGGGACGGACGGGCGCTTTGAGGTCAGGGTCGCGGGCAGCGCGAGCCTCGCGCACGATCCGGCTGGCCTACCGCGCCCACGTCGGCGACGTGCTGCCGGTGGCGACGCGCACGCTCGGCCTGGCCGTGCGAGCAGGGGTGAGGCTGAGCGTCAGCCCGCGCACGACGAGCGTCGGCCACACCATCCACTTCACCGGCGCGCTGCTGGGCGGGCCGATGCCGCACGGCGGCAAGCAGCTGGTGCTCGAGGCGCGCTCGCCGGGCGGGGCGTGGATCGAGTTCGACGTGGTCCGGGCGAATCGCAGGGGCCGGTATCGCGACTCCTACCGTTCAAGTTCCCCGGTCCGGTCGACTATCGCTTCCGCGCGCTCAGCGAAGCCGAAGCCGACTACCCGTACGCGACGGGCGCGTCGAACGTCGTGCGCGTGCACGAGCGCTGAGCCCCGGTGGCGGGCGCCTGGCGGCGCGAGCTGGAGCTCGGCGTCGTGCGCGCGGGGTTCTTCCAGTTCGACTGGCGTGGGGAGGAGTGGCTCGCGTACGGCCTGCCCGACGACGAGGTTCGTGGCGTCTACTGCCCCACACATCGCGCGGAACGTGAGCAACGGCTGGGATACGATCCCCAGCTTGTCCTCCCAGCAGCAGACCTCCCAGCAGCACCTCAACTCGCGGGATAGCTCCTGCTCCTCGCCATCGCCGAACGTCCCCGAGCGCCCGACGCTCGACGGGCTGGAGGCGAAGTGCAGCGAGGCGTGGGAACGCGACGGCGTCTATCGCTTCGATCGCTCCGCTCCGCGCGAGCAGGTGTTCTCCATCGACACCCCCCCGCCGACCGTCAGCGGGTCGCTGCACGTGGGGCACGTGTTCTCCTTCACCCACACCGACCTGATCGCCCGTTACCAGCGGATGCGCGGCAAGGTCGTGTTCTATCCGATGGGCTGGGACGACAACGGCCTGCCGACCGAGCGACGCGTGCAGAACCACTACGGCGTGCGCTGCGATCCGTCGGTCGACTACGACCCCGAGTTCACGCCTCCCGCGGAGCCCTCCGCGAAGGAGCCGGTGTCGATCTCGCGTCCCAACTTCGTGGAGCTGTGCCTGACGCTGACGGAGACCGACGAGCAGGCGTTCGAGGCGCTGTGGCGCACGCTCGGCCTGTCGGTCGACTGGTCGATGACCTATACGACGATCGGCCGGGTCGCCCAGCGGATCTCCCAGCGCTCGTTCCTGGACCTGCTCGCCCGTGGCGAGGCCTACCAGCTGCAGGCGCCGACGCTGTGGGACGTCGACTTCCAGACGGCCGTGGCCCAGGCCGAGCTGGAGGACCGCGAGCGACCCGGGGCGATGCACCGCGTGCGCTTCGGCCGGGCGACCGGCGGTGACGGCGGCGCGCCCGCCGAGGGCCGGCCGGCCGGCGAGACGTCGAACGAGCCCGGCGTCGGAGACGTCCTGATCGAGACGACTCGCCCTGAGCTGATCCCCGCGTGCGTGGCGCTGCTCGCCCATCCCGAGGACACGCGCTGGAGCGGGCTCGTCGGCGGCGAGGCGCTGACGCCGCTGTTCGGCACGCGCGTGCCGGTGCTCTCGCATCCATTGGTCGAGCCCGACAAGGGCACGGGCCTGGTGATGGTGTGCACGTTCGGCGACCTCACCGACGTGACCTGGTGGCGCGAGCTGAGCCTGCCGGTGCGCGCGGTGCTCGGCGAGGACGGGCGCCTGCGCGAGGTGCCCTGGGGCGAGCCCGGCTGGGAGTCCGCCGACGTGGCGCGCGCGCGAGCCAGCTACGAGGAGCTGCGCGGGCGCAGCGTCAACCAGGCGCGCCGGCGCATCGTCGAGCTGCTCGAGCAGTCGGGCGAGCTGATCGGCGAGCCCGAGCCCGTCACGCGCGCGGTCAAGTTCTTCGAGAAGGGCGAGCGCCCCGTCGAGATCGTCACGAGCCGCCAGTGGTTCTTCAAGACGGTCGAGCACCGCGAGGAGCTGCTCGCGCGTGGACGCGAGTTGCAGTGGCATCCCCCGTACATGCGCGCCCGCTACGAGGACTGGGTCAACGGGCTCACCGGCGACTGGTGCGTCAGCCGCCAGCGCTTCTTCGGGGTCCCGTTCCCCGTGTGGTATCCGCTCGATCACTCCGGGGCGGTCCTCTACGAGCAGCCGATCCCTGCCGCGGCGGGGCGGCTGCCGGTCGATCCCTCCACCGACGTGCCCGACGGATACGCCCCCGAGCAGCGCGGGCAGCCCGGGGGGTTCGCGGGCGACCCCGACGTGATGGACACGTGGGCGACCTCCTCGCTGACGCCCCAGATCGCCGGCCTGGCCGGCGAGGACCCCGACCTGTTCGGGCGGGTGTTCCCGATGGACATGCGCCCGCAGGCCCACGACATCATCAGGACCTGGCTGTTCACGACGATCCTGCGCTCGCACCTGGAGGCGGACGCGCTGCCGTGGCGCGTGGCCGCGCTGTCGGGCTGGGTGCTCGACCCCGACCGCAAGAAGATGTCCAAGTCCAAGGGCAACGTGCTCACGCCGATGCACCTCCTGGAGGAGCACGGCGCCGACGCCGTGCGCTACTGGGCGGCCAACGGGCGCCCGGGCACTGACACGGCGTTCGACGCCCAGCAGATGAAGGTCGGCCGGCGCCTGGCGGTGAAGCTGCTGAACGCGTCCAAGTTCGCGCTCGCCGACCTGCCGCCCCAGGGGGAGGTGCTCACCAGCCCCCTGGACCGCGCGCTGATCGCACGCTTGACTGTGGTCGTGGAGGACGCGACCGCGGCCTTTGAGTCCTACGACTACGCGCGCGCGCTGCAGCACACCGAGGAGCGGTTCTGGTGGTTCTGCGACTACTACCTCGAGCTCGTCAAGGGGCGGCGCTATGACTCCGCCGGGGACCCCGAGGGCGCGGCCTCCGTCAGCCGCGCGCTGCGCCTGTCGGTGTCGGTGTTTCAGCGCCTGTTCGCGCCGTTCCTGCCGTTCGTGTGCGAGGAGGTGTGGTCGTGGTGGCAGCCGGGCTCGATCCATCTCGCCTCCTGGCCCGACGCCGCGGAGCTCCGCGGCGAGCTGGAGCGCGACGGCGAGGCCGGGGTCGCCGCCGAGGAGGAGGCGGCGCTCGCGGTCGCCGCTGAGGTGCTAGGGGAGGTGCGCAAGGCCAAGTCGCAAGCGCAGCGCCCGATGCGCGCGCCCGTGCGCCTGGTGCGCGTGCACGACACGCCCCAGCGCTTGGGCGCGCTGCAGCTGGGTCTCGGCGATCTGCTCGCCGCGGGCGCGATCGAGCAGCTCGAGTGCGTCGAGTCGGACGAGCTCGCCGTCGAGGTCACGCTGGCGCCCGCGGACGCCACCTGAGAAGCGCCCGGACTCGGCCGGCCCGAACGGCGGCCGGTGATGACTGCTCAGTCCGGGCGGACCGTTGCGTGCTTCATGGATCGTCAGGGTTGCTGCGGGTCTTCTCGGCCCGCGCAGCTCTGTACGCGACAAGGCCAGTATGAGGCTCACCGATCTTGCGAACCCTGGCGAGCAACCCTGGCGGTGGGGCACCCTTGGTGATGATCGTTGCTGGGATCGACGACGCCAGCAGGTGAGCGCGGTCCCACGTCGAGGCCATCCTCGGCCCAAAGATGGTCAAGTTCGTGGTTCCGGGGAGGGCGGCGCTTGGGGCGATGACCCCGGCGAAACCGAGTCTCTGCAACCGGGTGGCCTCGCGCCGACAGCGCCCATGATCCTCATCGACCAGGGCGTCGGGGTCGAAGCCGGCGTCCTCCGCGACCTCAAACGACCCGTAGTTCGCGATCATCCCCTGCTCGATCCTCGCCGCCCACATCGAGACGCTGACCATTGCGACCTCGTCCTCGGTCGTCAACTCCTCATGGCGAATGAGCTCGGCCCACGCCCCATCGGTGCTTTGGGACAGGTACTGCGTCGGTCCGTTGCCGTGCGAGTGCCAACGCCCGTCCTGAGTGTTCTCGCGCACCCAAAACGGCGTGTCGTAGCTCGAGTAGCGGTGTGCGATTGTGCTGATGTGAATCGCTGCCGGTTTCGGTTCAGGCGCCATGCTGTGCCCTGCCCTGCCTCGCCAGACGAAGGAGCACCCCTTCAAAACCGGGATCGCCTGCCAGGTCGATCGGGGCGTGTCCATCCAGCTCCTTGCGCTCTCGATGGAACCACGCAACGACGCCCTCCGGGTTCCACACGTACCTGAGCAGCTTGACCAGCCGTACCGCCAGCACAAGCTGGTATGGCGGTGTGCCGCCCTCCTTGCCGAGCCGCTGCAAATGCCGAGTTGACATCCCGGCAAGTCGAGCCTGGTCGGCTTGCGTGACCCTTGGCAGCGCCTGCTGAAGGTACTGGACCAGGGGTTGCGCGTCGTCGTCACGGCATCCGACATGCTCATCAAGCGCGTCGCGCAAGATGTGCCGGATCGCCTCCGACTGCACAAAGAACTGGTCGATGGCGTCAAGGGGGCGAGCATCGTCCATCCGTTCAAGCTCATCGAGCAGGTTGATGATGATTCCGCGGATCTCTGCGACCGTCTCCGACTCAAGCTGCGGCGGCAGATCGTTGCTTACCTGCACGGACAAGCGTCGGGCAGTTTCGACCCACCGCTGGACACAAGCGTCATCGACGGCAGCGACGCTCGAATCTCCCGCAACCACTTCCATGTCGTCGCGAAGCTTGGCTAGGGCATCGCTGATCATCTGCTCAAGGTCGGCGAGTTCCTGCTGCTCCTTGTCAAGAACGAGTCCCGACACCCGAACCTCCTCTCATCCATGTCGTAATGCTGTCGTGTGATGCCGTCATAGTTCCGCCAGTATAGCGTACTCTCGGCGGGATGGGGCGACGCGTTTACGACATGGCGCTCCAACCGGATCAACGACTGTCGTGTCGGTGCGACATTGATCGGCGTCAGCGTCGGCGTGCTTGCGCGCAAAGCTGCCTGGCCGCATCGCCCAAAGAACGCCACCCCATATAAGGTCCCCTCCCGTGGACAGGACTCCGACATCCGACTTGCCCGCCAAGGTCGGCGCCCGCGCGAGCGTGCGCGGCTGGGTGCAGGCGATTCGCGACCAGAAGCGCGTGCAGTTCGTCGTGATCCGCGACGAGGCCGGTGCGGTGCAGGTCGTGCTCGGCAAGGACGATCCGTCGAGCCCGCTCAACGAGGCCGTCTCCGCGCTCACGCCCGAGTCGGCCGTGACGGTCACCGGCAGCGTCGTCGCCGACGAGCGCGTCAACCTCGGCGGGCTGGAGCTGCGGTTGGAGGAGCTGCACGTGGACTCGCTCGCCGAGCCCGAGCTGCCGATCGCGCCCGACTCCGCCCTGGACAAGCGCATCGACTGGCGCTACCTCGACCTGCGCCGCCCCGACCGGCGGCTGATGTTCGAGGTGCAGACCACGGTCGAGCACGCCATGCGCGAGCTCTGGCGCGCCGAGCGCTTCGTGGAGATCCACACGCCCAAGCTGATGGGCTCCGCCAGCGAGTCCGGCGCCGAGCTGTTCAAGGTCGAGTACTTCGACACGACCGCCTACCTGGCGCAGTCGCCGCAGTTCTACAAGCAGATGGCGATCGCCGGCGGCTTCGAACGCGTGTTCGAGATCGGCCCGGTGTTCCGCGCGAACCCGTCGTTCACCTCCCGTCACGACACCGAGTTCACGAGCGTCGACGTGGAGATCGCCTGGATCGACTCCCACGAGGACGTGATGGCCTTCGAGGAGCGCTGGCTCGCGCACGTGCTCGGTGTAGTCAAGGCCGAGCACGGCGAGGAGATCGAGCGGACGTTCGGCGCCGAGGTGATCGTCCCCAGCGTGCCCTTCCCGCGGATCACGCTCGCGGACGCCAAGGAGATGCTGCGCGCCTCGGGCCATGAGTCGGTCCCCGGCCCGGAGCACGACCTCGATCCCCCGAGCGAGCGGGCGCTGTCCGCGCTCGTGGCGGCGAAGCACGGCCACGAGTTCGCGTTCGTCACCGACTACCCCTCGACCGTGCGGCCCTTCTACCACATGCGCCACCCCGACGATCCGACGCTCACGCGCAGCTTCGACCTGCTCTGGCGGGGCCTGGAGCTCACGACCGGCGCCCAGCGCGAGCACCGCCACGACGTCCTGCTCGCCCAGGCCGCCGACAAGCAGGTCGACCCCGGCCCGATCTCCTACTACCTCGACTTCTTCCGCTACGGAGCCCCACCCCACGGTGGCTTCGGCTTCGGGCTCACGCGGCTGCTGATGCAGCTGCTGGGGCAGGACAACGTGCGCGAGGTCACGTTCCTGTATCGCGGGCCGCATCGGTTGCTGCCGTAGGTGGCGCCGTCGGACTGCTCCACGTCAGGGTGACGGACGCCGGCGCCGTCAGCTGTGGACGACGCCGGCGAATCCACGTCAGCAGTGAGCCATCGACTGGGTCACGTTGACGATGGCGCTGGAGCTATCCAAAGTCCTCCCAGGTCACCTCGGCTTCTTCGACCTTGGTTAATACTTTGCTCGCCGTACCGGCGTAGGAGGCAGGTTCTGCTCCCAGCGTCAATTTGCTGCCGGTTTTTTTGCAAATCACTTCATGTTCTAACTTGAGTAATTCGATTTCGCTGTCGAACCCACATTTCTGGGTGCCTTTGAGTTTCGTCGTTCCCGCAATCGCGCAGCTTCCGCCCACGAACGAGATTTCGCCGAGTTCTTCGCCGGCTTTACTGCCAGTGAGCTTGTTTAACACTTTTTTTTCAGCTTCTTCGAGTTGGCCGTTGAATTCGGTCTTGATCGGTTCAGCCACAGTGCAGTTGGCCGGTTTGGCCACTTCACAGGTTTTCAGTTCCATTAACCCACCTGACGATAAGCCCGTCTCTTTTGGCTGCGATTCAAACAGCCCTTTACTGCACTTGACTTCAACCGAGGTGCCACCGATCGTACTGCTCACGGTCGCTGCACCCATGTTGCCTCTGGCCGGTGGCACCGGCAAAGTCGAAGTGAGGATTTCCCATTCTTTTCCTCCGCCTGTGGTACTACAGTCCCTGCTGCTGTAGGTGCCGTTCGCCTGCACTTTCAAACATATGGTCAATTTGCCGGCCGGTCCCGGATAGGCCCGGGCCCAGGTCGTCCCCATGGCCGCCCCACACCCGTTCTCGTTGAAACCGCCATTCATCGTCACCGGTACGCAATAGGAGACCCCCTGAGCAGAGGCCGGTGCGCTCGCCACCACGCAGTCAAAAGGCGTCAATAGAGCTAGGAGCACCAGAATAGCGGACAGATTCGTCTTCGTTCTAGACATAAGCTCGTCCCTCCGTATGTCTCATTCTGAGACATCGACAGTTGTAAGGTCGAAGTATGCGCGGACCGCGGGTGCTTGCCGGCAAGTCGAGCACGTCGACTTGGCCAAGCTTGACATTGTGTTTCTCGGAGTTTCCACTTTCCCGCTGCATCTGGCCGACTCTCCGCGAATGGAGGAAAGCGTGCTCGAGACAGAAACATGAGTGCACAACTCTTGCCTCGGAGCTGCTACGAGCCTTCCGCCGACCTCGTGGCTCGCTGGACCGCGGTGTTGCTCAGTACGTCCCGCCCAGCTTGCGGTGATCCCAGCTCGCGCGGCGACGCTCCACGAACTCCAGGGCGACTCGCTTAGCCGCCTGGGCGTCCACGGCGGCGCGCGCGTCGGAGGGCATCTCCGCGGGCGGCTCCTCACCGCGCGGAACCGAGTTGCGCAGGAGGATCGCTTCGCCCAGCGGCGCGACCGTGGCGAGGTCGCGGTGGATCACGACCTCGCACTCGAGCATCACGCCGCGCAGCTGCGCGTACTCCTCGCCCGCCTCGACCTGCAACGTCGCGCGGGGGTCGCGTTCGAGGTTGCGCACCTTCTGCGAGCGCCCGTACGTCCACGCCCACACGCGCGGTCCCACCTCTCCGGCGGGAGCGTCGCGCAGCACGTACCACAGCGGCATCAGATGTGGCCATCCCCGTGGTCCGGCGGTCGCGCACGTGACCGTGCGCTCCTGCGCCAGGAACGCAGCGACCTCCTCCGCGGATATCTCGATCTGCTTGCGCCGGCTCACGCGGGCAGCCTATCCGTCCGCGCCGGCCGGACACGAGGGAAAAAGCGACAAGCGCTCATGCCGAATTACCTCGCGGTAGCTCTAAGCGGCGGTCGCCACTGCCCCACCGTCGCGGAGCCGCCCGACGGCCGCCAGCACCGCCTCGCGCGCATCGGCAGGCTCCAGCACCGCGGCGTCGCCGGCTTCCTTGAGGATCTCGCGCACGAGCCAGTCCACGCCGGCGAAGCTCAGCTCGACGACGACCGAGCCGTCGGCGCGCTCGGAGACGACGCGGCGTGCCTCGCGCGCCCAGCGGGCGCGCTCGGGGGAGACCCACACGCGCGCGGTGCGCGAGGCCTGCACCTCGCCGGTGCGCAGCCAGCCGTCGACCTCGGCGGCGGGGTCGACCTCGGGACGGGGCTCGAACTTCTCGTCGGAGATCTCCGCGCGCTTGATCCGGTCCAGGCGGAAGTGGCGCACGCCGTCGCGCTCGGGGTCGAAGCAGGCGACGTACCACCCCTCGCGTCCGTTGGTGAGCGCGTAGGGCTCGACCGTGCGGTGGGATATCTCGTTCTCGTTCTCCTTGAAGTACTCGAGCTCGATCAGCCGGTGCTCGACGATCGCGGTCGAGACCAGGCGCGCGAGGTCGGCGTCGTCGCTGGCGGCGTGGGCGACCTGCAGCCCCTGCTCCATCGGGTCCTCGCCGAGGGCGGCGACGATCTTCTCGCGCGCGCTGGTGAGCGAGCCCTCGGGGATGTGCTCGCCGATCAGGTCGATCGCCGCGACCAGCGCCTTGCCCTCGACGGGCAGCAGGCGCGCGGGGCGGTCGAAGTTGTCGCTGTAGGGCTCGGGGTCGACCTCGATCGTGCCGACGCCCTCCGCGGTTTCGAGGATCTCCGCATACAGCACGTAGGAGCCGCCGCCGAAGTTGACGACGTTCAGGACGTTGACGTCCTCGTGCAGCTCCTCCACGCTGATCTGCAGCCGCTCGCACACGTCTGCGATCGACACGGGCTCGCCGGCGCGCCCGGCGTGGATCAGGATGCTCGCCAGCGTGACCAGGCGCGCGAACCGCTCGGGCCTGATCGCGGTGTCCTCGTGTCCGCGCGCGTCAGAGCGCTTTGCCGCGGCCCGCGAGGAGGACGATGACGACGAGGACGAGGACTCGCGCGTCGTCTTGACAGCCGCCGCGGCGTCGTGGAAGCCCTCGCCGTGGCGCTCCCACAGCAGCTCCAGGCGCCGGTCCAGCTCGTGCGTGAGCGAGTCGGGGCCGAGCAGTCGCGCGTTGGCGCCCAGGCCGAGCACCCAGGCGACGATCGTGCGCGGGCTGGAGTAGTCGGTGGCGAACACGACGTCGCCCTCACTCGCGTGTGCTGCCTCAAGGCGCCCTGCACGCGCCGCTGCGTCCTCGCCGGCTGTCTCTTCGCCCGACACCCTGATCTCACCGTAACGACCGAAGTGACGTTCGACCTGCCACGCGATCCGCGCGGAGACGAGCACTTCGGCGAGGTCCACCGCGTCGCCGAGCTGCCAGTCGGCGCGGCGCGCGTAGGCGCGCGGGTCGAAGTCCTCGGGCCGGCGGAAGTCGTGCTCGGCCTTGGTCGCGTAGGAGACCTTGCCGCGGATGCGCGACAGGCGGAACACGCGGATCGCCTGGCGCTCGTGCGCGTGTCCGAGCAGGTAGAACTGCCCGCCCTGGAACAGCAGGTGGTAGGGGTCGACGCGACGGGGCCGGTCTCGTCGCGCTCCATCGTGTAGTAGTCGAACACGATCGTCTTGTTGCGGAAGATCGCCGTCTCGACCTTCGCCAGGCGCGCCGAGAGCTCGTGCCCGCCGGCCGAGGCCGTGATGCCCAGCGCGACCGAGCGCTGCTCGGGCGCGCGCAGCGGGCTGGGGCGCCCCCAGGTGATCTGCTGCAGCGCCAGCCGCAGCGGCTCGGCGTAGGCGAATTCGCCGTCGAGCAGGCTCAGCGCCGTCTGCAGCGCCGCGAGCTCCTCGTCGGAGAAGGCGATCGGCGGCAGGTGGAAGTTCTCGGGTCGCAGCGAGTAGTTCTCCTGCTCGGCCGCGCCGTCGGTGGGGCGCTCGACGGTCAGCTGGATGCGCAGCGACTCCAGCTCGGAGCGGTCCGCGTAGAAGCGCCGCGCGAACGCGTCCTCGTTCATGCCGCTGTAGCCCTCGACGTCGCGCCGGATCTCCAGCGCCGTGACGGGCCGGCGCTCGGCCATCAGGTAGGAGATCAGCGACAGCTGGCGGATCAGCTTCTCGGTGTCCTTGGCCATAGGGTTCGCGTTAAGGGAGGTGGTGGACTGAGGGGGTCGGGCCGTGGATGGCAGACGCCGAACGCGAGCGCAGGCGTGCTGGTTGCACGTCGAGCATCGTGGGTGGCGTCTGACGCCGCGGAGCGGCCGCCTCAGGCCACCGGATGTCTTGACGCGGACCCATTCACTTTGAAAGATACGACCCGACGGTGGGAGGCTCGCGTCCGCGCGGCGCTGCGCCCGCTATTTGCGGTCTTTCGCGGACCCGCTGATCGCCGTCAGGCAGCTTCGCGCGCGGGCGCGCCCGCGCGCGCGACCTGCGTCTGCGCGCGGTGGGGAGCCTCGCCCGGGACTTCGAGCGAGAACTGACCAGTCGGCAGGCTCTCCGGCGCGTCGCTCTCGCCGGGCTCGTCTGCCGGTGATCCGGCGAAGAACGCGCTGCCTTCCAGCGCCCGGTCATATGCCGACCAGCGCTTTCCGGGCGCGAGCTCCTTCTCGAGGCGGTCGAAGCTGCCCAAGCGCCCGCCGAGGTTGTCGATCATGTGCACGAGCGTCGCCTCGCGCGTGCACGGGACGACCGGGCTGCCGTGCTCCAGGGAGCCGTGATGGGACAGGATGACGTGGGTCACCGCCTGTGCCAGCTCGGCGGGGAAGCCCTCGATCTCCTCGATCGTCCTGCGAACCCGGTAGTAGCCGAGCGGGATCTCGCCCTGCAGGCGACCGGCGTCGGTGAGGTCGATCGCGCCCGGAGTCTCGGTGTAGGCCTCGAGCTTGCCGACGTCGTGCAGCAGCGCGCCCGTGACCGCGACGTCGCGGTCGATTCCCGGGAACGTCGCGCTGGTCGCGCTGACCGCCTGGGCGACGCTCAGGCAGTGCTCGAGCAGCCCGTGGGGATAGGCCTGGTGGTAGTGCTTGGCGGCGGGCGCCATCCGGTAGGCGTCCCACAGCTCGGACTCCTCGCCGATCAGCCGCTCCAGCAGCTCGCGCAGGTGCGGCCGCCGGACGGTCTGCAGCAGCTCGCGCAGCTGCGCCTCCAGCTGCTCCACGGTGTGCGCCGGACCGTCGCGCAGGTCCTCCGGCGCGTAGCTCCCGGGTGCCGGCGCCTCCAGCCCGCGCAGGTTGATCTGCGGGCCGAACCGGGGGTGCACGGTGTAGCGGCCGCGCACGCGCACCGCTTCGCCCGCCCGCGCCAGCTCCTCGATCTCGCCTACCGGCTCCTCCCACACCATCGACACGACCGCGCCGGTGCGGTCGCCCAGGCGCAGCCGCAGGTAGTCCCCGCCGTCGCGCCGCTGCCGGCGCTCGGCCTCGCGCACCAGCAGCACCTGGTCGATCTCGGTGCCGTCTTGGAGTTCGTTCACGAACACGCCTTTGACGTTAGGCGTTGCTTCGGACGGCGCGTCCAATCGGGGGTGCCGAGCTGTCCGCCGGGCTGTCAATAGATGAGTACATCTCCCATCTCAACTGTCCATGAGAATCAAGAACAAGCAGTGTCCAAAGCGTCTAACCAGGCTCTCCGACATTTGCCGTTCGGTCTCTATGCGCATCTCCCTGCCATCCCTACCCTTGTTTGATGTAAGACGAGGTTTTACACGGAGTCATAAGAGCGTCACATGAGGTCATCAGCGGTCATGAGAACAGACACCAGGGAGACGGCGACAGACATGACGGAGAACAAGATCAGGGTCGTGAGCTGGAACGTCAACGGGATCCGCGCACGTTGGCCGCGCCTGGTCGAGCTGCTGAGCGAGCAGCAGCCGGACGTCGTCTGCCTGCAGGAGACCCGCTGCCCGGACCATCGCTTCCCCTACGGGCAGCTGCGCGACCTCGGCTACGAGGCGCAGCACAGCTGCGGACGGGGCGGCGCGGGCGTGGCGATCCTGGTGCGCGCCGATCACGAGGTGGACCGGCGCAGCCTCGCGCTCGACCACGACCACGCCATGGCCGCCGGGCGCTGGCTGCAGGTCTCGCTCAACGGCCTCACGATCAGCTCGGTGTACGTGCCCGCCGGCTCGCTGGAGGAGACCGACGACGCCGAGGCCAAGCTCGCGTTCCTGGAGGCGATCGCCCGCCAGGTCTACGGCGAGCAGGAGCGCCCGATGCTGATCACCGGCGACTTCAACGTCGCGCCGACCGACCAGGACGTGTACGAGCCGGAGTGGCTGCAGGACTCCTCGCACACGGGCGCCGCCGAGCGCGAGAGCGTGCGCGAGATCATCGCCGAGGGCGAGCTGGTGGACGTCTACCGGCGGTTGCACCCGGGCGAGCGCGGCTACACCTGCTGGGATCAGCGCGACGGCCACTACGCGCGCGACTACGGCCTGCGCATCGACCTCGCGCTGGCGAGCGAGCACCTGACGCCGTACGTGACGCGCTGCGACGTCAACCACACCTACCGCCAGGGCCGCAAGCCCTCCAACCACGCGCCGCTGGAGATCGAGCTGGAGCCGGTCGCCGCGTAGGCGCCAACCCGCACGCTAGGCTCCGCCAACGCATGGCGGACCTCAAGGGCCTGATTCTCTCCGGCGGCAAGGGCACGCGCCTGCGGCCGATCACGCACACGAGCGCCAAGCAGCTCGTGCCGGTCGCCAACAAGCCCGTGCTGTTCTACGGGATCGAGGCGATGGCGGCCGCGGGGATCGAGCAGGTCGGGATCATCATTGCGCCCGAGACCGGGCCCGAGATCGAAGCGGCCGCCGGCGACGGCTCGCGCTTCGGCGTGGAGATCTCCTACGTCGTCCAGGACGAGCCGCTGGGTCTCGCCCACGCCGTGCTGACGGCCGAGCCGTTCCTCGGCAAGGACCCGTTCGTGATGTACCTGGGGGACAACCTGCTGCAGGGCGGGATCGCCGACCTCGTGGCGGCGTTTCGCGAGCACCGCCCGGACGCGCTGATCCTGCTCACGCCCGTGCCCGACCCGGAGAACTTCGGCGTCGCCGAGCTTGGGCCGGCCGAGTCTGGTCGTCCCGGAGACGTGGGTCCGGTGGTGCGGCTGGTCGAGAAGCCCGCCCAGCCGGCTACCGACCTCGCGCTGGTGGGGGTGTACATGTTCACTTCCGCCATCCACGACGCCGCGCGCGCGATCGAGCCCTCCGCTCGCGGCGAGCTGGAGATCACCGACGCGATCCAGCACCTGCTCGACAGCGGCCTGCGCGTGGAGCCGCACGTCGTGCGCGGCTGGTGGAAGGACACCGGCCGCCTGGAGGACATGCTCGAGGCCAACCGCCTGATCCTCGACAACCTGATCGAGCGCCACGACGGCGAGCTGATCGACTCCCAGGTCGACGGGCGCGTGGTGATCGAGGCCGGCGCCCGGCTGGAGCGCACGACCGTGCGCGGGCCCGCGGTGATCGGCTCCGGCGCGCGGCTGCGCGACTGCTACGTCGGCCCGTACACGGCGATCGGAGAGAACTGCGCGATCTCCGGCGCCGAGGTCGAGCACTCGATCCTGCTGGCCGGCTCCTCGGTGTGCGACCTGGACGGGCGCATGGAGTCCTCGCTGCTGGGGCGCAACGTGACCGTGCGCCGCTCCGAGGGGCAGCCGCGGGCGTACCGGTTCATGGTCGGGGACAACTCCGACATCTCGATCCTGTGACACGACCGTATGGCGGCGCCGGATCGGCGTCCTCAGTCACTCGCGTACGTAGTACGCCACGCTCCCTGCGTCCTTGCCCGTCTTGCCCTACGATCGTGTCACAAGGTCAATGCGGATACTGATAGTTGGCGCTAACGGGATGCTTGCCCACGACGTGCGGCGGGTGGCCGAGCGCGCGGGGCACGAGCTGGTGCTGGTCGACCTGCCCGAGCTTGACATCACCGACGCGGCGGCTGTGGATGCGCTGTTCGAGCGCGAGCGTCCCGAGGCGAGCGTCAACTGCGCCGCCTGGACGGACGTGGACGGCGCCGAGTCCAAGCGGGATCTGGCCCACGCGGTCAACGCCGACGGCGCGGGCAACCTCGCGCGCGGCGCGGCGAAGCTCGGCACGCCGCTGCTGCACGTCTCCACCGACTACGTGTTCGACGGGTCCCCACCGCTGGACGGCGCCGGGCGTCCGCGGCCCTACGTGGAGTCCGACCCCACCGGCCCGCGCTCGGTGTACGGCACGACCAAGCTCGAGGGCGAGCGTCAGGTGCTCGCGGCCTCCACCGAGCACACGGTCGTGCGCACGGCCTGGCTGTACGGGCTCGCGGGCCGCAACTTCGTCGACACGATGCTGCGCCTGGCGGGCGAGCGCGAGGCGGTGCAGGTCGTCGACGATCAGATCGGCTCGCCCACCTGGTCGGGCCACCTCGCGCCCGCCCTGCTGGGGCTGCTGGAGCGCGGGGTGCACGGCCTCGTGCACCTCACCGGCACGGGCGAGGTCTCCTGGAACGGGTTCGCGCGGGAGGTCTTTCGCCAGGCCGAGGTGGACTGCCGCGTGGAGGCCGCCACGAGCGAGCAGATGGCCCGCCCCGCCCCCCGTCCGGCGTGGTCGGCGCTCGCCTCAGAACGCGCCGAGGTGCTGCCGATGCCGCCCTGGCAGGATGGTCTGGCGGGGTATCTGGCGGCGCGAGCCGGGATCCTTCGCCCTGAGGGTGGGTCCGCGACGGCGTAGCCCTGCCGCCAACCCTGGGATGATGCGCGCATGAGACTTCTGGTCTGCGGCGGCGCCGGGTTCATCGGCTCGACGTTCGTGCGCCAGCGCCTGCGGGAGCACGGCGACGAGGTGACGGTGCTCGACAAGCTCACGTATGCCGGGCGCGAGGAGAACTTCCACGACGTCGTCTCCGAGCCCGGGTTCCGATTCGTGCGCGGCGCGATCGAGGACGCCGAGGCGGTGGCCGCCGCGATCGACGCGGGGGCGCCCGAGGCGATCGTCAACTTCGCCGCCGAGACCCACGTCGACCGCTCGATCGCCGAACCGGACGCGTTCGTGCGCACCCATGCGCTGGGGACGTATGTGCTGCTGGAGGCCGCACGCGAGCGCGAGCTGCGCTACGTGCAGGTATCGACCGACGAGGTCTACGGCTCGATCGAGGTAGGCACGTTCACCGAGGAGAGTTCCCTGCGCCCTTCCTCGCCCTACTCGGCCACGAAGACGGGGGCGGACCTGCTCGTGCAGGGCTACTTCCACACCTACGCGCTGGGAGCGAGCATCGTGCGCGGCTCCAACAACTACGGTCCGTACCAGTACCCGGAGAAGCTGATTCCGCTGATGGTCCTCAACGCGCTGCACGGCGACGGGCTGCCGGTGTACGGCGACGGGATGCAGGTGCGCAACTGGATCCACGCGACCGACTTCGCCCGTGCGATCGGACACGTGCTCGCGCACGGTGAGCCGGGCGAGGTCTACAACGCGGGCGGGCCGGACGAGCAGGCGAACATCGACGTCGTCCACCGCATCGTGGAGCTCACGGGCGCGTCGGAGTCACAGATCGAGCACGTCAGCGATCGCCCCGGCCACGACCGTCGCTACTCGCTGTCCTCGGAGAAGGTCCGCGCGCTGGGCTGGACGCCGCGGGTGCGGTTCGAGGACGGGTTGGCGGAGACCGTCGCGTGGTATCGCGAGAACGCCTGGTGGTGGGAGCCGATCCGCTCGGGCGACTATCGCGCCTATTACGAACGGCAGTACGGCAAGGCTCTCAGCTGAGCTGAGAAGGTCGGATTCGATCCGGCCGCGCGCTCAGCCGATTCCTGAGACCCGCCACTTGCCGCCTTCCTTGACGAGCGTCATCGTCTGGACGACTTTCTTACCCCCGTTGACGCCCTTGACGCGAGCGGTCGCCGTGGCGCCGCTGATCTGAACCGATTCGACGGTCGCTTCGAAGCTGTCGATCTCTTTGAGCTGGGATTCGATCGCCTGCTTGCAGCCCCCGGAGGCGGTGTTCAGTCGCGCAACTTTGGCGGCGGCGAGGTCTTCGCCGCAGACCTTCTTTGCTTCCAAGGCCGTGGCGGCACTCTGCAGATTCGCCACGGCCTGGGCGACCTTCTGCTGTTCGCCCTTGAACGAGCTGGTCGAGACGGTGGTGGTGCCGCACGCCGCGACGCCCACCGCCAGCAGGGGCGCACAGAGCAGTGCGATCGTCGAGCGGGCCGTCATCGGCGCCAGAGAGTACGCAACAAAGCTCTAGGACGGTTCCTGGGCATGCTGGCCGATCGAAGATCCCATCGATCTTCGATCGGTAAGGACGCAGGGAGCGTGGCGTACTACGTACGCGTGCTGGCCGATCGGAGATCTCATCCGATCTCCGATCGGTAAGGACGCCGACGATCGGCGATCAGATGCGCTCGCCGATCGTCCAGCACAGCCCAGAGCCCGCCTCAGGACTCGTCGTCGCGGCGGAAGCCTAGCCGCGCCGAGATGCGATCGGCCGTGGAGACGAGGTGCGGGCCGAGCGCGTCGACGAGCTCCTCGAGGGAGATCATCGAGGAGTGCGCGGCCATGTTCACGGCGGCGACGACCTCGCGGGCCTCGTTGCGCACGGGCGCGGAGATCGAGTGCAGCTCCGGCGCGAGCTCTTCGTCGTTGACGGCGAAGCCGGCGTCGGCGACCTCGTCGAGCTCGCTGCGCAGGGCTTTCTTGCTCGTGATCGTGTTGGGACCGCGCTTGGTCAGCTTCATCTCCGAGAACAGGTCCTTCTGCTCGGGCTCGGGCAGGTAGGCCAACAGCAGCTTGCCCATCGAGGTGCAGTACGCCGGCAGCCGCGAGCCGGGGTGCAGGCCGAGGTCGATCTTGCTCTGCCCGCGGCGGAAGCTGCGGGCGCGATCGACGTAGAGGATGTCCGAGCCGTCGAGCACCGACAGGTTGACGGTGTAGCTGGTGCGCTGACGCAGCTCCTCCAGGTAGGGGTGGGAGTGCTCGCGCAGGCCGGTGGAGTTCAGCGCGGACATGCCCAGGTCGGTCACGCGCAGGCCGAGGCGGTACTTGCGCGAGGCGCCCTGCTCGAGGTAGCCGAGCGCGACGAGCGTGATCACGTAGCGGTGCGTGGTCGAGCGGCTCATGCCGAGCTCGTCGGCGATGTCGGCGATGCCCAGCACGGGGCGCTGGGGGGTGAAGCAGCCCAGGATCGCGAGCCCGCGCTCCAGCGACTGCGAGTAGCGCGGCTCACGCAGGCTGGGGATCGACCAGGCGGGCTCTTGCGTTATGTCTGATTTTTTGGAAGTATTCGAACTTGTTCTGGGCATTGCACTCGGTTTCCTGTTCCTTGTCCTGGAGACTTCCCTAAGAGGGGAATTCCATGTCTGAATGGTCATCATACTTAAGATCGGCGCGGGTCTCAATCATAAACATTGATTTCCCTTTCGGGCTGCCCGGAAACATAGCGGCTTGTGTCTCGGACTCGTGGCACCGGAACGGCTGAGCCACGGCCATGCGCTTCTACCTGTTCCTCCCCGGCCAGTGGTGGGATCGCTCCAAGCCCGCGCGCGAGCTGTACGGGGAGATGGTCGAGCAGGCGGTGCTGGCGGAGCAGCTCGGCTACGACGGGATCTGGCTGACCGAGCAGAACCTCGTGAGCTTCCTGGCCGCGCCGGACCCGTTGCAGCTGGCGGCGACGATCGCGGCGCGCACCAGCCGGATCAGGCTCGGCGTGGCGGTGTTCGTGCTGCCGTTTCACCATCCGCTGCGCCTGGCGGGCCAGATCGCGCAGCTCGACCAGCTGTGCGGCGGGCGCTTTGACGTGGCCTGCGGGCGTGGCGCCTCGCCCTATCAGATGCGCCAGTTCCAGACGGAGATGGACGAGGCCGACAGCCGCGCGTTCTTCGCCGAGCACCTGCGGATCATGGTCGACCACTGGACCGACCCCTCCGCGCACGCTCACGACGGCCGCTTCTTCTCCTATCCCAACGCGACCGTGCTGCCGCCGACGCTGCAGCGGCCGCATCCGCCGCTGTGGCTCGCGGCGCTGTCGGCCCGCTCGGTGCGCTGGGCGATCGAGCTGGGGTTTGACTGCGACGTGATCTCGGCCCCGTTCCGCGAGCCGTTCGCGCAGGTCGAAGGCGTGTATGAGGCGTTTGAGCAGGCGCTGCGCGACTCCGGGCGCGAGCGGTCGGAGACAAAGTTCGCCATCAACCGCATGACGTTCGTCGGCGCCGACGAGGCGGAGTGCCGCGAGGTGCTGCGCTACGTGCTGATGAACCACCGCATCATCGACCAGCAGCTCGGCGGCGTGGAGCACGTGCGCGGCGGCGACTACGTGGTCGACGAGGCCGTCCGCGAGGACGAGCCGGGGCTCGAGGAGATGTACGCGAACATCGCGTTCGGGACCGCCCCGGAGGTGCACGCCAAGCTCGCGCGCTACGCCGAGCTGGGCGTCGACCAGTTCTCCTCCTGGCACAACGTCGGTCAGCCCCATGAGCAGGTCTGCGCCTCGATGACCGCGTTCGCGCGGGAGGTCATGCCCTCGTTTCACACGCCTGCCGGGCACCCCTCGCCGGGGGAGTCGCTCAGCGGGAGCGGGAAGCCCGCGTTCGGTTCAAGATAGCGATATCGTTCGTGCGAAGAGCCCGATGTTTCACCGCCAACAAAAGGGGGATGCCGCGATGAGGAGGCCGGCCGGCGCCACGACGGCAATGGCGCTCGTGGCGCTCGCCCTCGCCGGCTGCGGGTCCTCCGGCTCGCAGAGCTCGGAGCTGGCAGCCGGGGCGCCGGTGAAGATCGGCTACCTCGCCTCGCTGACGGGCTTCTGCTCGACGTTCTCCCAGGAATACGTCAAAGGCGCGGAACTGGCCGTCAAGCTGGTCAACGAACGGGGCGGCGTGCTGGGACACAAGCTGGCGCTGATCGTGCGCGACGACAAGGCCACGCCGACCGACGGCGTCAGCCAGGCGCGCGACCTGGTGCTGAGCAGCCACGTCAAATACCTCGCGGGGACGTGCTCGAGCGCGGTCGCCAAGAGCGTCGAGCAGCTCGTCGCCAACCCCAGTCACGTGATCTACGTCGCGGGCGTCTCAGACCCGACGATCTTCGCGGGCGGCCCGCAGATCTACGCGTTCAACACGATCCCCAGCGCGACGATCGAGGCCCGCAACGCCGCGGCGTACATGCGGGCGCACCCGCAGTGGAAGCGGATTGCGGTGCTCGCGGAGGACTACAGCTACGGGTATCAGGTCACGGCCGCGTTCAGGCAGGCGATGGCGCACAGCGGCCAGAGCATCGTCAGCCAGGACTACCTGCCCAGCGGCGGCACCGACTACACGCCCTACATCGACAAGGTGATCGCCGAGCACCCGGACGCGGTGTACTCGACGGTGATCACCGAAGACACGGTCACGCTCGTCAAGCAGGGCCTGCCGCTGGGCCTGTTCGAAAAGACCAATTTCTTTGGGATCATGGACTACGGCACGATCGACACCATGTCCCAGCCCCCCGTCGGCGTGCAGGGCTACACGAACTACCCGTCGGCGGCGATCTACCACACGCCGTTCTCGCATGAGCTCGAAGCGCTGGGCACGACCGTAGCCAACGGCGGTGCGGCGGGCGACGCGTTCAACCAGATCCAGCTGATCGCGCAGGGGATCGACAAAGCCTCCTCGACGGACCCGACGAAGGTCCGCGAAGCGCTCGGCGGGGCGACGGTGCAGACCGTGCAGGGGAACGTGGAGATCCACAAGTGCAACCATCAGATCGCCATGCCGATCGCGATGGGCACGGTCGTGGGGCCGAGCGGCGCGCAGCCGTTCGCGCACTTCGAGCCGCTGACGCTGGTGAACACGAGCAAGTTCTTCGAATGTTGAGGGCGAGGACCGCCGCGCAGCCGCCGCCGGTCCCGATCTCCGGCCGAGCACCCGCCGGGCGCGTGCAGGGGCGCAGGCGGGTGGCGAGCTCGAGGTGAGCCTGGCGACGTTCGTCGATCAGCTGTTCGCCGGTCTGGGGTTGGCGTTCGTGCTGTTCTTCACGGCCGCGGGGTTGAACCTCGTGTGGGGCGTGCTCGGGGTGATGAACTTCGCCGCGGGCTCGGTGTACATGCTGGGCGCCTACCTGACGACCAGCGTGATCGCGCGCCTGGGCGCGTCGGCGCTGGGGTGGACGGTCGCGCTGATCGCCGTCCCGGTGGCGGTCGCCGCGCTGGGCGCCGTGGCCGAGGTGGCGCTGCTGCGCCGCACGTATCGCGAGGAGGACGAGAATCGCCAGTTCATGCTCACGCTCGCGCTCAGCTACCTGATCGCGGGGGCGATCGTGCTGGTGTTCGGCACGCACTTCCGCACGGTCTCGCTGCCGGGCGCGCTGAGCGGCAGCTGGAGCGTGCTCGGCGCCACGCTGCCCCGCTACACGGTCGTGACGATCGCTCTGGGCCTGCTGGTGACGGGCGCGATCTGGCTGGGGCTGCATCGCACGCGCGCCGGCCTGCTGACGCGCGCGGCGGTGGACGACCGCGAGATGCTGTCGGTGCTGGGCGTGGACGTGGATCGGCTGTACTCGGGTGTGTTCGCGGTCGGGATCGGGCTGGGCGCGCTGGGCGGCGTGCTGATCGCGCCGCAGGGGGCGGTCTCGAGCAATCTCGAAACGACCGCGCTCGTGCCGGCGTTCATCGTCGTCGTGACGGGCGGGTTGGGCAACATGACGGGCGCGCTGGCGGCGGCGCTGACGATCGGGGTCCTGCAGAGCTTCGCGGCGCTGCACGACGCGACGCTCGCGCAGCTGACGCCGTATGCGGTGATGAGCGTCGTGCTGCTGGCGCGTGCGGCCGCCGGGCGCCGCGGCTGGTCGCTGACGGGCCTGCGCCCGCGGCGCGGCCCGGCCGCGGTTCGTTCACCGGCCGCGGGCTAGCGGGGCAAGCGCATGGGGTGGCGTGTGGGCAGGGCGCAGTCGCGCCGGGAGCTGGCGGCCGACGGTGGGCCGGCGCTGGCGCTGCTGGCGCTCGCCGCGCTGCTGCCGGCGGTGGCCTCCAGCGAGTACGTGCTGCTGGCGGCGTCGATGATCGTCACCGCGCTCGTGGCGGTGAGCTTCAACCTGCTGTTCGGGTACACGGGCATGTTCTCGTTCGGGCAGGCGGCGTTCTACGGGCTGGGCGCGTATGCGACGGTGTTGCTCATCAACGAAGCGGGCCTGGGCTTCTACCTCGCGCTGGCGGGCGCGGTGGTGGTGACGGTGGGGGCGGCGCTGGCGAGCGGGGCGGTGCTGGTGCGGATGGAGCCGGTGGCGTTCGTGATGCTCACGTTCGCGCTGAGCGCGCTGCTGGAGTTCGCGGCTGAACACTCGCCGAGCCTGGCCGGCGGCGACAGCGGCCTGACGGCGACGAGCCTGCCGAGTGGGCTGAACGTGGTCGTGGACGTGAACGGGGTGTACTACGCGCTGCTGGGGGTCGCGGCGGTGGTGCTCGTCGGGGTGTTCGTGTTCGTGCGCTCGCGCGCGGGGCTGATCCTCAGGGGGATACGTGAAGACGCGCTGCGCGCGAGGACGCTGGGCGTGGCGGTCGAGCGCCGCAAGCTGGGGGTGTTTGCGCTGGCGGCCGGGGTGGCCGCGGTCGGCGGCGGGCTGTCGGTGCTGTCGACGCAGATCGTGTATCCGGACGTGTTCGACTGGAAGATCTCCGCGAACGCGCTGATCGTCACGCTGCTGGGCGGCGTGGGCACGTTCTCCGGGCCGGTTGTGGGCGCGGTGGGGCTGGGGCTGATCGACTTCTACGTTGGCAGGCTGACGACCGACACGCTGCTCGTCGAAGGCGTGGTGCTGCTCGCGGTGATCCTGCTGGCGCCCCGCGGGGTGCTCGCCCGGTTGCGCCCCGGGCGCCGGCCCGCGCCGTCGTCGGCTTTGTGAGCGTGTGCAAACCGCTCCGAGGCTCGCCGCAGGGAGGTTGGCGCGCAGCGAAAGTGAGAGACGCCGGTTGCGTCGGTGCCCGCGGAAGGGATAGAAAGTCATCAGATTCGCCGGGTCTCTGCGGCGGGTCGCATAATGCAGCCGGACTCTTTCCTTACCATTGTCACGGCAGCCATAGAGACAGCCCTGCGAGCGTCGTGGCGCAAGTCGCGGCGCTCGTCGGCTGTGAAGGGCGGGGTTTTTGCAAGTAAATGTGCAAATCAGCCGGGGTGACGGTTGTCGGTAGACTTTCGTCTGCTTTGTGAGAGAATGCACGCGTGGTGAAGTCGACAGTGAGCATGCGGGGGCCGTTTGCCGCGAATCTGCGCGGTCACCGCGAACGGCTGGGTCTCTCCCAGGAAGCGCTGGGTGCGATGTGCGGCCTGCACCGCACGGAGATCAGCCTGCTGGAGCGCCGCAAGCGCTCGCCGCGCCTGGAGACGATCGTGGTGCTGGCGCGCGCGCTGCAGCTGGACTCGCCGGCGGAACTGCTCGACGGCATCCCTTAGGGCTTTGCCCGCCCAACGAGCGGCGTTGCAGATCCAGGGCCTGAATGCCCGGTATGGCGCCGGCCACGTCCTGTTCGACGTGGACTTGGAGGTGGGGGCGGGGGAGACCGTCGCGCTGGTGGGCCACAACGGCGCGGGGAAGACGACGATGCTGAAGTGCGTCATGGGCATGAGCGGCATTGCAAGGACCGGCTCGATCCGGGTCGATGGGCGGGAGACGCTTGGGCTGCCCGCGCACAGGATCGCGAGACTGGGCGTGGGGCTGGTGCCGGAGGGCAGGAGGGTGTTCAGGGACCTGACGGTGGAAGAGAACCTGCTCGTGGCAGCGAGGGCCGGGAAGCAGACGGGATCGGTCGAGAACGGCAGTCCGCGGGAGCGCGCGTGGCCGCTGGAGCGGGTGTTCGACGTCTTTCCGCTGCTGGCGGAGGTGAAGGGGTCGAAGGGCGCGTGGCTCAGCGGTGGCGAGCAGCAGGTGTTGGCGATCGCTCGCGCGTTGGTTGCAGACCCGAAGGTGCTCTTGCTGGACGAGCCGAGCGAGGGTCTGGCGCCGCGCGTGGTGGAGACGCTCGTCGAGCAGCTCTTGACGGTGCAGAGCGCGGGGGTGGCGATGCTGCTGGCCGAGCAGCACGTCGGGCTCGTGAGAGAGCTCGCGAGTCGCGTGTACGGGCTCGAGCGCGGAGTGATGGCCGTGGAAGGCCTTTGAGGCTTTGGGCGTAGGGTTTGGTGTGAGCGTTATGCGATCGGCCCGTGCACCGAACACCTCTTTCCCGGCGCTCGAGCTGCGGGGCGTGCGCAAGCACTTCGGTGGGATCCGTGCGGTGGATGGCGTGTCGTTGCGCGTGGCGGTGGGCGATCGGGTTGCCGTGATCGGGCCGAACGGCGCGGGGAAGAGCACGCTGTTCGGGCTGATCTCAGGGGAGCTGAGGGCGGACGCGGGCGAGGTGCTGCTGGCGGGCAGGAGCATGCGCGGCGTGGCGCCGGCGCGACGCGCGAGGCTGGGTCTGGGGCGGACGTTTCAGACGGCGCGGCTGTTCGCGGGGTTGTCGGTGGGAGAGAACGTCGAGTTGGCGCAGATCGCCGGCGGACGCGGTGGCGGCGACGTCGCCCAGGCGCTGGGTGAGGTGGGGCTGGGCGGGGATGGGGAGCGTGAGGCGGGCGTGCTGGCGCAGGGCGAGCGCAAGCGGCTGGAGCTGGCGATGGTGCTGGCGGGCGAGCCGCGGTTGTTGTTGCTGGACGAGCCGACGGCGGGGATGGGCAGGGAGGAGCGCGCGAAGATCATGGAGCTGGTCGTGGAGGCGGTCGCGCGCAGAAGCTTGACGATGCTCTTCACCGAGCACGACATGGAGGCGGTGTTCGCGTATGCGCAGCGCGTGGTGGTGATGGATCGCGGCAAGCCGATCGCCGACGGGACGCCCGAGGCCGTGCGCGGGGATCCGCGGGTGAGGCAGACATATCTTGGTGACCGGCACGGTCGGCCCGTCTCGCGCGTTGGGTAAGGCTCAGAGTCTGCGCGCCACGCGGTTTTCCTCGTAACGTCTCTCACTTGATTCGTCGATCGTCCGCTGGCGGGAAAACCCGAATCACATGCGTTTCTCCCGCCCAGTGGCGAGACGTCCGCGATCGCAAGGGCCTTTGACTGCCCGAAAGCTTGACAGCTAGTCGCTACTGATTCATTCTTCCGAATTCAATCCGGCATCGGGTCATTGCCCATCTGTCCTGGCGATGGGCGAGGGCTCGCACTAACGACGACGTCTCGTCGATCCTGGACGAAAGGAGATTGTCATTGTCACGCGTCAGGTTGGTCTCGTTGGGTCTGTTGGCGGGGTGCTTGCCGAGCGCGGCGACGCGTCGTGCAGCAGCTCAGGACCACCATGCCGGGGCCGGGCAGAACGTGGCTGCACACGCTCGGCGGCTGGGTCCGAATCGTTCACTAACAATGAGGCGTCCCGGTTTGCGGGGCGTGTGGAGGTTGTCACCATGTCATTTTTCAGGTTGTTTCTGTTGGGTTTGCTTGTGGTGTGCGCGGTGGGTGCGATGTCAGGGTCGGCGTCGGGTGAGACCTGTACGGGGGGTTCTCATTTTGTGTTTTGCAACGATAATCAAGAACCGCTTGTGAATGAAACAGGGTTAGGCACCGGTGGATTAGCCTTATTCGCCAGCCATGTAGGAGGAGGGGAAGTGAAGGTCCACTGTTTGAATGGTGATTATCAGGGTACATTGGGGAAATTAGGCGCAGGTAGCGGTTTAGGACTTTTGTTAAACTGCACAGTTCTGGTACCTGTGGGTTGTGAATTTTCAACGAGACAAAAGAAAGAAATCGATTTCCTGTTTACTACCCAATTGGAAAGTGCGACATTAGCTACTGTGACGGGGAATAAAGGAGGGGTAGCCAACGAATTCACGACTCTGGAAGTCGTCAACTGCTCACTTGCCGGCAACTATACGGTAACTGGTTTACAGATGGTTTCAATACCAAAAGGTGGGGAATCAAAGAAAGAACAGGAATTTGTGGCGACGAAAGCCCAGAGCGCATTGAAACTCGGGGTTGAACCAGCGTCCTTTAACGGCACCACGAGCAATGCTCATTTGGGTGGAACGTTGAATATGGCTAACTTAAACTTAGCTTGGTTAGTGATGTCAGGCGAATAGACGCAGTGGCAGGCGGGAGCGGGATGTCATTCTCATTCTCGTTCCGCCGTATCTGGATGATCGGTCATCTAAATAACGAGCGTCCTGGGTTTGCGGAGCGTGTGGAGGTTGTCGGCATGTCATTTTTCAGGTTGTTTTTGTTGGGTTTGCTTGTAGTGTGCGCTGTGGGCGCGATGTCAGGGCCGGCGTCGGCTGAGACCTGTACGGGGGGTTCTCATTTTGTGGGTTGCAATGATCATTTGGAACCGCTTGCAGGTGAAACAGGGTTAGGTACTGGTGGATTAGCCTTATTCGTCATCCATCTAGCGGGAGGGAGACTCGAAGTCCATTGTTTAAGTGGTGATTATCAGGGCACGTTGGGGAAATTAGGTGCAGCCAGCGGTTTAGGACTTTTGTTAAATTGCACGGAGCTGTTGCCGACGGGTTGTGAACTATCAGCGAACCAGAAGAAAGAAATTGATTTTGTGTTTACTACTCAGCTGGAAAGTGCCACGTTAGCTACCGTGACGGGAGATAGAGGGGGAGGAACCCACGAATTTACGCCTCTGGAAATCGTCAACTGCTCAATTGCTGGTAATTACACGGTAACCGGTACGCAGATGGTCTCAATACCCAAAGGTGGGGAATCAAAGGTAGAACAGGAAATTGTGGCGACGAAAGCCCAGAGCGCATTGAAACTAGGGACTGAACTAGCGTCTTTCAGTACGACCACGTCAGATTCCCATTTGGGTGGGACGTTGAATATGGTTAACTTAGACTTAGCTTGGTTAGTGATGGCAGGCGAATAGTCGCAGTGGCGAGGGGCACGGATGCCCCACCGTATCCGGAGGGTAGGCTCGGGGGTTTCGTTCGTCTATCCAGCAGGGGTGATCTGGCTGAGCTTTGGCGCGCGCGTTTCCGACTTCTCGCTCCGATGTTCCGCTCGCGGACAAACCCGATTTGCCGGGACTTCGTGGAGATGTCTTATTGTGCGTGTCGTTTGCTGGTTGATCGGATCGTGGGCTGACTTGACGGGCCATAGACCGCTGACTTATGTTGAGCCAGGCTCCATCTGGATCTCACCGTTGGAGGTTGAGAGGGAGCCGTACGGTGGCGCGGTGTGGCCGCGCTTTCACCTTAACAAACGAGCGTCCTGGTTTGGGGCGTATGGAGGTATTGATTCATGTCACGTATTAGATTGCTTCTGTTGGGCCTGCTTGCGGTGCTCACCGTGGGTGCGGTGGCGTCAGCGTCGGCGTCGGCTGAGACCTGTACGGGCGGTTCTCATTTTGTATTCTGCAACGACAATCAAGAACCGATTGCGCATGAAACGGTCTTAGGCACTAGTGGTTTAGCCTTACTCTCGAGCCACCTGGGGGGAGGCGAAGCAAAGTTCCACTGTCTTAGTGATGACTTCCAGGACGAACTGGGATTATTAGGCGCAGGCAGTGGCTTAATTCTTTTCTTAAATTGCACGGAGCTATTGCCGGCGGGCTGTGAACTCTCAGCCCCCCAAAAGAAAGAAATCGATGCCGTATTCACCGCCGAATTGGAAAGTGCTACATTAGCTACATTCACTGGGTCTAAAACCGCGGCGACCAAAGAATTCACGACACTAGAAGTAGTCAACTGTTCTGTTGCCGGCAAATATGCGGTAACCGGTACTCAGATGGTCTCAATACCAAAAGGCGGGGAATCAAAGAAAGAACAGGAAATTATAGCGACAAAAGCCCAGAGCGCATTGAAACTCGGGGTTGAACCAGCGTCGTTCAGCAGCACCACGAGCAATGCCCATTTGGGTGGGACATTGAACATGGCTAATTTAAACTTAGCTTGGTTAGTGATGTCAGGTGAATAGCTCGCACCGCTAGTACGATGATATGGGAGGGCCGGGCACGTTCCGGCCTTCCCGCACAGCGGGACCAAAGCACAGCAAAAGGTTGCGCCGTGTGCAGACCCGCTAGCTAGCCCTCTCTGAGCGTCTCAGTATATAATAGTCAGAAACACTACTGGCGCGCAGCAGTTTATCTATGGCAAAATTGGGCAGAGATAGCAGTATGTGCGTGTTGCTCGTCGCAGAACGTCGCACATGGAGACGTAGGACTAGGGGAAATGGAGAGAGGCTTGCTCATGGGGTTCCGGTTCCGCAGGGCCACGGCTGTCGGAGTTCATCGCGCCCGCGGTGCGCTGCTGTCCGCTCTCCTACTGCCCGTTCTCGCTTCGCTGGGGCTGCTCTGCTTTTTGTGTGGAGAATCGTTCGGCGAAGTGCCCCGTGTCACGACGGCCCTCACGCCGGTGTTTTTTCAGATCGAAGAATTCGTGCCCGGTGCCGCGCACGTAAACGCCGAGTTCTACGCCACGCTCTACGACAAAGTTCATCCCCAGCCCACGACTGTAACCCTTGAATACGTGAGCGCTGCCAACTATGCGCCGGAAGCAGGGGATCCGTATGATGCGGGCGTCGCCATCGTGTTGGCGACCACGTCCGCGCCCGAATTGGAGACGCATGCACATCTCGTCCTTGAACCGGACCAACTCTATCACTATCGAATACTCGCGTCCAACTCTGACGGAACGTTCGAAACCCCGGATGCGACTTTCCAGACCCGTCCCGCCTCCAAGGGGACGCTGCCCGATGCGCGCGCATACGAGCAGGTGTCTCCGGTCGACAAAAACCATGTCGATGCACTTGGTGTCGGCGAATACATGTCCATGCAGGCCTCTGCGGCCGGCTCGAGCTTCGCCTATTTCTCCTACGAGCCCTTCCCTGTGGCGGTGGGCACGTCCACGCAGACCACTGAATATCTCAGCACTCGCTCGTCATCACCTGCGGCTTGGTCGACGCAGGGCGTTCAGGCACCGCTCGAACCCATCGGGAGTCCCCATGGTGAACGCGATGAAGTGACCGGCTTTACCGAAGACCTCGCCAGGACGCTGGTTGAGGTGCCCGGGCCTCCCTTGAGCCCGCCCGGCGTCGTTGATGCCTTCCTGCGCAACAACACGAACGGGACCTTCCAGCTCCTCGCCACTGATGTCGGTAGCGGTCGCGTCAACTTTGCCGATGCCACCCCCGATGACTCGCGCATCCTGTTTGAAACAGAACACCAGCTCCTCTCCGCGGCTGTCGCAGGCAAGAAGAATCTATATGAATGGGACGAAACCAAGCCTGAAGGGCAACGTCTTGCTCTCGCTGGGGTTCTCCCGAACGGCGAAGCTCCTCCAAACGGTTCCGGCGCCGGCCAAGGCGGCAGCGAACAGGTACCCGAACTTGACCAACCGTATCTTCAGAACACGATCTCTGCGGACGGGTCCAAGGTCTTCTTCACGGCCCATCCGTCTGGTCGCATCTATGAGCGTCAGCCGCTCTCCGAACCGTTGCCGCTCACCGTGCCGGTCTCTCTCGGTCCCGCCACTTTCCTCGCCGCCACGCCTTCTGGGCAGTACGTGTTCTACAGTGAAGGCACGGAGCTCTATCGCTTCGACACGAGCACCGAAACCAGCCAGGCCCTCACCAGCGGCGCCAAAGAAGTCCTCGGTAGCCTCGGTGTCTCCGAAGACGGCACCTACGCCTATTTCGTCGCCCGCGGCGTCCTCGCACCGAACCAGAACGCCAACGGAGAAAACGCTACCGAAGGCGCCGACAACTTGTACGAGTGGCACGAAGACTCCACCACGAGCACCGTCGCCACGACGTTCATCGCGCGTCTGCTGGGCGGAGACGAACCTGACTGGTTTGGCTCGAACAGCAATTTTGGTTCTGCGGAAGGAAAGACTTCGCGCCTGGCTCCCAGCGGGACGGCACTCCTTTTCAGGTCGGGAGCATCGCTGACCCATTATGACAACTCTGGATGCGTGTCTGGTGAAGGACACCCATCCCCGTGCACTGAGTTCTTTCTCTACAACGCCTCCGAACCGCTGTCTGCGGCCAATCCCGTGTGTGTGTCGTGCAATCCGAGCGGTTCTCGCGCCAGCGCGGAAGCGCACTTGGGTCAAGGGGAAAACGAAACGGTGTTGAGGGGCCCCACGTGGAGTTCGCACCTGACCCGCAACCTGTCTGCCGACGGCAACCGCGTGTTCTTCGAAACGGCGGAATCGCTCGTGCCGCAGGACACGAACGGCACCAGTGATGTCTACGAGTGGGAGCGCGAAGGGGTCGGTTCGTGTCCCGCCGAAAGCGGTCACTGCCTTTATCTGATCTCCACGGGCACCGCCCATGCCAAGTCTTTCTTCGGCGACGCGTCAGCGTCCGGGAACGACGTTTTCTTCTTCACCCGGCAGCCGCTCGTCGGCCAGGACGATGACCTTAACTATGATGTCTACGACGCGCGCGTCGGTGGTGGCATTCCTGCCCAGAACCCTCCTCCTGTAAACCATTGCGAAGGCGAAGAATGCAAGCCTGGCGCGTCTGCGGCACCGGTGTTCGGGGCGCCCGGGAGTGTTGCGCTCACGGGTATTGGGAATCTCGCGCCGAAACCACCACCACCACCAATGGGAATCAAGTGTCCGAAAGGCCGCATGCTCAGCCATGGTAAATGCATCATGATCATGTGCGCCAAGGGCCGGAAGCTCGTTCATGGCAAGTGCGTGAAGGTTAAAAGCAAAAGGAAAGCGAGAGGCAGGAAAGCGGCGAGACCTGTCAGGCGGAGGGGAAAGTGATCATGGGGGCTGCTCTGATTGGGGTTGCAGGTCGTGCTAGAAAGCTCGTTGTGCTCGCCGCATTTGCTTTGGTGATCGGGGTTGCGCTGGCAGATGCGGGCTCGGCGTGGGCCTCTTTCCCTGAGCAGTTCGGGCCCGAAGCCTTTGGCATCTACTCTTTTGGGAATACACCCTTTAGCAATGAAGCCGAACTCGAACCCGCCACCCAGGCAGGTTCGCACCCGTACGCTCTCACTACGAACGTGGAATTCAACCACGAACTGATCTCTGAAGAAGAACTTGTGTACGGCGTGAAAAACGTGCACTCGGGAGAATTTTATGACGAAGTCCACGCTTACGGTGATCCAAAGGATGTGGTCGTCAATTTGCCGGCTGGCCTGGTGGTCAATCCTGCCGCGACGCCCGTGAAGTGCAACGAAACGGAGCTTATCGGGACCCAATCGGGGCATGGGTGTCCGGATGCGTCTGCGGTAGGTATCCTGAATATACGCCTCAACGGGAGTCATGCTTTTCTCAATACGTTGACCGCTCCGGTTTTCAACATGATCGCTCCCCCTGGGGCTCCTGCCGAGCTCGGGGTGAACGTCCTCAACGTTGGTCTGGTCCTGCACATCGAGGGCAAGGTTCGCACCGGTGGTGACTACGGACTCTCCGGTGAGGTATCCGGCATTGGCCAGGAGCATCTCGTGTTTGGCTCGAAGCTCACGCTGTGGGGAGACCCGTCCGCGATCAGCCACGACCGCTGGCGCGGTGAATGCGCCTTCCACAACGGTCGTCAAGACATCGAACAATTCGGTGTACCGAGTTGTCCGGTGGAACGTACGAACATACCGTTTTTGACGATGCCGACGTCGTGTCCGGGGACGCCGTTGGAATCGACCGCGAGCGCCGATTCCTGGCAGGAAACGAACGTTTTCAGGTTCTCCGCACCGGCCGTCTCCCCTCCTGTTGTCGAATGTTCGTCGCTTGGTTTCGGTCCGTCGATCGAAGTGCAGCCGGAAACGACGGTTTCAGATAGTCCTACGGGGTTGCACGTCGACTTGCACGTTCCTCAGAGCGAGGAACTCGCGACGCGCGCGGAGGCGAACCTGAAGAACGCGGTAGTCACGCTTCCTGTTGGGATGGTCGCCAACGCCTCGCTCGCGGACGGACTGCAGGGGTGTTCTTCTGCGCAGGTTGATCTCCATGGTGAAGGTCCGGCGCAGTGTCCTGACGCTTCGAAGATCGGCTCTGTCGAAGTGAGGACTCCGTTGTTGGAACGCCCGTTGCCGGGTTCTGTTTATGTCGCGAGTCAGGATGACAATCCGTTCAACAGTCTGTTGGCGATCTATATAGTTGTGGAAGGGCAGGGTGTGATCGTAAAGCTCGCGGGTCATGTGGTGCTCAATCCCGAAACCGGGCAGTTGCAGACGACGTTCGAAGAAAATCCGCAGTTGCCGTTCGAAGACTTCAAGCTTGACTTTTTCGGTGGTTCTCGCGCTCCGTTGACTACGCCGCCGACGTGTGGGGTCAAGACGAGCGATACGCTGCTCACGCCGTGGTCGGGCACTGCACCTGTGCATCTCGCGGGGGAACCCGCAAACTCCTTGACGGTCACGTCTGGTCCGAACGGCACAGGGTGCTCTGGCACGATCGCGGATGAGCCCAATCATCCAGGGTTCACGGCGGGCACGCTCGGCTCGAGTGCGGGATCCTACAGCCCGTTCGTGCTGAAGCTCGCCCGCGAAGACGGCTCCCAGATCCTTGAGGGCATGAACGTCACGCTGCCCCCGGGCTTGACCGGCAAGCTCGCGGGGATCTCCTTGTGCTCGCAGGCACAGATCGAAGCGGGCGAACATCATCCCGGGAGGGAAGAGCAGTCCGCTCCGAGCTGTCCCGCCGCCAGCGAAGTAGGGACGGTCAGCGTCGGCGCGGGGTCCGGTGCTCCGTTCTACGCGCAGGGTCACGCGTATCTCGCGGGTCCCTACAAGGGCGCGCCGTTCAGTCTCGCGATAGTGACCCCCGCGGTAGCGGGCCCGTTCGATCTCGGCACGGTAGTGGTGCGTGCCGCGCTCTACATCGACCCGCACACCGCGCAGGTGACGGTCAAGAGCGACCCGTTGCCCACCATCCTGCAGGGCATACCCCTCGACATTCGCAGCATCGCGGTCAGCATGGACCGTCCCCAGTTCACGCTGAACCCCACCAGCTGCGAACCGATGGCGATCGCCGCGACCGCGATCGCTCAGAGCTCCGAAGCGCCGCTCTCAAGCGTCTTCCAGGCCACGAGCTGCGCGAGCCTCCCATTCACGCCCTCGCTCTCGGCGTCCACCGCGGGCAGGACGAGCAAAGCGAACGGTGCGAGCTTCGTCGTGAAGGTCACGCAGAAACCCGGTGAAACGAACATTCACAAGGTGGATCTGACGCTCCCGCTGGCGTTGCCCGCGCGCTTGACGACGCTGCAGAAAGCGTGCACCGCGGCGCAGTTCAACACAAACCCGGCGGGCTGCCCGGAAGGATCGAACATCGGCACCGCGATCGCACGCACACCGCTGCTCAACAGCCCCCTCACCGGACCCGCATACCTCGTCAGCCACGGTGGCGCGGCGTTCCCCGACGTCGAGTTCGTCCTCGAGGGTGAAGGTGTCGAGATCGTCCTCGACGGTGGCACCGACATCAAGAAAGGCATCACGTACTCCAAATTCGAAACGGTGCCCGACGCCCCCATCTCAAGCTTCGAAACGGTGTTGCCACAGGGCCCCCACTCCGCACTCTCCGCCAACGCCAACCTATGCGCCACCACCAAAACCGTGACCGTCAAAAAACACGTCACCGTCCACCATCACGGGCACACCACCCACGTCCTACGCACCCTCAAGAAACAGGTCGCCGCCACACCACTGCTCATGCCGACCACCATCACCGCCCAAGACGGCGCCCTAATCACCCAAAACACCAAGATCAACGTCACCGGCTGCCCCAAACCCAAAAGACCCACAACCAAGAAGACCAAGACCAAGGCCAGAGGAAAAAAGAAGAAACACTAAGAGGAGCAGCCGCTCCTCGGGGAGTAGCGCTCTTCACCGAGCACGACATGGAGGCGGTGTTTGCGTATGCGCAGCGCGTGGTGGTGGTGGATCGCGGCAAGCCGATCGCCGATGGGACGCCCGAGGCCGTGCGTGGGGACGCGCGGGTGAGACAGACATACCTCGGTGGCCGGCACGGTCGGCCCGTCTCGCGAGTTGGGTAAGGTCCAGAGTCTGCGCCCCATGCGGTTTTCCTCGTAACGTCTCTGACTTGATCCGTCGATCGTCCGCGGGCGGGAAAACGCATATCACATGCGTTTCTCCTGAATAATGGCGAGACGTCCGCGATCGCAAGGGCCTTTGACCGACCAAAAGCTTGACAGCTAGTCGCTACTGATTCATTTTTCTGAATTCAATGGTGAAGGGTCATTGCTCATCTGTCCCTGCGATGGGCGAGGGCTTGCACCGACGACGATGTCTCGGTCGATCCAGGACGGAAGGAGATTGGTCATTGTCACGCGCCAGGTCGGGGTCAGGCAGAACGTGGCTGAACACGCTCGGCGGCTGGGTCCGAATCGTTTACTAACAATGAGGCGTCCTGGTTTGCGGGGCATGTGGAGGTTGTCACCATGCTATTTCTCAGGCTGTCTCTGTTGGGTTTGCTTGTAGTGTGCGCGGTGGGCGCGATGTCAGGGCCAGCGTCGGCTGAGACTTGTACGGGGGGTTCTCATTTTGTGTTTTGCAATGACAATCAAGAACCGCTTGTGAATGAAACGGGCTTAGGTACTGGCGGATTAGTCTTATTCCTTAGCCATATAGGAGGAGGGGAAGTTAAGGCCCACTGCTTGAGTGGTGATTATCAGGGCATATTTGGGAAATTAGGTGCGGCTAGCGGTTTAGGGCTTCTGTTAAATTGCACAGTCCTATTGCCCGTGGGCTGTGAACTTGCAACGAACCAGAAGAAAGAAATCGATTTCCTGTTTACTACTCAATTGGAAAGTTCCACGTTAGCCACCGTGACGGGGAATATACCAGGAGGAACCAACGAGTTTACGACCTTGGAAGTCGTCAACTGCTCACTTGCCGGCAATTACATAGTAAGCGGTTCACAGATGGTCTCATTGCTCAAAGGTGGGGAATCAAAGAAAGAACAGGAATTTGTGGCGACGAAATCCCAGAGCGCATTGAAACTAGGGAATGAGCCAGCGTCGTTTAGTACGACCGCATCAAACGTTCATTTGGGTGCGGTGTTGAATATGGCTAACTTAGACTTAGCTTGGTTAGCGATGGCAGGCGAATAGTCGCAGCGACGGGGCACGGATGCCTCGCCGTATCCGGATGGCAGGCTCGGGGAGATTTCGTTCATCTAGTCGGCGGGGGCGATCTGGCTGAGCTTGGCGTGCGCGTTTCCGACTTCCTGCTCTGATGTTCCGCTCGCGGACAAACTTGATTTGCCGGGACTTTGTGGAGATGTCCCGTTGTACGCGCCGTTCGCTGGTTGACGGGATCGCGGGACCGCTTGACGGGTCGTGGGCCACTGACTTATGTTGGGGAGGACTCCATCTGGATCTTGCCTTTGGAGGTTGCGAGGGAGTCGTGTGGTGACGCGGCATGGCCGCGCTTTCACCTTAACAACGAGCGTCCCGGTTTTCGGGGCGCATGGAGGTATTGATTCATGTCACGTTTTAGATTGCTTCTTTTGGGCCTGCTCGCGGTGCTCGCGGTGGGTGTGGTGGCATCGGCATCGGCGTCGGCCGAGACCTGTACGGGAGGGTCTCATTTTGTGTTCTGCAACAACAATCAAGAACCGCTTGTGGGTGAAACGGTTTTAGGCACCAGCTTATTATCGTTACTCTCGAGCCACCTGGGAGGTGGGCAAGCAAAGTTCCATTGTTTGAGCGATGATTTTAGTGCCACGCTGGAAAAATTAGGCGCAGGCAGTGGCTTAATCCTTTTCTTAAAATGCACAGAGCTCGAACCGTCGGGCTGTGAACTTTCGGCGAACCAAAAGAAAGAAATCAATGCCACTTTCACCGCCCAATTGGAAAGCGCTACATTAGCTACATTTACAGGTAATAAAGGAGGGACAGCCCACGAATTCACGACCCTGGAAGTCGTGAACTGTTCAGTTGCCGGCAGCTACACGGTAACCGGTACACAGATGGTTTCAATACCAAAAGGCGGGGAATCAAAGAAAGAACAGGAAATTGTGGCGACGAAAGCCCAGAGCGCATTGAAACTCGGGGTTGAACCAGCGTCGTTTAGCAGCGTAACGGAGAATGCTCATTTGGGTGGGACGTTGAACATGGCTAACTTAAACTTAGCTTGGTTAGTGATGTCGGGTGAATAGCTCGCACCGGTAGTACGATGTCCAGCGGGAGGGTCGGGCTGTGTCCCGGCCCTCCGGCACAGTCGGCAACAAAGCACAGCAAAATGTGGCGTCGTGTGCAGGCGGCGCTGGTTGCCCCGTATGACAGTCTCAGCATATAGTCAGAAACACTACTGGCGCGAGACGGTTACTCTATGCCAGAATCGGGCATTGTCGGTATGTGTGGTTCTTGTGTAAGAAAGTGGAGAGGCTTGCTCGTGATGTCTCAAAGGGGTGCGGTTGTCGGAGTTCACCATGCTCGTGGTGCGCTGCTGGGTGTCTTGACTTTGCTTGGACTGCTCTGTTGTTGCTGTGGTGAATCCTTCGGGGGAGTCCCTGATGTCACGCTTACCACGGCCCCTTTGTTTGTTCAGATCGAAGAATTCGTGCCTGGTACTGCACACGTAAACGCCGAGTTTTATGCCTTTCTCAACGACCCATCTCCCGGTCAGCCAACGACCGTGACCCTCCAGTATGTCGACGCGGCCGGCTATGTGCCTGAAGCGGGCGATCCCTACGCTGCGGGCGTCACCATCGTGGTGGCGTCCACCTCCGCGACTCGACAAGAATTGCACACACATCTCGTTCTTGAACCGGACCAACTCTATCATTACAGAATCGTCGCGTCTAACTCTGCCGGGACCTTCGAAACCCCGGACGCAACGGTGCAGACGTATCCCGCATCTCAGGGTGTGCTGCCCGACGCTCGCGCGTACGAGCAGGTGTCTCCGGTCGACAAAAACCATGTCGATGCGCTCGGTGACGGCGAATACATGTCCATGCAGGCCTCTGCGGCCGGTTCGAGCTTTGCCTATTTCTCCTACGAGCCCTTCCCTGTGGCGGTGGGCACGTCCACGCAGACCACGGAATATCTCAGCACTCGCTCGTCATCGCCCGCGGCTTGGTCGACGCAGGGCGTTCAGCCGCCGATTGATCCCATCGGGAGTCTCCACGGTGAACGCGATGAAGTGACCGGCTTCACCGAAGATCTCGCCAGGACGCTGGTTGAGGTGCCTGGGCCTCCCCTGAGCCCGCCCGGCGTCGTTGATGCCTTCCTGCGCAACAACACGAACGGGACCTTCCAGCTCCTCGCCACCGACGTCGGTAGCGGTCGCGTCAACTTTGCCGATGCCACCCCTGATGACTCGCGCATCCTATTTGAAACAGAACACCAGCTCCTCTCCGCGGCCGTCGCAGGCAAGAAGAATCTATATGAATGGGACGAAACGAAGCCCGAAGGGAAACGTCTTGCTCTCGCTGGGGTTCTCCCGAACGGCGAAGCTCCTCCAAACGGTTCCGGCGCCGGCCAGGGTGGCAGCGAACAGGTACCCGAACTTGACCAACCCTATCTTCAGAACACCATCTCTGCGGACGGGTCCAAGGTGTTTTTCACGGCCCATCCGTCTGATCGCATCTATGAGCGTCAGCCGCTCTCCGAACCGTTGCCGCTCACGGTGCCGGTCTCTCTCGGCGCCGCCACCTTCCTCGCTGCGACGCCTTCCGGGCAGTACGTGTTCTACAGTGAAGGCACGGAGCTCTATCGCTTCGACACGAGCACCGAAACCAGCCAGGCCCTCACCAGCGGCGCCGAGGATGTCCTCGGTAGCCTCGGTGTCTCCGACGACGGCGCCTACGCCTACTTCGTCGCCCATGGCGTCCTCGCACCGAACCAGAACGCCAACGGAGAAGAAGCCGTCGAAGGCGCCGACAACTTGTACGAGTGGCACGAAGACTCCACCACGAGCACCGTCACCACAACGTTCATCGCACGTCTGCTGGGCGGAGATGAACCTGACTGGTACGGCGCGAACGATAACTTTAATCGGGCGCCGGAGGGAAAGACTTCGCGTTTGACTCCCAACGGAACGGCGCTCCTCTTCATGTCAGAAGCATCGCTGACCCATTATGATAACTCTGGATGCGTATTCTGGTGAAGGGCACCCATCCCCGTGCACCGAGTTCTTTCTGTACAACGCTGCTGAATCGCTGTCGGCGGCCAATCCTGTGTGTGTATCGTGCAATCCTAGCGGGATTCGCGCCAGTGCGGAAGCGCACTTGGCCCAAGGGGAACGCGAAACGGTGTTGAGGGGCCCCAAGTGGAGTTCGCATCTCACTCGGAATCTGTCTGCCGATGGTACCCGGGTGTTCTTTGAAACGGGGGAATCTCTCGTGCCGCAGGACACGAATGGTGTGAGTGACGTGTACGAGTGGGAGCGCGAAGGGGCTGGCTCGTGTCCTCCCGGTAGCGGGTATTGCTTGTATTTGATCTCCACGGGTACAGCTCACGCCAGGTCATTCTTCGGGGATGCGTCGGCGTCCGGCAACGACGTCTTCTTCTTTACTCGTCAGCCGCTGGTGAGTCAGGACAATGACCTGAACTACGATGTCTACGACGCGCGCGTCGATGGTGGCATCCTCGCGCAGAACTCTTTGGTCGGCCGTTGCGAAGATGAAGAATGCAGACCTCCCACTTCTCCCACCCCGGTGTTCGCGGCACCCAGGAGCGTTGCGCTCACAGGTGTGGGGAATCCCGCCCCCCAGCAGCCGCCGCCAGTGGGAATCAAGTGTCCGAAAGGCCGCAAGATCGATCATGGTAAATGCGTCATGATCACGTGCGCCAAGGGCCGGAAGCTCGTTCGTGGCAAGTGCGTGAAGGTTAAAAAGCAAGAGGAGAGCGAGAGGCAGGAAAGCGGCGAGACCTGTCAGGCGGAGGGGAAAGTGATCATGGGGGCTGCTCTGACTGGGGTTGCGGGCGGTGCTAGGAAGCTCGTTGTGCCTGCGGTGTTTGTTTTGGTGATCGGGATTGCGCTAGCGGGTGCGGGCTCGGCGTGGGCTTCTTTCCCCGAGCAGTTCGGGCCCGAAGCCTTTGGCATCTATTCTTTTCAGAACACGCCCTTCAGTGATGAAGCCGAAACCAAACCTGCCACGCAGGCTGGTTCGCACCCGTATGCTCTCACCACGAACATCGAATTCAATCACGAACTGACATCCGAAGAAGAATTCGTGTACGGCGCGGAAAACGTGCACTCGGGAGAATTTTTCGACGAAGTTCATGTCTACGGTGATCCAAGAGACGTCGTCGTCAATCTGCCGGCTGGCCTGGTGGTGGATCCCGCCGCGACGCCTGTGAAGTGCAACGAGGCGGAGCTCCTGGGTACCGTGTCTGGACATGGCTGTCCGGATGCCTCTGCGGTGGGGGTCCTGAATGTGCGTCTCAACGGTGCCCACACGTTTCTCAATACGTTGACCGCCCCTGTTTACAACATGGTCGCTCCTCCGGGGGCTCCTGCCGAGCTCGGGCTGAACGTCCTTGGGGTTGGTCTGGTGCTGCATGTCGAGGGCAAGGTTCGCACCGGTGGCGACTACGGACTCTCCGGCGAGGTCTCCGGCATCGGCCAGGAGCATCTCGTGTTTGGGTCGAAGCTCACATTGTGGGGAGACCCGTCCGCGCCCAGCCACGACCACTGGCGCGGTGAATGCGCTTACCACAACCATCACAAGGAAGTCGAAAAGGTCGGCGCCCCAAACTGTCCGGTGGAACGTTCGAGCACGCCGTTCTTGACGATGCCGACGTCGTGTCCCGGGACGCCGCTGGAATCGACCGCGAGCGCCGACTCCTGGCAGGAAACGAACGTGTTCAGGTCCTCCGCACCGGCCGTCTCCCCTCCCGTCACTGAATGCTCCTCGCTTGAATTCAGTCCCACAATCGAAGTGCAACCGGAAGTGACGACGTCTGACAGTCCTACGGGGTTGCACGTCGACTTGCACGTTCCTCAGAGCGAGGAACTCGCGACGCGCGCGGAGGCGAACCTGAAGAACGCGGTAGTCACGCTTCCTGTTGGGATGGTCGCCAACGCCTCGCTCGCGGACGGACTGCAGGGGTGTTCTTCTGCGCAGGTTGATCTCCATGGTGAAGGTCCGGCGCAGTGTCCTGACGCTTCGAAGATCGGCTCTGTCGAAGTGAGGACTCCGTTGTTGGAACGCCCGTTGCCGGGTTCTGTTTATGTCGCGAGTCAGGATGACAATCCGTTCAACAGTCTGTTGGCGATCTATATAGTTGTGGAAGGGCAGGGTGTGATCGTAAAGCTCGCGGGTCATGTGGTGCTCAATCCCGAAACCGGGCAGTTGCAGACGACGTTCGAAGAAAATCCGCAGTTGCCGTTCGAAGACTTCAAGCTTGACTTTTTCGGTGGTTCTCGCGCTCCGTTGACTACGCCGCCGACGTGTGGGGTCAAGACGAGCGATACGCTGCTCACGCCGTGGTCGGGCACTGCACCTGTGCATCTCGCGGGGGAACCCGCAAACTCCTTGACGGTCACGTCTGGTCCGAACGGCACAGGGTGCTCTGGCACGATCGCGGATGAGCCCAATCATCCAGGGTTCACGGCGGGCACGCTCGGCTCGAGTGCGGGATCCTACAGCCCGTTCGTGCTGAAGCTCGCCCGCGAAGACGGCTCCCAGATCCTTGAGGGCATGAACGTCACGCTGCCCCCGGGCTTGACCGGCAAGCTCGCGGGGATCTCCTTGTGCTCGCAGGCACAGATCGAAGCGGGCGAACATCATCCCGGGAGGGAAGAGCAGTCCGCTCCGAGCTGTCCCGCCGCCAGCGAAGTAGGGACGGTCAGCGTCGGCGCGGGGTCCGGTGCTCCGTTCTACGCGCAGGGTCACGCGTATCTCGCGGGTCCCTACAAGGGCGCGCCGTTCAGTCTCGCGATAGTGACCCCCGCGGTAGCGGGCCCGTTCGATCTCGGCACGGTAGTGGTGCGTGCCGCGCTCTACATCGACCCGCACACCGCGCAGGTGACGGTCAAGAGCGACCCACTGCCCACCATCCTGCAGGGCATACCCCTCGACATTCGCAGCATCGCGGTCAGCATGGACCGTCCCCAGTTCACGCTGAACCCCACCAGCTGCGAACCGATGGCGATTGCCGCGACCGCGATCGCTCAGAGCTCCGAAGCGCCGCTCTCAAGCGTCTTCCAGGCCACGAGCTGCGCGAGCCTCCCATTCACGCCCTCGCTCTCGGCATCCACCGCGGGCAGGACGAGCAAAGCGAACGGTGCGAGCTTCGTCGTGAAGGTCACGCAGAAACCCGGTGAAACGAACATTCACAAGGTGGATCTGACGCTCCCGCTGGCGTTGCCCGCACGCTTGACGACGCTGCAGAAAGCATGCACCGCGGCGCAGTTCAACACAAACCCGGCAGGCTGCCCGGAAGGATCGAACATCGGCACCGCGATCGCACGCACACCGCTGCTCAACAGCCCCCTCACCGGACCCGCATACCTCGTCAGCCACGGTGGCGCGGCGTTCCCCGACGTCGAGTTCGTCCTCGAGGGTGAAGGTGTCGAGATCGTCCTCGACGGTGGCACCGACATCAAGAAAGGCATCACGTACTCCAAATTCGAAACGGTGCCCGACGCCCCCATCTCAAGCTTCGAAACGGTGTTGCCACAGGGCCCCCACTCCGCACTCTCCGCCAACGCCAACCTATGCGCCACCACCAAAACCGTGACCGTCAAAAAACACGTCACCGTCCACCATCACGGGCACACCACCCACGTCCTACGCACCCTCAAGAAACAGGTCGCCGCCACACCACTGCTCATGCCGACCACCATCACCGCCCAAGACGGCGCCCTAATCACCCAAAACACCAAGATCAACGTCACCGGCTGCCCCAAACCCAAAAAACCCACAGCCAAGAAGACCAAGACCAGAGGGAAAAAGAAGAAACACTAAGAGGAGCAGCACTCCTCGAGGACCGCGACGCGGACCGCCGAGCACATCCTTCTCCCGATGGTTGTGTGTCCTCCCGGCCCGGAAAGTATTCGGACCTAGGCTGGGACTCGAATACTTCGACAGGTCAGAAACAAGGCTTGTGCTCGGCCCTGACGACGCAATAGTGTCCTCCATGGTGCGGGCTGGGCCTGCTGCGTTGGCCCTGCGCCCGCTCCCAACCTATCAATGGGTATCGAGACGGAGGCTAGTTTTATGACAAGGCAACAAGTGGGGAGTACATCCGTGTCCCGGCGTGCGATGGTGACCGTCGTGGCGCTGCTGGCGTCGCTGGTCGTCCTAGGGTCGGCTTCGTCGGCGCTGGCGACCGAACACCATCCCAAAGGAGACTTCGCGCCGTTCAAAGACTGTCCGTTGAGCAACTCGGCGACGAACTTCTGCATCTTCGCCCAGACCGAAAGCGGCGAGTTCGTCGTCGGCAACGAAACGGTCCCGATCAAAAGCACGATCACCCTGCAAGGCGGCATCCACGTCGTCGAAAACGAAGAACAGGAAGTCCTCGGCGATGAATTCATCGGCGCCGAAGACGGCAACACGCTGTCGAAGACGCCGCAGAGCGTCCCGGGTGGACTCGCCGCTCTGGTCAAGTGCTACGAAATCAGCAACTTCTTCGAGCGGCTCGCTTGTGAAGTGATATTTGAAAACGGCGTCACCGGCGTCACGGCCACGACCGAACTGGCGGCGCCCGCCAGCTCGATCGGCATCAGCGTCAACAACCTGATAGGTGGCACCGGGACGGCGCTGACCCTGCCGGTCAAGGTCAAACTGAGCAATCCCCTCCTCGGGGAAAGCTGCTACATCGGCTCGAACTCCGCGCCGATCTCGCTGCCACTCACCACGGGCACGACGAGCCCGCCGGAACCGAACAAACCGATCAAAGGCAAAGTCGGAAAAGTCGAATTCAAGGATGAATTCGGTCTGACCATCATCAGGGAAAACTCGCTCGTGAACAACTCGTTCGCGGCGCCCGATGCGGAAGGCTGCGGCGGGATCTTCTCGTTCCTGATCGATGCGCTGGTGGACGCCAAACTGGGTCTGCCGTCAGCGGCCGGTCACAACACCGCCATCCTCAGCGGCACGCTGCAGGACGCCAATGCAAACTCAGTGAAAGCAAGCGAATAGCAATCGGCGCAGCAGCACCACGGCTGCTCGCGTAGCCGTGCAGTACCAGGGGCCCGCCGCAGGGATGCGGCGGGCCCCCTTCTCGAGGGTTCAGGCGATCGGCATGCTCGACCACCCTTCCGAGCGCTGTCTTCACATGTTCTTGACTCCCCATCGCGCCAGGGCGCGCGCGATGGGCAGCAGCTCGCGTCCCGCCTCGGTCAGCGCCAGCTCCACGCGCGGCGGCATCTCCTTGAATCGCCTGCGTAACAGCAGTCCCAGCGCAACCATCTGCTGCAGGTGGCGGTCGAGCACGCCGCTCGAGATCCCCGGCAGCCCGCGCTGCAGCTCCACGGGGCGCCGGTGATCGCGGGCGAGCGCCAGCACGATCAGCAGCGTCCAGCGATCCCCCGCGGCGTTCAACGCTTGCGCCAGCGGGGAGGTCCACTGACTGTTGTGGCGCGGTTGCGACTTCTCAGCGGCACCCTTTGGCACAGCCCGGATCTTAGTTCCATCCATCCGATTTAGCTAGCGTTCTAGAAAAGTGTTTCCGAGTTGCGGCGAGTGAGAAACACCATTGGCGATATCTGATAATCAGAACTAAAGTTTGCAGGCGAACATATGAGATCTTGTCTCGGTCGCCGCACAGGGATGTGCATCGGCGGCTGGGGGCTTGGGCATCGTCCTTACCTCTCCGGCGATGCTCGAGTAGAGATCGAGGCGTCCCCCCGACGATGCCAGGTCTCCGCGGGCGCCGCGCCATTGGATGGCGCGGCGCCTGTGAATGCCTGCCGCTAGCCTGAGGGGTCGGTGCCGTTGTCCAGCTTCAATCCGCGTGTCCGCGCTTGGTTCGACGCGGCCTTTGCGGCCCCCACGCCCGCGCAGGCGCAGGCATGGCCGGCGATCGCGCGTGGCGAGCACGTGCTGCTGTCGGCGCCCACCGGCTCGGGCAAGACCCTCGCCGCGTTCCTGTGGGCGCTCGACCGCCTCAGCGGCACGACCGGCGAACGCGAGGCCGGCGGTGGATCCGCGGCGGGACCCGCTCCGGCGGACGCGCCGGGAAGCGGGACTCGCGTCGTCTACGTCTCGCCGCTGAAGGCGCTCGCCCACGACGTCGAGCGCAACCTGCGCACCCCCCTGCGCGGCATCGGTGCGGCGGACGTCGTCTCCGTCGCCATCCGCACGGGCGACACGCCCCAGCGCGAGCGCGCCGCGATGGCGCGCAACCCGCCCGACATCCTGATCACGACGCCGGAGTCGCTCTACCTGATCCTCACCTCGCAGGCTCGATCGATGCTTGCGGGCGTCGAGGCGGTCATCGTCGACGAGATCCACGCCGTCGCCGCCACCAAGCGCGGCTCGCACCTGGCGCTCACGCTCGAGCGCCTGGACGCGCTCGTGTCTGGATCGGGTGCGGATCGCGAGGCGTCGCGTTTGGCCCCGTCCGGCAGGTCGTCGCCCGGCCCGCAGCGCATCGGCCTCAGCGCCACTCAGCGCCCGCTCGATGAGATCGGGCGCTTCCTCGTCGGCCCCCATCGCGAGGTCACGATCCTCGATGCTGGCCGATCTTCGATCGGTACGCCGGCCCGGCTTGACCTGCGCATCGAAGTTCCCGTCGAGTCGATGGCCGAACCCGGCGCCCACGATCCCTCCGGCGGCGACCCGCCCGATCCATTGGAGCCGGTCGCCGGGGGCGGGTCGACGCGCGGCTCGATCTGGCCCGCCATCTACCCCGAGCTGCTGCGCTCCGTGCGCGAACACACCTCCACGATCGTGTTCGTCAACAACCGCCGCGCGGCCGAGCGCGTGGCGCTGCGCCTGAACGAGCTCGCCGCGCGCGAGGATGCACAGGCCACCGCCGACGCTGTGGACGCGGCCGTCCCTCCTCCGCGGGAGATCGCCCGCGCCCACCACGGCTCGCTCGCGCGCGAGGAGCGCACGCACGTCGAGGAGCTGCTGAAGGCGGGAGAGCTGCCCTGCCTCGTCGCGACCAGCTCGCTCGAGCTCGGCATCGACATGGGCGCCGTCGACCTCGTCCTGCAGGTCGAGTCGCCCAAGTCCGTCGCCCGCGGGTTGCAGCGCGTTGGGCGGGCGGGCCACGGCGTCGGCCAGGTCAGCCGCGGGCGCTTCTTCCCCAAGTTCCGCGGCGACCTGCTCGAGTGCGCCGTCGTCTGCCGGCTGATGCGCGCCGGGCAGATCGAGCCGACCGTCGTGCCCCGCAACGCCCTCGACGTGCTCGCCCAGCACGTCGTCTCGATCGCCGTCGCCGCGGAGGACGCTTCCGACGGCGTCTCCGTCGAGGACCTCCACGCGCTGGTCACCAACACCTGGTCCTACTCCGAGCTCTCGCGCGAGCTGCTCGAGCGCGTGCTCGACATGCTCGACGGGCGCTACCCCGACACCTCCTTCGGCGACCGCTCGAGCATCGGCCTGCGCCCACGCATCGTCTGGGACCGCGTCGCCGGCGTCATCCGCCCGCGCCGGGGCGCGCGTCAGCTGGCCGTATCCAACGCCGGCACGATCCCCGACCGCGGCCTCTACACCGTCACGCTCCCCGACGGTCGCCGCGTCGGCGAGCTCGACGAGGAGATGGTGTACGAGGCCCGCGCCGGTCAGGCGTTCATGCTCGGCGCCTCCACCTGGCGGATCGAGGAGATCGGCCGCGACCGCGTGATCGTCACCCCCGCTCCCGGCGCTCCTGGCGCGGTGCCCTTCTGGAAGGGCGACACGCTCGGGCGCCCCGTCGAGCTCGGGCGCGAGATCGGTGTGTTCTCGCGCTGGGCCATCGAGCAGGATGCCGCCACGCTCCAGCGCGACTGCGACCTCGACGAGCGCGCCGCTCACAACCTGCTCGCCTACCTGCGCGAGCAGCAGGCCGCCACGCGCGTGCTGCCCTCCGATCGCACGATCGTGCTCGAGCGCTTCCGCGACGAGATCGGCGACTGGCGACTGTGTCTGCTCTCCCCCTACGGCGCCCGCGTCCACGCCCCCTGGGGCCTCGCGCTGTCCGCACGCGTGCGCGAGCGCTACGGGCTTGAGTCCGACGCGCTGTGGTCCGACGACGGCATCGTCCTGCGCCTGCCCGACCTCGACGACGAGCAGGCCGATTCGCTGCCCTCGGCCTCGGAGCTCGTGCTGATCGAGCCCGACGAGCTCCAGCAGGCCGTCATGGCCGAGCTCGGCTCCTCCGCGCTCTTCGGCGCGCGCTTTCGCGAGGCCGCCGCCCGCGCGCTGCTGATCCCCCGCGCCTGGCCCGGCCGGCGCACGCCGCTGTGGCAGCAGCGCCTGAAGGCCCAGAACCTGCTGGATGTCGCGCGCGAGCACGCCGACTTCCCGATCGTCCTGGAGACCTACCGCGAGTGCCTGCGCGACGTGCTCGACCTGCCCGGCCTGGACGCGCTTCTGCGCGGGCTGCACTCCCGCGAGATCGCGCTCGTCGAGGTCGAGACGCCGGTCGCCTCCCCGTTCGCCTCCTCGCTGCTGTTCGACTACGTCGCCACCTACATGTACGAGGGCGACGCCCCCACGGCCGAGCGCCGCGCCGCTGCGCTGTCGCTCGACCGCGACCTGCTGCGCGAGCTGCTCGGCTCCGAGGAGCTGCGTGAGCTGATCGACCCCGGCGCGCTGAGGAGCGTGTGCGACGATCTGCAGCGCCGCTCCCCGCTGACGCGCGCCACCGGGCGCGACGAGCTGCACGACGTCCTGCGCCAGCTCGGCGACCTGACCTCCGCGCAGATCCGCGCGCGCGTGCTCGAGGGGATCGACGCCGAGGAGCTGCTCGCGGGGCTGTGCCGCGAACGGCGCGCCATCCCCCTGCGCGTTGCAGGCGAGCGGCGCTACGTCGCCGCCGCCGACGCCGGGCTCTACCGCGACGCGCTCGGCGCCGTCCCGCCCGGCGGTCTGCCCGACGCCTTCCTCGCCGACGTCGACGGCGCCCTCGCCCAGCTCGTGGCGCGTTACGCGCGCACCCACGGGCCGTTCACGAGCGCCCATCTGCATGCGCGCTACGGCGTGGACGCGAGCGCCGTCCTGCGCGAGCTCGAGCGCGCCGGCACGCTCGCCCGTGGCGAGATCGCGCCCGGCGGCAGCGGCGAGGAATGGGCCGACGTCGAGGTCGTGCGTCGCCTGCGCCGCGCCTCGCTGGCCGCGCTGCGCAAGGAGATAGAGCCTTCCGCTCAGAGCGCCCTGGCGTCCTTTCTCCCGGCCTGGCACGGCGTTGACCGTCTGTCGAGCACCGGCGCCGGGGTCGACCGTCTGCGCGAGGTTCTCGTGCCTCTCCAGGGACTTGCGCTGCCCGCCGAGACGTGGGAGCGCGACGTCCTCCCACGCCGCGTCGGCGCCTACTCGCCGGCGTGGCTCGACTCGCTCTGCTCCAGCGGTGAGCTCGTGTGGGTCGGTGCCGGCCCGCTCGGCCGCTCCGGGCGAGTGGCGCTGTACTTCCGTGAGGACGCGCCCCTGCTCGGCCCACCCCCGGCGTCCGGCTGGGGGCGAGTTCCGAGCGCGCCCCCGCGCCGCCGCCCGACTCGCCCGCGCACGAGCTCCTGCGCGCCCGTCTGCACGCCGGCCCCTGCTTCTTCAGCGACCTGCTCGCCGAGCTCGACCTGCCGGCAGAGACGATCCGCGAGGCATTGTTCGACCTCGTCTGGGCCGGCGTGGCCACGAACGACTCGTGGGCACCGCTGCGTTGGCCGATCTCCGATCGGTCCCGCCTGTCGCTCGCGCGCTCGCCGGCCCACCCGCCGGCGGGGGCGGGACGCGCCGCTGGGACGGGCTCTTCCTTCCCCGGGCGCTTCGGCGCGCGCCGCCGTCGCGCCCGTGCTCCCGGACACGGCTCCGTGCACCCGCCCGGACGCTGGTCGCTGACCGAGCCGCTGTTTCGCTCAGTCGCGGAGGGCCCATCGCGCAGCGAGCGCCGCCGTGCGCTCGCCGAGCTGCTGCTCGAGCGCCACGGCGTCCTCACGCGCGAGCAGGTCCTGGCCGAGCGGATCGAGGGCGGCTTCGCCGGGCTGTACGAGACGTTGTGCGACCTCGAGACGCTCGGCGTCTGCCGCCGCGGCTACTTCGTCGAGGGCCTCGGCGGCGCGCAGTTCGCGCTCCCCGGCGCCGTCGAGCGGCTGCGCTCCGCGCGGGCCGAGCCGCTCGTGCTCGCCGCCGGCGACCCCGCCCAGCCCTACGGCGCCGCGCTGCCGTGGCCCTCCTCCCCGGAGCGGGAGGGCCGCCGCCGCCCGGCGCGCGTGCCCGGCGCCCACGTCGTGCTCGTCTCAGGCGCCCCCGTCCTGTACGTCGAGCGCGGCGGGCGGGGCCTGATCGTGCTCGCTCCCGCTGGCGGCGCGTCCGCCGACCTCGCCACTGGGGCTGCCGGCGCCGGTGTCGCGGCCGACGAGCGGGTGCGCGCGGCCGTGAGTGCGCTCGGCGAGGCGGTTCGCGCGGGGCGGGTCGGGCGGCTCGCGCTGGAGCGGGTCGACGGCGAGCCGGCGATCGGATCACAGTGGGAGACATTGCTCGCGGAATTCGGCTTCCGCGCCGGTCCGCGCCGGCTCACGCTCAGCGCCTGAGTCCCGTCTGCTCCGGCGTCCGCGCCACGACCCTCTCGAGAGTCGAGAAACACTGGCTTTGAAGCCATATCCGATGATTGGAACAGGCTCTCTTTTGCGCCTGTTCGAATCCAAATGTCTGTCGGACATTCGGAGGTAGCGGGAACCTGCCTGGAAACATTCGACGGATATTGTTATAAAAAACTTGCAATTCACTTTGATTTCGCCTATCTTCCAGAACCGTGGGGATGAGCGGAACTCAGAGGGATCCTCAGACGGATCCAGCGCCGTTGTACCGGAGACTGCCGCACGGGCCGCACGGGATGGATCGTGAGGACGTGGCCAGACACCAGCGCGCGCGCCTCTACGGAGGGATGATCGAGTCGATCGCGGAGCGCGGCTACGCCCGCACCACCGTGGCGCACGTGATCGGGCTGGCGGGCGTCTCGCGGCGGGCGTTCTACGAGCAGTTCGCCAACAAGGAAGAGTGCTTCCTGGCGACCTACGACATCGTCGTCGCCCGCTCGCGCAAGCTCGTGCTCGAGGCGTGGAGCTCCGAGCGCGGCTGGGCCAATCGCCTGCACGCCTCCTGCAAGTCCTTCCTCGACGACATCGTCGCCGAACCGAAGGGCGCTCAGCTGGTGCTGATCGACTCGCTCGGCATCGGCTGCAAGGCGCGCGAACGGCTGCATCTCGCCGGCAACGCCTACGAGCGCCTCGTGTCCGCCGCCTTCAGGGTCTCCCCCGACACGGCGCCGCTGCCCGCGATCGCCTCCCGCGCGATCGTCGGCGGCGTCCGCCACGTCGTCTTCAGTCGCATCCGCGAAGACCGCGTCTGCGAGCTGCGCACGCTCACCGACGAACTGCTCGACTGGGTCGAGGCCTACCGCTCGCCGGCCACGACCCGCTTGAACGCGATCGCGCTGAAGCAGCCGCCCGAGATCCCGCCCGCGCCGGCGGCCTTCCTGGCCAGCGACGACAAGCGCGCGCGGGTGCTCGGCTCGGTCGTCCACCTGACGCTCGACGAAGGCTACGGCGAACTGACCGATCCCCAGATCGCCCAGTTCGCCGGCATCTCCACCGAGGCCTTCCACAAGCAGTTCGCGAGCAAGGAAGAGTGCTTCCTCACGGTCGTCGACGAGTTCGCCTCCGAAGCGCTGCAGGCCGTCGAAGCGACGATCTCGCCGATCTCCTCCTGGGCCGACGCCGTCCCCGTCGCGGTCAGCGCCTTCATCGAGCACATCGTCTCGCACCCAGCGCTGCTGCGGATGGCCTTCATCGACCTGTTCGAAGTCGGCCCCGGCATGATCGGGCGCATGACCAAGTCGATCGACCGCTTCACCGGGATGCTCGCCGACAGCGGCCCCGCGCCGCGCCGCGCTCCCGAGATCGCCTCCGAAGCCATCACCGGAGCGGTGTGGGACATCATCAGCGCCTATTCCTCGGCCGAGCGCATGCGCTACCTGCCCTGCCTGTCCGACCACATCGCCTTCGTCGTGCTCGCCCCCTACGTCGGCCCGAAGGTCGCGATCGACACGATCGAGCAGGCCCGCCTCGGCGCCGGGAGGCGACGCAGCCTGGTGGCCGCGGCGCAGCTGGCGGCGCCGCCCATCGCCCAGCCGGACTCGAGCCCGGCGGCGAAGACCGCCGGCTCCGGGTCGAGAACGGTCACCAAGCTCCCCGTCAAGAAGTCCGCCGAGCCCGCGGCCAAACCGGCCAAGCCGGCGCCCAAGACGGCCGCCAAGCGCGCGTCGAAAACGACGGCCAAGGCCAAGCCGGCCGCCAAGACGGCGGCCAAGTCGGGAACGAAAGCGGGCACGAAGCCCGAGGCCAAGAAGCCCGCCGGGCCGCCCGAGCAGCCCTCGCGCCTGCCCAAGCGCCCTCCGTCGCGCTCCTCCACGAGCCGCTCCGGAACCAGCCGCTCGCGCCCGCGCCCGCCGAAGTAGCCGGCCGCCGGCCGGTCAGACACGGCGCGCCCTATGGGATCGTGCACTCCGCTGCGCTGTACCCCGGCGGGTCGGCGTCAGCGAGGCTCTTGTGTCCGGCCCGGTCGTGCGCGCGGCTTCGTGCACGATGCTCTTGTCGTGGCGCCACTGAAAGCTCACAAGACCTCGAATGGTGTACGCGGGCTGGCCCGCGGCCAGCTTCAGCTGCGCGCTCCAGCCGCCCTGGCGTCCCGTCTTCGCCGTCCCCACCGCGATGAAGCCCGAGTCGGCGCCGTGCGTGGGGACGCTCCAGGCTTTGCTTTTCGGATCTAGGTATTCCAGCTGAAAGCGCATGTACATCGCGTCCTTGGCGTGCCCGTCGCCCGGCATGGAGCCGCGGATCCCGACCGTGTCCGGCTCTTTCGCCGGGTTGCACACGTCGATCGTCGCCCACAGTTCGCGCGAGCGCAGCAGCGAGTGTCCATGCGGATGTGTTGCGAGCGCTCCGGCGAGTGCGATTCCCACGACCAGCTTCAACGGCCCCATCGAGCGAAGACTACGCCGTGCGCCGTCCGTCCGAGCCGGTGGCGCGGTGTGATATCCCTGCGCCGTGGCCGGTATGCGCTCAGCCGAGGTCGTCGAGCTGCTCGCGCGCGTGCCCGTGTTCTCCACGCTCGTGCCCGCGGACCTGCAGCGTATCTCAGAGCTCGCCGTCCCCCGCGACTTCGAGCCCGGCCAGGTCGTGTTCCGCGAGGGCGACTCCAGCGACACCTGCTACGTCGTGCGCTGCGGTCGCGCCCGGGCGGTGCGCGAGCACTCCGACGGGCGCGTCATCACGCTTGCCACCTTCGGCCCGGGGGACATCTTCGGCGAGCTCGCGATGTTCGAGGACGAGCTTCGCTCCGCCACCGTGGAGGCGGTCGAGCCGACCACCGTCGTGGCCGTGCTCGGACCGGACATGCGCCGGCTGATGAGCGAGCACCCGGGCATCGCCACGCGCCTGGTGATCGCCCTCGGCCGGCGCCTGCGCGAGTCCAACGAGCGCCTCTCGCGCCAGTCCTTCCAGACCGTCCAGTCCCGCGTCGCGGTCGTCCTGCGCGACCTCGTCCTGCAGGAGATGGCGGCGGGCGCCGGACCCACCGAGGTGCTGCTCACCGCCACCCAGGCCGACCTCGCGCAGCTGGCAGGCTCCTCGCGCGAGTCGGCCAGCCGCTTCCTCGCCGTCCTGGCCGGGGCGGGCGTGATCTCCCAGGGCCGCGGCCGCCTGACCGTGCACGACCCGCGCGCGCTCGATCAGTATGTCTTCTGACTCCAAGCGGGGAGGGGTCAAGCGCGCGCGTCGGCAGCCGCGACGCGGGACGCGCCCCGAGGAGGTCTCCGCCGGCGGGGTCGTGACCCGCGGCGAGCCCGGCCGCGAGCAGACCGTCGTGATCGTACCCACCCGCCGCGCGGGCAACGGCTCGCGCGTGCTCGCGCTGCCCAAGGGCCACGTCGACCCCGGCGAGAGCCCGCTGCAGGCCGCTGTGCGCGAGGTCCGCGAGGAGACCGGCGTCCTCGCCGAGCCCGTCCGCGAGCTGGGCGAGTCGCGCTACTGGTACCGGCGCGACGGGCGCTCGGTGCCCAAGACGGTCACCTTCTACCTCTTCGCCTACGTCTCCGGTGACACTGCCGACCACGATGACGAGGTCCTCGAGGCCCGCTGGATCGACCTGCGCGAGGCGCTCACCGAGCTGAGCTACGAGGGCGAGCGCGCGATGATCGCGCTCGCGCTCGCCCACCTTCAGAAAGATCAGTAGCCTGCCGTTCGTCATGCAGGTCCTCAACTTCTACTCCACGATCTTCGCCGACGAGCTCCTGCGCGGGCGCAAGACCGCCACCATCCGGCTCGGCGACAAGTCCGGCAAGTACCGCAAGAACCAGGCCGTGCTCGTCACGATCGGCTACCAGCACTCCCCCCGCGAACGGATCTTCGAAGCGGTGATCGACCAGGTCGAGGTGATGGCGCTCGCCGACCTCTCCCCGCGCGACATCAAGCACGACAACCCCGAGTTCCGCCGCCACGAGGAGCTCATCAACTTCCTCGAGCAGATCTACGGCCGCTCCGTCTCGACGCAGGACACCGTCACGGTCGTGCGCTTCTCCCAGATCCTGGACAAGCCCGCCGGCATGACCGAGGCGATGAAGGGCTTCGGCGGCGCCCAGAACTGATCATTGGCACTCCGCTTGCTAGAGTGCCAATCGCAGCGTAAAACTCTCGATAGTGGAGGTCTCAGCAAGATGAAGCTAAAGCCCCTGGGCGATCGACTGATCGTGCGGGCGATCGAGGAGGAGGAGACCACGGCATCCGGTCTCGTCCTGCCCGACACCGCCAAGGAGAAGCCGCAGAAGGGCAAGGTCCTCGCCGCCGGCGACGGCCGCCTCGACGACGACGGCAAGCGACGCGTCCCCCTCGACGTTGCCGAGGGCGACGAGGTCCTCTACAGCAAGTACGGCGGCACCGAGATCAAGGTCGACGGCGAGGACCTGCTCGTGCTGCGCGAGTCCGACGTGCTCGCCAAGGTCCTCTAGAGACCCGCCGCGCTTCGCTCGGCGCACACTTTTCAAGCACTGTCCAGCACTTTCAAGCAGCGGGGCCGCCGGTCTCGCAGAGGAGATTTCTCAACATGGCACACAAGGAGATCAAGTACGACGCCGAGGCGCGCAAGGCGCTCGAGGCGGGCGTGGACGCGGTCGCCAACGCCGTCAAGGTCACGCTCGGCCCCAAGGGTCGCTACGTCGTGCTCGACAAGAAGTTCGGCGCGCCCACCATCACCAACGACGGCGTCACGATCGCCCGTGAGATCGAGGTCGAGGACGTCTTCGAAAACCAGGGCGCCCAGCTCGTCCGCGAGGTGGCCACCGCCACCAACGATGTCGCCGGCGACGGCACCACCACCGCCACCGTCCTCGCCCAGGCGATCGTCCGCCAGGGCCTGAAGAACGTCGCGGCCGGCGCCAACCCACTCGCCCTCAAGCGCGGCATCGAGAAAGCCGTCGACCAGGTCGTGGCCAACATCGCCTCACAGTCCAAGGAGGTCTCCGGCAAGGACCAGATCGCCCGCGTGGCGACGATCTCCGCCGGCGACGAGGAGATCGGCGACGTCATCGCCGACGCGATCGAGAAGGTCGGCAAGGACGGCGTCGTCAACGTCGAGGAGGGTCAGACGTTCGGCATGGACCTCGAGTTCACCGAGGGCATGCAGTTCGACAAGGGCTACATCTCCCCCTACATGGTCACCGACCAGGACCGCATGGAGGCCACGCTCGAGGACCCCTACATCCTCATCGCCAACTCCAAGATCGGCTCCGTCCGCGACGTGCTGCCGGTGCTCGAGGCCGTGATTCAGAGCGGCAAGCCGCTGCTGATCATCGCCGAGGACGTCGAGGGCGAGTCGCTCGCGACGCTCGTCGTCAACAAGCTCCGCGGCACCTTCACCGGCGTGGCCGTCAAGGCTCCCGGCTTCGGCGATCGCCGCAAGCGGATGCTCGAGGACATTGCGATCCTCACCGCCGCCGAGGTGATCACCGAGGAGCTGGGTCTCAAGCTGGAGAACACCCAGCTCTCCCAGCTCGGGCGCGCCCGTCGCGTGGTCGTCGCCAAGGACAACACCACGATCGTCGACGGCGCCGGCGACGGCGAGGCGATCAAGGGCCGCATCAACCAGATCAAAGCCGAAGTCGAGAACACCGACTCCGACTTCGACCGCGAGAAGCTCCAGGAGCGCCTGGCCAAGCTCTCCGGCGGCGTCGCCGTCGTCAAGGTCGGAGCGGCCACCGAGACGGAGATGAAGGAGAAGAAGCACCGCGTCGAGGACGCCCTGCAGGCGACCCGTGCCGCTTTGGAGGAGGGCATCGTGCCCGGCGGCGGCGTCGCGCTGCTGCAGGCCTCCAAGGCCGTCTCCACCGACGGCGACGGCGAGGATGACGAGAAGACCGGTGCGCGCATCGTCCTGCGTGCGCTGGAGGAGCCGCTGCGCCAGCTCGCCGACAACGCGGGCCTCGAGGGCTCGGTCGTCGTCAACGACGTGCGCAAGGCCAAGGCCGGTCAGGGTCTCAACGCCGCCACCAACGAGATCGTCGATCTCGTCGCGGCCGGCGTCATCGACCCGGCGATGGTCACGCGCTCGGCGCTGCAGAACGCCGCCTCGATCGCCAAGAACATCCTCACGACCGAGGCGATCGTCGCGGAGGTCCCGGAGAAGGAAGGCGCGGGCATGCCCGGCGGCGGCGGCATGCCGGACATGAGCGGGATGATGTAGAGACCCGCCGTTGTGGCGGACTCTTGCCGCCATGTGGTGCTGCTGCCTCGTGGTGCTGGGGGCCCGGCTTTGCCGGGCCCTTTTGCGTTCCGAAGCGGTCGTCGGAGGACGCGCAAAGACAGAAACACGCCTTGCCGCACGATCAAAGAGGGCGTACGTTTAGGCCACTTCCGCATAGCGATGTACTAGTGCTGCGATACAGCATGTTTCACAGAAGTCGCATGGATCACCCAACCGGGTGTCTCTGCTATGGGGGGTCTAGCAACAGGTAGACACACTAATTCATTCATTCATCGGAGGGGTGGTTGGAGTGAACGCTCGCAAGTTGATCTCTGTAGCCGCATGCGTGCTGGCTGGCATGTTCGTGTTCTCAAGCGCTCAGGCGTTCGCTGCTGGGCACACATTCTCGAAGTCGCTGCCGGCGCCGACGTCGCCCGCGAAACCGTTCAGCAGCCCATGGGGTGTGGCGGTGGGCACGAGCGGCGAAGTGTTCGTGTCCAACGAGGGGTCCGGCGTGGTCGACGTCTACAGCTCGGGTGGCACGTTCGATCAGGAATTCACAGTCGGCCCGGGGGGGGATGAACTCCTCCAGCTGGCGGTCGATCACTCCGTCGAACCGTCGGACACCTCCAAGGGCGATCTATACGTCGTTGACAAAACGGCCGGGAAGGTCGTCAGATACAAGCCCGAACCGGGCATTCCCAAAGAAGAAGGGTCGATCTCCGTCCCAACCCCGCTCGCGGTCGCGGTCGACTCCAAAGGCGATGTTTACGTCTTGCGCTACCACGAATCCCCCGCCGAAGAAGCGGCCTTTATCGTGAACAAGTACGGGCCTAAAGGCGAACTGATTACTGAAAACCTGATCGGGGAACAAGAAGGACTGGGGAGTGGGCTGGCGGTCGACTCCAGTGGAGACATCTATGTGGCCGGCTCGGCGGGCCTCTCGACGGGTCTCCGTGTGTACAGCGAAGCCGGCGTGTGCCTCAATAGCTGTGAACCATTCATAGGTGTGGCCAGCAGGATAGGCGGCGTCGCGGTCGGTTCCGAAGGTGGCATTTACGTGTCCAAAATCGGAGGCGGAGAACCCAATGAACGAGAAGTCAGAGTTTACGAATCCAATGGCACACAGGTCGAACAATTCGATCCAACGCATCTGATCGAAGAAGCCCATGGGATCGCCGTCGGCGGGACGACGGTATACGAGACGAACTCAGCAGGCAACGAAGTCGCGGAGTATACGGAGGGGCCTGGTAAACCCGCGCTCACCGTCAAAAAGAAAGGCACTGGTGAAGGCACTGTCACGTCTGTCCCCAGCGGGATCAATTGTGGGACAGAATGCTCCCATGAATATGAAGAAAACGAAAAAGTAAAACTGGAAGAGACGCCTAAACTCGGTTCTAAATTTGCCGGTTGGTCGGGGGCGTGCTCGGGCATCGGCGCGTGCGAAGTCACGATGAGCGCAGCAAAGGAAGTGGAAGCGGAATTCACGAGTGAAACGCCCGTGGGAGTCACGGGCGCGACGGGTCCCACTGGTCCCGAGGGCTCAACGGGGAACACTGGCCCCACCGGCCCGACAGGCCCCAACGGCACTGGTGTGACGATCAAAGCGTTCGCGCCAGGCCAGCACGGGTGTGTCAATGGCGGAACCGAAGTCGTCTCGAGCGTGACCACGACATTCATATGCAACGGCACGAGCGGGAGCAACGGCTCCAACGGAAGCAACGGCTCCAACGGCGCCGCGGGCGGTCAGGGCCCCGCCGGACCGGCCGGCCCCGTCGGCGCACAGGGTCCCGCCGGCCCCCCCGGCCAGGTCCAGCTCGTGACCTGCAAGACCGTCAAGAAAGGCAAAAAGAACGTGCAGCAGTGCACGACCAAGCTCGTCTCCGGCACGGTCAAGTTCACGGCCACGGGCGCATCCGCGCACGCGACGCTCTCGCGTCACGGCGCGGTGTTCGCGGCGGGGATGGCACGGGTCGCGCACGGACGCCTGAGCCTGCGCCTGACGCCGCTGCGCAAGCTGCGGGCCGGTCGCTACACGCTCACGCTGATCAGCGGAGCGGGCAGCCACGAGATGATCCACACCGAGGCGTTCACGCTCAGTTAGCTCCGGCGACGGCGGACTCCCCCGGACCAAGGGGCACGCGCGCGCACACCGCGCGTGCCCCTCCGGTGGCTCAGCCGTAGTACCGGGCGATCGTCTGCAGCTGGCTGAGCAGGTCGTGCCCCAGGAACAGCACGACCATCGCGACCCCGACCACCGGCGCCCACCTGCGCCCGGCGCCGCGAATCGCGAGGACGATCGCGGCGCCGAACAGCGGCAGCAGCGGCAGCAGGTAGCGCGGCTCCCCGAGCGAGCATTCGTGTTCGAGCAGATCGCAGCTGTAGGAGGAGAATCCGAGCATCCACGTCACTCCCAGGATGATCGCGCCGTAGACGGCGAGCTCCGGCAGGCGCGCTCTCAGCGCCCCGCGGCGCAGGAACAGCTCCCGAGCCCCGAGTGCCGCGACTCCCACCGCCAGCACGAGCGCGACGTTGTCGACCCAGGTGGGGAACGTGGTGTCCATCCAGCCGTAGAAGCCCACCGAGCGGTCGAACCAGATTTCTCGTATCGGCAGCACCCCCTTGAAGTAGGGCGTCATCCCCGGCAGGCGCGGCAGGAACAGCTGCCAGGTGTAGCTGAGCTCCTTGAGCAGCGTCGCCAGCCCCAGCTGGCCGCCGGTTTTCACGGCGCCGTTGGTCGCCGGATTGCTCGTCAGCGCATTGCGCAGCAGATACAGCGCGACGGGCGCGATGCCGATGGCACCCGCGATCGCGGGCGAGCGCAGTCCCGCCCAGCGATGGGACCTGAACCCGCTGACCGCCAGCACGGCCAGCCCCGCGAACACGCCGAGGGCCACCCCGACGAAGTTGACCTTGCTCGTGAACCCCACCGCGATCACCACCCCCATCGCGAGCGCCAAGCGCGTGCTGAACCCGCGGCGAAACGCCAGCGCGAAGCACAGGAACACGGCCGCGGAGGACGTGATCAGCATCGCGTCCGGGCTCACGATGGCGGACGTGGACACGAACAGCGGTTGCAGTGCGACGCACAGCGCGCCGACGGTCGCGGCCCACGGCACCCCCGGCAGGATCTCGCGCAGGAAGCAGAACGTCAGCAGCGCGGTGATCGCCGCCAGCAGCGCGCTCAGCAGCCGCATCAGCTGCAGTTTGGTGAGAAGGTTGCTGCCCCCCAGCGCATAGGGAATCGTCTCCAGCGCGTAGTACCCCGGCGTCTCGGACGCGACGCGGCCCGCTTCTCCGTAGCCTTCCAGCGAGGAGGCGCTCTTGACGTCTTCGCTCAGAGTCCTCTGCTCGGCGTTCGTGGTGAGCGAGGGTTCGTCGGGCGTGAACCTCACCTGGAAGTAGTGCAGGCCTTCCATCACCTGCGTGAGCTTGTGCGAGTACGGTTCTTCCCCGCTCAGATGCGCCTTTTCAGGCAGCTTGCCCGCCGCGGAGAGGTATTCCACGTAGGAGTAGTTGTCGATCTCGTCTTTTCCTTGAAAAGGCGGCGTGATGATCGACCATGTGACGGCGTTCAGCAGCGCGATCAGCGCGCATGTCCAAGCGGCCCTGGGCACGCGCCTCAGCGCCGCGCGCAGGTCGAGTCCCAGCATGGCGCGCGCCCGTGCCGACGCAAGTCCCCGGCGCGAGGCGCGTTCCTGCTCCTGCCTGCGCTTGCGCTGGAAGGACCGTGAGCCGGTCTTGGCCTTCCCCGGCGGCTGGCGCGGAGGTTGCGCGACGCTCACGGCAGCACCCGCAGCGTCAGCCGGACCGCGAGCACGCCGACGGCGGCCATCAGCGCCGCCACCAGGAACGCGATCCACGTCCCGCTGTAGGAGCGCCCGAGCCCCATGTGCTCGGCCACCGAGGACACGCGCGACCACCACGAGCCCTGGCCGGCGGTGAGATATTCCATGCCGATCCTGCCCCCGAGCAGCTCATGGCTCTTCGCCGCCGCAGCGAGTGTGGGCGAGCTCACGCCCAAAGTCGCCGACGACTGCTCCCGTTCGGGCGCGCTGGCGCCGAGCAGGAGCAGCGGCTGGCTGTTGGGACCGACCCCGATGCAGACCGTGACCCCGGACGTCGCACGATCGACCGGCTTGACGGGCACCGTGACCGAGGTGCTCGTCCAATTGGGTCCCCGGCTGCCTTCGGTGAGGATCTGCGAGCCGCTGTAGACCCGCACGTGCATTTTCGCCCCGTAGAACGCCCACGTCCCGATGCGGATGCCCGACACCCCGGCGGGCAGCGTTTCACCGGGCTGGCAGATCGCGACGTCGCCCAAGACCTTCCCCAGCGGCACGTCCCGCGTGTCGCCCGTAGGCACTCCCACTCTCGCGACACGCGGCGGTGAGCGTGTGAGCGCCAGGGCGCTCGCCGCGCCGAGCAGCACGAGGCCGACGACAAGCGTGATCACGACCTTGCTCATAGCGGCGAAGCGTCGCCGGTTGTGTGAGACATTTCAATCTCACTCGAAAAAGCGGCTGAAACGAGGGTCCAGACGCCGCTCGGCGTCTCCGACTCGTCCGCGCCTGTGAGCTCTCGCAGTAGCCTCGTGGGGCGATGGCGCGGAGGTGGCATCAGACTCGCATCGAGCCCGACCGTGGCCTGGACGGCGAGTGCGATCGGCGGCGGGCGCCATCCCCCGCGCGAGCGCCGTCCCGCGCATGAGCTCCGCGGTGCAAGACGTCCTGACCTCCGCGGGCGCCGGCGGCAAGGTCATCCGCGGCAGCGCCTGGCGGGTGGTGGGCAACGCCGCCGGCGTGCTTGCGGGCCTCGGCACGGCCACGCTGCTGCTGCGCCATCTCGGGGTGGCGGAGTCCGGGCGCTACGTCACGGTGCTGTCGCTGGTGGCGATCGCCTCGAGCGTCGTGGACCTGGGCCTCAACGTCAGCGCCAGCCGCGAGCTGGCTCTGCGCGGACCCGGCGGCCGCCGCGCGCTGATGGCGAACATCCTCGGACAGCGCCTGTGGGTCACGCCGATCGCGCTGCTTTTGATCGTCTCCTTCGCACTGCTCGCGGGCTATCCGGCGAGCATGCAGATCGGCACCGTGCTGGCGGGGAGCGGCCTGTGTGTCGTGGCGCTGGCCGACGCGCTCTTGCTGCCCCTGACCGTCGAGCTGCGCAACGCCGGGCTGGCGTTCGTGGACTTCCTCAAGCAGGCCGTCGCGCTTGCGTGCGTGGCGCTGCTGGTGGCGCTCGGGGCGCATTTGACCCCGTTCTTCGCCGTCCTGAGCGTCGTGGGCCTGGCGGTGGTGGCGGTCACCCCGCTGCTGATGGGTCGGGACGTGTTCATGCGGCCGCGCTGGGATCGGACCGAGCAGCGGGCGTTGCTGAGACGAGCGCTGCCGCTGGCCATGGCGCTCGTGCTCGGACAGGTCTACTTCCGCCTGGTGATCCTGCTCATGTCGCTCGTCTCCGATCCCCGGCAGACCGGCTACTTCGGGGGCTCGCTGCGCGCGATGGAAGCGCTGGTGAGCATCCCGATCCTGGTGGCCGGCGTCGCGCTGCCGGTGCTGGCGGCGGCGGCGCGCGACGACCGCGCACGGCTGCGCTACGCGATCGAGGGACTCAGCGAGGGCGCGGTGATCGCAGGCGTGCTGGTCGTGCTCGTCACCGTGCGCGCGGCCGAGCCCGTGATGGCGATCATCGGCGGTCACGCCTTCGCTCCCGCGGGCGCGGTGCTGCGCATTCAGGTGGGCGCGCTGCTGTTCGGCGCGCTCGTGCAGATCTGGGCGGTCTCGCTCGTCGCGCTGGGCCGCCAGCGGGAGCTGATCCTCACCAACGCCCTCGGCCTGCTCGGCGTGGCCGTGTTCGCGGTCGTGCTCGTGGGCCCCTTCGGCGCGCAGGGCGGAGCGGCCGCCAGCGTGCTCGGCGACGCGCTGCTCGCATCGCTCGTCTACTGGAGGCTGCGCGCGTGCGACGTCAGGGTGGTGGTGCGCTTGGGCTTCCTTGGCAGGGTCATGCTGGCCGCCGCCACTGCCGGCGTCGCGCTGGTCCTCCCCGTGCCCGGTCTCCTCGCCGCGGCGCTGGCCGGCGTGCTGTTCCTGGGCGTCGGTCAGCTGGTCGGCATGGTTCCCGAGGAGGTGCACGACGCGTTCGGATCGCGCGCGCTGCTCTGGTGGCGCAGAGACGCCTGAGCCTCGTCGCGGCGCTCGGGCTTCGCCTGGCGATCGACCTTTTGGGCGATGACGGCGACCGAGATGCCGGTCATCCGGCTGGACCTGAAAGGCAGTCTCTTGACAACGTCGAACAGCCACTTCGGCGTCTTGTTGGGAGGTATCTTGCCGCAATAGTCACAGGCGACTATCTCCAGGCCCGCCGCTCGCGTCAGCGTCTGCAAATACGCCTTCGAGCTTCGCAACGTGCCCCGCTCCTGGGGGTTGAGCAGGCCGAAGGCGAATTGCAGGAGGTTTGCCCGGTTGGGCTCGAAGATGACCACGTACCGGCTGCTCACGCGGCTCATCTCGCGCACCGCCCGCGCCGGGTCCTTCAGGTGGTGCAGTACCTCCCACAGGTACACCAGCTCGTATGACTCGTCCGGCAGGTCGAGGTTCTCGGCGTCGATCACTTTCAGTGCGCGGCCGTCCAGCGGGTTGTGCTCGAGCATCAGCTCGGAGATGTCCCCGCCCTCCACGCGCGGGATGCTCTGCGCGAAGTAATAGGTCGCAAAGCCATCGCCGCAGCCCACATCGAAAGCGGAGCTCACTGCGCTCAGGTCGATGTGCCTCTTGACATACTCGATGCGCTGACGGGCAAAGAACTCCACCACCGGATGGTCGAACCCGCGGGCGTTCTTGTTGTTTGCCCAAAATTGTTTCTGATAATCCTTGCTCAGATATTCAGCCTGCGATTTCATGGGCGCGTATCTTACCGCTATGAGAGACCGCGATTTGCCATCTTCGATGCCCTCACTTTCGATCGTCATCCCCGTCTTCAAGCAGCCCAAATGGATCGGTCCCACGATCGCCGCCGCTGAGCGCGCGGTCGAGCGCTCCGGGTTCGAGCGGGCCGAGATCGTCGTGGTCGTCGCCGACTCAGAGACACGGGACGTGCTCACAGGTCTCCGGCCCTCGCTGTCCCTGCGTGTCCTCGACGAGGAGCGCCCCGGCCGCTTCGCCGCGCGCCAGCAGGGCATCGAGGCCGCCACCGGCGATCTTGTGCTGCTGCTCGACTCACGCATCTTCATAGCGCCCGACGCGCTGCGCTTCGTCAGCGATCGGATCGAGCACGAGCACGACCTCCCGATCTGGTCGGCGCACTTCGAGTTCAACGTCGACAATCCATACGGACGCTTCTGGAGCGTGATCATCCCCTTGGTGTGGTGGCGTTACTACTCCAAGCCGCGCACCACCAGCTTCGGTCTGGAGGAATACGACCGCTTCGCCAAGGCGACGACCTGCTTCCTGGCTCCGCGCTCGATGCTGCTCGAAGCCAAGACCGAATTCAGCTCTCACTACTCCGACACTCGCAACGCCAGCGACGACACCGGCCTGATCCGCCTGCTGGCCGCGCGTCAGCCGATCAACGTCTCGCCCCACTTCGCCTGCGTCTACGCATCGCACGACAGCTATCCCGCATTCATGCACAACGTCTTTCACCGCGGCAAGACGTTCGTCGACAGCTACGGCCGGCCGGGCACCCGCTTCTTTCCGCTCGTGCTCGCCTACTTCCCGCTCAGCCTGCTTGGCGCTGCGCTCGCGCTGCGCCGGCCGCGCCTGGCCCTGCGGGCGGCCGCCGTCACACCCGCTGGATTCGCCGCCGTCACCGCGGCGTTGCACCGTAACCGCGCCGACGCGGCAACGGTCGCCTGGGTCGGACCCAGCTGGCTGGCGGCGATGTGCGCCGGCCTCTGGTACGGATTGTGGCTGGCGCTGTGCGCACGCCTTGATCGTGGCGATGACTGATGAGGGAGTCCGTCAACGACGCATCGCTCGATGCACGGGGCAGCGCGTCTGAGAGGCATACGCGGGAGTCTCGCCTGCGTCCCGCGCCTCCTCCGTGCGAGCTCAGGCGTGACCCGCCGAGCGCCGCCGCCGTCGCCGCATGGCGGCGACCGTGGCGGTAAACGCCAATGCCAGCAGCAGCGCGGCCGATGCGGCGGTCATGATCCGACCCAGCACGACGGCAGCGCTGGACTGAGCGCTCAATTCGAAGGGGATGGAGCCAGAGCCCGCCGCCGTGCGCTGGAGCGCGAGGAAGCCCTGAGCTGTTCGTCCGACGACACGCACACCGCCCCCGACGTGGACCAGGTACGGTCCGCCGGCGATGTTCGTGGCAAACGGTTGAGTGCCGGGGGGAAACCTGCCCGAGCCGGCGAGCCGATCGCCGCCCAGGGCCGTCGGGTCGAACGTGACCGTGGTCCCGGTGGCGACGATCGGGAGGCTGAGGTCGCTGTAGTTGTTGCCCGCGTTCCACGATTCGGGCAGATGCGTCAACGGGCCGTCCAGGGCTTCGGCTCGGTTCGCATACGACGAGTAGTAGCTCGCATATATGTGCGTGTTTGGAACCCACAGCTGCCAAACGCTGAGCGCCACGCCGAGGGCCAGGGCGAGCCCCAACCCGATGCGCAGTCCGCGGTCAGCGCTCGTGGCGCGCTCGCTCTGCGCCCGGCGGGTGAGCGCCAGCGTGCCCAGCAGAACCAGCCCCGCGCAGGCCAGCGTCACGTAGGTCTGCAGCCGGTAGGCGAACTGGACCTGCTTGAACAGGCCCGGCAGCAGCGCGTAGACCGACGCGGACATGATCAGCACGAGCAGACCCACGAGCGCGATCAACGCCGTCAGGACGCCGGCTCGCAAGCGCCGCTCGCGCCAGCAGAGCGGCAGCGCAAGGAGCCCCCAGATCAGCGCGAGGACGGGAGCCTGGACGTACAGCGCCGGTGTTTCGGAGGAGCTCGGCACCATGCGCAGCGGATCGAAGATCACGCCGGCGGTGTTGAAGGCACCCGTCGCGCTCCAGGGGATTATGTCGCTGCTGACGAGCGTCTTGTGTGCATAGAGCACATCGGGAACCAGGAACCAGCCGTTCAGGCCGACGCCGAGCGCGATCAGCCCGGCGACCGCCGCCACTCGCCGCCACGGCAGCCTGCGCGAGCGTCCGCTCGAGAGCCAGAAGACGGCGAGCGCGAGGACCGCGAGGGTGGAGCCCCACAGCAGCGTGATGTTGTGGCTGCCGCTGAACACCACGCTCGCCGCCACCAGGCAGACGGTCGGACCGGCGCGCAGGCGACCGCGCACCAGGCTGAGCGACGCCGCGAGCACGAGCGGCAGCGCCGAGACCGCCATGAACTCCGGCCACGCTCCCCGTCCATAGAGGTCCGTCACGTAGTAGGCGCTCGTCACGAACACGATCGCCGGAGCGTGCGCCATCGCTCCGCGCACCCCCAACTGCCGGGCGAGCCAGAAGAGGCCGCCGTAGGCCGCCGCGATCGCGGCCAGCGTCACGACTTCGAACGCCAGCAGCGTCGAGCCGCCGAAGACCAGTCCCAGCGCGCCGGTGAGGGTGAACAGCGTCCCGCCGTAGAAGGCGAACAGTGGAAAGAAGACGCCTCGTTCTGTCTGCAGGAACAGTGTCGGGTGCAGATGCGCGGCGATCATGTGATGCTGATAGTTGCTGAGCCAGACGTCGTTGGTGAAGTCGGGAGCGAATCCGTCACGCGTGAGCAGCAGCGGCGAGGCGATCAGCAGGATCGCGAGCGTGGCGATCGCGACGTCGAGGACCGCGGGCGTCCACAGCCGCTCGCGGGCGCCTCGCCACAGCACCCGGCTCGCGTGCCCGCCTCCAGGCAGCGCGCGCTCTTGCCTGCCGCTCACGATCCTGCCGCCCCGCCGGCGAGGAACGACTCGGTCTCGCGCAACGCGTGCGCGGTGCCGATCTCGTAGAAGCGCGCGTCCGCGGCGAATCCCAGCAATTCGTGGTTCTCCGCCAGTCGCTCGTACAGCGCGGCAAGGTCGTCCTCCGGCGCCGGCGCCAGCCCGAGCGCATCCGCGGTCAGGCCGCCGAGACCGTAGTCGATCCAGTGCATCTCGGGGGTGGGCGAGCGCTTGTCGTAACGGAGCACCATGCCGTCGCGGTAGACCGCGTTGGAGGTGTCCCAGCGGCCCTCGTTGCGCAGCACGGTCATCACCGCGGGCAGGCGGCTCTCGCGCCAGCGGCGAGCCACGGCGCCATAGTCGATCCGCAGGTAGGTGTCGCCGTAGAGGATCAGGAAGCGCTCGCCCAGCAGTGGTGCTGCGCGCCGGAGGGCGCCCAGCGTTCCATCCCGTCCGGGGACGGCGTCGAAGCTGTAGCGGACGTCGATCCCGAAGCGCTCGCTCCCGATTCGCGCCCTGACCTGCTCGCCGCGGTAGCCCACGCACAGTACGACCTCGCGCGCGCCGTGTTGTGCGAGCAGGCGCAGCTGATGCAGCAGAAACGGCTCGCCCGCCACCTCCAGCAGCGGCTTCGGCGTCTCGCGCACGCGCTCGCCCAGACGCGTGCCCAGACCCCCGGCCAGGATGCACACGGGCGGGAGCCCATCCGCGTGAGAGTCGACGCGATCGCTCATCGGCCAACCCCGCGCGCGTCCTCTGAAGCGGTCGATCGGTTCGCTGCCTGCACGTGCCGGGCGAACGGCCGGCTCGTGCCGGTCCCGTTCACGATCGCCCCGAACAGCTGCTCGTCGATCCGCCTGAGCGTCGCCAGGTCGCGCTCCCGGGCGAGCCGGCGCCGGAACTCCTGCTCGCGCCACGGGTCCCACTGGGCGGAGATCAGCTTGCCGGTGAACGGCGCCTCGGGGTCCCCTTCCAGCAGCAGACAGACGAGCTCGGCCGCCTCGCTCGCCGGCACGCCGCCGCGCCGCAGCTCGGCTCGGGTGTGCTCGAAGTAGGCGGCGCCCGCGCGCTCGGGACCCGCCGCGAGCGTGCTCCGGTGGATGTCGGTCGCCACGAAGCCGGGGGCGAGGCAGTTGACCCGCACGCCCTCGCCGGACAGCTCGACGGCGATGTTCTCGCTGAGGCGCGCCACGGCCGCCTTGGAGGCCGCGTAAGCGTCAAACCGCGGCAGCGGCGCGGTCGCTCCGCCGCCGCTGAACGTCACGACCGCTCCGCGTGAGGCGCGCAGCCCCGGCAGGCACGTGCCGATTGCCAGCAGCGTGCCGATCACGTTGACCTCCAGAGTGCGGCGGAACTCCGCCACCGCGACGCCGTCGATCGGTCCCACGGGATCGAGCGTGGCGGCCGCGCACACCAGACCCTGCACGTCGTGCAGATGCGGAGCGAGACGCTCCCAGGCGCCATCGTCGGCGACGTCCATCGCAAACGCCTCGTGCCCGACGCCGGGAAGCTCGCTGCGGGCCTGCTCGAGCGCGTGCTGCTCGCGGGCGAGCAGCACGACGCGCCAGCCCCGCTCGGCCAGCGCGTGCGCGCTTGCCCGCCCGATTCCCTTCGAGCCTCCCGTGATCAGCACGCGTCGGCGACTCATCTAGGCCACCGCCTCGCGCATCTGCGCATACGGCCCGGCCGCGTACGCCGCCTCGACCTGCTCCCACGCGTAGCGGGCGTCGTGCAGGTCGCCGTTCAGCAAGCGCTCGTCCCCGGCCTCGATCGTCTCCCTGAAGCTCGCCCACTCGCGCTCCCACGAGCGATCCTCGTTCGGGTAGGCGATCTCCTGCACGTCCGGCGGCCCCAGCTCGGGGCCCATCCGGTAGATGCGCAGCCGCTGGGGCCCGTATGAGCCGACCAGCCCGTCGAGCTGGAGCTTGGCGGTGCGGCAGTAGACCTCCAATGAGAACAGGTTCTTCCACTCGGTCCAGCTCACGTGCAGCAGCGCCCAGGGATCGGTACGCGAAAGCGCCTCGCCCAGGATCAGCGCCGCATTGTCCTCGACGGACGTCTCCCAGAAATGCGTGCGCAGCAGCGCCGCGTGCAGCGGCAGCGGGCCCGCCAGCCAGTGGCTCAGGTCGAGCAGGTGCATGCCCTGGTCGATCAGCTCGCCCCCGCCGGAGCGTCCCGGGTCGGTCCGCCACTCGCGCTCGTAGCCGGCGCGACCGCCGTGTCCGTAGCGCGCGCGCAGATGCATGAGCTCCCCGTGACGCCCGGAGTGCACCTCCGCGGCTGCGCGCTCGATCCCCGCATGGAAGCGGTGGTTGAACCCGACCTTCACCAATCGCTCGCAGGCGCGCTGGCACGCGATCAAGCGCTCGACCTGCTCCTTGGAGATGCCCGCGGGCTTCTCCACGAGCACATGCGCTCCCGCTTGCAGCGAGCGTTCGGCGAGCTCCGCGAGCCGATCATGGACCGTGGCGACGACGACCACGTCGGGGCCCGTCTCGAGCAGCTCGTCAAAGTTCGTGCATGCCCTGGTGTCATGACGCTCGGCGAGCTCGCGCGCCGCCCGTTCCTGCACGTCGCAACACGCGAGCAGCTCGTCGTGCGCCGCCAACGCCGCGGCCCGCTTGGCGCCGATCAGCCCGCAGCCGACGATGGCTACGCGCAGCCCGCTCACGTGTACTCGCTGGCGTAGGCGCCGCCGAACTCGAAGTCGAAGGCGAGCTCAGGGGCGCTTGCAGCCGCCATCGCCTGCCTGGTGTCCTCGGGGTTGCGAGTGAGCAGCAGCAGAAAGCCGCCGCCCCCGGCGCCGACGAGCTTGCCGCCGATGACACCGTTGCGCCGGGCGAGGGCATAGAGGTTGTCGATGCGCTCGTCGGTCATGCCCGGCGAGCGGCGACGCTTGTGTTCCCAGTGCTCGTGCATCAGCTCGGCGTAGTCCTCGAGCGCGCCGGTGCACAGCAGCTCGTGGCTGAGCAGGCCGAGGTCCTTGGTGCGATGGAGGTTCTCGAGCATCGTCCCGTCGCCGGCCTTCGAGCGCTTGTCCTGGTCAGCCAGGACGTTTGAGGCCGAACGCGCCTCGCCCGTGTAGAACAGCAGCAGCTGATCGCGCATGTGCCGCAGCACGTCGGGGTCGAGTTCGAGCGGCTCGACCTCGACGCGACCGTCAGGGCGAAACGTGTATGCGCAGATCCCCCCGTGGGCCGCCACGTACGGATCCTGCTTGCCGACCGGCTCACCGAGAACGTCCATCTCGATCTCGCACGCCAGCTCGGCGAGATCTCCGGGAGTGATCGCCGTGCAGCGGGCCCGCGCCAGGCCCTTGAGCAGGCAGACCGTGTACGCGCCGGAGGAGCCCATGCCGGTCCCCGCCGGCACGTCCGCCACCGAGGCGATCTCCAGCGGCTTGCCGCTCCAATGACGAGTCAGGCTCTCACGCAGGATCGGGTGGCGGATCTGAGCCACCTCCTCGACCTCCTCGAACTCCGAGTACTTCATGCGGTATCGGTGTTGAAAGGTCGTGTGCGTCAGCATGTAGGCGTACTTGTCGATCGCGCCGGACACCAGGAACCCGCCATGCTCGCGGTAGTAGGAGGGCAGATCGGTGCCGCCACCGCCGAGTGAGATGCGCAGTGGAGCACGGCTGAAGATCACGCTCATCTCGTGTGCTCCCCACTCATGAGCGTGCGTCGGCGAGCAGCCGGTCTCGCCATGCGTAGTCGTTGGCGTCGAACCATGCGAGCGTACGCACGACGGACTGCTCGATCGTCAGTGTAGGAGCCCAGCCGAGGCCACAGATGCGACTTGTGTCCAGGCGGATCAGCGGGCTGTCGCCGACCCAGCCGCGGCGACCGCCGGTGTAGCTGATCTGGGGGGAGATCGCCAGGTGCTCCGTGAGGATCCGCACGGAGTCGTCGACCAGCAGCGCCTCGTCGGTTCCGAGGTTGTAGACATGGACGCCGGGCTCGTCCTCATGCCGAGCTGCGCCTGTGAGCATCGCGCTGATGCAGTCCCCCACATAGACGTAAGACTTCTGCTGGCGACCGTCTCCGAGTATCCGCAAGCGTGTCGGGTCCCGCTTGAGCGCCCTGTAGAAGTCAAACAGGTGACCATGTGTGTAGCGCTCCCCGAGGACGGAGACGAGGCGACAGATCAGACCGGTGAAGCCAAACCCGCACGCGTATGCGGCGACAAGCCCCTCGCCGGCGAGCTTGGATGCCGCGTACAGCGACGTCTGGATCGGAAACGGAGCGTCCTCGGGGGTGGGGAACACCTCCGGCTCGCCGTAGACCGACCCCGTTGAGGCAAAGGCGATCTTCTTCACACCTTGCGCTCGCATGGCCTCGAGCACGTTCGACGTTCCGAGGGTGTTCTGTTCGAGATCGCGCCGCGGATGGTCGAGCCCTCCGCGCAGGTCGGCGTTCGCCTGCAGGTGAAAGACCCAGTCACAACCGGCGACGGCGTCCTCGAGCACTTCGACGTCGAGGACGTCGCCCTCGATCAGTCTCACCCCATCGCTTCGCGCCAGCTCTGCGACGAACTCGTGGCGCCCGGTGCTGAAGTTGTCGAGGATCACGACCTCGACGCCGTCGGCCACCAGCCTGTCGGCGAGGTTGCTGCCGATGAATCCAGCGCCGCCTGTGACACATGCGCGTCTCACTGCAAGTCTCCCGAGGGGCGCACTCCAGCAGTCATGACGTCAGGCAACGGGGTCGCATCTAGAGAGTGAAGCCTGCCGCAAGCGCGTCGGCGTGGAACATCTGGACGGTCTCGAGTGAGAACTGCTCGAGGCTCTTGCCGAGGCCGTCGAGCTTTTTCAACAGATCATGAGTGATGGTGATGATGTGACAGCCGACCTCGTTTGCCTGGACCAGGTTGAGAATCTCGCGGGGGGAGGCCCAGATCAGCTCCGAGTCCGGCGCCTGGCGCATGATCTCCAGCGAGCGCGCGACTATCGGCACTGGATCGACCCCGGCATCCGCGATGCGCCCGGCGAAAACCGAGATGTAGGAAGGGGCCCCGTCGGCCACGGCGGCGGCGATGAGCTCAACCTGGGCCGTCGTGAACAGCGCGGTGACGTTGACTTTGACCCCGTCCTCAGAAAGCTCTCGCGCGAGCGGTGCCATCGACTCGCCTGTGGTCGAAGTGACGGGAATCTTGACGTACACGTTCTCTCCCCAGGAGGCGATCCTGGTGGCCTGCCTGCGCATTTCCTCGGCCTCATCGGCAAACACCTCGAATGAGATCGGATGCGTGCGCACGCGCTCGAGCAGGTCCCGTGCAAAGCGCTCGTAGTCGGTCAGTCCGACCTTGTGCATGAGCGTCGGATTGGTCGTGAATCCGGAGATGCGCGGATTCTCGGCGAGCGCAAGCATGCCGTCGAGATCGGCGCCGTCAGCGAATATGCGTGTCGTGATCTGATCCAGCATGGTGATCCTCCCCAACGGGAACGTCACCATAACGGCACTGATTCAACCCGATTGTCTCTGACATTCGGCCGGCTAGTCGTGCCACTCCATCGGCCAGGCTGTCGGCTAGGAGATCGGGCGCAACTGCCTGCAAACGCTTGTGAGCACTGCCGGAATTGCGAATCAGGAGAGTCATGCAACCGGCTGCTTCTCCGGCCGCGACATCGGCGTCGGTGTCTCCGACCATCCACGAGACACCTGGATCGAGCGCGAGGTCGCGAGCTCCGTCCAGCAGCATCCCAGGAGCGGGCTTGCGGCAGTCACACGGCCCGGAGAGCTCGGGCACGACTCCATGCTCGTGGTGCATGCACAGATATGAGGCCGCCAACGTCACCCCCTGCTCGGCGAGCAGCTCGAGCACCCGGTGATGCACGCTGAGCAGCTGGTCGACCGAAACCTTGCCCTTGGCGGCCGCCGGCTGATTGGAGACACACACCAACGCAAATCCCAGTGCCCTCAGACGCGCAGCCGCCGCCGCGGCTCCTGCCGCCAGACGCACGTCGGCGACGCTCAACGGCGACTCCGGCACGCCCGAGGCGGGGTCCGGCACCAGTTCGTTCAACACCCCGTCTCGATCGAGAAACACCCCGGCGCGGCCGCGTGTGAAGCTCATCGAGACACGCGCTCACCGAGTGACGCCGGCGCCGAGCGACTCCCAGTGGCCTGCTTTGACGGCCAGCTCCGGATGTGAGACGAGCGCGTGCCACACCACCGCCTGAAAGGACTCGACCAGGGGAGTGCGCAGCTCGGGCGGCGGCTCGAGCAGGATCGCCACGTCGGCCAACTCGGCAAGCGTGCCACCGGGCGCTCCGACGATGCCATAGATGGCCGCCCTCGCCTCCCGTGCGGCCTCCATCGCGCGCACGAGGTTCGTCGAGACGTTGTGCTCTCGCGATCCGCCACCGACCGAGAAGACGAGCAGGGCGTCACGCTCGCACAGGCGCGAGATCTCAAGCCATCCGCTGAACGACGTCTCCCAGCCATCGTCGTTCGTGCGCGCGGTGAGCTCGGAGACGTTGTCGGTGGGGGCGTAGGTCTCGATTCCGCACAGCTTGCGAAAGTCGTTGACGGCATGTGAGGCGTGGCCGGCGCCGCCCCCCACCCCGAGCACGAACAGGCGCCCGCCCCGCGCCCGGATCGCCGCGAGCCCCCGCGCCAGCTCGTCGATCTGACCGGGATCGACTGCCTCGGCCAGCCTCGCCGTCGCCGCGAGATAGCGGACGCTGTGCTCCCCCTCCGGCGCCTCGGTCGCGACTGGGCTCACCGGACGCTCGTCTCCCATGCGCTCTCCTCCGGGGCCAGCCCCGCGCCCAGGCCTGCACCAGGTGCTGTCATCCGCCCGTCGCGCCGACCCGTGGCCGGCCCCGCGCCCAGGCCTCCACCGGGCGTTGTCATCCGCCCGTCGCGCCGACCCGCGGCCAGCTTCACGCCGTGTGCGGGCGGACGCTCGTCGCGCTCACCCAGCAGCGCGATCTCCTGCAGCAGCACGATCACGCGACGCTCGAGTTTGCTGACGCGCACGGAGAAGTGCAGGAGCAGGAAGACGACGAAGAGGAGGCCGAAGAAGTAGAGCGTGCTGGCCTGAGAGTCGGCTCCGATGAAGTGGGCGAGGTTGTGCAGCAGCCCTTCCCAGGCGGCCAGCAGGAGCAGCGCCAGGGCGGTGGCGACCCACAGCACCGAGTACTCCTCCTTCAGGTGGCGGCGGCGGACGAGCTCGACGACGAAGACGAGCAGCGCCAGGCTTCCGGCGATCGCGACGATGCGCAGGTTGCTGCTGATCATGGCGCGAGCTTTGCCTGCGGGATGACCTTCACGCCTCGTCGCAGCAGAGTCACGAAGATCGAGAGCAGCATCTTGTATACGTAGTAAGGGCCGGTGTGGCCCGAGTGCATCGACTTGCCCGGCGAGGGGCGCATCTGCACCGGGATCTCGCGCACGCGGTAGCCGGTGCGATGGAGCAGGATCAGGACGTCGGCGTCTGGATAGTCCGTCGGATAGACGTCCGAGCAGAATAAGCGCGCCACGCGGCTGCGCATGAGCTGAAAGCCCGAGGTCGGATCGGAGATCTGCTCATGGGTGATCGAAGACGTCAGGTGCGCGAACAGCCCGATGCCCACGGCCCGTGCGAACGAGGGCTTGTAGTGGCCGTCGTCTCCCAGGAAGCGCGAGCCGACGATCAGGTCGGCGTCCTGTTGCTCGAGCGCCTCGAGCATCCTCGTCAGGTACTCCGCCCGATGCTGGCCATCGGCATCGATCTGAGCGATCTTCGCGTAGCCCGCCCGCACGCCGAACTTGTATCCGGTCTGCAGTGCGACGCCATAGCCCGAGTTGACCGGCAGCGACAGGACCGTGGCGCCCGCCTGCTCGGCGTCCGCGACCGTGCTGTCGGTGGACCCGTCGTCGACCACGAGCACGTCCGCGCCGGGAAGGGCGCTTTTGACGTCCCCGATCACCTGCCCGACGCGTCCCTGCTCGTTGTAGGCCGGGATGATGACCAGCAGATCTTCGCCTCGCACGTCCATGCGTGCAGGGTAGACGTCCACGGCCGGCCCGCTGCAGGCGCGAGCTCATGGCATTGGCAGGTGGGTCGATTGCCCGTCCACCATTTGATTGTCGCCATCCGGCGCGGCCTGCGCGCGCCGGCAAAGTGTCTCCTACTTGCCTGTGTCGCAACGGTCGCGATCGTGACGATCGCCAACGACCGCTCGAGCAAACGACCCTGTTTGGTGAGGCCGTCGTCGCCGCTACCACTACCGCGGTGGCGGCGACGACGCTCACGTCGAGCTTGCTAACCGCCGCCACCACCACCGCGGCGACGACGCTCACGGCGAGCTTGCTAGCCGCCGCCGGGGCGAAAGGCGACGATCTGCGGCGTCTGCCCGCTCCCGATCGCGAGCCCCGCGGGCGCGATCAGCGTGTCCCCGCTCACCACCACGCCCGTGTTGGTCGCCGCCGGCAGTTTCGTTTCCCATACGACGTTGCCTGTATTTGCGTCAAACGCATACAGCGCCCCTTCGAAGGTCGTCGCGAACACCACGTCGTTGACCGCCGTCGTGGCGCCGAACGCGGCGGCTGGGAACTTGTGCGTCCACTTGACCGCGCCCGTGGCCGCGTCGAGCGCCACCACTTCGCCGGTGCTCGGCCCGTTTTCCTGCGGTTCGGTCTGGTTGGTGAACGTCACCGGATGGTTGACCACCGGCACGAACACGCTCGTGCCATTCGTCGACATCGGCGCGATCACGCCGCCGAGCAGGCCGGGATAGACCGTCTCGGGCAGGCTCAGCTTGGAGTATTCGTGTTTCATCGCATACACGCCATCGTGGTCGTGTCCGTTGTGAGTGCCCACGCTGCGCTTCCACAGCACCTTGCCGCTGTGGCTGTCGAGCGCCAGCACCCAGCCCGCCTTGCCGGCAGCGATCACCTCGCTGCGACCGGCGACGTTCACCAGGATCGGCGGATCCTGCAGGTCCCAGTCATACAGGTCGTGCGGCGTCTGCTGGTAGTACCACTCGACCTTGCCCGTCTGCGCGTTCAGCTTCACGATCGCATCGGTGTACAGGTTCGGGCCGGGCCGGCTCGAACCCCACGGCGAGGATTCGGTGCCCGGGAACGGCGCCGGATTGGCCGTGCCCACGTACATGTTCCCTTCTGTGTCGAACGCCGGCGTGTACCACAGCCCGCCGCCCGCGTTGACGCTTTCCTGCCCCCACAGGCCTTCGGGCGCGGTGTCGAAGTGCCACAGCTTCCTGCCGGTGCCCGCTTCCAGCGCCCACAGGATCCCCACGCCTCCCGCGCCGTAGAACTTTTCGTTGTTCCCCGGCACCGTCGAGACGTAGACGATGCCGTTGTGGTAGCCGGGCGCCATGTCGATGCCCTCGTGTTCGTTGCGGGTGAGCGTGACCGACCACAGCTGCTGTCCGGTCTTCTCGTCGAGCGCGAACGCCGCCGTCGCGGTCGCCCCATACACCCGCCCCCCGGCGACGACCAGGCCGTTCGGGCCTTGGTCGGGCGATTCGTAGTCCTTGCTCCAGATCACCTTGCCCGTCTTCAGGTCGATCGCCTGCACGTTGGAGGCCAGGTCCTGGGAGAACATCGCCCCGCCGGAGACGATCGGTGAGGCCGAGTAGCTCCCGTACTGGCTTTTCGCACTCAGCGGCAGCGTCCATGCGGGTTGCAGCTGCGAGACGTTCCCGCTGTTGATCGGGCCCTGGGTGTAGCGGGTGTTGGAGGCGTTGCCGTTGGGAAAGCCCGAGCCGCTCAGCAGTGAGCTTGCGCTCGAGGACGACGAGGAGGAGCTCAGCGACACCACCGCGACGGCCGCCACGACGAGCACGAGGACTCCTCCCGCCAGCCACAACGACCCCCGTTTCGAGATCTTCGGGACCCTGTCCTTCAGATCCGGACCCCCGCTACCCCCCTGATTGGAGCGGGTCGCTTTTTTGGCCTGGGCGCGGCGAGCTTCGGCGCGGCGCACCTGACGGGAGCGTGACGGCATCTAGACGACCTCCATTGTCGAGTTGCGGCTTGCGTGCAGCTGCTGGTGCTTCTCGCTGAACAACGGCTCCAGCACACGGTTGGCGAGCAGGCCCAACGAGCCGAGGTTGGCGAACCCGGGCCCCTGGCTGAACGCGCCCAGTCCGGGGATGTGCAGCCTCGGCCGCATGCCCTCCAGCTCGAGGTTGCGCCCGATCTGGATCTCGCCGCCCCGGCGGACGGTCCCACACCGCGCCGACTCGGCTCTCGATCTCGGCCCGCACGGCGGGCGGGAACAGCGAGCGCAGCTGCTCCAGCAGATCGAACCCGGTGCAGTTGACCACGTAGTCGTGGCGAACGCTCACGTCGTCCGCGCCGCTTGAGCGGTAGTTCACGCACACTCCTCCGCCCCCTCCCACGGGGGAGACGTGCGTCACGCGCCCGGTGACGAACCGGCACTGATCGTCGTAGGCGATGCTCTGCAGCGTCTGGGGGTCGAACACGCCCCGGTCGCAGTGCTTGACGAAGTCACGGCGCGTCTGCTCGTCGAGCGTCGCCCATTGGACCTCGTCGGGGTTGGAGAACACGCGATTCTCCAAGAAGCTCTCGCCGCGGCTCAGCGGCAGCGTGGGCGTGTAGATCGTCAGCTCGGCGTCTGCGCGGAACGCCCGCAGGAACGCGACGCAGCTGAGCGCGCTCTCGCCGCCGCCGACGATCGCGACGTCCACGCTGCGATCGATCGGTATGCGCGCCAGCTCGATGCGCCGGCTGTCGCAGTGAAAGACCCGCTCCGCGGCGGCGGGGTCGTGCGGGAACGGACGGTGCACGCCCGGACCGGTGAGCGCCAGCGCGCGACCCCGATACAGCGGCGAGTCGGTGCAGTCGGCGACGTCGATCCGCCAGCGCCGCCTCTGCTGCTCGAGTGAGACGCGCGTCACGCGGCCGCGCACGAGCCTGACCCCCTCGGTCGCATGGCTCAACACCCAGGCCAGATACTTGCCGTACGTGCGGTGCTGGATCGGCGGTGAGCCCGCGTTGACCCAGCGCACGTACCGGCGCTGGCCGATCATGTACTGCTGCCAGGTGAACGGCATCGTCGCGCGGTCGATCGCCTCGCCGTGCTCGCCGAACTCCTGAAAGCTCTGATATGGAAACCCGACGTCCTTGATCGGCGGGATCGCCAGTGGCTCCTCGCCCGAGGTCATGCCGTTGCGCCCCGACCACGACGCCGCCGGTTCGGTCGCCTCGACGATCGTCAGCGCGATCGGTCCCAGGCCGAGTCGGTTCAGGACGTGCACTTTGGTGGCGATCGCCGCCGCCTTCGCACCGGCGCCGACGATCAGCAGGTCGGCCTCTGCGACGGCGTCCGGCGGCGAGTCCACGTCCGGCACGGAGCCACCCCCGACGTTCATGCCGCCGCGGCCGTCGCTTGCCCGCAGCCGGTGGGCGTCGTCGGCCTCGTGGCATCGGTCCGATCGGTTCGCCGTCGGGTGATCTGCACGAGCCCTCGCCGCCCCGGGCTGTAGGAGATGGCGCTCTTGCACACCTGCTCTGAGCGCGATTCGATCGGTCGCATCTCCACCTCTTCGAGCACCGCCGCCACCACGCGCTTCATCTCCAGCAGCGCGAAGCTCGCCGCCAGGCAGCGGCGCACGCCGCCACCGAACGGAATCCACGTGTACGTCCCCGCCGGCTGGTCGAGCCAGCGCTCGGGCAGGAACCGGCGGGGGTGGGGGTAGACGTCCTCGCGGCGATGCACCAGGTGGATGCAGGGCGCCACCATCGCCCCGGCCGGGACCGTGTGGGAACCCAACTCCATCGGCTCCAGCAGCCGTCGCACGACGATCGGCACGGGCGGGCACAGGCGCAGGGTCTCTTTCACGACCGCGTCGAGATAGGCGCCCTCGCCGCCCTCGCCCCGGCGCACCTCCTCGCGCAGGCGCCGAAGCTTGTCCGGATGGCGCAGCAGGCGCTCGAACACCCACGCCAGCGAGGTCGAGGTCGGCCCGTCCAGCAGCAGCGTGATCAGTTCGTCGCGCAGGTCCTGCGCGGTCATCGGCGATCCGTCCTCGTAGTGCGCGTGCGCGAGCATCGAGACGACGTCCTCGCGCTCAGCGTTTTGCCCCTCCGCGCGGCGTTTGCGCACCTCCTCCAGCGTCACTGTCTCGACGAGGTCCATCGCCGCTCTGAACTCGGGGTCTCCAACCATCGAGCGCGGGCCGAGCAGCGCCAGCAGCGTCAGCCGGCGGGGGGCGTTCATGCGGTCGGTCAACTCTCCCAGCAGCACTCCCAGCCGGCGCGTCGAGTCGGTCTGCACCGGCCCGAACACCACCCGCATGACTGCCTCCAGGGTGATCGCCTGCATCCGCGGCCACAGCTCGAACGGCCTGCCGGTCGGCCATTGCGCGACCGCTCGCCGCGCCACCTCGGCCATCATCCCGCCGTAGCTCTCCATCCGCCGGCCGTGGAACTGTGGCAGCATCAGCTTGCGGCGCGTCATGTGCTGCGGCTCCTCCAGCAGCATCACCGAGCGCGGGCCGAGCACCGGTCCCAGCAGCGTGTTCGCTTCGCCCACCCCCAGCAGCTCGGGCGCGGCGGTGAACACCCGCTTGACGTCCTGCGGATCGCACACCAGCACCCACGTGCCCCCGTGGCGGACGCGGAGGGTGAAGACGTCGCCATAACGTTTCTGACAGCGCTCCATGAATGACAGCGAACGCCACGTCCAGCCGACGGCCTGCAGCGTGCTGGGCATGCGTGGGCCGGGAGGCAGCACGGGGCGCGCACGGATTTTCACACGGGTGCCCTCGCGCGAGATCGAGCTTGTGGTTCGCGTCACGATGGATGGTTGATCGAGGGTGGTGGATGACGTCGCGCAACGGCGGCCTCAATGCAAGCAGACATTGAGGCATCGGTCCTTACCTGGGTACGCATGTTTCTCTCTTTGGCCGCCAGCCCGTCCTGTTTTGGCGGTTTCCGGTGTTTGTTTCCTTCTCCATCTTTCCCGCTCTTGTTTCTCTTTCTTCTTTTCCGCTTTGCAGAGCCAATCTGCGGGAGCCAGCGGATGCTGCCCCCTATTTTTTGCAGCAAAGCCCTTGCGTGAAAAACAGGCAGGGTTATGATAACCGATACACCCGCGGCGGCCTCGACTATCCGTATCAGTCGTTGAATCGGCATGTCGGTTGAGGATGCGACTCGGGCGTTCGGCTTGCAGAGCACCAGTGCCTTAATCGGTTAAAGGGACGGCCTTAAACGCCGTTGATCCGGGTTCGAGCCCCGGCTGGTGCATATGGCTGTGAACACCCATTGTCGTTTTCACCCCCAGCGGAGCCGGTGATCGCAACGTGACCAATCTTTTCGACTACTTCGAGGGCGTGCCCTCCCACGGGCAGGCGCCTTCGCGCTGGGCCGCGCGGGCGCCGCGACGCCCGCGCGGGGACTGTGACGTCAAGCTGGTGCCGCGGGTGCGGGACTGGCGCGAGGACGCCGACTCGCTGCACGCGCTGGCGCAGATCGAAGACGAGCCGTGGGTGGCGAGCGTCGTCCACGACGGTGAGGGCATTCAGCTGTGTCTGGACGACGGCTGGATCGAGACTGCGGGCGCCGCCTTGGAGGCCGGCGGCAGCGCGGAGGCGACGCTCTCAGACCTTGCCCACGGGCAGCGGATCTCGGTGCAGTTCTGGGACGCGAACGCGACCAAGGCGCTGCACGCCGGCCACCTGCGCAACCTCGCGATCGGCAACGCGCTCGCGGCCGCGCTCGCCCAGGCGGGCGCGCAGGTCGAGCGCCGCAGCCTGATCTCCGACGCCGGGCGCAGCATGGGCGAGGCGATGGCCGGCGTGTTGCACAGCGGCCGGCACACGCCCTCCTGGCCGGAGGGCGGCGAGAAGAGCGATCACTTCGTCGGCGTCTGCTACGCCGACTACGTCGCCGCCAGCCAGTCCGCCGGCGCGGAGGCGGCGGCGGAGATGGAGCACCCCGAGGACTCGCTCACGCGCGAGCTGACGCTGCGCGGCGACGCCGCCGATGAGCTGCTCCAGCGCGCTCTCTCGGGCGACCGCGAGGCGCTCGAGCTCTGGTACAAGACGCGCGCCTGGGTCATCTCCGGGCAGCGCAAGACGCTCGCGCGGCTGGGCATCGCCTTCGACCGTGTCTTCTTCGAGTCCGACTTCCTCTCCGAGGCGGCCGAGCTGACGGCGAGCGGCCTGCGCGACGGACGGTTGCGCCGGCGCGAGGACGGCGTCGTCTTCTACGCGACCGGCCTGCGCGACTTCGAGGAGCTCCCGCTCGTGCGGGCCGACGGTCTGCCCACCCAGCACATGCGCGCCCTGGCCTACTGGATGACGGCGCCCGAGCTCGAGCACATGACCTCCATGCAGGTCTGCGGGACCGAGTGGGTCTCCCACGTCACCTGCCGGCGCAAGCTGATGGACGAGCTGATGGCCCAGGGGGACCGCACGGGCGAGGCGGGCGCGGAGGGAGCTGGCCTCGGCAATGGCAATGGCAATGGCGGTGGCGAGATGCATCCCACCCGCGACATCTTCAACGGAATGGTCTCCCGTCAGAAGCGGGCGTTCGCCTCCAGCGAGGGCGCGCTGCTGATCGACGAGCTCACCGAGTGGATCGACGTCCAGATAGACGCCGATCCCGAGCGCCTTGCGGTGCGCCGCGCACACCCCTCACCGGAACGCGTCGCGGCCGAGGTCGCCCTCGGCTACTTCCTGCCCTACCCCGTCGCTCCTCGCATCGACTTCGACACCGGCAAGCTGCTGTGCGCGGACGAGTCGCTCGGCTGGGACCTCGTCCGCGCGCGAGCACATCGCGGCAGAGCCGGCGCCACGGGTTCTCGACGCCCCGTCGAAGACCCCGACTACCGCTTTGCCGTCGTGCAGTCCGAGCTCTACCGGCGCTACCTGCGCCTGGCGGCACAGCGCTTCGACGTCCGCCCGCTCGCCCACTACCTCAAGCATCTCTCGCGCTGGTATCTCGAGCGCGATCGCGACGAGCACGTCGAGCGGGTCGTGCACACGCTGCTCGACCGCTCCGCCCGCGGGCTCGGCCTGGAGGTGTCGCGATGAGGTTTGGGGTCGTGAGCCTTTTGGGTACCGGGAGGCGGTGGAGTGTCATGGACTCCTTGGACGCCAAGGGAGCGTCGGGGTCGTTGACTTCTTGGACGCCAAAGGAGACCCAGGGTGAGCACGCTCCTCATCGATAACTACGACTCCTACACCTACAACGTCTTCCACCTGCTCGCGGCCGTCTCCGGCGAGGAGCCGATCGTCGTGCACAACGACATGGTCTCCTGGCGCGCGCTCTCGCGCTGGGACTTCGACGCGATCGTGCTGTCCCCGGGACCCGGTCGCCCCGAGCGCTGGCACGACTTCGGCGTCTGCTCGGACATTCTGCGCTGCAGCGAGATCCCCGTGCTCGGCATCTGTCTCGGCCATCAGGGCCTCGGCTACGTGCTCGACGGGATCGTCTCCAGTGCCCCGATGGTCATGCACGGACGCCTCAGCCAGGTGCAGCACCTCGACAGCGGGCTGTTCGCGGGCATCCCTCAAGACTTCTCGGTCGTGCGCTACCACTCGCTCGCGGTCACCGGCCCGCTCGGGTCCGAGGGCCGCGTGAGCGCCTGGACCGACGACGGAGTGGTGATGGGGATCGAGCACCGCAGCCGTCCGCTGTGGGGCGTGCAGTTCCATCCCGAGTCGGTCGCCAGCGAGCACGGCCGGGCGGTCGTCGAGAACTTCTACGGGCTCGCGCGCCGACATCGGACGCCGCGCCACGCAGGCGCACGCGCCGCTGGTCGCCCGCCAACCCCCTCCTCCCGCCCGGGCGCCCGCCGGCGCCGTCCCTCGGGCGTGCAGTTGCGCGCGCGCGTCATCGCCGGCGAGCCATCGACCGAGTCGCTGTTCGAGCGGCTGTTCGGCTCGGCCGAGCACGCGTTCTGGCTCGACAGCGCCGACGCTCCCACGCGCCTGGCGCAACGCTCCTACCTCGGCACCAGCGCGGGTGCCGACCACTGCGTGCTCGAGTACGACGCCGCCGAGGGAATGGTGCGCACGCGTCGCGGGCAGGAGCGCAAGATCGAGCGCGGGTCGATCTTCGACGTGCTGGGCCGCGAGCTCTTCGAACGTGCGATCGAGCCGCCCGCCGAGCCCGTCCGCGGTCTCCTCGGCGGGTTCGTCGGCTATCTTGGCTACGAGTGCAAGGCCGACTGTGGTGCGCAGGTCGTGCACCGCTCCGATCTTCCCGACGCCACGCTGATGCTCGCCAACCGCGTCGTCGCGGTCGATCACGTCGCTCAGCGCACCGAACTGCTCGCGCTCTACCGCGAGGGCGACGACGACGCCGCCGAGCGCTGGCTGGACGAGGCCGAGGCGGCCGTGCGCGACGTCCTTGCGACGTCGGCCGACGTCGCAAGGGAGGCAGAGCTGGCGGGACGGGCAGGGCAGGTGGTGTCGGCGGGGTCCGAGGCGGCCGCCGCGAGTGGGGCGCCGCCCGCAGCGGTGACGTTCCGCTGCGGCCGTGGCCGCGAGCAGTACCTCGCCGACATCGCCCGCTGCCAGGCCGCGCTCGCCGCCGGCGAGTCCTACGAGGTCTGCCTGACCGATCAGATCTCGACTCCCGCGAGCCCCGACCCATTCGAGCTCTATCGCGTGCTGCGCAGAATCAACCCAGCCCCGTTCGCGGCCTATCTCAAGCTCGGCGAGGTCGCGGTCATCAGCTCTTCCCCCGAGCGCTTCCTCTCGGTCGATCGCGACCGTCGCGTGCAGGCGCGCCCGATCAAGGGGACGACGCCGCGCTCGCAGGAACCGGTCCTCGACGCGGAGTTGCGCGCCGGACTCACGCAGGACGAGAAGACCTACGCCGAGCACCTGATGATCGTCGATCTGCTGCGCAACGACCTCGGACGCGTCTGCGAGATCGACAGCGTGCGCGTCCCCGAGCTGATGGTCGTCGAGGACTACGCGACCGTACACCAGCTCATCTCGACCGTGACCGGCTTGCTCGAGCATGGCCGCACGCCGGTGGAGTGCGTGCGCGCATGCTTCCCCGGCGGCTCGATGACCGGCGCGCCGAAGCTGCGCACGATGGAGATCATCGACGACGTCGAGCGCGAGGCCCGCGGCGTCTACTCCGGGGCGCTCGGCTACTTCGGAGTCGACGGCAGCGTCGACCTCAGCATCGTGATTCGCACGATCGTCATGCGGCCGGGGGCCACAACGATCGGCGCCGGCGGGGCGATCGTGATGCAGTCCGACCCGCAGGAGGAGTTCGAGGAGATCCTGCTCAAGGCGCGAGCGCCGATGGCCGCGATCGCCGAGGCCGTGACGGGCAGCGATTCGCCCGAGGCATGGACCGTCGAACTGGAGCCGTCGTCGGCCACGGCCGCGCGAGCGGCGTAGCGGCGATGAGCGCCTCCGCTACGAGCACCCGCGTGCGCGCCGCGACGCACGAGGATCTCCCCGCGGTCCTCGCGGCGGTGGGGGATCTGCTCACCGAGCTCGGCAGCGAGCCTCCACGCACGTCGTTGATGCTGGAGACGGCGCAGGCGCTGCTCGAGGATCCCAGCCTGGGAGCGCTGCTCGTCGCCGAGGCCGGTGGGGAGATCGTCGGCGTGCTCGGCGCGAGCTACCAGCTCGCGTTGCACGTGCCCGGACGCTACGCGCTGATTCAGGACCTGTGGGTCCACCCCTCATGGCGCGGTCGATCGGTCGGGCGCGAGCTGCTGGCGGTGCTGTTCGAGCTCGCTCGTCGGCAGGGGCTGGCGCGCGCCGAGGTCGGGCTGCCGCGGGAGAGCTTCGAGGGCATCCGGGCGACCGAGGGCTTCTACGCTCACAACGGCTTCGAGCATCTCGGCGCGCGCATGCGGTGGCTCGCTCCGTGAGCGACGAGGGCCCTCGGCTGCTGATGGTCGAGCAGCGCCGGGAGCGCGGCGGCACGGTGCCGTGGATACTCGACGAGCGCGGACGCAGGATCCCCGGCCATGACGACGGGCGGCGGCTGTCACAGGTGCAGGCGGGGCTGATGCGCCACGCCCGCGTAACCGCTCACACCGCCGACGCGAGCGCCGAGGACGTCGATCGGGCGCTGTGCCGGCTGCACGAGCCCGGCTACCTGCGGGCGCTCGAGTGCGTCCGCGGTCGCGCTCCGGTGCTGATGGCGGAGTTGGCCGAACCGGGCCTTGCACCCGACACCCCCGTCTGCGCGCAGGTGCTCGCCACCGCGAGAGAGGGCGTCGGCACGGCGATCTGCGCCGCGCGCGCGATCGTGGCGGGAGCGCGCTTCAGCTATGCGTTGTGCCGCCCGCCCGGCCACCACGCCGGCCCCGGCTGGCTGGGCGGCTACTGCTACCTCAACAACGCCGCCGCAGCCGCTCAGGCGCTGCACGACGGCGGCTTCGGGCAGGTTGCGATCCTCGACCTCGACCTGCACTATCCCAACGGCACCGCGGCGCTGCTGGAGCGCATGACCGGCACGACCCTGCACTCGCTGCACGGTTCCACCGGCGCGAACCTCCCCTGGGAGCGGGTGCGCCCCCGCACCGACCGTGAGCATCTCGTCGCGTTCCGCAGCGCCCCCGCGAGCGAGACCTACCTGGCGGCACTCGCGCGCTCCACCCACACGCTCGCCTCCTCGGCGGACGCGATCGTCCTGTCCCTCGGCTACGACCTCGTGGAGGGCGACCCGCACGGCTCCTGGAGCTTTCGGGCGCCGGTGTTCGAGCGGATCGGCCGCCTGCTCGCCCGCACCGAGCTGCCCGTGTGCGTCGTCCAGGAGGGCGGCTACGCGCTGGAGTCTCTCGCTGAGTGCAGCCACGCCTTCGCCACCGGGCTGCTGAACGGGAGCGAGGTGGTGACATGAGACGCCCGGAGCCAGAGACTGCGGCGGCGGCAGCGGGGCTGGAACCGTTTCGCCGCCGCCTGGACGAGCTCGACGGGGAGATCGCGGGACGGCTCGGGGAGCGGTTTGCGATCTGCCGGGAGATCGCGCTGTACAAGCGCGCGCACGAGATCCCGATGATGCAGCCCGCACGCGTCGAGCAGGTGCGCTCGCGCTACCTCGCGCGCGGCGCCGAGGTCGCGCTGCCCCCCGACTTCACCGCCGAGCTGTTCGAGCTGCTGATCGCCGCCACCTGCCGGATGGAGGACGAGCTGATCGCAGGCGAGGGTGGTCCTGAGCCCGCGGGCGGTCTCGCGCGGGACGGGGGCTCCGCGGAGGACGGGGGCTCCGCGGAGGACGGGGGCTCCGCGGAGGATCGTCGGCGCGGCGACTCCGCGCAAGCGGTGCGCACGGGGCGCGGGCGATGACCCGCCCCACGTTCATCACGCTCGGGCCGTCGGGCACCTGTCACGAGAACGCCCTGCTGCACTATCTCGAGTTCCAGGGAGTGGACGTCTACGAGATCGTGCTCGTCGCTGACCTGCTCGGCGCGATCGAGCAAGTCAGGGACCGCCCTGACACGTTTCTCGTGCAGTGCAGCGCGCACACCCAGGTCCACCTCGTCACCGAGCGCCACCACACCGAGGTGTTCGTGATCGACACGTTCCTGTATCCCACCAAGGAGCTCGCGCTGCTCGTGCGGGGCGACGTTCGCGATCCTCAGAGCCTCGGGATCGTCGCGGCGACGCGCGGCTACACCGACCTGGAGCGCTGGCGCACGATCGTCGACGAGCCCTCCAAGCCCGTCGTCGCCCGCCACCTGCTCGCCGGCGCCTACGACGCCGGCCTCACGCACCTGCACTACGCCCGCGAACACACCGACGCCCTGCGCGTGCAGGAGGTCTATGGCGCGGTCGACACGACCTGGGTCGTGTACGGGTCCCGCAAGCGCTTTCGCGGCGCCGTCATCGGTCAGCGCAACCCCTGGCTGTTCACCGGCGAGCCGGCGCCCACGGGGGAGCTGCGCCCCCGGCATGGGCCACAGCCGGCCTACGCGTGAGTCGAATGGATGGCGCCATTCGGCCAAGTGTGCGCCGTTCCCTTGGGCCGAGCGCGCGCTCGGCCGATGTGCTCGACAGAGGGTTCGGCACGGAGGCCGAGCCCTCTTCATCGCTCCAGGGGCAGGCCGTCCCGTCAGGCCGGCGCGCCGGCCTGACGCGCTGGAGTCTCAGCGCCGCTGATAGGAGAACCCGAACAGTCCCTTGTGTTCGGCGGCGTTTGAGACCGCCTTGTAAAAAGCGTCTGCGTTGAAGCCGGGTGTGGCCGAAACCCGGTGCTGCAGCGCGAACAGCGCTACCACGTAGTGCTGAACGCCGTCGCTCTTCGCCGGGCAGATCGTGTAGCGGCTCTGCCCGAGACTGTTGCGCCCGACGATCGCGCCGCGCGGAAGCGTGCCCGCGGAGATGCCTTTGAGCGCAGGGCGCAAACCGGCCACGGCCCAGTAGACCAGCGGTTTTCCTCCGGACGGGGTTTCCAGGTTGAGGACGAACAGCGCAAGCTCGGCAGTGCCATGCGGGATGGCCTTCCATTGCACGGGCAGCGACGTGTCGGCTCCGTCGCACGTGTACTGCGCTGAGATCGGACTGCCTTCCGGGACCGTCGGGCTCGACACCAGGAGGGTGACTTTCGGCAGATGTTCTTGAGGGGCGGCGCTCGTAGTGGCAGCCGGTGCGTTGCCGGGATTGCCGGGCGCGCTGCCGGACGTCTGCGTGCCGGTGGTGGCGGTGGACGTGGTCTGGCTCGCGCTCGCGGGTGTGGAGGAGGAGCTCGCGGGCGTGGAGGAGGACTGAGACGTCGAGCCCGAGCCGCCGCACCCGGCGAGCGCCAGCGTCAGCATCAGCGTGCCGCTCACGATCATCATGTTCAGCCTGCGGTCCATCGGCGATCCCTCCTGAGTCGGGCTTCCGAGCCCGGTTGCTCGGCCAGGAGATCACGCTACAGATCGACGGTTCGAATTCCCAGCGATTCCCGCGATTGTCTCTAGGCGCCGACCGCCTCCACCGACCGCGGCGGCTCGCCCACGTATGTCGCCGTCGGGCGGATCAGCTTCGCCTCGCGCTTCTGCTCGAGGATGTGCGCCGACCATCCGGCCACGCGCGCGCACGTGAACATCGGCGTGAACAGCTCCGGCGGGACTTCCGCGAGGTCGAGCACGACCGCAGACCAGAACTCGACGTTCGTGGCGAGCACGCGGTCGGGCCGGCGCGCATGCAGCTCCGCCAGCGCCGCCTGCTCCAGCGCCTCCGCCGCCTGGAAGCGGGGCGAGCCCAGTTCGCGGCAGGTGCGGCGCAAGACGCGCGCGCGCGGGTCTTCGGCGCGATAGACCCGGTGGCCGAAGCCCATCAGCCGCTCGCCGCGGTCCAGCGCGTCGCTCACCCAGCGCTCGGCGTCGCCGGTCTGTTCGACTTCGTCGAGCATCTTCAGCACGCGCGAGGGCGCGCCGCCGTGCAGCGGGCCCGACAGCGCGCCCACCGCGGCGGACAGCGCCGCGGCGCAGTCGGCTCCCGTCGAGGCCACCACTCGCGCGGTGAACGTCGAGGCGTTCATGCCGTGCTCCGCGGCGGAGACCCAGTAGGCGTCGATCGCCTTGACGTGGTCGGGGTTCGCCTCTCCGCGCCAGCGAATCAGAAACCGCTCGGGGATCGTCTGACCCTGGTCGATCTCCTCCTGGGGCACCGGCGGCTGACCGGGTGCGCGCGCGGACTGCGCGACGAACGACAGCGCCATCACCGAGGCGCGCGCGAGGTTGTCGCGGGCCTCCTCGTCGGTGATGTCGATCAGCTGCCCGAATCCCCACTCGGGCGCGAGCATCGCCAGCGCCGACTGCACGTCGACGCGGTGATCGCCCGAGCGCACCATCAGGGCGTGCGGTTCGGCGGGAGGCAGGCCGGGTTTCAGGCGGCCGTCGACCAGCAGCCCCCAGACCTGCTCGTAGGGGACCGCGCCGACCAGGTCCTCGATGTCGACGCCGCGGTAGCGCAGCGCGCCCCCCGCTTTGTCCGGCTCCGCTATCTCGGTGGCGAAGGCGATGACGCCTTCCAGGCCCGACTGGACCTCTGGTGCTTGCTGAACCGCGCTCATGGCACTCGCTTTCTGAGCTTGATGCTTGACGGGGTGGCTGCCTTGTGGGCAGGTGCACATCGTCGCAGGAATCCCCGCGCGAGTAGGCTCCAGCCACAAGCCAGACGCCCAGCCGTCAGCCTGCCCGAGCAGCCGCGAGCAGTGCGCCCCGGAGGAGGAGCCTTGTCCGACAGCGATCTGATGTTTCGTCCCGCCATCGAGTTGGCGAGCATGGTGCGCGCCGGCGACGTCTCCGCCCGCGAGCTCCTCGAAGTCTCGCTGGAGCGCATCGAGGAGCTGAACCCCGCACTGAACGCTTTCGTCGACGTCGACGCTGAGCGCGCGCTCGCCACTGCCGAGCAGATCGGGCCCGGCGACGAGCGCCCGTTCGCGGGCGTGCCGACTGCGATCAAGAACAACCGCCCCGTGCAGGGGTTGCGCCTCACTTACGGCTGCGCGCTGATGGCGGAGAACATGTGCGACTACGACCACAGCGTCACGCGGCGCCTGAAGGACGCCGGGTTCGTGATCGTGGGCACCACCACGCTGCCCGAGTACGGCATCCTGCCGACCACCGAGGCGCGAGTCTTCGGCCCGACACGCAACCCCTGGGACCTCGACCGCACGCCCGGCGGCTCCTCCGGCGGCGCCGCCGCGGCCGTGACCAGCGGCATGGTGCCCGTAGCCCACGGCAACGACGGCGGCGGCTCGATCCGCATCCCAGCCGCGTGCTGCGGCCTGGTCGGCCTGAAGCCCGCGCGCGGGCGCATCTCCGCGGCTCCGGAACTGGGGGACTCCTCGCTGGGCATCGACGGGATGCTCACGCGCACGGTCGCCGACACCGCAGCCATCCTCGATGTGCTCGAGGGCTATGAGCTGGGCGACGCCACGTGGGCGCCTCCGCCATCTGAGCCTTTCGCCCAGAGCGCCGCGGTGGCTCCGGGCAGGCTGAGGATCGCCGCGACCACGCTGGCGCCGATCGCCGAGGCGATCGTGGATCCGATGGCCGCGCAGGCCGTCGCCGACGCGAGCGAGCTGCTGCGCTCGCTTGGGCACGAGGTGGTGGAGGTCGAGCCGCCGTGGCGGGTGGACGGCCTGCAGGAGCTGTTCGGTGCGGTGTTCTCCAACCACATCGCGCTGTCGATCGCCTACTCCGGCGCGGTCGCCGGGCGTGAGCCGGCCGAGGAGGACATGGAGCCGATGAGCTGGGCGATCTACTCGATGATCCAGAAGCTCGGAGCCGTGCAGGGCATGGCGGCGGCCGTGCAGCTGCAGGCGCACTCGCGCCGCCTGGTCGCCTTCCTGTCGCCCTATGACGCGCTGCTCACTCCGGCGCTGGCGGAGCGTCCGCTGCCTCTGGGGACGCTGAACACGGCCGCACCCGAACCGATGTCGACGTTCACCCGCTCGGGCCTGTTCACGCCGTTCACCCCGGTGTTCAACGCCTCCGGTCAGCCGGGGATCTCGCTGCCGCTGTATGAGGGGGAGGATGGCCTGCCCCTGGCCGTGCAGCTCGTCGGGCGCCCGGCAGGCGAGGGGGCGCTGCTGGCGCTTGCCGCACAGCTCGAAGAGGCCGTGTCTTGGTCGGAGCGACGCCCGCCGGTGGCGGGAGCGGTGGCCTGAGGCGCCGAGCGCGGACCGCGCCTCGCGTCGTGACGTGCCGGCGCAGGCGCGTCAACCGACGCCCAGCACGGCGCGCATCGGCTTGGGCGTCACCCCGAGGCGCTCGGCGTCGCGGACTCCCGAGCGGGCGAGCATCGAGCACTCCATCAGCTCGGCCTCGTCCCAGGTCACCGGCGTGCGCTCGCCGAGGCTCGCCGCCAGCAGGCGCAGCGTGCGCGAGACGATCGGCGTGGGTATCTTCACCAGCGGACGCGGCCGCTGCAGCGAGTCGAGCACGAGCCTGACGATCTCGGTGTGCGTCAACGTGTCGGGGCCCGCGAGCTCATGTCGCCGGCGCTCGCCGGCGGGGGCGCGCAGGGCCGCCATCACGCACGCGGCGACGTCCTCGGCCCAGATCGGCTGATACCGCGCCCGTCCCATCCCCGACATCGGCATCACGGGTGCCAGCGCCATGCGTTCGAGCAGCGTCAGCCACGCATCGCCGGGCGCGTAGACGATCGAGGGTGCGAACACAGTCCAGTCCAAGTCGGTCTCGCGCACGGCCTGCTCGGCGGCTGCCTTGGCGCGGTGAAAGCGGGTGCGGTGCTGTGCGGAGGCGTCGAGCGTGGAGAAGAACACGAATCGCCCCACCCCGGCGCGCTGCGCGGCGCGCACGATCCGCCAGGTGGCGATCCCGTTGAGCTCCTCGATCGACCCGTTGGGCTGGTCGCGGATCGTCGCCGCTAGGTGCACGACCGTGTCGACGCCCCGCAGCGCGTTGCGAAACGAGGGCGGGTCGGTGAGGTCGCCGAGCGCGATCTGCACGCGCACGCGCTGGGAGCCGAGCCGGCGGGGGTCACGTCGCACCAGGCAGCGCACGTCTGCGCCGTCGTCGAGGAGCCGGCGCAACAGCGCCGAGCCCACCTGCCCGGTCGCGCCCGTGAGGAGCAGCATCGCATCAACCTAGCGAGTCCGTCCACACCCAGCGATGGTTGAGCGTGCAATCATCTCTGCTGCGGCTCGGCTACGATGGGCCGCGCGGGCGAGCTGCATCCTAAAATAGGCTCTCGCCGAAGTGCCCGCCGGCGGTGACCCCGCAGCGAAGACCCCGTAAGCGACTGAGACCCCGTAACCGACAGGAAAGACTTAGCGAATGGCCTACGTGATCGCCGAGCCGTGCATCGGCACCAAGGACAACTCCTGCGTCGAGGTGTGCCCCGTCGACTGCATCCACCCGACGCCCGACGAGCCCGGATACGATGCGGCCGAGATGCTCTACATCGATCCCGAGGAGTGCATCGACTGCGACGCCTGCGTGGAGGCCTGTCCCGTGGACGCGTGCTTCGCCGAGGATCAGCTCCCGGAGGAGTGGCAGAAGTACTCCCAGATCAACGCCGACTACTTCGCCAACGCCAAGTAGCGTGGCGCCCCGCACACGTCTGCACGGCGTGTCGCGTCATCGGTCGAGCGCGACGGGGTAAGCCGGGTCCAGCACGTCCAGCACGGGCACGTCCGGAATGGCCGTGGCGATCAGCTCGCGCAGGCGTCGGGACTCGAACCGGTGAGACTGGGGCGCCACCGGATTGACGGTGATCGCGCGCAGCTCGATCGTGCGCAGGACCCCGATCGAGATGCCCTGACGCTCATACCAGGCCGGCCCGCGGCGAGACAGGAACACCTTCGTGGGATCGCCCGCGACGATCCTCAGCTCGCGCCCGGCCCGCTCGCGCCGGGCGCTGAGCAGGCCCTCCAGAAAGCGCTCGCCGAGAGCGCCCTCCACGAGGAACGTGTCCGCGTGCGGGTGCTCGCGCAGGAGCGCGGCGATCTCGGCCGGCTCGGCGTTCAACACGAGCCTCCCCTCGAGCGAGACCCCGTCGCCGCTTGAGCGCGGCAGCCTGACGAGGTCGACGGCGTCTCTGGTGACTGCGACGACCTGTCCGACGTCCTCGCCGAGCACGGCGCCGGTGGCCATCACGAGCCCGTCGGCGGTCGCCGGCGAGGAGGCCGCGCGGCGGTCGATCGCGCCGTCGATCAGCACCCGCTCGGCGCCGTGCTCGATCATTGCGTCGCTCACGCAGCGCACGTCGCGCGCTGCGCTCGGGCCGGCCACCTCGACGGCGCCCTGCTCTGAGAGCCGCGCCAGGACGACCTCGCCGAGCGGCGTTCTCACCCCGGTCTGCGCCAACCGCTCGTGCGCGAGGCCGCTCGCGCGCAGCAGCGCGCCGGTGCTCGCCACGAGGCTGCCCGCTTGAAGCCGGATCGGCGGCTTTGAGATGCGCGCGTCGATCACGTCGTGCTCCTCGCCGTCGCGGCCGATCGAGGTGACTCCGACCCGCACACCCGCGGCGGCGTGCTCGGCCAGGATCGCCGCGAGCGTCTGGGTCTTGCCGGTGTTCTTGGCCAGGCCCACCAGCGCCAGCCGACGCGTGTCGCGCAGGAGGTCCGTCAGGGTTGGCGGGGTGTGCCCGGCCGACCCGCCGGCGGAGTCAGTCATCCGCGCCGAGCGTGGCGCTCGCGGGCGCGGCGTCGGCGTCCACCGCAGCTGCGCCCGACTCGCCGATGCGCGCGGCCAGCTCGCGCACGATGAAGCTCGCCACGTGATGCGGATAGGTGCCCTTGGAGAAGCCGGCGTCGTAGCCGAGCTCCTTGGCGAGCTCGTTGGACACGCGCGCGCCGCCGCACGTGAGGATCAGCTGCCGGCGGCGACCCTCCGCCTCGACGATCTCCACGAGCTCGGTCAGGTTGGCGACGTGCAGGTTCTGCTGAGTGACGGTCTGGGAGACGAGGATCGCGTCGGCGTCGAGGTCGATCGCGCGCGAGACGAGCACGCTGTTGGGCACCTGGCTGCCGAGGTTGTGCGTCTGAAAGGAGCGGTAGCCCTCCAGCCCGTGGTGGCCGTGAAAGCCCTTGAGGTTGAGCATCGCGTCGATGCCCACGCTGTGCGTGTCGGTGCCGGTGGCCGCGCCGACGACGACGACCGGACGGCCGATGTGCTCGCGCGCGAAGGACTCGATCTCGTCCTCGCTCATGTACTCGACGTCGAGTCCCTCCTCGCTCAGCGAGGCGTAGTCGATCGTGTGGGCGCACTCGCCGAACATCGTGAAGTAGGTGTAGCCGTCGGTCAGGCCCTGGTAGTGGACGACCTCGGGGTGCTCCAGGCCCATCTTGGCGGCGAGCTCCTGGGCGGCCCTGCGCGCAGCCAGGCCGTAGGGGACGGGCAGCGTGAAGCTGAGCTGGACGATCCCGTCGCCGAGATGGTCGGCGTAGGGCTTGACCCTGGAGAGATCGACCGCACGGGGCCGGCCGGCGTGGGTGGGTCAGCGGACAACGCTCGGCGCTCCACGCATCAGCTCGATCGTCGGGTTGAAGTAGCCCTCGTCGACCGTCACGATGCCCTCGGTGCCGCGACCCTCGTCGATCTGGCGCGGGACGTCGCCGAAGACGCCCTCGCCGAGCGCCGCGAACAGGCCCTGCTCGGCGATTCGCTGCAGCAGCGCGTGCGCGCCGGCGAGCACTTCCTGAGCGCGCGTCTGCACGATGCCGCCGCGGCGGAACTCGATCTCCTCGCCGAGGTCGTGCGCGGCGTTGAACACGTAGCCTGAGTTTTCCAGACCGATCACGCGATCGTGCACGTGCGGCGTGAAGATCCCCTCGGTCGGCACGCCGATCGTCTGCATCCCCTGGCCGGTGGCGATCGTGACGAGGTTGAACAGCGAGTCGGTCGCGTGCGTGCGGTAGAGGTTGCCGTCCATGTGGCGTGTCGGCGGCATGTACTTGACGGGACACTCCGGAAACAGCTCGCGCGTGAGCTGCGCCTGCGCCCACTCGTACAGCAGGCTGTTCTTGACCGCGGTGTCGATCTCGTATGCGTCGCCGAGCGCGATCTGCTCGTCGGGCACGCCGGAGTCCAGGGCGAGCTGGCGGTTGACGAACTGCGAGGCGGTCACCGACGGCGCGGCCTCGATCGCGTCGGCGGTGCGCAGGTAGTTGTCCTCTCCCGTGTTGATGACCACTCCGAACCAGCCGTTGATCATGCGCGAGACGCGCTGGTCGATCAGCCCGCGAACGGGGTTGATGTCGCGGTAGAGGATCCCGTAGAGGGCATCGTTGACCATGTTGTCGAAGCCCTCGATCGCGCCCATCGCGGCGATCTCGGGCATGCACAGACCCGAGCAGAAGCTCGACAGCCGCACGTAGCGGCCGTTGCGCTGCGACCACTCGTCCAGGGCGGCGCGCATGATCTGAAAGTTGGCTTGCGTCGCGAACGTGCCGCCGTAGCCCTCGGTCGTGGGTCCGTAGGGGACGTAGTCCAGCAACGACTGCGCCGTGGAGCGGATCACCGCGACGACGTCCCCGCCGGCCTGGGCGACGGCGAGGCCGTGGACGACGTCCTCGTAGACGTTCCCCGTGGCGGTCAGCACGTAGCGCAGCGGCGGGGGGCTCTCGCCGAGGCGCTGGCGCAGCCCGCGCCGCTCGTTCATGCGCGCCGCGACGTGACCGACGCGCTGTTCGAGCTCGTGTGAGATCCGCGCATGGATCGCCGTATCGCTCGCGCGCGGGAGCGCGATCAGGTCGAGCTCGGCGCGATCGACGGCCTCGGCCAGCGATTGCGGTGTGGCCTCGGCGGAGGCGGACTCGGTCTGGGCCTGGGCGAGCAGGGCGTTGCCGATCCAGTACGCGATTCCGCGGCTCAGCTCGCCGGCGTCGCGCACGTGGTCGACGAGCACGTTAGGCAATGGCGCGTCCAGCTCGTTGGCGCCATCGACGCCCAGCAGCCGCGCGACCGTGCGCTCGACCGAGACGGTCGTCTTGCCGTCGATCTCCGCGGCGACCTGCCCGGCGATCTGCTCGGCGGCGGCGCGGCAGGAGGCGATCACGCCGGGGTCGAGATCGAGCTTGCCACGAGGGGAGCTCATTTGAGCTCCCTGACGATTGGGAAGGGGATCACCTCGCGCAGCGTGTCGCGTTCGGTGAGGATCATGATCAGCCGATCGACGCCCATCCCGCCGCCGGCGGTCGGCGAGTAGCCGTACTCGATCGCGCGCGCGTACTCCTCGTCGTTGGGGTGCGGCACGTCCTCGTCGTCGGTCATCCGCCGCTTGCGCTGGTCGACGAAGCGCTGCCACTGATCGACCGGGTCATTGAGCTCGGTGTCGCCGCTGACGAGCTCGATGCCGCCGATGACCGCGTCGAAGTGCTCGGCCAGCTCGGGGTGCTCTGAGTGGCGCTTGGTGATCGGGAAGGGCTCCAGCGGAAAGTCGAAGACGTGCGTGGGCTGGTTGATGTGCGGCTCGATCAGCTTCGAGTAGACGGCCAGCACGAGCTCCGCCCAGGTTGTCGCCGGATGCACGCGTTCCTCCAGGGCGTCCTGCATCTGCCTGGTCACGGCCGCGCGGTCCTCGCCCATGAAGTCGATTCCGGTCGCATCGAGCATCGCCTCGCGCATCGTGATCCGCCGCCACGGCTCGGCCAGGTCGATCGCTTCGCCGCCGCGCTCGACGACGGTCCGCCCGAGCGCCTGCTGGGCGACGTCGCGGAACATCTCTTCGGTCGCGGTGGCGACGTCGTTGTAGTCGGCGTAGGCCATCATGAACTCGATGATCGTGAACTCCGGGCTGTGCTTGGGGGAGATGCCCTCGTTGCGGAACACCTTGCCCATGTCGTAGACGTTCTCCAGGCCGCCGACGATGCAGCGGTTGAGGAACAGCTCGACGGAGATGCGCAGGTACAGGTCGCGGTCCAGGGCGTTGTGGTGGGTGGTGAACGGACGCGAGCCGGCGCCGCCGGCGAGCGACTGCAGGGCCGGTGTTTCCACCTCGACGAAGTTGCGCTCGTCCAGCCACTGACGGATCGCGGCGACGATGCGCGCACGGGTGACGAACAGCTCGCGCGTCTGCTCGTTGGCGATCAGGTCGAGCTCGCGGTGGCGGTAGCGCGTGCCCGTGTCGCCCAGGCCGTGATGGCGGTCCGGCGGTGGGCGCAGCGTCTTGGTGAGCAGCGTGCACTGTCTCGCCTCGAGCGCCAGCTGCCCGCGCTGGGTCTTGTACACCCAGCCGTCCACGGCGATGATGTCGCCGACGTCGAGACTCATGATGCGGTCATAGGCCTCCTCGCCGAGCGTGTCGTGGCGGAGCACGATCTGAATCGATCCCGACAGGTCGCGCAGGTCCAGGAACGACGTCTTGCCGTGTCCGCGCCTGGAGGTCAAGCGGCCGGCGAGGCGGTGGCGCAGCTCCTGGTGCGCCCCAACGGTGAGTTCCGCGCACTCGTGCTCGGCGATCAGGTCGACGATCAGGGTGCGGTCCGGCAGGCTCACATGGGGATAGGGGTCGATCCCTTCCGCGCGCAGCCGCTCCATCTTGGCGCGCCGTTCGTCGATCTCCACGACTCCGTCCGGGGGCGCCACGGCGCCCCGAGGCGCGGACTCGCTGCCGGATGCGGCGTTCCCGGCATGCGCGTTGCCTGCGCTGGGAGCGGCGCCTTCGTGAGGCGGTCGCTCAGCTTCCTTGTCGGACTTCTCGTCCCGATCCTGTACGGGCATGTGCAGACGATCCTCTCATCTGGATTGCGCTTGTCAAGCGATCGAGCAGGACGTCTCTAGGAACCGGGTCGCACGATCGCTCCTTGAGAGCTCACGCCGCAGTGGTGCGAACCCTAGGCCATGGGAAGGGACATGCCCGCCGGTTTTCGCTCCCCGTCAGGGGCGGGCGGGGCGGGAGTCGCTACGGGCGCGCCGGCGACTCCGACCAGCGGCAGCGTCGGCAGCAGCGGCGGCGGCATAGGCGGCGAGGCCATCGCGATCAGACCGCGCGTTGCGTGTCGGATCGCCTGGGAGGCGGGATCGTCGGGATTCTCGATCACGAGCGGGACACCGCCGTCGGCGTGTTCGCGCAGGGGCATCGTCAGCGGGACCTTGCCCAGCAGGGGCACGTCGAGCTCGTCGGCGAGCTCCTGCCCGCCGCCCTCGCCGAAGATCTGAAACCGCTCGCCCGAGGGCGTGGTGAAGCCGGACATGTTCTCGATGATCCCGCAGATCTCCAGAGAGACCTTGTGCGCCATCTCGGCGGCGCGCCGGGCGACCCGCTGGGCGGTGGGCTGGGGGGTGGTGACGATCGCGAAGCTGGCCTGGGGCAGCAGTTGGGCGAGCGTCATCGAGACGTCGCCGGTGCCGGGCGGCAGGTCGATCAGCAGGTGGTCGAGCGCCCCCCAGTCGACGTCCTGCAGGAACTGGGTGAGCGCCTTGTGCAGCATCGGTCCGCGCCACACGACGGCGGCGTCCTCGGCAACGAAGAAGCCGATCGACATCACCTTCACGCCGTGGGCCTCCAGCGGAAGGATTTTGCGCTCGGCCGAGACCGGCGGACGGGTCGAGCCGAGCCCGTACATGCGCGGGATCGAGTAGCCCCACACGTCGGCGTCGAGGATGCCCACGCGCTTGCCTTCCCCGGCCAGCGCCGCGGCAAGGTTGGCGGTCAGCGTCGACTTGCCCACGCCGCCCTTGCCCGAGCCGACGCACAGCACGTTCGCGACCTGCGCAAGCGCCCCGTCGGGGAGGCTGCCGCGCCCCAGCTTCTGCTGCAGGGCGGCCTTCTGCTCGTCGCTGAGCACGTCGAAGTAGACATTCACGTGCGTGACGCCTGCAAGCGCCGAGACGGCGTCGGCGACAGCCGTCTGGAAGTGGCCCTTGATCGGGCAGCCGGGCGTCGTCAGCGAGACGGTCACGTCGACGACGCCGTTGGTGGAGAGGTCCACTGAGCGCACCATGTCGAGCTCCACGATCGAACGCCGCAGCTCGGGGTCGATCACGACCTCGAGAGCCTTGCGGACTTGCTGTTCGTCGGTCACTCGCCCATTGTGGCAAACCCGCGATCCCAGTCCGGCGCGCCCGCGAGGGGGCCCACAAAAAGCCCCCGGAGCGGGGGTCGCTCCGGGGGCTAGGGAGGAGAGGGTCCTACTTCTACCGGCGAGATATGAGGCCGGCAGACTGTCCCGCCCGGATCTCCTCGTCCGGGGCGGGGGAAGCGGGAGTCAGACCAGGCTCTGGATGCGCTCCTGGAAGCGGTCCGCGAGCTCGGCGCCATCCTGACGGCGCTTGCGCAGCTCGCGCTCGACGCTCGTGCGCGCTTTGCGCACTTCACGCTCGAGACGCTTACGCGCGGTGGCGCCGCGACGCTCGAATTTGCGCAGCTGCGCCTGTGCCCTGGACGTGCTCGAGTAGCTCGTGAATGTGTCGTTCACGCTCGAGACGACCCGGTCGCGGGCGGTCAGCGCCGCGCCGACGGGGATCAGGACCGCGCGCTCGGCGTAGTCGCTGAACACGCCGGCGGTCTCCCGCGTGGCGGTCTGAGTCTGGCGGACGGTCGACTCGGCCTGGTGGGCAGCACGCGTGCGTGCGCCCTTCGCGTGGCTGGCCTTTGCTTGGGCGCTGCCGCGCGCGCCGGTGGCTTTGGCGCTGGATTTCGTGCTGCGGGGTGAGGTGGTTTTGGCTGAAGCCATGTGGAGTGGGTCTCCTTGTCGTGAGTCCTCGTCGAGGAGGAGGTTGCGTTGCGCTCGTGCGGAGGCTCAAGGTCGAGCTTAGCACCGAACACCTGTTTGTAACCCGACTCATGGAGATCGTTACACGCGGACGTCGAACTCCGGTGAATTCCCTGTGAACAAGCGATGCTCTCGGCCTGGAGATTGTAACAATGGGAACATGTGTTCGGTTTGCGTCATTTTCGGGGATTCAAGGCGAGCGAGCGACGTCGGGTTGACTGACTGCCCGGTGGCAGTCCTGCGCTCGGTGGCGAGCGAGTCAGAGCGCAGATGCGAGCGGCGTCAGGCGGGAACGCCGACGCGCTGCAGCCACAGGGCGGGCTCGGCCAGCTCTTGGGTGGTGGGCAGCTCGGCAGGGGAACGCCAAGCCAAGGCGAGCGTCTCCGCGCCGCCGGCGTGCACGATCGCGTCGCAGAAGTGCCGCCCGACCTCGTACTGGCGCATCTTCAGCTCCAGCCCGAGCAACCGCTCGAGCACACGCCACGGCAGCCCGCGTGACTCCCGGCGGCGGGTCATCGCGGCACGCAGACGCGGCAGCGACGGCAGCAGCTCGGCGCCAACCGCGTCCATGGTGTGCTCGGCGTGCCCCTCGATCAGCGACATCGTCGCCTGCATCCGCTCGACGATCAGCCAGCGCTCGTCGCCCAGCCCGAGCCGCAGCAGTTCGCCGCGTCGGGCGCGATCGATCACCGCTCGCAGCTCGCCGTCGCGCGCGCGGTGCAGCAGCGCGCCGGGGTCTCGCAGCCAGCTGAAGCCATTCCCGGCCGACGATCCTTCGGCGGGTGAGATCTGCAGCCCGTCGAGCAACTCCCGGAGCATGCCTCCGAGATGGTCGCGCAGCCACGGTGCGCCGGAGAACTGCACGGCGTGGGTGATCTCGTGGATCGCCACCCAGGCGATCAGCTCGTCCCGATCGACCCCCAGGTTGCGAGCGGCGGCGGCGAGGTTCGGCGCGAGCAGCAGCAGGCGTGGCGGCACGGAGGCATCGAGCAGAGAGACGTCGTACTGGCCGAGCACCCGCTGGGAGAGCATGCCGGTGACGGCGCCCAGCTGGGCGCCCAGCAGGTGACCGGAAGCCGAGCGCAACGACCCCGACGCCGAGCGCAGCGAGTCCGACAGCACACCCCCGACACCGCCGCTCTCACCGCCCGAGTCCGCACTGGACGTGGCCGGCTCGCCGTTGGTGGCGCCCGGTTCGCGGTCCGCGTCTCCGTCTCCCGCTTCGCCGGCGTGCTCGGCGGGCTTGCGCTCTCCGCCCAGGTGCTCCAGCAGCGGGTCCAGCAGGGGTCGCATCGTGAGCAGGTTGGCGGCGATCCAGGTGGGCCGGTCGATCATCTCCAGGGGCGGCAGCTCGGCGGGGAGTCCCAGGCCCGTGTAGTCGCTGACGCGCCGCGCGAACTCGTGGGCGAGCGGCTGGACCGAGCGGCCCGCGGGTCCGCCATAGGGAGGGGAGCCGGCGATCAGCTCGCCGATCCGCTGAGCCGTGTCCCAGTCGATCGTGCGCGAATCACTCATGCACATATCCTAGGAGCGTGCCGGCGTCGCCAGACAAGGATTTGTCCGCGCCGCCGCCGGATGCTCCTGGAGACTCTCAGTCGAGTGCACCGCCGGACATGGCGCCCGAGGCCTCCGTGGACATGGAGCGGGCTGAGGTGCGCGACGTGGTCGCCTGGACGCGGCTGCTGTCCGATCCGAGCGATGCCTCGGCGGTGGTGCGCGCGCTGGCACGCCCGCCGATCGAGCTGCGCCAGGTCGATCTCGCGCGCGTCATCCAGATCGCCAGGCGGCGCAAGCTCGACATGATCGCGGCGCTTGGCTCGGCGCTCGAGTCACCGCAGGTGCCGCCCGAGGCGCGGGCGCGGATTCAGCGATTCCTGGAGCTGCACCGCGCGGCGAGCGCGGCGCTGGACGCGGCCCGCCCCGATCTGCTCGCGCGCGCGGCGCTGGGGGCCGAGCGCGAGCCGCGCGGCGGGGCCTCGTCGGCGTCCTCCACGTCGCGAGACGGTCCCGACGCGGCGCTGCGCGACATGCAGCAGATCGTGCGCGAGGAGGTGCTCGCCGACGTCGCCCGGATCGGCGCGCGGTTGAGCGAGCTGCGGCTGGACACCGATCTGGACGTCGCCCACGGTGTCGCGCGCTACCTGGAGCTGCTCAAGCTCTCCGCGCTCGCCCAGCGCCCGGCCGAGCAGAGCGTGAGCGACGCACTCGCGGACGTGAACGCGCGGCTGCTCGCGGCGGCGACCGCGCTCGAGCGAGAGATCCTGCAGAGCAGCCCACTCGACGGGACGTTGCTGGCGGCTGACGCTGCGGCCGTCTCTGGCACTGATGGCGAGGCGCGGACGGGAGGCTATGACGAGCGGGCCGCGCGCGTGCAGGCAGTGTCTCCGCGCGGAGAGCCCTCGCTGGTGCCGTTCCTGCCGCGCAAGGGCAGGGGGCTGGCGCTGTCGGCCTCGGACGTCGAGACCTACCGCAGCTGCCCGCTGCGCTACAAGTTCGCGCGCGTGCTGCGCATCCCCACCGAGCCGACGTTGGGACAGCGGTTTGGGATCGTCGTGCACCAGGTGCTCGAGCGCTACCACGCTGCCGGCGGGGAGACGCTGACGCAGCTGCTGGAGCTGTTCGACGCGTGCTGGCGCCGTGGCGGGTTCCGCGAGGGCTCCTCTGAGCGCGAGCTGCGCACCAAGGCACGCACGGCGCTGGAGCGCTACCACGCACGGCTGCACGGGCAGGACTCGGCGCCGGTGTGGTTCGAGCGCCAGTTCTCGCTGCGGATCGGACCCCACCATCTGCGCGGGCGCGTCGATCGCGTCGACCGCCTCCCGGGAGCGGACGGGCAGGGCGCCGATGGCGGCGTGAGCGATGGCGGTGGCGAACGTGAACGGTATGAGCTGATCGACTACAAGACCTCCCGTCCCCGCACGGCCGAGCAGCTGCGCGACGACGTCCAGCTGTCGCTGTACGCGCTGGCGGCGCGCGAGTCCTGGCAGGTGGAGGCTGCGAGTCGGGCCTACTACTACGTGCTCGACGACCTCGTCGTGCGACTGCCGGGCGAGACCGACGAGGAGCGCGTGACCGCGACCGTGATGGAGGCCGGCGAGGGGATCATGGGCCAGCGCTTCGAGCCCACTCCCTCGCGCGCCGCCTGCTCGATCTGCGATTTTCGGATCGTGTGCCCGGCGGCAGAGCGCTAAGAACCTCTTTCAAAATAGGCGGTGCGGTCGGGGCGTTCATGGACCAAGCTGGGCGACGCGGGACGGCGCAGCGCATGCTGGTTGCACGTGCAAGCCGTCACGTGGCGATCTAGCGCAGTGTCCAGGGACGCATCCGGACGTGCCGATCTTTTTGAAAGCGGTTCTAAGAGGGTCGAATCCCGCGCTGCTTCAGAAATCGCTGGAATTCGCGCTCGAGCGTGTCTCCGTCGGGGACCTCTTTGGGCGATGCCTCGGCCTCGGCGTCGGCTTCCTGCTCCAGGCGCTCGACGAACGCCTGGATGTCGGGGTCGCTGGAGACGGCGATGCCGACCTGGCGTTCGTAGTCCGCAGAGGCGAGCTCGAGCTCGGAGACGTCGACCGACACGCCGACGAGGCCTTCGACGCGGCGCACGAGCGCGAGCGCGGCCTTCGGGTTGGCGGCGGCGGCCACGTAGTGCGGCACGCCCGCCCAGATCGTGGCCGAGGGCAGCCCGGCCTGCACGCAGGTGTGGTGCAGCACGCCGACGATCCCGGTCGGCCCTTCGTAGGTGGAGGGCGTGATGCCCAGCCGCGAGACCAGCGAGGGGTCTGAGGCGCACCCGGTCATCGTCACCGGCCGGGAGTGGGCGACGTCCCCGAGCAGCGCGCCGAGCGAGACGATCACCTGCACGCCGAGTGCTTCGGCGAGGTCCACGAGGTGCGCGCTGAAGGCGCGCCAGCGCATCGAGGGCTCGACGCCCTGGACGAGCACGAGGTCGCGCGTGGCCCGCGGGGCGAACGCCTCGAACACCTCTACGGTCGGCCACATCACCTCTTCGTAGTTGCCTTCGGTCAGGCGCACGCTGGGGCGGTTTGCCTGGAAGTCGTAGAACTCCTGGGAGTCGATCCGTGCGAAGCGGTTGGCCTCGAGTGCGGAGGCGAGGAACGAGACGGCGGTCGAGGCGGAGTCGCCGGCGTCGTTCCATCCCTGGAACGCACAGATCATGGCGGGGGCCCTGAGTTCGTCAGGCCGACGGTCCCAGATGAGCGGCGGCATTGTCATCACCGTACATCATGTGGGAGTGCTTGCTGTCAGTTGTTCCCTACTGGTCTCCTGCGGGGATGGCGCTCGGGTGCCGTCGCGTGCGCCGTGGACGGCCCCCGGATGCGGCTCCCAGAGCGCCGAATCGGGTCAAGACGGGCATGCGCGCTGCCGATAGATCGGTGATGGGCAATCTGGCCACCGACATCGCCCTCGAGCCGCGGGAGCCGGCGAGCGCCTCCGAGGGCGCACGTCCGGAGCCGCTGCGCGAGCGCCGCGAGGGCGAGCGCACCGGCAAGGGCGTGTATCCGGCGCGCGCGAGCGGACGCTCGAGCAGGATGATCGGCGAGGTGGTCGTCGATCTGGGGTTCGCCGACCGCGACACGGTCGAGGAGGCGGTGAGGGTCGCCCGCGAGCAGGGCCGCCCGACGGGCGAGGTGCTGGTGAGTCAGGGCGTGCTGCGCCCCGATCAGCTGGCGCGCGTGGTGGCCGAGCGGTTCGGGCTGGACTACGTCGATCTGTCGGTGTACGACCTGGACATGGGCGCGGTGCACCTGATCGGCTCAGACGCCGCCAAGCGCTACCGGGCGGTGCCGGTCGGGTTTGCCGAGGACGGCACGCTGCTGCTGGCGATGGCCGACCCGACGAACGTGCTGACGATTGACGACGTCGCGATGATCACCGGCCGGCGGGTGCGCGTGGCGGTCGCCTCGGTCGAGGATCTCGACCTGCTGCTGGCGCGGCTGGCGGGGATGGAGGAGTCGATCGAAGACCTCCTCGACGGGGACGCCGAGGCCGAGGCCGAAGCCGAGCTGGAGGCGGGCACGCTGGCCGAGGAGGCCGACCGGGACGCGCCGATCATCAAGCTGGTGCACTCGATCATCGCTCAGGCGGTGCAGCAGGGCGCATCGGACGTCCATGTCAGTCCGGAAGAGGGTGATGCGAAGGTGCTGTTTCGCGTGGACGGGGTGCTGACCCCGGCGGCGACGATCAAGCGGCGGATGATCCCGGGGGTCGTGTCGCGGATCAAGATCATGGGCGATCTGGACATCGCCGAGAAGCGCGTGCCCCAGGACGGGCGCTTCGCGCTGACGGTCGAGGGTCGACGCGTGGACATCAGGGTGGTGACGCTGCCGCTGGTGCATGGCGAGAGCGTGGTGCTGCGCATCCTCGACAAGGGCGTGACGGTGCAGAACCTCGAGTCGCTGGGGATGGAGCCCGCGGAGCTGGAGCGGTTCGAGCGGGCGATCGCAAAGCCCAACGGCGCAGTGCTCGTGACGGGGCCGACGGGCTCGGGCAAGTCGACGACGCTGTACGGGGCGCTGAGCGTGCTCAACGACGGCGAGCGCAGCATCCTCACGATCGAGGATCCGGTCGAGCAGCGGATGGCGGGCGTCAAGCAGATGCAGATAGCTCCGAAGGCGGGCGTGACGTTCGACGTGGGGCTGCGCTCGATGCTGCGCGCCGACCCGGACGTGATCATGGTCGGCGAGATCCGCGACCGCGAGACCGCGCACATTGCCGTCGAGGCGGCGCTGACCGGCCACCTGGTGCTCTCGACGCTGCACACCCGCGACGCGCCGAGCGCGCTCGGCCGGCTGATGGACATGGGCATCGAGCCGTTCCTGGTGTCCTCGGCGATCGACTGCGTGGTCGCACAGCGGCTCGTGCGGATGCTGTGCACGCACTGCAAGCGCCCCCAGCAGCTGTCGGAGGCGGTGCTCTCCGAGCACGGCCTGACGGGGGCGGAGCCGATGGAAGCGGTCGGGTGCTCGCGCTGCGGGGGCAGCGGCTATCGCGGGCGCGTGGGGCTGTACGAGGTGATGTCGGTGGACGAGCGGATCAGAACGCTGGTGCTGGAGCACGGCTCGGTCGATGAGATCGCTGCGGCCGCCGAGCAGGCGGGGATGGCGCGGCTGCGCGAGGACGGCATGCACAAGGTGCGCGCGGGGCTGACCTCGGTTGCGGAGATCGAGCGGATGACCAGCAGCCTGCTGTCGTAGGGCTCACGGGGCGGGCTTTGTGGGTAAGCCACAGCCGGTCCTTGCATCGGATTGCCGATGGCGCCGCTTACCGCAGCCGTTGACATGTCGCAGGCGCTTTTGGTGGCGTTTCGCGGCGGGTGGTTGGACCTAGGAGCCCAGCAGCAGCGAGATGCGCAGCGGTCCGGACGGGAAGGCTTCGCCCGTGAAGGAGTACGCCTCGTAGGAGCGTCCGCCATATGACACCGGTCCGCGATCGGGCACCGTCGCGGGGCCGGGAGAGAGCGTGCCCATCACCTGACGCGCGCCCGTGCGCATCAGCACCTCGGCGCCGGTGAACAGGCGGGCGAGCTTGAGGTAGCCGGCGTCGTCCTGAATCGCCATCTCGAACTGGCCGACGACGCGCCCGCCGCTGCGCACGGTGCCGTGGACGGGGGCGAGCACGAACGGTCCGCCGAGGTCTTCGAGCAGTCCGACGCTCGTGGTGACGCGCACGCGCACGACGTGGATGTGTTCTCCGAAGAACCGCACGATCGCCGCGCGGGTCGCGGCGGCGTCGTGGGCTGCGACGGCGCGCTGGAAGAAGGAAGAGCCTTCGATGTGACGCAACGTCGCTGTCACGTCCGCACTGTGGAGCTCCTCCTGATAGATGCGTTCGCCGACGTGACCGAGCGTTTCCACGCGCGTCTGCGCGGGCGAGCCGGGGCAGGAGATCGTCGAGGAGGGGACGAGCAGCACGATGTGCAATGGCCCGGACGGATACACGGCGCCGGTGAGCGTGGCCGTCTGGTAGGCCTGGCCGGCATACGTGACGGGCCCTTCGGCAGGCAGGCTCGCGGGCGGCGGGCCGGCGATCGTGCCGGCGAGCCGGCGGGCGCCGCCGGCCGAGCCGGTGATCAGCAGCACCTGCGCGCCGGTGACCTGGTGGACGACCTGCAGGTAGCTGTGGTCTGACTGCGTGGAGAGCACGAACGTCGCGGGGGTGCCCGGGATCGAGCCGCGCACGGGCGCGATCGCGATGCCCGAGCCGGCCTGCGCCAGCACGCGCCCGCCGCGCAGGACCTCGACACGGACGATCTGGCCGAGCATCAGTTCGCGCAGTGCGGCATCGGCCGCGGCCGAGCTGCCGCTGTTGACGGCGCTCTGCAGGGCGGAGGAGCTCACCACGCGGTGCACCGCCTGGGCGACGTCGCCGCCGGTGGCGGCCTCGTGGTAGACGCGTCCGGCGACCGTCCCGAGCGTGCCCGCGACCGTGGTGGCGCAGCCGGTGGAGGCCGGGGTCGTGGCCGTGACGGTCGTGCTCGTGGGCGTTGCCGTCGTCGCATCGGCGCTGTGCGCGGTCGCGCCGGCCGTCGGCCTGGTGGCCGTCGCCGATCCGCAGCCCGCCAGCAGGCCGATCGCCGTGAGGATCGCGAGGATGCGCGCGCCTCGCCGGCCGTGGAGCTGCGATCGCGCGCCTCGGTGCGAGGGCCTGGTGGGGCCGCAGGGGGATGCGCTGCTCACATCCAGATCGTAGTCCCGGGGCTCGCGGCCGGCGCCGCTCGGGTCGCAACCCTTGCCGGTGAGGGCGCTCTCAGAACGCGCTCTCAGCTTGGCCGCCGGTTGCACGCGGGGGCCTCGCGCGTGTGTGCGAGGCCCCCGGTGTCCTGCGCCGGATGTGGCGTCTATTGCTTCTTCGCGCCTTTCTTGCCTTTGCCGGCGCCCTTGTGGCCTTTGCCTTTGTCTTTGCCCTTTCCTTTGTGCTTGCCCGTGGAGGCGAGCACGACCGGCTTGGGGTTCAGCCGCGTCCACCCCGACTCGGCGTCGGGCGGGCAGCTGGTCGGGCGTCCGAGGTCGAACGGCCCGGAGATGGCCTGCGTGACGACGCCTTTTTCGAGGTAGGCATACGTGACCGTCAGCAGCGCGTCCACGCGCGGCTCGGCGCACAGCTTGGAGCCGATCGCGAACTGCCCGGCGATCGTCTCGTACTGCGACAGCGTCGCGCCGACGCAGTCCTCGGCGTAGCCGGGGACTTCTGAGGAGCAGGAGAACGTGTCGTTCACCGGCTTGCCCGAGGGGATGTTGCTGACCAGTGGGGAGGCCTCGACGCCCACCACAGGAATCTGCGACTGCAGCTGGTAGCCGGTGATCGGGCCGCTGCAGTGAAACGCGTAGGCCACCTGCTGTTCTTCGCTGCCCACTTCGGGCTTGCCGGCGCTGAGGCTGCCGGAGCAGGAGGAGTTGTTGGGGTTGGTTTCTTCGGCGCTGCCGATCGCCGGCATGGCGAGCGACAGGGCCGCGAGCGAGCCCACGATCGCGACTAGCCACCACGTGGCTTTGCGGTGGGCGGTGTGTAGTGCGGACAACGTGGGTCTCCTTGGTTGGTTGATTGGACTGCGGGTCGTTGGTCTGATCAGCGCAGCAGCGCGGACAGGCTCTGCTTGGGTGAAGTCGGGTCATACGCCGTGCTCGGCCGCGCTCCCGCGCGGGCGAACGGCGAGATCAAGAGGACGCCCGCGGGCGGTTCGCTGCCGAGCGTCGCGGTCGAGGAGCCGGCGGGCAGGCTGGAGGCGGTGGCGCCCGAGACGGTCCCGAACGTGATCACGATCAGGCCGTGCGCGCTGTAGGCCGGGTTTGAGGTGATCGTGGGGACGGTGGCGTGCAGGAATTCGTCGGCGGCGGTGAGCGCTCCGGCGGTTTCGGGCTTGCACGGCACGCCGGCGGCGCCTTCGGGGCAGGGGGGCTGGACGATCGCGTCGAGGTTCTGCGGCGGCGTGCCGGCAAGCAGCCCGGCCTCGCTCGCGAACGCACTGCCGGCCAGGGCGGACCAGCTGCTCAGGAGCGTGCCTGCGCGCACGAGCTGGGAGTCGACGTAGGGGGCGGCCGCGGGCTGGGCGAGAGCTTGCGCGAACGTGCCTCCGGCGAGCGTGATCAGCCACACGCTCGTCACCGGCGGGAGCGGCGTCGTCTGCTTGGTGCTCCCCCCGCCGGGGGTGGTGGGCGGCTGGGACGTGTCGGGGGTCGAAGTTGGAGACACGGTGGCGCTCGACGGTGTTTTCGACTTGGGCGCCTTGGGGCCGGCGTTCGTGCTCGCGCCGCTGCTCGCCGGCGCCGCCTGGGGCGTGATCGAGGGTGGCTTGACGGCCGCCGTGCTCGTGTGAGCGCCGGAGCCAGTCGCGGCGAGGGCGGCGATCGAGCGGAGCACCAGCGGGGTCACTTGCTGGCCCGTGAACGACGCGCTGGGCGCGGGGCCGATCGCCGCGCCGACGGCCACGCCGATGGCCAGCATCCCCGCTGCCAGCGCCGCGCTGGCGCGCAGCGAGGGCAGCCGCGGCGCGCTCCGGAAGGGCGTCATGGCGACGGGCGGGGCGCCTGAACCGGTCGGCGAGCCCGGGCCGCTCGCACCGGTGGCGCTTGCGAGTCCTCCTGTGCCGGTGGCGCTCGCGGGTCCTCCCGCGGCGGGCGGGGTCTCGTCCGCCGCGTCCGTGGCGGCGTTGGGAGGTGTGGGGACGTCGGGCGGGGTGGTCATGTCGGGTGGGGTGGTCATTGGCTTGACTCGGCGAACCGGCGCGGCATCTTCATAAACTAGCTTATCCTGATCAGGCTAATGAGGAATATGGTAGGTTCGCTACCGACACAAGTCAACCATCACTCGAAACGGAGTCCCTGTCCATGAACCGCAATCGCCGTCTCACACGACTACGAAGCCTCGCCCTCGCCGGGGCGAGCGCAGGCGTGCTCGGGGTCGCCGCGGCGCCCACGACTGCGCTGGCGACCCCGACGATCTCGATCAGCGGCGCCACCGCGTCGTATCCGCTCGTGTCGCTGCTCGCCGCGAAGTACGTGAAGCTCAAACCGCACACGGTGAAGTTCAAGATCACGCAGGGCGGGGCGCAGATCGGCATCAACGACGTGGCCGCCAGCCGCGTCTCGATCGGCGACGTCTCGCGCGATCCGCTGCCGACCGACCCGAAGGGCCTCGTGTTCTATCCGGTCGCCAAGTACGGGATCTGCGTGGTCACGAACTCGGCCAACACGCTGTCCAACCTCACCCCATCGCTCCTCGTGTCGATCTTCACCGGCAAGACCCGCAACTGGAGCCAGGTCCCGGGCGCGACCGCCAGCGGCCCGATCGACCTGATCAGCCGCACCTCGGTCGCGGGCGTGCTGACCAGCTTTCAGACGCTGCTGCTGGAAGGCAAGAAAGTCACCGAGCCGCTCGCCCACGAACGGCCCTCGGAGGGTCTGCTGCGCGCGGAAGTGGAAACGGATCCCGCCGCGATCGGGTTCCTGTCGAACTACCAGGCGGGGCTGGGCAAACTGAACTCGGTCAGCTACAACGGCGTGGCCTGCAACAAGGCGACCGTGCAGGCCGGGCAGTACGCCGGCGTCGCGCGGTTCTACGAGGTGACGCGCGGCCCCGCGCAGGGCTTCGTGGCGTCGTTCATCTCGTGGATCACGAAATCGGCGGCGGCGCGCAAGATCATCTCCAGCCAGTGGGTGCCGGTGACGTGAGTCACGGGTCCTTCGAGGAGTTTGCGCGACCCCTGGCCGCAGGGGTGCTCGGAGGGTTGGACAACCCTCGTCTGCCCGGATGCACGGACGGTCGCGCACCCCTGGCTGTTGGAATGCAGGGGTTGCAGCGCAACCCCTGGGGGTCGGGGTCGGGCGGCTACGTAACCCCTGACTCTTTGTGGGCTGGGAAAGCTGCATGACCCCGGCCGTCGGAGTGCTGAAGCGGCTGCGCAACCCCTGGCCCGACCACCGCGCCGAGCGTCTGCTCGGCGCGGTGTCTTTGCTCGTGGGCGCGAGCGTGATCGCGATGATCGCGTTCGTCGGCGTGCGCGCATGGCCTGTGTTCGAGCACAACGGCCTCAGTTGGCTGGGGCCGGGGGGAACCTGGAAACACAGATCGCGAACATGCAGGCCACGAGCGTGAACCCGCCTGCGTCGGCGTATCGACTGAACGCCTGGCCGCTCGTCTACGGCACGCTGCTGACCACGGGCATCGCGATCGTGCTCGGCGTCGTCATCTCGGTGCTGTCCTCGATCTTCATCGTAGAGTTGGCGCCGGCGCGGCTGCGCCGGCTGGCGATCCCGATGATCCGGCTGCTGGCCTCGGTGCCGTCGGTGATCTACGGCCTGATCGCCGTCCTGGTGCTCGTGCCGTTCGTCGGCAATCACATGATCACCGCCCAGGAGAAGACCTCGACGCAGAACTTCGCCGAGCTCACCGGCGCCGGTCTGGGGGTCGTCGTCCTGACCCTGACGGTGATGATCACCCCGATCATGATTGCGCTGATCTGCGAGGCGCTGATGGCTGCGCCAGCCTCGTGGCGCGAGGGCGCCGTGGCGCTCGGACTGAATCCGCTGCGGGCGGTGCTCGCGGTGACCTTGCGGGCGATCCGCCCCGCGATCGTCGCCGCGGCGGTGCTCGCCACCGCGCGGGCGCTGGGCGAGGCGGTGATGATCCAGATGGCCTCGGGCGGCAGCTCCTACACCCCCAACTTCTCGCACGGCCCGCTGATCTTCCTGTACGAGCCGCTGCGCACGCTGGCGTCGGCGATCGTCGACTATCACGAAGGCATCGGCGCCCCTGCGCTGCAGGCGACGCTGTACGCGTTCGGGGCGCTGCTGCTGTTCTCGGCGTTCGTGCTGTCGATCGCGGGCTACATGATCAAGCTGCCGCTGCGCAAGTACCAGGTGCGGGCATGAACGAGGTGCGGGCATGAACGAGGTGCGGGCATGAACGAGGTGCGGGCATGAACGAGGTGCGGGCATGAACGAGGTGCGGGCATGAACGAGGTGCGGGCATGAACGAGGTGCGGGCATGAACGCGCATGGCGGCGCTGGATCTGCGCCCCTACCGATTGCAGGTCACGTGACCTGCAATCGGCCAACACGCGTACCGAAGCCGGGAGACACTCGTTCCGCTCGCATCCCCGTTTCGGCCAGCACGCCAAGGCACTCCCTCGCGTCCTCTTGCCCAGCTTGCCCTGCGCGCCCATGCCGGCGTAGTCGTGACCACGAGGAACGCCAGCAATGAGCGTGTACGCCCCTCAACTGGAGACAAGTCCGCCGACGTCCAAGCGTGGGCGGCGCTCCTCGCCGTTGACGTGGCGCTGGGGCGATCGTCTCGTGCTGGTGCTTGCCTGGACGGCCGGCCTCGGGCTGTGCGCGATCGCCGCGGCGATCGTCCTGTACATGGGCTATCAGGGCATCGAGTACCTGCGCCCCAGCCTGCTCTACACGCGGCCCGCGATCAGCCTCTCGCAGAGTCACAGCGGAGGCATCCTCGATCCTCTGATCGGAACGGCGCTGCTGACGTTGATCGGCATTGCGCTCGCCTTCCCGCTGGCAGTCACCTGTGCGGTCTGGATTGCCGAGTACGGACGGCCCACCTGGCTGGCGCGTGTCGTGGAGTCGACGATCGAGATCGTCGCCGGCACCCCCGACGTCGTGCTCGCCCTGTTCGGACTGTCGATCTTCCAGCTCGGGGTGTTCGCGCCACTGTCGTTCCGCGCCGAAGGCGGCGGCGTGTACGGGCGCTCGTTCATCGCGGCCGGCGCGATGATGTCGCTGATCGCGCTGCCACCCCTGTTCGCTGCCACGCGCGACGGACTTCAGGCGGTGCCGGAACACATGCGCGAGGCGGCGTTCGCGCTGGGCAAGACGCGGATCGCGACGATCCGCCGCGTGCTGCTGCCGGGCGTGCGCTCGAACATCGCCACCGGCGTGACGCTCGGCGTCAGCCGCATCATCGGCGACACCGCGATCGTGCTGCTGGTGCTCGGCGAGACGCTGCACATCGAAACGCAGGGGGCCGTGCCGATCGTGAACCTGCTGCGGGGGACGGGCTCGACGCTGACCAGCTACGTGTACGACAATTCGCCCGCCGGTGAAGGCGGCGCACCGCAGAAGGCCTACGCGGCGGCGTTCGTGCTGATGGTGTTCGTGCTCGCCCTCAACCTGCTCGTGGACCGCATCGGACGATCCCATGCGCAGGCCACCGGATTGTCCGGCGTGGGGGGAGTGGTATGAGCACGCATGCGATTAGCGGTCGTTTCCCACGAAAGGCGAAAACCTCGTTAACCTCATTGGTCCGATGGAGAAGGTTGGCTAGATCGAGAATGTGCGATGAGTCCTGAGGAGCTGCTGCTCATGGAAGATCCGCGCACTGCGCGCGACGCGCAGGCCGAGCGACCTGAGTCTCTGCTCGGCCCCGAGAGAGCGTTCGGCTCCGAGGTGGTCCGCGATGGAGACGCCCCCGGCCCGGCCGAGGCGGCGTTCGGGACCGGTCGCTCCCGCGACGCGGATGCGAGCCGTGCGTATGGGGCCGACGCGCTCGGCGCGCGCGAGGCGCCGCGTCGGCAGGATGAACCCCCGGCCAGGGCCGTGGAGGTGCCGCCGGTGCGCACGATCGTGCTGGACCGTCCGCCCGTGCCCGTCGCGCCGCCCGTGCGCGAGCGCAACCCTCTGCGCGAGCCCGCACCCTCGACGGCCGGCCCGGAGCGGCTGCGGGTGAGCGATCTGAGCATCGCCTACGGCGGCGTGCCGGCGGTCAAGTCGGTGTCGCTGTCGATACACCAGGGGGAGGTGCTCGCGCTGATCGGCCCCTCGGGCTGTGGCAAGACGACGCTGCTGCGCACGCTCAACCGCCTCACCGAGCTGACCCCCAGCGCGGCCCGCTCGGGACGGGTGCTGCTGGACGGCGAGGACGTCCACGAGCTCGTCGACACGAGCCTGCGCGCGCGTGTGGCGATGGTCTTTCAGCAGCCGAACCCGTTTCCGACGTCGATCTTCGACAACGTCGCCTTCGCCCTGCGCGAGCAGTCGCGCAAGCGCCCGCGCCGGCGCGAGCTGGAGCCGCTGGTGATCGACGCGCTGCGCCGCGCCGGCCTCTACGAGGAGGTCCGCCACGACCTGAACCGCCCCGCGCTGCGCCTCTCCGGCGGCCAGCAGCAGCGCCTGTGCATCGCCCGCGCGATCGCGCCGCGCCCGGAGGTGCTGCTGATGGACGAGCCCTGCAGCGCTCTGGACCCGATCTCCACGGGCGTGATCGAGGAGCTGATCGGCGAGCTGCGCCGCGAGCTGGCGGTCGTGATCGTCACCCACAACCTCGCCCAGGCACGGCGCGTCGCCGACAAGGTCGCGTTCATGTATCTCGGCGATCTGATCGAGTACGGGACGGCCGACGAGGTGTTCTCCTCACCGCGCGCCGCGCGCACCCGCGACTACGTGCAGGGCACGTTCGGATGAGCCCGTCGCGGCATCCGGCGCTTGCCGCCGGCGAGTCGCGCGGCATGGACCGGCTCGGCGCCGCTCAGCGGGAGGGGGTGTCGTGGCCGTGAGCCTCGCGCCCGTGCCCTCCGAGCAGCCCGAGGCGACTCCGAGCTGCGCCAACTGCTCCGCGCCACTCGCGCCCGACCAGCGCTACTGCCTGGCCTGCGGCCAGCCCGTCTCGCCCGTGCGGCTGGCGTTCCTGGACGTGCTCCAGGCCGACGCCCAGTCCTATGGCGTCGCCCAGACCCCGGTCGGCGCGCTCCCGCCCGGGTACGCCCCGGTGATCGAGCCGACGTCCGGCGCAGCGTGGACGCTGCGCCGCTACTCGGGACTGTTCGGGCTGCTGTCGGTGCTGCTGCTGGCGATCGTCGCCGGTCTGCTCGTCGGCCACTGGGTCACGCAGAGCAGCGCGCCCAGCCGGCAGGTCGTGCGGGTCGAAGGCCTGGGTGCACTCGCCGCGCCGGCGGCGGCCGCGAGCACGACCCCCACGAGCACGACCACCGCCACCACGCCGACCTCCACCACCAGCGCGAAGTCGAGCAAGGCCACGGCCAAGACCGAAGCCCACGAAGCGCGGGAAGCCAAGGCGATCGAAAAAGCGCCGCCCGCCAAAGCAGTCCAGGTGACTCCGACGAAGCTCAAAAAACTCGGCTCGAGCACCGGCAAGAAGCACGAGGAAGAAGTCAACTCCCTCGGCGCCCAGCCGATCGAGACGGGCGGCTGATGAACGCGCTCGCGCCACCGGCCGCCGAGCTGCGTCGTCGCCGCCACGAGCTGGCCCAGCGCGTCGCCGCGCTGACCTGGGACCTCGGTGGGCTCACCTATGAAATGGCGGTCCGCGACCACTACCGCCTCGACGTGCTCGCCCGCCGCGCCGCCGAGCTGCAGCAGGCCGACGCCGAGCTCGACGAGATCCAGCGCCTGCTCGCCGGCGCACAGGACGGCGTGCACGGCCAGTGCCGCGCCTGCGGCGCCGTTCACAGCCGCGGCGCCGCCTACTGCTGGCACTGCGGCGCGCCGCTGCTGAGCGAGGCGCGTCCGGCGGTGCTGGCGGTGGACTCGGTTGCCGGCCGACCGGCCCCTGGGTAGTCGCGCGGGCGCTGCTCAGCCGCGCAGCGTGATCTGCTCGCTCTACGCGATTGAGCAGCGTCTACCGGCCTCGTCCCCGAGCGGAGTCAGAGATGAGCGCGCGAAAGTCAATTTTGTGTGGTGACCGATAGACTTTCGACCTTCAGGACCTGCAGGCGAGAGTTGGCCTGAAGCGCAGCGGTTGGTTGTGGGCTGAGCACAAAGCGGTTCAGGCCGCGGTCAAGCGCTATCGGGATCGAGACCACGCCACTTTCCGCGGGCAGCGTGTAGTCATGACTGGCGGGTCCCGGACCTTCGACATGCACCCCCACCACAGGGTAGCCCGCTTCTATGTCATGGCGCTGCGTCACTTCTGCGGCGAGCGCAGCCTGTCGCTTGTCGGGCGAGACGATAGTGAAGTCTGCCTGTTCACCCACACCCAAGGAGAACACTGTGGCTCCAGCGCCGAGAGTGGTGTAGCTTGTGGGCGTAGTCTGCCCGAGGTTGTTCGCGGTCACACTTGCCAGTACAGGATGACCGGCAGCGGTGGCGATCAAGGTCGACAGTGGTGAGCCGACGTCCTGCAAAGTCGCCCAGGTGCCCGGGTGTTCGACGGCCAGGACGTTGCCGGAACCGGGGAAGCTGATGGCCCAGCCGGCGAAGCATCCCCAGGCGGCGAGAATGCCTCCCCCGATGCGTATCAGCCGCCGGCGGCGGCTGGGAGAGCCCATCGACGCCGCCAGCCATCCGGCCACGCCGCCGAGCACGAACAGCGTGGCGAATTCGACCTCGTAGCGCTCGGTCGGAACAAAGAACTGATACGCGGGAAGCAGCAAGATCACGACGCCCACACCAGCCAGCATGATCAGGACGCCAGCGAGTGTGCCAAGCGGCGCCGGGCGGCCACGCCAAAGCCAGGGCAGCGCCACGAGAAAAACCACTACCGGTGTCATCGGAAGCAGTCCGCCAGTCAATTCCGGGCCGGTCAGGCCGGCTGGGGGCGTCATTGATGGCGGTATGATGAGGAGGAACGGAAAAAGGATCGAGGGTCGCGGTAGATTCGCCAGGTATGGCCAGGCGCCGGGCAGCACGTAGCTGAGACGGCCCAGAGGTGCGGTACGCGCGTCGTAGCCGGGCAACTGATAATGGGCGCCAAATTCCAGAGGCTGGTGAAATCGCGCTTGATTGTATGCCAGCAGCAGAAAGAAGCAGACTCCAACCGGCCCGGCCATGGTGATCAGCAGTCGGCGGTGCGATCGACCAGGAGATCGCAATGACGTGTAGACCGGTACGAGGATCAGGGCAACCAGTCCGAGCGCCGGCCGTGAGAGCGCCGCGAGTCCGAAGCAAAGGCTCATGAGCGTGAGACGCATGAAGGACGCTCGCCGGTCCGCTATCGCCGAGATGGCGAGCCATGTCCCGGCCGTGGTGAAACAGTAACCGCCGGCAATCGTGTCCTCGGTCACCGATGGAGTGCGTACAAGGTATGGGATCACCGAGGAGAACGCGACGGCGAGCCCGGCGATGACGCACATCCACAGAGATCTCGTGCCGATCTGTCTGATCAGCACGCGCAATGCCGCCAGAGCAAACCCAAGACCGGCGATCGCAAAGATGGAGACGGTAATGCTGGCCGATGGTTCGAAGCCGAGCAGATGCAAAGGCACCAGCAGCACAAGCGCCGGCGCCGGCCCCCAGAGGAAGTACAGGTTTCCATGGTAGAGAATGTCATCGCCGAGGCTGGTGGCGTCCGTGGGGCCGTGGGCGAGGAAGCGGTTTTCTTCCGGATTGTATGGGTCTTTGAGATGGAGGAGTTCGGGGGGCGCGTGAGCGACCCACAGGTGAAGGTGGAGAAATGCGCTCGCCAGGAGGTTGTATCTGTCGTCAGAGCCCCCGTGCAGGCTCAGCGGCTGTGACGTGGCCGCGGTCCATGCATAAAACATGGCCGTCAAGAGAAATACGCCCCCGAGCGCCAAGCTGACCGTGTCCCAGCGGGCGGCACGTGTTCCCAGAATGGGTACACGTGCCAACCAGCGGTCAGAGTGTGACGCGGTGTTCATCGTCATTCCCGACACTTTGTCTCTGACCCCGCCCATTCGACGGGTTGGCTCACCCTCCACCAAAGCGCATCGACAGACGCCGGCGACGACGAGGTACGCCCCAGAAGGCCGGAGCCCGTCGAGCGGGGCACAGTGATCACACCCGTAGAAGAACGCTTGCCCCGGTTGACTTCGATGACCGAATCGCCCGGCAACGGCACCCTCGGTGGCTCCCGCCCGATTGCTCCATGTGGATTCAGAAACACATTGCCGATCATTACGAGCCCTCGAAATCGTCCGGTCGCATCGACTGCGGTTGCCCGCAGTGCCAGTCTTTCTCGCGAATATCGTAAGCGGAAGTTCCTCCGGAAGGTGTTCATCGGGCGTTGCGGGCAGCGCCATGTCGTACGCCCTCTTGGGGCATTTGTCCGATTGGTACGCTCGCGCGATGCTGACTCGGTCTTTTATTGCAGGCGGCGCTGGGTTCATCGGCAGCCACCTCACCCGCGAGCTGCTGAGCCGCCCCGATGACGAGGTGATCGTGTTCGACAACTTTGTCTCCGGCAGCATCTCCCACCTGGATGGGCTGCTCGAGGACTCCCGGTTGCAGGTGGTCCAAGCCGATCTTTCAGAAGGCGAGAAGGTCGTGGAGGCGATGCGCGGCGCCGACCACGTCTATCTGCTCGCCGCCAACCCCGACATCGCGGCGGCCGTCGGCGATCCGGGGATCGACTTCTGGCAGGGCACGTATCTCACACACAACGTGATCGAGGCGGTCCGCATCAACGGTATTCCGAGGATCACCTATGCGTCGGGCTCGGGTGTCTACGGCGATCGCGGGTCGCAGGAGGTAGACGAGGACTTCGGACCGCTGATTCCCATCTCAACCTACGGCGCGAGCAAGCTCAGCTGTGAGGCGATGCTCGCGGCTTACGCCCACATGTTCGGCATCCACGCGGCGGTCTTCCGCTTTGCCAACGTGGTCGGGTCTGGGCAAACGCATGGCGTTACCTATGACTTCGTGCGCCACCTGCTCGAGGACCCGACGCGGCTGCGCATCCTGGGCGACGGCAGTCAGAGCAAGTCCTACATCCACGTCAACGATGTGATCTCGGCCATGCTCACCCTCACCGATCTCGGTTGTGAGGGTTACGGCGTTTACAACGCCGGAACGGGCGACTACCTGACGGTGACCGAGATCGCGGATCTCGTAGTCGAGCGGATGGGGCTGGTAGGGGTGCGCTACGAATACGGTGGCGGAGCGCGCGGCTGGAAGGGCGACGTGCCGGTCGTGCGCTTTCGCAGCGACAAGCTGGCCGCGCTGGGCTGGCGTTGTGGCTGCAGCTCGGTCGAGGCGCTGGTCGACTCGATCGACGCGAACATCGCCGAGGCGGCGCAGGGGGCGGCCCGGTGACCGTCCAGACCGCCGATGCCCAGGCCCGTGCACCGGCTCGGCCAGACCGCGTGGCTGGCGAGTCCTGCGACGACGAGGGGACGCGGCTGCTCGTTCCTCCACACGACGCTGACAGTCCGGAGCTGTCGATCGTGGTTCCAGCGCTCAACGAGCAGTTGACGATCGCGGAGTTCGTCCGCTGGTGCCAGGAGGGCCTTGCGGAGGCCGGTGTACGCGGTGAGATCGTGATCGTCGACAGTTCCACCGACATGACCGCGACGCGCGCGCTAGAGGTGGGAGCGCGAGTGCTGTGCACTCCAAAGCGCGGTCTCGGGCGGGCTTACAAGGAGGCCATCCCATACATACGCGGCCGCTATGTGCTGATGGGGGACGCTGACTGCACCTATGACTTCAGGCAGGTCAAGCCGTTCGTAGATCGCTTCCGCGAGGGCTATGAGTTCGTGATGGGCTCGCGCTGGAAGGGGTCGATCGAGCCCGGCGCGATGCCGCGCCTGCATCGGTATCTCGGCACCCCGGTCACGACCTGGATTCTCAATCGCCTCTACTCCAGTCACTTCTCCGACATTCACTGTGGGATGAGGGGAGTTACGCGTGAGGGCCTGATCGCGATGGATCTCGAGTCGGATTCATGGGAGTACGCCTCGGAGATGGTGCTCAAGTCTGTGCAGCTGGGATTGCGCACCACCGAGGTGCCGGTATGGTTCCTGAAGGATCGCGAAGGGCGTCTGAGCCATCACAAGCGGTCCGGCTGGCTTTCGCCCTGGCGGGCGGCATGGACCAATCTTCGCGTCATGTTCGTGTACGGCGCAGACTTTTTTGTGCTTAAGCCGGGAATCGTCGCGTTTGCGGTCGGTCTGGGTATGATCCTGCCCCTCAGCTTTGGCACGATCACACTCGACCATGTGACATTCTCGTTGTACTGGATGCTGTTTGGCATGACGCTCACCGTCGCCGGGTTGCAGGCGTTCCTGCTGGGCTGCATCGAGCAGGTCATGTTCGACTACGATGGACAGGCCAGAAAGCGATGGCTGCGGTTCTTCTCGTACACCCGCACCGTCATGGCGGCCGCCGTCATCGCCTGCATCGGATTGCTCTGCATCGTTCCGCTGGTTGTGTACTACCTGTCTCATCACGAGCGACTCAGCCTGAGCGCCACTGTCCAAGATCACCTGGCGGTGATCGGACTGATGTCGATCATAATCGGCTTTTCGCTGTTCACCTTCACACTCGTGCTTCACGGCGCGGCGATCGCCACGCAGCATTCAGGTCGACGTCAGGTGCGCTCATGAGATGGTCTGGGTTGACCGGTCGCTCCATCCCGCCGCACTGGCCCAAGGCGGTCGCGCAACTTACCGATGAGCAACGTCACGTCCAGGACGACTGGTTGCGTTTCTATCACGAGCAGATGCCCGTCGAGCATCGTCGTATCGTAAACTTCAACCATGGCTATCCGGCTCGTACGGCTTGTGCGGGCCGTACGCTGGAGATCGGTGCCGGTCTCGGCGAGCATTTGCGCTACGAGGATCTCGCGATCCAGGAATACCACGCCGTGGAGTTGCGCGATAACATGGCCGAGGCGATCAGGCGAGACTTTCCGTCGGCGATCACAGTCGTTGCAGACTGCCAAGCGCGCCTGCCATACGAGGACGCCAGTTTCGATCGGGCGATCGCGATACATGTGCTGGAGCACCTGCCCGACTTGCCGGCGGCCCTGGAAGAGATCGAGCGACTGATGAAGTCTGGCGGTGTGCTTTCTGTGGTGATTCCCTGTGAGGGAGGTCTCGGTTACAGTCTGGGTCGTCGTGTAACCAGCAAGCGTACATTTGAACGGAGGTACGGGATGAGCTACGGATGGCTCATAGAGAGCGAACACGTCAACCAAGCACATGAGATCCTTCATGAGCTGCGCGAGCATTTCGAGATCACGGACGTCACCTACTTTCCCACTCGCGTGCCGTCGATCGATCTCAACCTGCTGATTGGCATTACCTGCGTGGTGCGACCGCGTGGCATGAGCATCTGAGGCGATCCGTCAAATACCGTCTTCTCGTATGACTGCATTGCGGACACTCATCGGTTCACGTGTTCTGGACCTCCGTTCGCCAGACTCGGGCACTATCGGCCAGGGCGCACGTTTTGCTTTGGTCGGGTGTGCTGTGGCGCTCGTATATCTGACGACGACCACTGTTCTGGCTGACGTCCTCGGCCTTCCCTTCCAGATCGCCCTCGTTGTCGGCTTTGTGACGGCGGTCTGCGTGCATTTTACGCTGCAGCGGTTGTTCGTCTGGGTGCACCGCGCCGAGTTCGCACTCAACCTTGGTGAGCAGATCGGCCGCTATCTACTGGTCGTGAGCGCGCAATACGTCGTCACGGCAACGTCCACGGCGCTGCTCCCAAGTGTCATAGGCATGCCGGTCACGTTCGTCTACGTGATGACTGTGCTGGCGCTCACAGGAGGCAACTTCCTGTTCTTTCGCAATGGCGTCTTCCACGCCACCGAGTGAGTTTTGCGACCGCCTCTGCGCGATCCACAATTCGATGAGGCCGGATGCGGGTGGGCATGAGGCCGAGCGCCATTCCGACTGGAGCAACGATCGTCCAGGGGGCTGGTCGATGGCCTCCCGATCGCGTAGCGTGTCGCGAGTGCCGCCACACCGGTTTCCGTGCGTAGCGCCTCAGCCCTGGCGATCACTCGGCTCGTGCGTCGTCCGGTGCTCGCGGCGCATCGCGTGCGTCGCGGTGATCGGCTTTGCGTATGTCTGCGCTTCGACCGCACTCGCGCTCGCGCCGGCGGGTCCGCGCGAGGACTCCTGCCCGCTGTTTCCCGCGAACAATCCACTCAACCAGGACGTCTCCCACGCCCCCGTCGATCCGCGCTCGTCGCAGTACGTCGCAAGCATCGGCCTGAGCGGGCATCTGCACCCCGACTTCGGCACGAACCCGAGCTACGGCATCCCCTACACGGTCGTCGGACCCAGCCAGCCCCGAGTGCCGATCGCGTTCAGCGAATTCGGCGCCGAATCCGAGCCCGGGCCCTACCCGATCCCGCCGAACGCCCCGGTCGAGGGTGCCGGGGAAGAAGGCGACCGGCACGTGCTCGTGCTGCAGCGGGGGACGTGCAGGCTGTACGAGCTGTACTCGGCGCGCCGGCGCGGAGCGGGCTGGGAAGCCGGCTCGGGCGCCGTGTTCAACCTGCGCTCCAACGCACTGCGCCCCGAAGGCTGGACCTCGGCCGACGCGGCCGGTCTGCCGATCATGCCGCTGCTCGTCCGCTACGACGAGGTCCGCAGCGGTCGCATCGACCACGCGCTGCGCGTCACCGTGGCGCGCACCCAGCGCGGCTACGTCCACCCGGCGACCCACTTCGCCTCCTCCGACTCCGACCCGAGCCTCCCGCCGATGGGACTGCGGCTGCGACTGCGCGCGAGCTACTCCCTCGCCGGCTACCACGGCGAGTCGCTGATCGTGCTGCGCGCGCTCAAGCGCTACGGGCTGATCGTCGCCGACAACGGCTCCTCCTGGTACATCACCGGCGCGCCCGACCCACGCTGGAACGACGACGACCTCGAACAGATCAAGCGCGTCCCCGGCTCCGCCTTCGAAGCCGTCTACACCGGCCCGATCCGGCATCGCGGCTGACCGCGATGCCAGGCTGACCGCGGCGCCATGGACCTGCTCCCACGTAGTGATGATCGAGCGGTAAGGACCCTCGGCGTGGGTCCTAAGCAGACGAGGTCCCCGAGACGGCGAACCGACAGTCGAGCTCGAGCGGCAGACAGACGAGTTCGCCGCAGCCGGCGAGGACGCGAACGGGCCGTCAGGAGGCCGGCGGCTGATCCGGCGGCACCACCGGCGCTGGGGCGGGCTCAGCTGCAGGAGCCTGCACGGGCGCTTGCGCCGGCTGCGGCGGAGCGCTCGCCGTGAGCGTCGGCTGGTGGGTCTCACCGGTGACCGCCGTCTTGAACTCGCGCATGCCGCTGCCGAGCGAGCGACCCATCTCCGGCAGGCGCTTGGCTCCGAACACGAGCAGCAGGATCACCACCAAGAATGCGATGTGAAGTGGATTGTCCAGTCCCATGTCTTCTCAGTCTAGACCATTCTCAGAGGCGATCCGCATGTCCACTACTACGACTCCTCCCGTCCTCGCGGATCACCCAGATCCAGCTTCCCCGGGCTCGTGCTCTCACGGCCTTCGCGCAACGCCTTGCGCACCAGCCGCGCGGCGAGCAGCAGGATCAGGACGGCGAACGCCAGGCGCAGGAGTCAGCGCGATTGCGGGCGTGTGGGTCCAGGTCGGGACGCCCGATCCCGAGACGTGGAGCGATTCGGCCACGGCGCTCGCCATACTAGTGTCCGTGTCACCCGCCGCTACGCTCGTGGAGGCGCTCGAGCCACTTCGCCGCGATCCGCCTCACGCCGCCGTTCTGCTCGACATCGACGGCACGCTCGCGCCGATCGTGCGTCACGCCGCCGACGCGCACGTGCCCGAGGCCACGCGCTCGCTGCTGATCGAGATCGCCAAGCGCTATCGCATCGTCGGCTGCATCAGCGGGCGCCGTGCCGGCACCGCCCGCCAGATCGTCGCGATCGGCACGATCGCCTACATCGGCAATCACGGCGGCGAGCTGCTGCTGCCCGGCGCCACCCGTCCCGAGCTCGACCCCGACCTCGCGGCATGGGCGCCGCGCGTACGCGCGTTCGCTGCTGCCGCCACCACTCCCGAGCGCCAGCGGCTGCGCATCCGCGGCGAGGACAAGGACACGATCGCCGCGTTTCACTGGCGCGGCGCTCCCGACGAGGAGGCCGCCGCCGCCGCCGCCGCGGACGTCGCCCGCGAAGCCTCCGAGCAGGGACTTGCGGTGCACTGGGGGCGCAAGGTCCTGGAGGTGCGCCCGCCCGTGGAGCTGCACAAGGGCCTCGGCATCGCCGCGCTGCTGCGCGGCCAGCCCGTCTCGGCCGCCGTCTACGTCGGCGACGACACGACCGACCTCGACGCGTTCCGCGGCCTGCGCGCGCTCGTGCAGGCCTCCGAGCTGCAGCGCGCCCTCTGCATCGCGGTCGGCTCCGACGAAACGCCCCCCGAGCTGGCGTCCGAGGCAGATCTGCTGATCGACGGCGCCGCCGGGGTGCGCGGCCTGCTCGAGGCGCTGCTCCAGTCCGGCTAGCAGGACGCTGACCATGCGCTTCGTCGAGTTCCTCAAGACCACCGTCCTGCTCAGCGCGGGCGCCGCGACCGCGCTCGCCACCGTCACCGTGCTCGCGATCGCCGGCTCGCAGACGAGCGTGAGCTCCCAGGAGCGCCTGATCGCGGTCGCCCTCGGCTGGTGGGTCCTGGCTGCCCTGATCGGGCTGCGCCTCGGCCGCCGCGCCGAAGCCAACCCGCCGATCGCGCGTCTGCTCGCCGGCGCCCAGGCGAGCACCGCGATGCCCGAGCACCATCCCGGCGCGATCCTGCTCAACCGTCTGTGGCCGCTGCTCCTGTTCACGCTGATCGCCGGCGGCCTCGCCTTTCTCGCCCCTCAGATCCCCGGCATCGCCGTCGGCTTCGCGATCATCTGGGCGCTCGCCTGGCGCCGCCAGCACGCCGCGGTCGCCGCCATCGAGGAGCGCGACGGGGTCTCCTTCTACGTCAGGCGCACCTCCCCGTTTCAACCGATCGCGCTGCAGCGCACGCCCGGCTTCAGGGCATTGCGTCCCGAGCCCACCAACGGCTCCGTCACCTGATGCCCACTGACGGAGCCAGGCTCGATCCCGGGGTGGCGTCAGCCGCGCATGTCGGAGCGCACACCCTCGCCGGGGGGGCGCAGCATTCCACCGGGTCGGGTTCGCCCGGGTCGCATGACGATCGGGGAGTGGACGTCCTGATCGTCTCGCTCGGCGCCACCGCCGGGCTGCGCGCAGCCGACGCCGAGCTCGCCGACTCCCTGCGCCGCGCCGGCGCATCCGTCGCGCTCCTCGCCGCCACGCGCCCGCGCTCAATGCGCACGCTCGCCCTCACCGATCTCGCCTGGGCCCTAGCAGCTCGCCGCGTCGCCGTGGCCGGACTCGCCGCGCACACTCCGCGCGCGACCGTCTACTCGAGCACCACCTCCGCGCTGCTGTGGCCGCGACCGGGCGCGATCCGCTTCGACGCCCCCTCCGCCGGCAACCGCCCCGGACGCCACGGCCTCTGGCAGCGTCCACTGGAGCGCCACCGTCTCTCCCAGTCTCCGCTGCTGCTCCCCTGGAGCGCCGGCGGCCTCGACGAGGCGCCCGCTGTCGCGCGCACCGGCGATCGCGCCTTGGTCCTGCCCGTCCCGGTCGAGCCCTCCGGCCCTCCTGTGCCCATCCGCGACGTCGCCGCGATCACCTACGCCGCCAACCCCCTCAAGAAGGGACTCGACCGCGTCCTCTCCCCCTGGACCCGCGTTCGCGGCCCCGACGAGCAGCTCTACATCGTGGGCGCCTCACACGCTGAGCTCGCCCGTGCCGGCATCGCCCTGCCGGACGCCGGCGTCACCGTCACCGGCCCGCTGGCTCCCGCCGACTACCGCGCCCTGCTGCGCCGCGCACGCGTCTTCATCTGTGCTCCCCGCCGCGAGGACTACGGCCTCGCCCAGCTCGAGGCCCTTGCCGACGGCTGCCAGCTTGTCAGCACCCCAGCTCCCGGCCCCTACGCCGCGCTGCCGATCGCGCGCACGCTCGACCCTCGCCTGGTCTCAGACGATCTCGGCGCCTCCTTGCGCACCGCGCTCGACGATCCCGCGCCCGACCACTGCGCCCGTGCCGCGTCGGCCCTCTCAGCTTTTACTCGGGCCACTACCGACCGTATCGTCTCGGCGGATCTGCTTCCCCGCCTGCTGTCCCACTCCGCCCGCTGACACGAGCGCCACTTCGTGTGGTGACCGGCGCCGACAGGGCTGTACGGAGCGGCGGGCTACCGGGTCACCCACCCTCTACCAGCATCATCTTGCGCGGTTGCGTTTGCGCATCCCCACCAGCTCGTCCCACGATCTCGTGTTCGCCACGTCCTCGCGCGTCAGCCACGCTCGCCGGGCAGTCGCGATGCCCCAGCGCATGTTCTGCAGCGTCACCACTTTGTGAGCGTCGGAGTCGATCACGATCTTCACGCCCGCCCTCACCGCATTGCGGGCGTTCACGTCCGACAGGTCGCGCCTGTCCGGATTCGCGTTGACCTCCAGCAGCGTCCCCGTCCGTGCCGCCGCCTCGCCGACGGGCTCCAGGTCGATCGCATATGGCTCGCGTCGCACGATCATCCTCCCGGTCGGGTGCCCGATCGCGTCCACCAGCGGGTGCTCGATCGCGCGGATCATCCGCTTGGTCATCGCCTCTTCGCCCATCCCGAACGCCGTGTGCGCGCTCGCCACCACCCAGTCGAGTTCCGCCAGCAGATCGTCCTCGTAGTCGAGCTTTCCGTCCGGCAGGATGTTGACCTCGCTGCCCGCCTTCACCGCGATGCCCTCCATCTGTGCATCCACCTCGCGCACCCGCTCGATCTGGCGTCTCAGCTCATCGGGGGAGACGTCGTTGCCGAACCCGTGCGTCGCCGAGTGGTCGGTGATCGCGACGTACTCGTACCCCAGCTCCCGCGCCGCCACCGCCATCTCCGCGATCGTGTTGTGCCCGTCCGAGGCGATCGTGTGGCAGTGAAGCTCTCCTCGGACGTCCTCCTGCTCGATCAGCTTCGGCAGACCCTTCCCGCCGTCCATCGCCGCCTGCAGCTCGCCGCGATCCTCGCGCAGCTCCGGCTCGACGTAGGCCATTCCCACCGCCTCATACACCTCGCGCTCGCTCTCATAGGTGCGCGTACGGCCGTCCGCGTCGCTCAGCACGCCGTGCTCGGACACGTGCAGTCCGCGTCTCACCGCCAGCTCGCGCAACGCCGCGTTGTGCCGGCCCGAACCCGTGAAGTGCTGCAGCAGGTTCCCCAGCTCCCGCGGCTTTCCGATTCGCAGGTCGACGCCCACCCCGACGTGCGCACGCCCCCTCGCGCCGACCGCGCTCGCCGCTGACACGCTCTCGATCTCCGCCAGCTGCGCCAGCCGCTTCGCCAGCGCCACCGGCCGTTTCGTGACCGCGATCAGATCGACGTCCTTCACGCTGTCGCCCATCCTCCGCGCCGATCCCGCCACCATCACCCGCGCGCCCTCGCCCGCGCTGCCTTCGCTCAACCCCCGCGCCAGCGCCTCGCCGACCTCGAGCGCCTGCGGAAGGAGCAGACGCACCCGTCCACCGGCACGCTCGTCGGGGTTCTCGGCCGCCCTGTCCAGCGCGCTCAGCACGCCTTCCTCGAACTTCGCCCCCAGCCCTTTCACGTCGCGCACGCGCTGAGCGAGCGCCGCCTCGCGCAACGCCTGCGGCGAGTCGATCCCCAGGGCCGAGTGCAGCAGCCGCGCCCGCTTGGCGCCGATCCCCGGCAGGCGCGTGATCTCGATCAACCCGGGCGGAAACTTCGCCTTCAGCTTCTCCGCCGCCGGGATCGTCCCCGTCTCACACAGCGCCCGGATCTTCTCCTGCAGCGTCTCGCCGATCCCCTTCAGCTGCACGGCGCGTCCTGCCCGTGCCAGCGCCCCCACCGACACCGTCGCTTCGCGCACCGTCTTCGCGGCCGTCCGGTACGCCAGCACCCTGTGCACGATCGCCCCGTCGAGCTCGTACAGGTCTCCCAATTCTTCCAGCGCGTCCGCGATCGCCCCGTTCGGCAGCTCCACGGCTTCAGAGTACGCACACCACGGTCCTCAACCCGCCACCTCCGCCGGCGCGAACCCGTAGGGTACGCCGACCGATGTCCACCCCTGTGCCCGCCGTCCCCTGGCTGATCCTCCCGACCTACAACGAGGCCCCCAACATCGCCGCAATGCTCGACGCCGCCGGGGAGGTGCTGGCCGGGGCCGCTCCCGAGGGCTTTCGCATCCTCGTCGTCGACGACGGCTCGCCCGACGGCACCGGCGAGATCGCCGACCGCTACGCCGCCGAGCACGAGTGGGTGCAGGTCCTGCATCGCAGCGAGAAGAACGGCATCGGCCCCGCCTACCTCGCCGGCTTTCGCCACGCGCTCGACCACGGCGCCGCCTACGTGTTCGAGATGGACTGCGACTTCTCCCACGACCCCGCCGATCTCGCCCGCCTGCTCGACGCCGTGCGCGCCGGCGCCGACCTCGCGCTCGGCTCACGCTACGTCCCCGGCGGTGGCGTCGCCGACTGGGGCCTGTTGCGCCGCTTCGTCTCCGAGGGCGGCTCCACCTACGCGCGCCTCGTGCTCGGCCTGCACGTGCGCGATCTCACCGGCGGCTTCAAGTGCTTTCGCCGCGAGGTGCTCGAAGCGATCCACTTCGACTCCGTCCGCTCCCAGGGCTACGCCTTCCAGGTCGAGCTCACCTACCGCTCCGTCCAGGCCGGCTTTCGCGTCGTCGAGGTCCCGATCGTCTTCCGCGACCGCACCCGCGGTGAGTCCAAGATGTCCTGGCGCATCGCCGCCGAGGCGATGTGGCTCGTGCCCCTGCTGCGCGTCGGGCGTCAGCCCCCGCATCTCGGCCCGGTCGTGGCGACGGGGTCCGCCTCCGAGGAGCGCACCACACGCGCGACGTAGCGCTGCGGCCGCGGCCGCGCCTGCCGCATGATGGCCGCTCAGGTCGCCGGGCGCACGCGCCGATGCACTGGGAGTGGATGCCTCGGCCTACGCCTTCGCGCACGGTGTGCGCCACACGCGCTCGACCCTGCGCGCATGGCAGCACGATCCCGGCCCGGTCATCGGTCGCTGGTTCGCCGGCGCCGCGCTCGCCGCCGCCGGTCTGCTCGCCGCCGTGCTGCTCGTCGCCGCGCTCTCTCCCCACTACGTCCAGGTCGTAACGCTGCAGCCGCCATTCGCGGTCGGCGATGGCGCCGACGTCGTGCGCGTGCTCGGCCACAACATGCTCGTGCTGGCCCTGCACGCGATGGCCTGCGTCGCCGGCTTCATCGCCGGCAGCTCACTGCCTCTGCAGGCCTCCTCACGCAGCGGGCTCTCGCGCTGGGTCCACGAGCACGGCGGACGCATCGCGATCGTCTTCGTCGTCTGCGCCACCGCCTTCTCCCTCTCGATTCAGGCCTACACGCTCGGCCACACCCTCGCCGGCGTCGCTCACTTCCTGCGCGTCTCCCCGGCGCTGCTGCTGCTCGGGGTGCTCCCGCACGCGATCGGAGAGCTGATCGCCCTGTTCCTGCCCCTGGCCGCCTGGATCATCGCCAGCCGCCGCGGCGAGTGGGAGCAGCTGCTCGCCGCCACCTTCGTCACGGTCGCCATCGCCGTGCCCATCCTCGTCATCGCCGCGCTGATCGAGGTCTACGTCTCCCCGCACCTCTTCACCGCGCTCACCCACATCCACCCGCCGGTCGTGCGCTATGACGAAGGCTGGACCGTCACGGTTCGATGAGGCTCTAGCACTCCAGCGCCTATTTGGCAAGGAGGTCGAGCGCTCCACGGCGCCGCTCAAGGGCTGCGTCGAGGCGTGCTTGGAGCTTCTTGTCCTTGCGGAGCACGGCAAGGCGCTCTGAGATGGCGTCGCGCACGATCTCGGAGACCGTGGTCTCGTCGGCCATCGCGACTGCCTCGAGCGCGGCGGCCTGCTCGTCAGAGATGCGGATGGTCTTGGTCGGCACGTTGTGATCCTTTGTTTCGGTGAGGTGGGCAGACTGTAGCACAGTTTTGCAAAGCATATAAACTGTCTTACAAAATATGTCATCCTGTGGTACGTTGCGAGCATGATCGAGATCGCGCTCTTCCTCCAGATCGCCGAACGGGTGCTCGACGTCGACGCCGACCGCCTGAAGAACGTCACGAAGATCGGCAGTGCGGAGTCGGCATTGGCTGCACCGTTCGCCAGCTTCGGTGGCCACGACTTCTACAACGATCCGATCCAACGCGCGGCGATTCTTGCCTCGCGCATAATGCGCATCATCCCTTGCCAGATGGGAACAAGCGTGTTGCGCTGATTCTCATGGACTACTACCTCGAAGACCAAGGCCTCCGCTGCACCGCCTCAGACAGGGAGATTGATCGCGTTTTTCGAGCTGTCGCCGCAAGCGATATGACTGAGGACTATTTCGTCGTGTGGCTTGGCTCGCGCACAGAGCCAAACGACCAAGACTGACGCCTGAGCATTCCCGGAGGCGGGCAACCCTTGCTTCACTTTGTATAGTGATGGGGGAGACCTTTCCCGCATCACACCGCGATCCTCAAGGAGACACCATGGCAGGCACCCTCAGCGAAGTCACCGACACCAACTTCACCGCCGAGGTCATCGAGTCCGAGGGGCCCGTGCTCGTCGACTTCTGGGCGCCCTGGTGCGGCCCCTGCCGTGTCGTCGCCCCAGTGCTCGAGGAGATCGCCGGTGAGCGTCCCGACCTGCGCATCGTCAAGCTCAACGTCGACGACAACCAGCAGACCGCCGCTCAGTACCAGGTCCTCTCGATCCCCACGCTGATCCTCTTCAAGGGCGGCGCCCCTGTCAAGACCGTCGTCGGGGCCTACCCCAAGAAGAAGCTCGAGGCCGAGTTGGAGCCCGCTCTCACCGCAGCCTGAGCCGCTCTCAGTTCCCGAGGGTCTCTAAGCTCCTGCTCCGCTGCCCGGAGGCCTCCACGACGCGTCCGGCAGGCGTTTCAGCGCGATCGTCAGCTCCAGGCCGTCCACCTCGGTCTGCTCGCGGTAGACGCCGGCTGAGGCGCCGTCTTGCTCGGCGCCCGCGCCGTCCTCTCCCAGACCCAGCTCGATCGCCAGCGTCTCGCCCGTGAGGTAGTCGCGGTGGGACTCGGCGGCCTCGATCAGGCTCTGGGCGCCCGCCAGCGAAAGCTCGATCCGATCCTCGACCTGCAACCCCGCCGTCTTGCGCGCGTTCTGCACCGCGTGCACAATCTCGCGCGCGTACCCCTCGCGACGCAGGTCGTCGTCCAGCGCCAAGTCCAGCGCCACAGCATGCGCGCCCTCGCGCTCGACCGAATAGCCCTCGGGCGCCTTCAGCGTCAGGATCACGTCCTGCGCCGTGAGCGTGTGCTCGCGTCCATTGACCGCGATCCCGACCTCGCCCTGCCCGTTGCGGATCGCCGCGGCCACCCGCGCGGGATCGAGTGCCGCGATCGCCTCCGCGGCCCCGGGCATGTCCTTGCCGAACAGCGGCCCCAGCACGCGGTAGTTGGCCTTGACCTCGTACTCGCTCAGCTCCTCCGCGGCCGCCACGAACCGGACCTGTCTGACGTTCAGCTCCTCCCTCACGACCTCCGCCAGCCGTTCGATCGCCGCGCGCTCGCGACCATCCGCCACCACCACCGCCTCGCGCAGCGGTTGGCGCACCTTCCGCTTGGCCTTGCCCCGCGCGCCCAGCCCCAGCCTGACCGTTTCGCGCGCGAGCGCCATCGCCTCCTCCAGCTCGCGGTCTCGCGCCGGCAGCGCATCGCCTGCGGGGAAGTCGCACAGGTGCACGCTCGCGAGCGTCCCGTCGAGATTGTCGTAGATCTCGTCCGCCATGAACGGGCACAGCGGCGCCAGCAGCTTGGCGATCGTCAGCAGACACTCGCGCAGCGTCACGAACGCCGCTCTCTCACCGTCCCAGAACCGTCTCCTGGAGCGGCGCACGTACCAGTTCGACAGCTCGTCCACGAGCTCGCCGATCGCCCGTCCCGCGCTCGTCACGTCATACGCGTCCATCCGCTCCGCCACCAGTTCGGCCGTCGCCGCCGTGCGCGAGCGCGCCCAGCGATCCAGGTCACCGTCGGGACCGCTCGCCGACTGCGCCCCGTCGGACTGTGACAGCGCTTGGGCGCCCGCGCGCGCGTAGAGCGCATAGAAGTAGTACGTGCTCCACAGCTGCTTCAGGAACAGCCGCACGCCCTCGCCGATCGCCTCCTCCGAGAACCGATACCCGTCCCACGGCTGCCGGGAGGTGAAGAAGTACCACCTGAACGCATCCGCGCCATAGGAGTCGAGCACCTGCCACGGCTCCACTGTGTTGCCCTTCGACTTGGACATCTTCTGCCCGTCCCCGTCCAGGATCAGTCCCAGACACACCACGTTCCGGTAGGGCGCCTCGCGCTGGGCACCGCCCCCGGAGGGGGTGGTCAGCGTCGCCACTGCCAGCAACGAGTAGAACCACCCGCGCGTCTGGTCCTGCGCCTCGCAGATGAAGTCGGCCGGGTAGCTCTGCGCGAGCTCCCGCTCGTGCTCGAACGGGCTGTGGTGCTGCGCGAACGGCATCGCTCCGGAGTCGAACCACACGTCGATCACCTCCTCCACGCGCCGCATCGACTCGCCGCATGCCGCGGTCCCGTCGTCGTCATGGTGGGGGCAGGGGAACGTGATCTCGTCCACATACGGGCGGTGATGGTCTGCCAGCGTCCTCCCGGACAGCTGCTCCAGCTCGGCGAATGACCCGATCGTGTGCGTATGTCCCCGTCCGCAGCGCCACACCGGCAGGGGCGTGCCCCAGTAGCGCTCGCGCGACAGCGCCCAGTCGACGTTGCCCTTCAGCCACTCCCCGAAGCGCCCGTGCTTGACGCGTGGCGGGTACCAGCTCACCGTCTCGTTCGCCTGAAGCATCCGTTCGCGGACGGCCGTCGTGCGGATGTACCAGGACTTCTTCGCGTAGTAGATCAGGGGTGTCCCGCAGCGCCAGCAGTGGGGGTAGGAGTGCTCGTAGTCCTCCGCCCGCAGCAGCAGCCCACGCTCGTCCAGGTCGGCGATCATCTCTTTCGTCAGCTTTGGATCCTTGACGAAACGGCCCGCGTACCCGGTGACGCGCTGCTCATAGGTTCCGTCAGGCTTGACGGGGTTGTCCAGCGTGATGCCCTCGGTTGCCGCCACGCGATAGTCATCCTCACCAAACGCAGGCGCAAGGTGGACGATTCCCGTGCCGTCCTCGGTCGTCACGAAGGCATCGGCGAGGATCGGGAAGCCGCCAGGCTGTCTGGTGTGAAAGATCGGACCCGCATAAGACCCGTATCTGTCCACCAACTCCAAGCCCGAGAACCGCTCGACCATCTCTGACGTCTCCCCGAGCACCGAGACGACGCGGTCCTCGGCGAGCACGAACGTCTCATCCCCGACATGCACCCTGGCGTAGGTCGCCGTGGGCGAGACGGCGAGCGCCACGTTGCCCGGCAGGGTCCACGGCGTAGTCGTCCACACCAGCAGCTTGTCCTCGCCACCGAGCACTCCCAGCTTCAGGAATACGCTCGGATCGACGACGTCCTTGTAGCCAAGCGCCACCTCGTGCGATGAGAGCGTCGTCTCGCAGCGCGGGCAATACGGCACGACCTTGTGGCCCTCATACAAGAGCCCCCGCCGGTCGATCTCCGCGAGCGCCCACCACACCGACTCGATGTAGGTCTCATCAAGCGTCCGGTAAGCGTCGTCGAGGTCGATCCAGAAGCCGATCCGCTCAGTCAGGCGGTTCCAGTCCTCCAGGAATGCGAACACCGACTCCCGACACTGGGCATTGAACTCGGCGATCCCGTACTCCTCGATCTCTGACTTGTGGTCGATCCCGAGCTTCTGTTCGACCGCGATCTCCACCGGCAGCCCGTGGCAGTCCCAGCCGCCCTTGCGCTCAACGAGCCGTCCACGCATCGTGTGGTAGCGCGGGTAGACGTCCTTGAACACGCGCGAGAGCACGTGATGGGAGCCCGGCGGGCCGTTCGCGGTTGGGGGGCCCTCGTAGAACACCCACCGCTCGGCCCCCTCGCGCGAGCGCAGCGACCGCGCGAACACGTCGCGCTCGCGCCAGCGCTCCAGCACCTCCAGCTCCATCGCCGGGAGATCACGCTTGGGGTCGACCGCGCGCGTGGGGATCAGAGGATTTTTGGGCTCGGCCGTCATCGGGCCGCCCATTCTAGGTCCGGCTCAGGAGGCGACGGCGGGGTGGCGCAACACCACGCCGGTCAGCCGCTCGCGCAGCTGCTCGGCCGCGGCGGTGGGACCGGGGCCGATGCGCTTGACGGTCGAGGCTACCCCCGTGTCGGGCAATGCTCCGCGGTAGTCGAGCACCTCCACACCGGGCTCGGCCTGGCGGGAGGCGTAGACGAGCCGGCCCAGCGCATCGGGCGAAGCCCCCGCGCCGGCGAGCACGATCGCCCCGGGGCGCAGCGCCCGCAGCGCGGCGCCGACACGGCCGGCGTCCAGCTCGACCGGGAGGGTCAGCACGCGCAGACCGCCCCGGCGCAGGCACAGCTCCAGCGCCTGCACGTATGGGGCGTCGAGATCGGAGGGGGGCGAGGCGTCGAAGATCAGGGCGCCCTCCTCACGCGAGGCCGGCGGCGCCACGCGGGTGGCGGCAGCCAGCCAGCCGGTCGTGTAGCGCAGCGCGAACGCGCGCTCGGCCGAGCCCTCCCCGAGCAGCTCCAGCGCCGCCAGCAGCACCGACTCGACCGTCCGCTCGACCGAGCGCACGGCGAGGCTCTCCTCCAGCAGGCGGTCGGCGGCGTCGGCCGCGAACGTTTCGAGCGCGGCCCGCAGGCGCGCGGGGAGGAGGGCCCCTCGCCGCGCTCGCGCGCGACCGACACGGCCGAGGCGACGTCGTGGGTCTCGGCGAACGCCTGGCGCAGCGCCTCGATCTCGGTCAGCTCGAACTGGCGGTGCCCGCCCTGGGTGCGATGGGGCATCGGGTAGCCGAACCGCCGCTCCCATCCACGCAGCGTGTTGGGGCTGACCCCCAGCATCGCGGCGGCGGCGTTTGTGCGGATTGCGCTCATTGCACAAGCGATGGTGAGCTTTGCGCGCCCTCACCACAACCCCCGCAACGGAGGATGCAGACCGCGACGCGCTTTGCAGGCGCAGGAATCGCGTCGCGTGCGTCGACGGGCGTGACGACGGATGTGTGCAATGCCGCGCGCAGTGGCTGGTTGACTGACGTTACCATTCAGCCGGCTGACGAATTCGCGCGTTTGGCGCCACGGAGCGCATCCGACGGCCTACGATCGTGCGGATGCGGCTGCGGCTCTACCACCATCCGGACGGCACCCGAGTCGCCTACCGCGAGTGCGGGGCGGGGCCGCCGCTGGCGCTGATCCACTCGGCGATGCTCTCCCACAAGGAGTGGGAGCCCTCGGTCGAGCAGCTCTCGGCCCACTTCCGCGTCGTGCTGCCGGACCTGCCGCTGCACGGCGACTCCGAGGACAGCCCCGCGCACCCCTACACCCTCGACTGGTTCGCCGAGATTCTGGGCGGCTTCGCCGCGGACGTGCTCGGCCCCAGTCCGCTGATCGGTGGCCATGGCGCCGGCGCCGAGGTCGTGCTGCAGGCGGTGGCAAGCGGCAGGATCCGGCCGAGCCGGCTGGTGCTGATGTCAAACCGGCTGCACGTTTCCCCCCAGCGCGCACGGTCGCGCGTGATCTGGCGGGCGGCGACGATGGCCGGAGCGATCCCGGGCCTTGACCGTGTGAGCGGATACGCCATGCGCACCGTCTTCAGTCCCGAGCGCGGCTCGCGGCTGTCCGTGCGCGGCAACCCGGCGGCGCGCGACCTGCTCCGCCACGCCTTCGCGGACGTTCCCGGCAACGCGGGGCTGGCCCGCTCGTGGGCGAAGTGCGCGCGCGCGTGGCCGACCGGCGCGCGCGAGGATCTGCTGGAGCTGTATCCGCGCCTGAACATGCCCGTGCTGCTGCTGTGGGCCGATCGAGACCGGCTGCACCCACTCGCCACGGCTGAAGAGGTGTTGCGCCTGCTGCCGGATGGGCAGCTGCGGGTGTTGCCCAGCACGGGCTTTTTGATGGCCTACGACGATCCTGTGGGGCTAGCACGAGAGCTCGTGGCGTTCTGCGGATAGACCCCGCAGCAACGGCAGTCAGGGAGCTCAGGAGCCCAACGGTGCAGGACGGGGACGCAGCACCAGGCCGATGCACAGGTTGATCGAGGTGATCGGCAGGAATGGCAGGGGGTAGAAGCGACGGCGCACAAGCGTGTAGTTCTGTTCGAGCTCGGCAAGGATTTCGTGTGGTCGATTGAGATGCTCGCGCTTGATGAAAGGCGCATAGGACATGTCGTAGGCATCCTCAAAGATGGTTCTTGCGGACAGCCGGCGCGCGAGCGAGTAGGCGGGTCCCCCCTCGCACGGGATCACCGCGAGCAGCTGGCCACGCTGCTTGTTCAGCACGCGCCATGTCTCTTTCAGGCATGCCGGCAGGTCGGGAAGATGCTCGAGCACATGCACGGCAACGCAGCGATCAAAGAAGTCGTCTTCGAATGGAAGGTGATCCTGACCGTCGGCCACGACCACGTTGACGCGGGGAAACCTCTCTCGGATGTGCTTGGCCATGCTCTCACGCAGCTCGACCGCGTAGTAGTTGCGTTCCTGCTCAGGGGATGGGCGCTCGTAGTCCAAGTGCGCGCCCATGCCGGCCCCTATCTCCATCGTCGTGCGAACGCCGGCATGCTGATATCGCGTAGGGAACGCTTGATTGAAGCGCTCGACCACCCGATAGCGCCGTGGAAGCACTTCATGCCAGAGGGTGAAGAAGTCCTCCCAGACGGACTCCTGCTCCTCGGTGAGCGCAGGACGAGTCTTGGGCCACTTGCTGACGTTTTCCATCGCGTCAGCCTACCCGCACGGTTGCTACCCGCACGGTTGCGGCTTGCTGCGGCGCGTTCGAGCGGTTTGTCGAGGAGAGAGGCGAGATCCGCTGATCCATGCGGTTTGCGCGCTCAAAGCCCGCCCTCTCGAGGGGAGCGCGGTTTGCGCCCGCTTGTTTCTGAATCGAGACTACGCCACATGAGCCAAGTGGCTCGGTGCGCTTGGCGACTCGATCAGCGACCGCGCCCTCGACCTTGACCTTGACCGCGCATGGGAGCTCGTCTCTCGCCGTCCTCCAGATTGCGTGTTTTGTTTCCATCACGACGGGCACAGTCGATGCACCAGTGGGAAACACTGCCCAGCCTCCGCCATCGCGAAGATCACCAACTCCCAGCCTTCTCAGGTGCGCCAGGCAGACGTTGGAACTCCCTGCATTCAGGCCAAAACAGGCGATGCCTGAGGTGACGTTTTCGCGGCGCGAACGGGGACCTCGGTGCGGGCCGATTCACTGAAATCGAACTCGCTCTATGGTCTGGCGTCGGTCAAGAGATCGTGGCGGTCAAGGGATCGTAGGAGTCCTCATCAGTGCCAAGTCAAGTCTTCACACGAGCGTATGCAAACGGAGCAGACCCAGAGGGTATGACGCCCCTTGCGAAGGATGGATCATGAGCTCATCCCCGCAGCCGGAGGGCCGCGACAGGGATGCGACGCTCGACGTCCCACCTCCTCTGAGCGGCGTTGACGGCCGGCGGCGTGGCGTGGCGCGACGCCCGATCGCCGCTTCTGAGCGTCGGTTGGACAGGCGCGGCAAAGGCCCGACTCTGAGCGTCGTCATTCCCGCGTACAACGAGGAAGACAACATTGCTCGAGTGCACGAGCGCCTGACGACAGTTCTCGAAGACCTCGACTTGAGCTGGGAGATCATCTTCAGTGTCGATCCCTCCACCGATCTCACCGAGCAGCGGATCATCGAGCTGAGCAGCAGGGATCCGCGGGTGAAGATGCTGCGATTCTCCCGACGCTTCGGACAGCCGATGGCGACGATCGCCGGCCTGGAGGCCTCGAGGGGGGAGGCGGTCGTGGTGATCGACTGCGATCTGCAGGACCCGCCCGAGCTCATCCCGGATCTCGTGGCACGCTGGCGCGAGGGTTACGAGGTGGTCTATGCCCAACGACGCACGCGGGCAGGCGAGACGCTGCCCAAGCGCATCGTCGCGGCCATCGGGTATCGCGTCATAGCTCGCATAGGCGAGGTGGAGATTCCGCAAAACACCGGCGACTTCCGATTGCTCAGCCGTCGTGTCGTCGACAACGTCGTTGCGCTTTCAGAGCACCATGGCTTCCTCCGGGGCCTCGTGGCGTTGGTCGGCTTCAGCCAGACCAGCGTGCAGTACGACCGTGACAGCCGCGAGGCGGGGTCGAGCAAGTACAACCGTTTCTTCGGCTCGTTCATGATCGGCCTCAACGGCGTGGTTGGCTTTTCACGTTATCCCCTGCAGCTCATCTCGATCATGGGCATCGCGCTGTCGGGCGTCGCGTTTCTGATCGCAGTCACGTACTTCTCTCTCAAGGTGAGCGGCGTGGAATTTCCCGTCGGGAACCCGACCGTCGTGATTGCCGTGGCCTTCTTCAGCGGCATCCAGCTGCTCTCGCTCGGTGTGATCGGCGAGTACGTCGGCAGAATCTACGACGAGTCACGGCAGAGGCCCAAGTACATTCTCGAGTCTCGCCATGGCTGGGACGACGAAGGGCGCCGGTGAGCGGCCGCATTGAGCGGATGTGGCCGCATCGACGTATGTTGCGCTCGGATCACGCAAGCCTCTTCTCGCAGGGAATGCGCTTCGCGTTCACTGGATGTGTGGTGTCAGCTGTCTATCTGCTCACCACGTCTGCGCTTTCGCTCCTCGTTGGACTTCCATTCCAGGCGGCTCTTGCGATTGGATTCGTCGTTGCGGTGTCCGTGCACTTCGGTATGCAACGCCTGTTCGTGTGGACCGATCACGACGGCTTCGCCCTCGCCTTCCCTCACCAGGCGAGTCGGTATCTGATGGCCTCTGCCACTCAATATGGCGTAACCGCCGCCAGCACGTCGTTTGTCCCCGCGGTGCTTGGCTTGCCGGTCGAGATCGTCTACCTTGCGCTCGCACTCCCGATCGCGCTCGTCAACTTCATGCTGTTCCGTAACTACATATTCCATGGCAAGCGCGTGGGGGCGGAGACCAGCGGTGAGCCGGCGTAGAGCCGCGGGCAAGAGACGATCGCGCTCGGCAAGTCAGCCTCGGCTCCAGCTGGCCCCTGCACAGTCAGAGACACCGCCCAAACACGTTTGCGGCTTGGGTAAGACGGTGTGGCGCAAACATCACAACGTCAATCCCACGATACGGCTTCATAGAACTACTCTGTCCCGTCATGTCACCTGAGCCGCTGCCGGCCGTACGCGAGATCCTTGCAAGCCGCGTCGGCGAAGAGATGACGCTCAACAACCGCTACCTGAATCCACAGCTGGGGCGCATCCTGCGCACCGTCGGCTTCGATCGAGTCTGGACGGGAGGCGAGGGTGCCCACTTGATCGACTCTGAAGGTCACCGCTACCTCGATCTGTTTGGTGGTCACGGGGTGTTCGCGCTTGGTCGCAACCATCCAGAGGTCGTCGCGGCGCTCCAAGACGTCCTGGCTGCCCGCACCGGCAACCTGCCTCAACTCGGCGTGACGCTCCTGAGCGGCGTGCTGGCCGAGCAACTCCTCTCGCGCGCGCCCGCAAGCGTCGGTGCGATGGTTCCCGCAAACACCGGTGCCGACGCCGTCGAGGGAGCGATCAAGATCGCTCGCGCCGCCACCGGGCGTCCCCGCATCCTGTACACCGAGCACGCATTCCACGGTCTCACGCTCGGAGCTCTGTCGCTCAACGGCAACTCTGAGTTTCGAGAAGGCTTCGGTCCGCTCGTCCCTGGCTGCTGCCCCGTTCCCTTTGGGGACCTCGACGCCCTCGAGCGTGAGCTGCAGTCCGGCGACGTCGCCGCCTTTGTCATCGAGCCGATCCAGGGCAAGGGAGTCAACATCCCACCTTTGCGCTATCTCGCGAGCGCACAGCAGGCATGTCGCAGCGCCGGAACGCTGTTCGTATGTGACGAGGTGCAGACCGGAGTCGGACGCACGGGGCGTCTGTTCGCCCTCGAGCATTGGGGCCTGGAGCCAGACATGATCTGCCTGTCCAAGGCCCTGTCGGGCGGCCTGATGCCGATAGGCGCGCTGCTCGTCTCCCGCGCGGCCTTTGAGCGTGTGTTCGATCGCATGAAGCGCGCCATCCGCCACGGCTCCACCTTCGGCGGCAACGATCTCTCAGCCGCCGCCGGGTTGGCGACTTTGCGCGCGCTCGACCGCGAAGGCCTGATCGCTCGCGCGGAGCGCATGGGCGGTCTGCTGCTCGAGCTCACGCGCCCACTGGTCGAGCGCTACGAGACAGTCCGCGACGTGCGTGGCATGGGACTTATGTGGGGGATCGAATTCGATCCCCCCGGCAAGCCGTCGGTGTGGACTGGAATCGAGCACGCACAACCGGGCGTGTTCGCGCAACTCATCGCCGTTCCCCTGTTCCACGAGCACAGAATTCTCTGTCAGGTCGCCGGGCCCCGCATGAACGTCATCAAGGCGCTGCCGGCGCTCGTGATCGAGGAGCAGGAAGTCCGACGTTTCGCTGCCGCTCTGGAGGAAGTCGTCGCTCGCGCCGAGCACGCATCCTCAGCGATGGTGCGTCTCGGCTGGCGCATGGCCCGTCATCATCTCTCGCGCACCCGTCTGGGTGACGGATCGCATCGTGGGAGGGGCTCCTCGACCTCGCGCAGACAGGTTGCGCCCGTAGGCGCAGACAGTCGGGACGACTTGAGCTCTGAGCGCAGATGGTGAGCGCTGCGCCGGTGACTCGCCGGGCCACCGTGGCCGACGTCCCGACGCTCACGCGACTGCTCGCCCGTGCCTATGACGACGATCCGGTGGCAGTGTGGTCCTGCCGGTCCGATGCCCTGCGTCCGAGGATGCTGGAAGGGCTCTACCGGGCCCGGCTGCTGCAGGTTCTCGCTCATCAGGAGGTTTGGGCGACCGCCGAGCTTTCAAGCGTGGCGGTGTGGATGCCGCCTGGAGACAGCGCGAGGACGCCGGCGCAAGAGCTCGCTCGCGTGCGCTGCTTGCTGCACCCTCGCCTGATGGCTCGCCTGCCTCTGCTCGCGATCGGCGCAATGGCCATGCGGCGAGCGCATCCCAGCAAGCGGTCACACTGGTACCTGTCTCTGCTCGGCACCGATCCAGAAGCCCGTGGGCGGGGTCTCGGCTCAGCCGTGCTCCAACCCGTGCTCGAGCGCTGCGACGCCGAAGGCGTTGGGGTCTATCTGGAGACTTCCAAGGAGCGCAACATCCACTTCTATGCCCGCTGCGGCTTCCGCGTGACCGGGGAGCTGCGTCTTCCACGCGGGCCCAGGATGTGGCTCATGTGGCGCGAACCGCCCGGCGGATCGTAGGCGAGCGCGCCGCCGAGTCATTCATGCAGATCGATGCGGCAGACCTTCCGGCGGGTGCCGAGCTAGACGCCGACGTCGCCATCGTCGGTGCCGGTCCCGCCGGCATCGCTCTCGCGCTGGAGCTCGCTCGCGCCGGTCACAGCGTGATGTTGATCGAGAGCGGCGGCGAGTCCTTCAGCGCCGCGACGCAGCGCTTGGGAGACACGGTCGGCGGTGACCCCGCGCATGCGCCGATGTCACTCGCGACCCGTCGCCAGATCGGAGGGGCGACCAACCTCTGGGGTGGGCGTTGCGTGCCGTTCGACCCGGTCGACTTCCAGGCGAGGGAGATCGTCGGAAGCGCTCGCTGGCCGGTGGGGTATGACGACCTGAAGGCATACTTCTCACGTGCATGTGAGTTGTGCGTGTGTGGCGATGCCGTCTTCGACGCTCGTGACATACCCAACCTGGCCCCGCACTCCGTGGTTCCGGGATGGCCCGAGGGAGACGTCCGAGCCACATCACTCGAGCGCTGGTCACTGCCGACCAACTTCGGACGCCGGTATCGCGCAGCACTGCGGTCCTCACCGCTCCTGACGCTCGTGACCAAGCTCACCTGCACTGAGATAGCGTGCGCTTCGGAGCGCTTCAGCGTGGCGCATCTGATGGGAAGAACCATGGCCGGCAACCGTGTCATCGTGCGGGCCAGACGCTATGTCCTGGCTTGTGGTGGCCTTGAGTCCACCCGTCTGCTGCTCGCGTCCAACCGTTCTCATGCAGGTGGCATCGGCAATCACGCTGAACATCTCGGGCACTGGTACATCGCGCATGCTTGGGGCTGCATAGCGCAGATTCACTTCAACACCGAGCCCGAGAAGACCATATACGGCTATGAGCGCGATCAAGATGGTGTGTATGTCCGCCGTCGATTCACATTTGCTCCCGAGTTTCTGCTCGAGCACAAACTGCCGAACATCGCCATGTGGTTGGAGAACCCAGAGCTCGGCGATCCCACCCACGGCAGCGGCATCCTGTCACTCGTCTATCTGATGCTGTCCTCGCCACTGGGGGGCATCCTTCTGTCCGAGGGGATACGTCAAGGCAAGATCAAGACGACTCGGCCGGCCTCACGTCGTGCACACCTTGCAAATGTGTTGCGTGACCTTGGAGCGACCATGAAGTTCGCGGCCGCCTTCGGGTATCGGCGCTTCCTCCAACGAGGCCACAAGGCGCCCGGTGTGTACGTGTCGAGCGCGTCCAACACGTATCGCCTCTTCTACCACAGCGAGCACCTCCCCCATTACTCCAGCCATGTTGCGCTGAGCACCACCCAACGCGATGCGCTTGGCGTGCCGCGCCTGCGGACCAGGCTGCGCTTCGCAGACGAGGACGTCAGGGGTGTGATCGCGGCGCACGAGCAGCTCGATCGTTACCTCCGACGGCATGACATCGGGTTTGTGGAGTACCTCCACGAGGACTCCGAGCGGGCAGTGCGCGACCAGCTGGCCAATGGCTATCACCAGGCCGGCACCTCGCGCATGTCCAGTCGTCCCGAGGAAGGCGTGCTCGACGCCGATCTGGCCGTCCACGGATTCGACGACCTGTTCGTGGCGAGCAGCTCCGCCTTTGTGACCTCAGGTCAGGCGAACTCCACCTTCATGATCGTGGCGTTCGCGCTGCGCCTCGCCGATCATCTCCACGGCTTGCTCAGCGGGACGCCGCCGGATCGCGGGCAGGCAAAGCCCAGCGCCGTCGGTCCCATGTCGTCCTGATCCTCAGTCGGTGTGCGGGCCAGAGCCGCTGCTCGTGGGTGCGGTGCCGGCACCGAGTGGATAGGGTTTCCGTGAGCATCCCCCAACCAAGGAGATCCGCACGACATGCCGGACAAGCAGCTCTGGGGCGGGGAGACCGCCAAGGCCATAGAGAACTTCCCGATCTCTGGCGAGACGGTGCCGCTGCCCGTAGTGCACTGGCTGGCGCGCCTGAAGGGCGCCGCCGCCGCGGTCAACGGCGAGCTGGGCCTGCTGTCGAAGCGCAGCGCGTCGAAAATCGAGAAAGCCGCGAACGAGATCGCCGCGGGCAAGCACGACGGACAGTTTCCGATCGACGTCTTTCAGACGGGCTCGGGCACCTCGACGAACACGAACGCCAACGAGGTCATCGCACGGCTGGCCGGCGAGGGGGTACACGCCAACGATCACGTCAACATGGGCCAGTCCTCCAACGACGTGTTTCCCTCGGCCGTCCACCTGGCCGCGCTCGACGTCGCCCAGAACGAGCTGCTGCCGGCGCTCAAGCAGCTCGAACGGTCCTTCGCCAGGAAGGCAAAAGGCTTTCAGAACGTCGTCAAGTCCGGGCGCACCCACCTGATGGACGCCGTCCCCGTCACGCTCGGCCAGGAGTTCGCCGGCTACGCCGCGCAGATGGTGCTCGGGCAGGAGCGCGTGCAAGCGGCGCTCGTGCACGTCGGGCAGATCCCGCTCGGCGGCACCGCCACCGGCACCGGACTGAACACGCACGCGAAGTTCGCCGAGAAGGTGCGCGCGCGCCTGAAGCAGGGGTCCGGCCTGAAGCAGATCGCCGCGCCGCTCGACCCGTTCGAGGCGCAGGCCAACCGCGACGCGCTCGTCGAGCTGTCGGGCGCACTGAAGGTGATCGCCGTGTCGCTGACGAAGATCGCGGGCGATCTCGCGCTGATGGGCTCCGGCCCGCGGACGGGCATCGGCGAGCTGCTGCTGCCCGAGCTGCAGAAGGGCTCCTCGATCATGCCCGGCAAGGTCAACCCGGTGATCCCCGAGGTCGTGTTGCAGGTCTCCGCGCAGGTGATCGGCAACGACACGGCGATCACGATCGGCGGAATGCAGGGCCAGTTCGAGCTCAACGTGCGCATCCCCCTGATCGCGCACAACCTGCTCGAGTCGCTGCGCCTGCTCTCCCGCACCGCGCGCGTGTTCGCGGAGAAGTGCGTCGACGGGATCGAGGCCAACAAGGCCGGGACGCAGGCCTCCGCCGAGGCGACTCTCGCCGTCGCCACGGCGCTCAACGGCGCGATCGGCTACGACAAGGGCACCGTGATCGTGCAGAAGGCCACCGCCTCAGGGCGCCCCTTGCGCGAGGTCGCGCTGGAGGAGGGCGTCGACGCCAAGCTTTACGACGAGACGATCGACCTGCGCCGCATCGCGCGGGGAAACCAGGTCTAGCCGAGGATCGCGGCGAGCGGTCTGGGCGGTGCGTCTCACCGTGGGAGATCCGGTGGGGATGCCGTGAGCGAATGGGCGGGGACGCGCGTGCTGTTCACCGGCGCCCAGGGCTTCATCGGCTCGTGGGTGGCCGAGCGGCTGCTGGACGAGGGCGCGCAGGTGCTCGTCCTCGATCGACCGCCGGCCCAGCCATCGCGCTTTGTGCTGCGCGGGCTGCACGAGCGCTGCACGGCGGTGGCGGCCGATCTCCTGGACCCGACCTCGCTGCGCACCGCGATCGAGGACCACGGCGTGCAGGCGGTGTTCCATCTCGCGGCGAGCGCGATCGTGGGATCGGCGGCGACCTCACCCCTGAGCACCTTCGAGGTCAACGTCCGCGGCACCTGGAACCTGCTCGAGGCCTGCCGTGTCGCGAACGAGCCGCCCGTGAGGATCGTGGTCGCCTCCACCGACAAGGCCTACGGCATCCACGAGAGCCTTCCCTACCGCGAGGATCACGCGCTGCAGCCGCACTATCCCTACGACGCCTCGAAGGCCAGTGCCGACATCATCGCTCGCTCCTACGCGCACACGTTCGAGCTGCCGGTCGCGGTCACGCGCTTCGGCAACGTGTTCGGCGGCGGCGACTTCAACTTCTCGCGGCTGATCCCCGGGACCATCCGGGCGCTGCTGGCGGGTGAACGACCGGTGATCCGCTCGAACGGGCTGATGGAGCGCGACTTCCTGTACGCCGAGGACGCGGTCACAGCCTACCTGGCGGTGGCAGGAGCGCTCGCTCGTCCGCAGTTGCGCGGCCGTGCCTGGAACGCGAGCATCGGGCGTCCTGTGAGCGTGCTCGAGATCGTCAGGCAGCTCGTCGAGATCGCCGGCCTGCAGGTCGAGCCCGACGTCCACGGGCACGGGACCCCGCACGGCGAGCTCGAACGCCAGTGGCTGGATTGCAGCGCGATCGCCGCGGAGCTCGGCTGGGCGCCGGCGTGGGACATGCAGCGCGGGCTGCGGGCCACGTTCGAGTGGTACGCCGCGCGGCTCAGCCGACGGTGAGCGGGTCGGGGTCCCGCCAGCGCAGCGCCTCGTCCAGTCGTCCCGTGGCCGCCAGCTCCTTCAGGCGGGCGATCCGCATGAATCGCGAGCCTTCGAAGTCCTCGATGCGCAGCCCGTGGTCGCGGTAGGCCGCGAGCATCTGCTCGGCGCTCGCGCGCACCGTCCATCTGGGACGCAGCTCCGGGAACGCCCGCTCGAGCTTGGCGAAGCTGACGCGGTAGCTGCGCTTGTCGGGTCCGGCGCCCGCGGCGAACGCGATCCGCGAGCCGGGCACGACCTCCTCGACGATCCGGGCGACGTCGGCGATCTGGTAGTTCTCCTCGTCGGCGCCGATGTTGAAGGCCTCGCCGTGCACCTGCTCGCGCGGCGCTCCCAGCAGGCCGAGGAACGCGCGCGCGACGTCCTCGACGTGCACCAGCGGCCGCCACGGGGTGCCGTCGCTGCGCATCAGCACCTCGCCGGTGGCGTATGCGAACGCGGTGAGGTTGTTGACGACGAGGTCGCCGCGGTGGCGGGGGGAGAGGCCGTGGGCGGTGGCGTTGCGCAGGAACGTCGGGCTGAACGTGTCGTCGGCGAGCAGGCCGACGTCGCGCTCGGCGAGGACCTTCGACTCGCCGTAGGGCGTGACCGGGTGCAAGGCGGCGCTCTCGTCGATCCAATCCCGATCGGCGGCGCCGTACAGGCTGCAGGAGGATGAGAACAGGTAGCGCTGCACTCCCGCCCGCTTGGCCGCTTGCGCCAGCGAGACAGAGGCGTGGTGGTTGACGGCGTAGGTGCAGTCTGGGTTGAGGTCTCCGATCGGGTCGTTGGAGAGGGCGGCGAGGTGCAGGACGGCGTCCAGTCCGTCGAGGTCGCTCGCCGTCACGTCGCGAACGTCCTTGCGGATGGTGGGCACGGCCGGCGCGGGATCCTCGCCGAAGTCACAGCCGTCGTACAGGAAGCTGTCCAGGCCGACGACGTCGTGGCCGGCGCTGAGGAGCATCGGGACCAGGATGGACCCGATGTAGCCGTGATGGCCCGTGACGAGGACGCGCACGGCGGTGATGTTCGCACAGGTCCCCGAGGCGCCACACACACACAGTTGGTCGCGGCTTGTCGCGCCGAACGCGGCTCGTCTCGCCAAGGACGTGCGTGCAGACGCTCGGTCGTGCGCCCGCGCGGCCGATGCGCTAACCCGATCCGAGCGCCCGGTACAGCCGCGCGACGCCGCCGACTGCCTGCTTGGGGCGACCGCCGTAAGTGAACAGCCCCTTCTGGTTGATCCCTTCGATCAGGCGCAGCCTGGGCAGCACGCCGTGGATCGAGCCGCCCTCGAACGTGGGGACGAGCGGGTAGTCGCGCAGCAGGTACACGAACATGCCGCTGAGCTGCGGGTCGGCCGCGTAGGCGCGGATGTGGCGCGTGAGCAGCGAGGACTGGAACGAGTAGCTGCCGGGGCTGCCACCGGGGTTCAGGCCGTTGGATTCGGCGCCGAACTCGCTGATCACGAGCACCCGGCCGGCGAACGTGCGCTGCATCGCGCCCAGACGGCGTGAGACTTCCGCGCTGACAGCGGCCGGCGAGTTGTGCGGGTTGTCATACCAGCCCGAGTAGTCGGTCTCGGCGATCGCGTCGACACCGCGGTACAGCGCGCCCGGATGGGCCGGCGGATGATCGCCCCACACGTCCACGGCGACCATGCGCGTCGGGTCGTGGGCGTGCAGCCAGCTCCTCAGCGACTGCACGTAGGAGACCTCGGCGCCGTCGTGGCCGTTCTCGGCGACCTCGTCGACGAGGTTCCAGGCGAATATCGACGGGTGCAGCTCGTCGACGATCGCCGCGGCGCGGGCCCGGCTCTCGGCGTCGGCGAGCAGCGCGGGCGTGTTCGAGTACCAGTTGCCCGCCCCTTCGACCGGGCCGATGCCCTGCCACACGAGGATGCCGGCCGCGTCGAGTCGTTCCAGCAGCCCCGGGGCCAGCGGGTGCTGGGCGCGCACGGCGTTGGCGTCGATCGCGCGCAGCTCGGCGACGATCGCGTTCTCGTCCCCCGGCGTGAGCGCGTCGCCGTGCCCGAGCGCGTCCTCCTGAATGCTCGCGCCGTGCACCTGCAGGCGCCGGCCGTTCAGGTACACGCGCCCACCGTGCCAGGAGAGCTGGCGCAGTCCCACGCGCGCGGAGTAGCTGCACTCGTGTCCGACCGCGAGCGTCAGCTGGTACAGGCTCGGGCTCGCGGGCGACCACAACGCCGGTTCGGGGACGGTCACGGTGGTGCTCGCCGTCGCGGTCTGGCCGTGGGCGAGGTGCTGTTCGGGAAAGCTCAGGGCGATCGTCTGCGCGCCGTGCACGAGCGAGCCTTCGGGCACGATTGCGCGCCCGGAGGCGCCGTCGTTGCGCACCTGCACGCTGATCGTGACGCTCGCCGTCTGGGTCCCCGTTGCGCTGGAGGCGGTCGTGCCGGAGTCTGCAGCCGCGGGCGTGAGCGTCGTCTGGATCGTCGGGTTCGACAGCTCGCTCGGGCCGATCGCGCGCACGTCGACCTCGCCGTCGAGCCCGCCCCAGTTGAACCAGGTGCGGTGGAACCCCTGCTGGGACTGCGCGCCCGGGTTGCGCCAGTCGATGCGCACGACCAGCGTGTGCCTGCCGGCCGCGACGCGATCGCGCAGTTCGAATGGCAGGTAGGAGCCCCGGTGCGAGCCGAGCGCGTGCCCGTCCACCCACGCCTGCGCGGCGAAGTTGGCCGACTGGAAGGTCAGCGCGTACGTCCCCGTCGCGGGGGCTGTGAACGTCGTGCGATACCAAGCGACCGAGCCTTCGTAGTTGGCCTGTGCCGCGGCGCCGGCGTAGCGCGTGGGGTCGATGACGTTGGGGACGCTCACGCTCGCCCCGCCGAATCCACCCCGCTGCCAGCCGAGCGTCGTGCCGCGATCGGCTGGGTCGATGCGCAGCGTCCAGCGCGTCAGCGCGGTGCGCCCGCCGGGGCCTTCGGCGATGGGGGAGTTGCTCGGCAGCGCTTCCACGCCGGTGCTCTGCGGCCGGGCCGAGCCGGGGGAGAGCAGGCCGAGCAGCAGGATCGCGGCGAGCGCCGTCAGTGCGACGCCTGCGGTCAGTCCGCTGAGCTTGAGCTTGGTGGTGGGGGGGGTGCGCATGGTGTCGGTTCGGGCGTGGCGGCGCGAGCGGCTCATTATGAGGACTCGGGCGATGTTGACTTCAACAGCGCCCGGCGGCAATCAGAGCGGCGCGGGCGTCGCCGTGATCGGCGGCCCATGCGGTGCCGTCTGCTCCCGCGCGGCGAGCATCCGCTCCAGCAGCAGCCGCGCGCCCGCCTTGGACAGCGGCTCGTTGAGGTTGCCGCACTTCGGGGACTGCACGCACGACGGGCATCCGTCCGTGCAGCCGCAGCCGGCGATCAGCCGCTGGGCGTCCTCGCACAGCTCCTCGAACCGCGCGAACGCGATGCGCGTGATGCCCACGCCGCCGGGGTGCCCGTCGTAGACGAAGATCGTGGGGCATCCTGTCTGGGGATGAAGGTTGGTGGACAGCCCGCCGACGTCCCAGCGGTCGCACATCGCGATCAGCGGCAGCACCGCGATCTGGGCGTGCTCGGTCGCGTGCAGCGTGCCCAGCAGCGACTCGAGCGGGACGGCCGCCTGCAGCGACTCGTCCACCGCCACTCCTGCATCGCTTCCCGGTCCGGGGTCAGTCATCGCCGCGGGCTCGTCAGCCGGCTGCGCCGGGTCGAGCTCGAACCACAGCGCCTGCGTGGAGAAGCTCGTTTCGGGCAGCTCGAGCGCGACGAGGTCGATCTGCGCATGGTCTGACAGGCGCCGGCGCTGGTAGGCGAGCACGGTCTCGGTGACCGACACCTCGCCGAAGCTGAGCGTGACCCCGAGCGCGTCGCGTCGGTCGAGCAGCCGCTCGACCTGAGTCATCGTCTCGCGCTTGGGCTGGGTGTACCAGTCGCCGTCGAACGGTGCGACCAGCGCGCGCCGGTGGCGCAGGTCCAGATCGCGCACCTCATACGAGCGCCCCTGGTGCAGGTAGATCGCCCCGTCGTGCACGGTCGAGTGGGCGCGCGCGGCCTCGGTCTGGCCCAGCAGCTCGCCTGAGGAGACGTCGATGATCGCAAAAGTGTCGGGGGAGGCCGAGCGCAGCGACACCTCCCCCGCGGGATAGGAGCCGGGGTGGCGCGGCACGTAGGTCTCGGTGTTTGCGCTGTTGCCATCGCGCACCGGACGCACGCGCAAGCGCCCGGCGCTGACGAGCCTCTCGGCGTGCGCCTGCAGGCGTGGGCCGAAGAACTCGACGTCGTCAGGGTCGAGCGGGCGCTCTTCCGCGGCGCACAACAGGTGCGCGGCGAATGTCAGCGGGCTCTCGTGGTCGAGGATCGCCGCCTCCACAGGGCGGTCGAGGAACTCGTCGGGGTGGCGGCAGAAGAACTGGTCCAGAGCGTCCTCGCCCGCGACATACATGGCCAGGCCGCGTCCCCGCCGCCCGGCGCGTCCCCACATCTGGCGCAGCGAGGCGACGGTGCCGGGGAACGTGACGACGACGGCCGCGTCGAGCTCGCCGACGTCTATCCCCAGCTCGAGCGCGTTTGTGGTGATGACCGCGCGCAGCTCGCCGCGCGTCAGCCGTCCCTCCAGCTCTCGGCGCTGCTGGGGGGTGTAGCCGGCGCGGTAGGGCTCGACCAGCTCTGCGAGATCGTGGCGCCCGACCGTGTCCAGCTCGTCCTTGACCAGGCGACTCAGCAGCTCGACTCCCTTGCGCGAATTCATAAAGCAGATCGCACGCGCGCCCTCGCGCACGAGCCGCGCCAGCAGCTCGGCCGCCTCGCCCAGCGCGGAGCGGCGCGCGCCCAGCGTGGCGTCGGTCAGCGGCGGGTTCCACATCGCGATTTGCCGCCTCGGTGCGGGGGAGCCGTCAGCGTCGATAAGGCGAATGTCCTCCAGGCCGGTCAAGCGCTCGGCCAATTCGACCGGGTTGGCGATCGTTGCGGAGGTGAGCAGGAACCTCAGCTTCGCGCCGTATCTCATTTCTGCGATTCGGCGAAGGCGGCGCAGCACATTGGACACATGCGAGCCGAACACCCCGCGGTAGACATGGGCCTCATCGATGACGACCAGCTTGAGATTGCGGAAGAAGTCTCCCCAGGCATCGTCGTTGGGGAGAATGCCCATGTGCAGCATGTCGGGGTTGGTGAGTACGACGTTTGCTTTACGGCGGATGTCCGCGCGCGCCTCGCGGGGGGTGTCTCCGTCGTAGATCGCCGGTCGCACCTGCTTGGTCAGCCCATACGCATTCAGCGCACGCGCCTGATCCTGAGCGAGCGCCTTGGTCGGATAGATGTACAGCGCGCGCGCGAACGAGACGCGGCAGAGCATGTCGAGCGTCGGCAGCTGAAAGCACAGCGACTTGCCCGATGCCGTCCCGGTCGTGACGATCGTCGTGCCCACCCAGGCGCTGTCCAGGGCCTGGGCCTGATGGGAGTACAGCCGCTCAATTCCGATCAGTCCCAGCGCGGCCAACACGTCGGGGTGCAGTTCTGAGGGGAGGTCCACGAGCCGCGCCCGTCCCGGTCCCTCGCGCGCCTCGCGCACGAGCCGTTCGTCCGCGCGCCCCTCGTCCAGCAGTGTGCTCCACGGCTCGACTCGGCGTGTTTTGCCTGCAGCGCTCGGTCGAGTGCTTGACGCCTCCCGTCCGTGTGCAGGTGGTCGTGAGGGCTGAGCGGGTACGACGGGCGGTTCGCGGGCCACAGGTTGCGATAGTAGATGCGATGACCGCCTCCGTCGCCGAACGCTGGGCGCAAACGCGCACGTTCCATCATTCGCTGTACTCGCCCGCCCGTATCGCCGCCGCGCGCTCAGAGCGCGGGCTGGGCGCGGTGTCGGTGTGCCTGCCCGCGCGCGAGTGCGCGCAGACGGTGGGGGAGCACGTGCGCGCGCTGATGGGCCTGCGTGAGGCGGGGGCGATCGACGAGGTCGTCGTGATCGACGCGGGCTCGGCCGACGGGACCGCGGCGGTGGCCGAGCGCGCCGGGGCGGTCGTGCACCAGGAGTCCGAGCTGATGCCCGAGCTCGGAGAGGTGCTCGGCAAGGGCGACGCGATGTATCGCGCGCTGGCGGTGTTGCGTGGCGAGATCGTCTGCTATCTGGACGCCGACACGGGGGGCGCGTGCGCGCACTACGCGACGGGCCTGCTCGGGCCGCTGGTGTGCGAGGCGCCTGTCGACGGGGAGACAAAGGAGACAGCGTTCGTCAAGGCGTTCTACCGGCGACCATTCGTCCAGGGCGGCGTGTCGCTGCCGGAGGGGGGCGGGCGCGTCAATCACCTGCTGGCCAGACCGGCGCTGGAGCTGTTCTACCCCGAGCTGGCCGCCGTCCGGCAGCCGCTCGCGGGGGAGGTCGCGGCACGGCGCGAGCTGCTGGAACGCGTGCCGTTCGTGACCGGGTACGGCGTGGAGGTCGGCATGCTGATCGACGTCTGGCGCGAGGTCGGGCTGGAGGGCATCGCGCAGGTGGATCTGGAGGAGCATCGCAACCGCCACCAGCCGCTTGCGGCGCTGACGCCGATGGCGCGGACGGTGCTCGCCACGATCGCCCGGCGGGTGCGGGCGGAAGGGCGGCTGTCGGGCGTGGAGATCGCCGAGCCGGTGATCGAGCGCCTGCCGCTGGCGGGAGCGACGCGGTCCGGTGTCCGATTCGCGCACGCAGCCGAGAATGACGGGGCGTCGTCCTGGGAGGAGCCGGCTCGGGGAGCGCCGGTCCGGGGAGCGCAGGTCCGGGGAGCGCAGGTCCGGCGATGAGCGTGCGCTGTGCCTACGTCGATCTCGACGGCACGCTGCTGGGGCGGCGCGCCTCGCTGCTGCACGACGGCGAGGGCCGCGTGTCGATCGAGGGGATCCGCGCGGTGCAGGCGTGCTTGCGCGCGGAGGTGGAGGTCGTGCTGATGTCCGGCCGCCGCCGCGCGCAGGTGCACGAGGACGCGCGGTTGCTGGGGCAGGACTCGTTCATCTTCGAGGCGGGCGCGTGCGTGGTGCTGGGCGGGGGCGTCCAGTTCGGGGGGGAGGAGCACTGGCTGACGGGCGAGCTGCTCCCGGGCGAGCTGAGCATCGCCGAGCAGATCGAGCGCTCGGGTGCGCCGGAGCTGTTGCTGGAACGGTATGCGGGGCGATTGGAGTATCACGAGCCGTGGCATGTGGCGCGCGAAGTCTCACATCTGTTTCGGGGGTTGGTCGACGCCGATGAGGTCGATCTGCTACTGAGAGAGCACGGTCATGAGAACCTGCGGCTGGTGGACAACGGCGTCGTCAACCGGCGCTCGCCGGCGCTGGCCGAGCTGGAGCACGTGCGCGGATATCACCTCGTGCCGGCGACGGCGTCGAAGGCCGCGGCGGTCACGTTGCACATGCGGGCGCGGGGGTACGCGCGGGAGGAGACGTTCGCGGTGGGAGACTCGCGCGAGGACATGGCGTGCGCGCGGCACGTGGGCACGTTCTGGCTGGTGGCGAACGCGGTCGCGCGCGACCCGTCGATGCGGGCGGCGATGGCGGCTTACGAGAACGTGCGGGTGAGCGAGTCCTCGCACGGGGCGGGCGTGTACGAGGCGGTCGTGAGCATGCTCATGACGGAATGATTCCGGCGCGCTTCTCCTCCTCGTAGAGTCGCTCGACGACGAACTCCTTGAGCAGCGTCTGATAGCCGGTGTTGCGCGCGGCGGCAAGTGACTTGAGCCGCATGAGCGTGAACTGGTCGAAGCGAATCGCGATTGGCGTCGTGCGGCTTGGACGGATGACGTCCTGCATGCGCAGAGCCTTTTCGCGTCGTTCGTTCACCGCGAAGAACTCGTCGGGGTCCAGCGACAGGCCTTTGGTCGTGTCTACGTCATCGGGGCGTGGCATCGACGTCCTCTCTTTGCTCCGCAAGGGGGGTGTGGGCAATTGACTTTTTCTACAGAATGTGTACTATAGTAGTGCTGTATATACATATAATATACCGGCAGAACTTAAAGATGGACTGTGGTTTTCTATGGTCTATACATAATTACCATAGTGCACCAAACGAAAAAGTTAAGACAACAACATCCCCAGCACCGGCGAGGGGTCTGCGGCGGAATGCACGGTGGGTTGAGGGATGGGTCGCATCCGCGCAGGCGAGTCCCTCGGCGACGCGGGCGGGCGCCGGCCGGTCGGAGATCCCTTCGATCTCCGACCGGTGTCCGGCCCCGCCTCGGCGCGGGCGGCACTGCCACCAGCCTCGTCCGAGCGCGGACCCACGCCATCCGTCCCCGAGTCGGCGCAGCTAGCGGACTTGTGGATGCAGTCTCGCCTCAGCGCCGGCGGTTCAGACGCCGCCACACCCGCCGCCAGAACCCCGGCTGCGGACGCCGGCGCCACAGCGCCGGCGGCGGCACGGTCGCGCGCACCAGCGCGACCCACTCGTCCAGCGGCAGCTCACCTGAGATCAGCCGTCCCAGCGCGCTCGTGACCGGCGCCTGCACTCCCGCATGCTCGAGCGTCCGGCCGAGCAGCGGCACCGACTCCAGCGCCTCGACGGCCTGGCCGATCTGGGCCGGGATCTCCGCCGCGGGCACGCCCGCCGCCAGCAGCTCGCCCGCGCGCCGGTTGCGGCTCTCGCGCGCCAACGCCGTCGCCACCAGGTCACCGGCGCCCGCCAGGCCGATCATCGACTCCGGGCGCGCCCCCAGGCCCTCCGCGTAGCGCCACACCTCCGCGAAGATGTGCCCCGCGGCCGCGCCTGCCGCGTTCAGCCCCTGCGCCTCCGTGGCGCCCGCGGCGAGTGCGGCCGCGTTCTTCGCCGCCCCCGCCAGCTCCACGCCGACCGGGTCGTTGGACTGCTCGCACACGACCCCGGCGCGCGTGAACACCTGTGCGAGCGCATGCGCCAGCTCCTCCTCCACGCACGCCGCGACCAACGCCGCGCCCGCGTGCACCATCTCCTGCGCGTGCGCCGGACCCCCCAGGCAGGCGACGCGGTGGGCGCCGAAGCGGGCGCTCAGGACGCTCGTCGGCGGCGATCCCTCCGGCGGGACCAGCCCCTTCGCGACCGACACCACCGCCGCGTGCCGTCCCAGGCCGCCGGCGCCGAGCGCCTCGATCACCTCGCCCAGGCCGCGCGAGGGCACGGCCAGAAACACGTAGTCCGCCCGCGCGACGCCCGCCGAGGACGGCTCGACGCGCAGATGCACCGGCAACTCCACGCCCGGCAGATAGGCCCGGTTCTCGCGCTCCTGTGCGAGCAGCGCAGCCTGCTCGGCCGTGCGCGCCTGCAGCGTCGTGCGCAACCCGCCCCGCGCCAGCAGCACCGCCAGCGCCGTCCCGAACGAGCCCGCCCCGATCACCGTCGCCCGTCGCGCCCCCGGCGTCGGCAGCGCCCGCGCGCGACCCAGTCCTCCGGGCCGTGTGGTACGCACGGCCCGACTCGGAACCTGTTTCGAAATAGGCGGTGCGGTCGGGGCGTTCATGGACCAAGCTGGGCGACGCGGGACGGCGCAGCGCATGCTGGTGGCACGTGCAAGCCGTCACGTGGCGATCCAGCGCAGTGTCCAGGGACGCATCCGGACGTGCCGATCTTTTCGAAGCAGGTTCCTAGAGTAGGCTCGGGCTCGGTCATCCGATGAGCGAGCCTAGCGACACCCGCACCGTGGCGACCTCGCCCATGTCTCGGGAAGATCAGGGCGCCGTAGGCGCAGACGATCCCCAGGCCCGGCATGCGAGCCGGCGTGGCATCCCGCGAGGAGAATGGCGCAACTGGGCCGGCGATCAGAGCTGCCGACCGGCGGCCGTCGCCATTCCCGGCTCGATCGAGGAGATCTCCGCGGCTCTCGCCCGCGCCGGCGCCGAGGACCGCCGCGTCCGGGTCGTCGGCTCGGGGCACTCGTTCAGCGACGTCGCCCTCACCGACGGCCTGCAGCTGCGCTTGGACTGGCTCACGCGCGTGCTCGACGTCGACCGCTCCTCGGGGCTCGTGCGCGTCCAGGCCGGCATCACCATCCACGAGCTGTCCGCGCGCCTGGCCGAGCACGGGCTCGCGCTGGAGAACCTCGGCGACGTCGACGCCCAGACGCTCGCCGGGGCGATCGCCACCGCCACCCACGGCACCGGCGCGCGTCTGCGCAACATCTCCGCCCAGGTGGCCGAGCTCACGCTCGTGCTCGCCGACGGCTCCACCCTGCGCTGCGCCCCCGACGGGGACGCCGAGTCCTATCGCGCCGCGCGTGTCTCGCTCGGGGCGCTCGGGGTCATCGCGGAGGTCACGCTGCGCTGCGTGCCCGCGTTCACCCTGCGCGGCCGCGACGCCCCGCGGCCGCTCGCTGACACGCTCGATCGCTTCCAGGAGCTGGCGCTCGGCAACGACCACTTCGAGCTCTTCGTGTTCCCCCACGCCCACACCGCGCTCACGCGCACGAACAACCGCACCGACGAGCCGCCCCGCCCGCGCGGGCGGGCGAGCGCCTACGCCAACGACGTCCTCCTCACCAACCACGCCTTCGGCCTGTTCTGCCGCGCAGGTCGGCGACTCCCGGGGCGCATCCCTGAGATCAACCGCCTCGTCACGCGCCTCGCGGGCTCCTCCACGCGCGTGGACCGCTCCGATCGCATCTTCGCCAGCCCCCGTCTCGTGCGCTTCACCGAGATGGAGTACGCCCTCCCGCGCGCCTGCACGCCCGAGGCAGTCCGGCGCATCATGGCGCTCGTGCCCGAGCGCGGGTTCGCGGTGCCGTTCCCGATCGAGGTCCGCACCGTCGCCGCCGACGACGCCTTTCTCAGCACCGCCTCCGGGCGCGACAGCGGGTTCGTCGCCGTGCACATGTACGAGCACATGGCCTACGAGCCCTACTTCCGCGCGGTCGAGAAGATCATGGACGAGCTCGACGGTCGCCCCCACTGGGGCAAGCGCCACTTCCAGACCGCCGCCACCCTGCGCTCGCGCTACCCAGACTGGGACCGGTTTCAGGCCGTCCGCGCGCGCCTTGATCCCCACGGCCGCTTCGCCAACGACTACACCGATCGCGTGCTCGGTCCCGTCGATGGCTGATCCGCTGGAGCGCCTGGAACGGGCCACGGCCGATCTCGACCCACCCTTCGCGCTTGTCGATCTCGACGCGCTGTGGGCCAACGCGTCAGACCTCGAACGCCGCGCCGCCCACCGGCCGATCCGGCTCGCGAGCAAGTCGTTGCGCTGCCGTGCGCTGCAGACGCGAGTCCTCGCCCGCGATGGCTTCGCCGGAACGCTCGCGTTCACACTGGGAGAGGCCCTGTGGCTCGCGCGAGGCGGGTTCGAGGACGTCGTCGTCGCCTACCCCACGGCCGATCGCGCCGCGCTGAGCGAACTGGCCCGACTGCCCGCCGAGTGCCCGCACGCCCGGGTCACGATCATGGTCGACGACGTCGCTCAGCTCGACCTGATCGAGGCCGCCCGTCCGCACGGCGACCCGGACGTGGCGCCGATCCGTGTCTGCATCGACCTCGACGCCGGCTATCGAGCCCTCGGCGGGCGCATCGTCGTGGGCGCCAAGCGCTCGCCCGTCCACACCCCCGCGCAGGCCGTCGCGCTCGCCCGCGCGATCCTCGCCCGCGACGCGCTGACGCTCGTCGGCATCATGTCTTATGAGGCGCACATCGCCGGCCTCGGTGACGCCCCGCGCGGTCGTCCGCTGCGCGCGCTCGCGATCCGCGCGCTCCAGTCGCGCTCCACCCGCGAGCTCGCCGCCCGCCGCGCGCAGGCCGTCGCCGCCGTGCGCGAGCTCACGCCGTTGGAGCTCGTCAACGCGGGCGGCACCGGCAGCCTGCACCTCACCACCCGCGAGCCCGCCGTCACCGAGCTGACCGCCGGCTCCGGGCTGTACGGCCCGGCGCTGTTCGACTCCTACCGCGCGTTCACGCCCCGCCCCGCCGCGCTGTTCGCGCTGCCCGTCGTGCGCCGTCCCGGGCCGGGCGTGGCGACCGTGCTCGGCGGCGGCTACCTCGCCTCCGGTCCCGCCGACGCCGCGCGGCTGCCCGCGCCCCACCTCCCAGCCGGGCTGCGTCTGGACTCCCAGGAGGGCGCGGGCGAGGTGCAGACACCCCTGCTCGGAGACGCCGCCGAGAATCTCGCGATCGGAGATCGCGTGTGGCTGCGCCACGCCAAGGCCGGCGAGCTCTGCGAGCGCTTCGTCTCCCTGCACCTGCTCGCGGGCGATCGCATCGTCGAGGAGCTCCACACCTACCGCGGTGAGGGACAATGCTTTCTGTGAGGACGACGACTCCGACGATGACGCCTCCCTCATCCGGGGCTCGCCCCCGCGGAGCGTGCGCGCGATGAGCTCGGCCTCGAGACCCGCCGCCCCCGATCTCGCCCCGACGCCCGGCGTGCAGGACACCCTGCGCGAGGTCGTCGAGACGCTCGCCCCGCTGGAGCGCCCGCCATGCTCGCCGGGCGAGCGCGAGGCCGCAGAGTGGCTGCGTACGCGCCTGGGCTCGATCGACGGCGTGGAGGTCCAGCTCGAGGACGAGCCCTCGTGGGGCACGTTCCCGCCGACCGCCACCGGCCTCGGTCTCGCCGGCGTCCTTGGGGCGCTGCTGTCGCTGCGCGGCCGTCGCATGGCCGGCGCGCTGCTGGCCCTCGCCACGTTCGCCGGGATCGTCGACGAGGCTCACAACGGGCCTCGCGTCCTGCGCCGTCTCGTCCGTCGCCGCCGCGCGACCGTGAACCTCATCGCCCGCGCGGGCGATCCCAACGCGTCGATGACGCTTGTGGTGATCGCCCACCATGACGCTCCCCAGACGGGCATGATCTTCGACCAGACCCTCCAACGCACCCTCCACGAACGCGCGCCGCACGTGCTGGAGCGCTTCAAAACTCCCCTTCCTCAGTGGTGGTTCGGGCTCGCGGGACCCCTCGCGACGCTGCTGGGCGCACTCAGCGGCCGCGGCCGCGCTCAGCGCTTGGGCGCACTCAAGGGCCTCGTCCTCGGCCTGCTCGGCACAGCGCTGGTGGCAGACGTCTGGCGCAGCGAGACCGTCCAGGGCGCCAACGACAACCTCTCCGGCGTCGCCTCCCTGGTCGCGCTGGCCGAGCTCCTGCGCGACCATCCGATCCCCGGCCTGCGCGTGCTGCTCGTCTCCTGCGGCGCCGAGGAGACCCTCCAGGACGGCATCCGCGCGTTCGTCTCCAGTCATCGCCACGAGCTCGACCCGGCTGCGACGCGATTCGTCAACCTCGACACGGTCGGCTCGCCCCACCTCGTGCTGCTCGAGGCCGAGGGCCCGGTGCGCATGGAGGAGTACTCAGGGCCGTGGCTGCGCGACCTGTTCGCCGCCCGCGCCGACGCGCTCGGGATTCCACTGCACCGCGGCTACCGCGCTCGCGCCTCGACCGACAGCGTCATCCCCTCCCGCGCCGGCTACCCCACCGCGACGCTCGTCTCGATGACCGACTGGTTCGCCCCCGCCAACTACCACCTGCCGAGTGACGTTCCGGCGAATCTGGACTACGCGACCGTCGTCGACGCCACCCGGTTGGTGTATGGGGTGGCGCGCTCGCTTGTCAGGGAGTCGGCGTAGTCAGGCCAGCCGCGCGAGCTTGCGCCCAGCGGCGCTCAATCCACGCGCGCCGTCCGCCTCCAGGATGACCTGCAGGTCGAGCATGCGCGCGTCGAACGCGTCCAGCTCGTTCGCGCCCGTCACCGCATACGTCGGCACGCCCGCCTGGCGCGCGCGCGTGGCGATCTCGAACACATCGCTGCCCGCCAGGGTGTCCCGGTCGAGGCGAGGAGCGCCGAGCACGACCGCCCGCGCGCGCCGCATCCGCGTGTCGAAGCTCGCCGGCAGACCGTCCTCGATCGGGCACACGTCCGGCTCGCGCATCGCGGCGGCGCGCACCCCTTGCGCGATCGCCTCCGCCCCGCGCTCCGCGGGCATGTCCGCACCAAATGCGCACATCGCGAGCAGGAGCGTGTCCGGCATCCCCATGCCTGGCATCCTTTCACCCATGGCCGCCGACAAGGAGCACGTCGTGCTGGAGGTGCAGGGACGCGAGCTGCGCGTCAGCAGTCCCTCCAAGCCGTTCTTCCCCGAGCGCGGCCTGACCAAGCTCGACCTCGTCAACTACTACCTGCGAGTGCGCCCCGCAGGTCGTCCGTCACCTGCGCGAGCGCCCGACCGTGATGAAGCGCTGGGTCGACGGGGTGCAGGGCGAGCCGTTCTTCCAGAAGCGCGTGCCCGGCTCGGCGCCGGAGTGGATCGAGACCGCGACCGTCACCTTCCCCAGCGGCCGCTCCGCTCGCGAGCTGGTCCCCAACGACGCCGCCCACCTCGTCTGGGGCGTGAACCTCGGGGTGATCGACTGGAACCCCTGGCCGGTCCGCCGCTCCGATCTCGACCATCCCGACGAGCTGCGCGTCGACCTCGACCCTGGACCCGAGGTGCCGTTCTCCGAGGTGCGCGAGGTGGCCCTGGGCGTGCGCGAGGTGCTGGAGGAGCACGGCCTGCGCGGCTTTCCCAAGACCTCCGGGTCGCGCGGCATGCACGTGTACGTGCGGATCGCCGCCGAGCACGACTTCACCGAGGTGCGCCGCGCCGCGCTCGCGCTCGCGCGGGCAGTCGAGCGGAACATGCCCGCCCGCGCGACGAGCCGCTGGTGGAAGGAGGAGCGCGAGGGCGTGTTCATCGACTACAACCAGAACGCACGCGACCGCACCGTCGCCTCGGCCTACTCGGTCCGCGCCGTCTCCGACGCGCGCGTGTCCTGTCCACTTGAGTGGGAGGAGGTCGCCGACGTCGATCCCGCCGAGCTGCGCCTCGACACGGTCCCCGCGCGGCTGCGCGAGCGCGGCGACCCGTCGGCCACGATCGACGAGCGCCCCGGCGTCGCTGGACTCCCTGCTGGAGCTGGCCGCCCGCGACGAGCGCGAGGGTCTCGGCGACGCGCCGTGGCCGCCGCACTTTCGCAAGCAGCGCTCCGAGCCCCCGCGCGTCCAGCCCAGCCGCGCGCGCGATCCACGGGCTCGCGATGACCCTCCCGCTGGACCCGCCCGTCGCGCCTGCGCTGGCGCTGTCGCGCCGTGAGCTGCCCACCGGCGAGGACTTCGCGTACGAGATCAAGCTCGACGGGTTTCGCTGCCTCGCGTTCGTCGGACGGCGACTCGGTCTTCCTGCAGTCGCGCACGGCCAAGCCGCTCCGGCGCTACTTCCCCGAGCTGACGCTTCCCGCCGGGCGGTACGTGCTCGACGGCGAGATCGTCATTCGCGACGCCGACGGGCACGAGGAGTTCGACGCGCTCGGCCAGCGCATCCACCCGGCCGACTCGCGCATCGAGCGCCTGTCCGGCGAGACGCCCGCCGTCTATGTCGCGTTCGACCTGCTCGCCTACGCGGACGACGTCGCTGCTGGAGCTGCCGTTCGCCGAGCGCCGCTCGGCGCTGGAGCGGCTGCTCGCAGACTGCGGGTTCGCCGAGCGCGCCCGTCGAGCTGATGCAGACCGACGACCGATCGCCGACCGGCGCGCAGCGTGGCTCGAGCGACGCGGAGGGCGCGATCGCCAAGGAGCGCTGTCCGCGCCCTACCGCCCCGGCGAGCGCAAGGGCATGTTCAAGGTCAAGCGCGTGCGCACGATCGACGCGGTGGTCGCGGGCTGGCGTCCCGGCAAGGAGCCCGACACCGTCGGCGCGCTGATCCTCGGCCTGTACGACGGCGCACGAGCTGCGCGTCGTCGGACACTGCTCCGGGCTCACCGCCGCGGAGAAGCGCCGCCTGGTCGGCTTTCTCGCGCCCTACGAGACGGGCGAGCGCGGCTCGGCCGACCCCAGCCGCTGGAGCTCGGGCGCGAGCTGGAGTGGGTCGCCCTGCGCCCCGAGCTCGTCGTCGAGATCGACTTCGACCACGTCTCCGCCGGGCGCATCCGCCACGGCGCCAAGCTGCGCCGCTGGCGCGAGGACAAGCCGCCCGCGCGAGTGCACCTTCGATCAGCTCTCGAGCTGAGCGGTCCTCTAGCATCAGCTGAGCGACGAGACGACACCGCCACCGTCGCCGAGGAGGAGTACCTGCAGATCCTGTTCTGGCTGCAGGAGGCCGGCCTGCCGATGACGGGCGCGAACGTCGCGCGCGCGATGCAGCTGTCCGCGCCGACGGTCCACGAGATGGTCGGCCGCCTGGAACGCGACGGCTACATCACCCGCGGCCAGGACCGCGTGATCGCGTTCACCGACGACGGCGCCAGCACGCCGAGGGCATCGTCCGCCGCCACCGCCTGATCGAGCGCTTCCTCACCGACGTGCTCGGCGTGCCCTGGGACGAGGTTCACGAGGAGGCCGAGCGCCTGGAGCACGCGATGTCGCCGGTGCTGGAGGAGCGCATGCTCGCGGCGATCGGCGATGCCAAGACCTGTCCCCACGGCCACCCGATCGTCGCCGGCGAGCGCCTCGCGGGCGTACCGCTGGCCGACGTCGCCGTCGGGCGCGTCCGTGCGCGTGCTGCGCTTCGAGAACGAGGCCGAGGATCTGCTCCACTACCTGATGGCCTCGGGCCTGGAGCCCGGCCTCGAGGGCACGCTCGCGGGCAGCGACGACACCGAGGTCGTGCTGGAGACGTCCGACGGACGCCGCTGCGCCATCACTCCGTCAGTGGCCGAGACCGTCTCCGTGATCGCCGACCCCTCCCCGCCGCCCCGCACCGCCTTGCCGGAGCAGCTGGTCCTAGGGCAGCGTTATGGACGCTGACACGCTCGACAGCCGGCGCTGGATCTGCGTCCTCGGTCACTTGCCGTACGTAGTACGCCAAAGCGTTCCCTCGCGTCCTCTTGACCAGCTTGACTCTAGAACGTGTCAGGAGGCTGGTGAGCGTGCCGCGGCGGGCGTCTAAAGCGAGCGGTAAGCCGCGGCGAGGCGCGTAACGCCCTCGTCGATCTGCTCGGGCGTCACCCCGGAGTACGCGAGGCGCAGCGTGTTCTCGCCGCCCTCCAGCAGGAAGTCGGTGCCCTTCACGAACGCCACCCCCCGCTCGGCCGCGATCTTGAACAGCCTCGCCACGTCGGTGCCCTGCGGCAGCGTCACCCACATGAAGTAGCCACCCTGCGGCGGCACGAACTCGGCCTCCGGCAGCTCGCGCCGCAGCGCCTGCGCCAGCGCGTCGGCGCGCTCGGCCAGCGCGGCCCTGACCGTCTCGATCGAGCGCTCGATCGCACCCGAGGCGCAGAACTCGTACACGATCGCCTGCGCCACCATGCTCGGCGAGATGTAGGTGTTCGTCGCCAGCTCCGCCACGCTCGCGATCAGCTCCGTCGGGCCGACCAGGTAGCCGACGCGGATGCCCGGGCAGACCGTCTTCGAGAACGACGACGCGTACACCACCCGCTCGGGGTCCATCGACAGCATCGTCGCAGCGGCTCGCCGCTGAACCGCAGCTCGACGTACGGGTCGTCCTCGAACACGACGAACCCGTGCTCGGCGGCCAGCCACAGCAGCGCGCGGCGCTTGGCGGCCGACAGCGTGTGTCCGGCCGGGTTCTGGAAGTTGGGGATGATGTGCGCGAGCTTCGGCCGCGCGCCGGCGGGGCCCTCCAGCAGGCGTCCGAGCGCGTCGGTGTCGATGCCGTCCGGCTGCAGCTGCACCGCGTGCACGCGCGCGCCGCGCTTGCGCAGCGAGAGCAGCGTGCGGTCGTACGTCGGGCGCTCGACGACCACCTCGTCGCCCGCGCCCACGAGCTGCTCGAACAGGAACGCGTCGGCCTGCATCGACCCGTTCGTCACGATCACGCTCTCGGGCGCGACGCCGTGCGCTCGGCGATCCATGCTCGCAGCTGCGGGTAGCCGACCGACGTCCCGTACGCGGTCGCCGCGCCGGGTCGCTCTCCAACGCCCGCGCCGCGGCCTCGCGCAGGCCGTCCACGTCGACAATGTCCAACGACGGCGCGCCGCGCGCGAACGAGATCGTGGGTCCCACAGCGGTGGCTGTCGAAGTCGGCACGGTCGCGAAGCTTAGGCGTCCGAGCAGCTCGTCGTAGTCGCGGGTCAGTCCCGCGGCCGTCTGCTCCAGCCGCTCCCTGAACCGCAGCAGCTCCTCGCTCCCCGGCGCAGCGCTCGGCGACGGCGTTCGCGCCCCCGGCGGGGGCGGTGGCGCAGGCGGTGGCGGCGGAGCCTCGGGGACCGTTCGGGGCACCGACGGCGCGGGCGTGTGAACGGCGACGGCGGACTGGACGGACTCGTCTACGAGTCGACTGTGATCGCCGCCGCCGACGGCCGCCAGCTCACGCTCGAGCTCGCCGAGCTTGCGCTCCAGCTCTCCCAGTGTCTGTGCGGTCTCGCGGTCCATTGGCCAAGCCTAGCGATCCGGACGGTGGAGCTGAGCGCCAGGCTGTCGCGGCGCTCGCCACCGCGGGCAGCCTTCGTGACCGGCCGGTCACGAAGGACACGAGGCCGGGCGTCGACTCAGGAGGCGGGGCTGGATGCCCCGCTGAGCACATCCACCGCGAGCTCGGCGACTTCCGTGGGGGTGCGCCCGACGCGCACGCCCTTCGCTTCCAACGCGTCGGCCTTGGCCTTGGCCGTCCCTGCCGAGCCCGACACGATCGCGCCGGCGTGTCCCATCTGCTTGCCGGCGGGCGCGGTGAACCCCGCGATGTAGGCGATCACGGGCTTGGTGACGCCGGCGGCGATGTACTCCGCCGCCTCCTCCTCGGCCGAGCCGCCGATCTCGCCGGAGAGCACGATCAGCTCCGTCTCGGGATCGTCCTGGAACAGCGCGATCACGTCCACGAACGAGCTCCCCGGCACGGGGTCGCCCCCGATTCCCACGATCGAGCTGCACCCGAACCCTGCCTGGGCGATCTCGTTGCCGATCTGATACGTCAGCGTGCCCGAGCGTGAGACCACGCCGACGTTGCCCTCCTTGAAGAACGAGGCCGGGATGATCCCCACGTTCGCCTTGCCCGGCGACAGGATCCCCGGACAGTTCGGGCCGATCAGCCGCGTGCCCGGGTGGTCGCGCTTGAGCGTGTTGTAGACGCGCAGCTCGTCGTGCGCCGGGATTCCCTCGGTGATCGCGATGACCAGCTCGACCCCCGCCGCGGCCGCGTCGAGGATCGAGTCGGCGGCGAACCGCGGCGGGACGAAGATCATCGCCGTATTCGGCTGGGTCTCCAGTGCCGCCTGTGCCCAGCTGTCGAACACGGGGATGCCCTCGACGTTCTGCCCGCCCTTGCCCGGCGTCACTCCCCCGACGACATTCGTGCCGTACCGCTTGTTGTTCAGCGTGTGAAACGCGCCCTCTTTGCCGGTGATCCCGGCGACTGCGAGCCGCGTGTCGTTGCCGACGAGCACCGACATCAGACGCCGGCTCCCGCACTCTCCACGCTGCGCCCGGCGGCCAGCGCCACGATCTTCTCCGCCGCCTCGTCCATCGTCTTGGCGGCGTACACGTTCGGCAGCGAGGCCTGTTGCAGCAGCTCGCGGCCCTGCACGTCGTTGGTGCCGTCCAGCCTGACCACGAACGGCACGGTCGGCTTGATCTCCGCGAACGCCGCGATCAGTCCCTTGGCGACCTCGTCGCAGCGCGTGATGCCTCCGAAGATGTTGAACAGCACCGCCTTCACCGCGTCGTTTGCGAGGATCAGCTCGACGGCCTGCTTGACCTTGCCGGCGTCTGAGCCCCCGCCCGCGTCCAGGAAGTTGGCCGGGCGCCCGCCCGCTCCGGCGACCACGTCGAGCGTTGACATCACGAGTCCGGCGCCGTTGCCGAGAATGCCGACGTCGCCGTCCAGCGCGACGTACTGCACGCCCTGCTCCTTCGCGCGGCGCTCGATCGGATCTTCGTTCTCGCCGTCGGAGAGCCCCTGGTTCTCGGGGTGGCGATACAGCGCGTTGCCGTCCAGCGTTACCTTCGCGTCCAGCGCCTTGACTTCGCGCTGTGGCGTGACGATCAGCGGGTTGATCTCCGCCAGCAGCGCGTCCTCCTTCGTCCACACCTCATACAGCGCCGTCAACGCGTCGGCGACCCCCTCGATCACGTCCTCCTCAGCGCCGCCTTCGGTGGCGATCTCCACCGCCTGCTGTCTGGACAGGCCCTTGAGCGCGTCCACATGGCGGCGGATCAGCTTCTCCGGGCTCTCCTGCGCGACCTGCTCGATCTCCACGCCGCCCTCGACGCTGAAGATCACCAGCGGCTGCTTCTCCGAGCGATCCAGCAGCACCGACGCGTAGTACTCGGTCGCGACGTCGCTGGCGTGCTCGATCCACAGCGTGCGCACGGTATGGCCCTTGATGTCCATCCCGAGGATGTTCTCGGCGTGCTCGCGCGCCTGTGCCTCGTCGTCGGCCAGCTTCACGCCGCCGGCCTTGCCGCGCCCGCCGATCAGCACCTGCGCCTTGACGACGACCGGATAGCCGACCTCGTTCGCGGCATCGACGGCGTCCTGGACGGTGATGACCGCCCTGCCGTCGGAGACCTTCAGTCCGTGACGGGCAAACAGCTGCTTGCCTTGATACTCGAGCAGGTCCATTAGCGGCGCAGCACTCTAACGGAAGACAGGTGAGCGCGCGCAGGCGCTCCCGCAAGGCATAATGCCCCGCGCATGCCCATCCCCAAGAACGTCACATTCGTCACCTTCGACGTCTACGGAACGCTGATCGACCGGGACACGGGGGTCTACGAGGCGTTCGCCGCAGAGGCCGCCCGCGACGGCGTCGAGCTCGACCGCAACGAGCTGCTCGCGCTCGTTCGCGAGATCACACGCGAGATCGAGGGCGGCTCCTACGAGCTCTACGCCGAGGTTCTGCGGCGCACCGCGATCGAGGTGGCCAAACGCCTGGACTGGGCGCTGGAGCCCTCGCGCTCGGGCTTTCTGCCCGACTCCGTCCAGCGCTGGAAGCCGTTCAAGGAGACCAACGTCCAGCTGGCCAAGCTCGCCAAGAAATACAAGCTCGGCCTGCTCTCGAACGTCGACGACAAGCTGCTCGGGCAGACCCGCCGGCACATCCCGACAGACTTCGACCTCGTCGTCACCGCCCAGCAGGTCCGCTCCTACAAGCCCGATCCCGCCCACTTCACCGAGTGCGCTCGGCGCATGGGCGGCAAGCGCGGCTGGGTGCACGTCGCCGCCAGCCACTACCACGACGTGGCGCCGTGCATCAAAGCACGCGTGCCCGTCATCTGGGTCAACCGCAGCAAAGAGACGCTCGACTCCTCTCAGCGCAAGCCCACCGCCGAGGTTCCGAACCTCAAAGAGGCCGCCAAGCTGCTGGGCGTTTCCTAGGGTCGGAAGGCCGGCGCGGTGAGGGCGATCGCCCTGCACGCCGACGTGCTCGTCGCGACCAGTGCGATCTGGCAGACCAACTGCGCCGTCGTGCGCGCCGGCGAGGAGAGCTTCCTGCTGGACTCGCCGATCTTGCCGGACGAGCTCGAGGCATTGCCTGCGCTGATCGAGCAGGCCGGATTTCCCGTCCCGAGCGGCCTGCTCGCCACGCACGGCGACTGGGACCATCTGCTGGGACGGCTCGCGTTTCCGGGGATCGCGCTCGGTTGCGCCGAAAGCACCGCCGAGCGTATGCAGGCCGCTCCGGGAGAAGCGCAACGAGAGCTGCGCGCGTTCGACGAGGGGCACTTCATCGAACGCGAGCGGCCACTCGCCCTGGGGGCGGTCCAGGCGCTGCCCATCCCGGGGAGTTGTGAGATCGGCGAGTGCGAGCTGGCTCTGCACCCTGCGTCCGGCCACACCCGCGATGGGATCGCCATCTTGATCGAGTGGGCGGGCGTGCTGCTCGAGCGGCGACTACCTGTCACCGGTCGAGCTGCCCGTGCTGGGCCCGGGCGGAACAGTCGAGGCGTACACGGACACGCTCATGCGCCTGCGCCCGCTGGTGGAGCGCGTCGAGCACGTCGTTCCCGGCCACGGGCGCGTGCTCGGCCGCGAACGGGCGCTCGAGATCCTCGAGGGGGATCTGGCCTACGTGCAGGAGGAGGAACCGTCTAGCTCGACTCAGCTGAGACGATCGTCGCGATCGGCGCGCCCGCGGCGATCGGGGCGCCCTCGCTGATCGGCAGCTCTGAGATCGTCCCCGCCTTGTGCGCGGTGATCTCGTTCTCCATCTTCATCGCCTCGATGATGCACAGCAGCTGGCCCTCGGCGACGGTGTCGCCCTGCTTGACCAGCACCTTCCACATGTTGCCCTGCAGGGGCGATGGCAGCGTGTCCGGTCCGCCGCCGGCTGAGCTCTTGCGCTCTCCGCGCTGAGGTGAGCGTCTGCCCGTGCTCGCGCCCGCGGCGCCGTTCATCGGACCCACCGCGCCCGCGAACGGAGCGCCGAGCACGCGCACGTCGAAGCGCTTGCCCGAGACCTCCACCTCGTAGGTGCGCTGCACCTTCTCCTCGACGTTCTCATCGTCGCTCGCCGCGACCGCGCCTGGGGCCGGGAAGGCAAGGGTCTTCAGCCACTTCTTGTCCTCGAGCAGATCCCTGCAGGTCTCGCCCTTGGCCCACTGCTCGCTCGCCAGCAGCGCCTGATGGAAGGGGATCAGCGTCTTCAGCCCCTCGATCTCGTATTCGGAGAGCGCGCGCAGCATGCGCTGCGTGGCCTGCTCGCGGTCGGCGTCCCACACGATCAGCTTGGCGACCATCGGATCGTACATCGGCGAGACTTCGCCGCCTTCCTCCACGCCCGAGTCCACCCGGATGCCCGGACCGGTGGGCTCCCGGTAGCGCCCGATCCTGCCGGGCGCCGGAGCGAAGTTCTTGGAGGCGTCCTCGGCGTTGATGCGGCACTCGATCGCGTGCCCGCGGAGCTCGACGTCCACCTGCGCATAGGCGAGTTCCTCACCGGCCGCCGCGCGGATGCCCTCCTTGACGACGTCGATGCCGGTGGTCATCTCGGTGACGCAGTGCTCGACCTGCACGCGCGTGTTCATCTCCAGGAAGTAGTACTCAGGCTCGTCGCCCTCGCCGGCTGAGAACAGACCCTCGATCGTGCCGGCGCCGACGTAGTCCACGGCCTTCGCCGCGTTCACGCCGATCTGCCCGATGCGCTCGCGCAGCTGCTCGTCGACGACCCACGCGGGCGCGGGGGACTCCTCGATCACCTTCTGGTGGCGGCGCTGGATCGAGCAGTCGCGCTCGCCGAGGTGGATCACGTTGCCGTGGCGGTCGGCGAGCACCTGCACCTCGACGTGGCGAGGGTCGTGCAGGTAGCGCTCCAGGTACACGGTCGCATCGGAGAAGAACTTCTCGCCTTCGCGGCTGGAGCCCTCGAACGCGCCCTCCAGCTCGTCCTCGGTGAGCGCCACCCGAAAGCCCTTGCCGCCGCCGCCGCCTGCCGCCTTCACGGCGACCGGGAAGCCGATCTCGGCCTTGGCGATCTTGAGCGCGTCGGCCACGGTTGCGACCGGCTCGGTCGTACCCGGCACGATCGGCACGCCGGCGGCCTGCATCAGCTCGCGCGCGCGCGTCTTCGAGCCCATCGCCTCGATCGCGCTCGCGGGCGGACCGACGAACACGATTCCAGCGTCCTCGCAGGCCTGCGCGAACGGGGCGTTCTCCGCCAGGAACCCGTACCCGGGATGGATCGCCTCTGCCCCGGCGCGCTTGGCCACGTCGAGGATCTTCTCGACGTTCAGATAGTTGTCAGCCGCGGGACCCTCGCCGAGGTTGTAGGCCTCGCCTGCGCGTCTCACGTGCGGCGCCTCGCGGTCGAGCTCGGAGTACACCGCGACCGAGGCCACGCCCAGCTCCTCCAGCGCGCGCACGATCCGCACGGCGATCTCGCCACGGTTGGCTATGAGGACCTTGCCGAACATTGGCCGCGGAAGCTTAGCGACGACCCACCCCGCGGGCTTGGCGGTCGGCGTCGTGGCGAGGCTACTCCGACGTCGCTGCGATCATCCCCGCGGCGACGGTCTCGTTCGAGGCTTCGTCGATCAGGATGAAGCTGCCGGTGCGGCGGTTGCGCTCATAGGGGTCGAACACGAGCGGGCTGCTGATGCGCAGGCGGATGCGGCCGATGTCGTTGAGCTCGAGCTCTGCGGGGGGCTCTGAGGTGCGCTCCAGCGTGTGCACGTCCACGCGGTCGTGCAGCCCATCCACGACCGCCCTGGCGTTGCGGGTGGTGTGCTTGATCAGGTAGCGCCCGCCCGCACGCAGGGGGCGCTCGCTCATCCAGCAGACGTCCGCGTCCAGCTCGCGCGCGACCGTGGGCGCCTGCTCTGCTCGGCAGATCAGCGCACCGCGCGAGACGTCGAGCTCGTCCTCTAGCAGCAGCGTCACCGACGTCGGCGCGAGCGCCTCCTCGAGCTCGCCGTCGAACGTGTCGATCGTGGCGATCCGCGTGCGCCCGCCGCCCGGCAGCACCGTGACCTCCTCGCCGCGGCGCAACGCCCCGCTCGCCAGCTGGCCGGCGTAGCCGCGGTAGTCACCCGCCGCCGGTCCGCCGGAGGGGCGGATGACCCACTGCACGGGAAACCGCGCGGGCGTGTCGTCGGGGTGGTCGTAAGCGACCTCGACCTGCTCCAGCAGCTCCAGCAGCGTCGCTCCGTCGTACCAGCCCATCGCCTGCGAGCGCTCGACGACGTTGTCGCCGTTGAGCGCGGAGATCGGGATGTAGGCGACGTCGCGGCTGCGTCCACCCGGCTGTGACACGCCCACGCCGAGCTTGTGCGCGAAGCCCTCGAACTCGTCCACCAGCTCTTGGAATCGCGTCTGGGAGTGCTCGACGAGGTCCATCTTGTTGACCGCCACCACGAGGTGCGGGATGCCAAGCAGCGCGCTGATGAACGCGTGGCGCTTGGACTGCTCCAGCACGCCCTTGCGCGCGTCGAGCAGGATCACCGACAGGTCGGCGGTGGAGGCGCCCGTGACCATGTTGCGCGTGTACTGCTGGTGGCCGGGACAGTCGGCGATGATGAACCGACGCTTGGCCGTCGCGAAGTAGCGATACGCCACGTCGATCGTGATGCCCTGCTCGCGCTCGGCGCGCAGCCCGTCTGTCAGCAGCGCCAGGTCCAGCGCGCCCTCGCCGCCGCGACGCTCTGAGGCCTGCGCCACGTGTTCGAGCTGGTCCTCGAAGACCTGCTTGGTGTCGTACAGCAGCCGGCCGATCAGCGTGCTCTTGCCGTCGTCCACCGACCCCGCGGTGGTGAATCTCAAGAGGTCGAGCGTCATCAGAAGTAGCCGGCCTTCTTACGATCCTCCATCGCGGCCTCCGTCACCCGGTCGTCGGCGCGGGTCTCGCCGCGCTCGGTGATGCGCGTAGCGGCGATCTCCGTGACCACCTCGACCAGCGTCGCGGCGTGAGAGCGCACGCCGCCGGTGCAGCTCATGTCACCGACGGTGCGGTAGCGCACGGTCTCGGAGAACACCTGCTCGCCGTCGATCAGCTCGACGCCCTCGCGCCACGCGTACAGCATCCCGTCGCGCTCGAACACCTGGCGCTCGTGGGCGAAGTAGATCGAGGGGACCTCCAGCTGCTCGGAGTCGACGTACTCCCACACGTCCAGCTCCGTCCAGTTGGAGATCGGGAACACGCGCACGTTCTCGCCCTTGCGAATACGGCCGTTGTAGAGGTTCCACAACTCCGGACGCTGGCGCTTGGGGTCCCACTGCCCGAAGTCGTCGCGGAAGGACATCACGCGCTCCTTCGCGCGTGCGCGCTCCTCGTCGCGCCGGGCGCCCCCGAACGCCGCGTCGAAGCCGTGCTCGGCGATCGCGTCGAGCAGCGTGACCGTCTGCAGCCGGTTGCGCGAGGCGCGCGGCCCGGTCTCCTCGACGGCGCGACCGCTGTCGATCGACTCCTGCACGCTGGCGACGATCAACCGCTCGCCGAGCTCCGCCACACGCCGGTCGCGGAACTCGATCACCTCGGGGAAGTTGTGGCCCGTGTCGACATGCATCAGGGGAAACGGGAACGGCCCGGGTCGGAACGCCTTCTCGGCCAGACGCAGCAGCACGATCGAGTCCTTGCCGCCGCTGAACAGCAGCACTGGGCGCTCCAGTTCGGCGGCGACCTCGCGCATCACATGGATCGCCTCGGACTCCAGCGCGCGCAGATGGGAGAGCTGTGGTCCTGCGGCGACGCTCATCAAACAGCCGGCTCTACGTGCAGACCGCACTCGGTCTTCTCGGTCCCCGCCCACCGACCCTCGCGGCCGGCTCCCGGTTGGGTGCAAGGTGCGCAGCCGATCGACTCGTAGCCCTGGTCGTGCAGCGGGTTGTACGGCAGGTCGCGCTCGTGGATGCGCCGCCACAGGTCCTTGTCGGTCCAGTGGGCCAGGGGGTTGTACTTCCACAGGCCGCGGCCATCGTCGCGTTCGATCAGCTCGGCGCCTGCACGCGTCGGTCCGTGCTCGCGCCTGATGCCGGTGATCCAGCCCTCGGCCCCGTTCAGGGAGCGCTCGAGCGCCGCCACCTTCGCGACCGAGCAGCAGTGCTCGGGACCGGTCCACGGTCCGCCGGGACCGGTGGCGTCCTGGACCTCGATGCTAACGCCGAAGCGCTCCTCGAAGTCTCTCCAGGTCTGCAGGGTCTCGGGAAAGAGCACGCCGGTGTCGATCGTCACGATTCTCACCGGCGCTCCGGAGTCGCCGATGCGCAGGAGCTCGTCGAGCAGCACCGACTCCTCCTTCTGGAAGGAGCACAGCAGCACGGCCCGCTCGCCGTGGCGCTCGACGGCCTCGCGCAGCGTCTCGCTCAGGCCGTCCGCCGGATTGAGTCCGGACGGGTGCTCCGCTATGTGGCTCTGCGCTCCGCTCATCTGCCTCGTGCTCCGATCGCCTGCCGACTTCTGATTCTCGCCCTAAGGCGTGTGTTTGTCTATACCGCGCACTCGCCCTCGCCGCGAATGACTTCGAACGGGACGTTGCGGTTCCAGTCGATGAACGTGTTCATCGACTCCAGCCCGAAGTCCACGGGCATCGACAGGTCCTTGACGAGATCCTCCAGCTCGGCCGTGCCGACGCGCTCGGCGAAGTCGTTCCACTCCTCGCCCTCCTCGCGGTTGGCCTCGTAGTGGCCGATCCAGCGCTCGATCGCGTCCGGCACCCGCTTGGAGGGCAGGCGCAGCTTCAGGCGCGTGCCGAACTTGACCTCGCCGCCTTCGAACACGCCGCCGACGTGGGGGATGTAGGCGGGGATCGTGTGCTCGCCGACTTTGATCGACGCGCCGGTGAAGCCGATGCTGCCGACGTGATGCTGGCCGCAGCCGTTGGGGCAGCCGCTGATCTTGACGTTCAGCTTGCGCGTGAGCTCATCGGTGACGTCCAGCGCTTCGATGCGCTCCTGCACGGCCTGGTTGAGGCCCATCGAGCTGGTGATCCCGAGCTTGCACGAGTCCGTGCCGGGGCAGGAGACGACGTCGTTGATCTCTCGCGAGCCGGCGTCGCCGAGGCCGAGTTCCGACAGCGCCCGCCACACGTCGTAGACGCTCTCCTCGCGCACCCAGCGCAGGACGAAGTTCTGTTGCACGGTCGTGCGCGCGTATCCGCCCGCGTAGTCGCGCATGATCTGCGCGAGGCCGCGGAACTGCTCGGGCGTGAGATCGCCGCGCGTGACCTTCACCTCGACCGTGACGAAGCCCTCCTGCTTCTGCTCCGCCACGTTTGCCGCGCGGAATCGTTCGAACTCGGCGAGGTCGCCGTTCGGGCTGCTGCAGCTCGCCGGCGCCGACGGCGCCGACTCGCGCTCGTCGTCCCCGAACAGGCGGTGCTCGATCGAGAAGTCGCGTTCGGCGACCCAGTCGCCCTGCAGCTCCTCCTCGACCTGGTTGCGAAGCTCCTCGATGCCGTACTTGTCCACGAACACCTTGATGCGGGCACGGGCGCGGTTCACGCGCAGCCACTCCTGGCGGTCGAAGATCCGCATGACGGCCTCTGTGACCTTCAGGTATTCGCCGTTGTCCACCTCGAGGAAGTCATAGAGCGTCGGAGCGACGCGCGGCATGATCGAGGTGCCGCCGCCGACCAGCATCTCGACGCCGCGCACCTCGCCGCGACCCTCGAGCTGCTTCACGCGTGCGCGAAACGCGACGTCGTGGATGCCGCTGATCGCGCGGTCGCGCGGCGAGCCGTCGAACGAGGTCTTGACCTTGCGTGGCATGCCCTGAGTCGTCGGATGGCGCACGAAGTAGCGCACGTATGCGCCCGCATACGGCGTCAGGTCGAACAGCTCGTCCTTGGCCACGCCAGCCCACGGATCGCCGGTGACGTTGCGCATCGTGTTGCCGCAGCCCTCGCGGCTGGACAGGCCCGACTCACCGAGCTCGCGGATCAGCTTCTCTGCTTCGAGCAGCGGCACGTGATGCATTTGGATGTTCTGGCGCGTGGTGATGTGGCCCTTGTTGAGCGGCACGTGCTTCTCGACGACGTCCGCGAACGCCTCCATCTGCTCGGGTGTGACGCCGCCGAACGGGAGCTTGACGCGGATCATCTGCACGTCCGCCTGGCGCTGGCCGTAGACGCCCTGCTTGAGGCGGAACTTGATGAACTCGTCTTCCTCGGTTGCGCCCTGCAGGAATTTGGTGGCCTCGGTCTTGAAGTCGTCGTACTCCCGCTGCAGGATCGGAATGATGTGCCCGGGCACGTTCTGCAGGACCTCCGGGTCCTCGAGCGTGCCGCGCGGTGCGGCTCCTGCGGAAACTGGCTCCATCGCGAAACCTCCTGATCCGGGCGGCGCCCGGGCTGCTTTGCAAAGAGTGCCGGCGGAAAGAAGTGGATTGAGGCTAAAGCCTAGCGACTTTCAGGGGTTTATCCAGGGGTGAGGAACATCTCCGTGCTCCTCGCGCATGACGCCTTCGAGCATAGCCGCGCGCGTCCACGGGTCCAGGACCTCGGCTGCCCCCGACACCGGGGGCGCCGTGTCGTGGGCAAAGCGCTCGATCGCCGCGGCGATCGCCGCGGCCTCCTCGGCGGTGGCGGCGGGCGCGGTGCTGGTCATCGAGGGCTCGAAGCTGGTCACGGCCACAGTCTGACGGATGTGCGAGCACAGCGGCCGGGTACGCTCTGAATCGTGTCAGGGGCTCTCGACCGCTTCATCGCCGCGGGACCGTGGCCCGAGCGCACGGGCATGCGCCTGCTCGTCGCGCTCGCTCGGCGCCCGCGCGGCAGCCGGCTGCTGGCACGCCTGGCACCCGTCGAGCAGCTCGCCGGCGGCCTGCTGGCGATGGAGCACTACGAAGATCCGACGATCGCGCGGGAACTGGGCTGGGACGCGGACGCGGTCGTCGCCCGCGGACGCGCGCTGCGCCGCGAGGAGGGACGGCCGTGACCGCGACCGACAGCATCGATGCGGACGTGTGCATCGTCGGAGCGGGCGCCGGCGGAGCGGTCGCGGCGGCGGAGCTGGCCGAGGGCGGCGCGAAGGTGGTGGTGCTCGAGCAGGGACCGCACCACGACGCCGATCGCTTCTCGGCGCGGCCGGTGGAGATGATGACTGCTCTGTATCGCGACGGCGGTCAGGGGCTGACGCTCGGCACCCCGCCGATCCTGTTGCCGCTCGGGCGCGGGATCGGTGGTACGACGCTCGTGAACTCCGGCACCTGCTTTCGCACGCCTGGAGCGGTGCTCGAGCGCTGGCAGCGCGAGTACGGCCTGCACGAGCTGACCGTGCAGGAGCTCGACCCCTGCTTTGCGCGCGTCGAACGAGCCCTGTCCGTCTCCGAGGTGACCCCCGAGCTGGCGGGCGCCAACGCGGCGGTCGCGCGCCGCGGCGCCGAGGCGTTGGGCTGGTCGCACGGTTACCTGCGCCGCAACGCGCGCGGCTGTGTCGGCTCGGGCGTGTGCGCGTTTGGCTGCCCGACCTCGGCCAAGCAGCACACCGGGATCACCTACGTGCCGCGCGCGCAGGCGGCGGGCGCGGAGATCCTCACCGGTGTCGAGGTGCACCGCGTGCTGGTTCAGAATGGACGCGCGCGGGGCGTGCAGGCCGGCCCGCACGGGGGTGGGCGCCTGGATGTGCACGCCCCCGAGGTGATCGTCGCGGCGGGCACTGTTCATACGCCTCTGCTGCTGGAGCGCAGTGGACTGGGGGGCGACTCGGGCCAACTCGGACAGAACCTCGCGCTGCATCCGGCGACGGGGGCGTTCGCGCGCATGGAGGAGATCGTCGACATGGCCCGGGGCGTGCCGCAGAGCTTCTACATAGACGAGTTCTCCGCGCAGGGAATCATGTTCGAGGGCGTCGCCGGCCCGCCCTCCTACGTCGCGACGTCGCTGCCGCTGACGGGCGCGCGCCACGCCGAGGCGATGGCTGACTATCGCCGCCTGGCGCAGTTCGGGCTGATGGTCAGCGACTCCTCGCGTGGGTCGGTGCGCTCGCTGGGTGGGCGGCCGCTGATCCGCTACGACCTGGTCGAGGCCGACCTCGCGCGCTTTCGCAGCGGACTCGCGCATATGCGCGAGCTGTTCGAAGCGGCGGGCGCGCGCGAGGTCTACCTGCCGCTGCCCCATGGCGTGACACCCGAGTGCGCCCGCCCGCGAGACTTGAAGCTGATGGCGTTTCACCCGCTCGGCACGGCGCGGGCCGACGCCCGCCCGAGTCACGGCGTCGTCGATGGCCGACTGCGGTTGCACGGTGTCGAGGGGGTGCACGTCGCCGATGGCTCGGTCGTGCCCAGCTCGCTCGGCGTCAACCCGCAGATCACGATCATGGCGCTGGCCACGCGTCTGGCCTACCATCTGCTCGACCGTTCATGTCCTTCCTGATCGACCCTCCCTGGCTGTATGCGACCGGCCGCGCCTACGGTCGGTTGATGCCAGACGAGCGCACACCCGTCGCGCGGACCGTGCACACGGCGACCGCGACCGCGTTTTTGGTCACGAGCGTCTCGCTGTATCTCGACCGCCCTTGGACTCGGCCGATCTGGAAGGCCTGCCGCGCCAGCAGCGGACGCGACTGGATGCTCAACTCTGGCGTGTTCCGCTTCGATCCTGCCCGCGCCTCGCGCCGCACTCATCTCCTGTCGGCGCTGCTGTTCGTCACCTATCCCTGGTGGTTGCTGCTGGGCGAACGACGCAGCCGCCGCGCTGCGCGCCACTGAGCTCCGCGCCGCCGAGCCCTCTGGCGGTCAAAGCGGGATGTTGCCGTGCTTGCGCTGCGGGCCGGGTTCGCGCTTTGACGCGAGCGTGTGCAGCGCGGCGATCAGCCGCGGCCGGGTCTCGTGCGGGACGATCACGTCGTCGATGTAGCCGCGCTCCGCGGCGGTGTAGGGGTTGGCGAAGCGCGCCTTGTAGTCCTCCATCAGCTTCGCGCGCCGCTCCTCCGGAGTGGGACTGCCGGCGAGGTCGCGCCGGTAGATGATGTTGACGGCGCCCTCCGGGCCCATCACGGCGACCTCGGCGGTGGGCCAGGCGAAGTTGAAGTCGGCGAGCATGTGCTTGGAGGCCATCACGTCGTAGGCGCCGCCGTAGGCCTTGCGCGTGATCACGGTGATCTTCGGCACGGTCGCCTCGGTGAACGCATACAGCAGCTTGGCGCCGTGGCGGATGATGCCGCCCCACTCCTGGCTCGTGCCGGGCAGGAAGCCGGGCACGTCCACGAAGGTGAGCAGCGGGATGTTGAAGGCGTCGCAGGTGCGCACGAACCGTGCGGCCTTGGCGGAGGCGTCGATGTCGAGCACGCCCGCGAGCTGGGCGGGCTGGTTGCCGACGATTCCCACCGCGAGACCGTCCAGGCGGGAGAACCCGCAGACGATGTTCTTGGCGTGGTGCTCGTGCACCTCGAAGAACTCCTCCTCGTCCACGATCAGTCGCACGACGTCGCGCATGTCATATGGCTTGTTGGGGTTGTCCGGGACGACGTGGTCGAGCTCGGGGTCCATCCGCTGCGGGTCGTCAGACGGCGCCACGCGGGGCGCGGTCTGCAGGTTGTTCTGCGGCAGGAAGCTCAGCAGGTAGCGGCAGTCCTCCAGGCAGGCGTCCTCGTCTTGGGAGGCGAAGTGGGCGACGCCCGACTTGGTGTTGTGCGACATCGCCCCGCCCAGCTCCTCGAACCCGACCTCCTCGCCGGTGACCGTCTTGATCACGTCGGGACCGGTGATGAACATGTGCGAGGTCTCCTTCACCATGAAGATGAAGTCGGTGATCGCCGGCGAGTACACGGCGCCGCCCGCGCACGGGCCCATGATCAGGCTGATCTGGGGGATCACGCCCGAGCAGCGGACGTTGCGCACGAACACGTCACCGTAGGCGCCGAGCGAGACGACCCCCTCCTGGATGCGCGCGCCGCCGGAGTCGTTGATGCCGATCACGGGGCAGCCGATCTTGGCGGCGAGGTCCATGATCTTGACCATCTTCTCGCCCATCACCTCGCCGAGCGAGCCGCCGAACACGGTGAAGTCCTGGCTGAAAACGCACACGGTGCGGCCGTCGATCGTGCCGTGGCCGGTCACGACCGCGTCGCCCCAGGGACGGTTCTTCTGCATGTCGAAGTCGTGGGTGCGGTGGCGCACGAACGTGTCGAGCTCCTGAAAGGAGCCCGGGTCGAGCAGCTTCTCGACGCGCTCGCGGGCGGTGTACTTGCCGCGCGCGTGCTGCTTCTCCTCCGCCTCCGGCGAGGAGTGGATGGCGGCCTCGCGCAGCTCCTGCAGCTGGGCGAGCTTCTCCTCGTAGGTCTCCGGCGCTTTTTGGCGCGCCTCGCGCTTGTGGCCGCTGCGAGAGCTGGCCAGCAGCGCGGCATCGGTCTGGCGGTTGTGAGAGCTGGTGGCCATCGGGCGCGGGATGTTATCCGGGACCCTCATCTGGGGACTCACGCCCATGTGCTCGGAAGGCGCGGCTCAGGACCGCGAGAACGGCCGGTGGTGCGCGGCGCCGAGGCGGTCGAGCACCTGTGTGAGCACGGCTGCGGTCTGCTCTTCGAGCTCCGCCAGCTCCGCGGAGATGTTCACCTTGGGGCTGGTCTCAGATGGGGGCTCCTCCGATGCGGCCTCCTCGGGCTCAGGTTGCTCCGGGGCGATCGCGACCGGCGGCTCGGGCTCAGGCTCGACAGTCGGCTCGGACTCCAACGCCTGGTTTGGGTCGACGTCCGGCTCCGGCTCCCCGTGTGGCTCGGTCGCGGTCGGCTCCCGGCGACGGCGACGGAAGATCCGAGCAAAGAATTCTCGGCGCGGCTTGGTCTCCTCCATGAGGGCCTCCGACTCAGGGTCGGCCTCGACCACGGGCGCAGGCTCCGCGGCGGACTCGATCGGCGGCTCGGGCGAGGCCTCGGGCGCGGGCTCGACCTCGGGCACGACCTCGATCGCCTCGGGCTCCGGCTCTGGTTCGGGCTCCGGCTCGCGCGCCTCGAGCTCGGTCACTGAACGACTCGCGGAGAGCGTGACCCGCGTGCCCCATCCGGAGGGCTCGATCTCGACTCTGCCACTGACCTCGGCCCCGTCCGCAGCCGCCGCCTCCCAGTCAACGGTGCGCTCGGGCTCGGTTCCGACGATGCGGATCTCACCCAGCTCGCCCAGATGGCGGCCCAGCGTGGCGGGGTCGCTGAGCTCCGCCCATAGCTCGGGCGGAGACTTGACGAGGGTGCGTTGCACCTCCGAGGAGACGCTCATCGCCCACAGTTTTCGCGTGATCCGGCGCGACTCCTTCTATGGGTGGCTATGCAGCGGTGGGCGTTGTGCGCGGAGCGATGAGACGTCGCTGATGCAGCAGCTCCGCCAGCTGCACCGCATTGAGCGCGGCTCCCTTGCGCAGGTTGTCGGCGACGATCCACAGGTCCAGCGTGCGCTCGTGGCCGGGATCGCGGCGGATGCGCCCCACGAACACCTCGTCGCGGCCCGAGGCGTCGATCGCCAATGGGTACAGCGCCGCCGCGGGGTCGTCGAGCACGCTCACACCCGGCGCCGCGTCAAGCAGCTCACGCGCGCGCTCGGGCGAGAGGTCGTGGCTCGTCTGCACGTTGACGGCCTCCGAGTGGCCGTTGATCACAGGCACGCGCACGCAGGTCGCCGAGATCGCGACGTCCGCGTCGCCGAGGATCTTGCGCGTCTCGTTGATCAGCTTGCGCTCCTCGTCGGTATGGTCGTCGCCGTCGGCGAAGGAGCCGGCGTGGGGGAGGGCGTTGAACGCGATCTGATGCGCGTAGGCGTCGGGCGGGGAGACCTCGCGCTCGTGCAACAGCGCGTGGGACTGGTCGAGCAGCTCGTCCACCGCGCGCTTGCCCGTTCCCGACACGGCCTGGTAGGTGCTGATGACCAGGCGCTCGATCCCGGCCTCGCGGTGCAGCGGCGCCAGCGCGACGACCATCTGCATCGTCGAGCAGTTCGGGTTGGCGACGATCCCGCGGTGCTCGGCGAGCGCTTCGGGGTTGACCTCGCTGACGACGAGCGGCACCTCCTCGTGCATGCGCCAGCGCGAGGAGTTGTCGACCACGACCGCACCCGCGTCCGCGAACCGCGGCGCCCACTCTCCCGAGGTGGCGCCGCCGGCGGAGAACAGCGCAAGGTCGAATTCCTGGATCGACTCCTCGTCGAGACCCTGCACGATCAGGCCGCCCTCCAGCTCGCGCCCGAGTGAGCGCTCGGATGCGAACGGGACGATCTCGCGCGCCGGAAATCCCCGCTCGCGCAGCAGCGCCAGCATCAACGTGCCGACCTGCCCGGTGGCGCCGACGACGGCGACTCGGTAGCTCTCACTCATGCAGTCAGGGTACTGCGAGCACGAGCCCGCGTGAGGACGGTCAGGCGCCGGTGTGGAGCACCATGAAGAAGATGGTGACCACCACGAGCAGATCCATCAATGCACCGACTCCGCCGACCTGGCGCACGAGCGAGTCGTGCTCGGCGCCGAATGTCAGCTCGCCCCCGCCGCCGGCCGCGACGTCCCGATCGGCGGCCTCGATCAGGCGCTTCTCGCGCGGTCCCAGGTAGGCGCCCTCGACGGCGCCGATGACGATCGAGACGCCGATGCCCCACTGCACGAAGAAGGCGTGCCACAGGTGCAGGTGCGAGGCGAGGTAGATGCCGAACACGACGATCGCAGCGACCCCGGGCATGATCACGCGCTGGCTGATCGCGTGCAGCGCGCGATACAGCGCGGGCAGCGCGCGCGGGTCGGCCTTGGTGACGGCGCCAAGCAGCACGGGATAGGCAAACGTCGCCCCGAAGGCGAAGACGACGGCGAGGATGTGCAGGGCGAGGACGACTTCGTAGAAGGCGACGGCTACGAGCACGGGAGCAGCCTATTAGAAGGTGGGGGCGTAGCGTCCGAACACGTCGCGCATCGCCCCGCAGACCTCGCCGATCGAGCAGCGGTCCTTCAGCGCCTGGCGGATCGCCGGCAGCAGGTTCTCCGCTCCGCGCGCCACCTCGCGCAGCTCCTCCAGCCGTCGCGCTACGAGCTCCTGGTCGCGGTCGGCCTTGAAGGCGCTCAGCCGGGCGAGCTGTTCGCGCTCTGACTCAGGATCGACGCGCAGCAGGTCGGGGACCTCGAGGTCTTCCTCCTGAAACGCGTTCACGCCGACGACGACGTCCTGGCCGATGCGATAGCGCTCCTGATAGCCCCAGGCGGACTCGTCGATCTCGCCGGTGATGAACTCGATCGCGTTGACCGAGCCGCCGAGCGTGTCGACCTTCGCGATCAGCTCGTTCGCGCGCAGTTCGATCTCGTCGGTGAGCGACTCCACGAAGTAGGAGCCCGCGAACGGATCCACGGTGTCGGCGGCGCCGGACTCGTTGGCGAGGATCTGCTGCGTGCGCAGGGCGATCTTGGCGGCGTGCTCGGTGGGCAGCGCGAGCGCCTCGTCGAAGCCGTTGGTGTGCAGCGACTGGGTGCCCCCGCAGACCGCCGCAAAGCCCTGCAGGGCGACGCGCACGATGTTGTTCTCCGGCTGCTGCGCCGTCAGCGTGACGCCGCCGGTCTGCGTGTGGAAGCGCAGCATCGTGGCCTTCGGGTTGGTGGCGCCGAAGCGCTCGCGCATGATCCGCGCCCACATGCGCCGGGCGGCGCGGAACTTGGCGACCTCCTGGAAGACGTTGTTGTGACCGTTGAAGAAGAAGGCCAGGCGCGGGGCGAACTCGTTCACGTCGAGACCCTTCTCGATCGCGGCCGTCACGTACGCGATGCCCGAGCAGAGCGTGAAGGCGACCTCCTGCACGGCCGAGCAGCCCTTCTCGCGGAAGTGATAGCCGGAGATCGAGATCGTGTTCCAGCGCGGCACACGCTCATGGCAGTAGGCGAACAGGTCGGTCGTCAGCCGCATCGTCGGCACGGGCGGGTAGATGTAGTTGCCGCGTGCGATGTACTCCTTGAGCACGTCGTTCTGCGTCGTGCCGCGCAGCTGCTCGCTGCCCACGCCCTGCTCCTCGCCGACGAGCTCGTACAGCAGCAGCAGGCAGGCGGCCGGCGCGTTGATCGTCATCGAGGTGGACACCTGATCCAGGGGTATCCCGTCGAAGGCGGTGCGCATGTCCTCGATCGTGTCGATCGCCACGCCCGTGCGCCCGACCTCGCCAAGGCAGCGCGAATCGTCGGAGTCGAGTCCCAGCTGGGTGGGCAGGTCGAAGGCCATCGACAGGCCGGTGGAGCCCTTGGAGAGCAGGTAGCGGTAGCGCTCGTTGGACTCCTTCGCCGACGCGTAGCCCGCGTACTGGCGCATCGTCCAGGTCTGCTTGCGATACATCTCCCGGTGCACGCCCCGGGTGTACGGATACGCGCCCGGATCGCCCAGGTCGAGGTCGTCGGGCAGGTCGGACTCGGTGTACAGCTCTGCGATCTCGATGCCCGAGTCGGTGAACCGGCGGGGATCGTCGGGCCCGACGATCGGCGCGACGGTCAGGTGCTCCTCGGTGGTGGCCATGAGCCAGATGATAAGTGCCGGCGGCGCGCGCGGCGCGCGTGCGGGCTGTCTGGGGAGCGAGACGGCGGCGATGAGGAGTCGAGCGGCCGAGTCCGTCGCTGCACGCGTGCGCGCAATGCGGCGCTTTCGACAGCGGTCCTGCTGAGCGGACGAGGGCGGGTGCGGCCCTGCGGGTGGAGGTCTGTGTGGGATCACGCCGCGAGCATGGCTATCCTCCGGCCCGTGCCAACCTGTCTGGTCACCGGTGGCGCCGGATTCCTGGGATCGCATCTGTGCGACGAGCTGCTGGCGCGCGGGCACCGGGTGATCTGCGCGGACAACTTCGAGACGGGCTCGCTGCGGAACATCGAGCACATCCGCGACCCCGAGCGGTTCTTGCACTTGGGCGTGGACATCATCGAGCCCTACTACGTCGAGGAGCCGATCGACTACGTCTACCACCTCGCCTCGCCGGCCTCGCCGATCGACTATCTGCGACTGCCGCTGCACACGCTGAAGGTGGGTTCCTACGGCACCCACCACACGCTCGGCCTGGCGAAGGCCCATCGCGCGCGCTTTCTGATCGCCTCGACCAGCGAGGTGTATGGCGACCCGGAGGAGCATCCGCAGACGGAGAGCTACTGGGGGCACGTCAACCCGATTGGCCCGCGCGGGGTGTATGACGAGGCCAAGCGCTATGCGGAGGCGCTGACGATGGCCTATCACCGCCAGCAGGGCGTGGACACGGCGATTGTGCGGATCTTCAACACCTACGGCGCGCGCATGCGCCCGCACGACGGACGCGCGATCCCGACGTTCCTGCGCCAGGCGCTCGCGAATCGACCGCTGACGGTGTTCGGCGACGGCAGCCAGACGCGCTCGTTCTGCTACGTCAGCGATCTGATTCGGGGCATCATCGCGCTGGCCGAGTCCGGGCATCACGACCCCGTTAACGTCGGCAATCCCGACGAGTTCACGCTGCTCGAACTGGCCGAGACCGTCAAGGAGCTGACGGAGTCGAGCTCTGAGATCGTGCACGAGGCGCTGCCGGTCGACGATCCCAAGCAGCGCCGGCCCGACATCGCCCTGGCTCAGGAGCTGCTCGGCTGGTCTCCGGAGGTGCCCCTGCGGGAGGGCCTTGCGCGAACGATCGAGCAGTCCGGCGCCGCGGTGCTCGTCGGCGACGGACCTCGCTGAATCGCGCTCGGATCGCGTCAGAAGGCGTCCGCATCGCCAACGACCGCTACATCTGCGAGTCTGAAGCGTTGTGAGCAGAGAGATGGGACCACGTTCCACGAGAACGTCCGCTCCGCCCACCCCGCGCAGCCCGTCCGCGCCGGCGCATGATCGGCCGCCCAGGTTCGTGCGCCCGCAGCCACCGGGGGCGGGCGCACCGACGGCGCGGACGGTGATGTCGGAGACCACGGCGCGCAGGGAGCACTCCGATCGCGACATGCGCAGCAAGCGCCCGCCGGCGATGTCGCTGCTGCTGCGCATGGACACCGCCCGCCGCGCCGGTCGTGTCGTGTCGCTGCTGGCGCTCGACTTCGTGGGGGTGGCGCTGGCGATATACACCGCGCTGGTGCTCAAGGAAGTGGTGCTGGGCAGTCTCAATGCGACGCACGTGTATGAAGAGACCCGGCACTTCGTCCCGTTCGCCTATCTGCTGACGGCGCTGCTGTTCGCCCGCTCGGGGCTGTATGCGGCGCGCTCGCAGCGGCCCGGGCTCTCGCGCATCGTGGCGGCTCTGTTCCAGGTCGCGTTCGTCGCGCTGATATTCGCGGTGATCAGCGGCGAACAGTTCTCGAGCTTCTACATCTTCTACGGCTCGCTCGCGTTTGCGCTGCTGTACGTGTCCGGCCTGCGGGCGGTGTACGAGTCGGTCACGGGCGTGCTGCTGCGCGCCGCCGGCTACCGGCGCCGGGCGATGCTGATTGGCACGGGCACGCACATCCGCGACGTCGCCCACGCGCTCGGCGAGGGCGCCCACCACGCGCCGCTGGACGTCGTCGGGTACATCTCGCTGCGCCCCCTGGACGCGCCCGGCCTGCGTTCGCTGGGCGCGCTCGAGGATCTGGCCGGCGTGCTGGGCAGCGAGCGGATCGACGAGGTGATCATCGCCGACTCGGACTTCCCCCAGGTCGAGGCGGTCGAGCTGGTCGACCAGTGCCACCGGCGGGGCGTGCGCGTGCGGATCGCTCCGTCGACGATGGAGATCCTGATCCACCGCGCCGAGTTCGTGCCCGGTCAGCGGGTGCCGCTGTTCGAGCTGGGACCGCCCGTGTTCGAGGGCGTCGACTTCGCCCTCAAGCGCACGTTCGACCTGATCGGAGCGACGCTGCTGCTGATCGTGCTCAGCCCGCTGCTGGCGCTGATCGTGCTCGCCGTGCGCATGACCTCGCGCGGACCGGCGGTGTTCCGCTCCACCCGCCGGGGCATCGGCCAGCGCCCGTTCGCGTGCCTGAAGTTCCGCACGATGCACACCGACGCCGAGCAGCGCCAGGCCGACCTGGACGAGCTGAACGAGGCCTCAGGGGCGCTGTTCAAGATCCGCGACGACCCTCGCCTGACGCCCGTCGGGCGGATGCTGCGGCGGTTCTCGCTGGACGAGCTTCCCCAATTGGTGAACGTGATCCGCGGCGAGATGTCGCTCGTCGGGCCGCGACCGCTGCCTGAGCGCGACTACGAGATGCTCGAAGAGTGGCACCGCAAGCGCTACCTCGTGCTGCCCGGGATCACCGGGCTGTGGCAGGTCTCAGGTCGCTCGGAGCTCGACTTCGACGACCTCGTGCACCTGGACTTCATCTACCTCGAGCGCTGGTCGCTGGCGCTCGACCTGACGATTCTGCTGAAGACGATTCCCGCGGTCATCTCCCGCCGCGGCGCCTACTGACTCATCTGCTCCTCAGCGAGGGCAGATCCGGAAGTGGCCCGCCTCTCCCGCGCGTGGAGCACTGCGGTCATCTCCCGTCGCGGCGCCTGCCGAGCCTGCCCACACACGGGCGTTCCGGTCGCGCCAGGGCGTTTTCGTAGACGCGCCAGGTCTCGCGTCCGACGTCCTGCCAGGTCCACGCCGGCCGGCCAGCATCGGCCGCCGGATCGGGCGCCTCAGGGATCACGACCACGTGCTCGCGCTCGAAGCCGAGCTCGGCGACGGCTTCGTGGGCGAGCACCTCGGTGGGGACGATCACATGAGTCGCGCGCCGCACGGCGAGATGGCGCATACGCAAGTGGATGCCGCCGCCGCGCAACAGCTCGCTGGGGCGGGTGAGTGCGTCGAGGTCGTGGATGGTCACGATCATCGGGCAGGGGCTGTGCAGCATCGCTCCCTGCATCCACGGCGCGTGAAACACGTCGGCACGGCGCGGGCGATGGGTCTCGACGATCTCCCCGCGCGCGCCCGCGGTGTCGCGCAGCGCGCGCAGCAGGCAGCGCGCATACCGTCCGACGCCACGCGGATCCGCTGACGGGCGGCTGTCGAACGCGACCCTCATGCGGACGTCCTGCCGTGAATCCCGAGCCCTGCCCAGCGGGCGGGCGCAATCCGAACGTGCACCGATGCAACATAGACGGTTCGCGCGGGGTTGTGCAGAGATGACAGTGGTGCTGCACGCGGTTAGCCTTCGCGGCCAATGTCATCGCGTGCATACCACGAGGCGCTCTGGCGGGGCGTGCCCGTCGGCTCACCGCCGCCCGAGCTCGAGCTGCGCCAGCGGTTCCTGCTGAATCACGTCGCCGCGGGAGAGCACGTGCTCGACGTCGGTTGCGGCGAGGGCTGGTTCGCGTCCGAGCTCGCCCGTGCCGGAGTGCATGTCGTGGGGATCGACGTCGCCGAGGAGCCGCTGCGGCGCGCCCGCGAGCGTGACCCCGACCTGGACCTGCGGCTGATGGAAGCCGACGGGCCGTGGCCGATGGAGGACGCGAGCCTCGACGCGGTCTGGGCGGGGGAGACGATCGAGCACGTCGCCGACACGGTTGCCTGGCTGTCGGAGCTGCGCCGCGTGCTGCGCCCGGGCGGCCGGCTGCTGCTGAGCACGCCCGACCACGGGCGCCTGCGGGTGCTGTGGCTGGCGCTGTCGCGGCGCGCGTTCGAAGCGCACTTCGACCCGCGCGCCGACCACCTGCGCTTCTACACGCGCGGTTCGCTCACCCGACTGCTCGGCGAGCTGGGCTTTCAAGAAGTCTCAGTGCACGCCGCCGCCGGGCCGCCCGGCGCGCGGCGGCTGCTGCTGAGCCGGGCCGTGCGATCGCGCTGGTAGACGCTTTTTCGACGGCGCTCAGCCGCTCGGCGGCACTCTCCGCGCCACCGGCTGGGACGTGCCTCCCTGGTGTGTGCACACCTGCCGCGCCGAGCGCCCCAGCGTGTCGTCTTGCAGGGGACGCGCTCCCCACACCGGCCGAGCCGGTGGCCCGCAGCGCCTGAACGTAGTCGTTGTAGATTTCGACCGATTCGGGGTTGGCGTAGGGAGGAGCGATCGCTTCGGGGGCGATCGACTCGGGGTTCAGATAGATCGCCGCCTGCAGCTCCTTCAGGGCGACCGCCGGTTCGCTTGAGAGATCGTGCCGGGCCAGCGCGAGCCAGGTCTGCGGGTTCGACGGCTGCAGGCGCACCGCCCGCTGCAGCGTCGCCTTCGCCAGCGCGGGCTCGCCCGCGGACTGCTGCACCGCCGAGAGCACGATCAGCGCTTGCGCCGACAGCGGATCGCGCGCGACGCTCGTCTGTGCCTTGGCCAGGGCGGCATGGGGGTTGGTGCTCAGCAGCGCGAGCGCTTCCTGCGAAGCGTCGACCGAGCGCTGGGGCTGCCACTGCGACCAGGCCGCCAGCAGGGCGGCGATCACCGCGGCAGTGGCCACGCCGACACGCATCGGTCCGATCTCCCCCAGCGACCGTGGCCGGCGCGTTCCAGCGTCCGCGCGCGATTCGCCCGGCGCTGGCGCTCCCCCGGGGACCGCCGGCGCGAACGCCGATGCGCCGCCCGTCTCCGTGTCGAGTCTCGCAGCCGCCGCGGCCGCGGTCGCGGCGGCCGACCATTCGCGGGTGGGCGTGGAGTCGCTGCTGCGGGCGTCCAGCGGGCCGCGACCGTAGCCGGGAGACACGCGTCTTTGGCGCTGGCCGATTTGGGGATGCGAGCGGAGCGAGTGTCTCCCCAATCGGTCCCCGTTTCGGCCAGCGAGCCAGCCGGCGCACAGCAGTGCCACGAACGCGTCGCCCGGCACGTACCAGGTCCAGTCCACCAGCGAGTGCACGCCGAAGACGACCACCAGGCACAACATGCTGAGCATGCCGATGCGCTCAGGCGTGTATGGCTGGGGCGCACGCCGCCAGCCCGGGTGCGCGCCGGCGCGGACGTTCAGCCACGCGCGCCAGCTCGTCCAGCGGCGGTTGAACGGGTGCGTCGCACGCCCGGCGGCGGCCATCCACGTGAACAGCAGCGCGAGTGCGAGCGCGAGGCCGATCGCGCCCAGGTCGGCGAGCGTCTGCACGACGAACCCGTGCGCGTGTTTGACTTCCAGCAGCACCGTGCGGTAGCGCAGGCTCGCCGTTTCGTAGCCGGCGGCGCCCACGCCCACGACGGGATTGGCCTCGAACACCTCAAGCGCCTGCTTCCAGTAGCGCGCGCGCACGCTCGCCACCGCGGTCAGTCGGCCCGGGGAGTTCGGGGGCACCTTCGCGTTGGGATTCGTCAGGGTGTCGACCGCGTGAGAGATGCTGCCGGTGAAGCCGCGATGGCTGTGGGCGAGCGCGCCCGCGAACCCAACCAGCGCGAGCGCGATCAGCGTCAGCAGGATCGCCCCGGCGCGGGTGCGCGTCGCACGCGAGAGCGGACGTCTGCTGGTGAGAAACCCGATCGCGATTCCCGCAATGGCGAGCAGCAGGACCATCACGAGCAGCAGCACTCCCAGCTGGTGGCCGGCGGTGGCGCGCTGAGCCAGCGGCATGTTGTCGGTCGTCAGCACGTGCCGTGAGAAGTCCCAGCCCACGACCGCCCCCGCCCCCAGCCCGCCGACGATCAACACGGCCGCGCCGCGCAGGCGCAGCGGCACGATGCACAGCCACAGCGCCACGCCGATCGCCAGCGCCACCAGCGCGCCGCGCGAGTAGGCGAGCATCAGCGTCACCCCCATGACGCCCATCGCGGGGTATGCCAGCGCGCTGAGCAGCGCGTGCCCGGAGCGGCGCGCCCCCAGCCACAGGCAGCCGATGACGCCCATCGCGGCGGTCAGGCCGATTGCGTTCCAGTAGCCGTACGGTTCCTCCAGCCGCGCGTAGGTGACCGCCGGCGCGAGCCTGCCCGGGAACACCTTCGTCGCCAGCGCGTAGGAGCACACGATCGTGCCCGCGAGCGTCAGCCCTCCGAGGATCGCCGGCCAGCGATCGGGCGCGAGGCGCACCAGCGCGACCGCCGCGCCGAACACGCCGCTGTAGGCGAGCAGCCGCCCCGCGTCCTGCCAGCTGGCGTCCGGTTGCACCGACCACACGACCGACAGTCCGCTCAGCGCGGTGAACGCGATCAGCAGCGCGACCGGCCACAGGCCGTGCTTGGGTCCCTCCAGGAGCGACCGCGCGGCGGGTGTCAGCACGACCGCGACCGCGACCGCCACACCGGAGGCGAGCGTCAGCACGATCTCCGTGGTCGTCATCGATTCGAGGTTGAGCCCGCCTTTGGCCAGGAACGTGACCAGACACGCCACCCCCGCGGTGAGCAGCGTCGGCCACCACAGCGCGTCCGCGCGCAGCAGCCGCCGTCCCGTCGTCCCCGGCGCCCCGGTCCCGGACGCTGCCGGCGCAGGCGCCCCCAGCGGCGGGGTCGCCCCCAGCGCGGGTCGCTGCTCAGTCGGGACGGCGGACATTCCGGACGTGGTTGCGGATGCCCGCGCCGGCCGCCGCCAGCAGGCAGATCGTCAGGAATGCGACGGTCGCGAGCAGGGGGGTCGGCAGCGAGCTGAGCGCCGAGGCGACGTCGGCGTGGACGACGCCCGGATGGATCGTCTCGGTGCCGACCTGCAGCGGGGCTGAGCCGGCGGTGGGTGCGTGGGCGATCGCCCGGCGCTCGGATGGCGTCGGCGAGGTGCCGCTCGCGGCCGGCGTCGCCGTGCCGCCGCCCGAGCCGCCGCCGTGTCCCGCGCCGGCCGCCGCCAGCTGCGCCTGGCGGATGAGCTGGGCGCAGTTCGAATACTCTTCGGTCCCCGCGCTCAGGTCTTTCAGCGCTTCCCTGTACTGCTTCTGGCTGAATCCGCTCAGCGATTCGGCATGGGTGCAGCGTCGAATGACTTCTTCGCCGACGTCTGCCCGCGCGGGGGATCCCGCGAACGACATCAGCGCCGCGAGCGTGGCCGGCAGGAGGAGCGCGTGATGTGGACGGATCTTGCTCATGGCTGAGCCTCGCATGGAGGCGGCGCGAAGACCCAAAAGCTAGCAACGCGTCCGGGAGAGTCCGACGGTTGCCAGGGCGTCAGAGAATCCCGCGGCCCAAGCCTCATGGGTGCAGGCCCCACGTCTGCCGCTCCGGCGGCGCCCAGGCGGGCGCGCAGCTCGCCGTCCCCGGCCAGGCGAGCCATCGCCTCCGCGAGCGCGTCGCTGTCCCCGGCCGGCACGACCAGGCCGTTGCGCCCGTCGCGCACCAGCCCCCCCGCGACCGCCCCGACGGCGTCGCTCGAGATCGTCGCCAGGCCGCGGTTCATCGCCTCGTTGACGACCAGCCCCCACGGCTCGCGAAACGTGCGCGTGCGGATCGAGGGGACAACCAGGACGTCGGCGTCCGCGTACATCTCGCGCAGCTGCCCCGGAGACACGGGATCGATGCAGCTGATGCCCGGCGCCGACGCACCCGCCGGCAGATTCTCTGGCCACGACGCTCCAGCTCGCGGACGCCGCCTCGCCCATGGCCGCGCTCCGCTCGCCCGTCGACGCGCTCCGCTCTCTCGTGGTGGGTCCACCGCGCCGCCGGGTGGGACCCAAGGGGGGCTGGATCCCACGCCGACGAGGACGAGCGCGGCGGACAACGCATGCAGGTCCGACCTCTGCCAGGCCCTGATCAGCGTCCCAACTCCCTTTTCCCGGTCTGGCCGTCCCGCAAACATGAACTTCAGCTGCGCCTCACCGGGCCACGCGGGATCGCTCGGGCGCGCGGTGACGGGAGCGCTCCAGAACGCGTTGTCGACCGATTGCGGGGCGACGTGCACGTTGCGCGCCCCCCGCGCTCGCACGTATGCACTGACGTGCGGACCGTACGTCACGACCGCGTCAGCCGAGCGATACAGCCGGCGCAGCGCGGGGTAGCTGAGCAGGTGCGGGACGCTGCGCGGGTGCGCCCACAGCGACGTCCACAGGATCAGCGGCACGCCCCCGCGGCGGGCACCCGCCCACGTGCACGGCAGCGCCACGCGTCCGCCGGTGGAGCAGACGACCGCGCGGTACTCGCCGCTGCCCCCCAGCCGGGCCGTCTCTCGCTGGCGCACATGCCGGTGTGGAAAGGGCAGCTCCGCGTGCGGCACGGCGCTCGGTGGCTCGGTGCTCTCCCCGAGTGCGCCAGGCACACTCGGCCCATGCAGGGAGCGTCCCCCGTACAGCGCCACCTCGATGCTCTCGCGCTCGTGCAGTGCCGCGAACGCGCCCACCCGGTCCGGCGGGGCGTGTCCGGTGACGAACAGGACGGGCTTCATCGCGCGGCGTGCAACGCCTGCTCGTAGGCGATCAGCGTCTGGTGGCCGCAGTGCTCCCAGGTGAACCCGGCGGCGACGCTCTCCCGAGCCCGCTGGCCGGCCTCGCGCAGCCGGTGGGGGTCCGACAGCAGCTCGTCGATGCGCTGGGACAGCCGCTCGACGTCGCCCGGGGGCACGAGCACGAACCCGTCGCCCGCCGCGGCGATCTCCTCCGGCCCGGCCTCGCCCCGGCAGCCAATCGCGGGGACGCCTCCGGCCATCGCCTCGATGTAGGCGACGCCGAACGCCTCCTCGGTCGAGGGCATCACGAACAGCGTGCCCGCCCGCGCCCGCTCCAGCGCCCGCGATGGCGGCAGCGCTCCGCGCATGTCCACCCGGTCGCCGATGCCCAACCGCGCCGCCAGCCCTTCCAGCGCGATCCGCTCGGGACCGTCGCCGACGATCTCGTAGCGCAGCGTGGGATGGCTGCGCCCGAGGACCGCCAGCGCGCGCAGCACGTCGGCGTGGCGCTTTCGCGCCACCAGATGCCCCACCGTCACGAGCGTCGGCGGGGCACCCTCGCGCCGGGGGACGCGCGGCGAGTCGAGCAGGTCGGCGCCGAGGTGCACGACCCGCACCTCGCCCGCTCCGTGCGCGCGGCACAGCCCGGCGATGCCCTGGCTGTTGGCCAGCGTCAGCCGCGCCGCGCCCAGTCCGCGCGCGACCGCCTGGGCACCCGCGGCGCTTCCCCGCGGTGCGGGCGCTGCTGTGTGCAGCACGTCTCCGCCGTGCACCGACACCACCAGCGGCACACCCACGCGCGCCCTGCGCACGGCGTCGCCGGCGGGAACAGCATTGTGGGCATGTACGAGGTCGAACGCAAACGTGCGCCGCAGCCTGCGCAGGGCGAGTCCCAGCGCGGGCGCCGCCCACGCGCTCCAGCTCGCGTATGCGCGTGAGCGTGGCGGGGAGACGTAGGAGACGTAGGAGACCTCCAGTCCGTCGAGCGTCTGTGAGCGCGGCTCGCGTACGCGAGCGCCCAGCTCTCGGGCCACCGCGTCGGGTCCTTCCCGCAGTGCGGCCCGTGGCGGGACGAGGCGGTGCAGCACGAGCACCCGCACCTCCGCGCCCGCATCGCGGGCGGCCAGCGCCTGGCGGTGAGCCCACACGCCGAGCACCGGATCGCGGCGGCTCGGGTAGAACTCGGCTACGACCGCGACCTTCACGCCGTTCCTCGCAGCGCAGTGAGGGCTGCGGCTGGTCCTGGCGCAGGTGGGGAGGCCTGTCTTGGCGCCGGGGACAAGGCCGGTCTTGACATGGCGGTTGCGCACAGGGGCGGGTGTTGGATGCCGGATCTCACCAGTGGCGGTGCGTCGTCAGGGTTCGTCCCAGCTCAGCGGCGCGCACATATGGTCGCCGCGCGAGAAATTCGCGCGCCTCCGCGACGGCCGTCTCGCGCGAGTACGCATCGGCGGCGGGCGCCGCACGGTGGCCGATCGCGACGGCGTCGACCACGCCGCGGCGCCATCCGCGTTCGCGGGCGAGCGCGGCCCAGTGCGCGTCCAGCCCCCAGCCCATGCGCAGTTCGGGGAACGGCAGCAGCTCCTCGAACGTCGCGCGCGCAAACGCGGTCACCGGTCCGATCTCTACGAAGCTCGGTCTCCCGCACGACGCTCCCCGGTCGGCGCCGGGTCACCGCCCACGCTGCGTGCGAGCGCAATCGGTGCGCCGGCTGGGCGAGCCGCAGTTCGAATCGCTCGCACAGGAACAGCAGCCTGTCGAGGAATCCTCGCGGCAGCTCGACGTCATCGTCCACGACCAGCAGCCAGTCGCGCTCGCCGGGCGGATGCGCGGCCAGCAGGCGGTTGAGGTTCTGGAACTTCCCCAGCTCGCCCGGCGGGCACGTGCGCAGCTCGACCTCGTGCCTGGAGCGCAGCAGCTCCGCGCGAATGTCTCCCGCCAACGCTGCGTGCTCGGGGCGGACCACGCCGATGGCGAGCACCCTGCGCAGCGGCGGCTCGTGATGCGCCGCGAGGTTCAGGCGCAACCGCCTCGCGTTCACGATCTCCCACGCCTCGGCGGCGCCATCGCGCACGCCGCGCAGCACCGCGTCTACACCCCCTACCGTCCCGCTCGTGCCGGACAAGAAGTCCGCGTCCCCGCCACCCGCGTCCCCGTTGCCGGCGCTCGCCCCACTGTTCGTGCTCGCCGGTCCGCGAGTCTTGCCGCCGTCCTCCGCCGCAATGCCGACGCCGCTGGCACGCTCCCGTACGGTCTCGCGCACGCGCCCGGCGCTGTGCGTGACCATCGTCAGCCCCGCCGGGCACCCGCGGCGCACGACGTGCCACGTGCAGCCGGCCAGCGTCCTGAGCTCGCGGACGGGCGAAGGCGCCTGTCCACGCCGTGCGTCGAACCGCCGCGCGGCTCGGCCCGCGCATGTGCTGTCCTCGCGCGAGCGCGCCCAGCCGCGCATCTGCACCGGTGCGGCGGTGATCGACCGCGGCGCCCGCCACATACAGCACGCGCGCGCCGGGCTCGCGCGCGCGCAGCCGGTCCTGCCACTCCTGCTCGTCGCCGCCGTGCTCGAGCGTCACGTCGAACGTCCCCACCCGTTCCAGCGCACCGCGCCGAATCGCCATGTTCGCGCCCCACGCGTAGCGCGCGTCGGTGTCGTGCTCGCCGAGGTCCAGCGTCGTGATCGGCGGTTCCTCGCGGCCGCACGTGCGCGGCGGTGGCCCTCCAGGCGCGGTCTGATCCGTCCCGCGAACACATCCACATCGGGATGCTCACGCGCGCCCGCGAGCAATGCGTCCAGCCAGCCGGGGCGCGCTTCGACGTCGTCGTCCACGAACACCACCAGCTCGCCGTCCGAGCGCTCGACGCCCGTGTTGCGCGCCACGTTCAGCCCCAGCTCGCGCTCGTGCGGCTCGTATCGCGCGCCGCAGCCGCCGTGCCTGCTCGCGAGCCTCAGGCGAGTCGCCGGCGTCGTCGATCACGAGCACCTCCGCGCCCACCGCACGCGCCTGGGGGACGATCGAGGAGAGCGCCACCTCCAGGTATGCCGGGCGCCCGCGCGTGGGAATCACGATCGAGGCGGAGGGGGGCTCGTCGGGACTCATGCCTGGCAGAGTCTAGGTTTGATCCGGCGATGGTCCTATTCCTGCACAGCCAGTACCGCACCACCGGTGGCGAGGAGCGCACCGTCGCGGACCTGCAATGGCTCGTGCGCGAGCACCTACGCGAGCCCGCCGAGCTGCTCGCGCGCGACTCGGCCTCGCTCGGGCGCGGTCGAGCGGCGGCCGGGCTGTTGCGCGGGGGACTGCAGCCCGGCGACGTCGCGCGCGCGGTCCGCCTCAGCGGCGCCCGAGTCGTGCACGCCCACAACCTGCACCCGACGCTCGGCTGGCGCGCGCTCGCCGCCGCGCGGGAGGCCGGGGCGCGCGTCGTGCTGCACCTGCACCAGTACCGCCTCGTCTGCGCGATCGGCGTGTGCTTCACGCGCGGAGCGGAGTGCACGCGCTGTCACGGCCGCGACACGCTTCCCGGCGTGCGCCTGCACTGTCGCGGGAGCCTGCCCGAGGCGGCTGCCTACGGCGCGGCGTTGTCGCTGTGTCAGCGATCGCCTGATCGCGCAGGCCGACGCGTTGATCGTGCCCAGCGTGTTCGCCCGTGAGCGCCTGCGCGCGCTCGGCGCGCCGCTGCCGTGGGAGCGCGTCCACGTCCTGGCGCCGCCCGTGCGGGCGCTGTCGCACGCCACGCGACCGTCGCGGACTGAGCCGGCGGAGTCGCAATCGGAGACAGCGCGCTCCCCTGGGTCGTACGCGCTCGTCGTCGCGCGACTGGCGCCCGAGAAGGGCGTCGACGTCGCGATCGCCGCCTGCCGTCTCGCCGGCATCGCGCTGGTCGTGGCCGGCGACGGTCCCGAGCTGCCCGCGCTGCGCGAGCTGGCCGGCGAGGGCGACGTGCGCTTCGTCGGGCATGTCCACGACGCCGAGCTGGCTCGCCTGCGCGCGGGCGCGTCGATCGCGCTCGTGCCCTCGCGCTCGGCCGAGACGTTCGGGATGGCCGCAGCCGAGGCGATGGCGTGCGGTTTGCCGGTTGCCGCCAGTCGGGTCGGAGCGCTACCCGAGCTGGTGGACGAGTCGTGCCTGGCGGCGCCCGGCGACGCGCCCGCGTTGGCCGAGGCGATCGCTCGCGTGCTGGCGGACCCGGCGGCCGGCAGCGTGCGGTCGGAGCGGGTCCGGGCGGTATGCGCGCCGGATGTCGTCGCGCGCGGGCTAGCCGACGTTTACAACGGCACCGCCCGCGAGGTAGGCTCGTCCGGCGGGGGCGTCACCGAGACCGGCGGCGAGGGCATAAGCTGCAGGCCGTGTTCGCCATCTCAGCCGAGCCGACGCGCCCTGATCACCGGCATCTCCGGACAGGACGGCTCGTTCCTGGCCGAGCTGCTGCTTGCAAAGGGGTACGAGGTCACGGGGGTCGTGCGCGATCCGTCGTCCGCCGGGGATCGCGGCGCAGGGCTCGCTCGGTTGCTCCGAGCACCTGCTCGCACAGATCGAGCTGGTGCGCGGCGATCTGCTGGACGCCGGCCACGCTGCGTGAGGCGATCGCGGGTGTGCGCCCGCACGAGATCTACCATCTCGCCGCGCCGTCGTTCGTGCCCGACTCGTGGGCGCGGCCGAGCGAGACGTTCCGCGCGATCGCCGGCTCCGCCGCGACGATCCTCGAGACGGTGCGCGAGCTCGGTCCCGACCGACGCGCGTGTTCGTGTCTGCCTCCGGCGCGATCTTCGGCGAGGCGCGCGAGAGCCCCCAGCGCGAGGACACGCGTGCCGCCCGAGCGCCCCTTACGCGGTCGCCAAGCTCGCGGCTCATCAGCTCGTCGGGCTGCTGCGCGCGCACGACGGCCTGCACGCCAGCTCGGGCATCGTCTTCAACCACGAGTCCGAGCGCCGCCCCGAGCAGTTCGTCACGCGCCGGATCACTCGCGCCGCCGCGGCGATCTCGCTCGGGCTGAGCAGGAGCTGACGCTCGGCGACCTGTCCGCCGTGCGCGATTGGTCGTTCGCGGGCGACATCATGCACGGAGCGTGGCTGATGCTCCAGCAGGATCGCCCCGACGACTACGTGCTGGCCAGCTGGGTCGCACACACCGTCGCCGAACTGCACATACCGCGTTCGCCTGCGTCGGCCTCGATGCCGAGCGCTACTGCGCGTCGATCCGCGCTCATGCGCCCGGCCGAGAGCACACCCAGCGTCGGCGACCCGCCAAGGCGCGCGGGCTGCTGGGCTGGGAGCCGCGCGTGGCCTTCCAGCAGCTGGTGGAGCGCATGTGCAGGCCGACATGCGCTGCTGCGGGGCGTCGCCACCGGCTCCTGACGGGAACGTCGCGCGAAAACGCGTGCGGGCGTCCAAGCGAGGCCCTAGACTGCCGCCTGGATGCCCACCGTCGGCGTCATTGGACTCGGCTACGTCGGCCTGCCGCTCGCGGTGGCTTTCGCGCGCGCAGGGCTGCGAGGTGGTCGCCGTCGACGTCGACGCGCGCAAGATCGAGGCGATCACGGCCGGCGACTCCTACATCGAGGACGTCTCCTCGGAGGAGCTGCGCGAGGTCGCCGGGCGTATCCACGCGACCACGCGCTACGCAGGACTGGCGAAGGCCGACGCGGTGCTCGATGTGCGTGCCGACGCCGCTGACGCGCAACCGCGAGCCCGATCTCGGGCCGCTGATCGACTGCCACGCGCGCGCTCGCCGAGGTGCTGCAGCGCCGATCAACTCGTCGTACTCGAGTCCACCACCTATCCCGGCACGACGCGCGAGCGCGTCGCGCCGCTGCTGGAGGAGTCCGGGCTCGCGGCCGGGCGCGACTTCCACCTGGCGTTCTCGCCCGAGCGCGTCGATCCGGGTCGCACCGACTTCACCCTGCGCAACACCCCGAAGGTGATCGGTGGGCTGACCGACGCCTGCGCCGAGCGCGCGGAAGCAGCTGTATGGGCTGGTGTGCGACCACGCTCGTGCGCGTCTCCAGCCCCGAGGCGGCCGAGCTGACGAAGCTGCTGGAGAACATCTTCCGCTCGGTCAACATCGCGCTCGTCAACGAACTGGCGATGCTCACCGACCGCATGGGCATCGACATCTGGGAGGTCGTCGATGCGGCCGCGACCAAGCCATACGGGTTCATGCCCTTCTCGCCCGGCCCGGGCATGGGCGGGCACTGCCTGCCGGTCGACCCCTTCTACCTGAGCTGGCGCGCGCGCGAGTTCGACATGTCCACCGAGTTCATCGAGCTCGCGGGCAAGGTCAACCAGCAGATGCCCTACCACTGCGTCGCCAAGACCCAGCGCGCGCTCAACGACGCCGGGCTGCCGGTCAAGGGCGCGCGCATCGCCGTGCTCGGCGTCAGCTACAAGCCCGGCGTCGGCGACATCCGCGAGTCACCCGCGCTGAAGATCATCGAGCTGCTGCGCGTCCTCGGCGCGGAGTTGCGCTACCACGACCCCCACGTGCCGTCGCTGGCGGACTTCGACCTGCGCAGCCTGCCGCTGCAAGACGCCCTCGCGCGACGCCGACCTCGCGTTGATCGTCACCGCCCACCCGAGCGTCGATCACGAGCTCGCTAGCCCGGCGCGCGCGCCTGGTCGTCGACCTGCGCGGCGTCACGCGCTCTTTCGCGAGACCGCAAACGTCGTGCGGCTGTGAGCGCCGAGGCCTCGCTCCCGACGCGCGGCGCCCGGCCTGGTGCTCGGTGAGAACGTCACGATCGGCGAGGATGTCACCTTCGGCGCATACGTCGTCGTGCACGACAACACCGTCATCGGCGGCGGCTGTGCGATCGAGGACCACGCGATCCTTGGCCGGCGCCCGCGACTCTCCGGTCGCTCGTCTGCGCGGGGCGAGGTGGGGCGTCTGGTGCTCGGCGAGCGCGTCACGGTCTGCGCCGGGGCGATCGTGTTCGCCGGTTCGAGCATCGGCGCGGGCGCGATCCTCGGCGACCAGTCGTTCGTGCGCGAGCGCTCCACGATCGGCCCGGGCTCGCTCGTCGGCCGGGGCAGCGTGCTCGACAACGACGTCACCATCGGCGCGCGCGTGCGCATCCAAACGAACGTCTACATCACCGCGCATTCGCTCCTCGAGGACGACGTGTTCGTCGGCCCCTGCGCGATGACCACCAACGACGACACGATGGCCCGCCACGACTCCCGCTACGCCCTGCGCGGCGCCACGCTGCGACGGGCGTGCCGCATCGGCGGCGGCGCCGTGCTCACGCCGGGCGTCGAGGTCGGCGAGGAGGCATTCGTCGCCGCCGGCGCGCTCCTCACGCGCGACGTGCCCGCGCGCGCGGTCGTCATGGGCGTCCCCGCTCGTGTTGTGCGCGAGGTTCCCGCGGACGATCTGCTCGAGCGCCGTCGGTAGCTCGCTCGCCAGGTTGCGATCGCCTACCTCAATCGCGAGACCGCGTCGGTCGCGACGTCTTTTGGGTCTCGCAAACTCACAAAGTTTGGATTTGTGAATAAATATGGATCGAGATGGGACGTCTCGACAGATGGCGGCGTTCAACGCAGCTGTATTTTCGCTCCCTGCGCGAAAGGCGACCACGCCTGGGGCGACTGGCCCCGAACGGCTGCTGCCCAGCGGGCTGGAGCCTGCGCAACTGCGCCGACGCGCAGCGAACGCGAGTGTGAGGGTCAGGGGAGGATCGCCGATCGGATGGCCTCGGCGGGGACCGTTCAACCCCCATCGACGCCAGCAGGCAGGCGCTCAGATCGTGGCTCTGTTCGACCGGTTCTCACGCGGCGAGGAGGAAGACGAGGACGAGGAGGACGAGGAGGAGGATGAGGAGACTGCCGCAAATGCCACTCGCGACGGCCATGCAGGTAGGCTCGACGCATCCGCGGGCGGCAACGGTCAGCCGACGTCTGCCACATTCGCATCTGCCGCCACCGTCACGCGAGCCCGGGCAGGCGGGACGGATACGGATGGCCGGCCGGTGGTGGACGACTGGGGAGGCGATTCGCCTCGGCGAGATCCTTCCGAGGCGACCTGGTCGGCTCATCCCACGCTCAAGGAGTTCGGGCGGCTCGGTGCTCACTACCTGCTGTTTGAGCCATCGTGGGTTCGCAGGCACGTAGAGACGATCAGCCTCAAGAATCTCCAGTCCGCCAGACGGCGGATCACGATCGACGTCCTGCTGCCCCGCGAGCCGGAATGCGTCGCTTTGCACGACGGAGAGCGCTCCCTCTACTTCATGCCCGTTACGATTCTGGCCAAGCAGCCAATAACGTCCTACATCGACTTCGTCGACGAGGCCGACCGCTCGCTGCCGCTGCTGACCCGCGGGGAAAATGCGACGGTCTCCCTGGCTGCCGTGATCGAGGCGGGCCGCCGGTTATCGGGCGAGGAGCCGTCGCGTCCCCTGCGTCGCGCCTGGGCCGAGGTCGTAAGGCGTGACGGGCTGGAGGCGGCGCTGGCGCTGCTTGTCGCCGACGATCTGCTGACGCGCCGGCATCCCGACGTCAAGGAGAAGCCGCGCTATGCGTGGTTCATGCAGGCGTTGCGCGATCTCGCCGCGAACTCGCTCGTGTGGTTGCCGCTGCGCGGGCACGGAGGGGAGCGGAGGATCGTCAAGCTTCGTTACGACGCCACCGCCGGTCCACTGAAGCTTCGCCCGCAGCGAGACACCACCATATACGTGGAAGCCGTGCTCGAGGACGGTCTGACGCACGAGTTCGAGCTCACAGAGCCGGGCGACTGGGATCCCAGAACCACGCTCGGGCGGGTCGCCAACCGGATCGGAAACACGCTCGGGCTGACGGCGATGAGCGTCGGTTTGACAACGCCGTACATCCGAGGGAGCAACAGCTATCACCTGCAGGTCGAGGCTCCTCTTGGACTGGAGATCCAGCGCCTGTCGCCGTTCACACGTCTGCGCCGACGGGGCTCACGGCAGGCGCCCTCCCAGGCATTGGTGGAGAACGACGGCGACAGCGCACATCTGTACATGTCCGGCGCGGAAGTCAGCGAGATGCAACCGGCGGTGATCGACCTGCACGTGGGTCGCCGTGGCTTTCTCTCGCTGTCGACGCTGTCCGGATTGCTGATCGTGGCGATGCTATGGGCCTATGACATCGCTGCTCCCATCAATCTTGCCAACAGTCATCCCGAGGTGGCCGCGGCGGTGTTGCTGGTGGTGCCCGTGCTGCTGCTCGCCTTCGCTGTGCGTCTCAGCGAGCATCCCTACGCCACCAGGATGCTCCTCGGCGTAAGGGTGTTCATGCTCACGCTCGGCCTGCTGGCGGTCGCCGACGCGGCCGCGATCGTCGGGGTCAAGCCGTTGGGGTGGGGTATTCATCACACCTGGTTCGTCTATGCGGTTGCCGGGAGCATCGTCAGCGGAGTGCTCGTGCTCGGCTGGTTGCTGGCGCTGAGGACCACCAAACGGGTGTGGGACAGGCTGAACTCGACCTGGGAATCACGGGCGTCGTACATGTTCTGCTGCGCGGCCGCCGGCGCTCTCACCTGCATCGCGCTCGGAGTCGGCGACCTCGACGCCGAAACGGCGACGAGCATCCCGGAGTTGGGGGTGGGACTCCCGCTGGCGCTCGTCCTGCTGTGCTGGACCCTGGTGTCCGCTCCCGCCTCGCGCGAGACGCGCCTGCCCGCGGGACTGTGCTGGCTGTCGGGCGTCGCCGCCATCGCGGCGTCGGGCTTCCTGCTGGCGGGAAGCATCGAAGGCGTCCGTTGGCACGGGGCCTGGGAAGTGCTCGCGCCCATGGTGGCGGCTGCCACGGTGCTGCTGCTGCTGTGCGAGGCGACCCGCTACGTCGTCGATCGAGTGCGTGCAGGACGTCGCGACGTGGGCGTCGAATCATCTTGAGACGTCGTGTGTTCAAGCGATTGGACGTTTCGTCCGATGGATCTGCGAAAAGACCGCTGAGGTCGTTTTCCCCGACGTCGCCGGAGACATCCGCTAAAATGATCTGGTTCATGCGCAAATCGGCCAACTCGACAGCACTGCTGGAGCGTGCTCGCGAACTGGGAGTGCGGCCGCCGAGCTACTCGATTCCAGCGGCGCAGGCCGAGGTGCAGATCTCCGACGAACTGCGTCAGGCCGCGTCAAAGATCGTCGACAAGCTCGAAGACGACAAGTCCGCCACCTCCGAGGAGACCGTCGCGGAGCCGGATGGTCAGCCCGAGGTCAGCTCGGGTTCGACGCTGGAGTTCGCCGCCGTCAGTGACGAGCGTCGTGGTGGCTCGGGGCGCAGCAAAGCCGACCCCAAGGTCATTCACCTTCACATCTGAGCCGAGACGCCGATTGATCGGCGTCAGCGCCGGAGGGCACGCCCGGTGCTTGTCCGCCTACCGGCCCCTGTACAGGCCGATTGACCGATCCGGGTCCGCTCGACGGCTCCTGCGGCCGTGGCCAGGGCGCTTGAGTTACGCGCCGGTCACAGCTCGGCTACGCGACGGTCACAAGCGGCGGCTCCCGCTGGGCATACGGTTGGCGCGTTCCCAATCCTGGGACACCAATCACGCGCACAAAGGAGACCGTGATGACAATGAAGCACTCTGGTCGCCGGCTCGCCCGTATGGCGGCCGCGACCATGGCGTTGACCGCGCTTGGAGCCGGGCTCGGTGCGTCCGCGCAGGCCGATCCCGGGCATGGCCTTCAGCCCGGCAATCTGCTCGTCAGCCGCAGCGTCTACACCCCCGACTCCTCACTGACGGCCGGCGTCACCGAGCTGCCCGCGGGCTGCGTCACCGGCTGCGTGCTCGCCAATGCCGGCGGCGCCTACCCGGAAGTGTGGAACAACGACATGGTGGACGAAAGCTTCGGCATCACCTCGGACGTCTTCCTGGACCAGCTCCGGCCGTCGGGCTCGCTCGTGAACTCGCTGGAGGTGCCCAACAGCTCCGAGCCCGGTGTCACCACGGGCGCCGATCAGATGGTCACGAGCTTCTCCTCGAAGTCTGAGCTGGCGCTCAACCTCTCCACGGGCGGGCGCTACGTCACGTTCATGGGCTACCTCGCCCCGACCGACACGCTCGACGTCTCCAACTCCAACACCCCCGGTGTGATCGACCCGACCAATCCGGTTCCGGGCGCCTACTATCGCGTGGTCGCCCAGCTCGACAGTCAGGGCAAGCTCCAGTTCACCGAGACCAACGCCTACAGCGGCAACAACGGACGGGCGGCGATCCTCGACGAAGAGCACCACCACCACGTGATCTACACCGCAGGCAACGCCGGCAACGGCGCCAACCCGCAGCCGGACGGGATCATCGCCGGCGCCGGCGCGCAGATCCTCAAGCCCGCGCGTGAGCCCGAGCTGTTGCAGGAACCGGGCTTCCCGACCCCCGTGGGCAGCTTCAACGTCACCGAGCTCGGGGACAAAGCGGACAAGGTCGGCAAGGACACGAACTTCCGTGGCCTGACGATCTTCGATGACGTGGTCTACTACACCAAGGGCAGCGGCTCCAATGGGGTGAACACGGTGTACTTCCTGGACACCACCGGCAAGGCCTGCCCGACCGGCGTGGGCCTGCCCGCGCCCGGCGCCAAGCTGCCCACCTGGCCGCTGGCCTACAACCCAGAACTCATCCAGGCCGATGGGTTGAAGCCCTACGACATGTGCATCCTCAAGGGCTTTCCGACGGTGCTCGCCAAAAAAGCGACCTCGTTCCCATTCGGCATCTGGTTCGCAAACGCGGACACGCTGTACGTCGCCGACGAGGGCAACGGCGAAACCACCTACTCGACGGCCAAGAACGAATACACCGAAGCGGGCGCTCAGACGACGGCCGGCCTGCAGAAGTGGGTGTTCAACCCGACCGCGGACGAATGGAAGCTCGCATACACCCTGCAGTCGGGGTTGAACCTGGGCAAGCCCTACACCGTCGCCGGGTACCCGACCGGCGAGAACGCCGCCACCGGCCTGCCCTGGTCGCCCGGCACCGACGGGCTGCGCAACATCGACGGCCGCACAAACCCCGACGGGACGGCGACGATCTGGGCCATCACCTCGACCGTCAGCGGCGACGGCGATCAGGGGCCGATCCGAACAAGCTCGTGTCGATCACCGACCATCTGGGCGCCTCCACGCTCCCGCCCTCGGAGTCCTTCACGACGGTTCGCTCCGCCGGCTACGGCGAAGTGCTGCGTGGCGTCTCCTTCACCCCCGGCACGGGTGAGTCCGACGGTGGCTTCTTTGGAGGCCCCGGCGGGTATCGCGACGACGGTCACCACTAGCCGCGATCGGCGGTCCCGGGTTACGGCCAACCGGCGACCACCAGGCGACTCGTTCGATCAGGGGGCCCGCCGTTCGCGGCGGGCCCCCTGCGTTACAGCGACCGCACCGCCGCCACGACCTCATCCACCTGTGCGCGGCTCAGCACCGGGCTCATCGGGATCGCCAGATGCGTGCGCGCCGCCTCCTCGGTGCCCGGCAGCTCCATGTCCCCGCGACGCCACTCCCGCATCGCCTGCTGGCGGTGCACGGGCGTGCGGTAGTAGGCCTTGCAGCCGACCTCAGAGTCCGCGAGCGCGCGTTCCAGCCGCGCCGGCTCGGGGTGGCTGACGACGTACAGGTGCCACGCGGGCCCGCTGCCGTCGGTCGGGCGGGGCAGGCTCACCAGCTCGCCCAGCCCAGCCTCGACGTAATGCCGTGCCACCGCGCGGCGCCCGTCCGACCAGGCGTCGAGGTGGGGCAGCTGCACGCGCAGGATCGCCGCCTGCAGCTCGTCCAGCCGCGAGTTGCAGCCGACCTGCTCGTAGGTGACCTTGTCGCGCGAGCCGTGAAACCGCAGCGTTCGCGCGCGTTCGGCGACGTCCTCGTCGGAGGTCGTGATCATGCCCCCGTCGCCGTAGCAGCCTAGGTTCTTGGAGGGAAAGAACGACCACGTCGCCGCCGCGCCCAGCGAGCCGGGACGCCCCGTGGACGACACCGAGCCCGCTGCCTGCGCGGCGTCCTCCAGTACGGGCACGCCCAGCGCCTGGATCTCCGCGACCGGCGCCACGTTGCCGAACAGGTGCACGGCGACCACCGCCTTCGTCTGCGGTGTCAACGCCGCGCGCACGGTCTCCGCGGTAACGCAGTAGGTCTCGGGGTCGACGTCGCAGAACACCGGCGTCGCGCCCGTCGGCGGGATCGCCTCGGCGGAGGCGTAGAACGTGAACGACGGCACCACCACCTCGTCCCCTGGGCCGACGCCCATCGCGCGCAGCGCAATCGTGATCGCGTCCGTGCCGTTCGCCACACCCACACCGTGCCGCGCGCCGCAGTAGTCGGCGAACTCCCGCTCCAGCGCGCTCACCTCGGGTCCGAGGACGTACCTCCCGGAGGCCACCACCCGCTCGATCGCCGCCATCACCTCATCGCGCAGCGGCTCCAGTGGGGTGCGCGTGTCAAACAGCTCAACGGCCATGTGTCAAAGGCTCACAGACGCCACACGGTGCGGTGACCGGAGTCGGTGGGTGTGGATGACAGAACTGGCTTCCGGGTCACCCACCCATAGCCCGCTCACTGTTTCACCGTGGCCTGAGCAGCTCGAGGTCCGCGCGGGTCATCAGCCGGATCAACTGCTCGAAGGAGGTCCGCGGCTTCCATCCGAGATCGCGCTCGGCCTTGGCCGGGTCGCCGATCAGGTGATCGACCTCCGCAGGGCGCACGAACGAAGGGTCGATCGTCACATACTGCTCATACCCGCTCAGCCCCGCCTCCTCGAAAGCGATCTCACAGCACTCCCGCACCGAGTGCGACTCGTTTGTCGCGATCACGTAATCCTCGGGCGTGTCCTGCTGCAGCATCAACCACATCGCTTCGACGTAGTCCTTCGCATACCCCCAGTCGCGCTCGGCGTCGAGGTTGCCCAGGCGCACCTCCCGCTCCAACCCGTGCTTGATCGCGGCTGCGTGCCAGGTGATCTTGCGTGTCACGAATTCTCGGCCCTGCGGGGACTCTCGTGGTTGAAGAGTATTCCGCTAGTCGCATGCAGGTTGTAAGACTCGCGATAGTTAACGGTAATGAAATGCCCGTACGCCTTCGCCACGCCGTAGGGCGAGCGGGGGTAGAACGGGGTCGTCTCGGTCTGCGGCACCTCGAGCACCTTGCCGAACATCTCGCTCGAGCTGGCCTGGTAGAAGCGGGCCTCGGGGCACACTTCGCGCATCGCCTCGAGCATGCGCGTGACGCCCACGCCCGTGAACTCCGCCGTCAGCGTCGGCTGGATCCAGGACACCGCCACGAACGACATCGCCGCGAGGTTGTACACCTCCTGCGGCCGCGCTGCACGCAGCGCGTCCACGAGCGAGCGCTGATCGAGCAGGTCGCCCTGGTGCAGCGTGATGCGCTCGCGCAGGTGCTCGATGCGGTCGAACTTCTCCGTCGAGGCGCGCCGCACCATCCCGTGCACGTCATACCCCTTCTCCAGCAGCAGTTCGGCCAGATACGAGCCGTCCTGGCCGGTCACCCCGGTTATGAGCGCCGAGCGCTTGGCTGTCATGGGCCGGGAGCCTACCGGTCGGCGTCCTCAGACCCGCGGCGATGCTGAGCGTACTGCCGGGCGAACCCGGCGACGAATTGCGGGTTGTAGCGCGCATAGCGCCGCCACAGCCGTCTCGGCTCGCGGTAGAGGCGGTAGGCCCACTCCAACCCGCTGCGTCCCATCCACGGGGGCGCCTGCTTGACGAGGCCGGCATGGAAGTCGAACGCCGCGCCCACGCCGATCAGCAGCGGCGCCCGCAGGCGCGGGCGCATGCGGTGCATCCACTGCTCTTGCCTGGGCTGGCCCGTGCCGACCCACACGACGGCCGCCCCGGAGGAGTTGATCAGCTCGATCTCGCGCTCGTCCTCGGCGGGCGTGAGCGGGCGGAAGGGAGGCGAGGAGGCGCCGGCGATCTCAAGGCCGGGGAAGCGCTCGTGCAGACGCCTGACGAGCAGGTTGCGCGCTCCATCGTCGTGGCGCCCGCCGTAGAGATACACGGGCGTTCCGTTGCGTGCCGCTCGCGCGCAGCAGCCGGCCATCAGGTCCGGTCCATACACCCGCGTGGCCCCGCGATGCCCGAGCGCACGCAGCGCCCACACGAGCGGCATCCCGTCCGGCACCGCCAGCGTCGCCGCCATCACCGCCTCCATCGTCGCCGGGTTCTCCTGCGCGTTCATCACGAGGTTCACCGCCGCGGCCGTCACATACCCGCGCTCGCCCGTCGCGACCATCGCGTCCATCCAGTCCATCACCCGCTCGTAGTCCGACACCGCCAGCGGGATGCCGAGGATCTGCGCGCGCATGGGCGGCGCCGTGGGGGAGGGGACCGGAGCGTCGGCGAGGGACGTTGGGTCGGAACGACTCGCCGAAGCGCCCGCGGGCGTCGTGGATGCGTCTCCAGATGCGATGCCGTGACGATAGCGACGGCCCTGGCATCGACCACGTGCCCGCGGGTGGCTGCCTGCCGGCAGTCGCACAAGCTGCTGCCTGAACGTGGTGCACGAGTTTTGAGCAAATAGCGGCATTCCACCGAGCGCTGATTCGTGTGGCTCGCAATCTTCTATGGGTGAGTCCTCGATCCGTGCGTCGCTACCGAGCCGATCGGCTGCTGCGCCGGGAGTTCGACGCGATGCGCGGACGCGTCCTGGCGAGCGCGCGTGCGCGCCTGCGCGCATCCGGGGTGGGCCTCGACCCCGCCGACCTCGAAGCCTGCTACTCGCAGGCCTGGCATGGACTGCACACGACCATGCTGGAGGGCGATGCCGAGGTCGCCAACCCGGAGGGATGGCTGGCGCTCGTGACCTACCGCCGCGCGATCGACGAGCACCGCTCGCGGATGCGCACGGCGGCGTATGCCGCCACCCCCGCCATCGCGGGAGACGACCGAGCGGGCGATCCTGCCCTGGACTCGGCAGCCCCCGAGCGCGATCTGGCGGGCGAGCTGGACGACCGCGCGCGGCTGCGCCAGCTGATGGAGGGGTTGCGCGGGCGGCTGAGCCCGCGCGAGCGCCAGGCGGCTGCGCTGTGCTACTTGCAGGGCTGCTCGCGCGCCGACGCCGCTGGGCACATGGGCATCTCAGAGGCGCGCATGCGCAAGCTGATGGACGGGCGCCCTGGCGCACCCGGCGTCGCGAGCAAGGTCGGCGAGCTGCTGGAGACGATCCGCGCCGGCTCCTACTGCGCCGAGCAGTCCTCGCTGATGCGCGGGTTTGCGTTCGGCATCCTCGACCCCGACGGCGAGCGCTATGCCCTCGCGATGGCCCACCAGCGCGAGTGCCCGGCCTGCCGCGTCCACGTGCTGTCGCTGCGCGGCCTGGCCTCGGTGCTGCCGCCGCTGCCGTTGCCGCTGGTGCTCGGCGCGGGTGCGGCCGCCGGGGCAGGGGCCACCGGGGCTGGAGCGGGCGTCGGCACGGGTGCGGGTGCGAGCGTGGGCACGGGAGTGGGCGCCACCGGAGCCGCCGGGGGTGCCGCGGGCGGCGGTTGGCTGCTGGCGGGTGGAAGCGTCGCAGGCAAGCTCGCCATCGGCTGCCTCGTCGCGCTCGGCGTGGGCGCGAGCTGCGTCGCGCTGACCGTCGTTCCCAGCACTCCGCGCCATGCTGTCCATCCTCGCCATGTCCTCCACAGATCTGTGCCGGACTTCGTGGGTCTCCATGGGACAGCTGGGACGACCACACATGACTGGGCGGCAGCGCGGCCGGGGCCCGCCGCGTCCACCTCAGCCTTGGCCGCGACCGCCTCGCACGCGCTCACCCCCGCCGCAAAGGCCAGCCGCGAGTTCGGTCTCGAGCAGCCGGCCCACCACTCCACGGCCACGCGGACCAGCGTCTCGCACATCGCTCGCGTCGCGTCCGCGACGGGCGGAGAAGCGTCGAGCTCGACGGCCTCCTCGACCGGGAGTCCGGCGAGCGGGGGAGGGACGTCGTCGGCTCACGAAAGCGGCGGTCCCTCGTCCGCCGCGCGCGAGTTCGGGCTCGGCTGACTCAGCTCTGCGGGAACACCTTCATCAGCCGCCCCAGCGCCAGCGGGTTCCCGCGCGGGCGCAGCCGGCCGGTGGCGATCGCGCGGCGCGGGTCCAAGCGCTCGCCGACGACGTCGATCCAGTCCTGATAGGCCATTCGCAGCCGCAGGTCCGGGCTGGGCGCCTCACCCTCGGCGACCGTGCTCGAGCCGTTCTCGACGGTCAGGTGCCAGGTGGGCACGTCGGGGTCGGTGAACTCCCACTGGAACGTCGTCGCCCGCTTGAGCCCGTGCTCGGGGTTGACCTGGCGGCGGATCATGTCGAACAGCATCGCGAGCGTCTCCGGATCGCGCTTGGACGGGCCTTCGCGCACGCCGATCACGCCGGCCTGCGCGAGCGTGCGCCCGCGCTGGGCGGTCTCCAGTGGGGTCAGGCCGGGCGGCAGCAGCGCTGGGCCGGGGAGCGTCTCGACGGCCAGACCGGCCGAGCGCAGCTTGGTGGTCATCGAGGTCAGTCCCTCCACGCCCACCTCGTCATACGTGGCGCCGAACACCGTTATGTAGCGTTCGTCCCATCCCGGCGGCATCAGCACCTGGGCGGTGTAGCGGGTCACGTCGCGCAGGATCTTCGCCACCGCCTTCGGCACGCGCACCGGGTCTTCGCGCGCGAGGTCCGACAGCAGCTTGACGCCGAACCCGATGTGGCGCTGCTCGTCGGCGGCGATGTTCTGCATCCCCTCTCTGAACGCCGGCAGCTGGTCGCGCTGCTCGAGGTAGCTGCAGATGAAGTGCTGCCCCGGCTGTGCGAGCGCCGCCTCGATCACGATGTGGTACAGCGTCACCGCCGCCGCCAGCTGCGCGGGCGAGCGGTCGGCGCGCAGCTCGTCGGCCATGCGATCGAGGCGATCGAAGATCTTGCGAAACCCGGGCGTCAGCTGCGGCTTGATCGCGCGCAGCCCGCTGTCCATCGAGCCGTCGCCGATGCCGCACACCTCCTGCATGAAGCGCTTGAAGAACACCGCGTGCCGGGCCTCGTCGACCTGCTGGGTGGTCAGGAAGTACTTCTGCTCCTCTTTCGGCGCCGCGTCGATGTACGGGGACAGGTTGTCCGCGACCGCATCCTCGCCCCAGAAGAACAGCGAGTAGTTCCACAGCGCCGCCGTGCGCTCGAACTCGGTGAAGTCCTCGCGCCACTGGCGCGCGTCCTCGCTGAAGTCGAGCTCGGTCGCCTTCCAGTTGCCGCGCTCCCAGCGTGCATACAGATCCTCGTAGGAGATCGCGTCCGCCGGCAGGCTCGCGGGGTTGGCAGAGTCGGTGAGATTGGGCATCGTCGTCGTAGTAGCTGCGGTCGCTGTGCTGGCCATGGCTGCTCCTCGGGCTTGATCGCCTAGCTGACGGGATGAGCGTGACGGGATGAGCGCCGCAGCCGCTGTGGCCACGGCGCCGGGGGATAAGCGATAATGAACGTTATCGCAATAGCGAACGCTCTGTCAAGTAGGATGCAAGTGATGGACACGGCTCCGACCACAGAGGGGCAAGGGCAGGAGCAGGCGGCCGCGATGCTGCCGGGCGCCCGCGACGGTGCGCGCCTGACGCGCGAGCAGAGCAAGGCTCATACACGCACGCGTCTGCTGGACGCGGCGCGCACGGTGTTCGCGCGCGGCGGCTACCACGGCGCCACCGTCGAGCAGGTCGCCTCCGAGGCCGGGTTCTCGACCGGCGCGCTGTACTCGAACTTCGACGGCAAGGAGGACCTCTTCCTGGCGTTGATGGAGCGCGAGATCGACGCCCACGCGCGCGAGATCTCGGCGGCCGTGGAGAACCGTCACTCGGTCGCCGAGCGCGCCACCGGCGGCGCGCGCCAGTGGATGACGATGATCGAGCGCGAGCCCGAGCTGCTGCTGCTGTTCATGGAGTTCTGGGCCTACGGCGTGCGCGACCCCAGCGTGCGTCCCAAGGTCGCCGCCCGCTTCGCGCAGATGCGCGAGCTGCTCACGCGGCTGATCGCCGACGGGATGCGCGAGTTCGACCTGGAGCTGGCGCTGCCCGCCGAGCAGCTGGCGCTCACGATCGACGCGCTCGCCGACGGCATCGCCCGCCAGAAGCTCACCGACCCCGACGCCGTGCCCGACGAGCTGATGGGCCGCGTGCTGTCGCTGCTGTTCGCCGCCGTCACGCGGCCGGCAGGCACAGACACGCGTAGTGCACCGTAAACAGGCGCCTCGCCAGCCCCGGCGCCAGACTGTGCAGACCGGCGCGCAACGCCCACTTCGCCGTGCCGCGCACGCGGGCGAGGGGGGTGGTCGCGAAGAACACATGCACGGACAGCGGCAGCGGGTCCTCCAGCTCTGCCACCACCCGCAGGCCCGCACGCGCGACGATCGCCCGCGCATCGGCGCGATCCAGGCGCTGCAGGTGGCCGACCTCGGACGCGTGCTCGCGCTTGACGGCGCGCCGCGCCGACAGGTTGGCCTCCAGCGGCACCTCCATCACAACAGCGCCGCATGCCCGCGCCGCCTCGGCCAGCAGCGCGGGCGGGTCGGGCACGTGCTCCAGCACGTGAGAGACAATCCCCAGCTCGTACTCGCGGTCCTCGGCGGGCAGGTGTGCGCCGTCGTAGCACGCGACCGCGTCGATCTCTGCCCGCTCGCGCGCTATCTCCACCGCCGCCCGCGTGATCTCCACGCCCTCCAGGCGCCCGCCGAACGCGCGCGCACGCAGCTCGCACAGCAGCGCCCCGTCGCCGCAGCCGATCTCCAGCGTGTGCGCCGGGCGCAGGGCCACACCGGCGCACAGCGCGAGCACGTGGTCGGCCTTGCCGAGCGCCCCGAGCGCCCGCCAGCGTGCATACCGCGTTGCATCCGCCGGGTCCTGCTGTGCGTATGCACTGTCATAGAAGCGGACCAGCTGGGCCTGAGTGTCCATGTCGCTGATTATGGGCCACGCTGTGGCGCCGGGGAAGGGGCGGCACCCGCCGGGAGTGCGTCGACCCCCGTCAGGAGCACCGTGCGCGACCCCAGGGGCACTGAAGAGCGGAACATCACCAACCTACGCAAACCTTTACGACGTACGTGAACGCGTTCTTTCACGGAGTGAGGCCGCTGCCGCAATCGAGCAGAAATTGCTAGCGTGTAAGGCAGCTTGGTGAAGTCGCTATGCCAGACACGCCCGAGTGCGTGTCGATCCCACGGGGTCATCTGATCGACGGCCCGGGATGGGACTGTACGGCACGGAGAGTGAGCCGCAGCGGTGCTCAGCCACGAAAAACCCCAAGGTAGGGAACCCATAGCACGTCATCGGATCATCAGTTCAACGTCTGCTACGCCCATGACACCCCAGTCGGTGTCCTTCCGGGGCAGGTCCGACGCCGCCCGGCCGACGGCGGACTGGGGCATGCCGTCTGCATCTGCGTATGCCGCGACACACCGCGCTCATCTGGGGCGAGGGTTGAGCCGATAGGAACACTGATGTCACCTCCGCCGGACAAGTCGAACCAGCCGGGCGTAACGCGGCAGACGACCACCCCGCTGCCCCTGACCGGGGGGCGGGCACGTGACGCGCCGCGCCCGCTGTCGGTCCACTCGGGGGGATTCAGCGGTCCGCTGCAGCGAGTGCTGGAGGGTTCCGGCTGGGGCGTCCTGCGCCCGACGGTCGACTTCGTGCTGCTCTGCCTCGGCACAGTGGTCGCGATCGGCGGCGTGGGCGCCACCCTGGGCGTCTCCGCCGAAGAGGCGCCGCTGCTGGTGCTGCCGCCGCTGGTCATGCTCCTGTTCTATCTGCGCGGGCTCTATCGCACGCGCCTGCGCGCCCTGTTCCTCGACGGCGTGGTGCCCGTCGTCAGCGCCGTGTCGGTGGCCGCGATGGCGGTCGCGATGATCGGCCTGTTCGCCAACGGCGAAGCGCCGAACCAGTCTGACGTCTTGCGCGCATGGGCGTTTGCGCTGGTCGCGGTCGGTCTCGGGCGCATGAGCCTGTCGCTCGCCCAGCGCTGGGCGCGCTCGCGCCGGCTGATCGGCAAGCCGGTCCTGATCATGGGCGCCGGGATGGTCGGATCGCAGGTGGCGCGACGGCTCGAGGATCATCCCGAGTACGGGCTGGTCCCGGTCGGCTTCCTCGACGACGACCCCCGCACGACCGCAGAGGTCGGCGGTCGCGACGTACCGGTTCTGGGCACCGTCGAGGATCTCGACGAGGCCGCGCGACGCACCGGGGTGCGCAACCTGATCGTCGCGTTCTCCTCCGTCGCCGACGCCCGCGTCAGCCGCCTGATCCAACGCTGCCAGGAGCTAGGCATCGAAGTCTCGGTCGTGCCGCGCATGTTCGACACGATCAACGACCGCGTCGGCTACGACACGGTGGGCGGCCTGCCGCTGCTGTCCTTCAGCCGCGTCAATCCCAAAGGCTTCCAGTTCGCGATCAAGTACGCGATCGACCGGGTGGTCGCCGGCGTGGTGCTGCTGGTGCTGTCCCTCGTGCTCGCCGTCATCGCGCTCGCGGTCAAGCTCTCGACCGGGGGTCCCGTGCTGTTCCGCCAGCCGCGGGTCGGTCTCGACGGACACGAATTCGAGATGCTCAAGTTCCGCACGATGCGCGGTACGCCCGACGAGCATGGCGAGAGCGACGCCGACTGGGCCGAGCGGATCGTCGGCGGCTACGACGAGACGGCCTGCGTTCCGACGGAGGGAGCGGACGATCGCCGGACCGGTGTGGGGCGTCTGCTGCGTCGCATGTCCCTGGACGAGCTGCCCCAGTTCTGGAACGTGTTCAACGGCGACATGTCGCTGATCGGTCCCCGGCCGGAGCGGGTGAGCTACGTCAAGCAGTTCGAGCCCGTCGTCTATCGCTACGGCGACCGCCACCGCGTCAAGTCGGGGATCACCGGCTGGGCCCAGGTCAACGGGTTGCGCGGGCAGACCTCGCTGGACGAGCGCATCGAATCGGACAACTACTACATCGCCCACTGGTCGCTCGGGCTGGACGTGAAGATCGTGCTGCTCACGCTCCTGGCCCTCTTTCACCGCGCCGACTGAGACAGCCCATGTCCCGTACCACCGCTCCGGCGCCCGTTGGCGTACCCTGCCACGCCAACCATGTCACCCACCTGGATCTGGATGCAGGCCGCGATCGTCGTGTTCGTGCTGATCGGCATGGTCATCGCGATCGTCAAGCTCGCGTGAGCGGCGCTCGGCGGCGCTCGGCGCCCGCAACTCGACCGTCCCCGGCGCGTTACCGACACATGGACGCGATCGAGCCGTGTGCGCTCCCTGCCCCACGGCCGCTCTCGCGACCGGCGAGGTGTCTGCTGGCGCTCGCGATCCTGCCCGCGGTGTGGCTCGCCGCGATCGCGGTCCATCCTGCGCCGGCCCGCGCGTACGGCGTGGCGCTGCAGACGGCCGTGGACACCGATCCGCCGGTCAATCCCGAAGGCGAACTGATGCTCGCGCGCATCCGCGGCGCCGGGGCCAGGTTCGTGCGGATCGATCTGAACTGGAACGAGGTCGCCCTGGTGAGCCCGCCCCCGCCCGGCTTTCAGCCGACCAATCCCAACGATCCGGCCTACGACTGGCGGGAAGCCGATCGCTCGATCGACGAGGTCGTCGCCGCCGGCCTCGAACCGATCGTCGACGTCGGCGCGCCGCCGACGTGGGCGCAGGCTCCGCCGGGCGCCGGCTCCTCCAGTCCCGAACCCGCGCAGTACGGGCAGTTCGCCGCCGCCGCCGCGAGCCGCTACGACGGGTCGACGCCCGGCCAGCCGCGGGTGCGCTACTGGGACGTCTGGAACGAGCCCAACGCGAGCTACTTCCTGCGCCCGCAGACGCTGGGGGGAGCCATCGTCTCCGTGAACACCTACCGGGCGATGATCGAAGCGTTCGCGGACGCCGTGCACGGCGTCGCGTCCGACAACGTCGTCATCGGCGGCGAGCTGTTTCCCAACGGCGTGAACAACGCCGGCGTCACGGCGATCGCGCCACTGGAATTCACGCGCCAGCTGTTCTGCATCTCCGCCGGCTCGCGACCGCGCCGCGTCTGCAACGTGCACGTACCGGTCGACGTCTGGAGCATGCACCCCTACACCTCGGGCAGCCCCACCACGCTGCCGGCCAACCCAAACAACGTGTGGCTGTCGAACCTGAGCGCGCTCACCGCCGCGGTACGGTCCGCGCAACGCCTGGGAACGCTTGTCTCGGCCGGCCCGGCTCAGGTGTGGATCACCGAGTTCAGCTGGGACAGCAACCCCCCCGATCCCGAGGGCGTGCCCGTCAAGATCGAGCAGCGGTGGGTGGCGGAAGCTGTATACCGCGCCTGGGTGGCGGGAGTCAGTGTGTTCACCTGGTTCTCGCTGCGCGACGAACCGCTCGCGACCTCGCCCTTTCAGTCCGGGTTGTACTTCGAATGTCCCGCGGGCGTCGCCTGCGACACGCCCAAGCCGAGCGAGGAAGCGTTTCACTTTCCCTTCGTCGCCTACGCTCAGCGCAGACGCAAGCTGCTCGTATGGGGCCGCACCCCCGCCGGTGCGCCGGGCACCGTGCAGATCCAGTGGCAGCAGGGCTCACGCTGGCGGGGTCTCGTGAAGCTGAGCACAGACGGCGACGGGATCTTCACCGCTCTGGTCAAGCTCCCTCGCGGCGCCTCCGCGAGCACCGCCCTGCTGCGCGCCGTCAGGCTGGGCACCCGCGAACCCTCGCCGGCGTTCTCCCTGCAGGCGCCCCCCAACTTCCCCGTGACGCCGTTCGGCTCCGGCGGATGAGCGAGCGCCAGATCACCGCCGCCCGCCGACCCTCCTAGCGAGCTGAGCTCTGAGCAGGGAGCTCCCCCCGACCCCCGCGCTCGACCGCAACCTCAGCTGATCCTGCCGTCTGGACGATCGGGCAGGATACCTTCGATGCAGCGGCCCGAGACCCTGTCCCGACGGGTTCGCGACGAGGGGCTGCCCCTGACGCCGGCTGCCGTGGCGATCGCCGTCGTCGTGGTCTGGGCGTTCACGGGCGGGGGCTATGAAGCGAAGCCCGTGCTGGGCGGCGGCTATGCGCCCAACCCCTGGTACCTCGGCGCGCTGGTGCTCGTCGGACTGTGGTGCGCGACCGCGCTCGGTCTCGCCCGGATTCGCCTGTCGCGCTGGGCGGCAGTCGCCTGCGCGGCGCTGACCGCATACACCGCCTGGTCGTTCCTGTCGATCCTGTGGGCGCACGACCAGGGCGCCGCATTCCTCGGCAGCAACCGCGCGCTCGTGTACCTGGCGGCGTTCACGACGTTCGCGATCCTGCCCTGGAGCCGCTGGTCGGTGCGGATCGCCCTGGCGGGGCTCGTCTCCGGGCTCGGCCTGGTGGCGATCGTCACCGCGATCAGGCTGGCTGCGCTGCCGAACCCGAGCACGCTGTATCTCGACGCCCGGCTCGTGTATCCGCTGGGCTACTACAACGCCGACGCGGCGATGTTCATGATGACCGCGCTGGTGGCGGTCGCGCTCGCCTGCAGGCGGGGGGGTGCCCCGGTGCTGCGGGTCGCCGGCCTGGTGCTCGCGGCGGTGTGCCTGCAGCTGGCCGTGCTCGGACAGAGCCGCGGCTGGCTGTTCACGGTGCCGCTGGTGCTCGCGATCACGCTGCTGATCCTCCCCGGGCGCTTGCGCCTGCTCGTGTTCGCGCTCGGCCCAGCGGTGGCGACGGCCGCGGCCGCGCCGGCCCTGTTTCAGGTGTACGGCAAAACCACGATCGGCGGCGAAACCCTGACCGAACCGCGTCTGGGCCACGTCCTCCACAGTCAGGGCGTCCATGCCGCGCACATCATGCTCATCGCCGACGTCGTCCTGGCGATCCTCGCCGCCCTCGCCGTAGCGTGCGACCGGCGCGTGGCTCCGAGTCTCACGACCAAGCGCCGCATCGACCGTGTCGTCGCCGCGCTCGCCGTAGTCGTGGCACTCGCCGGCGTCGCGATCGGCCTGGTGGCCGTGCACGGCCATGTCCTCGGCCGTGTCGAACATGCCTGGAACTCCTTCGCCGACGCCAACTCGGGTCCGAGCGGCTCCTCGCGCTTCACCGCGCTCGGCAGCCAGCGCGTGGACTTCTGGCGGGTGGCTCTGGACGAATGGGAGGCTCATCCGCTGACGGGTCTCGGTCAGGACAATTTCGCCGCCAACTACCTGCAGCATCGCCACACCGGGGAGGAACCGCGCTGGGCGCACTCGCTGGAGCTGCGCCTGCTCGTTCACACCGGCCTCGTGGGAGCGCTGCTGTTCGTGCTGTTCATGACGGCCGTGGGGATCGCCGCGCTGCGCGGCGGCGGAGCGCGGGGGCGCCCCGTCCGCTTCGCCGCCGCCGTCGCGCTGCTGCCGTTCGTGGTGTGGATCGTGCACGGCTCGATCGACTGGTTCTGGGAGTTCCCCGCGCTGAGCGTTCCGGCGCTCGCCTTCGCGGGGGCGGCGACCGCCCTCGGGGGCGAGCCGGCGGTGGCCGCCGCCGCCGGCGCTGCTGCCGCCGCTCGCTCGCGCCGGCTGCGTGTCGCGCGCTGGTGTGCAACCGCGCTGCTCGGCGGGGGCGCGCTCGTGGCGGTCGGCATCGCTTACGCGAGCGCTCACGAGATCCAGCGGGCGACCACCGTCTGGCCCGATCGCCCCGCGCAGGCCTACGCCGAGTTGCGGTCGGCTGCGAGCCTGATGCCGTTCGACGCGCAGATCTACCTGCTCGAGGGCTCGATAGCCCTCGACTACGGCGAAGCCGGTGCCGCTCGTCGCTTCTTCGAACAGGCCGAGCGTCACGATGACGAAGAATGGCTCGCGCCGTTCGTGCTTGGCCTGCTGGCCGGTGAACGCGGCGCCAGGGCGGAATCCAAAGCTCAGCTGCGGCGCGCGTTGCGACTGAACCCGGGAGAGCAGATCGTCTCCGAAGCGCTCACGCGCGCCGGGCGCAGGCATCCCTTGACCGTCGAACAGGCCCAGCGCATCCTCAGCACGCGCGTGCAGACGCGCTTCGGACGCTGAGGACCGTGCGCCGCCGCCGCCGGCCCGCCGCCGCCCGCCGCGCTCGTGCTTGCCGCCCGCGCCAGACACTCTCGGCGCTCGCTCACCCGCTCGGGGCCCCGAGTCGGAGCGCTAGGCTGTGGCATGGCACCGATTCGATGGTTTGTCCACAGTGGAGCGCAGTTCGGCTGGACGTTGCTGGGCGGCTGTCTCGCGCTGATCCTGACGGCGGCGCCGGCGATGGCCGAACTCTCCTCGGTCGACGCCTACGGCGGCCAGGCGCAGGTGCTGGGCAAACCCGTTCACCGCCACGCCGCGGCGAAGCACTCGACCGGCGCTCAGAGCGCCGGTCGGGAAAGCGGACAGAGCGCCGGCACCAGCGGCTCGCAAGCCGGCGGTGGTTCGGCGGGTTCAGCGTCGGGCGCCGGGTCGCATGCGGACGTGGGCTCCGGCTCGGGGGCGCCTGCCACGCCTGATGGCTCCTCCAGCGCGGCAGGCACCAACGGGGGCAATGCCGCGAGCGCGGGCAGCGGGCGTGGCGCGGGCAGTCACGGCCATGGTCATGGCAGCCCCGCGGGCGCTGCGGGGACGGGTGGCTCCGCCGGGGCGTCGGGGGCTGGGCAGAGCCCGCCGATCGCCGCCGCAAACGCCGCGGACGTGTCGGACGGCTCGCTGTCGCTGAGCGCGCTCGACGTGCTCCTGCTGGTTGTCGTCTGCTTGGGCCTGGCCGGTGTCGGCGTGCTGATCCGCCGTTGGTCACGTCAGACCGAGTAGCGCCGCCTGCCCGTTTCGCCGTCGCGGGTATGATCGGTCCGGCCGGCAGTCCGGCCTGCAGTTCTAACGTCCAGCGGTCAAGGAGAGTCATCGTCGTCATGTTCAAATCGATCGTGGTGGGCACCGATGGCTCCGGCACAGCCGGAGAGGCCGTACGCCAGGCGGTTGACCTTGCTCGCACCGTGGGAGCCAAGCTCGAGCTCGTCAGTGCGTATGAGCCCGTGCCCGCCCAACGCCTGCGCGAGGAACGCCGTGACGCGCCCGAGGACCTGCAGTGGGCGATCACGCCGCGCGAGGACGTCGACGCCACGCTGGAGGCCGCAGCTGCGATCGCCCGCGACGCGGGGGTGGACGTGACCGTGTATCCGCGCCAGGGCGACCCCGCCGACGCGATCCTCGACGTCGCCGAGGAGCGCGACGCGGACCTGATCGTCGTCGGCAACAAGGGCATGACCGGGGCCAAGCGCTTTCTGCTGGGCTCGGTGCCCAACAAGGTCTCCCACCACGCTCCCTGCTCGGTGCTGATCATCCGCACCACCTGACGCGCACGCCGGCGAGGCGACCTGGGTCGCCGCCGCCGGTCCACAAGCCGTCGGGGGCCGAGTCAGCGACGCACGATCGAGGCGCGCACCAGCTCCGCCGCTGACCGCGGGTCGAGACTGGCGTCGAGACCCGCGATCTGCGGCCGCAGGGTTCCTGGCACCAGCGTGCCCACCAGCCTCGCCCGTCGGCCGAAGCTCACGACGGCGTCGGTCGTCCGCAGCTGCGTCTCGATCTCCAGCGCGCGGATCGCGCTCAACGGCGACAGATGCGCCACAGGCCGCAGAGGAACGTCCGCGTCCGGTCGCGAGACGTCGGCCTCCGTGGTGCCGGCCGGCACCACGTCGGTTCGCACCGTGTCGATCCTCTCGTTCGTGCCGTTGCCGGCGGCGCAAACGAGCGCCACGTCGATTCCCTGCGCGCGCAGTCCGGCCAGCCAGCGCGCTGCGGTCCGCGACGCGCCGCCGCTGCCGCTCAAGGCGACGACCTTCGGCGGCCCGACGGGACGGCGCCCGAAATGGCCATCCCGATGGTTTCCTGCGTCCGTCTCAGCCGCAGCCCCACTGCTCTCGCCCCGCCTGATGCTCAGCACCCACACCAGCGCGTCCGTGCTTGCGTCGAGTGAGATCTTCAGCATCCCTCGCCAGCCGTCGCGCCAGCCTCCGTCCACGACCGTGCGGTAGACGAGCTTGGCGAGCGGCCGCAGCACAATCCCGATCACGGTGGCGCGCATGGTCGCCGGCCGAACCACGTGCCGGCTCTCCAAGCTGGCGTACTGCCACGTGTCGGCAAGCGCCTCGCTCAGGCTCGAGGCGAGCTCGTGTTCGAGGTCGCCGTCCAGCACGACGGGGCGCTCGCGCGGTTCGATGCCCTCGTGCACGGCGCGCGACTCGTCATGGCGATAGGTCTCGCGCCGGAACACTCGCGCGCGGTACGCCGGGTACTTGGCCGACGGTCCGAGCAGCCCTCCCAGGAAGCGGTTGCGCAGCGCGCACACCGCCATCGCCACGTCCGCCGGGGGCTGCTCGACGAGCGTCTGGATGCTCCTGCGCAGCGCCGGCGAGACACGCTCGTCGGCATCGATCTCGAGGATCCAATCGCCGCTCGCGGCGTCGAGCGCGACGTTGCGCTGCGCAGCGAACCCCGGCCACGGGTTCTCGATCACCCGTGCGCCGGCGGACCTGGCGATCTGCACGGTGGCATCCGAGGATCCTCCGTCCACGACGATCGTCTCCGCGCAGAAGGCGGCGCTCGCAAGCGCGGCGGCGATGCGCTCCTGCTCGTCCTGCACGATCAGGCACGCCGAGATCCGCTCCGGGGGCATCTGGCGGATAGTATGACGGCGGCGTGAGCGCTAGCCGGATCGTTTCAATCCAGACGACCAACGAGCGCGGTGGTGCGGAGTACGCCAACGTCGATCTGCTCGACGCGCTCGTCGCGCGCGGCCACGAGGCGGTGCTGTTGACGAACTTCCCCGACCTCGCCGAGGGCACGAACGTGCGCGTTCGCAAGGTCGACCTCGGTCCCAAGCTCGCGCGCCGGACGGTCGCGCGCGTGGTGCTGGGAGCGCCGCTCGTGCTGTGGCGAACAGCGCGAGCGTTGCGCGAGGAGCGACCTGTCGGGACGCTGTTCCTGCACTTCAAGAAGGAGCAGCTGCTGTGCTCACTGCTGCCGCGCCGGCTGACGGGGGAGATCGTGTGGGCCGAGTGGGGTCCCGTGCCGCCGCCGATGCGCCAAGGGCCTGCACGCTGGTTGTACGCGCTGGCTGCGCGGCGAGCGCACGCCGTCATCGCCATCTCTGCTGGGACGAGGCAGACTGTGATCGAGACGGGCGTGCCCGCGGAGAAGGTGCACGTGATCCCCAACCTCGTCGACGTCGACGCGGTCAAGCCCGACCCGGCCAGTCGCGCCGAGCTGCGCGCACAATGGGGTGCGGGCGAGCGGACGCTCGTCGTGGGCTGCATCTCGCGCTTTCAACGACGCAAGCGCAACGACGTGGTGATCGACGCGATGGCCGACCTCGACGGCGACGTGCTGCTCGTCATCGCCGGCGAGGGCGATCAGGAGGCGGCGCTGCGCGAGCGAGCGGCGCCGTATGGCGATCGCATCCGCTTTGCTCCCAACGTCCGCGGTCATGTCGAGGCGTTCCTGTCCGCTTGTGACGTGCTCGTGTTCGCTCCCAGCCCGACCGAGGGCGAGCCGCGGGTGATCGTGATGGCGCAGCTCGTGGGGGTGCCGGTCATCGCCACCGACTCGGAGGGTGCGCTGGGGCTGATCCCGCCCGGCGGCGGCACGATCGTTGTGCCCTCCCACGATCCTCGTGCGCTGGCGCTCGCCCTCGCGGCCTATCGCGACGATCGCGAGCGCTGCCTGCGCGAGGGTCAGACGGCGCGCGCCGCGACGCTCGAGAGTCACGCGCCCGAGCGGACGCTACGCGCAGTCGAGCGGGCGCTCGGGCTGGCGCCCGCCAGTCTGGGATCATCTCCGAGTGCGGCCTGACATCGTCAAGAGCACGAGCGCCATCGCGCTCGCAACGGTGCTGATGCTCGCCGCGGGCTGCGCGCAGGCGCGCCCGGGGGCCTCGCTGGGCGTCGAGTCCGCCGCTCGGCTTCCCCGCCCCACGTCCTCGCATGTGATCGTGATCATGATGGAGAACGAGGAGAGCACCGATGTGATCGGCGCGCCCGCGGCGCCCTACGCCAACCTCCTGGCTCGCCGCTACGGCGTGGCGACCCAGAGCTTCGCGATCACTCATCCCTCGCTCCCCAACTACCTCGCGCTGACCAGCGGATCGACGCACGGAATCACCTCCGACTGCACCGCATGCAGCGTCGCGGCGCCCAACATCGTCGACCAGCTGGAAGCCGCCCACATCTCCTGGAAGGCCTACCTGGAGAACGCGCCCTCGGCATGTTTCAAGGGTGCCACGGCGGGAGAGTACGCCAAGAAGCACAACCCCTTCGTCTACTATGACGACGTTGCCGGCTCTCCCCACCGTTGCAGCAAACTCGTCGGCTTCGGAGCGCTCGCGAGCGACCTGCGCCACGGGCGGCTCCCGACCTACGCGTGGATATCGCCCAACCTCTGCGACGACGGCCACGACTGCGGTGTCGCCGGCGGCGACCGCTTCCTCGCGCGCACCGTTCCATCGCTGCTGGCAGAGCTCGGGCCGCACGGCTTCCTCGTGCTGACGTGGGACGAGGGCAGCTCGGATGCGGGGTGCTGCGGCGGGGCGGCGCGGGGCGGGCACATACCCACGATCCTCGCGGGTCCCGAAGTGCGTCGCGGCGGCCAGGACGGTCAACCGGTCGATCACTATGGCGTGCTCGGCACGATCGAGGAAGCGCTCGGCCTGCCGCCGCTGGCCGGCGCCGCCGATCCGCACAGCGGCCGGCTGACCGCGCTGTTCGTGCGGCCGCCGCGCATCGGCTGAGCGGACGATGAACTACAATCCGGTGCTCGCCCGGGCTCGGCGGGACTCCGCTATCTGATGCGCTCACCTCGACACAGCGATTGGCGTTGCGGATGAGCAGCGACCCGACTCTGCTCTACCGAACGACGGGACGGTTGAATCGCCTGGTCTGGCGCCTGCCGCTGCCGCGTCGTGCAGTGGCGCGGCTGAGCTCGTGGGTCTACCGCAATCCCCCCATGCCCGACGACGTGGTGCTGCCAGTCGTCGAGGCTCTGCGGAACGCCGGCGTGCGCTGCTGGATCAGCGGGGGGTGGGGCGTGGACGCGCTGGCCGGAGAACGCACACGTACCCATCGAGACCTCGATCTGGTGGTCGCGGACGCGGACATGCACCGGGCCGAGGAGGTCCTGAGCGGTCTCGGCTACTTCGAGTGGTATCGCTCCGATTCGGAATTGCCCCTGTTCTCGCGCGTCGTCCTGCACGACCACGAGCTGGCCGGTCGCACGATCGACCTGCATCCGCTCGAGCTGTCGGGCACGCACATGGAGTTCACGACCGGAGAGATCGCGGGACGGCAGGTGCCCTGCCTGTCGGCGGCCCTGCAGGTCAAGACTCACTCCAGCTACAGGAAGCGCTGGCGCGATCGCACCGATCTCGCGGTCCTGCGCAAGCTGCGCGAGGATTCGGGGACTACGCTGATCCTCCCGGTGCCCTCCGCCGACGGCGTTCTGCAGGAGTCGGCGCGCGAGCCTGGCATGCCCGCGCACATCACGCTCCTCTACCCCTTTCTCGCCGGCCGTGCGATCGACGGCGACACCGAGGCCGCGCTCGCTTCCTTACTGCTCGAGATCCCCCCCTTCGACTTCGCCCTGTCGGAGATCGGACGCTTCCCCGGCGTGGTCTATCTCGCCCCCGAGCCCGTTGAGCGCTTTGTCGCACTGACCGAGGCGCTGGTGGCGCGCTGGCCCGAGCGACAGCCCTATGGAGGAGATCACGAGGAGATCGTCCCGCACCTGACCGTCGCCTACGGCGCGCCGATACCAGACGGGTTGGTCGAGCGGCTGCCGCTCACGGCTCGCGCCGAAGAGGTGTGGCTGATGAGTCGTACGGGGGGTCGTTGGGTGTGCCGTCGAAGCTTCCCGTTGGGCTCGCCGACCGCGAGCAGTCCGATCTTGACGGAACAGACTCCGGAACAGACTCATTAGACACGTTGGCCTGGATCCACCGGACGGGCGATCTGGACGACGCCAATCACTCACCAGTAAGAAGCTGCGCGGTGGATGACATGCTTGTGCTAGACAGGCTGCATGAAGGCTCGTCCACCAGCGCCCGTTCGGCGTCTCGGTGCGTTCGCTTTGACTGCCTGCGCGCTGACTCTGGCCTTTTTCACTCTTGACCTCCAGGAGGCGCCACCGGTCGGCGCCGCCACGCTCTCGCGTGAGCAGCTGGTTCCCGACGTCATCGGAGGTCGGCAGACCCCGATCGAACAGGTTCCCTGGCAGGTCTATGTCGAAGGCGGTCTGTTCGAAGCGGGCGGCAAGACTTTCACGACGTTCTGTGGAGGGTCGATTCTCGACTCCACGCACATCCTCACCGCCGCCCACTGCACGGACGCCGAAGGCACCACGAACGGGTATCCGGCCGAAATCTTCAAGGTCCTGGCGGGTGACTCCGACGACAAGTCGGCGTCGGCCACCACGCAGGAACGAGCGGTGGCGAGCATCCGCAGAGATCCCCTGTACACGACCTCTCCGATTGGCGACGACGTCGCGATCCTGACGCTCAAGACGCCGCTGGAACTGTCGGCGGCCAAACACGCGCAGGCCATGTCGCTGGTCGCGAGCGGCGCAACCCCGGTGCCGGGAACGTCGCTCGACGTCAGCGGATACGGCAAAGAGCAGGGCCCGGAAGCAGATCCACCGACCGGCGAACTGTTCTCGACGACGCTCACCGCGATCAGCAGTGACGCCTGCCGGAACATGGTCGGCCCCAACTCCGCGGTGCTGCTGTGCGCGATCGGGTCCGACTCCTCCTTCTGCGAAGGGGACAGCGGCAGTGCGCTGACGGAGGGCAGCCCTCCGGTGCAGGTGGGGATCGTCGACTTCGGATCGTATGAATGCCCGGTCGATCAGCCGAACGTCTTCACCAACGTGGCCGCGCCCGAGATACACGCGTTCATCGAAGGCAGCGAATCGCCGCCGGTGGCCGCGCGGCCGATCTCCCCACCGGTCATCGTCACGGTCGGGTCGGTCCAGTCCACGCCCGTGGACTTCAGCCCGCTGACCTGCGAGGCCGGCAGCTGGAGCGGCTCGCCATCGTACTCCTACGCCTTCCAGACTGAAAACGTCGCCGCCCATGTGCTCCAGAGCGGCCCCAGCAACGTCTTCACGCCATCCGCGAGCCTCCTCGGCGTTCCGCTGGTGTGTGTCGTGCGCGCTTACAACCCCGGCGGGGTCGCCACCAACCGCAGCGCCACGACTCCTGCGATCGTCGCCGACACGGGCCATCCCACCGCCTCGATCACCGCGCTGAAGTGCCGCCTGCGGACGTGCACACTGTCGATCGCCGCCGCCGACCCCCACGGCTCGGCGTTGCAGGTGACGGCATCGGCCAGCCATCAGGTCCCCGCCAAGTGCCACGTCAAGCAGGGCCAGAGGCAAAAGCGGGGCAAGCGGCCCGTGTGCCACAAGACCGACACGGTGCATATGTCCGTCGGCGCCATCTCGGCGGACGCCTTCAACGTCACCGCGTCCAAGCTGCCCTACGACCGGCGGCTCACGTTCACCGTCGTCATCACCAACGCCGCGGGTCTGCGGCCCGTCAAGCCGCCGACCCGCTCCACCACGCTGCACCCGCCGTCTAAGCCAAAGAAGAAAAGGGTCAGGGTACGCGCCAAGCGCGGACCCTGACGCCGCGAGCGGGAGCCCTGCCGCGGCGTCGAACCCGACCCCAGCTCACCGTATTGACGCCGGCAGCCTGAAGGTCATCGCGAGTACTGCGAAACGCTTCCGGATTCGTGGTTGGCCACATACACGTTTTTGCTGTCGGGGCTGACGTCGATGCCTTCTGGGGCGGTGCCTGCTGCGATCGCCGCCGGGGTGAGGGCCGTGAGTTCGCCCGTTTCGGTGTTGCGCGAGTACTGCGACACGTTGTTTGTGACTTCGTTCGTCGCGTACACGCTGTTCCCGTCGGGGCTGACGACGATGCATTCGGTGAATTCGCCCGCCACGATCGTCGTCAGTGCGGTGAGAACCCCGGTTTCGGTGTTGCGGGACAGCTCCAGCACCTCTCCCGGACTGGTGCTGTCGGCTACGTACACGTTGGCACCGTCGGGGCTGATGTCGAGGTCGTGGGGATTGCTCCCGCCTGTCGCCGTCCCGAGCACCGTGAGTTCGCCGCTGACTTCGTTGCGCGCGTACTCGCTCACCGTGTCCGCGCCGTAGTTGGCGACGTACACGTTCTTGCCGTCGGGGCTGACGTCGATCCCGTGCGCGTTGGTGCCGGCCGCGACCGTCGCAGTGGCGAGCGCTTTCAGTTCTCCCGTGCCCGTGTTGCGCGAGAACTGTGAGACTGTGGCCGAAATCGCATTCGCCGCGTAGACCTGTTTGCCGTCGGGCGTGATCGCAAGGCCGATGGGGCCTTCTCCGGTCGCGACAGTCGTCTGCGCGGTGAGCGCCCCGGTCGTGCCGTTGCGCGAATACCGCGAGATCGTGTCGGAGCCGCGATTGGCGACGTACACGTTGGTGCCGTCGGGGCTCACGACGACGTCCTCGGGTTCAGCCCCCGTCGCCACCGTCGCCGGCACGAGCGCGGTCAGCTTGCCCGTTTCGGCGTTGCGCGAGTACTGCGAGATGGTTTCTCCGCCTCCCCCTCGGTTCGTGGCGTACACGTTTTTGCCGTCGGGGCTGACGACCACGCGCGAGGTGCCTTCGCCCGCCGCGACCGTTGGCGGGGACAGCGCCGTCAGCGTGGTCGCCGCCGAGGTGATGGCAAAGCTCTGTTCGACGGGGGTCGCGGCGTTCCAGTTGACGCTGCCCGCCTGACTGGCCTTGATCGTGCAGGTCCCCGTCGTGACGAACGCGACTTTTTCACCATTGGCTCCGGAGACGGTGCAGATGGAGCTCGTCTTCGATTCGAACGTGACGGCCAGACCCGAGGACGCCGTCGCGGCGAGGGTCGTCGATCCTTCGCCGAAGCTCTTGTCAGCGGGTTTGTTGAATGTGATCGTCTGGTTGCCCTTGGCGACCGTGAAGCTCTGCGACACTGCTGTTGCTGCGTTCCAGTTGGCGCTGCCGCTCTGGGTCGCTTCGATCGTGCACGTGCCCGCGGCGTGGAGCGTGACGGTTTCGCCGACGATCGTGCACACGCCGGTCGTTTTCGAGTTGAAGCCGACGGCCAGGCCGGAGGAGGCCGTTGCTTCGACGGTTACCGGAGACTGGTCGAGGCGTTTTTCGGTCGGCCCTTTGAATGTGATCGTCTGGTTGCCCTTGGCGACCGTGAAGCTGCGTTCGACTGCTGTCGCGGCGTTCCAGTTGGCGTTGCCGGCCTGGCTGGCCTTGATCGTGCAGGTGCCTGCGATCAGCAGCGTGACGGTTTCGCCCGAGGTGCCCGAGGTGGTGCAGACGCTCGTGGTCGTTGATTCGAAGTTGACCGTCAGGCCGGAGGTGGTTGTGGCCGTGACTGTGATCGGGCTTTGATCGAGGCGTTTTTCGGCGGGTGCCGTGAACGTGATCGTTTGGTTGCCCTTCGCGATCGTGAAGCTCTGTTCGACTGCTGTCGCCGGGTTCCATTCGGTGTTGCCGGCTTGGCTGGCCTTGATCGTGCATGTTCCGGCGGCTGCGAAGGTGACGGTTTCGCCGTGCGCGCCTGAGGTGGTGCAGACGCTGGTGGTCTTCGCTTCGAAGCTGACGGGCAGTCCGGAGGATGCGGTGGCTTCGACGGTGCTCGAGCCTTCGTTGAAGTTCGCGTTTGGTGGTTTGGCGAATGTGATCGTTTGGTTGCCTTTGGTGATGGTGAGGCTTTGTTCTTCGGTGGTTGGGTTCCATTCGGTGTTGCCGGCTTGACTGGCTTTGATCGTGCATGTTCCGGTTGTGTGGAACGTGATGGTTTCGCCGTTTGTGCCGGAGGTGGTGCAGACGCTTTTGGTGGTGGATGAGAACGTGACGGGGAGGCCGGAGGAGGCTTTGGCTTTGAGCGTGATCGGTCCTTCGTCCAGGCGCTTGCTTGCGGGCAGGCCTTCGAATGCGATCGTTTGGTTGCCCTTGGCGATCGTGAAGCTCTGTTCGACCGGGGGCGCGGCGTTCCAGTTGGCGCTGCCGGCCTGAGTTGCCTTGATCGTGCACGTGCCTTTAGTGAGGAACGTCACGGTTTCGCCCTGTACGCCGGAGGTGGTGCAGACGCTCGTGGTCTTCGCTTCGAAGCTCACGGCCAGTCCGGAGGTGGTGCTCGCTTCGAGTGTGATCGGGCTTTGGTCGAGGCGTTTTTCGGTGGGGGCGTTGAACGTGATCGACTGGTTGCCTTTGGCGACCGTGAAGCTGCGTTCGACTGGGTTTGCCACGTTCCAGTTCGCGTTTCCGGCCTGCGTCGCTTCGAGCGTGCACGTACCGGCGGAATGGAAGGTGACGGTTTCGCCCACGATCGTGCACACGCCGGTCGTTTTCGAGTTGAAGCTGACAGGCAGTCCGGAGGTGGCTGTGGCTGTGACCGTGAGGGGGCTTTGGTCGAGGCGTTTTTCGGTGGGTGCCGTGAACGTGATCGTCTGGTTGCCTTTGGCGATCGTGAAGCTCTGTTCGACTGCTGTCGCGGCGTTCCAGTCGGCGTTGCCCCCCTGTGTCGCCTTGATCGTGCACGCACCGGCCGAGACGAAGGTGACGTTTTCGCCGTGCGCGCCGGAGACCGTGCACACACCGGTGGTCCGCGATTCGAGCGTAACGGCCAGGCCCGAGGACGCCGTGGCGGTGAGCGTGGTCGATCCTTCGGCGAAGTTCTTGCTCGATGGTTCGTTGAACGTGATCGTTTGGCTGGCCTTCGCGATCGTGAAGCTCTGTTCGACTGCTGTCGCCGGGTTCCATTCGGTGTTGCCGGCTTGGGTCGCCTTGATCGTGCATGTTCCGGCGGCTGCGAACGTGACGATTTCGCCCTGTACGCCGGAGGTGGTGCAGACGCTCGTGGTCTTCGCTTCGAATGTGACGGGCAGTCCGGAGGATGCGGTGGCTTCGATGGTCGTCGCGCTTTCGGCGAAGTTCGCGTTTGGTGGTTTGTTGAATGTGATCGTTTGGTTGCCTTTGGTGATGGTGAGGCTTTGTTCTTCGGTGGTTGGGTTCCATTCGGTGTTGCCGGCTTGGCTGGCTTTGATCGTGCATGTTCCGGTTGTGTGGAACGTGAGGGTTTCGCCGTTTGTGCCGGAGGTGGTGCAGACGCTTGTGGTGGTGGATGAGAACGTGACGGGGAGGCCGGAGGAGGCTTTGGCTTTGAGCGTGATCGGTCCTTCGTCCAGGCGCTTGCTTGCAGGCAGGCCTTCAAAGGTGATCGTCTGGTTGCCCTTCGCGACCGTGAAGCTCCGTTCGACCGGAGGCGCGGCGTTCCAGTTGGCGTTGCCGGCCTGAGTTGCCTTGATCGTGCATGTTCCGGTTGTGTGGAACGTGAGGGTTTCGCCGTTTGTGCCGGAGGTGGTGCAGACGCTCATGGTCGTTGATTCGAAGTTGACCGTCAGTCCGGAGGTGGCCGTGGCCGTGACTGTGATCGGGTTTTGGTCGAGGCGTTTTTCGGTGGGCGCCGTGAACGTGATCGTCTGGTTGCCCCTCGCGACGGTGAAGCTGCGTTCGACTGCTGTCGCGGCGTTCCAGTTGGCGTTGCCGGTTTGTGTCGCTTCGATCGTGCACGTGCCGGCCGCGAGGAAGCTGACTTTTTCACCAGTTGGTCCGGAGGTCGTGCACACGCTGGTCGTCTTCGAGTTGAAGCTGACGGGCAGTCCGGAGGTGGCCGTGGCTTCGACGGTGGTCGAGCCTTCGCTGAAGCTCTTGTCGGCAGGTTTGTTGAATGCGATCGTCTGATTGCCCTTGGCGATCGTGAAGCTCTGTTCGACTGCTGTCGCGGCGTTCCAGTTGGTGTTGCCGTTCTGGGTGGCCTTGATCGTGCAGGTGCCGGCCGCGAGGAAGCTGACTTTTTCGCCGGTGGTTCCTGAGGTGGTGCAGACGCTGGTGGTCTTCGCTTCGAATGTGACGGGCAGTCCGGAGGATGCGGTGGCTTCGACGGTGCTCGAGCCTTCGTTGAAGTTCGCGTTTGGTGGTTTGTTGAACGTGATCGCTTGGTTGCCTTTGGTGATGGTGAGGCTTTGTTCTTCGGTGGTCGGGTTCCATTCGGTGTTGCCGGCTTGGCTGGCCTTGATCGTGCAGCTCCCGGCAGTGACGAAGTTGACGGTTTCGCCCGAGGTGCCGGAGGTGGTGCAGACGCTCGTGGTCTGCGATTCGAATGTGACGGGCAGTCCGGAGGAGGCTTTGGCTTTGAGGGTGATCGGTCCTTCGTCGAGTCGCTTGCCGGCGGGCACGCCTTCGAATGCGATCGTCTGGTCGCCCTTGGCGACCGTGAAGCTCTGTTCGACTGCTGTCGCGGCGTTCCAGTTGGCGTTGCCGGCCTGGGTGGCTGCGATCGTGCAGGTCCCGGTCGTGTGGAGCGTGACGGTGGCGCCCGTGGCGCCGGAGGTGGTGCAGACGCCGGTGGTCTTCGCTTCGAAGCTGACGGGCAGCCCGGAGGTGGCCGTGGCTGTGACCGTGAGGGGGCTTTGGTCGAGGCGTCTTTCGGACAGGGCGTTGAACGTGATCGTCTGGTTGCCTTTCGCGATCGCGAAGCTCTGGGTGACGGGTGCCGCGGCGCCCCAATCGGAGTCGCCGCCTTGCGTCGCTTCGATTGTGCACGTGCCGGCTGCGACGAAGGCGACTTTTTCACCGGATGGTCCGGAGGTCGTGCACACGCTGGTCGTCTTCGAGTTGAAGCTGACGGGCAGCCCGGAGGTGGCTGTGGCTGCGATGGTGGTCGAGCCTTCGCTGAAGCTCTTGTCGGCAGGTTTGTTGAACGTGATCGTCTGAGTGCCTTTGCCGATCGCAAAGCTCTGTTCGACCGGGGGTGCGGCGTTCCAGTCAGAGTCGCCGTTCTGGGTGGCCTTGATCGTGCACGTTCCGGTCGCGAGGAACGTGATGGTTTCGCCGGCTATGCCGGAGGTGGCGCAGACGCTCGTGGTCTGCGATTCGAAGTCGACGGGCAGCCCGGAGGACGCGGTGGCTTCGATGGTCGTCGAGCCTTCGCTGAAGCTCTTGTTGGCTGGTTTGGCGAACGCGATCGCTTGGTTGCCTTTGGCGACGGTGAAGCTCTGTTCGACTGTGGGTGCGGCGTTCCAGTTGAAGTTGCCGGCTTGTGTCGCTGCGATCGTGCATGTTCCGGGCGTGAGGAATACGACGGTTTCGCCGTTGGCGCCGGAAGTGGTGCAGACGCTGGTGGTCTGCGACTCGAAGTTGACCGTCAGTCCGGAGGTGGCGCTCGCTGTGAGTGTGATGGGGCTTTGGTCGAGGCGTTTTTCGGTGGGTGCCGTGAACGCGATCGTCTGGTTGCCTTTGGCGACGATGAAGCTCTGTTCGACTGTGGGTGCGGCGTTCCAGTTGGAGTTGCCGGCTTGTGTCGCTGCGATCGTGCAGGTGCCGGCTGCGACGAAGGCGACTTTTTCACCGGATGGTCCGGAGGTCGTGCATACGCTGGTCGTCTTCGAGTTGAAGCTGACGGGCAGGCCAGAGGACGCGGTGGCTGCGATGGTGGTCGAGCCTTCGCTGAAGCTCTTGTCGGCTGGTTTGGCGAACGTGACCATTTGGTTGCCTTTGGCGATCGTGAAGCTCTGTTCGACTGTGGGCGCGGCGTTCCAGCTGGAGTTGCCGGCCTGGGTCGCCCTGATCGTGCAGGTGCCGGCAGTCATAGACGTGACGGTTTCGCCGTTGGCGCCGGAGGTGGTGCAGACGCTGGTGGTCTTCGATTCGAAGCTGACGGGCAGTCCGGAGGTGGCGCTTGCCGCGAGTGTGATGGGGTTTTGGTCGAGGCGTTTTTCGGTGGGTGCTGTGAACGTGATCGTCTGAGTGCCTTTGCCGATCGCGAAGCTCTGTTCGACTGTGGGTGCGGCGTTCCAGTTGGAGTTGCCGGCCTGTGTCGCCTTGATCGTGCAGGTGCCGGTTGTGAGGAACGTGACGGTTTCGCCGTTGGTGCCGGAGGTGGCGCAGACGCTGGTGGTCTTCGATTCGAAGTCGACCGTCAGACTGGAGGATGCCGTGGCTGCGATGGTGGTCGTACCTTCGGCGAAGCTCTTGTCGGCTGGTTTGGCGAACGCGATCGCTTGGTTGCCTTTGGCGATCGTGAAGCTCTGTTCGACTGTGGGCGCGGCGTTCCAGCTGGAGTTGCCGGCCTGGGTCGCCCTGATCGTGCAGGTGCCGGCAGTCATAGACGTGACGGTTTCGCCGTTGGCGCCGGAGGTGGTGCAGACGCTGGTGGTCTTCGATTCGAAGCTGACGGGCAGCCCGGAGGTGGTTGTGGCTGTGAGTGTGATGGGGCTTTGATCGAGGCGTTTTTCGGTGGGCGCTGTGAACGCGATCGTCTGGTTGCCTTTGGCGATCGTGAAGCTCTGTTCGACTGCTGTCGCGGCGTTCCAGTTGGAGTCGCCGGCCTGTGTCGCTGCGATCGTGCAGGTGCCGGTCGCGAGGAAGCTGACCTTTTCGCCGTTTGGCCCGGAGGCCGTGCATACGCTCGTTGTCTTCGAGCTGAAGCTCACCGACAGGCCCGAGGAAGCGCTCGCCGCGAGCGTCGTCGAGCCTTCGCCGAAGCTCTTGTCAGCGGGTTTGGTGAACGCGATCGTCTGGTTGCCCTTCACGGGCGCGGCCCCCGGACTTGGAGGAGAGGGGACGGGAGTGGGGGCGGGGCTGGGGGTCGACTGCGCTTTGGCCACCGTCCACGACCATGACGGCGGTGAGGACTTCGTGTTGCCTTTGGCCGCGGCGCTCTGGCGTCCAGCCGCGTCGAGCGCGACCAGTGTGAACGTGTGCGTTCCCGGGCGCAGCTGCTTGTAGGTGATCCCGCTCTTGCAGCGCGTGAAGCGGCCGCGATCGAGCCGGCAGCGGAAGCCGGAGGTCCGCGTGTCCGCGCGTGACCACCGGAACGTCGCTGCTTGACTTGTGCTGGTGCGCGTGGGCCCCTTCAGCCTGATCGGAGGCCGCGGTCCTCGCGCGGAGGCCGTCGCAAACGGTCTCGTGGCGGCTATCGCCCCGGCGATCAGCACGCTCGCGCCGGCCAAGACGCCAAGGATGATCGCGAGCCTCTTCATCTGCATCGACACAGCGGTGCGCTAGTTGCTCACGAAGTGCAACGTGAGGCTCGTAAAGACGCCGACGAGGATCGCTAGACGGGCACTGATCGATTTGCGCATGGGAATACTCTCCGTGTATTCGTTTGGCTTTGCGTTTGCAACCCCCGCGCAACCCTGCAACGAGTCAAGCGTCGGGCGAGTATAGCGGTCCGGCGAAGGATTGTAAGCAGTTGCACATTTAGTCCCAACACGTGGTGATGTGAGCGATTTGTGAGCATCGCTTTTGTGAGTTTCAGGTAGAGTTGCGGAGGCTGATCATGGGAGTCTCCCTTCAGTCCGCTCAACGAGATCCGCTGTGTCGAAGGGATGGCTTGGGTCTCGAAGGACGAACCTGGGAGCGGCTGTCCCTTCAACGATCGCGACGTCGACCGTGGTGCATCGCCGCGGCTTCGGCGAGCACCGTCCTGGTTTGCACGGCGACCGCCGGCCAGCGATAGCCGGCGGCATGGGCGAGACCTCGCTTCACCAGCTCCGCGGGTCGCGCGATCGCCCGCTCGAGCGCGTCGCGCCAGGCGGCCGCGGTACGGTCGCGCACGACGATCGCGGCCGCGCCGCTGATCTCCTCCAGCCCGCCCGAGTCGCCGGCGATCACCACCGGTGTCGCGCACGCCATCGCCTCCAGCGGGGCGATGCCGAAGCCCTCGTACAGCGCCGGCGCCGCGAACGCGTCGGCCGCGCGGTAGAGCTCGAGCAGCTCCATGTCGTCGACCGGGCCCAGCAGCGAGCACGCACCGCTCGCTCGCGCCCTGGTGGCTATCTCTGCGCCGCGGAAACCGGGCGATCCCGCGAGCACGACACGCCAGGAGGCGCCCGTGCCGAGCGCCAGCTCGGCGGCGTCGATCAGGACGTCGAGTCCCTTGCGCGGCTCCAGCGAGCCCACGTGCAGGACGAACGGCGCGTCGACTGCCCAGCGTGCTCGCACAGCCGACCGTGCCGCGTCGCGGTCGCCGGGCCTGAACGCGTCATCCACGCCGTTGGGCACGACCCGCACCCGCTCGGTGCTCATGTCCCACAGCTCGCGCATGTCCCGCTCGGTTGCATCCGAGACCGCGATCAGTCGCGTCGCACGGCGCGCGGAGCGCCGCACGGTCGTACGGAATCGCCGCTCGTGCTCGGAGTCCTTCGTGCCGGGAAAGCGCAGCATCGCGAGGTCGTGAATGGTCGCAACCGTCGGCACGGGACTTCGCCACGGCAGCAGGCTCTCGGGCGCCCACAGCACATCCGCACGCGCGCGTGCGAGCCACATCGGCACGAACGCGTTGCGCCACAGGCTCGTTCCCTTGACGCGCGTATTGACCGGATGGGCGCCGGGCACAGTGCGCACGGGTCTTGAGACATTGGCCAGCAGGTCGATCTCGTCGCCCATCGCCAGCAGCTCGCGAGCGATCCGGTCGAGGTACTTGGGGATGCCCCCCCAACGGCCCTCGAGCACGTTGGCGTCGATCGCGATGCGCATGGTCAGATCGTGGCATGGTGCATGGTGCACCGAGCTTCGCCGGTCGGGTGGGGCAACGATAGCGAGCGCCGCCCCATCCGGCGCGTCGGCAGCAGATCGGCAGCGACGACGGCGCCTCAAGCGTCGCGGCGCATGGGCCGATAGATGACTGTCGTGTCCCGCCGGGCTTCCGGGAGCGGACGCTTTAGAATGAGCTCGAGAGCTACGGCGGGAGGACGGCTCGCGACGTTACCCCTGGTTGATCGACCTTCCACCCGCCCCCGCCATGCCAACCGACTCCCGCCAGCAACTTCACACGATCTGGGCTTACCGGCGCTGGCTTGCGCTGTTCGTCCTGCTCACGACGATCGTCACGTACATGCTCAGCAAATCGCAGGCGCCGACCTACAAGGCGACGGCGCTCGCGCAGCTGGTCTCCGCGGCCGAAGCCTCCGGACAGGTGCTCGCTCCCGAAGAGCAGCAGACGATCACGAACAGCTATCTGCGGATCGCCCAGACCTCGGGCGTCTACACGCTCGGCGCCCACGACTTCGGTGGACATGTCACCTCGAGCGAATTCGCCTCGCACGTCAGCGTCAACCCCGAGACCGACACGGCGGTCTTCGACGTCAGCGGCACGGCAGGGACGGCTGCGGGGGCGGTGGCCTACGCAAACGCCTACGCAAATGGATTCGCGACCTATGTCGAACAGCTGCAGGCGGCGCAGCGCAAGGCCACGGTCGAACGTCTGCAGCAGCAGATCAACACCGCCGAAACGGGCATCGCCACGGCCAGCAGCGCCGGGCAGGCGGCGCTGCTGCGCGAACAGCTGCACGTTCTGCAGGGCAAAATCGGCGAAGCCGTCGCGACCCCGTCAGACGCGATTCGAGTGCTCGGATCAGCGCCCCCGCCCACGAGCCCGGCCTCGCCGCAGCCCAAGCGCAACGCGATCCTGGCGCTGATCGCCGCCCTCCTGCTCGGCTCCGGCGCGATCCTCGCCTATTCGGTGCTCACCGACCGCTACCGCGACGCCGACGAGGCAGCCGCCGATCTCGGCCTGCCCCTGCTCGGTGAGATCCCGCGGGCGGCGCTCCACGAGCAACCCGCGATCGAGGCCTTCCGTCGCCTGCGCACGGCGGCGATCTTCGAGCTGGCCGGACGGCGCGAGCGCGAGCGCGAGCTGGGTGCGGGTGCGGCGAACGGCAAGCCGGCGCGCGCGGAGAGCAGCGCGACCGTGCTTGTCACCGCCGCCGAGCGCGGCGCCGGCAAGAGCTACACCACCGTAGGGCTCGCGCGTGCGCTCGCCGCCGAGGGCTGGCACACGATCGCCGTGGACGGCGACCTGCGCAAACCGACCTTGCACGACCAGCTCGGCGTGCGCCCGGCCCCCGGTCTCGCCGACGTCCTCCACGGCGACAGCGTGGATGTGAACGGTGTGCTGCAGGGCGTGCGCATCGCGCACGGCAGCCAGGGCGGGGAGCTCGACGTCGTCGCCGCCGGTCCGCCCACGGCCGAAGCGACCGAGCTGCTCTCCTCCAAGCGCATGCGTGACACGATGGAGACGCTCGGCGACGGCTACGGCTATGTGGTCCTGGACTCCTCGCCGGTGCTGCCGGTCGTCGACGCCATCGTGCTGGCGCGCTACTCGCAGGGCGTCGTGCTTGTGGTGGACGCCCATCGCAGCCGCCGTCGCGACGTGCGACGGGCGATGCAGACGTTGAGAGCGAGCGAGGCGCCCATGCTCGGCTTCGTGTTCAACCGCGCCGAGGTGAGCACGCTGGCTTACGGATACGGCGCATCCATCTCATCCGAGCGCCCACGCCGCTCCAAGGAGACCGTCCGCTGAGCCAGTCCCACGCAGCCCGCACCGGCGCCATATGTGGGCTGACAGCGCTTGGCGCCGCACTGACCGGCTATCTGATGGCGAAGCTCGCCGGCACCGGACAGGCCGCCGCGATCCTGCTGCCCGCGGCGCTGGTGGTCATGGCCTTCGTCGTGCTGCGCCCCGAGTTCCTGCTGCTGGCGATCTTCAGCGCACTGGTGCTGCTCGAGCTCGGCAAGAGCGGTCCGGGGACGCTCGAATCTCTGAGCTCCGTCTACTACCGCTCGGTCGGCAAGGGCCTGACGGTGATGAACCTGTTCTTCATCGCCCTGGTGCTCGCCGTGGCGTTCAACCTGTACCGGCGGCGACGGCCACTCCTGTTCGCCGGCCCGCTCACGGTGGCGCTGATCCTGCTTGCCGCGGCGACGATCACGGGCGCCGTCACGAGCCACTTCGCCGGGATCAGCAGCAAAGACATATTCGTGCCGGTCGTAACGATGGTTCCTCTGATCCTGCTCCCGGTGCTCGTCGTCAACATCGCCCAGGAACGCGACCTGCTGAAGATCATGCTGCCCTTGATCGGAGTCCTGACGGGCATCAAGGCGCTCGTCGGGCTGTGGCTGGCGCTCTCGGGGCACGGCAGCCTGGTCGACGGCCATTCCGCGACCTATCTGGAACCGTCCGCGAACTGGCTCAACCTGCTCGTGCTGCTGGTGCTGATCGCCGCGGCGCTGCGACGTGTGCGTCTGCCGCTGTGGGCCTGGGCGCTCGCCCCGCTCGCGGTGGCCGAGCTGGCGTTCTCCTACCGTCGCGGCTTCTGGCTGGGCGTCCTGTCCGGGGCCGTGCTGGTGGTCCTGCTCGCGAGCAGCTCGCATGGGCGACGCGTGGTGATCCCGACGGTCGTGCTGATCGCCACGCTCGGCTGGCTGGGACTGATGAGCCTGGGCAGCGGCGCGGCCGGCAGCGATCCTGTGGTCAAGCGTCTGGAGTCGCTGCAGCCGGGCAAGCTGGAACTCAACGTGCAGGATCGCTATCGGCTGGACGAGCGCCGCAACGTTCTCGCCAATCTCGAGGAACACCCGATCGCCGGGCTAGGCATCGCGGTGCCGTGGGTGGCTCCCCACCCGCTCTCGGTCCAGCATCCGGGCGACCGCACCTATACCCACATGATCGTCCTCTGGTACTGGCTCAACCTGGGCCTGCTCGGTCTCATCGCCTATGTCGCGCTGATGGCCTCGGCGATCGGCACGGCGTTTCTGGTGTGGCGCCGGCACGCCAGCGAGCTCGTGCGTTGCGCCGCGCTCGGGCTGATGGCGACGCTGGTCGGTTCGATCGCGGTCGAAACCACCGGATCGTTCATGGGCGTCGACGTTCGCTTCACGATCGTGATGGGGGTAATCCTCGGCCTGCTCGCAACCGCCTACTTCGAAACGCTCGGCTCCCTGCGCCCGCGGACCAGCGCTCGCAGCTCGCCGACGTTGAGCGCGCGCAGCGCGATCAGCAGGGCCGGATAGAGCACGCCCATCGTCAGCAGCAGCCACTCGATCTGGGCGCCTGCGTCTCGCAGCCGCCAGACGGCGAGCGCCGAAGCGCTCGCGGCCAGCGCGGCCAGTGCGATCTTGCGCAGCGAGAGTCGCATCTCGATCTTGCGCAGAACCGCCACGAGCGTGATCGACACGACGACCAGCTCGGTCGCCAGCGTCACCCAGGCCGCGGCCTGGAAGCCGTAGACGGGGATGAAGGTCACGTTGAGCACGACGTTGACCAGCAGGCCGAGCGTGGCGTAGTAGATGTAGCGACGCTGCAGGCCGGTCGCGAGCACCATGTTGCCGCCCACGAACCCGATGCAGATGGGCACGAACGCCGCCATCAGCACCGGTAGCGCACTTGTGCCCGCATGGTAGGCGGGGCCGAGCAGCAGATCCACGATCTCGCCGGCGGCGGCGATCGTGAACGCCAGGCCACCGAGCGAGACGATCGTCAGGTAGTCGATCGCGAGCTGCGTCAGCTTGCGCAACCTGATCGGATTGGACGGATACAGCCCGGACATGATCGGGAACAGCGTCGTCATCACCGCGACCGGCAGGAACCCCGCGGTTTCGAGGACCTTGTACATCGCGGCGTACAGGCCGGCTTCGGAGGCGTGTGGCGAGAGCTCGAACACGAGCAGCTGGTCGATGCGGCCGTAGGCGTACGTCAGGGCGCCGCCGATGCCCACGACCAGAGCGAGCCGCGCAATTCGCGGCCACAGCGCGCGAGCACCGCGCCAGCGCACCGGGACGGCACGGAACGCCAGCACGCCGAGCGCCCCCTGGACGAGCACGGAGATCGTGACGAACGCGATCGCGAGCGCCACCATGCCGCCGCCGGCGGCGGCGATCACGATCACGGCCCCGGTCCACAGGACGCTGTTGGCGAGCACGAAGGCGGCGAAGATGTCGTTGCGCACTCGCAGGCGGAAGGCGACCCGCAGCGTCGACCAGATGCCGGTCAGGTACAGCAGCGTCATGATCAGGCCGGTGACGAGCATCGTCTGATCGCGCGAAATGACGATCACGGCGATGACGTACACGACGATCACGGGCACCGTCAACGCCGCACGCAGCGTCGTGACAGCGCCGATCCACATGTCCTCACGCTCGGGCTCGGCGGTGGCGAAGCGCACGGCGACGTTTTCCAGACCGAGGCTGCCGACGATGCCGACGAGGTCGATGATCGCCAGCAGCGTCGACCATTGGCCGTAGCGGGTCGGTCCCAGCGTGCGTGCCACCAGTCTGAAGACGACGATGCCGAGCGCCAGGTTCAGGAGCTGCGCGCCGATCTGGAGGGCGATGTCGCTGGCGGCGCGGCTGCTCGAGACCCTGGTGGCGTGCGCGCTCATCGACGCTGGGCATGATCGCAGTCCGGCCCTCGGAAGCAGTGGCGAGAGTCGATCGCCGATCGGGCACGTTGCGAGGTCGGTCCGCGCGGTGGGAGATATCGTGTGCCGGATGAGCGTGAGGAGCGGGGGACTGCAAGCCGGTCCGCGGGTTGGCGATCCCTCGAGCGGCTTAGGGTTGGCACGGCCCCACGTGCCGGTCGCCCATCCGCCGGGCGGTCCTCTGACACGACATGAGTAGACACGGCCTCCTGATCGTCAACGCCGACGACTGGGGTGGCTTTCGCGAGGGTACCGAGGCGATCGAGAGCTGCTTTGCGATCGGGGCGATCAGCTCGACGACCGCGATGGTCCACATGGCCGACTCCCAGCGCGCAGCCGAGCTGGCCTGCGAACGCGCGCGGCCGACCGGACTGCATCTGAACCTCACCCAGCCCTACCATGCGCACGCGGTCCCCACGCCGGTACGAGAGCGCCAGCGACGCCTGTGCGCGCACTTCCGCACCCTGGCCCGTCGTCGCTGGACGCTCAGTCCCGATCCCCGCGTGCACCGCCTCGTCGCTGACTCCATTCGCGATCAGCTGGAGGAGTTTCGCGCGCTCTACGAGCGCGAGCCCACACACGTCGACTCCCACCACCATGTGCACGTCTGTCCCGACGTGTTCCTCTCGAGCGCGCTCGCCCGCGGGACGCGGGTCCGCCAGGCGTTGGCGCTCGCCCCGGGAGCGCGCAAGCGCAGCGTCAGAGGTCTCGTGCAGGGGCTCGCGCGCGCCTCCAAGCAGCGCCTGCTCTCGCGCCGCTTCCTCACGACCGAGCGGTTCTGGTGCGCCACCGAGCTCTCCGGCGGCGACGGCGCCGTGTCGATCGTCCAGGCCGCCGCCTACGCGGCGACTCACACGATCGAGATTATGGTGCACCCCTCGTTCGAGTCCGACGTCGCGGTGCTGCGCTCCGGGCCTTGGCTCAGAGCCCTGCACGAGGCGCCGCTGGACTCCTACGCCGCGCTGACTCGCACCTGAGGTGAGCCTGGTCGACATGGCCGATCCGCCCGCACGGTCGCGGGCGCGACGGAGAGGGGAACGCCGCCCTGTCCCGTCCGCCCTCCACACGGCGAGCCTGCCTGCGGCCGATCCCGTCTGCCGAGGTGGCGGCGCTACGGGCGTCCCAGCGCCCGCTCGCGCCAGCCGCGGGAGGGCAGGGCGGGGCGCTCGGGCAGGGGCTCGCCCGCGAGGATGGCGGCTGGAACGCCTTCCGTCAGCCACTTCGCTTGTCCGTCCAGGCCCGGAAGGCGCTCGGCGGCGACGTCCAGAGGTGCGCGCAGCTCGGGTGAGCGCCGCCGCGTGTCGTGGGTGTCGGAGGCCACGTCGTGCACGAGTCCTTCGCGCAGCAGCTTGAGCGCAAAGCGATTGACCGTGCTCCCAAACCGCCCGGCCAGCGCGCCGGCCGTGATCGAGCAGAGCGCGCCCTGCGCGACGAGGCCCTGCAGCAGCGCTGGGTCGCGGTGAAAGCCGGGGCAGCGCTCCGGGTGGGCCAGCAGCACGCCGTAGCCTTCCCCGTGCAGCCGTTCGACGACCTCAGTCAGTTCCCAGGCGCCGGAGGTGAGGGGCGACTCGATCAGCAGATAGGGGCCGTCGCCGAGTCGCAGCGAGTCGACCTCCTCACTGCGCAACCGCGCCAGCCGTCGCGTCGAGATCTCACCGCCGGTCAGCAGCTCGAGCTCGATCCCCTCACGCTCGAGCGCTTCGCGCAGCATCTGCGCCGTCTCCAGCACGCGCGGCGGATCGAGGTCGTAGGCGCGATTGATGTGTGGAGTCGCCACCAGTGTCCTGGTTCCCGCGGCGACCGCGCCGCGAGCGATCTCCAGCGACCCCTCGATCGTCTCGGGGCCGTCGTCGAGCCCCGGCAGGACGTGGGTGTGCAGGTCGATCACACCCTTAACGCTACCCCTCCGGGCGCCGGACTCCCGAGGCTGCCCTGTCGTCCCGCGCCGGCGTCTGCGCAGCGGCAGAGTCGCCGCTGCGGGCGGGTCGTTGCGGGTGAGCGCGGGCATCGTCGAAGGACCTACGGGTTGCTGCTCAGCAGGCTCTCGACCGCGGTGGTGTAGGCGCCCTTGGTGGCCTGGTTGCTCTGCAGCGCACCGCAGTAGCCTTCGCGTTCGGTCGCGCCTCCGGTCGGCTGCTGGTCGCGTGCCTGGAACAGGTACACGTCGCGCAGACGCCCCCCGTATTTGGTGCGCATCGCGGAGATGCTCGATTCCAGCGTGCTCGCGGCTTCGGCGTAGGTCATGCACTTGTTGAAGCCGAAGTTTTCTTCCAAGCAGCGGCCGTTGTCGCTGGAGATGCCGAACTCGGTCGCGTAGATCGGGATCGTGGACGGCGCTCCGGCGGCTTTCGTGCTCGACACGAGCCGGTTGATCGTCGCTTCCCACTGCGGACCGTAGGGGTGCACGGTCCAGCCGGCGACGAGGCTTGCGAGGTTCGGGACGGCCGCGAACATGTTGTCGACCCATGTCGGCGTGCCGCTGCCGCCATCGTCGGCCTGGGCCAGCAGCCCGACGTTCGGGTTGACCGCCTGGATCGCCGTCACGGCGTCCTTGAAGCGCAGCGCGTAGTTCTGCGCGCGGGCGGCATAGGAGGGGAGCGCGTACCAGTTCGAGGCGCTGCTGGTGTCGGCGAACTGGTAGGAGTAGCTGGTCTCGTTGCCGAACTCGACGTCGGTCACGGCGGTGCCGGCCGGCTCGCTCTTGCCCTGCCAGAACGTTCCGCCCGGTCCGAACGCGGCCGCCCAGCTGGCCAGGTTCTGAGCTTCGGCGGTGCTCGGCAGGCGGCCCTCGAAGCCCGCCAGCAACAGCGGCCGGACACCGGCCTGGGCGTAGGCGCCGATGATCGTTTCCATCTGCGATACGGGAGTGTTGATCGAGAACTCCATGCGGGCCGTGTGCGCTCCGAGCTGCTGGACGTAGGGGAGCTCGTATTCGATCGCCGAGCCGGCGACGACGCCCATCTCGAACGGGCCGCTGCTGGCCGGGGCGGGCTGCGGAGCCGGCGGGGTGACGGCGACGGCAGGGTAGGAGATCTTGACTTCCGGTGACCACGCGCTGCCGTCGACCGCCGTGCGGACGCTGTAGCCGACGGTGACGCCGGGCACGGCCGCGGGCTTGACCGAAGTGCCGCTGACCTCCGTGTACTGCTCGGCGTGGCCGGGCACTTTGATCGCCAGCACGTAGGTGCTCACGTCGGTGATCTGCTGCCACGTGAGCGTCTGCCCGGAGAGGCTCAGCGCCGGGGCCGACTGTGTGTCGGACGTCGACGCCGCGGGGTAGGCGATCGACTGTTCGCTCGACCACGCGCTGCCGTCGACCGCCGTGCGGACGCTGTAGGCGACGGTGACGCCCGGTACCGGCGGCGGTGTGACCGACGTCCCGGTGACGACCGAGTACTGGTTGCCCTGGCCGGGGACCTTGCGTACGAGCACGTAGCTGTCGACGTCGGCGACCCGCGCCCAGCTCAGCCTCTGTCCGGAGACCGTGAGCTGGGGCGCCTGCTGCGTCGCCGTGCTGCCGGCGTTGCCGGGCGGGTGGGCTTTGCCGCCTCGCCGGGCGACTTTCGCCAGCCTCGTCTCGGCGCTCGCGAGTTGGCTGCCGGCTCGCTGGACGGCGCGGCGTGCGGCGTTGCATCGCCTGGGGTGGTGGCGGTGGACGCTCAGGCAGCGCTTCAGTGCCCGCGCCTCGGACACGAGCCGGCGGTCGGCCCGGGTGGTGCGCTTGGCGGAGACGCTCAGCGTGTGCGGGACCGCCTTCGACGCGGTGACGATCATGTGCCCGCGGTGCCCGCGGGCACGAGGGTGATGAGCAGGGGACGCGCCGGCGGCGGCCGTCGCGCCGGTCGCCAGGATCAGCATGCAGAGAGCGGCCGGCAGGGCGGTGAGTCCACGCAGCGTCTGGGTGTGACGGGTATGGGGGGGGAACATCGCCTGCTCCTTCGGTGGCCGGGCTGCCTGCTGGAGGTCCCTGGCTTTGCGAGCCCGCCTCGCGGCGGGGGTGCCTTTGTCGGGGCGGGCGGAGCGCGTGCCGGATGTGACGCCGGCGCCAGTGCGCCGGGCTCCGAGCTGGTCCGCCCTTGTCTGTGCAAGAAGGCCTTCGACCCCTCAGCAGTGGCTTTTGAGTGCCCGCCTGCCCGGCTGGACGTATGTCCGCCGTGCTCTGAAAGCCCCGTTGCAAGAGGCGTTCTTGCGGGGTTCGCTCGCGGACTCGGCCTGCCTCAGCAGTCGACCGCGGAGACGGTCAGCCCGTGCGCCCGCTCCGAAGCGTGTCGGTGCAGCCGCCGGCAGGGGCGCGCACGCCCCGGGCCTACTCGGCCAGGATGCGCCCGAGCGCCTCGATCGAGTAGCGCTCCGCGGCCAGCTCGCGCCCGCGCCGCGCCAGCTCGGACGAGCCGTCCTCGCGCAGAACCGCCACGAGCGCGGCGGCGAACTCCGCGGCGCCGTCCGCGACCAGGCAGTGCTCGCCGTCGCGGACCGCCAGTCCGGCCACCGCGCGCGGGGTCGCGATCACGGGCAGTCCGTAGGCGAGCGCCTCGATCAGCTTCAGCGGGGTGCCGCCTCCCTGCAGCAGCGGCGCCAGCGCGCACGAGGCGCGTGCGTAGACGCCGGTGAGATCGGGGACGAAGCCGAGCGTCTCAATGCGCGCATCCTCGCTCGCCGGCCGATCCAGACCGCCTCCCACGAGCGCCAGCCGCGCCTGCGGCAGCTCATCCCATACCCGTGGGAACACGTCGTCGAGCAGGAAGCGCAGCCCGTTGCGGTTGGGCTCGTAGGCGAAGTTGGCCACGAACACCGCGCGCCGGTGCCCGGCGGACGGCACCACGGGCGTGATCGCCGCGACGTCCACCACGTTGGGCACGTAGCGCAGGCGCGCTTGCGGGCACAGCTCGCGGGCCGCAAGGACGTCGCTCTCGCTCACCATCCACGACTCGGCCGCGCCCGCGAGCAGCCCGCGCTCGAACGCTCGCAACGCGCGCGGACTGCCGAGGCCGCGCGTGTCGAGGTCGTGACGGAAGCTCGACTCGAGATTGTGGGCGTTGTAGACGACCGGACGCGCTCGCCCCAGACGTGTCAGCGCCGCGGCCGCCGTGGGGCCATCGGCGATGACTCGCCCGCGCTGCGGATCGGCGGCCAGCGCCCGCGCGGCTCGCGCCAGCTCGGGCGAGATCCCCCGTGCGAACGCGTCCGGCACGCCTGAGGCCCGCGCCGCGCCGTAGGCGAGCAGGCGCCTGGCGCCGCGCGAGGGCGCCACCTCGTGCAGCTCGATGCCGGGGATCGCCCTGAACGCCGCGTCGGGCTCGTCCGCTCCGAAGCGGGCGTACAGCAACTCGAGCCCACCGTCCAGCGCCAGCGCGCGGGCGAGCCCATACGTGCGCAGCGCCCGGCCCGAGCCCAGCGCTGGGGTGTGGGTGGCCACGAGCAGATCTCTCACAACGCCCCGATCGCCGCTTCGATCTCCTGCAGGCGCCGCTCCCAGGAGTGGGACGCCGCCACGCGCGAGCGCTCGGCGCGACGTCCCTCGTCGTCGTGCGCGAGCGCGTCGTCCAGCAATGCGGCGACTCCGTCGGCGTCCGGGGCGGTCGCGACCTCGGCGACGTCCTGCAGCGCCGGCAGCGGCGTGGAGACGACCGGCCGGCCCGCGGCAAGGTACTCGTAGACCTTCATCGGAAAGATGCTCTCCGTCAGCTCGTTGCGCGCGTAGGGGATCAACCCGGCGTCGGCCGCGCGCAGGACGTCGGGCAGCTCGGAGTAGGCGCGCGACCCCAGCAGGTGGATGTTCGGCTCGGCCTCAAGCCCCGAGACGTCGGTGCGGGGGTCGCCCGGGCCGACGGGACCGACGAGCGCGAACGACCAGGCGCGCCGCGCGCGCGCCAGCGCGATCAGCAGCTCGAAGTCGAGCTTCGTCTGCACGATCGCGCCCGTGAACACGATCCTGGGAGCCGGCAGCGCGGCGAGCGCCGGGTCGAGCGGTCCCGGCGCGAGCGCGGTCGCGAACAGCTCCGTGTCGGCGACGTTGGGCGCATACAACACGTTGCTTGACAGCGTGCGCATTCGGTTCTCAAGCGCCGGCGCGCTTGCCAGCACGAGGTCGGCGCGGGCGGCGAAGCGCTGCTCGGCGACACGGAAGCTGCCTGCGTCGATGCCGGCCTGCGCGGCCATGTCATCGACGCAGTGATAGATCACGAGCGCGGGCGCCAGTGCGTCGAGGAGCACCTCGGCCTGGGGGACGTACGCCCACAGGATCGGGCTCGCCCCGAACCCGAGCCGGCGCGTCGCCCGGCGCACGAGCGCCGGCAGCAGCAGCCCGTTCAGCGCGCGCACCGCCCTGTAGCGGTGAAACGGCAGCACCAGCGGTGAGAGCACGTGCAGCCCGTCGGCCTCCCGTGGCGGCGCGAGACCGCGCCGCAGTCGACGCACGATCCGGGAGAGGTCGCGGCGGGCGAGCTGGGGCCGGCGCAGGCCGAGCGACTCGACGAACAGGACGTTGTGCTCGCGCGCCAGACGCGACATCAGATGGTGCTGGTTGGTCCACAGCTCGGTGTCCCAGTCGGCGAATCCGACACACACGACGTCGCGGCCGCGCAGGGTTCGAGGGTCGGGCATCGGCGGCATGATCCCAGGTCCAGCGGGCGCGACCGGCTCGCGGCACGGGCCGAGTGCGGCCGCCTGTGGGCGCGGCGGCACGCGGGTTGCAGTACCGGGCCCCCGCGGACCGACCGCTACCCTCGCGCTGTGTCCTCTGCCCCGAGAACCGCCGTGCGAGCCGTTCCCCCGCGTCCGCTGCGAGTGGGCGAGCAGGTGCTCTACAAGCTGACCCGTCGCTGGGGCGAGCAGACACTCGCGGAGCGGCTGCTCGCCGCCCACCTGCCCGGCGTGGACCCGGACATGGCCCCGCCGCGCATCCTCGTGCGGGTCGACGAGTTTCCCCACTACCTGGCGTGGGACGAGCCGGATCGCTTCGGCGTCTCGCGCTACGAGCGCTTCCACGAGATCATGGCCGGCGCCGGCGTGCGCTATCTCGTCGCGGTGCTGCCACGAGTCAGCCGCACGCCGCTGTCGCCCGCGGGCGTCGACTCCCGCCCTCTAAAGGACGAGGAGATCGCACTGCTGAGGCGACTCGCCGAGGAGGGCGTGTGCTTGGCGCTGCACGGGCGCGACCATCGCACCCGCTGGGCCTCTCCCCGGCGTCACTCCGAGCTGTGCGGTCTCGATCGCGCTCACACGGAGGCGCTGATCGACGAGGCGCTCGCGGAGCTCGAGCGGCATGACATCCGCCCCGACGTGTTCGTGCCGCCGTTCAACCGCTTCGACGCCCGCCAGTTCGCGTGGCTCGCCCGACGCTTCGCGGTGATCTGCGGAGGCCCCGAGTCGATCGGAGGAATGGGTCTGCAGCGCACGCCCCAATGGCGTGCGGACACCGTGTACATGCCCTCCTACGCGCCCTACTACGGCCGCGCCGCCGAGTTGCTGAAGGCGTTGCCGCGCGCGATCGAGCGCGCGCCGGGGCCGTGGATCCCGGTGGTCCTGCACTGGGGCTGGGAGGCCGAGTCAGGCTGGGACGAGCTCGAGCGCCTGGCCGGCCTGATCGCGCCCCACACCGCCGCCTGGCAGGACTTCCTCGCGGCGGTTGCGCGCATCCGCGACGACGCCCCCGGCACGCCGATGGCGAGCGGGGTGGCCGAACCATGACGGTTCTGGAGGGGCTGCGCGAGCGCTTTCCGCGCGTGGCGGTGGTCCACGAGTGGCTCACCAACCCCGGCGGCTCCGAGCACGTGGTGCTGGAGCTGCTGAAGATGTTTCCGCAGGCGGAGCTCTACACCTCGATCTACGGCCCCGGACCCTGGCCCGAGCTGATCGCCGAACGCACGGTTCACACCTCGTATCTGAACCGCGTCCCGGGGGCGGCCCGCCACTACCAGAAGCTGCTGCCGTTCGTGAGCCGCGCCTACCGCTCGTTTGACCTGTCGGGCTTCGATCTCGTCCTCTCCAGCAATCACGCCTGCGCCAAGAACGTGCTCACGCCTCCCGGCGTGCTGCACGTCTGCTACTGCCACACGCCGATGCGCTATGCATGGGAGAAGCGCTTCCTGGAGGGCGAGCCGATCGGGACGGTCGGGCGGTTGGCGCTGCCACTGCTGCTGCCGCTGCTGCGCCGGCAGGATCGCATCGGCGCCGCCTCACCGGACCTGTTCGTGGCCAACTCACGCCACGTCGCCGAGCGCATCGAGCGCTGCTACGGACGCCCGTCCGTGATCGTCAACCCGCCCGTTGACGTGGAGCACTTCCTCGGGCTGCCCCGCTCACCGGAGGACTACTACCTCGTGTTCGGGCGGGTCGTGCCATACAAGCGCGTCGACCTCGCCGTCGCCGCCTGCGCTCGTCTGGGGCGGGTGTTGAAGGTGGCCGGTGACGGGCGGGCTCTGGATGGGGTGCTCGCCGACACCCCCGCCGGCGCCGACACGCAGTTCCTCGGCAAGGTCTCAGACGCTGAGCGCGATCGGCTGCTGAGCGGCGCTCGCGCGCTGCTGTTCCCCGGCGAGGAGGACTTTGGCATCGTGCCCGTCGAGGCGCAGGCGGCCGGCGTCCCGGTGATCGCATACGGGGTGGGCGGGGCCGGCGAGACCGTGCTGGACGGGCGCACCGGGGCGCTGTTCGCCGAGCAGAGCGCCGCGGGGCTCGCCGCGGCGATCGAGCGCTGCGACGGGCTTGTGCTCGACCCCGACGCCGCGCGCGAGAACGCCGGGCGCTTCGGCCGGGAGCGCTTTCGCGCGCAGATGGCGGCGGTCATCGACCAGGCGGCGCGGGCGCGCCCGGCGGTGTGATTCACGACGTCGGGCGCCACCGGCTCCGCGGCCCGACCGCCCGGAGCGCTCAGCGCACGTAGGGGCGCACGCCCGCGACGAGGTCGTCGACCAGCGCGTGTATCTCCTGCTGGTTGACCACCGCGCGCAGGTTGTGGTCGGAGGACGCAAAGCGGTGGATGCGCAACGCCGGCCAGCGCTCGGGTTGCTGTGCGATGCCTTCCAGCTCGAGCTGGTTGTAGCCCACTTCGTCGTCCGCGAACCCGAGGATCATCCGTGCGTCGCGCTGTTGCAGTCGATCGAGCAGGGCGGTCATGGAGTGCGCGTCCTCGACCTCCGGCTTCGCGGCATCGCCGCGCGATCTCGACCGCAACCGCCGTGCCTGGCTTTTGACGCCCTTGTTGACCGTGACGATGCCTTTCCTGACGTTCACCTCGCTGCGCAGGAGCTTCAGCCACCAGCTCGGTTGGAAGACCAGCAGGGCCCTGCGCGCGGCGTCGCTCTGGAGCAGCGCCTTGCCGGCGCGCGAGACCATGGGGTTCAATCCGACGATTCCCACCACCCGCGGATCGACCGCCGCCTGCTGGGCCCAGTATCCGCCGGAGCACAGCCCGACCAGCAGGAAGCGAGAACCGTGCCCATCCTGCTGCAGCGTGTCCATGACCTCCTGGACTTGCACGATGCGATCGTGCTCCCAGACCCCGGTGGTGACCCGCATCTCCTCGCGTGAGCCGTCGCTGTCGCCGATCGACTCGAGGTCGACACGCAGGACCGTGATGCCGCGAGCGGCATGGCGGCGCGCCAGCTCGACCCACAGCCGGCTGGGGCCGATGCAGCGTTCGGCCCAGGAGGGCAGGCAGATCAGGCAGACGTCCTCGTCGGAGGGCTCGGTCGGTTCGGCGAGCACGCCGAACATGGATCCGGACGCGCGCTCGACGGTGTAAGCACGCTCGCGCACTCCGGCGCCGTCGACCTCCAGCTCGAGCTGGTCACGGACGACTGGGACGGCTTCCTCGGGCGCCGGCGTGGGCGTGGCTGCTCGCTGCAGCCACGCCGCGATCGTGGCGATCGTCGCGTCGGGCACGATCGACAGATCGGGGTTGCCCAACATTGCCGCGTACCCGAGTCCCGGCGCCGTCTGCACCTCTACTCCGGCCTGCTCCAGATGCTCGACCAGCGCGGCGTCGACGGCCGTGGAGTCCTGTGCGAGCAGCAGCGCGCGACGCAGACGCCCGACCTCCGCGCCGTCTGGGCGCAGCGTGTTCAGATCGGCGATCGTCTCGGCATCGAGCACATAACCGGCGCTCTGCAACCAGCCGCTCGGCAGCGCTGAGTCCTCGCCGTCCTGTGCGGACGCCTGCAGCTTGGCGAAGGCTCGCAGCCTGCGCGTCAGCGCGGGGCCGCTCGGCGGCACTCCCCACAGCGCGAGATCGTCGATGGCGGCGCCCTCGGCCGTCGCTTGCAGTGCCAGCAGGCCACCCAGTCCGATCCCTATTGCCGCCACCCGTGGGCTCTCGCCGGCGTGACGCAGCCAGTTCGCCGCCTCCGCGATCGCCCGCAGCCAACTGGGCAGCTGTCCCGGATCGGTCGGCGCTCCGGCGCTCTGCCCGGAGCCCGGCCGGTCGAAGCGCAGCACCGGGTGACCGGCCTCGGCGAGGCGCTCTGCCCACACTGCTCGCACCGGGTATGAGCCCATGTCCTCCCATCCGAATGGAGCACAGAAAAGCACCGCGACCCGCTGCTCGACGCCGTTCGCGGGAGGGTGACACATCCCGAACACGGGCTGTGAGTCACCGATCCAGACCGGACGTGCGCGTGGACGGCTCAGGCGCTCCACAGCTCCTCGCGGACTGTCGCCGGCCAGGTCTCGACCTCGAAGCCGTGGGTACGGAACAGCGCAAGCGCGATCCGCTCGAGGCCGAACCCCAGGCAGGCCGTGTGCGCGCCGCCGCCATCGGCGAGCTCGATCCCGTAGGCGGACGCGAAGTGGTCCTGGTGGTAGTTGAACGAGGCCACCGCGGTCGGCTCGGGACCGGCGATCTGCACGATCACCTCGAACTTGAGCGCCTGCTCGCGCTGACTGGCGGCGAGCATCCGCCCGGAGCGGCCGAAGAACGGGTCGCTGGCAACGTCGAAGCGGGCGTCGAGACCGATCCCGCGCAGCAGCGCGACCGCTCGATCGCGCCACTGCTCGCGCCACGCGGCCACGGCCTCGGGCTCGCCGATGCGCACGATCTCGCGCTGGTGAAACATCTGCATGCGCGCCGGGTCGCCAGCGGGCTCGTGACGGAAGACGTAGGCGCTGCCGGCGTCCACGGTGACGCCACCCACGGGCAGCCTGCCGCGGGCGGCGATCGCCGGATAGACGGGATAGCAGGCGGCCGGCGTGAGCACGAGCTCGGTCATCGACTGAAACTCGCTCCAGTCCTCGTGCCGGCTCGCACGGTCATACTGCTCGGCGGCCTGCTCCTCGGTGCCCTCGAAGGCGAAGATGCTGCCGGCCAGATGAGGGAAGGACTTCAGGTAGCCGACGGTCTCCAGATCGCGACGGGGCAGGATCGGCGGGAAGCTGAGCCGCTCCGGGCGATCACCCGCGCCCGCGCGAGTGATCATCCCGGCCACGCGCGCGTGCACCTCCTCGAAGTCCCCGCCGCGGCCATACACGCCGGGGACGCCCGTCTCGATCAGCAGGCGACCGTCCAGCAGCTCCTGCAGGAACGTCAGCTGCTCCGGCGCGCCGGGGCGAAAGTCAGCCACTGTGCTCGGAGTCGACGCTCATCGGGTCGTGGCCCTGCGCGCGCAGCTCGGTGACGGAGGCCGCGATCGATGCGATGCTCTCGAAGACGCTCCGTTTGAGCATGTAGTCGGGGAACTCGACGTCGAAGCGGTTCTCGAGCGCGAGCATCACGTTGACGCTCGCATGCGAGGTCATGCCCGCGTCGTACAGGTCGGCGTCCACGGCGAGCGTGTCCACGTCGACCGGCAGGCGGCCGTGATCCTTGACGATCTGGCGGACTTCGTCCTTCACGCGCGCCTCACCGGACCGATCGGCCGGACGTCTGTACCCACAGGTGCGACCATAAGAAGGCTCACACTTTCACATATCTCGACTCACGTGCCCGGACGGCTCGAGCCCAAACGCCCGCTCGGCCTCCGCGACGACATGCCGCGCGATCGCCAGCGAGGACGTCGCGGCCGGCGAGGGAGCGTTGCGCACGTGCAGTGCGCGGGGGGTCGCGGAGAACACGAAGTCGTCGATCAGCCGCCCGTCGCGTCCGAGCGCCTGGGCGCGCACCCCGGCGAACGCCGGCTGCACGTCCTGCCTCCGCAGCTCGGGCACGTAGCGCGCGGCGGCACGTACGAGCGCGGTGCGCAACGCGGCGCGATGCAGCTCGGTCAGCCCCGTGCGCCAGAAGCGGCTCATCATCCGCCACGTCCCCGACCAGGTGAGCGTGTCGCGCACGTCCTCGCCGCGCACCCGCCAGAGGGAGTAGGCGTCGCGGGCGCCCGCCAGCAGCGCGGTCGGTCCGAGCAGCACCTCGCCGTCGATGCGCCGTGTCAGGTGCACGCCCAGGAACGGCAGCGCAGGGTCGGGTACAGGGTAGATCAGCCCGCGCACCAGCTCCCTGCGCGCGGGCGTGAGCCGCAGGTAGGCGCCGCGGAACGGCACGATCCGGGGATCGGGATTGGCGCCGGCCCCCGCCGCGAGGCGGTCGGACCAGGCGCCCGCGCACACGATCGCGTGCCGCGCCTCGGTCGCTCCGCGGGCGTGCACGATGCGCAGCGACCTCGCCCCGGCCTCCATGCCCCGCACCCCGCAGCCGGTCGCGATCGCACCACCGGCGTGGAGCACGTCTTGCGCATACGCGTGCGCAAGCGCGTCGAACTCCACGATCCCGGTGCTCGGCACGTGCAGCCCGGCGATCCCGCGCGCGTGGGGCTCGAGCTCCTCGATGCCGCCCGCGTCGATCCGCCGCACGCCCGCCACCCCGTTGGCGGCGGCGCGCCGCTCAAGCTCCTCCAGCCGGCCCAGCTCGCCGGGCTCGGTGGCGAGGATCACCTTCCCGCACGCCTGCACCGGGATGGAGCGCTCCTCGCAGTAGGCATACAGCTCGCGCGCGCCCTCCACGCACAGCCGCGCCTTCAGCGAGCCCGGCGTGTAGTACACGCCGGCGTGCACCACCCCCGAGTTGTGCCCGGTCTGATGTGCTCCCAGCCGGCCTTCGCGCTCGAGCACGCACACCGACGCGCGCGGGTGCCGGCGGGTCAGCTCGCGCGCCACCGCCAGCCCCACGATCCCGCCGCCCACGACCGCCATGTCGCATCGCGGCGGCGCCTGCGCGAGCGACGGCTGACCACCACCGGAGGACATGCGGGCAACTGTAATGCGCCACTCGTGCGGGGCAACTCCTCGAGTCGCTGTTCCGGTGGCGCATGCGCCACCGGCGGGAGCGCGCATGCGCGCTCCCGCGATGAGCCGCATGCGGCTCATCGCCCGACCGGCGCATGCGCCGGTCGGCGGGGCTGCACATGTGCAGCCCCGAACCGCACCATCTCCCTACCCGACGTACCCGGGGCCGCCGCGGGCGGTCGCCGCGGCCGCGTCCAGCAGTCCCGCGCCATACAGCCCCGCATCGCCCGGGCCCCCCAGCTTGCGCGCGGTCGCACGCAGCCTGCGGATGATCTGCGCGACCGTCGGGTGGCGCCCGAGCACGTGCCCGGCGATCATCAGCGCGACGGTGCCCGCCACGTGCGGTGTCGCCATCGAGGTGCCCTCGTACCCGTCGGGAAACCCGAACGCGCGGGGTGAGGACCCGGTGAAGGTCATCTGGAACACGTCCCTGCCCGAGGGGTCTTCCGGGTGGCAGTTCGGGTCGCCGGGCAGATCCGCGTCGGCGCCGCCCCCGGGGGCCACCAGCGTCAGTCCCGGCCCGTCGTTGGAGTAGTCGGCCAGGCACCCGTGTTCGGTGGTTGCCCCCACCGCGATCACGTGCGGCGCCTTCGCCGGGTATGCGATCGCGGCGTGCCCCTCGTTGCCCGCGGCCGCCACCACGACGACTCCCTTGCGGTAGGCGTAGCGCAGCGCCCCCATCAGCTGCGGGACGTCGCTCGCGGTCACGTCGCTGGAGAACTCCAGGCTGAGGTTGATCACCCGCGCGCCGTGCCTGACGGCGAACCTGACTCCTTCGGCGATCGTCGAGGCGTCCCCTTCGCCTTCGCTGTTGAGCACGCGCACGGGCATGATCCGTGCCGCGAACGCGAGCCCAGTCAGCCCATAGCGGTTGTCGGTGGCCTCCGCGATCGTCCCCGCGACGAACGTCCCGTGGCCGTTGCGGTCGTTCGGATAGGGGGTGTGGTCGATGAAGTCATACCCCTGCACGAACCCCCACCGGCCGAAGTCCGGCGAGCGGCGGAACGGCCCCGGTTCGCGTACGCCACGCCGGTGTCGAGCACCGCCACGATCACGCCCCTGCCCCCCGGCGCGCCCTCGGAGGCGACGTTCGCCCACGCCTGCGGCGCCTGCACCCCGAACGGGCCCGTGAAGTTCCACTGCGCGCTCTGCCAGTCCCCCGCCGCGCCGCCCTGCCCGGGGATGCCGGTGTCGTTCGGGATCAGCCCGCCCGCCTCGTGGGCCCAGTATTCGGCCCCCGCCCGCGCTGCGGTTGCCGCGGCGAGGAGCGTCGCGATCGCCAGCGCCGCCCCGACGGCGAGCGCGATCCGACGGGTGCGCACGGGTGCTTGGCTGCGCCGAGCGACGCGACCGCGCACGGGGGCCGTGCTCGGCGCTGTCGTATGGCCTCGGCTCGGCTGCATGGTCCCCTTGCGCAATCATCCTGCTGTGACCCCACTTGCGGCAGGCCGGCGACGGTGGCGACGACGCTGCGTCGGCACTCTCGCAGAGCATGCGGCTGCCACACCCTATGAACACCCCGCACACCCCCGACTACCGCCCCGACGAGGAGGACCGCGACGACGTCTGCTGCATGCGTCTGGCCCTGCGCGAGGCGCAGCTCGCGCTCGCCCACGACGACGTCCCGATCGGCGCGGTCGTGGTGCACTGCGGCGAGGTTCTCGCCGCCGCCCGCAACGAGCGCGAGCTGCGCGCCGATCCGACCGCGCACGCCGAGATCCTCGCCCTGCGCGAGGCCTCCCGCGCGCTGGGCTCCTGGCGGCTGCTCGACTGCACGCTGTACGTCACCCTGGAGCCCTGCGCGATGTGCGCCGGGGCGATCGTCCTCGCGCGCGTCCCCCGCGTCGTCTTCGGCGCCACCGATCCCAAGGCCGGCGCCTGCGGCAGCGTGCTGGACGTGCTCTCAGAGCCCCGGCTCAACCACCGGCCCGAGGTTCTCGCCGGGGTGCTCGCGCCCGACTGCGGGCAGCTGTTGAGCGGGTTCTTCGCCTCGCGGCGGTAGACGCGCCGTCGCCCCTGCTCTGGACGCGGAGGAGATCCGGATACGTGTCGTGACGGGATCTCCCGCGACTTGAAAAAAGACGGAGGGGGAGGGATTCGAACCCTCGTCGGAGGAATCTCCCCCGAAACGGTTTTCGAGACCGCCGCATTCAACCGCTCTGCCACCCCTCCGAGGCGAGGCGCCTTGCAGGCTAGACGATCGTCATGTGTGGCGCGACGATGCGCTCTATCCAGCGCCCTGCGCGGCTGGTGCCATCCACTGCGATGGGCTTCGGCGCTCGGCGCGACCCCGCGAAGGCGGATGCCGACATTGGACCGAAGATTCGCCCTGCCGGCGCTACGTCACTTCAACAGCCGTATTCAGCGCACAGCCTCTGCCACGAAATTCAATCGCCATTTCGTCCCGAAAGACGAGTTCTTCGCCAAAGGCTGAAAAGAAGTTGCTGCCCCCAACTCCCGTGAATTCCCCTGATCTTCTGTTTGCCGGCCGTCACTGTGAACTTGAGGGTCAACTGTGTCGATTCTTCCGCTTTTGGGAGTGATTTCTCCGATCACTTTCGCCAGTGATGCTCGCAGGCGACGTCGGCAGACACGTCCCTTCTATTTCGGCAATTGGCGTTTTTAGTTCTGGCCGGAGTTCCAAGCCACGCTGGCTGGTCGCTTCGCCGGCTGCAACGGTTCCCAGTTCTCCGGTGAAATGACGGCCGCGACCAGAGCGGCTCCGTCTCCGCTCGCGCGCGACGGGTGTGTCCGGTTCCCGAGGTGGCGGTGGGGCGTATTTGGCGTGCTGGAGCGCGATGCTCACTCCCACGAGCTGGATGCAGCTTTCCAGACTGTTTCCGACTAGTTGACTGGGCGTCGAGGGTGCGCTGACATTCGCGGCACGATGACGATGACGAGGGCTGTGTCGGTTGCTGACGCTCCGCTGCTTGGCGGGCCCGCGCTGCTCGGCGGACCCGCATTGACCGCGCTGTCGAACGCCGGCGGCTGCGGGCGCAAGATCGCGGCCGCCGAGCTGCTCCCGCTCGTGGCCGGACTGCCGCTCCAGCTCGACGAGCGCCTGCTGGTCGGCTCGGTCGGCTGCGACGACGCGGCCGTCTTCCAGGTGCGGGAAGACCTCGCGCTCGTGCAGAGCGTCGACTTCTTCACACCGCTCGTGGACGACCCCTGCGACTTCGGGCGCATCGCCGCCGCGAACGCGCTGTCGGACGTCTACGCGATGGGCGGCACGCCACTGACGGCGCTGAACATCGTCGCGTTCCCCCTCGAGCGGCTCGGCGGCGGGGTCTTGCGGGAGATTCTGTCCGGTGGCGCCGAGGTCGTGGCGAACGCCGGCGCGATCGTCGTCGGCGGCCACACGATCAACGACGAGGAGCCGAAGTACGGGCTTGCCGTGACCGGCGTCGTGAGCCCCGCGAGCATGACCACCAACGCCGCGGGTCGCGACGGCGACGAGCTGGTGCTGAGCAAGCCGCTCGGAGTGGGAGCGATCGTCACCGCCCGCAAGCGCGGGCACGGCTCCGACGAGCTGCTGGAGGAGGCTGTGCAGAGGATGGTCGCCTTGAACGATCGCGCCAGGGATGCCGCGCTGGATGCGGGCGTCCGCGCGATGACCGACGTCACCGGGTTCGGACTGCTCGGCCACCTGCACAACCTCTGCCTGGCGAGCGGCCTCGCCGCCGAAGTGCACGCCGCCCGGGTCCCCGCGATCGCGGGGGTGCAGCCGCTGCTGGAAAGCGACGCCGGCGTGTCCAGCGGCACGCGAGGCAACCTGGAGTGGGCGGCCGGCTTCGCCGACGTCGACGCCGGGGTCGAGCCGTGGCGCGAACGGCTGCTCGCCGACGCCACCACCTCGGGTGGACTGCTCGCCGCCGTTCCCGCCGGCACACCGGCCGGTCAGGCGATGGGCACCCGGATCGGGCGGCTGTGCGCCGGAGCTCCGGGAGCGATCGCGGTGCGGTGAGCGATGGACGAGCCGGGGCGAGCCCGAGCCTGCGAGCCAACCCTGGAGCACCGATCGGAATAGCGCCCGCTCGATATGGGTATGTGCTCGAATGTATGGGCGTGACCGACACGGCGAGACCCCGCAGCTCTGGCGAGCACCGGCGCGCGCGCGGCCCCGCGGCGAGCACCAAGCCGGCTGAGGGCGCCCGTACCGCCGGTCGCCGCGTGCGCGGGGGAGTGGAGGTCGAGGTCGCGGGGCGCACGCTGCGGTTGACGAACCTCGACAAGGTGCTCTACCCGCGGACCGGATTCACCAAGGCCGATCTGATCGGCTACTACGCGGAGATCGCGCCGGTGCTGCTGGGGCACCTGCATGACCGGCCGCTGACGCTCAAGCGCTATCCCGACGGCGTCGAGGGGGAGCACTTCTACGAGAAGCAGTGCCCCTCCCACGGCCCCGACTGGGTCCAGACCACGGCCGTCTGGAGCGGGCGCACCGAGCGCGAGATCGACTACTGCCTGTGCCAGGACCTGCCCACGCTCGTGTGGCTGGGGAATCTTGCCGACCTGGAGTTGCACCCATCCCTGTCGCACGCCGACGCGCTCGAACGTCCGAGCACGCTCGCCTTCGACCTGGACCCCGGGCCACCGGCGGGCATCGTGCAGTGCTGCGAGGTCGCCCTGGAGCTGCGCGACATGTTCGCCGAGCTCGGGCTGCGCGCCTTCGCCAAGACGTCGGGCTTGACGGGCATGCAGGTCTACGTCCCGCTCAACCAGCGCGACGTGACCTACGAGCAGACCAAGCCGTTCGCCCGCGCGGTCGCCGACCTGCTGGCGCACCGCCGCCCCGAGCTCGTCGTCTCGCACATGGCCAAGGCGGGAAGGCGGGGCAGGGTGCTGATCGACTGGAGCCAGAACGACGAGCACAAGACGACCGTGTCGGTCTACTCGCTGCGCGCGAACGAGTCGCCGACGGTCTCCACGCCCGTGAGGTGGGAGGAGGTCGCCGCATGCCGCGACGCCGAGGATCCCGCATCGCTGCAGCTCGGCCCGACCCAGGTGCTGGATCGCGTCCGTGAGCACGGAGACCTGTTCGCCGAGGTGCTCTCGCTGAGTCAACCGCTGCCGGTGCTCGGGGAGTGATGCCGGTGTCCGCGCGCGCGATCCGGAGGTCGTCCGGTGGGGCATGACGGACCGGGCGCCGCCACGGCCCCAGCTCAAGCGAACCGACGTGCAGGGGCGCTGGCGCTCAGTCGAACGGAGATCGCTCAACGGTTGTTCGACGCGTTCAACTCCCGCGATCTGGAGTGCGCCCTGTCGCTGCTGCACCCGGACGTCGTGTTCGAGCCTGTCTCGGGTGCCGTTCTGAACGATGGCGAGCCCTACCGCGGCAGGGAGGGCATGCGCCGCTACTTCGCCGACGTGCGAGCCCACTGGCGGGAGCTGACGGTCAACCCCGTGCATCTGCGGGAGGCCGGCGACGCGGTGGTGGCGCTCGGCCATGCCAGCGGCAGCAGCGCGGTCGGCTCGCTCCAGGATGCGCCGACGACTTGGGTGTTCAAGTTCGACGACGGCCTCGTCATCCACATCCAGATCTTCTCCGACGAGCACCTCGCCCGCCGGGCGCTGGGGTTGTAGACGTCCCTTGCGGGCGTTTGAGCCGTCGTCTGCGCGATCGCGCATGTGAGCAGGACGTGGCAGACGAAAGCGTTTGATCTGCGTGAGCTCGCAGATCTCAGCGTCACACTTTGGCGAGGACCAGACCGCAGGCAAGCACGACCATCGCCAGCGACAGCGCGGCGAGTGCCCCGTCCAGCGGCGCGAGCAGACCGGCGAGCGTCACCGGCTCGACGCTCCCGTCCGCACGGGTGCGCGTGCCCTCCACCGCGCGCGTGCGCCGGCGCAGCTCGCGCGCAGGTGTTGACAGGCGGCGCTGGGCGACGCTCATGAGCAGGCAGCCGGCGGCGACGGCCACGCCGGCGAAGGTGATCCGCTCGGACTCGACCACATACCCGGTCAGCGCCGGGAACGCGCCCCAGCCGAGCGCGAACCACACGTCCGAGTGCGCCCGCCCGCCGAGCAGCTCGAGGTTGTAGACGGGCACGAACAGCGCGCCCGCCGCCACGAACGGCGCGAGCAGTGGCGTGACCGTGAGGACGCCCGCGACGCCGATCGCCACCGCTCCCAGCGTGCTCACCGCGGCGAGCGCGATCAGCGCGCGGTCGGACACGGCGGTGCGAAGCGGCCGGTCGTGCAGCTCGTCCAGCGCGTGCGCGCCGACGCCGACCGCGAGCGCGAACGCGGCCAGCGCCCACAGCAGCCGCCCGACGTGCAGGTGGGGCGCGGCGGCCGCGCCGATCGCGACGTAGCTCAGGTGCCAGGCGGTGTAGGGGGGATGCAGCAGCGCGAGCAGGTCGCCGGGCAGGCCGCGCCCGCGCGCGTAGAAGGCGGGGCGCTCAGTGCTCGCGTGCACCGGCGGCCCGCCTGGCCGACATGACGACGCCCCCGCCGAGGCTCATGCGCCGCACGCTGACGTCCTGCAGACCCGCCGCCTCCCAGCAGGAGACGATCGCCTCCAGCGGATGGCGCTCGTAGAAGCCCGCGATGCTGGGACCGAGGAAGCGGCCGACCTCGTACCACTCGCGTGAGAACACCCGCCCGAGCACGGGCAGCCCGACGGCGGTGTAGAAGCGCCACGCCAGATGGGGAACGGCGCGCGGCGGGACGCCGAACTCCAGCGAGGCGATGCGCGCGCCTGGCGCAAGCACGCGCGCGAGCTCGCGCATCGTCGCCGGCGGGTCGTCGACGTAGCGCAGCAGGTACGTGAACGTGAGCGCGTCGAAGCTCGCGTCGGCGAACGGCAGGCTCTCGGCCTGCCCCGTGATCAGCTCGACGCGCGCGGAGTCCGGACCGGCGTCAAAGCGTGCGCGGGCGCGGGCGAGCATCTCGGCGCTCTGATCGAGCCCCACGACCGTGCAGTCGCGATCGCGCGCGAGCAGCTCGGCGGCGACCATGCCCGTGCCCGTCGCCACGTCGAGGATGCGCTGGCCCGCCGCGGGCGCGATCGCATCCACGAGCGCGCGGCGCCAGCGCGGGTCCTGCCAGAAGCTGAGCGCCGCCGAGAGCTCGTCGTAGCGTGCCGGCAGACCGCGGAACAGCTCGAGCGCATGTTCCTTGCGCGGCGAGCCCGCGTCTGCCGGGACGGCGCGGTCAGTCACCGGGCTCGTCGCGGACGATGCCCTCGGCGTCCGTCCCCGCGCTCGTCGCCCCTGCGGCGGCAGCGGCCCTCGCCGTCGCCTGCCGCTCGGCCACGTCCGCGCTGGTCGTAGTCGTCATCACCATCGCGCTGTTGCCGCCCAGCACCCGTCGCACCAGTCCGGGGGTGAGGATGCGCAGCGCCGCGAAGACGCCATAGGGTCGCGGCACGTAGCGTTCGGGGCGCCGGCCGATCCCCGCCTGGTGGATCGCCTCGGCCGCGCGCTCGGGCGTGGACACCGCCCAGCGCGTCCACGGCTTGGCGGTCAGCTCGGCCTGGGGGAAGCCCTCGGTGGAGATGAACCCGGGCAGCACGAGCCCCACGTGCACGCCGTGCGGGCCCTCCTCCGCCCACAGCGCGTCCGACCATGAGGCGAGCGCGGCCTTGGAGGCGCTGTAGGCGCCGGTGCCCTTGCGCGTGACGCGCGCGGCGGTGGAGGCGACGTTGACGATCGCGCTCGGCGCGCAAGAGCGCAGCAGCGGAAGCAGCGCCTCGGTCAGGCGGACCTGAGCGTCGAAGTTGATCGCCATCGTGCGCCTGACGTTCTCGTAGCCGCCCTCGGCGAACTGCTTGCGCCAGGCGGCGCCGGCGTTGTTGACGAGCAGGTCCAGCCGGCCGTGGCGCTCGGCGACGTGCGCGCGGATGCGCTCGGGCGCGTCCGCGTCGACGAGGTCCACCGCGACGAAGCTCACGCGCTCGGCGCCCAGCAGCGGCTCCAGTGAGGCGGCGAGGGCACGCAGCCGCTGCTCGCGGCGCGCGACCAGCACGAGCGAGGCTCCAGGCTCGCGCGCGAGTCGTCGGGCGGCGGCTTCGCCGATGCCGCTGGAGGCGCCGGTCACGAGGATCACGGGCGCCGCGTCCCTGTGCGCGTCTGTTGCTGGCTCGTTCACGGCGATGTTCTCCCCCGTTTCGTGGGTTCTGCCCGCGCGCTCTCGCGAGCACGCGTGTTTCGCCCGTTTGACGATGTCCGGTTGCAGAGACTACGCCTCCAGCAGTCGCGCCCCCGCGCAGGGTCGCACTTCGCGAGCTTCCTCGGGCACGGCGGCGCCGGGGGGCAGCAGCCCGAGCACGCTGCCGCCGAACCCGCCGCCCAGCAGCCGCGCCCCGGCGGCGCCCTGCACCAGCATCCGCCGTACCGCCGCCTCGACCGTCGGGGTCGAGATGTCCATGTCATCGCGCAGGCTCGCGTGCGACTCGTTCAGCAGCCGCGCGAGCGCGGGCAGATCCCCGGCGCGCAGCGCCGCCACGGCGTCATCGACGCGCGCGTTGTCGCTCAGGACGTGCCGCGCGCGCTGGCGCAGCGGCGGTGGCAGCCGTCCGACCTCCACCGGGCTCGCCTCGCGCAGCGAGGGCACGTTCAGCAGCTCGCACGCTCGCGCGCATTCCTCGCGGCGCCGGTTGTAGCCGGAGCTCGCGTTCTCGCGCCGCTCGCCCGTGTCGAGCGTGACCAGCCGCCAGCCGTCGAGCTCGAATGGCGCCGCCTGCACGCTCAGCGTCTGAAAGTCGATCCGCATCGCCTCCCGCTGCTCGCCGTACAGCGAGGAGAGCTGGTCGAGCAGACCCGTGCGCGCGCCTGCCCACTCGTTCTCCACGCGCGAGCACAGCCTGGCCAGGTCGGTGCGGCCGATCTCGTTCTCGGTCCCCGCCAGCGCGAGCAGCGCCAGCGCTAGCGCGACCTCGAGCGCCGCCGAGGAGGACATGCCGGCGCCGCGCGGTACGTCGCCGGAGATCGTCAGGCTCGCCCCGACCGGGCGCAGCCCCGCCCGGGTCAGCTCCGCGACCGTGCCGCGCACGAACGCGCGCCAGCCCGGCGCGCGGGAGGAGTCGGCGAGCGCGAACTCGTCGTGCTCGTCCAGGTCGAGCGCGTGCGCGCGCACGTATTCCACGCCATCGCCGCCGGGCTCGCTCCGGCGCGCCTGTACGGTCACGCCCTGCGCGATCGCCAGCGCCAGCGCGAGCCCGTCGTTGTAGTCGGTGTGCTCGCCGATCACGCACACTCGGCCGGGCGCGAACGCGCGCACTTCAGTGCGTCCGCGCGCCGGGGCCGCCGGAGTCTCGTCGGGACCGCTCATCGTGGGCGCTCCTCCCGGCCTTCGCGCCCGCTCGAACCGGGCAAGCCGGATCTGACTCGGCTATCCGGCATCGGCGATCGCCCGGCGTAGCGTGGCGGCGGAGTCCTCGGGGAGCGTGTCGGAGATGAACGTGCCCGCGCCCTGCTCGGAGCCGGCGAGGTACTTGAGCTTCTCGGCGGTGCGCAGCGGGGGGTAGAACTCGACGTGCACGTGTCCCTGCGCCCGCCCGTCGGTCGGCGCCTGGTGCACGGCCATCACGTACGGGAACGGCCGCTCGAACAGGGCGTCGTAGCCGCGCACGAGCCGTTGCAGGGCATCGGCGAGCGCGTCCAGCTCGCCCGGCTCGCACTCCAAAAGACTGGGGCGGTGCGCGCGCAGGACCGCGTGCGCCTCATATGCCCAGCGCGCGGCGTAGGGCACGTACACGACGACGCCCTCGTTCTCATACACCACCCGCCGCCCGTCTGCAAGCTCGCGCGCCAGCAGCTCGCAGGGAGCGCAGCCCTGCAGGCGCGCGTCGGCCGCGAGCTCGAGCGCCGGCACGGGGGGCAGGAATGGGTAGGCGTAGATCTGGCCGTGAGGATGGTGCAGCGTCACGCCGACCTCGACGCCGCGGTTCTCGAAGATGAGCACGTACGTCACGTCCTCGCGTGCGCCGAGCTCTGAGTAGCGATGGCGCCACACCCACATCAGCTCGCGGGCGCGCTCGCGAGGCAGCGTCCCGAACGAGCCGGTGTGCGAGTCGGTGTACACGACCACCTCGGCCGCGCCGTGGGGCGCCTGGAAGGCGGGGAAGCGGTTGTCGAACACCGCGATCTCGAACGCCGGCAACGGGATCTCGGTCGGCTCCCCACCCGGGCGGGTGGGGCACAGAGGGCAGTGCTCGGCGGGCGGCAGGAACGTGCGCTCCTGGCGGTCGATCGCGTAGGCGACCTGCTCGCCGCGCAGCTCCTCGAAGCGCAGTTCGCTCATGCTCGTCGGTCCTTGGGCGCTGCGCCCTCGTCGCGTGTGCGTTTGTAGACGATCAGCGCGCGACCGTCGTCTTTGACGTGCCGCGTGAATGCAATCGGCCCAAAATTCTCGGACCGTTTGTCCTTTTCGTACAACTTTTGCGATGTGTGCTCCGCCATCAGTAGTACCCCGCAGCAGAATCGCGGATTAACCGCTTCGAAAACCCTTGACTGACACGAGGGTTAGCGGGATCGTAATGGAGGGAATGTAGATGGTGAGCGTCAGCCATCTGGCGCCACTCCATAAAGTCAGTGAGGAGGAGGGTCATCAGATGTCTGACACCGATCAAGCCTATGAGGCGGTGGAGCGTCTGGAGTACGCCGACCGCGCCGAGGGAGCCTCCGAGGCTCTGCGGCCCGGGTTCGACCGCCGCGCGTTCCTGCGCCGCACGGCGCTCACGGGCGTGGCCGCCGGCTCGGTGAGCACGATCCTGGCCGCGTGCGGCTCGAGCGCTTCCAGTAGCGGCGGGGGCTCGTCCGACGTGTTCGGATCCCATCCGAGCTACAAATTCGTGTTCGTCAACCACGTCACGACCAATCCGTTCTTCGTGCCCACGCAGTACGGCGCGGCGGACGCGTGCAAGCTGCTGGGCTGCTCCTATCAGTGGACGGGCTCGGAATCGAGCAACGTCAATCAGATGGTCAACGCGATGAACACGGCCGTCACGAGCGGCGCGAACGGGATCGCGGTGGCGCTGATCGACCTGCACGCCTTCAACGCGCCGACCGAAGCCGCGCTGAAGGCGGGCATTCCGGTGCTCGCCTACAACGCCGACGCCGAAGGCAACAAGCGCCTCTCCTACATCGGCCAGGACCTGAAAAAGGCCGGTGAACAGATGGGCGAACGGATCGTCTCGGCGGTGGGCTCGGGCGACGTCGCGCTGTTCATCGCCACGCCGGGCTCGGCCAACCTGCAACCGCGCATCGAAGGCGCGGAAGCGGCGATCAAGGCCTCGGGCAAGCCGATCACCGTGCACACCGTCGCCACCGGTGCGGCGGTGCCGGGTGAGCTCTCGACGATCGACGCCTACTGGGTCGGGCATACGAACACGAAGGGGATGTACGCGGTCGACGGCGGCTCCACGGAATCGCTGGCGAAAGTCATGCAGAAGTACGGGCTGCCCGCCAAAGGCGTGAAGGCCGGCGGGTTCGACCTCACCGAACAGACGCAGAAGCTGCTGCAGGAAGGGAACATCGAATTCACGATCGACCAGCAGCCCTACCTGCAGGGGTTCCTGCCGGTGCTGCAGCTGTTTTTGTGGCACGTCTCCGGGTCGCTGACGGGCCCCGCGGAAACCGACACGGGCTTGAAGTTCCTCAACAAAGAAACCGTCGCGCCGTACGTCGAATCGAAAACCCGCTACGAGGGGACGTCCTCGTCGGTGGTCGTCGTCCCGATCAAGGCCGGCACGCCCGCGTAGGCCAGGGCGGTCATGATCCACGCGACCGGAGGGGGCTCGGGATCGGCGGAAGCCGGCGTCGGCGCGGGCTCAGCTGGCGCGGGCTCGAGTGGGTCCCCGCCGTCGACCCCGCCCGCCTCCGGGGAGAATCGCGCCTCCGTAAGCGAGCCCTCCGCGAAAGGGCCACCCGGGAAAGAGCCCCCGGCGCAACCGCGTCGGGGGTCGTCGAGCGCGGCCGGGGTGTGGCGCGAACGGATACTGGGGCTGCGCGAGGGGAGCATCATCGTCGTGACGCTCGTCGTGGCGATCTACTTCGCCGCGAACACCTCGAGCTTCGCGACCTCGGCGAACTTCAAGACGCTGCTGCCGTACTTCGCCCCGTTCGCGATCCTGGGGGCGGGCGAGGTGTTCGTGATGATCCTCGGCGAGATCGACCTGTCGATCGGAGGGACGTATCTGCTCGCGCCCTACCTGTTCTACAAGCTCGATGCGTCGGTCGGACTGGGGCTGGTGCCGAGCGTGATCGTGGCGCTGCTCGCCTGCATGGCGGTGGGGATGGTCAACGGGTTCTTCGTGGCGGTCGTCGGCATCAGCTCGTTCGTGACGACGCTCGGCATGCTGTTCGCGCTGGAGGGGCTCACGCTGATCATCTCTCACGGTCAGCCGGTGGCCACGCCGGGCGCGCAGGTGCACGCGACCACGCACAACGTCACGCACGTGGTCAACGGCGTGCATGTGCAGCTCCCGGAAACGGTCAATCACATCTCGACGTTCGCGAAAGTGTTTGGCGGGGGCGTCTACTCCGAGCTGGTGTGGGCGCTGTTGATCGTGATCGTGCTGCAGACCGTGCTGACGTTCACGCGCTGGGGTCTGTACACGGTGGCGGTCGGCTCGAACAAGCTCGGCGCCGCCGAGGCGGGCGTGCGGGTGCGTTTGGTGACGGTGCGCAACTTCATCCTGTGCGCCACCACCGGCGGGCTCGTGGGCATCCTCGAGGCGGTGCGCTCGGGGACCGTCCAGCCGGACACGGCGGGGGCGAACGAAATTCTCTTCTACGGCATCGCCGCGGCGGTGATCGGCGGGACGCTGCTCGCGGGGGGTTCGGGCACCGTCGTGGGCGCGCTGATCGGGGCGCTGTTCCTGGGGATCCTCCACGACGGGCTGACGCTGCAGGGCGTTAACGCCAACTACCTGCTGTTCTACCTGGGCCTGGCGATCATCGTGGCGATGACCGTCAACATCTACGTGCAGCGTGCACGGAGAGGAGCCGGCAGTGGCTGAGTCACGGACACGCATGCCGGCGCTGGATCGGCGTCCTCAGTCGCTCGCGTACCTAGTACGCCACGCTCCTTGCGTCCTTGCCCAGCTTGGCCTGCGTGTCCGTGACGAGGTAGGAGCGGTCACATGAGTGCTGCTGAGACCGAGGCCGTCGTGGAGCCGAGCCGAGCCCCGGACGATGTGCTGCGCGTGGAGCACATCTCCAAGCGCTTCGGCCCCGTTACGGCGCTGCGCGACGTGAGCCTGCACCTCAAGAAGGGAGAGGTGCTGGGTCTGCTGGGCGACAACGGCGCGGGCAAGTCGACGCTGATCAAGATCCTCAGCGGGTTCCAGCGCCAGGACGGGGGCGAGATGTTCCTGCACGGACAGCCCTATGCGCCGAAAGGCGTGGACGACGCGCGCGCGAAAGGGATCGACACCGTCTACCAGGACCTGGCGCTGATCGACGAACTGTCGGTCTACCACAACCTGTTCCTGCGCCGCGAGCGCGTGCACCGTCCGCTGCCGTTTTTGGCCAACCGCGAGATGAAGCTGCAGGCGCGCCGCGCGTTGGATGAGATCGGGATCAACATCCCGCGCATCGACGTCGCCGTGGCACGGTTGTCGGGTGGTCAGCGCCAGGCGATCGCGGTGGCGCGGACGGTGAACGGGGACGCGGACATCATCCTGCTCGACGAGCCGCTGGCGGCGATGGGCGCGAAGGAGGGTTCGATGATCCTCGACCTGGTGGCGCGCCTGAAGGAGGAGGGGCGCGTCTCGATCGTCATGATCTTGCACAACTACGTGCACGTGCTGCAGGCGTGCGACCGCGTGAGCATGATCCAGGAGGGCGTGATCGCGCTGGACAAGCGCACGGCGGAGACCTCGGTCGAGGAGCTGACCGACATCGTCGTCAACGAGTACCGGCGGGCTCGGGAGGCGGCTCACGAGGAAGAGGCGCGAGCGGCGCGGGACAGCACGCTTGCAGGGTGATCCGGGGAGAATGGCGAACGGTACTCTCGGATGATCGCGATTCCTGTCGGTAGCGCACAGCCCATCAGATGAGCGCCTCAACAGCAGGCCGCCGCAGCCCCTGGCCGATCGTCGGTGTGCTCGCCGTCGTGCTCGTGCTGGCGCTCGCGGGCGGGATGTACGCCTACGACCACGCCCACCGCGACACGATCGCCAAGGGCGTGACGATCGACGGGGTCGCCGTCGGGGGGCTGAGCGAGACCGCGGCGCTGCACAAGATCCAGCACGCCGTGATCGATCCGCTGAATCGGCCGGTGGTCGTACGGTCGAGCGCGGGGACGTGGACGCTGGACGCGCGCCAGGCGCAGTTGACGGTGAACGCGCAGAACATGGTTCAGCAGGCGGTGCACGCCAGTCGCGAAGGCTCGATCGTGACGCGCACGTTCAGAGGGCTGTTCGGGGGCAGCGTGCATCGCGACGTGCCGCTGGTCGTCGGCTACTCCCATCAGGCGGTGCGCGAACTGACCGCCAGGGTGCGAGCCGCCGTGGACAGGCCGGCGCAGGACGCGACCGTGCAGCCGACCGCGAGCGGGCTGGACACGGTCTCGGCGAAGGACGGAGTCACCGTGCAGAACGAGCAGCTCGGCGGGCGGATCGAGTATGCGCTGACGGGCGCGAGCGCCTCGCGGAGCGTGAGCGTGCCGACACAGACGATGCACCCGAAGGTCACCACCTCGCAGCTGGCCGGCCAGTATCCCGCCTACATCGTCGTCGACCGGAGCAGCTTCAGGCTGATGTTCTACGAACACCTGCAGCTGGCGAAAACGTACGAAATCGCCGTTGGCATGGAAGGCCTGGAAACGCCCGCGGGCCTGCACCACGTCGAATGGAAGGAGGAAAACCCGCCGTGGCTCGTGCCGGACAAAGCCTGGGCGGGCGCGCTGGCGGGCAAGACGATCCCGCCGGGCCCCGAAGACCCGCTGAAGGCGCGCTTCATGTCCTTCGACGGCGGCGCGGGCATCCACGGGATCGACCCGAGCGAGTACTCCTCAATCGGCCACGACGCCTCGCACGGGTGCGTCAGGATGCGGATACCGGACGTGATCGCACTGTACAGCCGCACGCCGGTGGGCACGCCCGTCTACATCATCTGAGGGCAGGATGCCCAGTGTGGCCACGGTTCGCCGCCTGGACGCGGCCGGCGGAGACGATTGCCGCCGCTTGGCTCGGGCCGCGGCGGTACGGGCGTGGCCCGCGGGCCTCAGACCCGGCGCGTGCGGTCGGGCTCGGTGAGGTGGGACTGGTTCTGCTGGCGCTCGCCGCGGATCTGCACGGCGATGAACACGACGATGACGTTCACGATCACGCCGATGCCGATGAACGTCACGATCAGGCCGACGTCCTTGGAGACGGCCGCGCTGGCGAGCAGGGGAGTCATCGCACGGGAGCCTATCAATGCGGCTGGCGCCGGCGTCGTCGGCCGGTCGTGTCGAGCCGGCGCTCGCCCGAGGCCGCCGAGGCGGATGCGCGCCGAACTCACCCGAGTCGAAAGGGCGGATCGAGATAGGCTCTAGGCCCACCGCCGCAAGCGAGTGCGGGGAGAGGTGCCGGAGCGGTTGAACGGGCACGACTGGAAATCGTGTGACGGGGGAAACTTCGTCCGAGGGTTCGAATCCCTCCCTCTCCGTTCTCCTTCGTGCACCTGACCAGTGCAGGTGCGTCGGCTATACCGCCAGGATCGTAAAGCCGGGTCCCAGAAGCACGCGCATGTCCTCGGGGTCTGAAGTGGCGATGGCGTCGCGTCGTCTGCGGACGCCGATCGCTATGCATGCGTCGACGGCTCCCGCGTTCTGTGTGGCTCGCCGCAGACAACCGGCCTCTCGCGCCAAACGCTCATCGACAGCCTCGATCGAACTTGCCTTGAGCAAGCGCGCGATGCGAGCATCCTTGGCATCGCCGCGCCAGACCTCCGCGAGCGCGATGGCCGGGATGGTCGGCGCCAAACCGCGGGCGTACGCCGTCGCGAGGATCTCGCGGATACGCGCATCGCCTCGCTCGTAGGCGATCAGCGCGCCGGCGTCGAGCGTCAGGCCGGCCACTCAGCAGCGACTCGGTCTCTGACATCGGCCGGCACGGCGCCAAACCGCTCATTGTCCTCAGCGAGAAGCTCGAGGCCGCGCGAGACCCGCAGTTCGCGGAGCACCGCCGCGTTCACGAACGCCGACAGGCTCCCACCAGACTCAGCGAGGCGCTGCTCGGCCTCATGCAAAACGGACTCATCGAATGAGATTGAGCGCTTCTGACTGGCCATGACCTGATCCTACCACGGTAGGAAAGCACCGGGGACGAATGGGCGGACGGCCTGCTTGGCGGATCTCAGGCGAGCGATTCGACCTCCCGCCGTGAGCGGGGTGCGCGCGGGGAGACGATCGCGCCCCAATCGCCGTCCTCGATCCGCGCCGGCTCGGTGGTGGCGATGAAGTCGGCGAGGATCGTCGCGAGGCCGGCGGGGTCTTCCAGGTGGGGGAAGTGCGCGGCCGCGGGCAGGGTCTCAAAACGGCTCCCCGGCGCGGCATGGTGGGCGGCGAGGCCGTGCGCGAGCGGGATCGTGTGGTCGCGCTCACCCCACACGATCAGAGTGGGCATGCCGGCGAGCAGGTACAGCCGGTCGGTGGCGCTGACGCGCTGACCGCGAACGTCGATCACCGCGCGGAGCGTGTTCAGGAAGGCGGTGCGCGCGCCGGGCTGCTCGAGCGGGCGCAGGGCGCGGGCGATCGCCTGCAGGTAGACGCCCCGGCGCGCGCCGGACTCGCGCATGCGGTCGCCGGTGCGGCGCAGACCCGACAGCAGGCGCGGGTGGGCGGCGAGCGCCAGCAGCGCGGAGACGCCGGGCAGCGTGGCGCTGCGCAGCAGCGGGCTGACCTCGTGTCCGAGCCCGCCGGAGGAGACGAGCACGAGGCGCTCGGTGCGCTGGGGGAACTGGTAGAAGAACTGCATCGCCACGCCGCCCCCGAGCGAGTGCCCGACGATTGTGGCGCGCTCGACGCCGAGCACGGCCAGCAGGTCGCGGATCGAGGATGCGTGCGCGCCGAGCGAGTAGTCCCCGCGCGGCGTGGCGGAGTCGCCGTGGCCGATCAGATCGGGAGCGATGACCGTGTAGCGGTCGGCCAGTCCCAGCGCGACCTCGCGCCAGTGGCGCGAGGAGTTGACCATGCCGTGGATCAGCACGACCGGCGGACCGCTGCCGATCATGTGGTAGATCACGCGGTGCCCGTGCAGCTGCATCTGCCAGGCCTCGAACTCGTCGTTGCGGTCGGGCCCGCTCATACGGGGTCGGCGGCCGTTCGCTGCGAGCATGGGCGTGAAGGCACGCTCCAACGCTACACCGCCGCCGGGCGGCGGGCGGTGAGGCAGGGTCTCTACACTAGGCGGCTCTGCGCCAGTAGCTCAGCTGGATAGAGCGTCGGTCTACGGAACCGAAGGTCGGGAGTTCGAATCTCTCCTGGCGCGTAAGGTGCGTCTGGCATAGCACGCGCGAACCGGTGATCCCATCCGTGGTATGACACGGCGTCCGGGGCTCTGGGAAGATTAATAGAGCGTGCATGCGAGCCCTGGGACTCCGGGAAGCGACGTGGCGGCGTGGTCGTCGTTGTGGTCTCGTGTCGCCGCGGTCGTTGCGCTCATCGCGCCGGTTGTCATGGTTGTGGTGGCCGCAGTCGCATTGGTGGGCGATGTGCCCGTCGCCGTGCTGGCGGTCGGGCTGGTGCTGGTCTGCAGCGCGGCCATCTGGTTCGCCTTGACCCGTCGCGGCCCGCGGCGGGCTGTCAGCGCCGCGCTGGCCGCGCTGAGCGGGAGCGGGCTGATCGTGGTGCTGGTGGCCAACTGGCAGGGGGTGGTCGTGCTCGTTGCGCTGCTCTTGCTGCTGGCCGTTTTCGGACTCGCCGCGCGCTACGCGCTGGGGCGGACCGGGAAAACGGCCGTCGGCGGCGTGGTTGGGGCGGTCGTGCCGGTCAGCACTGCCGGATCTGCGGTGCTGATCATCAACTTGAAGTCGGGTGGGGGCAAGGCCGAGCGCTTTGACCTTGCTGCTCAAGCTCGGCAACGGGGCATCGAGCCGGTTGTTCTGCAGCCCGGTGATGATCTGCTCGAGCTCGCTGAGAGCGCCATCGCGCGCGGTGCGCAGATCATCGGAATGGCCGGAGGCGATGGCTCGCAGGCCCTCGTGGCGACGGTTGCCGCGCGGCGTGACGTTGCCCACGTCTGCATTCCCGCGGGGACTCGAAATCACTTCGCCCTGGACCTCGGCCTTGACCGCGATGACGTCGTGGGCGCGCTGGATGCGTTCACGGACGGCGTCGAGCGGCGCATCGATCTCGCGCGCGTCAACGACCGGGTGTTCGTCAACAACGCCTCGCTCGGCGTCTATGCCAAGGTCGTCCAGTCCGACGCCTACCGCGATGCCAAGCTCGAGACCTGGACTGGCATGTTGCCTGACCTGCTGGGTCCCGATGCCGAGCCGATCGATCTCGAGTTCACCGCTCCCGATGGAAGCCGCTGCGACGACGCGCCGCTCGTGCTCGTATCGAACAATCCGTATCGGCTGGCGAGCCTCGCCGGCGCCGGCACGCGTGAGCGAATCGACACGGGCCAGCTCGGCGTCCTGGCCGCACGGGTGCGCAGCGCCGCCGACGTGTCAAAGCTCGTCGCGCTCGAGCTGGTCGGTCAGGTTGGTCGCTTTCCGGGCCTTATGTCATGGTCGAGCCAGGAGTTCGAGGTCCGCTCGAGCGGCCCGGTGGAGGTCGGTCTCGACGGTGAGGCGCTCGTGCTCGATCCCCCCCTGCGCTTCGCATCGCTGCCAGGTGCGCTGCGCGTGCGGCTGCCCAGGGGAGTTGGCCTGCCACCGGCCGCCAGAGCTGCGGCGCTGACCACGGACAATCTGGGCGCGCTTCTACGGGTGGCGGCCGGCCGGTGAGCCGCCCGGCCGCGCGGCTTGTGCTTGGCCTGGCCGTCTTCGTGCTTCTTGGTTGGGGGGTCGGGGAGCTCTGGACCTCGATCGTGGGGTCGGTCGAGCTGAACGCGGTACGCGACGTGGCCGCTCAGCGTACGGAGGCGCTCACCGACGTAGCGCGGGTGGTCACCTGGGCGGGCAGTGCGTTCCTACTTGTCCCGCTCGCCCTGATCGCCTGCCTGACGTTCGCCAGGGTGGGCCTGTGCCGAGAGGCGCTCGCGGTCACGCTCAGCCTCGGCGGCGCGATGCTGATCTCAGACTGGGTCAAGCTGCTTGTGTCGCGCCCGCGCCCGCCCGTGGAACACCTGCAGGCAGTTACGGGCTCGAGCTTTCCCTCGGGCCATGCGACGCAGGCGAGCGCATTCTGGTTCTCGCTGGTGTTCGTGATGCCGGCGGCGGGGTCCTCGCTGAAGCTGACCCGTGTGGCTGCTGGCCTTGCGCTTTTGATCGTTCTCGCGGTGGCCGCGTCTCGCGTCTATCTGGGCGTCCACTATCCAAGCGACGTGGTCGCCGGCATGCTGCTCGGCACCGGTTGGGCGACCTACGTGTCGCGCTGCATGCGGGAGCCTGAGAGCCCGCCTCGAGGCTCTCAAGCTCGATGACGATGTGGCCTCGCGTACAGCGTCTCGATCGCCGGCTGATGAGACGCTCGTTCGCGGCACGCTCGCCCGCGCTGGATCGCACCCTCATCGCCACCACCCGCGCGGCGAACTACTCGCGACTTTGGCTTGTGGTCGCGGCCGGGCTCGCGGTGTTCGGAGGGCAACGGGGAAGGAGGTCGGCCGGACGCGGCCTGATCGCGATCGCGATCGCGGCGGCGGCGGCAAACGGCCCGGCAAAGCTGCTCGTGCGCCGGCGACGGCCGTCCTCGCGCCGACAGCCCACGCTCATCCGCACGCCGCGATCGACGTCATTTCCCTCCGGCCACACTGCCACGGCGGTTGCGTTCGCCGCCGGCGCGAGCGCCGAGCTGCCGATCCTCGCGCCGGTCCTCGTTCCATTGGCGGGCGCCGTCGGCTATTCGCGTGTGCATACCGGGGTTCATTACCCGAGCGACGTCGCCGCCGGCGCCGCGATCGGGATCGGCGCCGGCCTTCTGGCTGCGCGCCTGCCGCCACCCGTGCTCCGGCGACGACGCGCCGCGCGCAGCCAAGCGGACCTCCTCACATGAGCGGGCTGTCGGTTCGGACTCGTGCCGAGCGCTGGGTGCCGGGCATTCGCGTCGTACGGACCTATCGGCGCTCGTGGCTGCGAGCAGATCTCGTGGCGGGTGTGGTGTTGGCGGCGATCCTCGTTCCGCAGGGCATGGCGTACGCCGAGCTGGCCGGGCTCCCGGCGGCCACCGGTCTCTATACGACGATCGCGTGCCTGGTCGGCTACGCCGTGTTTGGGCCCTCCAGAGTGCTGGTGCTCGGACCCGACTCCTCGATCTCGCCCCTGATCCTCGCCGCCATCACGCCGCTGCTCATAACCGGAGATCCCGCAAGCGCAATCGCCCTGGCCGGCATGCTTGCCGTCCTGGTGGGACTTACCGAGATCGGCCTCGGACTGGGGAAGCTCGGGTTCGTCGCCGACCTCTTGTCAAAGGAGGTGCAGGTCGGATACATGAACGGTCTTGCGATCACGATCATCGTCGGCCAGCTGCCGAAGCTCTTCGGCTTCTCCACACACGCCGACTCGTTCCTTGCGGAGCTGCGCGCGTTCGCCGAGAATCTCGACCAGACGCAAACGACGACCCTCGTCGTCGGTGTTGCCGTGCTCGTCCTCCTGCTGGTGCTTCCGCGCATCACCACGCGGCTGCCGGCGGTGCTGGTCGGGGTCGTCGGCGCCACCGTCGCGTCGGCGGTGTTTGGGCTCGCCGGCAAAGGCGTGATCACGGTGGGCGCTCTGCCGCGGGGCATACCCACGCCCACGTTGCCGTGGACCTCCGCCGGCGACGTCGTTCCCCTGTTCATCGCCGCGGTGGGCATCACGCTCGTGTCCTTGACCGACACGATCGCCACCGCGACGAGCTTCGCGGCGCGGCGCGGTGAAGAGGTCGAGCCCAACCAGGAGATGATCGGCATGGGCGCGGCGAACATCGCCGCGGGGTTCTTCCAGGGCTTTGCGGTCTCGACCAGCGGCTCACGGACAGCGGTAGCCGAACAGTCGAAAGCCAAGAGCCAACTCACCGGTGTCATGGGCGCAGCCCTGGTTGTGGTGCTGCTGCTGTTCCTCAACTCGGTGCTGGCCGACCTGCCGCAGACGGCACTGGCTGCCGTGGTGATCGTCGCTGCGCTGTCATTGATGGACGTGAGCATCATGCGCCGCTACCTGCGCGTTCGCAAGAGCGCGTTCGCGGTGTCCCTCGTCGCAACCGCCGGTGTGATGCTGCTCGGCGTGCTGCAGGGCATTGTCGTCGCCGTCACGCTCGCGATTCTGCTCTTCTTCAGGCGCAACTGGTGGCCTCACGGCGCCGTCCTCGGCAAGCTCGAAGGTGACGATGGGTGGCACGACGTTGACACTCATCCGGACGCGAAGCAGATTCCGGGTGTTGTCGTGTATCGCTGGGAGGCGCCGTTGTTCTTCGCCAACGCCGGCGCCTTCCGGCTGCAGATCCGGAAGCTCGTGCGTGATCACAAGCCTCGGTGGGTGGTCCTGCAGTGCGAGGCCATAACCGACGTCGACGTCACCGCCGCCGAGATGCTCGAGCAACTCGACAACGAGCTCAATGCCGCCGGGACCCACCTGGCGTTCGCGGAGATGCGCAGCCGCCTCCAGGACCTCACGTTGCGCTACGGCCTACTGGAGACCCTCGATCGCGAGCACTTCTACCCCACGCTCGAGGCCGCTCTCGAGGAGGTTGCCCGCGAGTCCTCGACGAGTCACAAACGGTAACTCAGGATCTGGCAGCGGTGATACTGAGCAGGCGTTTCGCCGGGTTGTCAGGCGTCCTGTCGCTCCTGCTCGAAGGGGTCGGCGGGGGCACCTTTGGGCGCTTGATCCTCTAGGCGAGCCTTGGCCTCGAGCAGCGCCTCGCGCTGTTGCCTGGTGACCGGTGGGAAGCGGGGGTCGATCTCCATCAGCGTGTGAACCAGCACCGCGGCTGCTCCGAACCGGGCAAACCACTTACGGTCGGCGGGGATCACGTACCACGGCGCCCAATCGGTGCTCGTGTGGGAGAGCATCTCGGAGAACGCCGTCTGGTAGTCATCCCAACGCTCACGCTCGCGGACATCAGCTGCGGAGAACTTCCAGTTATGGTCGGGAAGGTCGATACGCCGCAGCAACCGGGCTCGCTGCTCCTCCTTTGAGATGTTCAGGAAAAGCTTGACGATCCGCAGCCCGCTTTCGGTGAGGTACCGCTCCCAGTCGTTGATCTCGCGGTAACGGCGTCCCCAGACGTCCCCTGTCCTCGCTGCCTTGGGCAGCCTCTGGCGATCGAGGTTCTCTGGATGCACGCGCACCACGAGCACCTCCTCGTAGTGTGAGCGGTTGAAGATGCCGATCTCGCCGCGCTCGGGCAGGCGCCGTGCGTAGCGCCAGAGGTAATCGTGGTCGAGCTCCTCGGCCGAGGGCACCTTGAAGCTGTGCACGGCGACGCCCTGTGGGTTGACCCCGCTCATCACGTGGCGGATCGTCCCATCCTTTCCGGCGGTGTCCAAGGCCTGCAGCACCACCAGCACCCCCCAGGTGTCCTGAGCGGCCAGCCGGGCCTGGTACTCAGACAGCAGTCGCACTCCCTCGGCGAGCAAGGATACCCCCTCCTTCTTCCTGACGGCGCCCCTGAAGGCAGGATCGAAGTCCTTGGCGAGGATCACCTTTGAACCGGGCTTCACCCGGAACGGCTCGATGAACTCCGCAACCCGCCTTTGACGCTTACCGGCCATCCTTGCTCCATTCCCGACGCACCGAGCGCCGCTGGCCAATCAGAGCTCTCCCGCAGCGTCAGCTGTGCGCGGGTGACCCCTACCAACCTATGTGTTGAGGATCTTGGCCTTGGCGGCTGCGAACTCCTCGTCGGTCAGGACGCCCGACTCATGGAGTCCGCCCAGCTCCTTCAGCTTCGCTATGGGGTCTTCATGTGCGGGCGCAGGAGCCTGCGCAGGCATCTGCGCCTGCTGCTGTTCGTACTGCTGCTGTTCCTGTGCTGCCCATTTCCCTTCCTGGCGGCGACTCACACGGTTGGATACGGCCGTCGCCGTGCCGGCGATAGCTGCTGTGCGGGCAATACCGCGAAGTAGTGGCATGTTGCCTTTCCTTTCGGCTCAGGATGCCGCTTCGGCGGCATCGAGCGCTTCGACTGTGTCAAGAACCTCCTGCGCCGGGACTCGCTGGAAGGCGAGCACGTTGCCTCCGTTGCGACGCACCGAAGTGACGAACGGTGCCGCCCAGGTGTTCTCGAAGCAGATCAGCACAGCCGCTTCCCCCGGCTCGAGCGCCTGCCCGGCGATGGCAGCGTCCTCGTCTTTGAGCATGCCCGTCCGCGCTCCCTCGAAGACCACCAAGTCGGGAAGCCCGTCGCCGTCGAGGTCGGCGATCTCGAGGCCCGAGACCTCACCACCAGCATCCTTGCGAACCATGAGCACATCGAGCACCCGGATGATCCCGCGCTCCACGAGATCGACGAAAACCGGGATCGACTGACCGGTCTGCGGCGCGCCCGGTGGAAAGCCGATCACAACGATGTCAACTGGACCCAGTTCCAACTCCTCGCCGCTCACGGCTGCTCCTCTCGTCGCTCTGCCATTGCCCGTAGTACGCCGCGCCATAGCGGCCATTGACGGTGTCGAGAGAGTCTATCGGGCGACCAAATAGCCTGGGTAGTTCCAACCGGCGGCCACCGAAGTCGCCACCGCCATATGGCGACGAGAGGCCTAGAGGCCGGTCTCGGCGGTGATGCGACCTGATTTGACCGCCGCAACGAGCTCGCGATAGTCGCGCTCGTTCTGCTCGGCATATGCGCGGGAGAACTCGACGATTGCGCGATCGAAGGTGGCGCTCCTGCCGAGATACGCAGCGATCGCTCTACGGTCGCCGCTGCGGGCGTGCGCGCGGGCGAGCGTCCAACCACACAGCCTGCCGTAGGCTGCCAGACCCTTCGGGATCATCTGCTCGATCTCCGCCGAGCCCTTCCAATCCTTCAGCTGACGACCATAGAAGTCCCGTTCTTGACCGTCGACCCCAGACTCCACGTGCACCCAGCCGAGGAAGATGTCGCTGGTTGCCTGCATCAGCCGCTGTCCGGCCACGACCCGCTCGCCGTGGCTCTCGAACTCGCATGGGCTTAGGAACTCCTCAAGCACCGATGCCTCGGCCTCCTTCATCTGCAGAAAAAGCGGGTCCTGTCCGTCGTTGCCGAGCATCAGCGCAATCCACGCGCGCGTACCGACGCTGCCCACCCCGACGACCTTACGCGCGAAGTCGGCCAGGTGGAACTGCTCGAGCAGCACACGCCGGTCATGCACGAGCGTTTCGCGGTAGGAGCGCAAAAGCTCGCGCAGCCAGTCGAACATCTCATCGTGCTCGCGGCCTTGTAGGAGGTCATCGACCGGGACAATCAAAGGCGGTTCGGCGACGATCCGCGCCTCGCCATCCACGACACGCGTCAATTTGGAGAACGCCGACATGCTGTCCCGTGCACGCGCCTTGGCCAGATTCTTCTCTGTCCTCTTGACCATCCGGGGGGTGAGCTGCGGACCGAGTTTGGCGAGCGCCGCCTCGATGTCCAGCCGGGCATACCAGACGTCGAGGTTTCTCATCGCAGCGAAGCTCGCCATCGTTGTCCGGTACGCCTCCACGGTGTCAAGCACCACCTGGTCCTGATCCTTGACGGCGAAACCGTTGTCGCGCGCCGCGATGAGCATGCTCGCGGCCAGACGCTTTACATCCCACTCCCAGGGGCCTGGAAGTGTCTCGTCGAAGTCATTGAGATCGAACACGAGTCGACGCTCGGGCGAGGCGAACACGCCGAAGTTCGACAGATGCGCGTCACCGCAGCACTGAACGTTCAGCCCCGAGCGCGGTGTCGCCGCCAGGTCGCTGGCCATGATCATCGCCGCACCCCGGTAGAAGGTAAACGGCGAGACCAGCATGCGCCCGTAACGGATCGGCACCAGCTCCGGAACGCGAGTCTCAGCCTGACGCTCGAGAAGCTCGAGCGGATCAATCCGGTGCGACGCCGGCTCGAACATGGCGTGACTCGAGCGCGGCACCTGTCCGCGGGCCGCCTTGCCGCGAGCGGCCCGCTCGGCCACCGACAGATGCGGCACAACCGAACCAGCCGAGACCAATCCCTTACCAGTCACCGCCATCAACAGAACATACTCCCCAACTCAGGGCCAACGACTGCGAACAGCGCAGAGGCAGACTACGACAGCCGCCTTGCATCGCATACGACGAAAGCTCGTGGACACCAATTGACGTTGCGTCGGTCACCAAGAACGCCGATGGCAAGGTCCACCTCGAAAAGCACGAGAAGCCGACGCAGAATGACGCCTGGGGCGGCATCATCGGCCGCCTCGGCCGATTAGCAGGGCAAAGACGGACCAGCCGCAAACGGCCGGACACGCTGAAACGGCTACGGAACCGAAGGTCGGGAGTTCGAATCTCTCCTGGCGCGCTGCAGCAAGCCCCGCTGAGACGGGTTGATCGCCCGTGTTGGTGCGGATTTGCAGGGGTCACCAGGCTCGGTCCTCGTCCCAGGCGAGCATCTGCTGTTTCGGCGTGCGCGCTCTCGCTCGAGGCGACAGCGTTGCGCTGCTGCTCGCATCCGGACAGTGGGAACGCCGACGTGGCGCAGACACCCCCCGCGTTCGTGTCAAGGCTCGGGCAGGACCCGGTCGATCAGCCGGATCGCCGGTCGTCGCTCGAGCTCTCCTCGAACGTCAGGCCGGTAGCAAAGGAAGGCGAGACTCGTAACGATCATGAAGTCGGCCGCGTGCAGGTGTGCGCCGTTCAGCACATGGGCCTCGATCCATGTGTCGATGCGATCGAGCATGCCCGGCAGCGCCGCCAACAGGTCGCCGTCAGAGCGAGCATTTACAGTGAAGGCGAAACGGGCCACGAGGCGCGCCACAGCGAACCTCACAGTCTCGTGTTTCGATATCAGTGGGCCGAGCCGACCGTCCTCGCCGCGGTTGACGATCCCATTCCGGCCGCGCAGCGCAGCCGCGAGGAGGAGCCGGCGTGCCGCCATCTGGAATATCTCATCGCCCCATCGCTCCGCCTCTTCGACCGCGAGCCGCCGGTCTGGCCTGGCGGGAAACAGTGGCGGATCGGGCTGGACTTTGTCGAGGAAGCGAGCGATGTTGCGGTTGGTCATCACCCGGTTGCCGCCGTGGAGAAGCGCCGGTACCGTACCCATACGGTCGGCAAGCGCGAGTACACGATGGGGTCGGGCATCGACGTCGCGAATCGGCACCGCGTTGCCGCGGAAGCCGAGTAGCCGCAGGGCCAGAGGATGTAGACCAGCGGGCAGCTCTACCTGTCGGTAGGGGATGCCCTTGTGCTCCAGCATCAGCATCCCCGTTCGGCACGGATGCGTGGGGATGACGTAGAGCTTCGTTTGCATCGTGTCGGTGTGACCCGCCGCCGCCCCCGTCCTCATGCCGAGAGCACCGCGGAGACTATGAAGCACGCCGTGGCGGCACCCGTGATGATCACTACTGCGTAGAACCAGTAGCGCAGCGAGATGGCGAGGTAGGCGGCGGAGACGGCGATCGTGAGCGGCCGGATGGCGTCGATGCGGTCTACCAGCTTGAAGTCGTAGGCGGCAATCAGCAGCGAAAACGACCCGAAGGTGAAGGCACCGAGGCCGTGGCTGACGTTGAAGCCGAGCCAAAACCTCCACATCGACGGCCTGGCCGCATCGCCGGGGAACAGCCGCCGGAACCGCATACCTATGCCCTCCATCACCGGTATCACTGGATCCTCGACCGGAGCGAAGAACGTGGGACGGACAGTATCGAGCAGCGCTCCGAGCGCATGCAGGCCGCCGGCGACCATAAACACAATCGCGCCGGCAATAAACGACGCTTGCGCGGCATCCTGGTTCACCGCCGCCACCTCCGCTCGTAATCACCAGGCCGTCCCGCTTGCGCGCGACGGAGAGATCGTGAGGACGAGGGCAGGGCTGTCGTCATACGCACGGGAAGGTGCTCCAGATTCGCTTCACACGGGTAAATACTGACCCGTCAGTAGGTATACTATACAAGTGAGATGGCGAGCGCAACCCGCAACCGCCGCCGACGACTCGACCGGCGCACCCGAACCGCACGCGCGGAAGGGCGCGACGGGCGTGCCACGCTGCTGCAAGCGGCAATGGAGGTCTTCGCGCAGCGTGGATACCGGGACGCGTCGGTAGATGAGATCGCCGAACGCGCCGGCTACTCGAAGGGTGCCATCTACTTTCACTTCTCGAGCAAGGACGACCTCTTTTTCGCCCTGCTTGAGGAGCGCATCGACCGGCCGATGCGCGAAGCGATCAAGCTGCTGGAGTCCGCACCGCCCGGGGACGACATGGCCGCTGAAGCGAACCGGCATTTCGTCGAGCTGGTGTCCGGAGAGCGCGAGCTGCTGCTCCTGGACCACGAGTACCGCTCGCAGGCAATCCACGATTCCAGGCTTCGCGCCCGCTACGTAAGGCGGGAAGCGAACTTGCGCTCCGTGCTCGCCAAAGGGCTCCAAGCGCGCCTAAAGCACCTGGGCGCTCCGCCTGCCGCCGCCCCCGAACAGCTGGCCACTGCTCTCCTCAGCCTGGCCTTCGGACTAGCTCAGCAGAAGCTGATCGAACCAGACGCTGTCCCCAATGATCTGCTTGGAGACATGTTCGCCCTCATCTACGCGGGCCACGTCGCGCGAGCGCAGCGCTAGCCGACGGCGAATCGTCCGGGACTTCGACTTCCGCGCCAGCCACAACACACGACCACCCTCACCGCTTCCGCCGGGCGAAGCTGCGCTTATGCTCGCTCCAGGAACCTCAAATAGAACGCCCCGAACACCAGGACAATACCGACGTTGACCATCAGGCGCTCCAAGAGCCGATGCCTGAAGAACAAGACGTCCACGCCGACCACGACGGCTACCAGCGTGAGCACGTAAAGCACGACGCCTGCCTGCCTGCCCATCGTTCCATCCTACTGCTCAAGGACCGCATCGCGGCCACGGATCACGCTGCCGGTCGGCGGCGTGTCGGGCGTTCCCACACAACGTCATCGGCGAAATAGCTCCCGACCCCAGCAAATCGCCGCTGCCGAAAGCTTCATAGGCCGCGCGTGCGACCGCTACGTCCTGCTTCGAGCGCTCCGGCGAGATCGTCAGGGAGCGAGGAGAGCCGCCACCACGCTGAGGTGTCGGCGACGAACGGTGCCTCGCGTTGCAGCAGCTCGACAGCCTCGTCGTCGTGGGGGACGTAGGCCGAGAGATGCAGGAGAACGTCTTCACGCTGAGACGGTCTACGGAACCGAAGGTCGGGAGTTCGAATCTCTCCCGGCGCGTAGAGGAATACCTGCAAACAGCGCTTTCCCAAAACAACATGTCTGACGTAAACGTCAAATGTCTCCCGAATGTGTCCCGAGAAGTGCTGGAATAGTGGAATGCGGCACCCTCCACGCGCGGGTGTCTCACTTTGGGTTTGGTTGGGCGCGGATGCGGCGTTTGACTCCGAGCGCTGCGAGCCCGCAGGTTCCCCAGCTGACGGTTGCGAACGAGGCGATGGCGGAGGCCTTGTAGAGGGGGTGCTCCTTGAGCTCTGGGCGTAGGGCGAGCACTCCGAATGCGCTTGCGTTTGTCCAGGCTCCCAGTGCCAGGGGCCAGGCTACTCGTCGCGGCAGGTCGGGCACTGCGCTCAGGGGATCGGAGCCGCCGATGGCGCGTATGGTCGCGAGGACTCCGCGCGCGCCGGCCCCGTCGAGCAGATCGCGCTCATGCACGCTCACGCGCTTTTCCCAAGCAGCCCGTTGGTCGCTGCGCCGCTCGCAAGCAGGCCGCGCATGATGACGGCACGCGCGATCGCGAGCACCCGCTCGAGCTCGCCCTCGCTCAGAGACATGTTTCCGGGGAGCAGGTGCGCGGCGATGATCCCGTCCCACGAGGCCCAGAGGAAGATCGCGATCGCGCGTGGGTCGACGTCGGGGTCAACTCAAGCAACTCGGCCACGAGGTCTCGATCGAGGTCCCCAAGACACGTTCCTCGCACTGGAGCGCGTCGAACGGACCGGCTGTCTTCGCCGGTCCGGCCCCATGCTCACCCCGTCGGGTCTTTTGCCGACAGTGATCGCCTCGCAGCGTGTGTGTTCCCCTTGCCCACCCTCGTCCGGAAGTCAGCGTCAGGTAGTGCTCGGTGCCGGTGCGATGTGCGCGTTGCACGCTGCTGGGCTGACGGTGCATGGGTTGCGAGCCCTGTACGCCGCCCCGGCGTAACCAGTCAGGATTTCCAGTCCTCTGGTGCGGACTTTGGCCGGCCGCTGGCCTCGACGCTCGCCCTTCGGGACTACCGACTGCCGTTCACTGCACCAGCTGAGTCGTCCAGTTGTGCTCCTGCAGCTTCGTCTCCAGTTCCCGCCGCTGCCTGGCCAGCGCATCGATCGTGCGCTGGACGTCGCCGACCCTCACCTGACGCACCATCCGGATCTCCGAACGGCTGTAGCGCGAGAGGCTGCTGTTGGTCGCGGCGCGTACGACCGTCCGCAGGACGTCCTGTCGCAACGCCAGCACGTCCCGCTGCGCGAGACCCTCTGTCACGGTCTCCCCGGTGGACAGTCTCGTGCTCGCGTTGGTTCGGTTGATCTGTGCGATCAGTCGCTGCAGCTCATCGCACAGCAGGTCCACCTCTGCCAGCAGCTCCTGTGCGCTCTCGGGCGGCTCATCTCCCTCTTGGGTCAGGACGCTCGCGCCCAAGCGATTCTGCAGCTGGGCGATCCGCTTCTGCAGATCGGCCCTGCGGTTGAGTGCCTCACCTACGCTCATGCCATTCACTCTACAGACAAATGTCTGCTACGACCATCTTGCACGCGATCTTGCGGCGCGGCCAGGACGACTCAGCTGGGACCGACGGTGCGCAGGCCGACGAGGCGTGCGGCCGCGCTCTGGCGCTCGTCGTAGCTGACGAACCCATCGAGCCCTTTGATCTTGGTGGCGGCCGTGACGTGGATCGCGTCCAGCGACCGCAGCAACGGCTCACCGAGCTTGCCGGCGGCCGCGAGCAGCTTCCGATCCAGCGGCAGCAGCGCCACCGCTTCCAGCAGCTCGGTCGTGCGCTCGATCAGCGTCGGCAGTGGCAGCTCGGGATCGTGCGCGGCGGCGTAGCGGATTGCACGGGGCGTCTCGGTGAGCACCAGCTCGCACGACACGAGATCGGAGTCGGCGAGAAAGTTGCGCAGGGCGTCGCTCTGCGGCTCGTCGCGCACGAGCTTGACGAGCGCCGAGGCGTCGGCGTAGAAGAGCGCCACCTCAGCGCTCGCCGCGGACCTCGTTCAGCGCGCGGCTGAGCGCATACGGGTCGCCGTCGAGCCGCAGCGGCTCCGGCAGCCCGCGACGGGTCGGGCGCGAGACCCGTCCGTCGGCGATGAGGCGGTCGAGCGCCGCACCGGTGGTCGCCGGTGGACCGAACTCGGCCACCGGCCGGTTGCGGGCGGTCACGATCAGCCGCTCCCCCCGCTCGACCCGCCGCAGGTAGAGGCTCAGGTTCTTTCGCAGCTCGGCTACTCCCACGGCATTGCTCATGTACATAAAGGTAGCACATAGGCCACGTTAGACAGTGCATATGCCCTGTGGGAGCTACTCGAACTCTGGCGTGGTCCACCCGGGCAGGACGTCCGGCAGCCCGTCGCTCACGCGGTCCGGGAAGTGGGCCGGACGCTTCTCCAGGAACGCCGTGATCCCCTCGGCCGCGTCGGCGGACTGGCCGCGGTAGAACATCCCGCGCGAGTCCGCGCGGTGGGCGAGCATCGGATGCTCGGCGCCGAGCATCGTCCACAGCATGCGCCGCGCGAGCGCGACCGACACCGGCGCGGTGTTCTCGGCGATCTCGCGGGCGATCTCGCGTGCCGCCTCGAGCAGCTCTCCCGGTGGGTGCAGGCTGCGCAGGAGCCCGCCGTCGAGCCCCTCCTGCGCGGAGAAGACGCGGCCGGTGGCGACCCACTCCATCGCCTGGCCGATGCCGACGATGCGCGGCAAGAACCAGCTCGAGCAGGCCTCGGGGACGATGCCGCGGCGCACGAACACGAAGCCCATGCGGGCGTCCTGCGCCGCGAGGCGAACGTCCATCGGCAGTGTCAGCGTCGCCCCGATGCCGACGGCGGGACCGTTGATCGCGGCGATCACGGGCTTGGTGGACTCGAAGATGCGCAGCGTGACCTGGCCGCCGTTGTCCCGGGGCACGGCCTCTGAGTGCTCCCGCGCGCGATAGTCGAAGGTCTCGCCGCCGCCGGCGAGGTCGGCGCCCGCACAGAACCCACGGCCCGCGCCGGTGACGATCACAACGCGCACCTCGTCGTCGGCGTCGGCGCGGTCGAACGCCTCGATCAGCTCCGCCGCCATCGTCGGCGTCCACGCGTTCAGGCGCTCGGGGCGGTTCAGCGTGATCGTGAGGATGCGCTCGGAGAGGTCGGTGAGGATCTGTTCATGTGCCATGAGGGGAGATCCTATGTCGTGGGAGGGATGGGGGGAAAGAGGGGGATGAGGGGGATGAGGGGATGAAGCTGCTGGGGGTTCAGCTACGCAACCGCTTCGTATGGCGACAAGCGGCTTGTGGCTTGCCGGCATGACGTGCTTCTGGATTGCGGTCTTGACGTTGTCGGCGGCCGGTCTGCGACCGGCTACGGAGATAAGCGGCAATCGCGGTCGGGCCTACGCGTCGAGTGTCCGGGCCCTCGTGTTATTCGTGGGGATGAGATCGGTGTTGAAAGCGCTGCGTTTCGCGCACGCGAACGACCGCGGACACTTCGCCGCCGACTCGCCCCTGCGCGCGGGCTCGACGCCCCTGACCCGCGCGGGTCTTCAGTCGCGTTGCGAAGACAGCCGCTCGCCGAGCGTCGCCAGCACCAGCTCCGCCGCGGCGTTCACGTCCAGCTCCGGGGTCAGCTCGACCTCCGGCGCCCGCGGGCGCTCGTAGGGGTCGTCCACGCCCGTCATCCCCCGCAGCTCGCCGCTGCGCGCGCGCGCGTACAGCCCCTTCGGGTCGCGCCGCGCGCACTCTTCCTGCGGCGTGTTCACGTACACCTCCAGAAATGCCAGCCCCTCGCGCTCGTGCAGCTCGCGCACCTTCTCACGGCAGCCCGCATAGGGCGAGACGAGCGCGACGAGCGCGATCGTGCCCGAGTCCGCGAACAGCTTCGCCATCTCACCGACCCGCCCGACGTTCGTCTCGCGGTCGTCCTTGCTGAACCCCAGATCGCTGCACAGCCCGTGCCGGAGGTTGTCCCCGTCGAGCATGTACGCATTCCGTCCCGCGTCGATCAGCCTGGCCTCGACCGCCGTCGCCACCGTCGTCTTGCCCGCCCCGGGCAGCCCCGTGAACCACACCGTCGCGCCCTGCTGGCCCAGCGCCGACCAGCGTCGCTCTCTGTCGACGCTCGCCTCCTGCCAGGTCACGTTCGCGCTCATACGATTGTCACTGCCTACCCTACCTACCGCTCTCCCGATCCTTTTTTTTCGCGGCCTACGCCAGCGCCGGCAGGCCCACCATCTCGCGGAACGCCGCCTTGTCGTTCAGCCGCGGAAACTCCGTCTGCGGCTCGGGGACCCCCAGCATGTCCGCGAGCGGCTTCCAGCCTTCCCTGACTTCGTGCACGACCAGCCTGTCCGCCGGCACCCGGCGCTTGACCGCCTCGTTGTGCTCGTTGAACTTCTCGATCGCGTACGCCTTGTCCTCGAACTTCCCGTGGAACGTGCCGTCCCACATCAGCTTCGAGATCATCGCGAACGCCTCCGGCGAGGGCGGCGTCTCCTGGCCGCCTTTCAATTCGCCTTTCCTGCCCGCGAGCATCACCGCGTAGATCGAGCTCTTCGCGCTCTCATACCACGAGTCCGGGTCGCGCAAGCTCAGCAGCACCTTCGCGTCGGGGAAGACCTCCATCAGCGGCTCCCAAAACGTGCAGCCCGGCCAGTCCACCGTGGACTCGAACCCCTCGAACACGGCCTTCCAGTCGACCTCTTCGCCGTTCGCCGCCGCCTGCCACAACGGCAGCCTGCTCGTGTCCCCCCACAGCACCTCCACCATGTGGTAGCACGGGCCCGCGCCCAGCTCCTCCAATGCGGCCTTGAGCGTCAACGTCCCAGTCCGGCCGAACCCGGCGCCGATCACCTGCATGTTGCCTCCTCTGCTTGCCGGACGACGGTCACTCTCAGACCTCATTGTGGTGCACCAACATAAGAACCACGTCAGACGTGCTCCGTTGCGGTGGCGGCTTCAGCCGTCCGCAAAGGGCGCAATCGGCACTCCGTGCGCCGGCGAGCGATCCCCCGCTCGCTCGCCCGCGCGCATCCCCAGCTCATACGCCCCGCCGTGCGCGCTCGTCAGCCGGTGCGCGCCCCGCCCCTCCGGGCCCCGCACGTTGAGCTCCACCCGCGCCACCGAGCAGTTAGCCACCTCGTGCTCGCCGCCCCCGTCCGGATCGGCGTATCGCCAGCCGGCGCTGCTCGCGCTCGGGACCTCGACCCTCGCGTCGATCCGCAGGCCCTTCGGCCCCGGCATGCTCAGCCTGCAGCCCTCCGTGCTCTCCTGCACGCGCAGCCCCCGCGCGCCCAGCCCGCCGATCCGGTGGCGCTCGCCGGCGATCCCCACCGCGCCGTTGGCCACCCACGGCGTCAGCCTCCCCGCGAGCTTGATCCGGCCCAACGCCACGTCCAGCCACGCGCTCTCGTCCTCCTCGAAGCCCACCCCGTGCAGCCAGATCCAGCGCTCGGCGTGCTCCGCGCCCCAGTTGTGCCCCACCATCCCCCGCCACCCGTCCAGCTCCAGCCCCCGCCCGTCCGGCAGCGCGAGCGTGCCGCTGAAGCGCGCGCTCGGCGATGGGCTCGTCAGCTTCGTCCGCGGCAGCGGCGCTCTGTACATCCACGCGCTCGGCAGGTGCCGCAACTCCGGCTCGTCCGCCTGCACCTGCAGCGACCAGCCGGCGCCGCCGCACTCGCCCTCGGCGAAGCCGTCGCCGAACCTCGACTTGCCAATCGCGATCCACCCGTCCCGCGGCGCGCTCAGCTCCGCGGTCGTCAGCTTGTGCATCCACGGACGCCCTTTGCGCGCGTCGAACACCGTGCACCACACGGACCCCATCGGCGGCTCGTGCGGGGGCTTGTGCACGGTGCAGCGCAGCCACGCCCCCAGCGGCTCCCCCGGCGCGACCGCGCGCAGGTAGAACGACTCGTACATCCCCGTCCTCATTGCCGTACCGGCAAACACCGCTTGCGCCTGCATCGTCGGACGATCCTATTCCCGCGCGTGCGAGGATGCCGCGATGAACCGCGACCCGCTCGTCACGCTGCCCCCGGCTCTGACCGCCCCGGTCGCGTCCGCCACGGTCCTCGGCGCACGCTCGCGCTACGTCCTCGGCATCGACGGCGGCGCGACGAAGACGCTCGCCGCCGTGCTCGACCTCCAAGACCGCACCCTGCACCTCGGCCACGCGGGCCCCTCCAACGAAGACGCCGTCGGCGCGCGCCTCGCGGTCAAGGCCGTGCTCGACGCCACCGACCAGGCGCTCGCCGGCGCCGGCATCGCCCACGCCCAGCTCGCGGCCGCCGTCCTCGCCGTTGCCGGCACCGACACCGACTCGATCGACCGCCACCTCCACGACAGCCGCTCCGACCACTGGATCGTCGTCAACGACGTCGTCGGCGCCTGGGCCACCGCCACCGGAGCCCAGCCGGGTGTCGGCGCGATCTCCGGCACCGGATCGAACGTGTTCGGCGTCGGCGCGGCACACAGCCCGGAGGGCTGGGTCGGGCGCACCTGGCGCGCCGGCGGCTGGGGGCACCTGCTCGGCGACGAGGGCTCCGGCTACTGGCTGGGTGCGCAGTCGATCGTCGCCGCCCTGCGCGACCGCGACGGCTCCGGGCCGCCCACCGCGCTCAGCGACGCGGCGCTCGCCTTCTTCCGCTCCCCCTCCGTCGAGGCGCTCGCCGCCAGCGTCTACACGACTCCCCTGACCAAGGGCGAAGTCGCGGCCTTCGCGGTCGAGACCTCGCGGCTGGCGCACGCGGGGGACGAGGTCGCTCGCGCGCTCTATGCTCGCGCGGCCGAGCTGCTCGGGGCTCAGATCCGGGCCGTCGTCGCCAACACCGGGTTGACCGGCGACTTTCCCGTCGGGCTGATCGGCAGCGCCTTTCGCGCAGGAGAGGTGTTCGTCGCTCCGCTCACCGACTGCATTCGCAGGTTTGCTCCAGAGGCCCGCGTCTTCTCCGTCGAGATGGCCCCCGTCAGAGGGAGCCTGCTGCTGGGGCTGCGCGCCTGCGGGTCGGAGGGGGCCGTCGGTGGGGAGGAGTTGGGGGGGCTGATCGAGGGTGCGGCTGCCGGCGGGTGATCCTTTGGTCTGGCACGGGGCGGGCGGGAATCGTCCCTGTGGCGTGTGACTCGCCCGAGCGGGTCAGGGGGGCGAGACCCGGCGGGGTGGCGAGTCTTGTGGTTGGTGTCCGTCGCCGTTCGCGTGTGCTGGATTGAGCGCTTTCGACATTGGTCTCATCCCCGCTGAGTTGAGTGCGGGCGGCACGTAGGCTTTTCTTCGGTCGCGTCGAATCGAAACGGAGCTTCGACTGTTGTGCATGCTGGAGCACCGATGAGACCCCTGTTCGACACTCGCCATCCGCGTGCGCGCCACGGCCTCGTCCTGGTCGCGCTGGTCTTTGCGGTGGGGATTGCGCCGGGCGCGGCGTCGGCTGCCTCGCCCTATCCGGCGGGCGCGAGCCGGCCGCTGCGTGTGGCCAAGCCCTCGGAGCTCGCGCGTGCCGCCGCGGCGCCCACGGGGGGCTCCTCGGCGCCTGGCGGCGGCTCGTCCGCGTCCAAGTCCAAGTCGAAAAAGCACGCCAAGCCGAAGCCCAAGCCGGCTCTGCACGGCGACCCGGCGCGCGCGCTGATCGCGTTCGAAGCGATGCAGCGGAACTACTACATCGCCGGCTCGGGCCTCTATCAGGGTGAACCCTTCTCGTTTTTGTGGCCGTTCTCGCAGGCGCTGGCCGCGACCGTGACGATGTCTCACGTCAACGGCATCGCCAAGATCCCCGGCCTGAGCACGGCGCTCTCGCGCGAACTGTCCGCACGCCTGGTCGGCCTGCACTCCTATCTCGACGTCGACAACTCGGGCGCCCCCGAAGGCACGTTCACGAGCTCGCTCGCGGCCTTCGACGGGACCGTCGCGCCGCCCACCGGCCCGGGCGGGACCAAGTACTACGACGACAACGAGTGGGTTGGGATCGAGCTCGTGCGCATGTACGAGCTGACGCACTCGACCGCCGCCCTCGGCAGCGCCGAGGCGATCATGGCGTTCGTGATGGCCGGCTGGGACGCCGACCCCGAACTCGCCTGCCCCGGCGGCATCCCCTTCTCGAACTCCTCCGAAAACACCGAACGCAACACCGTCACCGACGGGCCCGGCGCGGAGCTCGCGGTGCGGCTCTACGAGCTCACGAGCAACGTCGCCTACCTGCAGTTCGCCGAACAGGCCTACAACTGGACGCGCACCTGCCTGCTGGCGGCCAACGGCCTGTACGCCGACCACATCGGACCGCACGGCACGGTCGCGCAGACCTTCTGGAGCTACAACCAGGGCTCGATGATCGGAGCCGGCACGCTCCTCTACCAGGCCACCGGCAACTCCGCCTACCTCTATCAGGCCCGCCAGACCGCCAAGCTCGCGCTCGCCTACTACACGCCCGAACGGCTCGGCAGCGAAATCCCCTTCTTCGTGTCGGTCTACTTCCGCAACATGCTCTACCTGGACTCCGTCACCCACGACCCGCCCGGGCCGAAGCTCGCCCAACCCTACGTCGACTACGCCTGGCAGCACCTGCGCCTCGCCAGCAACCTGTTCGTGTTCGGCTCGCCCCCGTCAGGGCAGCTGCTCGTGCAGTCCGCGATCGTGCAGATCTACGGCCTGCTGGCGTCTTCGCCCAGCACCTACTTCTAGCCTCTAGTCGAGTGGCCCGCGGGGCGTGACGCGGGCCGGCGAGGAGTCGCCGATGGTCGTCTCGGCGAACGCGGCCACGACCGCCGGGTGCAAGCGGCTGCCGGCCCCGGCGCTCGTACGCGACTGGCGCGCGACGTACTCTTCGCGCGTCTCGCCCTTGCGCCTGTACAGGCGCTGATCGGCCAGCCGCAGGACGTCCGTCGGCTCAGATGCCTCGGTTGGGATGCTGACCTCGCCGTGCGCCGCGCCGATCGCGAACCCGGGCCCGTCCTCGCACAGCGCCGCGACGCTCGCCCGCGAGATCTCGAGCTCGCCGGCGGCGGAGCTCTTGAACAGCACGCAGAACTCGTCGCCGCCCATGCGGTACGCCGTCCCGTGCGCGGTAACGGTAGTGCTGAGCTTGTCGCTGAGACGCGCGAGCAGCTCGTCGCCGGCCGGATGACCGTAGGTGTCGTTGTAGCGCTTGAACCCATTGAGGTCGTAGATCGCCAGCCGCCACGGCGCCTCGGGCCTGGCCTGGCGGCAGGCCAGTCGCAGGTCTTCCATCAGCCGGCGGCGGTTGCCCAACCCCGTCAGCGGGTCGGTCAGCGCCAGCTGACGCGAGCCGATCAGCATCGTCAGGTTCTCGCGCACGGTCAGCATCAGCCGCGCGCACACCGCCAGCACCGTCGCGATCGCGAGGATCAGCGCCGGCAGCGTCAGCTGACCATGGAGGTTGCCGTACACGAACACGCCCAGCGCGGCGAGCAGCGACAGCGCCGGCACCAGCACCAGCCGCCAGTCCTCGATCCGTTTGCGCACCAGGCGCGGCCAGGGCGTCCACGCCGCGATCGCCAGCAGCACCGCGGCCGCGGGCCACAGGCCTTCCTGCCACGTGTTCGCCGTGTACGTGTTGGTCGCCGTCTGATAGGCGTAGGTCGAGTCGGCGACAGCGCTCAGCAGCATGCTCGCGGCGATCAGCAGCCATACCCGTCCCGGGCGCCAACCGGTCACACCGAGCGCTCCGATCGTGAAGATCAGCAGCAGCATGTCCCCGATCGGGTAGGCCAGCGCGACCACGACCGAGGCGGTGTCGCCCGTGGCGCTGTCGACGATCGGGGGCAGCAGCACCGCGGCCGCGAGCGTGGCGGCGGCCAGCCCGGCGATCAGCCCGTCCAGCCACATGCTGATCCGCAGCTCGCGCAGGTGCGCGCCGACGAGCAGTGTGAGGGCGGCGTACATGCACGGGTACATCGCCAGGTACAGCCCGTCGGCGGGAGAGACGCCGCTGCCGGGCGCCCCCGGGCCTTCAAGGAACAGCGTGAAGTACAGTTCTCCCAGGCACCAGCACAGCAACCCGGCGCCCATCGCCAGCCACGCTGCGCGCTGGGCCTTGACTGCGATCGCCCTGACGATCACCGCGAACGCCGCGCCGAACATCAGCACGTTGTAGATCCCGTCGTCGAACAGCTCGTTCGTGCGCGGCCCGCCGAGACCGACGGTCAGGTGCAGGACGAGCACCCCCACCCCTCCCAGCAGGGAGGCCAGGAACAGCATCACGGGTGTCGTCCGGGCACGCATCGCTTGGCGGACCGGTGGGTCCGCCAGATACATCGGCCGATCGCGAGACTTCCTTCAGTCTCCGCGGGCGACTACGCACGCATGTTGCGGACGAACCGCTTGGGGCCAAGCGCGTAAAGGCGCCCGCCCTCGCGCAACGCCCGCCTGCGCAGGACCGCGCGGCGGCCGGAGATCGCGCGCAGCAGCCGCTTGCGCGTGCGCTTGCGACGTCGCTTCAGCGGCTTGTGCGCGCGCACCCGCTCGGCCAGCAGCATCAGGTCGTGCTCCTCGCCCAGCATTTCGCCGAGCCTGTCGGCTCTGCGCGCGACCTTGGCCAGGCGCCTGCTCGCGTGCTCAGATCGGCGCTTGCCCGCGCGCTTGGACCGGCGCTTGGACCGATGCTCGGCCGCATGCTTGGCCCGGCGCCTGCTCGCGTGCTTGTCCGCCGGCTCAGCGGCGCTCGGCGGCTCGCGCACGTCGAGGACTTCGGCCGCGTAGCGCAGGTCCTTGACGTGTTTGCGCCACTTGTGCAGCGCTCGCCGCCCGGGCTTGCCTCTGCCGGCACGGCCCCGGCCCCGGCGCCCGAGCCGGTAGACGTGCTCCAGTCCAGGCCCCGTGAGCCGACTCGTCGAGCGGTGCTTGGGCAGATCCCAGTGAGCCACGCGCGCGCGCACATCAGACAGCTCCTCGGCGACCTGCTCGCGGGTCCCGTCGTCCTCCAGCGCGCGCGCGCTGGAGTCGCGACGCTCGCGCTCGAGGGCTTCGCGCAGCTCCACCGTCCCACGGCGGTGGCCCAGCTTGCGCGGGTGACGCTCCACGAGCGCGTCGAGCGTGCTCACCATCACCTCGGCATCGCGCGCCCCCGCCAACCTTGCCGCGGCGTCGCGCAGGACGGCGCGCTCGCGGTCCGCGCGCTTGGCGCCGAGCTCGCCCTCCAGCAGGCGCATCAGCGCGCGTACCCGCTTGAGCGCCTTGCGCGTCTCGTGCACCGCCTCCTCCGGCGACGTCGTCGACTCACCCTCCAACAGCTCGATCGCGAGGTCGAGCTGACCGAGCGCGATCCGCCGCAGACCCCGCGCGGCCGTCTCGTCGGTCAGCAGCCCGAACCGCCGCTCGCGTGGCGTGAGCTTCGCGCGGGCGGCGCGGCGTTCGCGCTCGACGACGGCCCTCGCCACGACCAGACCGACTCCGACGGCGACAGTCGCCGCGACGGCGGCCCCGAGCGGCGCGACAATGGAGTGATGGCCACGAGCCTTCCCCCCGCCCCATGGTGGACGGTGCGCCGTGCGGCGAACCGCAAGCCGGCGACGTATCGCTGTCCGATCTGTGGTCATCGCTTGCCCGCTCTCAGCGAGCATATGCTGATCGCGCCCGAGGGGGACTCACGCCGGCGCCGGCACGCCCACACCGCCTGTGTGCTCAAGGCACGCGCGGCAGGGCGACTGGTCTTGCGGGACGAGTGGCTGCGCACCCAGCCGCGCCCCCCATCGCTGTGGCGACGGTTGCTCGGGCGCGGGTAGGGCAGCGGTTCAGTTCTCCCCCCGGCTGAGTCGCCCCCAGCCGCTCAACCGCCCCAGACGTGGACGTCCTCGGGATCTACCTTGATGATCACGCGCTGTTCGCCGGGCTGGCGAAACGGATAGGTGTCCTGGCCGAGGTACTTCTTGGCCATCGAGTCGATGTGCTCGTCGGCGCCATCGTGCGTGCGCTCCGCAACGTGGCCGCGGATTGACACGTATTCATACGGGTTGTCCATGTTCTGCACGGTCAGCGTCACGCGCGGATCGCGCTCGAGGTTGCGCGGCCAGGCGCGGCCCTCGGCCGTGTTCAGGACGGGTTGGCCGTCTTTGAGATCCACCCACACGGGAGCGGAGTGCACCGATCCGTCGTTGCGGATGGTGGAGACCAGGCAGAAGTTCTTGGCCTGCAGCAGCTCCTCGCTGCGGCCCTCGATCGTTGCGCTCATCGGCGTGACCCTTTCTCTGACGATGGACGTGATGCGGACGCACACCACGATAGGGCGTTTGGGCGCGCACGCGCGCGTGCGCGTGATGAGCACCGCCGGGGCCCGCCGCCGGGCCGCTACTGCCGGCTTGTGCCCGTGGTGGAGCTCACCGGCGGGATCGGATCCAGCGGGAGGAGACGGCCGTTGTTCAGCTGAAACCGCACGTGCGCCTCACCGCCGCCGGGGCAGCACAGCGGATCGTTGGGACGGTAGAGCTGATAGGCGAGCGTGACTTCGGTGTCGCTCTGGGAGACGACGCTGAGCTGGGCGCTCGGCCGGGCGGCGTCGGTGCCGAGGTAGTGGCCGTCGACGAAGAAGAACGCCTGTTTGTCGTATCCGTCGTTGGAGCCAGTCCCCGTGGCGACGAGCACGCGCAGGGTCTGGTTGGGGTGGTAGTCGGATGGGTCAGCGGCCGTGTAGCCGTGCGCGTGCACCACCGCGAGCGCGGCGGGGAGCCCTTCGGCTGTCGTGCCGGCTGCGCCTTTTTCGGTGAACGCCGGCGCCGTGGCGGTGCGTGTGCTCGTCGCGGGCGTGCCGCCGGCGGATGCGCCGGCGGTCGTCGGGCCTGTTGACGTCGCCGTCGCGGTGCGCGTGGTGGGCCGCGTGGTCGTGGCAGTCGTCTGCGTGCTCGTGGGCGAGCTGGCGACCGACACGGTCTGTGTAGTGCCGCCGCACCCGCCGAGCAGGGCCGCCATGCCCACGGCGAGGACCAGCATCGCGGTTTGGACCGGGGTCAGGTGTGCCATCGAGTTGCATGGTATTGAGGCGCAGCTTTCAGGGGCGCACTCTTGAAAAGCTTATTAGCGACTGCTAAGTTATCGTCCAGGGAATTCGAGCAGGAGGGATGGGGGAGGCACACAGTGGTCGGCGTGAGCTACACATCAGAGCCCGAGCGATCTGAGCCGGTCCGCAAGCGCGTGCCGGCGGCGGAGCGGCGCGAGGAGCTGATCTCCGCGGCCGTGCACGAGTTCGCGCGCAGCGGGCTGCACGGCACGGCGGTCGATCGCATCGCCCGCCGCGTGGGCGTGGCGCAGCCGTACGTGTTCAGCCTGTTCCCATCCAAGCGCGAGCTGTTCCTCGCCGCGCTCGAGCGGAGCTTCGAGCGCATCGCCGACACGTTCCGGAGTGCCGCGGCCGGCTATCGCGAGGGAGGGGCGCCGGAGGAGTGCGAGGACACGCTGCAGGCGATGGGGCTTGCCTACAAGGCGCTGCTCGAGTCAGACCGCGACTACCTGATGCTCCAGCACCAGTCCTATGCGGCCTGTGACGATGAGGTCGTACGCGCGCGTGTACGTCATCGGTTCGCCGAGCTGGTCGAGCTCGCGCGCGAGCTGTCCGGCGCCGACCCCGAGCGGCTGGACGAGTTCTTCAGGCGCGGCATGGCGCTGAACGTCGCGGCTGCGCTGGGCGTGGAGGAACTGTCGGTGCAGTGCCCGTGGGTGGCGGCCGAGCGCGCGGCGGCCACGGTCGGCTAGGATCGAGGGGCGATGTCCCCGCAGGCTTCAGGATCGCCGGAGCAAAGGCGCAGTCGCCGCGAGCAGGCTCGCACCGCGGGGCTCGTGCTGCTGGCGGTGCTGATCACGCTGTTCGCCGTCCTGAACCTGGGATCGGTCAAGGTCAATTGGATCTTCGGCACCGGCGAGGCGCCGCTGATCATCGTGATCGTCGTATCGGTCCTGGTCGGGATCGTGCTGACATATCTCGTCGATCGCCGCACGAGCAAGCGGCAGTAGCGGCGCCGCTGGTCGCAGCGGCGCCGCTGGTCAGGATGGACGGCCGCGTCTGGGGGCCTGGATCGCTCAGCCGGCCATGCTGGCATCGGTGGCGAGCGCGGACTCGTCTTCGATCACGACCTCGGCGGCGGCGTCCGCTCCGATGAACGGGGCGAGCACGATGTAGGTCAGGTAGTCCGACAGGGCGGGCAGGAGATGGATCTGCCCGCTCGCGACCTGGCAGCGGATCGTGTGCCAGATCGCGCCTGCGACCCCTTCGACCGCGAGCTTGTTGCGGGCCGGCTCCGGCGCTCCCTCGGTCAGCAGCGTGGCGATGCCCTGCGCGAGCTCGCAGTCGCGCTCCAGCGCCTCGGGGCAGGCGCTGGGCGCCTCGGAGGCGATGATGTGGGCGTACAGAGGGCGGGCCGCCAGCAGCGCCAGCAGTTCGCCGATGACGCGGCGAACCGTGCGGGCCCAGTCTCCGGAGACGAGCTCGGGGTCGGCTGCGATCCCCAGCAGCTCGTCGCTGAGATCGTCGAACGCCGCCAGGAAGCATTCCTCCTTGGAGTTGAACAGCTCGAAGAACGCCTCGATCGGGACGCCCGCCTCCTCGGCGATCTGGGGCGCGCTCAGCTCGTGGTAGTCGTCGACCACCGCGAGGTTGAGCACGCTCGAGCGCAGCCGCTCGCGGAGCTCCTCGTCGGACTTGGGAGCGACCGGTCGATTGTCGGCACGATTGGGCAAGACGGCACGCAGGCCGGGCGGCATCCACGCGTCCAGAGCCGAGCCGGCGCTGGACCAGTGCCCGTTCGACGAGCCTCCCAGACGTCGCTGGTGGGTGCCCGCCTGCGAGCTCGCCCGTGCCCGCGCCGCCAGGCGCTCGGTCAGACGCTCCCCCGCCGTGGTGTGGAACAGCAGAGTCCACTGCACGATCTCCTCGCTCAGCACCGGGATCTCCTCGGGGCGGCCGGCGCGCAGGCGCACCGCCGTCGCCTCGTGCATGCCGCCCACGATGCCCCTGACGATCGGAACCGGCAGCGGGCCCGCGTCGGTCGCGTGGGCGAAGCTGCTGGAGAGCATCTGCTCGAACGTCCCCGTCGCCCTGCGCAGGCGCGCCAGTCCGGGCACCCCCGCCGTTTGAGCCTGGACGATCGCAAGACCGGCGCCCTTGGCGTTGGACTCGATCTCGTCCGTAAACTCCCCGACGGCGGCCCTGAGCCGCTGCTCCAGATCGCCGTTTGTGGCGCGATAGGCCTCGTGGACGCGCTTGACGCCGCGCGCGGCGACGAGGTCGAACGTCGCCAGGAAGCACTCCTCCTTGTTGGCGAACTGCTCATAGAACGCTCGCCGTGAGACGCCCGCCAGCCCGATGATCTGCTTGACGCTGGTGTTCGCATAGCCATTGAGGGCGACGGCCTCGACCATCGCTCCGTGCATGCGCAGGCGTTGGTGACGCGCCACCTCCGTGGGCTCCAGATGATGGGGCCCTCTCGGCAGGCGTTGATACAGGGGTGCGATCGATCTCGTTACGCCCAACCCCCCACTGTTGCGCTCAGACATCTCTTCTACCTCCCCGAAACGATCTACATGTCCAGACACCTGTCAAGGAATCTGTCAAGTAAGGATCATTCCATGTCAGCTATTTTTTGTCTACAGGGAAGTGCGCGCGAGGTCCACCTACCCTCCGGGACTAGTCCGGCTGATCGTAATTCCCCTGCTTAACGCCGGTTTTTGGGAGTTAGTACGAGTTGGAGCTTTTGGGCCTCGCCGACGGCGCCACGAGGGTCGCGGCTCCTGCGGGATTACTTCGAGGGACGCGGGAGCCGTTAGAGGGGGCGCGGGATCATCCGTGCGCCAGGGATTTCAGCGCGAGGATCGCCAATCCCATGGCGACTCCAACGCCGCCTTCCAGCGTGAACTCCTTCGGCGTCGATCCGGCACGCAGCCCCGCGAGCAGCTCGAACACGACCAGGCTCACAATGGCGCTCCAGACCGCCACGTCCACGCCCGTGGTCTGGCTCGCGCCCGCCGCCCAGGCGACGAGCAGCGCGAGCAGCGGGACCGAGGCGCCGCGCACGATCGACCAGTCGTGCCCGAGCGCACGCACGAGCGCTCCCGCCGTGAGATGCTCCTCGTGTGACAGGCGGCGTCCGAGGACCGTCGAGTAGGAATGGGCGAGCCAGTAGATCCCCAGCGCGAGCGCCGTCGAGCCGATCAGCTCGGGATAGCCGTCATGCACCCCGCTCTCCGCCGCGATCAGCGCGCCAATCAGGATCGTGCCGTAGACGACTCCCGCCGGGTTCTGTTCCCGGACGATCCAACCCGCGACGCGCCGCGCCCATCTGTGCGAGTCGTCTGGTTGGGGGGAGGAGCGTGGGGCGGGGGAGGAGGCGATGCGCCGATTATCGCGGGCGTCGCGACGGAGGCGGGTGGTCTGGACAGGGCGGGCGAGCCGGAGTAGCCTCGTCGCATTCGCTACGAAAGGATGGAGCAATGGCTGGTGAAGAGCTGTTCATCGGATGGGGCCCGGTCGTCAGGGGTCGCGAGCAGACGGCGCTCAAGGTGTTTCAGGAGACGATCGAGTTTCACGGCGCCCTGCAGCAGGACGGCAAGATCGACAGCTTCGACGCGCATCTCATCGCGCCTCACGGAGGTGATCTGGCGGGCTTCATCGTGCTCCACGGCGAGCGCTCCCAGCTCGACGACGTCCGCAACTCCGAGGACTTCGAGCGGCTGATCGCCCGTGCGGGGAGCGTCGTCGACCAGGTCGGCGTGCTCAACGCCTACTCCGGCGAGGCGCTCGGGCAGGCGATGGGGAGGTTCCAGGCGGCCTCCGCTGAGCTTGCGTAGGGTCGGGGTGGAACCCCGGGACGGAGAGCCGACGTCGGGATTCGAACCCGAGACCTCTCGCTTACCATGCGAGTGCTCTACCGGCTGAGCTACGTCGGCACCGCCCGCATCCTATCGCCGCGACGTCGGGCTCGTCCTGGCGCGGAGGCGTTAGGGTCGGCGGTATCAGCCGTGTCAATCGAAAGGATCAACCTAATGTCATATCGCTCTATAGGCGGCCCGTGGAGGGGCGTGTTCATCGCGGCCCTGCTGGCCTCCGTTGGCCTGGTGTCGGCGGCGTCGGTGCAAGCGTCGGCGCTGCCCACCCTCACGCTGACGCTCACAAAGTCTTCGATAACGGTGGGGGGCGCCACGCAGTCCGGTGGGGTCAACGTCGTCTCGACCGCCACGGGCGTCAAGGAAGCAAGCGTGATCCTGTTTCTCCTGAAGCCCGGCGCGACCTTCGATGAAGTCGAAGCCGCCATCCAGAAGGCCCACGGCGATACGAACGTGACGAGCAAGTACGGCTCGCTCGTGTTCGACGCCGAAGTGACGCCCGGCCAGAACAGCGAAGTCCAGACGTACCTGCAACCCGGTCAGTACGTCGCCGTGGTGCCGGGAGGAGAAGGCAAGGGGTCGAAGGCGCACGCGCTCTTCACGGTGACCACCGCCGCATCTCCCGCCGCGCTGCCGACACCGCAGGCCACGATCCGCTCGATCGAGTTCGGCTTCCGCGGACCTAGCACCCTGCACGACGGCGAGCTTGTCCGCTTCGAAAACGAAGGCTTCCTCGTGCACATGAACGTTGCGGCGCCGGTCAAGAACATGAAGGCCGCCAAGCAGGCCGTCAAGGATCTGCTCGCCGGCAAGGAAAAGGCGGTCGAAAAGCTGATCGTCGGGCCCCCGGCGGGTTTTGCCGGACCGCTTTCACACGAAGCCTTTCAGCAGGAGACGATCACAGCCAAGCCCGGCATCTACGTCGAGGTGTGCTTCATGGACACCCAGGACGGGCGCAGCCACTCCCAGCTGGGGATGGAGCGGATCATCAAGATCACCAAGTAGCACCCGCTGCCTTACGGCCCGCCCCCATGTGCGGGGCGGGCCTGTCCGCAGTGGCCTCTCGCGCCCGGCGCGCCGGGCCAAGGAGCAGTCAACGCACGAGTAGGATCCTCGCAAGCGACTGCAGTGAACGCTGTCGAGCCGCCCGGGGACATGTGCGGTGCGAGTCCTCGCGTCGGCTGCGCTCAATCCAGCGTGGAGCGGCTCAGCCGATGCCCGTGAGCAGCTCGCCCGCGGAGGAAAGCCCGAGGGCACGCGCGAGGACCACGATCGTCTCCAGACGGGGGGAGCGCTTGCAGCGCTCCAGCAGGCTGATCTCGGTCCGGTGCAGATCGCAGACGTCCGCCAGTTCTTCTTGGGACAGGTTCAGCCGTTCGCGATGGCCGCGCAGGTTCTCGGCGAATTGCTGTCGCACGGACTCCTGTGGTTTCACGCGGCGCACTCTCGCGTCTCGCAGACGGAAGGTCTACAGACAAGCAATCGACCGACAAAGCATTGCCTGACAGCTGTCTCTGAACCTATGGGCTGCGAAATCCGGTCGGAGTCTCGCGCGACGCCGCACACCTCAGCACCGAGCGCCGCAAGAGATAGAAACATCTCTTCACTTTATCGCCCAGTATCTGAGGCGGCATTCAGCCCTGGTGATTCCGCCAAGCTTCCGTCCCGTCTCTGCCGACTTGAGACGTGGACGACGTCGTGAGCTGAGGGTCTGTCTCGTGCGACCGTCGCGCGGGTCGCGTGGGCTGAGGTCGTCGCGTTCAGCTCGCGGCCGCCGCGACGTTCTCGCCCGGCGTCACCGTCGTGACCGGCAGGCCCATGCCCGCCACCTTGCTCGGCAGGTCGAGTCGCAGCCAGCGCGACATTCGCGCCGACAGCGTCGAGATGATCACCTCGTCGAAACCGTGCAGGTTGATCGCGTCGTGCACGGCCGCGATCGGGTCGGGATCGCCGAGCAGCCCATCCACCGGCGCGCCGGCCGCCTGCGCGAGCAGCGGCAGCGCTCGGTCGAGCACCTTCTGGGCCTCGCTCTCGGTCTGATCCTCGGGATCGACGACCTTGTGCAGACCGTGGGTGGTGTTTGGCACGAGTAGCGTAAACGTGCACCGTCCGCGCGCTGCTCGCTCATGCACGGCATCGAGCAGTGGTTGTGTGGCCGCCGTCTTGTGGGCCACGACCAGCACGCGGCTGGCGGATGCGGAGGACTCCATGACTGGAACTCCTTTCTGGGTATGTCATGTTGCTACCCATATGATCCCACCGCGAAGCCCCGATGCGCCAGGGGTCTCGGCGAAAGTGGTGGGGGCAGGATTCGAACCTGCGTAGGCAGAGCCAACGGGTTTACAGCCCGTCTCCTTTAACCACTCGGACACCCCACCGGGCATCCCCGGCGGCGAAAACCGTGGGGCCAACGCGGTGATTCTAGTGCAGGCGCCTCTAGTGCAGGCGCCGCGTCTAGGACGCCTCGCGCAGCTGCTGCGCGTCCGGCAGGGTCTGCAGCTTTTTCAAAGTGCGGTTCTCGATCTGCCTGACCCGCTCGCGGGTGATGTTGAAGGCGCGGCCGACCTCCTCCAGCGTGCGCTGGCGCCCGCCGGTGATGCCATAGCGCATCTCGATCACCTCGCGCTCGCGTCGGGGCAGGGCAGAGAGCACGCGCACGACGTTCTCGCGCCGCAGCGCCGTGGAGGCGATCTCGAACGGAGATTCGGCCGTGTCGTCCTCGACGAAGTCGGCCAGCGCCGTGTCGTCCTCGTCGCCGACCGGCTTCTCCAGCGAGACCGGCTGCTGGGCCATTCGCATCACCTCGCGCACCTCTTTGGTCGAGCACTCGAGCTCGGAGGCGATCTCAGCGTTGGTGGGTTCGCGCCCCAGCCGCTGGATCAGCACGCGCTCGGCGTGGATCACCTTGTTCAGTCGCTCGACCATGTGCACGGGAATCCGGATCGTCCGGCCCTTGTCGGCGATCGCCCGCGTCACCGCCTGCCTGATCCACCAGGTCGCGTATGTGGAGAACTTGTAGCCCTTGCGGTAGTCGAACTTCTCAACCGCCCGGATCAGCCCGAGCGAGCCCTCCTGGATCAGGTCCAGGAACGTCAGCCCCCGACCGACGTACCCCTTGGCGATCGACACGACCAGACGCAGGTTCGCCTCGACCATGTGCTGCTTGGCGGCGACGTCTCCGCGCTCGATCCGCTTGGCCAGGCACACCTCCTCCTCTGCGCTCAGCAGCGGCACCCGCCCGATCGAGCGCAGGTACAGCCGCAGCGAGTCCAGGCTCGGTTCGACACCCAGCTCGACGTCGGTCTTGCGCAGCTCCTCGATCCGCGTCTTCGCTCCCCGTACCCGGTGCAGCGAGTCCTCGCCGCCGGTCTCCTCGACGCTCGCCAACGGAGGATCGTCGGGCGAGGCCCCCAGCGCCCCGTTGCTCCCCGCGCTCGCGCCGGCGTCGTGCTCTTCCTCCGGCAGGCCCGGCTCAGGCTCGCCCGCGGCCAGCACCTCGATGCCGTGCTCCTCCAGGTAGCTGAGCAGATCCTGTGCCTGATCGTGCGTCAGCTCCGCATCCTCCATCGCAGACACGACTGCCTCATAGGCTAGGAACCCCCGTTCCTGGCCTATGGCGATGACTCCCTGCAACTCATCGATCTCGACCACGGCCGTACTGTCCGTGGCGATCAGAACCTCGACATTGTCGCTCACTCTGGACCCCCAGGATCCAAACGGCTTCCCCGTCGGAGCACACTGTCCGCTCCGACCTCCCCTGACCCGACTGCTCAGCCTCCTCTGTGGTTACTCGATCGCATCTGCCTTGCTCTCTGCTCTCCTGAAAGTCATTCCCCGCTCGTGTGCTTGCAATGGCTCTCGCCGTTCCCGACGTTCCTCGAATCACGGTTCCCGATCGGACGGGGGTTGACTGCAATGGCTAAGTGCGAAGTGATACCAGAATCCGCCGTCGTATACGCCGGTTGAGCCGGGACGCGCTCGCGGCTCGTTCGAGCTGAGCCCCCCGTGGGCGAGGATGGGCGCCGGGCGACCGCTAGGCTTGGTCGAGGTGCAGGCGACCCGGCAGATCCACTCGCTGTCTCCGACGCATCCCGTTGGCGACGACGTTCAGGCGCGGGCGCCCTCCGTCCCGATCGGCCTGTCGCGCGTCGGGGTCACGGGTGTGGAGAAGGTCGTCCGCATTCGCGACCAGTTGTTCTTCGCTCGCCTGTCCTGCTTCGTGGACCTCAGCTCCGGCCAGAAGGGGGCGCACATGTCTCGCTTCGAGGAGGTCGTCAACGAGGCGATCGGCGAGGTCGTCCTCAGCGAGTCCCCGTTCCGTGCCGAGACGCTGGCCCAGCACATAGCCGAGCTCGTGCGCGCCCGCCAGGACGCCCTGCGCGCCGAAGTCACGATCGCGGCGCGCTACCCCGAGCACAAGCCCGCGCCCGTCTCGGGAGTGGGCACCCAGGAGATCTACACGCTCCTCGGCCGAGCCGTCGCCTACGAGCACGGCACGCGCCGCGTCGTGGGCGTCTCCGCCACCGGCATGACCGCCTGCCCGTGCGCGCAGGAGCTCGTCGCCGGCCGCGCGCGCGAGCGCCTGCTCGCCGATGGGTTCTCCGAGGATCAGATCGAGCGCATTCTCGCCCGGGTGCCCGTCGCGACCCACAATCAGCGCGGGCTCGGCACGTTGCAGATCGGCTGCATCGAGGAGTGCGTCGCCGAGATCGACGCCACGTCGCTGCTGGAGATCGTGGAGTCGAGCATGTCCTCGGAGATCTACGAGCTGATGAAGCGCTCCGACGAGGTCGCCGTCGTCGAACGCGCCCACGCCCGCCCGCGGTTCGTCGAGGACTGCGTGCGCGAGATGCTCGCCGGCGTCGTCACACGCTTTCCCGAGCTGGACGGTGCGAGCTTCGTCTCGGCACGCCAGGAGAACCTAGAGACGATCCACCAGCACAACGTCCTTGCCGAGCGGCATGGCCTGCTGTCGGAGTTGCGCGCGGAGATCCACGCGGGCACGCCACCGCGCCATCACACCACGCTCGACGAGTGGCTCGCGATCGGGCCGGGCGCCGCACCGGGCGCTCAGCCGTCGGTCTGAGCGCGCGCGAGCCGCCGGCGCAGCCCGAAGAAGAAGTCCAGTCCCGAGACGATCGTCACCAGCACGGTCGCGTACAGCAGCAGCGAGACCCACAGCGGCTGTCCGTGCACCGCGATCAGGGCCAGGATCAGCGCGATCTGCATGCACGTCTTGACCTTGCCCAGCATGCTCGCTTCCATCACCACCCCCGCCTGCGTCGCGCCCAGGCGCAGCACGGTGACCGCCAGCTCGCGCGTGATGATCACCATCGCCACCCACGCTTCCAGACGGTTCAGCGACACCAGCGCGATCAGCGCGGCGACGATCAGCAGCTTGTCCGCGAGCGGGTCCATCAGCTTGCCGAACGTCGTCACCGTCTGGCGCGAGCGCGCCAGACGTCCGTCGACGAAGTCCGTCGCCGAGGCGAGCGCGAACACGATCGCGGCGAGCACGTCTCCCTCCGGCGTGTTGCCGAGCAGCGCGACCACGAGCACCGGCACCAGCATGATGCGCAGCACCGTCAGCATGTTCGGGAGGTTCAGCGGGAACACTGCGCTTGCCATTATGTCTGGCACGGGCCCTCACGCGGGTCCGCGGCACGGGCGCCTGCGCGGGTCCGGCGAGATCCAGCCCAGCGAGGGGAGCACGACCACAGCGAGGGGAGCACGACCATGAAGACGCGCACGCTAGGACCGAACGGCCCCGAGGTCTCCGCAATCGGCCTCGGCTGCATGGGGATGTCGGCGTTCTACGGCGCCGTCAACGAGTCCGAGGCCAGGGCCACGATCGCGCGGGCGCTCGATCTGGGCTGCAACTTCCTGGACACCTCGGACATGTACGGTCCGCACACCAACGAGCGACTCGTGGGCAGCGCGATCGCCTCTCGGCGCGACGAGGTGTTCCTGGCGAGCAAGTTCGGGATCAAGCTGGTCAAACACGACGATCTGATCAATCGCGTGATCGACGGCAGTCCCGACTATGTGCACGCGGCCTGCGACGCTTCGCTGCAGCGGCTCGGCGTCGAGCACATCGACCTGTACTACCAGCATCGGGTCGATCCGAACACGCCGATCGAGGACACGGTCGGCGCGATGGCCGAACTGGTGCACGCCGGCAAGGTCCGTCACATCGGCCTGTCGGAGGCGAGTGCCGCGACGATCCGCCGAGCGCATGCCGTGCACCCGATCACCGCCGTGCAGACCGAGTACTCGCTGTGGACGCGCGACGTCGAGGCGGAGATCCTGCCGACGCTGCGGGAGCTCGGGATCGCGCTCGTCGCCTACTCCCCGTTGGGACGCGGATTTCTGTCCGGGAGGTTCAGCTCGCCCGAGGAGCTCGACGAGAACGACTACCGCCGTCACGGGCCGCGCTTCACGGGCGCGAACCTCGAGCAGAACCTGGGTCTCGCCGCGCGCGTGCGGCAGCTCGCGAGCGAACGCGGGATCACGCCCGGTCAGCTCGCGCTGGCGTGGGTGCTGCATCGCGGCGAGCACATCGTCCCGATCCCCGGCACCAAGCGCGTCGCCTACCTCGAAGAGAACCTGGCCGCGGCCGACGTCGAGCTGAGCGATGCCGACGTGCAGACGATCGCTGAGGCCGTCCCCGCGGCCGCCGGCGAGCGCTATCCGGAGGCCGTGATGCGCTCGGTCAACCTGTAGTCGTCAGTAGCCGACGGAGTAGAAGCTGACGTGCCGGCACCCGTGCAGGGTGTAATGGGGCAGCGCGTGGTGGCTCGTGTACACGACGATGTGCGGGTTTTCGCAGTGGATGATCCCCGAGTCCTCGTGCGCGTGCACGACCGTCAGCGGGTTCGTGCCGGTCCACACGTAGTTGTAGGTGTCGTTGGCGTAGATGTAGTTCTTGCCATTCCCCGCGTGGATCACCGCGACCTGCGAGCTTGGCCAGCCCGACGGGTGGTAGTCGCCCCAGATCACGTCGCCCGCGTTCCCGCCGTAGATCGTGTCGTCGCCGTATCCGCCCAGCAGGTAGTTGTGCACGTTCGGCCTTCCCACGAGCACGTGCTGCCGGCCCGCCGGGCCCTTGTCCATCACCAGGTGTTGGTTCGCCGGCCAGCCGGCGTGGCTGGTCATCGCCACGGCCGGGATCGCCGTGGCCGCGGCGGCGATGGCGAGCATGAGCGCGACGAGCGCCGCCCGGCCCCGCCGGCGGGGCCGTTAGGGCGTGGAGAGGACATGGGGTCGATGTGCGCGTGCATGCGATCGGGACGGCGGTCGCGGGAACGGACAGCGGTTGCGGGAAGCTACACAGGTTCGTCCCGGAAGTGCCGTCCATCTCACATCGACTCCCGCAAACAGCCGCTTAAACCGTTCCCGCCGGCCTGGACCGATAGGGTGGGGCGATGCCCCTGATCCCGATGGTCGTCGAGCGCACCGCCCGCGGCGAGCGCGAGTTCGACATCTACTCGCGGCTGCTCAACGAGCGCATCATCTTCCTCGGCACGCCGATCGACGATCAGGTCGCCAACCTCGTGGTCGCGCAGCTGCTGCATCTGGAGAGCGAGGATCCCGAGAAGGACATCTCGATCTACGTCAACTCGCCCGGGGGCTCGGTCTACTCGGGCCTGGCGATCTACGACACGATGCGCTTCGTCAAGCCCGACGTCGCGACGATGTGCGTCGGCGTGGCGATGTCGATGGGCTCGCTGCTGCTCGCGGGTGGCACGAAGGGCAAGCGCGCGGCGCTGCCGAACAGCCGCATCCTCATCCATCAGCCCTCCGCCGGGTTCGAAGGCCAGTCGACCGACATCGAGATCCACGCCCGCGAGATTCTCGCCGTCAGGGGTCGTCTGGACGAGATCTACGCCGAACACACCGGCCGCCCGACCGAGCAGGTCCGCGAGGACATGGAGCGCGACCGCTTCTTCACTGCCGAGCAGGCGCTGGAGTACGGCCTGATCGACAGGGTCCTCGACAGTCACTGAGGCGGCCCCGAGGCGCGAGGCACGCCCGATGAACGCTCTGAGTTCGAACGAGCGCGCGACGCTGCTGCTGGTCGCGGTCCTCACCGCGCTCGCGGGCGTGGCCGACTACCAGCCCTGGCCGGCGGTGCCGCGGTTCGCGGTCGCCACGCTCGCGCTCGCCGGCCTGGCCTGGGTCGTGTCGTTCGCGACCGAGCAGCTCGGCGAGCGCTTCGGGCCGGGTGTCACCGGCATGCTGCAGTCCACGCTCGGCAACCTGCCCGAGCTGTTCGTCGTCATATTCGCCCTGAAAGCCGGCGAGCTCGTGGTCGCTCAGACCGCGATCGTCGGGTCGATCCTCGCCAACGCGCTGTTGGTGCTGGGGCTGGTGATCGTCATCGGCGCCCGTCGCTCCCCGGACGGGATCATGCGATTTTCCCCGCGCTTGCCCCGCGACACGGCCACGCTGCTGCAGGTCACGGTGTTCATCATCGTCCTGCTCGGGCTCTCGCTCGCCGCGCACGACCCCGCCAGCCATCACGTGCAGACGATCTCCGCCATCGGCGCCGTCTGCCTGCTGGTCGTCTACCTCGCCTGGGTCGTTCCCTACCTGCGCTCGGACGTCGCTCCGGATGCACATGCCCTCGACCGCTCCGCGGCGAACTCGCCGGGGGATGCCGGGGGCGATGGGGGCGCAGGGGCTGAATCGCAGCCGGCCGATCCCGGTGGCCCGCGACGACGACGACGACGACGACGACTCTCACTCGGCCTGACGCTCACGCTGCTGTTCCTCGCCGGGGGCGGCTCGGCGTTCGTGTCCGACTGGTTCGTCAACGGACTGGCGCCGGCGATTGCCGTGCTGAACCTCTCCCAGGCGTTCGCCGGGCTGGTGATCGTCGCGATCGCCGGCAACGCCGTGGAGAACGTCGCCGGCCTCGTGCTCGCCTACAAGCGCCGCTCGGACCTGGCGATCTCGGTCGTCAAGAACTCCGTCGCGCAGATCGCCGCGTTCCTGTTCCCGCTGCTGGTGCTCGTCTCGTTCGCCCTGTCCACGCGGCTGACGTTCGCCCTGGCCCCCGTGTACATCGGCGCGCTCGCCCTGACGGCGCTGACGCTCTCGCAGGTCACCGGCGACGGCGAGGCCGCCGCGTTCGAGGGCTGGGCGCTGGTCGCGCTGTATGTGATCCTGGCGACGTTCACGCTGTATGAGTGACGCCGCGCACGGCCGTAACCGCGAGGGCCGTTTCCGTCTCCTAGCCCACGCGGCGAACACGCGCTAGACTGCCGTACACCTCGCGCCTGGGCGGGGTTTTTCTTCGCCCGGGCTCGGTGTCCACACCCACGATCGGCGCAGGGAGCACAGAACTCGCTATGGCCCGCGGAGACGTTCGCATCGCTATCACCCTCGCATGCGAGGAGTGCAAGCATCGCAACTACCAGACGAACAAGAGCAAGCGCAACAACCCCGATCGCGTGTCCCTGCGCAAGTACTGTCGCTGGTGTCGGCGTCACACCCCTCATCGGGAGACTCGTTAGCGGGGGAGCGCCGCTGCTGTGGCCCGTGATCGCAAACGCGCAAAGCAACGTCGCGCCCGCCGGGGCGCCGCTGGATCGGGCCGTGGGCCCGGGCCGACCCCTGCCGCGCCCGCGGGTGGGTCCGCCGACGCCCCCGCCGAGTCCGCCGCGCAACCGGACGTCGCAGCGCAGCCGCTCGGCGTGGGCCGGGTCGAGCGCGCCGACCTCCCCGGCGCGCTCGAGCACGCGGGGGACGTCGACGAGTTCGACGCCGCGATCATCGCCGGCGCCGGCGGAGTCGCCGCCAACGCCGAGACGCTCTCCGAGGCCGAGATCGAGGCCGAGGCGGAGGCCGAGGGCGACCTCACCGAGGACGAACTGCAGGAGGGCGCCGGCTCTGGGCGCGGCGCGGCCAATGGCGTCAGCCCGGAGCAGGCCTCCGGCGCCCCGATTCGCAAAGGCAACCGCGCGATCGGGTTTCTGCGCGCCAGCTGGGCCGAGCTGCAGCGCGTGCAGTGGCCCGATCGCCGCCACGTCTTTCAGGCCACGGCGGTCGTCCTTGGCTTCGTCGCCATCGCCGGCGCATACCTGGGCCTGGCCGACTACATCGCCAAGGAAATCGTCGATTTCATCCTCTGAGCGCGCCGTCGATCGCGCGCTCCTCACGAGTTAGGAACTAGAGAGCAAGAATGTTTCGCTGGTACGTCGTCAACACCTATTCCGGCCATGAGAACAAGGTCAAACAGAACCTCGAGCACCGCGTGGTCTCCCTGGGTCAGCAGCGCGCCGTGCGCAACGTGGTCGTCCCGACCGAGTCCGTGTCGGAGATGAAGGACAACCAGAAGGTCACCGTGGAGAAGCGCACGATGCCCGGGTATGTGCTCGTGAACATGGAGCTCAACGAGGACTCCTGGGGCGTCGTCAAGGGCACGCCCGGCGTCACCGGCTTCGTCGGCGCCTCCCAGGAGCCCGTGCCGCTGACGCAGGTCGAGGTCGATCGCCTGCTGCACAAGACCGACGTCGCCACTGCGCCTCGCACGCGCGCTCAGTTCGCGATCGGCGAGTCCGTCAAGGTCGTCTCCGGACCGCTCTCGGACTTCTCCGGGGAGATCTCCGAGATCAACGAGGATGCCGCGAAGCTCAAGGTCCTGGTATCAATCTTCGGTCGCGAGACACCGGTCGAGGTGGGTTTTGACCAGGTGAAAAAGATCTAGACCATGGCCAAGAAGATCCTCACAACCATCAAGCTCCAAGCCAACGGCGGCCAGGCCAGCCCGGCGCCGCCTGTCGGTCCCGCACTGGGTCAGCACGGGATCAACATCATGGAGTTCTGCAAGGCCTTCAACGCGCAGACGCAGTCGGAGACCGGAACCACGATCCCGGTCGTGATCACCGTCTATGAGGATCGCTCGTTCACGTTCGTCACCAAGACGCCCCCCGCGGCGGTGCTGATCAAGCAGGCATTGCGCATCGGCAAGGGCTCGGGCGAGCCCAACCGCACGAAGGTCGGCACGATCACCCAGGCGCAGCTGCGCGAGATCGCCGAGCGCAAGCTGCAGGACCTGAACGCCCACGACGTCGACCAGGCCGCCAAGATCATCGCCGGTACGGCGCGTTCCATGGGAGTCGAGGTGGCTTCGTGAGCTCCCACCACGGACGCCGCCACCGCGAGGGCCTTCAGAAGATCGATCGCGAGCACGAGTACGAGCCCGCCGAGGCCGTCGCGCTCGTGAAGAGCCTCGCGAGCGCCAAGTTTGACGAGGCGGTCGAGCTGCACGTGCGCACGGGCCTGAACGTCCGCCACGCGGACGAGCAGCTGCGTGGCACGATCGCGCTGCCGAACGGCCTTGGCAAGGACGTGCGCATCGCCGTCTTCGCGCAGGGCGAGCGTGCCCAGCAGGCCGAGCAGGCCGGCGCGGACGTCGTCGGCGGCGAGGATCTCGCCAAGCGCATCGAGGAGGGCTTCGACGAGTTCGACGTGGCGATCGCCACGCCCGACCTGATGTCGGTCGTCGGGCGTCTCGGTCGCATCCTCGGCCCGTCGGGCAAGATGCCCAACCCGAAGGTCGGCACGGTCACGATGGACGTGGCCAAAGCCGTCGAGGAGTCCAAGTCGGGCAAGGTCGAGTACCGCACCGACCGCACCGCGATCGTGCACATGGTGATCGGCCGCGCGAGCTTCGAGGAGCGCGCGCTGCTGGAGAACTACGCGGCCGTGATCGAAGAGCTCATCCGCGCCAAGCCCTCAGCCGCGAAGGGCCGTTATCTGCGCACGATCACCCTCACCTCCACGATGGGCCCGGGCGTGAAGGTCGACTCGAGCCGCACACGTGACATCATCGAGGAGGCGCACTCCGCGACGGTGCTCGCCGCATAGCGCTTCCACACACAGGCCACCACAGACCCTCGGCGGTCGCGCCACCCACGTGCGCGCGGCGGAAGTCCGGGACAGGAGCCACTGCATGAACCGAGACCAAAAGGCCGCCGCGATCGCCGAGATCGCGGCCCACATAGACTCCTCGCAGGCCGTTTTCGCGGTCGACTACAAGGGCATCTCCGTGCCCCAGGCAGCGGAGCTGCGCGCGAAGCTGCGCGAGTCCGACGCGACCTTCAAGGTCGTCAAGAACTCGCTCACCGAACGCGCCGCCGACCAGGCAGGAGCGGCCACGTTGAAGGAGCTGCTGCAGGGCCCCACGGCGCTCACGTTCGTGCGCGGCGACGTCGCCACGGCCGCCAAAGCGCTCGCCGACTACGGTCGCGCGACCCAGCTCTTGCCCTTCAAGGGCGGGCTGATGGACGGCGCCGCGCTCGAGCCCGAGCAGATCCGCGCGATCTCGCGCCTGCCTTCGCGCGAAGCGCTCTACGGGCAGCTCGTCGGCGTCGTCGCCTCGCCCGTCAGCGGACTCGTGCGTACGCTCGGCGCGCTCGTCGGCGGGCTCGCCGTGGCGCTCGGGCAGGTGCAGGAGAAGAAGCAGTCAGGCGAGGTCCCCGCGGGTGAGGTGCCGGCCGCGGTCGAGGAGCCCACGCCTGCGCAGGAGGCTGCTCCCGAGGAGTCCGCTGCCGCGGAGGAGGCTCCGGCGGACACCGAGGTCGAGGCTGCTCCCGAGGAGCCCGTGGCCGCCGAGGAGACACTGGAGGCACAAGCTGAGCCGGAGCCGCTGCAGGAGCCGGCGAAAGACGACAACCAGGCGGACGTCTCGGCGCAGGCCGAGTCCGAAGACGCCGAGACGAATCCCACCCCCAAGGAGGACTGACAGTCATGGCAACCAGCACACAGGATTGGATCGAGGAGCTGAAGGGCATCTCCGTGCTCGAGCTCGCCGAGCGCATCAAGGCGCTCGAGGAGGAGTTCGGCGTGTCGGCCGCGGCCGTCGCCGCGCCTGTCGCCGCAGCGGGCGGAGCGGCCGCGGGCGGCGACGACGGCGCCGAGGAGGAGGCGTCGAGCACGGTCGACGTGATCCTCGCGACGTCCGGTGACAAGAAGATTCAGGTCATCAAGGTCGTGCGCGCGGCGACGGGCCTGGGCTTGAAAGAGGCGAAGGCACTCGTTGACGAGGCTCCCAAGCCGGTCAAGGAGGGCGTCGAGAAGGAGGAGGCCGACAAGCTCAAGGCCGAGCTCGAGGAGGCCGGCGGGACGGTCGAGCTGAAGTAGCGAGGATCGAACAAGTCGTAGTCGTCGAGGAGCCCCGCACAGCCGGGGCTCCTTCTTTACCCGCGCCTAACAAAAGCACTGATTTTCCGGTAAAGTGCCCTGCGCTGGCCGATAGCCGCAGCCGCCCCAGGAGTACGACGTCGCGCCACATACGCGTTCGTCGAGGGCGGGGTCCGTGAGCGCCGGCGGCCCACTTAAGGGCGTCGATGACCTGTGCTATATTTGCTGGTCGCGCTTTCGGGCGCCCTCCAACGTCCGTGTCTCGCCCTCCGAAGGAGACGTTTTCTTGGCTGCTGTTGATGCTCTCCGGACGCGCCGTAGTTTCGCGCGCCTGCACAAGACCGTAGACGTTCCCAACCTGATCGACATTCAGCGCCGCTCGTTTGCATGGCTCACCGACCCACAGGGCGGCGGGCTGCGCGAGACGATCGACGACATCTCGCCGATCGAGGACTACACCGGCAACCTCGCCGTGCAGTTCGGCGAGTTCGTCTTCGACGAGCCGGTCGCCTCGCTGGAGCAGTGTCGTGAGAAGGATCTGACCTTCGCGCGTCCGCTGACCGTGACCGTCGCGTTCATCAACCGCGAGACGGGCGAGATCCGCGAGCAGTCGGTGTTCATGGGCGACTTCCCGTGGATGACCGAGCGCGGCACGTTCGTGATCAACGGCACCGAGCGCGTCGTCGTGACGCAGCTCGTGCGCTCCCCGGGCGCCTACCTGATGGAGCCCAAGGACCGCGAGAAGCAGGTGTTCATCGCCAACCTCATGCCCGCTCGTGGGTCGTGGCTGGAGCTGGAGATCGACAAGAAGGGCAAGGTCTTCGTGCGCATCGACCGCAAGCGCAAGCTGCCGGTGACGGTGCTGCTGCGCGCGATGGGCTACGCGACCGACGAGGAGATCCTGAAGCTGTTCGAGGACTCGCTGTACATCCGCAACACGATCGAGTCCGACACCGAGGCGACACGCACCGAAGAGGGCGCGCTGATCGAGCTGTTCAAGAAGCAGCGTCCGGGCGAGCCACCGAGCGTGGACAACGCCAAGGCGCTGCTCAACCAGCTGTTCTTCGACCCCAAGCGCTATGACCTCACGCGCGTTGGTCGCTACAAGCTCAACTCGCGGTTGGGGCTGGACGTCGACATCGACACGCGCACGCTCACCCACGACGACGTCCTCGCGCTCGTGCGTGAGCTGGTGTCGCTGCCCAAGCGGTTGGGCATTCCCGAGCAGGAGACCGAGGTCGAGATCAAGGACTACGCGGCGGAGGCGACGTCGATGCCGCGCGAGCCCGTGGCGGAGCACCTCGACGAGTACGAGCACTTCGGCAACCGCCGCCTGCGCACCGTCGGCGAGCTGATTCAGGAGGCTTTCCGCATCGGCCTCTACCGCATGGAGCGCGTCGTGCGCGAGCGGTTGACGACCGAGGACGCAGACACGATCACGCCGCAGACGATCATCAACATCCGTCCGGTCGTGGCGGCGCTGAAGGAGTTCTTCGGCTCCTCACAGCTGAGCCAGTTCATGGACCAGACCAACTCGCTGGCGGGGCTCACCCACCGACGGCGTCTGTCGGCGCTGGGCGCGGGCGGGCTCACGCGCGAGCGCGCGCCGATCGAGGTGCGCGACGTGCACCCCACCCACTACGGGCGCATGTGTCCGATCGAGACCCCCGAGGGTCCGAACATCGGATTGATCGGCTCGCTGAGCTCCTTCGCTGAGGTCTCCGAGTACGGGTTCGTCACGACTCCCTATCGCGTCGTCAAGGACGGCGTGGTGACCGAGAAGGTCGTGCGCCTGGACGCCACCCAGGAAGAGGAGCTGGTGATCGCGCAGGCCAACACGCCCGTGGATCCCAAGACGGGCAAGCTCAAGGGCACCGAGATCCTGTGCCGCACGCAGGCCGGCCAGTACGTGACGGTCGGGCCCAAGGACGTCGACCTGGTCGACGTCTCGCCCGAGCAGATCTGGTCGGTGGCGACCGCGATGATCCCGTTCCTCGAGCACGACGACGCCAACCGCGCGCTGATGGGCTCGAACATGCAGCGCCAGGCGGTGCCGCTGCTGAAGGCCGACGCGCCGCTGGTCGGCACGGGCATGGAGCGCCGCGCGGCGCTCGACACCGGGGACGTGCTGCTGGCCCGCAACGCCGGCACGATCGAGCACGTCGACGCCACGCAGATCGCGATCGAGACGACCGACGGCAAGAAGGACGAGTACGAGCTGCAGAAGTTCATGCGCTCCAACCAGGGCACGCTGATCCACCACAAGCCGCGCGTGCGCTCGGGCCAAAAGGTCAAGGCGGGCGAGGTGCTCGCCGACGGCTCCTCGACCGACAAGGGCGAGATGGCGCTCGGCAAGAACCTGATGGTCGCGTTCATGTCCTGGGAGGGCTACAACTTCGAGGACGCCATCATCCTGTCCAAGCGGCTCGTGCAGGACGACGAGCTGACCTCGATTCACATCGAGGAGTACGAGGTCGACGCCCGCACGACCAAGCTGGGCGAGGAGGAGATCACCCGCGACATCCCCAACCGCTCGGAGGAGTCGCTGCGCAACCTCGACGACCGCGGCATCGTGCGCGTCGGCGCGGAGGTCGCCTCGGGCGATCTGCTCGTCGGCAAGGTCACGCCCAAGGGCGAGACCGAGCTCACCGCCGAGGAGAAGCTGATCCGGGCGATCTTCAAGGAGAAGGCGCGCGAGGTGCGCGACACCTCGCTGAAGGTCCCGCACGGCGAGGGCGGCGTGGTGATCGACGTGATGACCTTCAGCCGCGACGCCGGCGACGACCTGCCGCCTGGCGTCAACGACCTCGTGCGCGTGTTCGTAGCGAAGAAGCGCAAGATCTCCGAGGGCGACAAGCTCGCGGGCCGCCACGGCAACAAGGGCGTGATCTCGAAGATCGTGGACGTCCAGGACATGCCGTTCCTCGAGGACGGCACGCCGGTCGACGTGATTCTCAACCCGCTCGGCGTGCCGAGCCGCATGAACGTCGGGCAGATCCTCGAGACCCACCTCGGGTGGGTGGCCGCGCAGGGCTGGTACGACGACGGCTCGGAGGCGTTCAAGGAAGCCGACGCCGCGAACGGCAACGGCAATGGCAACGGCTCCTCGCGGCGCGTGTACGTGTCGACGCCCGTGTTCGACGGCGCCACGATCACCGACGTCGACGAGGCGCTCGTGCGCTGGCAGGACGAGCACAAGGGCCGCATTCGCATGGACGTCGACAAGAGCCGCCGTCCGGGAGAGCAGGCGTCGGGCAAGATGACGCTGTTCAACGGACGTACGGGTGAGCCGTTCGCCGAGCAGGTGACCGTGGGCTACATGTACATCCTCAAGCTCCTGCACCTCGTCGACGACAAGATCCACGCTCGCTCCACCGGTCCCTACTCGCTGGTCACCCAGCAGCCGCTGGGCGGCAAGGCGCAGTTCGGCGGTCAGCGCTTCGGCGAGATGGAGGTGTGGGCGCTGGAGGCGTTCGGCGCCGCCTACACCCTGCAGGAGATGCTGACGATCAAGTCCGACGACACGGTCGGGCGCGTGAAGGCGTATGAGGCGATCGTCAAGGGCGAGAACATCGCCGAGCCGTCGATTCCCGAGTCGTTCAAGGTGCTGCTCAAGGAGATGCAGTCGCTGGCACTCGACGTCAACGTCGTCTCCGAGGAGGGTCAGCGCACGGAGATGCGCGACGAGGACGACGATCTGCTGCGTGCGGCCGAGGAGCTCGGCATCGACCTGTCGGGCGTGCGCGCTCCGTCCAACGGCGTGGCCTCCGATGAGGCGCTCGAGGGCGAGGACGCCACCGACGCGGTGGACGAGTCCGACGGCGATGCCAAGGACGCGGCCGAGGTCAAGGGCGAGGTGGAGTCCGTGGAGGACGCCGACGACGAAGACGTCGTGGTGGAGGCACTCGACGGCGAGGAGCTGCTCGGCGAGGGCGTTGCCGAGCTCGACGTCGACGCACTCGCCGAGAGCCCGGCCGAGGAGGAGCTGGCGCAGGAGACCGAGACTGGGGGTCCGTAGATGAATGCCTTGTCGCCCGAGACCGCCGTTCCGCGGCACCAGCCGCCACCCACGATGCTCGACGTGCCACCAGCACGCCTGTGCTCGCGTGCGTCGTCTGGCACTCACGGCCCGACCCCCTCGAACCCCAACCTATTCATCTACGAACCCTAGGCCGAGGCGTCCGGTGTCACCACTCGGTGACGCCCATCGTCCCGCCGGCGGTTCGGCGGGGCACATCGCAGGAACCGAACCGCACCGTCCGTTTCATCCGCGAGCGAAAGCCAGAACATGATCGACATCAACAACTTCGACGCCATCGAGATCTCACTCGCCTCCTCCAAGCAGATCCGCGGCTGGAGCTCAGGCGAGGTGATCAAGCCGGAGACCATCAACTACCGCACGCTGAAGCCCGAGAAGGACGGGCTCTTCTGCGAGCGCATCTTCGGTCCGACCAAGGACTGGGAGTGCTACTGCGGCAAGTACAAGCGCGTGCGCTACAAGGGCATCGTGTGCGAGCGCTGCGGCGTGGAGGTCACGCGCTCGAAGGTCCGTCGCGAGCGCATGGGCCACGTCGATCTGGCCGCTCCTGTCAGCCACATCTGGTTCTTCAAGGGCGTGCCCTCGAGGATCGGCTACCTGCTCGACATGGCGCCCAAGGAACTGGAGAAGGTCCTGTACTTCGCCGCCTCGATCGTCACGTGGGTGGACGACGAGGCGCGCTCGAAGGACCTGGACACGCTCGAGCAGGAGGTCAACAAAGTCCTCGACTCCTACGCGGCCGAGCGCGAGGAGCGGGTGCTGGAGCTGCGCGAGTCGCTCAAGCGCCGCGAGAAGTACCTGCAGAACGGCAAGCAGACCTCCTTCAACGACGAAGATCACCTGTGGGCCGATTCGCTGGACGTGAACCTCGCGAAGATCTCCGACGAGGAGCGCGAGAAGCTCGTCAAGGAGCTGCGCAAGACCTTCGACGCCGACATCGCCGACACCGAGGCCTACATCGAGGACGCCGCCGAGCGCATGCGCAACGTGTGGGAGCTGTTCAAGGCGATGGAGCCCAAGCAGATCGAGCACGACGAGACGACCTTCCGCGAGCTCAAGGAGCGGTTCGGATCGCCGTACGGGTTCGGCGAGTACTTCCGGGGTGGAATGGGCGCCGAGGCCGTCCGGGACCTGCTCCAGCAGGTCGACCTCCAGGACGAACGCAAGGAGCTCGAGGAGCAGGTCAAGACCGCCAAGGGCCAGAAGCAGGCGCGGGCGGTCAAGCGGCTGAAGGTCGTCAGCGCGTTCATCCAGTCCGGCAACAAGCCCGAGATGATGGTGCTCGACGCGGTGCCGGTGATCCCACCGGAGCTGCGTCCGATGGTCCAGCTCGACGGCGGGCGCTTCGCCACCTCCGACCTGAACGACCTGTATCGCCGCGTGATCAACCGCAACAACCGCCTCAAGCGCCTGCTGGACCTCGGCGCGCCGGAGATCATCGTCAACAACGAGAAGCGCATGCTGCAGGAGGCCGTCGACGCGCTGTTCGACAACGGTCGCCGCGGACGCCCGGTGACCGGCCCGGGCAACCGCCCCTTGAAGTCCCTGTCGGACATGCTCAAGGGCAAGCAGGGCCGCTTCCGCCAGAACCTGCTCGGCAAGCGCGTGGACTACTCCGGGCGCTCGGTGATTGTCGCCGGCCCGTACCTGAAGCTGCACCAGTGCGGCCTGCCCAAGATCATGGCGCTCGAGCTGTTCAAGCCGTTCATCATGGCTCGCCTGGTCGAGCGCAAGTCAGCGCAGAACATCAAGGCGGCCAAGAAGATGGTCGACTCGATGATCGGCGAGGTCTGGGACGTGCTCGAGGAGGTCATCCACGAGCACCCCGTGCTGCTCAACCGCGCGCCGACGCTGCACCGTCTGGGCATCCAGGCGTTCGAGCCGCTGCTCGTCGAGGGCAAGGCGATCCAGGTTCACCCCCTGGTCTGCCACGCCTTCAACGCCGACTTCGACGGCGATCAGATGGCGGTCCACCTGCCGCTCTCCGCGGAGGCGCAGGCGGAGGCGCGCATCCTGATGCTCTCCTCCAACAACATCCTGTCCCCCGCGCACGGCGCGCCGCTGGCGACGCCGACGCAGGACATGATACTGGGCGCTTATTACCTTACTTACGGGCCCGAGGCCGACGAGCTGTCGGCCAAGCGGGAGTTGCTCACGAACGGCAGCTGGCCCGCGAACGAGGCCCGTCCGCACGTGTTCAGGACCGCGCAGGAGGCCGAGCTGTCCTACGAGGCGGGCGTGGTCAAGCTGCACGACGTCGCCGAGTTCAGGCCGTTCGGACGCGAGGGCGGTCACGTGCTCTCGACGGTCGGGCGGATCATCTACAACGACCGCATCGAGCGCGCGCTGCACGAGGCGCTGGGCGACGGCTTTGACGCGAGCAAGTACGTGTTCGTCAACCAGTCGATGAAGAAGCGCGACACGACCAGGCTGATCGACGCGCTCGTGCAGACCTACGGGGCGACCACGATCTCGCTCGTGCTCGACGCGTTCAAGGACCTCGGCTTCAAGTACGCCACGCAGGCGGGGATCACGATCTCCAAGAACGACGTGGTCGTGCCACCGAGCAAGCAGGCGATTCTCGACAAGTACGAGGCGCTCGTGAACGAGATCTCAGACCAGTACGACATGGGACTGATCACGCAGGAGGAGCGCCACGAGGCGGTCGTGGAGAAGTGGAACGCGGCGACCGACGAGGTCGCCGACGCGATGATCGAGAACCTCGACACGCTCAACCCGATCTTCATGATGGCCAACTCGGGCGCGCGTGGCTCGTTCAAGCAGATCCGTCAGCTCGCCGGAATGCGCGGCCTGATGGCCAACCCGAAGGGCGAAATCATCGAGCGGCCGATCAAGGCCAACTTCGTCGAGGGGCTGTCGGTGCTCGAGTACTTCATCTCCACGCACGGCGCGCGCAAGGGCCTGGCGGACACCGCGCTGCGGACCGCAGACTCGGGCTATCTGACACGCCGGTTGGTCGATGTGGCCCAGGACGTGATCATCCGCGAAGCGGACTGCGGCACCGAGGAGCACATCGAGATGACCGTATGGGTCGATGGCGGGGACCCGGACCCCAACGGAGATCTGGTCGGGCGCATCGCCGCCCAGCCCATAACGACCAAGCGCGGGCGCATGCTTGCCGAGCAGGGCGCCGAGATCGGGCGCGCCGAGTTCGCCGAGATCGTCTCGGCGTTCGAGGACGATCACGCCAAGGGCGCTCGTGTGGTCGTTCCGGTGCGCTCGGTGCTCAAGTGCAAGGCCCCGAGCGGGGTCTGCCAGGCTTGCTACGGACGGGCGATGGCGACCGGCGAACTCGCGCAGATCGGCGACGCGGTCGGGATCATCGCCGCCCAGTCGATCGGTGAGCCCGGCACGCAGCTGACGATGCGCACGTTCCACACCGGCGGCGTCGCCGGCGCGGACATCACGCACGGCCTGCCGCGGATCGTCGAGCTGTTCGAGGCGCGCAAGCCGAAGGGTCTGGCCAAGATCGCCGAGCAGGACGGGAAGGTCTCGATCGAGGAGACCGAGAAGGCGCTCACGGTCACGATCACCGACCAGGCCGGTGAGGAGCACAAGCACGCCTTCCCCAGGCGCACGCGACTGTTCGTCTCCGAGGGCGAGAAGATCGCAGCCGGCAAGCAGCTCAACGAGGGCTCGCTGTATCCCCACGAGCTGCTCGCGATCAGAGGCCGGACCGTGACCGAGCAGTACCTGGTCAAAGAGGTCCAGGAGGTCTACAAGTCCCAGGGCGTGGACATCAACGACAAGCACATCGAGCTGATCGTGCGCCAGATGCTGAAGAAGGTGCGGGTCGATCAGAAGGGCGACACCGACTACCTGCCCGGCCAGTTCGTGGACCGCTTCGAATTCGCGCAGGTCAACGAGGACGTCGCTCAGAAGAAGGGCGAGACGGCGCAGTTCGAGGACATCATCCTCGGCATCACCAAGGCATCGCTGAACACCGACTCGTTCCTGTCGGCCGCCTCCTTCCAGGAGACGACGAAGGTCCTGACCGACGCCGCGCTGGAGGGCAAGACCGACCGCTTGAACGGGCTGAAGGAGAACGTGATCATCGGCAAGCTGATCCCGGCCGCAACCGGCCTGAAGCGCTACCGGCGGATCGAGATCGAACCCTCCGAACCGCTGCCGCGGGCGATCGACGACGTGGGGCTGCTAGACCAGGACGAGATCGCCGCCGAGCTCGGGCTCTCGGGCGGAGACGGGCTCGGCGGGTACGGTCAGGAGTTCGACGCGGACCTCGCCTCGCTGGAGAAGATCGGCGCCGGCACGACCGATCCGGGGTTCGTCGAGGAGTTGGCTGACCTGGAGGTCCCGGACGAGCCCTCCTCCGGGGAGTAGTCCCCGGGCGCATAGTCGTTCAGGCGCGGCCGGGTCATGCCCGGTCGCGTTTGCAGTGGGGGATAGGCCAGACGGTATGCGCCGCATGGCGGCTCGTCCCCCCGCCTCAGTTCGGACGGGCCGGTCCGAGCGGTCCGCGGGTGCGTGTGGACGGGAGGTCGGCGGCGGTCCGGGAGAGCGCTCAGTCCCGTGAGCGCGGCCTACGCGCGGCCCATGCGAGCAGATAGCCTGCGGGCAGCCATGTGGGAGCGGCAGCTGACAAAACGCCTGGAGGGTGAGATCGTCGTGCTGGAGCCGTTGGAGGCTCGGCACGAGGAGGGGCTGTTCGTCGCTGCTCAGCATCCTGAGATCTGGAGGTGGCTGGCACCGATCGGAGACAGTCGCGAGTTCTTCTCGGCCTGGATGGACGCGAGTCTCGCCGAGTCGCAGACGGGCAGGGAGGGGGTGTTCGCCACGATCGATCGCGTGAGCGGAGAGCCGATCGGCAGCACGCGGTACCTGAACGTGCGCGAGGCCCACCGGGGTGTGGAGATCGGCTGGACCTGGCTCACGCCCTCGATGTGGCGGACCGGTGCGAACGTCGAGGCGAAGCTGCTGATGCTGGAGCATGCGTTCGAGCGTCTGGGGTGCATGCGGGTGGAGTTCAAGACCGACGCCCGCAACGAGCGTTCCCGCACAGCGCTTGAGGCGCTGGGAGCCCAGTATGAGGGCATCCTGCGCAAGCACATGCTGATGCCGGGCGTGGGCGTGCGCGACTCCGCCTACTACAGCGTCATCGACGCGGAGTGGCCTGAGGTGCGCGCAAGCCTCGAACGCCGGCTCGCGGCAGCGTCAGGCTCTGCGCCCACTCCACCAGCAGGTCGGCCTCCGTCGGGGTAAGGCCGACCGCCGGGTCGGTCTCCACCAGGAGCGTCGGCGCCGCACGCTCTCTTGCCCATGCGTGGCAGGCGGAGTTGAGGGCGTCGTCGATCCATGCGAGCGGGCGTGTGCCGGCGTAGGCATCGATCGCGTCGAGCTTCCAGTGGCCGTTGATCGATCTGCCCGCGCCTTGCCCGCGCGCGAAGCGCAGAAACGGAAGGCCCGCGGGCAGACCGAGCAGGTGCGGCAGGTGCTCCTCGGCCTTCTCCTCCCATCCACTGCACCAGACCAGGTCAAAGACGGCAGAGAGGGCGATCAGGTGAGCAGCAGCGGCAGAGGAAAGGAAGTGAGGTATGCCGTCGATCGTCTGCAGGGAGCCGTTCAACGCCCCGTCCAAGCCCAAGGCGGCCGTCCCGCGTGCCGATCGAGGGCCGGCGAGCGCATGTGCAGGAAAGCCGAACAGCGAGATGACCCCGTCGACGTCGACCATCAGCAGCGGCTTCTCGCTGCAGGGGCCCGGTCCGCGAGCCCCGAGTCGGGTACGCTCAGCGCGATCTCCGAGGTCAGCGGAGGCCGTGGACGCGGCGGCAGCGTCTGCGAGGGGTTCTTTAGCTTGCATACATGTTCGGCCCAGTAATCTGCCCGGATCGAGTGCGGCCAGTAAAGCAGCAGCCGGACTCTGTCGATGGGCTTCAGGGCGGGCGCGGGGAACGCCGAGTGCTCTCAGCGGTAGGACCATCCCACCCGCACGCCTTTGATCCCCACACCCGCACCAGACCCCCCCAGATCTCCAACCTCCAATGACCCTCACCATCGGCATCCTCCTCGCGCTCGCATGCGCGTTCGTGGCCAACCTCGGCTTCTTCTACAAGTACCGCGGCGCCAACGCGGCGCCGAGCGTGCAGGTGCGCCATCCGCTGCGCTCGGCACGGGCGCTGTTCGCCTCGAAGTGGTTCACGATCGGCATGATCGTCGCGACCGCCAGCTGGGCGCTGCATGTCGCGGCTCTGACGCTGGCGCCGATGTCGGTGATCCAGGTCTCGCTGGCGGCGGGCATCGTGTTCATTGCGGTGATGGCCGACCGCATGTTCGGCTTCGAGGTCGGTCCTCGCCAGTGGCTCGGCCTGTGTCTGACCGGTGTGGGCCTGGTGATGCTCGGCGTGACGCTGCCGGCGATGCACGGTGCGCACTCGCAGTTCTCCCAGGCGGCGATGATCTCCTTCGAGGCCGGTCTGTTCGGGCTCGGAGGGCTGCTGATCATGGGCCCGCGCATGGGCGGTCCGGTGGAGCATCACGGCGTGATGCTGGGCGCGGCCTCGGGCATCCTGTTCGGTGTCTCCGACACGGCCATCAAGGCGCTGTCGGGCATCACCGGCGCGCACGGCCTGCTCGGCCTGCTGCTCAGCCCCTGGCTGGCGGTCGCGGTGCTCGCGTCGATCGTCGCGTTCTACGCCTCGGCGCGCGGACTCCAGGACGGAGACGCCGTGCCCGTCATCGCCGTGACCGGCACGGCCGCGAACATCGCGGGCATCGCCGGCGGGATCGTCGTGTTCGGCGACCCGATGGCCGCCAGTCCCGTGGGCGTCGTGCTGCAGTCACTGGCGTTCGTGCTCGTGGTCGTCGCGTGCGCGTTGATGCCCGCCCCGGTCCGTGCCGCCGGCGTTCCCGCCGCGGCCTCGGCGAGCGCATAGAACGCGTTCCCAGGGTCAGTTCGCTCGCACAAGCGCGCGGCGCTGCTACCATCCCCGGCCGAATGCCCACCACATCACAGCTCGTGCGCAAGGGGCGCGTCGCCCCCAAGAAGAAGCTGGCGACCCCGGGCCTGAAGTCGGGCAAGGGGCGCAAGAAGAAGGTCGCCGCGCCACAGCGTCGCGGCGTGTGCACGCGCGTGTACACGACGACGCCGAAGAAGCCTAACTCCGCGCTGCGCAAGGTCGCGCGTATCCGCATCTCGGGCTCAATCGAGGTGACCGCCTACATTCCGGGCGAGGGCCACAACCTGCAGGAGCACTCGGTGGTGCTCGTGCGCGGGGGACGCGTCAAGGATCTGCCGGGAGTTCGCTACAAGGTCGTGCGCGGCACGCTCGACGCCGCCGGCGTCAGCGATCGCAAGAAGGCCCGCTCGCAGTACGGCGTGAAGAAAAAGTAACGATTCATGCCTAGACGCGCAGCCGCCCAAGTTCGCCCGGTCGAGGCGGACCCGATCCATCGCTCCAAGCTCGTCCAGCAGGTGATCAACAAGGTCATGCTCGACGGCAAGAAGTCGACGGCCGAGCGGATCGTCTATGACGCGCTGGCACTGCTGGGCGAGCGCTCGGACAAAGACCCGATCGAGACGCTCGAGGCTTCGATCAAGGCGCTGACGCCGACGCTCGAGGTCAAATCGCGCCGCGTCGGCGGCGCCACCTATCAGGTGCCTGTCGAGGTCGCCTCCCGTCGCGCACGCACGCTGGCGGTGCGCTGGCTGGTCGAGTTCGCGCGCCAGCGCCGCGAGAAGACGATGGCTCAGCGGTTGGCCAACGAGCTGCTGGACGCGCAGTCGCAGCAGGGCGGCGCGTACAAGCGCAAGGACGACATCTACCGCATGGCTCAGGCAAACAAGGCGTTCGCCCACTACCGCTGGTAGCGGGCCGAGGACGCGGCGCGATACTGCGTCCTCAGTCGCTCGCGTACGTAGTACGCCACGCTCCCTGCGTCCTTGTCTCGCTTGGTCCTCGGCCCGCTACGTCGTAGTTGGATACACCGGCTTTGTGTGACGCATCTCACGTCGAGGCCCTTGACGTAGAAAGGTTCGGTACCTAAGCTTTAGGTACCGAATGTCTTCTGACTCGACAGCAGCAGCCGATCCGGGCTTTCACCCGGAGGCCTCCGATCACATAGAGCCCTACGTCTGGAAGATCGCCGGCGTGGTGATCCTCGGGATGATCATGTCGATCCTCGACACGACGATCGTCAACGTCGCGCTGCACACGCTCGGGCACGACCTGCACAGCTCGATCTCGCAGGTGCAGTGGGTCGTCACCGGCTACCTGCTGGCGCTGGCGGCGGTCATCCCGGTAACAGGATGGGCCGCGCGGCGATTCGGAGCCAAGCGCGTGTATCTGGTCTCGCTGGTGCTGTTCACGGCGGGCTCGGGGCTGTGCGCGATCGCCGGCTCGCTCACGTCACTCGTGTTCTTCCGCGTGTTGCAGGGAGCCGGCGGCGGGATGATCATGCCGATCGCTCAGCTGATCATGGCCCAGGTCGCCGGCCCGAAGCGGATGGGCCGCGTGATGGGGGTCGTCGTGATGCCCGCGATGCTCGCGCCGATCTTGGGACCGGTGGTCGGGGGTGTGATCCTGCAGGAGCTGCACTGGTCGTGGATCTTTCTCGTGAACGTTCCGATCGGTGTGATCGCGTTCGTCCTCGGCTGGCGGATGCTTCCGCGGACCGAGTCGGGCGAGGCCGGACAGCTGGACGTGGTCGGCCTGGGGCTGATCTCGACGGGTGCCACCGCGATCGTCTACGGCCTGTCGGAGCTCGGCACGAACGCCAGCCTCACCGCTCCGAGCGTCATATGGCCGATCGTCGCCGGGCTCGCGCTGACACTCGCCTTCGGCTGGCACGCGCTGCGCGTGGAGCGTCCGCTGCTGGACGTCCGCCTGTATGCAAACCGCGTCTTCGGAGCGGCCTCGCTGACCACCTTTGGCCTGGGCGCGTCGCTGTTCGGCGCGATGATCCTGATACCGCTGTACTACCAGGAGGTGCGTGGCGAGAGCATCATCGTGACCGGGCTGCTCGTCGGCCCGCAGGGACTCGGGATGCTGCTTGTGGGCCCGCTCAACGGGCGCCTGACCGCACGCTTTGGGGGTGGCCGTGTGGCGATCGTCGGGGTGTCGATCCTGTGTCTGAGCACGGTTCCATTCGTGTTGATCGGCGCGAACACCTCGATCGTGTTGATCTCGCTGGTGCTGGCGGTGCGAGGCGTGGGCATCGGACTGTCGTTCATGCCGGCGATGACGGCTGCGTTCACCGCGCTGCGCCCCGAGGAGCTGCCTGACGCCACGCCGCAGTTGAACATGCTGCAGCGCGTGGGCGGCGCGATCGGAGTGGCAGTGCTCGCCGTGGTCCTGCAGCGGGCCGGCGCCCACGCTGCCACTCCGACGCAGCTCGCCAGTGCGTTCAACACCGCCTACTGGTGGGCGCTGGGGATCGCGCTGCTGTCGCTGATCCCGTGCCTGGTGCTGGTGCGGGCCGAGAATCCGCGGGCGAAGCTGACTCACGAGGCCGCCGGGGCGGAGGCAGCAGTCGAGCCGATCGGCGTGTAGGGATCCGTGATGAGCCCGGCGGCCACCAAACGCATCGTCAAGCAGCCCGACTCCGATCGGGCCGGTTCGCTGAAGTCGTCGGGCTCGAAGGGGAGATCGACCAAGTCGGGCGTCCGCGAGAGCTTGAGACAGGCCTCATCGGCATCAGCGTCAGCGTCGTCGGCATCGGCATCCTCCGAGCTGGAGTGGACAGCCGAGTTGGACGAGCTCGGCAAGGCCTTTCGCCGCGTCTTCCGCAGCCTCAACCGCCTGCGTGGACGCGACACTCATCTCGGGGGCTCTGAGCTCAGCCACGCTCAGTTCGAGCTGCTGATCGAGCTGTATGAGCGCGGTCCGTTGCCGGCCGGTGAGCTCGCGGCGGCGGCACGGCTGACGCCGGCGACGGTCACCCAGATGCTCGAGCACCTCGCGAACTGCGGCCACGTCGAGCGTGCGCGCTCGGAGGCCGACCGTCGGATCGTCGTCTCGCGTCTGACGGCGCAGGGCAGGCGTCAGATCGAGGCCAAGCGCGTCGCTTGGCAGGAGCGCTGGCAGGCGGCGTTGGAGGGCATGGGCCCGACTGAGCTGCGTGCTGCGACGCGTGTGCTGGAGCGTCTCAGCGTGGCGTTCGAGGATGTGCCGGTCACCGGGTCATGTCCTGAGTCCTCGGCCCGCGCATAGGCGAAGACCGCCCGAAATCCTCTGCTATAGTCGGCCTCGCATTGCGTCTGGGCGCAGCCGTGCGAGCAGGCCCGCCGCGAAGCCAAGCAATCAAGATGGAGACCTCGAGCAGATAACGACGCGAACCGGTCCGGACACGACCAGCAGCGCGCGTGGGCCCGAGGGGCCCCATTTTTTTGCCCCGAGCAGGCCGCACCGACACCCATCTCACAGCCACCAGACCGAGCCATGCCACGCAAGTTCACACTCCAAAACACCCGCAACATCGGGATCATGGCGCACATCGACGCCGGCAAGACGACGACGACCGAGCGCATCCTCTACTACACCGGGCGCACCTACAAGATCGGCGAGGTCCACGATGGCGCTGCCACGATGGACTGGATGGAGCAGGAGCAGGAGCGCGGCATCACGATCACCTCCGCCGCGACCACCGCGGAGTGGAAGGGCCATCGCATCAACATCATCGACACGCCCGGCCACGTCGACTTCACCGTCGAGGTCGAGCGCTCGCTGCGCGTGCTCGACGGCGCGATCGCGCTGTTCGACTCGGTCGCCGGCGTCGAGCCCCAGTCCGAGACGGTGTGGCGCCAGGCCGACAAGTACCACGTCCCGCGGATCGCCTACATCAACAAGATGGACCGCACCGGCGCAGACTTCGAGAAAGGCGTGCAGACGATGGTCGATCGCCTCGGCGCCCAGCCGGTGCCGATCCAGCTGCCGATCGGCGCCGAGGGGGACTTCGAGGGAGTCGTCGATCTCGTCGCGATGAAGGCAATCGTCTACAAGGACGAGCTCGGCAAGGAGCAGGACGTCGTCGAGATCCCCGAGCGCTTGTCCGAACAGGCCGCAGCGGCGCGCGAGCACCTGCTGGAGGAAGTCTCCCACTACGACGACGAGCTCTTGGAGCTGATCCTCGAGGAGGACGACGTCCCCGAGGAGCTCCTGAAGCAGGCGATTCGCAAGGCGACCCTGTCGACCAAACTGACTCCGGTCCTGTGCGGCTCGTCGTTCAAGAACAAGGGCGTGCAGCCGCTGCTGGACGCGGTCATCGACTACCTGCCCTCGCCGCTGGACGTCCCGCCGGTGACAGGCACCGAACTGGTTCGTGGCGAGGAGGGCGAGCGCGAGGTCACCCGCAACCCCGACGACTCCGAGCCGTTCGCCGCGCTGGCGTTCAAGATCATGTCCGATCCGTACGTCGGCAAGTTGACCTACTTCCGCGTCTACTCGGGCCATCTGGACGCCGGCGCACGCGTGCTGAACGTGGGCACTGGACGTACCGAGCGCATTGGGCGCATCCTGATGATGCACGCCAACGACCGCGAGGAGGTCGCCGAGGTCTATGCCGGCGACATCGCCGCCGCGGTCGGCATCAAGCAGGTTGTGACCGGCGACACGCTGGCCGCTCCGGACGCGCCGATCCACCTGGAGAACATCACTTTCCCCGAGCCGGTGATCAAGGTCGCGGTCGAGCCCAAGACGAAGGTCGACCAGGAGAAGATGTCGATTGCGCTGGGGCGCCTGGCGGAGGAGGATCCGACCTTTCAGGTGCGTACCAACGAAGAGACCGGCCAGACCGAGATCTCCGGCATGGGCGAGTTGCATCTCGAGGTGCTCGTCGACCGCATGAAGCGCGAGTTCGGCGTCGAGGCGAACGTCGGACGCCCGCAGGTCTCATATCGCGAGACGGTGCGCGGAACGGTCGAGAAGGTCGAAGGCAAGTTCGTGCGCCAGACCGGCGGCTCGGGTCAGTTCGGCGTGGTTTACATCAGTCTCGAGCCGGCGCCGGGGGAGGGGTTCGACTTCATCAACAAGATCAAGGGCGGCTCGATTCCCTCGGAGTTCATTCCGGCGGTGCAGAAGGGCGTCGAGGAGGCACTGGAGAACGGCGTCAAGGCCGGCTACCCGATGGTCGACGTGCGGGTCACGCTGACCGACGGCAAGTACCACGACGTGGACTCCTCGGAGATCGCGTTCAAGGTCGCGGGTTCGATCGCCTTCAAGGAGGCCGCGCGCCGCGCCAAGCCGGTGCTGCTGGAGCCGATCTTCGCTGTCGAGGTCGTCACTCCCGAGGACTTCCTGGGTGAGGTGATCGGCGACTTGAGTCGTCGGCGCGGACGGGTGGAAGGGCAGGAGCGGCAGGGCAACGCGCTGGCGGTCACCGCTCAGGTGCCGCTGAGCGAGATGTTCGGCTATGCCACCGACCTGCGCTCGAACACGCAGGGGCGCGCCAACTACACGATGCAGTTCGAGGGCTATGAGGAGGTTCCGCCGAACATCGCGGAGAAGATCGTCGAGCAGCGCACGGGGGAGCCTGTGCCCGCTTAGACGGTCGCCGGTTCCAGCGTCCCGACACGTGTCGAGGTCGGCAATCGCAGGCGACAGACAACCAGCTAACACGACCAGCTAACACGAAGCGCCGCATTTAGATAGATTTTCTGGGTTCGTCTTTTGACGGCGAACATACAAGTCGATTACAGGAGCGAACAGAAAGTGGCGAAGGAGAAGTTCGAGCGCGACAAGCCGCACGTCAACGTCGGGACCATCGGTCACATCGATCATGGCAAGACGACGCTGACCGCTGCCATCACGACGGTGCTGGCGGAGAAGATGGGCGGCGAGGCCCGCAGCTTCGAGGAGATCGACAACGCTCCGGAGGAGAAGGAGCGCGGGATCACGATCGCCACCTCGCACGTCGAGTACCAGACCGAGAAGCGCCACTACGCACACGTGGACTGCCCCGGTCACGCCGACTACGTCAAGAACATGATCACCGGTGCGGCCCAGATGGACGGGGCGATCCTGGTCGTCTCGGCCGCCGACGGCCCGATGCCGCAGACGCGCGAGCACATCCTGCTCGCGCGCCAGGTCGGCGTCCCCTACATCGTCGTGTTCCTCAACAAGGCCGACATGGTCGACGACGAGGAGCTGCTGGAGCTGGTGGAGGTCGAGGTCAGGGAGCTGCTCTCCGAGTACGACTTCCCGGGCGATGACATCCCGTTCATCACCGGCTCGGCGCTGAAGGCGCTCGAAGGCGACGAGACCTACAAGGGCAAGATCGTCGAGTTGGCCGAGGCGCTGGACTCCTACATCCCTGAGCCAGTGCGCGAGCTCGACAAGCCGTTCCTGATGCCCGTCGAGGACGTCTTCTCGATCACCGGGCGCGGCACGGTGGCGACCGGTCGCGTCGAGCAGGGAATCGTCAACACCGGCGACACCGTCGAGATCGTCGGCGTCCACGACACCACCACGACGGTCGTCACCGGCGTGGAGATGTTCCGCAAGATCCTCGACCAGGGCCAGGCCGGCGACAACGTCGGCTGCCTGCTGCGCGGGACCAAGCGCGAGGAGATCGAGCGCGGCCAGGTGCTGTGCAAGCCCGGCTCGATCACGCCGCACACCAAGTTCAAGTCCGAGGTCTATGTGCTCAAGAAGGAGGAGGGCGGTCGCCACACCCCGTTCTTCACGGGCTACAGGCCGCAGTTCTACTTCCGCACCACCGACGTCACCGGCGTGGCCAAGCTGCCCGACGGCGTCGAGATGGTCATGCCCGGCGACAACGTTCAGATGGAGATCGAGCTGATTCAGCCGATCGCCATGGACCAGGGCCTGCGCTTCGCCATCAGGGAGGGCGGGCGCACGGTCGGATCGGGCGTGGTCTCAGAGATCATCGAGTAACACCCGGCGTCCGTCGCCGGAGTCCCGGCGGCGGCGCATTCAATTGACAGTCCGATACGACTAACACCAGGCTCCGCGGAGGGGCATGACGGAAGGGGCGGTTCCCCGACACGGGATCCGCCCTTTCTCTGCCGCCCGGATGCAACCGGCGGAGCTCCGCCCGCCGGCCGAACATGGCGCCTGGATGAAACCGGCATCGAGCCGGCCCCCGGCAGAGCGAAAGCCAAGAGCACACGAGATCCACCAGCGCTAACCGACACCGAGCACGAGACGAGCACAACCGATTCCCATGGCGCCAGCCACCCAAAACAAGATTCGCATCAGACTGAAGGCCTACGACACCTCGGCGATCGAGTCCGCGGCCAAGGAGATCGTGGAGACGGCCACACGTACCGGCGCGAGCGTGTCCGGCCCGGTTCCGTTGCCGACCGAGAAGAACGTCTACTGCGTGATCCGCTCGCCGTTCAAGGACAAGGACTCGCGCGAGCACTTCGAGATCCGCACGCACAAGCGGCTGATCGACATCCATCAGCCGACCCCCAAGACCGTCGACTCGCTGCAGCGGCTGGACCATCTGCCCGCAGGCGTGGACATCGAGATCCGGCTGGCGACCTGACCATGGGCCCGTCAAGAAACATCTCGCGGTCTGAGGCGCCCGCTCCGCGGCGTCATACGTCACCCGCAATGCTCGACGTGCTACCGGCACGCCTGTGCTTGCGTGCGGCGTCTGCCATCCACGGCCCGATCCCCTCAACTCCACTATCTCTTTCTTGACGAACCCTTCGATGGCGGCCATACTCGCAAAGAAGCTCGGCATGACCCAGGTCTTCCAGGAGGACGGTCGTGTCGCGCGCGTGACCGTGCTGGAGGCAGGGCCGTGCCCCGTGACCGCAGTCCGCACCGTGGAGCGCGACGGCTATGAGGCGGTCCAACTGGCTTTCGGCTTGGCTCGCGAGAAGCATCTGAGCAAAGCCGAGCTGGGCCACCTGAAGAAGGCCGATGCGCCACCGATGCGCCACTTGGTCGAGTTCCGCGACGAGGCCGGAGAGCTACAGCTGGGGGAGACGGTGACCGTCGAGTCCTTTGCGGTCGGGGGACGTGTCAAGGTCGCGGGAACCTCGAAGGGCAAGGGCTTTCAGGGGACGATCAAGCGTCACAACTTCGCCAGCGGTCCCAAGTCCCACGGCTCGCACAACGTGCGCGCACCAGGATCGATCGGCGCCTCCGCAACGCCCTCGCGCGTGCTGCGCGGGCTGCGGGGTCCCGGACACATGGGCAGCCGCCGGGCGACTCAGAAGGGGCTCGAGGTCGTCGCGGTGGACGTGGAGAAGAACCTGCTGATGGTGCGCGGCTCGGTGCCGGGCGCGAGGGGCAGCGTTGTGGAGGTGCGCGGCAATGCCTGAGGCCGGCGCTGAGAAGCGCTCCAGCGCAAAAACCCCCGAGGCCCCGGTGCTCGGCGCGAGCAAGACGATCAAGCTGAAGGACGGCGCGTTCGCCGCCCGTTGGCGCGAACCGCTGGTGCACCAGAGTGTGCGTGCCGAGCAGGCCGCGCGCCGGCGCGGAACGGCAGCCACCAAAACCCGTGGTCTGGTCTCCGGCGGAGGCGCCAAGCCCTGGCGCCAGAAGGGCACCGGGCGCGCTCGTGCGGGCTCCAGTCGCTCTCCCATCTGGACCGGGGGCGGCACCGTGTTCGGTCCCCATCCGCGCTCCTACACCTTCAAGGTCAATCGCAAGGAGCAGCGCGCCGCGCTGCGTAGCGCGCTGTCGCTGCACGCTCAGCGCGGCTCGATCGCGATGCTCGATGCCTCGGCATTCAAGGCGCCCAAGACCAGCGATGCCGCCGACCTGCTCGATGACTGGGGCCAGCCGTTCCCGACGCTCGTGGTGCTCTCCGGCGACGAGCGCGACGCAGCGCTGTCGTTTCGCAACCTCGCCGGCGTGGCGGTGCTGACCCACGAGAGCGTCGGCATCGCCGACCTTGTCGGCGCCGCCTCGCTCGTGTGCTCGCAGAGCGCCCTGGACGCGCTGACCGCCCGAGCGAACGGCGAGTCGAGCGCCCACAAGGGGGCGGATGTTCTCGAGACGGATGGGGTCAAGCCAAAGACCACCAAACCCTCGAAGCCTGCGGTGGCTACCGAGGCGGCCGCTACCGGCGCCGATGAGACTGCCGCCGCCGACGAGGCCGACGCCGAGACGCAGGAGGGGTCCTGATGGACAGCTCCCAGGTGATCATCCGGCCGGTCGTATCCGAGAAGAGCTACGTCCTCTCGGCGGCCAACCGCTACACGTTCAGGGTTCATCCCGATGCCCACAAGACGCAGATCCGCCAAGCGGTGCAGGAGCTGTTCGACGTGCGAGTGGTCGAGGTGAGGACGCTGAGCGTCAAGTCCAAGCCCAAGCGCCGCGGCAACGTCAGCGGGCGCACGCGCACGTGGAAGAAGGCGATTGTGCAACTGCGTGAAGGCGACAGCATCCCGATCTTCCACGGCCTGGCGGCCCTGGACTAGGAGATGGCCGTGTGCGCTTCGCCATACTGCGTCCTCACTCGCTCGTGTACCGATCGTCGATCGACGGGATCGCCGATCGGCCAGCACACCACGCTCGCTGCGTCCTTGTCTGGCTCGACCCACGACCATCTCGATAGGTAAAATGGCCATTCGCAAGCCCAAGCCCACCAGCCCCGGAAGGCGCTTCGTCTCCTATCCGGACTTCGCCGAGGTCACGAAGTCCGAGCCGGAGAAGACGCTCGTCGAGGGTCTCAAGAAGAGCGGCGGACGCAACGCCCACGGGCGCAAGACAGCGCGTCACCGCGGCGGCGGCGCCAAGCGCGCCTACCGGCGCATCGACTTCAAGCGTCGCAAGGACGGCGTGCCCGCGAAGGTCGCGGCGATCGAGTACGACCCCAACCGCTCCTCCTACATCGCCCTGCTGCACTACGTGGACGGCGAGAAGCGCTACATCCTCGCCCCCCAGCGTCTGACCGTGGGGATGACGGTCGCATCCGGCGAGGACGCCGACATCACGGTCGGCAACTGCCTGCCGCTGGGGCGCATGCCCGTCGGCACGGTCGTGCACAACGTCGAGCTGCAGCCCGGGCGCGGTGGGCAGATGGCGCGTTCGGCGGGCGCCTCGGTGCAGCTGATGGCCCGCGACGGCGAGATGGCGACGCTGCGGCTGCCCTCCGGCGAGATGCGGCTGGTGCGCGCCGAGTGCCGGGCCACCGTCGGGACGATCGGCAACGCCGACCATCAGAACGTCAAGGTCGGCAAGGCGGGGCGCAAGCGCCACATGGGCGTGCGCCCGCAGACGCGTGGCACCGCGATGAACCCCGTCGATCACCCGCACGGCGGCGGCGAGGGCTCGACGACGGCCGGGCGCCACCCGGTCACCCCGTGGGGAGTGCCGACGCTCGGGTATCGCACGCGCAAGCAGAACAAGAGCTCCGACAAGTACATCGTCCGCGGTCGCAGGCGCGGGAAGGGCAAGCAGCGATGAGTCGCTCAAGCAAGAAGGGCCACGGCCACGTATGCCGGCGCCGGGTCGGCGTCCTCGGTCACTCGCGTACCGATCGGAGATCGACGGGATCTCCGATCGGCCAGCACGCCACGCTCCCTGCGTCCTTGTCCGGCTTGGCCTACGTGTCCGTGGAAGGTGAGGTGCAGAGATGAGTAGGTCAAGCAAGAAGGGACCGTGGGTGCAGGAGCGCCTGCTCGCTCGCATCGAGGCGTTGAACGCCGAGAACAACAAGAAAATGCTGCGCACCTGGTCGCGCGCGTCGACGATCTTCCCGGAGATGGTCGGTCACACGATCGCCGTGCACGACGGCAAGAAGCACGTGCCCGTGTTCATCAGCGAGTCGATGGTCGGTCACAAGCTCGGCGAGTTCGCGCCCACGCGCGTCTTCCGCGGTCATGCCGGATCGGGGAAGGTCCGCTGATGAGCGCCGAGGAGGAGAAGGACGCCGTGGCCGGCGAGGAGGCTCCCGGCACAGAGAAGCCCGCCGCGAAAAAAGCGCGCGTGAAAAAACCAGGCAAAGCCGCGAAAGCCGCCGCGAAAGGCACGAAGGGCGAGGCGCAGGACGCAAAGGCAGCCGAGGCCACTGAGGCCGACGAGGGCAAGAAACCGGCTGCCAAAAAGGCGGCCAAAGAGCCGGCGGCCAAAAAAGACACCACCAAAGAGCCGGCGGCGAAAGAGACGACTGCGAGCGAGAGCAAAAAAGCCGCGCGCTCCACCTCAGGCAAACCGCCCCGACGCCGGGTCGTGCGGGCGCGCGCACGCCACGTGCGCACCTCGGCGCGTAAGGCGCGGATGGTCTGCGGTCACATCCGCGGCAAGACCGTTCCCGAGGCACGCGCTATCCTCGCGTTCACCCCTCGTGAGGTGGCGCGCGACTGGAGCAAGCTGTTGGAGTCGGCGGTCGCCAACGCCGAGAACAATCACGAACTGCTCGAGGAAGATCTCGTCGTGCGCGAGGCCTACGCCGACGAGGGGCCGACGATCAAGCGCTTTCGTCCGCGCGCGATGGGGCGCGCGACGCCGATTCACAAGCGCACCAGCCATCTGACGATCACGCTGACCCCCGGCTCCTAGACACGACTCGCACCCACTCCATGAGACCACCACACCCGACACACACAGACTGAGATCGAGAGAGAAGCGGAACAGCGACATGGGACAAAAGGTTCATCCCGAGGCGATGCGCGTCGGCTACATCCACGACTGGAAGTCGAACTGGTTCAACGAGCGCTCGTTCGGCGACTATCTCGCCGAGGACATTCGCGTAAGAGAGCACATCATCGGCAAGCTGGCGCATGCCGGCCTGTCGGACATCACGATTCGCAAGGACGCCAACGAACTCGAGGTCAACATCCACACCGCCCGTCCGGGCATCGTGATCGGCAAGTCCGGCACCGAAGTCGACGCGCTGCGCCGCGATCTGCATCGCCTGACCTCCAAGCAGATCAAGGTCAACATCCTCGAGATCAAGCGTCCCGAGCTCGACGCCAAGCTGGTCGCGCAGTCGATTGCCGAGCAGTTGCAGAACCGGGTCGCGTTTCGCCGCGCGATGAAGCGTGCGCTGACCAGCGCGATGCGCTCCGGCGCCAAGGGCGTGAAGGTGCAGGTGGCGGGGCGTCTCGGCGGCGCTGAGATGGCGCGCACCGAAAGCTACTCCGACGGTCGCGTGCCGCTGCACACGATGCGCGCCGACATCGACTACGGCTTCTACGAGGCTCGCACCACGTTCGGGCGCATCGGCGTGAAGTGCTGGGTGAACAAGGGCGAGATCATGCCCGAGGGATACACCGGCGCGGACCTGACCGACATGACGGCCCCCGCGACGCCCAGCTCCGACCGTGACGGGCGGCGCGACGGGCGCAGTGGTGGCGACGGCCGGGGTCGTGGCGGCTCCGGTGGTGGCGGGCGCGGTGGGCGCGGCGGCGGTTCGGGCGGTGGACGTGGTCCTGGTGGATTTGGCGGTCAGGGCGGTCGCGGTCCCGGCGGTGGACGTGGTCAGGGCGGTGGTGGACGCGGCGGTCCTGGCGGTGGCGGTGGGGGCCGTGGTCCTCGCTCCGGCGGCGGGGGAGGAGCGCGCTGATGCTCTCTCCCAAGCGTGTCAAGCACCGCAAGCAGCACCGCGGACGCCGGGGCGGCGTCTCGCGCGGGCAGGTGAAGGTCCAGTTCGGCGAGTACGGCCTGAAGGCGCTCGAGGAGGGCTGGCTCACCAACCGCCAGATCGAGGCGGCCCGAATCGCGATGACTCGCAAGATCAAGCGCGGCGGCAAGGTGTGGATCAACGTGTTCCCGGACAAGCCCGTCACCAAGAAGCCGGCCGAGACGCGCATGGGCTCAGGCAAGGGATCGCCCGAAGGCTGGGTCGCCGTGGTCAAGCCCGGCCGTGTGATGTTCGAGCTGGCCGGCGTGCCCGAGCCGCTCGCACGCGACGCGATCCGTCTCGCCGCGCACAAGCTCCCGGTGAAATCCAAGTTCGTGCTGCGCGAGGACTGAGGACGTCGCGATGAACGCCAAGCAGATGAGAGACCTCCAGAGCGCCGAACTCGACAAGCAGATAGCGACCATGCGCAAAGACCTGTTCGGTCTGCGCTTCGCCAACGCGACCGGAGAACTCGACGACACCGCCGGCATCCCACGCGCCAGGCGTGACTTGGCGCGTGCTCTCACCGTCGCGCGCGAGCGCGAGCTGGCGGCGCCCGAGCAGAGCGTGGACAGATAGAGCAATCGAGGACTACATGGCTGACGAGCAAGACAACAACGAGACTCCCGAGGAGCCCACCGAGGACGCCGCCGGCACGCCCGTGCAGGACGCGGTGCCCGCGAGCACCGAGGGCACCGCGCAGACAGAGCCCACCAGTCAGCTTGCGCCCAAGGAGCGCCGCCGCAAGGCGCGTTCGACGCACACCGGCGACGTCCGTCCGGCGCGTTCGCCCGAGGAGCGTCACGCCGAACGCGTGGCCGAGCGCAAGACCAAGGCGGCCCGCCGTCGCACCCGGCGCCTGCAGGAACGCGCCAAGCGCACCGCGGCTCGCGCCAGCGGTGCCCTCAGCGCCCCCGAGTCACTGGCGCCGGTACACGCGCAGACCGAGGGCGTGCGCAAGGTGCGCCAGGGGGTGGTCGTCTCCGACAAGGCCGACAAGACGATCACCGTTCGCATCGACACCGCCCGTCGGCACCGGCGTTACGAGAAGATCGTGCGCAGCTCGAGCACGTTGCACGCGCATGACGAGAACAACGACGCCCACGAGGGCGACACAGTGCGTGTGATCGAGAGTCGCCCGCTGTCGCGCAGCAAGCGATGGAAGCTGGTGGACGTACTGGAGCGGGCACGATGATCCAAAACGAGACACGGCTTCGTGTGGCTGACAACACGGGCGCACGCGAGATCCTGTGCATCCGTGTCAAGGGTGGCTCCCGACGACGTTACGCGTTCGTCGGCGACGTGATCACCGCGACGGTCAAGCAGGCCAACCCGCAGGGCGCCGTCAAAAAGGGCGAGGTCGTGACCGCCGTCGTGGTGCGCACGAAAAAGCCGATCGGGCGCGACGACGGCACCTACATCGCCTTCGACGAGAACGCCGCTGTGATCATCGACGAGCAGAACAATCCGCGCGGCACGCGCGTGTTCGGCCCGGTCGCGCGCGAACTGCGCGAGCGCAACTTCATGAAGATAGTCTCGCTCGCACCGGAGGTGCTGTGATGGCTCGTAGTCGCAGAGCCGCCAGCGTCCCCAAGCGTCGCGCACTGAAGATCCGCTCGGGCGATCGGGTGCGCGTGGTCTCCGGCAAGGATCGCGGCAAGTCGGGCCGCGTCCTGCGCACGGAGCCGGCCAACGAGCGCGTCTATGTCGAGGGCCTGAACATGATCAAGCGCCACACCCGTCCCAGGGAAGTGGCCGGCTCGCAGACGCAGGTCCAGATGGGCGGCGTGATCGAGCGCGAGGGACCCATACACGTCTCCAACGTCGTGCTGCTGGACCCCAAAGGCCAGCCGACGCGCGTGCGGATCGACCGTAGCGACGGCAAACGCTCGCGCGTGGCCGTACGCTCGGGCGCGATCATCGACTAGGAACAACGACCCCCGACTGCAATCAGACCATGAACGCCACAGCCCCCCCAGCCCGCCTGAAGACCCGCTATCTGGACGAGATCCGTCCGGCGCTGATTCAACGCTTCGGCTACTCCTCGCCGATGCAGGCGCCGAAGCTCGAGAAGGTCGTCCTCAACATGGGCATCGGCATGGCCAAGCAGGACTCCAAAGCGCTGAAGGCGGCGCAGGATCAGCTGGCGACGATCGCCGGCCAGCGCCCGAGCGTGCGCCGCGCGCGCAAGTCGATCGCGGCCTTCAAACTGCGCGAGGGCATGCCCGTGGGCATCGCCGTGACGCTGCGAGCCGAGCGCGGCTACGAGTTCCTCGACCGCCTCGTCTCGGTCGCGATTCCCCGCATCCGCGACTTCCGCGGCCTGAACCCACGTTCGTTCGATGGCCGTGGCAACTACTCGCTCGGCGTCAAGGAGCAGATCATCTTCCCCGAGATCGACTACGACTCGATCGACCAGGTGCGTGGCCTGGACATCACGATCACGACCACCGCCGCCAGCGACGCCGAGGCGTTCGCTCTGCTGGAGGCGTTTGGCATGCCCTTCGCCCGTCAGGGCCGGCCCGCCGGCTTCGATGACGCCGAGAACACCGACGACTCCAACAACACAGCGGACACCGCCGACACAAAGGACGCCGACTGATGGCCAAGGTCTCTCTGCGCGTCAAGCAGACGCGCCCGCCCAAATACCCGACGCGCGCCTATACTCGCTGCAATCGCTGCGGGCGCCCGCGCTCGGTCTATCGCAAGTTCGGGATCTGCCGCATCTGCCTGCGCGAGCTCGCCCACAACGGTCAGATACCGGGGATGACGAAGTCCTCCTGGTAGCCGTCGACCTCGTCTAACTCCACCACAGCACACATCCAGCCATGTCCATGACCGATCCGATAGCCGACTTTCTCACGCGGGTGCGCAACGCGATCCACGCTGCCCATGAGACGGTTGACATTCCCGCGTCCACACTCAAGTCCGAGCTCGCGCGGATCCTCGTCGAGCAGGGCTACATCGAGTCATGGTCGGTCGCGGCCGCCCCGGACGGCGGGCCCGGCCAGTTGATCCAGATCAGGCTCAAGTACACCGACGACCGCCGCTCGGCGATCTCCGGGCTGCGGCGCGTGTCCCGTCCCGGCCGGCGCACGTATGTCGATGCCAAGCACATCCCCAAGGTGCTCGGCGGCATGGGCACCTCCATCGTCTCCACCTCTCGCGGCGTGATGACCGGTCACGACGCGCGCGCGGCCGGCGTCGGCGGCGAGGTTCTGGCGCAGGTCTGGTAACCGAGCGGCGATCCAACCATGTCCCGCATCGGCAGACAACCCATTGCAGTGCCCTCCGGCGTGACGGTCGCGATCGAGCCCGAGTCGGTGCGCGTCAACGGCCCCAAAGGCGAGCTGTCCGAGCGCATCTCCCGCGACATCGACGTCGTCCAGGACGGCGAGGTGCTGCGCGTCTCGCGTCCCACCGACCGCGGCGAGCACCGCGCGCTGCACGGACTCACCCGCTCGCTGCTCGCCAACATGGTCCAGGGCGTCACCGACGGCTACGAGAAGCGCCTGGAGATTCAGGGCGTCGGCTACCGGGCTCAGCTGAAGGGCAAGAACCTCGAGCTCGCCGTCGGCTACTCCCACCCCGTGCCGATCCCCGCCCCCGCCGGGATCGAGTTCGAAGTGCCCCAGCCGACGCGCATCGTCGTCAAGGGCATCTCCAAGCAGCTCGTCGGCGAGACCGCCGCGATCATCCGCAAGCAGCGCCCGCCTGAGCCCTACAAGGGCAAGGGCATTCGTTACGAGGGCGAGTATGTGGCGCGCAAGGTGGGCAAGAGGGCATGACCGTCATCACCAAGGAGCGCCGCCGGCTCAAACGTCGCCGGCGAGTGCGCGCGAAGATCTCCGGCACCGCCACGCGCCCGCGCGTCTCGGTGTTCCGCTCCAACCGCGGGCTCTCCGCGCAGGTCATCGACGACGTCTCCGCGCGCACGCTCGCGGCCGTCGCCTGGTTCGAGCCCGAGCTGCGCTCACTGGGCAAAGCGCAGGCCGCCGCGCGCGCAGGTCAGCTGCTGGCCGAGCGGGCGAAGGCCGCCGGAGTGTCCGAGGCCGTGTTCGATCGTGGCGGCTATCGCTACCACGGCCATGTCCGCGCGTTCGCCGAATCGATCCGCGAGTCCGGCCTGACCGTCTGACTCTCGCCTCCATACCGCTACCCTCTTCCGTCTCCCACCTATGACTCCCATCACATCCGATCGCTCAGTCAGCCCGTCCGGCCTGGATCTCCAGGAGCGGGTCGTCGAGATCAACCGCGTCGCCAAGGTCGTCAAGGGCGGCCGGCGGTTCTCGTTCACCGCGCTGGTCGTCGTCGGCGACGAGCGCGAAACGGTCGGCGTCGGCTACGGCAAGGCCAACGAGGTTCCGCTCGCGATCCAGAAGGGCGTCGAGCGCGCGAAGAAGGATCTCTTCAAGGTGCCCCGCCACGGCAGCACGATCACGCACCAGACGACCGGCATCTTCGGCGCCGGGCGCGTCCTCTTGAAGCCCGCCTCCCCCGGTACCGGCGTGATCGCCGGCGGCGGTGTGCGCGCGGTGCTCGAGCTCGCCGGGATCCACGACATCCTCTCCAAGAGCCTCGGCACGCAAAACCCGATCAACCTCGTCAAGGCCACGATCGAAGGTCTGCGCGGACTGCGCACGCCCGAGGAGGTCGCGCGTCTGCGCGGTCTCTCGATCGACCAGGTACTGGGTCTCGGCGGCGGTCCCACCGACGGAGGCCCCGACGCGACCGCTGCGCCTGAGACGTCCACCGACGGAGCCCCCGACGCTGAGACGCCCACCGACGACGCCTCCCCGGACGCGGCGCCGGCCTCCTCCACACCGGTCGCCGGGGCCGCGGACGCCGAGACGGAGACGTCCGCGGACGCATCGCCCGAGCCCGAGGTCGAGGAGGCCTCCGCCTGATGGCCACCGCCACCGCTACCACGCTCACCGTCACCCAGCGCCGTTCGGGCAACGGCTCCGACCGTCGCCAGCTGGACACATTGCGCTCGCTCGGCCTGCGCCGCATCGGCCACACCGTCCAGGTCCAAGACTGCCCGCAGGCGCGAGGCATGCTGCACGCCGTCCGCCACCTCGTCGAGGTTCGGGAGGACGTATGAGCCCGGGCAAGCAGCAAGCGACCGGCGACGCCGCCGATGAGCGCATCGGACTTCACAACCTCAGTCCCGCCCCCGGCAGCCGCCGCCCGCGCAAGCGGGTCGGTCGCGGCGAAGGCTCGGGCACGGGCAAGACCTCCGGACGCGGCCAGAAGGGCGCGGGCGCGCGCTCGGGCGCCAAGCGCCGTGCGCGCTTCGAGGGTGGCCAGATGCCGATTCACATGCGCATGCGCAAGCTCCGCGGTCCGCACATGAAGAAGTCGATGCCCTTCGAGCCCTTCCGCACGCACACCCAGCCGGTCAACATCGGCGATCTCGCCGCCCGTTTCGAGTCCGGCGCCGACGTGACGATCGAGTCGCTCAAGTCCGCCGGGCTGGGCACCCGCAAGGACGTCCCCATCAAGATCCTCGCCCGCGGTGAGCTCCCCCACGCGCTCACCGTCCACGCCCACGCCTTCAGCGCCACCGCCCGTGAGCGCATCGAGGCCGCGGGCGGCACGTGCCACCTGATCGACCCCTGACTCCGTACCGCGAGACCGAGCGCGGCGCCGACAACTGCGGTGACCGGCGCCGGCGGCATCGATCGGTGAACCGGGCTATGGGTCACCCCCAATACCGGTCCGCCACATCGCCCCCCTGCGCGGGCTAGACTTCCCCGAGCCGCGTCTGTTCCGGCCACGTACACACCATGCTCTCAACGATCCTCAACGCGTTCCAGGTAGCGGACATCCGCAAGAAGCTCGGCTTCACCGCGGCGATGCTGCTGATCTATCGCATCGGCTCTCACGTCCCCGTGCCGGGCGTCAACCTCACGGCCGTCAACAACATCCAGAAGCAGTTCGGCGGCTCGGGGATCCTCAGCTACCTGAACCTGTTCTCCGGCGGAGGCCTCTCGCGGATCGCGCTGTTCGCTCTGGGGATCATGCCCTACATCACCGCCTCGATCATCCTGCAGCTGCTGCAGGTGGTCGTTCCCTCGCTGGAAAAGCTCTCCAAGGAAGGCGAGGTCGGCCAGGCGCGGATCACCCAGTACACCCGCTACCTCACGGTCGGACTCGCGTTCGCGCAGTCGATCGGCTACGTGTTCCTGTTCCACTCCCTGCAGGCCAAGGCCGGCGAATCGGTCGTCACCCACTTCGATCCGCCGCACGTCTTCCTGATCGTCGTCTGCCTCACCACCGGCTGTGTCCTCTTGATGTGGATCGGCGAGCTGATCACCCAGCGTGGCATCGGCAACGGCATCTCCCTGCTGATCTTCGCCTCGATCGTCTCGCGCCTGCCCTCCGGCATCCAGCAGTGGTGGACGACCCAGGATCAGGTCTTCAAGGTGATGATGCCCTTCCTCGTGCTCGCCGTCGTCGCCGGGATCGTCTTCGTCCAAGAGGGTCAGCGGCGCATCCCCGTGCAGTACGCCAAGCGCGTGATCGGACGGCGCATGTCCGAGGGCGGCCAGACCTACCTGCCGCTGCGCGTGAACATGGCCGGTGTGATCCCCGTGATCTTCGCCGCGAGCCTGATGGCCTTCCCGCCGACCGTCGGTCAGCTCGTGAAAACTCATTGGGGCACGCAGATCTCCGACTTCTTCACCCCCAACGGCTGGCATTACATCGCCGGGCAGTCGCTGCTCATCCTGCTCTTCACCTACTTCTACACCGCCGTCACCTTCAACCCGGTCGACCAGGCCGACAACCTCAAGAAGTACGGCGGCTTCATCCCGGGCGTGCGTCCCGGTCGGCCGACGGCCGAATTCCTGGATCGCATCCTCGCGCGCCTGACGTTCCCCGGCGCCCTCTTCCTCGCCGCCGTCGCCGCGCTGCCCGCGATCCTGTTCGCGCGCACCCACCAGCAGTTCCAGTTCGGCGGCACCTCGATCCTGATCGTGATCGGCGTCGCGCTGGAAACAATGAAGCAGCTCGAGGCCCAGCTGATGATGCGCTCCTATGAGGGGTTCTTGAAGTGATGCTTCTTCGGGGGATGGCCGGGAGGAGGGCCTGTCCCACTCCCGTGCGAGAGTTCCAGCTCGAGGCCCAGCTGATGATGCGCTCCTACGAGGGCTTTCTGAAGTAGTCTCGGGCTTGTGGGGTCCGAGCTCAACTTGATCCTGCTCGGTCCGCCGGGCGCGGGGAAGGGCACGCAGGCCGAGCGCCTGCGCGAAGACTTCGGCCTGCCTCACATCTCCACCGGGGACATGCTCCGCGCGCAGGTCGCCCGCGGCTCGGAGTTGGGCGTACAGGCCAAGCGCTACATGGACGCCGGCAAGCTCGTGCCCGACGAGGTGATCGTCGGCATGATCGTTCAGCGGGTGTCCGACGCCGACGCGGGCGACGGATTCCTGCTCGATGGGTTCCCGCGCAACGAGATCCAGGCCGATGCGCTCGCGCAGGCGCTCGCGCGCCTGGATCGCCGGCTCACCGCGGTGCTCGCGATCGAGGTCCCAGACGAGGAGGTGGTCCGCCGACTCTCCGGACGACGCGTATGCGTCAAGAGCTCCGCTCACATCTATCACGTCGAGTTCGATCCGCCCAAGCACGAGGGGATCTGCGATCAGGATGGCTCGCGCCTGATCCAGCGCGACGACGACCGCGAGGAGACGATCCGTGTGCGCCTGGAGGTCTACCACCGCCAGACCGAGCCGCTGATCGACTACTACGACCGTGCCGGTCTGCTGCGTCGCCTCGACGGGTGCCGCACCGCCGAGGAAGTCCACGCCCGCATTCGCGCCACCCTCGCCACGCTGCGCCTGGAGGAGAAGCTGTAGGCACGTGTCGAGCGGCCTTGGCGAACGCCCGCCGGCGTGCGCTCGGGTCCGGATGCCCGCCGGCATCGACTCGGACGCTGATTCGGACGTCCGCCGGGCCGACCGCTCAAGCTAAGCTCATCTGAGCATGACATCAAGAAGTCCCCCGAGGAGATCGACCGCATGGCGCGCGCGGGCGAGGTGCTCGTCGCGACCCTCGATCTGCTGGAGGGCCACATCCGGCCGGGAGTCACCACGGCCGAGCTCGACGCCCTCGCCGAGCGGTTCATTCGCTCGCGCGGCGCCACGCCCGCGTTCAAGGGCTATCGCGGGTTCCCAGGCTCGATCTGCGCCTCGCCGAACGCGATGGTCGTACACGGCATTCCCGGCTCCTACGCGCTCGCGCCGGGCGACGTGATCTCGATCGACGTCGGCGTCACCCTCGAGGGCTGGGTCGCCGACGCCGCGCGCACGTTCTCCGTCGGAGAGGTCGAGCCGGTCGCTCAGAACCTGCTCGCCGCGACCCTCCAGTCGCTGCATGCCGGGGTCGAGCAGTGCCGGGCGGGCAATCGCATGGGCGACCTCTCCAGCGCGATCCAGCGCGTCGCCGAGGGCGCCGGGCTGTCGGTGATCCGCTCGCTCGTCGGACACGGCATCGGGCGCTCCATGCACGAGGATCCCCAGGTCCCCAACTACGGCCGGCCCGGCCGCGGCCCGCTGCTGGAGGAGGGCATGGTCCTCGCCGTCGAGCCGATGATGACCGCCGGGCGCGCCGGCGTGCGGGTCGCGGGCGACGGTTGGGCGATCTTCTCCCAGGACGGCTCCCCCGCCGCACACTTCGAGTTCACGATCGCGATCACCTCCGACGGTCCGCGCATCCTCACTCCGTGGCATCTGCCGGCCGCGGAGCGGCCCGTCGTGGGCGAGCCACAGGCAGCCGCCCGCGCTGGCTGAGGCGTCGCGGCGGACTTCGCTCCGGTTCGCCGAGTTGCTACCATCCGGAGTCCTGCTCGAACGCGAGGGCGTCTGCGCGCGCGAGGGCACTTATCCACGACCTGGTAGCGGCGGCCATGACGGCAGCCAGAGCCTGGTCGCCGGGACCAGCCGAAAGGGATCATGAAGGTCAGACCGTCGGTCAAGCCGATGTGCGAGAAGTGCAAGATCATCCGCCGCCACGGCGCGGTTCTCGTGATCTGCCAAAACAAGCGCCACAAGCAGCGCCAAGGCTGACCAGCGTGACTCGGATGATCGCCATGCTGCGTCCTCAGTCGGGTCCGTGGGTCTTCCACTGTCGATCCCTCCCCGCGTCCCTATTGCCTGACGACCCCCGAGCCCCGCTGGTCGGGCTGGGTTTCCGGAAAGGGCTCTGATGGCGAGAATAGCTGGGGTCAACCTGCCCCTGAACAAGCGCTCGGAGATCGGGCTGACCTACATCTACGGCATCGGCCGCTCGACCTCGAACCGGATCCTGGCCGAGGTCGGCGTCAGCCCCGACACCTACGTGCGCGATCTGACCGAGGACGAGGTCGCCAAACTTCGCGACTCGATCGACCGCTCGCTGACCGTCGAGGGCGATCTGCGCCGGGAGCGCTCTCAGGACGTCAAACGCCTGCAGGAGATCGCCTGCTACCGGGGCCTGCGCCACCGCCGCGGTCTGCCCGTGCGCGGGCAGAAGACCAAGACCAACGCCCGCACGCGCAAGGGTCCCAAGCGGATGCAGGTCGCGGGCAAGAAGAAAGCCGGCAAGAAGTAATGGCCCCACCCAAACGCGCCCGTGGCAAACGCAAGCCCAAGAAGAACATCCCGATCGGCCAGGCCCACATCAAGACGTCGTTCAACAACACGATCGTCTCGTTGACCGACACCACCGGCAACGTGATCGCCTGGGAGTCCGCCGGCGGCGCCGGGTTCAAGGGCTCGCGCAAGTCCACGCCCTTCGCCGCGCAGGTGACCGCCGACGCGGCCGCGCGCAAGGGCCTCGAGCAGGGGCTGCAGAAGGTCGAGGTCTACGTCAAGGGTCCGGGCTCGGGCCGCGAGACGGCGATCCGCTCGCTGCAGGCCGCGGGCCTCGAGGTGACCGGCGTCAAGGACGTCACGCCGCAGGCACACAATGGTTGTCGCCCCCGCAAGCGGCGGAGGGTCTGAGATGGCCAGAGACACGGGCCCCCAGTGCAAGCAGTGCCGTCGCGAGGGACAGAAGCTGTTCCTCAAGGGCGAGCGCTGCCTGACCGACAAGTGCGGCGTCGAGCGCCGCGCCTATCCGCCGGGCGAGCACGGCCGCGGGCGGATGAAACAGAGCGAGTACCGTCTGCAGCTGCGCGAGAAGCAGAAGGCGCGCCGCTACTACGGGGTGCTCGAGCGCCAGTTCCACGGCTATTACGAGAAGGCCTCCCGCCAGCCTGGGATCACGGGCGAGAATCTGCTCGTGCTGCTGGAGTGCCGGTTGGACAACGTGCTGGTGCGGCTCGGCTTCGCCGCCTCGCGCCGGCAGGCCCGCCAGCTGATCCGCCACGGCCATTGGACGGTCAACGGCCGGCGGGTGAACATCCCCAGCTATCAGGTGCGTGCGGGCGAGGTGATCGCGATCAAGGCGGACACCGCGGCGACGCAGGTGGTCAGGGACGCGACCGAGCTGACAGGACAGATCCCCGCGTGGCTGCAGGCCGATCACGAGTCGCTCACGGCCAAGGTGCTGCGCAAGCCGGAGCGACGCGAGGTGGCCGCGCCGGTGCAGGAGCAGCTCATCGTCGAGCTGTACTCGAAGTAGCAGGTTTGCCCATGCCGTCATCACTCCGCCCGCGGGCGGGGAAGACGGCGCTCCGGAGCCGGTGCTCGCGAGGGCGCCGGTGCGAGACCAATACGACGTTAGGACGCTGATGCTCGACTTCCAAATCCCCCGGATCACATCCGAGTCCGTGGAGCAGAACCGCGGCACGTTCACCATCGAGCCGCTCGACCGCGGCTTCGGCTACACGTTCGGCAACTCGCTGCGGCGCGTGTTGCTCTCCTCGCTGGCGGGCGCAGCCGTCACGAGCGTGCGCATCGAGGGCGTCGCGCACGAGTTCTCCACGATCCCGGGCGTCAAGGAAGACGTGACCGACGTCGTGCTCAACCTCAAGGGCATCGTCTGCCGCATGCACTCCGACGCGACCGAGGTCGAGGCGCCGCTGGTCGTGACCGGGCCGGGGGACATCACCGCCAAGGACGTCGACCTGCCCGCGGGCGTGGAGATCCTCAACCCTGACGTGCACGTCGCGACGCTCGAGAAGAAAACGAAGCTCGAGCTGTACATGACGATCGGCCGCGGCCGCGGATACAGGCCGGCCGAGGAGAACAAGTCCCCCGACCAGCCCATAGGCGTGATTCCGATCGACTCGATCTTCTCGCCCGTGCGGCGCGTGGCCTATGCGGTCGAGGGCGCGCGCGTCGGACAGAAGACCGACTTCGACAAGCTCACCCTGGACGTCGAGACCGACGGCTCGATCGACCCCCAGGCCGCGCTGCGCGAGGCGGCCGAGCTGCTGATCTCGCAGCTGGCGATCTTCACCGACGCCGATCGCATCCAGGAGCTGCGCGCCGCGCCCGGCGGTCAGCTCGACGGGCACGGGCTCGCGGTGCCCGGCGCCGGCGGTGCGCCCGCGGGCGCGCTGCAGGGCGAGGAGTGGGGCATCCTGATCGAGGAGCTCGAGCTCGGCGTGCGCTCTTACAACTGTCTCAAGCGCGCGGGCATCCAGACGGTGGGCGACTTGATCTCCAAGTCCGAGGCCGAGCTCAACGCGATCCCCAACTTCGGCAAAAAGTCGATCGACGAGGTCATCGAAACGCTGCATGCCCGCGGGTTGAATCTACGCCAGGACTAATAGACTCTCCGGGCCTGATATGCGTCATCAAAAGACCAAACACAAGCTCAGCCGCACGAGCGCGCATCGCAAGGCGCTGCTGATGAACCTCTCGAAGGAGATCATCGAGCACGAGCGCATCGAAACGACCTCCGCCAAGGCGCGCGCGGTCAAACCGGAGGTCGAGCGGCTGATCACGCTCGCCAAGCGCAGTGACCTGCACGCGCGCCGCCAGGCGCTCTCGCGTCTGGCGCAGGACAAGTTCGCGGTGCACAAGCTGTTCGAGGATCTCGCCCCCCGTTATGCCGAACGTCCCGGCGGGTACACGCGCATCCTCAAGCTCGGTCCCCGCCGCTCGGACGCGACCGAGATGGTCTTCATCGAGCTGGTCTGACGCGGCGTCACCCGGACGCCGCCCGCGCGGGGGCACGGGCGTCAGGCGCACGGACGCGGGCCCGGGGTCGCGGTGAGGAGCACCGATGACGACCAAGCTGACGCTCGAATACGACGGCACCGACTTCATCGGCTGGGCGCGCCAGCCCGGGCTGCGCACCGTGCAGGAGGAGGTGGAGCGGGCGTTGCGCACTGTGCTCGGCGAGACCTCGACGACAGGCGAGCCGCTGACGCTGACCGTCGCCGGGCGCACCGATCGCGGGGTGCATGCCTGGGGGCAGGTCGCCGGCTACGCCCACGAGGCGGTCGATCCGCGGCGGCTGAACTCATTGCTGCCCGAGGACGTCTCGATCCTCGCCGCCGAGCCGGCGCCGGACGGGTGGGACGCGCGACGCGCGGCCATCAGCCGAACATACTGCTATCGCCTGCTCACGCGCCGATCGCGCAGCGCGCTGGAGCGTCGCTACGCGCTGTGGTGGCCGCGCTCACTCGATCGCGACGCGCTGGATGAGTGCGCACAGGCGCTGCTCGGTCAGCACGACTTCACCGCGTTCACGCCCACCGAGAATGATCACGTGCGGTTCGAGCGTCACGTCCTGGCCGCCGAGTGGCGCGCCGGAGCGCAAGACATGCTCGAGCTGTGGATCGAAGCCGACACGTTCATGCGCCACATGGTGCGCATTCTGCTCGGCACGATGCTCGAGGTCGCCTCCGGGCAGCGCACGCTCGCCCAGTTCCAGCAGCTGCTCGAAGGCGCACCGCGCGCGCAGGCGGGGCCGACGGCGCTCCCGCATGGGCTGGCGCTGGCCTCGGTCGCCTATCCGCTGGACGGGTAACGCGACCGCCACGACAGGAGCCGAGCCGGCCCCTATGCTGGGGACAGACCATGCTGAACGTGCTGCTGACCAACGACGACGGGATCGAGGCCGAGGGCCTGCAGACGATGCGCGCCGCGCTCGTCGCGATGGAGGGCGTGCGCCTCGCGGTGATCGCGCCCGACGGCAACCGCTCGGCGATGGCGCGGTCGATCACCACGCGCCGCCCGCTGTGGGTCGCCGAGACGCCATTCTCCGACGGCACCGTCGGATACGCCACCGACGGCACACCTGTGGACTGCGTCAGGCTCGCAAGCCTCGGCCTGGTCGAGGACTTCCACCCCGACCTGGTCGTCTCGGGCATCAACCACGGGGCGAACCTCGGCGATGACATCACCTACTCCGGCACGGTCGCCGCGGCGCTGGAGGGAGTCGTGCTGGGCATCCCCGCGATCGCCGTCTCCCAGCAGTCGCGCGCCCGCGCGCTGGACTTCCGCTACGACGGCGGCTTCGGGTTCGACACCGCCGCGGCGTTCGTCGCGCGGCTGGTGGAGCGGATCGAGGACGTGCCGCTGCCCGCGAGCACGCTGCTGAACGTGAACGTCCCCGCGGGCGAGCCCCGCGGTGTCGAGGTCACGAGCCTGGGCAAGCGGATCTACGAGGACGAGCTCAAGCTCGAGCGCGAGGAGGAGCACCGCCGGCGCTACTGGATCTACGGCTCGGACCCCGGGTTTCACGACGAGCCAGGCACCGATCTCACGGCCGTGGCGGCCGGGCGCGTCGCCGTGACCCCGATCCACTTCGACCTGACCGACCGCGCGGGTCTGCAGGCGCTCCGCGGCTTCGATCTGGAGGAGCTGCTCGGGTCACCGATCGTAGATCGGCCAGCGCCCCGCGCGTCGTGAGCGCCGGGCCAGAGCCGCCCAAGTCGGGCAGGGGGAGCACGCCGGCAGGCGGACCTGAGCCGTCCAAGTCCAGACGAGGGCGTACGCCGGCTGCAGGGCAGGAGACGGAGGGCGTCGTCGCGAGCAGGCCCCGGAGAAGGTGCTCGCGCGCGTGGTCGAGCTGCGCACACAGCTCGACCATCACGCACATCGCTACTACGTGCTCGACGACCCCGAGATCGGCGACGACGCCTACGACGCGCTGCTGGACGAGCTGCGCACGATCGAGGCCGAGCATCCCCAGTTGCGCACGCCCGACTCGCCCACCCAGCGGATCGGCGGCGAGCCGGTGGGCAAGCTGGAGAAGGTCACGCACCTCGAGCCGATGCTCTCGCTGCCCAACGCCCGCACCGAGGAGGAGCTGCGAGCGTGGGTCGAGCGGATGCGCACCCACCTCGCGCGCGAGGGCATCACCGCGCCACGGTTCCGGTTCGTGGTCGAGCCGAAGATCGACGGGCTGGCGATTAGCCTCGTCTACCGCGACGGCATGCTGCAGCGCGGCGCCACGCGGGGCAACGGCGAGGTGGGGGAGGACGTCACGCACAACCTGCGCACGATCGGCTCGATCCCGCTGCGGGTCGACGACGTGCCGGCGCTGCTGGAGGTGCGCGGCGAGGTGTACATGTCGCTGGCTGACTTCGCCGCCCTGAACGAGCGTCGCGCAGCGGCGGGCGAGCCGACGTTCATGAACCCACGCAACTCCGCCGCGGGGACGATCCGCCAGCTCGACCCGGCCGACGCCCGGCAGCGGCCGCTGTCGATGTGGTGCTATCAGGTGGGTGTCGTCGAGGGGCTCGAGTTTCAGCGCCACTCCCAGGCGCTGCACTGGCTCGGCGAGCACCGCTTCCGTGTGAACCCCGACGTGCAGGTGCTCGACAGCGAGGACGAGGTGATCGCGCAGTGCCTGGACTGGCAGCAGCGCCGGGGGAGCTCGACTTCGAGATCGACGGGGTCGTCGTGAAGGTCGACGACCTGCAGCTGCAGCGTCGCCTGGGCTCGGTCGGGCGCGATCCGCGCTGGGCGATCGCCTGGAAGTTCCCCCCCACCACCGCCGTCACGACGCTGGAGAAGGTCATGTGGAACGTCGGCAAGTTCGGCGACCTGCGTCCCTACGCGGTGCTCACGCCCGTGGCCGTCGGCGGGGTGACGATCAAGCTGGCGACGCTGCACAACGAGGAGGACCTGCGGCGCAAGGATCTGCGCCCCGGCGAGGAGGTGATCGTGATGCGCGCGGGCGATGTGATCCCTCAGGTGGTCTCGCCCGCGCCGCACGTGCTCGACCGCTCCGGCAAGCGTCCGCCCCGCCCGCGCCCGCCGTCGCGATGCCCGTTCTGCAACACCAAAACGGTCAAGCCGCGCGAGGGCGTGTTCACGAAGTGTCCCAACCGCGACTGTCCCGCGCGCGCGTGGCAGCTGCTCAAGCACTTCGTCTCACAGGGGGCCATGGACGTCGAGGGCCTCGGCGAGAAGCAGGTCGCGCTGCTGCAGGAGCGCGGGCTGGTGCGCACCGACGGCGACTACTACCGCCTGAGCGCCGAGCAGCTGACCGAGCTGGAGGGGTTCGCCGAGCAGTCGGCGCGCAACCTGATCGACGCGATCGAGGCGTCCAAGCAGCGGCCGTTCGCGCGCGTGCTGTTCGGGCTGGGGATCGAGGAGGTCGGCGAGGTGACCGCGCGCAATCTCGCCGCGCGCTTTCGCGACGTCGACACGCTGCTGGCGGCCACGCCCGAGGAGATCGCGCAGACACCCGGCATCGGCGAGAAGATGGCGCGCACGATCCGCGAGCAGCTCGACGACGAGCGCATGCGCGCGCTGATCTCAGACCTGCGCGGCCTCGGACTGCAGCTGCGCGAACAGGGCCCGCCGCCCTCGGAGGGCACGCTGGCGGACAAGACGCTGGTGCTGACGGGCACGCTGGCGCACTGGACGCGCGAGCAGGCCACCGAACGGATCATGGCTGCGGGCGGGCGCGTGACGGGGTCGGTGTCGCGCAACACCGACTATCTCGTCGCGGGCGAGTCCGCCGGGTCGAAGCTCGCGAAGGCCCAGCGCCTGGCTGTGCCAGTGCTGGACGAGGATGGCCTGCGAGCGGTGCTGGAGGGCGAGCCGGACGCGGATTGAGTCATCCAGGTGCAAGCAGGCTTACATAGCCCCCGCTTGGCAGAGACCACAGCGGGGGCTATGTCGGCGCGCCCCCGGACGATGATCTGTGGGGATACGGCCCGGCGGCTCGGCCAGCGTACCAAAGCACAATTGCCTAGGTGGCTTTGCTCTGGCATATGTGCCTTGAAATAGTCAATGTTCTTGTGTGTCTGTCGGCACGACGATCAAGCTGCTACGCGGCGAACGGTCGCAGGAAGACTTAGCCCATGCGGCGGATGTCAGCACTTCGACGCTCAGCCGTGTCGAACGCGGTCTGCATCAACCGAGCCTCCCGACGCTGCGCAAGCTCGCCGCGGCCCTGGGGGTCTCGCTGGCCGAGTTGATCGACGCGGCCGAGAGTTGATTGGGCAGGGCCGCATGCGGCCCTGCGACCAGGCCGCATGCGGCCTGGTCCGGAACCTCGCATGCGAGGTTCCGCCGGGCGGCGCATGCGCCGCCCGGAACTGCACCGATCCCCTCGCTCGTCGAGCACGCAGATCGTGGAGGCGCGCCTGCCGCTCAGTAGCCCGCGATTGTGATCGCCATGTGGTCCTGAAACACGTGCGCGGTTTCGGTGGCGATGCCGTCGGTGAAGATCGCAAACGCCAGCGTGTGCCCGTCCGCGGCCATGCAGTAGCCGACGAGGTTGGACACGCCCGTGAGCGTCCCCGTCTTGCCCTCGCAGCGTCCCGACGCGCCCGTGTCGCGCATGCGGGTGGCGAGCGTTCCGGTATGGCCCACAATCGCCAGATCGCCGCGCAGCACGGGCCCGATCGGGGTGGAGGCGAGCTCCACGAGCAGGTCTGTCACCTCGTAGGGAGAGGTACGGTCAGATTCCGAGAGCCCCGAGCCGTCGAGGACGTGCGGGTGGATGCCCAGCAGCGAGGCGATCGTCTGGCGCACCACCGACGCGCCGGCAGCGGTCGTTCCGGCGCCGCCGTAGCGCGCGCCGAGATCCTTGACGAGCGTCTCGGCGAAGAAGTTGTCCGACGGGGGCAGCGTCAGGCCCAGCAGCTGAGTGATCGTGGGTGAGCTCATCTGCGCGAGCTGGCTCGCCCCCGGGGGGTGCTCGCCGCGCCGCTGTGGCCTGCGATCGAGACGCCGTCGTTCTTCAGCGTGGCCCACAGCTCGCGCGCGGCGTACGCGGCCGGTGCGTGCGCGCCCTGTTCGGAGCCGCCGGCCCCGCGGTTGAACGCGAGTCCTGACAGGGTGCCTTCCAGGAACGGATCGGGCGCGTAGTCGCTGGAGGGCTCGCCGCGCAGCGAGTCCAGGTAGGACTCATCGCCCCACACCGAGCCCGTGATGCCATGGATGCCATCGGTGCGCACGAGCTGATTGGCGAGCGTGGAAACCGACGCGCCGACGCCGCCGTAGTGCGCACGGATGAACGCGCTCGAGCCGAACGTCGGGTCGCCACCGCCGCGCAGGTAGATGCTGCCTTCCCACACCCCTCCCGGCGCGAGCCGGCCGACGCCGTACACGGTCGTGCTCAACCGCCCCGATGCTCCCATGCGCGCGAGCAGGGTGGTGGCGGTGTAGAGCTTCTCCACCGACGCGGGCGGGCGCAGGGTGCCGGCGCGCTCGGAGAACAGGGCCTGGTGGGTGCTCAGGTCGTACACGTACGCGCCATCCGCGGGCCCGGCGAGCGCCAGCTGGTGGGTGAGGTCTGCCTGCAGTCCGATGAGGCTGCCGGCGCTCGCACCGGCCCGGGCAGGCAGGGCGACTGTCGCCGACAGCAGTCCGCAGAGCAGGATCAGGGTGTGGGCAATCCGGTTCCGGGTCACGCGGGGCATATGATGTTGGGTGGTATGGGACGTGTTGTCAAGCTGCAACCGGCGACGGCGCGCAACGGCTCCGCGGCGCACTCGCGGGGCGGGGAGTCCGCTCGGGCGGCGATCGGCACGGCCTCCGCGAGGCGGAGGCGGCGGAGGCGGCGCGACAAGACCGCGCTTGTGCTCGGTGGCGGCGGGTTCACCGGCGGCGTGTATGAGATCGGGGCGCTGCGCGCGCTGGACCTGCTGGCGACGAACAGCACGGTCAACCAGTTCGACGTCTACGTCGGCACCTCCGCCGGCTCGTTCATCGCGGCGCTGTGCGCGAACGGCGTGACCCCGGAGGAGATGATGCGGGTCGTCACCCACCAGACGCCCTCGCCGTTCGAGGACGTCGATCTCGGCGATCTGCTGCGCCCCAACCTGGTCGAGCTGGCGCGCAAGAGCGCGATGCTGCCGTGGCGTGCGCTGGGGCTGGCGCGGGACGTCGTGCGCCAGCGCGGGCAGGTGTCGCTGATGGACGTGCTGCTGGGCTTCGCCGAGGGCCTGCCCTCCGGCGCCTACACGGGTGCGGGAATCGAGGAGTACCTGCACAAGGTGCTCAGTGAGCCGGGGCGCAGCGACGACTTCACCCAGCTGCGTCACGAGCTGTACCTGACGGCGACCGATCTGGACACGTGCGAGCGGGTGGTGTTCGGCAGTGAGGGACTCACCGACGTGCCGATCTCCACGGCCGTGCGCGCGTCGGGTGCGCTGCCGATGGTGTACGCGCCGGTCACCGTGGGCGGGCGCGAGCTGGTCGACGGCGGCTTGGTGTCGACCACAAACCTCGACGTCGCCGTGGAGGCCGGGGCGAAGCTGATCGTCGTGATCAACCCGATTGTGCCGTTCGTGAACGACTTCTCCGAGACCGTCCGCACTCTCGGCGGGGTGCGCACGAAGCGCGTCTCGGACATGGGCTTCCCGCAGATTGGCTATCAGGCGTTCAAGCTGCTTGCCCACCAGCGGCTGCACGACATGGCCGAGCGCTGGGAGGAGCGCTATCCGGGCGTGGACATCGTCCTGATTGAGCCCGAGCCGGCGGACAAGCTGATGTTCCAGACGTCCATCATGAGCTTCGCCTCGCGCGTGGAGATCGGCAAGCACGGGTTCGAGTCGGTCACGCAGCATCTCGCGGGCGAATACGAGCGCTATCACGAAGTCGCCGAGCGGCATGGCCTGGACATCTCCGGCGAGCGGCTGCGCGCCGTGGTGGCGCACTTCGACGATGTCGAGCCCGAGCAGGCCAGCGCCTGGCGGAAGATCCTCGAGGGCACCACTGGAGCGCTGCTGCGCCAGTCCGGGCTTGCAAGCTGAGTCCCGCCTACAGCGACTTGTCGATCGCGTCGAGCAGGCGTCCGCTCGCGCGGGAGTCGCGCAGGGCGATGCGCACGTGCCGGGGCTCCCCCAGAGCAGCGCCCCCGGCGACGAGGATGCCGGCGCGGGCCAGGCGCGCCGACAGCTCGCCGCCGTCGATCGCGGGATGGGCGGCCCACACGAAGTTGGCCTGGCTGTCGGTCACGTCGAATCCCCGCTCGCGCAGCGCGGCGGTCACGTCGGTGCGCTCGCGCGCGACGCTCGCCACGCGCCGCGCGACGATCTCCGAGCAGGTGCGCAGCGCCTCCAGCGCGCCGGCCTGGGAGACCTCCGAGACGCCCAGGTCGGGCTGCAGCTCGGCGAACAGCTCCTCCGATCCGGGTCCTCCGATCGCGTAGCCGACGCGCAACCCCGCCAGCCCCCACGCCTTGGAGAAGCTGCGCACCACGAACAGGCGCGAGTGCTCCGCCGCCAGCGCCAGCGATGAGCTGACTGGCTGGGCGTCGGCGAACTCCACCAGCGACTCGTCCAGCAGCACCGCCACGTCGTCGGGCAGCCCGTCGAGCAGCCGCTCCAGCTCGCTCGTCGCCATCAGCTCGCCCGTGGGGTCGTTCGGGCTGGCGATCGCGACTACGCGCGTGCCGGGCTCGGCCGCGGCCTGCAGCAGCTCGTCGACGCCCCCACCGACGCGCACGGCCTGCCCGTGCGCGCGGCGGGCCATGATCGGGAACAGGGGGTAGGACGGCCATGCGCTGAGCAGCCGCTGACCGGGCTCGATCAGCGCGCGCGCGGCAGAGCTGAGCAGCTCGGCGGCGCCGTTGCCGAGGATCACCCGCGCAGGGTCCACGCCGTGACGCTCGGCCAGCTCGTCATGCAGCTGTGAGCCCCGCAGGTGCGGGTAGCGCTGCATGCCGCGACGCGCCACGAACGTGATCGCGCTGACGATGCTCGGATGGGGCAGCTCGGGCCACGTCGTCTGAGACAGGTCGAGCGTCTCCACGCGCATCAGCGCTTTGCGCTTGCGCTCGGCCGCCTCCTCGCGCAGCTCCGAGTTGACCTCCTCCTCGGACATCCCCTCGAACTGGCGGTAGTAGTCGAGCAGGCTCATGTGTCTGTGCCTACCGACGGTGGCTCACTGGTGTGAGGAGCGATTCCCGCATGAGCGCGTAGGGCAAGCTGGGCAACAGGACGCGAGGGAGCGCTTTGGCGTACTACGTACGCGTGCTGGCCGATTGATGGTCGCGTGACCTTCAATCGGTAAGGACGCAGATCCAGCGCCGCCATACGCGCTCATGCGCCGTAGCCGGGTCCGTGGATGACTACAAACCAGAATACGAATGCGCCGCCGCAGACCGCGGCCGTGGCCGCGAACACACGCCCGAGCGCTCCTGTGCGCTGGTCGTGACCGGCGGCTCGGCGCACGAGGATCCAGGCCTGATCGAGACGGCGCAGGATCGCGAGCGTGCCGAACAGCAGCACGAACAGCCCCACGAACGCGACGAGTATGCCGAGGCTGACGCTGCCTGTGATGTAGTTGATCCGCCCGGCGATCCACAGGCACGCGAGCGGGATTGGGCCCCAGCACATCAAGCTGAGCAGCACCATTCCCGTGAGCAGGATGCCCGCCAACGAGCCGTCCATCCGCTGGCGCAGGTCGCCGCCACGCTTGGGCAGCGACCGGAAGTGGACCGGCGCGGTGCCGGGCCGGCGGCCGACGAACAGGCCGCCGTTGTCGGAGGGATCGGTGCGCATCGATCTCTATGTTCGCAGGTGCCCGGCCATCCGTCCGCGGATGCACGTCCGCGGCGGCGTCCGCGCCGCTTCAGGGGAGCCTGGGCGCAGGCGCCGTCGATGCCTGTGCGGACGATCGGTCGTCATTGCGTCGGCGCTCGGTCAGTCCGCGTACAGCCCGTCGAGCACGTTCGAGTACTTGTCGTTGACGACGTTGCGCTTGACCTTCAGCGTCGGCGTCAGCTCGCCCGTCTCCTGCGACAGGTCGTGGTCGAGGATCGCAAACCGCTTGACCTGCTCGACCTGCGCGTATTTGGCGTTCGCGCGGTCGAGCGCCTCCTGGACGAGCGCCTGCACGGCGGGCTCGCGCGCGAGCGAGGGCGTGTCCGCGGGCAGCCCGTGCTCGGCGGCGTAGCCGGCGATCTCTTCCTCGTCAAGCGTCACCAGCGCCACTGGATACGGGCGCTGATCGCCGTGCATGACCGCCTGGGAGATCCAGCGGCACTGCTTGAGGTCGTTCTCGATGTTGGCGGGCGTGAGGTTCTTGCCGCCGGCGGTGATGATGATGTCCTTCTTGCGCCCCACGATGTACACGAACCCGTCCTCGTCCACGCGCCCGAGGTCGCCGGTGTGCAGCCACCCCTCCTCGATCGCGCCGAACGTCTCTTCGGCGCGGTTGTGATAGCCCTGGAAGATGTTCGGGCCTTTGATCAGCAGCTCGCCGTCCTCGGCGATCTTCACCTCGACGCCCGGGAAGGGCTTGCCGACGCTGCCGAAGCGGTGGTTCTCCGGGCTGCACGCGGTCGCGGCGGTCGCCGTCTCGGTCATGCCATAGCCCTCCATCACCGGCACGCCGCAGGCGTAGAAGAATTCGAGGATCTCCTTCGCAATCGGCGCGGCGCCGCTGACGGCCTCGCGCACGCGCCCGCCGAACGCCGCGCGCACGTTTTTGAACAGCCGCTCCTCGGCCTCTTCGAAGGGAGCCTGCAGCTTGTCCGGGATCGGCCGCCCGGCGAGCTGGTGTTCGCGCACCTGCATCCCCACGCGCACCGCGCCCGCCAGCTCCTCGGGATCGGCGTTGGCGCTGACGAGCGTGTAGATCTTCTCGAAGATCCGCGGCACCGAGGGCAGGTACGTGGGCTTGACCTCCGCCAGCTCGCCGATGATCTGTTTCGTGTCCCCGCCGAAGTAAGCCAGCGTCACGCCCAGGTCGAACACGAGCAGCTGCAGCAGCAGCGCGAAGGAGTGCGCCAGCGGCAGATACAGATAGACGACGTCCCCCGCGTCGCTCTGCAGGCTCGCGCGCGACTCGACCATGTCGACGATCGCGCGATAGTTGCCGTGCGTCAGCACGCACCCCTTCGGCGGGCCGGTCGTGCCGGAGGTGTAGATGAACGTGAAGACGTCCTCCGGGCGCACCCCCATGCGGCGCGCCTCGAGCTCCTCCAGCGAGCGCGAGCGCCCGCGCGCGCGAACCTCCTCCAACGGGATCGCCTCCAGCGCCGCGATCTCGGGCGTCAGCTCCTCCTCGGAGGGCGCGTCGATTGTGACGATCGTGCGCAGGTGCGGCAGCGTGTCGCGGATTGCCGCGACCTTCGCCAGCTGCGAGGCGTCCTCGCACACGATCGCGCAGGCGTCGGAGTCGGAGATCACCCAATGGCACTCTTCGGGCGAGTTGGTCTGGTAGATCGGCACGACCACCGCGCCCGCCGACGTCGCGGCGAGGTCGGCGTAGGACCACTCGGGGCGGGTGTTCGCGAGGATGCACACGCGCTCGCCCGCCTGGATGCCCAGATCGATCAGCCCGAGCGCGACCTCGCTGACGATCCGGTCCAGCTCGCCATACGTGACGTCCTGCCACTCGCCGTCCTGCTTGAAGCGGATGGCGGCGCGGTCGCGATACCGCTCGGCCGCATGCGGGATCAGGTCGGCGATCGTCTGCGACGCGGTTGCCGACGGCGCGGCGGTGACCTCCATGACTGCTCTCCTCCTCGATCGACGCTGACGTGTGCCGCTGACGCCAGCTGCTACGACGACGCGACCCTCTGATCTTAGGGGGTTCGCGCTCGCTCGGGAAGGAGACGAGCGCTGGCTAGGTCTTCAACGAGGCCGGACGCTGCTTGGAGCGGCCCTGTCGCATGGAGGCGAGAAACAGGCTCTTGTCGATGCGTCCCTTGAATATCGGCACCCCGTTCTCGAGGCACTTCGACAGAACTTCTCGGCGCCCCAGTCCGGCTTCGCGGGCAAGCTCGGTGGGCGTCAGGTGGTTGGCCATCGGGAGATCTCCTCCTGTCCGAGATATGTGTCCGGCTGCTGCTCCCAACCTAGCGCCGGAAGCGGACGATTGCAATGGAGGATTCCCGCAATCCGCAGGTCTTGCCCGCAGGTCTTAATCTCCGCAGGTCTTAATCGTCTCCTACACCGGGTTGGGCACGTCCAGGAACACGTGCCGCAGCCCATGCCGCTCGGCGAGACGCTCGCCCAGCGCGCGCACCCCCAGCGTCTCGGTCGCGTAGTGCCCGGCGGCGATCAGGCGCACGTCTAGCTCGCGCGCCTGAGCCATCGCGCGCTCGGCCGGCTCGCCGGTGAGCAGCGCGTCGGCGCCCGCCCGCGATGCCTCCGACAGGTAGTCGGTGCCGGCCCCGAGACGATCGCCAGCGTGCGAATGCGCGATGGGCCCGCGTCGAACACGAGCGGCTCGCGCTCGGTCAGAGCTCGTACTCGCTCCTGCAGCTCCTGCGCGGGCACCCCGTCGCCTGAGAACCGCGCCAGGCAGCCGATCGGCTCGCCGTGATGCAGTGCGAACGGCTCGTCCAGTCGTTCGCCGCCGAGCGCGTCGGCGATCAGGGCGTTGTTGCCGAGCTGAGGGTGCGCGTCGAGCGGGAGGTGATACGCGGCCAGCGCCATGTCCGCGTCGAACAGCAGTTGCAGCCGGCGCTTCAGCTGGGCGTCGATCGGTCCGGGGCCCTTGCCCCAGAACAGGCCGTGGTGCACCAGCAGCAGGTCGGCGTGCTCACCTGCGGCCAGTTCGAACAGCTCCGCGCCGGCGGACACGCCTGTGGCGAGGGTCGCCACTGCGGCCGGCCCCGGGACCTGCAGGCCGTTGGGGCCGTAGTCCTCGAACCGATCCGCTCGGAGCAGCTCGTCGAGCTGAGCGATGATCTCTGCCGTGGGGGTGGGCATGGGGCCGACGATACCCGCCCGCGCCCGTGTGGGATACTGCGCACTGCGTCGGGGCGTGGCGCAGCCTGGTAGCGCGCGCCGTTCGGGTCGGCGAGGTCCCCGGTTCGAATCCGGGCGCCCCGATTGGTTAGTGTTTGGCGAAGGCCAGCAATGGCGGGCGAAAACTGCCGAAAGCACGGGGGATAGGCGTCGGCCGTTTCGCCTGTTTTTGCGGGCTTTCGCTGGCATATCCGTAGGGAATCCGTAGGATCGGGACGCCGAACCCGTAGGAAATCCGTAGGACGCCGTAGGGCGAAACGAGCGCCGACATACCCGGTCAGCGGGGCGCGTCCCTATGGTCACCCGAACTCGACAGGCGGGTATGGAGCCGTGTACTCGTTGCCTTCGGCGTCGGATACCGCGACGTGCGTTGGTCGCACTTCGGCAGCGTCGGCCGCTTCGTTGACCTTGAACTCGTCCGTGTAGGCGTCGAAGCTCTCGCCATCGTGGAGCATCTTGGGTAGGTCGTCCGCGAACATATGCGGCCTGACCACGGAGCCATCGAGGCCGTGGAAGTAGAGCGCCCGCAGTTCGACCGGCCGATGCCCGCGGTTCACGGCGCGCACATGGATCATCGGCTCTGCTCCGCCTCCCGGCTCGGTGCGCCAACAGCCGACCTCGATCCGGCGCCGCTCTTGCCGTGCTGCGCGTCGCTCGGCGTGAATTGCGACCGCGAGGCTGAGCGCGGCGATGACCAAGGCGAAGATCGACAGCACCACGGAGGGAAGTCAAGCAGCCGACAGCCCGAGCGGGGCGGCCGGCAGTTACGCGGACTTGACGACGTGCAGGCGTCGGGGAGTCTCGGGGGGAGTGTGTCGGCGCTCGTATTCCTTCATCGCGCGCTGCGCACGTTCGAGCGCGCGGCGGCGGCCGAGCTTGGTGTAGACCGTTGCGATGAGATAGCCGCCGTCGTCATGGCCGACTATTTCGGCAACCGTCGCCGGGTCGAGCCCGAGGCCCCCGTCCTCGATGGGATCGACCATCCATTGAATCGCGCGGTGCTTTAGCTCGTAGAACTCTTGGCCCGGCAGCCCTGCCGACGCGCGTACAGAGTGCCAGATGTTCGACCAAGTGCTGCGCAGCATGTAGCCGCCTCGTGTAGCGGGGAATACAATCTCGCCCTTCTCGGGGTAGATCGTCTTGCCTCGGCGCGGCATTGTTTCCAGGTGTGCGCGGAGGCGCGGGCTCATTGGGACCCAACGCTCAGCGTCGTCCTTCGGCCACGTCACCTTGCCCGTATCAAGGTCAGTCTGCCAGCGCACATGGATCATGTTCTCGTTCCAGTGAATGTCGGGACGATGCAGCCCGAATACCTCGCCGGGCCTCATCGCCGTCTCTCCAACGCATAGCGCTGCACCCTCGATCACAAGCCCGTGATCGTCGGTACGGCTCGCGCGCGCACAGGAGAGCAGGCGATTGTACTTCTCGTCGCTAAGTATCTCGAAGTCGGGACGATCAACCCGACGCTTTTTCTTACTGGCGCCGAGCTTTGTGAACAGGTTGCGAGGGATCAATTCACGGTCAACGGCGTGGTTGAAGAATTGGCGCACGGACTGTTGCGTGTTCGCGCCCTTTGGCCGTGTCCAAGTGACGGCCTCATCCCGAGTGAAGCCGTCGAGTGGCCGATCGTGAAACTCTCGGATGAACGGCTTTAGCCCGTCGCGCGCTCGTTTTACTGTGGACTCGCGGCGGCCCGTCTCCTTTTCGCAAGACTCACCATCCGGCCAAGTCATCGTGATTCGGCCATTGTCGTGAATCGTGGCGCCCGCAAACTCAAGTACGGTCGGTACGCGCTGCTTTGAGCCGTGGTCTACTTCGTCGCGTAGTTCGTTGAGACACCGCTCCTTCGCCTTGTTGTAGTCCTCCAAGCTGTCGTATGTGCCGACCCACTTCTGGCGTCCCTTGTATTCGACCTTGCCGCTCCACTTGGGCTTGTGGCGCGTCCCCAGGTTGCGCGGCATCAGTCACGCCCTCCCGTGGGGTAACGCTGGCGAAGCCATGCCTCGACCTCTGAGATTCGATAGCGGACGAGTCCGCCCATGCGCAGGTGTGGCAGTCCGACGTGCTGTTGAAGCTCGATCCAGCGCGGCGTGACGAGCAAATGATCGGCGAGTTGCTGCTTCGTGATCCAGCGCTCGTTTTCGTCGGCAGGGGAGCGAGTCTCTGCGCTCGTGCTCGTGTCGATCAAATGTCATGGAGCCGGCGGGCAACCTTGGGCACCCTAGAAAGGTCACGAAACCCCCGCGAACGGGACACGAGTCGTCCTCTTGGCGCCGATACGCGCCGGGCGCAGTGCTGTGGACGGGGCGACGGTTCATTGGGCGGTCAATCCCTTCGGGTCGATCCATCTAGATCACATCCCGCGCCGGTTTTCAACTCGCATCGAAGGCCCCGGTTTGGCGGGCGTCGCGGCGCAGAGCCGGGAGTCTGGACAGGGCTCGCCGACGACGTGAACGGCCGTGCCGGTGCCGATGCAGGCGGAGGCGTGGTGGTCGCCAGATGGCTATGCGTGCCCTCCGCGCGACCATCGCGGCGACATATCGGGGGAGGAGGGCCGCGACGCCGCCAGGTGGCGTCGGTGGCCCGCTCATGTAGGCATCTCCCACCGGAGCTTCTTGCCGAGCGGGTGTGTGTCAGACGCGGGGCGACCAGGCCGGTTCCACTTTCCACCGCCCGCCGCAGCGTCAACGAGCGTAAAGCCGCTGGCGCGCAGTGAGGCGCCACCCTCCTCTGGCAGCGTGTAGGTGATGAGCCGGCGATAGCCAAGCGCCTTCACCGAGCGCCAAGCGGCGCGGTAGAGCATGGAGCAGGCGTTAGGGGCGCCGTCCGTACAGCAGCGACGCACTTCGGCGGTCCAGCCGTCATCGAGCCCCCGCGCGATCGGGCGCCCGACGACCGCGACGCCGCGGAGCTTGTCGCCGTCGGTTACGCCGACAACGCTTATGCAGCCAGGCACGATCCGGTTGTGCCGGTGGTACTGCGCGATGAAGGCGTTGGCGACCTTGAGAGTTGTAGGTATGAGTGACAGGCGGACGGTGCTGTCCTGTCCTCTTTTGCTGTCGGTGTGTGGCTCTTTTTTGGTCAGTGCTCACGGGCCGGCGGGCAACCCTGGGCAATACAGAAAGGTCACGCGAGGCCCCTAAACGGGACAGGGAAAGCCGACAAAAATTGCTGGCGCCTCCAAGGCGACAGGAGACGCCAGCCCAGCGACGGGTTAGAACGGCAAGGCGGACTCAGCCAGGCAGGTCGGGCAGTAGCGCTCGCCATACGCACGAAACCTGCTGCAACCGTCTTTTGAGCACTGCGGTTGCCTCGTGCGCCGTGGTGGTGCGCGCCGCTCGATCGCATCGACGTAGCCAAGCTCCCGCATCGCCTGGGTGTGTGATTTACGGTCGAGCATGGCGAGAAGCTGCTCGAAACCGTCTGGGTCGATGACCTCCAAGTCGCGCAGGAGCGGCACCGAGAACGTCCCACCACACGCGCACTGCGGTAGTCCTGCGGAGCGAATCGCAGCAGCCGACCCGTACAGGATGCAGCCGCAATCTGCACATTCGATCTTGCGCAGCCGGCACGATGACTTGCGCCGGCCGCGCTTCAACGTGGCGGGCATTACGCGACTGCGCTTTCGAGAGTGCGGGCGATCGTGTCCACCGTCTCGGCATAGCGCCGGATCGCCTCCACGTCGTTAGCCTCGCCCCATCCCGCGATGTAGGGGATGCTCTCGCCGGATGTGTCCAGTCCGATCGCGCCGCAGACGATCACGGCCGCCGTCTCTACGATGACCTCGGCGTCCGCGCGCCCGTGCTCCTTGTAGGTCGGGACGCCTACCGCGTGCGCTAGCTCGTGGATGAGCGTTTTTACTCGACGGTTCGCGCTCGTCGTGTTGGTCGAGACGCAGATCAGTTTTCCGGACTGACTGCAAAATCCGCCACTGTGCTCTAGCGGTCGGTACTCCACGCGGTAGCCGATGCTTTGCGCGAAGCACTCCAACTTGGCGATGTAGGGCGCGTGCGAGTCGCCCGTGACGGGCTCGCACGGAGGTTCCGGCAGCAGCTCGCCGTCGGTCTGTGATATGTCAAAAACAGAGACGGCGCGGAATAGCGTGATTGTCTCGTCGGTTTCGTCGCCGTTGCCGTCGCGCTGCTTGACGACCATCGGCGCCATGATCTTGATTGCGTGCTCACCCTTGCGGACTTGGCGGCCGAGCTGTTGCCATGCCTTGAATCCTGCGACCTGCGTAGCCTCGGCGCACTGCATAGCGATCAACATGCAGTTGTTCAGGCTGTAGTCGTGGAACGTGGCGCGAGTCTCGGCCCACTTGCGCCAGCCGTCCGACGTGAGCAGCGCGCGTGCTGCGCGTTGGATCGCGTCCCGTGCCTCGGCTCGCTTTGTCTCCCGGTATGCGGCACGCTCGGCGTCTGAGAAGGTGCGTCGGCGCGCTATAGTTTTGGTTGACATCGAAACTTAACCTTTCGTTGTCCATGAGCCCGGACGTTGGCGCGTCGCGGGCTCGCTTTTTTCTTACTTACGTTTATACATTAACACACCCTCCAATTCGGGTCAACCAGGTGTCGCACATTTTTATGTATAAACCTCACGTCGCGCGGTTCACTTCTATTTGAGTCTGTGCTGTAAGCGTGGCCGCGAGGGGTGACGTGTCGCTTTGGGTAGTCCACACGACGACAGCGATCGGTGCTCCTGTGCGAGTGACGGCAGCAGTGGCGTTTTGGGCGCGCGCGGCAGTCGGGACGGCGAGCAGCACGAGCGGATTTGTGTGACGTAGGGCGCCGCGTGGGATTGCGCGTGTGTAGCGTTCTCCCTTGTCGCGCAGGCGGTCGATTGCCTCGGTGCCGCGGTCAAGCTCAAGCAGGACGTGTATCGGCGCGCGGTCGGGAAGGGTAAGGACGCCGTAGCCGTCAGGCTTGACGATGCCGTCGAGCATGGTGTGTGTCGTGCGCTCGCCGTACCACTCGCTCAGTGCCCCGTGTGCCGCTCGGGCGCCTTGGGCCAGGCGTGTGAAGAACTCGTTGGTTTCGACGCGGTGCGTGAGCGTTGGTGAGGCCGCGACGGTGAGCGCTTGGGAGTGACGCCAGCGCACTTCGCGGCGTTCGATGCACTGCTCGGCCGCTACGACGTAGGCGCCTGCCTCATCGAGTATCCAGTGGTACGGTGCGCTTCCCTCTCCGCGACTGAGCACGGGCCGGAAGTGGTCGAGCACCCGCAGCGAGTACAGAGCTTGGAGGCGGTATCGCGCAGCCCTTACGCTGGGGAACCACAGGCGTTGAAGCTGCTCAGTCGTGAGTACCTGATGCTCGTAGCAGTCCAGGGCGAGCAGACGATCGCGGTCGGTCAGCCTTCCGCCGAGGGCGGCGATTTGAGTGTCTGTCACTCGACGCGGGCGGGAGCCCTTTACCGTTTTTCTCATCCGCTACCTTTGTCGGGCGTCGAATCCGGCGCGGGATGTTGCACATTTGCAGGGCGTTCGCGGCGTCTTGGGTGTTCCGTTCCTAGATCGGAAGGTGAATCGGAAGATGGAGCGCCAGTCGGGTCGGAAGGTAGAACGGAACCCCCCGCACTCGCCACCTTGCGGGTCTTGCGGTTTGCTGAGGTCGTGCGCTGACGCTCTGCCAGCCGTTGCTCGGTCTGCTCGCGCGAGACGCCGATGCGCCCGCGGTTCGCTGCGCGCACCGTCTCTACCTGACCGGGTATCTCGGCGGGCAGGGCCTCGGTTTTGATCGTAAACGCTCTGCTCGTCTGTCCGTTGTGGCAGAGTCGCACGGCGGCGGTGTAGACAGGCAGGTGGGCGAGGTCGTGCGCCGCAAGCTCGGGGCGGACCTCGCGCTCAAACGCTTGTGCGTCCTCACGACTCACCTGGAAGTACACCTTTGTCCTGGCGTTCGCCGCGATGCCCTCGCGTAGCTCGCGCGTCAATTGCCCGAGGTGCTGGTGCGCCATGACCAGCGACAGGCGGTAGCCGCGGGCCTCCGCGAGCACATCGGGGATCGGCGTCGGCAGATTCAGGAAGTTTTGGACCTCATCGACGTAGAGCGCCGCGTCGGCGCGCTGCTCTTGCGCGACTGCGGCGCGGGCGAGCGCGGCCTGCCAAACCCGCGCCACGATCATCGAGCCCAACAGGCGAGACGTGTCCTCGCCGAGTGTGCCCTTTGGCAGCCTGGCGAGTAGCAGTCGCCCCTCGTTGAGCGCACGCGGAATGTCCAGAGTCGTGCGTGGCTGCCCGACGATCGCGCGCACCGGGCCGCGCAGCAGGAAGGCGCGCAGCTTGTTCAGCAGCGGCCCAATCGCCTGCGCGCGTACAGCCTCCGAGAGTCCTTGATACCACGCCCAAAACGGTTCGAGGCCAACCGGGTCTTCAAGCTGCGCGACAAGCACGGCCCGGAACTCGTCGTCACCGAGCAGACGGGGAACGTCAGCGAGTGTGGCGTCTTTGTCCTTTGAGAGCGTGAGCAGCGCGGCACGGAAAACGTCGTCGGTGCGCGGACCCCAGAAGCGCTCGAACACGCGACGGAAGATCCCGACGAGTTGATCTACGCCGAGGTCACGGTCTGGACTGTCGAGCACGTTCAGGCCGGGCGGCGCCGGGTCCATCGGGTCCAGAAGATCGACCTCGCCCTCGCGGCCGGGCGGGATGCGGGCAAGCAAGTCCTCGACCAGATCGCCCTTCGGGTCAATCACGACTGCACCCAAACCCGCATCGAAGTCCGCGAGCACAAGTCGAGCGATGAGCGTTGACTTACCGACGCCGGTAGGGCCGAGGACGTGCAAGTGCTGACGCGCGTCCTTGACCGCGAGGTTCACCTGACGGCCGTTGGAGCTGCGTCCGAGCGGCTTGCCATGAGCCGGCAGGCCGGGCGGCGGTGCGACCTCGCGCGCACCGGCCATTACAACCCCAGGAATCGCCTGCTGGGCTGGCAGGTGTGCGAGCGCGGCAACCTCTGGCACGCCGAGCAGGAACGCGCGCCAACCCGGTCGGCGCTCATTGAGCTTGCGCGTGGCACGGAAGACACGGCGGCGGCGCAGGAATACCCGTGTGCCGTTGTACGGTGCGAACGCTCCGAGCACTGCATGGATGCGTCCGCGTGCCTCGCCGCGCGAAGTGGCGGTAACGGTGACGCGTACCGTGCAGCGGTACAGCGACCCGGCGCTCTTGACCATCGCCTCGCGCACGTCGGGCGCGATCGTCGGGTCAAGCCGTGGCGGCGCCGGCGGCTCTATCTGAAACAACTGCACGAGACGGAGCAACCGGCCTGCCGCTTGGCCGCGGCGTATGCGCCGGGCAGCAGCACGCAGTCGGTGTTGCTCGCGGGCCGTCGCGGGCCGGGCGATCATCTGAACCAGCGCGTGCTCTGGCCCCGTGAGCCCCGATAGCTGGCCGAGAATCAACGGCAGTGGGTCAGGGCTCAGCGAGGTATTGAGCGAGAACCACCCAGGCCCCGACAGCGCAAGCTCGGAGGTCACCTGCACAGTTTCCGGTGTGGTCGTCTGCTTGGCGGTGTCGGCCGGCTCGGTCGTGACGTTCGCGCCGGGCCATGCCGCACTGACGGCGCGCTCGATCAGTCCAGGCGGTGTCACCTTCGGCACCCATACGCGGAAGGTCGTGCCCGCCTCACTGGCGGCAATCTCCCATGAGAGATGAGGCTGCCCCAAGAGCAGCCTGAGCGCGCGCGAACGCAGGAGGTCGTGTAGCGCACCCCAAAGAAGCTGCCCGCCCATCTCGTTCACTTCGGGCGGCACACCGATCCGCACGAGACGCGCCTCGCGCGCAAACCCACGCTGATGCGCCCAGCGCAGGAGCAGCACGCCAACGACCGCGCCGAGCACGCACAACGCGACCGGCACGAGCAACTGCGCACCGGCCGCGAGCGCGTGCGCCGCGTAACCGCCGGCCGCCTTGACCGGCCAGTCCGGTTCGAGTAGGAAGCGTTCAACTGCCGGGCTCGGGCGCGGCGGCGGCGGATAGTACGGGTGCCTGGCGCTCACGCTTCGCCTGCCCGCGCCGCTGGACGGGTCGCACCCAGATAGAGCTGTTGGCCCCATTTCGCGCCGACGGTGCTGGGGAACGGCTCGACCTGCACGACCGTCCCGGTGTGCGGCGCGTCCACCATCTCTCCGGGTGCGACGACGATGCCGACGTGTTCCACATCGCTCGTGCTCGCTCCGAAGAAAACGAGGTCGCCCGGCTGTAGCTGCGCGGTGGCCGGCAGGTGGGGGCCTGCGTCGTATTGTTCCTGCGCCGTGCGCGGAAGGCTTATGCCGGCGATGCGGTAGGCGGCCTGCACGAGTCCCGAGCAATCCCATCCAGCGCGACTCTCGCCGCCGTAGACGTAGGGCACGCCGCGCTGTTCCAGTGCGAACGCGAGCGCCCGGCCGGTCGCTCCGCTTGCTGCCGGCGCCGGTAGGAGGGCCTGTGCTTCGTGTTCGTAGCGCTCGGCCCATCGCAGGACCGTTTCGACGTATTCCTGTGAGTGGTTGTAAGCGAAGATCGCGCGCTGGAGTTCTTGAGGGGCGCCGCTGGCACGCAGATAGCGAGCGGCAGTAAAGATCGCGTCCGCCGGATTCCAGCGGTCGGGCGGCCCACCATCGACGCTCACGCCATAGGTGGCCCACGTCGAGGCGAGAAACTGCATCGGCCCGCCCGCCCCCGCGGAGTTGGTCGCGCCCTCCTGAGTGCAGGACGGGTCAGGGTCTTGCCCGTCGTCGCACTCCACCTTCCCGATCCCCGCGACCACCGACCAGGGCACGTCGTATGCGGAGCCGGCGGCCAGGAACAGTCGCAGGTATTCGGGAGGGATGCCCGAGATGGATTCGACGTTGGCGACCGGCTGGCCGAGGCTGGCATCTGCACCACCGCCGAGCAGGCCAGCCGCGGCGCCGATCACAAGCACCGGCAGCAGCAGCACGATTACGCATGAGGTGAGCAGCGCGCGCTTCATGCCGCCTTCGCAAGCTCGGCGGGGTCGCTCGTGACGAGCTCGTGCTCGGCCGGGCTCGCCTTAACCGCAAGCGGGATGCGCTGCTCGCCCGCGATCAGCAAGCCGCTACCGACAGGGCAGGTGAGCAGGTAGCGCCGCTCGCCCGTAGTGAGCCCAAACGCCTGCCCGACGCGCTCGATCGCCTGTGGCGACTGGCGCAGGAGAAAGTGCTCGCAGGCGTTGTTGACAACGGCCTGCCCGAGCGCACTGTCCAGCAAGTCGCCGGGGTCCTGCGTGATCGTTGTAAGCCCGGTCCAGCGCTTGCGGGCCTTCTTAGCAAGGCGGTAGAGAAACCTTGCGCCGGGCGCCTCGCGTGTGGCGCTCGGCGTCTCGCGCATGAGGTCCCATGCCTCATCGACCAGCACGACGCGACGACGTAGCGGCCCCTCAAGCGAGCGCCAGATAGCGTCAAGCGCGAGCATCAGCGCGGGTGCGCGCATCCGCTCTGGCAGCCCCCGCAAGGAAAAGCAGACGAGGTGACTGTCGGGCCGTACCGAAGTCGGACGATCGAACAGAGACGAATGGGAGCCCGCCGCATACGGCGACAGGCGCTCAGCGAGCCGCCGGCCGGTCTCACTCTCGGCTTCGAGCGCGCGCACGAGGTCGGCGAGCAGCGGCGCCGGTCGGCGGTGCGTGGCAGGGTCGCTCGTGATCCCCGCGGTGTGGTAGGCGGCGCGGGCGCTACGGTCGAGCACGGCAAGCTCGCCGCCGTCGAGGCCGCCAACCAACAATTCGATGAGGTCGGCGAGGAACAGAATCCGCTCGTCAAGCGCCCGCCCTTCGTCCTCGTCTGCGACTTCGGGGAGGTCGAGCGCGTTCAGCGCGACGGCACGCGCGCCGGTCAGCGGAAGGTAAGCGCCGCCGACCGCTTCGCAGAGTGTGCGGTACTCGTCCTCGGGGTCGAGGATGAACACCTGCACACCGCGGTAGAGCAGGCGCAGCGCTTCGAGCTTCGCCTTGTAGGACTTGCCCGCGCCCGAGTAGGCGAGCGTCACCGCATTGAAGTTGGTCCGCGCGAAGCGGTCCATGAGCACCGGAGCGCCGCTATCGGCCAGGCCATAGAGCACGCCGTCCTCTAGTGGCGGGTCAGCGGAGGCGAACGGGAAGCCCGCGGCCAGCGCGGCGGTATCGAACGTGCGGCGCAACCCGAGGCGGTCTGAGCCGAGCGGCAGTGTCGAGAGCCATCCGTCAAGCGGCCGGAAAGTCGCCGGTACGACGTGCAGCAGCATCGACGCGCACAGTGCCTTGACGCGCTCTGTGCGGTGCTCAAGCTCCTCGCGGCTGCCAGCGGACACCGACAGGTACAGCGCCGAGCGAAACAGGCGACTCTCACCGCGGGCGAGCGCGCCGGCCAGCTCGTCGGCGTCCTCGACGGCAGCGGCGAGCGTCGGGTCTGTGAGGCGCCCACGGTCGGCGTCAATGCGGCGGCTGGACTCAAGCCGCGCGCGCTGGCGACGCAGACGGTCGGAGGCGAGCGCTGGCGCTATCGGGCCGATGTGCAGTGCGAGGTCAAGCTCGCCGGCAGCCCGCAGCAGCGGCGCGAGCCAGCCATGCCCGACCTCGCGCGGGTAGCCGACAACGGCGAGCGTGCGCTGCCACACCTCCCCGGTGCGCAGCCAGTCGCGCTCGACTTCCACAGCGCTCGGCGTCGGCACCGGAGAGTCCTGCGGCGCGGCGGCAGGCGCCCTTACGGCGACACGAGGCACGATGCGCACACGCGGAGCGACACGCGGCGGGGTGCTCAGCATCGACGGATCACCCCGTCCATGTGCGAGCCAGTCGGGGGGCCGGGCGGTTCGAGCGCACCGAGCAGCAGCCGGGCGGCGCGCTGTCCATCGAGTGCTTCAAGCTCGACGCCGGCCGCGGCCAGCAGCCCGGTCGTCTCGCCTGCGCGCCGCTCGAGTTCGCTCTTGGCGGTCTCACGCTTGCGATTGCGAGTGCTGAGCACCACGACGATCTGACGGCGCCGCAGCCCGTCACCCTCGCGCGCAAGCTCGGCGAGGAACTGCGCGTAGGTGTGACCGCAGCGCCGCAGCGCCGGGTGCGGCAGCGCCCGGCTGGCGTCCTCGATCGCGCTCGCGTGTCCGGTCAGGTCAACGGGCTCTGAGCGCACCGTGATCGTCGTGGGCTCGATCAAGCTGTTCAGCCACTTGGCGTAGGCGTCAGCCAACGCCGCCTGCTCCTCCTCCGAGCGCAGCGCCCAGTTCGTCCCGGCCGCCGCGAGCAGCAATGCGCTCGTGCCGTCCACCAACTCCACGACGCCGCTTACAAGGACCGCTCGAACAGGCACCCGCAGCAGCGACACCCCTGGCTGCTCAGGCGCATCCACGAGCCGGCCGGGCAGCCTCTCACCAGCGACACGCCGCCTTGACTGAGTGAGATGCCGCGCCGCGGCGAGTGCGATCCGATCCCCGGAGAGCCCGGCAAGGCGCCCGAGCGCGAGCGCGACGCCCGCGAGCGCCGTAGGCATGGCGAGTGCCGCCGCGACCGGCAGCGGCAGCACCGAGCCCGCCGCTGCATACACGCCGTAGGAGACGAGCGCCGCTATGCCGAGGATCACGAGCTGGCGGGCGGTGAGCCCGAACGCAAGCCGGTCCTCCATCTCGATATTTGCCGGCAGACGCACACGAGGAGCGCTCACAGCACACCCCCAAGCGCAGCGCGAAGGACCCGGAAGCTGACATAGCTCTTGACCATCCCCGCGGAGCGAGAGTGGTGGCGGCCGGACAGCGCCAAGTCCTTTGCCCAAAACGGAATCCGAAACAGCACGAACAGCAGGCACAGCGCGAGCAGCAGGTCAACGAGGTTGCCGCCACCTGTCAGCCCGAGCGCGGTGTGCCCGCCTTGGGAGAAAAAGACGTGGACTGCGCCAGCGAGCACGAGTGCCTGCGCGACCTGCACGCCGAGTGCGGCGAACATCAGACGCCACCAAAGCCGTGCAAGCCCCTCGGTCTGTGGGAGCCCGTGCGCGAGCAGGCAGACGGGCGCCGCACCGACCAGGAAGATGATGCCGGCCGCTCTGACGAGGTACACGACGATCAGGGCGACGGCCAGCAGCGCGCACACGAGCCCGACGAGCACAAGGAAGATGCCGCCGCTTTCGATCGCGTTCAAGACAAGCGTCTCAAGCGTGTGGCCCGCCTGTTCCGGGCTCACCCCGCCACCCAAGAATCCAGAGGCAAGCGCGTTGGCGACGCTCACCATCTGTTCGCAGACGACGAGACTCAGGTTTGCCGCGACGGCGGCAATTGCAAGCCGCGGCAGCACGTCCTTGAGCGCGTAACGGCTTTGCAGGGTTTCGTGGCCCATCACGAGCACGCCGCCTGCCACGACGATGAGCACGAGCAGCGCGTCGGCGACCCCGAGCGACGCCTGCCAGTAGGAGTGAACCGAAGCCTCGCCCGCGATCTGCGGCGTCGAGAGCAGCGTGCGCCCGACGAGCACCATCGCCGGGTCCAGCGCGTCCTTGACCAGCCCGGCGAACCATTCATTGATCGCGTGCCCGATCAGCCCTCCGAGGTCAAAGGGACTCCCACCACCCCCGCCAAGTCCACCACCGCCCGGAGCCCCCGGCAGCGGAAGCGGAATCGGCAAGCCCGGCAGCGGCAGCGAGAACCCAACCGGGATACGGCGCCCACCGCTCACCGCCGCTTGCGTGCCGCCCGCCAGCGGCGGCCCAACAGTCGCAGTGCTCGCGGCGACAGGTGCGGTCGCTGCTATCGCGCCCGTCGGCGCGATAGCAGGCGCCAGCAAGATGACGAGTGCGACGATCGCCGCGGTGATGATTGTGCGGCGTCGTCTCACCCGACGATGTGCTGCAAGACAGCGATAATCGCGGGCGCCAGCGCCGCCAGCGCGAAGCCGCAGAGTGCGGCCTTGAACGCTGACTTGGCGCGCTCGATCTGCCCCGGATCACCGCTTGAGATGACGTAGCGAAAACCGGCGACCGTCAGCAGGCAGACACCCACCGCGACCATTAGCCCGCTGATCCAGTTGCGCAGGTTTTCAACCACCTGATTCAGGCTCGTCGCGGCGACCGCCGCCTCTGGGACGAGCAGCGCCGCCACAAGCGCGATACCGACTGCAAGGGCGAGTCTGCGTGGCATGACTAGCTCGGGGCCGGTGTCGGGCGACAGGCCCCTTTCACCTCCTTCATGGATTCGCTTGGTCAACTCCGCCGGCAAGACCCGGAGGCCCAATCACCGACGACCCGAGCAACCCAGAAAGGTCGTTTGACCCCCCTCTACGGGACACGAGCGGCCGAGAAAAAATTGAAGGCGCCGCTCGGCGCGGCCACGTCGATGCTTGAGCGTGTCGAAGCTCACGCCCTGCGAACGCGCAAGCGCGCTCAGCGGCACGTCGTCAACTCGGGTGGCGAGAACCAACTCCGCCTCATCCCGAGAGACAGCACCAGCGCGCACGGCAGCATCGAGCAGGGCATCAACACCGGCCGGCGCCGGCACCGCCTCGACGTTGTGCGGCAAGCTGCCGGCACGCGAGGCAGGGTCACGACGCGCGCTCGAAAGCGCCGCGAGCGTCCCGCGCAGCGAGTCGAGCAGCACATTGGCCGCGACTCTTCGCGGGCGCCGCTCCACCGGATAGGTCCGTATGCGCTCCCACGCGCACGCCAGCAGCGCCGACCAAAGCTCATCGCGGTCACGCACATCGGTCAGCAAGCGCCCGGCCAGGCTCTTGAGGCCCGGCAGCATCGCCTCCAATACGACCCGGCCGGCGACGGGTTCCCGTCGCGCCCACCGCAGCAGTGCGCACAGAACCTCGTCCTTGCGCGCGCTCGATCCCGGCCCTCGCAGGAACCGCAGCAGCGCTGCCGGGTCACGAAACGGCGCTAGCGCCGGCTCGACTTCCTGCCAAGTACGAAAGCGGTGGCGCAGGTGCGGTGCGACAAGCTCGTGCCGCCAGTCGGGTTCCAGAATGTCTACAGCTAGAGGGCTCATTAGGGCGGCTCCTTTGGTCGGATGCCGCGAGGGTGCCCCCGCCCAATGACCCCGAGCTGACAGATAGCTGACCCATTCCGGCGGTCAGCCATGTTCATAAAGCCGAATCAGTGGGTATGGAGAGCGTGTTAGAGGAATGGAGTTCCGATGCGTCGTGCTGCCAAAACGTTCGAGCTGGCAGATACGCCGCCGCAGCAGGCGACGGCGACAGCGCTCGTGTGCCTTGTCGCCTCCGATACTCCGACTCTCCACGCTCCCCGCGGTGCCCACGTCGCCGACGGCCAAGTGGCAGATAGCCGAGTGGCAGACAAACATCTGCATACAGGGTCGGCGATTGCCCAATGCGACAGGACCTTTTCCGCTGCGAAGGCCGCGGATCGACGAGCGTGTAAGTGCCGTGTCAGCGGCGTGTCAGCGATCTGTCAGTGGTCTGAGGAAGGAATGAGCGCATGAACGCACCACGTATCTCCCTCCCCCGTCGAGGGCACGAGCAGAGCAACGGCGCCCGCCCGACGCTGCGCCCACGAGAGCGGCCCAAGCAACCGTCTGTTCCTCCTGGGGCCGGGAGCCCGCGCCGCAAGCTCCAACCGCTTCCCATAGTCGGAGCTGTGCTCGTGCTGATCGCGTTCCTCGGCTATGTGGGCGTCTACAGCGCGAGCACGAAACGCACGCCCGTCCTCGTCACGACGCACGCCCTGGCTGCTGGCACCGTCCTGTCCAGTGGCGACCTACGCACCGCCGAACTGGCCGGGGAAATCTCCGTCCTCGCCTCGATCGTGCCCGAGCGTGACCTGACGCAAGCAGTCGGTCGCCGGCTTTCAACCGCGCTACCGGCGGGGATGCCGCTGCCATCAGGCGCGCTTGCCGCGCAACAGTCCCAGACCTCAGCGATGACGCTCGCGGTTCCTGAGTTCGACGTGTCCGGGGCAACACTCCAAGCCGGCGATTCGGTCACGGTGCTGGCGACCTTCGGCGCTGGTAGCGGGCAAGCCATTACGCGCCCCGTAGCCCGCGACCTACAAATCCTCTCGATCGGCGAAGCCCCACCGAACTCGGACGCGAGCACAACGACGGTTCCCGTCACCCTGGCGGTGACTAGCCCGTCGATTGCCTCCTCCCTCGCTCTCGCCAACGAGGACGCCAAGCTCGACCTCTTGCTCGAAAGCGCAAGCGCTTCTACCGCCCCGATTCCACAGGCCAGCCAAACGAGCACGCCATGACGGATCGCCCCAAGGTCGTCCTCGCACTGACCCCGCTCGCTGAGCGCGAGGTCGAGCCGCTGCTGTTCGACAACGACGCGCCGCTGACGCTCGTCAGCAGCGTCGCGGAGGCCGACGACCTACAACGAGCCGTCGAGCACGAAGCTCCCGACGCCGTACTGCTCTCGCCCGAACTGTCCGGCCTCACCGCCGCGCATTGCGCACGGGTGCGTGCCTCGGGCGCCCGGCTTGTCGGCCTCGCGCTGGACGAACGCGAGCGCGAAGCCCTCGCCGCGCTGAGCGTCGATGAGACGATCGACTCGACCGTCTCGCCCGACGACCTCCTGGCGGCCATTCGTGGAGCAGCGAGCGAGGCCCGGCGAGTCGCCCCGGCGCCCGCGCCGGCACGTCCCGAGCGCAGAGACGACGCCGGCAGCACCCTAGCTGTGGTTGGGGCTAAGGGCGCTCCCGGCGCGAGCGAGTGTGCCGCGTCGCTCGCCGCACTCGCCGCGCGCAATTGGCCTACGGTGCTAGTCGAGATAGACGCGCTCGGCGGTGGCCTCGACGTGCGGCTCGGCGCGGACGCGAACGAGGGCTCGCTCCTTGGGCTCATCAGGGCCGCCAACGGCGGCGGCGTGCAGGGCGAGCTTGTGGAGCGCTGGCTAACAGAGCCCGCCGGCTGGCCGGCGGTGCTGCTCGGCGCACCCGAGCCGCAATCGCTCATAGAGCTTGCCCAACCTGGCGCGATGACGCGCGCCCTAGCGTCGCTCGCCTCGCTGTATCCGCTCACTGTCTGCGACGTGGGAGCGTTCCTCACAGACGGCCTCGCAGCCGCCGCCCTGCATCGTGAAGCACTGATCGCAGCCGACGCCGTACTACTCGTGCTCGGCGCGCGGGACACGCAGTTGCGCCACGGGCTGCGCCAACTCGACCTACTGCTCGGCACGCTCGGAATATCACCGGAGAGCTTGCGCGTCATCGCTAACGGCATCGGCGCTCCCGGCACCGCGAGCCGCAGCGCCATCACGCAGACGATCACCGCCCACCTGGCCGAGCGCGGCGTCACCGTAGACGCCTGGCTGCCGTGGGATACATGCGGCCTCACGCGCGCGCAGCGACGTGGGACGCCGCTCGCCACCGCCCGCCAGCGCAGCCGTTACAGCCGCGCGATCACTCGGCTGCTGGAGGAGCTGTTCCTGCCGGCCGCCACTCCCACCGCGAAGGGTCGCAAGCATCGTCTCGCCTCACCCCGACAAGCCTCTGAGGAGCAGGTCGTATGGCAACGGTGACGACTCGCAACGCGACCGACGCCACTGAGGCCGTGCGGCTTCATGTCGAAAGGATGCTCGCTGAGGAGCAAGTCAACCTCACGAGCGAGGAGGGCCGCGAGCGCACCGCGCACGTCATCGAGCAAGCCATAAATACCTTCCACGCCGAAGCGCTCAATGGGCAGGACGCCGAGCTTTCAGAGCAGGACCTTGCTGCGCTCGCGCGCTCCTTGCAAGACGACTTCATCGGCTTGGGCGCCCTCGCCGAGCGGATGCTGAGCGACCCTGACGCGCAGGAGTGGATGGTCAACGATCCCAAGCGCGTTTTCCGCGACGATGGGCAACGTATCGAGCGTGTGCCCGGTGTCGTTTTTGCCGACGACCGTCAGGTCCGCAGCTTCCTCGATCGGCTCCTTGAGCAAGTCGAGGGCAAGCGCCTTGATCGCATTACCCCTCGCGTGGAGGCGCGGCTTCCCGATGGCTCGCGTCTCACCGCAGCGATTCCGCCCGTCTCCTCTAACGGCCACACGATTTGCTCGATCCGTCGGTTCCGCCTCCCGGCCGGCACCTTGAACGAGCTTGTCGGGCTCGACTTCCTAAGCGAGCAGGCCGCCGACTTTCTAGCCGCTTGTGTCCGAGCAGGCAAGAATATCGTCGTTGCCGGGCGCGTATCGGCCGGCAAGACAACCCTCATAAATGCGCTAGGCCGCGCGATCTTGGGAACGGATCGCGTCGTCGTATGCGAGTCCTCAGCCGAGCTTCACCTGCCAGCGGTCCTACCGAACTGCGTTGGCTACGAGGCCCGGCCCGCGAGCGTAGATGGCCTCAAGGCCGAAACACTTGAGGACCTTGTATCTGACGCCCTGCGCATGAACCCTCACCGCATCATCGTCGGTGAGTGCCGTGGACCCGAGACGATGGCGATGCTGTGGGCTATCGCCACCGGCCATGCCGGCATGACGAGTGTTCATGGCGAGTCTGCCGAGCACGCCCTGATGAATCTCGCACGCTTTGCTCTGACATCAGGCGCAAGGATCGAGGCAGACCAAGCCCTCGACTGGATACGCGAGATTGACCTCGTTGTTCATTGCGACCGCCCCCGCAGTTACGACACCGGAGAGCGACACTTTCTCCCCCGCCACGTTGACCAGATAGTCGAGGTCGCCGGCATCGAGGGACGCCGCATGACGCTCAACCCTCTATTTACCGGCGTTGGCGCCGACCTGCAATGGGTCGCGCCTGGACCCCGCTTCCTCCCCGACCTCGAAGCCGTTGGCTTCACGCCACCGCAATGAGAAGTCCGCTGCTCGCACTCGTTGCCTGCCTGTTCGTCGCCGGTTGCGGCGGCGAGAGTGGCCATGCGACGGTCGCGGCGACAAAGACAAGCACGGTACAGCCGAGCCCAACCGTCGCGCTCGAACAGGCAGTGCGCACGGCAATTGAACAGAACGCGAAGGTGTCCGACTACGTGCTCTCGAACAACGCAATCCCGTCGTGGGCGTCTCAGTCCACGGCCGGACCCGCACTGGCCGGACTGCGCGGATCGGCCGCTCAGCGTAAGAGGGCGAAGGTGCGCGTTCGCGTGCTGACGAGCAGCGTAGAGATTCACTCGATACGGCTAAATCCGTCGTACCTGAGCGCAACCGCCTCGATCGTGTACGGAGGCCAAGTGAGGGTCTATAAAAACGGGCGCCCGGAAGGTCGGGTGATGACGCTCAAGGAACCGGCGCAGGTAGCGCTCCACCGTGTAGGCAGCGAGACGCGGTTTGTCGTCTGGAAGCTGACGGTCGTCAAATGAGAGTCTGCCCTTTGATCGTGATTGTGATAGCCGTGCTACTCACCGCGAGCGCCGCTTACGCGACGGGCTATCGGGTTGGGTTTGCCTCGCAGCAGGAAGGTCCAAGCCACGCCTCGGTCGGTGCCTCGGTTCGCGTCTCCTCATCCGTGCCTGGCGCTCCGGGCGGCAGCGAAGGCCGATCAGGCTCTAGCGAATCGCTCGGTAGTGGTGAACCATCATCATCGAGCGCGCCCGAAGCTGAATCAGCGTGCGTCAGAGAACCGAGAAGAATCCCGTGCGCCCCACCACCGGAAGCCCCGGAAAAACCCGCGACGGCTCAGCCTGCGGTCACTCCCGCCATCGTAGCCATGACCGTCGCAAGCCGGCTAAACCTACCCGCAGGCGCAATTGAATCGAGCCCGTCCAAGCATACGGCCGGTCTTACTGGCGCCGCCTCATGGTTCTGGCTTTCGCCAACACCATCGCAGCAGTCACTCTCAACGTCAGCGGGACGCGAGAGTGTCACCGTGACCGCTTCCATCGGGGCCGTCCGTTGGAACTTCGGTGAAGGGGAAACCGTTGTCGGCGGTCCAGGTGTTGCCTATCGACCAGGACCGACGCCACAGGACGCCGTTCTGCACGTCTACCAAACACGCTGCCTGCCGGAAGACCAGGGCCATGACCCCAACGTCGCCTCAAGCTGTGGACCCAACGGGTACGAAGTGCAAGCGGTCATCGAATGGCGCGTGTCTTTTCAAGCGAGCGGTCCCATAACGACCAGCGGACCACTCCCGAGCAGGACGACGGCAGCGACCTTGACCTATCCAGTCACCGAGGCGCGCGCCTTTCTCACTAACGCAGGTGGAACATGACCGGCTTTCTGCTCGGCCTGATATTTGCCGCTGGCGTAGCACTCCTATTCCTGCATGTGACCGGCGTGCGCGTGACGCTGCCCGCGAGCGCGCAGCGTCTAGGCACGTTGCTCGATGACACAGACATGCCCGTCTCTCCCGGCGCAGCCATCGTCGGCATTGGAGCCTGCGGGCTGCTGGCCGGCGTCCTCGTGTGGTGGATCGTGGACGTGCCGGCCGTCATCATCGCCGCGGTGCTCGGCGCGGTAGTCGCCCCGGTCGCGTGGTTGCGCGCTCGATGCGAGAGCCTACGACGAGAGCGTGAGCGGGCCTGGCCTGCGGTGCTCGGCCAACTAGCAGACGCCTTGGAGGCCGGGCTGGCATTTCCGGCGGCGGTCGCGTTGGTGGCTGACTCGGGACCGACGGCGCTGCGCGGCGACTTCTCCGCGTTTCGAGCCCGGCTACGCGGCTCCGATCTGACGAACGCACTTGACGGGCTACGCCGACCAGGGGAGCGCACAACCGACTCGGTTGCACTGTTGCTCCGTGCCGCCCTGCTTGAGTTGCCCACTGGCGGACTAGCCCCGGTTCTGCGCGAACTGGCAGGCGTGCTCTCAGAGCGCCTTGAGGCCCGCGAGAAGGCACGATCCCGCACCGCGAGCCTCAGCACGGAAGCCGCGATTCTAGCTCTCAGCCCAATAGTGATTCTTCTACTGATCGGCGTCTCCTCACCCGGCTTTCTCGCCGCGTACCGGACCACCGCTGGCACTGTCATCTCCCTGTTGTGCGGCGGGCTGATCTTCGGCTGCTACCTCCTGATGCGTCGTCTTGGTCAGGTGCCCGAGCCGCGTAGCACACGATCGGAGCGCAGCCAATGAACGGCACGCTGCTTTTCTCATCGCTTTGCCTAGTCGTCGGCGGACTTCTGCTGTGTGAGTACGTTCTATCCCGGCGACGCCCAGCACTATCGGCACGTCTTGCCACCGCTCAGGGTACCCGGCAACTCGCCCGCGGCGCGGGACACATCAGCGGGAGCGTTCCCGCGCCCGTCCGCGCGTGGATTGAAAACGTAAGCGCCAGCTATGACGGCCGACTGCGCCGCGCCGGTAACAAAGACTCGGTAGGGCTGTTCTTCGCCAAGAAAGCACTCCTCGCGTTCGCAGTCCCGTTTATCCCCTTGGCGCCCTATGCGACCCTCGCTCGTCAACTTCCGCCGGGGATTGTCGTTCTAGTTCTGGCCGTGATCGGCTTCTTTCTGCCCGACCTGTCGCTACGTGTCGAAACCAAGAAACGGCGCGAGGCCCTGTTCCTCGACTTGCCCGAGGCGTTGGCCGTGATGACCCTATCCCTACAAGCGGGGCAGTCGCTCAGACAAGCGCTAGAGCTGGCCGCTAGGGACTGCGAGGGCGTTCTCGGAGACGAGTTGACAAACGCCCTCTCACTTGCCCGCCGCGACCGCGCACTCGGCGAGCGCGACGCTCTAGTTGCCGTGGCGCGAGAGAGCGGCGAGCCGATGTTCCTGCGCTTCACCGAACTACTAGCGGCCAAGGAGAGCCCTTACGGCGAGTTCCTACGCGGCCAAGCACGAGAGATGCGTGCCGAGCAGAACCGCTACCTAGAACGCGCAGCCGATCGCGCCCACCTAGCGATGCACCTCCCGCTGGCGCCGCTGATCGCCGTCGTTGTTTTGTGGGTTTCCTTTGGCTTTCTTCACTTGCTCGCCCAAACGATCTAACCCCTGAAAGGAGAAGAAAATGGGCATCCTCACTAGAATCTGGCTCAGCGTCAGGCAACGCATCGCACGCGACGAGCGCGGCGAAGTTGTCACATGGGTTGTCCTCGCTATCGGCATCGTCGTTATCACGACAGGAGTCCTCGCAATCGTCGGGCCGGGAGTCCTGAACGCCGGACAGAAGCTCGTCAATGAAATGAAATAGGACGCCGCAAGATGTCAATGCGGGAACGGCTTTTCTCTGAGCGCGGCGACACGCTCATCTCGGGACTGCTCGCACTCGGCTTGGTACTACTCACGGTCGGCGTCGCGGTCCAAGCTCTAGCCTTCGCACACGCCGGGTCAGTCGCGCACGCGGCGGCCCAAGAAGGCGCGCAGGCAGCCAGCTCCGAAGGGACCAGCGCGGGCATCGCCCGCGCCGATGCGATTCTCGCCGCCGCCGGAGGCATCGGCTCACACCTGCGGCCGTCCGTTCACAGCAATACCAGCACAGTGACGGTCGTAGTACAAGGATCGGCGCCCCACTTCTTTCCCGGCGTGGACCTAGCGCTCCCCACCGTTACCGCAACCGCGAGCGCCCCATTGGAGCGCTACCCACAGGACGAACAATGACCATGCGCGGCCTCGTAAGCAGACTCAGAGAGGAGCGCGGCGAAGCGGCAATTATCAGCGGCGTGCTGCTGCTCGCGGCCGTTCTGGTGCCCCTGATGTTCCTAGTGCCTCTATACGCACGGATCGAGCTTGCCCACGTAGACGGCCAGCAGGCCGCCAACGATGCGGTGCTCTCGGCGACTCAAGCCCCCAACCCATCGGCGGCTCATGCTGCCGCAACCGAAGCGGTTGCACGCGAACAGCCCGGATCACCTACACCGCTGACGCTGAGCCTAACCGGCGCATACGCGCGAGGCGAAGTGATGAGCGCCCAAGTTACTACCAGCGTTCCAATCGGCACGCTGCCCTTGCTCGGGCACTTCGGGACCATCGTCGTGCGTAGCACCGCATCCGCTCCCGTCGATCGCTACCGAAGCATCTTGCAGCCGGCGCCATGACTCCCTCTCTACGTCACCGGCTGTACGGAGAGCGCGGCTCCGTCCTGATCGGCGGCCTCCTGCTCTCACTCGCCGTCATCATGGTGATCGGTCTGGGTGTGGACGTAGGGCACGCCTTCCTCGTTCGCCGGCAACTGACCTCAATAGCGGACGACGCCGCGCTGTCAGGCAGTCAGGCCATCGACATTCCCGAACTGCACGCCGGGCATCTTGAGCTTGACCCTAGCCAAGCCCGCGCAGAAGCACTCCGAACGATCACCGCCAACCCCTCAACCACCGGCCAAGCGACTGCAACCACTGGCCAAGTGACCGTCACCGTAACTCGCACGGTGCCGACCATCCTGCTCGGCGTTGTCGGCCTGCACTCGCTCACCATCTCGGCCCACGCGACGGCAGCACCCCGCCAACCGTGAAACCAGCACTCGCAATATCCACCATCGCGGGCGCTCTCGCGTTTCTGCTGATCGGCGCTGAGCTTGGCTCCGACCCGATCGCGCTCGTGCGCCTCGCCATACTCGGCGGCGCACTCGGCCAAATAGTTCGCTACGACCTGCGAGAGCATCGGATACCCAATCGCATCGTCCTCCCTGCTACGGCCGCGTGCGCGATGCTCTCACTACTAGATGGGATACGCCTAAGCAGCCTTGTCGGTGGTGGCCTCCTCATAGCTCTGCTGTTTCTCGGGAGCCTCTTGCGTCCCGCATGGCTCGGCATGGGCGATGTAAAGCTCGCACTTCTCATACTTTGTGGCCTGCACGGCGCGACACTTCTGGCGATCATGCTCGCGGTCGAGCTTGCCGTCGTCGTCGTGTTGCTTTTCATCATCCGACGCGGAAGCGAGGCTTTTCGCCTCGCGTTGCCACTCGCACCATTCATGGCCGCCGGCTCCCTGCTGGCACTCTTGATATGAGAAGCCAAGCAACTAGGCGATCGTGGGCGATGGCGCGGGCCACGATCGCCCTCGTTGGCCTCCTGGGACTTGGCCTCATTCGCCCCGCATTGCCACACCTATCCGGCTCGCTCACGAGCCCGATCACGACAAATGAGGTCGAACAGGTCGTGACCTGCGCTGCATGGGTGCTAGCTGCTTGCCTCGCAGCCATCGTTTTCATCCGGGCGATACGGAGCGTCACGCCAACTGCGAGGCGAGTACCCGGCGTTCTGCCAAGCCGAGGAGCGTCCGCTACACAACGTCTCGCGGGCGGGCGTGCTCGTCCCAGCCGGTACGTCCTAACCGTCTCAGCGCCGCTAGTCGAGGACCGATCCACGGCCCCATCGCCATCATCGAGCCTACAAGCCGGGGGAGAGAAGGCGCTGAGCGAGGACGACCCGCGCACCATCTCGATTGCCGTGCTCGGCCCGCTCGCAATGGACGGGCTGCTCGGACGAATCAAGCGCGCGGCGACTCACGAGTTGTTGGCCTACTTGGCGTTTCACCCCAAAGGCGGCAGCCGAGACGAGCTGATCGAGGCTATCTGGCCCGCACAAGACCCCAAGCGCACACGACCCCGCTTCTGGCAATCCGTCACCGAGGCCCGAAAGGCGCTCGGGGATGCCTGGGTCCACCACGGCGAGCGCTACGAGCTTGACCGCTCAAAGGTCCGCGTAGACCTCGACGACCTCGACCGCCTACTCACCACGAACAGCGACACGAGCGACGACCCGACCGCCCTTGAAAGCGCGCTGGCGCTCTGGCGAGGAGAACCGCTAGAGGGCAGCGACTACCTATGGGCCGAGGGAGAGCTACGTGTACTCCACGCAACCCTTGTCGATCTGCTTGAGCGGGTGGGACGCTCACGACTCGGACGCGACGACGCGCGTGGCGCGCTCCAAATGGCTGACCAAGCCATCGCACTCGATGGGCTGCACGAGCCAAGCTGGCGCCTTGCGCTCCAAGCCGAACACGCTCTCGGACTGCGCGAGTCGATCGCCCGCCGCTACGACGAGCTGACCCGCTCCCTCGATGAACAGCTTGGCCTTGAGCCGGCGCGCGAGACACGAGTCATGTACCGACAGCTACTCGGGCAAAGCTAGCGTCCGCCGAGTCGATATGCACGCGGCCCACGCACGAGTCGTACTCTGGCGGTTGCACGGCAAGGATTAGCTGGCCCTCCACGCGGTTGTGAGGCTCGGCACGACACGACTCCGCGCGAAACGCTGAGGGTGAAACGCCATAGCGTTGCTGAAACGCGCGGGCGAAGTGCGACGGGTGGCAGTAGCCGATCCGGCTTGCCACATCGCGCACCGGGATCGCGGGCTGTGAGAGCAGTTCGGCGGCAGCGTCCATCCGTCGGGCCGTGAGGTCTTCATGGAAAGTGCTGTCGCTGAACTGAGCGTATGCCCGCTGGAGTTGCCTGGGCGAACTGGCGAGCGCCCTTGCTACCGCCGTGACCGTGAGAGGTCTGCGGTAGTGGCGCTGTATTGCTACGCGCGCCAAGAGGTACAGCCGGTGTCGGTCCTTGAGCGTGTGCGGGCGGTGGTAGGTCGCCCGTGGCCGGTGGGCTTTCGCCGCGGGTGGTACTGCGTCCAGTCGGAAGTGCAGGCGAAGGAGCTGGTGGACACGTCCACGAGTGAGATTGAACCGTTCGCCAATCTCATCAAGGGAGAGCCCGACGACCGCTCGCAGACGGAACATCTCAAGCTCGCGCTCCCCTTGTATGTGCCCTCCGGGTCGTGAGAACGTCAGACCGCGACGGTGTAGCTCGCGGACGATTTCGTATAGCTCGGCGCCCTTGCTGAACTCGGGGCGCTGGATCAGCCGTCCGGCCCCATGCTCAAGGAGCCGGTCAACCTCGTAGATGTCGGCTACCTCCAAGCAGAGGCGAGCCGCAGGACTCAGGTCAAGCTCGGTTATACGCATGATCTGATCCCCCTCGTCAGAGCGACAAAATGCGGTCGAGGGTTCTGGCGACCTCGGAAGCGATCGACCGCCCGCCCCGGCGTTCGATCAGCCCGGCGGCCTCCAAGCGGTCCAGCGCATCCGCGATGCGGAGCTTCTGCTTCTTTTTCCTTGCGCTGAACGCATCCCAGAGGTCTTGCTCGGTGAGCGGGCGCTGACCGTCGTTGCCGCGGACGATCAGGCTTTCCAGCACGGCTTTGTCCGCGTGGTGCTCGTGCGTGGAGGCGGGGTCCGTGTGCTGCGTGATTTCGTGGTAGTAGGTGGCTGCGTGCGATGCGGTCGCCAGATCGTTCCAACGGTGGATGAGGCCCGCTACCCGCAAGCGTTTGAGGCTGGCCGGGACGTGACCGGGGGTGCTGACGATGCGCGCGACCTCGACTTCTGAGATGGGCCGCTGCCGCTCAACGTCGAGCATGATCTGAAGGACGGCCTGGTCAAGACGCGCCTGCGCTTCGGATTCGGGTGAGCTACTTTGATCGTGCATGGGAGCGTTCTCTCCTGTGTCACGGTCTCGGGCGGGGCTGCAATCCCGCGCCGGGGCCATATTTGCCTGTACGAACGGCAGCTATACGGGCCGCGCGGCGCCGCGTGGGCGCGGTATACGAAGCTGATACACAGCCGATACGGTCACGCAACGCGCGTTGCCGGCAGGACACGGAATGAGGCGGCGGCGAGGCGGTAGCCGACGCCACGAGTTGCGCACACCAACCCGCCAGCGCCCGCATGTGCGAGCTTGCGCCGCAGCCGCGAAGCGTGGCAGTCTAGAGTCCGCGTACTACCGGGCAGGTGAAACCCCCATACCTCCCGCAGCAACTCGTCCTTGGTGTAGACACGGGCAGGATCACGCGCGAGATGCACAAGCAGCGCGTACTCCAAGCGGCGCAGCGCGACAGGAGTAGCGCCGATCGTGACCTCATGCGCAGCGGTGTCGATCCGAAGCTCCCCGTACTCGATCACGCAAGGCCCCTCAGCGAGGTCGCGTCGCACGAGCGCCTGCACGCGCGCGCGAAGCTCGGGGTACGCGAAGGGAGCGCGCAGCACGTCGTCGGCTCCCGCCTCGAACCCCCGCAGCACGTCGCCGAGGTCGCCGTTCGGAGTTATCCAGAGCGTTCGCAGGCCCCGCTTGACCTCGGGCATGAACGCCCCTACGCGGAGCTTGCGCAGCGCGTCAAGACCCGTGCCTCGGCGCGTCGCGCGCCCGAAGATCACGAGTTCGACCTCGCAGGCTCCGCACACGGCGCGCAGCTTCGCCGTGTCGCTGGCACGACGGACCTCATAGCCGTCCAGTTCCAACTCGTCGGCAAGCGTGAGGTTAACCTGCTCATCGCCGTAGAGAAGCAGCACAATCGCGTCGTCATTCGCAGCGGCGCATCGGTCCCTGGTATCGGGCGCATGTGTAGGCGGGACGCGGTGTTCAGTGGGTGTAGCGGTCATCTGGCCTCCTTTCGGTGCACCGAAAAAAGCCGCCAACGAGCATGACGACCGAACCGCAGACAGCTACGGTAGGCCCTGGCATCGAAGGTAGGAGCTTCGGTGCTAACAGGCCGGGCGGGGTGCGCCAACACCCCGTCCGGCCGCCCAATATGTCCAATTGGCGCGGATGGGTAGCGACGCCCCCGGACAGACGTTTCCGGCCAATCCGAGTACGAACAGCGCCGGCCCGCATATCGCCTAGCAGCCGTAGCCGCTGTCCCAGCCCCACACGTTGCGTCGGCCGAGAACGGTGTCAACGTCAGCACGCGCGTCGTTGGGCTCCGCCCACTCGGATAGACAGTACGTGGCGGACCCGAGGCGCCGGCACTCAGCGCTCAGCCGCTTGCCGAACTCAAACCACGCATCCGAGGGCGCCTGTTCCGCGTCGAGCAGTGCGCCAATCTCGGCCATAGACGCTCGGAGCGCTTCGCGGAACCCGTCGATCCGGTCGCCCGCCATCGTGCGCGAGTGCCGCCAACTCCGATGTTGGGGAGACTCAGGCAGGGAAACCTGCCCGGCGCCGCGTGCCCTCCGAAGTGTCCGACGCCCAGTGCTCGTCAACGCAACCAAGTCAAGGCCAAGACGGCGAACGTCGCGGATGCGGCCAGCAGACTTGAGCGCGTCGATCTGCGGCCGAAGCCGCCGCGTCGTCCACGAGTCATGTACGAAACCCAAGTGGGCCGCAATGTCCCACCGGGCGGCGTCGGGGATTTGGTTGCGGTCGTGTGCTTCGGCGCGGTTGATCGCCGCGAGTATCTGTGCGTCCGAGACTGGCTCGACTCGACTGAGGTCCGAGCGGTACATCTCGTGGAACCGTCGGGCCGACTCCGGTAGCTCTACGGTGTCTGTCGTCATTGGCGCTCCTTTCGACGCACCGAAGGAAGCCGCCAGCGAGCAGGCGACCTAGCCGCAGACACAGCTACGGTAGGCCCTGGCATCGAAGGTAGGAGCTTCGGTGCTAACAGGCTGCACGGGTGCGCCAACACCCGTCCGGCCTCTCGTTTTCTAATTGGCGCAGATGGGTAGCGACGCCCCCGGACAGACCGCGGCGGCGGCGCCCAAGGCCGCGCCGCACTCGCGTCTAGTAGGGGTCTGAGTGGCGGTAGCGGTTGAGTGCCACGCCGGCCCAGATGGCCTCGACCACGCCGAAGGGCCATGTTCCGGCAAGGAATCCATAGGCGCTCGATAGGGCGCACCCGAAGGCGAAGGCGAAGATGTAGCGACGGTGGCGTTGCTCCAAGGCATACATGCACACCATGAACGTCACGGCCGCTGCGCCGAAGGCCGTCAGCATCGCCGCTCAGTCTGACGCTTGGAGGTCCAGGGCGAACGCGATTGCGTCTATGGCCGGCTCGTGCGCGGCTTGGAATACCGAGATGGTTAGCCGCCGCCGATCCGGTTCCCAGGTCAAGGCGAAGAACGGACAGCACTCGCGCTCGATTGCCACCGTCTCCGCGACTAGCTCGGCGTCCACGTCCTTATCGAGGTCTGCCACGAGGCTGCGGGGTGTCCGCTCGATTAGGCGAGCGTTCCAGCCTGCCTGCCGGTAGCGCTCTAGCTGCGAGCGCAGCCCGGACTCGTCAAGCGCGCAACTCGGAGCCATCGGCAGGTCCACAGAATCAGCCTAAAGTCAGACTCTCAGGGGCCGTCTCGCGCGCACGGCGACCAGCGAATAGATCAGGAGTCCCGCGCCGGCAAAGGGCGCGGTGCAGGTGAGCGCGTCGGGTCCAGTCGCTGACATCAGCCCGGTCCCGGTGGTGTGGTAGACAGCCGTTGTCCCGCCCAGGCAGGAGACCGACACGAGGAACACGAGGGCGAACAACGCCGCGCCCGCGAGCGAGAGGATCACGCCCTTGGCGTCGAGCGCTTCGGGTCTTGGCTCGGAGCCGGTTTCAAGTTGCAGGAGGCGCACGTCGAGCAGTTCTGGGCTTGAGAGTGCGGCGGCGCCCGCCCGCTCGCTCCAGATGGGACCGCGCACGACCTTGAGCAGCGCTCCGGCCAGAGGGCGGCGTCCGCAGAGCGCGACTGCGCGGCGATCGGCCGCAAGCTCCCGACCGGCTACATAGCGAGCGCGCAGAGAGTCCAGCGCCGGCAAGAAGAACAGCGCCTCCGAGAGCACCCTCACGATTGCAGCCTTCAACGGGTCGATGTTGCGGACGTGGTAGCGCTCGTGCTCAAGCACCGCGCGCAACTCGTCGTCGGTTGTGCGTTCGAGTAGACCACGGCTGACCGCTACGCGGGGCGTCATCAAGCCGTAGACGAACGAGAACGAGTCCGCCGCGTCCACGAGAACCACGCGACCGGCGAGCCCCGTTTGCCGCGCTGCCTGCACAAGAGCCTCGGGCGTTGTGCTCGCCAGTGCGCGCACGCGACGCGACAGCACTCGTGAAGCGAGCGCTTGGCGCACGAGCGCGCGAGCTCCGAGCCCCAGGCCCACCGCGATCAACACGAAAAACACGAACGGCGCCAGCAGCGACCCCCGATCGCGCCACATCTCGAGGAGCCCACCGTGGGAGATGCGCGCCAAGCTCAGCGGCACGAGCACGCCCCCGATCGCTCCGCAGAGAACGGTGACGCCGAACAGCAAGGCGACTCCGACGAACACGAGAAAACTGCGGTTGGCCCGATCCAGCCTCATCGGTCCTCCGCTAGTAGAGCCCGCAGACGCCGAAGCACCGTAGGGTCGGTGCGGGCCTCGTCTACGAAATGCGCGACCGCAGCGTCCCCGTGCGCTCGAAGCACGTCGCGGACAGCGAGCCCGGCCGCGTCCGCGGCGGTCGCTTCGTAGAGGTAGCGGCGTCGCTCGCCGCTGCGCGCAAGCACGTTCTTTGTGACCAGCCGGTTCATCACGGTCATAACGGTCGTATAGGCAAGCGGCCGGTCCCGTTGGCTGTTCAGCGTGTCGAGAACCAGACGCACGGAGACGGGCGAGTCTGCCTGCCAGATCACGCCCATCACATCGGACTCAAGCGGCGCGAGCCCGCTATCGGTCTTTCTCGGGCGGCCTGCCATGAACGAAACACTACTACATTTTTGTCGTGTATTCTCGGTCGCATGACTAACGCAACTGAGCACGACTACGCAGCGCAAGCACGACAAGCCATCGAGATCGTTTGCTCCGGCGACGTATCGCGGATGGAGGAGTTCTACAGCCCGGACTTCGTGGATCACGTCAACGACATGACCTTCCACGGATACGAGGGCGGGCGCGAGTCGCTTGCCTTCTACGGGACGCTGTTCAAGGACTACCGGATGGGCGTTGAGGAGCAGGTCACCGAGGGCAATCGCGTCGCTTCTCGGTGGGTTCTGAACGGCACCTACCACGGCCGGGCCGTCGCGCTCCGAGGCATCACGATCAGCCGTCTCGATGAGGACGGCAGGACCGTCGAAGATCGAGGGCACTCCGACTCGATCGCTCTACTCGGGCAACTCGGCGTGATCCGCACGCTCATCTTGGGGCTAGAAATCCTCACCCGTCGCGTCAGGCTCCCCAAGGGAGTTCTCAAGGCGCACTGAATCCACGGCGAATAAGCTTGCCGTGCCGTGCCCGAGCTTGGCGACTGCATCTACAAGCGTGCCCGTCTCACGGGCGAGTTCCGACTGCGCTCGGGCGCTACAGCAGCGAATACTTCGACAAGTACCTGTTCGAGTCTGACCCTCGACTGCTGCGCGAGATTGCCGAGGAGCTGGCCGGCCTGCTGCCAGCCGGGGTGGAAGTGCTCGCTGGTCTTGAGCTTGGCGGTGTGCCGCTGGCCGTCGTCGCTTCGCAGGTGTCGGGGCTGCCGACCGTATTTGTTCGCAAGGCCGCCAAGACCTACGGAACCTGCCGGCTGGCCGAGGGCGGCGAGGTCGCCGGACGCCGCATCGCGGTCATCGAGGACGTGGTGACTTCCGGCGGCCAGGTAGTCGAGTCCTGCCGGGAGCTGCGCGACCACGAAGCCGATATCGCAGTGGTGCTGTGCGTCATCGACCGCGAGGCCGGCGGGAGAGAGAACCTTGCCGCTGAGGGCCTTGACCTCCGTGCGCTATTCACGATGAGCCAGCTTCAAGAAGGTCGTGCAGCCGATCCCGCCCGCTCGTGAGCACGCCCCATCGCAAGCGCGCCCTGATCCTGCTCGGGGTCGCCACCGTCGCGTTCACAGCGATCCTCGAACTGATCGACCCCTCGCACGTCTCGCACGGGCCAACGATCCTCGCCTTCGAGTTCGCCGGCAGCCGGGCTCGCGCGACGCAGATCATCGCTGAATGGGGAGCGAAAGGCCGCAGCGCCGCGCACCTCTCGCTGCTGCTCGACTACGGCTACATGCTCTCCTACGGTCTGTTCTTTGCCCTCGCGGGCTTCGCGGTCCGCGATATGGCGCGGGCGCGTGACTGGAAGCGTCTCGCGGCCATTGGTGTCGTCGTCCCGTTCTTCGCGCTTGCCGCGGCGAGCTTCGACGCGAGCGAAAACGTCGCGCTGCTGCTCACGCTCGCCGGCAACGGCGGCAGTTTCGCCCCTCCGTTTGCTGCTGTCTGCTCGGCGATCAAGTTCACGCTCATCGCTATCGCCATCCTCTACGCGGTATGCGGCCTCGTGTTCTGGCTCAGAGCGCGTCGCCTAGAACCCAGCCGAGCCGCATAGGCCGTCACGATCGACTGCGGTGCCCGCGGGTGCGGATCAAAGAACGGTCTGTAGCCTTCTTGACTGTCTTGTCTCAAGAACTTGCCATTGGTCTTATAACCGGCGGATTCGGTCTGCTTGGCGTTGTCGTCGGCAGTTGGCTCACGACCCGTGAGGCGAGGCGTAAAGAGACTCGGGACGATGATCGCCGTTACCGCACGGCTGCTCGTTTGGTCAAGGACGATCTACTAAGGGCGGAGTTGCTTCTTAGCGAGAACCCGGCGTCCTTCTCCCTGGAGGTTGCGGTCGCATATCTCACGCCCACTCATTGGGTGGAATATCGTGATGATCTACTTGCCGCCTTGAATGACGGGCAGTGGTTGGATGTATCGATTGCCTTCAACACGATTGAGACTATGCGCGCTCTTATCGTGCAGCGCAAAGAATGGCCCCTAACTGGCGGGCGGATAGAGATGGCCAACGGGTTCAGTGAGCAGGTAAGCAAGGGCTCTGAACGTATTCCGAGCGAAAGCCCTGGCGGTCGTGCTCGGCGAGAACGGCACTACAGATGGTCCGGGCGCTGGCAACGGGTCAGCTTTCTGTTTCGTCATCCTGTGCGAAGGTGGCAGGGACACCAGATCGAGCGTCGAGCGAAGGCATCGCTAAAGGTCAAAGAACTCTCCAAGGAGAGAGAAGGTGATTGAGTCGGTTAAACGATGCCACGCTGCGGCGCGTGTGTAGCGGGGAAGGGTGGGCAGTGACTATCTCGGGCGCCGACGCTCCTTGGACTTTTGGTGGTGCGGCACTGGCGGTGGTAGGCGGTGGTGGTGAGCCATCCGATTTAGCCGGTGAGATTGGCGAACGGCCGGACTCCACCGTTTAGGCCGGCGAAGTGCGCGAGTAGTCGCTTCTCGTAGCCACGCGCCGGCTCAGTCCACGAGACTGCGTGCCACGCGACCAGGAGTTGATCGGAGTCAAGGAGTTGCCAGATGTAGCGGCCACCCCAATGTCCAATCTTCTCGCCGGCCCCGAAGCGAGCAAACTGGCGCAGCCGCCGATCCGCGACATTCGCCTTGCCGATGTAAACGACCTGCGAACTCGGCACCCAGTTCGCCGACAGCACCTGGATCGGCACCGTCGGGTCTTGCTCCTTGAACCGCCCGCCCGGATTCGTGTCAAGGAAGGTCGGGGCGCCTGCCGCGGGACGGAGCACCACGTACACCGCAGGGCCGCTCGGCACCTCGCACAGGCCGCTACCGCGCAGCTCATCCCACGTTCGCCATCCTACGAACCCCGCGGCCTCAAGATGGGGGCGATCGAATGAGGTCGGTAGCGGCGGCGTGAGCCCCATCGGCGAGGGAGACGTTACCGGGCCGAGCGAGGATAAGCTCCTGCATCCGGTGGCCGTAGTGGTGATGGTCGTGGCTGCCGACCGACGACCGCGACGCTGGAAAGCGCAATGACAAAGCGTGTCCATCTAAAGCACGGCGCAGACCCCGTAAAGGCAATTGAGTCCTTGACGGAGTGTGCAAACGCGGCTCGAAACCTGGCCGGCAGTATCAGCCGTGGCGCTATGACGCCAGCGGGCGATGCGGACTACATGATGCGCCGCCGCGATCAGTACCTCATGTGGGTGGAGGCGACGGAAGGCCAACTCTCGAACTTCACCGACGACCCGGACGCGCTGGCGATGCTCCAGACGACCGCGTATTGGGAAACCCACCAACTGATCCCGACCAGCCCGCGACCGATAGCGCTGATCGACTTCGAGACACGCCGGCAAATAGCGAATCTCGAACGGCTCCGCGACGACCTATCCCGACGCCTTGAACGCAGCCGTACTGCGTCCGGCCATATCACGGTCGTAGATACGAATGCGCTGCTCCATTACCACCTGCCGGATAGCATCAACTGGCCCGCCGTCGTTGGCGAGGCTGAGGTCCGCCTTGTGTTGCCGCTGAGGGTCATCGAGGAGCTAGATGCCAAGAAGTACACGGAAAGCGAGAAGATTCGTCGGAAAGCCCGCGAGCTACTCCCGAAGCTCCGCAGCTTCGTCGGCAGCGGCGGCACGCCCAAGGCCGTGCGAGACGACACAACGATTGAGGTCTTCATCGAACCCGGCCCGAGGTCGCGCCCTAGCGACGCTGACACCGAGATACTTGAAACCGCACACGAGCTGCGCCATCTCTCGGGCAGAGCCGTGACGATCGCCACTGCCGATACAGGGATGGCGCTACGTGGGGAAGCTGAGGGCATCCCGACAATATCCATGCCCGACAAGTATCGGCGCGACTGACACGCCGGCCCCGAGCGCGTCGTCAAAGCGCCCGCGCAGATGCTCGTGGTGTGGAGCATGGAGTCGCGTTGCTGCCATGCCGCGGAGACGAACACATGTTCGTCCGTGTGCTGTGCGAGAGTTTGCAGGTGCCGACTTACCCGTCCCGAACCTTTCGACATGGCCGACCGTAGCCGTATCGAGTGGACTGAGGCCACCTGGAATCCCGTAACCGGGTGCTCGAAGATCTCGCCCGGCTGCGCGCATTGCTACGCCGAGACGTTTGCGGAGCGCTGGCGCGGTGTGCCAGGGCACCCCTACGAGCAGGGCTTTGACCTGCGCCTGTGGCCCGAGCGGCTAGACGTGCCGTTGCGCTGGCGTCGCCCGCGCGTCGTGTTCGTCAATTCGATGAGCGACCTCTTTCACGAGGACATCCCCGACGAGTTCGTCGCCGATGTGTTCGACGTGATGGTTCGCGCCAAACAGCACACGTTCCAAATCCTGACCAAGCGCCACGAGCGCTTGGCCGAACTTGCGCCGCAGCTTCCGTGGCCGCGCAATGTCTGGATGGGCGTGACGATCGAGAACCGCCGCTTCGTTCACCGCGCCGACGCCCTGCGGGAGGTGCCCGCGGCCGTGCGGTTCATTTCCGCCGAGCCGCTTCTTGGGCCGCTGGAAGGGCTCGACCTCGGCGGCATCGACTGGCTGATCGTTGGTGGTGAGTCCGGGCCGCGTCATCGGCGAATTGACTCGGCTTGGGCTACCGAACTGCGCGACCGCTGCGTTGACGAGGGTGTCGCGTTCTTCTTCAAGCAGTGGGGCGGTCAGCGCCCAAAGAGCGGCGGGCGAGAACTCGCCGGCAGGCATTGGGACGACATGCCCAGCCCAAAGCGGCGTCGGCCCGTGCTCGCTATCGCGTGAAGCGCAGCTTCGTGCCCGTCGGGTAGTCGCCTTTTCGACGCCGCGAGGACTCGACCACTGCGATATCGCCCGCCTGCTCAAGTGGGCGCAGCGCCCATTGCCGCAAATGCGGCGAGTCCAGATACCTCGTGCGGCAAAGCGTGAAGTCCTCTGCCTCCGTGATCGTGAACACGCGCGCGGCGAACTCTCCGCGCAGCAACTCACCAAGGATGCTCGTGTCCGGCGGCACGACCACCGCGTCGTCGCTGAACAACTGCCCCTGATCCGGCACAGTCTTGGCTTGCTTGAAGGCTTCGCCTGCGTGCTTGTCAACCTTCCACATGCCGCGCTTCATCTCGCGCAGGCCGTCCTTGTGGTCGGTGCCGAACAGCAGGTAGTAGTCGTTGTGGCGCTCGGGATCGACGTTGAAGCTCGTCACCCAGCCAAAGCGCTCTCTGAGGCGGTCTCCGAACAGTCCAGCGAGCTTCTGCCCGACTCGCTGGCGCGACTGCTCATCCTTGGCGTCCTCCCACGTCGGACCGCCGTAAGCCTTCGTCAGCGCCTCGTCGGTGATCCCCGTCGCCAGGAACCGTGCCATGAACGCCGCTGGCAGGTACACCATGACCTCGCTCTTGTTGGGCATCTTCTTCTTGAAGTCGGCGATGTGCGAGAACGGGTTGTCGGCGTAGCCGCGCGGGTCCACGAACGCGAACGTCGGGACAGGCTGACGATAGGCGCTCGCCAAATACGCGACGACCTTGGGGAACTCCGCCTCATAGCTGCCGTGGATCACGTCCACGGTCGCGCCGTGCGTGGTCGGGTAGCTCTCAACCTCGGCCTTCAAGTGCTGCGCGTAGTCCTTCCTGCGCTCGATGAAGATGAAGTGCGGCCCGCGCTTGAAGCGCGCACGGTCGCCGGCCGTGCGCCCGACGTAAGCGTCGAGCATCAGAAGCGGCGAGCCGCGCTGCCCGTCGCGGTAGCGCCCCGCGCTTGCGAACCCATCTACGAGCGCGACTTGGCCATAGCTGAACCCGAGCTTGGGCATCCACACGTCCATGTAGCGTCGCAACAGCTCGTGCTTGGCCCGGTGATGAGCGTGATATACGGGCAGCTTCTCGGGCGGAAGCTGCACGGCGGCGACTTGCGAGTCGAGTTCGGACATGCGGGCATCAAACCCTAAGCCCACGACCGGCGTGGGCGGGGGGTGGTCTGAGTCCAGTTTGGGCGAAGGCTCGTTGCTGGGGCCTATCCGGGGTGGCGATCAGACTTCCTCGTCATGCGGCCGTCCAATGCTCAGAAGTGTCTAGAAGTAGGAGAAGGGCTGACCGGAATGTTTCAGCCAGCCGGGGCCGAGTTCGAGACAGCAGGCATCCTCGATTGGAATGCCGAGCGGGGTGCCGAGCTGCGCTTTGGCTGACCTCTCCGACCCGTGGCCAAATCAGTTCAACGACAGCCTGACCATCCACGGCCAACTGCACGCCGGCGAGAAGGTCACGCTGATGCGGACGCGCTTGGCTGAAAAGACGGCGATCAACCGTGCAGCGCGGTTTCTGAGCTCCATGCTGGCGCTCGGTGCGCACACTGACATAGACGAGACGTGGACTTACGCCAGCTATTGCCCGACCAGCTTGCACGAGTGGTATCCCGAGAAAGGCTTCGTTCATGGTGATTCCGAGGATGAGCCGAGTCGGCCGCGTGTGGAAATGCAACCAGCCGAGCCGCTGCGAATCGCCGTGCCCGGTGCCGAGGTCAGCCTAGAGCTAGATGGCGACTGGACAGTCAGCTACGCGCCCATGTTTTGCATCGAGACGACAATGGAGTTCAGTGTCCGGCCCGATGAGCCTCTGACAATCGAAGATCACTGGAACCATTACGGCAGTCCGCTACTCGGCTTTGTCATCTTCGCGTCCGATCGGCCCGACGATCTACGTTGGGAGGCATTTTACAATCCTGATGCCAAACGCAAAATCGTCTTGCTCCGAGACGACCGCAAATCGTTTGAGCGCGAGTGGCGGCCAGGCCCCGGACACTTCTTGTTTCGGGCTGAGGACGTGGCGGATGAGGGCGACGCGATCCGTAGGTGGCTGGCCGCTTGGCGGCTGAGCGAGCCGTCGCTTGGCCTGTTCTGCGAAACGATCCAGCAGGACTCCACCTACTCGGCGCCACGCTTTTTGACCCTCTACACAGCGGCCGAGGGCTACTGGAAGGGCACGAAGAAGCCGGGGGAGAAGAAGTGGAATATCCGTGCACTGGCGAACCGCGCCGGCATCGATCCGGCCGTCAGCAAGGCCAACCGAAAGGCTCTACAGCTCATCGGTGCCTTGCGTGACCATCACGCGCACCTGACGCTTCCGGGAAGCCTGAGCCCCGAGGAGATTGCACTCAGCACGTTTGACTCGACGCGCAGGCTCCATGTGCTGATGCAAGCGTGCTTGCTGCGGGAGATCGGTCTGGAGACTGAGCAGATCGAGTCGTTGATTGCGGCGCGGTATGTGTCGTGGCCGATTCCGTAGCGTTTGCGCGCTCAGAAGTCCCCGCCCCACGAGTCGGTGGTTCCGGGGGGCTCGTGCTTGCGTGGTTGCGCGCTTTTGCAGGGCCTATCGCGTCGTCTAGGCTCCAGCCATGACGGGGGCGGAGCACTACAACCTTGAGACGGTGCGGGCGACGCTCGATGCGTGCACGCACGACCTGTCCGAGGAGGACGATCGCATGAGGACGATCGACGGCAAGCTGACGCAGCTTGCCGCCTTCTCTGGCGTATCGATCACGATCAGTGGCGGTCTGGGGGGTTCGGTTCTGGCAGCAGGCCACCTGCCGCGGGGGTTCCTGATTGCCTTGGGAGCGTGTATCGGGCTTGCCGCGTGCTCTCTGCTTGCAGCAGTCGTCATCGCGTTCAGGGCGCTATCGCCGAAGCTCTATCGCGGGATCGACGTCGCAACTGTGCAGTCCCGAACGACACCCAACGCCCTCAAGCGCGAGCCGTCCGAGGCTATCGCTCACATCGCCGCTGGCCGACGAGACATCTTCCTTGCTGCTCGCGCAGTCAATGACGAGAAGGCGCGCGCCACGACTAAGACCTTCGTGTGCGCGGGGCTTGGCTTTGGTCTGCTGGTGATAGGGCTCCTCGTTACCGCCGTCGGTAGCGTCGTCTAAACTGAGCAACATGAGCGAGGACAGCAACACAGGGGCCGACGGGACACCACAAGCGCCTGTCGCTTCGGGGGGAGACGTGCCCATCGCAGGCGAGGGCTCGACCTCGCCAGCTATGTCGGCTGGAAACCAGCCCATCGCCGGAGAGGGGACGAGCGTTGCGCAGAGAGCCGGCGGTATCGCTGGCGAGAACACGCAGGCCATCGTCGCCGGGGGTGGACTCCCAGGCGAGGGCACACAGCTCTTGCGCGAGGCGGGTGTGCCCGCTGAGAGCACAGGTCCCGTCGCCAAGGACGCTGGGGATTCCTAACCACCGGACTATCCGCAGGGAGACGACGTGCGTGTGCCCCAACCATGGACGCGCGACCCCTGTGGATACGCGCGTTTACGATGGCATACAGGCGGCACGAGCCGGTGCGACGCCCGGCATCCGCGCGGTATGGCCGTAGGAAATCCGTAGACGACGGCCCGAAAACCGCATAGGAAAGCCAAGTCTAACCGTTCGCCCCGATTGGTTAGAGAACCGCGAAGGCCAGCGAACACGGGCGAAAACCCCCGAAAACGCTGGGCCTCGCGGGGCGGTATTCGCTTGTATTCGGGGCTGTTCGTTGGTCTGGGGACCGCAAACGGACCGCAGGGAGAGCAAAAACGGACCGCAAACGGACCGCAGTCGCCCGCGAGTGGATGGCGACAATCACGACTATGGGCGAGAGTCCCGAGAAGGTCGTCCCGCGAACATCTGCGGCTTTACCACGGAGCCATCGAGGCCGCCGAAGTAACTCAAGGTCGCCGACGCTCCTTGGGCTCTTAGATGTTGCGGTGCTGGCGGTAGGCGTTTAGCACGCGGCGGTGGGTGAGCCAGCCGATTAGTCGGTCATCTTCGGGAGTCAGGACGGGCAGTGCCTCATCGTCGGTGGCGCTGAGGGCGAGGATGGCTTGCTCTAGGGAGTCGTCCTCGTGCAGGGTGGGCGCCTCGCGCATGAGTATGGCTGCGGTGTTCTGCTGACCGTTTGTGTCTCGGGCGATCGTGCGCTCTAGGTCGCCTGCCGCGACGACGCCGAGCAGCTTGCCGTCCGGGTCAGCGACGGGCAGGGCATTTGTTCGCTCAGAGCCGAATCGCGCGATCAGCTCGTCCAGAGGCTGTTGTGGCCGCAGTGGGAATGGAGGGTTGCCCATCGCCTCGCCGACCGTGATGTGCGTCATCGGGTTGGGTGTGTGCGAGGCGTCTAGGTCGATGCCGCGACGGCGGAGCTTCAGCGTGTAGATGGTGTCGCGCGTGATCGCGTTGGAGAGGGCGGTGGCGACGACGATGGCGAACATCAGTGGCAGGATCAGGTGGTAGTCGCCGGTTAGCTCGAAGATGATGATGACCGCCGTGATTGGGGCGCGCGAGGCGGAGGCGAACACCGCGCCCATGCCGACTAGCCCGTAGGCCCCGGCGGCGGGGGCGAGGTGCGGTGTGAGGTGGTGGAAGATGGCACCGTAGGCGGAGCCGAGCATCGCGCCCATGAACAGTGAAGGGGCGAATACGCCGCCTGAACCGCCGATCCACATTGTCAGGCTCGTGGCGAGCACCTTTGCCGCGAGTAGACCGAGCAGCGCGAGGATCAGGTAGTGGCCGGCGACCGCGTTCTGCAACACCGGATAGCCGACGCCGTACATCTGCGGGACGGCGAGCAGCAGCAAGCCGAGCAGTACGCCGCCGACGGCCGGGCGCAGCCAGTTCGGGCGGTGTCCCCATATCCGATCTGAGATGTCCTCGCCCGTGTATAGGACGCGCACGAAACCAAGCCCGACGCCGGTGGCGAGCACGCCAAGGCCCGCGTACAGGACAAGCTCAAGTGGAGAACTGAAGTTGAATGTGGGCAGCGACAGGAACGGGTGGGAGCCGAAAGCTGCTCGTCCGATCGCGTCTGCGGCGACCGAGCTGAGGACGACGAGCCCGAATGATTGGGTCTCGAAGTTGCGCAGGATCAGCTCCAACGCGAAGAACACTCCTGCGATCGGAGCGTTGAACGTCGCTGAGATGCCACCGGCAGCGCCGCACGCGACCAGCAGTCGCAGCTCTGACTCCGGGACGCGCATGATCTGCCCGGTCAGCGAGCCGAGCGCGGAGCCGATCTGCACGATCGGTCCCTCCCGGCCGACCGAGCCTCCCGAGCCGATGCAGAGCGCTGAGGCGAGCGACTTGACGATCGGCACCTGTGGGCGCATCCGTCCGCCGAGCTTGTTGACGGCGAGCATTACCTCTGGCACGCCGTGACCGCGTGCCTCCGGTGCGAAGCGTGAGACGAGTGGCCCGTAGATCAGGCCGCCGAGCACGGGCACGATCAGCACGAACCAAATGCCGAGACCCGGTATCAAGGGGTTGGCAGCGTGCCCGGCGGCGCTGTAGTCACGATGGCCGCTGAAGAGGTAGGTGACGCCGAGGATCATGTACCGGAAGGCGATTGCTCCTATGCCGGCGCCGACGCCGACGAGCAGCGCTAGCACAGTCAGTCCCGTCGAGCCGTTTATGACCGAGCGCCGCAAGCGCGCTCGCCAGGGCATCCCGTCCGTTCCTGCTTGCACAGTGGACATTCCTGGTGTCACTCCGCCTCAAGGCCGGCGAGCATCACGTCGATCGCGCGGTGGATGTTGCGCCAGCGAAACCCGCTGGGGTCAAGCGCGCCGTGCAGCATCAGCCCGTCGGTCAGCGCGAGCAGGATTGACGCGAGTGCGTTCGCTGGGATCGCCACCAGCTCACCGCTCTGCACTGCTTCCTCGATCCATGAGCGCACAAGCTCCCGCCTGCGCTGGGTAGCCTCAGCGAGTCGGCCCCGCACCGTATCGTCGGTCAACAGCTCAGCCCAAAGATCGGCGCGAACCTGCACACGCGCCGGATCGTCACCGCGCGCAAGCATCACCCGCGCAAAGCGGCGCACCCGCTGCACCCCCGAGGAGTTCTCGTGCGTTATCTGCGCAAGCTCACGATCGAGCGCAGCCGTGTCGTCCTCAAGCAGCGCGAGCAACAAGTCCTGCTTCTGCTTGAAGTACCCATAGAACGCGCCCTTGCTCGCACTGGCCTCGGCACAAACGTCATCGACGGTGAGGTCTCGAAAGCCGCGCACTGCCGCGCACCGCCACGCCGCGTCGATCAGCAACTGGCGACGCTCTACGCGGGTCTCAGGACGAATCTTCGGCATCAGCAGGCTCCTATGAGAATCATAAACCGACTCGTCGGTTTGTATGCGAGTTAGTGTATCGCAGCCCCTCTCCGAGCTTCCGAGCGACGAGACCGGCCGCGTGCGGCTTGCGGTCGGATGGACCGGGCTTGCGGTCGGATGGACCGGGCGACGTGTATGGTTCTCCCAAGGTGTGCCGGGAAGCCTGGTCGGCGATGTTCACCCGACCCATAAGGAGCTTCCTGTGGCCTCAGTTGCCGCAGTTCCGTTGTTTTTGGCGTCACTGTCGGCGACGCTTGTGGCCGCGCGTCTGTTTGCGCGCCGGCTGGATCAGCTTGGGCGGCGGTTTGGATTTCCCGAGGCCCTGGTCGGCTTGCTGACGGCGTTGGCGGCGGATGGCCCGGAGATTTCCTCGGCACTGTTCGCGCTGGTCAAGGGTGAGCATGGGGTGAGCGTAGGCGTGCTGGTCGGTTCCAACGCCTTCAACCTTGCGGCAATGATCGGCCTCAGCGGACTGCTGGTCGGCAGCGTGCGAATATCGCGCGACACGCTGCTGCTTGAGGGTCTGTCCAGCGCGTGCGTGATGCTGATCGGCGTCGCGGTCCTGGTGGACTGGCTGGCCCCCGCTGTGGCGGTGAGTCTCACAGCGTGCGTACTGATTCCCTACGTGCTGATCGTGAGTGGGGCAAGCCGCTCCCTCGGAAGGCTTGCCCGCACGCTCGATCAACGGCCGCGAAGGTCACGGCAGCACGAGCCGGTCCCCGGTGATCCCACGCATCATTTGCTGGGTCTGATCGTGCTCGATGTGGCGTTGATCGTGGCGGGCAGCGCGGGGATGGTGGAGGCAGCCCTGACGCTCGGCGACCAATGGGGCATCTCCAGCGCAGCGCTCGGAATGTTGATCTTGGCGCCACTTACGAGCGTGCCAAACGCTGTCACAGCCGTCCGGCTGGGCCTTGCGGGTCGCGGTGAGGCACTTGTGGGGGAGACGTTCAACAGCAACACGATCAACCTCGCAGCCGGTGTGATCGTGCCTTCGCTGTTCGTTACGTTCATGGCGCCTTCATCGACAGCGAAGCTCCAACTGGGCTGGCTGGTCGGTATGACCTGCGTATGCCTGCTGGCCTTGGCAAAGAAGCGCGGGATACGCAGGCCCGAGGCAGCAGCAGTGATCGCGTTGTACGTCGGTTTCGTTGCGAGCCAGCTTGCGTAGGCGAGGTGGGAGTCAGGACGCGAGGAGTGGAGTAGTGTGTGCGGCCTCGTGCTTCACGCTGTCCTGTGTCTGTTGCCTGCGCTCGTGCTGGCGATACCGCTGCTGGCGCGGCGTTATCCGGGTGAGCGTGTTCTGCTCGCGCTCCGGCGTGTGGAGCCGGCCCGTTGGCCGCGCCCGCGCTCTTGTGTGGCTCCGCGTCGTCGCGTGGTGCTGTTGGCTGTGCGCGGTGGTCGCCTGATGGGCTCCTCGCTGGCTGTACGCCCCCCGCCGTTCCAGCTCTCGGCGAGCTAGACCCTTTCGCGCCCGAGTCGGGCGTTGGCTGCTCGTCCCCGGAGGACCCCTGCCGCGAGTCGAATGGACATGCGTCTGTTCGTGGTGGCAGGGCTCTCGGTTAGCCCATACAGGCACGTATGCGAGGAGCCTTCAATGTCCCGTCGTCTTATCGTTGCCACGCTCAGCGCCCTGCTGTTGGGGCCGTGGGCCGTGGCGCAAGCACAGAGCAGCACGCCGACTCCCGTGAAGGAGAGCGGCGATCCGATCAACGATCAGGGCAGCAACTACAACTACCGCTCGAACATCACCACCATCGCGCCGAGCGTCCCCGGCCTGAACCTCGAAGTGCTGGAGTTCGCCGACCGCTTGGTGCTGACCAATCACACGGGCAAGACGGTCACGGTCTACGGCTACCAGGGCGAACCCTACGCGCGTGTGCTGGCCGACGGGACGGTGGAAGTCAACACTCACTCGCCTGCCTACTACCTGAACCAGAACTTCTACGGCGACGTGAACGTGCCGTCCTCGGCGTCACCGCGCGCGACGCCCGACTGGACGGTGATTGATCGCACGGGGCAGCTTGAATGGCATGACCATCGCATCCATTGGATGTCCCCGGCGCTGCCGCCGCAGGTCAAGAACAAGGGCAAGCGCACCAAGATTTTCAACTGGCGGGTGCCGATCAAGGTGGGAGCAACGCCGGGGACCGTAGATGGTCAGTTGTTTTGGGTTCCCGAGGAAGGCACCAAGACCCCTCTCGCCGCGATCGTGGCGCTGGTCGTGCTCGTGCTCGCAGGACTCGCGTTCGTGTTCGTCGTGCGCAGGCGCAGGCGCGGTCCGCGGGGCATGGACCCGGCGGTGAGCACGACGACAAGCTCTCCCGGCGGGCCTGACCGTCCTGTGAGGGAGGCGTGGTAAGTCCCGTGAATAACAACGAGAAAACGGCCTCGCGTCCACTTCGGAGTCGCCGTCTTGGGGGCTCATTGGTACTCGTGTTCGCTGTGGCCGGTCTGCTGGGTAGCGCTCCGGCGGCGTGGGCGCACGCGCAGTTGCTTGGCACCTCGCCAGTGTCGGGCTCAACGGTCAAGGTCCAGCCCAAAGAGGTGATCTTCGAGTTCAACCAGGACGTCGGCGGGACGCTCGGCGCGGTGCGTGTCTATAACGCTCAGGGCGATGAGGTTGATGACCTGAACGTCTCGCATCCCAACGGTAACGAGCACTGGATGGGCGTAGGGCTCAAATCTGGTCTACCCGATGGCACCTATACCGGCACCTATCGGGTGATCTCTGCCGATACGCACATCGTCTACGGCGGGCTGGTGTTCAGCATCGGCCATCCAAGCGCCTCCTCGAAAGTGACAGTGGCCGGGCTGATCGGCAAGAACGAGAGCGGCACAGTCACCAAGGTTGCCTTCGGCGTGGTGCGTGGACTGAACTACCTGACGCTTGCGCTGATGGTGGGGGGACTGGTCTTCCTGTTCTTCGCTTGGATGCCGGGCCCGGTGGCGGTCGCGGGCTCGGAGGAGCGATGGTCGCTCGCTTCGCGCGTGTTCGCTTCGCGGCTTTGGCGGCTGTTCGCAGTGGCGATCGTGCTGGGGGTGATCGTGAGCGTGCTTGGGGTGCTGTTGCAGGGCGCGAGTGCGGCAGGCGTATCGCTGTGGGCCTCGTTGAAAAGCTCGATCATCGAAAACACGCTGGAAAGCCGATTCGGCAAGGTGTGGGGCCTGCGCGCGATCGACTGGCTATTGCTCGGCGCCATATTGGTAGTGGCGAGGGCTATGGGTAGGGACGCGATCCCGGAGCGAGGAGCCAGCTCGCGGGGCACCGATGAGTTGGCGCTGACTCCGCGCCCGCCGCGTGTGATTCTCGCGCTGCTTGGGATCGGTGCTCTATACCTGGCGATCACCCCGGCACTGGCGGGCCATGCGAGCATCGAGAGCCCGGTCGCCGTGTTCTTCCCGTCCGACGCTCTGCATGTGCTGGCGGGCAGCGTGTGGGTCGGAGGTATCGCCTGCCTGCTGCTCGCGCTGCCTGGTGCGACTCGCCAGCTCGAGGGCGGTGAGCGTAGCCGACTGCTGCTTGCGACGCTCGTGCGGTTCTCGCCGATCGCGTTGGGCGCGGTGGTCGTGATTGCCGTGACGGGTGTGATCCAGGCATACATCGACGTGCGCAGCATTCACGGGCTGTTGCACACGACTTACGGTGCGCTAATCATCGTCAAGGTCGTGCTGCTGGCCTGCCTGATCGGCTTCGGCTTCATCAACCGCGAACGTGTCATCCCGGCACTTGAACGCTTGGTGGGCGACGGGCAGTCGCCCGGCGGGATCGGGGCGTTGGCTCGCCGCACGATGCGCGGCGAGTTCGCGCTGATGCTGTGCGTGTTCGGCGTGACCGCCGCGCTCATCAGCTATGCACCGCCGATCGACGCCGCGACGGGGCCGTTCTCAGTGAACACCTCGATCGGCTCGGCTGAGCTTGAGATGACCGTCGAACCCGCGAAGGTCGGGCTGAACACGATCCATCTCTACCTCATCAACGCCAAGACCGGCGCCCAGTTCACCGCGACTAAGGAACTCACAGCCACCGCGAAGCTGCCTTCTAAGGGGATCGGGCCGTTGGTGCTCAAGCCGATCGTGGCGGGGCCGGGGCATTACGTCCTGAACTCGGCGGTGCTGAGCCCGGGTGGTACGTGGGATATCGAAATCATCGACCGTATCTCTGAATTTGAACAGTTCAGTCGCACGGTGAAGGTGCCGATCGGATGAACACGCCAAATCGCAGGCATCTGAACATTGCGCTCATCGTCGGCGTCATGGTGTTTGTAGGCGTATCGTTCGCGCACGTCCCGGGTTTGACGCTCGGGCTTGGCTACCTCGCCCCCGCCTTGTTCGTGTTCGTGCTGCTGTGGCTTGGGCACTATCCGGGCGAGCGGCTGCTCGTGGCGCTCTCGCGCCGCACCGAGCGACGGTACGGCACCCCGACGTTCACGGTGCCCCGCCTCGCCTTGGCGCACATGCCTCGGGGCGGCAGCTTGCTTGCGTCGGCGCTCGCAGGGCGCGCACCACCCCTGAGTCTTGGTTAGTCCAGTTTTCTTTTCAGGCACTTACTCAGGAGGTACATCAAGCATGAAATCCAAGAAGTTCGCCCTGCTGCTCACGGCAGGAGCACTACTTGTCCCTGCTAGCGCGCAGGCACATATCAGTCTGCATCCCAACACGATCCCTGCGGGCGCGTTTGCGACGCTCGACGTGCGCGTGCCTGGCGAGCAGGAAGGCGCCTACATCAAGAAGGTCGACGTGCTGTTCCCGCAGGGCTTCACGGGCGTTGACTACGAAAACGTCCCCGGCTGGTCAACGAAGGTCATCGAAACGAAGCTGGCGACCCCGATCAAAGAAGACGGCGAAACGATCGACACAGAGGTCTCTCAGATCGTGTGGACGTGGACCGGCCCGCTCGGGAAGGTCAACAACGGCCAGTTCATCCAGTTCCCGCTCTCACTGGCGATCCCTGATAACGCGACCGGCAAGGCCCTTGAATTCAGGACCGTCCAGACCTACAGCAACGGACAGGTCGTCCACTGGATATCACCGTCGCTTGAAGCCGAACATCCCTCACCGCGGATCAACGTCACGGCCAAGGGCGGCGTGATCCAAGACATCGCGGGCGACGAGGCAGGCCCGACAGCGGGACAAACGGCAGGAAGCTCATCCACGTCCGCACCGGCACCTGCTGTCGTGAAGTCAGCGAGTAGCGGCGCGAGCAAGGGCCTTGGCATCACCGCGCTGATCCTCGGCGCGCTCGGCCTGATCGTGGGTCTCGGCGCTCTTGCGGCCTCGCGTCGCAAGAGCACTGTGTAGCCCGGCGAGCCGACGTAACGGAATGTCGATCCCGCACCCACGAACCCGGCGGTCCTATATGCTCAGTGGGTGCGGGTCGTCATCCCGCGTCGCGCGGAGGTTTAGACGCTGTTTGCTGAGCGTCGCGGGTCTGCTGAGCGTCAGCGTTCTTTTCCCGCAGACCGCGTTGGCGCACGGGATTGTCGGGAAGGCCGATCTGCCGATCCCGGTGTGGCTGTTCAGTTGGGCAGCAGCGATCGTGCTGGTCGTCTCGTTCGTCGCACTCTCCTCGCTGTGGAGGACACCACAGCTACAGCAGGAGCGGTTCCGACGTGCTTTCGCTCTGCCGGTGCGCCTTGAGCCGCTGCTGAACCTGATCGGGCTGGCGCTGTTCGCGCTGGTGCTCTACAGCGGCTTCGCGGGTGCGCAGATAGCGAACGCGAACTTCTCGGTCACGTTCATCTACGTCGTCTTCTGGGTCGGTCTCCCGCTGTTGAGTGTGCTGTTCGGCGACATCTTCCGTGTATTCAGCCCGTGGCGATCCTGTGCCCGTGCGCTCTATTGGATCGCGCGGCGGATCACGCCCAAGGCGTTCACCCGGCCCGTCCTGCGCTACCCCTCGTGGCTTGGGGTATGGCCCGCTGTTGCTGGTCTCATCGGCTTCGGGTGGCTTGAGCTGGTCTATCTCTACCGAGATGTCCCGTCCACCCTTGCGGCGCTCTCGGCGGGCTATTTCGTGGCGATGGTCGTCGGGATGATGCTGTTCGGGGTCGAGGAGTGGGGATCGCGCGCGGACGGGTTCGCTGTCTACTTCAACCTTCTATCGCGCCTGTCTGTAGTCGAGTACTGTCGGGGCGTCGTCTATCTCAGGCGGCCCTTGAGCGGGGTCACTGGCCTGCCGATGCAGGCTGGGACCGTCGCGCTGATCTGCACGGTAATCGGGACGACTACGTTTGACGGGCTCAGCAATGGGGGCTACTGGAAGGAACTCGCCGGGACTCTCGTGGAAGCCCTCGGGAACCTCGGGATGCACCAGAACCCGGCGATCGAGCTTGTATTCACATTCGGACTTCTTTCGTGCATCGCGCTCGTCGCTGGCATCTACCGCCTCGGTATAAAAGGTCTGCGTGCCGTCAGCACCCGCTACAGCACGGAGTGGCTGACCCGTGGCTTCGCTCACACGCTCGTACCGATCGGGTTTGCCTACGTCCTTGCGCACTATTTCTCGTTTGTGATCTGGCAGGGACAGGCGATGGCCTACCTCATCTCAGACCCGCTCGGCAACGGCGCAAACCTTCTCGGGACAGCCGGCTCGCAGATCAACTACAAGATCATCTCCTACGCAGCGATCTGGTACGTCCAGGTAGCCGCCCTGCTCGCCGGTCACGTCGGCGGACTCGCGCTCGCACACGACAAGGCACTCGCTACCTACAGCAACGTCGAGGATGCCGTTCGCTCGCAGTATTGGATGCTCGCGGTAATGGTCGCTTTCACGAGCTTCGGCCTCTGGTTGCTATCGGCGGTCGGCACATGAATCGGCACCGTCCAAACCCGCTCGTGCTCACGCTGATCGCACTCGTCACCCTGGCAATCTCCGCCGTCCTCGCGCTCTCGCAGAAATCTCAGCCGTCCCTCAAGCACGCTCCTGGCCTGCGCGACGCGACGGTCCTGCCCGCCGGGCTGACCGATTCGCCGGCACCGGAGATACGGCTCGCGGACGCCCGAGGAGGCGTCTTTGACACCCGCAGTCTGCTTGGGAAGCCCTACGCGATCACGTTCCTCTACACCTCCTGTCCCGACGTGTGCCCTCTCATCGGCGAGGAGCTACAGACCGCTCTCGCGCAGCTCGGACCCGACAGCCACAAGGTAAGCGTCGTCGCCGTCTCCGTGGACCCACATGGAGACACAAGGACAGCCGTGCGCGAATGGCTGAAAATCCACCATGAGCCGACCAACTTCCACTACCTCATCGGCAGCGAACAACGACTCAAGCCCACATGGGATGCCTACTTCGTCGCACCACAGATACCCGGCGACCCGAACAGCTCGCACACCGCCGCGATATGGCTAGTCAACCGCCAAGGCCAACGCCAAGCAGAGATAAACGCCGGAGCACCCGTCTCACCAAACGACCTCGCCTACGACTTCAGGACGCTACTCCAATGACCACAAACACCACGCTCTCCAACGCAGGCCCGACAGCGACGCGACCCGGCGGCCAACGGTCGCTACGAGTCGGGATCGTGCTGCTGCTCGCTACCGCAGGGCTCTCACTACTCACCAGCGGGTGCGGCAGCACCACCCACCAAGCGCCGAGCAGCACCCCAGCCACCGCACGTACAGGTGGCTCGCTCGTGGCGCGCGGCAGAGCGCTTTACCAGACGGACGGCTGCGCAGACTGCCATTCACTGAGCGGCACACGCCTGACCGGACCATCATGGAAGGGGCTTGCCGGCAGCCAAGTCAAGCTGAGCAACGGCAGGACAATCACGGCCGATGACGCCTACCTCACCAAGCACATCAGCGAACCCAACGCACTAACCGTCCGGGGTTACCCAGCCGAGGTGATGGCCCAAGCAATCGAAACGCTCGACTTGAAGAACAAACCGGCCGAAGTCCGTGCGCTCGTCGCGTTCATCGACTCACTCAGATAGCCGACGAGGCCACGTTGACGCTCATGCCAAACGGGCGCTGGATAGCACTCCTCATGCGGGAGGCCGCCGGAGCGATGGTCGCAACCATGATCCTGTTCTCGCTCACCGGCTGCGGCACCAGCCCAGAGACGGACAGTCAGGGGGCGCCCACCTCGACTGAACCGTCATACGTCTCAGAACCCTTCACACACCAACAGCAACTCATCGAACAAGGCGCCCGCCTCGTCGTCACCGACGGCTGCTCGGCTTGCCACCTCACTCCCGCGGGACGGAGAATCGCCCCGAGCTTTGCGAACCTTGCCGGGCACCGCGTCACACTCACCGACGGACGCCGCGTCCTCGTAGACGAACACTTCCTAAGAGAAGCGCTACGAAACCCCGAGAACGTTCAGATCAAGGGATATGACTCAGCATTGATGCGCAATGCGATCAGGCATCTGGGTCTGGCGAGCCATCCACAACAAGTCGCAGCACTCGCGGCGTTTATCGAGCAAATCGGCCCCGAACCGGGCTAGGCTGACCGAATGTCATCTGCACGCACTTGACGGTGTGTAAGGCAGCGTGGAGGCTGGGGGTCGCGGGTCGCTGCCGAGAATCGTCAAGTGTTCGAGGAGAGCCTTCGATCCCAAGCCGCGTGTCGGTACGACGCAACGGACTACTGCAAGGTCGTCGCGGACAAGCATGGCATAGGTCTTAGGCGCCGACGACGTGCAAGTGCGGCGCCTCGGCGGTCGCGGCGGCTTGCCGTTCTTGATAGGCCGACATAGCCTGCTGAGCGCGTGCGAGCGCGCGGCGCTGGCCTAGCTTTGTGTAGACGGTGGCGATGAGATAGCCGCCGTCGTCGTGCCCCCTCTCCCGTCCGGTCAGCAGGTAGTCCGTGGTGACGCCGAGTGTTTGGCTGAGCTTGAGCAAAGTCTGCACTGATGGGGCGACTTGGTCGAGTTCGATGCGAGAGATGTGCTGCGAAGTGACCCCGACCTGATCGGCAAGATCCTGCTGTTTGAGCTCGAGGGCTTCGCGCGTCCTGCGTACATGGCAGCCGATCTTCATGTCTGAGCGCTCGACCCTGTGGTTGATTGGCTTGGTAGCGCCAGAGCAGAGCAGAACTCGCGCCGCATCGCAAGCAGGCTGAGCGGCGGGGGACGGTCGCGTCCCTTCAGCCGGGGGAATTGAATAGACGGGCGTAGCCTCCGCTTTGACCCTGAAGAAGTCGAAGATGGAGGTACGCCCGCATGGAGAAGGTAGTCCCGAGCGAGAGGTTCCGCTCTGAACTGGACGTGATGCTGGCCGGTGTTGGCGGGGAGGAGGACCCGATCGAGACGGTCGGTCGTCTCGGTGCCCGGCTGATCCTGCAGCAAGCGCTGGAGGACGAGGTCACCGAGTTTCTCGGCCGCCGGCGCTATGAGCGCGCCGGTGAGACGGTCAGTCACCGCAACGGCTATGAGAAAAGGACGGTCAAGACGACGAGCGGCGCGATGCGCTTGGAGCGCCCGAGGGTCCGTGACGCGAAGCGGCTCGGGTTCGAGAGCCGGATCCTCGGCAAGGGCGTCGCCCGTACCCACGCTTTGGAGTCGTTGGTGATCAGTGGGTTCCTCAGGGGCCTGTCGACGAGGGATGTCGAGGCGGCGCTGGAGGAGGTCTTCGAGGAGCCGATCGCCTCACGCTCGACGGTCTCGAGGATCTGTGAGGACACCCGCGAGCGATACCGGCAGTGGTGCCGCCGGCGCCTGGAGGCACACGACATCGTCTACCTGTTCCTGGATGCGATCTACCTGAAGTTGCGCCCCGACGACACACCCTCTGAGGGCGTCCTTGTCTGCTGGGGGGTGACGCTCGAGGGGCGGAAGATCCTGCTCGGATTGGCTCTCGGAAGCCGCGAGAGCTATGACGCGTGGCTCGCGTTCGCGCGCGACATGATCGACCGCGGGCTGCGCTCACCGGCGCTCGTGGTCGCGGACGGGGCACCGGGAATCTGGAAGGCGACCCGCGAGCTCTGGCCGCACGCGCTGGAGCAGCGTTGCACCGTCCACGCCCTCAGGAACGTCACCTCAAAGCTCCCGGAGCGCCACCACGCCGAGGTCAAGGCGCGCTGGTGGAAAGCGTTCGATGAGGCCCGCTCCCCGGGCGAGGTGACCCGCGAGCTGCAGGGCATCATCGTCGACTACAAGGCCGCCTACCCATCGGCGATGGCCGTCATCGAAACGGACCTTCCGGCCCTGGTCTCGCATCTACGGTTCCCGTCCGAGCACCGCAAGCGGATACGGACCACGAATCTCCTCGAGAGAACGTTCGTGGAGGTCCGCCGGCGCACCAAGGTCATCGGCCGCTTCCCCGGCGAGACCTCAGCGCTGTCTCTGATCTGGGCCGTGCTCGAGCTCTCCAGCCGCGGCTGGAGAGGAGTGAAGATGAACCCCAAGACCGTCGCGGAGATCGAGCGGCTGCGCCGTCAGCTGCGCGAGGACCCAGCCCCACCCGTGACCGTCGACGCCGAGGAGGTGATCGCCGCATAGGATCCGCAGCAAGCGGAGCTACGCCCCGGTGATTTCACCCGGGAACTGGGACGCGACCGCCAGATGTAGCGGCCACCCCAATGTCCGATCTTCTCGCCGGCCCCGAAGCGAGCAAACTGGCGCAGCCGCCGATCCGCGACATTCGCCTTGCCGATGTAAACGACTTGCGAACTCGGCACCCAGTTCGCCGACAGCACCTCGATCGGCACCGTCGGGTCTTGCTCCTTGAACTGCCCGCCCGGAGTCTTGTCAAGGAAGGTCGGCGCTTCTGCCGTGGGACGGAACACCACGTACACCGCGGGGGCGCTCGGCACGTCGCGCAGGTCGCTACCGCGCAGCGCATCCCACGTTCGCCATCCGATGAACCCCGCGGTCTCAAGGTCGGGGCGCTCGAACGACGTGGGTAGCGACGCTACTGCTCCCACCAGCGGGTGCCAAGCCGCGGCGGGACGCCCACATCTGCCGCGACCTCATCCAGTAGCCGTTGCGCGCGAGCGAAGTCCTCGACCGGCTGCCCCGACTGCGGTGCAAGGCTCTCGTCCGTCCACGGCTGTTGCGGGCGCGCATTGGGCAGATGGCGCATTACTAGGATCGCCAGTACGACCAGATGCACCGGCTCGCCCGCATCTACGACAGCACGCCGGCTGCGGTCCTCGGGCTGCCGGAATCCACCCGCCGTCAATGCCGCAGCGAACCACTCGCGCCCATTGATCGGCTGATCCCCGAACCCGACAGCGGGCGCCGGCACTCGCTCCTCAAGCAGCGCACGTACACGAGCCCGCACCTCATCGTCCGTCAGGCGGGAAGGGTCGAGCCCTACCGACACGATGAACTGCCGAAGCTCAGGGAGCGCGCCTGGATCGTCAATGTCGATCATCGCGCAGCAGTCTACGGCGACCTCAAGGCCCGCTCTCGTCTCGCTCGCGCGCTGCTGCGGCCCGCACGACTAGGAGCGAAGCGCGCCGAGCCACAGGACTAGACTCCGACGCGCATGAATCCTGCCGGGGAGACGACGGACGTGGATCGGTGGGCGGTCGGCGCGTCTTTGCAATGAGCCTGCTTCCCGATTACGCACAGCAGGCCGAGACATATGACCAAACGCGATCTGCGAGCGGTCCCGTTCTCGCCGCGCTGCAAGCTGCAATTGCCGGCGCACCCGGGGACCGCCTCGCGGACATTGGCGGCGGAACCGGCAACTACGCGCTTGCGCTTGAGCGGGAGGGTTGGCAGCCGGTCGTGATCGACCGCTCGCCCGAGATGCTTGCCCTCGCCGCGCAAAAGGGCTTGGCGACCGTTGCTGCTGCCGCAGAACGACTCCCGGTTGCCGACGAGAGCTTCGACGCCGCGATTCTTGTCTCGATGCTCCATCACGTAGCCGACCCCAGCGCGGCACTCTCCGAGGCGCGACGCATCCTGCGACCGGGCGGCCGCCTAGCCGTGCTGGTCTATACGCGCGAGGACATTCACGACCTTTGGTTTCTCGACTACTTCCCATCGACGCGAGCGTGGATGCAGACGAGTCACCTGCCCGTTGCTGATTTGCTTGCGATGCTGCCCGGCGGGCAACGGCACGAGATTGTCCTAGACGATCTGAAAGACGCCTCCCTCGCCGCACTGGCGGCGTATCCCGAGAAGGTGCTCGAACAGCGCTGGCGGGCGCAGACAAGTTACTTCGAGCGCTTGCAGCGGGATCATCCCGCCGAGCTTGACGCCGGCCTACGGCAGCTTGAATCCGACGTTGCCGCCGGGTGCGCTACGCGCCGCCCCGGTCGAGCTTCGATATTGGCTTGGACGCGAGGGCCGGAACAGCAATGACGCTGGTCGCGGAGCTTGTGATCTTCGACTGCGATGGCGTCTTGGTCGATAGCGAGGTCATCTCCAACCGGGTGCTCGCGGCGATGCTCACCGAGCAAGGACTACCGACCACGTTGCCGCAGGCACGCCGCGAATACCAAGGGTTACTGCTCGCGGACGTGCTCGCACGCGCGGAGGTCAAGCTGGGCCGCTCGTTGCCGGCGGATTGGCTCGCTCGCTACGAGGTCGAGCGTTCGGAGGCTTTCCGCCGTGAACTGGAGCCGGTTGCCGGAGCGGCCGAGACGGTTGAGCGCCTGCGTGGCGCCGGGCTGCGCGTGTGCGTGGCCTCGCAAGGGAAGCTAGAGAAGACGCGGCTCTCGCTCGCGCTCACCGGCCTCGACCATCTTTTTCCTGAGCACGTCCGGTTCTCCGCGTATTCGGTCGCCAACGGCAAGCCGGCACCCGACCTGTTCCTGCACGCGGCGGCCACGATCGGAGTCGAGCCCGCCGCCTGTGCCGTAGTCGAGGACACGCCATCCGGCGTCCAAGCCGCGGTCGCGGCCGGGATGCGTGCCATTGGCTACACCGCTGACAGCGACGAGCGGGCACTGTGCGAAGCCGGCGCCGAGCCGCTGGGGTCGCTCGATGAACTACCCCGCCTGCTCGGGCTACAGGCCGAACCGATTATGACGAGTCCAGCGAAGCACGCGCCAGCCGAGTACGGAACCGGCGATTAAGCTGCCGTCCGGTGCCCGAGCTTGCCGACCGCATCTACGAGAGCGCCCGCCTCACGGGCGAGTTCCGGCTGCGCTCGGGTGCGACCAGCAGCGAATACTTCGACAAGTACCTGTTCGAGTCAGACCCGCGTCTGCTGCGCGAGATTGCCGAGGAGTTGGTCGGCCTGCTGCCCGCCGGGGTGGAAGCGTTCGCTGGTCTTGAGCTTGGCGGCGTGCCGCTGGCGGTCGTCGCCTCTCAGGTGGCGGGGCTGCCGTGCGTGTTCGTTCGCAAGGCAGCGAAGACCTACGGAACGTGCCGGCTGGCCGAGGGCGGCGAGGTTGCCGGGCGGCGGATCGCGGTCATCGAGGACGTGGTGACCTCTGGCGGCCAGGTGATCGAGTCCTGCCGGGAGCTGCGCGACCGCGAAGCCGATATCGCGGCGGTGCTGTGTGTGATCGACCGCGAGGCCGGCGGCCGGGAGAACCTTGCTGCCGAGGGCCTTGACCTGCGGGCGCTGTTCACGATGAGCCAGCTTCGAGAGAGCCGAGCGACCGATCCCGCTCGCTCGTGAGCAAGCACCATCGCAAGCGCGCCTTGATCCTACTCGGGGCCGCCACCGTCGCGTTCACGATGATCCTCGAACTGATCGACCCCTCGCACGTCTCGCATGGGCCGACGATCCTCGACTTCGAGTCCGCCGGCAGCCACACTCGCGCGGCGCAAATCGTCGCTGAATGGGGGCCGAAAGGCCACAGCGCCGCGCACCCCTCGCTGCTACTCGACTACGGCTACATGCTCTCCTACGGCCTGTTCTTCGCGCTTGCCGGCTTCGCCGTCCGCGACACGGCGCGAGCGCACGATTGGCGGCGCCTGGCAGCCATTGGCGCCGTTGTCCCGTTCTTCGCGCTCGCCGCTGCGAGCTTTGACGCGAGCGAAAACGTCGCCCTGCTGCTCACGCTCGCCGGCCACGGCGGCAGCTTCGCCCCGCCGTTCGCCGCCGTCTGCTCGGCGATCAAGTTCACGCTCATCACAATCGCCATCCTCTACGCGCTGTGCGGCCTCGTGCTCTGGCTCAGAGCACGCCGCCTACGGCCGAGCCGAGCCGCATAGGCCGTCATCGACCGTCGTGCAGGCACCGCGGAGAAATATCGAGCTAAAGGCGAACGACCCGAACCCGTCCGTATCGCTTGAGGTATGCCGGGCGCTTGGGGCCGAGGACCGCGGCACGATCGTCCAGCGCGATACCTACTTCGAGGTTGCCCGCGGCGGGCTCAAGCTCCGCGAGGAGCAGCCCGGCCGTCCGCACTTGATCCAGTTCGAGCGCGCAAGCGAACCGCAGCAGCGCGAGAGCCGCTACCGGATCATCGAGGTCAGCGACGGCACGGCGCTGTGTGCGGCGCTCGCCTCTGCGATCGGCATACGCGGGGTCGTCGTCAAGCGCCGTCATCTGCTGCTGTGGCAGAGCGTCCGCATCCATCTCGATGAGGTCGAGCAGCTTGGGAGGTTCATCGAGCTTGAGGCCGTCGCGCCGGCAGACTCCGACCTCGACCACGAGCATCGGCTTGTCGCCGAGCTACGCGACGCGCTCGGTATCACCGACCAACGCCTCGTCGCACTCGGCTACGCCGCGCAGCTGCTCCGAGCAAGCGGCGATCCGACGCAAGCTGAGCACTAGGGCCGCGGCCTTGCATTGGCAGACACACGTTCACGATGGCATACGCAGGGCATCGACTGAGGGATGCCCGGTACGGGGCCGGTATGGCGGTAGCAAATCGGTAGCAGGACCCCGAATCCCCTGTATTCAAGCCAACTCTAACCGGGCGCCCCGATAAAAAGCCCTGTAAACGAGGCTGTTGCGCAAACCCCGTGTAAGCGGGGTTTGTTGCGTCCGGGGCGGGGTTAAGACTTCTTGGGTATGGCTCAGAACTTCTTGTTGTGTGATCGGGAGCAGGAGCTGTTGTTGCCGCCCAGCTTGCGGGACTGGCTGGATGAGGACCATGTCGCGTGGTTCGTGTTGGACGCCGTCGAGACGCTTGATCTCGCCGGGTTCTATGGTGCTTATCGGGCTGACGGGCACGGTCGCGCGGCGCACGATCCGGCGATGATGGTCGCGTTGTTGCTCTATAGCTATGCCGTGGGCGAGCGGTCCTCCAGGGCGATCGAGCGGCGTTGTCGGGAGGACGTTCCGAGCAGGGTGATTTGCGCTAATCGAGCGCCGGATCACACCACGATCGCGCGGTTCCGCGCGCGTCATCAGACGGCGCTTGCGCAGATCTTTACGCAGGTGCTCGAGTTGTGTGGGCGGGCTGGCTTGGTGTCGGTTGGGCTGCTGGCGGTGGATGGCACCGCGATCGCGGCGAATGCGGCGTGGGCGTCGACGCGGACGCACGCGTCTATCCGGGAAGAGGTCGACCGGATCCTTGGTGAGGCTGCCGAAACGGACGCACGCGAAGACGAGCAGTTCGGTGAGGCCCGCGGTGACGAGATGCCGGCCGAGCTGAGCGACCGTCGCTCCAGGCTTGCTCGGTTGCGTCGTTGCCGCGAGGAGCTCGAGGCCGAGCAGGCTCGTGCTGAGCAGGCCCACCAAGAGCACTTGCGACGTCGTGCTGAGTGGGAGGCGGAACATGGCCGCAAGCTCGGCGGACGCAAGCCGTTCCCGCCCGACCCGGCGGCGCTTGAGTCGGCGTCGATCAATACGACCGATCCGGACTCGCGGCTGATCGCCCGCAGAGGACGAGCCCCCGTCCAGGGCTATAACGCCCAGGCTGTTGCGACGACCGGCCAGATCATCGTTGCTGCCGACATCACTCAGGACTCAAGCGATGGTGGGCAACTGGAACCGATGATCCGACAAGCGCTCACGACCGTTGTGGCCGCGGGTGTTGATCGGGCGGTTGGGACGGTGCTCGCGGACGGCGGCTACTGGAACTCACCGCAGATCGCCGCGCTCGGACAGGACGCCATCAACGTGATCGTCCCGACAAGCGCCTCCCATCGAACGAAACCGCGGAAGCTGTCACCGAAGCAGGGACCCGAGGCCGAACGGATCGACAGGCTGCTCGATACCCCAGACGGGAAGGCGCTCTACCGGCGCCGACAACAAATGATCGAGCCCGTGTTCGCCAACACCAAGTTCAACCGAGGGATCACCAGGTTCCACCGACGCGGGTTAGCCGCCTGCCGCGCCGAATGGCGCCTGATCGCAGCCACTCACAACCTCCTCAAGCTCTATCGCACCGGGATCGGCCCCTCAGCCGCCTGAGCCGGCACGTTTCCGGCACTGATCGGGAGTACCGCTCTCGACACGACTCGTCCCGATCCCCACCAAACGACAAAGGCCGCCTCACGACGACCTTTGCGCAACAGCCTCGTTTGCAGGGCTTTGGAAGTGGTGGCTACGCCGGAACCTGCGGCGAGGTCCTCGGCTCAGGACGATGTGCTCGAAGCCCCGACGGTTGGGTTGGGCTGAGATTCGGGGCATGCCGAGCCAGTCTTGGAGGCTGGGAGGAGCACGCGGATCAGCTCCGTGGGTGTCTGGTGGACCTACTCGGTGAAGCGGCGCATCTTGCGCGGGCGACCGATGTCCGGACGCTTATATACGGCTCTGGGGAGCCGGATGCCCGCAGCGCATTTGTACAGATCCCGTGCAAGATTAACCACGCTGCGCTTCGTGACGTTGTACCGTCGAAGATCTTGTGTGCCGCTAGGGTCGGTGTAGAAAAGTCAGGCAGCGCAGTCGGCACCATCGATGATCGCAACTCGTTGTGCCCCACTGCCACGATGCAATTGCAGCTGCCATATTGCAGGTGTCGGGTAGCGCGACGGCTACACGCCTAGGGACGCGGTCGAGCTATTGCGTCAATAATCTGCCAAACAGAGCTGCTCGGGTTTCCTGGCGCTGGGGTTCCGTCGCCTTCGTGTTTCGCCTCGAGCCGCGCCGCGCGACACTTAGCCGTCCGGAATCGGGTCGTAAGCATCTCGAGCGCGGCCTCATTGAGAGCCTTTCTAGCGTTCAGGTACGTTTTGGCCCTGGCTTGAGCATCTTGCCGGCGATGTATGCAGTCTGGTCAGTGAAGTGCAGGCTGCACCGCAACAGCGACGGCGCTTGCCCGGCAGGAAGTTGGCGAGGCGTTCAATGCCGTGCTCCTAGCGGCGGGCACGCTCCTTAACAACGCGGGTGACTAGCGGCGGAATCCCCGATCGTGCGAATCGGGCATTGAGCCAACGGCGCCCGGAACGGCGGCGAGCCGGAACGGCTTGCCGGATCAGGTATCCCCGTCAACAAGCCATGGCCGCACCACGACTGGCTCATCGCGTGCCGGCCACACCTGCTCGAATCCGACGAGTGACTCGGGTGCGATCGGCTGAATCTGGCCGCCGAGGTAGACACATAGGTTTCCGAGAAGCACTTGGTAGCCGGCACGAGACGGCGACGCGAGCGTAGCTTGTGCGCGAGCCCCTGCTTCCACGAATTCCAGCATGGGCACCGGTCGCTGGGCTACCGAGTGGCTTCGCTGTGATCGACGTGTGGCTAAGGCCCGTGCAGCGCTCGCGCATTTCTGCGCAAGCGCTGAACGAAGTCCTCTGGACGGTTGGGTCTATTCAAAGTACCACGTCGGGGCTTTTTCGATTTTCATGGTCAAGAACCAGGCGAGTCCAGCTTTTTCCGAGCCGAGCCGGATTTCTTTGCTTCCCGTTGGGTAGCAGGCAAAAATCTGGCGTGCAACTTCAACTTCCCCGCTGACAGATCCACATATCTGGCCTTTGCCTTCTGTAGCCGATTCGAGTTTGTATTTGCCTTTTATGCTGCAACCGGTACCAGTAATTTCTATTTCGCCGAATAGCTTGCCGGAGCTAGGTTGAAATTCCAATTCGGCCGTGCTCCCGGCACCAGTAATAATCGAATCTCTCATTTTTGCAGTAACGGTGGGTACGGTGCAAGATTTCAAGAGAGTAAATTTACCTTCGTGTACTTCGTCGATGCTACACACTTCGTAAGTGCTTTCGCCGGCTTTTGATAGCCCTTCTTTTTCGATTTCGTCTGTCATTTTCCCGGCTTCGCACCTGAGCAGAACTTTCGCACCGGCGATCTTGCTTTCCAATTCCCATCCTCCCGTTTCTGGTCCCACTTCTTCTTTAGAATTTACAATGCCATTCGTCCCTTCCACTTTGAAGACTTCGGTCCCTTTCACTTCTTTATTTTCTACAAGGTACCTATGTGCGGACGCTGCAGGCGCAATGAGTTGGGTCATTCCAAGTGCGGCCACCACTGCAAGTCCCGCCGTCGTAAGTCGTAACATAATGCTTCACCTCTCTAGCTGGTGTGGTTCTCGTCTGTGGAAGTGACACTCATTCCATGTACCATGCCTTTTCGCTGGCACCGCATCCTTCAACCGTTATCGCCATGGTAAAGAGGGCATCAAAGCTCGCCTTTTCGCTGCCCAGGCGCAGTTCTTTGCTGCCAGTTGGGTTGCAGGCCGCGAACTGCTCCGTATCTTCTACTTCTCCGGTGATGCCTGTGGCACAAACTTGGCCTTTCCCTTCGGTCGCCGATTCGATTTTCTCTTTACCTTTTATGCCGCAAGAGGAGCCACTGAGTTCAAATTCACCAAACGATGTGCCTGAGCTGGGTTGAAGTTCAAGTTCGACCGACTCTCCTTCCCCCGTAACGAGGGAGTCCTTGAATTTGAAAGTAGGGTGAGAAACGGTGCATTCTTTCAGTTCGGTTCTTTTGCCTTCTTTGATTTCAAATATGACGCATTTTTCGAGGATGAGTTCACCTCCTTTGGAGCGGCCTTCTTTTTCGATTTCGTCTTTCTCAGAGCCTCCTTCACATTCCACTGCCACTTTTTTGCTTGAGATCTTGCTTTCGAGCACAGCGGGATTGAAGAAACTGCCATGTGTGGAGAATGTTTCGCTGCCTTTCACTTCTTTGTTTTCAACCAGATATCGGTGGGCTGATGTCGACGCGGCCGATATAAGGCTTATGGATAGCAGAGAAACTAGCAGTGTAATGACTCGGGTGGCGCTCGCTATGGTGTGTGTGGGTGCGTGCCCTTCTCGTGTGCTGTCAACATGACGTTTTGGGTACGGCTTATTATGGTCGTTCATAGGTTCCTCCAGTGATTCCGAGGGCTGCAGGGTGTCGTTCGGCTTCTGCGTATAGAGAGGCCGCAGCAGCTCCGGGAACGTCCGAAAGTGGATGAGATAGTGCTACTAGGCGGACCACGAAGGTTTCGTGCGTCCCGGATGGTGGGCATATCGAGTAGCCGACGTGACCGAAGCTATTGCGTGCCACGACTGCACCTGATGTGATCGAGTTGGGTGTGATGCCCGTCAATCGGGGGTTTAGGCCGGTGATGGCCCAATCGAAAAACAGCTTGTTGTGGCTCGGCTTCAAGTTGAGCACAAAGAGCGCGAGTTGCTGCGTTCCGCGTGGGACGCCGGTCCAGCGCACTGGCAGAGCTTCGTCGCCGCCATCGCACGTATAGCGCGCTGGTATCGCGTTTTCGCCGACTAGGTTGGGCAGCGACACGTCTAGCGATACCGCTGCCGCACGATGACGCCCAGGCGTGACGCGCAGGTTCGGCGTTGGCGATTCCGTGGCGGCACGAGCCTGAGCGCGTGCGGCGATTAGGTTGCGAAGTTGTTCGAGCCGCGAGTCGTTGGCCGACGTTGCGCGTTGAGGTGTCGTTGCGCGTGGGGGTGTCGCTGTGCCCCCGCAAGATGACAGAAGTCCGCACGAGATCACAAAGGTTGAGGCGATCGTAAGAAAGTGGTGGCGGTGACGGTTGGTCATGTTCCGAGAGCTTCTCGAATGGCTTCGTTGTACGGTGTCGACTGGGTGAGGGAGTCGAAACTCCGCTCGGTCAGTGCATGACCTGTTTTGCCTAGCAGGAACGCCGGTGTTTGACGAAGGTGGAGTCTACGGACGGCGAGGGCGTCTGTTGTGATGGAAGCGGCTAGTTCGGGGTTCTGTCGGTCGGCGATCCATTGCGTGATATTGAGACCTTGGGTTTGACTCGCAATGTTGCGGAGATATTCGGCGGTGACGTAGCCGGAGCCCTCTTCTCCCTGCTCGCGATAGAAAGTCTCGATGAATCCCCACATCCTGTTTTGCTCTCCAGCAGCGAGCGCTGCGATCTGCTGCGCCGCGAACACTTCCGGCTCACGCGTAGCGGTCTCCATTGAGCGGTATTCGATACGTAGCCGTCCGGGACGCACCCATGTCGCGATCAGTGATGAAAATGCGCCGAGCGTGAACCTCTTGCAGAAGGGGCACTCGAGATCTCCGAACCAGACAAGCGTCACAGGTGCGTTGGGAGGACCCAAAGCATTCCCGTGCTGTGGAATCCCCGAAAGCAGTGTGCTGACTTGCTCCGGAACCGTCGGCGCAGGCGTTATCGAGGTGGCTGTTGAATGCGCAGGCGGTATGTGATGGCCGCCGGCCCGAGTACCGAAGACGACGGTTGTTACGAAAATGACGAGGAGCGCCGTGGCAGATAGCTTCAGTCGTCGAGACCGCTGCTCGACGGGTGCATGGGTAGGCTCTTGGGCGGCTGACATCGGTACATCAACCTTGAGGAGAGACGGACTGGGCCGACGAGCCGTCAGGGGCCATCACGGGAACCACCACAACTCCAACACCCGCCGGCCGGAGCGGCTGTCGCTGATGTTGCTCTCGAACCCAACTGTCTTTCTCGGATGACAGGCTGTGCTTCTGCTGCTGCTCGCGTAGACGTGGCCGTTGGTCATCGTTGTGGTCTTGCATCTCTCCCCCCAGCTGCGGGGCTGGTGTCTGCTGCCGTGTGGTCGAGCTGACCGTGGCTTGCAGAGAGCGACGTTACGCCGGCTCTGGTGCGACGCTGTGGGAAACACGACGAGCGAACTTGCCGTTTTCTGGTTTTGCGTGCGCTGGAGCCAAAAGAGAGCGGCAAAACTACTAAATTTTAATGGAGGGGATGTTTCCGATTACGGAGACGCGTACATTGGCGCTGGAATGGTCGGCGGAATGGAGGTAGCGGGGACCATGTGATCGACTCTCCCGCGTTGATGGCGCTCTCGCACGCGGACGGATGCGGCCGCAAGATCGCCGCAGTCGAGCTACTGCCACTCCTGCACGGCGCTCGGATCGCAGAGGTGGGCTTCCTGCTCACTTTGGGCTCGGTTGTCTATTCAAAGTACGACGTAAGGGCTTTTCGATTTCATGGTCAAGAACCAGCCCAGTCCCGCCTTTCCCCAGCCTAGACGGATTTCCTTGCTTCCTGTGGGATAGCAAGCTTCTACTTCGCCGAATAGTTTGCCGGAGCTGGGCTGGAGTTCCAGTTCATGTCATCACCCTGTACTCGAGGTGCGTGACGCCGGGCGCTTCGACCGCCCGGACCTGCTCGAGCTCGATCTCGGCGCCCCCGAGGTTGTCGAAGAGGCGGGCGCCGTCGCCGAGCAGCACCGGTACGACGTGGAGCTCAAGTCGTCCGGCGCATCGGCATCGTCGGCGAGATCCAGGCAGAGCCGTGTGGCGAGGCTCGCGAACAATCGGCGTTCCGTCTCTGGTCCGAATTCGACGCATCAGTCGCCAGTCACCCCGGGCCTACCATCGCGGGACTCCGAGGTGCAGCAGCCGTCCCTTCCGCTCGGCTCGCAGCACGTCGCTTGCTGCTCGGTGGCCACAGCAGAGCTCGTCGGTGGTCGCGGTCGGGGTCAGGTCAGCCACGCAGACAGCTCCTGCAGGGCGTCGGGGATCACGTAGTAGTAAGCCCACAGTCCGCGGCGCTCGGAGTCCACGATCCCAGCGGCCCGCAGCTTGTTGAGGTGGTGGGAGAGCGTCGGCTGGGAGACGTCGAACAGCGGCACCAACTCGCAGACGCAGACCTTGCCGGCGTGCTTGCGCAGCACGTCCACGAGTTGCAGTCGGATCGGGTCGCCGAGGGCCTTTGCGACCTCGGCCATGCGCAGCGCCTGCTCACGCTGCACGTCGGGGTAGACGACCGGCTCGCAGCAGCGCTCACCGGGCGCTCGCTTGGTCTTTGGCGCCAACTCCAAATCGACGGGCATCTATATACATATATCAATAACAATCACATTTGTCGATGTAATACGATCGGTCCGTGGACACCCAGCCGCTCGCCCGTCGCCTGCTCGCTGAGCTACTAGGCTCCGCGTTCCTCGCCGCGCTCGTGATCGGCTCGGGCATTGCCGCACAGACCCTGTCGGCCGGCGACTCGGGCTTGGAGCTGTTCGAGAACGCCGCCGCCACCGCAATGGGGCTGGCGGCGATCATCCTCATGTTCGGTCCGGTGTCCGGCGGGCACTTCAACCCCGTCGTCTCGCTCGCCGACGCGACCTTCGGCGGGCTGTCCTGGCGCGATGCGCTTGCCTACGTTCCAGCGCAGACAGCCGGCTGCGTGCTCGGCGCGATCACCGCCAATGGCATGTTCGCCCTCGCCGCCGTCAGCATCTCCACGCACCATCGCGCCACGTCTGCGCACCTGTTCAGCGAGGTGATCGCCACCGCCGGGCTGCTGCTGGTGATCTTCTCGCTCGCTCGCACCAAACGGCTGAGCGCCGCGCCGGCAGCAGTCGGTGCGTACATCGGCGCCGCCTACTTCTTTACAAGCTCGGCGAGCTTCGCCAACCCCGCGATCACCGTGGGCCGCATGTTCTCGGACACCTTCGCAGGGATCGCGCCCCTATCCGTCCCTGGCTTCGTCCTCGCGCAGCTCATCGGCGGTGTCTGCGCGATCCTCACTGTCCGCGTCCTGTATCCCGACGTGACGCCGGCCGACGCGGCCGAGCTGGTGGTCCCTCACCATGAGCGCGCGGACGCGGCGATCAGTCAGCCGGCGGTCGGCGGCTGATGGCGACCGTTCTATTCGTGTGCTTGCAGAACGCGGGCCGCTCGCAGATGAGTCGTGCGCTGTTCGAGCGCAGCGCCGCCGGGCGGCACGCGGCGCTGTCTGCCGGCACCACCCCGGCCGAGCACGTCCACCCCGAGGTGATCGAGGTCATGCGCGAGCTGGGCATCGACATTGCCGACTGCACCCCGCAACTGCTCACCCGCGAGCTTGCCGAGCAAGCCGACGTAGTAGTGACGATGGGCTGCGGCGACGCCTGTCCCTGCATACCCGGCAAGCGCTACGTCGACTGGGAGCTGCCCGACCCCGCCGGGCGCCCGCTCGCAGAGGTCCGCGCCACGCGGGACGAGATAGCCCGCCGCGTCCGAGCGCTCAGCGATGAGCTGGACCGGACGCCTGCCCGCTGAGCACAACCTCATAGGCCAACGAACTTCTCGCCGCATCCACTAGAGTGCGCGTCATGCTGGACTCGATTCGGACCCGGCTGGGAGCCCGTCTCGTCGCGGTCGGACTCGCGAGCGCATTGCTGCCGGTGGCAAGTGTGGCCCTCGCCGACTGTCCCGCGGAGCAGGCCATCCACTGTCCAGCGTTCAGCCACACCGTGAGAGGCCACGACTATCGCCCATCGCACATTGTCATGGATCTGAATGGCAGGCCCTCTTGCGCATACGCTCGCAACCTGATTCTCACGTGGTTGAACCACCCGACCGATCGCATCTATGACTCTCGGTCGCGGGCCTACTGGTTCGAGACGGGCCGCGATCCGCTTGACTTCGCGGCTGGTCTGTGCGGAGATCTGCGGTTCCGAAGCTAGGGCGCAGTAGCAGGCCCGCAGACGACTGTCGTCCGCGACGGAGGCATCATGAACGAGGACGATCCACTCGCAGACTTCGATCCCCGCGCGGTCACCCTCGACGGCGTCACGAAGGTGGTGCACGTGACCGGCGCCGGGCCGGCCGTGATCGTGATGACGGAGATGCCGGGCATCAGCCCGCATGTCGCTCGCTTCGCCCGCTGGGTCAGGGACGCGGGATTCACCGTGTACATGCCCTCGCTGTTCGGCCGCGATGGCGCAGTGCCGGGCGTGGAGGAGGGTGCGGCCACCTTCCAGCTGGCGTGCGTCAGCGCCGAGTTCCGCGCCTTCGCCGCCAACAGGTCCAGTCCGGTGACCAAGTGGCTGCGGTCCCTGGCGAGGCTGGCGCACGAGGAGTGCGGCGGCCCGGGCGTCGGCGCGATCGGGATGTGCTTCACGGGCAATTTTGCGCTCACGATGATGCTCGAGCCCGCGATGCTCGCACCGGTCCTGTCTCAGCCGGCGCTGCCGCTGGATGACCCCGCCGGGCTCGAGATTGCGCCCGAGGAGCTTGACGCGGTCCGCCAACGCCTCGAGCGCGACGACCTGACCGTGATGGCCTACCGCTTTCAGGGAGATCGGTTTTGCAAGGCGCAGCGCTTCGCGGCCTACTCGGAGGCGCTCGGCGAGCGCTTCATCGGACGGGTGCTGCCCGACAGCGCCGCCAACCCCGAGACTCCGTCGTTCTTCGAGCACGTCGTGGCGAGCCCGCACAGCGTGGTGACCGCTCACCTGATCGACGAAGCGGGCCAACCGACGCTCGCCGCGCGCGACGAGATCCTGTCGTTCTTCGCCCAGCGGCTCGCCTCATGATCACGCCGGGATGGCCGCGGGAGGTTGCCGCTGGGCTGGGCGTGTCCGCTGGATCCAGCATCCCGCTCAGGCTGAGATCGATGCGCGAACATGGCGCGATGCAGGAGCCCGCTGATCGCCGAGGATCGGGCGATCCTCGCTCTGAGGATCGCGCCCCACGCTCGCATGAGATCGAGGCCGCGATTCCCTGACTCGCCGCGGCCTGACTCGGGTGCTGCGCGGCTGTGGCGCTCTCTGGACGCTTGTTCGATCGCCCGTCGTATGCTTAACGGACAGGTTGACTGTGGCCGACCGTGATCTTTGGAGCCCGAGCGTGCCTATGCAGTGGCATCTGTGCGTTGAGCACGCCGAGTCTTGCGAAGGATGGCCGGCGCGTAAAGGGGGAACCACGATACCCAGCCGAATCAACACCAACCGCTCACCGGCGCATTCGACCCCATTCGGGATCGTTCAGAGCAAGCCCGACTCGGGCACAAGCCTGATCTCGGTCGCAGGAGAGCTCGATCTCTTCACCGCCCCGAGCCTGAAGCAGATGCTGGCCGATGCCCTGCATGCTGGCAGCAGCCGGCTCGTCGTCGATCTCTCGCTGGTCACATTCATCGACTCGACGACGCTGGGCGTGCTCGTCGGGATCGCGCGCCGGCTCGACGCCGGTGAGCGGCTGGCAATCGTCTGCACGCGGCCCAACGTACGCAAGATATTCGAGTTCTCCGGGCTGGACGGGACGTTCGCGATCTTCCCCACGCTCGACGAGGCGCTCGCACACGCGCGAGGAGACGAAGTGTGCGCGAGCTGATCGACAGGTCTGCCGATGGCGAACGAGACGAGTGAGCATCCCCCGCTCGCCCTTTCACGCCGGCGTCTGCCGGCGGCCGTCGCCCTAGCCTGCTGTGCCCTCGCGGCGGCCTCGATTCCGGCCGCCGCGGCCAGATTCGGGCACGCGAGGCCGACCCCGCCCGTGACCCCTCCGAATGGGACGGTCGCCCCGCCGCCTGCACCCGTCGCATTCGTTGCACCGGCACCTGGACAGCGGGAACGTCCCGACCTCGGACGTCGCGAACCGCCGGGCCCCGGCGGCTACGAACAGCCGGGCCAGGGTCATCCGGCGAGCGTGCAGCCGGCGCTGCACGGTCAGGCACCAGAACAGCCCGAACGTCAGGAAGAACCGGGCTCGGGCCACATCGCAGCGGGAGGTACCGAAGATCGAGGTCGAGCCGGCTCGAGCAACCGGCATGAACGCGTCGGCGGCCCGGCTCCCGCTACGCCCACCACTGCCGCTACGTCCACCACCGGTGCTACGCCCACCACTGCCGCTACGCCCACCACCGGTGCTACGCCCGCCACCGGTGGGCCACTCCCCGCGCATGACGGCGCGCGAGGACACTCCGCCTCGCATGCCGAGCCGTCAGCCGCGGCGGGCGAAGCGGTGGCCGTCCCGGCCACACGGACTGGCGTCGCCAGACCCACCGCGACGGCAACGGTGACCGCGACGCGGCCGGTCACGACGACGCCGGCGGGTGTCCCGGGCACAACGATCCGAGTGCCCACGCTCGCAGTGCCAACGGCGCCGGTGACGCCGACGGTCGCCATGCCGGCGGCGGTGACGGTGCCGGCGGCGACGGCCCCCGCGGTTGCCTCTGCAACCGACCCGGTGGCTGTGACGGCGCCCGCGCCCACGGCGCTGACGTCCACGCCGGCGACGGCGACGCAGCCAGCGGCAGTCGGGACGTCGCAACCGGCGGGCGCCGGCAGCGGCGATCCCCACGGTCACAAGAGCACGCCTGCACGTCGCCGGCACGCGCGCAGTCGTGCCACCGCTGCCGGCACGCACGCAACCCCGGCCACGCTGTCCGCGGGCGCCATCGCGCCCCCGGCGGCCGTCTCGACCACGCCAGCTCGTCCCACGCGGGCCGGACATGCGGGGCCGGCCGTGCACGGCTCCTCGACGGCGAGCCGCCCGGCGCCGATCGTGACGACTATCACCAAAATCGTCGGCGTCGTACCCACGTTGGTGTGGGCTCTCATCGGCGGCCTGCTGGCGCTGGCGCTGGCGCTGGCGGTCCGCTCGCGCCTGGCCGCGCTGCGCGCCCGGCGCCTGGATCAGCAACGCGAGGCGCTGCTCGAGGACGTCGGCCTGCTCCAGGCTGCGCTGCTGCCGGTGCCGCCCGATCGGCTCGGCCCGGTCGGCACCTCCGCCGCCTACCGACCGGCGGACGGTCCCGGCGCGGGCGGGGACTTCTACGACCTGTTCGCGCTCGACGATGGCCGGCTGGCCGTCATCGTCGGCGACGTCTCAGGACATGGACGTCAGGCGCTGCCCCACACGGCGCTCGTGCGGTTCACGTTGCGGGCGTACCTCGAGGCCGGTCTCTCGCCGCGCAGCGCGGTGCAGACGGCGGGCGCCGTGCTCGAGCGCCAGCTCGGAGAGTCGTTCGCCACCGTCGCGGCCGCCACCTATGACCCACGCGAGCGCATCCTCACCTACGCCTGCGCCGGTCATCCCCCGCCGATCGTGCTCGGCTCGCGGGCGATGGCTCCGATCACCATTTGCTCCTCGCCGCCGATCGGAGCCGGCACGCGCACCGGGACGCGCCAGACCGTGGTATCGGTGCCGGGCCACTCGCAGGTCTGCTTCCACACCGACGGCGTGACCGAGGCGCGGGTGGGCGCGGAGCTGTTCGGCGCCGAGCGACTCACGCGGGCGCTCGCCGAGCTCGGGCCGCGGGCCACGGCGTCTGAGCTCCTGGACCGGGTGGCCGCACAGACCGACTCGCGTCCCGACGACATGGCGGCGTGCCTGCTGTGCGTCGAGGGCGGCGAGGGCGCCCCGACCGTGCTCGTCGAGGAGCTCGAGCTCGATCGCGACGAGGCCGCACACGACCGGATCGAGCCGTTTCTCCTCGCCTGCGGGGCGCCGCGCGCTGAGATCGCCGAGCTCGTGCGCTCAGCGCGCGCCGTCGCGGAGCGGTCCGGCACCGCGCTGCTGGAGCTGCACCTCGCCGACGGACCGCCGGAGGTGACGCTGCGGCGCGACAACGTCGCGTTTCTGCACCCACCCCAGGTGGGACGGCGAGCGAGTCTCGGGCAGCGCCGTGAGATGTAAGTAGAGTCCGTCGTCCGTCCATGACCCTCGTCCTGCTCACCGGAGCCACACGCGGCATCGGTCGCGCCGCCGCGATCGAGCTCGCCCGGCAGGGCGCCGAGGTGGCGCTGGTGGGCCGCGAGCCCGAGCGCGTTCGGGCCGTCGCGGGCGAGGCCCGGGCGGCCGGTGGCGGAGCTGTGCCCGTGCACGAGCACGTCGCCGACCTGACGCTGATGGCCGACGTTCGCGCGCTCGCCGCCGAAGCTCGCGAGCGCTACGAGCGCATCGACGTGCTGGCGAACAACGCCGGGGCGCTGTTCGCCTCGCGGCAGGTGAGCAGCGAGGGCCTCGAGCGCACGTTCGCGCTGAACCATCTCGCGCCGTTCCTGCTCACCAGCCTGCTGCGCGACCGTTTGATCGGGGGGCGCGTGGTCACCACGGCGTCCGATGCCCACTCCTCCGGACGCCTGGACCTCGACGATCTTCAGTCCGAGCGCTCTTACGCCGCGATGCGCGTGTACGGGACCTCGAAGCTGTGCAACATCCTGTTCACACGCGAGCTGGCCCGGCGCGCGCCCGAGCTGCGCGCCAACTGCTTTCATCCCGGCGTCGTGCGCACCGGGTTCGGCAAGAACGAGCGCGGGATCTGGAAGGTCCTCACGACGGTCGGTGGACCGTTCTTCCGCTCTCCCGAGCGCGGCGCCCGCTCGCTGGTGTGGTTGGCGCTGTCCGCGGAGGCGGGCGCTCTCACCGGCGAGTACGTTCAGGACGAGAAGGTGGCGAACCCCAGCGCCCAGGCCCAGGACGACACCCTCGCCGAGGGCCTCTGGGAGCGCAGCGCGCAGCTGGCGGGCCTGTCCGCCGATACGCCAGCCTGACGGCGCCGGGCCTCCAGGCTTGCCTGCTCAGGGGCGACCGGCATCGCCCGGACGGGTCCCCAACCACACTCCGCGAGCCTCGGTCAAGGGCCGGCTTGCGACCCGCACGCGCATCGGCGGGGGTGACCGCTCCCACCGGATCGCGCTAGCCTGCTGTCCGATGCTCACGAGGACCCTCACGGCTGATGCCTGACCTTGAGGGTTCCGCACCGGCGGACGCGCTGGTCGTTTTCGGCATCACCGGCGATCTCGCGAAGGTGATGACGTTTCGCTCGCTCTATCGCCTCGAGCGCCGCGGCCTGCTGAGCTGCCCGATCGTCGGCGTCGCCAGCAACGACTGGACGGTGGAGCACCTGCGCGAGCACGCACGGCAGTGCATCGAAGGCACAGGCGAGTCGTTGGACGCAGACGTGTTCGATCGCTTCGCCGCGCGCCTGTCCTACATCAGCGGGGACTTCACCGACGCCGCGACGTACGAGCGCCTGGCGGCGAGCATCGAACATGCCGGCTGTCCGGTCTTCTACCTGGAGATCCCGCCGTTCCTGTTCGGCCCGGTGATCGGCCAGCTCACCGCCGCCGGCCTGACCAAGACCGGTCGCGTGGTCGTGGAGAAGCCGTTCGGCCACGATCTCGCCTCCGCGCGCGCGCTGGCTGCGGAAGTCCACCAGCACATCGACGAGTCACAGCTCTACCGGATCGATCACTTCCTCGGCAAGATGGGCACCGACGAGTTTCTCTATCTCAGGTTCGCCAACACGATGATCGAGCCGATCTGGAATCGCAGCCACGTCGCGTGCGTGCAGATCACGATGGCCGAGTCCTTCGGCGTTGAGGATCGCGGTCACTTCTACGATCCGGTGGGCGCGCTGCGCGACGTGGTCATCAACCATCTGATGCAGATCGTCGCCGTCGCCGCGATGGAGGCCCCGCGGGCAACGACGCGGCAACGTTCAAGGACGCCAAGTATGCGGTCTTTCGCTCGACCGCCACGGCCGATCCCGCCCACTACGTGCGTGGTCAGTACGACGGCTATCTGAGTGTCGACGGGGTCGCTCCAGGCTCGACCACCGAGACCTACGCCGCCATGCGCCTGGACATTGACAACTGGCGCTGGTCCGGCGTGCCGTGGTTCATTCGCGCGGGCAAGTGCCTGCCGGTCACGCAGACCGAGCTGCGCGTCGTGTTCCGCCATCCGCCGCGCCTGGGCTTCATCGAGCACGGCCATCGCCGCCCCGAACCGGACCAGCTCGTCATCAAGCTGGACCCCGGAACCGGCGTGCAGGTGCAGCTCGACGCGCATCGCGCGGACGCCGAAGGCCCGCGGGCGATCACGCTCGACATGGAGTTCGCCGACGAGGGGGGCGAGGCGCCGACGCCGTATGAGGTGCTGCTGCTGGATGCGATGCGCGGCGACAGCACACGCTTCACGCGGCAGGACGGCATCGAGGAGGCCTGGCGCATCTTCCAGCCGCTGCTCGACGCGCCCCCGCCGGTCCACTCCTACGCGCCCGGTTCCTGGGGCCCGGAGGAGGGCAACCGTCTCGTCTCCGGCCACGGTCATTGGCACGGCCCGTGGGTGACGTCGTGAGTCGCGCCGAGCGTACCCGATCTGGGCGTGCCCGATGAGTCCGGCGGGAGCCAATGGCGCCGACAAGCCCGCGGCGGGGGACGGACACGCCGAGCCCACCATGCCCCAGAGCGCCGCCGCCCCCTCGCCGTTTCCCCCGATTGCCAACTACGCCTTCCTCTCCAACTGCCACACCGGCGCGCTGGTCGCCCCTGACGGCGCGATCGACTGGCTGTGCGTGCCCCGCTTCGACTCTCCGAGCGTGTTCGGCACGCTGCTCGATCGCCAGGCGGGCGCCTTCCGCTTCGCGCCGTTCGGCATCAACGTGCCCTCCGCGCGTGTGTATGAGCCGGGCACGAACACGCTGCTGACGACTTGGAACACGCCGACCGGCTGGGTGGCGGTGCGCGACGCGCTCACGCTCGGCCCGCGCCGCGGCGTGGACCTCGTCACCCCCCACACCCGTCCGCCGACCGACGAAGACGCCGAGCACCTGCTCGTGCGCGTGGCGATCTGCCTGGAGGGCGAGGTCGAGATCGAGCTGACGTGTGAACCGGTCTTCGACTACGGGCGCACCCCGGCCACGTGGTCGGTCTCCGAGGAGGGGCATTGCGCCGATGCGACCGGCGCGGAGCTCACCGTGAGGCTGAAGACCGACATGACCGTCGGCGTCGAGGGCGACTGGGTGCGCGCCAGGCACGTGCTCAAACAGGGCGAGCAGATCTTCTGCGCGCTTTCCTGGGCGGGTGAGCTCCAGGCGCCCAGCGACGTCGACGACGCCAACGCCCGCCTGGCCACCACCGCCCGCTACTGGCGCGGCTGGCTCGGGCGCGCGCGCCTGCCCGACCACCGCTGGCGCGAGGCGATCCAGCGCTCGGCGCTGGCGATCAAGGGCCTCACCTACATGCCCACGGGCGCGACCGTCGCCGCCCTGACGACCTCCTTGCCGGAGACGCCCGGGGGAGAGCGCAACTGGGACTACCGCTACACCTGGCTGCGCGACTCGACGTTCACGCTGCAGGCCCTCCATTACCTGAACCTCGACTGGGAGGCCGAGGAGTTCATGCAGTTCATCGCCGATCTGGAGCCCAACTCAGACGGGGCGCTGCAGATCATGTACGGGATCGACGGTCGCCGCGACCTGACGGAGTCCACGCGCGACGATCTCTCCGGCTATGCGGGCGCGCGCCCCGTGCGGGTCGGCAACGGCGCCTTCGACCAGCGCCAGAACGACGTGTTCGGCGCGGCGCTCGACTCGATCCTGCTGCACACCCGCCGCAGCGAACGGCTGCCGCGCAGGCTGTGGCCGATAGTGCAGGCCCAGGCCAAATGCGCGACCGACGTATGGCGCGAACCCGACCAGGGCATCTGGGAGGCGCGCGGCGCCCCTCAGCACTACGTCTCCTCGAAGTTGATGTGCTGGGTCGCGATGGATCGCGCCGCGAAGCTCGCGGCGATGCGCGGCGACTCGCAGATGCAGTCCACCTGGGCCGCGACGGCCGAGGAGATCAAGGCCGACGTCCTCGAGCACGGCCTCACCGACGCGGGTGTCCTGCGCCAGCACTACGACACCGACGCGCTCGACGCCTCGACGCTGCTGGCGGCGCTGTTCGGGTTCCTGCCGCCCGGGGACGAGCGCCTGCGCGCGAGCGTCCTGGCGATCGCCGACGATCTGACCGAGAACGGCTTCGTCCTGCGCTACCGCACCGACGAGACCGACGACGGCCTCTCCGGCAAGGAGGGCAGCTTCCTGATCTGCTCCTTCTGGCTTGTCTCCGCGCTGGCGGTCGTCGGCGAGGAGCAGCGTGCGCGCGACCTGATGGAAAAGCTCTTGAGCGTCGCCTCCCCGCTGGGGCTCTACGCCGAGGAGTTCGACACCTCCACCGGCCGGCACCTCGGCAACTTCCCCCAGGCGTTCTCGCACCTCGCGCTGATCGAGGCGGCCGCGCGGATCATCCTCGCGGAGCGCATCGCGGAGATTCAGTGATGTCGTGCCGGACCGCACATGTGCGGTCCGGTGACGCGCCGCATGCGGCGCGTCATTCCGCCGGCGCATGCGCCGGCGGCCGAGGCGTGCATGCACGCCTCGGGTCGGGGCCGCATGCGGCCCCGACGACTACGCCGCATGCGGCGTAGTCCATCGGACATGATTGAGCGGTGAGGGCGCTCGATCCGAGACTGCTCCGGTACGCGCGCGCGACCCGCACGTTCCTGTTCGTCTCGGTCGCGCTCGGCTCGCTCGGCGCGCTGCTGATCGTCGCGCAGGCATGGCTGTTGGCGGACGTCGTCGCGCGCGCGTTCATCGACGGCAGGAGCCTCGCGCAGCTGCGCACGTCCCTGACCGTGCTGCTCTTGGTTGTCGTGGCCCGGGCGGTTCTCGCCTGGGCGGCCGAGCTCGCCGCGAGCCGTTCCTCGGCGCGGGCGAAGTCGCAGCTACGCACCGCGCTGCTGGAACGCGTCCCGGCGCTCTGCACCGAGGGCTCCCGCGAGCAGCGTCGCACGGGTGAGCTGGCGATCCTCGCCACGCGCGGGATCGACGCGCTCGACGGCTACTTCTCGCTGTATCTGCCGCAGCTGTTCCTCGCCGTGATCGTGCCCGTCGTCGTGATCGTGGCGGTGCTGTTCGGCGATTGGATCTCGGCGGCGATCATCGCGCTGACGATCCCGCTGATCCCGGTGTTCATGGCGCTGGTGGGCGCGACCACGCGCGAGCGCATGGACCGCCAGTTTCAGACCCTGGAGCGGCTGGCGGGCCACTTCCTCGACGTCGTCGCGGGACTGCCCACGCTGAAGGTCTTCGGACGCGCGCGGGCGCAGGCGGCGTCCATTCGCGAGATCACCGAGCGTTACCGCACGACCGCGATGGCCACGCTGCGGGTCACGTTCCTGTCCTCGCTGATCCTCGAGCTCGTCGCGACGATCGCCGTGGCGCTCGTGGCGGTGGCGATCGGCCTGCGCCTGATGAATGGGCACCTCGACCTGCGCACGGCGCTGTTCGCGCTCGTGCTCGCCCCCGAGGCGTACCTGCCGCTGCGCCGGCTGGGCGCCAACTACCACGCGAGCGCCGAAGGCATGGCCGCCGCCGAGCAGGTCTTCGCGGTGCTCGAGACGCCGCCGGCGCCCGCGGGTACGCGCACCGACGTTCCCGATCCGGCGGTCTGCGATCTGACGATCGACGGTCTGTGCGTCACCTACCCCGGCCGCTCCGAGCCCGCGCTCGCGGACGTCTCGCTGACGGTGACGGCGGGGGAGACGCTGGCGCTCGTCGGTCCCAGCGGCTGTGGCAAGTCCACATTGCTCGGTGTGTTGCTGGGTCTGCTCACCCCCGATTCCGGCTCGATCCGGCTCGGCCACGTCGAGCTCGCCGGGCTCGACCCGGACGCGTGGCGGGCACGGCTCGCGTGGGTGCCGCAGCGACCGCACCTGTTCCACGCGTCGATCGCCGACAACGTGCGCGTCGGTCGTCGTGAGGCTTCTGAGGAGGAGGTCTGGGCCGCGCTCGTCGATGCCGGGCTCGCGGACGTCGTGGCCGACCTGCCTGCCGGTCCGGACACGATCCTCAGCGACCGCGGTGCCGGGCTGTCCGCGGGCGAGCGACAGCGCCTCGCCCTGGCCCGCGCGTTTCTGCGCGACGCGCCCCTGCTGCTGCTCGACGAGCCGACTGCCGGCCTCGACGGCCACACCGAGCAGGCGCTCGTGCAATCCATCCGCCGGCTCGCGCGCGGTCGCACGGTGGTGCTCGTCGCGCATCGACCGGCTCTGGTGGCGATGGCCGACCGGGTGTGCTCGCTCGATCCTGTGCAGGTGGCCGCGTGACGCCCCCGTCCTCCATGGAGCAGGACCACGGCCCGCAGGCACCGCTGCTGCGCACGCTCGCGCTCGCTCGTCCCGCCGCCGGGCGCCTGGCGCTCGCGACGCTGCTCGGGGCGGGCGCCGTCGCCGCTGCGATCGGCCTGATCGCGACCTCGGCCTGGCTGATCTCGCGCTCGGCGCAGCGCCCGCAGGAGTCGGTGGTGGCGATCGCGATTGTCGGCGTGCAGTTCTTCGCGCTCGCTCGCGGTCTGTGCCGCTACGCGGAACGTCTGGTGGGCCACGATGCGGCCTTTCGCGTGCTGTCTGAGATCAGAGTCAGCCTCTACACGCGCCTGGCGCGTCTCGCTCCGCTCGGCATCCCCGCTTTCCGCAGCGGCGATCTGCTCGCGCGGCTCGTGCACGACGTGGACGCGCTGCAGGACCTGCTGCTGCGCGTGGTGGGGCCCTTCGCCATCGCCCTCGGCGTGGGCGCGGCGACGGTCGCGCTGGTGTGGTCGATGCTCCCGGCGGCCGGTGAGATCCTGCTGGTGGCGCTGGTGATCGCCGCGACGCTCGTGCCGTGGCTGACAGGGCGGCTCGCCGCTCGCGGCGAGCGGCGCCAAGCGGCGGCGCGCGCGGACTTGACCTCGAGCGTCGTCGATCTGATCGAGGGCGCGCCGGAGCTGATCGTCAACGGAGGTGCTCAGGAGCAGCTGCGACACACCCTCGCCGCGGACTCGCTGCTGACCCGCATCGCCGGCTCCAGCGCCCGCACGGCGGGCATCGGTCAGGGCCTCACGAGCCTGTGCTGCGGTCTGGCGATGTGGGGCGCTCTGCTGGTCGGCGTGGCGGCGGTGCACGCGGGCAGGTTGGACGGCGTGCTGCTCGCCGGGCTCGCGCTGATCCCGCTGGTCTCCTTCGAGCTCGTCACGGGCCTGCCCACGGCAACCCAGACGCTCCAGCGCGTGCGCCGCTGCGCCGCACGGGTGTTCGAGGTGATGGACACGCCGGCGCCCGTGAGCGAGCCGGCACGTCCGCGCGCGCTCCCGCCGCCGCCGCACGCCCTGCGCGTGCGCGGCCTGCGCTTCACCTACCCGGGCGCCGCTCGCCCGGCGCTGGACGGGATCGACCTCGATCTGCGCCCAGGCCGGCGCGTGGCCGTCGTCGGGCCCAGCGGCGCCGGCAAGTCGACGCTCGCCGGGGTGCTGCTGCGATTCCTCCCCTATGACGGCGGGTCCGTCACGCTCGACGGCGTAGACGTCTCAGACCTCGACGGCGATGCCTCGCGGACGGTCATCGGGCTGGTCTCCCAGGACGCGCACGTGTTCGACAGCACGCTCGAGGAGAACCTGCGCCTGGCCCGGCGCGGGGCCAGCGCCGAAGACCTGCGCGCGGCCCTCGCGGCGGCGCGATTGCTCGACTGGACCGAGCAGCTGCCGGCGGGTCTGAGCACCGAGGTGGGGGAGCGCGGCGCGCGCATGTCCGGCGGTCAGCGCCAGCGCCTGGCGATCGCCAGGGCGCTGCTCGCGGACTTCCCGCTGATCGTCCTGGACGAGCCCGGCGAGCATCTTGACACCCAGACCGCGGACTCGATCGTCGCCGACCTGCTGGCGGTCACGCACAAGACGGGCACCCTGCTGATCACCCACCGGCTGGCCGGGCTGGAGGAGGTTGACGAGGTGCTCGTGCTCGATCGCGGCCGCGTGATGGAGCGCGGCACGCATGCCGAGCTGCTCACGCTCGGCGGTCGCTATGCGTCCTTGTGGGAGCGCGAGAACGGCGATTAGGCGTCGCTTTGTTCCTCGGCGAAGCGGGCCAGGCTTTCCTCACCCGACTTGATCCCCACGTGCATCCCGACGACGCGAGCGGAGACCTGCTGCATCGTGATCGTCCGCTCGTCCCGAGCGCTGCCGACGAATGCGGTCAGCCACTTGAACAGCGCGATCCAGCGGTTCTTGAAGCCCGTGAGGAACGTGAGGTGGACGAACGCCCACATCAGCCAGCCGACGAACCCGCCGATCTTCAGGCCCTTGAAGCTCACGATCGCGCGAAAGCGCGAGATCGTCGCCATGCTGCCGAGATCGCGGTAGACGAACGGCTTGGCCTGCGCATCGTCGCCCTGCACGCGCCGCCTGATCGTGCGAGCCGCGTAGATGCCCGACTGCATCGCGACCTCCGCGACCCCCGGGAGCCCGTTCAGCGACATCATGTCGCCGACGACGAACACCTCCGGATGCCCGGGCAAGGTGCAGTCGGGGAGCACCTGCACGTGTCCGGCGCGGTCCGTCCCGGCGCCGGTCGCCTTGACCAGCATCTCACCCAGCGGGGAGGCCTGAACGCCCGCCGACCACACCTTCGTGTGGCACGCGACGCGTTCCTCGCCGTCGGGGCCCTCAACGATGATCGCGTCGGGTTTCACGTCGGTCACGATGCTGCGCATCCGCAGCTGGACGCCCGTGCGTTCGATCTGGCTCGTGGCCTTCGCCGAGAGCTTGTCGCCGAACGTGGCGAGGGGCGCCTCGCCGCCGTCGAGGAGGAGCACCTGCGCGCCGGCCGGATCGATCCGGCGGAAGTTCCCCTTCAACGATCGTCGCGAGAGCTCCGCGATCTGTCCGGCCATCTCCACGCCGGTGGGTCCGGCGCCGATCACCGCGAACGTCATCCACGCCCGCCGGAGCTCGGGGTCCTGCTCGATCTCGGCCATCTCGAACGCGCCGAAGATGCGCCCGCGCAGCTCCAGGGCGTCGTCCACGGTCTTCATCCCCGGAGCGAAGCGCGCGAACTCGTCGTGCCCGAAGTAGGAGCCCGTGGCGCCGGCCGCCACGATCAGGGAGTCGTAGGGAACCGTGATGGCCGATCCCAAGGGCCTGGCGGCGGTGACGGTCCTGGCCTGCAGGTCGAACTCCGTGACCTCGGCGAGCTCGACGTGGACGTTGCGATGCTTGCGCAAGACCTCGCGCAGCGGCGGCGCGACCGCGCCCTCCGACAGGATGCCCGTCGCCAGCTGGTAGAGCAGCGGCTGGAAGGTGTGATGGTTGGTGCGGTCGATCAGCGTGACCTGCACCGGTGCGCGGCGCAGGAACTTCGCCGCGAACAGGCCGCCGAAGCCGCCGCCGACGATCACCACGCGGTGGGCGGACGCGCCGGTCATCCGCCCGGCTGTGTCCGCGGCGCCGCCGATGCGCTCGTGCCCGCCGGTGGCGCCGCATCCGGCGAATCGGGCTGCGCCGGCGCGGCCTTGAGACGTCCGCGAAAGACGTGGAACGACCAGCCCTGGTAGATCAGCACGAGCGGGAAGAAGATCACCGCCACCACGGTCATCACCGTCAGCGCGTAATGGCCGGAGGCGACGTTGTTGACGGTCAGGTTGTAAGCGGCGCTGGTGCTCGAGACCATTACGTTCGGATACAGATCGATGAAGATCGAGCCGACGGTCGCGGCGATCGCGACGGCCGAGGAGGTGAACGCCAGGCCGTCGTGATCGCTCATCGCCAGCCGCGCGGCGAACATCGTGGCGATCACGGCGAGGATTTCCACGGGCTGGGGCACGTCGGGGCCACCGGCGACGCTGCGCGTCCAGATCACGAAGCCGAGGACCAGCGCGATCGCCGCCCAGCCCAGCGGCCGTGCGATGACGCGAGCGCGCTCACGCACGCGATCGGTGGTCCTGAGCTTGAGGAACGTCGCCCCGTGCAGCAGACACAGTCCGAGCAGCGTCACACCGGTCCACAGGCCGTAGGGCGTTAGCAGGTCGAAGAAGTTGCCCGTGTACTCGTGGGCGGAATCGATCGGCAGGCCGTTCAGCAGATCGCCCAGCCCGACCCCGAGCAGCAGCGGGATCAGCAAGCAGCCGACCGTCATCGTCCAGCGCCAGGTCGCCCGCCAGCGCGGGTCCTCGCTCTTGTCTTTGAACTCGAGCGCCACTCCACGCGCCATCAGCGACGCGAGCACGAGCAGCAGCGCGAGGTACAGAGCGGAGAACATCGTCGCGTACCAGCCGGGAAACGCCGCGAACATCCCCGCGCCCGCCACCACCAGCCACACCTCGTTGCCGTCCCACCACGGGCCGATCGTGCCCAGCGCGAGCTTGCGCTCATCATCGTCGCGGCCCACGAGCATGTGCAGCGCGCCGACGCCGAAGTCAAAGCCCTCCAGCACGAAGAACCCGACCCAGAAGATCGTGATGACGACGAACCAGATCGTGTGCAGTTGCATGATGATGCGTCGCCTAGCGCCTGAGCCCTTTGACTCTGGGCCGCGGCGGGACGGGATCGGGGTCGTGCTGGAGACGATGCATCAGACGCTCAGCTAGTAGCTCATGGCCGGAGTCGCTGTCTGCGTGCCAGGACTCGGCTCGTCAGGGCCACCCTCGTCGGGGTCCAGGCCCTTGCGGGCATAGCGGAGCATCAGGACCAGATCGGCGGCGCCGAGCGCGATGTAGATCAGCACGAAGCTGATCAGGCTGATCCAGACGTCGGTGGCCGTGACCGATGGCGAGTTGGCGTTGACGGTCTTCATCAATCCCTGCACGATCCACGGCTGACGTCCGCTCTCGGTCAACAGCCAGCCGGCTGTGTTCATCACGAACGGCGTCACCACCGCCCCCAGTCCCGCGCGCAGAAACCACTTCGAACGGTCGAGCGTTCCCTTATGCACGAGCCACGCGCCCCACAGTGCGAGCAGCGCGATCAGCGACCCCAGGTAGGCCATCACGCGCATCGACCAGTACTGGATGAACACGTCGGGGACGTAGTTGCCGGGTCCGTACTTGGCTTCGCCTTCGCGCTGCAGCTGGTTCAGCCCGACGACCGCGCCGTTCCAGGTTCCGGTCGCGAGCACCGACAGCAGATGCGGAATCGCGATCAGCTGCGTCGGGGTCTTGTCATTTTTACCGCCGCCGATCTGAAACACCGAGAACGAGCATGGCTGACAGTTTTCCCACTGCGCCTCGGACGCCGCGATCTTGGCCGGCTGGTATTTCGCCTCGATTTCACCGAGCTTGTTGCCGACGAACATCTGCAGCAGGATCGCCGGCAGCAGCACCAGCACCGACAGTCGCGCCGTGGGGTAGAAGGCCCGCGTCTCGTGCTGCTTGCGCAGGTACCAGGCGGAGATCGCGAGCATCACCAGCGCGCCCGTCACCAGCGAGGCCAGGATCACGTGCACGTATCCCCACAGGAACGTCGGGTTGGTGAACAGCGCCCACACGTTGTTCAGCACCGGCTGTCCGTGACTGTTCAGCACGTAGCCGACGGGGTGCTGCATCCACGAGTTGGCGGCCAGGATGAACAGCGCCGAGAGCATAGCGCCGCCCGCCACCAACCAGATGCAGGCCAGGTGCACGCGCTTGGGCAGGCGGTCCCAGCCGAAGATCCACAGCCCCAGGAACGTGGACTCCAAAAAGAACGCCGCCAGGCCCTCCATCGCCAGCGGACCGCCGAACACGTCGCCGACGAAGCGCGAGTAGGCCGACCAGTTCATCCCGAACTCGAACTCCTGCACGAGGCCCGTGACGACCCCGATCGCGACGTTGATCAGCAGCAGCGTGCCGAAGAAGCGGGTGACGCGCTTGTACTCGGGCTTCTGGTTGCGATACCAAGCGCTCTGCAGGAGCGCCACGAGGAACGCCAGCCCGATCGTCACCGGCACGAACAGGAAGTGGTAGATGCTCGTCGTTGCGAACTGCCAGCGCGCAAGATCGTTGGTCATCCAACGTCGAGTCTACGCCTGGACCACCCGATCAGCTTTCGTGCCCCGCCGGCTTCTCGTCGTGTCCGCCGAAGCCCTTGCGCATCGCCGACTGCACTTTGCCCGCGTACTCGTCCAGCCCGCGAGAGCCGAAGCGCGAGTACAGCGCCGCCGTGAGCACCGGCGCGGGCACGCCCTCCTCGATCGCCGCGATCGACGTCCAGCGGCCCTCGCCCGAGTCCGACACGCGGCCGGCGAACCCCTCGAGCTTGGGCGAGGCCAGCAGCTCCTGCGCGGTCAGGTCCAGTAGCCATGACCCGACCACGCTGCCGCGCCGCCACACCTCGGCGACCTCGGTCGTGTCGATCTCGTACTTGTAGAACTGCGGGTTCTCCAGCGGGCTCGTCTCGGCGTCCTGCTCCTGTTGACGCAGGCCAGCGTCGGCGGAGTGGATGATGCTCAATCCCTCGGCGTAGGCGGCCATCAGGCCGTACTCGATGCCGTTGTGCACCATCTTCACAAAATGCCCCGCGCCGTTGGGGCCGCAGTGCAGGTAGCCCTGCTCGGACGGACTCGGCGCGCCGCTGCGTCCGGGCGTGCGCTCCGCGGAGTCCACTCCCGGGGCGATCGTCGCGAACAGCGGGCTCAGTCGCTGCACGACCTCGGTCTCGCCGCCGATCATCAGGCAGTAGCCGCGCTCCAGCCCCCACACGCCGCCGCTGGTGCCGCAGTCGATGTGGTGGATGCCCTTGCCCCGCAGTTCCTGCGCGTGGCGGACGTCGTCGTGGTAGTGCGTGTTGCCGCCGTCGATGATCGTGTCGCCCGGCTCCATCGCCTCGGCCAGCTCGGCGATCGTCTTGTCGGTGATCTCGCCCGCAGGCACCATCACCCAGGCCGTGCGCGGCTTCTCCAGCTTGGCCACGAACTCCGCGATCGTGCCCGCGCCCTGCGCGCCGTCGGCCGCGAGCGCCGCCACCGCCTCGGCGCTGACGTCATAGCCGACGCAGCGGTGCCCGTCGCGCATCAACCGCCGCACGATGTTGGCGCCCATGCGCCCCAGTCCGACCATTCCGAGTTGCATCGGTTAGAGCTTTGCCTTCAGCGGGTAGCGCTCGGGATGTTCGATCGAAGAGACGGAGAGGTCGACGTCGAGGTCGGGCCAGTACAGATGACCAGGTCTGGGCGTCTCGACCCGAACGATTCCCTCAACGGGAGCTTGCTTGAACCAAGGATAGTCCTCGAACGGCAAGAACAGCTCTCGCTCGTCGAGCAATAGCCAGAATCCGTGCGGCGATATGTTTGTCACCTCAGCTTGCGAAGTGATCGTTCCAGGCATCGCGTATCTCCTGTGCGTGCTCATTCACCGACTGCTCGACCTGGCGCAGGTCCGTGGCACTGAGGCCGTAGTTTCGCGCCAGCTCGATCGCGGGCTCGATCCAGAACTTTGCCTCGCCATCAGCCGATTGAACGTGGACATGTACACGTGTCTCCTCGCGTGAAAAAAAGAAGAATCGGAAGGGCCCTTCGCGAAAGACCGTTGGGCTCATCTACGCATCTCATTGTACGGTGTCTGACGTAGCCATTGTGCCACGGATCTTAGAGCCGTACCGGCGGCTATCGTTGGGCATGTGCCTCGGTCGTCGCCGATCCGCCTGCTACTGGCCGACGTCGACGGCACGCTGGTGACTCCGGCCAAGGAGCTGACCGAGGCGGCGATCGCTGCCGTGCATGAGCTCGACGGAGCGGGTGTCCTGTTCGCGCTCACCAGCGGGCGTCCGCCCCGTGGCATGTCGATGTTGATCGAGCCCCTCGACATCCACACCCCCATCGCCGCGTTCAACGGCGGCCTGCTCGTGGACCGCGACATGACGGTGATCGAGCAGCGCACGATCCCGTCCGAGCTCGTCCCGCCGGCGATCGAGCTGCTCAGGACCCACGACCTGGACGTGTGGCTCTACCAGGGCGCCGACTGGTTCGTGCAGGACGTGGGCGGCCCGCACGTCGATCGCGAGGCCGCGACCGTCCAGTTCGCGCCCACCCCGCGCGCCGACTACGACGGCCTCACCGAGGGCATCGCCAAGATCGTCGGCGTCGGCGACGACCACGACGCGGTCGCACGCGCCGCGAGCGCCGCCCAGGAGCGCTTCGGAGAGCACGTCTCCGCGGCGCGCTCGCAGCCCTACTACGTCGACGTGACCCATCCGCAGGCGAACAAGGGCAGCGTCGTGGAGTATCTCTCGCGCCGCTACGACATACCCGGCGAGCAGATCGCCACGATCGGGGACATGCCCAACGACGTGCTCATGTTCGCCCGCTCGGGCCTGTCGATCGCGATGGACAACTCCGACCGCGAGGTGCAGCGCGCCGCACGCCGCGTGACCGGCCCCAACGACCGCGAGGGCTTCGCCGAGGCCGTGCGGCGCTTCGTGCTCCCGCGCGCGCTCGGCAATACCGGCGCTGCCGCGTAGCTCCGGGCGGACGTCACCGCGCGCACGAGCGCTACGCGCGCGTTTTACGTCAGCACAGCGAGTGGAATGCGCAGCGAGCGGTCAGCGCAGCGAGCGGTAGTGCCGGATCAGAGCGTTGGTCGAGCTGTCGTGCGCGAGGTCAGGCTCTGACTCGCTCGTCAGCTCGGGGATGATCTGCTTGGCCATCGTCTTGCCCAGCTCGACCCCCCACTGGTCGAAGGAGTCGATCCCCCAGATGGTCCCCTGCGTGAACACGCTGTGCTCGTACAGCGCCACGAGCGTGCCCAGCGTGTAGGGCGTCAGCTGATCGGCGAGAATCGTGTTCGTCGGGCGGTTGCCCTCCATCGCCTTGTGCGCCACCACCGCCTCGGCCACGCCCTCGGCGCGGACCTCCTCCGCGGTGCGGCCGAACGCGAGCGCCTGTGCCTGCGCGAACACGTTCGACATCAGGACGTCGTGGTGCTCACCCAGCGGGTTCAGCGCCTGTCCGAACCCGATCAGATCGACCGGGATCAGCTTCGTGCCCTGATGGATCAGCTGGTAGAAGCTGTGCTGGCCGTTCGTCCCCGGCTCGCCCCAGTACATCGCGCCCGTCTGGTAGTCGACCTGCGTGCCGTCGAGCGTCACGTGCTTGCCGTTGGACTCCATCGTCAGCTGCTGCAGGTAGGCGGGGAAGCGCTTCAGATACTGCTCATAGGGCATCACCCCGGCGGTCTGCGCGCCGAAGAAGTCGCCGTACCACACGGCCAGCAGCCCCATCAGCACGGGCAGGTTGCGCTCCAGCGGCGTCGTGCGGAAGTGCTCGTCCAGCGCGTGCATCCCCCCGAGCAGCTCCCCGAAGAGCTCGGGTCCGATCGCCAGCATCGTGGACAGCCCGATCGCCGAGTCCATCGAGTAGCGCCCCCCGACCCAGTCCCAGAACCCGAACATGTTGTCCGTGTCGATCCCGAACTCGCGCACCGCCTGCGCGTTCGTGGAGACGGCGACGAAGTGCTTGGCGATCGCCTCATCCTTACCGCCCAGCCCGGCGAGCGCCCACTCGCGCGCCGACTGCGCGTTGGTCATCGTCTCCAGCGTGGTGAACGTCTTCGAGGAGACGACGAACAGCGTCTGCGCGGGATCGAGGTCGCGCGTGGCCTCGACGAAGTCGGTCGCGTCGACGTTCGAGACGAACCTGAACGTCATGTCCCGCCTGGAGTAGTGCTTCAGCGCCTCGTACGCCATCACCGGCCCGAGATCCGATCCGCCGATGCCAATGTTGATCACGTTGCGGATCGGCCTGCCGGTGTGCCCAAGCCAGTCCCCGGCCCGCACCCGCTCGGCGAACGCGATCATCCGCTCCAGCACCTCGTGCACCTGCTTGACGACGTCGACGCTGTCCACGATCAGCGACGCCCGCTTGGGCATGCGCAGCGCGACGTGCAGCACCGAGCGTCCCTCCGAGACGTTGATCTTCTCGCCGGCGAACATCGCCTGCGTGCGCTGCGCCAGCCCCGACTGCTCGGCCAGCGCGAGCAGCAGCGCGAGCGTCTCGTCCGTGACTCGGTTCTTGGAGTAGTCCAGGTACAGCCCGGCGCCTGCGGCGGTCATCCGCTCCCCCCGCCCGGGGTCGGCGGCGAACAGCTCGCGCAGGTGGGTGTCGCGGATCGCCTCGTAGTGCTCGCCGAGCGCCGTCCACGCCGGGCGCTCGCGCAGCGGGGGCACGGCTCCAGCGGGGATCGTGCTACTCCTCGACGGGAGCTTCGGCGCCGGAGTCGAGGACGTCCTGGCCCCTGTAGGAACCGCAGCTCGGGCACACGCGGTGAGGCAGCTTCGGCTGGTGGCACTGCGGGCACTCGTTCGACGCCGCAGGCACGATTTTGTGCTGCGCGCGGCGCTTGTGCGTGCGCGAGTAGGACTGCTTCTGCTTGGGGGTCTGGCCGCCGGACATCGCGCGGACTGTAGCAGCAGACTTCCCTCAGGCGGCGACCGATCCGACTGCGTGATGCGGCTCGGGGACGGTCTCTCCGTACTCGCGCATCAGTGCGATGTGATCCGGAAGCGCTTCGCGCATGAGTCGTTCGACCTCTGCCTGCGATTTGCCGGCCGCGACGCAACCGGTGATGTCGGGGGAGTACGCACCCCAGTCTCCGTCCTCGCCGCGCTCGTAGATGACTAGGTACTCGGTCATCGCATCTCCTTGATTCCAGATTTTCGCCTGATGTTCGCCAGAGTGCCTGGCCGCATGGTATCGCTTCGCTTGCCCGCGACGGTGACCATGGGTGAGACGTCGGGGTGCTTGAAATGGCGATGGCTGCCACGCTCGCGGACCTGTCGCCAGCCATGCGCCTCGAGCATCGCGATCACCTCGTGAACCTTCTTCGCCACATCCTTCTCACCCGACGATGCGGACGTTTCGGGACAGGCCGATTGTTTGCCGGAGATGGCGTGTGGCGGTCAAGCTACGCAACCGCTTCGTATGGCGACAAGCGGCTTGTGGCTTGCCGGCATTGCGTTCTTTTGGATTGCGGTCTTGACGATGGAGTTGGCCGGTCTGCGACCGGCTACGGGGATAAGCGGCAAACGGGAGTGGGCCTACGCGTGGAGGGGATTGAGTATGCGTAAATCCGGTCTGCTCACCGTCGTCAGCACCTCAGACCCGGCTAGGCTCTGACTCGATGCCAGAGCCGATTCCCAGCGTGCGTGAGCTGATCGCACAACGCACCGGCGAGGAGCTCGCGCTGAACGATCTCCACCTCAACCCACAGATGGGACGGATCCTGCGCACGCTCGGGTTCGACCGGACGTGGACGGGGGGCGAGGGGGCGTATCTGATCGACTCCGCCGGCGAGCGCTACCTCGACCTGTTCGGCGGCTACGGCGTGTTTGCGATCGGACGCTCGCACCCGCAGGCGATCGCTGCGATCGAGGAGGTGATGGCGGCGCGCACTCCCAACCTGCCCCAGCTGGGCGTCACGCTGCTGAGCGGCGTGCTGGCCGAGCAGCTGCTCGCGCGCGCGCCTGGCTCGGTCGGCGCGATGGTGCCAGCGAACACCGGCACCGAGGCCGTCGAGGCTGCGATCAAGATCGCCCGCGCCGCGACCGGGCGCCCGCGCATCCTCTATGCCGAGCACGCCTTTCACGGGCTTACGCTCGGCTCGCTCTCGCTCAATGGCGATGCCGTCTTTCGCGACGGGTTCGGGCCGCTGCTGCCCGGCTGCGATCCCGTGCGGTGGGGCGACCTCGACGCGCTGGAGCTCGCGCTCGCGCTGGGCGACGTGGCGGCGTTCGTGGTCGAGCCCGTGCAGGGCAAGGGGGTGAACCTGCCCCCGGACGGCTACCTCGCCGGCGCGCAGGCGCTGTGCCGCGAAGCGGGCGCGCTGTTCGTCTGCGACGAGGTCCAGACCGGCCTCGGGCGCACCGGACGGTTTCTCGCCGGCGAGCACTGGGAGTTGCAGCCCGACCTGATCTGCCTCTCCAAGGCCCTGTCCGGAGGCATGGTGCCGATCGGCGCGGTGCTCGTCTCGCGTGCGGCGTTCGCTCGCGTGTTCGATGGCATGGAGCGTGCGGTTCGCCACGGCTCGACGTTCGGCGGCAACGACCTCGCCGCTGCCGCTGCGCTGGCGACGCTGCGGGTGCTGGACGAGGAGGGTCTGGTCGCGCGCTCCGAGCGCCTGGGCGCGCTGTTGCTGGAGCTCACGACCCCGCTGGTGGAGCGCTACGAGGTCGTGCGCGACGTGCGCGGGCTCGGGCTGATGTGGGCGATCGAGTTCGGCCCGCCCGCAGGCGCGAGTGCTCGCCGGCTGTGGGAGACGGTCGAGCGCCGCCAGGCCGGGCTGTTCTCCCAGCTCGTGACCGTGCCCCTGTTTCACGAGCACCAGATCTTCTGCCAGGTCGCGGGCCATCGCATGAACGTGATCAAGGCGCTCCCGCCGCTCGTGATCGAGGAGGACGACGTCCGGCGGTTTGCGGCGGCGCTGGAGGAGACGGTCGCTGCGGCCGAGCGCTACCCGTCGGCGCTCACGCGCTTTGGCCTGCGCATGGCTCCCCGGGCGCTGCGCACGCGGCGCACGCGGGGCTGAACCGGCCTGTTGCCGGGGGTATTGAGGCGGGTTTGGGAATTGGTGGTGGTTGGGGCTACGCAATGACGCGGGTTGCGACACATGGGCCGGTGGCTTGCCCGGATATGTGTTCTATGAGGACCTTGAGCGCGAGACCCAGGGCCGGGGGAGCATGCGGTAGCTGTTCTTCGCGGCGTGTCCCGTTGAAGGTTTCTTCGACCTGGCATCCGGGAACCCCTCAACCGCCGAGTACCCTTCTCCGCCGTGCCCCTAGTCCCCAGAGACGACATCCGCAACGTGGCGATCGTCGCGCACGTCGACCATGGCAAGACGACGCTGGTCGACGCGATGCTGTGGCAGTCCGGCGCGTTCCGCGTCGGCCAGGACGTGGCCACGCGGGTCTTGGACTCGATGGACCTCGAGCGCGAGAAGGGGATCACGATTCTCGCCAAGAACACCTCGCTGCGCTATCGCGACGTCAAGCTGAACATCGTCGACACCCCGGGGCACGCCGACTTCGGCGGCGAGGTCGAGCGCGGGCTGACGATGGTGGACGGCGTGCTGCTGCTCGTGGACGCCTCCGAGGGGCCGCTGCCGCAGACGCGCTTCGTGCTGCGCAAGGCGCTGGAGGCTGGGCTGCCGGTGATCCTCGTCGTCAACAAGGTCGATCGCCCGGACGCGCGCGTGGCGGAGGTCGTGGACGAGGTGTACGAGCTGTTCCTCGACCTCGACGCCGACGAGCATCAGATCGAGTTCCCGATCGTCTACTGCAACGCGAAGGCCGGTGTGGCCTCGCTGAAGTACGACCCCGGGCACCCGATCGAGGAGCAGAACCTCGCGCCGCTGCTCGACCTGCTGCTGGAGCGCATCCCCGCGCCGACGTACGACCCCGAGCACCCGCTGCAGGCGCTCGTGACGAACCTCGACGCCTCTCCCTACGTGGGCCGGCTCGCGATCTGCCGCGTGCGCCATGGCACGATCTGCAAGGGCCAACAGATCGCCTGGTGTCGCGCGGACGGGTCGATCCAGAAAGCGCAGGTGGCCGAGCTGTACGTCACCGACGCGCTCGACCGCGTCGACGCGCCCGAGGCGGGTCCGGGGGAGATCATCGCCGTGGCCGGCATCGCCGAGGTCACGATCGGGGAGACGCTCGCCGACCCCGACGATCCGCGCCCGCTGCCGGTGATCACGGTCGACGAGCCCGCGATGTCGATCACGCTCGGCGTCAACACCTCGCCGCTGGCGGGCAAAGACGGCAGCAAGCTGACGGCCAGGCAGATCAAGGCCCGCCTCGATCAGGAGCTGATCGGCAACGTCTCGCTGCGCGTGGCCGAGACCGCGCGCCCGGACACGTATGAGGTGCAGGGTCGCGGCGAGCTGCAGCTGGCGGTGCTCGTGGAGATCATGCGACGGGAGGGCTTCGAGCTGACCGTCGGTCAGCCCCACGTGGTCGAGCGGGAGATCGACGGCCGCCGGCACGAGCCCGTCGAGCGCCTGTCGGTGGACGTGCCCGACGAGCACGTCGGCACGGTCACGCAGCTGCTGGCCGCGCGCAAAGGGCGGATGGAGCACATGATCAATCACGGCACCGGCTGGGTGCGCATGGACTACCTCGTGCCGGCGCGCGGGTTGATCGGATTTCGCACGGAGTTCCTGACCGAGACGCGCGGCACCGGGATCATGCACCACGTGTTCGACCGCTGGGAGCCGTGGGCGGGCGAGCTGCTGACACGCCAGAGCGGCGTGCTCGTGTCCGACCGCCGCGGCGCCACGGTCACCTTCTCGCTGTTCACCCTGCAGGAGCGCGGCTCGCTGTTTGTGGGACCCGGCGAGGAGGTATATGAAGGGATGATCATCGGCGAGAACTCCCGCTCGGAGGACCTCGACGTCAACCCGGTCAAGGAAAAGCACCTCACGAACATGCGCTCCTCCACCTCCGACGTGCTCGTGCGGCTGGACGCCCACCGCAAACTGACGCTCGACGAGGCGCTGGAGTTCGTGCGCGAGGACGAGGCCGTGGAGGCGACGCCGGTGTCGGTGCGCATGCGCAAGGTGGTGCTGCCGAAGGTCGAGCGGCTCAAGGCGATGCGCAACGCGCGCAAGTAGACGGCGATGAGCAAGTACACGACCTCGACGGGCGTGGGTGCGCGAGATGACCTCTCTGGCGCGCACGCGGTCGCGGCACCCGCGGAAGGTGGGCCGGGGAGCATCGAGCTGAGCGGCCTGGTCAAGTCCTTCGCCGGCCCGGACGGGCCGATTCGGGCGGTGCGCGGCATCGACGTGTCGATCGCCGCCGGTGAGACGGTCGCGCTGCTCGGCCCCAACGGCGCGGGCAAGTCGACCACGATCGACATGCTGCTGGGCTTGCTCGCGCCCGACGCGGGCACGGTGTCGGTGTTCGGGAGCTCCCCGAACGAGGCGGTCGATCGCGGCGCCGTGGGTGCGATGCTGCAGACGGGCGCGCTGATCAAAGACCTGTCGGTGCGCGAGCTGGTCACGATGATCGCCTCGCTGTATCCCGCGCCGCTCGACGTGCAGGAGACGCTGGAGCTGACCGGCGCGAGCGCCTACGCCGATCAGCGCACCAACAAGCTCTCGGGCGGGCAGACCCAGCGCGTGCGCTCGGCGGTCGCGCTCGTGAGCGATCCCGAGCTGCTCGTGCTGGACGAGCCGACGGCCGCGATGGATGTCGAGGGGCGCCACTCCTTCTGGAGCACCATGCGCGAGTTCGCCGCGCGCGGCAAGACGATCTTGTTCGCGACCCACTACCTCGAGGAGGCCGACGCCTACGCCGATCGCGCCGTGCTGATGGCCCACGGCCGGATCGTCGCCGACGGGCCGACGAACGAGATCAAGGCGATGGTCGGCACGCGCACGATCCGCGCGACGCTCCCGGGCGTCGAGGTGGACGCGCTCGCCGCGCTGCCGGGCGTGAGCGCCGTCGAGCGTCGCGGCGAAGCGGCGACGCTCGTCTGCACGGACTCCGATGCGACGATCCGCGCGCTGCTCGCCGCCTACGCGGACGCGCGCGACGTCGAGATCGTGGCCGCCGGACTGGAGCAGGCGTTCCTGGAGCTGACCGGGGACGGGGCGGACTCCGGCGGCTTGCCGGCGACCGGTGAGCATCCATCCGCGGCCGCCGAGCCCGCGGGCTCCGGGGCCGGGGAGTACCCGTCCCAGCGCGCGGGGGAGGGCATCGCCGACGGATGAACCCGCTCGTCTACACCCGCTATGAGCTGCTGCGCACGCTGCGCAATCGCCGGTTCTTCATTCTCTCGCTCGGGTTTCCGCTGCTCCTGTACTTCCTGATCGCGAGCCCCAACCGGCACGTGCAGGACTTCGCGCACACCGGCATCTCTGCGCCGCTGTACTTCATGATCGGGCTGGCGGCGTTCGGGACGATGAGCGCGATGCTCTCCTGCGGCGCGCGCATCGCGGCCGAGCGCGCGGTCGGCTGGAACCGGCAGCTGCGCATCACGCCGCTGTCGACGCGCAACTACTTCCGCGCGAAGGTCCTGACCGCCTACATGATGGCGCTGATCAGCCTGCTCGCGCTGTATCTGGCGGGGACCTCGCTCGGGGTCTCGCTCGGCGCGAGCGAATGGTTGGAGATGACCGGCCTGATCCTGGTCGGCCTGATCCCGTTCGCGGCGCTGGGCATCATGATCGGGCATCTGCTCACCCCCGACTCGATCGGCCCGGCGATGGGCGGCGGCATCGCGCTGTTGGCGCTGATCGGCGGGACGTGGGGACCGATCGCCACGCATGGCTTCGTGTATGACCTCGTCCAGCTCGTGCCCTCCTACTGGCTCGTGCAGGCCAGCCACATCGCCGTCGGCGGACACGCCTGGGCGGCGAAGGGCTGGGTGGTGATGATCGCCTGGACGATCGTGCTGAGCGTGCTCGCGGGGCGTGCGTATCGCAAGGACACGGGGCGGGTTTAACGGCGAAGGCCCGCTGTTAGCGGGCCTCGGCAAGGCACTGGCGCCAAACCTACGCCGCACGACTGTCTCTCGTACGTCTCAGGCTACCAGGCCTTGCCGCTGCCTTCAATACATGGCTCCGTGGCTCCGGCGGTCGGATTCGAACCGACATCGCACGAGAGACGAACCGACATCGCACGAGAGACAGTCGTGCATGCTGCCGTTACACCACACCGGAATGCCACGAACGACCATACGCGGCGCTTGGGATGGTTCTCTCGGGGCTGCTCGTATAGGGTGCCGCGGATGAGATTGACGAGAGCCATCCGCATCGCCCTGCTGAGCGCGGTCTTGGTCGTGGCTGTCGCTGTTGCCAGTGCATCCGCGGCGACCGTGATCCATTTCCAGAGCGAGAGCTTGCCGGCGTTCGAGGCACAGCTGCACAAGCACGAAGTGCACGCGGTGACGTTCCATCCGACGCCCGCGCCGGGACACATCCACGTCTCGATGAACGACGGCCGGCACTTCACGGTCGTGTACGGCGCTGGCGAACAGGCTCACCTGGTGGCGCTGGCAACGGCGAACGGCGCGCGCTATGCGGTCGCGACGGTCAAACCGAAAGCGGCGAAGTCGACGCATCACACGCTGCGCTACATCGCCGCCGGGATCGTGATCGTGGTGATCGTGGTCGTTCTGACGGTGCTGCTGGTGGATCGTCGCCGCAAGCTCGGTGAAGGTGGCGGCGGTGGCCAGGAGCATGCGGGCGAGGGGACGTGAAGAACCTAAAGGGGCTGAGGGAGAGTATTAACTTTTAAAACTTTGTGTACTTATGTATGTGCGTATATACTTAGATTATACACATTACGTATAACAATCGCTATCGCGCAATACCATAGATAACAAAGTTTTAAAAAATAATAGATAACCCCTCCCCGTGCGCATATGTAGTCCACGTCCACCCGAGTCAACATCCCAACAACCGGACGGGCGGACGGGGCCAGATGGGAGGGAGCGTGGGTTTGGTCAGAACCCGGTGTTCGTCTTGACGCGCTTGCGATCGGCCTCGTGCAGGCTGCCCTTGGCGTCGAGTGTGGCGCAGGCCTGCTTGATGTCCTGGCCGAGGGCGACGGTGAGCGAGTGGCTGAGCGTCTGCTTGACGAGCACGCGCATGATCTTGACGTGCTCGGCATTGGGGGGGAGGGTGTAGGCGGGCACCATCCAGCCCCGCTCGGAGGCGAGTTGGGCCGCCACGTCGAACTCGTCATAGTCGTGCTCGCCTTGAAGTTTGAAGGCGACGAGCGGGAGTTGCTCGTCCTGTTCGCCGCCGATCAGCTCGAAGTCGCAGTCGGCGATCTCTTTGGCGAGCGTGCGCGCGTTGTACTTCATCGTCTCCATCGTGTAGCGGTAGCCGGAGTGGCCGAGGCGGACGAAGTTGTAATACTGCGCGAGCACCATGGCCGAGCCGGTGGAGAAGTTCAGCGTGAAGGTGGCGTCGCGCTTGCCGAGGTAGTTCTCGTAGAAGACAAGATCCTCGGCGAGGTCGGCCTTCTCTCTGAAGATCAGCCAGCCGATGCCGGGGTAGACGAGCCCGAACTTGTGGCCGGAGACGTTGATCGAGCGGACCTGCGCCAGGCGGAAGTCCCATTCCGAGCCGGGGTAGAGGAACGGCCATACGAAGCCGCCGGAGGCGGCGTCGACGTGTATCGGCACGTCCAGGCCCTTGTCGTTCTTCAGGTTCACGAGCAGGTCGTTGATGCCGCGGATGTCGTCGGCGTGCCCGGTGAAGGTGGTGCCGAGCACGGCGGCGACGGCGATCGTGTTCTCGTCAACGTGGGGCTCCACGTCCTCGGGGCCGATCGTGTACTTGTCGGGCGCGAGCGGGACGATGCGCGGCTCGACGTCGAAGTAGCGGCAGAACTTCTCCCAGACGACGTGGACGTCGCCGCCGAAGACGAGGTTGGGGCGATCGGTCGCCTTGCCGGCGGCCTCACGGCGCTCGCGCCACTTCCACTTCAGCGAGAGCGCGCCGAGCATGATCGCCTCGGAGGAGCCCTGGGTGCGCGCGCCGGTGGTCTCTCCGGGAGCGTTGAAGAGGTCGGCGAGCATGCGGATGCAGCGCTGCTCGATCTCGGCCGACTGCGGGTACTCGGCGTGGTCGATGAAGTTCACCTTCAGCGCCGCGTCGATGACCCGGTGGGCCTCGGGCTCCATCCAGGTCGTCACGAACGTCGCGAGGTTGCGCATGGGGAGGCCGTCGAGGATCATTTCCTCGCCGAGGAGGCGCATCGCTTCCTGGGCGGACATCCCCATCTTGGGGAGCTTGTTGTCCGGAGGGGGCTCGAGCAAGAAGCGATTGCCGAACTTGCCCTCCAGCTTCTCGACCTGCTCGAGCGTCAACGGGGGCGGGCTCGTGTCGGGCCGATCCTCGGCAGGCTGCTGGTGGGAGGGCATGCGTGGCGATCATACTCCGAGCCCGCGCGGGCGGGGAGGGACCCAAGTCAAGAATAAGACTCAATCTTGATAGGGTGGGCCGGTGGCTATGAAGGGTCAGGGCGAAGGGTGTCGCTCCCGCTCACGCAAGCGGGTGGTGCGGGCAAGGCGTCCACGTATGTGGGCGGTGGTGGCCTGTGTGTCGATCGCCGCGTTCCTCGCGGGTTGCGGAGCCAGTGGCTCAGGCGGCTCCTCCAGAGGCAAGATCGATGCGGTCGCGGCGGAGAACGAGTACGCGAACGTGCTCGAGCAGATCGGCGGCTCCTACGTGAAGGTCATGGCGATCGAGAGCAACCCGAACACCGACCCTCACACCTACGAGGCGAGCGCGAGCACCGCCCAGGCTGTAGCGGGTGCGAAGCTGCTGATCGAAAACGGTGTGGGCTATGACACCTTCATGGGCAAGATCGAGTCGGCCTCGCCCGACTCTCAGCGGTTGGCGATCAACGTCCAGAAGCTGCTTGGCCTGCCGGAATCGACTCCCAACCCGCACCTCTGGTACCGGCCGAGCACGATGCCGCTCGTGGCCAAGGCGATCGTCAGCGACCTGTCGAAGCTGGCGCCCGCGCACGCGGCCTACTTCCGGGCCAACGACGCGGCGTTCGAAGTGTCCTTGCGGCCGTGGCTGAAGGCATTGGCGCAGTTCGGCAAGCGTTATCCGGGCACGACGGTCGCGACGACCGAGCCGGTCGCCGACTACATGCTCGAAGCGGCCGGGATCAGGAACCTGACGCCGTTCAGCATGCAGGCGGACATCATGAACGGCACCGACCCCGCGCCTCAGAGCGTGAGTTTCCAGAACGGTCTGTTCTCTGCGCACAAGGTCAAGGTGTTCGTCCACAACCAGCAGGTCACGGACTCACTCACCGAATCGTTCGTGGACGGCGCCAAGCGCGCCGGGATTCCGGTGGTGGGCGTGTACGAGACGATGCCGACCCCCGGCTATGACTACCAGTCGTGGATGCTGGCCGAGATCAGGGCCCTGGAAAAGGCGGTCTCTGAACACGCCTCGACAGAAAAGCTGTGAACGGGGCGAGCGCATCGGTGGGCGAGAGCATCCTCGAGGTGAAGGGCGTGGACGTGCGGCTGTCCGGTCGCAAGATCCTCGATCGGGTGAGCTTCGAGATCGCACCCGGCGAGTTCACGGGGTTGATCGGATCGAACGGCGCGGGCAAGACGACCCTGTTCCGCGTGATCCTCGGGCTGCAGGCCGCGAGCGCGGGAGACGTCCGCATCGCAGGAGGCTCTCGCGTGCGAGGACGTCAACCGGTTGGCTTCGTCCCGCAGAAGTTCCTGCTGGACCCTGACCTGCCGCTGCGGGCGCGGGACCTCGTCGGACTCGGCCTGGACGCCCACCGCCTCGGGGTTCCGCGTCCGTCCCGCGCGCGCCGCGAGCTGGTCGATGAGATGCTCGCGGCCGTCGACGCCGGGCGTTTCGCCGACACCCGCGTGGGCAGGCTCTCCGGCGGGGAGCAGCAGCGCATCCTGATCGCCCACGCCCTGATCGCACGCCCCCGGCTGCTGCTCCTGGACGAGCCGTTGGCGAACCTCGATCTGCGCAGCGCACACGAGGTCGTGGCGCTGCTTGCCCGGATCGCGCGTGAGCAGGAGATCGCGGTGTTGATCTCAGCGCACGAGATCAACCCGCTGCTCGGGGTGATGGACCGCATCGTGTACCTCGCAGCGGGTCGCGCCGCGAGCGGCAGCACCGACGAGGTCGTCCGGGCGGACGTCCTCAGCAAGCTTTACGGCCACCACGTCGACGTCCTGAACGTCCACGGACGCGTGCTGATCGTCGCGGGCGCCGGTGAGGACACGGACCTCGCCGGGCACGAAGTTGCCTTCCCGAAGACCGAGGTCGCCTCGTGAGCCATTTCCTCAGTCCGGTGTTCGCCCCTGGGTTCTTCGGAAGCGAAGCGGTCCACATCGCGCTGGGCGTAGGAGCGATCGTCGCGATCGTCACGGGGGTCGTCGGGGTGTTCACGGTGATGCGGGGCCAATCCTTCGCGGGCGAGGCATTCGGCGACGTCGGCACGACGGGAGGCTCGGGAGCGTTCCTCGTCGGGATTGGGCCGTTGTGGGGATTCGTGGCCGGCAACCTCCTCGCGGCCGCGGCGATGGAGGCGGTTGGGATCCAGCGCACGCGCGGACGGGACCTTGCCACCGGGATCGTGCTCGGGGCTTCGATCGGCTTGGCTGCGCTGTTCCTCTACCTCGCGACGACCGAACAGAGCACCACGGGCGCGACGGTCACGATCCTGTTCGGCTCGGCGTTCGCGATCGCCGGCTCGACCGTTCCGCTGACACTGCTCCTCAGTCTGCTCGTGCTCGGCTTGATCCTCGCGCTCTACCGTCCACTGCTGCTCGCCACCGTGAGCCCCGAGATGGCAGCGGCACGCGGAATCCCCGTGCGGCTCGTCGGGGTGCTGTACCTGCTCGCGCTCGCGCTCGCGGCCGCGCTCGCCGCGATCACGATCGGCTCGATACTCGGGACCGCACTGCTCGTTGGCCCGGCCGCGAGCGCGCTGCGGCTGACGAAGCGTCCGCTGCCGGCGATGCTGGCCGCGGCGGGGATCGGGATCGGGGCGATGTGGGTCGGGGTCGTGCTCGCCTATGACAGCTATGAATGGCCGCCCGCGGGGCACGGGTGGCCGGTGAGCTTCTTCGTCGTGAGCATCATCTTTGTCGTCTACCTCCTCTCCGGGCTGGGAGAGCGCCGACATGAGCGCCGTTCTGACGATCCCAGCCCCGCGCCGCCAACGCTCCACGCCGCACCCGAGGGTCGGTAAGCACGAGCCATGTTCTCGGGCTTTATGGTCAACGCTTGGACGGTCGCGAGCATCGTCGCCGTCGTCGCCGGCGTCGTCGGTTTCTTCACGGTCCTGCGCGGTTCGGCGTTCGCGGCCCACGCGATCCCGAACGGGTCCTTCGCGGGGCCGCCGGCGCGAGCCTGATCGGGGTCAGCACGCTGCTCGGTCTGGGCGTCTTCTCGCTCGCCGGAGGGCTCGCGATCGGCCTGCTCGGCCGCAGGGGACGCCACGACGTCGCCACCGCCCTGGCGCTCGTGATGATGCTGGGCCTCGGCGCACTGTTCCTCAGCTTCAGCGAAGAGTATGCCCCCGCCGTCTACTCGCTGCTGTTCGGCGAGGTTCTCGGCATCTCCGGCAACGACGTCGTCCCGACCGCGATCCTCGGCCTCCTGTGCGTGCTCGCGATCGCCGTCCTCTACCGACCGCTGATGCTCTCCTCGATCCTGCCCGAGGTCGGCGAAGCCCGCGGCATCAGCAACTTCCGCATGGAGATGCTGTTCCTCACCGTCCTCGCGCTGGCCACAGCCATGACCGTGCCGGTCGTCGGGACACTGCTGATCTTCAGCCTGATGATCGGCGCCCCCGCGGCCGCCCGCTCGTTCACCGACCGGCCACTGCCGGCGATGACTCTGTCGGTGGCATTTGCGCTGGCGATCGTGTGGTTCGCGATCGCCGCCTCCTACGAGACCAACTTCCCGGTCGGGTTCTTCGTCGGTATGGCCAGCGCCCTCTCCTACGTGCTCGGGCGGGCGTGGGCCGCCTGGAGCGTGAGAGGTCGCCGAGGCGCGGGTACGTCCGCGGGGGCGTCGGGAACGGAGTCTGGAGCGCTCGCCACCGGCGGTCTACCATCGTGAGCATGAGCCCCGACTCCGCCCATGTCGCCACTGGAGAGTGGGTCGAGCGCGCCGAGGCGAAGCTCGCCGCGGCCGGACACAGGCGCGGGGGCGCCAGGCGCGCGCTGCTGGAGCTGCTCGACCGCCAGCAATGCGCGCTGACCGCTCAGGAGATCGAAGATGCGCTGCGCGCGCGAGGGAGCGGGCGAGGTCAAGGCCGGCGCCGGCGCGTCGTCAGCCGGGCGAGCGTGTATCGGATCCTCGACGAGCTCGAGCAGCTGCGGCTCGTGCAGCGCGTGGAGACCGGCCAGGCGATGGTCCGCTACGAGCGCGTGTGCGAGCACGCCGAGCACCACCACCATCATCTCGTCTGCGACGAGTGCGGGGTGGTGATGCCGTTCTCCGATCCCGGGTTGGAGCGCGCGATCGCGACGCTCAGCGAGCGGGTTCCGTTGGCCGTGTCCGAGCACGAGATCGTTTTGCACGGGGCGTGTCGTGACTGCGCGGGGTAGGAGCTCTCGGCAAGACGCCGCCACCGTGTCTCCGGCTTGCAGACAGTAGGCTGCGACGTGACGACATTCATGTGGTTGCAGCGGTAGAATCGAGGTATGAAACCTGTACCGGACACGCCTCTGATGTCGGCTGGGCATGAGGCCGAGTGGGCTGTGATCAACCGCGAAGAGGCGGAGCAACTGCGCGCCAGCAACATGGCGCTGTCTCCGGCCCACAGGCTCAAGCAGGGCCAGAAGCTATCCCAGCAGGCGGTTTCCCTGCTGGCTGCCTCAATACGCGCTGGGCATGCCCCAAGACGAGCCTTCTGGTCCTGATCTCGACGGCGTCGTTGCCGACGCCAACGCGGTCGGGCTTGAGTATGTGGTGATCGGCGGATTCAGCGTGATCTACCACGGCTATATACGCGCGACCAAGGACAGCGACCTGCTGGTGCCCGACGGTCCTGAAGCAGACGCTGCGGTGCTGCGCTTCCTCGATCGAATGGGTGGCAAGCGGCTGCGCGACAATAAGATCCTCACCTCTGAAGACGTGGCAGGGGCAGACACTTTGCGCGTCAACAGTTGCCACGGCATTATCGACATCATGCGTGGAGGGCTTCCGCCACTGGACTACGACACCGTAGCTCAACGCGCACCGTACGTTGATGTCGCGGGACAACAGGCGCGCATCGCCGACCTGCGCAGCATTGTGGGCTTCAAGCGCTTGGCGAACCGACCACGCGATCAGGACGACCTCAGGGAGCTTGAGGCGATCTATGGCGAGCTTCCGATCGAGCCGATCCCGGGCGTGGACGAGTAGCGTCACTCGACTCCACGACGGGCCGCCCCCACAGGTATGCGAGCACGCAGATGAGCGCGAAGACGGCGACGACGAGCAGGACCGGGCCGGAGTCCTCCACGAGCGCGCCGACGACGCCCGCGGCGAGACCGCCGCACAGCGCGGCCAGCCAGGCGGGATCGCCGGCGACGGGGGCGAGCAGGCGCTCGCGCCGGCGCACCCCCCATGCGGCGCACACCAGCGCGAGCAGGGTGGCCACGGGCATCGAATGGTTGTGCAGCTCGCCGAACGCGGCGCTGTAGCGGCGGACGATCACGTCGCGCAGATCGCCGGGCGAGCGGGCGTGCAGGATGCTGCCGGTGTAGTGCCCGGCGCCGTGGGCGGTGGCGAGGTCGAGCGCGGCGAGCGCGAGCAGGGCGAGGACGGGGGCGGTCAGCACGGTCAGGGCGCGCCGGCGCGTGAGCGCGCCCGGGAGCAGCATGACGGTCGCCACGGCGGCGCCGGCGCTGACCAGGATCACCCCACCCACCCCGGCGCCGATGCGCGCCGAGCCCTCGACGGCGGCGAGCACGACGCCCGCGCCGGCCATCGACAGCGCCGCGCGGCGAGCGCCGGCCGATCTCCGATCGGTCGTGGGATACAGCGCCGCGGCGACCGCCGCGAGCACGAGCACGGCGAGGCCGGACTTGAGCTCGTTGCCGATGCCATAGAAGCGCGCGCCGAGGATCGGGTCGGGGCCGAGCAGCGAGCGCATCAACAGCTGCGTGCCCGCGAGCGCGTCGAGGACGAGCACGACCACGGCCACGATCGCGGGGGCCAGCGGCGCTCGGGGCCACGGGAGCAGCAGATCGGTGAGCGCGCCCAGCGCCAGGCAGGCGAGCACGATCGTCAGGTACTCGACCGCGGCGCTCGGGTTGAGCGCCGCGGGGATCAGCACGGCGACGGGTGCCCACAGCACGCCGAGGGCGCCCGTGCGCATCGCCCATGCTCGCGCGCGCGGTGAGGGCGCCGAGGCGAGCAGCAGCAGCGCCCATGCGGCCAGCAGCCAACCGAGCGCGTGCAGCCGCCGGGGGCCGATCACGTGCAGGCGGGCCATCAGGGCACGCAGGCTCGCGGCGTGCAGCGGGCCGTCGGTGCGGATCGAGTCGCCGCGCACGTCGGCGGGGAGCGGTGCGGTTGGATCGAGGTGACGCAGGATCGTGGGAGCGAGATCGACCGCGGCGATCAGGCCGCGCTGGTTGGTCGTCTGTGAGCTGAGCGTCGTCGTCGCGGCGGCGCCCGTCCCCTCCGGCGCCACGCCTGCCTCCCCCGACGCTGTTCCAGCCATCCCGGGACTAGTGCCCCCCGTCCGCGTCGAGTCCGCTGACCCGGCGTCTTCGCCCAGCTGGAGACCGGCGGCGCCGGCCCACAGCAGTTCGTGGCCGCGCGCTGCACGCGCGCGCTGCACGACCAGCAGCAGCTCTCCCGGGGCGCGGGTGGCGCTCAGTGTGCGCAGGGATTCGCAGCCGGCGGCGCCGGCGGGCAGGTCGGCGACGACGAGGCGGTGCGTCCGCTCCAGCCGGGCCACGCGAGCCGGCAGCGTGGGAGCCGTGCCAAGCGAGACTGCCGCCACGCGGCCACTACGGTCCGCGGCCGCGATCGCGTCGATGCGATCCGTGCCGGCGATGCCCGCATACGCGGCGCCACCTGGGATCTGGCTTGCGAGCAGGCCGGGACGCAGCAGCTGGGGAGCTTCTTCGGCGCGGGTGCGGGCCGCCCGCCAACCCACGATCGCGCCCGCGGGCCCGATCGTCCGCAGCGACATGGCCGGGGGGCGCGAGGTCGAATAGGCCGAGCTCGCGATGCGGGCGCCCTGGGTGATGTCGAGCAGCAGCTGCGCGGCGGTGTAGGCGCCCTGAGTCGCGGACACGATCCCGACGGACATCCCCGGAACGCTCGCCAGGCAGGTCTCGCCGGTGGGAACGAACGCCAGCACGACCGAGCGTTGTCGTGCCACCGGGGCCGACGCGGGCGCATTACGGCTCGCCGCCGTTACGGCGGGGGTGGCGAGCCCGGTCGTGGGCGACGCGGACGCAGGCGCGACGCGCGACGGCGCAGGGCCCGCGAAGCCCATCGCCGCGGCGTCTGAGGCGAGCGCGCACGCGAGCGTGACGGCCACGGCGCCGACGAGGGGGAGGACGATGCTGCTCGCCACTCCCCGCCGAACCAAGCTCAGCCTTCAGCCCCCTCGGTGGCCACGCCTGCGCGCGGGTGTGGAGCGGGGCCGGGAAGCATCGGCGGGCCGCTGGGCGAGCGTCCGTCGACGGTGTCGGACGGCAGCACGGTGCCCTCGATGTTCAGTCGCGGCAGCACTTTGTCCAACCATGCCGGGATGTGCCAGGTGCGCTCGCCGACGAGGTGCAGCACCGCGGGCAGCAGCAGGCAGCGCACGACGAGCGCGTCGAGGAACACGGCGCTGGCGAGGCTCAGGCCGAACTCCTTGATGACGCGGTCTTCGCCGAGCATGAACGACAGGAACACGCACACCATGATCGCCGCGGCGGCGGTCACGACGCGTCCGGTCAGCGCCAGGCCCTCAGCGACCGAGCGCGAGTGTTCGCGGGTGTGCGTCCAGCGCTCGTGCATGCGCGAGATCAGGAACACCTCGTAGTCCATCGACAGGCCGAACACGATCGCGAACAGCATCACCGGGATGAACGACTCGATCGGACCCTGCTGGACGCCGAACAGGCCGCCCAGCCAGCCCCACTGGAAGATCATGACGATCACCCCGAGCGCGGCGCTGATGCTGAGCAGGTTCATGATTGCGGCCTGCAGTGGGATTACGAGCGAGCGGAACACGATCATCAGCAAAAGCGCGGAGAGCAGCACGACGACGCCGATGAACAGCGGCAGCTTGTGGCCGAGCACGGCGGCGAAGTCGACGGCGCCGGCGGTCACGCCGCCCACGTAAACGGCCATGCCCGTGTGGACCTCGACCGGTGGGATCACGCTGTCGCGCAGGCGGTTGACGAGCTGCGTGGTCGCGTAGGCCTGGGGGGAGGAGTGCGGGTAGACGGTGATCGTGGCCACTTCACCGGTCGGATTGAGCTTTGCGGGGGCGACTGAGACGACGCCCGGGGTGGCGGCGATGGCGGCGCGCAGCTTCTCGACGGACGCGTTGCCGCCGCCGGGGGGCGATGCGAGGACCACACCCTGCTTGGCGGCTTCGTGGCCTGGGTTGGGGACCTTGGCGACGATGAGCAGGGGGCCGTTGAACCCTTCGCCGAAGCCCTGCGCGAGCAGCTCATACGCGCGGTGGGTGGTCTGATTGGCGGGGTCGTTGGAGGCGTCGCTTGAGCCGAGTCGCAGCGCCATCGCCGGGGCGGCGATCAGCAGCATCACAAGCGTGGCGGAGACGGCGATCGTCCAGGGGCGGCGCTGTACGAAGGCGCTCCAGCGCAGCCACGTGCGTCCGGCTTGGAGCGTCGTGCCGGCGCCGGCGAGCGCTTGCGCTCCCGTGGTCTCCGCGGTTTGCGGCGCGCCCGGGGTCGAGGCGTCCATGCCGGCCTGTGCCCCTATGGTTCCCGCGCTCTGCGGCGCGCCGGGAGACGAGGCGAGCGCGCCGGCCTGTGCCTCACGGGCTTCGCGCGCGCGTGTGCGGCGGCTGGGCCGGGCGACGCGTGCGCCGGCGATCGTCAGCAGCGCGGGGAGCAGCGTCAGCGAGGCGAGCATCACCAGCAGCACGCCGATCGAAGCGGAGATCGCCACCCCGTAGAGGAAGTCGACGCCCAGCAGCATCATCCCGAGCAGCGCGATCACGACAGTCGTGCCGGCGAATAGGACGGCGCGCCCGGCGGTGTCCATCGAGCGCACGACCGACTCGCGCACGTCCTGAAACGTCGGCCCGGGTGTGCGATAGGCCTCGCGAAAGCGCGTGAGGATGAACAGCGCGTAGTCGATCCCCACGCCCAGCCCGATCATCGCGGCCAGCTCGGAGGAGAAGTTCGGGGTGTCCACCACGTGGGTGAACAGCGCGATCGCGCCCAGGCCCGTGCCGAGGCCGAACAGCGCGGTGACGATCGGCAGGCCCATCGCGGTCAGCGAGCCGAACGTCAGCAGCAGCACGACGATCGCGGCCAGCAGGCCGACCCCGGTGGACAGGCCGAAGCCGGCCTGCTCGGTCGCCTCGATCGCCTGCCCGCCGAGCTCGACCTGCAACCCTGGCCGAGCGGCCGCGCGCGCGGTGCTGACGACGCGTTCGGCGGCGCTTTTGGGCAGCAGGTTCGCTTTTTCGTCGAACACGACCGTCGCGAACGCGATCTGGCCATTGGCGGAGATCGCCTTGCCGGCCGATGCGCCCGTGTAGGGGCTGATCACGCCTGCTACGTGCGGAAGCTTCGCGACCTGTGCGAACGTCGCGCTCATCCGCGCGCGCACCGCGGGGTTCAGCACGGTGCCGGAGGAGACCTTGTAGACGATCGTGTCGCGGTCGCCCGCCTGGGCGGGGAAGCTGTGCTGCAGCAGGTCGGCGGCGCGCTGGGCGTCGGAGTTGGGCAGCGTGAAGTTGTTGGAGTAGCTCGTGCCCGCGGACTGCGCGAGCATGTTCACGCCGATCAGAAGCGCGATCCAGCCAATGACTACGTACTTGCGATGGGTTGTCGACCAGCGGGCGAACTTCAGCATTGCGGTCCTCCGGAGGAGATCGGCGGGGCGGAGTGGGGGGGACTCCCAGGAAGGGTAGCCATCTCCACCAACCTCATCGTGCGCTCAGTTGACGCTCGGGTCCGGTGGCATGCGCGCGAGCAGGGCATAGCCGCCGCCCATGCGGTTCAAGACCGCGCTCCACAGGTCGCGCGGCACGTCGGTGAAGACGTCGTCGGGGATCGCGGTGTGTGCGATCCAGTCGCCGTTGTCGACCTCCTCGTCGAGCTGTCCCTCGCTCCAGCCGGCGTATCCCGCGAACACCCGCCGGCGGGCGGTCGCCTCGGTCAACTCCTGGATTCCGGCGTCGGGGGCGGGAAAGCCGATGCGCCCGAGCACGAGCAGGCCCGCCGGGGCGGGGTCCAGGAACTCCGCCAGGCACACGATCGAGCTCGGCTGGATCGGTCCGCCGACATACACCGGCTCCTCCTCGGCGACGGCCTGCTCCAGCTGGGGCACCGCCTCGCCGACCGTCACCGTCGACGGGCGGTTCAGCACCACGCCCATCGCGCCCTCCTGGCTGTGCACTCCGACGAGGACCACGGCGCGCTCGAAGTTGGGGTCGTGCAGCGCCGGCGAGGCGAGCAGAAGCTGACCGCGGAGCGATTCGTCCATGATGTCATTGAGGCTAGCGCGCCGCGTGCCGTGGGTGTGAGCGGGCGCCGGCCAGTGCCGGCGAGGCTCAGACGATGGGCCGCGATGACTGCGGAGACGATGGCGGCTGCGTGGCAGTGGCAAAATCCGAGAAGGAGGCTTGGCGTGAGCACGAGTGAGTTCGATGTTGTCGTGGTCGGCGCCGGGCCGGCGGGGGAGGTGTGCGCGGGGCGGCTTGGGGCCGGCGGTCTCGGCGTCGCGCTGGTCGAGCGCGAGCTGGTCGGCGGCGAATGCTCCTACTACGCGTGCATGCCCTCCAAGGCGCTGCTGCGCCCCGGGCAGGTGCTGGCCGAGGCGCGGCGCGTCCCGGGCGCCGCCGAGGCGGTGGACGGGAAGCTCGACGTGGCCGCCGCGCTGCGCCGGCGCGACGAGGTGGTGCACGACCTGCACGACGACGCGCAGCTGCCGTGGCTGGCAGAACGCCAGATCGAGCTGGTGCGGGGTGACGCGATCCTCACCGGCGAGCGCGAGGTCGGCGTCGGCGAGCGGACGCTGCGGGCACGGCGCGCGGTCGTGCTCGCCACCGGTTCCAGCGCTGCGATTCCGCCGATGCCGGGGTTGCGCGAGTGCCGGCCGTGGACGAACCGCGAGGTCACCACCGCCCATGCGATCCCCGCCTCGCTGCTGATCCTCGGCGGCGGCGTCGTGGGCGTGGAGATGGCCTGTGCCTACGCGTCGTTCGGCGCGCGGGTGACGGTCGTCGAGGGCTCCGAGCGGCTGATCGCTCATGAGGAGCCGCTCGCGTCCGAGCAGGTGCGCGAAGCCCTGGAAGCCCAAGGGGTCGAGGTCGTGCTCGGCATCGCAGCAGTCGCCGCGCGGCGGCGGCCGGACGGTGACGTCACCCTCGAGCTGGCCGACGATCGCACGCTCGTGGGCGAGGAGCTGCTGGTGGCGGTCGGGCGCCGTCCCAACACCGACGATCTGGGCCTGGAGGGGCTGGGGCTCGAGCCGGGCAAGCCGGTCGCTGTGCGAGACGGCATGCGCGCGGTCGAGCACGAGTGGCTGTATGCGATCGGAGACGTGAACGGGCGCGCGCTGCTGACGCACATGGGCAAGTACCAGGCGCGCGTCGCCGCCACGCACATCCTCGGGCACCCAGCTCCGCTGCTGAGCGACGGGCCGCAATCCCCCCGCGTGATCTTCACCGAGCCCCAGGTCGCCGCCGTCGGTCACACGCTCGCAAGCGCGCGGGAGGCGGGCCTGCGCGCGCGCGCCGTGGACGTGCCCACGGGCGGCAATGCCGGCGGCAGCTTCGTCGGACACGAAGCCCCCGGGACGTGCCGGCTCGTCCTCGACGAGGATCGGGGGACGATCGCCGGGGCGACGTTCACCGGCGTCGAGGTGGCCGAGTCGCTGCACGCCGCCACGATCGCGGTCGTCGGCGAGGTTCCGATCGAGCGCATCTGGCACGCGGTGCCGTGCTTCCCGACGCGCAGCGAGGTGTGGCTGAACCTGCTCGAAGCGATCGGCTCCGATCTCGATATCCTGGCTGCGCCGGGCGATCGTCAAGCAAACGGGAGGACGTAGAGCATCATGGCCAAGACCCCACAGGTCGGTGAGCAGGCGCCCGATTTCGAGCTGCCCGGCACGGATGGACCGTTCAAGCTGTCAGATCATCGCGGCGAGCGGGTGGTGCTGCTCTTCTATCCGGGCGACAACACGATGGTGTGCACGAAACAGTTCTGCTCGTATCGCGATCGCGCGGACGAGTTCTCGGCGCTGAACGCGACGGTCGTGGGGATCTCCTCGCAGGACCTGGAGTCGCACGAGGGGTTTGCCGGCAAGCACTCGCTCAACGTGCCGCTGCTGGCGGACGTGGACAAGCAGGTCGCGCGCGCCTACAGCGCCTATTCGGCTCGTCTTGGCACCAAGCGCGCGGCGATCGTGATCGACGAGCAGGGCGTGGTGCGCGACCGTCACGACCATCTGCTGGGTCTTGACTATCAATCAGTGGACGATCTCAAGGCGGCGCTGGACGCACTCCCGGCCTGACGGGCTGTCGAGAGACCCATCACGTCGATCCGGAGCGAGTGAGGGCGTCAGTCGGTCCTCGGCTGGTCTCCTTGCCGCCGAGCCCGGGTCCACTCCAATCTGCTGGTGGCGACCGATGACGATCCCAGGCGGCTGCTCGGAATCGGTCTCCAGGTTTGTGTGGCGTGGCCTTACCTGTCGCGTAGAGGAGGGAGCTCGGCGCTGTGCAGTCTTGTCTCGCTCAGGTCGACGCCTGTGAGGTCGGTGTCGATGAGGATCGTGTCGACGAGTTCGGCTTCTCGCACGCAGGCGCCTGTGAGGTTGGCGCTTGTGAGGTCCGCGCCGGCGAGGCTCGCTCCGGTGAGGTCGACTTCGGTGAGGTTGGCACCTGTGAGGTCGGCGCCGGAGAGGTCACAGTAGTCCAGAAACGCTCTTTGCAACGAGGCGACGGACAGACGCGCGCCACTGAGGTCGGCCTCGGACAGGAAGGCCCCGTCGAGCACGGCGTTGACGAGGCTTGCTCGCCTGAGATTGACCTGGCGCAGGTCGGCGTCGGTCAGCACCGTGCTGTCGAGGTTGGCTTCGTGCAGATCCGCGCGCTGCAGGTTGGCGCGCGCGAGCTTGGCGCCTTCCAGCACGGCTTTGGACATGACAGCCCGTCTGAGCGAGGCATCGTTGAGGCGGACGTCGAGGAGGTTTGCGCAGCTCAGGTCGGAGTCGTCCAGATGCGCGCCGTTGAGTCTGTGCTGTGCGAGGTTTGCTCCGCGCAGCTGCAGGCGCTGGAGGTCCAGTGGGGTGGGGTTGCTTGTGTTCACAGGCTCGCCAGCACCGTGATGGCCGTCTGGACGTCGGGTGAGGGCCGCTCGCGCCGGGCCACGGACTTCTCGCGCGCGGTGTTGATGTGCAGGTAGGCGGTGAGCACCTCGACCACCAGGCGCCTGTCTCCGGGGGAGTTGCGCGCCAGACGATCCAGGGCGTAGATCCCGCCGATGCGGACCTCTCGTTGCTCGTGTCCGAGCTGGTCGACGGCCTTGGTGAAGCGGTCGGTGAGGTGCGTCTCGCGGGACAGGTAGACGGTCCTTGCGGTCAGGCACAGCCCGAAGATGAGCACGAGCCCCGCGGCGAACTGCAGGATCGTGGCACGAACGCTGTTTTCGGCGCTCAGGCGAGCTTCGTCGCTGTGGCTGATCGTCCCCGTGGGCAGGCCCGCTGGGGGTAGAAGTATCAACAGCACCGCGATCGCGATTGCGGCGAGCACCAGCCCGAGCACGAGCCAGCGCACCCACGTGGGCGGTTTGGCTCGTGCTCGGGGCGAGTGGCTATTCAGAGCCGGGTGCACCGCTCTCGCCTTCGCCGTTGCCGAGGGCTCGCACCTCGGGCGCCTCGCGGCGACCGGTCGCTCCCGCGGCCACGGCCTTGTTGCTGGTCGGGATCGGCGTCCGACGTGGCTCGGGACGCGTAAACGTGGCGCTAGCGCTGATGACGTCGTGAATCCCCCCCTCCTCGGTCAAGACCGCGAGCGGCCGACGGAAGCCGAGTTTGGGGTTCGGCTCCACTAGCCACAGCGCCACGTCTTCCGGGCTGAGAATGCCACGTCGCAACAGAAACAGCACGACGGACTTCAGCGTCAGGATGGCGTCGCGGTGGCGTCCGGGGTCGCGCTCATCCGATTCCAGCCAGGCGCGGACCGTCCTTGGATGGACGTCGAGCGCCAACGCCAGATCGCTGTAGCGCAAGCCGATGCGCAACATCACCCGAACGACCTCCAGGGGATCGAACGTTTCGGCCAGCTCCGCCACCAGGGCTTCGCGAGCCGCATCGCTGTTCTCTGCCGTCTCTCCTATGGGTGTGGGTGGACTCGCCTCATGCTCCACGAGTTCCCCCGGGGACATGGCTCCGTGCCGATGCTGAGTGATGCATCTTGGCCTCCTTCTCGTCGTATGGGATGAGCTTGTGGGAGCACGTTATAGCACCCGCAGGACAAAACGTGGTTGTTAGCATGCATGCTTGCAAGCTGTAAAGAGGATATTTTGACGTTGTTTACGTGCTGTTAGGATGCTAAACTGATTCTCGTGATACATGCGCAGACCCCAGCGCTCCAGCGGTCACGACCGGACAGCGCTTGTCTCCCCGGTGCTCGGCGCTCGGCGGACCTGGGCCCGTTGGGGCCGTTGGGGCCGCGCCGCCTGGATGCACGCATAGACTCTCCCCTGCCCCTGGTGGCCGTCTCTGAGATGGCGCAGTTGAGCATGCGACGCTTGCGACTGCCCTGTTTACCGATCGACGCGGCCGTCCTCTGCGACTACGACGGCCTCGACCCGGCCGGGCTCTGGTGCGACTGCAACCGGCCGCTCTGCCCGCACGCGGCCTACCTCGTTGAGCTGTTCCCCACCGTCGCGGCAGCGCGAGACCACGCCCGCCGGCGCGCAGAGCGCTTCGCTGAAGAAGCCATCTCCTCTCGCCGCGAGAAAGTGCTGCGCTCCCACCGTATCTACATCCGCTGGCTGAGCTCTACCAAGGCTCGCGGGCATGACTACCGGGCCAGCGGTTGCGGCATCGCCGACGCCATCGAGCAGCTGCGTCAGGGACGCGGACATGAGCCCGCATGGCGTGAGATCAAGCGCCAACAAGTCGAGGAAGGCGCTGACGGCGCGCTGCTGAACAGTGACAGAACCCAGGAGGGCCTGCTGTTCATCTACGCCAACGCCCTGGAGCGCCTGGAGCTCAGCGACGTAATGGAGGAGCTCACCTACCCATTCGTCTGACAGCACCCTCAGGGCTCGGGCTTTCACCGACTCGCACATCCCGTGAGGAAGACTCTTCGACGTCTGCACGTGACTCGCTGTGCATCTGACTGTCGGCCTGGTCAGGCCGTCCTGCGGCGCGAGGCGACAAGCGCGGCGAGGCCGGCGATCAGTCCGAGCGCGCCGAGGATCAGCGCGGCGATGCCGAGACCTTTGCTGGCTCCGTTGCTGCTGGAGCTCGCTGTGGTCGGCGTCGGGGCCGCTGCAGATGGGCTCGTGACCGTCTGGCCCGCTGCCGGTCCGGCCTCATCCCCGGCGACGTCCTGGATCACACCGCCCTTGGCGGTGACGTTGATCCGGGGCGAGGGGTGTTCCGCGCTCAGCGAGGGGGAGATCCAGTGGACGAGGAGCCCGTTGCTGTAGGTCTGCACCGTCCTGAATTCGAGCGCCTTGCCCGTCGCGTCTGCCGGGATCGCCAACGAGAGCGGGAACTGGACGAACTGGCCATTGTTCACCTTGCCCAGCGGACCGGTCCAGGTCCAGACGATCTGTGAGACCTCGGTGTCGATCGTTTCACCGTCTTCTTTGATCGGCGTCGCGAGCTTGGCTTCGATCACGTGCGTGCTCCAGCCGGGCACGTTTTCGTAGTCCACGCCGGTGAATCCCTGCGGGAAGAGCACGTCGACCTTCTTGACGTACGCGCCTTCCTGCTCGCCGGGAACGCGCACGTCGAGCGTCGCGAACGCTCCCGCGGGGATCGTGTTGGGATGCAGGCTGATGTGCGCCTGCGCGCCCGCTGGTGCGAGAAGGGCTCCGGCGGCGAGCAGGGTGGCGACATGCTTGGCTTTCATGCTTCGGTGTCCCTCCTGTGTAGGTGAATTCGGTGAATTCGGCTGGGCTTGGAGACGGCGGGATCGTGAAGACGCTCGATCGCGGCGGATCGGCCGGGGTTTCCGATCACGATCGGACCGGCAAGCGTGAGCTTTGGGGCGCTTGCGATGACGAGCGGGTTCATCCGATGGGCACCTTCACCGTGCGGCTGAACTGTTCGAATTCAGACACGCGGTCGACGACTTCGACTTCCCAGGTACCGCCGGGGCTGAGCACGGCGGAGCTCAGGATGTAGTGTCCCGGCCCCGCCACGATCGCCTTCAGCGGCAGCGGGCCGATCCCCTTGGCGGGCAGCCTGGCCGTGGCCGTGAGTTCCTTGGTGGCGGTGAACTGGGCGCCGGTCTTGGCGTCGATCAGATAGAGGTGGACTGTGTTCAGCCCGACCCTGGCCGGTTCGACGGTCATCTCGAGCTCGGCCGGGCCGATTGTGGTGTTCGCAGAGAACGGTCCCGTCGCAGCGTCGATCGGCGGCGCGTAGCCGATCAGCGCCGCGGTCACGCCAAACACGCACAGCATCAGCGCGAGCTCTCCGCGCATCGTGCGGCGCGCCAACGCGCCGACCCCTCCGGGTGGCCGGCCGTCACTCACCAGGCGCTTCAGCGCGGGGATGACCCGTTCGCGGTTGACCCAGCCGAGGCCGATCAGCAGCGACAGCAGCACGATCTTGACGATGATCAGCGCGCCGTAGGTGGTGTGGAGCAGCCCATGCAAGCTTCGTACGTCGATGTACGCTTGGATGACTCCGGTCGCGGCGATCGCGACCACTGCGCCCAACGCGATCGGGGAGAACCGCGCGAGCGTGCCGAGCAGCAGCCGGCTGCGCTCATCGCCCTCCAGCTTGCGAGTCGCGCCCGGCAGCACGAGCAGCAGGCACGCGATCCCTCCGACCCAGACGCTCGCGGCGAGAACGTGCAGCGCGTCCGAGGGAAAGAACACGGCAACGGGGCTCTCGATGCTCGCGTGACCGGCCAGCGCCGGGGTGATCGCCAGGTAGGCGCTGCCGATCGTCAGCAATGCGAGGACCGCGCGCGGCGCGGGCGGGGTCAGCGACGGCGCCTGCGCATCCGGTGCGCTCGCCGGCGGCGTGTCCTTGGCGCTCGCCCGCGTCATGTCTGGCGCGCCGGCCTGCAGTGTGTCTGGGGCACTCGCTCGCGCCGTGTGGAGGGCATCCGCCCGCGGTGTGTCCGGGGCGCCGGCCTGCGGCGTGCTCGGGGCGCCCGCCTGCAGCGTGCGGATGACGTCCCGGCCAAGCGCCCTGGCGCTGAGCAGCAACGCGCCAAGTGCCAGCCAGTCGATCGCGCGCAGACCCCACACCCGGCCGAAGCGGCTTTCCAGGGTGTTGTCGAGGATCGAGCTTTTCAGCGAGGCCCACAGCGACACGCCCGCCGCGCTCGCGCCCTGCAGCAGCACGCCGAGCACGCTCACGAGCACGCCCAGCACGATCGCGAGCGCGAACAGCCGCCACAGGCGCGAGGCGAACGCGCGTGAGGCCTCAATCCAGCGCGACTGCGTGCCCGCGACCGTTGCGAGTCCTGGAAGCCAGGCGCAGAACAGGAAGACGAGACCCCCGAGCATCAGCGCGAGCGTCAGGTAGTTCAGTCCGCGCACGAAGCCGAAGGCGAGCGTGGTGACCTCGCCGCTCTTGCTCTTGCCGATCAGCCCGGCGACGGTGAACTTCGGCGCCGCTCCCGCGTGCCCGATGTTGAACACCAGCCCGCCGTAGACGACGTGCGTGTCGGCTGAGATCACCCGGTAGGTGCCGGTGTAGGTGCCATCCGGCAGGTGCGCCTTCAGGCCGACGCCCATCCAGTGCTCGTTGCCGTCGGGGTGCGAGACGCTCAGATCGTCGACCTCGTTGCCCTGCGCGTCATACACACGGACGGCGCCGAGCGTGCCGCCGACGTCCTGGTTGAACTCGAAGATCACCTCCTGCGGCTGAGCCGGCACCGTGGAGCCCGACGCCGGCGAGGTGCCGAGCAGCTGCGCGTGCGCCCACGCCGGCGGAGCGCTCGCGAGCGCGGTGATGAGCGTGAGGATCAGGATTGGCAGGATCGGACGACGGGACATCGAGGGCTCCTCGCATGCGTCGAAATGGACTGGCGCGTATTCCCCATGCGCACGACGGGTGGTCGCTCGCGCGGGACCTCGGTGCGATGACCGCCACGCGGACGACACGATCGTTGCGCGCAGGGGTCGTTCGCGCAGGGCATTCGGGGACGAGCGGCCCGCCGCCCCTGTGGGGCGGTAAGGATCTAGCTCGCCGAGATCGGCGCGGGCGGTGGGCGCACCGCGAGGGAACAGCCGATCAGCCGACCTCCACGCACGATCCACGCAACGACGCGAGTGCGCGCGGGCATGCACGAGCGCGAGCGTGGCCACCGAGCCGGCTCCGCGCTACGCAGCGCGAGCAGTACGCGCTCACCCGGGTAGCGACGCGCGAGCAGCAGTATCGCCAGTGCGACTGCAGGCAACAGACAGAGCAGAGCGTGAAGCACCGAGCGCAACATTACTCCTCCGCTCAGCGAGACAGCGCGGCCTGGGCTGCCGTCTCGATCCGGGCGCGAATCCTCCCGTCAAAACGCCCACTGCGGTGACCGGCGCCGGCAGGGCTGTGGGAACCCGCGAGGCTATGGGTCACCCACCATAGCCCGCCTCCTCGCTCAGCCGACCGGCGCGGCCTCCCCGGCGAGCGGATGCTCCTCGGGAGCGCGCCGAGAGTGCAGCTCCGCGAGCTCCAGCTGCAGGCTGCGAGGACGCTCACCCGCGCCCGGCGAGCGTCGGGTCCAGACGCCCTGCGCATCGAGCTCCCACGAGCTCTGATTGTCGGCGAACGCCCGCTCGAGCGCGTCAAGCAGCTCGGCGCGCAGCGGCGGGGACTCGATCGGGGTGGCCAGCTCGACGCGATGGTCGAGGTTGCGCGGCATCAGGTCGGCCGAGCCCATGTAGATCGTGTGCTCGCCGTCGCGCTCGAACGCATACACGCGCGAGTGCTCCAGCAGCCGCCCGACGATCGAGACGACGCGAACGTTCTCCGAGACGCCGGCGATGCCGGGGCGCAGGCAGCAGATGCCGCGCACGTTCAGATCGACCTGCACGCCCGCCTGCGAGGCCTCGTACAGCGCCCTGATGCAGCGCCCGTCCACGAGCGCGTTCATCTTCATCATGATCCTGCCCGGGGTCTGGGGAGAATGCGAGGCGATCGTCCGCTCGATCTGCGCGAGGATGCCGTCGCGCAGCTGATTGGGCGCGATCAGCACCTTGCGGTAGTGCAGCGGGCGGCCGAAGCCGGTGAGGTAGTTGAACATGTCCGCCACGTCCGCGCCGATCTGCTCGTCGGTCGTGAACAGGCCGAAGTCGGTGTACAGCCGCGCGGTCGCCGAGTGGTAGTTGCCAGTGCCGATGTGCACGTAGTTGCGCACCCCATCGCCCTCGCGGCGCACCACGAGCACGCACTTGGCGTGCGTCTTCAGCGCGGGCTGGCCGTAGACGACGTGCACGCCCGCCTCCTCCAGCGCCTTGGCCCAGTGGATGTTCATGCGCTCGTCAAAGCGCGCCTTCAGCTCGACCAGCGCCACCGCCTGCTTGCCCCGCTCGGTCGCGTCAATCAGCGCCGGCACGAGCGGCGAGTCGTCGCTCGTGCGATACACCGTCTGCTTGATCGCCAGCACGTTCGGGTCGGCCACAGCCTGCTGCACGAAGCGCTCCACGGAGGTGGCGAACGAGTCGTAGGGGTGGTGCACGAGCAGGTCGCCTTCGCGCATCGCCCCCAGCACGTCCGGGCGCTCTGACTCGTGACGCAGCAGGCGCGGGTGAGTGCTGCCGGTGAGGGGCTCCTCGCGCAGCTCGGAGTAGCCGGGCAGGCGCACGAGCTGCCACAGCGCGCCCATGTCGAGCAGCCCGTCGACGGGGTAGACCTCGTCATCGGCGACGCCCAGCAGCTCGATCAGCTCGTCGCGCAGGCGCTCGGAGCAGCGCGTGCCGATCTCCACGCGCACGATCTCGCCGAAGCGCCGGCGGCGCAGCTCGTCCTCGACGGCCTGCAACAGGTCGGCGGCATCGTCGGAGACCTCCAGGTCGGCGTCGCGCGTCACCCGGAAGACGTCGCAGTCGACGATCTCCATGCCCGCGAACAGCGCGTCGAGATGGTGGGCGATGACGTCCTCCAGCGCCACCAGCGTGAGCGGGCGGCCGCGGGGCTGCTCCAGCGTGACGAAGCGCGGCAGGATCTCGGTGGGGACCTTCACGCGCGCGAACACCGTCTCCTCAGTCGCCGGGTCGCGCACGAGCACGGCCAGGCTGAGGGACAGATTGGAGATGTAGGGGAACGGTCGCCCGGGGGCGACCGCGAGCGGGGTCAGCGCCGGAAAGATCACGCGCCGGAAGTGACGCGCCAGCTCCGCGCGCTGGTCCTCGTCGAGCTCGTCGACGCCGACCACCGCGATCCCGTGCTCGGCCAGCGCGGGGCGCAGCCGACCTTCGAAGCAGTCGCCCAGGCGCCGTCCCAGCTGCTGCGCGCGCTCGCGGATCAAGGCGATCGTCTGCGAGGGCGTGCGCCCGTCCTGGCCGGGGTTCTCGACGCCAGCGTCGATCTGGTCGTGCAGGCCCGCGACCCGCACCATGTAGTACTCGTCGAGGTTAGTCGTGTAGATCGCGCAGAACTTGACCCGCTCGAGCAGCGGCGCGGCCTCGTCCTCGGCTAGCTGCAGCACGCGGTCGTTGAAGTCCAGCCAGGACAGCTCGCGGTTGATGTACAGCGCGGGGTCCTCCAGTGCAGGACCCTCCACTGCCGGACCGTCCACTGCGGGACCGTCCACTGCGGGGTGATCGTCGTCGAACATTGCCTGCGCTCACGCTACACCCTCGGCGGCCGCGATCTGTTGCCAAGCGCCGCTTGCAACACGCATGTCCCCCCGTGGGGCTTCCCAGACTCTGTCCGGACGCGTCGCACGCCGACAACGCCCCCTCAGCGACGACGGTGGAGATCACGCTAGTCTGATGCCGGGCAATGGCGCGCCAACTCTGGCTACTACGTCACGCCGAGGCCGAGCCGCACGGGACGCGCCCGGACTCGGAACGGCGGCTGACCGCGCGCGGGGAGCAGCAGGCGCGCGCGGCGGGCGTCGCGATTCAGCGGCTGGCGGTCGCCTTCGACGAGGTGCTGTTCAGTCCGAAGGAGCGCGCTCGCGCGACGGCGCGGCTGGCCGCCGAGGGCTGGAGCGCCCAGCAGCGTGAGCTGCTGCGTGAGCATCCGCCGCTGGCGGGCGGGTTTGACTCCTCGCGGGCGATCGACGTGCTGGCCGGGGCTCCGGCACAGGACGGCCGCCTGCTGCTGGTCGGTCACGAGCCCGATCTCTCGCTGACAGCCGGGGGGCTGACCGGCGGGCGGATCGACCTGAAGAAGGGTGGCCTGGCGGTCGTGCGGCTAGAGGGCGGGGCACCGCGCCTAGGCGACGACGGCGTGCTCGGTGAGCTCGCGCTGCTGATGCGACCTCGCGAGCTTGCCCTGATCGCCGGCGTCCCAATCGACCGGGACTGACTCGGCTGTCGCGGGCGCGGCGGCGGCGTCGCCGTCCGCGACGGAGCTCGCACCGGCGGCGATCGCGTCCAGCGACTCCGCCGCGAAGCGGTAGCCGATGCCGAAGTGCGTGTGGATGTAGCGCCAGCGCGGCGAGGCCCGCTCCAGCTTCTGGCGGAGCTTGCGCACGAACACGTCGACCGAGCGGTCGCCGCGCACCATCGCGTAGCCCCACAGGCGCGAGTAGATCTCCTCGCGCTCGAGCACCCGGCCCTCGGCGGCGGCGAGCAGCTCGATCAGCTCGAACTCGCGCCTGGTCAAGTCGAGGCTTGAGCCGGCGACGAACGCCTGGAAGCGGTCGGTGCGGATCTCGACCTCGCCCGCCAGCAGCGGCTTTGCCTCGGCGCGGCCGCTGGCGCGCCGGCGACGGCGCGCGACGCCCTGCACGCGCGCGATGACCTCCTCGGGGTGGCACGGCTTGGTGATCCAGTCGTCAGCGCCGAGACGCAGCCCGCGCACGCGCTGGGCGACGGTGGAGGGACCGGTGCAGACGACCACGCCGAGCTCGGGCAGCGCGCCGCACAGGCGCTCCAGCCACTCCCACGCCTGCGGGCCGAGCACCGCCAGATCGACGATCAGGGCGCTCAGGCGCATCGAGGCGATCGCGTCGGTGGGGACGGGACCGGCGAGCACGCGATGCTCCCAGGCGAGACGGTCCAGACGCTTGCTCAGGACCTGAATGAAGCCACTGTCGCGATCGAGCACCGCGATGCGCAGCGACGTGCCGGCCGAGGTGCTTGACGGCGTCGCCTCCTCCGTGGCGCGGATGCTTTCCGTCATCGCCGCGCAGTTTAGGGGACCGCGCGGAGGAGTGTGCAACCTCCTGCCCACGGTAACAGGATGTTCACAAGCGAAAATCGCTGTTTGCGAGGTGTCAGAGCGCCTCCGGCCCGCCGTCCGGCGCGGCGTCCGGTCGTGTACCGGCCGGGTGGGAGGAGTCCGAGAACTCTCTGAACAGCCCCGTGACGACGAACGCGACCTGCTCGCCGATGTCCACGGCGTTGTCGCCGATCCGCTCCAGCGCGCGGGCGACGAGGATCATGTGCATCGCCCACTCGCGCGTGTCGGGATCCTCGCCGATCTCGATCGCCATGCGGAAGATGTCGCGGTTCAGGCGGTTGATCTCGCGGTCCTGGCGGACGAGGTCCTCGGCCAGTTCGACGTCGCGCCCGGAGAAGGCCGCGCGCGACTGGATGACCTCCGAGCGCGCCTGCGCGCCCATCTTCAGCAGCGCGTCGAGGACCTCGCGGCGCACCGGCGGCTCGTGGCCGGAGAGGGGGATCAGCTTGGCGATGTTCACGCACTGGTCGCCCATCCGCTCGACGCGCATGATCACGTGCAGCAGCGCGGCGACCAGGCGCAGGTCGCCCGCCACGGGCGCCTGCAGGGCGAGCAGCGAGAGGATGCCCTGGTGGACCTCCAGATAGCGCCCGTCGAGGCGGTCGTCGTCGGCGATCACCATCTGCGCGAGCTCCACGTCCTGATGGTTGAGGGCCTCCATCACGCGATCCAGCTGCTCGACGACGAGATCCAGGCCGCCGAGCGCGCGCTCCTGCAGCTCCAGCAGCTGCTGCTGGAAGTGCACGCGGCCCTGCTGGCCACGCTGGGGCGCGGCGCCGTCGTTGGGACCGCCGATCGCGTCGGGGATGCCCGTCGTCTGCCGGGGGCCGGGCTCAGCCGAACTTGCCGGTGACATATTCCTCTGTCCTGGGGTCGTTAGGGGTGGTGAAGATCTCGTCGGTCGGGCCGACCTCGACGAGCCGCCCGTCGAGCATGAAGGCGGTGCGGTCGGCCACACGCGCGGCCTGCTGCATGTTGTGCGTGACGATCACGATCGTCACGCGCGCCTTGAGCTGGTCGATCAGCTCCTCGATCTTCAGCGTCGCGATCGGGTCCAGCGCCGAGCAGGGCTCGTCCATCAGGATCACCTCGGGATCGACCGCGAGCGAGCGAGCGATGCACAGCCGCTGCTGCTGGCCGCCGGAGAGCCCCGAGCCGGGCTCGTGCAGCCTGTCCTTGACCTCCTCCCACAGGCCGGCGCCGCGCAGCGCCGCTTCGACCTTCGGCTGCTGGGTGGCCTTCGAGCGCGACCGGCGCCCGTGCGAGGTCAGGCGCAGGCCGGCGGCGACGTTGTCGAACACCGACATCGTCGGGAACGGGTTGGGCTTCTGAAAGACCATCCCGATCGCGCGGCGCACCGCGACGACGTCGACCGAGGGGTCGTACACGTCGAAGTCGTCGAGCAGCACCTGTCCCTTGGCGTGGGCGCCGGGGATCTCCTCGTGCATGCGGTTGATGCAGCGCACCATCGTCGACTTGCCGCAGCCCGACGGTCCGATGATCGCGGTCACCTCGTTGGCGCGGAACTCGAGGTCCACGCCCTTGACCTGCTCGGCCTCGCCGTAGAACGCGCGCAGTCCCCGCAGGTGCACGGCGAGCCCCGGTTTGGTCAGCGCGGCCGGCCGGCTCGCGGCCGAGGCCTCGGGGCGCGACGGCGCCGGGGCGCGAGCCTGGCTGGGCTCAGCGATCTCGTCGGGATCCATCGCGGTGGTCCTCGGGGTCGGCGTGTCGGCGTCCAGCGCAGGGGAGCGGCCTGCTGTTGCTGCTTCGGTGTTGGGGGGAAGTGTGGTCATGCAAGGCGACTCCTTCGCGCGACGACTCGGGCTATCAGGTTGAGTGTCAGGATCATGACGACCAGGGTGAGCGCGGCGCCCCACGCACGGTCTACCACGGCGGTGGTGGGAGATGTGACGTCGTTGTAGATTTGCACGGGCAGCGAGTTCATGAACCCGCCGAGGTTGGTGCTGGTCTTGAACGTCGCCCCGGCCGTGAACAGCAGCGGCGCGGTCTCACCGGCGGCGCGGGCGATCGCCAGCAGCACGCCGGTCACCATCCCGGGCAGCGCGGTCGGCAGCACGACGCTGCCGATCACCCGCCAGCGCGGGGCGCCAAGCGCCAGTGCGGACTCGCGCAGGGCGCCGGGGACGAGCAGCAGCACGACCTCGGCGGAGCGGATCACGACCGGCAGCATCAGCAGCGCCAGCGCGAGCGAGCCCTTGTAGCCGGCGTAGGAGCTGCCGGTGCCGATGATCAGCGCGATGTAGACGAACAGGCCGAAGATGATCGAGGGCACGCCCGTGAGCACGTCCACGAAGAAGCGCACGGTGCCCGCGAACCAGCCGCTGCGCCCGTACTCGACGAGCCACACGGCCACGCCAATGCCGATCGGGATCGCGAGCACCGACGCCAGCGCGACGATCTCGATCGTGCCGAGGATCGCGCTCTGCACGCCGCCGATGGTGGAGTTCTTGAAAAACGTGTTGCCGGTGGGGTCGGTCGTGAAGAAGCTCCAGCTCCAGGAGCCGAGGCCCTTGCTGAGCAGGTACCAGACGATCAAGAGCAGCGGGATCAGCGCGAGGATCGTGCCGGCGAGGACCCCGCCGCGGGCGATGCGGTCGCGGCGCTTGCGCGCGGGCGTGAGCGCGTAGCGGCTGAGGCGCTCGGAGGGCGTCGCGGACGGGGTCTCGGGGGGCGGCGTCACAGCCCGGCCGCCCCTGCGATCGTCGGGGGTGCGCCCTCGGCGCGCTCGCGGGCCGTGCTGCGCTTGGGGGCGCGGGCGCGGGCGGCGCGGAGCACCAGCAGGCGCGCGATCGCGTTGACGATCAGCGTCAGCACGAACAGCAGCAGGCCGGCGGCGAACAGCGCCGAGCGGTGCAGGCCCTGCGCCTCGCCGAACTCGTTGGCGATCACCGCGGCGAGCGCATAGCCCTGGCCGAACAGGTGCTGGGGCATCTGCGGGGCGTCGCCGATCATGATCGTCACCGCGATCGTCTCGCCGATCGCGCGGCCGAGGCCGAGCATCGCCCCGCCGACGATGCCGCCGCGGCAGTAGGGCAGCACCGCCAGGCGGATCATCTCCCAGCGGGTGGCGCCGAGGCCGAGCGCGGCCTCCTTGTGATCGGAGGGCACGGTGGCCATCACCTCGCGTGAGATCGCCGAGACGATCGGCAGGATCATGATCGCGAGGATCAGCCCGGCGACGAAGATGTTGGGGATCGTCACGACGCCCCCGCCGATGAACGGGACGAAGGAGAGGCGGTCGGCGATCCACTGCTCGGCGGGCACGAGCTTGGGGGCGAGGAAGAAGATGCCCCACAGCCCATACACGACCGAGGGCACGGCCGCGAGCAGCTCGATCAGGACGGTGACGGGCGCGCGCACGCGCCCGGGACACAGCTCGGTGACGTAGATCGCGGTCGCCACCGCGACCGGCACGCCGATCAGGAGCGCCAACCCCGACGTGATCAGCGTGCCGACGACCAGCGGCAGCGCGCCGAACTGTTCGGCCGAGACGTTCCAGTCGTTGTCGAAGGTGAAGCCGAGGACGCCGAACTTGGCGAACGCCGGCTGGGCTTCGCCGGCGAGGCGGAAGAAGAAGTAGACGATCAGCGCCAGGATCGCCGCGGCCAGCGCGGTCAGACCCCAGCGCAGCGCGCGATCGGGAAAGCGCGCGAGCGGTGACCGCGAAAGCACGCTGCGGTCACCGCTCAGGATCGATGCTGCCTCCAATGCGCTTCCTAGCCCCTGCGAACCGTCGGATGGCACTCAGCCGAGGACGTCGGCTTTACTCTCACCACTGATGATGCCTCCCTCGTCGTCTTAGCGTATCCGGGGTTTGGGGACATGACTGCTGCGGATCAGCCGCTGAGCGGCGAGCCGTTGCATTCCAGCTTCGTGACGGCTTCCTTGGACTTGGCCAGGATTTCAGCCGGCAGTGCCGCGTAGTCGGCCTGGGCGAGCACCGACTGGCCCTGCGAGCCGAGGCCGTAGTTCAGGAACTGCACGACGCCCTTGGCGGCCGCTTCGCCGCCGGGGACGCCCGCCTTGCACATGTCCTTGTAGACCACCACGAACGTCTGCGAGGTGATCGGGTAGGCCTGCGCGCCCGCGGGGTTGGAGATCTTGATCCCCAGGTTCGCCGGCACCGTCACGTCGGTCGCGGCGGCGCTGGTCGAGGCCAGGCTCGGCGCGACGAAGTTGCCGGCCTTGTTCTTGACCGACGCGTAGGTGAAGTTGTGCTGCAGCGCGTAGGCCTGCTCGACGTAGCCGACGGCGCCCGTCGTCTGCTGCACCGCGCCGGCGACGCCGGCGTTGCCCTTGGCGCCGGTTCCGGTCGGCCACTGCACGTCCTTGCCTTCGCCGACCTTGCTCTTGAATTCCGGGTCGACCGCGGCCAGGAAGCCGGTGAAGCCGGAGGTCGTGCCGGAGGAGTCCGAGCGGTGGATGACCGTGATCGGAGTGCTCGGCAGCGACACGCCGGGGTTCAGCGCCTTGATCGCAGCGTCGTTCCAGGTCTTGATCTTGCCGAGGTAGATCTCGGCGATCGTCGTGCCTTCGAGCTTCAGGCCGGTCTGCACGCCCGGCAGGTTGTAGGAGACGGTGATCGCGCCCAGGAACATCGGAATCTGCTGGACGGGACCGACCTTTTCGAGCGTCGCGAAGTCGGCCGGCTTCAGCGGCGGGTCCGAGGCGCCGAAGTCGACGGTCTTGGCTCCCAGCGAGGTGATCCCGGCCCCCGAGCCGACGGCCTGGTAGTTGACCGTCAACGGCGACAGCGACGACGCCCACTGCTCATAGACCGGAGCGGCGAACGTCGAGCCGGCGCCGGAGATCGTGCCCCCGGAGCTGCTCGCGGTGCTCGAAGAGGTGGAGCTGGTGGAGGAACTGGAGCCGCATGCGCCGAGGCCGAGTGCTAGCACCGCGACGCCTGCGAGCGCGCCAATCTTGTTATGGATCACTGAGAGTCTCTCCCTCTGCTGGGTTGTGTATGTGCTGGCCACCGACCCGCGAGTGTCCGCACACACGCGCAGAGACCCCTGCCGGCCGGTGGGTTGGCTTGGTCAGTCTCACGAATCGCCGACAGCCCCGATGTGAACATTTCGTGAAAGCTCGCCGGGGGACTCGCCGGCGGCCTCGGAAACGTCGAGGGTGTCGTTGTCGGCCGCGCCCATGACGGCGCCGATCTCGCGCGCGGGCTGCGGTTGGAAGCGATAGCCGAAGCCCGGGTGGGTGTGGATGAAGCGGCGGTCGGGCATCGCCGTCTCGAGCTTGTTGCGCAGCTTGCTCACGTACACGTCCACGGAGCGGTCTCCGGATCGCAGCTCGCCCCCCCAGACCTCGGCGTAGAGCTCGTCACGCGTGACGATTGCGCCCGCGCGCCGGGCCATCGCCGCGAGCAGTTCGAACTCGCGCACGGACAGCGTCAGCGCACGGCCGGTGGCCAGCACGAGACCCTCGCCGAGCCGGATCTCCAGTTCGCCGGCATACAGGGTGCTCGCATTGTTCCCAGCGCCCGCCACGGACACATACCATCGCCTGGACGGTCGCCGGGCGAGTTGCGAAGTCGTGATCGAGTCGTGAAGAACTCGTGAAGAGAGCCGGCGAGATCGGTGGACGTCCATAATCTCCGGAGATGAGCTTGCTCAGCCGTCCCGTCGACACGACCCTGGCCACGCTGTTGGAGGACGCCGGCCGCAACGTCGAGCGTTCGGCGCTGCTGCTGCGCGAGCTGCTGGCGGCGTTCCCCGAGCATGCGACGCTCGCCCAGGACCTCGCCGACTGCGAGCGGGAGGGCGACCGCATCACGCACGACATCATCTACCGCATGGGCAGCGGGCGGCGCGGGCGGCGCGGGCGGGCCCCATTCGACGCGGGCGACGGCTACGCGCTGGCGACGGCGATCGACGACGTCGTCGACTACACCGAGCAGGCCGCGGCGCAGCTCGACCTGTATGGCGTCGAGGCGCCGATGGAGCAGGCGGTGGAGTTCGCCGACGTGCTCGTCGCCGCCGGCGCGGAGATCCTCGGTGCCCTGCGCTGTCTGCACAGCGGCGGTGAGCTGAGTCCGCATCTGGTCGAGATCCACCGTCTGGAGAACGAGGGCGATCGGCTGCAGCGCGACGCCGTGACCTCGCTGTTCGCGGGCGGCATCGACCCGATGGTGGTGATCCGCTGGAAGGACGTCTTCGAGTCGCTCGAGGCCGCGGTGGACGCGTGTGAGACGGTCGCGCACGTGCTCGAGGGGATCACTTTGAAGCGCAGAAAGCGCTGACGCGCCCGAGCGGCGCATGCGCCGCTCGGTGGGACCGCGCATGCGCGCGACCCCGAAATAACCTCCCTGCTCATGGTCACGCGGCCTGAACGGGGGGCGCCCATGAGCGGTCAGAACTTGGCCGTGTGCGCTTCGTGTGCAGCTCCCGGCCGTATCGGCAAGCAGGATGCCGATCCGGAGACGTCATCCGGTACCGTAGGGTTCATGGTCAGTGACGCGGTGATCATGGATGCGGGACGGCGGTTGGCTGCAGCCGCGCGCTCCCCCGCCCGTGTACTGCTTTTCGGATCGCGGGCGCGTGGGGATGCGCACGAGGACAGCGACCTTGACTTCCTCGTGATCGAGCAGCGTGTGGACAGCAAGCTGAGTGAGATGGTGCGCCTGCGCGATGCCCTCCCGCCGCTTGCCGTTCCGGTCGATGTTGTCGTTGTCTCCGAGGAGGAGGTTGCCCGGCGCGAGACCGTCCCGAGCACGCTCGTGCATCGCGCATTGCGCGAGGGCCGCGTCCTTGTCCCGGCCTGATCTCGAAGAGGCTCTGCTCCTCCTGCGCAAGGCCCGAGAGGACGCTGACGCCGTCGAGAAGCTCGCGCCGGACGCTGATATCGCAGACTCTGTCGTGGGATTCCATGCACAGCAGGCGGTTGAGAAGGCGTTGAAGGCCGTCCTTGCCGCCTCCGGCGATGATTTCCCTTGGACGCACGACCTGCGTCATCTGATGGATCGGCTTGAGACAGTCGAAACACCACTGCCGGCAACGTTGCGCGAGGTTCGCACGCTGGGACCGTGGGCTGTCGAGTTCCGATACGGGGAGACGATCGACGACTTACTGGAGCGTGAGCAGGCCCTCGCACTCATCAGTGAGGTCATCGAGTGGGCGCAAGCTGAAATCGAAGGGCCGGCTCAAACGCAGCAGGTGACCACCGGCGATCTGGCGGCGGGGATCGTACGCGTCCCTTCGCGCAGCAAGCTGCTGTTTCCCGCCGAGCGAGCCCTGCTGACAGTTGCCCTTCGCGGCGCGTTCCTCCAAGGCGTGAGATGGGATCCCCGATTCGGCCCTGATCGTGAGCGGTCTGGTGTGCTGGGGATCGGCAAGAAGGCCGCCTCACAGCTAAGCGAGGGCGAGAGGTTGGGCATAGCGCGTATCGACGGTGGCGTGCGCTTGGACTGATCCCCGGCCCGCCGCAAGGCGGGTCGCGTCGTTCCTGTCACCCGAACGTCGTAGGCGGCGCGCTCGCTTCCAGATGCGCGCCCGCCGGGCTGCCCACGAAAAACGCCTGGAACGGCAGCGACGCGCCCGCGCCGACTTCCGGCAGCACCGCCCGGCCGGCCGCGACGATCTGTCCGCCACGGCGCGCGAGCACGTACACGACGAGGTTCTGCTGCATCACGCTGGAGTCGTTGCGCACCGTGCCCGCCGCGCCCTGAGTGCCGCCTTCTTCGCTCGTGTGCACTGCGCTCACTTCGATCCGCGGCAGGGCGCCGCTCACGCTCGGCGCTTCGCCCACGATCGCGCTCACGCTCGCCGGCGTGTCCGAGGCGAGGATCTGATCGTCGATCCACGTCGCCTTGCCGTGCGCTCCCAGCGACGCCAGCGAAGTGAGCGCCGCTTCCAGGCCGGGCGTGTTGTTCTGAAACAGCGTGCTCCCGTGCGCGTCCTTGACCGAGATCGCGATCGGCACCGCGCGCAGGGCATGCGCGGAATCGCTCTGCAGCGTCACGATCGCCGCGTTGCCTTCGTGGCCGTGCACGAGCGTCGCACTCAGCACGCGCACGTCGCTGCTCTGCTTGGCGATCGTCAGGCCTTTTTCGGCCAGGCGCTGATGGTGGGCGGCCTTTTCGAGCTTCGCGCTCTTTTCGGCCGTCGTCTCGCAGCCGCTCAGCGCCAGCAGCGCCAGCAGCGCGACGGCCGCGGCGACTCTCACCCGAACGCCCCGCCGACGTAGTCGCGCGTGCGCTGATTGCGCGGGGCGCCGAAGATCTGCGTGCTCGGGCCGTACTCCACGAGCTCGCCCAGGTGCATGAAGGCGACGTGGTCGGCCACCCGCATCGCCTGCTGCAGGTTGTGCGTGACGATCACGATCGCCACGTCAGAGCGCAGCTCCACGATCAGCTGCTCGATCGTCGCCGTGGAGATCGGATCGAGCGCCGAGCAGGGCTCGTCGAGCAGCAGCACCTCCGGTTTGACCGCCAGCCCGCGCGCGATGCACAGCCGCTGCTGCTGCCCGCCGGAGAGGCGCAGCGCCGGGTGGTCGAGGTCGGCGGCCACCTCCTCGTACAGCCCCGCGCGCTGCAGCGCCGCCACCACCTCCGGCTCCAGCTCGCGGCGCGAGCGCCGCCTGCGGCGCCGGCCGGGGGCGTGCTCCTCGCGCAGCGCATAGGCGACGTTCTCATAGATGCTCATCGGGAACGGGTTGGGCTGCTGGAAGACCATCGAGATGCGCCGGCGCAGCGCGTTGACCTCCATCGTCTCAATCTCCTGCCCGTCCAGCGCGATCCGCCCCGCGCGCGTGGCGCCGTCGGTGATCTCCGTCAGGCGGTTCAGCGAGCGCAGCAGCGTCGTCTTGCCCGAGCCCGAGGCGCCGATCAGCGCCAGCACCTCGCCCTGGCGCACCGGCAGGCTGACGTCGCGCACCACCCAGCGATCGCCATAGGCCAGCCACACCCCTTCGATCGTCATGCGCTCGACCGTCGCGTCCGATGGGCGCTGCATTGCCACGCCCGGGCCTGCGCCCACGCTCGTCCGGGTCCCAACGCTCGTCCCTGCGTCTGCTCCCGTCAACGCGTGGCGTCCATTCGGGGTGAGAGTCCCCGCCGGACCGGCGCTCGCTGAGTCCATCGCCGGATCCGATGGGGAGCCGGGCGGCGCGAGCGGCCGGGGCTCCACCACCGTGGGCTCGCCGCCGGGGGCGATCCGGCGCGCGCGGGGCGGTCTCGTGGGGCTCACTCCGTCTCCTCGCCCTCGCCGGCGCCCCCGCCGTCCTTCTGCCAGAAAGGCAGCCACGACCATGCGACAATCCGCTCGAACATGCCACGGCGCTCGTGCGTGATGCGCGTCACGAGCATGTTCAGCGCAATCACCATCAGCAGCAGCACGAACGCCGCCGCATACGCCTTCTCCGCCTGATTGCCTTCGCCCGCGGGCGAGAAGTATTTGACGTAGCTCGTCAGCGTCCCGCCGGTGCCGCGCAGCGTCGAGAGCACCGGCGCGCCGCCCGCGCCTTCCAGGTGCAGCGTCGCGCCGAGCAGGATCACGACGATCGCCGTGTCGCCGATGATCCGCCCCAGCCCCAGCGTCACCCCGCCCGCGATGTTGCGGCGGATCGAGGGCAACAGCACCTTGCGGATCGTCGTGATCTTCGCCTTGCCCAGCGCATAGGAGGCCTCGCGCACGTGGCCCGGCACCTGTGCCAGCCCCTCGCGCGTGGCGCCCACGACCAGGGGTATCGCCAGCAGCGACATCATCGCCCCGGCCGTCAGGAACGAGCGCCCGAACACCGACCCTCCGGCCGAGGTCTGCGAGAGGAACGCCAGGAACGGCCGCGAGAACATCAACAGCCCGAAGATCGCCAGCACCACGCTCGGCGCCCCGGCAATCATCTCGATGCCCGATTCCACCGCCCGCGCCAGAGCCGCGGGGCGCCCGTACTCGCCCAGCCACACCGCCGCCGCGACCCCCAGCGGCGCCGCGATCAGCATGCCGAGCGCGCCCAGCAGCAGCGTGCCGACGATCGGATCGAGGAACCCGCCCGAAGTGGCCTCGGTCGCGCCCACGCCGGGCGAGGTGAACAGCAGGCTCGGGCGCACATAGGCGACGCCCTTCACCAGCATGAACACGACGATCGCCCCCGCCGCCACGCACAGCCCGATCCCGACCGCCCAGCACAGCACATACGCGGCACGGTCGATCAGCGGCCAGCTGCCCACCGAGTTGCGCGGACTGCCGCGCCGCAGCGCGCTCGCGGGGGGCGCCGCGAGGGCCTCGGGTGTCGCGGACGCGCTCATGTCCTGATGCCGTACTTCTTCATCGGCTGCTTCACCGCCCATGCAGCCACCGAGAGGAACGCGCAGGAGACCAGCAGCACCGCGGCCATCGCATACAGCGTCTGTTCGACCGGCACCACCGAGATGGCGTCGATGTAGGCGATGATCGTCGCTGCCAGCGGGCGCACGGGCTCGAACAGAAACGTGACCCCGTCCAGTGGGTTGGCCGGGTAGGCGCGCGAGCCCGCGACCATCGACAGCATGATCGCCTCGCCCAGCGCGCGCCCTGTCGCCAGCACCGTCGCGGCGAGGATCGCCGGGCGTGCGGTGCGCAGCGACACGCGCCACATCGTGCGCCAGCGGTTCACGCCCAGCGCGGCCGACCCCTCCGTCCACGAGCGTGGCACCGTCTCCAGCGCCGCCACCATGATCGCCACCATGATCGGCACGATCATCAGCGCCAGGATCAGCACTGCGGTCGTCAGGTTCGTGCCGGTCAGCTGCACCACGTACTGAACCGAGTGTTTGCGCTGCTGGGAGATCAGCCCCTGGAGCCAGGGCGCCAGCACGAGGATGCCGATCAGCCCGTAGATCACCGACGGCACGGCCGCCAGCAGCTGGATCACGGGATCGAGTATGCGTCGCACCCGCGCGGGCGCGAGCTCGACCACGAACACGGCCGCCAGCACCGACACGACGAGCGCCACGATCACCGCCAGCCCGGTCGTCACGATCGTGTCCCAGATCAGCGGCCACGCGCGGATGTAGTAGTTGTAATGCCCTGGGCTGCCCGGTGTGACGATCATCGCTTTCAGCTGCTGATCGACGTCGCCGCCGGGGAAGAACCACTTGATCCCGTTGTGCGCAAACGACGGCCACGCCTTCAGGAAGACCGTCACGAGCATCAGCGCGATCAGCGCCAGCACGCCCACCGACAGCCCGCCGAGCACGAGCTCGGCGCGACCGTCGGGCGTGTTGCTGCGAAAGCGGCCGCGCATATGCCGCTCAGGATCCATTGCGAGGCGTGCGCCGGAGGAAGCGTCCTCCGGCGCGTCGTGAACGACGGGTCTCCTCTGCGCCTAGTGGACCGTGATCCACTGCGAGCCGATGATCTTTTTCGTCGTCTTGTTGCCGCTCGTGACCCATGCGATGAACTTCTCGGCCGCCCCTTTCGGGACGCCCTTGGTGACCATCCAGAAGTTACGCACGCCCTGGTACTGCCCGGACTTGGCGTTCTGCAGCGTGCAGGGGATGCCCTGGTAGCCGACCGCGTGGACGCCCGCGGTGAAGGCGAACGACACGAAGCCGATCGCGCCCGGGTCGTTTTTGACCTTGCTCTGCACCAGGCCGTTGCTTTCCTCGGCCTCCGCGCTGGGGGAGATCTTCAGCGTCGGGCCCAGGAAGATGTTCTGGAAGGCGTCCTGCGTACCGGAGGAGGCGATGCGATCGACCAGATCGATCGAGCCCGAGATCTTCGCGCCCGGCACTTCGCTCCAGTCGCGCACGTTGCCGGTGAAGATCGACTTGACCTCTTCCTGATTGAGGTTCGCCAGCGGGTTGCCCGGGTTCGTGATCATGCACACGCCGTCGCGCGCGATCTTCGTGAACACCAGCCCATGCGGGTCGATGCCGATTTCCGGGTCGCGCGAGACGTCGCCGACGTCGACTTTGCCCGCGTTCACTTCGTTGATGCCGGCATCCGAGGTGCCCTGCCCGACCTTTGGGGTCGGCTGGTGCGTCGCCTTGTGGTAGGCGGACGCCAGCTGGATCATCAGCGGGTAGATCGAGGTCGAGCCGCTCAGCAGCAGCGCGCGCGCGCCGGCCACGGCGGGGGCGGCCACCGCCAGCGCGGCGATGGTCAAAAGGACGGTCATGGTGCGGGTGGGTCGTCGCAAGGCGTGCTCCTTGGTGATCGGGATTCGAGCGCCAGTCTCGGAGCACGTGGACGTCCAGACGTGAACAGGATGTGAACGCGGGCAAATGTTCTCAAGTCGTTAACAGGTCGGCCCGCGGAGCGGATCAATCTGCCGGGGTGACTCGTCTGCTTCGCGCACGCCGCGTCCGGTCATTTGGGCGCGCATGCGTTCGTGCCCGGACAACGCCCGTCCTCCTCGTGCTCGTCTCGCTGCTCGCGGCGCTGGCGTACGCGCCCGTGGCCGGCGCCCTGATCTCGCCTGTCACCACGATCGACGGCGCGAGCTCGGAAGTCGTCGAACTCGGCGGCGTGGCGATGGCCAGCGACGGCAGCGGCGGGATCGTCTACCGCAAGCGCGTCGAAGGCCGCCCGCACGTCTTCGCCGCGCTCTACTCGGGCGGGGCGTGGCAGGCCCCCCAGCGCGTGGACGTCGGCCAGCGCTTCGAATCCTCCTTCCCCGCGATCGCCGCCGGCGAAGGCGGGCGCCTGGTCGTGGTCTGGACCAACCACTACTCCTCCACGACCGACGGCCTCTTCTCGGCGGCGCTGGAGCCCGGCTCGACCGGCTTTCAGGCGCCCGTGCCGGTCGACCTGAACATCGGCGAGGCGATCGGCACCTATCCGTCGGTGGCGATGAACCTCGCCGGCTCGGCGCTCGTCGTCTACCGCGTGATCACCGCCGTCAGCGGCCCCTCCACGCCGGAAATCCCACCCGGCTACGTCAAGGCGGAAATCCGCATGGCGCGCTTCGACGGCGAGTTCTGGTCCTCCTTCGGGCAGCCGATCAACCGCAACCCCGCCCAGCCGATGCTCGCGCCGACCGCCGCCAACTCCCCGAAAGTGGCGATCGACCTCACCGGCCAGGGCCTCGTCGCCTGGCAGGAGCCCGACGACACCTTCGTCAACCGCATCTACGCGCGGCGCGTCTTCGGCACGGTCCCCGGCAACATCCTGCAGGTCAGCCCCTCCACCTATGCGGGCCACACGCTCAACGGCCCCGCCGACGAGTTCGCGCTGGACGTCGGCGGCTTCGGCGAGGGCGCGGTCGCCTTCCGCCAGCAGCCCGCCCCCGGCTCGGGCTTCACGCGCCCGCGCGTGTTCGTCAACGAGATCCCCTCCTCCTTCGACCCCCACGGCTCGGCCTTCGCCGGCGCGCGCATCGTCGACGGCGGTGGCGCCGAAGGGCTCGGCGGCCCGATCGGCCCGCTGAGCATGGCCGTGGACGGCGAGGGCGACTTCGACGTCGGCTTCGGCTCGGGCGTCGCCAGCCTCGACGCGCGCGGGACCGAAGCGAGCGTTTCCACCCCCGTGCGCATGGACGACGGCGCCAGCGACGCCGCCGGCGACCCGGTCCTCACCCGCGCCGACAACGGCGCACTGGCGGCGGCATGGAAGGTCGACGAGCACGGCGCCGGGGCGGTGGGCGTGCTCGAGCGCCGCGCGGACGGCACCCCCAACCGCCAGCTCGTCTCCGCCCCCGGCGGCGGCACCGTGCACCAGCTGCAGCTCGGCGCCTCCCATCACGGCGACGCGATCGTCGGCTTCCTCCAGGGCGATGGCGCCAACACCAAGATCGGCGCGGTCGTCGTACGCGCGCCCCCGGGCGAGTTCGTGCTCGATACCCCCTCGGGCTGGGTGCACGCGAGCAAGGTGCCCCTGCAGTGGGAAACCCCCTTGGCGGGCGCCGGCAAGCTCACCTACGACGTGCTCGTCGACGACACCGAAGTCGCCGAAAACCTCACCACGACCGAAACCGTCCTCAGCGGCTCGGAGCTCTCAAACGGCGTGCACACGATCCAGGTCGAGGCGACCGACTCGCTCGGCCAGGTCGTCGACTCGATCCCCGCCACGATCAAAGTCGACCGCTCGCCGCCCAAAGTCAGCGTGCGCGTCAACGGGAGCTCGGTGACCGTGCGCATCAGCGACGGAGCCAAAGGGCAGGTCTCGGGGGTTGCCACGAACTCCGTCCACGTGAAGTTCGGGGACGGGCGCTCCGGGCATGATCGCACCGTGCTCTCCCATCGCTACTCCTCCGGTGGCTCCTACACGGTGACCGTCAGCGCCTTCGATCGGGCGGGGAATCGCGTGAGCGTGCGTCGGGTGGTGAGGGTCTCGTGAGGCGGGGTATCGTCATAGCTCGGCTCGTTGTCGCCGCTTGGCTCGTCGCGGCGCTGCCCGTCGTTTTCTGCATGCTCGTCCTTGCATCTTCGGCCCATGCGATCTACGGGCCGGCGGCCGGGGGGTTCGGCGCTGACATCGTCTCGGTCGATCGGGCCTCGGATGAACAGGCCAACGCTGCCACGACCGAGGCGGCGATCTCCGCCAACGGACGCTATGTCGTCTTCCAGACGCATGCGACCAACTTCTTCGAAAACGACAGCGTTGCCGGCGGCGATCCCGAACCGCCCGGCACCCTGCGTGAAGGTGGCATCTTTCGCTATGACCGTGATACCGGCGAACTCGCGCTTGTGGCCGACGGCAGCGAGGTCCACACCGAAGGTCCCGAAGTCGGCAAGCTGATCTTCCGCGGCGCCGTCAACCCGTCCATCAGCGCCGACGGGCGCTACGTCGCCTTTTCGACCGCTCAGCAGCTCGTCCCCCAGGACACGAACGAAAACGTCGATGTCTACGTGCGTGACATGGACGTGCCCCTGACCGCCGACCGCAGGGACTCGGGCGCGTACACGCTCGTATCGGCGAAGAGCGGAAGTGAAGAACCGGCGACCTACAGCCCGCCCAGCTCGCCGCATCCGGGCGCCAACCCGGGCGCCGAAGTGTGGCCGGGCACGGCGATCTCGGCCGACGGGCGCTATGTGGCGTTCCGCACCACCGAACTGGAATCCAACCTCCCCGACGATCCCACCGTGGGCACGCCACCGCGGCAGCTGTTCGTGCGTGACCTCCAGGCCAAGACGACGACGCTCGTGACCCGTAAGAAAATGGGCGAACCCGAAGAAGGCGGACCGGCCGGTGGCGCGGTCGGACCCGCGAGCATCAGCGCCGACGGCTCGACCGTCGCCTGGGTTGCGTTCAACGCGCCCGAACAGACGCGCTTCCTGCCGGGCGAGTCGGAAAATTCAAGCCAGGCGTACTACCTCTGGCGGCGCTGGCAGGAACCCGCCGCAGTCACCCGCCGTGTCACCGGAATCGCCGACCCGGATGACCCAGAATGTCACGAAGGCGAAGGAGTGAATCCGGCGGATCGGACGGCGATGGGCCCCTGCTATGGGCCCTTGAGCGAGCAGGAGGCCTCGCTTGCCAGCATCGACAACGTGGACCCGGCCCTCAGTGCCGACGGCTATACCGTCGCCTTCCTCGCCGGCGCGGCGCTTCGTCCGAACATCACCAAGGGCAGCGGGCTAGATGTCTTCCTGACGAGTATGGCCCCCGGCGTCACCCGCAAGGCCGGCACGCGTGAGTTGACCCTGGGGGTCAGCTCGGGTGCCCAGGGCTCGACCCCCTCGATCGAATCGCTCGCGCTCTCCCCGGACGGATCGACGATCGCCTTCACCTCCACGCGCGACAGCTTCGTGCTGCCAGAGCCGCAGCCCATCGGGAGCTTCCGTCCCCAGGCGACCGCCAGCGACCTGTACGTGATCCACCTGGACGCGGACACGCTCGAACGCGCCGTGGTCAACTATGAAGGCGGGGATCCCAACGGAGCGGTGTCGATCGACCCGACGCTCACCCAGGACGGCTCGACCGTCGCCTTCGTCTCCACCGCCAGCAACCTGATCTACGGCGACGCCAACGGCGTTCCCGACGCGTTCGCCGCGACGCTTCAGATCCCCGGTGGCACCGCCGCGCCGCCGGCCGGGGTCAACTCCGGCTCGGGTGGTTTCTTGCTGACCGGCGTCTCCTCGCCCGAACTCGGCGTCACCGTCAGACGCGCCAAGGACGGTGGCGTCACCCTGCTCGTGGAGACTCCCGGTCCCGGCAAACTGACGGCGAAGGCCCGCGGCTCGATCCCCAAGTCGGCCTCCGCGAAGACGGCCAAGAAGGCCCGTGCGAGCGGCGTCCCCGCGCGCGCTGCCAAGGCTAGGCCCAAGAAGAAAAAGGCTCCACCGCCCGTGCTGCTCGCCAGCGGGACCGCCACCGCCCGCTCGGAGGGCACGACCACGCTCACGCTCCACATCTCCGCCAAGTACGTCAAGGACCTCCAGCGCGCCGGCAAGCTCAAAGCCGACATCACGATAGCCTTCACGCCCCCCGCGCCCGCCGAAGCGCTCACGGACGAAGTGGCCGCGACGTTCGTCAGCACCGCGCCGGCGAAGAAGTCCTCCAGGAAGGGGAAGGGGAGGAAATAGGCGGACTTGCTATACGGCTGCCGGTTGGCTAGAATCCTGACCGTGTCCGAGACTCTGCCGCTGTCGTCGGTCAAGGCTCGCTTCTCCGAGCTCGTCGGCCGGGTCGAGCGTGAGCTGGATCGCGTCACCGTCACGCGCAACGGCATCCCCGTGGCCGTGCTCATCAGCCCCAAGGATCTCGAGAGCCTGGAGGAAACGCTGGAGGTCATGTCCGATCCGGAGCTGGTGGCCCAGATGCGCGAGGGCGAGGCCGCAATCGAGTCGGGCGACTTTGTCACGCTCGAGGAGCTCCAGGCCGAACTCCAAGCACGCCGGCGCCACGACGCCGCCGCGTGAGCAGTCGGCCGTGGCGGCTCATCGTCGCCGGCCCCGCTCGTCGCGACCTCGCGCGGCTGCCTGAGAAGCACGCTGCCGCGATCCTCGATCTCCTGCCCGGGATCGCCGCAAACCCAAAGCGTTTCGGCAAGCCGCTGCGCTTCGAGTGGGAGGGTCGCCTGGCGGCACGCCGTGGCCCCTATCGCGTGATCTACGCGCTGGACCACAAGACCCGGACGGTCAGTGTGGTTACTGTCGCTCACCGCGCGCACGTCTATCGCCGACGCTGAGGGGACACACCTTGATGCTAAGATGCGTGTATGTCAAAGGTGCGTACCACCCTCACAGTGGACGAGGATGTCCTGCGGGCGGTGAAGATCGTTGCCGCCCGGGCCGGCAAGGGCGACAGCCAGGTGATCGAGGAGGCGCTGCGGCGCGACCTGGGACTCGATCTGCTCGAGCGGCTGTGGGCGCGCAACGACATGCCCGAAGAGGAGGCCATGGCGCTCGCCGTCGAGGCTCAGCACGCGACCAGACCCGCACGACGCTGACGCTTGCGCGCGGTCCTCGATCCGAACGTCCTCGTCTCAGCGCTGCTCTCTCGGGCGGGGACCCGGCACGCGCGCTCCTCGCTTGGGTGGACGGGCAATACGAGCTGGTCGTTTCGCCGCGGCTCCTGGCGGAGTTGACGCGCGTGCTGGCATATCCCAAGCTCCGCGCACGGGTGCAATCGCACGACGCTGAAGAGTTCGTCGACTGGCTTTCCCGCCAGGCCATCCTCGCCGCCGACCCAGTCGATCCACCGAGCCGTGTGGCGGACGCGGACGACGACTATCTGCTCGCGCTCGCCGCCGGCGAGGATGCCCTCCTCGTCTCAGGCGACAAACACCTGCTGGCGCTTGCCGACGAATTCCCGATCCTTGCGCCGGCGCGCTTCATGGAGCGCTTCGAGTCGCCTTTGGAGTGAGACCGCGATCATTGGACCGGCTGCGGGGCCTGTTACCAGCTTGTTACCAACCTGAAACCAAGTCGTAACTTCGCGTCACAAGTTGCGTCCGCGGCGTTACCGGCTTGTATATCTTCTGTGAACGGGCTTGCGCTCGGGCGACGGCGCTGTGACACTCGCTCCGTTCCCGACCTCTGCTCGTGAAAGGACCCACCCTGCTCATGCGTGCAAGCTTTCCTCTGACCGCCGAACGCGGTCGTATCCGGGCCGCCGTGGCGGCACTAGGTGTCGTGGCCGCCCTGGTCGCCGCCGCCGCAGCAGCGCCGCCGTCGGCGCACGCCGCGTTCTCGCTCAAACCCTGCGAAGGCAGTGCCGTCCAGGGCGAGGGCTCCTCGTTCCAGAGGCTCGCCCAGGCGCAGTTCTCACTCTACTTTGACAGTTCCAACGCCTGTGAAGGCGCCATCACCGCAAAAGTCGAATACGTGTCAGATGGGAGTGGCTGCGGCATCGCGTCGATCGGCGGCGAAGGTGGGAGCAAATGTTCCGGTGAAAAAGGAAGCCTCCCCGCCGGATACCGTGATCCGCTCACACGTTTTGGAGGCAGCGACGCTCCAATGAGTGTCGTGCAGAAAGCGGCGATCGAACATTCCGCCGGTCCCAACTCTGGGGTGATCCACACGCTTCCGATAGCCAACGGCGCGACCACCATAAGCGTGCATTTCCCCGAAGGGTGCAAACTGGAAAGTCCCGGCACGGGCACCCCCGCTTCAGGTGTCGGTACGGTCAACGAAAACACCACCACCGGCGGGGTCAACGATCCGACTGGCAAAAGCACAGGCGATTCATTTGCGGAAGAAACGCTTCGCGTACACATAACAGCTGCGATGCTCGAGAAAATCTGGGATGGAACGAAAACGACTTGGGGCGAAGTTGTGAAAGATCATATGACCGGCGCTCCAACCAGCCCGCTCGAGGCAGCAGAATCAATCACCGAATGCAAAAACGTGCCGGTGCGACGCATAGTGCGTCTCGATGGTTCTGGCACTACGTACAACTTCAAGGCATACCTGAGCCTGCTTCCTGGGGTTACACCCGCTGGGGTCTGGACCACATCCCCCGTGGAAGGCACCGGCACGACGTGGCCTTTGACGACCAGCACCACCGGAAAACCGCAACCGGTGGTAGGAGAAGTATGCAATAAGGCCGCAAGCACCGCCAACGGCGGCACGGAAGGGATCTGCACCGGCTCGAACAATGGCAATCCCTTCGTCGCCAGCGCGGTGGCCGCGACCGACGGCTCGATTGGGTACGTGGATCTCGCCACGGCTCACGAAACAGGATTCACGATCACGCCGAAAAAAGCCGACGACACCTACTGGATCCCGCTCCAGACGATCAATCCGGAAAAGCCGGAAGGGGAACGGGTCGGCACGAACTACGTCGAGCCGACGATCAACCCGCTGTCCAACATCGAACACGGAGGCCCGAACGGCTCCAACTGCGAAAAAGCCGATTACCGGGGGATTCCCTCGACGCCGGCCAGCGATCCGACGCTTGGTGACTGGTCGAAAGCGATCGCCACCGGCAGCTTGGACACGACCACCTACCCCAACTGCGTGCTCACGTACGACTTCGTGTTCGATGACGACGCGACGGCCTTCGGGAACACCCCAGCGGAGGAAGCGAAGGCCCGCACCGTCAAGGACTACTTCGAAGCCGTCGAGTCCACAGGCGGCCAGGAGAGTCTGACGGCCGCCGACTACGGCTCGCTGTCGGCGCAAATCATCGCAATCGCTCGGAAAGGCGCCGAAGCGATCGGCTGGAACAAGGCGGCCGGTTCCGGCGGCGGCTCCAAAGAAGAAGTGAAATCGCCTCCGAGTACAGGTAGCAGCAGCAGTGGTGGTGGCGGCACCACGGTCGTGACGCCCCCCAGCAACGTCTTCTCGATCGCGGGCACGAAGATCAAGGGCAAGGATGTCGTGCTCTCGCTCGTGTTGCCAGATGCCGGGAAGGTGCAGATCAAGGCGACCGGCGGTGGCGTGACGGTGGCGAACGTCTCGGCGAGCGTTGGCGGCGGTCAGGGAACGGTGACGCTGCCAATCTCGGGCGCCGCGCAGAAAAAGCTCGCCAAGGTCAAGGGCCACAAGCTCTCGGTCAAGATCACGGTGACGTTCACGCCCACGGGCGGGACGGCGGCGAGCAAGACGAAGACGATCACGATCACGCAGGCCGCGATCGCGCCGAAAAAGAAGAAAGGCAAGAAAAAAGGCTAGGAAGCAGCTGGCCGACTCGATAAGCACAGGCACAACGGCCCCGGCGCCCGGCACCGCAGTTAGGTGCCGGGCGCCGTCCGTGCTCCGGCCGGTTTGCCCGGGCCATTGACCACAACGACCACGACGAAAGCGCTCTCGAACACCGATGACCGACGACGACATCCAGCCCGAGGGCGCAGAGCCCGGCGAGGGCGGTCCCCCGCCCGCGAACGGTCGCGCCCCGGGCGCCGCCGGCGCTCCCAAGCCCCGTCCTTCGGCCTCGCGCCCGTCGGTGCGCTCGGGCCTCGCGCACAGACGCAATCCCGTGCTGGCGACCGCGGGGGACCTCGCGGTGACGGCGCGCCGGCTCGTCTTCCGCGACAAGCTCGCGCTGTTCCTGACGCTCGCCTCGGTCGCGCTGGCGGTCACGTTCTTCGTGTTGCTCGGCTCGATCGGCCCGTCCAGTCACGGCACGGAACTGCCGATCAGCCGTGTCGTCTCGCTGGCCGAACACAAGCAGATCGCCACGGCGACGCTGCTCGACCACGACGACCGCGTCGAGATCGCGCTGAAGCCCACGACCGCCGGTGGCGCGCCGGCCGGGACGGCATCCGGCGGGACGACCGCGACGGGTACGACGACCACGACATCCACCACCGAACAGCTCAACACGACTTCCAAAAACGCGCCGCTGGCGACGCCGGCAAAGCTCGAATACTGGGCGGCGTACCCCGTCTCGGGCGCGCAGACGCAGGGGCTGCTGCAAACTCTCACCCGCGGAGGCGTGGTCGTCAGCGTCGATCAGCAGTCGGGCAAGGCCCCCCGTGCGATCCTCGTGCAGTTCCTGCTGCCGATCCTGCTGCTGGTGTGCCTGTTCGCGCTGTTCATGCGCATCGGCGCCGACGGCGGCGCGGGGGGGATCGCGGCGTTCTCGGAGTTCACCGGCAAAGGACGCAAGAAGGGCAAGGGCAAAACCGAAGCGATCACGTTCGCCGACGTCGCCGGCGCCGGCGAGGCCGTGGCTGAGCTGCGCGAGATCCGCGACTACCTGAACGACCCCTCGCGCTATCTGAACGTCGGCGCGGCGGCGCCGAAGGGCGTCCTCTTGGTCGGCCCCCGGGGACCGGTAAGACGCTGCTCGCCAAGGCCGTCGCGGGTGAGGCCGACGCCTCCTTCTTCTCGCTGTCGGGCTCTGACTTCGTCGAGTCGCTCGTGGGTGTGGGTGCGGCGCGCGTGCGCGACCTGTTCGCCAAGGCGCGCAAGACGGCGCCCGCGATCATCTTCATCGACGAGTTCGATGCCGCCGGGCGCAAGCGCGGCGCCGGTATCGGGCAGGGCAACGACGAGCGTGAGCAGACGCTCAACGCATTGCTCGTGGAGATGGACGGCTTCTCCGGCGACGGTGGCCTGGTCGTGATGGGCGCCACCAACCGCCCCGACATCCTCGACCCAGCGCTGTTGCGTCCGGGGCGCTTCGACCGCCAGGTCACGATCGACGTCCCCGACGTGCACGGGCGCTTGGAGATCCTGCGCCTGCACGGCGCTAAGCGTCCGCTCGGTCCCGATGTCTCCCTGGAGGAGATCGCGCATCAGACCCCCGGGTTCAGTGGCGCGGAGCTGGCGAACGTGATCAACGAGGCTGCGCTGCTAAGCGTCCGTGACGCCAACCACGAGATCGATCAGCACACGCTGGAGGAGTCGATCGACCGTGTTGTGGCGGGACCGGCGAAAAAGCACATCCTCACGCGTGAGGAGCGCTGGCTGATATCCGTGCACGAGGCCTCGCACGCCGTCGTCACCGACGCGCTGGGGCACACGACCTCGACGCGCAAGCTCTCGATCGTCGCGCGCGGACGCACGCTCGGCACGGCCGCGCACATGCTGACCGACCGCGATCAGGTGATCCAGACAGAGCAGGACCTGCAGCGCCAGCTGATCGTGATCGTCGCCGGCACCGCCGGAGAGCGGATCGCCTTCGGCAGCCTCTCCACCGGCGTGAGCGACGACCTGCACGCCGCGACCTCCCTCGCCCGCAGCATGGTCACGTCTTTCGGGATGTCCACCGCGCTGGGGCCCGTCACGATCGGCGAGAAGGGGGGAGAGGTCTTCCTCGGCGCCTCGCTGCAGGACCTCGGCTCGGTCGGGCCCTCCACTCTGGACCTGATCGACCGCGAGGTCGAGCGCCTCGTCGGCGACGCCGAAGCCCGCGCCGCGTTCATCCTCGACCGCCACTGGAGCGCCGTCGAGGAGACCGCCAACGCGCTGCTCGAGCAGGAGACGCTGTCGGGCGTCGCGCTCGACGCGGTCCTCTCCACCGTGCAGGAGATGACGCTCGATGAGTTGCGCGACGTGCGCCGGCCCGCGCCCGAGCGAGACCCGGGGCGCAGACCTTGAAGCGGCTCGCCGCCGGGATGCTGATCGCCGCGGCGATCGCCTCGGCCGGCGCCGCGTCCGCCCGGGGGAAGCGAGCTGGCGCCTGGAACAGCCGCCGCCGCCGGAAGGCGCCGCCTTCAAGGTCCCCCTGGGCACGCCCGACGACATGGAGTTCGACGCGCCCAACGAGGGGCTGCTGAGCGTCGAGGGCAACGCGGTCGTCCCCAATGGCCTGTTCTTCTACAACGGGCGCGGATGGCGCCAGCTCGCTACCGTCTGCGGCGGCGCGGGCGAAGCCTCGCGCATCGCCTGGGCGGGCCCGGACGAGTTCTGGGTCATCACCGAACCGAGCGAGCCGCGCGTGGGCGCGGGACTCGGTCTATGCCACTTCAAGGATGGGGTCGTCGTCGGCTCCTACTCGACGGCCTTCCAGTCGCCAGATCCCTTCCGCCCGATGGACGCCGCCGCCTGCGACGGCCCAAACGACTGCTGGTTCGCGGGGATCGGCAGCGAGGACCCCTCCGGGCAGCGCATCGGTGCCTTCCACCTGCACTGGGACGGGACGAACCTGATCAGCTCCTACCAACCCCAGGGCCGCGGCGTCAGCGGCTTGGTGTTCTTCGACGGGACGTTCTACGAGAGCACGTTCGTCGGTACTCAGGCGGGCGACACGACCGATCCCGTGACGCTGGCCACGCCCGAGCCCGAGCCGATCCTGATCCACCGGCTCGCAGGCGGCACGTTCGCCGACGTGGAATTTCTGCCCGAACCGTACAAAGGCCCACTCAATGAAGCGGGCGTGCCGAGCGAAGGCACGGAGTTGCTCTCAGTTCACTCCGACGGGAATGAACTGTGGCTCTCTGGCGGGGGCGCCGCCTCCGGTCCGGACGCTCCCAAGGAAGGCTCGGTGCCCGGTCCTCCGGTGGCCGTGCGCTATGACGCGGCGTCGTCCAAGTTCGAACAGGTCCCGCTCGAAACCTCGCTGTTCGGTCCCGAAGACCGCTTTATAGACGTCGACCCCGTGCCCGGCGTCGCCGCTGCGTGGGTGGCCGACCAGCCCTACTCGCAACACGGCAGTGCCACCGCCAAGGCCAAGGTCGCGCTGATCGGCGCGCATGGCGAAACCCATCTGGACACACTGCCCGTCAGCGGTGCGGGTCGCGGCAGTGCGCAGCTCGTCGCCGCGACCGGTCCCGAAGAAGCGTGGCTGGCGACCTCGGCGGGCTGGCTGTTTCACTACACGAACGGGTCTGTGCTGTCCGAAGACACCGACCCCAACTGGCAGACCACGATCACCCAGCGCCCGAACGAGTCGATCGAACAGTTCGTGCCCGACACGCCGCCGGCCGACAACTCACAGGAGTTTGCGCCCCCGCCGGTCGCCATCGAACAGGCGAAAAGCATCGAAACGCCTGTGCCCGAGGTCATCCCGGCGCTGCTGAAAGACGTCAGGGTCTCCCGTCGCGGCCTGACCGTTATCGTCAGCTTCAAGCTGGCGGGCCTCGCCGACGTCCAGCTCGTCGCCAAGCGCCACGGCAAGACGATCGGCAGAACCGCCAAAGAGCGCCTGAAGGCCGGCAAGCACTCGTTGAAGCTGAGCTTCAGCGCCAAGCGCTGGCCAACCGGCCTGAGCTTCAAGACGAAGGCGCTCGTCAAGCTAGAGCCGGTCCCCGCGACCGGCTGTGAAAACGGCTCCGGCTCCTCGGCCTCTCCCGGCACCGGTCCCAACGCGGTCGCGACATCCTGCGAATCTGGTTCCGCAAGCACCCCGGGCACCGGTCCGAACGCGGTCGCCACGAGCCTGCGCCGATGAGTCCCAGCCGCCTCGCCAACCGCCGTATCGGCCTCGTCGCGGGTGGGGCGTCGCTGGTCGTGCTGCTCGGCGTCTACTGCCTGGCGTACCTCGCCGGCTCCGGCGCGCGCGCGGACACGGGTGGGAGCGATCCCCAGCCTCAGCCCGTGCTCGGGACCGCCGACGCGGGCACCGTCCTGATGGGCGCCGAGACCGCCGGCGAACCGGGCGAAGCTTGGGCCTACCAGGTGCTGCCGCTCGACGCGCCGCCGCCGTCGAACGCCTCCGGACGCGTCCAGTTTGCGCCCCCACCGAGCGGGGGCTCGCCGCCGGGCCAGCTCGTGTTCGAGCGCGCGACCGACGCCGACTCGAACTGGACGATCGCCGAAACCCCGCTCGGAGAAACCGGCGCTCAGCCCTACCGCGGGATGCAGCCCGACCGGCCCTCGGCGCGGATCGCGGCGCACGGCGGTGGGCTGCTCGTCGGTCAGGACTCCTCGCGGCCGTCGGGCAGTCAGGTCGTCGTGCTCGCGCGCGACCCCGGCGGGCGCTTCAAGGTCCTGCCGGAACCGGGAGCGGGCGTGTTGCCGCAGGCGGGCGAAGGCGGCGATCCGAGCGCCGGGACGCTCGCCGAAGGCAACGGCACGGGCGCCGTCGCCGACGCGGCGGTCGAAAACGAGGGCCACACCGAAGCGTTCTTCGGAGCGCTGGGGCGCACCCAGGACACGAGCGTGATCCGCTGGAGCGGATCGCAGTGGTCGCGCGAGCCGGTCGAACTGCCGGGTGGCTACACGGGCACGTTTCAGATCGTCGCGCTCGCCGGGAGCACGCCGCAGAACATGTGGCTACTCGGCCGGCCCAGCCAGGAAAGCGGCCTCGGCCCGATGCTGTTCAAGCGCGTGGTCAACGGATCGGGCGAAGGCCGCTGGGAAAACGTCGAACTCGGCTCGGCCCTGTTCGCCCAGGCTGCCACCCCCGCGCAGGACGTCTCGGGCGTGGCCCCGCTGTCCAGTCCCGGCCAGCCGCTGACCGCCTCGGATCAGGGTGTGTGGGTCGACGGCAACCTGCAGGCTCCCGGCGGCGGCGCCGACGGGTACGACTTCACGCTCTACTACGACGTCGCCCAGGCCAAGGTCGCGGCCAGCTGGTGCGACGCCCACAACGGGAGCGGGGAAGCGATCTGCACCCATCCGCTCGGCGCGCGCTTCGGTCGCCTCGTCGGCTACCGCAGCTTCGCGTTCGATGGTCCCGGCTTCGGCTCGCGCATAATCACGAACCCGCTGCAGCCCGGAGGCGAGGATTCGACGAACATGGGCGCCTATCTCAGCCTCGAAGGCACGACCTTTCAGCGGATGCCCGGCGCGGGGGCCGACGACGCGCCCGGCGGCGCCTTCTACACGCCGAGCGACGGCTGGCTGGAAGGGCCGGTGCAGATCACCGGCCGGCCCGTGCCTGGGCGGCTGACGAGCTGGCCCGTGTCCGCGCGCGCGCCGTTCACCGCCGTCGCCCCCCAGCCCGGGACCACTCCGGGCGACCCGAACGCGCAGGCGCTGGCCGTCGGCGCCGACGGCGCCGTCGCCCGCTACATCCCCGGGAATGGCTGGCAGCGCGAGTTCCTGCTCAGCTCCAGCGGCGCCGTCAGCTCGCCGACGCTGCGCGCCGTCGCCTGGCCGGAGCCCAACCGCGCGTTCGCCGTCGGCGATCTCGGAGCGATGTGGGTGTGGCGCGCGGAAACGGGGTTGTGGGAGAAGGACCCCGCGGCGCCGCCGGAAGGCACCCATGCCGACCTGATGGGGATCGCCTTCGACCCGAGCAACCCTGCGCGCGGCTACGCCGTGGGGCTGGGCGGGGTGCTGTGGCGCTACGACAAGACATGGACGCAGGAACCGCTGCCCGAACCGTTCCAGAAGGACAGCGAAGGGGAACCCGGAGACGCGCTCAACGCGAATTTCACGTCGGTCGCCTTCGCCGGATCTGAGGCGATGGTCGTCACTGGAAACGACCTGCTGGTCAACGACGGCTCGGGCTGGCAGGTCGAACCCGAAGTCCACGCCCTGCTCGCGAGCCTGCCGAGCAGGCCGCAGCTGAACGTCGTAGCTGGTCTGCCGAACGGCGGCGCGGTGCTCGCCGGGCACGAAGTCGTGCTCGAGCGCGACAGCGCGAGCACCCCCTGGCACTTCGCCGAACAGCCGATCGTCGGCGAGACCGCGGTCGCGGCGAGCGCCTACCTGGAAGGCTCGAAGGTCAGGGCGGTGCTGTCGGTCGTGCCCGAGTTCCAGTACCCGCCGCCGCTGGTCCTGCCGCCGGTCGACCCGAACACGCCGCCGCCCTTGATCCCGCCCAACCCGCTGCCCGGCGACGGCTACCTGCTGCGCGAAACGCCAGGGGGCTGGGAGGACGAGCAGCGCGCCGCCTATGTGGGCGACAGTGAAGACAAGCCGGTCAAGACCGACCCGATCGCCGCGCTCGACCTCGGCGCCGAAGGCGCGGGCTGGGCGGTGGGCGGATGGAGCGGCCACGCCGACGACGCGGGACGCGGCACCGATGCGAGCGGCTCGGGCCAGGCAATCCGCGAAGACGTGCAGACGGCGGGGATCTATCGCTACGCGCCGGGCGGCGGCGCGCAGGGTCCGCCGGGCACGGCCACCTCGCCTGTTCCGCTACCTGCCGGGGTGGCGACGTTCGCCGTTGCCGGCCACGCCGAGTGCGCCGAACCATGCGCCGACCTCGCCGACGAGGGGATCGCACCCGACCGCAACCTGACGAGTGCGCTCGGCGCGATCGCAGGTCTCGCTGGTCAACCGAACGGCCCGCGCGCGCTGCTCTACACCGGTGGGCGCGAGACGCCGGGGCAGGGTCCCGAGTCGGCGGCCGAGGCCGATCGCTACGCGCAGCTGCTCGCCCAGGGCGGCGGGCTGGGTGTGTTCCCGGCCGTGTCGGCGGGCGATTCCGAAGGCGGCGGCGCGAGCGCGTTCGGCGCCGCGTTCACGGGCTTCTCGGCGCCGTTTGGCGAAGGCGGGCTGCCGGCCGGCATCGGCACGTCGAACATCCCGGGACCGAGCGGGCCCGTGCGCCCAGGGGCGCGCACCCACTATGCGTTCGACAGCACGGGACCGGCGGGGACGGTGAGGGTGATCGTGATCGACAACTCGCGCGGGTCGCTGGCGGCGAGCGATCCCTATCAGAACCCGGCCGAACCGCAGGCGCCGTGGCTGGGGGAGATGCTCGCCGATGCCCGCGCGCGCGGCATCCCCGCGATCGTCGTGGGCAGCCGCGAGCTGAACCCGAATCTGCCGCCGGCGCTGAATGTCGCGACCGACGCGAGCGAAGAGGCGCAGATCATGGTCGCGGGCGGCGCGTCCGCGTACCTGTACGAGCGCCCGGAGGAAAGCCGCGCGAGCCGCATCCCTTCAGGGGGTGCTGTGACGATCCCCGAGTACGGCACCGGGACGCTCGGCTACCGCTCGGCGATCTCCGGCTCGTTCACGGCCGGGCAGCCGGACGCGCTGTTCGGAATCACCGGCTACCTGCTCGTCAGCGTCAACGTCGCCCAGCGCAACCCCGCCACGAACGTCGCGCCGGTCAGCGCGCGGCTGATCCCGCTCGTGCAGAGCATGTCGTTGGACCCGCTCGACGGGACGCTCTTGCGGCGCAGTGCGCCCGCACTGTTCGAGGGCCTGGCCCGGCGCCCGATCGCGGGCGATCGCTGGGGTCCGATCTCGGCCTCCAGCGACAGTCCTACCCCACCCGGCGCCAATCCCTACAGCGAATTCCCCCAGCCGCTGTGCCTGCAGTCGGACTGCTCAAGCATGATCGAACCGGAATACACCTTCACCTCCTCCGAACCGGAAATCGCCAACTTCGTCGAGCACGACCCCAACTCGACGAATCTGCGCAAGCCCCTGCAGGACGCCGTCGGGCACGTGATCCCGGACCCGAAGTCGGGCATCCTGTGCGCGTTCAACGCCGGCACGACGGTCGTCACGATCTCCGCCGGTGGTCTTTCGTATTCCGTCCCGGTGACGGTGCTGGGCGGCAGCGTCGAGCAGCCTTGCGGCACGGTGCCGCTGGCGGCGAGTCGCTTCCCGAAACTGGCCAAGGCCGCCTCGGCGGGCGCCGCTTCGCCGCCCCCGCCGGCGCCCGCGCCGGCGCCCGCCCCGATCGCTCCACCGCCCGCGCCGGCGCCCGCGGCTGCGCCCCCGGCCGTCAAGCCGGCCGTCAAGCCGCCCCCGGCGGCGGCCGCGCTGCTGTTCACGCCGCTGCTGCTGCCGCTGCAGAACGGCGTGCCGGCGATCCCACCGCCCCCGCCGGGCGCTTTCGCGCGCCCGATCCCCCCCGGTGGCGCGGGCGTGCGGGTGTTCGAAGAAAAGAAAGAGGAGGAGGAGGCGACCGAGCAGTCCCAGGCCTTCGCCGCTTACCGCGCGGCGGACTACCGCGGGCTGCCGGTGGGCGCGCGCGCGTACACCGGTCCACACGCCGGTAACAACTCGCCCACGCCGGTGGTGTATTTGCTGATGCTCGTCGTGCTGGCCGCGGCGGGTGGCGCGACGCTGCGTCTCGGACCGAGGCGTCGTGGACGGCGGATCGAGACCGCATATGCGACCGCCCGCGTGCCCGGCAACGGCATTCGGTCCGATCGCGCCCACCAACCGCACACAGACAGAAGCCCCAGGAGGCACAGACCATGAGCGAGCGCTCCTTCATCTCCCGCCACGCCGGCACGGCCGCGCTGGCGATCTCGATCCTTGCGCTCGTCGCCTCGAGCACGGGCCTCGCCGATGCGGCGCGGCGCGCGTTCGTGGCGGCGATCGACGGCCACCGCGTAAGCGCCAAGCCCTATCCGAACGGGTTGCTGGTGCTTGGCAAGAACAAGAAGTTCGCGGCCTCCGCGATCCCGACGGTGAAGGACGCCAAGGAGGTCAGTGGCAAGACCCTGTCCGAGCTCGAACCGAGCTGCCCGCCCGCCACCGTCAACCTCGGCACGTGGTGCCTTGACACCTCCCCCTACCCGCTGACGAACGCGCAGGCCGGTCAGAACAACTACTTCTGGGCGAGCCAGGCGTGCGTGCGCGAAGGCGGCTACCTGCCGACCGCGGCGCAGCTGATCGGCGCCGCCGGCCGCGTCAAGCTCGAGTCGACGATCCACGACAATCCCGACACGGCCACGGTCGAGCAGGACCCGAGCGTCGGCCTGAAGGACCAGCGCGAGATGAGCGCGACGCTCGTGACGACCGCCGCGGGCTCTGACGCGGCGGGCTCTGAGGGCGTCAGCGTCGGCTCGACCGGCGACCCGCGCACGGGCGAACCGAACCCGGTGCCGCTGCCGGCCGTGCCGGCGCCCTCGACGCTGCAGTACGTGACGGTCTACTCCAACGGGACGAAAGGCGGGTTCGCGGGCTCCGAGCCGGTCTCCCAGCCGGAGAGCTTCCGCTGCGCGTTCAACGAGAAACCGGGCGCGAACTCGGCCGAAGGCGGGTGAGGCGATGCGGATCTGGTGCTGCGTTCACAGGATCGTTACGAGTGAGAGGCCACTGACGCCCACGATTGGGTTGCGGGCGACCGACCGCGGGCGATGGAATCGTGTCGACTGATCCGAGTGCAATCACAACCGAGATCCCCATGACCGCGGCGCCTGTCCGGGCCGAGTCCGCGGAGTCCCCTGCTCAGGCTGGGTCCACCGTGCCGATCCCCGTGGTGCAGAGCGATCCGCTCGCGGCGCTGGGAGCGGCGACCGGCGCCGCCTCCCCTCAGCAGGGGGTTGCGCCCGGAGCGAGCGCGGGCGCGCCGTCCGCGGCCTCGGGTCTGGAGCCGTGCCCGCACTGCGGCACGATGCTGGCGCTGGACCAGCGATACTGCCTGGAGTGCGGCGCCCCGCGGACGTATCTGAGCGGAATGCTGCTGGAGCGGCTGCGCTCGCCCGACGCGCAGAGCGCCTCCGCGCAGGCGCCCTCGCCCTCCCTCTATGCGCCGCCCGTGCCGGGTGGCGCGGCCGGAGCGCCGCCGAGCTCCAACCCGGCGGGGTCCGCGACGTGGCAGCGCGGCAGCGTGCTGACGCTGATCGCGGGCGTCGGCGTGCTGCTGCTGGCGATGGGCGTCGGCGTGCTGATCGGGCGCTCGGGCGGATCGTCCCCGGTGGGCGCCGCGCCGCAGGTGATCACTGTCGGTGGCGCCGCGACCGGCGCCGCGAATACGACCCCGACTCCCACCACACCGGAAGCAAGCTCGCCAGCCAAGGCCGGAGCTGCCACCGGCGCCGCGGCTGCGGCCAAACACAAAGCCAAAAGCGAAGCATCGTCCTCCGGGACGGGCGCCTCGCTGAGCAAACCGGCGCCGCCGAGCGTCGTCGAACACGAGCGCGGCGGCAGCGGGCAGAGCTACGAGCAGAAGTCCAAGAACCTGCCGAACGTCGTCTCCACGGGCTAGATGAGCACACCACCTCCGGGCGGGCGGGGAGCGGACGTGCAGGGAACGGACCCGCCCTCTCGGCAGACGCCCCCGGCAACGCCCTCGGTCACGCCGCCGCCCGCGGCCACGCCGCACTACGACACGGCCGCGCTCGAACGCCGGCGCGAGCAGCTCGCCGCGCAGGTCGCCGAGCTGCACTGGGACCTGGGGGGGCTCGCGTACGAGATGGCCGTCCGCGACCACTTCCGCAACGACGTGCTGATGAGTCGCGCGGCGCTGCTGCAGGAGCGCGACGCAGAGCTGGCGGAGGTCGAACGCAAGCTCGGACACGAGCGCGCGCTCGGCGCGGGACCCGGGAGCGTGCAGGCGCGCAGGAGCTGGGCGCGGGTGCTGCCGCCGGCGCAGACATGCGCGCTGCTGCTGGTGGCGTTCCTCGGGTTCGGCGTGGCGATGGGCGCCGTGGCGAAGGGCTCCAAGACGCCCCGCCCGCGCCCCCGCGAGGTGCTCGTCGCCCAGGCGCAGGCGCCCGTGGCACCGGCGGCGACGGGCGCGGTGAAGTCCCCGCCGCCCGCCTCCGAACCCGAAGCGACGCCGAGCGCCTCCACCGAACCGGAATCCCCGGCGGGCACGGGCTCCTCCTCGACGGGCAAGGCCAAGAAGAAGTCCTCGTCCGGCACGACGGGCTCTTCGGGCGGCGGCGAAGGCTCCTCGGGCGGCGGCGGTGGCGAAGGGGCCGCCCCGAAGAAACTGCCACCCGTCAAGCACGTGTTCGTGGTGATGCTCGACGACGAGCCTTACGCGACCGCGTTCGGGCCGGCCTCGCCGGCGCACTACCTGACGGGCACGCTCGAGCACAAGGGCGAGCTGCTGGTGCGCTACTACGCGGTCGCCCACGAACAGCTGGCCAACGCGATCGCGCTCGTGAGCGGGCAGGGCCCGACGCCGCAGACCGCGCAGAACTGCCCGACGTATGAAGACGTCGTGCCGGGGAGCGCGGGCGCGGAAGGACAGGTGAGCGGGCAGGGGTGCGTGTATCCGAGCGCCACGCAGACGCTCGCCGGACAGCTCGCCGCCAAGCATCTGACGTGGCGTGCCTATCTGCAAGGGATGGACGAAGGCGCAGGAGGCGCCGCTGCCAGAGCGGGGAGCGCGGACGGGGCGTGCGGTCACCCGGCGCTCGGCGCGCCCGACCCGACCTCGGCGCCGACCCCGCCCGCCGGGCAGACCTATGCGACCTGGCGCAACCCGTTCGTGTACTTCCACGCGCTGATCGACTCGCCGGCTTGCGCGAGCGACGACGTCGGCCTGGACAAGCTCAAGAGCGACCTGCAGAGCGCGAAAGGCACGCCGAGCTTCGCCTATGTCGTGCCCGACCGCTGTCACGACGGCAACCCGACGCCGTGCGCGCCGGGGGCGCCCGCGGGCATGGAAGCGGCCGACGGGTGGTTGAAACAGGTCGTCCCGGAGATTCTCGGCTCGAAGGCCTACAAGGAAAATGGCCTGCTCGCGATCACCGTCGACGAGGCGCCTTCGAGCGGCGAATACAAGGACTCGAGCTCCTGCTGCGGGCAGCCGGCCTTCCCCAACCTGCCGGCGCCCACGGGCGGAATCGGGCCGCCGGGCGGGGGGCAGGTCGGCGCGCTGCTGCTCTCGCCGTTCGTCAAGGGCGGCAATCTGGTGCAGGACACCTACAACCACTTCTCGCTGCTGCGCACCGTCGAGGACCTGTTCGGGCTCGCTCACCTGGGCTATGCGGGGGGCAGGGAAGTGAGCTCGTTCGCGCCCTCGCTGTTCACGAAGCCTGGGTGAGCGGCCGACTCTCAGGCGGCACGGGCGATCGCGCCGGCCTCTCCGCCGAGCGCCCGCGCATACCCCTCGCCGAGTCGCTGCAGGGCCCGCTCCCAGGTCCGCCCACGCACCGAGGCCAACCCGGCGATGGTCAGCCGCTCGCGCAAGAGGGGCGAACCCGCCACCTCCAGCACCGCCCCGGCCAGTTTCTCGGCGTCGGCCTCGCACAGAAGGCCGCTGACGCGGTGCTCGATCAGCGAGACGGGGCCGCCCTGCGCGACGGCGATCACCGGCAGACCCGAGGCTTGGGCCTCGAGAATGACCTGTCCGAAGGTGTCGGTGGCGGAGGGGAAGAGGAACATGTCCGCGGAGGCGTATGCGCGCGCGAGCTCTGCGCCTGAGAGCCAGCCGAGGAAGGTCGTGTGCGCGGCGCCGACGCGCTCGCGCAACCGCTCCTGCTCGGGACCGCCACCGGCGAGCACGAGGTGCAGACGGGGCTCACGCGCGCACGCGCGAAGGAACGCCTCTGCCAGCAGCTCGGCGCCCTTCTCGCGGGTGATGCGCCCGGAGTACAGGACGTTGATCGCGTCCGCGCGGCCGACGCTCTCGGGCGCGCCCCCTCGGGGCCGCCTCCAAGGTCGCCACCAAAGCTCTCGCTGCCTCCGCCGGCGTGGCTGCGGGCGAGCAGCGTGGGATCGCGCAGGGCGGGGTCGAAGCGCGAGGTGTCGACGCCGCGGTCCCAGCGCATGATGCGCTCGGGCGGCATGCCGATCTGGGCGAGTGCCCCATCGGAGGCGGCGCTGGGGGACAGGACGACGTCGCAGGCGCGGTAGAAGGCGCTGACGGCCATCGCCATCGCGCCGGCGAGCTCGGGTCGGCCGGAGCGCAGGTCGGCGTAGGCGGTGAGCTCGGTGTGGTAGCTGCCGATCAGCGGCAGGCCGAGAGCGCGCGCGAGCAACGCGCCGGCGGCACCTGTGGGACCGGGCGAGGTGACGTGGATCGCGTCGAAGGCCCCGTCGGAGAGGGCCTGCACGGCGGCGGGGAGGCTGGGGACGCCGATGCGCAGGCCGGGGTAGTAGGGCACGTCGATCTCCGCGACGGCCGACAGACGCCGGTCGACCTCGGGATCGGTGGCGACGACCTCGATCTCATAGCCGGCGACGCCGCGCGAGCGGATCTCCTCGATCGTGCGGGTGACGCCGTGGGTGGAGCCGATGCCGTCGGCGAGGATCGCCACACGCGGGGTCTCGCGCTCGCCGCCGAAGGGCAGGCGCGCGAGCTTTGACTGCTCGCCGGCCAGGAAGGCGGTGGCGGGGGCGTAGGGGATCGCGGCGATGCAGCCCTCGAACACGCCCTCGGCGGCGGCCGTCACGGATGCCTCGGCGGGGTCGCTCGCGGCGCGCAGCGCCAGCTCGACGGCGGAGCGCAGCTTGCGCTCGTGCAGGCGGCAGGCGCGCCGGTAGAGGTCTGCGTGGCTGAAGGACTCATCCTGCATGCAGGCGATCAGCCCGGGTGTGTCGAGATGGTCGAGCTCGACCGCGGCCAGCCACGCGCGCAGCAGGCAGCGGGCGTCCTCGGGTGAGACCGCGCCCCCCGCACCGGTGGCGCCCTGGCGCGCGTCGCCCTCGCGCAGCAGCCGGCGCACCATCGTCATCACGCGCTGCGGATCGGGGCGGGTCGGGGCCGGTTTCCGGCGCCCCGGTGACGGTGTCGGAGGCTCGTCGGGCTCGAGTGAGCGCGCGGCGAGGACGATCGCGGCGTGGGCCCACTTGGCGGCGCTGCCCTGCGCGCCGCGGGCACGCACGCGCCCGGCGCGCATGTGCGCGAGGAACTCCTGCGGCGTCGCGGCAGCCGGCGCCTGCGTGCAGGTGCGCCCGACGTCCACGCCGGCGTGGTCGTCGGAGCCGCCGATGCCGATCGAGTCGCGCGTGGCGACGTAGGTCGCGGCGGGGCGGTTGAGCTCGGGCGCGCGGGCGCCGTTGCGTGTCTCCCAGACGCCGAACAGCTCGGACAGGCGGCGGCGGTGGCGCGCGGTGAGGGGCGCAGCGCCGACGACGTAGTAGGGGTGGGCGAGCGCGCAGGCGACGTCGCGCTCGTACATGTAGGCGGCGCACAGCTCCACGTCGCCGGCATGGGCCTGCAGCCAGTCGTGGTCGTCGGGGGTGATGTCGTAGCAGAGCACGTGCACCGCCATCGCGGGCTCGCCGCGGAAGTGGGCGGTGAGCTCCTCGGAGACGAACACGTCGGGGCGGTCGGCGATCTGCATGACGCCGTCGATCGTGTCGTGGTCGGTGATCGTGACGAAGTCCATGCCCCGCCGTCGGGCCAGCGCATAGACCTCCTCGGGTGGGGTTGCGCACTCGGGCAGCCCGGCGGCGCGCTGCACGCCGAGCTTGGAGACCTGCGAGGCAGTGGAGTGGCAGTGCATGTCCACCCTGCTGACGCGCTCCTGTGAGTCGTCGGCGATCGTAGTGAGGGTCATCGTTGCTCCTCTCGTGTCTCTATGTGTACGAAACCATGTTTGCCCTGCATAGCGCGCCTTTTGTGACCAGCCGGGAACGATCGTGTAAAAGGGCCGTGAACGGCCATGACGCGCGTTGGAGGTGGGTGAGCCATGAGCCAGTCCCCCGAACACACCTGCCGGCGCCGCTCTCCATTGCCGGCTACGCGCCGGGAGCGCCTGCGCCTGAGCGCGATGAGAATGCCCTCATCGAGATGCGCTCCCGGTGCCCGCGTCCCGGCCGATCCGTAAGCTGTCGCGGCGATGCTGACGATTGCAACCTCGACCCTGACCTACTTTCAGGCGATCGTGCTCGGGATCCTGCAGGGCGCGACGGAGCTGTTCCCGATCTCGAGCCTGGGGCACACGGTGCTGTTCCCGACGCTGTTCGGGTGGAATGGGCTGGTCGACGCGCAGTCGCAGTCGGAGTCCTACTGGCTGGCGTTCATCGTGATGCTGCACGTCGGCAGCGCGCTCGGGCTGCTGTACTACTACCGCCGCGACTGGGTGCAGATCGTGCGGGCGTTCTTTCACACGCTGTCCACGCGCCGCGCGCAGACGCCCACCGAGCGATTGGCGTGGCTGATCGTCATCGCCAGCATTCCGGCCGGGGTCATCGGGCTGGCGCTCGAGCACCAGCTGCGCACGCTCACCGCCAAGCCGGAGATCGCGGCGATCTTCCTGATGGTCAACGGCTGCGTGCTGTTCGCGGCGGAGTGGTTTCGCCGCCGCGCGCAGGTGCGCGAACTGGCGGTGAAGGAGGGCGCCAAGCCCGACGGCGGGCGCGAGCTGGACACGCTGGAGTATCGCGAGGCGTTCGTGATCGGCGCCGCCCAGTCAACGGCGCTCGTCGCGGGGATCAGCCGCGACGGCGTGACGATGGGCGCCGGACTGGCGCGCGGGCTGGATCACAGCGACTCGGCGCGCTTCGCGTTCCTGCTAGCCACGCCGATCATCCTCGCGGCGGGCCTGTTCAAGCTGCCCGACCTGCTCGGCCACCTCGGCGACGGCGTGCGCGGCCAGGCGCTCGTGGGCTGCGTGGCGGCGGCGATCACGGCCGTGTTCACGGTTGCGTTCCTGGTGAAGTACTTCAAGACCCGCACGCTGATCCCGTTCGCCGTCTACTGCCTGGTGTTCGGTGGTGCGATGGTCATCTACACGACGTCTTAGACGTCGCGGTTCTGACCGGGTGCGGCGCGAGGGCAGCTTGGGTAGCCATGATTGAGTCCTCCAGATGACGCCCGTTTCGAAAACGCCGCCGAAGATGTTCGAGACCCGCAGCCAGGCCTGGAGCGAGGTCGGTCTGCTGGACCAGGTCAGCCCGCGCGCGGCCAAGCGCGCGGCCTGGGAGGCGGTGGGGCTGGGCGTGCTGTTCGTCGCGGTCGTGGCCGCGTACGACAACCGCGCGGGCCTGTTCGGCGTCGAAGCCCACGGCAGCTCGCCGGGAGCGAACACGGCGGTGCGAATCGTCACGGTGATCGTGCTGCTGATCCTCGGCTGGGCGATAGCGCGCAACTTCGGCCGCGCGCTGGGACCGGCTCTGCTGCGGCGCGTGGACCCGGCCGCGGCGGGACCGGTCGGGTTCCTGATTCGCCTGGCGATGCTGGCGATCACGCTGCTGGTGGCGTTGAGCGTGGCGGGCGTGGAAGCGCGGACGCTGCTCGTGGGCGGGGCGTTCACGGCCGTGATCCTCGGCCTGGCGGCGCAGCAGACGCTGGGCAACCTGTTCGCGGGCGTGGTGCTGCTCAGCGCGCGTCCGTTCAGGGTCGGCGACCGGGTGCGCCTGCAGGGCGGCCCGCTGGCGGGTCAGATCGAGGGGACGGTCAGCTCGCAGGGCCTGCTGTACACGACGTTCGTGACGGGCGAGGACACGGTGATGGTGCCCAACAGCGTGGTGCTGAACGTCGCCGTCAGCGCTCAGCCGGTGTCGCGGACGCGATAGCCCACGCTCAGGCCGCGTCGCGCAGGCGATAGCGCAGGAACAGGTGCGAGTCGTGCTCCAGCGCTGCGAGCAGCTGCAGGTCCAGCGGAGGGTCGAAGTCGCTGCCGGCGAGAATCCGCAGGGGTGGGCGTTGCGCGTCCGCGGGGTCCTCGCCGGCGAGCAGGGGGGAGATGGACAGAAACAGCTCGTCTACGAGGTCGGCGGACAGCAGTTCGGCGTTCAGATGGGGTCCGCCCTCGCACAGCAGGGTGCGCACGTGCAAGCGATCGTGCAGCTCAGCCAGCGCGGCGGGCAGGTCGAGCGAGCCATCGTCGCGGCGCGCGCGCACGTACTCCACGCGAGCGGCGATCGCGGGCAGGCTCGCCTCAGATGGGGTCAGGAACGCGACCTCGGATTCCGGGTCGCCCAGCAGCGGCAGGTCGGGGGGGAAGCCGAGGCCGGCGGAGACCACGCAGGCGAGCGGCTGCTCGCGCAGGCCGCGCTGCAGGCGCAGGCGGCGGGTGTCGGGATCGCGCACGATCGGCCCGTAGCGCTCGGCGCGCACGGTGCCGGCGCCCGCCATCACGGCGTCCACGACCGAGCGCAGCCCGTGGAACAGCGCGCGGTCGGCGTCGTCTGAGATGGGGCCCGAGCGCCCGCCGAGCGTGGCGCGCCCGTCGAGGGTCGCGACCATGTTCAGCAGCACGTACGGGCGCTGCCCTCCGGCCGGGGTGGGCACGCCGGAGGAGCGCTCGTGCAGCCCCAGGCGTGTGACGATCTCAGCGACGGTTGCCGGGTCTGCGGGGGGGAGCAGGCGGTTGAGCGCGATCGGCATGGGATGGATGGATAGCAAGTTGTAAACACATAGATGGGACGACCTGCTACGGTCGGGGCGTCTGGCCGGCACAGAAGACCGGCGAAATGCAGTAGTGCAGGCGCTCGCAGGTCGAAGCTCTAAGCAGCATCCTCCGCGCAGCACACGCACCAAGCACATACCGTGGAGGAGTTCCATATATGCCTACCGGCACCGTAAAGTGGTTCAGCGACGACAAGGGTTTCGGCTTCATCACTCCCGATGACGGCGAGAAGGACCTGTTCGTCCATCACACCGGCATCAACGGCGAGGGTTACCGCTCGCTGCAGGAGGGTTCGAAGGTGTCCTATGACGCCGAGCAGGGCGACAAGGGCCCCAAGGCCGTCAACGTCCAGTCGATCTAGAGTCGTTCCTGTCGGGTCCGCGCATCGCGGACCCGCGTTGATCTTTCGAGAGCCCGCTTCGGCGGGCTCTCGCTTTGTGTGGGGAGCCCGCAGGGTGCGGCGCGACCCTAAGATGCAGTGATCTCCTCCGCGAGCGGCGCTGGCTTCGTGTGCAGGCCGCACCTCCATCAGAGCATGTCGAGCGACGCGACAACACTCCGCCTACGCGATGGCTCGCTCGCCGAGCCGCGGGACGTGGACGCTCGAACGGACACCGCACGCGAGGGCGTGGGCGATCGGGCGCGTGCGCGGACGTGGATCGGAGCGGGCGCGCTGGTCGTGCTGGTGGCGTGCAGCCTGCTGTTCGTCGTGATCGCCGCCGACCGTCCGAGCCTGTTCGCGGCGACGAGCCACGCGGGCTTCTTCCCGGGCTGGATGGCGGGCCCGCTGGGCGGTCTGTGGCCGGGGCTGACGCGCAACGCGACGGCGCTCAAGCTCGTGTTCACGGGCGCGCTTACGGCGATGTACGGGTGCTACCTGCTCGCGCTCGCCTACGTGCCGAGCATGGCCGACACACGCCTGCGCGCGCGCTGGGCGATCGCCGCCGTGGTGGCGGTGCACGCGATCTTCTTCCTGGCGCCGCCGATGGCGCTGACGGACATCTTCAACTACGTCAACTACGGGCGCATGGAGATCGTGCACCACCTCAACCCGTACACCACATATCCCATCCTCGAGCCGCACAACGACCCGAGCTATGCGCTCAGCAACTGGCACCAGCTGCTGAGCCCCTACGGCCCCCTGTTCACGCTGCTGACGTTCGCGCTGGTGCCGCTGGGCGTGGCGGCGTCGTTCTGGGCGATCAAGGCCGTGCTCGTGGCGGCGAGCCTGGGGACGATCCTGCTCGTGTGGCGCTGCGCGCAGCTGCTGGAGCTCGACCCGGTCAAGGCGATCGTGCTCGTGGGGCTGAACCCGATCGTGCTCGTGTGGGGGCTGGGCGGGGATCACAACGACTTCTTGATCGTGTTTGCGATCGTGCTCGGCTTCTACCTGCTGCTGCGCGCGCGTGCCGCCGGGGCGCCGAGTGCCGCCGGGGATGCTCGGGTCGCGGAGCGCGGCGGCGGCACGGCGGGCTTGCCGGACGCTCAAATCGTGGGACGCGCTGCCGGGGCGAAGGCCTCGTCCGCGGAGCCTCGCGCCGCCACGACGCTGTCCGCGCGCATCGCCGGCTGGCTGTGGCCCCTGTCGGCGGTGGAGATGGGGGCCGGCGCGGCGTTCGTGGCGGCGACCGCGCTGAAGGCCTCGGGCGGCATCCTGATCCCGATCGTGCTGGCGGGCCTGCTGCGCACACCCCGCAGGCTCGTGCAGGTGCTGCTGGGGATGGTCCTCGCGAGCCTGGTCGTGGGCGGCGCGAGCCTGCTCGCGTTCGGCCTGCACATCCCCGACCTGAGCACGCAGAGCCAGGTCGTGACGTCGATCAGCGTTCCCAACCTGATCGGGCTGGCGCTCGGCAGCGGCGGGGAGACCGAAACGCTGCACGGCCTGCTGAGCGCCGTGCTCGCGCTGTCGATCCTCGGCTGCTGCGTTATGGCCTTCAGACGGCGCGAGTCGATCGCCGCCTCGGGCTGGGCGACGGTGGCGCTGCTGCTCACGCTCGGGTGGGTGCTGCCGTGGTACGTCCTGTGGCTGCTGCCGCTGGCGGCGCTGTCAGGCTCGCGGCGGCTGCGCACGAGCGCGCTCGTGATCGGCGCCTACCTGATCGTCGCCTGGGCGCCCGCCTCGGGCCTGTTGTGGAACGCGATCGGGTTCGCCCCCTCAAAGACGCCGCTGGGGCGGTTGCACCAGCGATATGTCAAGGAGCTGCTGAACTAGCGCTCACGCCGCCGTCCACGGACCGAACGCCTCGACTGGCGATCTCTTCCGGCGATGATCTTGGGTCGGCGGGCTGCGGGGCCGCGGGCTGCGACCTATCCGTCCTGCGGCGGGCGGCGCTCGCGCTTGCGCTCGGCCCCCCGGCGCTTGGCCTGCAGGCGGCGCTCGCGCGAGGCGGCGCTCGGACGGGTGGGGCGGCGGCGCTTGGGGACGGTGAGCGCCTGTGCGAGGCGCTCACCCAGGCGGGCCAGCGCCAGCTCGCGGTTGCGCGCCTGCGAGCGCTCGTCCTGGGCGATCGCCACGACCCGCGGCCCGGCGCGGGCCAGCAGGCGCGCGCGCTGAGACTCGCTGAGCGCCTGTGAGGCGAGCACGTCGAAGCTGGCTTCCACGCGCGAGGCGGTCACGTTGGCGTGCTGTCCGCCCGGTCCCGAGGAGCGGCTCGCGCGCAGCAGGACCTCCGCGCGCGGGATCGCCAGCGCGCGGTTGACGCGCAGATGGGTCTGGGGGTCTGCCTCAGCCGCGTCCACCGCCGCCGCTCTCCGGGCAGCTCATGTCCGCTGGTTGCGGGAGGCGGGACGTGCGCGGAGAGCGCGAGCGCGGTCGCAGCCACCGGCACGGTCGCGGCTCACTGCGACTGACCCGCGGAGGCGTCGTGGATGGCTTTCACGCGCATCATCTCCTCGCCCTCGGGCACGCGCCCGTCGCGGCCGATGTAGCCGTCCTTGCCGCCGGCGATCAGGTAGACGGCCTCGACGTCGCCGGGGTTGCGGACCTTGCGATGGGTGTGCGCGTCCACGCGCGCGAGGCCGCCCTCGCCCAGGCGCTGGACGGAGCCGTCGCCGAACTCGATCTCGATCGTGCCGCGATGGACGAAGTACAGCTCCTCCTGCTCGTCGTGATAGTGAAAGCCCGATTCGATCCCGGGCGGCATCACGATCGCGTTCACGCCGAACGCGCTCACGCCGAGGCCCTTGCGGACCTTGCGAAACCCGGGTCCCTCGCCCAGCGCGTCCAGGTCGGCGACGGCATAGCCCTCGCCGACGGTCACGTTCGGGTACTCCGACGATGCCTCCATTGCTCGCGTCTCCTCTCAGGCCGCCGCGGGCCCGCCCGACCGCCGGGGGTCTGAGCGGGCCGCGTGCCCCGTCGTTGGCGAAATCAGAATCAGTGCTCGGCAACGTATCCATCCTCGGGCTCCAGCGGCAGGCCCTCGTCCGCCCAGCGCCGCAGACCGCCGCGCAGGGAATACGCCTGAAAGCCCGCCCCGCGAAAGGCCTGGGCGGCCATCTCCGAGCGTGAGCCCACGCGGCAGTAGAACACGACCGGGCGCTCGCGCTCGACGCTCGCCGCCTGCGCGGTGAGCTCGACCAGCGGGATGTGGCGCGAGTCCGCGAGCCTGCCGGCCTCGCGCTCGTAGGGCTCGCGCACGTCGATCAGTTGCGGCGCGGGATCCTCCGCGAGCCATTCCCGCACTCGCGCGGGATCCACCTCGATCGCGGAGGTCCGCTCGGGCGCGCTCATCGTGTGAGCGTAGCGGCGAGGATCAGTAGCCGACGGGCGGCTCTTCGTAGGGCTCGCGCTCCACCACGCGCTCGCCAACCACGCGACGCCGTCGCGGAGCGACGACAAGCATGTATAGGAACGAGAGCACCAGGCCGGCTATGCCGGCGATCATCAGGATCAGGCCCACGGTGGGGATGTCGATGCCCGACACGGTCGCGGTGACCGCGTAGCGCAGGATCGCCCCGACGGCGATCAAGAAGATGGATGTTCCGAATGTCATGGCCATGTGTTACCCGTCGCGTCGAGCCGCAAACTCGACGGCGTCAGCGCGCGCCCTCTGGCGGTCTGCTGTTCGGGCGGCGCATGCGCCGCCCGCGACCCAGCGCATGCGCTGGGTCGGCAGGGCCGCATGCGGCCCTGCACGGAGCGTGCATGCACGCTCCGACGGGGTGGCGCATGCGCCACCCCGGACCACGCCGCATGCGGCGTGGTCTCCACTAGGATCACCCCAATGCAGACCCTCGAGCACGTCTACACGATCCCTCAGGAGCACCTCGACCTCTGCGCCACGATCGGGCAGATCGCGCGCGAGCAGATCGCGCCGCGCTCGGCCGAGATCGACGAGCGGGCCGAGTACCCGTGGGACGTCCGCAAGCTGCTCGGCGAGCAGGACATTCTCGGGCTGCCGTTTCCGACCGAGTACGGGGGCACGGGCACGGGCACGCTGATGCTGAACATGGCCGTCGAGGAGATCGCCAAGGTCGACGCGTCGTGTGCGCTGATCCTGATGGTGCAGGAGCTCGGCACGCTGCCGATCCAGCTGTACGGCACCGACGAGCTGAAGGAGCGCTTCCTGCCGCGCTGCGCCGGCGGTGAGTGGTCTCCTGCGTTCGCGCTCTCCGAGCCCGAGGCCGGCTCGGACCCTGCGGGGATGAAGACGACCGCCGTGCTCGACGGCGAGGAATGGGTGATCAACGGCACCAAGAACTGGATCTCCAACCTCGGCATCGCCGACTTCTACGTCACCTTCGCCGTCACCGACCGCGAGACGCGGCGCATCACTGCGTTCGTCGTCGAGGCCGACCGGCCGGGGTTCAGCGTGGGCAAGCTCGAGCACAAGCTCGGCATTCGCGCCTCGCCCACCGGGCAGCCGATCTACGAGGACGTGCGCGTGCCGCAGGCCAACGTCATCGGCGAGGTAGGCCGCGGGCTGTCGGTCGCGCTCGGCACGCTGCAGCAGACGCGCCTGGGCGCCGCCGCGCAGGCGGTGGGGATCGCGCAGGGCGCCACCGACTACGCCGTCGCCTACGCGCGCGAGCGCGTGCAGTTCGGCGCCCCGATCATCGAGCTGCAGGCGATCCAGTTCAAGCTCGCCGACATGGAAACACGCACGGCCGCCGCGCGCGAGCTGCTGTACAAGGCCTGCGCGCTGGCCGATCGCGGCGATCCGCAGCGGGGAAAGTACTCCTCGATGGCCAAGGTCTTCTGCTCCGACACCGCCATGGCGGTGACCGTCGAGGCGGTGCAGGTGCTGGGCGGCTACGGTTATGTCAAGGAGTATCCGGTGGAGCGCATGATGAGAGACGCCAAGATCACCCAGATCTACGAGGGCACGAACGAGATCCAGCGGCTCGTCATCGCCCGCACGCTCAAGTAGAGGGCGGGCTTGGTGCGTCGCCGGTCGTTCTCCCCACGACAGCGCGCCTCCGGTCAGCTGCGCCGCGCGGGGGTCGCGGCGACGATCGCGCTGTCGCTCGGTCTGATCGTGATCGTGGTGGGGCAGGGGTTCAGCACGGTCGGCGCCGTGCGGGCGCTGGAGGACGTCGTGGTGGGGGTGATCGTCGTAGCGGTCATGATCGGCGCCGCAGCGTTCGTGGCGGTGCGCCTGGCAGGCTGGCGCGACCCCGAGTCCGAGGTCGAGTTCGAAGCGATCGTGCAACGCTCGGAGGAGCTCGCGCGCGAGGGTCTCGCGGTGGACCCCGACGAACTGGAGTTCCTCGAGCTCGATCCGCTCAACGACGAGGACTTCGAAGAGCTCGTGCGCGACGCGCTGGACGACCTGCCCGACCTGCTGCGCAACGCGCTCTCCCACGTCGCCGTCGTAATCTCCGACGGCGGGCGCCGGCGCGGCGCGTACGGGCTCTATCAGGGCGGGCAGAGTCGCCGCGACGACACCCACGATCGCATCGTCATCTTCAGAGACACGCTGCGACGCGACTTCGGGCACTCACCCGAGCTGCTGCGCGACCAGGTCGTGCGCACCGTGCGGCACGAGCTGGCTCATCACGTTGGCTTCGACGAGCTGGGTGTGAGCAGGCTGGACCTGTAGAGCAGGGCACGGCGAGCCCGTGTGCGCATTGCCACACACTCGTCTGCGTCCTGTCAAATAGGATGCCCGCGTCCCGCAACCTTTTCCCTCGACTCCAGGAGAGATCGCCAGATGCCAGAGGCAGTGATCGTCGACGCCATCCGCACGCCCATCGGACGCGCCGCGAAGGGGTCGCTGAAGACCGTTCGCGCCGACGACCTCGCGGCGATCCCGCTGAAGGCGCTGATCGAGCGCAACCCTGCCCTGGAGCAGACCTCGATCGGCGACGTCATGATGGGCTGCGGCTACGGCGAGGGCGAGTCCGGCTACAACATCGGGCGCATCGCCTCGCTGCTCGCGGGCATCGACCACCACGTGCCGGCGTGCACCGTCAACCGCTTCTGCGCCTCCTCGCTGCAGACCACGCGCATGGCCTTCCACGCGATCAAGGCCGGCGAGGGCGACGTCTACGTCGCCGCCGGCGTCGAGGCCGTCTCGCGCACCGGCCGCGGCAGTCAGTTCGAGTTCAACCACGCCGTCGACGGCTCCGAGGGCTCGGCCTACAACGTCTACATCCCGATGGGCATGACCGCGGAGAACGTCGCCGAGCGCTGCAACGTCAGCCGCGAGGCTCAGGACGAGTGGGCGCTCGTCTCCCAGACCCGTGCCGTGGCCGCGGTCGAGTCCGGTCACTTCGACTCCGAGATCGTGCCCGTCACGGTGCCCGCGCACAAGGACGTCGACAAGGAGGGCAACGAGATCGACGTGCCCGAGACGGTCGTCACCAAGGACGACGGCCCGCGGCCCGGCACTACGATGGAGCGGCTCGCCGCGCTCAAGCCCGTCTTCAAAGAGGACGGCTCGGTCACCGCCGGCAACTCCTGCCCGCTCAACGACGGCGCCGCGGCGCTCTTGATCATGAGCGAGGAGCGCGCGAGCGAGCTCGGCTTCAAGCCGAAAGCGCGCATCATCGCCTCGACCGTCGCGGCGATCCGCCCCGAGGTCATGGGCCTCGGGCCGATCCCCGCGATCCAGAGACTGCTCGCGCAGACCGGCATGGCGATCGGCGACATAGACGTGGTCGAGATCAACGAGGCCTTCGCCGCGCAGATCGTCCCCTGCATCGAGGAGCTCGGCCTGGATCGCGAGAAGCTCAACCCCTTCGGCGGCGCCATCGCCCTCGGCCACCCCTTCGGCATGACCGGCGCGCGCATCATGACCACGCTCCTCAACGACCTGCAGACGCTCGACGCCACCTACGGCATCGAGTCGATGTGCGTCGCCGGCGGCATGGGCATGGCGATGCTCGTCGAGCGGATCGGCTGAACCGAGTCCAGTGCGGGCGCCGGAGCGACCGGCGCCCGTTTGAAGCCGGGCCCGCGGACGCTGCCGGTCAGCGGGGCGGCATCCGCAGCGCGCCGTCGAGCCTGATCGTCTCGCCGTTCAGCATCCGGTTCTCGACGATGTGACACGCCAGCTGCGCGTACTCCGCGGGCTGGCCCAGGCGCTGAGGGAAGGGGACGCCCGCGCCGAGCTTCTGGCGCGCCTCCTCGGGCAGCGCCGCCAGCAGCGGCGTGTCGAACAGACCCGGGGCGATCGTGTTGACCCTGATTCCGTACTGGGCCAGGTCGCGCGCGGCCGGCAGCGTCAGCGAGGTGATTCCACCCTTGGAGGCGGCGTAAGCGATCTGGCCGACCTGGCCGTCGTAGGCGGCGATCGAGGCGGTGCACACCAGCGCGCCGCGCTCGCCGTCCTCTGCGGGCTCGTTGGCGATCATCGCGGCGGCGGCATGCCGGAGCACGTTGAAGGTGCCGATCAGGTTGATCTGGATGACGGTCTCGAACGGCAGCAGCGGGTGCGGGCCCTTCGAGCTGGCGACCTTCTGCGCCCAGCCGATCCCCGCGCAGCACGCGGCGATCCGCAGCCCGCCCTCGGCCTTCGCGGCCTGCTCGACGGCCGCCTTGACCTGCTCCTCCTCGCGCACGTCGCAGGCGACGAACTCGGCGCCCAGCTCGCTCGCGAGCGCCGCGCCTTTCTCGGCGTTCAGATCGGCGATCGTGACGATCGCGCCCTGCTCGTGCAACCGGCGTGCGGTCGCCTCGCCGAGACCGGAGGCCCCGCCGACGACGATCGCTGAGCTGCCCTCGATCCGCATGCGGCGGGAGCCTATCGCGGCGGACGAGGGGACGGCTCTCGGCGGGGGGAGGCGTGGGTACGTGCGTAAGATCTCCGTCATCGCAGTGGCCGCGGCGCTCACGGCCCACGGCCCGATCGCTCCACCACCATCGCTCTCGTGAGGCACACCACCAACGACCCCGCCGGCGAGCTCCAACCCCGCGTGTGGAGCGTGGTCAAGGCATCCATCGCCGACGCCGGATGCGAGCGCGAGGACGAGTTCAACGCCTGGTACAACGAGCGGCACGTGCCGGAATGGGTTGCCAAGCCCGGGTTCGTGCGCGGCTGGCGGCTGCGGGCGCTCGATCGCCCCACCCAGACCCATCCCCACGAGCACGGCTACTACGCGGTGTACGAGCTGGAGTCGGTCGATGCTTTCAACGACGCGCTCGCGGACTCCGACGGCGCCCCTTGGGGGGAGTGGCAGGAGTACGTCGGCAGCCATCTGATCGACTGGGAGCGAACCTACTACCGCACGCTTACGGCGATCGCCCCCGAGAAGGTGGACGCGCCGTGCTGGGCGATCGTCAAGACCGACTTCCAGGGCAGCGAGACCCAGAAGCGGGAGTTCAATCGCTGGTATGACGAGGTGCACTTCCCCGAACTGCTCTCCCACGCCGGGTTCCAGGGCGGGTGGCGCCTCGAGGTGCTGCCCGACGTGGGCGATCTCGGCCCTCGCCGCCAGCGCTACTGGGCCGTGTATCGGGTGAGCGCGATCGAGGACTTCGCCCGCGCCCGCGCAGCACGCGCCGAGCGCGGCCTGCCGCCGTGGGACGGGCTGTGGGGCGAGAACCTGATCGACACGCGCATCGACTGCTACGCGATGGTTCACCACGAGGCGCCGCACACGGCCGTCGCGAGCACAATCGACGCCGGCGCCGCGGGTGGTGAGCAATGAGCGCCGAGAGCGGCTCGTGGTGGTGGCAGGAGCGCTGGGAATCCATCCGCCGCGGCGAGACCTCGATCGCCCTCTCGTGGGAGGGTGGCGCTGCCACCGGGGTGCTGTTCGACGCGGGTGCGCCGCGCACCGCCGCCGCGGTGCTGGCCGTGCTGCCGCTCGATGTGCCGGTCGTGCACGTGGCGTGGAGCGGGGAGATGGTGATGAGCGCGCAGACCTACGAGCTGGGAGTAGAGCGCGAGAACGCCGTGCGCCTGCCCCGGCCCGGCGACCTGACCTGGGACCCGGCCGCGGGCGAGCTGGCGTTCGCCTACGGCACGGCCGAGTGCCGCCTGCCCTCGGGCGAGAACAACGTCGTCGTCTACGGGGCGATCGTCGAGGGTCTCGACGCGTTCGCCGAGTTCTGCCGCCGCCGGCGCTTCGAGGGCGTCGGTCAGCTGCGGTTGGCGTCGGCCTGATCGGTCGGCTCGGGCCCGCCGGGCGCAGATTGCTCGGTGGGGTCGGTTGAGCCATCGGGTCCGGCCGGGCCGCCGCGGATGGTGTAGTCGCTCGTGCGCTGCTTGACGTCCTCGGGCAAGTCCAGCGAGTAGACGTCCGAGACGGTCGTGAAGTACGGGGCGCTGAGCCGTCCCACCGGGCGCAGGAGCGTGGGGTCCACGCGCCCGTCGCGCCAGACGGAGCGCTCGACGTGGACGTGGAGCACGTCGCCGAAAACCATCGTGCCCTCGCCCATCTCCAGCAGTTGACGCAGGCGGCACTCCAGCGCGACCTTTGCGCCGGCGACGCGTGGGGGAGAGACCATGTGTGACGGGACGGTCTCCAAGCCTGCGACCTCGAACTCATCTTCGCGGCTGCACAGCGCTGCGGAGCTGACGCGCATCGCCTGCGCGAGGTCCTCGCTGACGACGTTGACGACGAACTCGCCCGTTGCCTTTACGTTGGCGAGCGAGTCGCGCGAGGTGGTGGAGGTGAAGTGCACGATCGGCGGGGTGGCCGAGCAGGCGTTGAAGTAGCTGTAGGGGGCGAGGTTGTGCGTGCCCTGAGCGTCGAGCGTGGAGATCCAGGCGATCGGTCGGGGCACAACGACGGAGGTCAGCAGGAAATAGCGCTCGCGCTCGCCGAGCGCGTCGAGATCCAGCTCGAGGTCGTCCGGAGCGTTCATGGGCGAATCATCGGGCATCGGCCGGCCGCCCGTCGGATGCCGCGACCAGCTCGATCTCGACGTCGCACCCGGGGTGAAACCCGATGTCGGCGACGCAGAGCAGCGTGGTCGAGGGAGGGGGCGCCTCGGCGCCGTAGAACTCGCGTGCAGCCGCACTGACCGCCTCGCCGTCGCGTGCGCGACGGACGAACACCGTCTGCTGAAGCACGCTCGCGGGGGACGCGCCGCATGCGGCCAGATGCGAGCCCAGCCGCTTGTACACCTCGCGCGCCTGCATCCGCGGCGATCCCCGTCCGTCGGGGACTTCGCCGCTGGTGAACACGTACCCACCGGCGGCGCGCGCGTCGGCGTAGAAGCGAGCGAGACGGGAGGGCGCCGGCGCGCCCTGGTCTGCACGCTCGTACTCGGCGCCCTCCTCGGGAGCGAACGCGATCGCTTCGAGGGAGAGCAGCTCCCCGGCGGCTCCCACGCGCGCTACCTGCACGCCCGCGCTGGCGGGCATCAGGCCGGCGCGGTCCACAAGCGCGTCGCGCACTCGCCCGAGCGGACCGTAGTCCCGCATCGGGAACGACAGCCAGCTGCCGACCTTGACGACGTCGCTCAGTGCGGCGCCCTGCGCGCGCAGCAGCTCCTCGACGTGCGCGAACAGTGCCCGGGACTCCTGCAGGACCCGGCGCTCGCGCGGGACGTCACGTTGCAGCGCGGGGGCGGTGACGGCGCCGAGGAACACCCATGGTCCGAGCCGTGCGCTGTGTGGACCGAGGTGCCGCTGCTCGCGCGCAGCGGGCGCGGCCACCGCGTCGAGGGTCAGCGCGCGCGCATCGCCTGCGCTCGTGGGCAGCTCGACGACGCTCACAGCCGGCCGCTCCGACCCCAGGTGTGCGTCGAGGGCCTCTTCGACCGTCGGCAGCTCGCCGAGATCGTGCACGAACAGGCGCAGCCTGAGCAGATCGTTCAGGACGAGCCCCCGCTTGGTGAGGGCGACGGTCAGTCGAGAGAGGACCGAGCGAGCCTGCGCGGCAACGTCCTTGCCGGCGGCGGGATCGGGCACGATCTGCCCTGTGAATACGAGCGTCGCGGCCGTCATCTCGGCCGGAGCCTACGCGCAGCGGCGTTTCTCAGACGGGTTCCCAGTAGCGGGCGTCGCCGTCGCGGACGATCGGGCCGTGGCCGGGCTCGGGGAAGTGGCACTGAATCAGCGTCGCGCCCTCCCGCTCGATCGTGTCGATCAACTCCCGGCGTGTGCGCGCCGCGTGGGTGCGGTCGACGTCGAACACGAACGGCCAGTCGGGCTCGTTGACCTGCGCGGGGTGCAGGATCGCGTCGCCGCAGATCATCCCCAGCTGTCCCTGGGACTCGATCCGCAGGCACATGTGCCCCGGCGTGTGGCCGTACGCCGGCACGGCCGTGATCCCCGCGGCCAGCTCGTGCTCGCCGTCGATCAGGTCGAGCACGCCGTGGCGCTCCAGCGAGAACACCTGCTCCTCCAGATAGGAGAAGGGGAAGGCTTTTTCCAGCAACGGTTCGTGGAAGGCGTGCCAGTCGGTGCGGTTGGCGACGTAGCGGGCGCGCGGAAACGTCGGCTCGCCCGTGGCGGTGACGTTCCAGCCGACGTGGTCGGCGTGCAGATGGGTGTGAAACACGACGTCCACGTCCTCGGGCGTGACCCCGGCCTCGCCCAGCGCGTCGAGCAGGCGTCCTTCCGCCACTCCCCAGTAGGCGTCGGGTGTGGCCCCCAGCCCCGTGTCGACGAGGATCGTCAGCTCGCTCCTCTGCACGAGGATGCCGCAGAAGCGCACGAGCCAGTTGTCGCCCACGAACGTGCCGGGATAGCGGTCGCGGTAGGGCTCCCACTGCGCGAGCGTGACGCCGGGGAAGGCGTAGGCGAGCGAGCCGTGCGCGAACGGCGCGATCGCGTCGCGCAGGCAGTTGACGCGCACGTCCCCCACCGCGATCTCACCCACGGCGGACCCCGCTCGTCACGGCTGCGACGGTGATCTCACCCACGGCAGGCTCCGCTCATCACGGTCCCGTCAGGCGCTGTTGGCGGATGCTCTATGCGCGCGCGCCTCAAGATGCGCGGCATGGTACAGGCGCGTGCTCGTGGTCGCGCACACCGCGCACACCGGCCGCTGGCCCTCGCTGGGGTCGCGGTCGGTCTCGGCCGCGAGATACAGATGCCCGCAGGCGCCGCAGCGAATCCGCGCGCTCCAGGGGTCGTCCACCTCGCTGCGGGGATCGTGTGGTCGGGCCATCGTCTCCCAGCTGGGACGGGCGAGCGCGCGCGCGATCAGGAACAGGACCAGTGCGATGCCGGCGTCGATCGGCAGCGCCCAGGTGTTGGCGAAGGCCGTTTCGCCCGCCAGCAGGACGACACCCACGGTGCCACCCACCACCCACGGCACGAACCCGACGAGGTTGATCTGCGGCAGCCGCCCCGGGCGGAACTCGATCTGGCGCGGGTCTTCGCCGCTGCGCCGCGCGATCACGGTGTGCGCGACGAGGATCACGAGCCAGCCGGTGACGAAAGCGCCCTGGTAGCGCAGCGCTTCGAGCAGGAAGGAGAACAGGTCGGCGAGCATCAGCGCGTACACCATCGCGCCCGCCAGCACGACCCATACCGCGCGCGGCAGCTCCAGCTTGAACACGCGCGCGGTGAAGCTCTGCAGGTTGGTCGAGGCGACGTAGAAGTTGGCCGTGTTGATGCGCGTCTGCGTGACCCAGATGAAGGCCACGCCGGCGAGGCCCATCAGCGAGACGAGCGCCAGCACGAGCGTGACCTCGGAGACTTCGCCGGCGACCTTGATCGTGTGCACGAGGAAGATCCCGATCAGGCCGTTGACGAAGAACGTCGCCAGCCAGAACGGCAGCCCGAACGTGACGCGCCGGTTGACGGTCACGTCCTCGCGGCGGCCGAGGCGCGCGTACTCCCACGCGAACAGCAGCGTCGGCTGGGCGATGTAGGCGCTCAGCACGAACACCCAGGCGGGGCCGTGAGTGTCGAGCACGTGCGGCGGTTTGAACGTGAACCAGCCGCCGTGATAGCCGTATTCGGCGATCGCCCACACGATCGCGCCGATCAGGCCGAGCAGGTACAGCGGCAGCAGCACGCCGTTGAGGCGATCGAGCCACACGCGCACGCCGCCGATCATCAGCGGCACGGCGATCAGCACGACCACCAGGTACCACAGGTTCAGCGACAGCCCGCCGAAGTACTGGTGAAACGCGACGGCGATCACCGAGCCCTCGAAGGCGGCGAAGTAGATGCCGGTGGCGGCCAGCACGAGCGTCGCGAACGCGGCGCCGAAGTAGCCGAACAGCCGCCGCGAGAACACCGAGACGGGCAGGCCCGTGGCGGTCGCCCACGGGATCACGACGTACGCGCCCGCGGCCACGAGCACCGCGGAGACCACGAGGCCGATCAGCACCGGCCCGGTCCCCACGGCGAACGACAGCCCGGCGGGCACGACCATCCAGAAGATCGCCGTGGGAAAGCCCAGCCATGCCATCGCCAGCGCTCCGCTGCCCGCGCGCCAGGAGTCCGGTGCGATGTGCCCGGCGTAGTCCTCGGTGCTCGCCCCCCGCAGGATCTCGGCGTCGTCGCCGTAGGCGACGTCCAGGCTCGGCGGCGCTTGCTGTGTCGCTTGCGATGCCATGTGTCTCCTCCTACACGACCCACTCGAAGTCTTTGCCGGCGGGCGTCAGCCCGCGGCGCCGTGGACACACTATCCGACTCATACGATCTACGTCAATGCCACGGAGGAGGGCGGCTCCGCGCGCTGGTTGGGACGATCCCACCCTGGGCGTGAAGGCCGAGACACGCGGGTCGCGTCGCGCGCGGACCGCGCACGTCGCCGGCTCGGCGAGTCGACTGCACGCTCCTGCACGTCTGGGCGCGGGCGAGCGATACTGCCGCAATGTTGACTGAGCTGGCGTTCGCCGACGCCACCGAGCTGGCCGAGCTCGTCGGTCGCCGCGAGGTCGCCCCGCGGGAGCTGGTGGAGGCTGCGATCGCACGGATCGAGGAGCTCAACCCGCGGTTGAACGCGGTCGTCACGCCGATGTACGAGCAGGCGCTCGCCGCCGCCGAGCGGGTGGATCGCAGCGCGCCGTTCGCGGGGGTGCCGCTGCTCGTCAAGGATCTCCTCGCGCAGTGCAAGGGCGTGCGCCACTCCAACGGCTCGCGCCTGCTCGCCGGCAACGTCGCGCGGTCTGACAGCGAGCTGGTGGCGCGGCTGCGCCGGGCGGGCCTCGTGCCGGTCGGCCTGACGAACACCTCGGAGCTCGGCGGCGCTCCGATCACCGAGGGGCGGCTGTTCGGGGCGACCCGCAACCCCTGGGATCCGGAGCTCTCCACGGCGGGGTCGAGCGGCGGCTCGGCGGCGGCGGTCGCCGCCGGGATCGTGGCGATCGCGCACGGCAACGACACGGGCGGCTCGCTGCGCAACCCGGCCTCGTGCTGCGGGGTGTTCGCGCTGAAGCCGAGCCGCGGCCGGATGCCGAACGAGCCCGAGCGCGGCGAGCTGCTCTCACGCCTGCTGGTCGAGCACGCGCTGACGCGCTCGGTGCGCGACAGCGCTCGCCTGCTCGACCACACCCACGGTTCCATGCTCGGCGAGCCCTATCCCGCGCCGGCGCCGGCGCCCGGCTCGTTCGAGCGGGCGCTGAACGCACCCCCGCGCCGGCTGCGGATCGCCCTGTCCACCGGCACGCTGACGGGCGAACGCCCGCACCCGGAGTGCGCCGCCGCCGCCGAGCGCGCGGCACGGACGTGTGCGGAGCTGGGGCACGAGGTCGTGCGCGACGCCCCCGACCTCGACGGCCTGGCGCTGGTGGAGGCCTGGTTCGGGGTGTGGGCGGAGGTGGTGACGTCACTCGTGCTCGATGCCGAGGCTCGCGCCGGCCGCGAGCCGGACGAGGACGATCTGGAGCCGCGGACGCGGCGCTGGCATGAGGCGGGGCTGCGGAGGACCGCCGCCGAGCATCTGCGCGCGCTGCAGGCGATCCAGGCCGGCGCGCGCGCGGTGGCCGAGCTGCTGCAGCGCTGCGACGTGTGGCTGACGCCCACGCTGGCCCTGCCCGCGATTCCGCTCGGCGCGTTCGACGCGGGCTCCGCGGAGACGACCGTCGAGCGTTACATGGCGTTCTCCCCCTACACCCGCGTGGCGAACATGACCGGATGCCCGGCGATGTCCGTGCCGCTGCACTGGACTCCCGAGGGCGTGCCGGTGGGGGCGCACTTCATGGGCGGAATGTGGGAGGAGGCCACGCTGCTGAGGCTGGCCGCCCAGCTGGAGCAGGCCACGCCCTGGCGCGATCGCCGCCCGCCCGTGCGAGTCGGCTGAGGGCCGGCTAAGCCACGCGCGACAGCGTCAGCGCGAACAGCTCGTCGGGGTCGGTCAGCCAGCGCACGAGCTCGAGGCCCGCGGCGGCCAGGTCGCCCTGCAGACGCTCGGGGGTGAACTTGGCGCTGATCTCCGTGCGCAGCTCCTCGCCGGCGGCGAAGCGCACCGGCAGGTCCAGCGCGCCCACGTGCGTGGTGTGCTCGCGCCGCGCGCGCAGCCGCATCTCGATCCACTCGTGCTCGGGGTCGAAGCGGGCGACGTGGTCGAAGTCCTCGGGGTCGAAGTTCGCGTCCAGCTCGCGGTTGAGCACGCGCAGCACGTTGCGGTTGAACTCGGCCGTCACGCCCTGGGCGTCGTCGTAGGCGGCCTCCAGCACGAGCGGGTCCTTGACGAGGTCGGTGCCCATCAGCAGATGGTCCTCGGGGCCGAGCAGTCCTGCGATCGCGCGCAGGAAGCGGCGGCGGCTGCCGGGCGGGAAGTTGCCGATGGTGCCGCCGAGGAATGCCACGAGCCGCGGTCCGACCGCCTCCGGGACCTGGTCGAGATGGCGCTCGAAGTCGCCGATCACCCCGTGCACCTGCATCCCCGGGTACTCCTCGGTGAGCGTCTGCGCGCATTCGCGCACCATGCTCTCGGTCACGTCCACCGGCACGTAGCGACGCAGCGTGCCGGCCTCGTGCAGGGCGTCCAGCAGCACGCGCGTCTTGGCCGCCGTGCCCGAGCCCAGCTCGACCAGCTCCGCGGCGCCCGTGAGCGCCGCCAGCTCGCTCGCGGACTTCTGCAGGATCGCGCGCTCCGCGCGCGTGGGGTAGTACTCGGGCAGGTCGCAGATCTGGTCGAACAGCTCCGCGCCGCGCGCGTCGTAGAAGTGCTTGGGCGGCAGCTCCTTGAACGGGCGGGTGAGACCGTCGAGCACGTCGTCGGCGAGCGAGCGCTCCTGCCCGCCATCGAGGTGGGAGTCGATCCGGATTGCCGGCTCGGCGGGGTTGGCGATCGGCTCCATCATCGTCGCTGCGCTTGACGGTGCTCCGGTCGCCGGGTCGAGACGTCGGTCGGCGGGGTCATGACGCATCCCGGGCGAGGCGCACGCCGGCGAAGATCTGCCGTCGCTGGGGCAGGTCCCAGTTGCGGAACGTCACGGTCTTCACCCGCGGGCTGGTCGCCCACGAGCCGCCGCGCAGCACGCGGTAGTCATCGCCGAAGAACACTTCCGAGTACTCCCGGTAGGGGTGGGCGACGAAGCCCGGGTACCCGCCGAACGCGCTGGCCGTCCACTCCCACACTCGTCCCACTTGTGCGAACTCTACAGGATCTGGCGTCTGCTGCTGCTCCCTCCTCGCCGCCCGCTCCCACTCCGCCTCGCTGGGCAGGCGCGCATCGTGCGCGCGGGCGAAGGCGTCGGCCTCGAACCAGCTGACATGGCACGCCGGCGCGTTTGCATCGCCCGCGGCCAGCGCTGGATGGTGGGCGACGTCGCACTCCTCTTTCCAAGCCCACCCTGCGTCAGACCACCACTCGCGGCGCTCGTAGCCGCCGCCCTCGACGAACCGCATCCAGCTCGCGGCGGTGACGGGCCGGCGCGCGATCGCGAACGCCTCCAACGCGACCGTGTGGCGCGGGCGCTCGTTGTCGTAGGCGAACCCGGCCTCGCCGGCGCCCATTGCAAAGGACCCGGCGGGAATCTTCAACCACTCGTCCGGCTCGGAGGGGAGGGGGGATGCCGCGTCGATCGCCGGCGGCTCGCCCGCGGGCAGCAGACCCGCGAGCGCCAGCGTCTGGCGCATCGTCTCGGAGTGCTGCAGCTCGTGGCGAACCACCATCTCGCACACATCGCCATCCCCCTCGCCAACGCCGTGCCGCGAGATCGCCTCGGTGACGCGCTCGCGCACCTCGCGCATGTAGGAACGCGCGTCCTGTGGACCCAGCGCCTCGACGTCGCCGCGCACCGCGCGGGGCGTCTCGAACGCGTCATACAGGCCCGCCAGGTCCGGGCGCAGCAGCTCCAGCCCCGCGAGCCGGTGCCCCAGCCACAGGTCCTCGTACGCGGCGATGTGACCGAGATCCCACACGAGCGGGCTCATGATCGGGGAGTGCACCGCCGTCAACTGCTCCTCGCCGAGATGCGACACCAGCGCCAGTGTGCGCTTGCGAGCGTCGTCCAGCGCGGCCAGCACCTGCTCCTCCGGGCTCGGCGCTGCGGCTTGATGGGTCGCGGTGACGGTCGAGGCCATCGGAAGACCTCTCACTGTACGACGCATGTCGTCGTTTGGTCAATCGTTCGGTGGCGGGGGTGCAGCGGCGTCATCCACGATCACGCTCAGCCGGCCTCGCCGCAGCAGGCTCGCGGGCACGTGGCGACTGGGCTCGCCCAGCATCGCCGACACCGCGTCGGCCTTGCCCGCGCTCGTGGCCAGCAGCAGGCAGGAACGCGCGGCGCGCAGCACCTCCAGGCTCAGCGTGATGCGCTCGGGCGGGGGCTTGGGGGAGTCGCGCACCGGAAGACACACCGCCCGCGCGTCGGCGTCCAACGTCGGCGCGCCGGGAAACAGCGAGGCGACGTGCCCGTCCGGGCCGATGCCGAGCACGACCACGTCCAGCGCGGGCAGCGCGTTGGCGTCGCCGGTCCCTCCGGCTGTCTTCGCCGCGCCGTCCGTCTCCACGGGAACTCGCTCGCGCAGCGCTTGCGAATACAGCTCGGCTCCCTGCTCGGGGCCCAGCTCCCCCTCCATGCGATGGACCCGCTCGTCCGGAACGCCGGCGGCCGCCAGCAGCGTCTCGTGCGCGAGGCGGAAGTTGCTCTGCTCGTCCTCTGGCCCGACGCAGCGCTCGTCGGCGAACCACACCTCGACTCCGTCCCAGTCCGGCTGGCCGATCCCGGACGATCGGTCGCTCGCCAGCAGTTCGTAGGTGCGCGCCGGGGTCGTGCCCCCGCTGAGCGCCAGATGCGCGACCCCTCGCGCGCGTCGGGCGGAGTCGAGGTCGCGTGCGATCTCCAGGGCGGCGCGCCTGGCGACGGCCTCGGCGTCCGCGAGCGTCGTCAGGCGCGTCATGCGGGCGTGGCCTCCTTCCTAGGCAGCATCGTCCGGGCCGCGCTCAGCGCCGGCAGATACGTCGGGTCGCGCAGCAGCGCTTGGCGGATGCCCTCCCCGAGGATGCCTCCCTCGCCGCGCGAGGCGCCCAGCAGCGTCCACTCGCGCTTGTTGTCGTGGCGGTCACGGCGGCGCTCGTGCAGACCTCCGGGTCCACGGTCCAGATCGATCCGCAGTCCCGCGCGGCCGCGCAGTCGCATCCCCGCGAGGCCGGGCACCCGCAGCTCGGCCGCCGCGCGCAGGCGCAGCTCGACACGCTCGCCCTCCCGCGTGCGCGCGCCGCCGCTCAGCGCACCATCAGGGCCCGTGCGCCCCTCGATCTCCGCGTGGTCGAGCTCCCAACCGAGCCGCGAGGCCAGCCAGCCGACGAACAGCATCGCCGCGACGGTCGAGTCCGGATGATGGCGGATCTCCAGCAGCTCGAGCGAGCTCAGCTCGGCGCGCATGCGCTGCGGGTCGAACGTCGCCGCGACCCGCTCGCGCCACGGGGTCGAGCGCAGCCAGGCCAGGTCGACCACGTAGGCCTGCTGGGAGAGCCCGCACGCGCGCTCGATCGCGGCGCTCCACACGGGCTCTTCGATCGAGTCGATCAACGTCGCCTGCGCCAGCTCCAGCAGCGCGTCGGCCGCCTCGGGATGGCGGTGGGGCGACCACAGCAGCGTCGGCAGGTCGCTGATCACCAGCGGATCGGCGATCGTCGTGAGATCGTCCAGATGCCGCTCGCCGATCTGCACGATCGCGGTCTCGCGCAGCAACGCCGGCTCGCCGGGGCCGCGGTCGCCGTCGGAGGCGATGCTCACGCGCGCGTCCAGCTCCTCGCGATCGCGCTCGTAGGAGAGCACGATCGTGCGCGACGCGTGATAGCGCCCCACGCCGCGCAGCCGGTCGGCGACCTCCTCACTGTGGGCGCTCTCGACGAACACCACCATGTTCAGCACCCGCGCCGGCACCAGCCCTCCGTCCTCGGCGTCCTGGTTGAGCTTCGAGCGCTCGGCCAGCAACGCGCGCAGCGCGGCTTCGATCGCGTCCGGGGTCGTGTTCTGCTCGCTCCAGACCGCGTCGCCGATGGTCGCCGTGGTGGCCATCCTCAGATCGCCCGCCAGGCGTTGCCCTCGCGGAGGACGTCCTCGGCCTCCGCCGGCCCCTGCGAGCCCGCCTCGTATTGCGCCAGCGGCCCGGGCGTCTGCGGGTGGGTGGGCCGCCAGTGTTTGACGATCGGATCGCAGATCCGCCACTGCGCCTCGACCTCGTCGTTGCGCGTGAACAGCGTCGGGTCGCCGCGCATCGCGTCCATGATCAGACGCTCGTACGCCTCCGGGGACTGCGACAAAAACGAGGTCCCGTACAGGAACTCCATGTTCACCGGCCTGATCGACATGCGCGTGCCCGGGATCTTCGCGCCCAGCTGCAACGTCACGCCCTCGTTCGGCTGCACCGTCAGGATCAGCTGGTTGGGCTGCACTCCCAGCGAGCCGTCCTGGCTGAACGCCAGATGGGGGACGGGCTTCAGCGTGACCGCGATCTCGGTGACCTTGCGCGCGAGGCGCTTGCCCGCGCGCAGGTAGAACGGAACGCCCGCCCAGCGCCAGTTGTCCACTTCCAGGCGCAGCGCCGCGTAGGTCTCGGTTGTCGAATCCGGCGGCACGCCCTCCTCCTGCAGATATCCCGGCACGTCCTCGCCGCCGGAGTGTCCGGCCGCGTACTGCGCGCGCGTGGCCATCTCGGGGATTTCGCCCGGCGTCGGGGCGGCGATGGCGTGCAGCACCTTTACCTTCTCGTTGCGCACCTCTTCGGCGGTGAAGCTCCCGGGGGGCTCCATCGCGACGTGGCACAGCAGCTGCAGCATGTGATTCTGAATCAGGTCGCGCAGCGCCCCCGCCTGGTCGTAGTAGCCGGCGCGGCTGCCGATGCCGACGTCCTCGGCCGCGGTGATCTGCACCTGGTCGATGTAGTTGCGGTTCCACAGCGGCTCGAACATGCCGTTGGCGAAGCGGAACGCCAGCATGTTCTGCACGGTCTCCTTGCCGAGGTAGTGGTCGATGCGAAACACCTGCGACTCGTCGAACACGCTCAGCACGCGCGTGTTCAGCTCACGCGCCTCCTGGAGGGTTGAGCCGAACGGCTTCTCGACGATCACGCGCACCTCGGTGTCGGCGCGGCGTGACAGGCCGCTGCCGCCCAGCTGGCCGATGATCGTGGGGAAGAAGCTCGGTGCGGTCGACAGGTAGAAGGCGCGGTTCAGCCGCTCGCCGGCGTCCTCGTCGAACCCGTCCAGCACCTCGCCCAGCGCGGCGTAGACGCTGGGATCGTCGAACACTCCCGGCACGTACCTGACGTTTTCCAGAAGTCCCGCGAGCACGTCGTCGTCGGGCGTGCGTCGCGAGAACGCGCGGATCGCCTGCTCGCACTCCTCGCGATAGTCCTCGTGCGCTTTGTCCTTGCGCGAGACCCCCACCAGCTGGAAGCGCTCGGGCAGGGCGCCCTCGTGCGCGAGGTTGTACAGCGCCGGCAGCAGTTTGCGCCGCGCCAGGTCGCCTGAGGCGCCGAAGATCACCAGCGCGGTCGGCGCCACCGGCCGGCGCTCCAATCCGAGGACGAGCGGGTTCTGCGGCAGGGTTGCGGTCAGGCTCTGGGTCATGCGCCCACGATCGTAGTGGTGGCGAGGTTGTTGTACGTTCCCCCGATCGCATGACCCCGGACTCGACCCATCAGCGCCCCGACCGCAACCTCGCCCTGGAGCTCGTGCGCGTCACCGAGGCCGCCGCGCTGGCCGCCGCGCCGCTGGTGGGACGGGGCGAGAAGGAGGCCGCCGACCAGGCCGCCGTGGACGGCATGCGCTACATGCTGCAGTCCGTGCCGATGGACGGCCTGGTGGTGATCGGCGAGGGCGAGAAGGACGAGGCGCCGATGCTCTACAACGGCGAGCAGATCGGCGACGGCTCCCCGCCGCAGGTCGACATCGCGGTCGATCCGCTGGAGGGCACGACGCTGGCCGCGCACGGGATGCCGAGCGCGCTGGCCGTGATCGCGCTGTCCGCGCGCGGCACGATGTTCGATCCCGGCCCGTGCGTGTACATGGAGAAGATGGCCGGCTCCCCGGAGATCGCCGACCTGCTCGATCTCGACCGTCCGCTGGGGGAGACGGTGAAGCTGGTGGCCGAGCGCAAGGGGACCGCCGTCGGTGACGTGATGGTCGTCGTGCTCGACCGCCCCCGCCACGAGGAGGGCGTCAAGGCGATCCGCGAGGCCGGCGCGCGCGTGCGGTTGATCGCCCACGGCGACGTCTCCGCCGCACTGCTGGCGGTCACCGAGCGCTCGACCGTCGATCTGCTGTGGGGCATCGGCGGCACGCCCGAGGGCGTCATCTCCGCCGCCGCCGTCAAGTGCCTGGGAGGCCAGCTGCTCGGGCGGCTGTGGCCGCGCGACGAGACCGAGCGTCAGGCCGCGCTCGACGCGGGGTATGACCTGCAGCGGGTGCTCACACGCGACGACCTCGTCTCAGGCGAAGACGTGTTCTTCTCGGCCACCGGCATCACCGACGGCGACGTGCTGCAGGGCGTGCGCTATCCCAGCGCGGGTGGCGCCAGCACCGAGTCGCTGGTGATGCGCACGCGCTCGGGCACGATCCGGCGGATCAGAGCCACGCACGACCGCGCGAAGCTCGCTGCGCTGCGGGGGTAGGAGGCGACGCGCGGGTCCGGCCGGCCGTGAGAGCGGCGCGAGCTCTCTCAGCGCGCGACCGGGTTGGCGGTGTCGTCGTCGGCGAACCGCCCGACACGCTGGCCGGGGTCTCCCCGGTCGGCCAGGTCCAGCCGCGCGAGCGAGCGCAGGAATCCGTGGGTGACGAGCACGTGGATGCGCGCCTGGGTCGCGTTGTAGACGCGCCGGCCGAATCTCGAGGCGATCGCGGGGTGGAAGTTTGCGACCTCGACCTCGACGTGCAGCCGCGCGCGCGCCCGGATCCTCGTCGGGGAGGCGGCGGACGTCGATCTGCAGGTGCCCCGCGCCGCCGTGACCGTGACGGGCGACGAGCACTCCACTGGCGATGCGCCAGCGCACGATCGCGTGGCCGGGCTCCAGCTCGTACTCGGGCGCGGCGAACGTGAGCAGCTCGCGGTCGCAGCCCGAGGAGCACGATCGAGCGCTCGGTCCGGGAGTAGCGCACCCGGACGAGGCCCAGCGTCACGCGTGTGAGGAAGCGCCAGTAGGTGCGGGCCAGGCGCTCCAGGTGCATGGGCGACCACAGCTCGCGCAGCGCCGCCTCGGGCAGGCTCAGGTCGGCGGCCTGGATCGAGCGCATCGCGCCCGTGCGCGCGTCTTCGGTGGTGCGATCCTCGAGGTTGGAGATCGTGGCCGGCCTCACAGCCGTGCAGGCTACGGGCATGAAACTGCCGGTGGGGTGGTCGTCCGGTCTTGGTCGTAGCTTCATCCGTACGCAGTGGCCGCCGTCGCGTGCCGGCAGGGCTCGTCGTCCCCTGCTTGCGGGATCGCCCAGTCCGCACGACGTCCCAGTCTGCTGATATGCAACGTCTGTGAGCGACGAGCCGATGAGCCCGCGCAGCGCCGAGCGTCTGGTGCGAGCCGCCCGCGCGGCCCAGACGTTGAGCGAGACGCTGTGGGAGGCGTTGCACGAGGAGCTGACCGACCCGGCGCAGCGGCGCGTGGCCGAGCTGTCGCAGCGGCTGGCGGAGGTGTCCGCAACCGTGGCCCTGCTGGCGCAGGTGGACGCCGGCTCGCCCGAAGTGCCCGAAGCCCTGGTGGAGCCGGCGCAGCCGGTGCCGCCGGAGTCGCCGGCTGCGCGCGTGGTGCAGGAGGAGGCGTCTGTGCTGCGGGAGGCGGGGTCGATGGCGCGGGAGGCCTCACCCGTTGCGCGGGAGTCCTCGATGGCCGTGATCGTCGACGAGCTGGCGCCCCGGGAGTCGTCGGAGATCGAGATCAGAGACGAGCGCGGCGAACAGGCCCCGACCGCGTGGATCGCGTCGATTGCTCGCCTGCTGGAGCGCTATGCGCGTGACAGGGCTCCGTTCGCGGTGCTGCTCGTGGAGCTCGCCGACGTCGAGCGCCTGCGCCACGCGGAGCTGCCGGGGGAGGTGTCACGCCTGACGGGTCTGGTCGAGGCGGCGCTGTCGGGCGAGCTGCGTCCCGCCGACTCGCTCACACGCGAGAGCCCCGGCCGCTACTGGCTGCTGGCGCCGGAGACCGACTCGGGCGCCGCCACGGCACTGGCGGAGCGCATGGCGAGCGCGGTACGCGGCGCTGCCAGCCACCGCGGCGCGTCCCTGGAGATCGCGGTCGGCATCGCCGTGTGCCCGGTGGACGGCAGTGAGGCGGTCGCGCTGGCGGCGCACGCCGACGTCGCGCTGTACGCGGCGCGGGCGTCCGGCAAGCCGGTCGCATAGCTCCGCTCAGGCCTGTCTCGCAAGGACCCCGAGCGTCCCTCCAGGGTGGGCCCTCAGCCCGCGGCGGCCTGCGCGCCGCCGGTGGCGGCTTCCGCAGGGGTGACGGGCGGGGCGCCGAGCAGCGGCGTGTTGGGCGCGGCGCCGACCACGCGGGTGCCGATGCGGACCGTTTCGGTGATGTCCAGCGCCTGCGCCGCGCCGGCGGTCAGATCCCAGTCGGCGTGGTTGGCGTAGGGCCCGCGGTCGAGCACGGGAACGACCAGCGCGTGGCCGTGATAGGTGACCTTCACGAGCGTGCCGCACGGCAGCGTGCGGTTGGCGACGCCGACGACGGCGGGCGTGAGCGTCTGTCCGCAGGCCGTCGCCTGGCCGTAGAAGCCGGGCCCGAACCAGGTGGCGATGCCGCTCTTGTGGACCTTCGCCTTGGCCGGCGCCGCGCTCGCGCCGCCAGTCACGCCGGCGGGCCCCGTCGCGCCGGTGGCGCTTGTCGTGCTGGTCGTGTCGGCGAGCGCGCTCGTGCCTGAAGCCCCGCAGGCCGTGATGGCGAGCAGGGCGAGCAAGGTCGTCGTGGCGGTGCGGGGGATGCGCATGGTCATCATCGACGCCTACGGGGTGAGCTGACGGGCTCGCGCGGTCTGCACGACGACGGCGCTACGGCCCTCGATGGGCCGATTCGCCCCAGCGGATCGACTGCGATCCGCATTGGGTCCCCCGTCTTCCGCGACCTGGGCCGTGGAAGCTCGGCGTGGCGCGAGTATACAGGCTCACCCAGGTGGCAAACGCGAGAGGACGTCTCTGAGCACGCGTCCGCCGGTGTTGACGCCGGCTTTCGCCAGCTCTCCCGCGAGCTCGGCGATCGTCGCAACCAGCTCGGCCCCGCCAGGTGGCTGGATCGGCCGGTTGAGCGAGTCGCCATCTGACTCGTAGCCCTGCATGGGCACCGATGCTGCTGCCGGCTCGCTCCTGCTCGCATGCGCGCGCGAAGCCCTGCTGGGCTTGGCCGCGCGCGCGGCGACCCGGCGCGCGCTGGCCCGCTGGGGACGGGTGCGGGGCAGGCCGGCGAGGATGCCGGGATCGTCGGCGGAGGCCGGCCCGTGGGGATCGCCGCTGGGAGAGTCGCTCATGCGCGTTAGCATAGGCGCCGAAAGAAGTTGAGACATGGATTGGGATCGCAATCATCGTCGCAGTGCGTTGTAACGTCGCGGGCGTACGGCCGTAGTTGTCCGGCGAAGCGTTCGCATCGACCGACAGTCAGGAGCCCCCGGGTGGCCCCGGAGGGATCGATCACGGAAAAACTGAAACGAGCGTAAACAGGTATGTCAGTAGTCGAATTGCAGGAGCTCGACGAGGTGAAGGGCCTGCTGGCCAAAGGCCAGCAGGTGGGCGTGCTGACGTTCGCGGAGATATCGACGGCCACCTCGGAGCTCGACCTGGACGAGTCCGACGTCGAGGAGCTGCACGGGTTCCTGGAGAAATCCGAGATCGAGCTCGTCGAGGACATCGACCCGGCGACGGCGGCCGCGCAGGCGGTCGAGCGCGCCCCGGACAAGCGGGGGCGGCGCAGCAAAGCCAAAACGGCGCTCGACCTGAAGCCGGACATGACGACCGACTCGCTGCAGCTGTTCCTGAAGGACATCGGCAAGGTCCGCCTGCTGACCGCCCAGGAGGAGGTCGATCTGGCCAAGCGCATCGAGCGCGGCGACCTCGACGCGAAGCAGAAGATGGTCGAGTCGAACCTCCGCCTGGTCGTCTCGATCGCCAAGAACTACCGCAACCAGGGGCTGCCGTTCCTGGATCTGATCCAGGAGGGCACGCTCGGCCTGGTGCGCGCGGCGGAGAAGTTCGACTACCGCAAGGGCTTCAAGTTCTCCACCTACGCGACCTGGTGGATCAGGCAGGCGATCGCGCGCGCGCTGGCGGACAAGGCGCGCACGATCCGCATACCGGTGCACGTCGTGGAGAAGCTCAACAAGATCGGCAGGGCCGAGCGCAAGCTCGTGACCGAGCTCGGGCGCGAGCCGACCGCCGACGAGATCGCCGACGTGACCGGCATCGACCCCGAGGAGGTCGACTCGATCAAGCGCTCCGCGCAGGCGCCGGTGTCGCTGGAGAAGCCGGTCGGCGACGAGGAGGAGTCGGAGTTCGGGCAGTTCATCGCCGACGAGCGCGCCGAGTCCCCGTACGAGCGCGCCGCGGAGATCCTCACCAAGGAGGCGCTGCGCGAGGCGCTGGAGAACCTGTCCTACCGCGAACGGCGCGTGCTCGAGCTGCGCTACGGCCTCGGCGGCGAGCACCCGCGCACGCTCGACGAGGTCGGGCGCACGTTCAACGTCACCCGCGAGCGCATCCGCCAGATCGAGAACCAGTCGCTGAAGAAGCTGCAGTCGCTCGCAGAGGCGCAAAAGCTCAGGGACGTCGCGTAGCCCGTCCGTAGACCAGCCCGGTGCTCAAGCCTCCCGGCGGAGGTGCCGATTGGGGGGTATGTTCGACGTCGAAGCGGCCCTGCGCGAGCTGATCGCCAAGCAGGGCTCGGATCTGCACCTGAAGGTCGGCAGCCAGCCGCTGTTCAGGGTCGATGGCGAGCTCGCGGCCGAGCAGGACGCAGCGGTGCTGAGCGCGGCGGACACCGAGCACGCGCTCGAGGTGCTGCTGAGCGACGAGGCGAAGCTGAAGGAATTCGCCGAGGAGCACGAGGTCGACTTCTCCTTCGAAATCCCCGACCTCGCGCGCTACCGCCTGAATGCGTTCCAGCAGCGCGGCGTGATCTCGATGGCGATCAGGGCGATCCCGCACAAGATCAACACGATCGCAGAGCTGGCGCTGCCGACGGTGGTCAGGGAGCTGGCCGAGGAAGAGCGCGGGATCGTGCTGCTCACGGGGACCACGGGCTCCGGCAAGAGCACGACGCTGGCGGCGATGATCGACCACATGAACCAGACGACGAGCAAGCACATCGTGACGATCGAGGACCCGATCGAGTTCGTGCACGAGGACAAGCGCTCGGTGATCAACCAGCGCGAGGTCGGCATGGACACGGCCTCCTTCAAGCGCGCGCTGCGGCGCGTCCTGCGCCAGGACCCGGACGTGATCCTGGTCGGCGAGATGCGCGACGAGGAGACGGTCCAGGCGGCGCTGTCGGCGGCGGAGACGGGGCATCTCGTGCTCTCCACGATTCACACCGTCGACGCGGCCGAGTCGATCAATCGCATGCTCGACTTCTTCCCGCCCCACCAGCACGGCCAGGCGCGGAGCATGATCGCGGGCACGATCAAGGGCGTGATCAGCCAGCGGCTCGTGCCGGGCGCGAACGGCGGGCGCGTGGCGGCGTGCGAGATCCTGCGCATGACCGGCAGGGTGCGCGACATGATCGTCGACCCCTCCCAGACGGGCAAGCTCCCGGAGGTCATCTCCACGGGCGCCTACTACGGCATGCAGACCTTCGACCAGGCCTTGTTCGGGCACGTCAAGGCCGGGCTGGTCACGTTCGACGACGCGATGAAGGTGGCGTCGAGCCCGAGCGACTTCAAGCTGCTGATGCAGGCCGACGGCAAACAGGGCACCACGATGGAGGACGTGCAAGCCGCGCACGCGCGCCGCGAGCCCGATGCTCCGCCGAAGCTCACGGTCGCCTGAGGCGGACTGTCAGGGGGGCGAGACGGCGCGGGACGGCGAGTCCGCCGGCCGTGTCCGTCGCATGACGCGTGCGCCGGTCTGGAGCGCTTTCGACACCGATCCTGCTGAGCGGAGGGCACGGACGGCGACAAAGGGTCGGCTGGAGCAAAACTTCAGTTGGTAAAGTAAGGGACATGGCCGTCGATGAGACATGTCCGGTGTGCCGCACCGCCGAGGTGGTGTGTGCCAAGTGGACGCTGCTGCTCGTGCGCGACCTGTCCGAGGGGCGCTCGCGCTTCTGTGAGCTGGAGCGCTCGCTGGCCGGCATCAGCCCGCGCACGCTGTCGCTGCGACTGCGCGCGCTGGAGGAGGAGGGGATCGTCGAGCGCGACACCTTCGGCGAGGTGCCTCCGCGGGTGGAGTACGCGCTGACGGAGAAGGGCCGGGCGCTGCTGCCGATCATCGACGACATGCGCTCCTACGGCGAACGCTGGCTCGGCGCGGAGTGCGCCGAACGCGACGCTGAGCAGGCGGCCGACCGATCGGAGATCGGCCAGCTGGCCGGCGTCGCCGCCGCCGTGGCGTAGACGCTGCGCCGGCGCACGCGATCGCCGGACGTCCGTGCGTCGGACGCGCCGATCGCTCGCACGGGCGGTGCCCCGCGCCGGTCCGGGCACGCGTGAGGCTGCAACGCAGAGTGCGCGGGCAGGAGCGCCCGGTGCGAGGGCGAACTCTCCCGACCATGCGCTCCAGTGGCCTGTCACCCCAATTGGAGAGCGCCCTCGGCGAGTACGCGCAGGCGGCGGCGCACCTGCTGCAGGCCGACGTCGCTGCCGGCGCGGAGGTCGAGCTGGAGCTGGGGTCTCAGCGCGGGCGTGCGCAGACCCCGTTCTACAGCTGCCGCCCGCTGACGGAGCGGTTCGTCGCCGAGCGCGAGCTGCAGCTCGCGCGACTGCCCGAGCACGACGTCGCCGTCGCCGCGCTCGCGAAGTTCGATGGGCTCGATCGCTACCTCGCCCGCCGGGGAGACGATGTGCTGAAAGGCCGTAAACGCGCGGACCGATCGGAGATCGGCCGGCAGGCAGGGGCGCACGCGGGCCCGCGCCTGGCGTTGAGACTGCTGCTGGACGACGTGTTCGCCGAGCAGACGGAGTTCGAGCTGCGGCCCGAACGCCTGGCGTCGGCGCTGGCGCGGCTGGAGCGCGCCGAGCTGACGAGCGCGCCCGACACCGTCACGCTGGTGGCGACGCTGCACGGGCTGACGATCGCCTCGCCTGAGATCCGCCTGACGACCGGCCTGCAGATCGCCAAGCCCGAGACGCTGCACTGGGCGCCCGAGCAGGCGCTCGCCCCGATCGACGGCGAGACCGCTCACCTGCTGGTCGCGCTCACCTGCGAGCGGGCCTCCGACGGACGCGCGGTGGTGAGGGACCTGCTGCGCGCGCTGCGCCTGTTCGGCGACGGGCGCGTCACGCTCGGCTCGCTGGCGTGGGCACGCACGGGCGGCGAAGACGCCTGGAGCACGGTCGCGCTGGGCACGGGCGGGCGGCCGCACGGGATGCTCGTCGTCTCGCCCGAGCAGGAGGACGAGCTGCGCGCGTTCTGCTCGCTCGTCTCGCGCCGCGCGCCGCACGGCAACGAGCTGGCATGGGCGCTGCGCCGGTTCGAGCTGGGTTGCGAGCGCGCACACCCATACGAGGCGCTCAGCGACCATCTGCTCGGGCTGCGCGCGCTGCTGGAGCCCGAGGGCCCCTCCAGCGGTCTGCTCGCCGGACGGATCGCCGCACTGTGCGCCACCCCGGAGCATCGCACCAAGCTCACTGAGCGAATGACCAAGGCGCTCAAGCTCGAGCGCGCCGTGATCGCCGGCACGGCCGCCGAGCGCGCTGCCGCGGTGGCGATCGCACGGGACGTGGCCGAGCACCTCAGGGCGCTGCTGAGGGACGTGATCTGCGGTCACCTCACCTCCGACCTGGCGCGACTGGCGGACGAGCTGCTGGCGGCACCGCTCGAGCCCGAGGTCGAGCAGCGCCCGGACGCGACCCACACCGCCGAGCCCGTGCGGGCCGAGCAGCAGGTCCTCGTCGAGGCGTAGCCGCGGTTGACCTGGTCTCCGGGTCAGCGCACCTGACGAGCGAATCGGGGTGGCTGATCAGGACGCAAGGAGCGTGGCGTACTACGTACGCGTGACCCAGCCCTTCGGGCTGTGTGCCCCCGATCGGAGATCCCGTCGATCTCCGATCGGTAAGGACGCCGTCAGACGCGCCGAGGCGCCGTCAGCCCAGCAGGTGCTTGGCGATGCGGGCAAGCCCCGCGAGATCCTGGACGTCCTCGTCCAGATACGGCACCACCACCGGAGCGGGCTCATGCAGCTCGTCCGACAACCGCTTGACCGTGGCGGCGTCCCGGCGCGCGAGCACGTCGAAGTCCGCGAGGTTCGCCGCCACGCGCGCACCCAGCCGCGCACCCAGCTCGCCCTCCAGCAGCTGCGCGACCTGCTCGACCGTCTGTCCGTGCAGCCCCTCGCGATGGACGCGATTGACGATCAGCCCGCCCCGCGCCATGCCCGCCTCCTCCAGCCGGGCCGCGAGATAGGAGGCCTCGCGCGCGGGCTCGGGCTCGGGCGAGGTCACGATCGCGAACGCCGTCCCCGGCGAGCGCAGCAGCTCGGCCACGCCCCGGGTCTGCTCGCCGAACCCGTCGATCACGCCCGTCAGCGAGCCAAAGAAGCGCGACAGCTCGCCCATCATGTCGATGCCCGTGACGCGGGCGAAGATCCCGAACACGATCCCCGTCCCGCGCCCGAACAGCCTTGCGGTCAATCCGCTCGGCGCCAGGAACACCTGCAGCGCGCGTCCTTCCAGGAAGCCCAGCAGCCGCGTGGGCGCGTTCAGGAAGTCCAGCGCGTTGCGCGAGGGCGGCGTGTCGAGCACGATCGTGTCGAACTCGTGCTCGGAGTGCAGCTCATACAGCTTCGCCACCGCGCTCATCTCCTGCGATCCCGCCACCGCCGTGGACAGCTCACGGTAGACCGGGTTCTCCAAAATGGTCCTCAGCCGCTCGGGATCTGACTCCAACCGGGTGACGATCTCGTCAAACGTGCGCTTCGCGTCCAGCATCATCGCCCACAGCTCGCCCTTCACCGGCACTTTCTGCGCGCGCATCAGCGCCGGGTCGATCCGGTGCGGCTCGCTCCCGAGCCCCTCCAGCCCCAGCGCGGCCGCCAGGCGGTTGGCCGGGTCGATCGTCACGACCGCCACCTTGCCGCCGCGCATCGCCAGCCCCAGCGCGAGCGCCGCCGAGACCGTCGTCTTGCCCACGCCCCCCGAGCCCACGCACACCACCACGCGCTTGCCCTGCAGCCGCTCCCTCAGCTGTCTTGCCGCGCGCGTGGCCATTGCGCGATCCTAGATGCCGCCGCCCGCGCTGCCCGCTCTCGAGATGCCGGCCACTGCGGTGAGCGGCTTGGACCACGTTCGCTGAAAGGGTCAGCCATGGCTCACCCACCCATACCCGCTCCTGCGCCCACCCGCGCCGTCTGACGCATCGCCGCAAACCGGCGGGGAGCATGCAGGAATCGCGCATGCTTATGCGAATACCCACCGGACAGCGGCTTTCCAGCTAACTAGGAGCCTCCCGTGCAAGGCACTGCCAAGGTCATCGCGTTCGCCAACCAGAAGGGCGGCGTCGCCAAGACCACAACGACGCTCAACCTCGCCGCCGCCTTCGCGGAGGAGGGTCATCGCGTGCTCTGCGTCGACATGGACCCGCAGGGCAACCTCACGATGTCCCAGGGCATCGACCCCGACACGATCGAGCAGTCGATGTATGACGTGCTCGTCCATCACGTCTCCATCCGCGAGGTCGTCCGCAAGCGCGAGATCGACGTCGCCTGCGCCTCCATCGACCTCGCCGGCGCGGAGATCGCGATGTCCACCATGATCGGTCGCGAGCGCTCGCTGCAAAAGGCCTTCGAACCGATCATGGAGGACTACGACTTCATCTGCATCGACACCCCTCCGAGCCTGGGATTGCTGACGATCAACGCGCTCACCGCCGCCGACAAGGTGATCGTCCCCGTGCAGTGCGAGTATCTGTCGATGCGCGGCCTGATCCAGCTGCAGAACACGCTCGCCATGATCCGCGAGAATCTCAATCCCGACGTCGACATCGAGGGCATCCTGCCCACGCTCGTCGACTCGCGCACGATCCACGCCAAGGAGGCGATCGAGATCCTCGAGGAGAACTTCGGCGACCGTGTCTTCGCCTCGCGCATCCGCAAGACCGTGCGCTTCGCCGAGGCGCCCGTCAAGGGGATGTCGGTGCTCAAGTACGAGCCCGACGGCGTGGCCGCGCAGTCCTACCGGCAACTCGCGCAGGAGGTCCTCGCACATGGCAAGTCCTAGGCCGCACTCATGAGCAACCCCAAGCGCGCCTCCATGCGCGAAGGACCGCTCGCGGCGCTGTTTCGCAAGACCGAGACCGACGAGTCCGCGCAGGACGGCGCGGACGCAGCCTCGGACGCGGGGGCGCCGCAGTCGCAGACCCCGGCCGCGCGCGACGAGCGCGGGGCGCCCCATCCCGCGCTGAGCTCCTCCGTGGCCGAGCCCCCCGCCACCGAGCCCTCCACGGCCAAGCCCTCCACGCGCGAGCGCTCCTCCGGTGCGAGCGTGCCGACGCCCAAGGACCGCCTCAAGCAGGCCTTCTCCTCGGAGATCCCCGCGAGCCTCATGGATCGCGCTCACGACGCTCCCGCCGTCGGCACCGCTCGCGGTGCGCGCCCGGTGATAGACGAGTACGAGCGTCGCGACTCACCCTCCTCCGCCTACGCCGACGGTCCCGTCGGGCAGCCGCGCATCAGGGTGCTCGGCGTCGGCGGCGCCGGCGTCAACGCCGTCAACCGCATGGTCGAGGCCGAGGTCGAGGGCGTCGAGTTCCTCGCCGTCAACACCGACCAGCAGTCCCTGCAGCAGTCCACCGCCGACATCACCCTGCACATCGGCGCCGAGATCACGCGCGGGCTCGGCTCCGGCTCGGACGCCGCCGTCGGCCGGCAGGCCGCGATGGAGGACTACGACCGCGTCAAGGCGCTGCTCAAGGGCTCGGACATGATCTTCATCACCGCCGGCGCCGGCGGTGGCACCGGCACCGGCGCGGCGCCGATCGTCGCCCGGATCGCCCGCGAAGTCGGCGCGCTGACGGTCGCGATCGTCACCAAGCCCTTCGGCTTCGAGGGCTCGCGGCGCGCCGAGCAGGCCGAGGCCGGCATCGCCGCACTGGCCGAGGAGGTCGACACGCTGATCGTCGTCCCCAACAACCGCCTGCTCACAGTGCTCGACAAGCAGACCGCGATGGTCGAGGCCTTCCGCGTCGCCGACGACGTGCTGCGCCAGGGCGTGCAGGGCATCTCCGACCTCGTCACCCTGCCCGGGCTGATCAACCTCGACTTCGCCGACGTGCGCACGATCATGTCCGACGCCGGCGCCGCGCTGCTCGGCATCGGCATGGGCGTCGGCGGGGAGTCCCGCGCGGTGGACGCCGCGATGCAGGCCGTCGCCTCGCCGCTGCTGGAGACCTCGATGGACGGCGCCCACTCGATCCTGCTGTCGATCACCGGCGGACGCGACCTGTCGCTGTGGGAGGTCAACGAGGCCGCCAAGGCCGTCGCCGAGGCCGCCCATCCCGACGCCAACATCATCTTCGGCGCCATGGTCGACGAGAAGCTCGACGACCAGGTGTGGGTCACGGTCGTCGCCACCGGCTACGGCGACGCCCGGCGTCAGATCGCGCGCGACATCGGCGGGCTGCAGGAGCCCGCGGGCGAGCCCCGCGTGCGCCGCACTAGCGGACCGCCGCGCCCGGCCCACGCGCCACGCCGGGCGACCTTGGCCGTAGACGAGATGGACGTCCCCGAGTTCATGCCCCGCTGACGGCCGCGTCAGCGCTGCGCCATGCTGCGTCCTCAGTCGCTCGCGTACGTAGTACGCCACGCTCCCTGCGTCCTGGCCTGGCTTGACTGACACGGCCGTCAGGAGCGCAGTTGCGTTTCTGGCGCTTCGCGCGACGTCGTGCGGCTGTGGTATCGCTCTGACATGAGCGATACGGCTGAGCACGGCGTCATAGCCGCCGGGCATCCCCTGACCGCGCAGGCCGGGGCCGAGGTGCTGCGCGCCGGAGGCAACGCGGTCGACGCGGCCGTCGGGGCGATGCTGATGTCGTTCGCGGCCGAGCCGCTGCTCACCGGGCTGGGCGCCGGTGGGCACATGCTCGTCGCGGGCGCCGGTGAGGAGCCCGTGCTGCTGGACTTCTTCGTCCAGGCGCCCGCGCGCCGGCAGGACGGCGGCGCGGCCGAGCTCGACGCCGTCGACGTGTCGTTCGGTGACGCCGCCCAGGTGTTCCACATCGGGCCGGCCTCCTGCGGGGTGTACGGGACGCCCGCGGGCGTGTGCGCGGCCGTGGAGCGCTGGGGGACGATGGACCTCGAGCAGCTGAGCGCCCCCGCCGCGCGCGCCGCGCGCGAGGGGGTGAGGTTGAACGCCGGCCAAGCCTACATCGCGGAGATCCTCGCCGACCTGCTCACCTCCACGCCCGAGTGCGCCGCGCTGTGGGCGCCCGACGGCCATGTGCTGCGCGAGGGCGAGCTGCTGCGCAACCCCGACCTCGGCGACGCTCTAGATCGGCTGGGGGCGGACGGCGCTGAGCCTTTCTACCGCGGTGACGTCGCCCGCGCGGTGTGCGACTGGCTGGGTGCGCGCGGGGGCTCCTTGAGCACGGACGAGCTCGCCGGCTACCGGGCGATCGAGCGCGAGCCCGTGCGGGTCTCCTATCGCGATCGCACCGTCCTCACCAATCCTCCGCCCTCCGCCGGCGGCACGCTGCTGGCCTACTCGCTGGCGCTGCTCGATCGCGGACCGCGGCCGCCACGGCTTGCGGACGTGCTCGTCGCGATGGAAGCCGCCCAGGCCGAGCGCACCCCCGAGTTCGTTGAGGGGCTGGCCCAAGACGGTTTTCTGGAGCGGTTTCTGGCGGCGAAGCTGGGTTCGACCACGCATATCTCCGTGCTGGACCGCGACGGACGAGCGTGCAGCGTCACGTGCACCAACGGTGAGGGCTCGGGCGTGGTCGTGCCCGGCACCGGCATCCACGTCAACAACGTCATGGGCGAGGAGGACCTCAACCCGCTCGGCTTTCACCGCCACCCCGCCGGCCGGCGGATGCCGAGCATGATGGCGCCCTCGATCGTGCTGTTGGACGATCGGCGATCCCGGCTGGACGATCGACCGATTGGACATCGAATGGGATCTCCAATCGGCCAGCATCTGATCTCCGATCGGTCGATCGGCGGCGAGGTCGAGCTGGTGCTCGGCAGCGCCGGCTCCAACCGCATCCGCTCCGCCCTCTTGCAGACGATCGTTGGCGTGGTCGACCACGGCCTCGGCGCCCGCGACGCCGTGGACGCGCCGCGCGCGCACTTCGAGGACGGGATCGTCTACCACGAGCCGGGCATCGACATGTCCTCGCTGCGCGCCCTGTCCCCCGAGCGGGAGATCGTGCGGTTTCACTCCCCGAACCTGTTCTTCGGCGGTGTCCAGGCCGTGCACAGCGCCAACGGTGCGCTCACGGGCGCCGGTGACCCCCGCCGGGGCGGCGTCGCGGTGAGCGCATGAGTCTCGTCCGCACCCTGGACGTGCCCCTCGCCCCACGGCGGCGGGCGAGGCGCGCGAGGGTCGTACGCGTGGCGGCGCTCGGCGCCTGTGTGGCGCTGGGCGCGATCGCGGTCACGGGCTGCGGGGGGGTGAAGCCGCCCGATCTGTTCGTAGTCGAACGCTCCGGTCCCGGCGGGCGGCTGACGCTGCTGATCGACGAACAGGGCGGCCTGCACTGCAACGGTGCAGGAGAACTGAAGCTGAGCGATCCCCAGCTGATCCAGGCGCGCGCGCTCCAGGAAGAACTCGGCACCCCCGCGGGCGAACACCTCTCGCTGCCCCCGCGCCCCGGATCGGTGTTCGCCTACCGCGTGCGCGACGAATCCGGCAGCGTGTCGTTCGCCGACAACTCCTCCGCCCAGCCCAAGGTGCTGCGCAACATGGCGCTGTTCGTGCTGCAGGTGGCCCAGCAGGACTGCCACCTGCCCCAGCCGGGGGCGTGATGCGTCCTGGCACGGTCACGGGATGGCGAGTCCTCCCTGACGATCGAGCGTGCCCTGCGTGCCCTCGCATCGGGCGTGCCGGGCTCAGCCGAAGCGGACCTTGCCGTTGGAGCGGGCGCGGGCCTGCGCGCGGTCCACGAGCTCCAGCCGCTTGATCGCGGCCCTGAACAGCAGGATGAGCAGGCGCATGCGCGCGTTCTCCGAGCGCAGCTCGAGCAGCTCCTGCTTGCCCTCCGGACCGAACTCGACCGTGCCCGCCATCGCATACGCGCCGAGCCCCGAGAGCTCCTCCTCGCCCAGACGCTTGTCGGTCGCCTGCTCGACCAGCTCGGCGTACAGCTCGCGGGCGATCTGCGCCGTGTCGGGGTCGGGCTCCTCCTCGGGGTCGTGCAGCGGTTCGACGATCCCCGCGGGGTAGGGGTAGTCGTCCTGGCGCTCGATCAACCGGAACGGCCGGGTTCCGCGCACGACGACGTCCATGTTTCCCTCCTCGTCGCGATCGAGCACGCGCTCGATCGCACACGCGCAGCCGATCGGCTTGAGCTCGTCCTCGGACAGCCACACGATCCCGAGCTCGCGCTCGTGCTCCAGGCACTCCTCGATCATGCGCTTGTAGCGATCCTCGAACACGTGCAGCGGCACCACCTCGGTCGGCAGCGCGACGATCCCCAGCGGGAACAGCGGAAACCCCTCGGTGGGTCGATCGAGCATGCGCGGCAGTGTATTGCCAGCTGCCGATAGACTTCCATTTGATCGAAAGACGTCCGAGGCGGTCGGCTGAGCGGGAGCACCGCCGGCTCAGGGCGTGTCTCCCGCTGCGCTCATCCGTGGCCGGAGGTCCAGGCCGCGGCGCGCTTGCCTCGAGGGCGTCAGCACGTGCTTGCGCTCCGCGGAGCGCGGTGGTTCTCGCTTTGGGGAGCGGTGGGTGTGGGGGTGTGCACCTGTTCTGGGCACGCGTGCACGGTTCGCTCTTGACAACCCCTGGTTTTGGAGTTATGTTGTGCTGGTCATGGCGTCCCAGGATGGGATCGCTGGGCACGATAGGTCGGGTTTGGGTCGGTCGTCTGGATCGATGTCAAGCGCTTTCGCAGGGGATGCAGGGAGAGGGAGCCGGATCACCACATGAGGGGTTGTTTTCGCGTGAGTCCGTTGGGGACAGATGTGATGGAGATTGCTGCACGCCCAGGCGTGCCCGTAGGTAGATGCCTCAGCATCGCTGATGCATCTCTCTCTCTCTCTCTCTCTCTCTTGTCCCAGTAGCACCCCTCTTCTAGCCGCCGATTTCCCCCGTCACGGGCAGGGCTCGTGGGGGCGGGTCACTCGTGGGCTTGGGCCTGCTGGGGATCGGTGGCTGACACAAACGCTCCGCGCTGACGCGGGCCATAACAGGGAGGTCGCGTCATGACGCGCCGCGCACGGGCTGGTGTGGGGGCACGCGCACGCGTGCTTATGGCTCTCTTGATCCTGAGTGGCTTGGTCCTCGCGGCCGCCGCCGTTCCCGCGTTCGCGCTGCCCGAAGGGCGCGTGTACGAGCTGGTCAGCCCCCTCTTCAAGGGTGGGTATGGCGTCGGTGGTCATGTCAGCGCTGTCGCGCTTGATGGTGAAAGCGCGGCGTTTGAGTCGCAGGGTGCGTTCGCCGGGATGGACTCGAATGTGGTCGACAAGGTTTATTTGGCGCGTCGTGGCGCTACTGGTTGGGTGACCAGTTCGTTGCAGCCACCCGCCGAACTTGCGCCTACGTCTGGTGTCGTTGACTTCTCGCCCACGTTGCAGTCGGTGCTCGCCAGCTCGTTTCTCGGAGCGAACAGCAGTATCGGCGGAGAGGCATCAGTAGCCAATGATTTTCTCTTGCATGACACCTCCACGCCGAATACGCCAGTGGGTTGGGGGGTGTTCGGGGGTTTCGTCCTCAAAGCGCTGCACGGCGAACCGCTGACGGTTCAGGAGGTGGGCACCAGCGCTGATCTTTGTCATATCGTCTTTGAACCCGGGACGGAAGCCGTATTGCTTCCGGAAGCGGTCGATACGGTGGGGCAGCTCTATGAATTGTCTGCGGGTTGTGGCGGTGAACCGGCGTTCCGTCTGCTTGGCTTGAACAACAGTGGTGGGGCGATCGGACCGGAGTGTGTACAGCTCGGGGCCGGTAGTGTGGGCGCTGGTTCTGCGTTGGGTGCGGTGTCGGCTGATGGCAGCGAGGGCTTCTTCACGGTGCGGACTCGGATCGCGGAAGGGGGTTGTCAGGGGTCGAGCTCGCAGTTGTTTGTGCGTTTGGGTGGTTCGCGTACGCTTGAAGTGTCCCGGCCGTTGGGGCCATGTGATCCTAAAGGTCCGGTGGAAGGGGAAGTGCCGTGTGAAGGTGCTGCGGCGCGTCCGTTCGCCGAATTCGTGGGGGCTTCCCGGGATGGTTCGCGTGTGTTTTTCACGACGGCCGCGTCGCTCGTCGGTGAAGACACGGATTCGAGCAACGATCTCTACATGGCGAGCATCGGTTGTCCCGGTGGTGGTGATGAATGCGAACCGGCTCAGCGTGAAGTGACTTCGCTTGTGCAGGTCTCGCATGCCCCGGGTGTGGGTGAAATGGCTGATGTTCAGGGTGTGCTACGGGTCGCGTCCGATGGTTCGCGCGTGTATTTCGTCGCGCGGGGCGTACTGGGTGAAGGCGCCGATGCCGAAGGTCAGACGCCGGTGAAGGGTGCCGATAATCTTTATGTTTACGATGCGCTGTCGGGGAGGACGGTCTTCATTGCCGATCTCTGTTCGGGACCCGCGCTTTCCGGGGTAGCGGAAGATCTCCGTTGTCCGCGTGATCTCAATGGCGAAGGCACGTCGCGTAATGACACGTCGTTGTGGTTGGGAACGAAGGAAGTGCAGTCCACGTCCGATGGTGGTTTTCTCGTGTTCTCCAGTTATGGGCGGTTGATCGCGCATGGTGCCCAGGCCGACACTGATGACGCGCGGGACGTCTATCGTTATGACGCTTCGACGGGAGCACTGGATCGTGTCTCGCTGGGAGAAGCTGGTCACGATGCCAACGGCAACGGTGCTGAACCGTCGCTGGGTGCTTTTGACGCGCACATCACCGGCGCCGGCTTCCAAGTCGCGAGGGTTGTCGATCAGGAAGAATTGGGTGGTCGTGCGATCGATGGTGATGGTTCGCGGATCGTGTTCACCAGCGCGGAGCCGCTCTCTCCTGGCGCGATCAACGGTCTCATCAATGTGTATGAATGGCACAAGGAACCGGGGTGGCCTGAAGGTCGGGTGTCGCTGGTCTCGAGTGGTACGGCGGAAACGAGCGACGGGGAAAGCCCGGTGATCACCCCGTCGGGTCGGGACGTGTTCTTCACGACGAGCGCGGGTCTGGTACCTGAGGACACCGATGGCAAGGCCGATGTTTATGACGCCCGTCTGGGTGGTGGCTTTCCGTCGGTGCCGGCGTCTGTGCGGGAATGCTCGGGCGATGCTTGCCAGGGTCCGCTGACGAATCCGGCGCCGTTGCTGGTGCCCGGGAGCGTCTCTCAGGCGTCGGGGGAAAACTTCGCGCCTGTGTCCAGTCCCGTCGCGAAGGCAAAGGCGAAGGCTAAGCCGAAGCAGAAAGTGAAGCCAAAGAAGAAGAAGAAGGGTAGGGCGTCCGGGATCTCACGGAGGACCGGCAAGTCTGGTGGAAGGAGCGGGCGATGAGGGTGGTCTGGTCTTTGCGGAGTGTGTGTGGTGTGGTGCTCGTGATCGGTGTGCTGCTGATGATGGTGGCGACGAGCGCGAGCGCAGAAGAATTCAAGCCGTTTGGCATCACCGGGTTCACGATGCAGACGACCGGCCCCACAAAGGAAATTTTCGTTGGAGAAACGGGAAAAGCCGGTGAAAAGGAGTATGAATTCGTGAACGAACCCGATGGGTTCACCCAGGCGAGTGGTCATCCTTGGGGTTTGACTACGACGGGCGAATTCACGAGCGAAGAAGTGGAATTCAGTGAAAAGGGCCTTAAAGTCAAAGAGCTGAATCCGACACAGGACCCGAAGGACATCGTGGTCAATCTGCCGCCTGGTTTGTTGGGTGATCCTGTTGCGGCGCCGCGTTGCTCGCTGGCGCTCGGCGAAGGAAAAGGAGAAGGGGGAAGATGTCCGGCGCCCACCCAGATCGGTGTCTTTCGGTTGAGGTGGGAAGGCGGCAAGGAAACTCTCGGGCCAATTGTGAATGTGGTGCCTGAAGCGGGCCAGTCCGCAGAGTTCGCTTTGCAACCCGAAGGTGGTGTTTCGACCGTGTTGACAGCGCATCTTGTGCGTACGCCTCAGGGCTATGGTTTCACGGTCGTGACGAACAGTATCCCCGGGATTCAGCTCTTGCGTTTCGAATTGACGTTTTGGGGTGTGCCCGCCGACCCAAGTCACGACGCGATGCGCGGGCTTCTCTGTGACAGTGTGCGCAGGGGCGAACCGATGAGGTGCAAATCCGGTTCCGGTGGTCAGTCTGGTGGTGTGTCGCCGGTGCCGTTCTTGACGATGCCGAGTGATTGCGTCGCTGGTCCGCAGGTCGCGACGATGCGGGCCGATTCGTGGGAGGAACCGGGTCGTGTGCGTGAAAACCAGCAGTACGAACACTATTTGGAAACGACGACGAGCTTTCCCGGTGTGACTGGTTGCAATCGGTTGGCGTTCGAACCGTCGATAGAAGTGAGTCCGGATACGTTGTTGGCTGATGCGCCGGTGGGTTTGGGTATGAACGTGAAGGTGCCGCAGCCCGAGACATCGGGTAGCAACGGCGCACCGCATTTGCGTGATGCTGTCGTGACGCTACCGGAGGGGTTGTCCATCAGTCCGGGGATCGTGGACGGCATCCAGGCGTGTAACAAGGAAGGCCCGGAAGGGATCAACTTCACGGGTCCTGAATCCGAAGAAGTGGGTTTGAACGGGGAACTGCAGCTCGCACCGGGTCATTGTCCTGACGCGTCGGTCGTGGGTACCGCGGAAGCGATCACGCCCGATCTGGCGGAACCGATCAAGGGACACGTGTATCTCGCGCGCCCGGGTTGTGGTGGTGCGGGCCAAGCGGCGTGCAGCGATCAGGACGCACTGGACGGCAACCTCTACCAGCTCTATCTCGAACTCGGTGGTGCGGGCCCGTTGGGTGACACGGGTATCGTGATCAAGGTCCCGGGGTTCGTGGAGGCCAATCCCGCGACGGGACAGCTCACGACGAAGTTCTTGGAAGATCCCCAAGCACCCTTCAGCGAATTGAAGATCGTGTTGAATGGTGGTCCCCGCGCGTCGCTGGACAATCCTGCGGTATGTGGTCCCGCGGTCACGACGTCTGACTTCACGCCGTGGAGTGAGCCGGGTACGACACCGTTGCCGGAAGCGTTGTCGGTGCCGGGCACACCGGATGCGACACCGTCGTCGTTCTATGACGTGGATGGTTGTGCTGGTGCTCCTGGTTTGGCTCCGGGGTTCTTGGCTGGCACGGTGACGCCGCAGGCGGGGCAGTTCAGTGCGTTCACGCTGAACATCTCACGCCAGGATCGTGAACAGTTCGTGAAGGGTGTTCAGGTGCATACCCCTCCGGGACTGTTGGGAATGCTCTCCAGTGTTCAGCTCTGTGGCGAACCAGAAGCTGATGATGGTCATTGTCCGGCGTCTTCGAAGATAGGGACGACACGGGTGGCGTCGGGTGCGGGGTCGCACCCGTTTGAAATCGAGGGGACGGTGTACTTGACCGGTCCTCATGATGGCGCCCCGTTCGGGTTGAGCGTAGTCACGCCAGCGGTGGCGGGACCGTTCAATCTCGGGTTGGTGGTGGTACGGGCCCGTATCGACGTGAATCCTGTTGATTCGACGTTGACGGTCACGACTGATGAATCGGGATCGTATGCGTTGCCGCAGATCCTTGATGGTGTGCCGTTGCGTTTGCAACGGATCACGGTCAACATCGACCGTCCAAACTTCATGTTCAACCCCACCAACTGCGGCATCCCCGGACAGCCCGGTATGCAGCAGGTCAGCGCCGTGGTGTCTGGTTCTGAACAGGCACACGCCGGCGTGAGCAACATGTTCGCTGTCGGTGGTTGCAAGAGCCTAGCGTTCAAACCAGCGTTCACGGTCTCCACGAGTGGGCGTACGAGCAAAGCGGATGGTGCGAGTCTTGACGCGAAGGTGTCCTATCCTGCGGGGTCGGTCGGCAGTGAGGCGAACATCGCTAGCGTCAAAGTCGAACTCCCAGAGCAGCTGCCGTCGCGGCTGACGACGTTGCAGAAAGCGTGCACCGCCGCACAGTTCGAAACCGATCCTGCTGGTTGTCCCGCAGCGTCGGTCGTGGGTATTGTGAGGGCCAGCACCCCGTTGTTGCCGGTGGGGTTGTCCGGCCCGGTGTACTTCGTCTCCCACGGTGGGGAAGCGTTCCCCTCGCTGATCGTGGTGCTCCAGGGTGATGGTGTGAGGGTCGATCTGACGGGCAGCACGTTCATCAGCAAAGCTGGGATCACGAGCAGCACGTTCAAGACTGTTCCCGACGTTCCGGTCAGCACGTTCGAGCTGTACTTGCCGGAGGGTCCCTTCTCCGCGCTCACGGCCAACACGAGCCTCTGCTCGCTCACGAGCACGGTTCTGGTCAAGCACAAGATCACTAGAAGAGAGCATGGTCGTGTCGTGCACAAGACACTCACGACACGCACCACGAAACCGGCGAGCCTGATCATGCCCAGCGAATTCGTGGCGCAGAACGGCATGGTACTGAAGCAGAGCACGAAGATCGAAGTCACAGGATGCGCCACACCCAAGACCAAGCCCAAGACGAAACCCAAGAAGAAGAAAACGAAAGCCAAAAAGGGCAATGTTGGGACCGGAAACGGGAGGGCACGCTGATGCTCATCGAGCGCATGAAGACCCTCCCGCTCGCGGTACTGGCGAGCATGATCGTGATGCTTGGGTTCATGATGGGCGTCGAGGCTGCCGGCGCGTGGGCTGCGGAAGCACCGATCAAGGAGATCCTCTCCAGGAGCATCGGCCGAGAAGTGGACAAGACCACCAAAGGCAACGTCTGCACGGTCGCATCCCAACACGAATGCGGGGAAGGGCTACCGGGAAGCGAACCCGGCGAGTTCGAAGACCCTGAAGGGATCGCGGTGCAGACCGATCCCGCGAACCCGAACCACGGCGACGTGTATGTCGGAGATCGCGGCAACAGTCGTGTCGAGGAGTTCACACCGGCCGGGGAATTCGTCTTGATGTTCGGTGGGGAAGTCGACAAGACCACCAAAGGCAACGTCTGCACGAAAGCCTCCAATAATGTGTGCGGTGCGGGGGTGCAGGGAGTCGGTGCGGGACAGTTCGAGGAAGTCCAAAGCTTGACTGTCGATCCCGCGACGGGTGACGTGTACATACAGGAGGGAGCGGTATCCAATCAGCGTGTTGAGCAGTACACGCCTGATGGTGTGTTTGTGTGGATGAGCGGCCGGGAAGTCGATGCGACGAAGACGGCTGTGGTGAAGGCGTTGGAAGCCAAAGGCGGCAAACCGACACCCACACAGGTCGAAGAAGAGAACCTCTGCACGGCATCCTCCGGCGATGAATGCCAAGGGGGCGTAAGCGGCAGCAATGGGCACGGCCAGTTCGAATTCGACGGGTCGGGTCAGAACAAGATTGCTGTGGGTGGTCCTGAAGACCGGTTGTATGTCGGTGGTAACAGTCGTGTGCAGCAGTTCAGCGCGACTGGTGAATGGAAGAGCGAAACGACTGTCGCTGGTCTGGTGCAGGCGCTCGCGGTCAACAAAGCGGGCGACATGTTCGTCGCGTACGACCAATCGAGCGTGATTTACGAGCTGGGTCCAAGTGGTGTGCAGCTTAACCAGTTCTCGATACAACCCAGGACGGCTCACCCGCTGGAAACAGAACTGGACACGATCGCGCTGGACTCCAGTGGGCAGCTCGCGGTCAGCGAACGCGAAAAAGGCAGCGATAACATCAACCATAACATCAACCGCTTCTTTGGTTCGCTCTACGATGCGAGCACGGGGCGGCGGATAACCGAATTCCAGACACCGACGACATATCCCACCCGGGGCTTGGCGTTCGATGATGAAAACAACCTGTACGGTGTTGTTACGAGCAGCCACGAGGCGGTGTTTTATACGCATAGGCCTGTTGGGGAACTCGTGGCGACCCCAGTGTCGTGCGGGCCGGGTGGGGAAAGTGAAACGGATGTGCTGCTGGCGTGTGTGCTGAACGGTGAAGTGGACCCGTGGGGCGTGAAAGAAACGATGGTGCACTTCGAGTGGGGCCTGACGGCTGCGTTGGGGGAAGTGACGAGCCCGGTGGTGTCTGTCCCGAGCACGAAGGCTGAAGGTGAAGAAGAACCGCCGGTGAAGGTCAGTGCGGCGATCGGCACGGCCCGTCCGAACGAAAAAGTGTTCGATCGTCTCTCCGGGGAAGACAAGAACGTCAAGGCACCGGAAGTGCTGACTAGCAACACGGCGTCGTTCAGCACCGCGAGCGTGCCACCACGAGTGGTGGGGGAGCCGAGCGTGGAGTTCGTGCATTCCTCCTCAGTGGTCCTTGTCGGAGAACTGAATCCGGAGAACATGAGCACGAGCTACTATTTTGAATACGGTCCCTGCCCACAACTCGCTGGTTGTGCAGAAGTGTCACGCACCGGTACGCTGCAATCCCCGGAATACGGGAAGGTCGGGGTGACACTCGAAGCGAGCGGTCTGCAACCGGGCACGACCTACAGTTATCGTCTGGCGGCGGTCAACGAAGCACACGAAACAGCCATGAATGAACACGGCCTCCCAGGCTTGCCGGAAGGATCGTTCACGACGCTACCCGCGCCGGCACCGTCCGCGAGCACCGGTCCTCCGAGCACTGTTGGTGTGAGCAGCGCGACGATCACGGGAACGGTCGACCCCGACGGTCAACCAGCAACCTATGCTTTCGAACTAGGCATCTACGCTGGTAGCGCGACGCGGTATGGGATCGTGTTCTCCGGTCCCGCAGGCGCGAGTGGTGCGGTCCCCGAGACGCTCGCGCTCTCCGGATTGCAACCAGGCACGACCTACGCCTACCGCATCACCATCAAGAGCGGCTACACCCCCGGCGGAGAACCCGTGACAGGAGGCACGGTGCTGTTCACGACACTGGGCCTACCCTCCGTGCTGGTACTGCCCCCGGTGCTCGCACAACTACCCGTGCCAAACATCATGTTCCCCGCAGCGGTCACACCGGTTGCGTTGACCAAGGCGAAGGCGTTGAGCAGTGCGCAGAAGCTCACGAAAGCACTGCAGGCCTGTACGAGGGCCGGGGGATCATCAAGACAGCAGCGACAGAAACGGCGGTTGGCCTGTGAGAAACGGGCCCGTGCACGCTACGCAAAGACCAAACAGGCCAACAAGAAAGGGTGAGCTCACCGATGCTCTCAAGACTACGCAAACACCTCACGTACACCAATCTGGCGGTAACACTCGCATTGGTGTTCGTGATGAGCGGTGGCGCATACGCCGCGAGCAAGTACGTGATCACCTCAACCAAGCAGATCAAGCCGAGCGTGCTCAATCAACTGCGCGGCAAGACTGGTCCCGCGGGCACACCAGGAGCACAGGGAGCACCAGGAACACCGGGAGCACAGGGCCCGCAGGGAACACCCGGACCACAAGGAACACCAGGAACCCAAGGCGGACAGGGCACGCAGGGCGCCAAGGGCGACGCGGGCACCACAGGCGCCAAGGGAACAACGGGCGCCACCGGTCCCACCGGTGGACAGGGAGCGACGGGCGCTACCGGCACCACCGGTTACACCGCGACGCTACCCGCTGATGCGACCGAGACTGGTGCGTGGGCGATCCGTGGGACCGCGACCCTTGAAGAAGAATCGCGGGTGACCGCGATCTCCTTCGCGATACCCCTGAACGCACCCATCATTGCCAGCTCGGCGATCATCGTCAAGGCAACCGAAACGACACCACCCGCGGGTTGTGAGGGCAGTGTGAGCGATCCCGGCGCCGAACCCGGTCACCTCTGCGTCTTCGAAGGAAAATCATTCGCTTTCAAGGGTGGCTTGACCCCCGCGTTTGTGATCCAGACCGCCAGTACGACGGAGGGGGCAGGCACGACCGGTGCGCAAATCGTCTACGAGACTGAAAACCCCAAAACGCCTGGTGAAGAAGTGTCTGCTGAAGGTACCTGGGCGGTGACGGGCGAATAGGCCGCGCCTGTTCCTGATGGTGTCTGTGTCTAACCCGGGACGATCAAGGTCTCACGCGGGGCGTGATGTGTTGCGTGCGCGTGGGGTTCTTGATCGCGGGGCGGATGGTGGGGGTCGTGGTGGTGGTGGGGGTTCGCCGCGTGCGCGTGTGACGGAGGCTCAGCGTGTGCGTGTGTTGGTGGCTGCTGCGCGTGTTCTTGACGATCAGGGGTATGGTGGGATGAGCGTCGCGCGGGTCTCTGCTGGTGCGGGTGTCTCGCGGCGAACGTTCTATGAGCTGTTTGAGGATCGTGAAGATTGCTTCCTCGCGTTGTTCGAGGACGCTGTGGCGCGTGCGACCGGGGTCGCACGCGATGCTGTTGTCTCTGTGGGGCGGGATGATTGGTGTGGGCGTGTCAGGACTGGGTTGGCGGCGTTGTTGGGGTTCGCTGATGATGAGCCCGCGCTGGGAGCGCTGCTGGTGGTGGATGCTCTCGGTGGTGGGCCGAAGGTCTTGGCGCGTCGTGCGGGGATGCTGCAGACCTTGAATTTGGTCGTCGATGAGGGTCGTCGTCGTGGTGGTGTGAAGGCGAGGGGCGGCGATCCGCCGCCGTTGACGGCGGAGGGTGTTGTTGGTGCTGTGTTGAGCGTGATTCATGCGCGTCTGCTGGAACGGGCCGCTGATGCTCCCGCGAACGGTGACGGCACCACGAACGAGCCGTCTTCTTCTTCTTCTTCTTCTTCTTCTTCGTATGCGCGTGGTGGGACCCGGCCGTTGGTTGATCTGTTGAATCCGTTGATGGGGATGATCGTGCTGCCGTATCGTGGACGTGCCGCGGCTGCTAGGGAGCTCGCTCGTCCTGCGCCACGGGCTCCCCGTGCACCCAATGCTCCCGGTCCGCCGCCGCGAACGCTCCCCGAGGATCCCCTGCAGGGTTTGGAGATGCGCCTGACCTATCGCACTCTGCTCGTGCTGTCCGCGATCGCCGAAGCGCCCGGGGCGTCCAACCGTCAGGTAGCGGACGTCGCGGGTGTCCATGATCAGGGCCAGATCTCAAAGCTGCTCAGCCGCTTGGAGCGTCTCGGCTTGATCGAGAACACCGGTGCCGGTCAGCCCAACGGGGAACCCAACGCCTGGACACTCACGACCAAGGGTGTCCAGGTCGAGCAGGCACTCAGACCCAGCCCCGGCTGCTGAGGTCCCCGCCGAGACGTAGCACGATCTGTGTTACATTGAGCATGTGTCTCGTGCTCTGCATGTACGGCTCGACGCCGATGCCGAAGCGGCGCTTGCCGTCCTGCGTGCGGAGGGGATGAACGACTCGCAGGCCGTGCGCAGCGCGTTGACGGAGGCGCGCGGGCGCCGGCGCCGGCGCTCATCGCTGCGGGAGGAGGCGTTGCGGCTGGCGGCCGATCAGGCAGATCAAGCGGAGCTTGCCGTCCTGCGCGATGAACTGGATGAGCTCGCCCCGCCCTGGCCGGCTGACTGATGGTTCGCGGGGAGGTCGTGCGACTGGTCGCGCCACGCCGTGCGCGCGGTCACGAGCAACGGGGCCCCAGGCCCGGAGTCGTCGTGCAGGCGGACGAGCTGCTCGATCTCAGCACCGTGCTGATCGCTCCGACCTCGCGCTCGGCGGCGGCGGCCACGTTCCGTCCCACGGTCGACCTCGAGGGAACGCCGACGCGCGTGCTCACCGACCAGCTGCGCGTGGTCGACGCGCAGGCGGTCAAGGGTGGCCACGGTCGTCTGAGTCACGCCGAGATGGCTGCTGTGGACGACGCCCTTGGGCTGGTCCTTGGACTGCTCGGCTGACACACCACCGGCGGGCAGGTAGAGCAGGCGCTCAGACCGCAGGGATGCGCGCGGTGAGCATCAGGTTGTAGAACACCGCCGGCGGCAGCCGTCCCTCCAGCAGGCTGCGGTCGACACCCTGCAGGAGCAGATACCCGCGGTAGGCGTACTGGCGCCAGCCCCACGGCACGTCGCGCGGGTCGGCCGTCGCCTCCAGCGTGCGATTGGTCCAGCCGAACCAGTTGGCGAGCAGCTCCTCGCCGCGCACGTGCACGTCCACCATGCCCGCGCTTCTCGCGGCGCGCGTGAGCTCGGCGGGCGCGAACGCGTGCACGTCCACGGACCCCTCCAGCGCCGCCTCCGGCGCCCCGCCCTCGGCGGGCGGGGCGGGACGCGCCCCGATCGCGCGGCGCCACAGCGGCGCCAGCGCGCCGGCTGTCCGCTTGGGCACGCCCGCGAGGCGATCGCCGTAGCGCGAGGGCTCCCCGGCGAACACGATCGTCCCGCCGGGCGCGAGCACGCGCGCGAACTCCGCGAACGCCCGTTCCAGGTCGGGGATGTGGTGCAGCACGGCGTGCCCGAACACCAGGTCGAAGCTCGCGTCCGCGAACGGCAGCCGCTCGGCGTCCGCGGGCTTGGTCTTCACGTCGAGAGCCAAGCGCTTGGCGTTCGCTTGCAGCGCGCTCAGCATGCCCGGCGAGATGTCGCTGCACGTCGCCTGCCCGATCAGCCCCGCGCGGAGCATGTTCAGCGTGAAGTAGCCCGTCCCCGCGCCGATCTCCAGCGCCCGCGGGAAGTGGCTCGGAGCGCCGTCGCCGAGCGCCTTGCGCACCTTTCCCAGCACCTGTTCTGAGCCGAGATCGCCGAAGTCGATCCCCCACTTGGCGTCGTAGTGGCCGGCCGCCACGTCGTGGTAGCGCGTGTTGACGTCGCGGATCTCCTCGGCTGTGAGCGCAGGTGGCACGGAGCGGCACCATATACTCGCGCGCCGTGTCCGTGAAGCCCGTCTATTCCCAGGGCAACCAGCCGGACGGCGTCCCCCCACTGGAGCTGACGGGCGAGCGCACGCTCCCGGACGTGCCCGAGGAGAACTACTGGTTTCGCCGTCATCTGGCCGTGTACGAGTGGATCGCCGCACGCGTATCCGGGCGCCGCGTGATCGACATGGCCTGCGGCGAGGGCTACGGCTCGGACGTGCTCGCGCACGTCGCCGCGGAGGTCGTCGGCGTGGACGCCAACCCGCAGGCGCACGAGCACGCGCGGCTGCGCTACCGTCGCGCCAACCTCCGCTTCGAGCGCGACCTCGTGGAGACGTATGCCGCGCCCGCCGACGCGGTCGTGTTCCTGCAGACGATCGAGCACCTCCAGGACCCGGTCGCCGTGCTCGAGCACTTCCGCTCGCTGGTCGCTGGCTCGGAGCCGAGGGGGGCCGGAGGGCCGGCGGAGACCGCCGGGGTCGCCGGGAGCGTGTTCGTCTCCACGCCCAACGTCCTCACGCTCGCCCCCGCGGGCGCGCCGCGCTCGGACAATCCGTGGCACGTCCACGAGTACCGCGCCGCCGAGTTCGAGCAGCTGTGTCGCGGCACGTTCTCCGCGGTGGCGCTGCACGGGCTGTTTCACGCGCGCAAGCTGCGCCTGCACGAGCTCGCGCTGCGCGCCGGCTGGGACTCGATCCATCCACGCCTGCGCCTGACCAAGCCGTTCTACGACCGCTTCACCCCGGCGATCTCCGCCGCGGACTTCGCGCTGCGTCCCGCCGGCGAGGCTGACCTGGACAGGGCACTGGACTTCGTCGCGGTCTGCACCCCGTGAGCCAGACGCGCGCGAGCGGCGCGCTCGCGATCGTGCTGCACACGCACATGCCCTACGTCGAGGGGTTCGGCACGTGGCCGTTCGGCGAGGAGTGGCTGTGGGAGGCGATCGCCGGCTGCTACCTGCCGCTGCTCGATCTGCTCGACGCGCGCGATCCGGCCGTGACGCTGTCGATCACGCCGGTCCTGTGCGATCAGCTGGGCGCGCCGGGCCTCGCCGAGCGCTTCCACGGCTTCGTCGAGGGCACCCGCCGGTTCACCCACGCCGAGGATGCTGCCGGGCTGCGGGCGGGCGGCCACGATGGCCTCGCCGCCGAGCTGGAGCGGGCCTGGAGCGCCGACTACGAGCACGCCGCCGAACGGATGACGGATCGGGGGGAGACCTGCTGCGGGCGTTCGCCCCGCATGCCCGCTGGACGTCCTCCGCCACCCACGCGGTGCTGCCGCTGCTCGCGACCGACGCCGGCGTGCGCCTGCAGGTGCAGACCGGGATCGCCTCGCACCTGGACCGCTTCGGCAGTCGAGGACCGGGACAGGGGGAGGACGGCCTCCAAGAGGGAGATCCCGTGAGCGGACCCGACGGCTGGCGGGGAGGGTTCTGGCTGCCCGAGTGCGCCCACACACCCCATCTGGAGCCGATCCTGGCGGCTGCCGGTGTGCGCGGTACCTGCGTGGAGCTCACCAGCCGCCACGGCCTCGGCGCGCGCGAGCACCTGCGGGCGCTCCTGTGTGACTCCGGCGTCGTGCTGCATCCGATCGACCGCGCCACGATCTCGCTCGTGTGGAGCGACGCCGGCTACCCCGCCGACGGCGCCTACCGCGACTACCACCGCCACACCATCCATCACCACAACCCCTGGCGCAACGACGGCTCCGCTTACGATCACGAGCTTGCCCTTGCCCGAGCGCGTGAGCACGCTGCGGACTTCGTCGCTCGCACGCGCGAGCGCCTGCGTCGCGACGGCGACGGATTGTCGGGGGGCGGGCTGGTCGTCTGTGCGCTCGACACCGAGCTGCTCGGGCACTGGTGGTACGAGGGGCTGCACTGGCTCCAGGCCGTGATCGAGGAGTGCGCCGCCCAGGGTCTCGAGCTGGTTCGCTTGGACGACGCGCTCGAGCGCGTCGAGCCGGCGCCGGTCGGCGACATGGCGTGGGACAGGGCGAGCAGCTGGGGGGCGGACGGCGACCTGTCCACCTGGTCGGCTCCGGCGGTCGCCGACATGGCCTTCGCCACGCGCGCGGGCGAGCTCCAGACCCTTGCGGCAGCCACCGAGGGGCACGCCGGCCCCGCCGCCGTGCGTGAGCTGCTCGCGCTCCAGGCCAGCGATTGGCCGTTCATGATCTCCCGAGGTCTCGCCGTCCCCTATGCGCGTAAGCGCTTTGACGGGCATCGCACGGCGCTCGCCGCGGCACTGCGCGACGAGACCGAGGCAAGCGCTGAAGGACTGCGCAACCTCGCGATCCAAGCCGATCCCGCCCTGCTGCTCGCGCCATGACCCGGCATGCACCCCAGGCGCCTGCGGGTTTGATAGGGTCCGAAAAATGGGATCGAGAGGAAGCACTTGCCGCTGGGCGCTCGCTGCGCTGCTGGTCTGCGCTGCGCTGCTGCTTGCAAGCGCCCCGGCCGCTTCTGCCGCGGCAGGCACGGGCAAGATCACAGGGCTGGTCAAGGAAGCAGCACCACTGCACAAAGTCATCTCAAACGTTGGCGTTGAGGTGTTTGACGCGTCAACACGAGAATTCGCGGGATCGTCCAGGACCAACGAATTTGGCGAATACAAGGTGGAAGACCTGGCGTCGGGTTCTTACAAGGTGGAGTTCCTCCCTGCCCATGGCAGCATCTACGCCTCTCAGTTCTATGACGAAAAGGCCTCGTTCTCCGAAGCCACCCCGATCGCGCTCGCGGAAGGGGAAACCAAGACTGAAGTCAACGCGGAACTGCATGAAGGAGGCACGGTCTCCGGGACCGTGACGAACGCAAGCAAAGTGGGCTTGGAAGACGTCGAGGTGGTCGCATTCACCGGTGCAGCCGAAGAATTCGTCGGGGGATACGCGTTTACCGAAGCAGGCGGAAAATACTCCATCAGGGGGCTCGCCAAAGGCTCCTACACGGTGGAGTTCTTTCCGGAAAGCAGCTCCGAACTGAACTATGTTCCCCAGTATTACAACGAAGTCTCCTTCCTCAAAGAAGCGACCCCCGTCTCGATATTGGTGGAAGGGGAAACCAAGACTGAAGTCAACGCGAAACTGCAAGAAGGCGGCAAGATCTCCGGCAGGGTGACCGACGCCTATACGCACAAGCCGCTGGCCGAAGTGTTTGTCTCGGCGTACAGCGCAGGCGGTAGCGAAGAAGGGTTTGGGTCATACGCCATAACCAACGCCAATGGCGAATATACGATCTTTGGACTGGGGAACGGCACATACAAGGTGGAATTCGAAAGCGAATTCGAAGCCAAGGTCGAATACGTCACTCAGTATTACAACGGTCAGCCGACGCTTGGCAGCGCAAATTTGGTGACGGTCACTCAGGGAAGCACCACGCCGGGAATCAACGCCGCATTGGTGCCCAAGACTCCGGTTGACACAGGGGGACCGGTCGTGTCGGGGACGCCCGCCGTAGGACAGACGCTGACCTGCGCAAACGGTTCGTGGACCGGTGAACCCAAACCCACGTTCACTCACACCTGGCTGCGCAACGGGAACCCGATAGCCGGCGCTGCCCTGAGCACATACGTCGTCCAGTCGGCCGATCAGGGCAGTGGACTGGCTTGCAAGGTGACTGCGAAGAACGCACATGGCACGGCGAGCGCTACGAGCAACACGCTGTCGGTGCCCCCTGTTCCGCCGCCACCACCACCGCCAAACCCGATCATCGAACTCACGAGCTCCAGGCTCGTCGTGTCCGGCAACTCGGCCCGGGTGCCAATCGTCTGCGCCGGCGCGACCTGCGCGGGAACGATCGAACTTACCGAGCGGGTCGTCATCAAGCACCGCCACGGCCGAAAGACCAAGAAGACGCTCGTGCTGGGCCGGGCTGCGTATATGCTGGCGGCGGGTCATAGCGCCACGATCGCCGTTCACCTGACCTCGACGGGTCGGCACGCGCTCGCCACCGCCAAGCACCACCGGTTGTCGGCCAAACTCAGCGCGACCGTGATCGGCGGGCGGACGAAGTCCATCTCGGTCGTGCTCAGCGAGCCCGCGCCCAAGCGCAAGCACGGGCGCAGGTAGGTCTTACGCCGCCGGCGCGGCGGTGTTTCGTCGCTCCGCTGCTGCGGTGGATCACTCCCAGCGCATTGAGCGGGGTGCGTCCCGCATGCGCAGGACCCGCGCGGGGATGCCGCCTACGACGGCATTCTCGGGAACGTCCCGGGTCACGACGGTGCTCGTGCCGACGATTGAGTTCTCACCGACGGTGACGCCGCGCAAAATGCAGGCGCCGTAGCCGATCCAGACGTTGTGGCCGACGTGGACGTCGCGCTTGTAGATGCCCTGCAGGCGGATCGGGCGCTCGACCTCGACGACGCCGTGGTCGAAGTCGATCAGCATGACGCGGTCGGCGACGATGCACTCGCGCCCGATCTCCACGTGCTGGTAGGCGGAGATGGTGCACTCCTGGCCCATCACGGTCTTGGCCCCGATCGACACCTCGCCCTCGTGGACGCGGATCTTGGTGGCGTCGCCGATCCACGCCCAGCGGCCGATTCGCAGCGTCGCGCCCCGCCCGATCTCCAGGCGCACCCCCGGGCAGACGAAGCAGATCCCGTCCGTCTGCAGGCGCCTGCCGTAGCGCAGCTTGAGCAGCACGTAGCGCGCGAGCAAGCGTGCGTAGTGGCGGTTGAGCATGTTGTTGGCGCGCATGAAGCGCAGCAGCGTCAACGGTCCGCCGTGCAGCGGCTCGGGTGCGCGGCGCAGGGCGTGCGCGATCCCCTCGAGGGGCGTGTGCACTGTGGGTTCGGTGAGCGGCGGCTCCATCGCGCGGGATCGTAAGGGGTTTGCCCCGGGGTCCGGCGGGACTGATCCTGGCCCCGGTATTCGGCGGGACCGATCCGGTTCACTGCGAGCGTCGGCTGCGCCGGCGCTCGTCCGGCCGAACGCGGCCCTGCGATGATTGCGCGCGCGATGACCGAGAGAGACCTCGCCGAACGCCTGCTAGCGGGTGACAGACGCGCGCTGGCGCGTGCGATCTCGCTCGTGGAGGACGACCGTCCGGAGGGCTGGGAGCTCGTGCGCGAGGTCTATCCGCACACGGGCGCGGCCGCGGTGGTCGGCTTCACGGGCCCGCCGGGGGTCGGGAAGTCGACGCTGATCGGCGCGCTCACGAAGGCACGGCGCGAGGCGGGGCGCACCGTTGGGGTGCTCTCGATCGACCCGTCCTCGCCGTTCACGCAGGGCGCGCTGCTCGGGGATCGCATTCGCCTGGGGGAGCACTTCCTGGACCCGGGCGTGTTCATTCGCTCGATGGCCAACCGTGGCGCGCTGGGCGGGCTGTCGGAGGCGGCGCTGCAGGCCGCGCTGCTGCTCGACGCGGCCGGGCGCGAGGACGTGTTCGTGGAGACGGTGGGCGTGGGTCAGGCGGAGATCGACATCATCGACCACGCGGACACGATCGTGCTCGTGCTGATGCCGGGCTCGGGCGACTCGATTCAGGCGCTGAAGGCGGGCGTGATGGAGATTCCGGACGTCATTGTCATCAACAAGGCCGACCACCCGCTGACCGACACGATGGTGCGCGAGATTCGCGGTGTGCTCTCGCTCGCCAACCTCGATCGCTCGCCGGAGGAGGTGCGCGGCGACTGGCGCGTGCCGATCGTGAAGACCGAGGCCGCTCACGGCACGGGCGTGCCCGAGCTGGTGGAGCGCCTGGACGAGCACCGCGCGCACATCCTCGCCGCCGGGCAGCTCCAGGAGCGCCGCCGACGCAACCTGCGCGGAGAGGTGCTCGCGATCGCCACGGCCCGCATGCGCCGGCGCCTGGAGGAGGAGCTGAGGGAGGACGCTGAGTTTCAGCGCCTGCTCGATGAGGTCGTGGCTCGCAGGCTCGACCCCGCCAGTGCGGCGACCGCGCTGCTCGAGCGCAACGGCGCATAGGACGTGTAGGGTCACCGTCGATGGCGTTCCTGGACTGGGTCGAGAACAACTGGGGTCTGCTGGGCCGCTTGATGGATGGCCACACGGCCATCTACCGGGCCAGCGGCGGGCGGGTCGGCCATCGCACGCCGGGCTTCCCGCCCGTGCTGCTGCTCGACCATGTGGGCGCCAAGAGCGGCACTCATCGCACGAGTCCGCTCGTCTACGGCGAGGACGGGTTGAACCTGGTCCTCGTCGCCTCGAAGGGCGGCCATCCGAAGCATCCGGCGTGGTACCACAACCTTCTCGCCCACCCCGACACGACCGTGCAGGTGGGCTCGCGCCGCCGCGACGTGCACGCGCGCCCGGCAACCGCCGAGGAGCGCCCACGGCTGTGGAAGCTGATGCTGGGCGTGTACGGCGGCTATGACGACTACCAGCGCCGCACCGAGCGGGAGATCCCGCTCGTGGTGCTCGAACCGCGCTAGGCGCCGAGGGCGCGGGCGATCACCATTTGCTGCACCTCGTCGGTGCCCTCGCCGATCGTGAGGATCTTCGCGTCGCGGTAGAAGCGGCAGACGGGGTACTCCTCGATGAAGCCGTAGCCGCCGTGGATCTGCACGGCCTCCTCGGCGCAGCGCACCGCCAAGCGTCCGGTCTTGAGCTTGGCCTGGGCGGCGGTGAGGGTGAAGTTGCGGCCGTGGTCCTTCTCGCGCGCGGCCTTGCAGACGAGCAGCCGCGCGGCCTCGATCTCGACGGACATGTCCGCGAGCTTGGCCTGGATCGCCTGGAACTTGGAGATCGGCTTGCCGAAGGCCTTGCGCTCCCTGGCGTACTTCAGCGCCTCGTCGAGGGCGCCCTGCGCGAGCCCGACGCCCATCGCGGCGACGCCGATGCGGCCGACGTCGAGGATGTGCAGGAACTGCTTGAACCCATGTCCGCGTGGTCCCAGCAGGTTCTCCTCGGGAACGCGGCAGTCGCTGAAGCTCAGCGGCCGGGTGTCGGAGGCGTTCCAGCCCATCTTGCGGTAGGGCTCGCCCTGCTCGTAGCCGGGAGTGCCGTTGGCGACGATGATGTTCGAGATCTCCTCCTCGCCGGTGCGCGCGGTGATGCACACCATGCCGGAGATCTCGGTGCCGGCGTTGGTGATGAACTGCTTGGCCCCGTCGATCGTCCATTCCCCGCCGTCCAGCCGCGCGCGCGTCTTGACGTTCCCGGCGTCCGACCCGGCCTCGGGCTCGGTCAGCCCGAACGCGCCGAGCCGCTCGCCGGAGCACAGTCGCGGCAGCCACTCCTGCTTCTGCTCCTCGCTGCCGAACAGGTAGACGGGCTGCGTACCCAGCGAGGTGTGCGCGCACAGCGTGATCGCGACCGAGGAGTCCACGCGCGCGAGCTCCTCGACCGCGAGCACGTAGGCGAGCGTGTCGCCTCCGCCCCCGCCGTACTCCTCGGGGAAGGGGATGCCCATCAGGTTGAGCTTGCCCAGCTGCGCGACGACGTCGTAGGGGAACGACTTGGTCCGATCGAGCTCCTCGGCGACGGGCGCCACCTCGCCCTGCGCGAACTCGCGCACGGTGCGGCGGATCAGCTCGTGGTCGGGGGACAGGTCGAAGTCCATCGCCGGCGAGCCTATCTGGCTAAGCGCAGTAGGAGCGGGCCAGCTCCACCAGCAAGCGCACGCCGTAACCCGAAGCGCCCTTGCCGACGTAGGCGCGGCCGAGGTCCCAGGCCGAGCCGGCGACGTCGAGGTGCGCCCAGGGCGTCTCTCCGACGAAGTTCTGAAGGAACGCGGCGCCCACGATCGTGCCCGCCTTGCGACCTTCGGGGGCGTTGTCGAGATCCCCGTAGGTGCCCTTGATCAGCTCGTCGTACTCCTCGTGCAGCGGCAGCCGCCACGCGATCTCCCCGGTCTTGGCGCCCGCGGCCGTCACCCGCTCGGCGAGCTCGTCGTCGTTGGACATCACCCCCGAGTAGGTCGAGCCCAGCGCGATGATCACCGCGCCGGTGAGCGTCGCGAGGTCGACGATCCGCTCCGCTCCGAGGCTGACGGCGTGGCACAGGCAGTCGGCCAGCACGAGCCGACCCTCGGCGTCGGTGTTGTTGACCTCGATCGTTTTGCCGTTCTGAGCGGTCACGACGTCCCCGGGCTTGACCGAGCGGTCGCTCGGGAGGTTCTCGGTCGCCCCGACGACGGCCACGAGCCTCACCGGGAGTCCCAGGCGCGCGATCGCGGCGACGGCCTCGATCACGGCGGCGCCGCCGGACATGTCGAACTTCATCTCGGCCATTTTCGCCCCCGGCTTCAGCGAGATGCCGCCGCTGTCGAACGTCACCGCCTTGCCGACGAACCCCAGCGTCGGCGAGCCCTCGACGGCGCCGTTCGGGGGCTCATAGCGCAACACGATCAGCGCCGGCTCCTGCGCTGAGCCCTGGGCGACCGCGGCGAACGCGCCCATCCCACGCGCGAGGATCTGGGCGCCCCCCTCGACTTCCACGGACAGCGCCTCGATCTCCGCGGCCAGGCCCAGCGCGTACTCACCCAGCGCGGTCGGGGTCAGATCGTTGGCGGGCCGGTTCTGCAGGTCGCGGGCGGCGTTCACCGCCTCGGCCACGAGCGCGGCGTTGCTCACGAACGTCTCCAGCTCGGCGTCGCCGATGCTGACCTCTCCGCCCGTCTCGCCCGCCGAGCCGGGTCCGGTCGCGCCGGGGGCGGACACGACCAGGCGCTCGAGCCGCTTGGGGGGCGCCGGCTCGTCGCCGGCCTCGGCATCCGGCGCGGTGGACTTGTGCAGGTCAAAGCGGTAGTCGGTCAGGATCGTGCCCTCGGCGAGTGCACCCGCGATCTCGACGCTCGTCTCAGCCGGCGCCTGTATGCACAGGGCGCGCGTGCCGAGCTCGAGCGCGCGCGCGTGCACCGCCGCCGCCACCACCCGGGCGCGCTCGGGTGTGAGCTCTCCGCGCTTGCCCAGTCCCACCACCAGCCAGCGCCTGCCCTCGGCGTGGGTCAGGCCGAGCGACTTCAGCGAGCGTCGGGCCTCACCCGAGCGCAGCAGCTCGCCAAGCTCGGCCGGGGTGTCCCCGGGCCGATCGTCGTCGCCCTCGAACACGCCGACCGCGATGGTGTCGACGTCGGTGTCTGCGCCTGGTTGTGTAGTGCTGGACACCTCCACGATCCCGGGCAGGATATACGTCCGCGGGCCGTTCCGGCCCGCGTGTGATGAATCGCTCGCGAACGCACGCCCGTGCGGGGCTGGGTCGGGCGATCGTGACCGCCGTCGCTTCGCGCCGTCTCCGCCCCGCTAGCATTCTCGATCTCCCGTCGTTTCCCCGACCCCCAGGAGCGTTTACGTCCCATGCCCAAGACCGTGATCCTCGGCGCCGCGCGCACCCCCATCGGCAAGATGGGGGGCGGCCTGTCAACGCTGGACGCGACCACGCTGGGCGCGGCGGCGATAGAGGCCGCGCTGGAGCGCGCGCAGGTCGCCCCCGAGCAGGTGGAGCACGTGGTGATGGGCCAGGTGCTGCAGGCCGGCCAGGGCCAGATCCCCTCGCGCCAGGCCCAGATCAAGGCTCACATCCCCAAGGAGGTCTCATCGGAGACGATCAACAAGGTCTGCGCCTCGGGCATGCGCGCAGCGGTGATCCTCGACCAGGCGATCCGCGCGGGCGACGTGCAGGTCGGCGTCGGCGGCGGCATGGAGTCGATGTCCCAGGCGCCCTACCTGCTGCCCGGGGCGCGATTCGGATTTCGCATGGGCGACGTGAAGGCGCTGGACGCGATGGTGCACGACGGTCTCACCAACCCGTTCTCGGGCAAGCAGATGTTCGTCGAGGCGACCGCGGTCTCGGACGAGCTCGAGATCACCCGCGCCGACCTCGACCGCTGGGCGCTGCGCTCGCACGAACGGGCGCTGGCCGCCACCGACGAGGGACGCCTGCCGGAAGAGATCGTGCCGGTCACCGTCCCGGGCCGCAAGGGCGAGACGATCGTGGAGGTCGACGAGGCGCCGCGCCGCGACACCTCCCTGGAGGTGCTCGCGAAGCTCCCGGGGCTCGTCGGCAAGGAGGGCTCGCACACCGCCGGCAACTCGCCGGGCGTGAACGACGCCGGTGGCGCGCTTGTCGTCGCATCCGAGGAGTGGGCCACTGCCAACGGCAAGGAGGCGCTGGCCGAGATCGTCGCCCACGCGCAGTCCGCCGACGACTTCGCCTACCTTGCGAGGACGCCCGCGTCGGCCGCGCTGAAGGCGCTGGACAAAGCCGGCCTGCAGCCCGGCGACATAGACGTGTGGGAGATCAACGAGGCGTTCGCCTCGGTCACGCTCAACTCGATCCGCATGCTCGGCATCGACGAGGACCGCGTCAACGTCAACGGCGGCGCCGTCGCGCTGGGGCATCCGATCGGCGCCTCGGGCGCGCGCATCCTCGGCTCGATCGTGTACGAGCTGCGCCGCCGCGGCGGCGGACTGGGCTGCGCGGCGATCTGCTCGGGCGGCGGACAGGGCGACGCCGTGATCCTGCGCGTCTGACGCGTATGAGGTCGCTCCCGGTGGCGCAGCGCGTGTGTGTGCGGGACCGGACGTCCCGCGCCCGCGGCCTCGTGGGACACGTCGGCTGCGCGGATGCGACCCAACCTGTCCACACTGCTTCGACAGCCCGCTCGCTGACCGGCAGTGGGCGTGGGGTCCCGGCGAGATGAGCAGCGAACCGGCGGTGGCCCCCGCCGCCACGGCGCTGCGCGAGGCGGCGTTCTTCGATCTCGACCGCACGCTGATGGCCGGCTCCTCGGGGATCTTCTTTGCCCGGGCGGCCTTCGAGACGGGCATGATCACGCGCCGGCGCCTGGCGCGCGACGTGTACGAGAACCTGCGTTTTCGACTGCGCGGCTCCACCGACGATCGCGCGGACCAGGTGCGCAGGCGTGTGGGCGAGATGATCGCCGACGTGCCGGTGCGCGAGCTGCAGCGGCTCTCTCCGCGCGTGCTCGCGGGCGTGCTCCCGCGGCTGTATCCGCAGATGCTCGAGCGCGCCTACGCCCATCAGGACGTCGGCCGGCTGGTGTACATCGTGACCGCCGCCTCGCAGGAGATGGCCGACCTGCTCGCGCACGTGCTCGCCTTCGACGGCGGGCTGGGCTCGCGCTCGGAGATCGTCGACGGCCGCTACACCGGGCGCGCCGCCGGGCCGTTCAACTACCGCGAGGGCAAGGTGCTCTCGATGCGCGAGCTCGCCGCGAGCGAGGGGATCGACCTCGACTCCTCCTACGCCTACTCCGACTCCGAGTCGGACCTGCCGATGCTGCGCGCCGTCGGGCACGCGGTCGTCGTCAACCCCGACGCCGACCTGCGCCGCATCGCGCTGGAGGAGGGCTGGGAGATCCTGCGTCTGGACCGGCTCGGCCGCCGCCTGAAGATCCTCGCCGGGCTCGCGGGCGCCGCCGCGCTGGGGGGACTCGGCGGTCTCGCCAGGGGGCACGTGGGGACGCGCGTGCAGGCGCGCGAATAGTCTGCCGGAGTGATGAGCGCCGCCGCCGCATCCCCATCGTCGTCCGAGGCCCGCCACGGCAAGATCCGCGTGGTCGTGGCCAAGCCCGGCCTGGACGGGCACGACCGCGGCGCGAAGATCATCGCCCGCGCGCTGCGCGACGCGGGCATGGAGGTGATCTACACGGGCCTGCACCAGACGCCCGAGCAGATCGTCGAGACCGTGATTCAGGAGGACGCCGACGCGGTGGGGCTGTCGATCCTGTCCGGGGCGCACATGACGCTCGTACCGCGCATCGTCGCGCTCCTGCGCGAGCAGGGGGTGGACGACGTCGTGGTCACGGTCGGCGGCACGATCCCCGCCGAAGACGTCCCCGAGCTGAAGGAGCTGGGCGTCGCCGAGGTGTTCACGCCAGGCGCCTCCACCCAGTCGATCGTCGACTTCATCCGCGGCGCCGTCACCGACTGAGCTCGCGCCACGCAGACCGTGCCCGCGACCGATTGACCAGTCAGTCAACTGCCGGATCGAGTAGGATTCACTCACCACAGCCCAAGGAGTAGACCTGGAAATGAAGATATGCGTCCTTGTAAAGGAGGTCCCGGACGCCGCCGTCGAGAAGCGCATCGATCCCTCGACGGGGCGCATGGACCGCAGCGGGGAGAAGAACCTCAACCCGTATGACACGCACGCCATCGAGGCGGCGATGCAGATCAAGGAGGGCGGCGCCGTGCCCGTCGAGGAGGTCGTCGCCGTGACGATGGGCCCCGACAGCGCCGTGCGCGCCCTGCACAAGGCCGTCTCGCTCGGCGCCGACCGCTCCGTGCACCTCTCCGATCCGGCCGTCGCCGGCTCGGACGTCGCGGCGACCGGCTACGCGCTGGCGCAGACGCTGCAGCGCGAGAGCCCCGACCTGGTGCTGCTCGGCCAGCAGTCCGACGACGGCGAGTGCTACACGATCGGCGCGGTCGTCGCCGAGCACCTCGGCATGCCATCGCTGACCCAAGTGATCAAGATGGACATAGGAGACTCCGAGGCGCTGCGCTGCGAGCGCCAGGCCGAGTACGGGTATGACACCGTGCAGATCAAGCTGCCGGCGGTGATCTCCGTCGGCGACGCCATCAACGAGCCGCGCTATCCCTCGCTGAAGGCGATCATGGGCGCCAAGAAGAAGCCCCTGGACGCCGTCACCGCCGCCGACGTCGGCATCGACGCGAGCAAGGTCGGAGGCGAGAACTCCGCCGCCCAGTGGGTCGCCGCCAAGGCGCCGCCCGCGAAGTCCGCCGGCGAGATCATCGAGGACGAGGACACCGGCGAGACCGTCGAGAGAATCGTCGCCTGGCTCGACGAGAGGAAGCTGATCTGAATGGCAAACATCCTGCATAGATCTGGGGGAGGGCACGTGGCCCTCCCCCAGTACCCCCTCCCGTATTTGAAGGAGCCGGTGATCTGACAATGGCGAACATCCTGGTCTACGCGCTGCACTACGACGGCGCGATCAACAAGAACTCGCTCGGCGCGGTCTCCGAGGGCGCCAAGCTCGCCGCGCAGCTCGGCGGCGAGGCGCACGTGGTCATGCTCGGCGAGAACGTCCCGCAGGAGCTGGCTGCGTCATTGGGCAAGTACGGCGCCAAGAAGGTGCTCGTCGCCGAGGGGCCCGAAGGACTCGCGCAGCCCCTGGTCGATGCGATGGCCGCGGCGATCTCAGGCGGTGACTACTCCTACGCGCTGTTCGGCGGCGGCTTGCTCGGCTTCGAGATCGGCGCCGGCCTGGCCGCACGTTTGGGCGCCGGCGTCGCGATGGAGGTCACCGCGGTGCGCGCCGAGGGTGGCGCGCTGATCGCGGAGCGTCCGATCCTGGGCGACTCGGCGATCTCCGAGATCAAGTACCGCTCTGAGGTCGGCATCGTCATCGGTCGCCTGAACGCGTTCGAGATCAAGGAGTCAGGGGCGGGCGACGCCGCGGTCGAGCAGCTCAGCTTCCAGTTGAGCCCGCAGGCTCAGCAGGCGACGATGCTCACGCGCGGCGAGCAGCGCGGCGCCGACGTCGACATCGAGGGCGCCGACGTCCTCGTCGCGGGCGGTCGCGGCCTCGGCAAGGCCGAGGGCTTCCAGCTCGCCGAGGAGCTGGCCGCGGCGTTCGGCGGCAACTCGGCCGTCGCCGCCACCCGCGCGGTGGTCGACGCCGGCTGGTACCCGTACGCCGCGCAGATCGGCCAGACCGGCAAGACGGTCGCGCCGAAGCTGTATCTCGCCGCGGGCATCTCTGGGGCGATCCAGCACAAGGTCGGGATGCAGGCCTCGGAGAACATCGTCGCGATCAACAAGGACTCCAACGCGCCGATCTTCGAGTTCTCCGACCTGGGAATCGTCGGCGATCTGAACAAGATCCTGCCGAAGCTCACCGAGGCCGTGAAGGCCAAGAAGGCGAGCTGACTGTGCGTCCCCTGACACTGCGCTGGATCGCCACGTGCCGTCTTGGACGTATTACCAATACGCCCTTCACCGACCCGCGTCGCCCAGCTTGGTCATGAGACGCACAGTTGAGCGCAGAAAGAGGTCCGGCGATGTCATCGCATAACGGCTCTCGCAACGGCAAGGTCATACCGGCGGCCTACCCGCCGCCGGTCGATTCGCAGAAGGAGTTCGTCAAGCGCGGCCTCGACTCAGAGGACGAGCTGATCGAGGTAGGCGTGGCGATCGTCGGCGGCGGCACCGCGGGCCTGGCCTGCGCCAACCGCCTGCTGCAGCTGCTGGCCGACGATGCGGCGAGCGGGGGCGATCTCATGGAGCGCCTGGGCGAAGTCCCGGTGGCTGTCGTTGAGAAGGCCAAGACCTGTGGCGGGCACAACCTGTCCGGCGCGGTCATGCGCCCGGGGCCGCTGGAAGAGCTGTTTCCGGACATGACCCGCAAGCAGTGGCGCGAAGAGGGGTTCGCGTTCGGCGAGGTCGAGAAAGAGTCGGTGTACGTCCTGCCCAACGGCAAGACGAAGCTCCGCATCCCGCCACCGCCGCCTCAGCACAACAAGGGCAACGAGGTCGTCTCGGTCTCCTCGCTCGCGCGTTATCAGCAGCGCCAGGCCGAGGAGGCGGGCGCGTACGTCCTCACCGAGACCGCCGCGACGCAGCTGATCGTGCAGGACGGGCGCGTCATGGGCGTGCGCTCAGGGGACAAGGGTCGCGGCAAGGACGGTGAGCCGCTCGGTAACTTCGAGCCCGGCACCGACATCAAGGCCCAGGCGACGGTGCTCGCCGAGGGCTGCTGGGGGCACGTCACCGGCGCGGCGATCAAGGAGTTCGACCTCGCCAAGAACCGCGAACCGCAGGTGTGGGAGCTGGGTGTCAAGGAGGTGTGGAAGGTCAAGCAGCCGCTGGACCGCGTAATTCACACGCTCGCCGGCTGGCCGTTGAAGATCTCCGCCAAGTATGGGCAGATCGGCGGGTCGTGGATGTACCCGATGAAGGACGAGAAGACCGGCGAGGATCTCGTCAGCATCGGCTTCATCATCGACCTCGACTATGCCGACGCCACCACCTCGGCGCACGACCTGCTCCAGCAGATCAAGACGCACCCCCTCTTCAAAGGCGTGCTCGACGGCGGCGAGCGCGTCGCCTGGGGCGCGAAGGCGCTGCCGGCCGGCGGCTACTGGGCGATGCCCAAGCTGTCGATGCCCGGCGCTGTGCTCATCGGCGACGCGGCCGGGATCATGAACCTCGCGTCGCTGAAGGGCGTGCACTACGCGATCAAGTCCGGAATGCTCGCCGCCGAGTCGATCTACGCGGCGCTCAAGCGGGGCGAATCGTCGTTCGAGAACTACGAGCAGGCGGTCGAGGACTCGATCATCGGCAAAGACATGTGGGAACAGCGCAACACGCGCCAGCCATTCCAGAAAGGCCTCCTCAGGGGCGGGCCGCTCGTCAACCTGATGATCGCCACGAAGGGCCGCTTCCCGGGCGGACGCTGGGCGCTGCACCGCAACGACTCAAAGCCGATGTTCATCGGCAAGACCAAGGACTCATACCCCAAGCCCGACGGCAAGTACACCTTCGACAAGCTCTCCTCGGTGTTCATCACCGGCAACGCCACGCGCGACGACGCGCCGAACCACATCCGCGTGCAGAAGCACGTCCCGCGCGAGCTAGCCGAGACGTGGCGCTGGATGTGCCCCGCGGGCGTCTACGAGATCCCCGAGGACGCCCCCGAGCACGGCGAGGTCGACGTGATCGTCAACTACACCAACTGCGTGCAGTGCGGCGCGATCACCGCCAAGGGCGGGCGGCTGACGACGCCCGAGGGGGGCGACGGGCCGCTTTACCAGATAACCTGAGATCTATGCTGCCACGGGGCGCTCGACGTAGACGCCGGGTCCGTTTGGCTTGGGGAGCGCTTCTCCGTCCTCGCGCATCAGGTCGACATGGCTTGCCAGCGCTGTGCGCATCTCGCTGACGCACTCCTCGATCGTCTCGCCGGTGGCCACGCAGCCAGTCACGTCTGGCGACCACGCTGAGTAGTTCGAGGGAGGACCGCCCTCGACGAGGATCAGATAGCGCTCGGTCTCGATCATCGCTTCAAACCTGCCTGCTCCATGATGCTCGCTCTGGTCTTGGGATGCAAGTCATCGTTGGGGAGACCCGCGACAGTCATTTTACCCGGCTTGCTCGGGTGGCGAAACTGGCGGTGGCTGCCTGTCTGGCGAACCTGTCGCCAGCCATCCCATTCGATGAGCTTGATGATCGACCGAACCTTCATGCGATCGACGGTACGCCGCGCTTGGGACGAAACTATCGGGGGTCCTTCAAGTCCAGTGCGAAACATGCGCGTGAAAGTGGTGTTAGAGGGATGTCATGGATCTGACCTCCGCCAGGACCGCCATCAGCGGCAGGCGCCCGCTCCTCGCCTTTGCGTGCGGGCTGGCCCTGCTGTCGGTGGTGTTCGCGGGCGGCGCGCGCGCGGAGGGGCTCGCCGGTGTGGCCGCGGACGTGCTCGCCGCCGGCAACACGGCTCCTGCCTCGGCCTCGCTCACGCAATGCCTGACCGCCGGCGAAGCAGCCGAACGCTCGGCCACGTTCTCCGGTGAAATGACGACGATTGCAGGGGCGACGCGCATGTCGATGCGCTTCGAACTGCTGGAGCGGATGCCGGGCGAAACGGGCTACCACGCGGTCGCCGCCCCCGGCCTTGGCGTGTGGCGCGCGTCCGATCCCGGCGTGAGCGTCTACAAGTACGTCAAGCAGGTCACCAACCTCTCCGCCCCGGCCGACTACAAGGGGCTCGTCAGCTTCCGTTGGCTGGGTGCGCACGGTCATACGATCAAGCGCGACGAACGGCGCACCCGCAAGTGCTCGCAACCGGCGCCCGTGACTCCCTCCCCGTCCCCGCCGCTAGAATGATCGGACGATGAAGACCGACATCCATCCCAACTACGTGCAGGCCCACGTGCGCTGCACCTGCGGCAACGAGTTCCTCACGCGCGCGACCCAGGAGGAGCTGCACGTCGAGGTCTGCTCCAACTGCCACCCCTTCTACACCGGCCGCCAGAAGCTGGTGGACACCGGCGGGCGCGTCGAGCGCTTCCAGCGGCGCATGGCCAAGGGCCGCGCCGCCGCTCAGGCCAAGGCTTCCTGACGGACCGAGCATGTCCTCTCGTCCGCCAGGGGGTGAGGACATGTCTCGTCGCGGCGAAGGGGTGCGGGCGAGCGCCCTGCAGGCGCCCCCGGCGGCTTCTGTCGCGCACGGCCTCGATCGTGCGCTCGGGGACGTCCCGGTCGGCGCGGAGGTCGCGCTCGAGCCCGACGGTGAGCTGAGCGCCCAGCGCGACGCCCCCGTCGGCGGCCAGGCCGTGCTCGAGGGCGTGATGATGCGCGGCGTGTCCAACTGGGCCGTCGCCGTGCGCAAGCCCAGCATCGAGCAATTGCGCGAGGAACCCCACCGCTCGCCCGAGGAGGCCGCGCTCGGGGAGATCGAGGTGAGCACGTTCCCGCTCGCCTCCGTCATGCAGCGCCACCGCCTGCTGCGTCTGCCGATCGTGCGCGGAGTCGTCGCGCTCGGGGGATCGCTGGGCATCGGCTTTCGGGCGCTGGAGGTCTCCGCCAACGCCCAGCTCCCGCCCGACGAGCAGGACGCAGAGCCCCAGGAGATCCCACGCGGCGTGTGGGCCGGCACGGTCGTCGTCGCGCTGCTGCTCGCGATCGTCCTGTTCTTCCTCGTCCCCGTCGGCCTCACCAGCCTGATCAAGGGTCAGCTGCACAGCTCGGTCCTCTTCTGGGTGATCGAGGGCATCATCCGCACGACGATCTTCCTCGGCTACATGTTCCTGCTCTCGCGCATCCGCGACCTGCGGCGCGTGTTCGAGTACCACGGCGCTGAGCACAAGACGATCTCCTGCTTCGAGGCCGGCCTGCCGTTGACGCCCGTCAACGCGCAGCGCTTCTCGCGCCTGCACCCGCGCTGCGGCACCTCCTTTCTGCTCGTCGTGATGATCGTGGCGATCTTCGTGTTCGCTCCGATCGGTCTCCCCGCCTGGTACTGGCTGGTGCTCACCCGCATCCTCGGCGTGCCCCTGATCGCCGGCATCTCCTTCGAGCTGATCAAGTTCGCCGGGCGCAACCGCCGCCGCGGCTGGGTGCGCGCGGTGATGTGGCCCGGGCTGAAGCTGCAGCTGCTGACCACGCGCGAGCCCGACCTCGACCAGCTCGCGGTCGCGATCGCCGCGCTGCAGGCGGTGCTCGAGCGCGAGACGCCCGGCGAGCTGTCCGCCGCCGACCTCGTCGGCGTGGAGGTCGTGGCGTAGACGCTAGTGTGGTGTGCATGAGCGGACTCACGTTCAACGTCGTCTACGAGGATGCTGGCGAGGGCTGGGTTTACGCACATGTTCCCGAGTTGCCCGAGGTCCACACGCAAGGCGAGGGGCTCGAGCAGGCGCGGGCGATGGCCCTGGATGCGATCGCTCTGGTGCTCGAGGAGCGCCGCGAACGCGGTGAGTCGATCCCGCAGACCGGCTGGGCGCTTGTTGAGCCGGTTGAGATCGCTGCGTGAAGAAGCGTGCTCTCGAACGCCACCTGATCGCCAGCGGTTGTCAGCTTCTCCGGCAGGCCGCCAAGCACGAGTCTTGGCAAAACGTCGCGACCGGCCAACGAACCACCATGCCACGTCACCGAGAGATCAAGCCGGCGACCGCTCGCGGAATCTGCCGCCAGCTCGGAGTGCCGCCGCCTACCGGATCTCGGTAAGCCCGCTCCCTAGACTCCGATCACGATGATCGAGGACCTCGTCGAGCAGATCGAGACGCGCTTCGCCGAGCTCGGCGCGCAGATGACCGACCCCGAGGTGATCTCCGACCGCGAGCGCTACGCGGAAGTCGGCCGTGCCTACAGCCAGCTCGAGCCGGGGGCGAAGCTCGCGGCGCAGTGGCGCCTGGCCCAAGACGACGCGGCGGGCGCGGAGGAGCTGCTTGCGGAGATGGGCGAGGACGCGGAGATGCGCGAGGAGCTGAGCGGCGCGCGCGAGCGAATCGAGCAGATCGAGGAGGAGATTCGCCTGGCGATGATCGAGCGCGATCCCAGCGACGAGCACAACGTGATCGTCGAAGTCCAGGGCGGCGCCGGCGGTGACGAGGCCGGCCTGTGGGCCGGCGATCTCCACCGGATGCTCACCCGCTACGCCGAGCGTCTCGGCTTCGGCAGCGAGTCGATGGACGTAGGCGAGGGCAAGTACACGTTCGCGATCCGCGGCGACGGCGCCTACTCGGTGTTCAAGTTCGAGGGTGGCACCCACCGCGTGCAGCGCGTCCCAGAGACCGAGTCCCAGGGGCGCGTACACACCTCCACCGCGACCGTCGCCGTGCTCCCCGAAGCCGAGGCGGTGGACGTGGAGGTCGACCCGAACGAGCTGCAGATCGACGTCTACCGCTCCTCCGGTCCGGGCGGGCAGTCGGTCAACACGACCGACTCGGCCGTGCGCATCACGCACAGGCCCTCGGGCATCGTCGTCTCGATGCAGGACGAGAAGTCCCAGCTGCAGAACCGCGAGAAGGCGCTGCGCGTGCTGCGCGCGCGCCTGTACGAGCGCGCGCTGGCCGAGCAGCAGGCGGAGCTCGCGGCCGATCGCCGCTCGCAGGTCGGCACCGGCGATCGCGCCGAGAAGATCCGCACCTACAACTACGGCGAGCGCCGCGTCACCGACCACCGCATCAAGCTCACCGTCCACAACCTCGACCAGGTTCTCGAAGGCCAGCTCGACGAGCTCACCGCCGCGCTGCAGGCCGACGAGCGCCGCCGGCGCCTGCAGGCCCAGGCCACCGCTTAGGCTTGTTGTTGCAAGCACGTAAAGGGCGTGGTGAGCTTTGTCGTTTGAAGACGTAAAGGGCTTGGCGTGGGCGGTCTGAGTGGTGTGCGGGACACGACCGGCGCCACCCCCGTTCGCGATGCGCTCGACGGGGCGATCACCGCGATCGCAGCGGCGGGCTGCGAGACACCCCGGCTGGACGCCGAACTGCTGCTCGCGCACGTGCTCGGCGTCCCGCGCGAGCGCCTGCTGACCGACCGCGACCTCACGGTCTCAGGGCCGCATGTGCGGGTCGTGCAGGACGCGGTACGCCGCCGTGCCGTGCAGCGCGAGCCCGTCGCCTACATCACCGGCACGCGCGGCTTCCGCCATCTGGAGCTGTCCGTGGACCGCCGCGCGCTGATCCCGCGCCCGGAGACCGAGCTGCTGGTCGAGATCGCCGTCGCACTGCTGCCCGCGCGCGCGCGCGCGCTCGACGTGGGCACCGGCAGCGGCGCGGTCGCGCTCGCGCTCGCGCTCGAGCGCCCGGACCTGCACGTCGCCGGCAGCGACCTCAGTGAGGACGCGCTGGCGGTGGCGCGCGCCAACGGGCAGCGACTCGCCCTGCGCGTGGACTGGCTGCACGCCGACCTGCTCGCCGAGATCCCCGACGAGCACGACGCGATCCTCGCCAACCCGCCCTACGTCGCCGAGTCCGAGCGGGCGTCGTTGGCGCCGGAGATCGTGCGCCACGAGCCGCCCTGCGCGCTGTTCGCCGGGGCGGACGGGCTGGACTGCATCCGCGCGCTGATCGCCCAGGCGTCCGCACGCGAGCGGGTGCGGACGATCGCGCTGGAGCACGGCGCCGGGCAGGCGCCCGCGGTGCGCGAGCTGCTGGGAGTGGCCGGCTTCGCCGAGGTTCGCAGCGAGCGCGACCTCGCCGGCATCGAGCGTGTCACCGTGGGCGGCCGATGAGCCACGCGCCTTCGCAGCCCGATTCCCAACCCGGGGCCGAGTTGCGCCCCGAGCCTGAGCTGCAACCCGAGCCCAAGGCCCGGCCACACCCGCTCACCGGCGCCGACGCGGAGGCCCTCGGCGAGTGCCTGGCCCGCGCCGGCGTGGCCGTGTTCCCGGCCGACACCGTCTATGGCCTCGGCTGTGACCCCGACAGCGAGCCCGCGGTGAGGCGGCTGTACGAGCTCAAGGGCCGCCCTCCCATGCGACCGGCCGCCGTCATGTTCTTCGCGCTGCACTTCGCCCTGGGCGCGCTAGGCGAGCTGGGACCGCGCGAGCAGGCAGCGCTGCGAGCGCTGCTGCCGGGTCCGCTGACGCTGCTGCTGCCCAACCCCGAGCGCCGCTTTCCGCTCGCGTGCGGGTCCGACCGGGGCGCGCCGGCAACCCTCGGTCTGCGCGTGCCCTCGCTGGCGCCCCGGCTCGCCGCGCTCGCCGCCTGCGAGCGGCCGCTGCTGCAGTCGAGCGCCAACCTCTCCGGCGGCCCCGAGGCGCGGCGACTGGCCGACGTGCCCGCCTCGATACGCGCCGGCGCCGAGCTGACGCTCGACGGCGGGGAGTTGCCGGGCGTCGCCTCGACCGTCCTGGACCTGCGCGCCTACGAGCGCTCGGGGGAGTGGCGCATCGTGCGCCCCGGCCCACTCGGACACGCGGAGATCGAGCGCATGCTGTCGTAGCGATCCGCGCGCCGGCGGGTCGGCGGTCGCGTATGACCCCGGCGCCTGCGATGCTGTGCGCGAGTCGATGTCCCACCCGACGCCACTCGACGCGCTCTACGCCGGCCTGGTGGCCGCGGCCGTGACCGCGCTGCTGACGCCGCTGACGATGCGGCTCGCTCGTGCGGTCGGCGCGATCGACGAGCCACGCGAGCGCGGCCTGTCCGAACGCCCGACGCCGCTGCTCGGGGGGCTGGCGATCTTCGGCGGGGTGCTGGTCGCGATGCTGACATGGCTGCCGAGCGGCTACTACGAAGAGCGTCGTCTGTGGCAGGGCGTCCTGCTCGCCGCCGCCCTGATCACGCTCGTGGGCGCGCTGGACGATCGCTTCGAGCTCCCGCCTGTGGTCAAGCTCGCCGGGCAGGTGCTGGCGGCGGTGATCGTCGTGCACTACGGCGTGGCGGTGAAAGCGATCACGCTGCCGTTCGCCGGCAAACTCGCGCTGCCCAACGCCGGTGTCACGAACGCCGGGCCGATCCTGACCGTGATCGGGCTCGTGGCGATGATGAACGTCGTCAACTTCTCCGACGGCGTCGACGGCCTGGCCGCGGGCGTGTGCGCGATCATCGCCGCGGCGATGGCGGTGATCGCCTTCGATCTCGGGCGCCAGCAGCCCGGCGTGCTCGCCGCGCTCACCGCGGGCGCGGCGCTCGGCTTCCTGATCTACAACTTCCCGCCCGCGTCCAGCTTCATGGGCGACTGCGGCGCGAACCTGCTGGGACTGCTGATGGGTGTGATCACGGTCGAGGCCGCGGTCAAGACGACGGCCGTGGTGTCGTTCGTGCTGCCGTTGATCCTGCTCGCGGTGCCGTTCCTGGACACGACCTTCGTGGTGCTCAAGCGCTTGAAGTACAAGCAGCCGATCTACCGGCCCGACAGCGAGCACTTCCACCATCGCATGGCTCGCATCGGCTTCTCCAGCAGGCGCACGATCGCCTACCTGTACGCGTGGACGTTGCTGCTCGCCGGGCTCGCGCTGGCGTTGCGGTTCGTCCCCTACTCAGACCATCACGGTCACCTGCACAGCGGCTGGGCGCTGGTGATGATCGCCATCGGGCTGGTCGTGGTGGCGGCCAGCGTGTACCTCGTGTACGTGCTGGAGATATTCAAGTTCCGCCGCCTGGACGCGATCCGCCTGCGCCGGCTGCGCCCGGACGCCTCGCCCGCGGAGATCGAGCGCGACGTGGCGCGGGACTTCGAGACCGGCGAGTTTCAGACGGTGTCCGGCGCACAGGCCCACGACTCCCCGCCCCCGGCGGTCTCACCGCCACCGGCCGCTCGGGCCGCCTCAGCGCCCGAGCGCGCCGACGTGCCCGTGGTGGGGTTCGGCGTGGAGGATGGGCGCGCTGAGCAGCGGGTCGGCGAGCGGCAGGTGAATCAGGATCGCGTAGGCACAGACGAGCAGCGTGGCGGCGCGCAGGCGCCGATTGCCGCCGACGGCCGCCAGCGGTAGCGGCCAGATCGCATACCACGGCAGCAGCCAGGCTGTGGACAGCAGCAGCGCCAGCGTGCTCCAGCCGGCGGCCACGCGCCAGTCCGCCGCGCCGCGCGCGGTGCGCCACAGCGCGTAGCCCAGCACGAGCACGAACGCGGCCAGGAAGCAGTGTCGCCACCAGCCCGGCGTCCCCTGCAGGCCCACCAGCCGCGCGGTCTCGGCGGGAATGCTGTGGACGGCCACCAGCTGCTGCTGCTCGCCGACGGCGTTGACGAAGCCGAGCGCATGCGAGCCGAACCCGATCAGCCCGACGCCCGCCACGAGCGCCAGACCGAGAATTGCGGCGAGGGCCACACGCGCGCGCTCGCGCCGGTCAGAGGGCGCGAGCACCAGGAACGGGAGCACGATCCCCGCCGTCACCTTCACGCCGACGCCGGCCGCCAGCGCCAGTGCCCCCGCGCGATAGTGGGGAGTGCGCCCGGTCGTCCCGCCGCCATAGACGTCCGCCCGCGCGCCGTCCCCGCCGACCGGGGCGGCGCCGGCGGCTCCCGCGGCGCCGGCAGCCCCCGCGGTCATGGCGGTCCCGGCGGTGAGCGCGAGCGCTCCCGCGAGGAACGCGAGCACGATCGTGTCGTTGTGCGCGCCGCCCACGGCGAGCTCCAGCATCACCGGGTTCAGGCCGACGAACGCCGCGGCGTAGCGCCGCGAGCGACCCAGCGCGCCCGCAGCGCGCGTGGTCAGCGCCACGGCGGCGAGGCTGCCGGCGACCGCGGCCGCCTTCAACGTCCACAGTCCCCCCGCGAGCCCCAGCGGCGCCGTGGCGTAGCTTGCGAGCGTGAACAGCGGTCCATAGGGGGAGTGCTGATACGGCCAGCCGATGAACGGGTAGATCGGGTCGGTGGGCGCCTGGAACGCCACGTGCGTATAGGGGTCGAGGCCGTGCAGCACGCCCATGCGGGCAAACGCCAGGTAGCCGAACACGTCCTGGGAGATCAGCGGCGGGCCGAGCAGCAGAGTCAGGTTCGCGGCCACGATCGCCACGACGATCGCGCGCAGCGACAGCGCGCGTGCGTGCGCCGCCACCAGCACCGCGGCGTATCCGGCGCACATGCTCAGGGTGAGCGCCTGAAACTCGCCCGAGGAGATCGCACCGGCGCCAAGACCCCGCAACGGTCCGGCCAGCCAGTCCGGCCAGCCCCCGGTGCGGGCGGGCACGTACCCTGACGGACCGTCCGCCGCGCCGGCGCTCAGCAGCAGCACGCTCGCCAGGATCCCGAGCAGCCCGACCGCGCCGAGCGCGCGCAGCGCCCGCGAGGGATGGCCCTGGATCGCCTCGGCAGCCCCGTCCGCGCGGACGGGCGTGCGCCGTCCGGCGTCTCCTATGCGCCCGGGTATCGGAGTCGTGGCCTCGATGCGGTTCATTGTTACGTCTTGGGACGTGTCTCGAAAAGATCGGCACGTCCGGATGCGACACGTCCTCCTGTCCTGCAAGCATCTGACATGTCACGTACCCTGTGGAGGCAGGCCCACGAAGCCTCCCGCGAGCATTTCGTCCGTGGGCACGCGTTTCGAGCAGGACCGCCCGTAGCGCGGGCGAAGGTCTGATCAGGCACATGCGACGCCGTCAACGCAAATCCAGCCCGCGCCCCGCGCACGACCCGCAACGCGTGCTGGTCCTGTCCGCGGACGTGGGTGAGGGTCACGCCGCCGCCGCCCGTGCGCTGGCGCGCCAGATCGAGGAATCCGGGCAGCCGGCCGAGGTGACCGTGATCGACGGGCTGGCCGCGATGGGGCGCCTGCTGCAACCGGTCGTCGAGGACGGATACAGGGTGCAGCTGCGGTTCATGCCCTGGACGTACACCGTCGTGTACTGGCTGCTGGAGCGTGTCGCGCCGATCCGCTGGGCGGCGCGGCGGCTGCTGTGCCTGTTCGGCTCGCGTCCGCTGGCGCGCCGGATCGCCGAGCACGACCCCGACGTGGTCGTCTCGACCTACCCGGCGGTGACCGTCGTGCTTGCGCGCCTGCGCCGCACCCACGCGATTCAGTGTCCCACGGTGGCGACGATCACCGACCTCACCGGCCTGTTCTTCTGGGCGCAGCCGGGCATCGACATGCACCTGGTGATGTACGGAGAGTCGATGAGCCCGGTGGAGCGGATCGCCGGCGCGGGCAGCGCGCAGCTCGTCAGCCCGCTGATCTCCGCCGAGTTCACCACTCCGCGCTGCCCGCTGCAGGCCCGCCGCGCGCTGGGTCTGCCCGAGGAGGGCAGGATGGTCGTCGTCTCCGGCGGCGGCTGGGGCGTGGGGGACATAACAGGCGCCGTGCGCGAGCTGCTGCGCGAGCCCGAGATCGGCGCGATCGTCTGCCTGGCGGGACGCAACGATCAGCTGCGCGAGCGGCTGAGCTCGGACTTCGCGGGCCAGGAGCGCGTGCACGTGTACGGATTCACCAACGAGATGCCGCGCCTGCTGGCGGCCGCCGACGTGCTCGTGCACTCCACCGGCGGCGTCACCTGCCTGGAGGCGAAGGCTGCGGGCACACCCGTGGTCTCCTACGGGCTGCCGGTCGGGCACGCGCGGTTGAACACGCGCGCGATGGCCGACCTGAGCCTGCTGCGGCTCGCCAACGACACGACCGAGCTGCGCGCGCACGTGCGCGCGAGCTTCGCCGAAGTCGCCCCGGCCGTCGCGAGCGAGAGCCCGGCCTCGCCGCCCGCGCGCGAGCTTGACGAGAGAGCCGGCGCGGGAGTTCGGAGCGGCTCGGAGGCTTGGAGTGCCGCGGAGGCTCGGAGTGGTGCGGAGGCTCGGAGCGGCCCGACGCTCGAGGTCGCGGCGCCCGAGACGACGGCGGCTGCCACCGAGGCGACGGCCGCCGAGCTGGTGCTCGACGCGCCCAGGCGCGTCATCCCGATCCCGCTGTGGCGGCTGCGGCTGGTGGCGTTCCTCACGCCGCTGCTGCTGCTGCTGGGGGTGAGCATGTGGACGATGTCCACCGACGAGGTGACCGTGCTGGCCGCGAAGATCCTGCACGTGCAGCCACTCGCACGGGTCAACACCGATCAGCGCGACGTCGGCGTGATCGCGCGCGTGCCGGCGGCCGAGGAGACGCTCGTCGCGGCCGAGCTGGCGGGGCGCGGCATCCACGTCTCCTTCGCCGACGCGGGCACGGTGCCGAAGCCCGCGACGATCTCCAGGGTGCGCGCGCTCGGCGACGAACTGCTGCCGGCCATCCCGGACTCGGGCCCACTGCTGCGCTGGGTCAAAGCGCGCGGCACGCTGCGCGCGCAGGCGCGCGCGCTGGGACTGCGTCATCGCTTCTACTTCCTGCAGCCGCGGGGCGGGCTGACCGTGGGGCAGCTCGTGCTGGCGCGCACGGCCGACGCCAAACCGGTCAGCGGCGCGCTGCGCCTGAGCGCGAGCAGCTCGCTGCCTCAGCGACCCGCGCGCGCCGGGGAAGTGCTGGTTGTGACGCTCGACGGGTCATTCGCCTCGGTGGCGGGGCTCGAGCGGATCGTCTCCTCGCTCGGTGGGGACGGGCTGGGGGTGGAGCCGCTGTCGTGGCTGATCGGCTCACCACCCATCAGGGCCAGCAGCACGGGCGAGCGCACGAGCGCGGCGGCGCCGGTCACGAGCAGCGCCAGCGAGAGCGCGAGCGGCACGCCGCCGAGCGGGGTGTCGGAGAAGCGCTCGCCGAACAGCAGCGGCGCGACTGCGACGGGCACGATCGTCTGAGTCACGAACACGACCGGCGCCACCTGGATCGCCGGCCGGGACTGCAGCGAGCTCGTCTCGCTGAGCACGCCGACGGCGGACGCCGCCGCCGTCGCAAGCCCCCACGCGGCGGCGATCACGAGGTGTCCGGCGGAGAGGTCGTCGGAGGCGAGCTTGGTCGCGATCCCGCTCCAGCCGAAGGCGAGACCGGCGCCGAGCATCGTCACCGACGCGGGCGAACGACGAATCGCGCGCAGCACGTAGGGCAGCAGGCTGGCCAGGCCGAGGCCCAGCAGCACGATGCCGATCGTCAGCCGCTCGGAGGTGTGACCGGTGCTGCGCGGCGGCGCGCACAGGCCCGCCCCGATCACCCCGATCACGATCGCCGCGATCGCGATGTGCTCGTGGCGTCCGGCGTGCTCGCCGAGCATCCGCTGCCCCAGGAGCAGCAGCACGACCAGGCCGGCGGCGAGCGCGGGCTGCACCACCACCAGCGGTGCGAGCAGCAACGCCAGCACCTGCAGCGGCCAGCCGATGATCGACAGGCCCGTGCCGAGCATCCAGCGCCCGCGCCTGATCAGTCCCCAGACCAGCGCCAGGCGCAGATGCTCTTCCCGGGGCGCCTCCTTGGCGTCCATCGCCTGAAGGGCGATCCCTAGGCTGTAGAAGACCGACGCTCCCACGGCGGCCCCGATTCCCAGCACAAGATCGACCATGTCCACCCACGATCATCGCACTCACCGCCGCCGTACCGCCGGCGCGGCGGCCGGATTGGCGATGGGCAGCTATCTGCTGCCGGCGCTCGCCGGCTCCCGGCCCGTGCTGCTCCCGCGCTCGCCGCAGCCAATCTGGCCCGGTTTGCGCCGCTCGCTGGGGGTCGAGGACCGGACGGCGAGCGGGAGTGGCTACGCGCTGACGTTCGACGACGGTCCCCATGCGCAGGGTACGCCCGCGGTGCTCGAGATCCTCGCCGGCGCGGGGGTGCGGGCGACGTTCTTCCTGGTGGGTGAGCAGGTTCGGCGCAACCCCGGATTGGCGGCGGAGATCGTGGCCGCCGGTCATGAGGTGGCTCTGCACTGCGACCGCCACCGCAATCTGCTGCGCTTGGCGCCATGGCAGGTGCGCTCGGACGTCGCCCGTGCGCGGGCGAGCATCGAGGACGAGACGGGCCGCTCGCCGAGCCTGTACCGCCCGCCCTATGGCGTGCTCAACGCCACGGCGCTGCGCGTCGCGCGCGGGCACGGCTGGCGCACGCTGCTGTGGAGCCAGTGGGGCCGAGACTGGGAGGCGCGGGCGACGCCGGAGTCGATCGCGGCGCGCGTGACCGATGGCGCCGGCGAGGGGGCGGTGCTGCTGCTGCACGACGCCGACGACTACTCCGCGCCCGATTCCTGGCGGCGCACCGTCGCGGCGCTGCCGCGCGTGCTCGACACGCTCGCGCAGCGGGGGCTGCGCTCCACGATGCCCTGACTGCGGGTCGGGCGGATAACATCAGGGGCTTGTCCGGCGCGGTTTCGATAGATCGGCGCACGGGTTCCGCGGTGGCGGTCGGCCCGGCTGCCGGGACCTTGGCGCGTGCTCAGGCCACGCGCCCGCGCTGGTGGACCGAGGCGCTGGTGATCGTGTGGCTGTGCTGGGTGTATGACGCGATCACGAACTTCGCCCCGCTGAGGCTGCACGCCGCACTGAGCCACGCCGAAGGCGTGCTCGCGGTGGAGCGCCGGCTGGGCATCGACCCCGAGCTCTCGCTCGATCGCTGGCTGGCTGGCCATCACACGCTCGGACTCCTCGTCTCCGACTACTACGACAACGCCCACTTCATCGTCACGCTGGGCCTGCTGGGCTGGCTGTGGGTGCGCCGGGCCGATCTGTACAGGCCGCTGCGCAACACGCTGGTGCTGACGAACGTGATCGCGTTTGTGGTCTTCTGGCTGTATCCGGTCGCTCCGCCGCGCATGCTCCGCGCGGACGGGTTCAGCGACGTCGTGGCCTCGACGCACGCGTTCGGCTCCTGGCACACGGGCGCGCTGGCTTCGGCCGCCAACCAGCTGGCGGCGATGCCCTCGCTGCACATGGCGTGGGCCGCGTGGTGCTCGGTCGCGCTGTGGCGGCTGTCGCGCAGCCCGTGGGTGCGCGGCGTGGCGCTGCTGTACCCGTGCATGACGGCGTTTGCCGTGCTCGCCACCGGCAACCACTACGTGCTGGACGTGCTCGCGGGCATCGCCACGCTGGCAGTGGCGATGCTCATTGAGGCAACCATTCTTCGCAAAATCCGCCCACGTAGCGTGGCGCATGTCACAAACTTGTTACGAAGTCTGATACCAGGTAGACTGAACACGTCATCGCAGGCGGCCCACAAGCGCTGAAGCAGCAATGGCGCCGGGTCAGACCGTCCGTCCGTGTAAAGGGCGTGGTTGGTTGCGCCTGCAAGGAGGCAACGAACAGATGCCAGATTTCGAGGTCAACGAAGGTTACGCCGAGGCCGGCCGCCGTCGCGCCGACTCGCCCCTGTCCAGTCGGGGCCAGGACGATCGCGTGTCCGCGGACGAGTATGTCGCAGCGGATGAGAGCGGCGTCGGGCAGGCGCCGATCGTGCACGCCGACGGACCAGACGCCGCGGACGCCGCCGAGGCCGTCGAGGACCGCCGCAAGCTGCCCGAGGAAACGCCGATCGTCCGTCGCACGAGGCACCTCGCCACCGGGCACTTCTCGGCGCGTGGCACACCCCCGGCGCGGCGCGTGGGAGTGAGGCTCATGGCGCGCCGGCGCAGGCTCGCGCGGCGTGCCTGCCCGTATGGCTGGCAGGTGCGCGTGCTGGGAACGCCGCCGCGTGGTCGCCGGCGCCTGTGGACGACGTGCCACGGATCCCCGGGATCACTGAGCTGACGTGGCCACCCTGCGCTATCTCGACGTGTGCCTGGTGCTCGCGACGGCCCCGTTCGTGCTGATCGCGGGCCTGCCGCTGCTGGGCTACCTCGTGGCGGCGTGCGCCTGGCTGCTCACGCGCGCCGGGATGGCGTGGATGCAGGAGCAGGCCCTGCGCGCCGGGGACCCGAAGCTCAAAGCCGGACTGCAGGTGGGGGGGATGATGGGTCGGCTGTGGCTGATCGCGCTGGCGGTGATCCTCGCGCGATACGCGGGCGGCAAGGACGACGGGATCATGGCGGCCGCGCTCGTGCTGGCGGCGTTCACCGTCTACTTCGTGATGTCGTTCGTGACGCGCGCGACTCCGCCGCGCGCCGGCGCGCTCAGAACGCCGAGCGCCTCGTGAGCGCCGCCGTGGACAGCCGAGGCCAGAGCCTCGCGACGAGCCCCGTCGCCGGCAACGACGCGGGCGAGAGCAGTGACGACAACGACAATGGCACTCGTCAAAAGCTGAGCACGAAGCGAAAACTGCTGATCCTGGCGGGCGTGTGGATCGGCGGCGTGATCGTGCTCGGGATCCTCTACGGGTTTCACGGCACGCGCAACACGAGCTTCGAACCGCAGAACGAGTTCAAACTCGACAACTGGGTGAGCCTGGGCGCGTTCTCGCTGAACAAGGCCGTGCTCTACCTGGTGCTGGCCGCGACGCTGACGTGCGTGAGCATGATCTGGATCGCGCGGCGCATGCAGCAGCGACCGAACAAGGTGCAGGCCGCGGTGGAGACGCTGTATCAGCTGATGCGCCAGAACATCACGGGCAGCGCGATGGAGGAGCGGATGGCGGCGAAGTGGTTCCCGTTCGTGGGGGCGCTGTTCCTGTTCATCATGTTCTCGAACCTGATCGGCTACGTCCCGCTGCCGACGAACACCGAGCACGAACTGAGCGTGTTCGGGACCCACATCCCGTCGTTCTCGCTGTACGCGTCGACCGCCAACATCGCGATCCCGCTCGCGCTCGCGCTGGTGGTGTTCGTGTCCTACACGTACGAAGGCGTGCGCGCGAAGGGCCCGATCGGCTACCTGAAAGGGCTGGTCCCGGGCGGCGTCACGGGGGGGATGGCGGTGGCGATCTTCTTCCTGGAGGTCCTGTCGAACCTGATGCGGATTCTGTCGTTGACGATTCGTCTGTTCGCCAACATCCTCGCGGGTCACCTGATCATCCTGTTCATGGCGGGAGCGCTCGCGGTGATCCTGGGCATCTCCGCGCTCGGCTGGTTCACGCTGCCGTTCGGGATCGCGCTGTTCGCGTTCGAGGTCGGCCTGGTCGCGGCCTTGCAGGCGTTCATATTCGCCACGCTCACCGCCATCTACCTCGGCGGCGCGGTCGCCGAAGATCACTGAAGAGTCCTCGCATCGGATAGAACCGCATCCGCCAGTCAATCCACCAAGCAGAGCCTGAGCACCACCGCCGGACCATCATCGACTAACGCCGAAAATCGCCAAAAAAGGAGTGAATGTGCACCTAGCCCTAATAACGTTGTTCGCCACCGCGACCGAAGAAACCGCCAAGGCCGGCAAGTCGATCGGCCTCGGAGTCGGCGGCGGTCTCGGCGCCGTCGGCGCGGGTGTCGGCATCGGGATCATCTTCGGCAAGGCGATCGAGGCGATCACCCGTCAGCCGGAGATGCGCGACGAGATCACGCAGCTGCAGTGGCTCGGGTTCGCGCTGACCGAGGCCTGCTTCTTCTACGGGCTCGTGGCCGGGCTGCTGGCCGCGTTCATCGTCTGAGGATCGGACGTCCTCGATGCTTCCCATCGCCTCCAACGGCAGCTTCCTGATCAAGCCGGGCGTCGGCTTGATGGTGTGGACCCTGCTCGTGTTCGGCATCACGATGGTGCTGCTCGCCAAGCTCGCGTTCCCGCGCATCAGCGAGGCGCTGGAACGCCGGCAGAAGACGATCGAAGACTCGATCGACTCCGCGCAGCGCACGCGCGAGGAGGCCGACAGGCTGCTGGCCGAGTACCGCGAGCGCTTGAAGGAGGCGCGCGCCCAGTCGGACGAGATCGTCCAGCGCGCGCGCCAGACCGCGGAGTCCCACGAGCAGGAGGCAAAAGAGCAGGCGCAGCGGATCGCCGCCGAGGCGGCCAGGCGCGCCGAGCGCGAGATCGAGGCGGCGACCGAGCGCGCGATCGACGGCATCCGTCGCGAGGTCGCCGACCTGACGATCATGGCCACCGAGAAGGTGACGCGCAAGACGCTCGACGCCGCCGACCAGAAGCGCCTCGTGCAGGAGGCGCTGGGCGAGCTGGACTTCTCGGGCCTGTCATCCGGGGCGAGCAGCAACTGATGGAGGAGCTCGCCCAGGTGTATGGCCGCTCGCTGTTTCAGGTGGCCGAGGAGCAGGGCAAGGTGCAGGAGCTGCGCGAGCAGCTCGGCCAGTTCGCCGACGCACTGGAGCAGAACCGCGAGCTGAAGCTGTTCTTCTTCTCGCCCTACTTCTCCACCGCCGAGAAGCAGCAGGCGCTCGGCGGGCTGCTGGAGGGCGCCGACGAGGCGTTCGTCGAGTTCCTGAAGCTGCTGATCGAGAATCACCGGATGCCGGTGGTGTTCCGCGTCAGGCGCGAGTACGAGCGGCTGTGGGCGCAGGCGCACAGGGTGCTGCCGGTGCAGGTGACGAGTGCGATCGCGCTGGACGAGGCGACGACCGCGAGCATCGGTCGGAGCATCGGCGAGAGCACCTCCCGCAAAGTTCAGCTGAGCGCCGAGGTCGATCCCGACGTCCTTGGCGGAATCGTCGTCAGGGTCGGGAACTCGATCCTCGACGCCTCGATCAGAAGCCGACTGGAGCAGCTGCGCAAGCAGGTGGCGTCCGCCGCCGCCTGATCAGCGAGCGCCGACCCACCCTCGACCGACCGAACAACAATCGCCGACCGACCGACCGGACACCGACAAGGAGCCATCCGAGACAGCCATGCAGATCAACCCTGATGAGATAACCAGCATCCTCAAGAGCCGCATCGCGGGACTCGGCGCCGGCGAGGCCGAGCTGACCGAGGTCGGCACCGTGCTGTCGGTGGCGGACGGCATCGCGCGCCTGCACGGGTTGGAGAACTGCATGTCGTTCGAGATGCTCGAGCTGCCGCACGGCGTCACCGGCCTGGCGCTGAACCTCGAGTCCGACAACGTCGGCGCGGTGCTGTTCGGCGAGTGGGAGCGGATCGGCGAGGGCGACACGGTCAAGCGCACCGGCCGGCTGCTGGAGATCCCCGTGGGCGAGCAGATGCTCGGGCGGATCGTCGATCCGCTGGGCCGCCCGCTGGACGGCAAGGGCGAGATCCACACCTCCGAGACCCGCCCGGCGGAGTTCAAGGCGCCGGGCGTGGTGCAGCGCCAGCCGGTGACCGAACCGATGCAGACGGGGCTGAAGGCGATCGACGCGATGATCCCGATCGGGCGCGGCCAGCGCGAGCTGATCATCGGCGATCGCCAGACGGGCAAGACGGCGATCGCGATCGACGCGATCATCAACAATCGTGACACGGGCATCGTGTCGGTGTACGTGGCGATCGGCCAGCGCATGTCCACGGTCGTGGCGCTCGCGCAGACGCTCGAGGATCACGGGGCGCTCGAGAACACGATCATCGTGGCGGCCTCCGCGGACGAGGCGGCGCCGATCAAGTTCATGGCGCCCTACGCGGGCTGCGCGATGGGCGAGCACTTCCTGTACAACGGCCGCCACGCGCTGTGCGTGTACGACGATCTGACCAAGCACGCCTACGCCTACCGGCAGATGTCCCTGCTGCTGCGCCGTCCGCCCGGCAGGGAGGCCTACCCGGGCGACGTGTTCTACCTGCACTCGCGCCTGTTGGAGCGCGCGGTCAAGCTCAACGAGGAGCTCGGCGGCGGCTCGCTGACGGCGCTGCCGGTGATCGAGACGCAGGCCGGCGACGTCTCGGCGTACATTCCCACGAACGTGATCTCGATCACCGACGGGCAGATCTTTCTCGAGCCGAAGCTGTTCAACTCGGGCGTGCGTCCGGCGATCAACGTCGGGATATCGGTCTCGCGCGTGGGCGGCAACGCGCAGATCGGGCCGATGAAGAAGGTCGCCGGGCGGATCAAGCTCGAGCTCTCGCAGTACCGCGACCTCGAGGCGTTCGCGCAGTTCGGCTCGGACCTCGACGCGGACACCCAGCGCACGCTCGCGCGCGGAGAGCGGATCGTCAAGACGCTCAACCAGAACGAGCGCGCGCCGCTGGCGGTGGAGGATCAGACCACGCAGATCTATGCGGCCACGAACGGGTTCCTGGACCGCTTGAACGTCGAGCGCGTGCCCGAGTTCCTGGTCGGGCTGACCGAACGAATGCACTCCGCACACTCAGACGTGCGCGCGAAGATCGCCGGCGGCGACTGGTCGGATGAGACCCAGCAGGCGCTGGGTGACGCGGTGAAGGCATACGCCGAGGACTTCGGATACGACCTCGACGAGGAAGGCCAGCCGCTGGAGGACGACGCGACGCCCCTCCCGCCGGCGCACGACGGCTCCGCCGAGCGCTCGCCCGAGCCGGAGGCCCAGGCGGCGTAGCGCCGCGCGCGGGTATCGGCCATGGCCTCGCAGCGTGACGTCAAGAACCGGATCGGCTCGGTCAAGAACATTCAGAAGATCACCCGCGCGATGGAGATGGTTGCGGCCGCGCGGCTGCGCCGGGCCGAGCAGCGGATCGCGGCGCTGCGCCCCTACGCCGACGCGCTGCGGCGGATGACCAGGCAGGCTGCGCTGGACGCCGGCGCGGAGGCGTCGCGGCTGGAGCTGCTGGGCGAGCGTGAGACCGTCTCCACGGTGGGACTGCTGCTCGTGACCGGCGATCGCGGGTTGGCGGGGGGGTTCAACTCGCAGGTGATCCGCGCGGGCATCCGCGCCGGCACGGAGCTGGAGGAGCAGGGGCTGCGGACCGTCTGGTATGCCACCGGGCGCCGCGGCGTGTCCTCGCTGACGTTCCGCGGTCGCGAGCTCAGCGGCGCGTACACGGGGTTCACCGACAAACCGTCTTACGCCGACGCACGCGAGATCGCGGGCGAGCTGATCGAGGCATACACGACCGGCGCGGTGGATCGGGTCGAGCTCGTCTACAACGCGTACGTCTCGCCGCTGACGCAGGAGGTCACCCGCGAGACGCTGCTGCCGCTGTCCAGCGCGACGATCGCGGGCGAGGAAGAACGTGACGCTTCGGGCGAGGTGGACGGGGGGTCCGAGTCGGTGTCGGGGTCGGCATCTGGATCACGGGCTGCATCGGTGTCGGGGTCGAGGTCCTCATCGGCACCCGGTCCCAGGGCCTTGGTCGAGTACGAGCCCGACGCGGAGGAGATCCTGAGGCGGCTCGTGCCAGACTATGTCGAGACCTCCATCTACCGTGCGCTGGTCGAGTCGGCGGCCGGCTTCTTCGGCGCGCAGATGACGGCGATGCGCAACGCCTCGGAGAACGCGGGGGAGATCATCACCGATCTGACGCTCGAAATGAACCGCGCCAGGCAGGCCGAGATCACGCAGGAGATCATGGAGGTAGTGGCCGGCGCAGAGGGGCTGGCATGATCGCTGAGCTGCGCCATACTGCGTCCTCACTCGCTTATGTGCCGAGCACACGGCGCTCGCTGCGCCCTTGTCTGGCTTGCTCAGCGACCCTGCCAGCGGGCTTGACGGCAAGAACATGCGCCTGGCAACTACCAGATTGAAATAGATAAGAGGGAGAATCGACAGAGCAATGGCACCCACCACCACAATTGACCCCTCCGACGCTCCCGGGCGCGCGGAGGCCGAGTCGGGCGACGGCGCGACGCGCAACGTCGGACGCATCGAGGAGATCCAGGGCGTCGTCATCGAGGCGGTGTTCCCCGAGAAGCTGCCCGAGATCAACCACGCGATCACGATCGCGCGTCCGGCGGCGGCCGCCGCCGAGGAGGCGCCCGGCATCAGCTCCGAGGCAGGTGGGAACGTGCTCGTGTGTGAGGTGCAGCAGCACCTGGGCGACGATCGCGTGCGCGCGGTGGCGATGGACACGACCGACGGGCTGGCGCGCGGCGTCGAGGTGATCGACACGGGCGGCCCGATCACGGTGCCGGTCGGCGAGGCGACGCTGGGACGGATCTTCAACCTGCTGGGCGAACCGATCGACCTCGGCGAGGAGCTGCCGGCGGACGTCGAGCGCCGTCAGATCCACCAGGACGCGCCGCGCGTGGAGGACCTGACGCCGACGACGGAGATGTTCGAGACGGGCATCAAGGTGATCGACCTGCTCGCGCCCTATGCGAAGGGCGGCAAGGTCGGCCTGTTCGGCGGCGCGGGCGTCGGCAAGACGGTGCTGATCCAGGAGCTGATCCACAACCTCGCGAAGGAGCACGGCGGGCTGAGTGCGTTCTGCGGCGTGGGCGAGCGCTCGCGCGAGGGCAACGACCTGTGGCTGGAGATGAAGGAATCGGGCGTGATCGACAAGACGATGCTCGTGTTCGGCCAGATGAACGAGCCCCCCGGTGCGCGCATGCGCGTAGCGCTGTCAGGGCTGACGATGGCCGAGCACTTCCGCGACCAGGGCCAGGACGTGCTGCTGTTCATCGACAACATCTTCCGCTTCGTGCAGGCCGGCTCGGAGGTCTCGGCGCTGCTCGGGCGGATGCCCTCCCAGGTCGGCTATCAGCCGACGCTGGAGACGGAGATGGGGCAGTTGCAGGAGCGGATCACCTCGACGCGGCAGGGCTCGGTCACCTCGGTGCAGGCGATCTACGTGCCCGCCGACGACCTCACCGACCCGGCGCCGGCGTCGGTGTTCGCGCACCTGAACGCGACCACGGTGCTCTCGCGGGGGATCTCCGAAAAAGGCATCTACCCGGCGGTCGACCCGCTGGACTCGACCTCAACGATCCTCAAGGCTGACATTCTCGGTGAGGATCACTTCCGCGTGGCCAACCGCGTGAAGGAGGTGCTGCAGCGCTACAAGGAGCTGCAGGACATCATCGCGATCCTCGGCATAGACGAGCTCTCGGACGAGGACAAGCTGACGGTGCAGCGCGCGCGCAAGGTCGAGCGCTTCCTCTCGCAGCCGTTCTTCGTGGCCGAACAGTTCACCGGCACCCCCGGCGCGTACGTGCCGATCGCGGAGACGATCAGGGGATTCGAAGAGATCATCGAGGGCAAGCACGACGAGGTGCCTGAGAGCGCGTTCTTCCTGAAGGGCACGATCGAGCAGGTGATCGAGGCCGGAGAGAAGAAAGGCTGATGGCGCGCTCGAAGTTCCCGGTCGAAGTGCTGACCCCCGAGGGGGTGGTGTTCGACGAGGAGGTCGAGATGGTCTCCACGCGCACCAGCTCGGGCTCGATCGGCATCCTGGCCGGCCACGAGCCGGTACTGGCCACGCTCGAGCCGACGGAGCTGCGGTTGTATCGCTCGGAGACCGACATCGTGCGGTTCACCCAGGGGGAGGGGTACCTGCAGTTCGCCGAGAACCGCGCGCTCGTACTGGTCCAGGAGGCCACCGAGGCGTCCGGGACCTCCGACGGCTAGCCTTCGCGCCAGATGAGCACTGAGCGTGAGCCCGTCGGGGTCATCGGCACCGGCTATGTCGGTCTGGTCAGCGCCGCGGGGTTCGCGGAGCTGGGCAGCGAGGTGTGGTGCGTGGACGTCGACGCCGAGAAGGTCGCTCGGCTGCAGCGCGGCGAGGTGCCGATCTACGAGCCCGGGCTGGAGGAGATGCTGACGCGCAACTCGGCGCGGCTGCGATTCTCCACGGATCTGAGCGGCGCGCTGGAGCATGCGCGGCTGCTGTTCGTGGCCGTCGGCACGCCCCCGACCTACTCCGGCGACGCCGACCTGACGGCGGTGCACGCGGTGGTCGACTCGATCCCCGCCTCGACCGAGCACGCGCTCGTGATGAAGTCGACCGTCCCCTGCGGCACCGGCGCCTCGATCCGGCGTACGCTCGCCGAGCGCGGCAAGGACGGTCTGGGTTACGTCTCCTGTCCGGAGTTCCTCAAGGAGGGCTCGGCCGTCGCGGACTTCCTGAGCCCCGACCGGGTCGTGGTGGGCGACGACGGCGGCTGGGCGGGAGACGCGACCGCCGAGCTGTATCGGCCGCTGCTCGCCCAGGCGCACGGCGGCTCCGGCGAGGGAGAGATGGTGCGCACGGACGTCGCCAGCGCGGAGATGGTCAAGCTCGCCTCGAATGCCTTTCTGGCGACGAAGATCTCGTTCATCAACGAGATCGCCAACGTCTGCGAGGAGACCGGCGCCGACGTGGTGGAGGTCGCGCGTGGCATGGGCCTGGACGAGCGCATCGGGCCGAAGTTCCTGCAGGCCGGCATCGGCTTCGGGGGGTCCTGCTTTCCGAAGGACGTGGACGCGCTCAAGCAGCTCGCGGGCAACTCCGGCTACCACTTCCAGCTGCTGAACGCCGTGATCGAGGTCAACGAGCTGCAGAAGCGGCGGGTGATCGGCAAGCTGCACAAGCACCTCGGCGGCCTCGTCGGCAAGCGCGTGGCGCTGCTCGGGCTCGCGTTCAAGCCCAACACCGACGACATGCGCGAGGCCTCCTCGCTGGTGCTCGCCGCGCGGCTGAACGCCGACGGAGCGAACGTCAGCGCATACGACCCGGTCGCCGAGGAGCAGGCGCGCACGCTGATCGGCGGCGTGCGTTTCGCCGACTCCCCGCTGCAGGCGCTGCAGGATGCCGACGCGGTGGTGCTCGTGACCGAGTGGCCGCAGTGCACGGACCTGGACTGGAGCGAGGTCTCCGCGGCGATGCGCGGGCGCGTGGTCATCGACGGGCGCAACGCGCTCGATCGCGACGCGGTGCGCGGCGCGGGGCTGCTGTACGAGGGGATCGGTCGCGGGCGCTCGGAGCCCGCGACGGGGCGCCGCCAGGAGGACCAGAGCTAGATGCAGGCCGTGATCCTGGTAGGAGGCGAGGGCACGCGCCTGCGCCCGCTGACGTCGACCGTGCCCAAGCCGGTCGTGCCGCTCGTGGATCGCCCGTTCATCGCGTTCATGCTCGAGTGGCTGAAGGGGCACGGGATCGACGACGTGATCATGTCGTGCGGTTTCCTGGCGACGTCGGTGCGCAACGTGCTCGGCGACGGCTCGGCCTATGGGATCAGGCTGCGCTTCGTCGAGGAGCCCGACCCGCGTGGCACGGCCGGTGCGCTGAAGTACGCCGAGCGGCTGCTCGACGAGCGCTTCCTGATGCTCAACGGCGACGTGCTCACCGACATCGACCTGACGGGCCAGATCGCCCAGCACGAGCGCACCGGGGCGCGCGCGACGCTGGCCCTGGCGCCCGTCGCCGACCCGAGCGCCTACGGGCTGGTGCACCTGCACGAGGATCGCTCGGTGAGGGACTTCGTGGAGAAGCCCAGCTCCGACCGGATCGACACGAACCTGATCAGCGCGGGCGCGTACGTGCTGCAGCGCGACGTCCTCGAGCTCGTGCCGGCGGATCGCAACGTCTCGATCGAGCGCGAGGTGTGGCCGCGGCTGATCGGCGCCGGTCTGTACGGGTTCCCGGCGGACGCCTACTGGCTGGACATCGGCACGCCCGAGCGCTACCTGCAGGGCACGTTCGACATCATCGAGGGCAACGTCGACACCGCCGTGCGCGCTCGCCTGGGCGAGAGCTGGCTGGCGGTCGCCGAGGGCGCCGAGATCCACGGCCGCGCGGTCCCGCCGGCGGTGATCGAGCGCGGTGCGCACGTCGCCCCGGGCGCGCACGTCGGCAGCCTGGTGGTGCTGGGCGAGAACGTGCACGTCGGTCCCGGCTCGACGGTCGAGCGCTCGGTGATCCTCAGCGGGGCGGAGATCGGACCTGGCTGCACGCTGCGCGACTGCATCGTCGCGGCGGGCTGCCGCGTCGGTGCGGGCACCCGCATCGAAGGCGGAGCGGTGCTCGGCGAGGGCGTGACGGTGGGGGCGGACAACACGATCGCACGAGGGGCGCGTATCTTCCCGGGCGTGACTCTGCCCGATGGAGCGATCCGGTTCTGATGAGCACGCCGCCGAGCACCGACGCGCGCGCGACGCCGGACGCCCCGGATGCGGACGCGAGCGCCGTGACGGGAGCGCTCTCGCGTGAGGCGATCGCGCGCGTGGACTCCACCGGCCAGCTCGAGGACGTGCTCGCGCTGCCCGAGCACCTGCGCGACGCGGCCTGGCGCGTGGAGTCGGCGATCATGCAGGGCTGGGACACCGCGGCCGGGCTGGTCGTCGCGGGGATGGGCGGCTCGGCGATCGGCGGCGCGCTGGCGCGCGCGGCGCTCGGCGACCACGCCTCGCGACCGATGTTCGTGACCCGCGCCTACGGGCTGCCGCCATGGACGACCCCGGACACGATGGTGCTGTGCGCGAGCTACTCGGGTGAGACCGAGGAGACGCTCGCCTGCTACGAGTCCGCGGGCGCGCTCGGGGCGCAGCGCACGGTCGTCACGACGGGGGGACGCCTGGCGGAGATGGCGCGCGCGGACGGCGTGCCCGTGATCCCGCTGCCCGGAGGGTTTCAGCCGCGCGCCGCTGTCGCCTACATGACGGTCGCGGCGCTCGAGGTAGCGGCGCTGTGCGGCGCCGGACCGCGGCTGACCTCGGAGATCGACGTCGCCGCCTCCCACACCGAGCAGCTGGTCGCCGAGTGGGGTCCCGACGCGCCCGAGGACTCGCTCGCGAAGACCGTCGCCCGCGGTCTGCTCGGCACGATCCCGGTCGTTGCCGGCGCCGGCCTGACGACGCCGATCGCCTACCGCTGGAAGACGCAGATCAACGAGAACTCAAAGCTGCCGTGCTTCATGCACGAACTGCCCGAGCTCGACCACAACGAGCTCGTCGGCTGGGAAGGCGCGCGCGAGGCGGGCCGGTTCGCGGCGGTGTTCCTGGACGACTCCGACGCCCATCCACGCGTGAAGGAGCGGATGACCCTGACTGAGCGGCTGATCGCTCCCCACGCCGCGGCGAGCTTCCATTTGGAGACGCGCGGGCAGACGACGATCGAGCGGGTGATCTCGCTCGTGCTGCTGGGCGACCTCGTGTCGATCTACCTGGCGGCGCTGCGCGGGGTCGATCCCGGCCCGGTGCGCGCGATCGAGGAGCTGAAGTCAGCGCTCGCAAAGTCCTGAGGATCTCGGCGGCATGCGCTCTGGCGGGCTCGGGGCGTGTGATACGGTCCGCAAGACGGCCGAGGAGCGCTGCGACGGGCTCCGATCCGCCACGCTCGGTCCACTCTCTGCAGCAAGGGCGCTCACCTGATCGGACAGGAGGCTGCCTCATGTCAGCAATGACCCCCACCGCAACCACAACCGACATGCCCGCCGGCGCAGACACGCCCGGTGCTCCCACGCCCAGGGACAGCGCAACCACGCCGATGGCGAACGACTTCAAAGTCGCTGACACGTCCCTCGCCGAGTTCGGTCGCAAGGAGATCACGCTCGCCGAGCACGAGATGCCCGGTCTGATGGCGATTCGTCGCGAGTACTCAGGCGCCCAGCCGCTGGCCGGTGCGCGCATCATGGGCTCGCTGCACATGACGATCCAGACGGCCGTGCTGATCGAGACGCTGACCGCGCTCGGAGCCGAGGTGCGCTGGTGCAGCTGCAACATCTTCTCCACCCAGGATCACGCCGCCGCAGCGGTGGCGGTCGGCCCGGAGGGCACGCCTGAGGATCCCCGCGGGGTGCCGGTGTTCGCCTGGAAGGGTGAGACGCTCGAGGAGTACTGGTGGTGCACCGAGCAGGCGATCCGCTGGCCGGGCGAGGACGGGCCGAACATGATCCTCGACGACGGCGGCGACGCGACGCTGCTCGTGCACAAGGGCACCGAGTACGAGGCGGCCGGCGCGGTGCCCGATCCGGGGAGCGCGGACTCGGAGGAGCTCCAGGTGATCCTCTCGCTGCTGGGGCGCTCGCTGGCGGAGGATCCGCAGCGTTGGACGAGGCTGGGCCAGAGCGTCAAAGGCGTGACCGAGGAGACGACCACGGGCGTGCACCGGCTGTACCAGATGGTCGAGAGCGGCGAGCTGCTGTTCCCGGCGATCAACGTCAACGACTCGGTGACGAAGTCGAAGTTCGACAACCTCTACGGCTGCCGGCACTCGCTGATCGACGGCATCAATCGCGCCACCGACGTGATGATCGGCGGCAAGGTCGCGGTGGTGTGCGGCTTCGGCGACGTCGGCAAGGGCTGCGCCGAATCGCTGCGCGGTCAGGGCGCGCGCGTGGTGATCACCGAGATCGACCCGATCTGCGCGCTGCAGGCGGCGATGCAGGGCTATGAGGTGAAGACCCTCGAGGACGTGCTCGAGAGCGCGGACGTCTTCATCACCACGACCGGCAACAAGGACATCATCACGGCCGCGCAGATGCAGCGCATGAAGCATCAGGCGATCGTCGGCAACATCGGCCACTTCGACAACGAGATCGACATTGCCGGGCTCGCGAGCGTGCCGGGGGTCGAGCGGGTGAACATCAAGCCGCAGGTGGACAAGTGGGTCTTCTCGGACGGTCACGCGATCATCCTGCTCTCCGAGGGGCGCCTGCTGAACCTCGGCAACGCGACCGGGCACCCATCGTTCGTGATGAGCAACTCGTTCTCCAACCAGACGATCGCTCAGATCGAGCTGTTCACCAAGAACGACGAGTACGAGAAGCGGGTCTACGTGCTGCCCAAGCACCTGGACGAGAAGGTCGCCCGGCTGCACCTCGACGCGCTCGGCGTGAAGCTCACGAGGCTGACCGACGAGCAGGCCGCGTACATCGGTGTGCCGGTCGAGGGACCGTACAAGCCCGACCACTATCGCTATTAGGCCCAGGCGGTCGCTGGGCGGCGCGATGCGGCGTCCTCGGTCGCTCGCGTACGTAGTACGCCACGCTCCCTGCGTCCTGGCCTCGCTTGCCCAGCGACCGCCTGGAGGCGCTGCGCCCTTACGAGCTGAAAGGATGAACGCGCGATGAGAGCGATGGTTTTGGCGGCGGGTCTCGGGACTCGTCTGCGCCCGCTGACGTATGAGATCACCAAGCCGATGGTGCCGGTGCTGGATCGTCCGGTGATGGCGCACATCCTCGATCTGCTCGACCGGCATGGATTCGATCAGACGATCGCCAACCTGCACTACTTCCCCGGCTCGATCCGTGAGCACTTCGGCGAGCGCGTGACCTACCGCTACGAGCCTGAGCTGCTCGGCACCGCCGGTGGCGTGCGCGCATGCGCGGAGTTCTTCGGCGAGGACTCCTTTCTCGTGATCTCCGGCGATGCGCTCACCGACGTCGACCTCACGGCGCTCGCGGCACGCCATCGCGAGTCGGGCGGGATCGCGACGCTGGCCGTCAAGCAGGTGCCCGACACGCGCGAGTTCGGCGTGGTGCTGCACGACCGCGAGGGGCGGATCACGGGCTTTCAGGAGAAGCCACGCCCGGACGAGGCGCTGTCAGATCTCGGCAACTGCGGCATCTACGTGTTCTCACCGGAGATCTTCGACTACTTCCCCGAGCGCCCGTTCGTGGACTGGGCGCAGGACGTGTTCCCGACGCTGCTGGAGAACGACGTCCCGTTCCACATCCACGAGGTGCGCGAGTACTGGAACGACGTCGGCTCGCTCGGGGAGCTGCGCCAGGGCACCTTCGACGCGCTCCGCGGCGAGCTGCGCCTGGAGGTCGAAGGCGAGGAGATCGCTCCGGGCGTCGTCGTCTCCGGTGGGCGCGCACTGCCCGAGGACGCCGAGGTCGAGGGGCCGGTATGGATCGGTCGGGACGTTACGCTCGGCGCGGGCGTGCGGTTGATGGGCCCGGTCGTGCTCGGCGACGGCGCCACCGTCGGCGACCGGGCGCAGCTGCGCGAGACGATCGTGTTCCCCGGTACGGATGTCGCGGACGAGTCGATCCTGATCGGCGCGATCTCAGGTCACGCGGGGATCCTTCAGAGCCTGCGCCCGCGATAAAAAACGGGGGGCCCGCCGAAACGGGCCCCCCGAGAAAAACAGGTCCAGCTCATTTGGATAGCTGTCCTCCGACTACTTTTAGTGTAGCCGATGTATGGGACGGTGATCGCCATGCCCCCGCCGGGATTCGAACCCGGAACCTGTCCTTAGTCGGAAGACATGCTCTATCCATTGAGCTACGGGGGCAACCCTCCCCAGTGGGGAGTCGCACGACCATACTCAGCGCTTCGGGGGCGGCCTGAGCGTCAGGCTGCCTCATAGCGCTCGCGCCGAACCTGCTCGCGCTCGGACTCGCCGAGCATCCGCACGAACAGCACGACCAGCGCGACGCCCATCACCAGCGACTGCTCGACGGCCATGATGATCCCGGCGATCGACTGGTCGTCGAGCGCGGAGACGCCCCAGACGCGGGCGTGGTGGACGTAGTAGGGGTAGAGCGCGACCGGCGCGAACGCGAGGCCCATGCCGAGCGCGCCGACGAACAGCTTGGTCGAGCCCATGTACGCGACGGGGCCCATGCCGCCGAGGCGCATGCGCGCGCGGATGGGGGACAGCAGGTGCCACCAGTACAGCCCGCCGGCGATCAGGAACGTCGTGTGCTCGAGCACGTGCACGGTCGGGTGGGTGACCGCGAAGTCGTAGGCCGTGGGGACGTGCCACGTCCAGATCACCCCGATGTACAGCAGCACCGCGAACGCCGGATGCGCGAGCGGGCCGGCGCGATGCTCGACGTCGCGCACGGTCCGCGTGACGGGACGCAGGATCACCTTCGTGAAGCCGAGGATCGCGAGGATCGGCACGACGTCCAGCAGCAGCATGTGCTGGATCATGTGCATGAAGAAGAGCTGGTCGGCGAGCGCGTCCACCGGCGAGACGAGCGCGAGCAGAACGACCAGCAGCGAGCCGGCGAAGCAGCACAGCCGCCACACGGGTGCGTCTGCGCCTGGTCGCGGTGAGGCCGCGCGCACGCGCCGCCAGCGCGTGAGGTAGGCGCCGCCGACGAGCGCGACGCCGATCAGCACGCCGGGCTGCGGCGACCAGGACAGGTTGGGGCTGGCGACGGTGGCGAGGATCGCGCCGGATTGTCCCACGAGGGCTCGCGTTTGGCTCCTCGTCGCTGCGGACAAACCGATGGACAACCGCTGCCGGGAGGCGTAGGATCGAAGGCAGACCTCATCCATACGCGAAGGGAGCCTGTGATGCAGATCGACATCAAGGGTCGCAACGTCCCCGTCACCGACGAGCTGCGCGTGCGATTGGAGCGCCGCTTGCACAAGGTCTCGCGCCAGGTCTCCGAGCTCGCGCGGTTGGAGGTCGAGATCTACGAAGAGCGCAACCCCTCGATCGCCGATTGCCAGGTCGCCGAGGCGACGCTGTATCTGAAGGGCGTGACGCTGCGCGCGAGCGAGGCCTCGCGGGAGATGGACCATTCGCTGAAGCTCGTCTCGCTGGAGCTCGCGCGGCAGGTCAAGCGCCATCGCGACAAGCGCCGGCACCGTCGCGAGGCGCGCACGGGCGCGGTCAAGCCGGCCCTGCCCCAGATGGACACGCCGGGGATCGGCGAGCAACCGGCGGGCTGACCGGGGTTGCTCTCGAACGGGCCGAGCAGCGCCCGAGTCCTCGCCGAGCGGGGTCTGGAGCCGCTTCCGCGGCGGCTGCCCAATCGCTAACCTGAGGGAGTGTCCCCATCCCTGCTGGATCGCGCGCTGAACGCCGGTGAGGCGAAGAAGTTCAAGTCCTATCAGAAGCGCGTCGCGCTGATCAACGCCTTCGAGCCCGAGCTCGAACACGACTCCGACGCCGAGCTGCGCGAGCGGATGGACGCGCTGCGCGAGCGCGCCGCCGAGGGCGAGTCCCTGGACGAGCTGCTGCCCGAGTGCTTCGCGCTCGTGCGCGAGACGGGCAAGCGCACGATGGGCATGCGCCACTTCGACGTGCAGCTGATCGGCGCGATGGTGCTCAACGACGGGTGCATCGCCGAGATGAAGACCGGCGAGGGCAAGACGCTGACCGCCACGCTCGCCGTCGTGCTCAACTCCCTCGCCGTCCGCGACCGCGACCCCGACGCCCCGGAGGACGCTCCGCCGGAGCGCAAGGGCGTGCATCTTGTCACGGTCAACGACTACCTCGCGCGACGCGACGCCGAATGGATGAGCCCGATCTACGAGGCGCTCGGCGTGTCGGTGGGCGTGCTGCAGAACCTGCAGCCCTACGAGGAGAAGCAGGCTGCCTACGCCTGCGACGTGGTCTACGGGACCAACTCGGAGCTCGGGTTCGACTACCTGCGCGACAACATGGCCAAGGACCTCGCCGAAAAGGTCCAGCGCGGGCACTCGTTCGCGGTCGTGGACGAGGTCGACAACATCCTGATCGACGAGGCGCGCACGCCGCTGATCATCTCCGGGGCGCCCGAACAGGCCGCGGACCTGTACGTCAAGTTTGCGCGCCTGGCGCCGCGGCTGAGCGTCGGCAAGACCCCCGAAGGCATGGACCCGCGCATGAAGAAGCAGTTCATGGCCGACTTCGACTACGAGATCGAGGAGAAGCAGAAGACGGTCTCGATCACCGAGCAGGGCGTCGCCAAGGCCGAGCGCTTTCTCGGCATCGACCACCTCTACCGCGCCGAGAACGGCCATCTCGTCAACCACCTGATCCAGTCGCTGCGGGCCGAGTCGCTGTACAAGCGCGACGTCGACTACGCGGTGATCGACGGTGAGGTCAAGATCATCGACGAGTTCACCGGGCGCATCCTCGACGGGCGGCGCTGGTCGGAGGGGCTGCACCAGGCCGTGGAGGCGAAGGAGGGGGTGTCGATCCAGGAGGAGAACCAGACGCTGGCGACGATCACCTACCAGAACTACTTCCGGCTCTACGACAAGCTCGCCGGCATGACCGGCACCGCGCTGACCGAGGCGACCGAGTTCATGAAGATCTACGAGCTGCCGGTCGTGCAGGTCCCGACGAACATGCCGATGGTGCGCGACGATCGCAACGATCAGGTCTACAAGACCAAGGACGGCAAGTGGAGCGCGGTCGTCAGGGAGATCGCCGCGCGCAACGAGAACGACCAGCCGGTGCTCGTCGGCACGATCTCGGTCGAGGTCTCAGAGCTCCTGTCCGAACGCCTTACCAAGCGCGGGATCGCGCACTCGGTGCTGAACGCCAAGCCCGAGCACGCCGCGCGCGAGGCGGAGACCGTCGCCGAGGCCGGCCAGCCGGGCGCGGTCACGATCGCCACGAACATGGCCGGCCGTGGCGTGGACATCAAGCTCGGCGGCAACCCCGAGCATCTCGCGCGCCTGCAGCTCGCCCGCGAGGGCATCGAGCCCGACGCGGAAGGCTACGAGGAGCGGTTCGCCGCCCTGCTGCCGGAGATCGAGCCGCGTGTGGAGACCGACCGCGAGCGGGTGGTGGCCGCGGGCGGGCTGTTCATCTGCGGCACCGAGCGCCACGAGTCCCGGCGCATCGACAACCAGCTGCGCGGGCGCGCCGGCCGTCAGGGCGACCCCGGCGAGTCGCGCTTCTTCCTGTCCGCCGAGGACGATCTCGTGCGGCTGTTCGCGGGCGATCGCATCTACCGCATCCTCGACAAACTCGGCGGGATCGACGAGCAGGGCAACGAGGAGCCGATCGAGGCCGGGATGCTCTCCAAGCAGATCGAGAAAGCCCAGAAGAAGGTCGAGGAGCAGAACTTCCTGATTCGCAAACGCGTGCTCGAGTACGACGACGTGATGAACGAGCAGCGCCGCGTCATCTACGCCTACCGCAACGAGGTGCTCGAAGGCAAGTCGATCGGCGAGGAGGCCCGCCAGGAAGTCGCGGCCGTGCTGGAGCGCACGATCGCCCAGTACACGCCCGGCGACTTCATGGAGGACTGGGATCTCGACGGTCTGTTCACCGCGCTCGGGCAGTTCTTCCCGCTCGACTCCTCAGAGCAGAACCTCGATCCCGAGACGGCCGACCGCGACTCGCTCACCGAGAGCGTCACCGAGTTCGCCCTGGCCCGCTACGACGCGCGCGAGACGGAGCTCGGCGAGGAGCTGATGGGCGCGCTGGAGCGCTTCCTTTTGCTGCAGATCATCGACGAGCGCTGGCGCGAGCACCTGTTCGACATGGACTACCTGCGCGAGGGCATCCACCTGCGCGGCTTCGCTCAGATCGACCCGCTCGTCGCATACAAGAACGAAGCCTTCACGCTGTTCGGCGACCTGCTGAACAGCGTGTGGACGGACTACACACGCATGATCTTCAACGTCCAGGTCAATGTCGAGGGGGAGAACGGAGGCGGCGGTGGCGGAGCCCAGCAGCCCGCCTTCGCCGCCTCGGGCAGCGCCACGCGCGCAGGCCGCGTCTCATACTCGGGCGGGCAGTCAGCCGCCGGCGCCGGAGCGCTCGCCGCTGCCGCCGCGGCAGCCGGAGCGCGGTCGGGCGCGGCGCAGGGGGTCGGCGCCTACGCCGAGAACGGTGGCGCGGTCGAGCAGGAACTCGCTCCCGTCGTCGAGCAGCGCGTGGTCGACGAGGAGCACCAGGTCGGGCGCAACGATCCCTGCTGGTGCGGGTCGGGGAAGAAGTTCAAGAAGTGCCACGGCGCCTGAGGCTGCCCTGGACGCGGCGCTGGCCGGCGTCCTCACTCGCTCGCGTGCCAAGCACGCCACGCTCGCTGCGTCCTTGGTCCAGCTTGGTCCATGACAGCCTCAGGAGGTTGGGAGTGATAAACGTGCGAGTGATGCGTCACTGGCGCTGATAGCGTGGGACGTATGACGACCAACGCCCCGGCCGAGACCACCCCGCAGCGCCTGTCCGCGATTCGTGAGCAGTTGAAGCTCCTCGCGGATTATCTTTGACCCGGCTGCGTTAGCCGAGCGCGTCTCCGCGCTCGAATCGGAGATGGGGCAGGCTGGGTTCTGGGATGACTCCGAGCGGGCGGCGTCGGTGTCCTCCGAGCATTCGCGCGCGGCGCGGCGTCTGGAGACGTTCACGACGCTGGCCTCCGATGTGGAAGATCTCAACGGCCTCGTGGAGATGGCCGCAGAGGACGCCTCGCTGCAGCCGGAAGTCGACGAGCAGTTCGCCTCGGTCGAGTCCCGCCTGGCGGCCCTGGAGGAGCAGCGTCTGTTCTCCGGTCGCTATGACTCCGGCGACGCCCTCGTCACCGTCAACGCCGGCGCGGGCGGCACCGACGCGCAGGACTGGGCCGAGATGGTGCTGCGCATGCTCATGCGCTGGGCTGAAGCCCGCGGCTTCAGCGTGGAGCTGCTGGAGGCGAGCGCGGGCGAGGAAGCCGGCATCAAGTCCGCCACCTTCCAGGCCGCCGGCGAGAACGCCTACGGCCTGTTCTCCGCCGAGCGCGGCGTGCACCGGCTCGTGCGCCTCTCGCCGTTCGACTCCGCTCACCGCCGCCAGACGAGCTTCGCCGGCGTCGAGGTCGCGCCCGTCGTGCCCGCCTCCTCCGGTGAGGTCACGATCGACGAGGACGACCTGCAGGTAGACACCTATCGGGCCTCCGGCGCGGGCGGCCAGCACGTCAACAAGACCGACTCCGCCGTGCGCATCACGCACCGCCCCACCGGCATCGTCGTGCAATGCCAGAACGAGCGCTCGCAGTCCTCCAACCGCGCCACCGCGATGGCGATGCTGCGCGCCAAGATCTTGGAGCGCCAGGAGCGCGAACGCGCCGCGGAGATCGCGCGCGAGAAGGGCGACGCGCAGGACGTCAACTTCGGCTCGCAGATCCGCTCCTACGTCATGCACCCCTACTCGCTCGTCAAGGACCACCGCACGAACCACGAGATGGGCGACGTCCAGCGCGTGCTCGACGGCGATCTGGATGGATTTGTGCGAGCGTACCTGCTCATGATGGCGGTCTCCTCCACGCAGCCGACGTGACCTCGCTGCCGGAGAAGGAGCGGGAGCGGTACTGGGGCTCCGGCGGCGAGCCGCCGGTACCGCCCCGGGCGGAGCTGGAAGCGCTCGTCCGGCGTGCCCTGAACGAAGACGTCGGCTCCGGCGACGTCACCACGGACGCGATCGTCGCCCCTGACGCGCGCGCTCGCGGGCTGATCTCCCAGAAGGCCGACGGCTCGGTCTACGGACTGCAGCTGGCCGAGCTCGCGTTCCTCGCGCTCGACCCCGGCGCGCGCTTCGATCGCCTCGTCCGCGAGGGCTACTGGCGCGCGGAAGGAGGCCCCGTGCTCCAGGTCGAGGGACTGGCGCGGGCGCTGCTCACGGCCGAGCGCACCGCGCTGAACTTCCTCGGGCACCTCTCCGGCGTGGCCACGTTCGCGGCGCGGGCGGCCAGCGCGGCGAGCGGCACCGGCGCGAAGGTGCTCGACACGCGCAAGACGACTCCCGGCCTGCGCGCCCTGGAGAAGGCCGCCGTGGCGGCCGGCGGCGGGCGCAACCACCGCTTCGGGCTGTACGACGCGATTCTCGTCAAGGACAACCACATCGCCGCTGCCGGCTCGATCACGCAGGCGATCGAACGCGTGCGCGCGGCGCACCCCGGGCTGGCCGACACGCTCGAGGTCGAGGTCCGCGACCTGGCTGAGATCGACGAGGCGATCGCCGCCGGCGCGCCCCGCCTGCTGCTCGACAACATGGACGTCTACGAACTGCGCGCCGCCGTCACCCGCGTCGCCGGTCGCGCCGCGATGGAGGCCAGCGGCAACGTCACGCTCGACACGCTCCGGCAGCGCGCGGAGACGGGGGTAGACTGGATCTCGATGGGCGCGCTGACGCACTCGCCGCGCGCGCTGGACCTGTCGATGACGCTGGAGGTGTTGCCGCCATGAACCCCCTGCCGATGGCACCCACCCTGCCGATGATTCCCGAGCAGGAGCCCGCGCCCGCGTTGGCGCCCGCGGAGATCGCCGCCCTCTCCGACGAAGTCCGCGCGCTCGCGGCCGAGCGCAACGCGACGATCCTCGCGCACAACTACCAGGTGCCCGAGATCCAGGACGTCGCCGACTACGTCGGCGACTCGCTCGGGCTCTCCCGCCGCGCGGCCGCGGGCGAGGCGGATGTGATCGCGTTCTGCGGCGTGCACTTCATGGCCGAGACCGCCTCGATCCTGTGTCCGGATAAGACCGTGCTGATCCCCGACCTCGACGCGGGCTGCTCGCTCGCCGCGTCGATCGACGCCGAGCAGTTGGCCGCCTGGCGGGCCGAACACCCCGCGGGCGTGGTCGTGATGTACGTGAACACGACCGCCGAGGTGAAGGCGCTGACCGACTATTGCTGCACGTCCGCCAACGCCGTCGACGTCGTGCGCCACATCTACGACACGCACGGCCCCGACACCGAGGTGCTGTTCGGGCCGGACATGTGGCTGGGCGCGTTCGTGGAGAAGGAACTCGGCCGGCCGATGCACGTGTGGGACGGCGAGTGTCACGTGCACGCTGGCATCCGCCCATCCGACATCGACGCCACCCGCGCTGCGCACCCTGGCGCCGACTTCCTGATCCATCCCGAGTGCGGGTGCTCGACGAGCGTGATGGAGTACGTCGCCGCGGGCGACGTCTCCAGCGAGGGCGTGCACATGCTGTCCACGGGCGGGATGCTCAAGTACGCCGAGGAGCTGGAGCGTGTCGCCGGTGGGGCTGCCGAGCACGCGCAGGCTCCCGCCGGCAAGAGGGCCGTCGCGGGAGATGTGGACGGCGTCGCGGGCGGCTCGCACGAGCACGCCGGCCAGGGCCCGCGCGAGGCGATCGTGGCGACCGAGACGGGCATGCTCTACCCGTTGGAAATGGCGGCGCCCGACGTGAAGTTCATACCGGCCAATCCCAAGGCGTCGTGCGTGTACATGAAGATGATCACGCTCCCCAAGCTGCGGGATGCGCTGCGCGACATGAAGTACGAGGTGCGCGTTTCTCCCGCGATCGCCGAACGGGCTCGTGTGCCGATCGACCGGATGGTCGCTCTGGGTTAGAATTCGTCAGCCGAGTGTGGTCCGACGCAGGCTACGGCGAGGTTGTCGGCGACGCCCGCCGCGACCGTGCGGACCTCATCGAAAGTGACCTGATCCAGCGCGGTGATGGCCGCGTCGGGGTCGACGTCCTCGCCGAACACGATCGCGCGACTGGCGCCGTAGCGGGCCACTGCGTTGGTGTTCTCGAAGGCGAGCACGAGCCGGCCGGCCGCGTAGGCGCGGGCGCGGGCGACCTCGTCCTCGGTCGGGCCGTCGTCGCGGAGCTCGTCGACGATCTCGCGCATGCGGGTGTAAGCCTCGATGCACTTGGCCGACTCCAGGCCCGAGCCGAGCTGCAGCACGGGCATGTCCGCGAAAGCATGGTCGGCGGCGTACACCGAGTAGCACAGGCCGCGCTTCTCGCGGATCTCCTCGAACAGCCTTGAGCCCATCGAGCCGCCGAGCAGCGTCGCGTAGATCGACAGCGCCGCGCGTTCGCGCAGGTTCGAGACCTCGATCTGCGGGATGTAGATCATGCGCAGGTGCGACTGGTTGGTGTCGCGCTGCTCCACAAGCGTCTGCGGTGCAAACGCGGGCGCCGGCACGTAGGGCTCGGGCTCGGACAGGCTGGGGAAGCGCCCGAAGCGCTCGATCAGCTCGGCCTCGTCGGGCAGGCTGTCTACGTTCCCCGCCAGGAACGCCCCGCCGCGCGCGCCCGACCAGCGGCGCTCGCGGAACGCGACGATCGCCTCGCGCGTGAACGTGCGCAGGTTCTCCTCCGGGCCGAGCACGGTGCGCCCGAGCGGGTGCTCGCCGAACGCGGCGCGGTCGATCAGGTACTCGGCGACGGTCGAGGGCTGGTCGTAGGAGCGGTTGATCTCCTGTATCACGACGCCGCGCTCGCGGTCGAGCTCCTCGGGGTCCAGTCGCGGGCGTCCGACGAAGTCGCTGAGCAGGTCGATCGCCCGCGGCGCTGACTCGGCGCGGACGGTGATGTGGAAGGCCACCAGATCGTGGCTGGTGTAGGCGTTCAGCACGCCCCCCAGCCGCTCCGCGGTCTCGTTGACGGCACGATAGCTGTCGTACACCTCGCCCCCCTTGAACACGAGGTGCTCGAGGAAGTGGGCCATGCCGTTCTCCTCCGGGCGCTCGGTGCGGGCGCCGGCGTCGAACGCGACCAGGACGGTCAGCGCGCGAGTGCCCGGTATCGCGATGCTGTGGACAGGGAGGTCGTTGGTGGGGACGGTCGTCGTCTTGATGGTGGCCATGGGGGCACCTTAGCCACTGTGAGGTCATGGCCGCGGGGCTGTTGTTCAGCTACGCCGCTGTCGCGCGTGGTGACACTCGCGTTGTGGGCTTGCCGGAGAGAGGCCGGTAGCGGAATCGATCTTCAAGGGTGCCGTGGGCCGGCCATACGGCCGGCAATGCTTGTTAGCGGCGATTGAACGCACTAGTTGCAAATCCCCTTGCATGCAGGCCATTTACTAGGCAGGCGGTCGATGCCCGGTTACCCTCCCGGGCCATGTCACCGACGAAGACGATCGCGGGCGGCCGCCTGAAGGTCACGCTGCCCGCGCGTGAGCCAAACGGGCCACAGCGTGCCGCCACCCCCCGCCCGGCCCCCAAACGGGCCGCTGGGCCCGTGCGCGACGAGCGCGACACGGTGGTGGAGCTGCGCGGAGTGTCGAAGCTGTATGGCGCCGGCGACACGGGGCTGGAGCGCGCGACGTTCGCGGTGCGCCGCCAGGAGATGGTGTTCCTGGTGGGTCCGACGGGCTCGGGCAAGTCCACGATCATGCGGCTGCTGATCAAGGAGCTCGATCCGAGCGAGGGCGTGGTGCGCGTCGCGGGGCGGGACCTGGCGGAGATCGGCCGCAGGAAGATCCCCTGCTACCGGCGCAACGTGGGGGTCGTGTTTCAGGACTTCAAGCTGCTGCCGAATCGGACGGTGTACGAAAACATCGCCTATGCGCTGCAGGTCACGGGCGCCTCGCGCAAGCAGATTCGCACGACGCTGCCGGACGTCCTGCGGCTGACGGGGCTGAGCACGAAGCTGCACAACTACCCCCATCAGCTGTCCGGGGGCGAGCAGCAGCGCGTGGCGGTGGCGCGCGCGTTCGCCGGGCATCCGCCGCTGCTGCTGGCGGACGAGCCCACGGGCAACCTCGATCCGGAGACCTCGATCGGGATCATGCAGCTGCTGTACCGCATCAACCGGGCCGGCACGACCGTGATCGTGGCGACGCACGACCGTGAGATGGTCGATCGCATGCGCCGCCGCGTGATCGAGCTGCGCCGCGGGCGGATCGTGCGCGACGAGGCGACCGGGCTGTATGCGCGCGAAGAGAACACGAACGAGCTGGGCGACCGGCTGCGCGCGGAAAGTGCGACCGTTGACGCGGCCCGCAGTGTGCTCGGGCCGACGAAGCGGTCGAAGCAGGACGCTCCCACGCGATGAAGCCGGGGTTCTTTCTGAAAGAGAGCGTCCGCTCGATGCGGCGCAACGCCGTGCCGAGCTTCGCGGCGTTCGCGTCGGTGCTCGTGACGACGCTCGTGCTGGGAGTGTTCATTCCGGTCGTGCAGGCGACGAATGGCGCGGCCAACGACGTGCGCGGGCGGGTGCTCGTGGACGTGGACCTGAACACGACCGCCACGCCCGCGGAAGAGGCGCGGGTGCGCGCGGAGCTCGTGAAGGCGCCGGACGTGAAGAGCGTGCAGTTCGTCTCCAAGCAGGCCGGGTACGAACAGGAGCGCAAGCTCAACCCGCAGGCGTTTGCGCTGATCGGCTACAACCCGCTGCCGGACATCTACCGCGTGACGCCGTCGAACCCGAACGACGCGGGCACGGTTCGCGCGGAGCTCGACCAGTCCAGCCCGCTGGGGACGCGGCTGGTCACCGACCCGGCGATCGCCGCGGTGCAGAACCGCCAGGCGGAGACGAACAAGATCCTGTCCGCCACGCGCGTGATCAAGCTGACGATGGCGCTGCTCGCCGCGCTGCTGGTGCTCGCGTCGGTGCTGCTGATCTCGAACACGATCCGCCTGTCGCTGTTCTCGCGCCGGCGTGAGGTCGAGGTGATGAAGCTCGTCGGCGCGACCGACTGGTTCATCCGCTGGCCGTTCGTGATCGAGGGCCTGTTCCTCGGCGCGCTCGGCGGCGCGGCGGCGATCGGATTGCTCGCGCTGGCGAAGGTCATGCTGGTCGATCCGCTGGCGAACACGGTCAAGCTGATATCGCAGCCGGACATGATCGCGTTCCCGCTGCTGATCGCGATTCTCATGGGTTGTGCCATCGGCGTGTCCGCCGCGGGCTCGGGCCTGTCGTTGCGCCGCTTCCTGCGCGTCTAGTCCGTAGGGTTGGAGGCCATGTCCTCGCGCCGGCGCCTGACGTACGTCCTGATTGCGATGCTGCCGGTGCTGCTCGTCGTGGGGGTGTGGTGGGGCGGGCATCCGGAAGACCTGCCGGCGTTTGCGCGGTCCAGCCTGGTGGCGCATGCCGACACGCGGGTGGTGGACGAAGCGATTGAACGGATCTCCAGCGACTACTACCGGCCGGTGGGAAGCAGCTCGCTCGCGAACGCCTCCGTCGCGGGTGCGGTGGCGAGCCTGCATGACCGGTTCTCGCACTATCTGAGCCCGAGGGAATTCCATGACTTCGACGAACCGCCGAGCTTCACGGGAATCGGCGTGGAGGTCCAGCCGGACAAGCGGGGGCTGCTGATCGCTCGCGTGTTCAACTCCTCGCCGGCGTCGCGGGCTGGGCTGCAGGCGGGCGAATCGATCGTGGCGGTGAACGGGCGCTCGATCGCGGGCCTGTCGCCGGAACGGTCGCGCGCGCTGATCGTGGGTCCCCCCGGGACGGACGTGACGCTGTCGATCGAACGGCATGCGGGACACGGGGCGCGCACGGTCAAGCTCACCCGCGCGACGATCTCAGAGCCCGTCGTGGCCTCGGCGACGAGGACGGTGCACGGGGTCAAGCTGGGGGTCGTCGCGCTGAGCACGTTCAGCCCGGGATCGCACGGCGAAGTGCGAGAAGCGGTCGAAAAGGCGCTGCACGAAGGCGCGAAGGGGATCGTGCTGGACCTGCGCGACAACGGCGGGGGACTGGTCGAGGAGGCGCAGCTGATCGCGAGCGTCTTTGTCGAGCACGGCACGATCGTGACGACGCGCGCGCGCTCGCTGCCGACGCAGACGCTGAGCGCGGTAGGCGACGCGATCGGAGCGTCGATCCCGGTGGTGGTGCTCGTCGACGCGAACACGGCGTCGGCGTCGGAGATCGTCACGGCTGCGCTGCAGGACCACAAGCGCGCGACGGTGGTCGGCACGCACACGTTCGGCAAGGGCGTGTTCCAGGAGGAGATGCCGCTGTCCAACGGCGGCGCGCTGGACATCACGGTCGGCGAGTACTTCACGCCCAATGGGCGCAACCTCGGCGGCGGGGGCATCAAACAGGGCGCGGGAGTCACGCCGGAAGTGGTGGTGGCGCACGGGGTCGACACTCCGCATGGGCTGGAAGTCGCCCTGAACACCCTGGCGGCAAAAGTCAGGTGAAAGACGTAGTAACCGTCGTGGCGGTGATCGAGAAGCGGGGAAGGTTTTGGGCGGCGGAGCCGCATTTCCCCTCGTCCAGCTCCGGCGGTGACGGACGGCGGTCCGGGGGCAGGCGTCGCATCGTGCTCGCCTCCAACCGCGTGGACGGTCCGGGGGGTGCGACGGTGAGCGCGGGCGAGCTCGCACTCGTGCAGCTGGGTGGTGGTGGCCGTGGGGGCGACGGCAGGGCGCGGGTCGTGCGCAGGATCGGGCGAGCGGACGTGGCGCGGGACGCGATCGAGGCGCTGATGCTCGACCGCGGCCTCGCGCGGGGGTTCGAGCCGGAGGTGAGCGAGGCGGCGGAGCGCGCACGAGAGCAGAGGCTGGCCGCGGCGATGCGCGAGGTGCAGGAGGGGCGCAGACGCGACCTGCGCGGGCTGGCGACGCTGACGATCGACCCGGCGAGCGCGCAGGACTATGACGATGCGATCTCCGCGCAGCGGCTGTCACCGGGCGGGGGCACGCCGCGAGGCGAGACGCCGGGTGGGGACGCGACGCCGAAGGGCCGGTCGAGTCAGGACCCCGCGGAAGTGGGCGGTCCAGACGGAGCGGTGCGCGTGTGGGTGCACATCGCCGACGTGAGCGCGTACGTGCCGGAGGGCTCGCCGGTCGATGTGCAGGCGCGCAGGCGGGCCACGAGCGTGTACGTGCCGGGCGCCGTGGAGCCGATGCTGCCCGAAGCGCTGTCCAACGACGCGTGCTCGCTCGTGCCGGGGGTCGAGCGCGCGGCGGTGACCGTGGAGCTGGACCTGCGGGGAGCGGAGGTGGTGCGCACTGCGCTGTACCGCTCGCTGATCCGCTCGGACATGCGGCTGGACTACGAGCAGGTCGATCGCGTGTTCGCCGGGCGCGAGCGTGCGGAGGACCCGTGGGCACGGCCGCTGGCCGCCGCGCGCGAGGCGAGCGCGGCGCTGGGAAGGGCGCGCGAGCAGGCGGGCGGGCTGGTGATCGACTCGGAGGAGCCCGAGGTGGTGTTCGACGAGGAGGGGAACGTGCGCGAGCTACGCACGCGCGCGCAGACCGAGTCGCATCGGCTGATCGAGCAGCTGATGATCGCCGCCAACGAAGCCGTCGCGCGACGTCTGTCCGAGCGTGGCGTGCCGTGCCTGTATCGCGTGCACGAGCGTCCGGAGCCGGCGCGGGTGCTGCGGCTGATCGAGCAGCTGGCGTCGCTGGGGGTGGCCACGCCGGCCGTGCCCGACACGATCTCGCCCGCGCAGGCGGCGGAGCTGATGGGAGAGGTCAGCCGGCGGGTCGAGCGGCATGTGCAGGGGAGGCTGAAGCGGGCTGGGTCCGCCGGGTACGGCCGCGGCGGAAAGCCCGCGTCAGACGATGAGGCGGAGCAGGGATCGGGGCGGGCGCGGGTCGGCCCGTGGGGCGGGCGGATCGCGCTGAGCTCGCTCGTGCTGCGGTCGCTGCGCCAGGCGTGCTACTCGCCGAAGAACATCGGTCACGCCGGGCTTCGTTCGGCCTGCTACTGCCACTTCACCTCGCCGATCAGGCGCTATCCCGACCTGGTGTGCCATCGCGCGCTGGTGTCGACGCTCGACGGCGGGGAGCCGGCGCCGAGGGCGGGGGAGATGGCCGAGCTGGGCGCGTGGGCCTCCGAACGCGAGCGCGAGGCGATGAAGGTCGAGCGCGGTGGGGATGATCTCGCGCGGTGCTTCGCGCTGGAGCAGGCGCTGTACGAGGGCGGCTGGGAGCAGACGTTCGTCGGCGAGGTCACGGGGTTGATCTCGGCGGGCGCGTTCGTGGCGTTCGGCACGGGTACGGAGCCGACGTACGAGGGGATGCTGCCGGTGCGGCGGATGCGCAGCGAGAACGGGCGCGACTGGTGGGAGTTGAACGAGCAGGAGACGATCCTGCGCGGCGAGCGCAGCGGGGCGACGCTGAGGCTGGGAGACCCGATCGAGGTGCGGGTCGCGCGCGTGGACACGGTCCGCGGCCGGGTGGATCTGGTCCCGGCCGAATGATCGGGCGTCCCCGTCGTTCCCGGAGCGGCGCGACCGTCTAGGCTCGGCAATCCATGGCGAAAAGCAAGAAAGGCAAGCGCAAGATCGGCGCGGGCGATGTGGCGTCGAACCGGTACGCGTCGTATCGGTATGAGCTGATCGAGCGGGTCGAGTGCGGGATCGTGCTGGAGGGCACGGAGGTGAAGGCGCTGCGCGCGTCGGGCGCGCAGCTGAAGGACGGGTACGCGGCGATCAAGGGCGGCGAGCTGTGGCTCGATTCGGTGCACATCCCGCCGTATGAGCCGGCCTCGCGCGAGAACCACGACCCCGAGCGCCCGCGCAAGCTGCTCGTGCATCGCCGCGAGCTCGACCGGCTGCAGGCGAAAGTCGCAGAGCGCGGCTGGACGCTGGTGCCGACGCGGATCTACTTCAAGGGCTCGCACGCGAAGGTCGAGATCGCGCTGGCGCGGGGCAAGGACGTGTATGACAAACGCCAGAGCATTCGCGATCGGGAGTCAAAGCGGGACATGGAACGGGCGGTACGAGAAGCGCGGCGATGATGTCGACGTACGCCGACAGGTGAGGATTGCCGCCGCACGGCGACGGTCGGGTCAGATCGAGCGGAAGGTATGCCCGCCGGAGGCGAGGACGTGCGAGACGTCCATTCCCAGCACGAGCACGATGATGAGGGCGATGTAGACGGCGCCGACGTAGAGGCGGTGGCGGGGGGCGACGCGGTAGTAGGCGGCCTGCTCGATCGAGCGGGTCTTGCGCTGGCGCCAGCGCCGTCGCGTGTCGGTGAAGCCGAGCAGCAGGAAGATCAGCAGGAAGTAGTTGCCGGTGATGAAGAACAGCGCGACGAGCGTGCCGAGCCCGAGGAACCACATCGCGGGCGCCATCGCGGCCATGGCGCGCCCGCCGTCGAAGGGGGTGACGGGTATGAGGTTGATGAGGTTGAGGAAGAAGGCCACGTAGGCGAGCGCGCGCAGCAGGTCGCTGTTCAGGGCTTCGGCGAGCACCAGGCAGGCGGCGGCGCCGAGCGTGCCGAGGATCGGGCCGGCCAGGCCGACGCGGGCCTCGGCGAGGGCGTCGTCGGGCAGCGACTTCATCATCACGACGGCGCCGAGGCCGGGGATGAACATGGGCGCGCTCGCGGGAACGCCTTCGCGGCGCAGCTGGAAGACGTGGCCCATCTCGTGCACGAACAGCAGCAGCACGAACCCGGCGGCGAACTCCCAGCCGAAGAAGAGGCTGTAGGCGGCGACCGAGACGAGTGCCGTGCCGGTGGTCGTCAGAAACTTGGCTTTCGGCAGCAGCAGGAGCAGCCCCTTGATGGCGGTGAAGAACTTGGCGATCAGGGCGACGATGGCCGCGAACATGCTGCCGATGCGCTTGCGCAGCGCCTGAATGCGCGAGTGGCGGTGCGTGCCGAAGGGATCCTCGCCGGCGGAGCTTGGCGGTGAAGTCGCAGGGGTGGGCTGAAGGGCGGCTGGAGCGACGGTGTGCGACGGGTAGGAGCGGCCGATCGGCGTCGGCGACGGGGGCGACGCGTCAGGCGCCGGCAGGGAGACGTCGACATCGAGGCCGTTGGCCATACGCTCATTGTGGCAGCCCCGACAAGCGTTGCCTAACGACGGTCTTCAGAGGTCCGGGACATGGTGAGAAACGTTTTTTTCGCAACGTGCGGGGAGGACGTCGCCAGGGGGTTGCAATCGGTGGGGGAGCGAGCTAACTTGGATGAAGACGCGGAACCGAGCCGCAAAGAGCGAGGCCACTGAGGTGTGAGGCCGCGCCACCCGAACCGAAGGGCCTCCGGGCCGGACGGGAAAGGTTCCTCAAGCGGCCCGGGACCGCGTCGCTTGCGTTGTGTGGGTCCGTTCGGCGGTCTGCCGGCGCAGGCTCGTGGCGGCAGGAGCATCGTCGGTTTCTCGGCCTGACCGCGCCACGCCTCCTAGGAGTCTCGGCTCCGTCCCGCGAGGCTGTCGGGGCCGCTCGTGGAGCCTTGCGTGGGCTGGTTGGGAGCTGGAGTACACTGGGGGTGCAACATCCACGGGGACGACAGGCTTCGACGCGGTCGGCTCGTGTGGATGGTGGCGAGTCGAGGTCCCGGGCGGCCTCGTAAAACACCCGGGAAAACCATAAGTGCGGACTCTCACGAGTACGCCCTCGCCGTTTAGTTAAGAGCTGAACGCGAGGTCTCGGGCCCCACTTGCCCGCGGTGGGGAAGGCCGGGATCAGAAAGCGGGCTCACCCGGCGCGGTCCGCCTTCGCCAAACCGGGAACACTCAAGGAGGCTGGTCCCCCGCAACCCCGCCGGCGAGGCGAGCGAGGGACGAGATCAGAGCGCCGGCTACGCTCGTAGAAGCCATTCATACGCGATCGCGGACGCGGGTTCGATTCCCGCCGTCTCCACTTACACGCACAGGGGCGAAATAACGCACATTTCGCACCCCTGCAGGCAATGCCCTAGCCTCGCGGGTGCGGCTGTTATCGCCTCAATCTGGGAGGAGTGTGAGGTGTGTGCAGTGCCGGGGGCGCACGACGGAGAAGTGTCGCTGGTCGAGCGTAGCGACGGCAGTCTCGCCAAGACGCTCGCAGAGGGCGATGGTGCAGGCATCCACGAGCCCCAGATCGAGGTCCTCGTAGGTCTGCTCCAGCTCGGCGGCGCGCGCCAGATCGGCGTCGGTTGGATGCACTACTCGGTAGGCGCCTCTGTTGATGTCGGCGACGAAGTCGGTCCATGTCTTGGTGCCGCCTAGCTTGATGAGCCAGTAGTCGACCTCGACTAGCACCGGGCTCGGTACGAGCAGGTCCCGCGCTCCTGCGAGCAGGTTCGCGCAGCGGTGATGGTCGGGATCTTGTTCGTTGAGGGCCGCGACGATTGGCCCTGTGTCGAGGATGAGCGTCACGCAGAGCGGAAGTCGCGTGCTGCCGGCTGCTCTTGCTCGGAGGCGACAGCGATGCCTGTGTCGGCGCGGAAGGTCGCCAGGCGTGGACGACGGTTGTGCCTGAGCTCGTCGGCTCGTTCGGCCACGACCACTCCGAGCATCCTGCCGAGGGAGAGCCCTCGATTGCGAGCCTCGTGCGAGAGCAGTGCCAAATCCTCGTCGCGGGCGACGACGGTCGTTCTACGCTCCTTCATGATGCAGATGATACATCAGATGCAGTCAGATCGAGCCTGGTCGCGCTGACTGCGGTGGGGGTTTGCGCAACGTACGGTCCTCTCCACTGACAGTCCCTACGTCGCTCTGCAGAGCAAATCTACGCAGCGACGTAGGGAGTCGGAGATTCGACGCGGCCGGAGATTCGACGCGGCGCTACTCGTTGAGCCCGACCACTTCGAGCAGCGCGATCCAGTCGGCCTGGCCCTGCATAAATTCGAGTTCTGCGAATCTGGTGGCGAGGTGTTCCACCCGTTTGCGCAGGCCTCTGTCTGCTGGCTGCACATACGGCACGAGCAGGCCCCGGGGGATTTCGTGTATGTCGATCGCTTCGACGTGCTGGTCGTAGGGCTCGACGTCGGACGGGATCGCTCCGAAGCCGTCCGCGTGCCACGCGCGGACGTCCGCGCAGACGTTCGGCACCTGCAGGGCGGTCATTTCTCGCAGGCCTCCGGCGAGCCGGCGAGCGTCGCGCGTGATCTGCGGGTCGCTCCATGTCAGCCGGCCCAAGCTCTTGACGTACGCTCGGACGATCGTCGCGTCGGTGTGGTAGCCGGTGGCCCAGAGGGCGCCGGCCGCCTCATAGCTGAGCTTCTGCTCTTCTTCGTTCTGCGGCGAGCCCGCTCCCGCGTCCGGGCATTCGGCGTGCAACCGCAGGTCGAGCCTGTGGATGCTCGCTTCGACCGACGGCCATGTGCTCACCGCGGCATGCAGCACCGTGTAGCTGTCCGCGAGATAGGCGTGAGTCGCTGCGACGTCCTGCTGCGATGTGGCGCCTGCCGTGGTGGGCGCGACCGCGCCGACGAGCATGGCTGTAAGGATGATCACACGTCTGAGCATCGCCGCTTCAAATATATCCCCGGGTGGCAGTGCCCCCGATGAGCTGCGCGTCGCGAGTCTGCAGGCCGCCGAGACCCTGGCCGGTCTCAACGCCGCCGCGCATCGCGACCAAGCTCCGGGTCCGCGCCGGAGCGCTGACCGCGATCCGCGCCGCGATCGAGTCCGAGCTGACGGTCACGGCCCTGACGGGCGCGCAGGCGCCGTGAGGTGCTGAGCCCTCAGCCGCGCACGACCTCGATCCAGTCGAACCGCTCTCCGCACAGCGCCCGCCACCGAGCGGGCGGCGTCACACGGAGCGTGTCTGCATCAGGGTTCCCGGCGGGGGTCAAGAAGACTTCGTGCAGGATCGCCCAGCCGCCCTCGCCCGGGGCCAGAACGGAGTCGCCACGCGCGATCGTCAGGCGATGGCGCCCGGCGGCGAGCCCCACGCGCAGTGGCGTCAGGGCGTCGGGGTTGTGCGGGTTGCCGTCCAGCTGAGCACCGACCGAGCCGATCGAGCGTCCGTCCACACTGATGTCCACCGTGGGCATCAGCTGTCCCTTCAGCCACATCTCCCAGACGCCGGCATGAGGCACCACGAAGGTGGTCTGCAGCCGACCCGCCCCCTGCATCACCAGCCCCGGATGCGTGTACCTCCACTCGGGATGCTCGCCGGCGGCCACCGCGACGCTCACCACCTCCGGCGGGACGGCGGCGACGAGCTGAGCGCCGTGCGCTTGCGCGATTCGCGCCAGCCTGCGGACGGCCGCGCACTGCACCGTGCGCGCGCCCGCCAGGCCGAGGTGGGCGATCGCCGCCGGCGCGCGATCCCGGCGCGCCCACACCTGGTAGTAGGTTCCCTGCCACACCAGCCGGTAGGCGGACGGGGGATCGCTGGCGGTCGGGTCGCGGCGCGTGACGATCAGCGGGTACGCCAGCAGGGCCGCGGGCGGGACCCGGTCGAGATCGACCGGGTAGCCATGACCGCTCATCAGCTGCAGCCCCGCCGGGGGATACATGAAGTCCAACCCGCTCACGTCCAGATCGCGCAGCTCATACAGCGCGTATTCGTCGAAGTCGGCGTACAGCGCCGGTCCCCGTCCGGCGAACCGCGCGTTCAGGGAGGCCAGCTCGTCATACCGCGCCGTGGGCGCCAGGTTGGAGCTGTGGTACTGCATCGCATCCGACACGCCGATCCCGCCCGCGAGCGCCACCGCCAACGCCAGTGCCGCCACTCGCGCTCCCGGACGCTCAGCCGAGGCGCGCAGGGCGGCGAACCCTCCCCATGCCAGCAGCACCACCACCGGCGAGGTGAGCACGATCGTCTTGGCGTCGACCCACGTCGTCGCATACACGCCCAACCCCACCCCGACCGCGACCGTCAGGGCGATCCACCCCGCCAGGGCGTACTCGCCCATGTAGAGGATGCGCAGCGCGCCCAGCACGGCGGCGGCGAGCGTGACGGCCACGATCGCGTAGGAGACCGCTCCCAGGACGCCGCTCGGGACCTGCCCATAGCCGCCCACCAGCCACGTCCCCGCGACCTGCACGGTGCGCAGCCCCGCCTGCAGGTTGCCGGGATTGCTCGTCGAGGCGATCCCCTGCGCGACGTGCACCGATTGAGACAGGTGCACCCACGAGCTCAGGGCGCCGCCGAGCAGGACCGCGCCCCCGGCCGCGATCAGTCCGAGCAGTTGCCCCATGCGCTGCCCTCCCGCGGCCACGTCGCGGACGGCCACCACGCCCAGGACGGCGACCGCGGCCAGCGCCCACGCGCCGAATCCCACGCCGAGCGCGGCGACGCCGCCGGCCAGCACGAGGGCGAACGGGACGATGCCCGCCGGGCCCCTCCGCAGCCAGCGTGGATGCAGGACTACGAGCGCGCCCAACGTCAGGATCATGCCCAGCGCGACGATCTCCTTGACCGACGCCACCAGCTCGTAGCCGTATACGAGCGCGGGCACCGTGGCGGTCAGCGTCGCCAGGGCGGCCCATCCGCCCGCGAGCCCGATGCGCCGCGCCAGCACCCACGCCGGCCCGGCGGCGATGGCGAGCATGAACGCGTTAAACGGCTGCATCATCCAGATCAGGGGTGCGCCGAGGATGAACGCGCTGCCGCCGAACAGCGTGTCAGCGCCGGAGGGATAGCCGGTGGCGTAGTAGGCGTGGATGTACTGGCCGTAGGAGCTGCGCAGATCCAGGTGCGAGTAGTCCTGACCGTGGCGCATCAGGTAGTCGGTGCCCAGCATGTGAAACGCCGAGTCGTCGAGGATTCCGAACGAGGAGAACGTAGGGCGGCCCGCCAGCAGCACCGGCGCCAGCGCCACGAGGTAGGCGAGCACCAGCACGCCCAGCTGCCAGCGACACCGCCGCCATTGCAGCGCCGCCGCCCTCAGCCTCCGGCGCCCGAGCACGCAGCCGGCCACGGCGACGATCGCCAGCACGTACGGCGTGGCCGGCGCGAGCGCGCTCACGTAAGTGCTCAGCTGTGAGACGGCGATCAGCCCCGCCGCCCCGACCGCGGGCAAGAGCATTCCCGGCAGCCAGCCTCCGCTCGCGCGATCTGTCAGCAGTCCCGCCCCCACGCACAGGATCGCGAGCACGCACGGATACACCAACGCCGTCAGGACGAACATGACGGCGGGAGGCTATTCGGTCCGCCGGTGCGCGAACGAGCGACTATGTTTATCTGATGGCGTCCGAGTCTCATCCAGACTCCGCCTCGCCGGCCCCGGGCGAGCCCGCGCGGGCGCGAACGCCGCTATGGGTCAAGCTGCTGCTGCCGCTGGCGCTGCTGCTCGGGATCGCAGGCGGGCTGAGCTTCGCGCTGCTGCGCCCCTCCCCCCACGCGACACTGCCCTCGGGTGCGCAAGAAGCCGGTTTGGGCGAGGGCTACGACGGTACGCTCGCGCTCCCCTCCAAGCCCGCGCCGGCGATCCATCTGCGCAACTACCTCGGCCGGCCCGTCACCTTGAGCGAATATCACGGCAAGGCCGTGCTCGTCACGTTCCTCTACACCAACTGCCCCGACGTCTGCCCGCTGATCACCGCCAAGCTCAGAGCGTCCCTGGAAACGCTCGGCGCGGAGGCCGCGCACGTGCAGATCGTCGCCGTCTCCGTCGATCCCCGCGGCGATACCCCCGCCTCCGTGGCGCGCTTTTTGCGCGTGCATCGCATGACCGGACGGATGCAGTACCTGATCGGCTCCCCCGCACAGCTGGCGGCCACCTGGAAGGCGTGGAGCGTCGGCTCAACGCGCGAGGTCAACCAGCCCCAGCTCGTATCCCACTCGGCGCTCGTCTACGGGATTACCGCCGGCGGTGACGTCAAGACGATCTACCCCGACAGCTTCGAACCGAGCCAGATCGTCCACGACGTGCCGAAGCTGGCGGCGCAGTAATCAGCGTTCGCCTGAGCCGCGGCTCCACAGCACCACGTACCAGACGGCAACCGCGATCAGCACGCCCAGCGGGAGCACGATCGTCAGCACCGAGCCGGTGCTCGCGGCGAATGGGACTGCGATGTGTGGCAGGAACGGCACGGCAGGACCTCCCAACCGATTCTAATGCCCGCTCGCCAGCCGAGGAGCGGGAGTCGAGACGGGCGCCGGCGGCGGTGGTGCGAGCCAGCGATGGACATACACGAAGACCACGATCAGGAACGTGATCGACCCGGGCACCCACATGACGCCCGCCGCGAGCTGCTGATCGGCCAGCGCCGAGATCCCGCCCGGGCGGCTCGGCAGATGCGCGTAGTAGGGGTAGAGCGTGCGGGGGGCGAGCGCGAGCACCACCGCCAGCACCCAGCTGACGACCATCCCCCCGATCGCATACACCACGCGCTGCGCCGCCACGAGCCTGCAGTGCAGCGGCGGCGAGGGGATCACCTGCTTCCAGAACATGAGCGCCGTCACGAAGAACAGCGTGTGCTCCAGCGCGTGCAGCGTGCCCGAGCGCAGCGTCGCGTCGAACAGCGCCGGCACGTGCCACGCCAGCAGCACGAGCGAGAACGCGAAAAAGCTCGGCACCGGCGAGCCGAGCGTGCGGCTCACCGCGCGCAACGGCGCCGTGCGCCGGCCGTGGCTGAGATCGCGTGCGAGTCGCCGCCGCGCGTCCAGCGGCAGGCAGCGCCACAGGCGGATCCACGGGCGCGCGAGCACGATCAGCGGCGCCGCCACCACGAGCAGCAGCACGTGCTGAATCATGTGCACCCAGAACAGCTGCGCGCTCAGTGGCTCGATCGGTGAGGCCAGCGCTATCGCCAGCACGAGCAGGCCCGCATAGAAGCACGCGCTGCGCCAGCGCTGCTCGATCCGCTTGCGCACCGGCGTGACAGTGCGCCGCGCGCCGATCCAGTACAGGACCGCCAGGTCCACGCTCAGCACCAGCGGCGGATCGATCGACCAGTCCCAGAACCCCGGTGTCGCCGTCGCCGGGGCGAGCATCACACCAGATACAGCGTCACATAGGCGATCGCGCCGATGCCCGCGAGGTAGGCCCAGTAGAACACGCACGCGTCCAACCCCGGGGCGATCAGCCGGTCGGGATCACGGATGTCGCCGTGCTCCGCGGGCGAGTGCCGGGCGCGAATCTCGGTGGCGATCTGGGTCTCCAGCCAGTACATCGTGCCGAGCACGGCGATCGCGTAGAACCCCGTCCACGCGACGAACACGCTGGCGTATGCGCCGTCGGTGGGGCCGAAGCGCTGCACGGTGTACTGGATGCACTGCAGCGCCACCGCCGCCAGCCCCAGTCCCAGCGCGACGATCGCCGGCGCCGTCCAGCCGCTCGACTTGACCTTCATCCGCCGGCCGGCGAGGATCGCGAGCGCCGCGCTGATCAGCACGCACGCGACGATCGCCACGCCGAATCCCTGGTTGGGGTCGACGTGGGGTGGACGCCACAGCTGGTCCTGGTTGAGCGAGCGCAGGTAGAAGTAGGCGAACAGGAACGCCAGGAAGAAGAACGTGGTGGCGCCCGCCAGCAGGCGACTGGCCACATACAGTGCCCGCGCGCCCACGTCCGGGGGCTCGGGGGGGATCTCCACACCGCGCGGAACCGGCGGGATCAGCTTGCCCAGCGGCTGCTCTTCTCTGCTGGAGGCCGCCATCGCTCACGCCCCCGCCGGCGCCGGCTCCGCGCCGCCGATGCTCGGCGGCGGCGTGCCGTATTCGTAGGGATCGGAGTCGAACACCGGGATCTGCTCGAAGTTGTTCACCGGCACGGGCGTCGGTATCTGCCACTCGATCGACTTCGAGCCCCACGGGTTGGACTCGGCCGGCCGGCGCACGAAGATCAGCGAGTAGACGGTGTTGAACAGGAAGATGAGCATCGAGAACCCGAGCACGAACGCCGAGATCGACACCCACACGTTGAGCCCCTGCAGGTTCGGTGCGTATTCGCTCACGCGCCTGGGCATGCCCTTCATGCCCAGCACGAACAGCGGCAGGAAGGTCGAGTTGAAGAAGATGAACATCAGCCAGAAGTGCCATTTGGCCAGCTGCTCGTTGAAGCGCAGGCCTGTCATCTTCGGCACCCAGTAGTAGATCCCCGCGAAGAAGGTGAAGATCAGCCCGCCCATGATCGTGTAGTGAAAGTGCGCCATCACGAAGAAGCTGCCGTGCGTGTCGGTGTCGCTGGGGGTGTCCGACAGGAACACGCCCGAGAGCCCGCCGAGCAGGAAGTTGAAGGCCCAGCCCATGCAGAACAGCATCGGCACAGTGAACGTCGTGCGCGCCCGCCACATCGTGCCCATGAAGCACAAGAAGATGAAGCCCGTCGGGATCGAGATGATCTCCGTGGAGAGCATGTAGAACGGGCGCAGGTCGGCGTTGATGCCGCTCACGAACAGGTGGTGCTGCCACACGAAGAAGCTCAGCAGGGTCACACCCAGCATGCCCGAGACGGCCAGCTTGTAGCCCCACAGCGGCTTGCGCGTGAACACCGGCAGCAGCTCGAGCACGATCCCGAACCCGGGCAGCGCCAGCACGTAGACCTCCGGGTGCCCGAAGAACCAGAAGAGGTTCTCGAACAGATAAGAGCTGCCCCCGCCGCCGACGATGAAGAACGAGGTGCTGATCGTACGGTCCAGCGCCGCCATCGACAGCGTCGCGATCAGCATCGGCGCGGCCAGCACCATCAGGATCGAGGTGGCGAACACCGACCACACGAATATCGGCAGCCGCCCCCAGCTCAGCCCGGGCGCGCGCATCGTGACGATCGTGGCCATCATGTTCAGTCCGAGCAGCGCCATCGAGATCCCGACCAGGGTGAAGAAGATGATGTAGGAGTCCATCCCCATCACCGCCTGGTCGTTCAGCGGCTCATACCCCGTCCAGCCGGTGGGGAACCCGCCGAAGAAGATCGTCGAGGTGAGGATGAACCCGGCCGCCATCAGTAGCCAGAACGTGAGCGCCTCGATGCGCGGAAACGCCATCCGCCGAGCGCCGATCATGATCGGCACGAAGTAGTTGGCGAACGGGCCGAGCACGCCCGAGGTCATCATCCCCATCATCATCGTCCCGTGCATGCCCACCAGGGACAGGTACTGGTTGGGGCCGACCACCGTCGGCGTCGGGTGCAAGAGCTCGGTGCGGATCAGCATCGCATTCAGCCCGCCGACGAAGAAGAACACGCCGATCCCCACCAGGTATTGGATGCCCACGACCTTGTGGTCGGTGCACAGCCCGAAATAACGTCCCATCCCCTCGTGCTCCTTCTCGCGCAACGATGCCGGGCGCCCCAGCAGGCGCGAGAGCGGGTAGTTGGCGAAGCCCAGCCCGATCAAAAAGCCGATCACGCCAAAGACGTAACCGAGCAGCAGCGCCACGTCGTTCTCGTCGCTCGCCGCCTGGTATTCGAAGCTTTTACCGCCATTGATCTGATGCCCCAGAAACCAGCCCAGGTAGTAGCCGCCCACGCCGAGCAGCACCGCGGTGAGCAGGTTGAACCCGATCAGCCGCCGCCACAGCGGCCGGCGTGTTGGCGGGGGGGTTGGGGCAGGTTCGGCGATCGTGCTCATAGCGAATCCTTTGGTTGCGGCTGCCGTCGGGGCGCGTGCGGTCGTTCGGTGAGGGTCGTGGGCCTCATTCGCCACGCCTCGTCGGTTCGGGCAGGTAGGTGGTGCTGTACGGCGGCAGCACCTTCGTCGCCGGCGCGAACGCCACCTCCTGCTGGTGGATCCAGGTGTTGAACGCGGGCCCGCTCACCACGTGACCGAGGTCGGACATCTCGCCGTGCCAGATGCCGCACAGCTCGGCGCAGCGAACGTTGAACGTCTGCAGCTTGGTGGGCTTCACGAACACGACGTTGTCGGCGTGGGGGTTGGCGTCCGCCTTGACGCCGAGCTGGTAGGCCCAGAAGGAGTGGATGACGTCCAGCGAGGTGACGTGCAGTTCGACCATTTTGTTCACCGGCAGCACCAGATGCGGGGTCTCGACGCCGCCGTAGGTGGGGTAGCGGTAAGTGAACGCCCACTGCTGGGCGATCACCTGCACCGGCAGCTTCGGACCGTTGGGGACGGTCAGGGGGTTCGGCCCGCTTCCCGAGCCTGCGCCGTAGTCGGACTCCAGGCGCACGGTCCCATAAGCCGCAAGCGACACCACGAGCAGTGAGGTGACGACGATCCACGTCGTTTGCACCCGCGAGTTCCCGCGCACCGCCGGACCTTCCAGCGCGGCCCCCCGTGGCTGGCGGAAGCAGATCGAAGCGTAGATCAGATAGATCACGACCAGCAGCAGCACGGGCGTAGCCATCGCGAGCAGCACGGTGTTGTCGGTGACGTGGCCAGATGCCTGTTCGGAGCCGTTGCCGGGCGGCAGGATCGGGCCGACCAGCACGATCACCAGTGGCGTGGCGATCAGCGAGGCGATCACCCAGATCGCTCCGAACCGCCGCGCGTGATTGGGCTCCGAGGACCCGGGAGTGGTCGTATGCGGCTCGGCGGCCATGGCCGGCGGCCCTAGGGCCGATTCCTCCAGCTCGCGTTCACGCTCACGCTCTCGCCTGGATGAGCGCTAGACGACATCGATGAACCCATCCATGTAGCCCAGCGTCTGCATCGGCCCGCCGTTGCCGTTGAGCCAGCCGGCCGCGCAGGGGACGAAGCACTGCCAGCGGTAGCGGCCCTTCTTGCCGGTGCGGAAGCTGAATTCGATCGTGCGGTGCGTCGCGCCTTCGCACGGCGCGAATTCGCACTGGTTCTTGGCTTCTTCGGGCACGCCCGGGAGCGGGACGAACACCCCGAGCGCGGGCACGACGAACGTATGCGAGGCTTCTTCGGGTTCGATCGCGTTGGTCGTCTTGCCATCCACCGTCATCGTCCCCCCGACCGTCCCCTGCACCTGCGACAGGAACGGGTTGCGTAGCCCGCTGTCGCCGTCGTACTGGTAGATCGTGACGTGCACGATCGAGTTGGCAGGCACCGTGTAGATCGTGCTGTGCACCCACTTGCCGCCACTGCGGACCAGGTAGGAGACCCAGTCGGGGTGTGCCGGGCTGTACTTCGGGCCGATCGCAGCGACGGTCTCGAGCGTAAGCCTGTTGCCGCCGCTGCCGGCGCGTTCGGGGGTGCGGGTGGCCGCGACCGACTGCGGAAAGCTCGTCGCCCAGCTGCCGACGTACAGGCCGATCAGGACCCCCACCACGATCACCGCGGCACCTACCCCGATCAGCTTCTTGGCCAGCAGGCTCACGTCGGTTCGCTCACCTCTGTCTTATTCCCTCGCTGACGTAAAGTCAATATAAAGTTTACAGGATCGTGGCGGCGAGGGTCAGGCGGGATACGGGCAAGGGTGCGGCGGGTAAGCACGTGGCGCTCCTGCGCGCGGTCAACGTGGGTGGGCGCAACCGCATAGCGATGGCGCATCTGCGCGAGCTGCTTGAGGGCCTCGGCTACGGCGAGGTGCGCACGCATCTGCAGAGCGGCAACGCCGTGTTCACCACGGCCGGGACCACACCGGCAGGCGCGGAGGGCGTGGCGCGGGAGATCGAACGCGCGCTTGCGCGCGAGCTCGGGCTGACGGCAAGCGTGCTCGTGCGCACCCGCGAGGATCTGCAGCGGGTAGTCGCGGCGAACCCGCTGCTGGGCGTGGCCGACGATCATGCGCGGCTGCTCGTCACCTTCCTCTCGCACGCACCCGATCGCGGGGTTGTGGAGGCGCTGGCGCCGGCCGACTTCGAGCCCGACGTGTTCGCGCTCGGCGAGCGCGAGGTCTACGTGTGGTATCCCGACGGCGTGCGCGCGACGCGGCTGAGCAACGCCTTCTGGGAGCGGCGACTCAGGGTCGTCGCGACGGGGCGCAACTGGAACACCGTCACGCGGCTGCTGGAGCTGATGGACGAGTAGTGGGTTGTTCCGGGCGGCACATGTGCCGCCCGGCGGGACTGCGCATGCGCAGTCCCGAGGAAGGGCCGCATGCGGCCCTTCCAGACGAGCCGCATGCGGCTCGTCTTCTGGACGGTGCATGCACCGTCCAGCGAGGCCGCACATGTGCGGCCTCGGACCTCGCCGCATGCGGCGAGGTCGACCCAGTCAGCTTTCTTATCAAGCATGCGCCCTACGCCTTCGTCGCATGCGCATCCCCAAAGGCTGGCCGCACCCTCCCACGATCGTCACCCCGCGCGCGGCAGGTACGGCGCGAGCTCGCGGCGAGCGATCGAGAGCTTGTGCACCTCGTCCGGACCATCCGCCAGTCGCAGCGTGCGCAGGTGCGCGTAGGCCCAGGCGAGCGTGTAGTCGTCGCTCACGCCGCCGCCGCCGTGCACCTGGATCGCGCGGTCGATCACCCGCAGGGCGACGTTCGGCGCGGCGACCTTGATCGCGGCGATCTCCGTGCGCGCGTGGCGCACGCCGACCGTGTCCATCAGCCAGGCCGCCTTCAGCGTCAGCAGGCGCGCCATCTCGATCTCGATGCGCGACTCGGCGATCCAGTCCTGAATGTTCGCGCGCGTCGCGAGGGGCTCGCCGAAGGTGACGCGGGCGACCGCGCGGCGGCACATCGACTCCAGCGCGCGCTCGGCCGCGCCGATCGAGCGCATGCAGTGGTGGATGCGACCCGGGCCCAGGCGCGCCTGGGCGATCATGAACCCGTCGCCCTCGCCCGCGATCAGGTTCTCCGCCGGCACGCGCACCTCCTCGAACAGGATTTCGGCGTGGCCCTCCTGGTCCTGATAGCCGAACACCTGCAGGCCGCGCAGGACGCTCACGCCGGGCGTGTCGAGCGGCACGAGGATCATGCTCTGCTGGCGGTGGCGCGGACCGTCCGGCGCGCTCTTGCCCATCACGATCATGATGCGGCAGTGCGGATGCAGCGCTCCCGAGATCCACCACTTGCGCCCGTTCAGCACGTACTCCTCGCCGTCGCGCTCGATGCGCAGCGCGACGTTCGTCGCGTCCGAGCTCGCGACGTCGGGCTCGGTCATCGCGAACGAGGAGCGGATCTCGCCCTCCAGCAGCGGCGTCAGCCAGCGCTCGGCCTGCGCGGGCGTGGCGAACTGGTGCAGCACCTCCATGTTGCCAGTGTCAGGTGCCGAGCAGTTGCACGCCTCCGAGGCGATGTGCGAGCGACCGAGGATCTCCGCCAGCGGCGCGTAGTCGCTGTTCGACAGGCCCGCGCCGCGCTCGGGATCGGGTAGAAACATGTTCCACAATCCCGCCTCGCGCGCGCTCCTCTTCAGCTCCTCCATGACCGGCGGCTGGTGGTGCGGGTCGCCGGACTCGCGCAGCTGGCGCTCGTACACCTCCTCCGCCGGATGGACGTGCTCGTCCATGAACGCGCTCAGGCGCTCCTTGTACTCGGTGCAACGCGGGCTCGGCTCGAAGTCCATCGCTCCTCCTCGGTGACGGCTAGGTCATAGGATCATCGCCGATGACGGATGGAGGAGCCAGCTACCGCGATGCGGGCGTGGACTACGAGACGCTCGACGCGGGCAAGCGACTGGCGATGGCGCGCGCGCTGTCCACCTCCTCGCTGCTGGCCGCCCACGGCGCTCGCGCGCTCGACGCCTCGCGCGGCGAGCCCGCGTTCGCGTTCGAGCTGGACGGCCGCACGCTGGCGTTTGTGGTCGAGGGGCTGGGCACGAAGTCGATCCTCGCGCGCCAGGTGCTGGCCGAGCAGGGCATCGACCGCTTCGCCGACGTCGCCTACGACACGGTCGCGGCGATCGTCAACGACCTCTGCTGCGTCGGCGCGCTGCCGCTGGTCGTCAACGCCTACTTCGCCACGGGCTCCTCGGAGTGGTACCGCGAGGGCGCGCGCGCCGCATCGCTCGTCGAGGGCTGGCGCCGGGGGTGCGCGGACGCCGGCTGCGCGTGGGGGGGCGGAGAGTCGCCCTCGCTGCCGGGACTGGTGAGCGAGGGCGAGATCGAGCTCGCGGGCGCGGCCGTCGGCGCCGTGCCCGAGGGACGCGCGCCGATCCTCGGTGAGGAGCTGGGCCCTGGAGACGAGATCGTGCTCGTGGCCTCCAGCGGCCTGCACGCCAACGGAGCGTCGCTGGCGCGTCTCCTCGCGGACAGGCTGAGCGGCGGGTATGCGACCGTGCTGCCGAGCGGGGCGACGCTGGGCGAGGCACTGCTCGAGCCCTCGACGATGTACGTGAGCCTCGTGCGGGAACTGCTCCGCCGGCGCTTGCCACTGACGTACATAAGTCACATAACCGGCCACGGCCTGCTCAAGCTGATGCGTCGGCCGGCAGCGCTGAGATACCGCATTTGGAAGCTGCCGCAGACGCCGGAGGTGTTGAGCTTTCTCGCCGCCGAAGCGGGGCTGGAGGCGAAGGCGGCCTACTCGACGTTCAACATGGGAGCCGGCTGCGCCCTCTACTGCGCGGCCGGCGCAGGTGCGGAGATCGTGGAGGTTGCGGCGGGACTGGGTCTGCGAGCCTGCATCGCCGGAGGAGTCGAGGAGGGGCCCAGAGAGGTAGTGCTGGAGCCAATCGACGTGCGCTTCGACGGCGGCGAGCTGGAGCTGTCGGTCTGATCTCAGAGCTCGACCTCAGCCTCAATCTTAGGTTCAGGATTCTAACCAGTGGGCTGTTAGCCGCTGCAATCCCACTCGCGTAATACCCATGATCTTGAAGGCATCGCCCGCGACAGCTAAGGTTTCCGGTGGAAATCGCCACTGTTCTCCGGCGTGGGTCGCCGGAGATCTCGATGTCGCCGGACCGGCATGGCCCGGAGCTACCCGGATCGAGGCGGACCTGTCCATCAAAACAAAGAGGAGAGAGATCCTGATGCGCAGAGCATCCACCTGTCTGGCCTTGCTCGGCCTTGCCGTCCTGAGCCTCACCGGCGTCGCCTCGGCCGCGCCGACCATGACGCTTGTAGCGAAAGCCATACCGATCCCGGGCTTCCCGGGCACGGGCAACATCCTCGGCGCGGGCGCCGCAATCGAAGTGAAATACGGGATTCACGGCACCGAATCGACCGGCGGCGTGCCCTCGCAGATCACGCACGTCAACTTCTTCCTGCCGGCCGGCACGAAGATCAATCAGTCCGGGTTCGTGACGTGCCCGCCGGCGACACTCGAAAACATCGGTCCGAGCGGCTGCCCCAAGAAGTCGCAGGCGAGCCCGATCGGCACCGCCGGCGTGGTCGATCCGATCGGTGGCGAACTCGTCAAAGAGAACGCGACGCTGCAGGCGTTCTTCGCGCCCGGCGGTGGCCTGCAGTTCTACGCCAACGCGGCCTCGCCGATCTCGGCGCAGCTGCTCGTCGCCAAGGGGCACTTCGTCTCAGCCGCTCCCCCGTACGGTCTGGAGTTCACGACCGAAGTCCAGCTGGTTCAGTCGGTTCCCGGCGCCCCGCCGGTGTCGACGGAATCGATCAACATCAAGGTCGGCGCCGCCTACAAGAAGGGCAAGAAGACGGTCTCCTACGGCACGCTGCCGAAGAAGTGCCCGAAGGGCGGCTTCCCCGTGAAGTCGGAAATCACGTTTGCCACCGGCGAAACGTCGACCGCCGCATACAAGGCGCCGTGCCCCAAGAAGTAGACGCAGACTGACAGCGGCGGGCCTCGGTCCGCCGCAAGGAAAGAGCAAGGGCGGTCCCGTCGAACCCGGCGGGGTCGCCCTGATCGCTGTTGAGAAGGCATGGAAGGATCATCAGGTTGAGCCAGACCAGTGGGTGGAGGAGAGGGCCGGTCGCCATCGTGAGCGCCCTCGGTACGGCTGCGCTGGTCGCGGTCGTGCTGCTGGCCGTCTCCGGCTGCGGCAGCTCGGGCGGCGGCTACACCGTGCGCGCGACCTTCGACGACGCCGCCAACATCATTCCCGGCGAGGACGTGAAGATCGAGGGTGTGAAGGTCGGCGTCGTCGGACCGGTCACGCCCACGCCGGCGCAGAAGGCGGCGGTCGTGCTGGACATCGAAAACTCGGGCTTCCAGGACTTCCGCTCCGACGCGAGCTGCACGATCGAACCGGAGGCGCTGATCGGCGAGAAGTTCGTCAACTGCCTGCCGACCCAGCCGCGCCCCGAAGGCACGCCGCTGCCGCCTCCGCTGCACAAGATCCCCAGCGGGCATGAAGGCGAAGGGCAGTACCTGCTGCCCGTCACGAACACCTCCAGCCCGGTCGACGTCGACCTGCTCGGCGACCTCAACCGGCTGCCCGAGCGCGAGCGGTTCACGATCATCATCAACGAACTCGGCGCCGGCCTGGCCGGGCGCGGCAGCGACCTGAACGACGTCATCCGCCGCGCGGACCCGGCGCTGCGCGAACTCGACAAGGTGCTCGGCATCCTCGCCGATCAGAACAAGGTGCTCGTCAACCTCGCCGAAGAATCCGACCGCGCGCTCGCGCCCGTCGCCGGGGTCAAACAGCAGATCTCGAACTTCATCGTCGGCAACGACACGGTCGCGCGCGCGTCGGCCAACCAGCGCGGCGCGCTCGCGCGCAACCTCGCGGGGTTCCCGCCGTTCCTCGAACAGCTCGGACCGGCGATGGAACGGTTCGGGCGCCTCGCCGAACAGACCACGCCGACGTTCACCGACCTCAAAGCGGCGGCGCCGGGAGTCAACCAGACATTCACGCAGCTCGCCCCGTTCGCCCGCAGCTCGACCACGTTCTTCAAGAGCCTCGGCAGCACCGCCAAGCTCTCCGGGCCGGCGCTCGCGGCGCTGCAACCGCTGCTGGCACGCGCGAAGACGCTGGGCAACGTCGCCAAGCCGTTCAGCACGAACCTGTCCGAACTGTTCACGAGCCTGCGCGACACCGGCGGGCTCGAGCGCCTGATGGACTTCATCTTCCTCGGCGCGGGCACGACCAACGGCTATGACGCGCTCGGCCACTTCCTGCGCACCGAAGGGGTCGCCGCCGCCACCTGCCTGACCTATGCGATCGCTCCGGCGGGCGGGTGTCACGGCAACTTCTTCAACACGTCCGGGACCGCCACCAATGCCGCAACCGCCGGCTCCGCCAAGACGGCGGATGCGGCCACAACCACCGGCTACGCCGGCGCCCAGGCGGGCACGACCAGCCTGGTGATGGAGCGCACGCTCGCGGTGCTCAAGGGCGCGACGCCGGCGCAGGCGATCGCCAAATACCCGGGCTCGATCTCAGCGGCGGGCGCGCTCGCGGGCCTGGACGCCGCGAGCGAAGGCGCCGCGAGCGCCCAGCCGGTCGGCGGGTCGAGCTCCGGCACGACGTACTACTCGCCCTCGCCAGAATCCGGGGCGGGCGGGATGCTGCTCAACTACCTGCTCGGCAACTGAGATGACCGTGACACCGCCCCCGACACGACCACCGGCCCCGATCGCGGCGCGTGCGCTCAGCCTGCGGTTGGCCGCCGTGCTCGCGGCGGCGGGCGCGATCCTCGTGCTCGCCGTGGCGCCCCGGGCGAGTGCCGAAGAACCGAGCGCGACGACGCCCACGACGCAACCGGCGCCGAGCGAAGCCGCCCAGCCGGGCGCCGGGACGACTCCCGCGGCGACTCCCGCGCCCCCGTCGTCGCCGCCCGCCGGACCGACCGAAGCCGGCGCCTCGGCCGAAGCCGAAGCGAGCGCCGGGCCGCAGGTGCAGGCGCAGCATGTGCAGCACACGACGCCCAGCGGCTCGGCCGGCCGCGGCAAGGGCGGCACGCACGCCAAGGGCACAGCCGGCGCCGGTGGGAACGGGCAGGCACAGACGACCGGTGGCACCTCCGAATCCGAACCGCGCGCCGGCCGGCGCGCGCCCTCGCCCTCGGCGCTGACCCCGGGGCTGCCGCTGTCGCTGGGCAGCTCGATCGCAGGCGTGCCCGGATTCTTCATCGAAAGCTTCCAGATCCCACCGTTCCTGCTGCCGATCTATCAGGCGGCGGGCACCGCCTACGGGATCCCCTGGCAGGTGCTCGCGGCGATCAACGAGGTCGAGACCGACTACGGACGAGACCTGAGCGTCTCCAGCGCCGGCGCGGAGGGGTGGATGCAGTTCCTGCCCTCGACCTGGGCCCAGTACGGCGTCGACGCCAACGGCGACGGCTTCAAGGACCCCTACAACCCGGCCGACGCGATCTTCACCGCCGCACGGTACCTGCGCGCCGCCGGCGGGGACACGAACGTCAGGGCGGCCGTGTACTCCTACAACCACTCCCAGGCATACGTCGACTCGGTGCTGCTGCGCGCGCAGCTGCTCGGCGGCACGCCGCCGGAACTGCTCGGGGCGATCACCGGCCTGACCGAGGCGCGCTTCCCCGTGCACGCCCCCTCGCACTTCAGCGACGGCTTCGCGACCGTTCCCGCGCATGGGTCGAGCCCCGCCAAGACGCTCGCGGGCACGACCATCTACTCGCAGGCGGGCGCGCCGGTGATCGCGGTGCAGGACGGCGAAGTCGTGCAGATCGGTGACTCGCCCTCGCTCGGGCGCTACGTGTCGCTGCGCGACGCCTATGGCAACACCTACGTGTACGCGCAGCTCGGCAGCGTGTCGGCGGTGTATCCGGTGCTGGAGCCGCACGAGCACACCGCCGTCAGCGCTCGCATCGCCCACCCCGGCGCCGAACCCCCGCCCAGCGGTCCCGCGACGGCGGGCGCGCAGCCGCGCTCGCCGCTGTCCGCGGGCGCGGCCGAATCGGGGCTTGCGCTGGGAGCGGCGGCGGCGCTCGAACCGCCGGCCCCAGCGTCTGCGGCGCCCGCCCCGCAGGCCACCGCGCCGGCCGCGCCGCAGCAGACCGCGCCGGCGAGCGTGCGGGTGTTCCGCTCCGGCGCCAACGACGTCTACCTGCACACGCTGCGCCCGGGCGTGCAGGTGATCGCCGGGACCGTGCTGGGCCACGTCGGCGCGGAAGCGAGCGGCGTGGGCGCGACCCCGGCGGCGGGCGCCCAGACGGGTGGGCCGCACATGCTCTTCCAGATCAAACCGGCCGGGGCGGGAGCGCCGCTGGTCGACCCCAAGCCGATCCTCGACGGCTGGGTGGCGCTCGAGAGCACGTCGATATTCAGAGCCAAGGGCGAGAACCCGTTCCTGGCGACCGCTCCGAGCGTCGGGCAGGTGCTGCTGGAGTCCGCGGGACAGCTCGAGCAGCAGGTCGGACGCGACGCGAGCATCCATATGCGCTCCTGCGAGCGTCAGGACGTCCAGACGGGCCGCGTCGACAAGCGCATCCTGGCCACGCTCGAGTTCCTGTCGGTGTCGGGCCTGAAGCCGACGGTGCGCGGGCTTCGGTGCGCCGGCGCGGCGCCCGCGGCGGAAGGCAACGCACCGGCGAGCTCCGACGGCTACACGGTCAAGATCATGGCGGTCAACGGCATCCCGATCGCCGGCCACCAGGGGCAGGGCTCGATCGCGGACACGACGATTCGCAAGCTGCTGACGCTGCAGGGCGTGAACCGCCCGCTGCGGATCGTCAGCCTGACGAGCGTCCCCGGCGCCGCGATCACGCTCGCCAAGCCGAGCGCGCGCGACTACGTCTATGTCGCCTTCCGCCCGCTGAGCTCCTCGAGCGGCGCCGGCGCCCATGCCGCCGGCGCGTTCGGCTCGGTGCTGAGCGCGAAGGAGTGGATCAAGCTGATCGCGCGGCTGGGGGAGATCCCCGACCCGACGGTCGCAAGCGGACCCTCGGCGGCGGCCGTGCCCGACAGGCCCGATGCGCCCGCGCCGAGCGGTGGCTCGGCCGGTGACGAGGAATCGGCGACGCCCGGTGGCAGCGGGGCAGGCGCCCCAGACACGGGACAGTCGGGCACGGGAACGACCGGTGCCGACACGAGCGAAGGTGGGGCCGGTGGCCACGGTTAGCCCCCCCAATCCAGCGGCCGCGCCGCCTCCTCCTCCGCGCGAGGACCTGACCCGGCCCGCCCGCGGCGCGCGCGCCGTGTCGCCCGGAGTCGGGCGCGCACTCGCCGTCGGCGCGCTGGCGATCGTGGTGCTGATCGCGGCGTATCTCGTGTTCTCCGGCGGGAGCGGCGCCGACTACCACCTGGAAATGAAGGAAGCGGGACAGCTCGTCAGGGGCGATCAGGTGCAGGTCGGCGGCGTGCCCGTGGGGAGCGTCACCGACATCGCGCTCACGCCCGACTTCAAAGCCCGCATCACGATCCACGTCGACTCCTCGCTGGCGCCCCTGCACGAAGGCACGATCGCCGAAATCAGGGTCCCGTCGCTGACGGGTGTCGCCAACCGCCTCGTGGCGCTGACCCCCGGGCCCAACAACCACCCGGCGCTGGCGCCCGGAACGACGCTGCCGGCGAGCGCCACGCGCGAAGTCGTCGATCTCGACCAGCTGTTCAACACGCTCAACCCGAAGACGCGCACCGGGTTGCAGCAGGTCATCCAGGGCTCGGCCGAACAGTACGCGGGCGCCGGGCCTGCGCTGGGCAAGGCGACCGAATACTTCGCGCCGTCGTTCGCCGCGACCGACCACATCTTCTCCGAGCTCACGCGCGACCAGTCGACGTTCACTGACTTTCTGGTCGAATCCGCGAAGGCGCTGACGACGCTCGCGGCGCGCAAGGAATCGCTGAGCGATCTGGTCGAACACGGCGATCAGACCTTCCAGGCGATCGGCTCGCAGCAGAGCAGCCTCGCGCAGGGGCTGCGCCTGCTGCCGGTGACGCTCAACCTGGGCAACCGGACGTTCACGCAGCTCCCACCCACGCTGTCGGCGCTCACCAAGCTCGTGAACGCTCAGCAGCCGAACACGCAGGCGCTGACGACGCTGTTCGCGCGGCTGCGCCCGCTCGTCACCACCGCCACGCCGGTCGTGACCAACTTCAGCCAGGCGATCTCACAGCCCGGGCCGAACAACGACCTGACGGACGCGTTCGCGGCGCTGCCCGCGCTGGCGCAGGAGTTGACGACCGCCTCGCCCAACGGCGTGCGCGCGCTGCGCGAATCGGTGCCGATGACCGCGTCCTTCGGCCCCTACTCGCCGGAGCTGCAGGGCGCCCTGCGCGACTTCGGCCAGACGACCGCCTACTACGACGCCAACGGGCACTACGCGCGCATCAGCCCGGTCACGCCCTCGTTCACGCTCGGCGCGAACAACAAGCTCACGCCGGCGTCCAACCCGCAGCAGGTCCTGCAAGCGCTGCAGACCGGCCAGCTGCGCCGCTGCCCGGGCGCCGCGACGCAGCCCTCGGCCGACGGCTCGGCGCCCTTCACGAACAATGGCCAGCTCGGCTGCGACCCCACGGAGACGCCATGAGCACGCATGCCTGCGCTGGATCTGCGTCCTCGATCGCTCGTGTGCCGAGCACACTTCGCTCACTGCGTCCTTGCCCAGCTTGCCCTGCGTGCCCATGGGAGCGAGTGTCATGAACCCCCGTCGCCGCGGATCCCTGGCCGGAAGCCCGCTGTTGATCGGGGCGCTCACGACGCTGATCGTCGTCGTGGCCGTGTTCCTGTCCTACAACGCCAACAACGGGCTGCCGTTCGTGCCGACGTATGACATCAAGGTGGCGCTGCCCGAAACCTCAGGTCTGCAGAAGGCCAACCAGGTGCGGATCGCGGGGACGCGTGTGGGGATCGTCAGCGCGCTGATCCCTCAGCAGAACCCGCAGACGGGGCGCATCACCGCGCTCGCCGAACTGAAGCTGGAAAAGGGCGTGCAGCCCCTGCCGGCCGACACCAAGGCGATCGTGCAGTCGGTGTCGGCGATCGGGCTGAAGTACCTGGAACTGGAAAAGGGAACCTCGCACCAGACGCTCAAGCCGGGCGCGACGATCCCGACCGCGCAGACGCGCGAACCGGTCGACATCGTCTCGCTGTTCAACATGTTCGACCAGAAGACGCGGACGGCGATCCAGCACAACACGATCAACTTCGGCGACGGCCTCGCCGGGCGGGGGCTGGGGCTGAACGAAACGATCGCCACGCTGCGCCCGCTGGTCACCGACGCCGTGCCCGTGCTGCACAACCTCGCCTCGCCGCAGACGCGGTTTGCCAACCTGTTCCCCGCGCTCGACCGGCTCGCCTCGCAGGTGGCCCCGGTGGCGAGCACGCAGGCCGCCTGGTTCGACGAGCTCGACACGTTCTTCTCGGCCTGGGCGGGCGTGGCGCCGTCGCTGGAACAGACGATCGCGGGCGGCCCGGCGGCGCTCGCGCAGGCCACGCACTCGTTCCCGTTCCAGGCGAAGTTCGTCGAGAACGCGACCGAGTTCATGCGTCTGCTGCGTCCCAGCGCGAGCGCGCTGCGCACCGTCGCCCCGGAACTGGGGCATGCGTTCGCCGTGGGCGCGGTCAACCTGCGCGCGGCCACCGCCCTGAACACGGGCGTCGCGGAAGCCGCCCAGGCGTTCGCGGCGTTCGCGCAGAACCCGGTCGTGACGCTCAGCCTCGAAGACCTCACGCAGACGACCGAACTCGGCGGTCCGCTGCTGGCGGGGCTCGCGCCCGCGCAGGCGTACTGCAACTACGTGACGCTGATGCTCCGCAACGTCGCCAACCTGCAGGCGGAGAACGTCGGCAACGGCACGCTCGCGCAGGCGGCGATCGTGCTCTCCCCGAACGGACCCAACGCCGAGGGCTTCCCCTCGACGGGTCCGGCCAACGGCCCGTCGATCGAAAAAGACAGCTTCGGCAGGCCGGTCAACAACAACTTCCTGCACGCCAACCCCTACCCGAACGTCGCCGGCCCCGGCCAGCCGCGGCTGTGCGAAGCCGGCAACGAGAAGTTCGTGCCGGGCAAGCTGGTGCTCGGCAACACGCCGCCCGGCGGCAGCACGACCAACCGCGAACTGACCTCGCGCGAACAGAACCTGTTCGGCGAAAGGTATCCGAGCGCGACGCTCAAAGCCCTCGGCCTGAGCAAGGGCAAGAAGGCATCATCATGAGCCGCGTACGCTTCTGGCGCCGCCACGACGAGATCCCCGTGGTCGAGCTGCGCCGCTCCAACCCGGTGCGGGTCGGGGTCGTGTTCCTCCTGGTCCTCGTGATCGCCGTGTACTTCGGCTTCACCAAGCGCGTCCCGTTCAAACACGGGTTCCGTCTGAAGGCCGTGTTCGGGACGGTCGTCAACATCCACCCGAAGTCCCCCGTGCGCATCGCCGGCATCGACGTGGGCAAGGTCACCTCGATCCAGCGCGAGGGCAACGCGGGGTTGGTGAACATGGAAATCGAACCGAAAGGGCTGCCGATCCACACCGACGCGACGCTGAAGATCAGGCCGCGCATCTTCCTGGAAGGCAACTGGTTCGTGGACATGCAGCCCGGCAGTCCGACCGCGAAGACGGTCTCCTCGGGCTACACCATCCCGATCACGCAGACCGCCGATCCCGTGCAGCTCGACCAGGTGCTCGACGCGCTCAACACCGACACGCGCGCCAACCTCCAGAACTTCCTGCAGGGCTACGGCGACGGGCTGACGCGCAAGCCCGACGCGGCCGAAAACGCTGAACAGGACCCCGACGTGTACGGGCTGAACGCGGCGCAAGCGCTGAACAAGACCTACCACCGCGCGCCCTCGGCGCTGCGCGACTCGGCGATCGTCCAGCAGGCGTTCGGCGGCACTGAACAGCACGATCTCTCCCAGCTGATCACGGCGATCGGCAAAGTCACGGGGGCGCTGAACGTGCACGAGCAGCAGCTGAGCGAATGGGTGCCGAACTTCAACGCGTTCCTCGCCACGTTGGCCGCCCAGTCCCCGAGCCTGAGCGCCGCCGTCGCGCACCTGCCGGGGGCGCTGCGCAGCGCCAATCGGGCGTTCGTCGCGCTCGACGCCTCGTTCCCGCCGACCGTCGCCTTCGCCCAGGCCCTGCTCCCCGGCGTCCAGCAGCAGGGGCCGACGATCGCCGCGGCGCTGCCGTGGATCGAACAGGTGCAGGCGTCGCTGGCGCCCAGCGAGCTCGGCGGGGTCGCCAAGGGACTGAACGAAGCGGCGCCGACGCTCGCCCAGCTGATCGGCGAACAGGTCCCGTTCTTCAAGCAGACCAACGGATTCAGCCAGTGCCTGAGCAAGCTGTTCTTCCCCGGCGCCAACACCAAGCTGCAGGACGGGGCGAGCACCTCGGGCGTGGAAGTGTACAAGGAGTTCTGGTCCTCGCTCACGGGCCTGGCGGGCATCGGCCAGGCCTTCTCGGGCAACGGCTCGATGGTGCATGCCATGATCGGCAACAGCGGTCAGGTCGTTCGCTCGGGTCACACCTCGATCCTCGGCACCAAATTGCAGGGCCAGCAGCTGCTCGCGCACTCGCCGCTGCAGCCGCTGGGCACGCGCCCGGCGTATCCGGCGGAAGAGCCCGCGTACAAGCCGCTCGTGCCCTGCTACACCCAGACGCTGCCCGAATTCAACGGTCCCCTGTCGCAGGGGCCCGCCGACGGGAGCAACGGATGACCCCCGGCGAGAGTCATGAGGGCGGGCTGAGCGTCCGCGAACAGATCGAGCGCTACCGCAAAGCGTTCATCGCGGTCGTGACGATGATCGTGATCGCCGCGCTGGTCGGCGGTTACATCCTCGCGCACGAGAACCTCAAGCTGCCGAGCTGGGTGCCGGTGCTGGGGCGCAGCTACTTCGTCCTGAAAGGCGAATTCCAGACGGCCCAGGCGGTGACGCCGGGGCAGGGGCAGGCCGTCACGATCGCGGGCGCGAAGATCGGCGAAATCGCCAGCGTGGACCTCCGCAACGGGGTCGCGACCGTGACGATGCATTTGACTCCCAAATACTCCGAAGGGCGCATCTTCCACGACGCGACGGTGCTGCTGCGCCCGAAGACGCAGCTGAAGGACATGACCGTCGAGGTCGATCCCGGATCGCCCGCGAGCGGACAGCTGCACAGCGGCGCCACGATCCCGCTCTCCCAAACCGCGCCCGACGTCAACTTCGACGAATTTCTCGCGGGCCTGGACGCGGACACGCGCGTCTATCTGCAGGAGCTGCTGGCGGGCGCGGGCGAAGGCCTGAAGGACAACGGCAAGGCGCTGTCGGCGACGCTCAAGCGCTTTGACCCGACCGCCCGCGACGCGCAGCTGATCGCCCAGCAGCTGCGGTACCGCCACGCGGACATCGCGCGCGCGATCCACAACTTCAAGCTGCTGATGGAAGCGTTCGGCGACAAGGACCAGCAGCTGGCCGACCTGATCCAGTCCTCCAACGCGGTGTTCGCGACGTTCGCGCAGGAGAACCAGAGCGTTCAGCGCACGCTGCAGCTGCTGCCGGGCGCGCTGAGCAAGACCGAACAGGGGCTCGGCAAGATCGCCACGGCGTTCAACGTCGTCGGACCGACGTTCCGCGACCTGCACCCGTTCGCCGCCGCCCTCGCCCCCGCCGAGGAAGCCTCGCGCGCGTCGTTCAAGACGACGACGCCGATCTTCAAGAACGAGATCCGTCCGTTCGCGCGCGAAATCCTGCCGACGATCAACGCGATCGAGCCCAGCACGAAGGATCTCGCCGCATCCTTCCCGCATCTCGCCACCAGCTTCTCGGTGCTGAACGAACTCTTCAACGAGCTCGCCTACAACCCCGGGAAGACCCGTCCCAGCTTCGGGTTCTTCGCCGCCTGGGCCGCCCACAACCTCAACAGCGTCCTCAGCTCCGCCGATGCGCACGGGGTGCTGGCGCGCAGCCTGACGTACCTGAACTGCGGAGTGCTGCCGCTGCTGGCGCCGGCCGGCAAAATCAATCCGACGGTGAACATCATCGTCGGCCTGATCAACCCGCCGACGAAGGCCGCGTGTCAAGCCGCCGGCATTCTCAAAGGCGCGACGGTCGCCGCTGAGCGCGGGGCCGCCAAAAAGCCGGCCGGCGGCCCGTTCTCAGGCCTGAGCCAAGCCCCGTTCGGAGGCAAGGGCTGAGATGCAGAAGCGCGCTCCCACGCTCGGCAACATCCTTGTGATCGTCCTGTTCGCGCTCAGCTGCTTCGGGCTGCTGCTGTTCCTGTGGGAGTCCTTCGGCGGGCCCGTGCCGCTGAAACCGAAGGGGTACCAGTTCACGGTCGCGTTCCCGCGCTCGCTCGCGCTGGCCGAACAGTCCGACGTGCGCATCAGCGGCGTCGACGTCGGGCACGTGGTCGCGCTGAAACTGGGCAAGGAAGGCCGCACCATCGCGACGCTCGAACTCTCCAGCCAGTACGCCCCGATCCGCGCCGACATGCACGCGATCCTGCGCCAGAAGACGCTGCTGGGCGAGACCTACGTGCAGCTGATCCCCCAGGGCCGGGCGGGACCGTATCTGGCCGACAACGGCAGGCTGAACGAGAGTCAGGTCGAACCGTCGGTGACGCTCGACGACATCCTCTCGGCGCTCGACCCCAAGACGCGCAAGGACTTTGGGGTGTGGATGCAGTCGGTCGCGCAGGGGATCACCGGCCGCGGCGAACAGATCAACTCCGACTTCGCCGAGCTGCAGCCGTTCGCCGAACACGCCAACCAGCTGGTGGGCATCCTCGCCTCCCAGGAAGGCGCGCTGACGGCGGTCGTCAAGAACACAGGCGAAGTGGTCGACGCGCTCACCGAACGTGACCATCAGTTCCAGGGCTTCATCGTCAATGGCGAGCGCACGTTCCACGCCGCGGCCGAAGAGAGCCAGGCGTTCGCCGACGCCTTCAAGGTGCTGCCGGCGTTCGAGCGCAACTCGCAGGTGGCGCTCAAGGAACTCGACAGCTTCGCGACCGTCACCAGCCCGTTCCTCGAAGAATTCCGCCCGGCCGAGCGCCAGCTGTCGGCGCTGCTGGGAGCCGCCAAACCGTTCGCGCCCGCCTTCAACGGCTTCCTGACCGCGCTCGGACCGCTGACGCGGGCGGCCAAGAAGGGGCTGCCGGCGGTCAAGCCAGAGCTCGAGCTGACCGTGCCGCTGCTGGAAAACTTCAGGCCTGTCCTGCACAACCTCGATCCCTTCCTGCAGTTCACCGATCAGTACATACCCGAGGTGCAGGCGTTCTTCGCCAACTTCGCCGCGGCCACGCAGACGAAGGCCCAGAACAGCAACTTCGCGGTCAACGGAGAAAGCCGGGGTCCCCAGCTGCACTTCCTGAAGACGATGCTGGTGCTGGGTCCCGAAAGCCTCACGGTCTACAGCAAGCGGATCGGCACCAATCGCGCCAACCCCTACTTCCAGCCCGGCGCCTTCCGCGCGCTGGCCAACGGCGGGCTGAAAGTCTTCGAAGGCGGCGCCTGCGCCGACTCGGCGCCGTCGGTGAGCGGGCCCGCGGACGAAACGATCTCCCAGACCCTCATCGAACAGCTGATCCAGTTCCACATCGCCAACGCGCCCGAAACCCCCAACGCCGTGCCTGCGCCGGCCTGCAACCAGCAGGGGCCGTTCACGTTCAACGGCCAGAGCAGCCAGTACCCGCACGTGACCTACGGGGGCAAGTAGGCCGCCCGCCCGACGATCGGGTGGCGGCTGCCGGCCGCGCACCGAGGTAGGCACATGGTGCGGGCGAGGGTCCTCAGGTGCCGGAGGCCGCCCCCGCGGCGGCGAGCGCGCGCTCGTGGCCGAGGTAGGGCATCAGCGCGAAGTAGAGCAGGTCTCCCAGCAGCGCCGGGAGCTCCGCCGTGCGGCCCTCCAGCACGCGGCGGTGCAGGATCGAGGCGATGCCGCCGACGAGAGCTTCGGAGGTCTGCGGGGGCAGGTGGGCGGCGTCCACGTCGGCGGTCTCGGCGTCGCCGTCGGGACTGCCACTGCGCTCACAACGACCGCCATTGCGACTGCTGCGCCCCTCCTCGAGGGTGGGGACGAAGCTCGCCATCGCCGAGCGTACGCGCGCGATCGCGGGCTCGCCGGCGCTGAGGCACTCCACGAGCGCCACGCGCGCTCCGGCGGGATCGTCGGCGAGCGCCGCGAGCAGCGTCTGCAGGCCGACTCGCACTCGCTCGGGCCAGGAGGCAGAGTCCTCGACCCGCTCGGAGATGGCGACCTCGATGCGGGCGATCGACTCGTCGAGCGCCGCGAGCAGACAGTCCTGCTTGTCCTCGAAGTGCTCGTAGAAGACCGGCGCCGGGACTTCGGCCAGCGCCAGCACGCGGTCGATCGTGGTGCGGTCGTAGCCTCTGAGCGCGACCGTCCGCACGAGCGCGTCGAGCATGCGCCGGCGCGGGTCGGCCGAGCGTACGGGTGTGCACGGCTCGAGCACGACCGCGAGATTCCTGCGATCCAACATCAGACCTGCTCCCTCCCTCGCTTCCCCCTCCGGCTATAAACCGAGTATGACGCAATATCGTAGACTGAGTCACGGTAGGTTGTCAAGCCGAGAGTCGAGAGTTTGACGGTACCCCGAAGACCGGAGTGGAAAGCCGCTTCCAAGCGTGTCCCGGCTCTCGGGCGCGAGCCGCCGAGTCGGGGGGCGGTTGCCGACGGGGGAGGCGGCGACTAGTATCCGGGGGGTGGATACGACCGACGGCATGCCGCGCGGTTCCGAGGAGGTGGCCGATCCGGACACCCGGCGCGAGACCCCGGGCGTGAGCCGGATCGCGGCGGATGCGGAACGCGGTCTCGTGCAGGACCGGGAGGGCAACGAGTTCGAGTATCACTCCAGCGACGTCGACCTGCTCGGCGACCCCGACGACGCACGCTGGTCGATCCGCTGTCTGGACGTGCACAAGCGCCTCGGGGGCGCCCCCGTGCTCAACGGCCTGAACGTCGCGATCCCCGACGAGACGATCACGGTCGTGCTGGGTCCGTCGGGCACCGGCAAGAGCGTGCTGATCAAGCACCTGATCGGGCTGATGTTCCCGGACTCGGGCGACGTCATCGTCAAAGGCCAGTCGGTTCCGTCCCTGACGCTGCCCAAGCTGCTGGCTCTGCGCCGCAAGATCGGCGTGCTGTTCCAGGACGGCGCCCTGTTCGGGTCGATGTCGGTGTACGACAACGTCGCGTTCCCGCTGCGCCAGCACACCGACATGGCCGAGGCGAAGATCTCTGAGATCGTCAGGCAGCGCCTGTCGGACGTCGGCCTGATGGAGGCGATCGACTACATGCCCAACCAGCTCTCCGGCGGCATGCGCAAGCGCGCCGGGTTCGCCCGCGCGCTGGTGATGGAGCCGGAGATCGTGATCTTCGACGAGCCCGACTCCGGTCTTGACCCCGTGCGCACCGCGCTGCTGTGCGATCTGATCCAGGAGATGCACGGCGTGTATGGGGGGACGTACATCGTGGTGACCCACAACATCGCCTCGGCACGGCAGATCGGCGAGTACATCGCGCTGCTGTGGCGGGGCCGGATCGTCGAGGCGGGCGACGCGGAGCGGATGTTCTCCTCCGAGAACCCGTTCGTGCGCCAGTTCCTCAGCGGGTCGGCCGAGGGCCCGCTGACGATGGATTGAGTTCGCCGCCGCAGGTGGTGCCGGTCGGGGCCGGTGGGGCCGGCCCAGCGGGTAAGCTCGACTCGTGAACTTCCGCAAGCTCGGCTCCAGCGACGTCGAGGTCTCCGAGATCAGCCTCGGCTCGTGGCTGACCTACTCCGGCGGCGTCGAGCGCGAGCAGGCGCGGGCGTGCGTGCGGGCGGCGTTCGACGCGGGCATCAACTTCATCGACACCGCCAACGTGTACGGTCGCGGCGCCTCCGAGACGCTGCTCGGCGAAGCCCTCGCAGGGCACGATCGCTCCTCCTACGTGCTCGCCACGAAGGTCTACTTCGAAATGTCGCCTACCGACCGCGGCCTGTCGGCGGCGCAGATCCACAAGCAGATCGACGCCTCCCTGGCGCGGCTGCAGACCGACTACGTCGATCTCTACCAGTGCCACCGCTATGACGAGCAGACGCCGCTGCAGGAGACGATGACCGCGCTCACCGAGGTCGTGCGCGCCGGCAAGGCGCGTCACATCGGCTTCAGCGAGTGGCCGGTGGAGCGGATCGACGAGTCGCTCGCGCTGCCGGGCGTCGAGCGCTGGGTGTCGAGCCAGCCGCAGTACTCGATGCTCTGGCGGGCACCCGAGGCCGAGGTGATCCCGCTGTGCACGCGGGAGCAGATCTCCCAGATCGTGTGGTCTCCGCTCGGGCAGGGCGTCCTCACCGGCAAGTACCTCCCCGGCGAGCCGCCCCCGTCAGACTCCCGTGCGGCGAGCGAGGAGATGAGCGGGTTCATCGACCGGCTGCTCGCCCCGCCCGTGCTGGAGGCGGTCCAGCGTCTGCGCCCGGTCGCCGAGGAGGCCGGTCTGACGATGGCCCAGCTCGCGCTCGCCTGGGTCCTGCGCGAGCCGAACGTCGCCTCGGCGATCGTCGGCGCCAGCCGCCCCGAGCAGGTGCACGCCAACGCCTCCGCGTCGGGCATCGAGCTCAGTGCCGACACGCTCGCGGCGATCGATGCCGCCCTTGGCGACGTCGTCGTGCGCTGAGGACGTCGCCTGCGTATGCGCCGGGCTGCTGGGGCTAGGCTGACTTGACTGCGGAGACGTCGACGAGGATCTTGACCCTGTCGCTGACCACCACGTTGCCCGAGCCGAGCGCGGCGTTGAACTTCATCTCATAGTCCGAGCGGTTGATCTGCGCGCTGGCGGAGAGCCCCACGCGGTCGTTGCCCTGCAGGTCGGTCTCCGTGCCCTCGATCTCCGCGCGCAGCGTGATCGAGCGCGTGACGCCGTGGATCGTCAGCTCGCCGTCGATCTCCAGCTCGCCCTCACCGGCCGGCCGGATCGCGGTCGAGCGAAAGTCGATCGTCGGATACGTATCGACCTCGAAGAAGTCGGCCGAGCGCAGGTGCTCGTCGCGCTGGGGCTCGCGCGTGTCGACGCTCGCCGTCTGCACGGTCCCGTAGGCGACGGCCCCCTCTGGTCCGACCTCGACAGTGCCCTCGAGCTCTTTGAACTGGCCCTTGACGGTCGCGATGCCCAGGTGTTTGACCTGGAACTCGACGCTCGAATGAACCGGATCGACCTTCCATGTGCCCGTGGGCAGGGTCGTCTCGGTCGGGGTCGCGACGGCGATCTCGGCAGACATCGTGGCTCCTTTCGCGGCCGGACGCCACACTGCGCCCGAACCTCATGTAGTTGTCCACACAACATTAGCAAGTTTGCTTGCGCACGCAACTAAATAGCGGATGGCGGCTGGCAGCGCCGGAGAACGGAAGCCCCGGCGCCGGGGGATGCCGGTGTTGAGAGATGCGCGGGCGGGGGGTGTCAGCGCGGCTGTACGACCAGCGTCTGCAGCGCCCTGCCCACCGGGCCGTCCCCGTCGTGCAGCACGCTTTCGGCCGTCCCCACGCCGCCGTCCATCAGCACGGTCTTCGCATCCAGCCCGATCCACTCGCCTCGCGGCCGGCGCCACAGGTGGATCGTCAGGTCGGCGTTGATGAACAGGTACTTGTCGAACGGCAGCTCGGCGCTGACGCCGTTGCCGAAGTCGGCGGTCGCGACCAGCCTCACCAGGGGAGTCGCCTCCTCGCCAGGCACGAGCGGCCGGCGCAGGCGCATCCACACCTGGCCCGGTCCCAGCGACCAGGGGTCAGTGAGCCAGCTCATCTCCATGCCGGTCGTCGCGAGGCTCGCCGTGTCCAGGTCGCTCAGCGCGAACCGCACCACCTGGCCATCCTCCGGCCCGGACATCGTCCGCACAGGCTCTGCGCCGGGCTGCTCGCGGCGATTGTCGGGGTCGGGGAGACCCTCCGGCACCGCCTGGATGCGCAGCGCGCTCGCCCGCCCTATCGTCTCCTTGCCGACCCTCAGCTCGGCCGCCAGCTCCTGCACGCGCCTGCCGTTGCGCACGACCTCGATCGCGACCTCCAGCTCGGCGAACGGGATCGGCTTGAGGAACTCGAACCCCAGCCGCGCGATCGGCAGCTCCGCGCCGGGCTGGGTCCGCTCGAACGCCCTGGCGATCAGCGCCGCGGGCGCGCCTCCGTGCAGCGCCTGTGGATCCCAGGGGCCGCGCGCGTGCTCAGTCGGGGTGACCCGCCCGTCGGCTGCCGGGATGAACAGACTGTCGGCCATCGCCCGGGCATCCTATTGACGCCCAATCTCGCGGGCACCGAGGACAAGGTATCGCGGACTCCTCGCGCCGCCGGCATCCGCGATGGCTGGATCAGTCGGTGGGGAGCTTCGCCACGAACTCGGCCAGCTTGCCCGGGTCGCGCAACGGCGCGCCGTGGCCAAAACACGCCAGCGCCGGTCGCAGCTCGGCCAGTCGTCTGGCCGACTCGCGGTTGCGCGCGGGGTCGGGCGTGAACAGGTCCGGGGGCGTGTTCAGGCCAGGGATGCCGGTGATGAAGTTCATGTTGCCGAGCACATCGCCGACGATCAGCACGCGATCGGACTCACGCCAGAAGGAGACGTGGCCCGGAGAGTGCCCGGGCGTCTCCAGCACGGTGAACCCGGCGACCTGGTCGCCCTCGCCCAGCGCGCGCGAGACGGGGTGGGGAGGTCCGGTCCAGAAGCGCCCCTGCAGCACATTGAGCCAGCGCGGCGCCTTCGGGTTGACGATCGCACCGGGCGTCTCCATCGCGGGCACGTCCCCCTGCCCGCACCACAGCGGGATCCCCAGCCGCTCGCACACCGCGTGGCTCGACCCCTGATGGTCGGGGTGGGCGTGGGTCAGCGCATGGGCGGCGATCGTCCTGCCCGAGAGCTGGCGCATGATCCGCTTCTCGGCCTGTCGCGTCGCCGCGTCGATCAGCACGTCTCCGACCACATACACGTTGATCGCGTTCTTCGGCCACCCCTTCAGCTGGTACACGTCCTCGGCGAGCTGCTTCATGTGCGTTCTCCTCCGGTCGGGCTTGGGGTTCGCGGGTCCTGGACGGCGGTGTGGGACGGTTGTGGTGGGGCGAGGGTGAGTCGGGCACAGCCTATCCGCGCCGCTGCTCCCATGTGAATCCCCGGACCGCGAGCCACACGCCGAACACGCCCCACAGCCCGATCACGGCGAGCGCGTCGAGATTGTCGCCCAATCCCGATCCGCTCACCATCGCCGCATACAGCCCGTCGATCAGCGGCTTCAGCGGCAGCGCGTCGGCGACGTTGCGGATGAATTCGGGCGCGCTCGCGGTGTCGAAGGCGTAGAACGACACGAACACGACCGGCAGGAACACGGCGTTGACGTAGGCGGCGGTGGACTCGAAGTTGGGGATCGTGTGGGCGAACGCGACACCGAGCGCCGCCAGGCATACGACTCCCGCCAGCACGAAGACGCCCAGCTCCAGCCATTCCTTCGGCCAGCCGATCCCGAATGCGACCCGGCCGGCGATCACCACAATTGCGATCTGCAGGGCCGTGTTCGTGACCGCATTGGCCGCGACTCCGCCGAGGTAGGAGCCGGTCGGCAGGGGGTTCCGCGGATGCGCTTGAGCACGCCCCGCTCGCGCAGGAACACGATGTTGTAGGCGAGGGCGGTGAAGGTCGTGGACATCACGCTCATCCCCGCGATGGCCGGCACGAGCTTGTTGAGCTGGCCCTGATTGTCATGCAGGATGGCGCCGCCGGCGACGAGGAACAGCAGCGGCAGGACGAAGTTGAAGAACGCCGCGCTCGGATTGCGCCAGAACATCTTCCGCTCCAGCCGGTACTGGCGCCAGGTGAGGGCCAGGGTTTGGGTCATGAGGGCTCCTCCGCGGTCAGCTCCAGGTAGACGTCCTCGAGCGTCGGCCGTCCCACGCTCAGCTCCATCAGCGGCTCGCCCCGAGCCAAGGCGTCGCTCGTGAGCTCGTGCAGCAGCTTGGTCGGATCGTCGGTCTGGCGTTCGACCAGCTCGCCGCTGCCGTTGCGGTAGGCGACGCGGTAGTGCGTCCCGCCCACCCCCAGCTCGCGCGGCGGCCCGATCGCCAGCACCCGCCCATCCTTGACGATCGCCACGCGGTCGGCCAGCGCCTGTGCCTCGTCCAGGTAGTGAGTCGTCAACAGCACGGTCTTGCCGAGGTCGCGCAGTGCGCGCACCGTCTCCCACGCTCCCCGCCTGGCCTCGGGGTCGAACCCGGTGGTGGGCTCGTCCAGGAACATCAGCTCCGGATCGCCGACGAGCGCGAGCGCCAGATCCAGTCGGCGCTGCTGTCCGCCTGAGAGCTTGCGGCTGCGCACGTCCGCCTGCTCGGTCAACCCGACGAGCGCGAGCACCTCCGCGACCTCCCGGGGGCGCGGGTAGAAGCTGGCCCAGTGCGCAAGCGCCTCGCGCGGGGTCACGTGGCTGTAGATCCCACCGCTCTGCAGCACGATCCCGATGCGCCGGCGCAGCTCGATCTGCCGGCGCGCGGGATCGTGTCCCAGCACCGACACCTCCCCGCTCGTGCGCGCGCGATAGCCCTCGAGTATCTCCACCGTCGTCGTCTTGCCCGCGCCGTTGGGACCCAGCAGCCCAAACACCTCTCCGCGCCGTACCTCGACGTCGATCCCGCGCACCGCCTCGTGCTCGCCATAGCGCTTGTGCAGGTCGCGAACCTCGATCGCGTTCGCGGTCACTACCAGTGCACGCCCCGCGTCAGCGTCGCCATCGCGATCTGCTCGAAGGAGGCGCGCTCCTCGACGTCGCGCTGGCCCTTCGAGGCGGCCGAGTCGGGGAACACGCGGTAGGCGAGGTGCAGCAGGCGATCGACCGCCTTGGGGCTCAGCGCGTAGGCGACCTCGCCGAAGGTGCCCAGGCGCGTGCCCATGTGCTTGGGCCGCGAGCGCAGCGCCTCGCAGATCATGTCCGCCGCCTCGTCCGGGGTGATCGCGGGGAACGCGTCATACATCTTCGTCGGCGCGATCATCGGCGTGCGCACGAGCGGCATGTGAATCGTCGTGAACGTGACCCCGTCGCCGACGACCTCCGAGGCGACCACGCGCGTGAACGCGTCCAGCGCCGCCTTCGAGGCCACGTACGCGGAGAAGCGCGGCGGGTTGGCCTGCACGCCGATCGAGGAGATGTTGACGATGTGCCCCGAGCCGCGCTCCCGCATGCTGGGCAGCAGCCCGATGATCAGCTTGACGGCGCCGAAGTAGTTGAGCTGCATCGTGCGTTCGAAGTCGTGAAAGCGCTCGTAGCTCAGCGCGATCGAGCGCCTGATCGAGCGCCCGGCGTTGTTGACGAGCATGTCCACGTGGCGATGGTCGGCCAGCACGCGCTCGACGAGTCGATCGACTGAGTCCATGTCGGACAGGTCGGCCGCATACACGTACGCCGTACCGCCCGCCGCGACGATCTCCGCGCGCGTCTCCTCGAGCTTCTCCACGTTGCGCGCCACCAGCAGCGGCACCCCGCCCGCGGCCGCCACCTTCAGCGCGCTCGCGCGCCCGATCCCCGAGGAGGCGCCCGTGATCATCACGTGCCGGCCCTCGAGCGCCTCGTGCAGCGTGCGTCCGCGCGCCATGCCCGGGTCCATCTCGCGCTCCCAGTAGTCCCACAGCCGCGAGGCATAGTCGTGCAGCGCAGGCGGCTCCGCCAGCGGCGAGCCCGCGAGCGCTCGCGCGGCCTCGCGCGTGTCGAAGCGGGGCACGAGCTCCATGTGCGCGAGCACCTCCTGAGGGATCCCGAGCTCGCGCAACGCCAGGCTCTTCGCCTGCCGCCACGGCGGCAGCGCAAGCGCCAGCTGCAGCGGCCAGCGTGGCAGCGGGTCGGTCAGCCGTTTGTCGAGCGACAGGGCGATGCGCGGCGCGTGCGCCGCCGTCGCGAGCTCGTTGATCAGCTCGTCCACACGCTGGCGGCGCGGGTCGGTCAGGTGAAACGCGTGCCCGTCGAGGTCGGGCTCGTGCGCGATGTGCTCCAGCGCGCTCGCCACCCAGTCGACCGGGACGACGTTCGTGTTGCCGAGGTCCACGCCCACCAGCGGCGCCCACTCCGGCAGCAGCTGGCGCATCCGCTGGATCGCCTTGAAGAAGTAGTACGGGCCGTCGATCTTGTCCATCTCGCCCGTGCGCGAGTCGCCCACGACGATCCCCGGCCGGTACACCCGCCAGGGCACGTACGGCTGCTCGCGCACGATCCGCTCGGACTCGAACTTCGTGCGGTGATAAGGCGAGGGCAGGCGCTGGCCCTCGTCGAACATGTCCTCCTCGAACGTCCCCTTGTACGTGCCCGCGACGGCGATCGAGGAGACGTGGTGCAGCCTGCCCGCGTCCAGCGCCCGCGCGAGCTCCACCGCGTGCGTCGTGCCACCGACGTTCACCGCGGTGTTCTGCTCTGCCGGCGCGGTCATGTCGTAGATCGCGGCCAGGTGGAAGAAGTGCTCGATCTTGCCGCGCAGCTCCTCCACGCGCTCGGTCTCGACGCCGAGCAGCGGCTTGCGCAGGTCGCCGATCACCGGCACGACGCGCTTGCCGGCGCTTGCCCCGACGACCGCCCGCCAGCGCTCGAGCAGGTTGTCCAGCCTGCCGGTCGAGACGTCGCGCACCAGCACGTACACCTTGCCCTGGCGCTTTTGCAGCAGCTGCTCCATGAGCCGCCGTCCGATGAAGCCGGTCGCGCCTGTGACGAAGTAAGCCATCGCCAGGCGAGGATATCTCTATACCCCGGCCCCGGCACCCCCGCGCCCCTCACCGGCCGCGAACCGCGCGGCGCCGCGCGCGCCGTCCGCGAAGACCTCCGGTCCGGCCTGCGCCTCCAACGCGAGCCCCTCCGCGAGGGTCATCCCCAGACCCTCGATCGCGGCGCGCCGGTCGGCGAGCATCGTGCGCTGGGGAAAGCGAGCGAGCCCCTCGGCGAGCGCGAGCGCGCGCTCCAGGTGCGCGCTCGCCGGCACGACCTCGGTCAGCAGGCCCATGCCGAGTGCCTCATGGGCGCTGATCATGCGCCCGGTGAGGATCAGGTCCAGGGCGCGCCCCAGCCCGACGATGCGCGGCAGCCGCTGCGTGCCGCCGTCGATCAGCGGCACGCCCCAGCGCCGCTCCGGGTAGCCGAGCGTCGAGCCCTCGGTGGCGATGCGCAGATCGCACCACAGTGCCAGCTCCAGCCCGCCCGCCAGGCAGAACCCCGAGATCGCCGCGATCGTCGGCTTCGAGGGCGTCAGCCGTGTGAACCCCATCGGCCCCTCCGCCGACGTCAGCCGGCCCGCCATCGTCTCCGTCGCCTTCAGGTCCGCCCCGGCGCAGAACGACACTCCGCCCGCGCCGGTCAGCACCATCACGCGCGCATCGTCGTCGGCCTCGAAGCGCGCATACGCCTCGTGCAGTCGCGCGGCGGTGTCGCCATCCACCGCGTTGCGCCGGTGGGGGCGGTCGATCGTCACCACCGCCGCCGCGCCCACGCGCTCGTAGCGGACTGCGTCGGGCTCGCTCATGTGCGCCTCCAGGCACCGGCCTCGCGCGGCGTGGAGCTCACGGGAGCGGACGCGCGCATCGGCGGCGAGCGGTCTACCAGCCGCCGTGGTACTCGGCGCCGCCGAGCTGCTTCTTGGCGGCCTTGCCGGCTTCCTTGCGCTTCTCCAGCTTGCGCTGGATCATGCTCATCACGAACACGAACGTCGGGAAGAACACGATCACGATAAAGCCCGCGTTCGTCACGACCTTGTCGTTCGTCGCCCCGTACCAGCCGCGCCCGTCGTTTTCGGCCAGCGCCGCGGGGGCGAGCACGAGCAGCATCAGGATGGATGTGGACAGTGTGGTCGCCACGCGGCGCATACGCGGCGGATGCTAGCGCAGTGCCAGGCGCCGGGGCAATAACCCACTCAGCCCGCCCGGTTAGAGTGCGTCCAATCGCCGCTTACATGTATCGCCGGTCGCAGACCGGCAACAAACATCGTAAAGATCAATCCAGCACACGCCGATCTCCGGCAAGCCCACAAGCAGAGTAATTCCACGCGAGACAGCGGCGTAGCTGGACCCAAAGCGGCCGACCTAATATCACCGCCCATGGCCCTGCTGATCGCCTCCGACATACACATCGACATGGCCGGCCAGCCGCTGCTGCGCGGCGTCTCGTTCAAGCTCGAGCGCCGCGAACGCATGACGATCGCGGGTCGCAACGGCGCCGGCAAGACCACGCTCCTGCGCGCGCTGGCGGGGGAGAGCACGATCGACCGTGGTGAGCTGAGCGTCGCGCGCGGCATGCGGATCGCGCTGCACGACCAGCGTCCGCCGATCGGCAATCAATGGGATCGCCGATCGGCCAGCGAGCGTGAGGTGTCGCTGCGCGAGTACGTCCTGTCGGGCTGCACCGAGGAGCTGCGGATCGAGACAGAGCTGGCGGAGCTGGAGGGGCGCATGGCGGCGGGCACGGCGGACGAGCCGACGCTCGAGCGTTACGCGCGCGCGCAGGCGCGCCTAGAGGCGCACGGCGGTTATCTGTGGCGCGATCGCGCCACCGCGATGGCACATGGGCTGGGGTTCGTCGACGCCGACCTCGATCGTCCCCTGGACACGTTCTCGGGCGGACAGCTCACGCGCGCCTCGCTCGCCCGCGCGCTGGCGACGAGTGCGGACGTGCTGCTGCTGGACGAGCCGACGAACCATCTCGACGTCGAGTCGCTGGAGTGGCTGGAGCAGACGCTCGTGGGGCTTGATGCGGCCGTCGTGCTCGTCGCGCACGACCGTTGGTTCCTGGAGGCCGTTGGCACGTCGGTCCTGGAGCTGGAGGCTGGCCGGTCGCGTTACTTCGCCGGCACCTGGCACGCCTGGCGCCGCGAGCAGGCCGCGCGCGAGATGGCGCTGGGCAAGGCGATCGACAAGCAGCAGGCGGAGATCGCGCGCATGGAGCGCTTCATCGAGCGCTTCCGCTACAAGGCCACGAAGGCGCGCCAAGCGCAGTCGCGCGTGAAGAAGCTCGCGAAGATCGAGCGCATCGAGCGCGATCCCCGCGACGAGCAGGGGTTGGAGTTCGCGTTCAAGCCGCCGGCTCGCTCCGGGCGGGTCGTGTTCGAGCTGAACGACGCCGTGATCGACGTCGGCAAGCCGCCCGTGACGCTGCTCGAGCAGGCCGAGCTGTGGCTCGAACGCGGCGAGCACGTCTCGCTCGTCGGTCCCAACGGATCGGGCAAGACCACCTTGATCGAGACCCTCGCCAGGCGCCGCACTCTCGCGGCGGGGAAGCTGAGCACGGGGCACAACGTGACGGTCGGCTACCTCTCCCAGCACGCCGACGAGCTCGGCGCCGGGGGCGATCCGGGGCAGAGCGTGCTCGACGCGGCGCAGCGCGCGACGGGCCTCACGCCGAACAAGGCGCGCGCACTGCTCGGACGCTTCCTGTTCAGCGGCGAGGAGGCTGAAAAACCGCTCGCAGGGCTCTCCGGGGGCGAGCGGCGACGGCTGTCGCTGGCGGTGCTCGTGCACTCGGGCGCGAACGTGCTGATCCTCGACGAGCCCACGAACCATCTCGACATCGAGTCCCGCGAGGCCCTGGAGGACGCACTGCGCGCGTTCACGGGCGCGATCCTGCTCGTCTCTCACGACCGTGCCCTGCTCGACGCGGTCGGCACGCGCACCATCGCGGTGGAGGGTCGCTCGCTGCGCAGCTACACGGGGGGCTGGCCCGAGTACGTGCGCGTGCGCGACGAACAGCGGGTCGAGTCGGGGAGGCAGACGCCGCATGCGGCGTCTGCGCCGGGGCCGCATGCGGCCCCGGCAGGGAGCGCGCATGCGCGCTCCCACGAGACGGCACATGTGCCGTCTCGCCGGACCGATCGAAGATCGAAGGGAGCTTCGATCGGCCAGCATGCGCCGCCCGGAACCACCTCCTCATCCGGGCGTGAGCGCCCCGCGGGCAAGCGCAAGCCCAAAGCCCCGGGTCCCTCGAAGAATCGCATCTCAGCCCAGCAGCAGGCCGAGCGAACCGTCGAACAGGCCGAGGCGGCGATGCGCGAGCTGGAAGACCAGCTCGCCGATCCGGCCGCCTGGGCGACCCGCTATGAGGCGGCCAAGTCCGAGGCTCGGCACACCGCCGCGCAGCAGGCCGTGGAGGAGGCCTACGCGCGGCTGGAGGCGCTGGTGGAGTGACCTAGAATCTCTGCGATGGACCGGTTCAAGACCGCGCGCAACGTGGCCATCGTGGCGCTGATCGCCGCCGCCGTCTACTTCCTGCCATCGGGCGGACGGGTGGCACACACGTTCGAAGCCTTCCTTTACATCGGCTTCGGCGTCGCGATCGGGTATCTCGGGCTGCGCTTCTATCGCGAGCACCGCGTCGCGTTGCACTCACTCGGTGACAACTACCGCGGATTGCTGTACGGAGCGATCGCCGGCGGGCTGTTCGTGTACATGTCCCGCGTGCGCATGTGGCGGACGGGCATCGGCGAGCTGCTGTGGTTCGTGCTGGTCGGTGGGATCGTGTACACGCTGATCGTCGTCTTCCGGCGCTGGCGGGCCTACTGACGCTTGGGGAGCCGTGTCGCATGCTGGCTGATCGGAGACTCCGTCGCTCTCCAATCGTCGGTTGACAGGGCCGCATGCGGCCCTGTCTCGGAACCGCACATGTGCGGTTCCGCCGGTCGGTGCATGCACCGACCGGAACTATCCTCGACCACATGGCCACCGCGCCCTCCGACACGACGACCGACCCCGACGGCTCACCCGCGGACACCCTCGCCGCGCAACGGCGCGCATTGCCCGACCAGCCGGGCGTTTACCTCTTTCGCGACGCCAAGAGCCGCGTCGTCTACGTCGGCAAGGCCAAGTCGATTCGCAAGCGCGTCGCCTCGCACTTCTCCAAGGCACAGGTTCCCAGCAGCCCCGGCCACGCGGAGATGGTCGCGTCCGTCGCGCACGTCGAGTGCGTGGTCGTCGCCTCAGAGGCCGAGGCGCTGCTGAGCGAGCAGGGGTTCATCAAGCAGTACCGCCCTCGCTTCAACGTTCGTCTGCGCGACGACAAGTCCTATCCGTTCATCGCCATCTCCCTCGACGAGGACTACCCGCGCGTGTACTTCACGCGCGAGCGTCACCGTCCCGGCCGCGCCTACTACGGCCCCTACTCCAATGCCAAGCGCGTGCGCGCGACGCTGGAGGTGCTCGCGAAGGTGTTCATGTTCCGCTCCTGCACCGGTCCCGAGCCGGGGCGGCGCAGCGGCAGCCCGTGCCTGGACTACTACATCAAGCGCTGCACCGCGCCCTGCGTCGACTACGTCTCTCGCGAGGACTACCGCGCGTCGATCGAGCAGGTCGGCGACTTCCTGTCCGGGCGCTTCGTCGCGATCGAGCGCGACCTCGAGACGCGCATGCGCGCGGCTGCGGCGGCCGAGGAGTTCGAGCAGGCCACGCTCGAGCGCAACCGCCTGCGCGCCGTGCACTCGCTGCTGGAGCGCCGCCGCGTCGCCAATGCCTCGGCCGGCACGTTCGACGCCGTCGCCGTCGCCATCGACGGGCGCGAGGCCAACGCGCAGGTCTTTCAGATTCGCGACGGCGTGCTCACCGATCGGCAGTCCTTCTACCTCTCCAACGAGACCGAGCGCGGCGTCGCGGAGGTAGCCGCGGAGTTCATGCTCCAGTACTACGCCGGCCATCTCTCGATCCCGGCGCTGATCGTCGTCCAGCGCGAGCTCTCCTCGGACGACGAGGTCGGACCGCTCGCCGAGGCCCTCGCCAGTCGCCGTGACGGTCCCGTCGAGATCCGCCCAGCCGAGCGCGGAGAGAAGCGCCGCATCCTCGAGCTCGCCCATCGCAACGCGCTGCTCGCGCTCGACCAGGAGCGGCTGCGGGCGGAGCGCCGCCGACAGACCCGCGTCGATGCGCTCGAGGGCTTGCAACAGGCGCTCGGGCTGGACGCTCCGCCGATCCGCATCGAGTGCTTCGACGTCTCCCATCTCGGCGGCACGCAGACGGTTGCCTCGATGGTCGTGTTCGAGGGTGGCGCCCCGCGCAAGTCCGACTACCGCCGCTTTCGCATCCGCTCGCTCCTCGAGGGCGCCTCCGACGACTACGCCGCGATGGCCGAGGTGCTGGCACGCCGCTACGCCCAGTGGGAGGCGCAGGCGGACGTCTCCCCGCACGACTCCGACTACGACGCGAGCTTCGCCTCGCTGCCGAGCCTCGTCGTGATCGACGGCGGCCCCGGCCAGCTCGCCGCCGGCCTGCCGCCGCTGCGCGGGTTTCGCGAGCGCGGCGTCGCGGTCGTGTCGCTCGCCAAGCGCATCGAGGAGGTGTTCATGCCCGGTCGCCGCACCCCGCTCGTGCTCGACCACTCGACCCCCGAGCTGCAGCTGCTGCAGCGCGTGCGCGACGAGGCTCATCGCTTCGCCGTCACTCACCACCGCATCCGTCGCGACCGTGCGATGACCGCCTCGCTGCTCGACGATCTGCCCGGGATCGGCCCGGCGCGCAAGCAGGCGCTGCTCGCCTACTTCGGCTCGCCCGAGGCCGTTGCCGCCGCTTCCAGGGAGGAGCTCCAAGCTGTTCCCGGTCTGCCCGCCAAGGTTGCACGGGAGCTGCATTCGAATTTGAACCGCGCCGGTTAAGGGTGAGGCCAGCTGATGCGGGGCGGGGGAAGCGGGGCGGGAATGGAGAGAAAATCTGTTGATACTATAGTATCAACAGAAATAAGGCGGGGGATGGGAGTGTTCAATTTAAAACTTTGTGCACCATGGCGCACAAAATTTGAAATGAATGTGCGGAGTCTCCGCCTCACTCCTGGTGCGATGCGCGAAACGCAAGCCCCGACAGAAACGTTTGCGTAGTCTTTCGGCTGCAGGCCTCGATCGGCGGGCCTTCCTGTCGCCGCAGATCGCCAAAGTGACACGATTGTCCGCCCAACCCGCCACAATCAGGACAATGGCCGTCATCAGGCCCCTCCGTCCCCTGCGCGCGGCGAAGCCGATCGTGGAGTCGCGCCTGCAGGACCTCGTCGTGATCACCGGGTTCTCCGGCGCGGGCAAGTCGACGGCGATGAACGTGTTCGAGGACGCCGGCTACTTCTGCGTCGACAACCTCCCACCCGAGATGATCCGCTCGCTCGTCGAGCTGTTCGTGCACGGCGGCTCCCGGGTCGAGCGCGCGGCCGTCGTCTCCGACGTGCGCGGCGGCGTCTACTTCGAGGCGCTGCGCGCGGTCGTGGACGATCTCGACGCGCTCGGGCTCAGCCATCACGTGCTGTTCCTGGAGGCCGCCGAGCAGACGCTCGTCACCCGCTACAAGGAGACCCGTCGCCGGCACCCGCTCGCGCCGGAGGGCAGCGTCGCCGCGGGCGTGGCGGCGGAGCGCGCGCTGCTGGAGCCGCTGCGCAGCCGCTCCGACCTCGTGATCGACACGACCGGCATGTCCACCGCGATCCTGCGCGGGCGCATCGCCGACGAGCTGCTGCCCCGCCAGACCGCCGGGCGCCTCGCCGTGACGTTCATGAGCTTCGGCTTCAAGCACGGCCCCCCGCGCGAGGAGGACCTGGCGTTCGACGTGCGCTTCCTGCCCAACCCCCACTACGAGCCCCAGCTGCGCGACCTCACCGGCCACGACGAGCGGGTGGTCGAGTACGTCGCTCGGGACGGGCGCCTGGACGAGCTGTACGTGCGCCTGCACGCGCTGCTTGACTTCCTGCTGCCCGAGTACGTCGCCGAGGGCAAGTCCCATCTCGTGATCGGCATCGGCTGCACGGGAGGACGCCACCGCTCGGTCGCGATCGCCGAGCATCTCGCCGCGCGCTACCGCGACAACGAGGACCTCGACGTGGCGGTCGCCCACCGCGACGTCGACAAGGCCTCGCGGCGCTCCTGACGCGCCCAGGCGCGGGGTTCGCCGCCCGGCGAGAGACCTCCACCGCGAAAGTCGACAGGTCTCACCGACGTTCTCCGAGCGGGCGGCAAAAGCACTCGCTGATAGCCTTCGCCGGGTACGCCGGGCGACGGAGCCGTGCTCCCGACACCCGGCCTCGTTCATTTTCGCGCGACTAGGAGGCCGTGCACATATGGCGGTACGGGTGGGCATCAACGGGTTCGGTCGGATCGGCCGCAACGTGTTCCGCGCTGCGCAGGCGCGCGCGGACGCGGGCGAGATCGAGTGGGTGGCGGTCAACGACCTGACCGACGCTGCCACGCTGGCGCACCTGTTGCACTACGACTCGATCCTCGGCCCCTATCCCGGTGAGGTCCACGCTCGCGATGGCGCCATCGAGGTGGACGGCCGCGAGCTGCGAGTCTTCGCCGAGCGCGATCCCGGCGCGCTGCCCTGGGGCGAGCTGGGCGTCGACGTCGTGATCGAGTCGACCGGCCTGTTCACCGATCGCTCCCGTGCCGCCGCGCATCTGCAGCAGGGCGCGAAGAAGGTGATCATCTCAGCGCCCGCCACCGATCCCGACGCGACTGTCGTGTTGGGAGTGAACTTCGACGAGGTCTACGACCGCTCCACCCACGACGTCATCTCCAACGCCTCCTGCACGACCAACTGCCTGGCGCCGGTCGCCAAGGTGGTCAACGACACGGTCGGCATCACCCACGGCCTGATGACGACGATCCACGCCTACACCGCCGACCAGCGCCTGCAGGACCTGCCGCACAAGGATCTGCGCCGGGCGCGTGCGGCGGCGATCAACCTGATCCCCGCCTCCACCGGCGCCGCCAAGGCGATCGGTGTGGTGATCCCCGAGCTGCAGGGGAAGCTGCACGGGTTCGCCGTGCGCGCGCCCGTCCCCACCGGCTCGGTTGTCGATCTGACCGTCGAGTGCGCTCGCGCCACGAGCGTGGAGGAGGTCAACGGCGCCCTGCTGGCGGCCTCGCAGTCAGGTCCGCTGGCCGGGATCATGGCCTACACGACCGACCCGATCGTCTCCAGCGACGTCGTGCGCTCGCCGTTCTCCTCGATCGTCGACTCCTCTCTGACCGCCACGATCGACGGCACGATGTTGAAGGTCGTCGCCTGGTACGACAACGAGTGGGGCTACTCCAATCGCCTCGTCGATCTGGTGCAGAGGGTTCTGTGAGCGACGATGGTCTCCCGCCAGCCCGCGCGTTTCGCGGGGTTGGCGCGATGGTGCGGACGATCTGCCGGGGGGTAACGTGAAGGAGCACGAAGAGATCGGAGACAGTCCTCATGAGGAGCATTGACGACCTGGACGTGCACGGCAAGAGAGTGCTCGTGCGCGTGGACTTCAACGTGCCGCTGGGAGCGAACGGCGATGCCGCGGCCGGTGGCGTTCCGCTCGTCAGCGACGACACACGCATCGCTGCGGCGCTGGCGACGATCGAAGAGCTGCGCGCGCGCGGTGCACGACTGGTGCTGGTCTCTCACCTGGGCAGGCCAGAGGGCAAACGCGTGCCGGGGCTGTCGCTGGCGCCGGTGGCAGACCGCCTGCGCGAGCTGACGGGCGCGAAGGTGACGCTGGCGCCGGCGGTGGTGGGCGATGAGGTGACGGCGCTGGCGCAGGAGCTGCGCGACGGCGACGTCTTGGTGCTCGAGAACGTGCGCTTCGAGCCGGGAGAGACGAGCAACGATCCCGAGCTCGCGAGGGAGCTGGCGGCGCTGGCGGATCTCTACGTCGACGATGCCTTCGGCGTGGCGCACCGCGCGCATGCGAGCACGGAGGGCATCACGCACCTGCTGCCGAGCGCCGCCGGACGGCTGCTCGAACGAGAGGTCGCGACGCTGACGGGAATTCTCGAGCATCCTCAGCACCCGCTCGTGGCGATCGTGGGCGGCGCCAAGGTGGCGGACAAGATCGCGGTGATCGAGCGCTTCCTGGCAGTGGCCGATGCAGTGATGATCGGCGGCGCGATGTGCTTCCCGTTCCTGTGCGCACAGGGGCACGCGGTGGGCAGGTCGCTGTGCGGCGACGAGGACGTCGAGCATGCGCGCAGCGCGCTGTCGCGGGCCAGCGACACGGACTCCCCCCAGCTCGGCCGAGCACGCCTGCTGGTGCCGAACGACCTCGTGATCGGGGAGCGCCTGGCGGCCGACGCGCCCCACCGCGTGCTCGACGGGGTGGAGGTGCCGGCGGGCTGGATGGGTCTGGACATAGGCCCCAAGACCGCGGCGCGCTACGCGAGCGTGATCGCGAGCGCCGGCACGGTCTTCTGGAACGGCCCGATGGGTGCGTTCGAGCTGCAGCCCTTCGCGGCCGGCACTCGGGCGGTCGCCGAGGCAGTCGCGAGCGCGAGCGGGCTGACCGTCGTGGGCGGCGGGGACTCGGCGGCGGCGCTCGCGCAGTTCGGGCTGGAGCACGCGGTCGACCACCTCTCCACGGGCGGCGGCGCGACGCTCGAGCTGGTGGAGGGCGCGACCCTGCCGGGCGTGCAGGCGCTGGAAGGCGCAGGGGTGGTCTCCTGATGGCTGGTGCCGGAGCCCGCACGCCGCTGATCGCGGGCAACTGGAAGATGCACAAGACCGAGGCCCAGGCCGAGTCCTACATCCAGGCGCTGCTGCCGCGCGTCTCCGCCGTCGATGGCGTCGACGTGGCGATCTGCGTGCCGTTCACCGACCTGCGCGCGATGGTCGACTCCGCGCGCGGCTCGCGCGTGGAGGTGTACGCGCAGAACATGCACGCAGAGCCCGAGGGCGCCTACACCGGCGAGATCTCAGCGCCGATGCTCTGCGAGCTCGACGTCCACGGCGTGGTGCTCGGTCACTCCGAGCGCCGTCAGCTGTTCGGTGAGACCGACCGCGCGCTGGCCGCCAAGCTCCCCGCGGCGCTCGCCGCGGGCCTCGCGCCGATCCTGTGCGTGGGCGAGACCGAGTCCGAGCGCGACGCCGGCGACACCGAGCGCACCCTGCGCCAGCAGGTGTGGGACGACCTCGCGGCCATCCCCGAGGAGCGTCTCGCCGAGGTCGTGATCGCGTATGAGCCGATCTGGGCGATCGGCACCGGGCGGGTCGCAACCCCCGAGCAGGCCCAGGAGGCGATCGCGTTCATCCGCGCGCTCGTCGGCGACCGCGACGCCGGGGCCGCCGAGCGCGTGCGGATCTTGTACGGCGGCTCGGTCAAGCCCGAGAACGCCGCCGAGCTGCTCGTCCTGGCAGACGTCGACGGGGCGCTCGTCGGCGGCGCCTCGCTGGACGCCGAGTCGTTCGCGGCGATCGTAGGCGCCGCGGCGTGAGCGGCGTGTGCCTGGTCGTGCTCGACGGCTGGGGTCTGGCCGAGCCCGGCCCCGGCAACGCCGTCTCGCTCGCGCAGACGCCCGTGTTCGACGAGCTGTGGCGCGATTGTCCGCACACGACCCTGCTCGCGTGCGGTCGCGCGGTCGGTCTGCCGGACGGGCAGATGGGCAACAGCGAGGTCGGCCATCTCAACCTCGGCGCGGGCGCGGTCGTGCGCCAGGATCTCGTTCGCATCGACGACGCGATCGCGGACGGCTCGTTCGCCGCGAACCCCGTGCTGCTCGCCGCGCTCTCAGGCGTCGAGCGGGTGCATCTGATCGGGCTGGTCTCCGACGGTGGGGTGCACTCCTCGCTCGACCATCTGCGGGCGCTGATCGCCTGCGCCGGCGAACACCCCGCCGCCGACACGGGCGAGCGCAAAGACGTGATCGTGCATGCGTTCACCGACGGGCGCGACGCGCTCCCACACGCGGGCGCCGGCTACGTGGCGCCACTCGACGCGATCGCGGGGGCGCGAGTGGGCTCGGTCATCGGGCGCTACTGGGCGATGGACCGTGACCGTCGCTGGGATCGCACGCAACGAGCGTATGACCTGCTCGTGCACGCGCGCGCCCCATACACCGCCGCCGGCGGCGAGGAGGCCGTCCGGTCGGCGTACGAGCGGGGGGAGACAGATGAGTTCATCGAGCCGACGCTCGTCGGTGAGGGCGCCGAGATACGCCCGGGCGACAGCGTGATCGCGTTCAACTTCCGCCCCGATCGCATGCGTCAGATCACCCGCGCGCTTGCCGAGCCCGGTTTCGGCGAGCAAGACGAGCAGTTGCCGGGATGGACAGGCCGGGAGGGCACGGCGCCCGTGGCGCGCTGCACGACGCTGACCGAGTACGAGGAAGGCTGGCCCTACCCGGTGGCGTTCGCTCCAGAGCGCCCCTCGACCACGCTCGCCGCGACGATCGCCGCGACCGGCGCGCGCCAGCTGCACGTCGCCGAGACCGAGAAGTACGCGCACGTGACGTACTTCTTCAACGGCGGCGCCGAGAGGGCCCAACCCGAGGAACGGCGCGAGCTGGCGCCCTCTCCACGCGACGTGCCCACCTACGACCATGCCCCCGAGATGAGCGCCGGCCAGGCCGCCGACCTGTTCGTGCGCGCGTGGCGCGAGGACCGCCCCAAGTTCGGGGTCGTCAACTTCGCCAACGCCGACATGGTCGGACACACCGGCGTCATCCCCGCGGCCGTGCGCGCCGTGGAGACCGTCGACGAGTGCCTGGGCAGGGTCGTCTCCGCGGTGCGCGAGTCCGGTGGCGTGTGCGTGATCACCGCCGACCACGGCAACGCCGACCACATGCTCGAGCCCGACGGCAGCCCCAACACCGCGCACTCGCTCAATCCCGTTCCCCTGATCCTCGCCGGACGTGCCGACGGCGAGGGGCTCGCGCTGCGCGCCGACGGAGGAGCGCTCGCCGACGTCGCGCCGACCGTGCTCGAGCTGCTCGGCATCGACCAGCCGGCGGCGATGACCGGGCGCTCGCTGATCGAGCGTCGCTAGGATCAGCGCGATGAACCGCTCGCGCACACTGCTCGGCGCGTTCTTCGTGAGCGCCGGCGTCAACCACTTCCTGATCCCCCGCACCTACCGTGCGATCGTGCCGCCGAGCATGCAGGACGACGCTGCGCGCCTGGTCGCGATCAGCGGCGTCGCCGAGATCGCAGGGGGAGTCGGGGTACTGCTGCCCCACACCAGGCGGCTCTCGGGTCTGGGCCTGATCGCGCTGCTCGCGGCCGTGTTTCCAGCCAACCTGCACATGGCCCGCGACCCCGACCGCTTCCCCCGCATCCCGCGCTGGGCGCTGTATGCGCGGCTGCCGCTGCAACCCCTGATGATGCGCTGGGCCTGGCGCGCGACGCGCTCATGAGCCAATCTGCGCCCGAGATCGACCCCTGACGCTGCTATGTTCGACTGAGCAGGGTTTTCGTATCAATTGTCATCATGTCGACCGCGACCGCAGTCAAGATTCCACCAGGGGAGCAGGAGTCTCTCAGCGAAGGTGAGCTCCGTGCGTGGCGCGGGCTGCTGCGAGCCCACGCGTGCCTGGCCAAGCGACTCGACGCCGAGCTCGAGCGCGAGCACGGCCTGCCGATGACCTCCTACGAGGTGCTCCACCATCTCGATGACGCCGGCGCCGGGCGGATGCGCATGTGCGATCTCGCCGAACAGGCGCAGCTCTCGCGCAGCGGGCTCACCCGGCTGGTCGACCGGCTGGAGCGCGACGGGCTGCTGGAGCGGTGCTCCTGCGACCACGATGCGCGCGGCTCATATGCCTGTCTCACCGATCTCGGCCGCGAGCGGCTAGCGCAAGCGCGCACCACGCACCTGGCGGTCGTGCGCGAGCACTTCTTCTCGCGCTTCTCCGAGCTCGAGCTGGGCGCGCTGGCGGACCTGTGGGATCGCATCGCGCCCTGCGTCGCGGGCAACGGCAACGGCCACAGCGCCGATCACGGCTGCTGAGCCGCCCGCCGCGCCGGCGGAACGGCTTCATGGAACCTTGGGGTCGCTCGGAGCGACGTCGGCTCGGGCGCCGGCCGCCGCCGCGGAATGCCGCCGATGGCGGCGATGCACGACCACGCCGCCGCCGACCGCGATCAGCACGGCCACGAGCCCGTAGACACCGAATGCCTCGATCGCATTGCCGGCGGCATGACCGAGGAAGTAGGCCAGCAGGCCGATGGCCGTAGCCCAGCAGATGCCTCCGAGCGCGTTCCAGAAGACGAACGATCGCCAGCGCATGTGCGTCGCGCCGGCCAGCCACGAGGCCCACACGCGCAACCCCAGCACGAACCGACCGAGGAACACGGCCTTGGGGCCGTGACGCTCGAAGAACACCTCTCCGTTCTGCAGCGCCTGCAGACGCTGGCCCTGGAAGCGCCCGGGCCGTTCCAACAGCCAGCGGCCTCCTCGGCGGCCGATCAGATAACCGACGTTGTCGCCCACGATCGCCCCCGCCGCGGCGATCGGAATGACCAGCTCGATCTGGAGTTTGCCTCCGCTGGCCAGCACCGCCGCGGCGATCAGCGCCGTCTCACCCGGGATCGGCACGCCGCTGGACTCCGCCATCACCGCCGCGAACAGCAGCGGATAGCCGAGCGTTTCGACGAGATGGCTGACGTTGACGATCGCGGCGAGCATGGTCGGGTGCTGCTGCTCCTCGGAGGTTCGGCGTGGACCCCCGGGTCAGCGTCACGATAGATGGTGGCCGACGCGGGTCCATAGGATGCCCGACCGTGTCCGCCTTCACGATCACCGCCCGCGACGCCTCCTCGCGCGCCCGCGCGGGCGCGCTGAGCACGGCGCACGGTGACGTGCGCACCCCCGCGTTCACACCGCTGGCGACGAAGGCGACCGTCAAGGGGCTGCTCCCTGAGGAGGTCGCCGCGCTCGGGTACGAGATGGTGCTCGGCAACACCTTCCACCTGCTGCTGCGCCCCGGCCCCGAGCTGATCGAGCGCTTCGGCGGGCTCGGGTCGTTCATGGGCTGGCCCGGGCCGACGATCACCGACTCCGGCGGGTTTCAGGTGTTCTCGATGGGTCACGGCAGCGTCGCAGAGGAGATCAAGGGTCGCGCCCGCGGCCGTGCCGGAGAGCGCGAGGGGACGATCCTCGAGATCGACGAGTCCGGCGTGCGGTTCCGCTCTTACGTGGACGGTCGCATCCGCTTCCTCTCCCCGGAGGACTCGATGGTGACGCAGGCCTCGCTGCGCTCGGACGTCGCGCTCGTGTTCGACGAGTGCACGCCCTTCCACGTCGACCGCGCCTACACCCAACGCTCGACCGAGCGCACCCATCGCTGGCTCGATCGCTGCCTGCACTGGCACGCCGAGCAGGGCTCGCGGGAGCAGCTCGTCTACGGGATCGTGCAGGGCGGCGTCTACGAGGATCTGCGTCGCGAATCCGCCCAGCTCGTCGGCGCGAGCGCCTGCGACGGCATCGCGATCGGCGGATCGCTCGGCTCGGAGAAGGCGCAGATGTACGAGGTCGTCTCCTGGGCCACCTCCGAGCTGGGCGGTGAGCTGGAGCACCGCCCCCGCCACCTGCTCGGCATCGGCGAGGTCGACGACCTGATCGCGGGCGTCGAGCTGGGCATCGACACGTTCGACTGCGCCATGCCCACGCGCCTCGGCCGTCACGGCACCGCGCTCGTCCCCGACCCCGACGCGCGTTGGCGTCTGGATCTGACCAAGGCCGGCGTGCGCGACTCGCCCGAGCCGCTGCTGGAGGGTTGCGCCTGCCCGGCGTGCTCCAAAGGGTTCTCTCGCGCCTACCTCGGCTATCTCGCCCGCGCCGGCGAGCTGACCGGTACGCGCCTGATCACGATGCACAACCTGGCCTTGCTCGCGCGGCTGATGGGCGATCTGCGGCAGGGGATCCTCGATGGGCGGCTGGCCGAGGTGGCTGCACAGTGGCGCGCCGGAGAATTCCATCCCAAGTGATGCGTACTTTGAATCATGGCATTCCGGTGTGGTGTAAGGGCAGCACGGGCACCTGTCACGTGTCAGGTGCCGGTTCGAATCCGGCCACCGGAGCCATATGTTGAAGGCGACGGCTGAGGTTGCTAGCCTGCTGGGCACGTGACAGGTGCCCAGCCCGAAAGGGCAGTTGCCTTGCCGAGGGGCCCGCGTAAGCGGGCCTTTCGCCTTTAATGGCGTCTAGTTATTACGACAGTTGTCTGCTAAACCATGGATGGGTGACGGTTGCCGGGCGAGGGACTCGCTGTAGCGGGCCCTCGCCTGTCCAGGGCCTACTTCGTGTTTTCGCTGACCAGCTGTTTGAGCGCCACCGAGGCCTGTTCGACGTCGTTGTAGACGACGTTGCGCAGCACGACCCGCGTGGGCGCGGGTGCGGTGATTGCCACGATCGCGGCGATCACGCCGCCGAGCGCCAACAGTCCCACGAGCGCCAGCGCCAGGCGCCTGGGGCCTCTGCTCCTGGAGCTGGACGACGGAGAGGCGGCTGGACGTGCGCTCGCGCCGGGGGAAACGCTCCTCGAAGGCCCTTGCCGCGGCTGACGCGGCGCGACGACCGGCTTGGCGCCGGCGTCGGCCGATCCGCGGGCGCCGCCGCTCAACACGCTCGTGGCCTGCGTCGCCGGCTGGGCTCCGCTCCGGCTCACCGATCGACTCGTGGCAGGCGACTCCAGCGGCGAGATCCCGTCGGCGCCGTCGCTGATCGCGCGGCCCATCTCGCGCGCGGTCTGGTAGCGCTCGTTCGGGTCCAGCGCGAGCGCCAAGGCGATCGCCTCGGCCAGCTCGGGCCCGACCGCCGCGACGAGCGTGTCGAGCAGCGGCGGCTCCTCGCGCTGCTGCTTGAGCGCGAGCTCCGTCAGCGACGTCGCCTCATACGGCAGCCGGCCGGAGATCAGCTGGTAGGCCACCACCCCCAGCGCGTACAGGTCCGCGCGGGGACCGGCCTCCTCGCCGCGGGCCTGCTCAGGCGCCAGGTAGGCGGCCGTGCCGAGCACCGAGCCGACCTGCGTGATGCTCGACTGCTCGGTCGCCTTGGCGATGCCGAAGTCCGCGAGCTTGACCTCGCCCTCGCGCGCGCGCAGCAGGTTGCCGGGCTTGACGTCGCGGTGCACCACCCCGTGGCGGTGGGCGTAGTGCAATCCCTCGCAGGCCTGTTCGATGATCGCCACGGCCTCGTCCACCTGCACCCAGCCGTCGTCGCGCAGGATCTCCGCGCAGGACTGGCCCTCGATGTACTCCATCACGATGAAGTGCCGGCCCGACTGCTCGTCCAGGCCCGAGTCGAAAATCTGCACGATGTTCGGATGCACCAGGCGCGCGGCGGCCTGCGCCTCGCGCTGGAATCGCGACACGAACGTCGGGTCGTCCGCCAGATGCTCGGCCAGCAGCTTCGCGGCGACGCGCCGTTCCAGGCGCATGTCGAACGCGAGGTGCACCGTCGACATCCCCCCGAATCCGAGCCTGCCCTCCAGGCGGTAGCGCCCGGCGATGACGTCGCCGTCGTTCACGCCGGTCCTCCTCCCGATCGTCCCGCGTGTGCGCCGGCGGTAACTACCGCGCTCATTTGCCGCCTCCCTGTCCGTTCCCGTGCCCCGCCCCGTCGCCACCTGGCCCCACGCCACCGGATTCGCCCTGTTCGCCGCCCTTGTCTTCAGGGTGTTCGGCTTCGCCGGGCGCCACGGTGCCGCCGCCGGCGTTCGGGGGCGCGCTCGGGGTCGTGGGAGTCACGGGGGTGGTGGGCGTGGTCGGCGTCGTGTCAGGCGTCGTCGGCGTCGTCTCGGTTTTGGTCGTCGTAGTGGTCGTGGTCGTGCGGGGCGTGGTCGTGGTGGCCGTCTGCGCGAGTGGCTGCGCGCACAGCGCGAGCGCGCGTTCGCGCAGGTTGGAGATGCCTTCGCTGAGCCTGCGGTGCAGGCCGGCGTCGATCGTGGCCGGCAACGCCGCAAAGTCCTGCTCGGTCTTGTTGATCGCTGCGGTCGTTGCGGTGCAGTTGCCGCCCCCGGTCTGTGCGGCCTGTGCGACCGCTTCGAAGTCGCTCTGCAGCGGCCCCGCGTTGGCGATCGGGATCAGACCCTTGCCGGAGCTTCCGCAGGAGACGAGCACGATCGCGACCGCCATCCCCAGCAGTCCGGCCGCGAGCAGGCGCACTCCCATCGCCCAGGACCGCTTTCGTGATGCCCAGGACCGCTTTCGTAGAGGCGATGTCTCGTGCATGGTCACTGACCGTACTCCAGCCGCTCCGCGAGCGAGTCCGGCAGGCGTGCTGCGCGGATCGCGGCGGCCGCGCCCGCGACGTCATAGTCGGTGCGCTGAAACGACGCCGTCAGGCCCTCGAGATCCAGCATCAGCCACGACGCGCGCGGGTCGCCGTCGCGGGGTTGGCCGACGCTGCCGGGATTCAGCAGCCACTCGCCGTCGGCGACGTCCAGCTGCACGCCCTCGCGTCGCGGTTCGCCGCTGGCGAGCTCTCCTTCGTGTCGCACGAACGACAGCGCCACATGCGAATGGCCGATCAGGCAGACGCGGCTGGACTGCCTGTCCAGGCACAGCTCGGCGAGCAGAGCGGACAGCACGTACTCCCACACGGGGTCGCGCGGGCTGGCGTGATACAGCCCGATCGGATCCCTCCTGTCCCTGCGGGCGCAGGCCCGTGAGGAAGTCCAGGTGCTCCGCGGAGATCACCTCCCGGGTCCACTGCGCTGCGAGGCTTGCTCCGCGGGAGAACTCCTCGAAGGAGATCTCACCAGTGACGGCGAGGTCGTGGTTGCCGGCGAGGCATACGGCGGCGTGCTCTGAGGCGAGCGCCACGCATGCGTCCGGCTCGGCGCCATAGCCGACCAGGTCGCCCAGACACCACAGCTCCGAGGCGTCGCTCGCCGCGATCGCCTCCAGCACCGCCTCGAATGCGTGCCGATTGCCATGGATGTCGGAGATCACCGCGACCTTCATGGACGGCCGATGGCGCTTCGCGAGGCTGTGTCCTCGGTCGCTCGCGTGCTGGCCGATCGGCGATCCCTCCGATCGACGATCGGTACGCCACGCTCCCTGTGTCCTGACCGATTTGAGATCGACCGGATCTCAAATCGTCCAGCACGACCCTCGACCGCCCATGTAACTGGGGGTCCCGACTGGCACATCCCGTCTTACTCTCCTTCTTGCTCCCCCGCCTCGGCGCCGCCGTACTCGGGTAGGTTCTTGATGCCCTCGCGGGTTCGCCACTTGGAGTAGTTGTCCTCCATTGCGTCGATCAGCTCGCGCATGAATCGCGGAGAGAGGTTGACACGCGCAACGACCACGCCTGGCACCTCCTCGGACTCGACCTCGTGGTCGACGCGCGCGAACGTGACCGTGAACTCGTAGTCGGAGTGGCTGACGTTCGCGAAGTTCGCGTACACGCCCCCCATGATCTCGGGGGAGAGATGGATGTTTATGTGGCGCTCCGCGCCCGGGTCTTGGTCGTTCACGGGCCAGTCCTTCTAGGGGGGAGGCCGGGAGGGGGGCCTGACCCCCTACCGCTGAAGAGTTGGGTGTTTGTGTGGCGCTCCGCGCCCGGGTCTTGGTCGTTCACGGGCCAGTCCTTCTAGGGGGGAGGCCGGGAGGGGGGCCTGACCCCCTACCGCTGAAGAGTTGGGTGTTTGTGTGGCGCTCCGCGCCTGGGTCTTGGTCGTTCACGTAGTTAGTATCCCAATCTGTGAGTCAGATGCATGCGAGGAGTGCAAGCGACCCCTGTGGGGACCTGCGCGAGGCGGTCTTGGCGGGCGCCAGGACGCTTGCCGGCGCCGACGCCCACGGCGCGGGCGTGGGTCTCGGCAGGCCCGATGCGATCGTACTCGAGCGTCCGCCCAAGGCCGACTTCGGCGACTATGCGACCAATGCTGCGCTGCTGCTCGCACCCTCGCTCGGGATCGCACCGCGGGAGGTCGCCGAGCGCCTTGGCGCCGAGCTGAAGCGCCGGCTGGGCGAGCGGCTGCAACGCTTCGAGGTCGCCGGACCGGGCTTCCTGAACCTGTTCCTGGCCGATTCCTGGCTGCAGGACGCGCTCGCTCGCGTGCTCGATGAGGAGGAGGCGTTCGGCGCCGGCGGAGCACAGTCGCCGGAGCGGATCCTCGTGGAGTTCGTCTCGGCCAACCCCACCGGGCCGATGCACGTCGGCCACGCACGCAACGCGGCCTACGGAGACTCGTTGGCACGCGTGCTCGCCTTCCACGGGCACGAGGTCGAACGCGAGTTCTACGTCAACGACGCCGGCTCGCAGGTGCGCGCCCTCGGCGAGTCGATTCACGCTCTGGCGCGCGGAGAAGAGGTACCCGAGGGCGGCTATCGCGGCGACTACGTCGGGGAGCTCGCCGCCGAAGTCGATGGCGCCGCGACGCTCGACCCCGGCGAGCTGGGTCGCATGGCGGTCGGGGTGATGATCGGGCGGATGCAGGCGACGTTGCAGTCCTTCGCCGTCCAGGGCTTCGACCACTGGCAGTACGAGTCCGCGCTGCACGCGGGCGATCCCAGCCCCGTGGCGCACACGCTCGCGACCCTCGAACAGCACGGTCACACCTATCGCGACGACGGCGCGCTGTGGCTGCGCACGACCGACTACGGCGACGACAAGGACCGTGTGCTCGTGCGCTCCTCCGGCGAGCACACCTACTTCGCCTCCGACATCGCCTACCACCAGGACAAGCGCGAGCGCGGCTTCGAGCGCCAGATCGACGTGTGGGGTGCCGATCACCATGGCTACCTGCCGCGGATGCGGGCCGCCTACGCCGCTCTCGGCGGCGACCCCGAGCATCTGGAGATGCTGACCATGCAGCTCGTCCACCTCGTCCGCCGTGGCGAGCGCGCGCAGATGTCCAAGCGGTCGGGCGAGTTCGTCACGCTCGAGGACCTCGTCTCCGAGGTCGGCGTCGACGCCGCGCGCTGGTTCCTGCTGTCGCGCTCGCATGACACCACGATCGACCTCGATCTCGACCTCGCACGCCAGCAGTCCAAAGACAATCCCGTCTACTACGTCCAGTACGCGCATGCCCGCATCGTCTCGGTGCTTGCCCTCGCGGGACCCGAGCGCATGGCCGGGGCGCTGGAGGACATGATGTCGTACTCCTCCACGGACCCGAGAGGGGTCGCGGGTGCTGTGGACGCGGGTGGGGGGGAGGGAGTCGAGGGCCTGCACCCGACCGAGCGCGCTCTGATCAAGCGACTGCTCGCCTTTCCCGGCGAGACGTCCGAGACGGCGCAGCGGCGCGCGCCACACCGGATCGCGACCTATGCGCTGGAGCTGGCCCAGGACTACACCGCCTTCTACGACGCCTGCCGCATCGTCGGTGTCGACGGCGCGGCGGAGTCGCCGACTGGCCGGGCGAACGTCGAATCGCTGCGGCTGGCGCTGTCGGTCGCGGCACAGCGCACGATCGCCCGCTGCCTGGATCTGCTCGGCGTCACCGCGCCCCTGCAGATGTGACGGTGGTTCAGTGCCTGTGAGACTCCGTGCTGTCTACCGGTCGAATCGCGCCATGTCGGCGTCCAGGCGCGCCGTCTCAGTCGCGCTGAGCGTCGGCGGCGCCGCCGACGAGTCAGCCTGGCGCCGCGCGTGCCGGCGCCAGCGGGGCAGCAGCAGCGCGAGCGTCGCCGCCAGCGCGAGCACGGCCGCGAGCGGCACCAGGTAGGCGGTAAGGTCGAATCCGTGCGCGCTCGGCAGTCCGAGCGCGGCCGGACCGTACTGGCCCACCAGCGCCCGTTCGATCTGCGACTCGGTCCTGCCTTCGGCGATCAGCCCCCTGATGAACACCCGCTCACGGTCAGCCTGCGTGGACTCGGCGACGATCAGCGGGATTTTGCACGTCACGCACATCACCCTGCGTTCGATTGCTGGCAGCGACGCGCGCGGCTCCGTGGCGAGACCCGTCGCGGGAGAGCGCCCCGATCGCGCCGATCGTGGCGCAGCGCTCCCAGGATCGCGTTGCGAACCCTCACGAGCTGCTTTCTGCGAGCTCGATCGCGTTGTTCAGGAACGCCTGGTCGATCTCGCCTCTGGAGATCGCCACGACGCCGCCGTCACGGTCGATCACGAAGCTCTCCGGGAGCTGGTCGGTGCCGTAGGCGTGCGCGAATTCGCCGGTCGTGTCGCGCAGGTTCGGGTAGGTGATGCGGTGTTCGCGCACGAACCCTTTCGAGTCGGTAGAGGCGTCGAGATAGGTCACGCCGAGCACCGTCCCATCATGCGCCCGAAGCCGGCTCTGGGCGCGCTCCAGCAGTGGCGCCTCGGTCTGGCAGGGCACGCACCACGACGCCCAGAAGTTCAACACGACCACCTTGCCCCTGTAGGCGGCGAGCGAGTCTCCGGCCACGCTCGCAGTGCCGGACAGCACGGGCAGCTTGCGCGTGGCCTGGGGCGCCACGGGACGCTGTCCTTTGGCGACCGCCTCGTCGAGCGTGCGGTTGGCCGACTGCGTGGTCACGCCATACACCAGCAGCCCAATCAGGCAGGCGCCCGCCAGGCAGACGAGGATCGGCAGGAGGCGGCCACGCACGGGAGTGAGGATAGATGGCGCGCGCTCGGGCGCGACGCACCGCGTGAGCACGCAAGCGCAAGGCGCCCAACGTCTAACGTCGGGCCTCTCTGCACCGCCGCGCCGACCGCTTGGGACGCCGCGTCGAACGCCGCCATGATCCCATCCCCAGTGTGCATCCCCAGTGTGCTTGACTTCGCTGCCGTCGAACGAGTAAGTGGCCAGCGCCGAAACCTGAGCCTGTGGCCAGGCGGGCGAGCTCGCGCACCAGTCACTATCGTGCCGTTCATGGTGCGCCTCTATCACCGAGAGCACGCGGGCCGGCCGATCCGCGTCGCATGGACGCTCGAGGAGCTCGGCGAGCCGTATGAGATCACGGTGATGACGCGCGAGGAGAGCAAGGGCGAGGAGCACCGTGTCCGTCATCCCCTGGGTCGCGTGCCCGTGCTCGAGGACGAGGACGGGTTCGTATTCGAATCGGCGGCGATCTGCCTGCACCTCGCAGACCTGCATCCCGACGCCGGCCTCGCGCCGGCACCGGGGACCCACGAGCGAGCGCTGCTTTACCAGTGGACGATCTTCGCCCCAGCCGAGCTCGAGCCGCCGCTGATCGAGTCCGCCGTGCACGCCCAGAGCGACCCCGACCGTTCCGCCGTTGCGCGAGGGCGCTTTGACGAGGCCGCGCGGGCGGTGTCCAGTGCCCTGGATGGCCGTGACTATCTCGTCGGCGAGCGCTTCACGGTGGCTGACGTGCTCATCGGGGGAACGCTGGCTTTCACTGAGCGCATCGGCTTCGCGGATGAGCTCCCGGCGAACCTGAGAGACTACCTGGCGCGGCTCACGCAGCGCCCCGCCCGCCAGCGCGCCCTCGAGCGCACGACGTCCGTCTGACGGGCGGGAGCCCTTCGGGTGAGCAGCTCACGCCTGCTTAGCGCCGCGATGCGAAAGTGTCCCCTGTTGGCGCACGCCAGTGCCCGCGTCCGACGCGCTGGCGTCGCAAAGGGGCGTGGAGATGCCTTCTTTGGCACAGGTGCGCGACTCGTCGGCCCTCAGGAGTAGTCGCATCGTCAAGAGTCAACGACAAGTTGAGGAGGTAGGTGTTCGTGGGGAGATTCGTGACCATCGGATATGGAGACCGCGCAGGGTACGACCGGACTGACCCCGCGATCCGCGACGCGGCCCATCAACACGACGATCGCCTGCGCACGGAAGGAGCTTTGATGGGCATCGCCGGCCGGCCCGTGCAAGTGCGCAATCCCGACGGGACGGGCGTGGACACCAGCGAGGGGCCATTCCTGCGCTCGGACCTTCCAATCGCCGGGTTCGCGCTCATCGAGGCGTCCACTCTCGAAGAGGCGGTCAGCCTCGCCTCGAAGACTCCTTGTGCTGTTGCGCATGGTGTCGTCGAGGTGTGGCCACTGGACTCGACGCCGTAGGGGAATGCCACCCAACGCGAACCCTCAAGCTCTGCCGCCACGCTCGATCCGGGCACCTCACGCGAGTCGTCGTGGCTGCGGCCCCGCGCGGCCAACACGCCATCACCGATCCCAAACGTTCGCGATTTGCGGTCCCAGTGCGGCCACGGGCCGCGGAGCCTGGTCGCACGCATGTCCATTTGCACTCACGAAGCGCCTAAGATAGGCCCCTTGCGGTGGTAGCTCAGTTGGTAGAGCGCGAGCTTCCCAAGCTCGAGGTCGCGGGTTCGAGGCCCGTCCGCCGCTTGCGGCGCATAGAGTCGAGTATGGCTCTGCAGCTGTTGTTCGGGGTGTACGGACCGGGCTGTCGCTCTCGCGCGGACGTGCGACGTGATGTGACGTTGATGGAGTCGTCGAACCCGCCCGCCCTTGCTCAAGCGCGAGCGCCAGATCATGCGGCAACCGCAACTGCTTCCATCGGCAAGAGGGTTGCGACGGTGAAGTCGCGGCTCACGATGAGCGCTCTCGCTTGCCACTCATTCGTCCAAGGTGCGGGTCGCGAGGCGAGTGGCGCTCGTGACGTGCCAATCTGCGCATGTGCCAGGCGTCCGACCAGTGGCCACACCGCGCGAGAAGCAGTTGACTCTGCTCGCAGCCGTGCTGGGTACGAGCGTCGTGTTCCTCGACGCGACTGTCACGAGTGTCGCCTTGCCGGCGATTCGAAGCGACCTCGGTGGCGGTCTGGCGGGCCAGCAGTGGGTGACGAACGCGTACCTGCTGACGCTCGCGTCGCTGTTGTTGATCGGCGGCTCGCTTGGAGACGTATTGGGTCAGAAGCGCGTGTTCTTGGTTGGCGTTGGCGGGTTCGGACTCACTTCGGCTCTCTGCGCGGTCGCGCCGTCAATCCCCGAGCTGTGTGTGTTTCGGTCGATGCAGGGGGTGTGCGCGGCGCTGGTGACGCCTACCGCATTGGCGGTGATCATCCACGTGTTTCCCGAAGACGAGCGGGCCAGGGCGATCGGGACATGGACCGCGCTGAGCTCGATCGTTGGGGTCATCGGGCCGTTCATCGGGGGAGTGTTGATCGCTGCCGGCTCGTGGCGCCTGATCTTTGTGCTCAATGCGCCGCTCGTACTCGTGACCGTGACGCTGATTGCTCGTGGCGTGCCTGGAGGCGCGAGCGCTGGCACCGCCGGGCGCCTGGACTTCCCCGGGGCACTCTTGGCGGCGCTCGCGCTCTCGGGTTCGGTGTTCGCTGTGACCGAGGAGCCGGCGCGCGGATGGAGCATCCTGGTGACCGGCTCGCTCGCGGCAGGGATTCTGGGAGCGATGGCGTTTGTTGCACACGAGGCGCGAGCTCGGGCGCCGATGCTCCCGTTGAGCCTGTTTCGCGAGCGCAACTTCACGATCGGAAACGTGGCGACATTGACTGCCTACCTTGGGCTAGGCGGTGTGATCTTTCTGCTGCCCGTGTTTCTGCAGGAGGTCAGCGGCTACAGCCCCGTTCAGGCAGGGCTTGCGCTGCTGCCGGTCACCTCGCTGACGATCTTGCTCTCTCGCCGCTTCGGCGCACTCGCCGACCGCATCGGGTCGCGGGTGCTGATAAGCCTCGGGGCGCTGGTTGCCGGATGCGGCCTGTTGCTCTTGGCGCGTGTCGATCAGCGCGCCGATTACGTCAGTGACGTCCTGCCGGCGCTGCTCGTGTTCGGGTTGGGACTCGCGATGCTTGTCGCGCCGTTGACCGCCACGGTCCTTGGGGCAGTGGCGGAGGATCACGCAGGCGTCGCCGCCGCGGTGAATACGACGCTCTCACGCGTCGCGCAGCTCTTCGCGGTCGCCGTGCTGGGAGCCGTCGTCTCTATTTCGTTTGCTGGTCGCGTCGACGCGACGCTACGACGGACCGCGATCGATCCCGCTGGTCGCGCGGCGATCAGCCGCGCCAAGCGACAGCCGCTCGGCGCGGCGAGCTTGGTGGGAGTACGCCCCGGCGAGCGCCTTCTTCTGAGGGCGGCCTTCGACGATGCGGCGGTGCACGCCTTCCGCGTCGCGGACGCAATCGCAGCCGTACTCGTTGCGAGCGGAGGTCTCATTGCGTTCGCCGGGATCCGCAATCCCCGTCGCTCCGTGGCCGCCGAGCTGTGCCCAGCCGGGGCGCTCTGCGGAGCCAGCCAAGAACTCATCCACACCGTCGGTGGACAAGCCTTGCCGACAGCACCGGTCCTTGCCGCCATGGGCCCGGACTACAGCAGTCCAACCTGACGAAGGATCGACACCGAGTCTGAGTAGACGTCCTTGCGCTTGACCTTGCCGTTCTCGAAGGGAATCACGTCCATGCCCTTCCATTCGATGCGCTTGCCCGACGGTTCAGCAACGATCTCGCCGCGACGCAGCGGCTTGACGTGTGTCGCTCTGGCAGTCCACTCCTGCACCACGAGGTCCTCGCGGACGTAAAGCCTGCGTGTCTGAAACTCGACGTCGGGCCAGGACTCGAAGATGCCGGCGATGTGCCTGAGCGCCTCCTTGCCCTCGGCTCGCTCGCCCGCAGTGTGATTCTCGAACACCATGTCCGGCGCGTGCAGCGACGCGATCCGCTCCACGTCGTGCGCGTTCCAAGCGTCGTTGTAGGCGGCGATCGTCTCGCCCAACTGCTCCGTCGCGCTACTCATGCCCAGTCCATGGGTTCGTATCCGCTCGACCTTGGCGCAGAGATGACGAGCACGCTCGTCCGCTCGTCGCCGTGGTTGCGCACGGTGCGCCGGTGCGCGGGATCGAGCCGCGCGAACGTCCCGGCACGCGTGGGGTGCTCCTCGCCGTCGATCACCAGCGTGGGGCTGCCGCTGAGGACGTAGAACACCTCCTCCTGGTCGCGATCGGTCTCGTCGTGCTCGGGAATCTGCTCGCCGGGAGGGATCTCGACGACATTGATACCGAATGCTCCCAGCTCGAGCGTGCGGCGAACGAGCTGCCAGTTGCCGGCCGTCTGGCAATCATCCCGGTGGGCGAGCTTGAAGCCCATGACGACGCACCGTACCAGTCGAGTCAAGGTCGCAAGGATCGAGCTTTGCCGATGGCTTTGCTCACTCCCAAGTCCCACTGGACTGAGCAGACTTTCGAGAGAGCGTGATCTGACCTGGGTTTAGCGGAGTCGTGTTTCTGGAATCCCCCGGCGTTCAGCGAGCCGCTGGGATCGGGGATGTTGGTTGGGAGCCTGTGCCGAGGCGTAGTACGATCGGCGTGTCAACAAAGGGGGGTTGTCTTGTCGTCTTCTGTGCCGGATTCTGAGCTGAAGGCGCGTCATCGCGCGATGTGGGCGTCGGGTGACTACCCGGACATGGTCGAGACGTTCTTGCTGCCGTTGGGGCCGCGGCTCGTAGAGGCGTGCGGCATCGGCCCCGGCATCGTGGTCCTGGACGTGGCTGCCGGGACCGGCAACGCGTCGATACCCGCGGCGAAGGCCGGCGCTCAGGTCACTGCCAGCGATCTGACGCCTGAGCTGCTTGACGCCGGCCGTGCTCGTGCCGAGAGCGAAGGGCTGACACTCGACTGGGTGCAGGCTGACGCCGAGCAATTGCCGTTCGCAGACGAGTCGTTCGACGTCGTGATCTCCTCGATCGGCGCTATGTTCGCTCCCCACCACCAGGACACTGCCGATGAGCTTGTCCGTGTGTGCCGTCCAGGCGGCACGATCGGGCTGCTGAGTTGGACCCCCGAGGGCCTGGTCGGCGCGTTGTTCAGGACGATGGGACCGTTCGTTCCGGCACCTCCACCGGGTGTTCAACCGCCGCCGCTGTGGGGCAGCGAGGAGCATCTGAGCGAGCTGTTCGGCACTCGCGTGGACTCTCGCACGCTGCAGCGGGATGTGCTGGAGGTCACGGCCTTCGAGCAGCCTCGCGAGTTCGGCGAGCACTTCAAAGCACGGTACGGCCCAACCATCGCGGCGCGCGCGAACGCCGCCAAGGCCGGACGCGAGGCGGAGCTCGACGCTGCGCTGGACGAGCTCTGCGACGAATGGAACCGCGGCACGCCCGATGACGCTCGCTTTGAGATGGAGTACCTGCTCACAGTGGGTGCACGAGCGTGACGACACGCTTGTCGGCGTGAGAGAGTCTCTGCTTGTGTCGCGGTCCACGTTCGTCTTCCCGCCGGCTGGCTCGGGCGGGCGCTCACCGGCTTTGGCGAGCTTGTCGCCAGGATCTAGTTCGGCACCTACTTCATCTGTGTGGTCTGCAAGCCAAGAGGATCGAGTTCCGCAGATCGGGAGGGTGACTGAAGCAATCGTGAGACTGTGCATCGCAATGCTGGTGGCAAGCCTCTGGCTAGTCGCGCCCGCAGCCGCGGTGGCGGCTCCCAGCACGATCGCGGTGTTGCATGGCGCCACGGCTGTCGAGGCCTACGGTGATGTCGCGGCATGGAGCGACTACGACCCGACGAGCCGATCCTGGCACGTCGTGGTCCGTCGCGACGGGCAGATCTCGACGCCGTCGATTCCTCTGGCCGGGAAGGCGATCGAAGTCGACGTCGGGCCGGGCCTGTCCGGCGCACCGATGCTCGCCTACGTCAGTTGCGCCAGCGCCTGCCACGTTGTGGTTTCGGGCGTCGATGGCAGCGCTCCGCAGACGGTTCCCGGCAGCGACGGGGCCTCGCATCCGACGATCTGGGGTGATCGAGTTGCGTGGGTGAGCGGCAGGGCGAAGGTTGCAATCAGCCGCTGGAATGGAAGCGACCGCCGAACGCTGCCGGGCGTGCCGCATCGCAGGTGCTACTACAACGAACAGGTGACGCCACCGCGGCTGGTCTGTGAAGTCCCACACCTGCCCGAGGTCGAAGCGCTTCAGCTCTATCGCGGGCAGCTCGCGCTGATCGACACCTTCATCCTCAACGACAACATCGGAGCCGTCGGCACGACCACCGAGGTGCGCACGGAGGCCATAACCGGCGGGCCGCAGCGACTCGTGGCCCTGTTGGACGTCGGAGAGGGTGACGAGAGCTGGCTCGGCCCGTCGTGGTCCAACGGGAAGCTGTACTTCTACGAGGACAGCCTCGGCGCCGGCTTCGTCGTGTACCGCTTCGACCCGGCGCGCGACACCTACCTCAGTGCTCGCGCCCACACCTATCTGACCGGCTTCTCGGTCATCGGCGAACGCGCCTACGAGGCGACCGCTTCGGGCGATCCAAGGGCCGGCAGCGCGTGCCTGGAGGAAGAAGTCGAGCCCTGCGTGGTGCGGTTGAGCGAACCATTCGCGCTCAAACCCTCCAGAGCTCCAGTGCACGTACCCTGAGACCCTCCAAGCTCGCAAGCGGTCGGGACCCGTAGTCATGGGTTCCAGCCGAAGCAGACCTCCACCTTGCGGAGCTTCTCTCCCTCAAAAGGTGAGCACCTCGGTATTGCAAAAGCGGCTGCCGTCGGTCTTGGTGCTCTTGTAGGTGAGCACCACCTCGTCTCCCACCTCGAGCAGGCGCGCTGCTGGGAGTGGCGGTGGATCTCTCGCTTCACCCGTGCTGTGGCGCTTGCGCCAGGGCGGGAGTGTTGTTCTCGGCGCATTTCTGAAGGAATGTCTCGGTGTCGGCTGCGTCGAGGGGCCTGGCGAAGAGGAAACCCTGCCCGCTGTCGCAGTGCTCGTCCTTGAGCAGGGAGAGCTCTTGCTGTTGTTCGATGCCCTCGGCGAAGGTCTGGATCGAGAGGGCCTTGCCGAGTTGCACGAGGGTGCGGATGAGCGTCTCGCCCTCCTCGTTGTTTCTCATCCCCGAGATGAACGACCGGTCGATCTTCAATGCGTCGACCGGGAACCGTTGAAGATGAGCGAGGGATGAGTATCCGGTTCCGAAGTCGTCAATCGCTATCCGTACGCCGAGCTGCTTGACGGCAGTGAGTCGGTGAGCGGTCTCCTCGGCGTTACGCATGAGGGTCGTCTCGGTGATCTCAATCGTCAGCGCCGTTGGATCCAGGCCGCTCTGGGAGAGCGCGCTCTCAATGTCGGCTACGAGCTGGTCGGTGTCGAGCTGGCGTCCGGACACGTTGACGGCCATTCCGATGGGATACCCGGCCTCGTGCCAAGCGGCGCCTTGAGAGCAGGCCTCCTCGAGAACCCACTTGCCGACCTCGACGATCATCCCCGTCTCCTCGAGCAACGGGACGAAGTCGTCGGGTTGAACGACGCCGCGCGTCGGATGCCTCCAGCGGATCAGGGCCTCCACTCCGGTGGGGCTCATGTCGTTCAGGTCGATTGTGGGTTGATAGGCGAGGAAGAACTCGTCGTTCTCGAGAGCTTCGCGGAGGTCCATCTCGAGTTCCATGCGGTTCTGGATGCTGTCTTGCATGTCGGTCTCGAACACCGCATAACGGTTCTTGCCGTCCCACTTGGCGCGGTACATTGCAATGTCCGCGTCTCGCAGGAGATCCTCGGCGGAGATCCGGTCTCCCGCTGCGATCCCGATGCTCGCCGTGACCGTCACACGGGTCTGCTTGTCTGCTCCGAGGTTGAACGGGTGCTTGAGCGCATCGAGCAGGCGCTCAGCAATGAGCTCGGGTCCCACTGACAATGAGAGCTCCTCGGAGATCACGACGAACTCGTCCCCCCCGAGGCGCCCCAGCGCATCGGCGTCGCGCACCACACCGTCGAGTCTTGCGGTGACCGCTCGCAGGAGTTCATCGCCGGTGCTGTGACCGAGCGTGTCGTTAATGGCCTTGAAGTTGTCGAGATCGACGAACAGTGCCGCCACGGGCGTCTTGTTGCGAGCAGAGCGCGCGAGCATCTGCTCGACGCGATCCAGGATGAGTGTCCTGTTCGGCAGCCCAGTCAGCGGGTCGTGGGTCGCCAGGAACGAAAGCTCCTCCTCGCGCCGCTGGAGGTCTTCGTCTGTTCGCTTGCGCTCGATCTCAAAGCACTCGCACATCCGCAGAATGCTGAACTCGAGGCTCAGCTGCAGAAGGTTCAGGGCTTGGGAGAGCGCGCCGGGCGAAACGTCCAGCTGCGTGGCGCTCTCGCGGAGCACCTCGGCCATCACATTGCGCCACCAGTAACAGCGCCTGGTCACCTCGTCCAGGGACGCCGCGCGGTGAGCCGCCAGCTCGGCAAAGATCTCCCACGTCTCCCGGCCGGCCTCAACGGCAACCTCAATGCCCTCCCCCGCGATCCAGCGGGCAACCGCGATCGTGGAGCTGTTGCAGATCCGCTCAAAGCTCTCTTGAACCACAGTGTCGACGTCGTGATCCGGTCCCGCGGTGCGCGAGACCGTCAGCTTGAGCACATCCTCGGCTCGCGTCTTCAGCACCTCGCCGAGACGATTGAGATCCTCGCCGGACTGCTCCACGAGAACAGAGGGCGGTGTCGGAACCCGCCTCTCATCCTTTCCCCGGCTTGAGCGTCTAACGGACATCTCAAGACAACAGATCGGCAGCCTGCGCCGCATCCTGAAGGTTGGATCCTCGCAGTAGACAGGCGTCCGCTCCAAATCGTCGGGGTCCGAGACACACCCTGCTTCCCAGCGTGGGTCCCAACTATGCAGCTCAAGCTGCTTCCTGTGTGGAATCTCATGGAGCGACGCGGCTGGGGCGGGGCGGCGGCTGTCCACCCGCGCCGCCCGGAGCGGTCGCGTCGGACGCGATCGCAGTGCTGCGCGGCGCCGGGCCGATCAGCACCCGCCGCCGCCGTGACGCTGCGCATCCTCCGAGCGTCCTAAGGTGAGCGAGATGTCACCCAGCGCGAGCGCCTGCCCTCGGTCGCCATGCTCAGTGCAGAGCTCTCGCGCGAGCCGCCGGGGTTGCGCCGCCGCGCGCAGGGGGCGGCGGGTCGAGCGGACTGCCATCGCCGTGCTCCTGGCGATCGCTTCCGGTGGCGTGGCGGGCTGCGGCGAAGCCACGGTCCCAAGCGGACCAGTACGGCAAGCCGCGACCGTCACAACCGCCGCGAGATCGAGCCCTCCGCCGGCGCATCCCGGCGGCGCCGTTGCGCGGATCGACGCTGCATCCGACGCGGTGCTCGCCGAAGGCAAGGTGCACATAGCCGCGGGAGCCGCCTCCGATGCCGAAGTCCGCCGTGAGATCCAAGCCGAGCGCAAGGCCGGGATCGTGCTGCCGTCCGGAGAATCGGCCGCATCGTTCGAAAACGCGCAGTCGAGCGCCACCGGGTCGGCCGTGCAAGCCGAGACACCCGAAGCGTCGTGGAATCCGCGATCGAAGCCGATCGCCGACTGGATCGTCCCGATCCTCCAGTGGGCGTCTCTGCATGGTTGGGCCGGGACCGTCACGAGCGGCTACAGAACCTTCTATGAACAGGCTCAGCTGAATGCGGCCGGCGACTTCAGCGCGCCCGCCGGGCGCAGCAACCACGAGAGCACCGTGTATCCCGGAGGTGCGGTGGACGTGACCAACCCGTCCCAGCTGATCGACGTCCTGCGCACCTACACCGGATCGCCGAAGCTCGTGGGCGGCGTCCTCGGACCAGTCGATCCCGAGCACTTCTCAGCCACGGGGGACTAGTCAGCTCGCTCATCGCGTGCGCCCGGAAGTGCCCGCCGCGCGCTCACGGCGCCCTCTCGCCGTCGAATACGTGAGAATCATCGGCCATGCACGTCACCGCCAAGGCCGACTACGCCGTGCGCGCCGTCGTCGAGCTCGCCTCCGGCAGCCAGGACGCGCCGCGCAAGGTCGACGAAGTCGCTCAGGCTCAGGCCATTCCCGTGTCCTTCCTGGAGAACATCCTCACGCAGCTGCGCTCCGCCGGTCTCGTGCGCAGCCAGCGCGGTCCCGAGGGTGGCTACTGGCTGGCCAAGCCGCCCGAGGAGGTCAACCTCGCGCAGGTCATCCGCGCGGTCGAGGGGCCGCTCGTCGGCGTTCGCGGGCTGCGCCCCGAGGAGGTCGTCTACGAGGGCTCGGCCGAGTCCCTGCAGCAGGTCTGGCTGGCGCTGCGCGCGAACCTGCGCAAAGTCCTTGAGCACGTCACGCTCGCGGACGTCGCCTCGGGGAAGCTGCCGAAGGACATCGTCGCGCTGACGAAACAAGAGGAAGCCTGGGAAACGCGTTAGGGGGACCTCGCCGCATGCGGCGAGGTCGTCAGGGCCGCATGCGGCCCTGACTCGACCCCGTACATGTACGGGGTCGCCGGCGGCGCATGCGCCGCCGGGTGGGGCTTGCATGCAAGGCCCCACACAACATCACAATCTAGGCCGCGAACACCCGCGGCTCGGGCAGGCGCACGGCGAGGATCTGTCCCTCGTGCAGCTCGAGCTCCTGCGCGCTCTCGCGCGTGACCTGCGCCCACACGTCGCGGCCGTCGCCCAGCTTCAGCTCGACGCGCACCTCGAAGCCGAGGTGCACCACACGCTCGATCAGCGCCTCCGTGCCTTCGCCCGCGGCGGAGGGCAGGATCTGGATGTCGTGCGGGCGCAGGAACGTCGCCTCGCCGAGGCGGTTGACGGGACCGATGAACGACATCACGAACTCGTTGCGCGGACTCTCATACAGCTCGCGCGGAGTCCCCGCCTGCTCGATCCTGCCCCTGTTCATGACCACGATCTGCTCGGCGACCTCCATCGCCTCCTCCTGATCGTGCGTCACGAAGATCGTCGTCACGTGGATCTCCTCGTGCAGCCGGCGCAGCCATTCGCGCAGCTCCGCGCGCACCTGCGCGTCCAGCGCTCCAAACGGCTCGTCCAGCAGCAGCACCCGCGGCTGCACCGCCAGGGCTCGAGCGAGCGCCATGCGCTGCAGCTGACCGCCCGACAGCTGTGAGGGATAGCGGTCGGCCAATCCCTCGAGCCTGACCAGCCCCAGCAGCTCCTTGACGCGTGCATTGATCTCCGTCTTCGGGCGCTTGCGCACCTTCAGGCCGAACGCGACGTTGTCGTGCACCGTCATGTGCTTGAACGGGGCGTAGTGCTGGAACACGAACCCCACGTCGCGTGTGCGCGCGGGCGTGTCCGTCACGACCTGCTCCCCGATCTCCACCTCGCCCGAGTCGGGCGTCTCCAGCCCCGCGATGATCCGCAGCAGTGTCGACTTGCCGCTCCCGCTCGGGCCCAGCAGCGCAGTGAGCGCGCCGTCGTTCACGCGGATGCACACGTCGTCGAGCGCGACGAACTCGCCGAAGCGCTTGCTCACGTTGCGGACCTCGATCGCCACGGCCTACACCGCCGTCCTGCGGCGCGTGCGTCGGGTGAGCAGGTTCATAGCCACCAGCGTAGCCAGTGCCAGCAGCGCCAGCACCACTGCGCTCGCGTATGCGCCGGTGACGTTGAAGTTCTCGAACTGCCCCTGCACGTACAGCGGCAGCGTCTGTGTCTGACCTTCGATGCGGCCGGACACGACGCTGACGGCGCCGAACTCCCCCAGCGCCCGCGCGGTCGTCAGCACCACCCCGTACACGACCCCCCACCTGATGGCAGGCAGCGTGATCCGCCGGAACGTCTGCCAGGCGCCCGCCCCGAGCGTCGCGGCGGCCTGCTCGGCGTCCGTTCCCAGCTCGCGCAGCACCGGCGCGGTCTCGCGTACGACGAACGGCAGCGACACGACCGCCGTCGCGATCACCATGCCTGGCACCGAGAAGATCACCTGGATGCCGTGCCCGATCAGCCAGTTCCCGAACCAGCCGGTCTTGCCGTACACCAGCACCAGCGCCAGCCCCACGACGACCGGCGAGATCGCGAACGGCAGATCCACCAGCATGCCCAGCAGCGCCTTGCCTTTGAACGAGCCGCGCTCCAGCAGCAGCGCCATGCCGACCCCGAAGGCCGTGTTCAGCGGCACCGCAATCGCGACGATCTCGATCGACAGCCAGAACGCGTGCACCGCGTTCGGCGCCGTCACCGCGTCCCACACCGGGGCGATCCCGTGTTCGAACGTGCGGTAGAAGATCATCGCCACCGGCGCCAGCAAGAGCAGCGCGAGATAGCCGAGCGCGACCGTGCGCGCGCCCAGCGTGCGCGCCCGCGCGGCCCGGTCAGGATGCGCGCTGCGGCGCGGGGCCGGACGCCCCGCGGGGCCGCTCCCCGGAGTGAGCACGTGCCCGCCAGGATGCGCGCCCGACGAACCCGACTCAGACATGCCCGTACCTCGATCGCATATGCCGCGCGCCACGGGCTTGCGTCAGGAGGGTCCTAAAGGACATGCTTTGACCTCCACCGCGACACGAGTGCCAGGGCGCCCAGCACGATCAGCGCGGCGGCCAGCAGGACGACCGACACGGCGGCTGCCGCCGGCAGGTTTTCGTCCTGGATCTGACTGAACACGTACACCGAGCCGACCTCCGTCTTGAACGGCAGGTTGCCCGTGATCAGCACGAGCGAGCCGAACTCGCCGACCGCCCGCGCGAAACTCAGCGCGACCCCCGAGACGATCGCCGGGGTCAGCGTCGGCAGCACGATCCGCCGCAGCACCGTCACCGGTCCAGCGCCCAGCGACGCGGCGGCTTCCTCCATCGAGCGGTCCATCTCGATCAGCACCGGCTGCACCGAGCGCACCACGAACGGCAGCGTCACGAACAGCAGCGCCAGCGCGATCGACGCGCGCGTGAACGCCACGTCGACGCCCAGCGGGCTGTTAGTGCCGTACAGCGCCAGCAGCACCACCCCGGCGACGATCGTCGGCAGCGCGAACGGCAGGTCGATCAGCGCGTTGACCGTGCGCTTGCCCGGAAACTCGTCGCGCACCAGCACCCACGCGATCAGCGTCCCGAACAGCGCGTTGATCGCCACCACGATCGCCGACATCACGAGCGTCAGCTTGATCGCCGCCTGCGCCTCCGGCCCCGTCACCTCGCGCCAAAAGGCGCCCGTCCCGCCGCTGCCGGCCTTCGCCAGCAGCGCCGCCACCGGCAGCAGCACGAGCACCGACAGGTAGATGCCGATCATGCCCTTGCCCAGCACCCCCGCCGCGCGCCCGCCGCCGAGGACGGCGGGCGCTTTCAGGCGCGGTGGCGCAACAGCGGGGGCGGTGGGCGTGGCGCTCATTTCGAGGTCGACACCCCCAGCGACTGCTCGATCTTCGTCACGATCCCCGTTTCCGGTTCGAAGAACTGCTTGTCCACGGCCGTCCAGCCGCCGAGGTCTTCGATCGTGAACAGCCCCGTCGGCGTCGGGAACTGACCGGGCGCGGCCACCCCCGGGATCACCGGCCGGTAGCCCTTTTCAGCCCATATCTTCTGCCCGGCGGGTGAGATCAGGTAGCTCACGAACTTGCTCGCGCTCGCATTCGAGCCGACGACCGCGACCGGGTTCTGAATCAGGATCGTGTGCGGCGGAATCACGTATTCGATCGCGGCGCCCTTCTTCTGATCGGCGATCGCCTCGCTCTCGTAGTCGATCAGCGCGTCGCCGCGGCCGGCCAGAAACGTCTGCAGCGCATTGCGCGCCGAGCTGTCCTGGCTGACGACGTTGTGGAACAGCTTCTCCAGATACGCCTGCGCTTCGGCAGGCGTCTTGCCTTCCTTGATCTGCGCGCCGTACGCGGCCATGATGTTCCAGCGCGCGCTCCCCGACGTGAACGGGTTCGGCGTCAGCACCCCCACGCCCGGCTTGGTGAGGTCAGACCAGCTCGTGATGTGCTTCGGGTTGCCCTTGCGCACGATGATCACCGCGACCGACTCCGTCACGAACCCGTGCGTGGCGTTCTGATTCCAGCTGGAGGACACCAGCCCCGCCTTCACGAGCCGCGTGACGTCCGGTTCGAGCGAGAAGTTGACCGCGTCGGCGTGCAGCCCGTTGGCGACCGCGCGGCTCTGTTCGCCCGAGGGCCCGTAGGACTGGCTGAAGGAGACGCCCTTGCCTGCGGGCGTGGCCTGAAACGCCGGGATCAGCTTTTCGTAGGCGCCCTGCGGGGTGGAGTAGGCGACCAGCGTGACGTGCGAGCTGCCTGAGCTCGAGCTCGATGAACTGCTGCCGCAGGCGGCGAGGCCCAGCGCGACGGCCAGCAGAGTCAGGGCAACGGCGGGAGTGCGTATGGACATAACCACTTTCTGCATCGACGACATGACGAACATCAACGGAGCACTAATACCAGAAATTGCATCCGGATTAGGTAGATTCGAGTATGTCCTCATTCTGGGTTACTCGATTTGAGGTTATTGTTGTTTTGGGTTACGCTTGATGACCGCACCATGCCTCGCTTGAGGCGTTTGTCCGCAGCCGCCGGCGCTCCGCGCGCCCCATCCCGAAGGAGATCCCGCCAGATGTCAGCCACGCCCACCGTCGCCCCACCCTCGCAGGAGCGCAATACCGAGGCCGCCGAGGCCGCCGTCGAGGCGATCACGAGCTCCGCCAACCAGGAGGCGGCCTTCTCGATGGCGCTCACTCAGGACCAGAAGGACATCCGCGAGTGGGTCCACGGCTTTGCCGCCGACGTGATGCGGCCCGCCGCGCACGAATGGGACGAGAAGGAGCAGACCCCCTGGCCGATCATCGAGGAGGCCGCCAAGATCGGGCTGTATGGGTTCGAGGGGCTCGCGCAGTTCTTCGCCGACCCCACCGGCCTGACGCTGCCGATCGTCAACGAGGAGCTGTTCTGGGGCGACGCCGGCATCGGCATGTCGATCATGGGCACCGCGCTGGCCGTGGCCGCGATCTTCGGCCAGGGAAGCGGTGAGCAGATCGGCGAGTGGATCCCGCGCTGCTTCGGCACTGAGGGCGACCTCAAGGTCGCCGCGTTCTGCGCCTCGGAGCCGAACGCCGGCTCGGACGTGTCCGGGGTACGCACGCGCGCCAAGTTCGACGAGGCCGCCGGCGAGTGGATCCTCAACGGCCAGAAGGCCTGGGCCACGAACGGGGGCATCTCCGACGTGCACGTCGTGATCGCCACCGTCGACCCCGAGCTGGGCTCGAAAGGACACGCCGCGTTCGTCGTGCCGATGAGCGAAGCCACGGGCATCTCCCAGGGCACGAAGGTCTCCAAGCACGGCCTGCGCGCCTCGCACACCGCCGACGTGTTCCTCGACGACTGCCGCGTCCCCGCAGGCTACGTGCTCGGCGGCAAGGACAAGCTCGACGAGCGCATCGCCCGTGTGCGCGAGGGCAAGAAGAACAAGTCCCAGGCCGCCATGCAGACGTTCGAGGCCTCCCGCCCAACGGTCGGCTCCCAGGCGCTGGGGATCGCCCGCGCGGCTTACGAGTACTCGCTGGAGTACGCCAAGGAGCGCGAGCAGTTCGGCAAGAAGATCATCGAGAACCAGTCGATCGCGTTCACGCTCGCGCGGATGAAGCTGGAGATCGACGCGGCCCGCCTGCTCGTCTGGCGCGCCTCCTGGATGGGCCGCAACCAGGTCCCGTTCGAGAACGCCGAGGGCTCGATGTCCAAGCTCAAGGCCGGCGAGGTCGCCGTGTGGGTGACCGAGCGCGCGATCCAGATTCTCGGCGGCAACGGCTACACGCGCGAGTTCCCCGTCGAGCGCTGGCACCGCGACGCGAAGATCTACGACATCTTCGAGGGCACCGCCGAGATCCAGCAGCTCGTGATCTCGCGCGCGATCAGCGGGATGCAGATTCGGTAAACCGCTGTCCGGCTCCCGCTGGCTATACGCGGTTAGTCCGGCTAGACATCGCTAGTCAGCCTAGACGCCGCTAGCTTGCCGCAGGGGCCGCGGCGTGCAGGGCAAGCAAGGGTGTGGCGGGCTTTTAGTCGTTGCGCCCGACCAGTACCACCACGCGCGCGACGGACCCGAACATCGACAGCGCACCACCGCGCAGCGCGGTCGGTGCGGGTGCATGCAGCGTTCTCGCTACGCGCGCCGCCGATGCGCGTGCGCCGGGACCGTAGAGCACGTCGTCGTGCGCTCGGCGGCCCTCGACCGCGGTGCCGAGGATCGTCGCGCTCACCGACCGCATGTGTGCGTGCAACCTGGCCGCTGCGCTCTTCAGGCGTCGTGTGCTCGCGAGCGGACCTTCGCTGGGGGAGTAAAGGCCGGTCTGGTCGACGAGCACGACGGCCGCGAGCTGGCGCGTCGCAACCGCGGACAGATTCGTCGCCTGGCGGACCGTGCCCAGGCTTGCGCTCACGCTGCCGCCGTAGACGCCACCGACCGCTGGGAAGGTGGCGCTGCCGTTCTGGAAGCTGACGTCAACCGACCCCGTGCCCGGCGGGGCGAAGCCGGACACGAGCAACTGGCCGCCATGCGCGACCGTCATCGGAGGGTTCGCGCCGGACAGCTTTTGCGAGTCCTGGCAGTCGAAGCTAGCCAGCACGAGTTGCGCGGCGACCATCACGCAGTCCTGCGGATCGTAGGGCTGATCGTTGGGTCCCAGGTCGCATGACTGTCCGGGGATCACCCACCAAGAGGCCGTGCTGGTCGCGTCCCACAGGACGCTGTCCTGATACCAGGCGTAGGCGAGCTGGTTGGCCCACTGCTCGGAGGTCGCGGTGTCGAACCACTGTGGCAGTGACTCCTTCGACCAGCGCGGGCTCTTCAAGAACGGCACAGCCGCGAGCAGCGAGGACGGCGGCGATCCAGACCCCTGGTAGGGCGCGCCGCCCGTGCAGACGTCCGCGGATGCCGCCGGTGCCAGCGACAGGCCGGCCGCGAGTCCGGCGAGCGCCAAGGCGAGCATCAGCTTGTGGCGTCGGGTGCGGGAGCTCACGGCAACACAGACACTAACGGAGTCGGGCGCGTGACAGTATGGTTTGATCGTGAGCTGCTGAGCGCTGGCGCGTACGGCTTCACCGAGCTGTCGGTTGCCGACGCGAAGGTCGCGCGCGACCTTCGCGGATCGACGGCTACCAGGCCTGGTCGGCGCCGCAGTGCGGGCAGCACACCGTGGTGGAGACCGATGCGGCGAACACGAACCCGCAGGAGCACGTGTAGGAGGCGTTGTCGATCGGCCCGCCCGCGAGGCGCACGCGGGCGACGGTCGCGTCCTGCCCGGAGGCGGGCGCGGCCAGGTGAAGGTTGGACGCGCGTGCCGCGGCCGCGCGCTTGCTACGCCCGTGCCGGCGCGGAGTACGGGGGCGCTCGGTGTCGGCGGAGTGGGGAAGGCGTTGCAGTAGCGCGGCGGCTCTCATGACGATCTACCCATAAAGACTCTCCGCACCCCCAAAGGTTTCGCTGTCAGCGCATGATTTCCTGGGAGATCTTTGGGGCTGAGGCTTCCTGCGGGCGGATCGACCCGCGCCGGGGGTGGCGGTGCGTGAAATACTTCACGGCGATGAACCCCGCGCGTAAGCGAACGGTGCGGCTGACGGTGGCCTTGAGCGCGGCCGTGGTGCTGGCCGGGGCGCTGATCTACACGAGCTTCAGCGCCGCCTCGCCGGCGCTGACGCCGAGCCAGCTCGTGCACGAGGCCCAGCCCGGGCGCAGCTACCAGGTCACCGGCACGGTCGTCGGCGGCTCGGTGCATCGCTCCGGCGGCACGCTCGACTTCAGCGTCGAGGACCGCGTGGGAGGGACCGTCGTCCCGGTCGTCTACACCGGAACGGTCCCCGACCCGTTCCGGGAAGGGCGTGAGGTCATCGTGACCGTGCAAAAGCAGGGCCGCTCCTATGTCGGCGAACGGGACTCGCTGATCACGAAGTGCCCGTCCAAGTACAAGGCCGCGCCGCCTGCGGCCGGCAAGCAGAGCTACTGAGAGTGCGATGCGCGGCGGCATATCGTCACGACTGCGCGGATGCTACGGCGCCACGCCCATCGCGTGGCTCGGCGCGCGCGGGCGCTGAGCGCTGATGGCCCCGCTCGGGAGCGCCTGCCTGCTGCTCGCGCTGGCAGTATGCGTGTACGGGATCGGCGCCTCGCTGTACGGGGTGCGGCGCGGTCATCCGGAGTGGTCTGACTCGGGGCGGCGCTCGGTGTACGCGCTGGCGGGGATCCTGACGGTCGCGTTCGCCGTGCTCGAGGTCGCGTTCCTGCGCAACGACTTCGCGTTCAACACGGTCGCGGACACATCCAGCCTGACGACGCCGACGTTCTACAAGGCCGCCGCCGTGTGGTCCTCCCAGGAAGGCTCGCTGCTGCTGTGGGCGTGGCTTTTGTCGATGTGGTCGAGCCTCGTGCTGCTCCTGACGCGCAGGCGGATGCGCGACGTGGCGGCGTACGCGACCGCGATCCTGCTCGGGTTCGGCGGGTTCTTCGTGTCGCTGATGATCTTCTACGCGAACCCGTTCGCGACGACCCGTCCGGCGCCTGTGGAAGGCGCGGGCCTGGATCCGCTGCTGCGGTTCCCGACGATGATGATCCACCCCCCGATGCTGTACTCCGGCTACACGCTGTGCACGATCCCGCTCGCGTTCGGCATGGGCGCGCTGCTCGCGCGGCGCGTGGACGCCGAGTGGATCAAAGTGATCCGCCGCTTCGCCTTCGCCGCCTGGTTCTTCCTGGGCATCGGCATCCTGCTCGGCGCGCGCTGGTCCTACTCCGAGCTTGGCTGGGGCGGCTACTGGGGCTGGGACGCGGTCGAGAACGCCTCGCTGATGCCGTGGCTGACGGGCACGGCGTTCCTGCACTCGCTGATGATCCAGGAGAAGCGCGGCATGCTGAAGGTGTGGAACGCCTCGCTCGTGCTCGCCACGGGCACGCTGGCGATCATGGGCACGTTCCTGGTGCGCAGCGGCGTGCTGAACTCGATCCACGCCTTCGGCGGGCAGACGCTGGGGGTGCCGTTCGTGTGCCTGATCGGCGTGCTGATCGCCGGCTCGATCTATCTCGTCGTGACACGCAGGGAGATGCTGCGCTCAGAACATCGCATCGACTCGCTGCTCTCGCGCGAGTCGGCGTTCCTGGCCAACAACGTCGTGCTCGTCGCGCTGTGCTTCGTGATCTTCTGGGGCACCTACTTCCCGCTGATCTCCGAAGCGCTGACCGGCAAAGCCGCCTCGGTCGGGCCGCCCTGGTTCGACCGCTACACGGTGCCGCTGGCGCTGATCCTGGTGCTGCTCAGCGGCATCGGCCCGGTGATCGCCTGGCGGCGCGCGACGCTTGCCAACGCGCGGCGCAACTTCGTGGCGCCGGCGTGCATCGCGCTGGCGACCGTCGCGGCGCTGTTGATCGCCGGCGTCTCCGGCAAGCCCTTCGCGCTGGCGATGTTCGGCTGCGCCGCGTTCGTGCTCGGGTGCATCGGACAGGAGTTCTTCCGCGGCGTGCGCGCGCGGCGGGCGATGGCGGGGGAGGCGGCTCCGGTCGCGCTGGTGGGGCTCATACGGCGCAACCGTCGCCGCTACGGCGGCTACATCGTGCACATCGGCATCGCCGTGCTGTTCGTCGGCGTGGCGGCGTCCTCGTCGTTTCAGCACACGGTCGAGCCGACGCTGTCCGTCGGGCAGTCCAGCAGGGTCGGCGCCTACACCGTCCGCTACGTGCGCCCGACGGCGACGGTCACCCCGAGCAACGACGCCGCCCACACCGGCGCCACGCTGAGCCTCGGGGCGGTCCTGAACGTGAGCAAGCACGGACGGCACGTCGCCACGCTGTACCCGAGCGAGGGCTACTACGCCTCCGACGAACCCTCGCAGGGATCGGTCGGCAGCCTGATCGGCGGTCAGCCCGTCAGCCACGTGGCGATGAACGGGGGGGTCACACGCGACGTGTGGAGCGCGGTCGCGCCGAACATCGAAACGCCGCAGCTGAAGCGGATCGTCGAAGTCGGCAACCGCACGATCCCGTTCGTGCATCCCGAAGACGCCCTGATCGCGGTCGCCTATCTGGCGCGCTCCTACCTCCAGCACCCTCCGCCGGCGCAGTTCCACTTCATCGTCTCGCCGCTGGTGATGTGGATCTGGATCGGCGGCCTGATCGTGTTCGGCGGCGGGTTGATCGCGATCTGGCCCGCGGATGGGTTGGCCGCCTATTTCCTGCGCCGGCGCGCGTCGGTGCTGGCGCGCGGCCGCCGCTCCCGCGCCCGGCAGGGCCTCGCGCGCGCCTGAGCCGGGCGTCACACGCATGAGCGTCCTCGTCGCAATCCTCACGGTCGTGCTGCTCGGCGCGGTGATGCTGTTCGTCAGCGCTCCGCTGCGCGCCGCCCGGCGCTCACCCGACCCGGAGTCGGTTGCGGACCGCGCCGAGCTGGAGGCCGCGCGCGAGGCCAAGTACCGCGAGATTCGCGACGCCGAGCTGGACTATCGCACGGGCAAGCTCTCTCCTGAGGACTACGCCGCGATCGACGGGACGCTGCGCGCGGAGGCCGTCGAGATTCTCGATCGCCTGACGGTGCTCGGAGACGAGGCGCCCGAGGACTCCGAGCATTAGCTAAGGACTAAACAGGGTCGATTAGTGAACTGCGCTTCCTGGGGCGTCGATGGGCAAGCGAGGCAAGGACGCAGGGAGCGTGGCGTACTACGTACGCGAGCGACCGAGGACACAGCCTCGCGCCGTCCCAGCGGCGTCCTAGGACTTGAGCAGGATGATCGCGTTCAAGAAGAACGCGACGGCGAACACGACCGTCCAGCGGTTGAGGTTGCGCTCGACCATCGAGCCACCGCCGAGCGGGCCCTGACCGCTGCCGACTCCGAACGCGCCGGACAGGCCCGCGTCCTTGCCGGAGTGCATCAGCACGAGGAAGATCAGGACCACGCAGATCGCGAGCTGAATGATGGACAGGATCGTCGTCATGCGCTCAGACTATCGTGTCGTGGCGTGCCACATGGACTACGGGCAGGCGACCGTGGTCGACGCGCTCGCGGTGGAATCGCCGGCGAACGTGAAGTCGGCGGCGAAGGGGAAGCCCGCCGCGGGACAGCTGCGTGGCACGAGGATCGAGCCCGCGGCGGCGTGCGCCCGGGGGCTGTGCCCGATCCCGCCGATCGTCAGCGACAGGGAGGCGAACGAGGCATCCGGCTCGAGCACCAGCGTGGGGATCGCGGGGACCGACAGCGTCAGCTTCGAGCCGTACTGACCGCTGTCCGGCGTGAGCACTCCGGTGGAGATCGTGCTCTCGTCCAGCGGGGTTTCGCCCTGGCTGAGGATCTCCAGCGTCTGGTGACCGCCCCGGTTGGGGCCGCGATAGATCGAGACGGTGGCTTGCTCTCCGACCGCCAGCGAGCCCGCGTGCACCTTCATCAGCGCATGGCCGCGCCCGACGAGCGACTTGGACTCACAGCCGCTCGCGCCCTTGCTCCGCAGCTGCGATGGCAGGCAGACCCCGGCGCCGCGCAGGTTGACGGTCAGCCCGGCAGGCAGGTGCACGACGATCCCGCGCAACGGTTCCGGCACGCCTTCCGCGCCTCCGGAGAACCGGAAGGCGAGCGTGAGCGCGGTGCTCGCGCCGAGCCGGTCGGGCAGCAGCGAGGGGCGGATGCTCGCGCTTGTCTCCGCCGTCTGCGCCATCGCCGGCGCGGCCGCGGCGCAAGCGCCGCATGCCAGGAGCGCTGCCGTGACCGCGACTGCGCGACCGCGGTGCCCGGTCGCTTCGCTCATGACATGCCTGTGATCGGCGGCGGACTCATCCGTCGTCTGCCTCGGGACCCAGATCGCGCATCTCCGAGCCGGGCCTACTTCTTCGGACAGCGAATCTTGGTCGTGGTTTTGACGGTCGAGCCGTCCTCGAAGCTGATTTCCGAGGCGCCCGGCCAGTACCCGAGCGGGCAGGTCTTGGGGGTGATGATGCCCTTGACGTGGAACAGCGTGCGCTTGCCGTGGACCTTCTTGTAGTAGGCGACGTTTTTCGCGCCGGCCGTGAAGAAGGCGCTGATCGCGGAGGCGTCGGAGGCTTCGGGCAGCACTTTGATGAGCGGCACGTTGAGGCTGAAGCCGAGCCCGTAGGGCTTGGGCTCCTTGACCACGGGCGCGGTGAACACGAGCTGGATCGAGACCGGAGTGGCGCCGTTCAGGTAGATCAGCAGCTCCGTGTGACCCGGTTGGTTGTCGCCCAGGAAGAAGTCGACAGTGAAGTTCTCGTTGATCACTTCATGGGCGATTTCATACGCCCCCACGCCGCCGCCGAACCCGGCCTTGGAGTCCGCGGGACAGCCTTCGGGACCGTTGTTTTCGAGGATCGCCGCGGTGCAGGTGCCGGTGCCTTCGAGGTTCAGGGTCATTCCGGCCGGCCCCATCACGTTGATGTGGGTGATCGGCGAGGGCACGGGCAGGTTCGTCGAGCCGATCGTCGCAGCCCCGAACACGTTTGTCGGCACGCCGAGCGCGTCGGGCGAGAAGCCGGCCTTGGTGATCGTCACGGTCTCTTCAGCCTGCGCCGCGGCCGTGGCCAGGCACAGCGCGAGCGCGCAGCCGACCAGCGTCGTGGCGATGATCCGTACCCTGGACGTCTTAGTCATCATCAACATCATCCCTCTCTCCGCCGATATGTGTGTTGCAGCGACCCGTTGAACCCCGAGCGTCAGCTACTCTCGATCAGTAAACCCTCGGCGACGAAGGATAGAGCGGTTCGGCGCAAACTGCGACGTTCCGCCGCCGACGTCGCTACGGTCCGCCGTCGGGGCCCCGGCTGGGCCATTAACGAATCCTTTACGGGATCTTGCTTGTCTGCCGATATGAATACCGGTGGCGTGCCCGCGATCGTGGGTCAGCGGCGCCGACCACCGATCCGCAATGAATAAGGGACCGCACGAGGACAAGCCCCCCGAGAGGCCGCCAGCGAGCGGCTTGCGTGGCGTGGGCGAGCGGCGCCCGAGATGGCGGGTGGTGCTCTCGGTGCTCGCGGGCGGCGGGCTCACGGCGGCGAGCCTCGGCGGACCGCTTGCCGGCGGTGCGCTCGGTGCGGAAGGAGCCACCGGCCCGACCACGACCGCTGGCGCGCCGCCGACGTCCACCACGCCCCAGGGCACCGGCGAACCGACCCGGGAAGTTCCCTGGGAACCGACCACCACTTCGACCACCACCACTCAGCCCTCGAAAGGCTCCGCCTCGACGCCGACCACGACCACGACCGCGCCGAGCGCTCCGACCACCCCAGCCCCGGCCGGCGCGACCGGCGGGGAAGGCCCGACGGTCGTCGTCCGTCACAAGCAGCGCGTCAGCCCAAGCAAACGGGTGAGCGGCAGCAGCGCCGTCACCCAGACCAAGGCTCAACCCACGGGCGGGCAGTCCACGCAAGGCGCCAACGCGACGCCGGGCGGCGCGAGCGCCGCCTCGGGCGCTCCCAACAACGTGGCGCTGCCGCCACAGCTCGTGGCCGGTCAGGCCGGTGCGCTGGCGGCGATGCTGGGTGGCTCGGCCGCGTCGGCCCAAGCGCTCGACTTCTACCGCATACCGCTGTTCCTGCTTCCGATCTATCGGGCCGCGGCGATCCAGTACGACGTGCCGTGGCCGATCCTGGCCGCGATCAACGAAATCGAGACCGACTACGGAACCGACCTGTCGGTGTCCTCAGCCGGCGCCGAGGGCTGGATGCAGTTCGAGCCATCGACCTGGCTGCAGTACGGCGTGGACGCGCTGAACGCGGGCTACGCGGATCCCTACAACCCGGTCGACGCGATCTATGCCGCGGCTCGCTATCTGAACGCGGCGGGCGCCGCTCACAACCTGAGCGGGGCGATCCTCGCCTACAACCACTCCGAAGCGTATGTCAGCTCGGTGCTGCTGCGCGCGAAGTTGATCGCCGCGTACCCCGACCAGGTGGTCGCCACGTTGACCGGCCTGATCGACGGGCGCCCTCCGGTGACCGGCAAGCTCATCGGCTGGGGTGCCCCAGCGCCATCGACCTCGGCCACCACCCAGCTGCCGCCCTCCTCCAGCGCCACCGCGGGGGCGACCGCCACCTCCGCGACGACCCCCGCCGGCTCTGTCAGCACCCCCGGCTCCTCGGCCGCACCCGCCCCGACGAGCGCCGCGACGGCCGCCAGCACGACCTCCACGGGACCGCAACTGGTGGACGTCCACAGCGAGCCGAACGCGCGCGCCGTGGCGGTGCAGGATGGCCGGGTCGTCAAGCTCGGCTACTCGCGCAAGCTCGGCAGGTACGTGATCCTGCAGGACGTCTACGGGGACGTGTTCACGTATGCCGGGCTCGGCAGCATCGCCCACAGCTATGAGCTCCCCAAGTCGGAGTCCGCCGCGAACGCCTCCGCGCAGGGTCCCAGCACACCCACGCAGGCCACCTCCGGATCGCCCGCCGGCGCGTCCGCTGCCGCCTCCAAGCCGAGCGGCAAGGTGCGTGTGTTCGCGCGTCCCTACCGCAACCCGGACGCGGTGGCGGCCCTCGCCGGCGCCAGGGTCTCCGCCGCAACCTCGACCACGAGTGGGCGTCTGCCCCTGCGCAGCGGGTCGGTCGTCGCCGAGGGCACCGTGCTGGGCCGGGTGAGTGTCCCCCCGGGCGCCAGGGACGGTCATCTGCGCTTCGCGATCCAGCCGGCCGGCGATGCGAGCACGATCGATCCGCGCGCGATTCTCGCCAACTGGACGCAACTCGACGCGGCGCTGCACCCGCAGGGCGCGAAAGGTCGTCCGAGCCTGCTGGGGGCGACCGCGAGCGACGTGTTCCTGCTGACCAAGAGCCAACTCGAGCGCGAGGTCCTGTCCGACCCGGGCGTCGCGCTGTCCGCGTGCTCCCGTCACGAAGTGGCCTCGGGAGCGATCGACAAGCGGGCATTGGCCGTACTCGCGTTCCTGTCGCGCAGCGGGCTGAAGCCGACCGTCGGCACGCTGCGCTGCGGCTCCTACGACGCCGTGGGCTACGTGTCGCCCGGTCATGCCGGCGATGCTGTCGCGATCGTCGCGATCAACGGCGTCCCGATCGCCGGTCACCAGGGCGCGGGCTCGATCACCGACACGACGATTCGCACGCTGCTGACGCTCCAGGGCGAGTTCACACCCGCTCGCATCGTCAGCCTGATGCGCTACCCCGGCGCGCCGAGCACGCTCGCGCGCGCCGACCACGGCGACTATGTCGAGCTCGCGTTCACGCCCCCGCCGCGCGGGGCTGCTCTGAAGTCCACGACTGCCGCCGTCGCCCATGCGGCGGGCGCCGGTCAGAGCGCACCTGCACCGGTGGCGATCGTGGGCGAGCTGACCGTGGCGCAGTGGGAACAGCTGATCGGACGCATCGCGGCGCTGCCCGCGCCGACCGTCCCGGTCAAGCCGAGCTCCGCCGCGATCCCCGACAGCCAGGGTCCAGCCGGTAGATCGCAGGCCGCGTCGGGCGGCGCCGGCGCGGGCACGTCCTCCGGCGGATAGTCCTACCGGGCCGCGTGCAACGACCGCGGCCCGGGATCGGGCTTCTCGCCTTGCCGCGAGCGCTGGCCAGTCTCAGCCGCCCGCGCCAGCGGGCGCTTCGTTGCCGCGGGGCGGACCTCCGCCGGGGGCGCTGGTGGGTCTATCGGTGCCTGACGTGCGTCGAAACGCCGAGTTCAGGTCGCTCTGGCACTTCTTCTCGGCGGCCTCGAACTGGGCGCTTTTCGTATTGATGCCTTTTGCGTTGAAGATCGGCCCGTTGCCCGACGTGTTCGGCGCCGGGAGGTCCACGCCGTTTTCACGCATGCACGCGGCGAGCTTCGTCAGCGCGACCAGATAGGCGGGGTTTTTCAGGCGCCCGCCGCGGTTCGCGAACGCGCCCCCGCCACACTTTTTAAGCGCGGCTTCGTACTGTGCGCGGGTCACGCCGCTGGGCAGTTGTGGACCGCCGCCGCCCAGGAACCCTCGGGGACCGCTTGGGCCCCCGGGAGGGCGCTGGCCCGGGGTGCGTTTCGGCAGCGTGATCCCGTTCTTCTGCAGGCATTCGCGCAGCGCCCTGAAGCGCGTCCCACCCGGCCCCGTCGCGCCATGGCCGGCTGCGCCTCCGGGGGTTGTGGCGGAGGCGTTCGCGCTGGTGGAGGTACTGCTCGATGATCCGCCGCAGGCCGCCAGCCCAAGACAGGCGAGCAGTAGAACCAGCACTGTGCCGACGACGGCTGTCGCCGTGGGTTTGCGTCTGTTGCTGTCGATGTGAGACATGAGACTCCTTTTCGATGTCGTGCCGTCGGACGCACGCCCCGCCTGGCGGCGATCGCGGGGTCCGCAAGATAGTCGGTGGTGTCGCCGGACGTGTTCGGTTGGCTAACCGCCCCCGCCGAACAGAGCGGGTTCGCCGCCGCCCCCGGTTCCACCGCCACCGCGTCCCCGGCCGCCCGCCCCAGCGCCCCCGCCGCCGCCGAACAGCGCGCCGAGACCGCCACCGCCCGCACCGGCGCCGACTCGAATCGATTCGGCGCTGATGGCTCCGTGCGCGCCGGCGGCTCCCGTGACAACGACGGTTTCGCCCGGATGGACGTCTTTGACGTCTGCTGTCACGGTCTTGGTCACGACCGCGCCGGGGGACGTCGTGACCCTGACGGTGTTGCCTTCTGCGTCGGTCACATACAGCGTGTCCCCGTCGATGTAGGCGACCTGACCGATGGTCGTGCTCCCGCCGGCTCCCGACCCGCTCGCGGCGAAGCCGCCCGCCGCGCTCGCGCCGGCGGACGCACCGGAACCCGCGCCGGAGGCGCCTCGCAGCGCCGCGAACCGCGAGGCCAGACCGGCCGCCGCACCGCTGGCGCTCGACGCGCTCGAGGAGGTCTGACCCTTCTCGACGAGCACGCCGGCGATGAACCCGCACGCGATCAGCAGCACTCCGAGCAGCGCCAGGAGCACGGGATTCCCGCCCGCCCCGAGCAGTCGCCGACGCGGCCTGGGCGGCAGCTCCTCGATGGGTTCGTCCCACTCCTCCGCGATCGCGGTCTCGGTGGTGGCGATGGCCTGCGGAGCAGTGGGCGCCGGAATGGCGGTCTGCTGAGCGGTTGTCTGTTGCTCGGGCATGACGGGCTCCTCGTGAATGGGCATGACGGGTTTCTCGTGGGGGGATGGCTCACTCAAAGCGCAGCGCCTCGATCGGTCTCATGCCAGCCGCGCGGGCCGCAGGATAGGTGCCGAAGAACAGGCCGGACAGGGCCGCCGCGCCGAAGGCGAGAAATATCGAATAGGTGGCGATCTCCGGCTGCACGCCGGCGATTTCGAACTGGCTGCCGAGCACGCCCACGAGCACGCCGGTGACGCCGCCGAACAGTGAGACCAGCACGGCCTCGGTCAGGAACTGGGTGAGGACGTCCGAGCGCCTGGCGCCGATCGCCTTGCGAATGCCGATCTCGCGGGTGCGCTCGGTGACGGACACGAGCATGATGTTCATCACGCCGATGCCACCGACGAGCAGCGAGATGGCGGCGACCTCGCCGAGCAGCGTCGTGAACACGCTGCTGGTGGAGCTCGACGTTTCCAGCAGCGATCCCTGGTTGAGCACGTTGAAGCCGGGTTCGGAGGTGTTCTTGATCTTGTGGCGTTCCTCGAGCACCTGGGTGACCTCTGCTTCGGCGGCGTTGAGCGAGGACTCGGAGGTGGCCTGGACGGTGATCGAGTCGATCGGGCCGGCGCCGGTGAGCGAGCTCTGCACGGTCGTGATCGGGGCCATCACCACGTCGTCCTCGTTGGTGGCCCCGTTGGTTCCCTTTTTGGCGAGCACGCCGATCACTTCGTAGTTGCTCCCGTTGACCTTCATGCTCTGCCCCACCGGGCTGACCCCGGCGAACAGTTCCTGCACGACTTCCTGGCCGACCACCGCCACGCGCTTGTGTTCGGAGACGTCGGCTTCGGTGAACGCGGCGCCTTCGGCGATTTTGTAGCTGTGAGCCGTCAGGTAGGACGGTGTCGTGCCCACGAAGGAGGACGGTTCATAGCTCGAGCTGCCGGAGACGAGCTTGACGCCGGTGGCGTTGACGACGGGGGAGGCGCTCTTGACGTCCGGGGCCAGGCTGGGGCTCTGCAGGGCTTGCGCATCGGCCTTCGTCAGCGAGACGGTGCCCGCGGTGCTCGCGCGCGCTCCTCCGCGAAAGCCGCCGCTGCCCTGCACGACCAGCACATTGGTGCCCAGGCTCTGGATTCGCGACGCCACCGCCTTGGAGGAGCCGTTGCCGACGGCTATCAGCACGATCACCGAGGCGACCCCGATCGTCATGCCCAGGATCGTCAGGCCCGAGCGGAGCTTGTTGGCGGTGATCCCGCTCCAGGCGATGCGCAGCATCTCCGGGCCGATCATGGCTGCACCTCGCCGATCCTGGCGCCGGCGCCGACACTGGTCCCAGCCTCAGCCTCCGCCCCGGCCCCAGCCCCGGCGCGATGGTGGGCGGACTTTTGACCGTGGAGCACGGGCGGGGCGTCGTGGACCCCGAGCGAGCGCTGGTCCTCGACGATCTCACCATCGCTCAGCCGGATCACCCGCTTGGCCTGGTCGGCGACGTCTGGCTCGTGGGTGATCAGGACGACCGTCCGGCCTTCGGCGTTCAGGCGCGCGAAGATCTCCAGCACGTCCTCGGTCGAGTGCGAGTCCAGGTTGCCGGTCGGCTCGTCGGCGAGGATCAGCGACGGGTTGCTCACAAGCGCCCGGGCGACCGCGACCCGCTGCTGCTGGCCTCCGGAGAGCTCCGCCGGCTGGTGATCGAGGCGGTGGGCCATCCCCACCGAGCGCAGCGCCCGCTCGGCGCGCCGTCTGCGCTCGGCGCCCCGCAGGCCGGCATAGGCAAGCGGCAGCTCCACGTTGACGAGCGCGCTGGTGCGCGGCACGAGGTTGAAGCTCTGGAACACGAAGCCGATCTTGCGGTTGCGCAGGTCGGCGAGATCGTCCTCGTCCATGTGGCGCACGTCCACGCCGTCGATCTCATAGTGCCCGCTCGTGGGTATGTCCAGGCAGCCGAGGATGTTCATCAGCGTGCTCTTGCCGCTGCCCGAGCTGCCCATGATCGCCACGAGATCGCCGGCGTCGATGCGCAACGAGACGTTGCGCAGCGCGCGCACGCGGATCTGGCCCAGCTCGAACACCTTGCCGACGTCGTGCACGTTGATGACCGGATGCGGCGTCCGTTGACCGCCGCCGGCGCGGGAAGCGCCCGCGATCGCCTCGTGCCGCACCAGCGGCTGGGCGCGCGGCACGCGCGAGCGGCTGGACGGGCGCGAGCGCAGCGGATGGAGGCGCATCAGCCGCCGCCTCGGAAGAGTGCCGCGCCGCCGCCACCCGCGAAGCCGCCACCGCCGCCTCCGAGGCCGCCGCCACCGAGCGCCCTGCCGAGCCGCGAGCTGAGGCTGCTCGCGCCCGTGCTGGTCGCGGTCGGCAGGAGCACCTTCTCTCCCGCCCGCAGCCCGCTGAGCACGATCGTCGAGCTGTTGCCGGCCAGCCCCGTGACCACGCGCCGGCGTTCCCGCGTCGAGCCGTGCAGGACGGTCACCGAGCCGGCGGAGATCGCGCTGGTCGGGACGTTCACGCCTTCGGCTTGCTTGACGACGACTTCCGCGGTGGCGCTCATCCCCGGTTTCAAGCCAGCCGCCATCTGGTCGAGTCCGAACGTGACATCGTAGCTGACGACGCCGCTGTTGCTCGTGGACAGCGTTGCGACTTCGCCGACGTGCGCCGCCAGCTTGACCCCATTGAGGGCTTCGACGGTGACCGTGGCGGTCTGGCCGACCTTGACGTTGCCGACTTCGGATTCGCTCAGCGGCACGACGAGCTGCATCGAGCTGAGGTCGCTCAGGACGGCGAACGCCGTGGAGGAGCTCGACGCGCCGGAGGAGCCGGATGAGCCAGACGAGCCGGAGGAGCCCGCGGAACCGGATGAGCCTGCGCTGGAGCGCCCGGAGGAGGCGGCGCCCGCCGCGCTCGTGCCTGAACCGGAGGACCCCGACCCGCTGGAGGAGCTTGCGCTCGACGCTCTGCTCGTGCCCTGTGCCGAGACGTCTTCGCCGACTTCGCCGCTCAGCGAGACGATCGTCCCGGTTTTGGGCGCGTACAGCTTCGTGTCGGCCAGCGCCTGTTCGTCACCTTCGACGGCCAGCCTGTCGCTCTGCACCGCGGCTCGCGCGGAGGCGACGTTGGCTTCACGGACGGCCAGGCTCTCGGGTTCCTTGGAGGTGCCCGACGAGGAGGTGCCGCTGGACGTGGAGGAGCTCGTGCCCTGTCCGCCGGTCGACGACGAGGAGTCGCTGGACGTGGACGAGCCCGTGTCCTGTCCGCCGGTACTCGACGACGGCTCTCCCGAGGAGGGCCGCTTCGTTGCCTTTTCTGGGCTCGTCGTGGTAGTCGTCGTGGGAGGGTCAGCTTCCGGCGCCGCCGAGGCGACTCGCGCGCTGCTCGTGCCTGAACCGGTGGAACCCGAGCCGGCACTGGCGGAGGTTTCGCCGCCGTCGGCTTCGACCTGCGCGAGGTTTGCCTCCGCAGCCTGCAGGGTCGCGCGGGACTGTTCGAGCGTCACTTCTGCGGTCTTGGGGTTCAGTTCGCCCAGCAACTGACCCTCGGTGACGTGCTGGCCCTGGGAGACGTAGATCTCGCTGATGACGCCGCTGGTCTTGAACCCGAGGTTGAGCTGGCTCGAGGCCTGCAGGTTGCCGCTGCCGGAGACGGTGGACTGGACGACCCCCTCGGCGGCGGTGGCGGTGCGGGTGACGGTGCTCTGGCTGCCCGACGCGGGCCCCACGACGAGGATCGCGACGACAATCGCACCGGCGCTCAGAGCTCCCAGTGCGTAGACGGGCCAGGATGCTCTGGTGCGCTCGGTCATCTCGCTCGGTTCGATGGTGAGGCGGGCGCGTAAGAGGGTACGAAGAAACCCTGCAAGAGTGCCTAAATTCGCCTAAATGTTGAGCCTGTCGATCTTTATGTGTGATGATCCCGACAATGCCCACCTACGGCGGGATCGACCTCGGCGGGACGAAGATCCAGACGGTGGTCGTCGACGACGGGCATGCCGTGCTGGGGTCTGCGCGCCGACCCACGCCCACGAGCGGCGGACCGGAGGACGTGGCGAACGCGATGGCGGCCGCGCTGCGCGACGCCGCCAAGGCCGCCGAGGTCGAGCCGGTGCGGCTGGATGGGATCGGGGTCGGCTCGCCCGGGACGATCGACGACGGAGCCGTGACCAGTGCGCGCAACCTGCCCGAACTGGGAAGGCACGTTTCCACTGGCGGCGAAGCTGAAGGCCGCGCTCGGGCCGCGAGGTGCGGGTCGGCAACGACGTGCAGGTCGCGACCGACGCCGAGTTCAAGCTGGGCGCCGGCCGGCCATACGACTCGCTGCTCGGCGTCTTCTGGGGGACGGGGGTCGGCGGTGGGCTGATCCTCGACGGCAGGCCCTGGACCGGTCGCGGAGGCGCCGGGGAGATCGGGCACATGGTCGTGGAGATCGACGGCGCGCGTTGCACATGTGGACGGCGCGGCTGCATGGAGGCGTACGCCGGGCGCGCGGCGATGGAGGTGCACGCGCGCAGGCTGCACGAGGAGAAGGGCCACAAGACCGACCTGTTCAAGCTGATGCGCGAGCACGAGCGCACGCGCCTGACGAGCGGCATCTGGGCGCGCGCGCTCGAGCACGGCGACAAGCTCGCCACCGAGATCATCGACCGTGCGGTGCGGTGCGCTCGGGGCGGGGATCGCCTCGGCGGTGAACCTGCTCGACGTCGAAGCCGTCGATCATCGGCGGGGGGCTCGGGCGTGCGGCTCGGCCATCCCTACGCCAAGCGCATCGCCGAGGCGATGCAGCCGCACCTGTTTGCGGACACACGGCCCCCGCACGTCCACGTCGCCGCGCTCGGCGATCTCGGCGGCGCGATCGGGGCGGCGCTGCTGTGCGAGCCCTGACGTGACCGGTTGGGTTTGATGTCGTTCCGGTCGGTGCATGCACCGACCGGCCTGGTGGCGCATGCGCTGGCCGAAACGGGGATTCGCGCCGAAGGCGCGTGTCTCCCGGATTCGGTAGGCGGTGCTGCACACGTGCAGCACCGTGGCAGGGCCGCATGCGGCCCTGCCCTCCAGGAGCAGCACGATCTGGACGGGTCGCTATGGTCCGCGTGGAGCCGTAACGTATGAGCACTTTGACCCAGCCGGTGGTGCATCTGTCGAACTTCCTGCGCAGCCCGCTGCTGGATCGCGCGGGCGAGCGGCTCGGCCGCGTCGAGGATCTGATCGTGCGGCTGGCCGATGGCGGCTACCCGCCGGTGACCGGCCTGAAGGCGCGGATCGGGGGGCGCGAGCTGTTCGTGCCGGTGGACCGGATCGCCGACGCTGGAGCCCGGTGCGGTGCGCCTGGCGGGCGAGAAGCTGAGCCTTGGCCGCTTCGAGCGGCGCGTGGGGGAGGTGCTGCTCGGCCAGGACGTGCTCGGGCGCAAGCTCGTGAACGTCGAGGCCGACCCACCGCGCCTGGTCACCGCGCACGAGATCGAGCTGGCCTGCATCGAGGGCTGGTGGCGGGTGGTCGGCGTGGATCCACAGCACGCGCGCGCGGCTGCGGCGGACGTTGCCGCGCCGTCTGCGCGGCATGATCGTGGATCGCCCGTTCCTCGACTGGACCGACATGGAGCCGTTCGTCGGGCATGTGCCCAGCGCGCGGCTGCGCTTCTCGCACCGCAAGCTCGCCAACCTGCATCCGGCGGAGATCGCCGATCTCGTCGAGGCCGCCTCGCACGAGGAGGGCGAGGAGATCATCGAGGCCGTCGGTCAGGACCGCGAGCTCGAGGCCGACGTCTTCGAGGAGCTCGACGAGCATCACCAGCTGGAGTTCATCCGCGAGCGCCCCGACGCGCAGGTCGCGGCGGTGATCGCGCGCATGGCCGCCGACGACGCGGCCGATCTGATCGTCGAGATCGACCAGGAGCGCCGCGGGCGCATCCTCGCGCTGCTGCCGGCCGGCGCAGCGCCGCCAGATCGAAGGGCTGCTCGGCTACAACCCCTCGACCGCGGGCGGGCTGATGAGCCCGGACTTCATCAGCTTGGCGGAGGCCGACACGGTCGCGCGGGCGATCGAGCGGGTGCGCGCGCAGCGATCTCGCGCCCGGCACGCTCACGCACCGTCTACCTGCGCGACGCCGAAGGTCGGCTGTCGGGCTCGGTCGCCGTCGTCACGCTGCTGCGCGCCGCTTCGGAGTCGACGCTGCACGAGGTCGCCGAGCACGAGCCTGTAGTCGGTGGGCACGGGCGCCGACCTGCCCGAGGTCGCGCGCACGATGACCGACTACAACCTCGTGATGCTCGCCGGTCGTCGACGAGGATGAGCGCATGGTCGGCGTCGTCACCGTCGACGACGTGCTCGAGCTGACGCTGCCCACCGGCTGGCGGCGGCGCTTCGGGGTCGTGAGCGACTGAGCCGAGCCTTCCGAGGGCATGGGATGGCCCGGGCGCCGGCCGGAGGTGGACTGCATGGGTTCGCCCCGGCGCTCCCGGAGGCTTTACGATTGGTACTCTGAGCCCTGGATTTGAGCCCAGAGAGAGCACGCGTTGAAAGGAGGCCGGCATGGACTCGAGAACAGCCACGAAGTACCCAGCCGGCCGCACGCCTGTCGGGCGACGTCGTTCCTCCTGGCCTAGCCGCCTCTCCGGGACCCCGTCCGCTCGGCGTGCGCCAGAGGTGACGTGACGACGTGCGATCCCGTGAGCGAAGGGCCAAGGAGGTGACGAGCCGATGACCGACGAGCAGACGACGCTACCCCCGGACGGCCTCCCGGCCGGAGACCCCGCCGGCACCCGAGCCCATCCGTCCCGAGGGCGTGCCCCCCGTCCTGGACGAGGCGCACATCGGCGACATCCGCGGTGCGCTGGGGACGATCAGCATGCACGACACCGGCGAGCGTCACGGCTGGCGCTCGCGGGCGATGGCGCTGCTGGCGATCATGGGGCCCGGCCTGATCGTGATGGTCGGCGACAACGACGCGGGCGGCGTCTCGACGTACGCGCAGGCGGGGCAGAACTACGGCACGAGCCTGCTGTGGGTGCTGCTGCTGCTGATCCCGGTGCTGATCGTCAACCAGGAGATGGTCATCCGCCTCGGCGCCGTCACCGGCGTCGGCCACGCGCGGCTGATCAACGAGCGGTTCGGACGCTTCTGGGGCTGGTTCTCGGTCGGCGACCTGTTCGTCCTGAACTTCCTGACGATCGTCACCGAGTTCATCGGCGTGAGCCTCGCGCTCGGCTACTTCGGCGTCAGCAACTACGTGGCGGTGCCGCTCGCGGCGGCGGCGCTGATCGGGATCACCTCGACCGGGAGCTTTCGCAGCTGGGAGCGATTCATGTACGTGTTCGTCGATCGCCAACTTCCTGGTGATCCCGCTGCTGATCCTCGCCCACCCGCGACGTCGGTCAGATCGCCGCAGGACACGTTCGTGCCGGGCATCCACGGCGGTGCGAGCTCCACGCGCGGTGCTGCTGATCATCGCGATCGTCGGCACGACGGTGGCGCCGTGGCAGCTGTTCTTTCAGCAGTCGAACATCATCGACAAGCGGATCACGCCGCGCTGGATCAACTACGAGCGCGCTGACACGGTGATCGGCGCGTTCGTCGTCGTGATCGGCGCGGGCGCGATCATCGCCGTGACGGCGTTCGCGTTCGCCGGAACGCCGTACTTCGGTCAGTTCTCCGACGCGGGCACGGTCGCCACAGAGCTGGGTCAGCGAGCTGGGCGCCACGGCCGGCACGTTCTTCGCGATCGTGCTGCTGAACGCCTCGCTGATCGGCGCGGCGGCCGTGACGCTGTCGACCTCATACGCGTTCGGCGACGTGTTCGGCGCCAAGCACTCGCTCAACCGCGGCCCGCTCGACGCCAAGGGGTTCTACGCCAGCTTCACGCTGATGGTCGACGGCGGCTGCCGGCATCGTGCTGATCCCGGGCGCGCCGCTGGGCCTGATCACGACCTCGGTGCAGGCGCTCGCGGGCGTGCTGCTGCCGAGCGCGACCGTGTTCCTGCTGCTGCTGTGCAACGACCGCGAGGTGCTCGGCCCGTGGGTCAATCCGCCGTGGCTGAACGCGATCGCGAGCGTGATCGTGGGCGTGCTGATCGAGCTGTCGCTGATCTTGATGGCGAGCACGATGTTCCCGAGCATCGACGTGACGACCCTGTTCGTCTGACCTGTCGGTCGGGTTGGCGCTGGGGCTGGCGGCAATGGGCGGATACGCGCTCGCGCACCGGGAGCCCGCCGGAGCGTCCGTCGCGGGCGGCGAGGTTCCGCGAGAGCGGCGCCACACATGGACGATGCCGCCGCTGGCGCTGCTGGAGCGGCCGGTGTGGTCGCCGGGCCGCAAGGCTCGCGATGCTCGTGCTGCGGGGCTACCTGGTCGTCGCCGTGCTGCTGCTGGTCGTCAAGACCGTGCAGCTGGGCCATTAGTCTGAACTGACTCCAAGTTCTCATCAGTCGCCGGCGAGGCTGCTCGGCAGCGGTTGGCCCGGAGGCGGCGGGTCGTCGAGCATCAGTCGCGGGATCGTGACGGGGCGCAGGCCTTTCCTGCGCAGGCCGGCGATGATCGTCGGCAGCGCCGCGATCGTCTCCGAGCGGTCACCGCCGGCGTCGTGCATGAGGATGATCGCCCCCGGATGGGCGCCCGCGAGCGCGCTCTGCTCGATCGCGGCGACGCCGGGCAGGGTGTAGTCGTCGGTGTCGGTCGACCACAGCACCATCAGCAGGTGCAGCTTGTGCAGCAGCCTGAACGTGGTCGCGTTGAAGGAGCCATACGGTGGGCGAAACAGGCGCGGGCGCGGACCTCCCAGAAGTTCGATGCGGGCGATCTGTTCGAACAACTCTTCGTACTGTTCGTGGGCGGACATCGCCGCCAGCATCGGGTGGGTCTCGGTGTGGTCGCCGACGACGTCGCCCGAGCGCAGCTCCAGCGAGGTGCCGGGCGAGAAGTAGCGCTCCTCCTCGCCGATCGCGAAGAAGGTGGCGTGCACGCCGTACTTGTTGAGGACGCTCACCAGTTGCTGGGTGTAGGGGCCGGGGCCGTCGTCGAATGTGAGCGCGACCTCGTTGCCGTGCGTTCCGCCCGCGGTGATCGCCGGGGTGTAGGTGAGGACGTGGTCGATCGCCTTTTCTTCGGCTGCCCTCATCAGCGCCAGTTCTTCAGCCTGTGTGCGCTTGACGGCCGTTTTGACGTGCGCCGCGGCCTTCGCAGTCGTGTGCGCGCTGCCTCCGTGCGAGCTGAGCGCCGCGACCAGGAGCGCTACGAGCGCCAGGCTGACGATCGCCGCGACCGTGCGGCGGCGGCGGTAGACATGCTCGTCCCGGCGGCTGGGCGGCGGCTGCTGGCGAGCGACCATCGCGGAGAGTGTAGGGCCACGTCCCCACGTCACACATCCCCAACTGACCATCTATCGGGACACTGAACCCTAATGTTGGCAAGAGCATGATCCCCTTCTCGATCTCGATCGCGGTGCTGTCGCTCGTGCAGGGTGCGGTGGTTGCCATTCCCCGTGCGTGGGAGCCGAAACGGCTGGCGCGGCTGCGCGGCCGCCGCTGGGCGCTGATCCCACCCGCATCGGTGATCGCGTTCGTGCTGATCGCGCGCGAGGCCGAACGGGCGAGCGCGGATGGCCTGACCTACCTGGCGCTGGTCGCCGTGCCCCTGCTCGCTGCGCTCGCCCTGGGCTGGCTGGCGTGGGATGCCGAGCAGCCTCGCCCCCTGCGGGCGCTGCTGGTCGTGCCCATCCTGTTCGCGCTCGCCTGGGCGGATCGTGGTGGCCTGGCGGGTGAGGCGGCGGCGCTGAGCCTGTCTGCGCTCAGCTGCGCGGCGCTCGGAGCGCTGCTGGCGGCGGTCACGCCGCCGCGCTGGCTGGCGGCGGGGATCGTCGCGATGGCGGTCGCCGACACCGCGCTGGTGGTGTCGGATCTGCTGCAGAGGCCGAACGACGCGCTGAACGCCGCGCACCCGGCGGCGGGGCTGCCACGGCTGCAGAGCGAGGTGTTCGGCTCGGCGTTGATGGGCTACGGCGACCTGTTCGTCGCCGGCGTCCTCGGCGGGCTGCTGGCGACGGCGGTGGGCCGGCGCCGGCAGTTGCATGGCGCGGCGCTCGCGGCGGCGCTGGCGCTGGGCTTCGACCTGCTGTTCTTCTTCGTGGACGAGCTGCCGGCGACGGTGCCGGTGGCGCTCACGCTGCTTGTTCTGATGGCGCGCCGGCCGGGTCTGAAGCGGACTCGGAGGGACTCTGAGCCTCCTGCGTGGGGGGCACGATCCGGTCCGGGCGGGGATGGCCTGCCTGCGCGCTCGGAACCTGCCCCAGCGCGAACTCCTCCGCCACGGGCTCCAGCCGGGCGGTGAGCGGGCGCGCGGTCGTCTCGATCGCTCCGGGCGCGTCGATCTGGCGCTCGGAGACGACGCCGGCCCGCTCGATGCTGCGTATCTGGGGAACCAGCTTGTGGTCGAAGGAGCCGACCGCCCTGTTGTAGGCGTTCACGGCCGAGTCGAGCTGGCGGCCGGTCTTGGCCAGGTGCTCGGCGAAGGGGCCCAGCCGGCGGTGCAGCTCGCGCGCGGACTCGGCGATCTCACGCGCGGACTCCGCGATCTGCTCCTGGCTCCAGCCGTAGTGCACGGCCCGCAGCAGCCCGATCAGGGTGGTGGGGGTGGCCATCAGCACCTGCTGAGCGACGCCGTACTCGATCAGCGCGGGGTCCTCGGCGAGCGCGGCCTGGTAGATGCCGTCGGAGGGTACGAACATCACCACCAGCTCGGGCGTTGAGTCGAACTGTCGCTGGTAGCCCTTGGAGGCGAGCTTGGTGATGTGATCGCGCGTCTGACGGGCATGGCGCGCGAGATCCAGCTCGCGCGCGGGACGATCCTCCGAGCCAGTCTCGATCGCGGCGAGATAGGCGTCGAGCGGGACCTTGGAGTCGACCACGATCACCTTGCCCCCGGGCAGGCGCACGAGCAGGTCGGGGCGCAGGCGGCCGTCGTCGGTGTGGATCGTGGACTGCTCGACGAAGTCGCAGTGGGCGACCATTCCCGCCAGCTCGACCACCCGGCGCAGCTGGATCTCGCCCCAGGAGCCGCGCGTCTCCGGACGCTTGAGCGCGGAGACGAGCTCGCCGGTCTCCTTGCGCAGCGTGTCGGTGCCCGCGCTCAGCGTGCGCACCATCTCCGCGAGCTGCACCTGGGAGTCGCGACGCTCGCGCTCCAGGCGGGAGAGCTCTGACTCGACCTTGCCGAGCTTCTCGTGCACGGGCTGCACGAGCCCCTTGAGCTCCTCCGCGCGGCGGGCCATCTCGCCCGCGGTGCGCTCCTCCTCCGCGCGTCGCGCCTCGGTCATCCGCTGTGCGAGCGAGTCGCCTGTCTGCGCCAGCACGTCCAGCGAGATCGCCTTCAGCTCGTCGCGCAGGCGCTCGCGCTCGCGGGCGCGCTCCTCGTCATCGCGCTGGCGGCCGCCACGGCGACCCAGCGCCACGGCGCACGCGGCGCCGAGCAGCAGTCCGACTGTCAGCAAGAGGATGCTCATGATTTCTCACGATGACAGCCGCTGCGGACGGGTCCTCGGTTTGCCGGGAGGTATGAGTGGTGCGGGGTGAGAGACGCTGGAGCGAGGCGACGGCAAGCGGATTCCGCTCCACGAGCCAATCGCGAACAGGGCGAATCGGCCGCTTGACTTGATTTCAGGCTCGTGCTAGACCGAGCGTGCGGCCGCTCGAGCAGGTATCGGCGCCCGAGGTTAGGAATCGGCGCCGGAGCGTCTTTGACTTGAAGAAGAGCGCCCCGGCGCCGACCGATCAAACCCACCGCCGGTCGGAACCGGCGGGGCATCGTCGATGATACCCGGAAACGTCGCTCTACGGCCCCATTGGGCGCTGCCCGGTGGTGTCCTTTGGGGTCGTCGATGGACGCATACCCGCCGAGTCAGAGACGCTCCTTGTTGGGGCCTCCAATGCGGAGTAGGTTGGCTTTTGAAGGATCAAAGTTCCCGTCCTCCGGATTCATCCGGTGAGACGGCGTGGTTCGGGCCCCAAAAGCGTCTTGACTTTGAAGAAGAGCGCTTCGGTCCGATCGATCAAATCCGAATACAAGGAGTTGGATTCAAGATGAAGCGATTTAAGATCATTGGGCTGTGCTTGGTGGCGGTGTTCGCGTTCAGCGCGGCCATGGCTTCTCAGGCGTCTGCGGCTATATCAGGGTTATACGGCACATGTTCAGTAGGTACACCAGTGGAGAGCCCGCCATGTGCTGCGGGTGAAAAGTTCACCGCGTTCCCCTTTGGACAAGAAGAGATGGTTGTAAGCCATGGTACAACCCCTTTCTTACTCTTAAATGAAGCAGGAACAAAAGGGATCAAATGCACACTCCTCTTAGATGAGGGCTTTATTCATAATGGTGAAGTCAGTGGAGAAATGGTTGGCTTAGGCACAGAGGAACTGGATTATCAAGAATGTAAACCTATTAGTTTGGCCGGTTGCACAAACATTAACTTAGCGACATCGCCCGGTTTAATTAATGGCATCGTAAGCCAAACGACCGTTAAAAAAGGAAAAGCGGTCAAGGTCACAACTGTGTCGGGCTTTAATATAAAATGTCTCATCGGCGGAGCAGAAACGGAACTCGGTAATGTGACGGGTACGGTCGAAGGGGTCCCCAACGGGTCTCTGCTGGAATTCACGAAAGCAAAAGGCCTGACGTTCTTTACGGAAAAATCCAATATCACTGGTAGTAATTTAACTGATACGTTAGGTGGAGTGCCTGTTGTCGTCGGCTAGTGAGTTAGTTTAAATTGCCTGACGGTTGTCGGGTGATGGTCGATAGTTGTGGGCGGGGCCGTGAGTCATCGTGGCCCCGCCTGCCTCGGAGGGGTGTGGTTTTGCCTTGGAGGGTGTTGTTGTGGAGAGGGAGGATATGATGAGGATTTCCAGTTTGATATTTGCTCTTGTTGTTGTTGGTGTGTTGGCTGGTGTGCCGGCGGTGTTTTTTGGTGGCTCTGCGTTGGCTGATGCGTGTCCCAATGAACAGGCTCGTGCGGAAAGCGATATGAATCCTGTAACGGGTGTGCCGTTCTCGATGGGGCTGCCTGAATGTCGTGCGTATGAGATGGTCTCGCCGGTGTTGAAGAATGGGTCGCAGGTGGGCAGCGATGTGGCTGTTTTCGGTCTCTATTCGACGGGCGTGGTGGGGAGGGTAGGTGCGGAAGGCTCGACTGTGTTGGTCAAGGCAAAGGGGATCTGGCCGGGTACAGAACAGACGGGTAACGACGATCTGGGGTCCACGATTGCTGTAGAAGGTGTTCAGTATAGGATTGCGCGTGGGGGGTCGGAGTGGGCGTTCAAGCCGGAGATGCCGACGGGTCTGCGGCAATTCAAGAGCGCGTTGCTTCCCAACCCGGCTGACATGGATACCGGTGGTATCTGGGAAGGTGCTGGTCTCGCGCCTTCGGAAGCTGAGATCTCGGGAGAATTGGAACCTAATTATTATCTGCTTGAACCTAGTGGTGTTGTGGCCGAGATCGGTCCCGCTGTACGGCCGGTGGATATCGGTGCGTCGATGGACCTCTCGCATATGCTGTTCAGTGCTTCCTCATCGTTGTATGAGTATGTCGGTACCGGCCACAGCGGTGAAGGCAATGGTGCTCCGACGCTGGTGGGGGTCGATAACACTGGGACCCCGATCAGTCAATGCGGTGTCGCCGCGGGGGGATATGAAGGAGGGGTGGATAGGTCTGAGGAATCTGGTGAAGCGGAAGCGAGGGCGATCTCTGTGGGTGGCTCGAGTGTGTTCTTTACCGTGAACGCAAAATGCGGGGGTGGTACCGGCCCGTTGGTCAACGAGGTCTTTGCGCGGGTCGGTGAACCCGGTCCGGGTGTCGAACCTGGGAGTGCTGTGACGGTCAATGTCGCGGGGGCCTCGGAATGCGCGACCGTGGCTTTTGACTCGTGCAACGTGACTAAGGCCGTGAAGTACCAGGGCGCCTCTGCGGATGGCTCAAAGGTGTTCTTCACTTCAGAACAGCCACTGGTCCCCGATGATACGGATGGCACAGACAACTTGTATGAGTGCAGGCTACCGGGCGACTCGGGCGCCCCCTTGAGCAAAGAAGAACCGGTCAACTCGTGTCCGGATCTGGCGCGGGTCTCTGTTCCAGTGTCGGGTGGTGCTGAAGTGCAGAGCGTCGGCGCGGTCTCTGGGGATGGGTCGCATGTGTATTTCGTCGCAAAGGGCGTTTTGACCAAAGCGCCAGATCTGTCCTTGCCTTCCGGGCATCAGGAAGCCCAGCAGGGCGAGGATAACCTGTATGTTTGGGAAGAACCAAGCTCTGCGCATCCGCTGGGGCACACCGCGTTCATCGGCACGCTGTCCGCGCCGGCGTTTACACTCGGCGAAGCGCAGGCCACACCGGATGGTGACTCGCTGGTGTTCACTAGCTCCGCCGATCTGGCGCCGGGGGACTCGAGCACGGTCTCGCAGGTCTTTCTCTATGAAGCCCAGCACGAAGCGTTGAGGTGGGTCTCCGAAGGTCAGGGTGGCTCAGAAGACGGCAGCACGACGAGCGACCCTGCCTCTTTGACGTCTGGAGAGATCAGCTCAGAACACGCGCAGCAAGCTGAAGGGCGGAGGGTGGTCTCTGAAGATGGCTCTGTCGTGGTCTTTCAGAGCAGCGCGGCGTTGACGGGGCAGGTTCATGGCGGGAAGTACAACGTGTATCTATGGCGTGATGGCGAGCTGTCTTTGATCTCTGATGGCACGTCCGCGGGTACCCACCACGGCGGCAATGAGGAGGGTCTGGTAGGTATCGATGCCTCAGGGCAGAACGTGTTCTTCACGACCGAAGCTCCGCTCGTGGGCCAGGACTCAGACGAACTGTCAGATCTGTATGACGCGCGTGTGGATGGTGGTTTCCCGGCGCCGAAGGTCGTTGAATGCTCCGGTGAAGGGTGCCAGGGCGCGTTGAGTGCGCCGTTGGTCGCAGTGGCGCCGAGCAGTCTCACACCGGGCGGCGCGGGCAATCTGACGCCGCAGCCCTTGCCGGCGCCGACCAAGCCCGAGCCTAAGCCCAAGTCGCTGACGCGCTCGGAGAAGCTCGCCGGGGCGTTGAAGGCGTGTGCGAGAGATAGAGCTAAGAAGCGCGCGCGGTGTGAGGCGCTGGCGCGCAAGCGCTATGGCACCAAGGCAAGCGCAAGGCTGGGGAGATCTGCGGGCAAGGAGGATAAGTGATGCGGTCTCTCAACGCTAATAGGAGTGTGGTGCTCGCGGCCGGTGTGCTTATCGCGGGGTTGCTGTCTTCCGCGCCCGCGTTCGCGGGGTCGGGGCCGATCTGGAGTATCCAGTCGCAGGCGGTCCCGACGATCATGCACACAAGCGAATCGAAAGGCAATAGGACAAACGACCAGTACAGCCTACAGATCGAGGATATCGGGGATATGGCCACCAGTGGTGAGATTACCATCACTGACAAGCTGCCGGAAGGTGTCACTACGACCAAGACGCCCATAAGTGAACATAACACTGAAGGTCGCTTGGTTTGCAGTCCGTCGGGGGCGGGTCAGAAGGAAGTGACGTGTACGGACTCACAATCGCTCCCGGCCGGGATAACCCAGTCCTACGATGGTAATGTCGCCAGTGCCGAAACCTTTATCCAGATCGCGATTCCAGTGAAGGTCGCGGAAGGCGCCTCGGGAGATGGCACAAACACAGCGACGGTGTCGGGTGGCGGCGCGATGAGGGGCGCTACCGTGAGTACTGAAACTCCGTTGAATTCCTCGACGCCGCCGGCGTTCGGCGTGTCGTACTTCAAAGTGCAGGTCAGCGATGAAGTGGGAGCGCCATTCACCCAGGCGGGCGGGCACCCCTACGCGTTGACGACAAGCTTCGGCTTCAACATGGAAACCCAGCCCGGGCAATCCGGTATCGCACCCACAATCAATGGTGGTAATAGTGGTGAAAATGTAGGCTGGATCGACTCGGTCGATGAAGACGAACCGCGCGAAATCGCGGTCGATCTTCCCATGGGCTTGGTCGGGAACCCACTGGCGGCGCCGCGCTGCCCGCTGGCCCTGATCGTGCAGCCCCTTCATGGTGGCGGCAGCAATACGACCGAATGCCCGCGCGATACCGAGGTCGGCATCGCCTACTTGAGTATTGTCAACAAGGGGCCTGGGGTGTTGGGGCCGTATGGAGTGTTCAACGTCGTCCCGGAAGCTGGTCGCCCAGGGGAGTTTGTGTTGAATCCGGTTGGTGGTGTCGCTCAGGTGCTTTATGGCACGGTGGTGCGTGCCCCTCTTGGGAATGTCGTGCGCGTTGTCTCGCAGATCCCGAGAGCCGAGTTCCATGATTTCTCGATCACCTTCTTCGGCAATCCGATCGGGACGTTCGGACGGCCGGGTGAAGATGAAAAACAGCTGCCGTTCTTGATCAACCCGACCAACTGCGAAGCCAGCGAAGCGCAGCGCACGATGACAATGCACGTGGATTCGTGGTATCACTCCGGCGCGCAGAACCCCGACGGCACACCGAACTTCAGTGATCCCAACTGGCTGGAAGCCAGTGCGGTGTTGCCGCCGGTTGAAGGTTGTGACTCACCTGAACTTGACTTCAATCCCTCGCATTTTGAACTTGCGCCCAGTGGTCTGCTGGAAGGGACCCACGAAGCGAAATCGGGGGGCACAACGCGGGCCGATGAGCCCTCGGCGTATGAAGGTCGGTTGAAGATTCCTCAGCTGGAGGCCTTCGGCACGCTTTCGCGGCCGGAGCTCAAGAGTGCGACTGTGATGTTGCCGGCGGGTTTGTCGGTGTCGGCGTCGGCGGCGAACGGGTTGGAAGGTTGCACGGAAGGGCAGTTGGATCCCGCCTCGGGGGAACCGGGTCATTGTCCTGATGGGTCGGAGCTGGGGACCGTCGAAGTGACCACTCCGCTGTTGGAAAAGCCGCTTAGGGGCCATGTGTATTTGGCTGAGCCGAAGTGTGGTGGGGAAGGTCAGCCGGTGTGCGTTGAATCTGAAGCCGAAGAAGGAAAGCTGTTTGGTATCGATATGGAACTGGATGGTGAAGCGGTGATCAAGCTTCCGGGTGATGTCGAAGCGGGCGGGTATGGTTCCTACAGCGCGGCGCATGGTTTGGCGCCGGGCCAGTTGCGTGCGGTGTTCAATAATGATCCGCAGTTGCCGTTCGGGGAACTGGTCTTCAAGTTCAAGGAAGGCCCACGCACCCCCCTGGCGAACCCCCAAACCTGCGGGACGTACACGACTAATAGCGTTCTTGAACCGTGGAGCGCTCCGTTTTCCTCGAGCGCGATCTCGCAATCCCCGTTTGATATCAGCTGGGATGGGCATGGTGCGGGGTGCCCGTCGAGTATGCCGTTCGCACCGTCCTTTGTTGCGGGCACGGTTTCTTCGGTAGCGGGGGCGCATACTCCGTTCGAGGTCGAATTCTCTCGCGAAGATCGCGAACAGGACCTATCAGGGGTCACGGTGCATACACCGACGGGTCTGCTGGCCGATCTGTCCGGTGTCCCGTTGTGCGGCGAAGCACAGGCTAACGCGGGGACGTGTGGGGAAGCGAGTGAGATCGGTACGACCAGTGCCGTGGTTGGTCCGGGGGGAGACCCTTTTTCGATCACGGGCGGGAGGGTGTATTTGACGGAATCGTATAAGGGTCAGTCGTTTGGCTTGTCTATTGTGGTTTCCGCTAACGCTGGCCCATTCCATTTGGGTAATGTGGTTGTGCGTGCGAGTATCGCGGTAGATCCGCATACAGCCGCGTTGACCATCACGAGCAACCCGCTACCGCAGGTCGTGGATAGCGTGCCTATAAGGTTGCGCAGGGTGATTGTGGACGTGGATCGTCCGGGGTTCATGTTCAACGCGACGAACTGCACCCCGCAGCGTGTCGAAGGGACGTTGAGCGGTCTCGAAGGATTCACCGGCACGCACGGCTCCACGGTATCGGTGTCCAGCGTATACAACCCCAGCGGCTGCACTGGCTTGACGTTCAAACCAAAATTCGCGGCCTCGACGGCGGGTAAGACCAGCAAAGCGAATGGGGCGAGCCTCACCGCGACGCTGTCCTACCCCAACGCGCCGCAGGGTTCTGAGGCGAACATCGCGAAGGTCACAGTCGATCTCCCCAAGCAACTGCCCTCGCGGCTGACGACGCTGCAGAAGGCGTGCACCAGCGCGCAGTTCGAATCCAACCCCGCGGGTTGCCCGCAAGCGTCGTTCATCGGACACGCGACCGTGACAACGCCGCTGCTGCCCGTCCCATTGACGGGCCCTGCCATCTTCGTCTCCCACGGTGGAGAAGCATTCCCAAGTCTGATCGTGGTGCTCCAAGGCTACGGCGTGACGGTAGACATCGTCGGTTCGACGTTCATCAGCAAAGCGGGGATCACCAGCACTACGTTCAAGACGCTTCCCGACACACCCTTCAACACATTCGAACTGACGCTACCGCAGGGCCCGTTCTCGGCGCTGACGGCGAATCTGCCGGCGAAGGCGAAATACAGCCTGTGCGGGCAGAAGCTCGCGATGCCAACCGAATTCATGGCTCAGAATGGAGCGATCATCCATCAGAGCACGCCTGTCGGTGTGACCGGGTGCGCGAAAAAGAAGGTGCTCACGCGGGCGCAGAAGCTCGTCGCGGCATTGAAGGCGTGTCACAGGCAGAAGAAGTCCAAACGGGCGGGCTGTGAAAGGGTCGCACGGAAGAAATATGGGCCTGTAAACAAGAAGAAGGGGAAGAGACGATGAGGCTTCGCAGACTGATATTTGCTCCCGTAGTGGTACTGAGCGTGCTGGTTGGCGTGCTGGCGTTCGCGGGCGTGCCGGCGCAGGCGGCCGGTGTTCGGAGCCGGATCGGCTCCTTCGGCCCAACCGGCCCACCACCACCAACCGGCCCAGGCTCCACCTTTACCCACCCGCAAAGCATCGCCATCGAACAATCAACCGGCGATATATACGTCTACAACATCAATGAAGTCGGAAATGTAGCCTCTGTCTACAAGTTCAACGCTGAAGGAGATCCCGAAAATTTCTCCTCAACAGGAACCAACGTAATCGGCCCTTTTAACGCCCATGCGGGCGAAGGGCAGATTGCGGTCGATAACTCAACTGGCTCCAACAAAGGCGACATCTACATCGCGACCAATGAGAGCCTGGAAGGAGTTTTGCATATCTTTAGCTCCACTGGCGCCGAACTCGCCCAGCTGACCACAGAAGAAGAACCCTGCGGCGTGGCGGTTGACCCCAGTGGCAACCTCTACACCAGCGTGCCTTTTGCTAAAAAAATCAGTAAGTACGAGTCGTCGAGTAGCCCCATCAAAGAAAGCGACTTCACGGGTAGCCTGGAAGTCAGAGAAGGAGAACTCTGCAATGTAGCTGCTGACTCCGCGGGAGATATATATGCCGCGGGACTCGGGGAAGCAGTCGGCGTGTTCAAGTACGAAGCGTCCCAGTTCGGAAAAGCAAACCCCGTAAGGACTGAAGTCGATTCCAATACCAAAGCTGCGACGTTGGCTGTCGATCCTTCAAGTGAAGATGTGTATATTGATGAGCAGTCTGATATCGCTGTGTATGCGCCCGGAGGGACACGGGAAGAAGAATTTGGCTCAAGCTCACTCAGCCAATCTTTTGGTGTCGCTGTGAGCGATGCGAGCGATCACGTCGGCGACGTGTATGCCTCGGCCGGAGAGGGAGGTGAAGTCATCATCTTTGGCCCCCTGTCTGCCGCGACCGAGTTTTCCCTGAAAGTGGAAAAGGAAGGCACGGGCACAGGGACAGTGGAATGTAAAGAAGGTGGTGGCTCTTACGCAGCGTGCAAGCCGGAATACACTGAAAACACCGAATTGACCGTGAAGGAGACCGCTGATGCTGGTTCTGAATTCCACAGTGTTCGTGGTACCGGCTCCGCATTGACGTGTACGAGTAATCCGTGCATGTTCAAGATCAAAGCGGACAGTACGATCACGGCTGTCCTCAACCTCGAGACGGGGGGCGGAGGAGGCTCGACCGGCCCCACCGGCCCAAGTGGTCCCACGGGTCCCGCGGGCTCCACGGGCCCTATAGGCTCCGCCGGTCCCGCAGGCCCTCCGGGCGCTCCCGGCCTCAACGGCGAACAGGGTGAGAAAGGTGTTGCTGGTACGAATGGCACCAATGGCCAAGATGGTCTTCCCGGTCCTGCCGGTCTCCAGGGTCCCATGGGTCCTAACGGAGCACAGGGTCCCGCCGGGGCGCAGGGTCCTGCGGGCCAGGTCCAGCTCGTCACGTGCAAGACGGTCAACAAGGGCAGGAAGAAGGTGCAGCAGTGCACGACCAAGCTCGTCTCGGGCACGGTCAAGTTCACTGCTGCCGGCGCCTCGGCGCAGGCGACGCTCTCGCGTCACGGGGTTGTGTACGCCGCCGGGACGGCGCGCGTGGCCCGCGGGCGTGTGAGCCTGCGGCTGACACCGTTGCGCAGACTCCGGCCGGGCCACTACACGCTCATGTTGATCGTCGGCGCTGGGCGGCGCGAGACGATCCGGAGGGAGGCGTTCACGCTGCGCTGACAGCTTGCGCATGGCTGGGGCGCAGAGGTGAGTGCCCCGGCCAGCCGGTCGGCCGTGGGGGGTCTGATCGAGCGATCTTCACATAGAAACGGACATCCGTTTATCTGGTAAGAGACAAACAAGGAGGAAGTTAGATGCGAGCCAAATATGGCTTTTCAGTGCCGTTCCGTTCGTGCGGCCGTCTGATCGCGTGCGCGGTTGCGCTCGTAGCGCTCTCGGTGATGATGTTCGCGCCGGTTGCCGCCAACGCTGAAACACCAACCACAACGACCTATCTGGCCCTTGGTGACTCGATCACCTTCGGGTACACCGAAGAAAAATTCAACATCAACTATCCGAACGAGTCGCCGTCTTATTTCGAAGAAGGGTTCGACAACTTCTTCAACAACGACCTCAAGAAAGCGGAAGAGGTAGGCAAAGGCAGCACGATCGTCAACGATGCCTGCCCGGGTGAGACGTCGAACGGACTGATCGGCGAAAACGAAGCCATCGGTGGGAAAACGTCGACGGAACCGGCGGGATCCAAAGGCCTTGGCGACTATCACCCCTGTGCGTACCATTTCGTCGATGGTTTTCCGCTGCACAACTCGCTCGGCACCCTGTCGCAGCTTGAAGGGGCGTTGAGCATTCTCAAAGAAGGCCACCCGGTGCATGCAGTCAAGGCGATCACGCTGGGCATCGGCTCAAACGACGAGCTCTCGGCCGTGGCCAAGTGCGAAAAAGAAGTCGGCGAAGAATTCACCAAAGAAGGCAAAAGCAAATACGGTTCCACACCTGAAGAAGCCGTCGAAGGGTGCATCGTCGAGACAGCGATCAACGTGACGTTCCCGCACATCGTGAAAAACATCGGGGACGTCATCGGTGTGATCGACAGCACGGAACCGGGTGGTGGCCACTACACAGGGGCGATCGTCCTGCTCGGCTTCTACAACCCGTTTGCGTTCGTGCTCCCCGGCAGCGATGGTCTGCAGAACGCTCTCAATGAAGCGCTCGAAAAAGAAATCGTCGCGCACTTCCCGAACGTGACGTTCGCCAATCCCTTCCCCAAAATTAACCCGAAAACAAGCGAAAAAGCAGAGAAGAAAGCGATCTGCACGTACACAGAAATGTGCAACCCGAACGTGCAAAAACCAGGCGGGAAACCAGTAGGAGAAGATGGCGACATCCATCCGACACTGGCCGGCTACAAACTGATCGCAAAACTAGTCAACGAAGCCTGGTTGGCCAACCCCGCACACTGATCGACTGACCCAGCAACAGCAAGCTGGAACGCATCGGGGCGCCCGGCCGCTCGGCCGGGCGCCCCTTCTGACATCCGCGTTGCTACTCGTTTGACAGGAGTCAACCAGAGGAGTAGCGTGGAGAAGTTCCGTCAGATGGGCTGTGCCGGGGCTCGCGGGGGCAGGGGAGAGGCCGTAGTCGCAGTGCGTGCATGGCCCCAACGAGTTGGAGGAGATGCACATGCTTGTCTCACACGGCCTCGCGGGCTCGATCCGCTCTCACCGCCGTCCGTTCGGGCGCCCGCTGGCGCTGGCTGTCGCGCTGGTGGCGCTTGCCGCGCTCGCGGTCCTGACACCGGCCGCCAACGCCAGGCCGAGGCCCCCGGTCAGCACCTACCTGGCGCTCGGTGACTCGATCAGCTTCGGCTACAGCGAGCAGGTGTTCAACGAGAACTTCCCGAACGAGTCGCCGTCGTTCTTCGAAGAAGGGTTCACGAACGACTTCGCCCAAGACCTCTCGAGGCCATATGAGGTCGGCAGGGGCCTGACGCTGGTCAACGACGCCTGCCCCGGGGAGACCTCGAACGGGCTGATCGGCGAAAACGCGGCGCTCGGCGGGAAAGCCTCGACAGAACCGGCGGGCCATAATCCGCAGGGGCTCGGCGACTACCACCCGTGCGCGTACAGCAACGTGGACGGGCTGCCGCTGCACAACTCGCTGAGCGTCGGCGGGCAGTCGATCTCACAGCTCGAAGACGCGCTCAGCATCCTCAAAGAAGGCCACCCGGCGCACCCGGTGGAGGCGATCACGCTGAACATCGGCTCCAACGACGAGCTCGCGGCGATCAAGCAGTGCGAAATCGAAGTCACCGAAGAATTCACCCACACGGCCAAGAGCAAATACGGGGCGACGCCTGCAGCGGCGGTGGCCACGTGCATCGCGGTGACCTCGGAAAAAGTCACCGTGCCGCACATCCTCGCGAACATCGCCGACGTGCTGGGCGTGCTCGACAACGCCGGACCGGGCGGGGGTCACTACACGGGGCCGATCGTGCTGCTCGGGTTCTACAACCCGGACGCGTTGATCCTCCCCGGCAGCGATGCGCTGCAGCAGGGTCTGAACGCCGCGGTCGAAGCCGACGTCCTGCCGCACTTCGCGAACGTGACGTTCGCGAATCCGTTCCCAATATTCAACAAGGGGCGCAAGCCCGCGCGGGAGCAGGTCTCGATCTGCAAGTACACCGAAATGTGCAACCCGGAAGTCCCCGGTGGCAGCTCGGACAATGGCGACGTCCACCCGACGCCGCTCGGATATGAAGTGATGGGCAGGCTCGTCAACCAGGCGTACCTGGCCAATCCGGCCCGCTGATGATTTCCTGTGGCGCCCCGGCCCACCCGTCGGGGCGCCAACCACACACTCCGCTCAGCAGGACAAGTCTCGAAAGCGTCGCATTCCGCGCACGCGCAAGACCGCGGACGCTTCGCCTCAGACTCGCCACCCCGCGCGGTCTCGACCAGAACGCGCCCAGGCCCTACGCCGCCAAACGCGCCGTCCCAAGCGCCTCGTACTCCGAGGCGACCTGCTCGAGCACGCTGAGCATCGTGGGCGCCGCGGGCAAGAGGCGGGCGCCCGCGGCCGTAGCAGCGATCACTCTGCGCGCGGGAGGACGGGGGGAGAGGGCGCGGATGACGACGTCCTCGCGCACGACCGACAGCGCCAGCTCAGGTATCAGGGCGACGCCGACGCCGGCGCCGACGAGACCCTGGACGGTCTGGTAGTCGTCGCTCTGAAAGGAGACGCGCGGCTCGAATCCGGCGGCGTGGCAGCAGCGCACGACGTGGCGCGCGCAGGGGCTGTCCTGCGAGGTCTGGATCCAGGCTTCGCCGCGCAGGTCCTCCAGGCGCAGCCGCCGGCGCTCCGCCAGACGGTGCTCGCGGGGCAGCGCCAGGTACAGGGGGTCCTGGAGCAGCTCCACGCGCGTCAGGCGCCCGTCAGAGGCCGACTCCTCCGCCTGTCGCGCACCGGCATCGCGGTCGAAGGGGGAGGCGTCGAACTCGAACAGCAGCGCGAGGTCGAGCTCGCCGGTGCGCAGTCGCGGCGCGATCTGCTCGGGCTCGCCCTCGGCGAGGGTCAGCTCGACGTCGGGGTGGCGGGCGCGGAAGGTGGCGATCGCGAGCGGCATCAGCGTCGCGCCGGCGGTGGGGAAGGAGGCCATCCGCAAGCGGCCTCCGCGCAGGCCGGCGATCGCTGCGAGGGCCGTTTCGGCGGCATCGAGGTCGGCGAGGACGCTCTCGGCGTGGCCGACGAGCGTCTGCCCGGCCGCAGTCAGGCTGACCCCGCGGGGGCGACGCTGCAGCAGCGTCATGCCGGTCTCGGCCTCGAGCGCGGCGATCTGCTGGGAGACGGCCGACTGGGTGTAGGAGAGGGCGGCGGCGGCGGCGGAGAAGGAGCCGCGGTGGGCGACCTCTCTGAGGATGCGCAGATGGTTCACATTGAGCATAAGTAAAGCTTATCGCAACAATCACAAATCCCATTGGAGCTGATGACAGGATCGTGTCACCATGGAGCGAGGTCAGAACTTGCAATCCAGGCCCACAGGCCCAAAAGACAGGAGAGTCGGAATGGCAACCAAGGTGATCGTTTCCTACGACGGAACCGCCAACGAGGATGACGCGATCGCGTTCGGCTCGCTGCTGGCCCGCGCCGGCGCCGAGGTGTCCCTCGGCTACGTCCGCCACACCGACGAGGCGGTGAGCGACGAGGAGGCACAGGTTGTGCTCGCCCGCGGCGCCGCGCACTTCGACGGCACGTTCGCGAGCAGCCACGCGGTGACCGACCGCTCCACTCCCGAGGGCCTGCAGGCCCTCGCCGCGCAGATCGGCGCCCAGGCGATCGTGTTCTGCTCGGACTCCCACACCGCCGAGGGTCACATCACGATCGGCAACTCCGCCCAGCGTCTGCTGGAGGGCGGCAACGTCGCCGTCGGGATCGCTCCGGTCGGGCTGGCGGAGACGCGTGGGCCGGCGCGCAGGATCGTGGCGGTCGGCGAGGCCGGCGGCGCGGGCGGTGCCCAGGCGACCGCGCAGGCGCTCGCGAGCGCGCTCGGAGCGGACGTCGTGCCGGTGGCCGACGACCAAGCCGATCTGCTGGTGATCGACTCGCGTGCGGAGGCCGAGCGGGGTCGGGTGTCGATCAGCTCCTCGGCGTCGCACCTGATCGAGATCGCGACGTGCCCCGTGCTGGTGCTGCCGAGCGGCGTGTCGCTGCTGGCCGATCTCCGATCGGTCGGCGGAGCGCCCGCGGCTGCCGTGGCCTAGCCTGATTGGGGCGAGCCCTCGCGCGTGGCGTCTCGGAGAGGGGCGCCCGCGCAGGGCGCGTGCGCTGAGCCAAGCGCTCGGAAAAGCGGGCAGGGTACGTCACTTCTGGCTGTGGACGGTCGACCGGGCGCGGAAGCGCGCGAGCAGGTAGCCCGCGAGCGCCCGGCAGAAGTCCAACCCTCCGCCTAGCAGGTGTCCGAGGGGGCCGGTCCACAACCATGCCTCCAGGCGTCTGTGGGCGGGCGGACGGGCGGTCGTCATCGAGTGGACGGTATCGTGGCGGCAATGGGTGAGCCCGTCCAGACGACAGTCGCAGAGCTGCCGGAGTCGCGCGTGCGCGTGGACGTGCAGGTGGCGCCTGCAGAGATCGAGGAGCGCGTGCAGCGCAAGGCGGGACAGCTCGGGCGCGAGCTGAAGCTGCCGGGGTTTCGCAAGGGCAAGGTGCCCGCGCCGCTGGTGCTGCAGCGCATCGGCCGCGAGGCGGTGCTCGACGAAGCGGTGCGCGACGGCCTGGGGGGCTGGTACGCCGAGGCGATCAGAGACTCGGGGATCGTGCCGGTGGGAGATCCGAAGATCGACCTCGGTGAGCTGCCGGCGCAGGGGCAGGCGCTTGAGTTCTCGTTCGAGATCGGGGTGCTGCCGGTGGCGGAGCTGGGGGAGTACGCGGGGCTGGAGGTGGGGCGCCGCGAGCCGGTGCTCGACGAGCAGCTGATCGACCGCGAGGTCGAGGCGATGCGCGAGCGGCTGGCGCGCCTGGAGACGGCCGAGCACGCCGCGGGCGAGGGCGACTACGTCGTCGTCGACTACCTCGGGCGGTTGCCCACCGTGGAGGAGGAGTCGGGCGAGACGACGATGGTCGCGTTCGAGGGCGGCGAGGGCCGCGACCAGCTGGTCGAGCTGGGCGGGGGCAAGCTGATCCCGGGCTTCGAGGAGGGATTGCTCGGCGCCGGCGCGGGCGAGACGCGCACGGTGGAGCTGGAATTCCCCGCGGACTACCCCAACGCGGAGCTGGCCGGACGCGAGGCGTCGTTCGAGATCACCGTGAAGGAGGTCAAGGACAAGCAGCTGCCCGACGTGGACGAGGACTTCGCGGTGGACGCCGGGTTCGACGACGTGCAAGAGCTGCGCGAGGACGTCGGCCGGCGCATCCTGGAGTCTGAGCAGCAGCGCGTGGAGGAGGAGTTCCGCGAGGCGGCGCTGGACGCGGCGGTTGCCGGCGCGCGCGTGCCCGTCACCGAGGAGCTGTCGCGCTCGCGCGCGCAGGAGATGTGGGAGCGGATGCTGCACACGCTCTCCCACCGCGGGATCACGCGCGAGGCCTACCTGCAGATCGTCGGGCGCGCCGAGGAGGAGATCCTCGCGGAGATGGTGCCCGACGCCGAGCAGGGGCTGCGCCGCGAGGCGGTGCTGAGCGCGGTCGTCGCGGCGGAGGGGATCGAGCCATCCGAGCAGGATCTGCTGGAGGCCGTCACGCCGACGGCCGAGCGCGAGGGGATCGCGCCCGAGCAGGTGCTCACGCAGCTGCGCGAGGCCGGGCGGGTGCAGGAGCTGCGCGAGGATCTCGCGGCGCGCCAGGCGATCGAGCTGATCGTGGAGCGCGCTCGACCGATTCCGCTGGAGCAGGCGCAGGCGCGCGAGCAGCTGTGGACGCCGGAGAAGGAGGCCGAGGGCGAGCGAGCCGCCGCGGGCGTCGGCGGTGAGGCCGCCCCATCCGGCGGACTGTGGACGCCCGAGCGCTAGTGTGGAAGTGACGATGGCGGGTACGGGAGATGCCAAAGGCCTGGGGGATCATCCACCCACAGACTCGCCCTCTGAAGGAATCGAGGCCGCGAGGCAAAATCTAAGCGAGGACCGTTCATGAGCCCACTAGTCCCCATGGTGGTCGAGCAGACCTCGCGAGGCGAGCGCGCGTTCGACATCTACAGCCGTCTGCTCAACGAGCGGATCATCTTCCTCGGCACGCCCGTGGACGATCAGATCGCGAACCTGATCGTCGCCCAGCTGCTGCACCTGGAGAGCGAGGATCCCGAGAAGGACGTGTCGCTGTACGTCAACTCGCCCGGCGGCTCGGTGTATGCAGGACTGGCGATCTACGACACGATGCAGTTCATCAAGCCGAAGGTGCAGACGATCTGCGTCGGCATCGCGATGTCGATGGGCGCGCTGCTCCTGGCGGGCGGCGCGGAGGGCAAGCGCATGGCGCTGCCGAACGCCAAGATCCTGATCCATCAGGTGAGCTCGAGCTTTCAGGGTCAGGCGACGGACATCGAGATTCACGCCAAGGAGATCATCGACGTGCGCCGGCGACTGGACGAGATCATCGCCAAGCACACGCACAAGGAGCTCGCGGACGTGCGCAAAGACACCGAGCGCGACTACTTCATGTCCTCCGAGGAGGCCAAGGAGTACGGCATTATCGACAGGGTCATCACGGAACACTGAGATGGCTCGCCCGACCGACACCAACGAGCAGCTGCTGTGCAGCTTCTGCGGCAAGTCGCAAAGGCAGGTCAAGAAGCTGATCGCCGGGCCGGGCGTGTACATCTGCGACGAGTGCATCGACCTGTGCAACGAGATCATCGACGAGGAGCTGGCCGCACCGCCGGCGTTCGACCTGGAGAACCTGCCCAAGCCGCGCGAGATCTACGAGGTGCTGGACGAGTACGTCGTCGGCCAGGAGCCCTCCAAGCGCACGCTGTCGGTGGCCGTCTACAACCACTACAAGCGCGTGCAGATGATGACCTCGGGCGACGAGGAGATCGAGCTGCAGAAGTCGAACATCCTGCTGCTCGGGCCGACGGGCTGCGGCAAGACGCTGCTCGCGCAGACGCTCGCGCGGATCCTGAACGTGCCGTTCGCGATCGCCGACGCGACCGCGCTGACGGAGGCGGGGTATGTCGGGGAGGACGTCGAGAACATCCTGCTGAAGCTGATCCAGGCCGCCGACTACGACGTCAAGAAGGCGGAGACGGGGATCATCTACATCGACGAGGTCGACAAGATCGCGCGCAAGGCCGACAACCCGTCGATCACGCGCGACGTCTCGGGCGAGGGCGTGCAGCAGGCGCTGCTGAAGATCCTGGAGGGCACGCAGGCCTCGGTGCCGCCACAGGGCGGGCGCAAGCACCCGCATCAGGAGTTCCTGACGATCGACACGACCAACGTGCTGTTCATCTGCGGCGGGGCGTTCGCGAACCTCGACAAGGTGATCGAGCGGCGCATCGGCAACAAGGGCATCGGGTTCGCCGCGGCGATCGAGGCCAAGGCGGAGAAGGACACGGGCGAAGTGTTCGAGCAATGTCTGCCGGAGGACCTGATCGAGTACGGGTTGATCCCGGAGTTCATCGGGCGGCTGCCGGTGATGAGCGCGGTGCATCAGCTGACGCGCTCGGATCTCGTGTCGATCCTGACCGAGCCGCGCAACGCGCTGGTCAAGCAGTTCCAGCGCTTCTTCTCGTTTGACGGGATCGAGCTGGTGTTCTCCGAGGACTCGTTGACGGCGATGGCCGAGCGCGGGCTGGAGCGGGAAACGGGCGCGCGCGGGTTGCGCTCGATCATCGAGGAGATCCTGCTGGAGGTTCAGTTCGAGCTGCCCTCGCGCAGGGACGTGAAGAAGTGCGTCGTCACCAAGGAGACGGTCGAACGCGGCCTGACGCCCACGCTCGTGACCGAAGCCGCGCCTGAGGAGGCGCCGGCGCCAGGGCAGGAGCTGCGCGAGGAGTCCGCGTAGGCAAGGCCACGCCGCGCCAGCCTCGCGCTTGCGCACGACGTGGCCTGGGCGCGTGGCCGGCGCTCGCCGGAAACGCCCGACCGCTACCATCGCGCTGTGACCAAGCTCGCCAAGTCCCAGCCCAAGCCGGACTCAAAGCTGAAGCGCACCGTCAAGGCGGTGCCGTGGGCGACGCTGCTGCAGGGCACGATGATCGTGGGCCGACGCTGGGCGGCGCTGTCGGCGAAGGAGCGCGCGCGCTTCACCGAGCTCGTGCAGAAGTCGCGCGGACGCATCCGCAACCTCAGCGCGAAAGAGCGGCTGGAGCTGCGCAAGCTTGCGCACAAGCTCGACGTCAGGGGCATGGGCCGTGATCTCGCGCCGCTGGTGCTGCGCCAGCGCCGTCACAAGCGCGGGCGCAGGCGCCGCTGATCGCCAGATGGCCGACGATCTCGAAAAGCTGTCCACGCACGAGCTGCACGACCGTGCCATGCACCGCGCGGAGAAGCACTTCGACGTGAAGTTCTTCTGGTCGCTGCTGGAGATGATCCCGGCGGCGGAGGCAGTCAGGGGTGACATGGGCGAGGCCGACTTCGACGTCGAGTCCTCCAAAGGCCTCATCAAAGACGCGGTCCACAGCGGCGACGGGGGGCTGGGCGAGGCGTTGCGGCCGGTGTTCCTCGACTATCTGCGCAAGCACCCCGACGCGTAGCCCCTCGCGCGCGCCGATCGCGGGAATGAAGACACCACGGAGCGCAAAGTGGCTCGTCGCCGGCACGGGACCCTCCAGCGCCGGACACGGCGCGGGCCCAAGCTGGACGCCGGCTCAGGCCGAGCGCCACCTGCAGTCGCTTGAGCTGTTCGGGATGCGCTTCGGGCTGGACCGGATGCGGCGGATGATGACGGCGCTGGGCTCTCCCGAGCAGCGCGTGGACACGATCCATGTGCTGGGGACCAACGGGAAGACCTCGACCACGCGGATGACGGCGGCGATCCTGGAGCGCCACGGACTGTGCACGGGCGCCTACACCTCTCCGCATCTCATCTCCTACAGCGAACGGGTGCGGATCGGCGAGCGGGACCTGCGCGAGGGCGAGCTCGCGGCGGCGCTCGCGCGCGCGGCGCGGGCCGCGGAGCGGGTCAACCGCACGCTGGCCGAGGACGATCACGTGACCCAGTTCGAACTGATCACGGCCGCGGCGCTGTCGGAGATGGCCGAGCGCGACGTGCGGGTCGCCGTCGTCGAGGCCGGTCTCGGCGGACGGTATGACGCCACGAGCGTGATCGACGCGCCCGTGACGGTGCTTACGAACGTCGGGCTGGAGCACACACGCTGGCTGGGGCCGACGCTGAGAGATGTCGCCGAGGAGAAGCTCGCGGTCGTAGGAGCAGGGGGAACGCTCGTGCTGGGGTCCTGGCTCGCAGGAGAGGCGCTGACGGTGGCGGAGCGCGTGGCGGGCGAGCGCGAGGCCCGGATCGTGCGCGTGGACGAAGCCGCCTCGACCGTGAGGCTCGCAGCGAAGGGACCGTTCCAGCGGCGCAACTTCGCGCTCGCGCGCGCCGCGGCCGAGGCTCACCTGCGTGGCGTGGGGATCGAGCTCGACGAGCCGGCCGTGGCCGCGGCCGCCGCTGCGACGGAGGTGCCGGGCCGCCTGCAGATCGTGGACGGGCGCCCGCTGACGGTGCTCGACGGCGCGCACAACCCCGCCGCGGTGGCCGAGCTGGTGCGGGCGCTGCCGGACGTGCTGGAGGGCCGGAGCGTGGCGCTGGTGATGGGGGTGCTCGAGGACAAGGACGCCGCAGGCATGCTCGCGGCCCTGACCCAACCCTCCGGGGGGTCGGGTGCCCGAGTCTGCGAGCGCGCGTGGTTCACCGCGCCGCCGAGTCCCCGCGCGCTCTCGCCGGCGGCGCTGCAGTCGCTCGCGCGCCAGTTGGGGTTCGACGCGGTGGAGTGCGAGCCTCAGCCCGAGCGGGCGCTCGAGCAGGCACGCCGTTGGGCGGGAGAGGACGGGGAGCGCAGGGCGGTGCTCGCCACGGGCTCGATCTACCTGGTCGGCGAGTTGCTGCGCGGGCTGGACGCCTCCGATACCCTGCATGCGCAGGCCACTTCACGAACTCCGATCAGATGAACGACGACGGCCCCTCCGTGCTCACCATGATCGGCGCCGTCGCGCTGATCGTGGCGCTGGTCATCCTTGTGTTTTTTGCTGCGGGCTACGGATTCGGCCGCCTGTTTCTCTAAACTCAGCCGGCCGATGCCACCGCTCGCATATTTTGGAATCGAAAGCAGTGGCCTGAACTTGGTCATCGATCTGCTGATCCTGTTCGTCGTCGTCCTGTACCTCTCGCTGATCTACTGGACCTACGCCGACGCGCGGCGGCGCATCCTCGATCCGATGCTCGTCGGCTGCGCGACGGCGGCGTCGCTGTTCCCGTTCGTCGGCACGATCGTCTACATGATCCTGCGCCCGCCCGAGTACCTGGAGGACGTGCGCGAGCGCGAGCTGGAGCTGCAGGCCGCCGAGGCGCGCCTGCACGAGCTGGACAGCGGGCTGTGCCCACACTGCGACTATCGGATCGAGCGCGACTTCGTACGCTGCCCCAGCTGCCTGCGCAAGCTCAAGGAGCGCTGCGTCAGCTGTCAGCGTCCGCTCGACCAGGCGTGGACGATCTGCCCCTACTGCGAGACCGAGGTGCCCGGCGCGATCGCCCCCACGCGGCGTAAACGTCGCAGTGGCAGCAGCCGCCGCGAGGCGGCCGACGACGAGGAGTCCCTGCTGATCGAGCGGGAGCCGTCGTTGACGCGTGACGTCTCGCTGAGCGAGGAGGACGTCTCGTCCGAGGACGCGCTGGGAGCCGTCACGCCCGCTGGAGGCGCCCCCGACGAGGGAGTCAGGGCGAAACCCGTCGCGGCGCCCGAGCCGGCCTCCTCGCGGTCCAGAAGCACCGGGCGCGCACGCCGCCCGCGCCCCACCTCCTGACGCTCCCTCGTCTCCCGGCCGAGCTTCCGTCAACGACCACCAAAGGACCCGCCCATGGAACGGACACTGATCCTGGTAAAGCCCGACGCCTTCGCCAGAGGGCTGTCCGGCGAGATAGTCGCGCGCTTCGAGCGCAAGGGCCTGCAGATCGTCGCCCTGCGCCACATGACCGTGACCCGCGAGCTGGCCGAGCGCCACTACGCCGAGCACGCCGAGCGCCCGTTCTTCGGCGAGCTGGTCGAGTTCATCACCTCGGGTCCGATCGTGGCGATGGTCCTGGAGGGCGTGGACGCCGTCAGGGCGGCGCGCCAGGTGATCGGCGCGACCAACCCGCTGGAGGCGGCCACCGGCTCGATCCGCGGCGACCTGGCGATCGAGATGGGTCAGAACATGGTTCACGGCTCGGACGCCCCCGAGTCCGCCGCGCGCGAGGCGGCGCTGTTCTTCCCCGAGCTGTCGCTGAGGTGACCGCCGCGGTCGCTGTCCGCGCGTCCCATGACGACGACTCCGCGCTCGCCGCTGGTCCTGGCCTCGCGCTCGCCGCAGCGGCGGGCGATCCTGCAACGGCTGGGGGTCGCGTTCACGGTGCGTGCCACCGACGTGCCGGAGCTGACCGAAGGCGACCCGGTGCGGGTCGCGCGCGATAACGCGCTGCGCAAGGCGCGGGCGGCGCTCCGCCCGGGGGCGGCCGAGACGGTGCTTGGCTGCGACACGATCGTGACCCTCGACGGCGTGATCTACGGCAAGCCGCCCGACGCGCCGGCGGCGCGCGCGACGCTCATGGCGCTCGGCGGGCGCACGCACGAGGTGATCAGCGGGATTGCGCTGTTGCTCGCGGACGGGCGCTCGGAGGTCGTCGAGCGCGCGGCCGTGGCGCGTACGCAGGTCACGTTCCGGGCGATCGACGAGGAGCTGCTCGACTGGTACGTGGGCACCGAGGAGTGGCGCGGACGCTCGGGCGGCTACGCGATCCAGGGCGCCGGCGAGAAGCTGGCGGAGAAGATCGACGGCGAGGTCGAGAACGTCGTCGGGCTGCCGGTGGCGGCGCTGCTCGACGTCTATCCCGAGCTGCTGGGGAGAGCGCCGGGCGCGGGTAAGGAGAGCGCCGGGCGCGGGTAAAGAGAGCCGGGCGTGGGGTAGTCACGCTACGCAACCACTTCATATGGCGACAAGCGGCTTGTGGCTTGCCGGCGTTTCGTGTTTTTGGATGGCGGTCTTGACGATGTGGTCGGCCGGTCGTGCCGACCGGCTATGGGGATAAGCGGCAAACCGGTCGGGCCTACGCCGTTCTGGATTGGGCTGGGGTTGTCCAGAGCGCGAATAGACTTGGGATGTGCTGCCGCAGGGGCTGAATCCATGAGGCTTGGGGAGCTGGTTGCGGGCGTCGGTTCCGTAGGCGGTGCAGACTCTGACGTCGAGATCACGGGGCTCGCGTACGACAGTCGCCTGGCGCGTCCAGGCGCGCTGTTCTTCTGCGTCCCAGGCTTTCGCAGCGACGGGCACAACTTCGCCGCGCAGGCGGTCGCCGACGGGGCGGTCGCGCTCGTCGTGGAGCGGCCAATGGGCCTGGGTGTGCCCGAGGTGCTCGTCCCCTCCGTGCGCGCGGCGATGGGGCCTATTGCGAGCCGCTTCTATGGCGATCCGACCGCGTCGCTGCGCGTCGTGGGGATCACCGGCACGAACGGCAAGACGACGACCGCGTTCCTCGTGCGCGCGCTGCTGCAGGCGGCCGGCGAGCAGACGGGCCTGCTGGGCACCGTCACGTCGATCGTCGGCGGGCAGGAGCGGCCCGTGCAACGCACGACCCCCGAGGCGATCGACCTGCACGCGGGCTTTCGCGCGATGCTCGACGGCGGCGATCGCGCCTGCGCGATGGAGGTCTCCTCGCACGCGCTGGAGCTGGGGCGCGCGGGCGGCGTGCGCTTCGCCGCGGCCGTGTTCACGAACCTGACCCAGGACCACCTGGACTTCCACCCGAGCATGGAGGACTACTTCCTGGCCAAGCGCCTGCTGTTCCTGCCCGGCGAAGGCCCGCCGCCGGGGGTGAGCGTCGTCAACGTCGGCGATCCCTACGGACGGCGGCTCGCGCAGGAGATCGGCGGGGAGAAGCTCACGTTCGCCGTGGAAGACACTGGGGCTCGTCCCAGCGACGATCGTGACGCAGGCCAAGCCGAAGGGGGGGCGGTGGACTACCGCGCCACGGACCTGCGCTGCGACTTCGCCGGCTGTCGCTTTTCCCTGCACACGCCCGCCGGCAGCCGCGAGGCGAGACTCCCGATGCCGGGCCGCTTCAACGTCGCCAACGCCCTCGGCGCGCTCGCCACGGTGCACGCGCTCGGGTTCGACCTCGACACGCTCATCGCCGCGCTGGAGCGTGGCGTCAGGGTGCCCGGGCGCTTCGAGCCCGTCGACGCCGGCCAGGACTTCGCGGTGCTCGTCGACTACGCCCATACGCCCGACTCGCTCGACAATGTCCTGCGTGCCGCGCGCGACGTCGCCCGTGGGCGACGCGTCATCAGCGTGTTTGGAGCCGGAGGCGACCGCGACCGCGGCAAGCGCCCGCTGATGGGGGAGATCTCCGCGCGCCTGGCGGACGTAACGCTCGTCACATCCGACAACCCCCGCTCGGAGGCGCCCGGCGAGATCGTCGCCGAGATCCTCGCCGGCATTCCGCCCGCGGCGCTGTCGGACGGGTCGGTCCACGTCGAGGTCGATCGCCGTATCGCGATCGAGCAGGCGCTGTCCCTCGCGATGCCCGACGACGTCGTGGTGATCGCGGGCAAGGGCCACGAGCAGGGGCAGGAGTTCGCGGACGGCCGCAAGGAGCCCTTTGACGACGTCACCGTCGCGCGGGAACACCTCGCCGCTCGCGTCGGCGCTCCTGCGGGGGCTGGCGAATGAGGGATTGGGACGCCAACCGTCTCGCGCGCGCGGCCGGCGCGCGCCTGGTCTTCCGCCCGGACGCCGACGCGCTGCCCGGCGGCGTCCGGGATGCAGCGCCGACGGGGCCTCTGCGCGTATCCATCGACTCGCGCGCGGTCGTCCCCGGCGACCTCTTCGTCGGTCTGCGCGGCAATCGCTCCGACGGGGGCGAGTACGCCGCCCAGGCACTGCAGGCCGGCGCCTGGGGCGTGCTCGTCGCGCCTGAGCACGCGCTCGCCGTCGCCGCGATGGCCGAGGCCGCCGGGGTGGGCATCGGTTATCACGGCGTGGTGCTCGCGGACCCCAGCCCACTCGCGGGCCTGCAGTCGCTCGCCCGCTCATGGCTGTCGGAGCTGCGCTCTTCCTCCGGCGCGCGCGTGGTGGCGATCACCGGCTCGACCGGCAAGACCTCGACGAAGGACATCCTCGCGGCGTTGCTCGCCCCCCACCTGCGCACGGTCGCAAGCCCCGCCAACTTCAATACCGAGATCGGCCTGCCGCTCGCGATCCTCGCTGCGCCCGCGGACACCGAGGCGCTCGTGCTGGAGATGGCGATGCGCGGTCCCGGACAAATAGCCGAACTAACGGCGATCGCCGAGCCTGAGGTCGGTGTGATCGTCAACGTCGGCCCCGTCCATCTGGAGCTGCTCGGCTCGCTGGAGGCGATCGCCTCCGCCAAGGCCGAGCTAATCGCCGGTTTGGCGCCCGGCGCGACGGCGATCGTGCCGGCCGACGAGCCCCTGTTGGGGGAGCACCTCAGGGATGACGTCCCCACGATCACCTTCGGCCCCGGTGGTGATGTCCAACTCGCCGATCACCACCCCGACGGGCGCGTTTGGATCTTGGACGGCACATCCGCGAACATGGCCGACATCTCGCCTGCACGCGACCGCGATCGCGCAAAAACTCTCCCAGCCGACACCGCCCGCATCGTCCTGCGCCCCTCCTTCTCCCAGACCCACAACCTGCGCAACCTGCTCGCGGCCGTCGCGGCCGCCCGCGCGCTCGGCGTTACGCCCGGCGGCGAGGTTACTGTGCGGTTCTCCGCGCTGCGCGGCGAGCGCATCCGACTGTCCGAGGACATAGTGCTGATCGACGACTGCTACAACGCCAACCCGACGTCGATGCGATCCGCCATCGACGACCTCGCTGCGACTGCCCCCGGGCGGCGCGTCGCCGTGCTCGGCGACATGCTCGAGCTGGGTGTCGAGGAGCAGCGCTTTCACCGCGAGATCGGCGTCCACGCGGCCGCGCGAGGTGTGGACGTGCTCGTGACCGTCGGTCCGCTCGCAGCCGAGATGGCCCCCGCGTTCGCCGCCGCCCAGGCTCACTCCGTCACCGACGCGCCGGCCGCCGCCGAGCTGCTGAGGAGACTGCTCGCCCCGGGCGACACCGTCCTCGTGAAGGGCTCGCGCGGCGTGGGCCTGGAGCGCGTCGGGCAGGCGCTGCGCGCGCGCAAGGCTCGCGACGGCGTGCGGGCGAGCCCCGACCCACAGGTGGATGGGCGCTGAATGGGGCGCATTCTCTTCGGCGGCACCGCCGCGTTGCTCATCTGCATCTTCCTGAGCCCCAAGTTCATCGAGTTCCTGCGCCGGCGCGAGTTCGGTCAGCACATTCGCGAGGACGGTCCGCAGGGCCACCACCAGAAGGCGGGCACGCCCACGATGGGAGGCATCATCGTGATGCTTGCTGTCGCGATCCCGTTCATGATCCTGACCAACTGGGATTGGCGCTCGGTGGGAGTGTTCGGGGCGATGATCGCGTGCGCGCTGCTCGGGTTCGCCGACGACTACGTAAAGCTCGTGCGCCGCCGCTCGCTCGGTCTGCGCGCGCGCACCAAGCTCGCCATCACGATCGCCATCTCCCTCGGGCTGTGGCTCGTCGCCGCCCACGAGGCGCACCTCGCGCCCGAGCTGCGGCTGCGCTTCGTCGACTACACGATCGAACTCGGGCCGTTCTACCCCGTGCTGATCTACCTCGTGCTCGCCGGCACCACCAGCGCCGTCAACCTCACCGACGGGCTCGACGGTCTCGCGGCGGGCTGCGCCGCGATCGTGCTGCTCTCCTACATCGCGATCGCGTTCGTCACCGAAGACTATGATCTCGCGATGCTCGCCGGCTGCCTCGTCGGCGCGTGCATCGGGTTTCTGTGGTTCAACGCGTTCCCCGCCACGATCTTCATGGGCGACACCGGCTCGCTCGGGCTCGGCGGCGCGATCGCCGGGCTGGCCGTGATGACTCACACCGAGGTGCTGCTGATCCTGCTCGGCGGGATCTTCGTGCTGGAGGCGCTGTCGGTCGCGATCCAGGTGTTCTCCTTCCAGACGACCCGCCGCCGCGTCTTTCTGATGGCGCCGATCCACCACCACTTCGAGCTCAAGGGCTGGTCTGAGACGAAGATCATCCTGCGCTTCTGGATCGTCGCCTCGATCTTCTGCGCGATCGGCTTCACCATCTATCACCAGAGCATCCGTTGAGGTGCCCGCACGCGTCTCGCACCCCCGACCGGAGATTCCCGGTGGGCCCTACCTGATCGTCGGGCTCGCCCGCTCAGGGCGGGCGGCCGCGCTCGCGCTGCGCGCGCGCGGCGAGCAGGCGATCGGCGTCGACCGCGGCGCCCCCGAGGGCCTCGACACGCTCGCGGACGCCGGCGTCGAGCTGCACCCGCATGAGGACGGCATTGCGCTGCTGGAGCGCGTCGGCGCCGTCGTCAAGAGCCCCGGCGTGCCCGGCCAGGCGCCCGTCATCGCCGCGGCTCGCGCGCGCGGGCTGCCTGTGCTCGGCGAGCTGGAGCTCGCGTGGCGTCTGCTGGGAAACGAGTTCGTCGCCGTCACGGGCACGAATGGCAAGACCACCACGGTCGAGCTGATCGGGCACATCCACCGCACGGCCGGCCTGCCCGTCGCCGTCGCCGGCAATGTCGGCGCGGCGCTCAGCGGCCTCGTCGGCGAGATCGGAGCGGACGTGACGATCGTCTGCGAGGCCTCCTCGTTTCAGCTCGAGGACACGCTCGCGTTCGCGCCCGAGGCCGCGGTCCTGCTGAACATCGCCCCCGACCACCTCGACCGGCACGCCACGCTCGAGCAGTACACCGCCGCCAAGCTCCAGATCTTCGCGCGCCAGTCCCACGGAGACGTCGCCGTGCTCCCGGTCGACCTCGACCTCGAGCTCGCGGATGACGTCTGGCGCGTGACCTTCGGCCCGCGGCCGATCTCGCGTGGGGATCCTCGCTCGGCGTCGGTGACGCTGGACGGCGATGGCATGATCCGCTGGCAGGACGAGCCGCTGCTGAGTGCGCGGGAGATCCGTCTGCGCGGGCGCCACAACATCGAGAACGCGATGGCGGCCGCGGCCGTGTGCCTGGCGCGGGGGGTCGAGCCCGGTGCGGTGCGCGACGGCCTGCGCACGTTCGCGGGCGTGCCCCACCGCCTGGAGGAGATCGCTCGCCTGCAGGACGTGCTGTACGTCAACGACTCCAAGGCGACGAACGTCGCCAGCACGCTCGTCGCGCTCGAGGCGTTCGCGCCCGGCACCGTGCACCTGATCCTCGGCGGCCAATCGAAGGGACAGGACTTCGCTCCCCTGCGCGAGCCGGTCGAACGCTACTGCCAGGCGGTGTATCTGATCGGCGAAGACGCGGCTCTGATCGCCTCGGCGCTCGCCGGCATGCCGGTGCCGCTACTGGAATGCGGCGAGCTCGAGCAGGCGCTGGAGGTCGCCGTGTCCACCGCCCGCTTCGGCGACGTCGTGCTGCTCTCGCCGGCCTGTGCCAGCTTCGACCGGTTCGCGGACTTCGAAGCCCGTGGCGAGCGCTTCCGCGAGCTGGTCGCGCTGCTCGAGACGGACTTCTAGCGTCGCTCGAGCTGTCCGCGGGGTGTCGGTCGAGACGACCTACGGGCATCGGTAAAGGCATCGCCCGATCCGCGTCGAAGTGGGCATGGATGCCAGCCGCAGCAGCACGGCGCGCCCGCCCCGCGCCCGCACCCCGGGGGGTGAGCGATGCCCGTCCGCGCCCGTCCGGCAAGGCGAAGGCCCAGCCGCACTCGATCGAGCATCGCATCCTGATCACCGCCACCATGTGCCTGCTCGCCTATGGCGCGGTGATGGTCTACAGCGCCACGTCGGCGACCGCGCTGCTGCAGGGCTCCGGCAACGGCAGTGGGTATCTGATCAAGTTCGTCCTCTACGGGGCGATCGGCCTCGTCCTGATGCGCGTTCTGGCCCGCGATGGGATCGCCAAAGCGCAGAGCCTCGTCGCGCCGCTGCTGGCCGTCTCGTTCGCGCTCGTGCTGGCAGTGCACGTCCCCCACGTGGGCGTCTCGATCAACGGCGCGCGGCGCTGGATCGGCCCGGGCCAGCTGCAGTTCCAGCCCTCGGAGCTGCTCAAGCTCGCGCTCGTGCTGTACGCAGCGACGCTGCTGGCTCGTCGCCCCCAGCGCGTGCACGACCTGCGCGAGCTTTCCCGCCCGCTGCTCGTGGTCGTGGGTGGAGCGTGCCTGCTCGTCGTCACCGAGCCCGACCTCGGCACCGCCATGACGATCGCGTTCACGACCGCGGCGCTGCTGGTCGCCGCCGGCATTCCCGCGCGCAACCTCGCGATCGTCGCCGGCACGGCGTTCGGGCTGGTCGTGCTGTACGCGCTCGCGCGCCCCTACGCCCGTGCGCGCCTGACCTCGTTCATGGACCCCTGGGCGCACGCCTCCGGCAGCGGCTTTCAGGCCGTCCAAGGCCAGATCGCAATCGGCTCCGGCGGCCTGTTCGGCGTCGGGCCCGGGCAGTCGGTGCAGAAGATCTTCTACCTCCCGGAGGCGCCCACCGACTTCATCCTCGCGGTCATCGCCGAGGAGCTCGGCGTCGTCGGCGTGTGCGCGCTGCTGTTCCTGTACGGGCTGATCGCCTACGCCGGCCTGCGCGTCGCCAAGTCCGCGCGCTCCCTGCACAGCGCGCTGATCGCCGTTGGCATGACCTCGCTGATCGTCTCCCAGGCATTGCTCAACGTGTTCGCCGTGCTCGGTCTCGCGCCGCTGACGGGCGTGCCGCTGCCGTTCGTCTCCTACGGCTCCAGCAGCCTGATCGTGATGCTCGCCGCGATGGGCCTGCTGCTGAACGTGGCCGCCGGCGGCACCGCGCACGTGCGCGCCGTTCCCTCCCGAGGAGGGAGTCGCACAGTGGCGGACGCGCGAAAACCGGCAGGATGGGGCCGTGACACAGACGACGATCGCGATCGCGGCGGGGGGCACCGCCGGACACGTCGCGCCGGCGCTGGCGGTGGCCGACGCGCTGCGGGCTGAGCAGGCGCACGTCGCGTTCGTCGGCGGGACGCGCGCTGAGGCCCGGCTCGTGCCCGCTGCAGGCTATGAGCTGCGCACGATCTCCGTCGAGGGCCTCAGCCGCACCAACCCGCTGCGCGCCGCCCGCGCATTGCTGCGCGCCGCGCTCGCGTTGCCGCGCGCGCGGGCGATCCTGCGGGAGCTGCGCCCCGACGCGGTGCTGGGCGGCGGCGGCTATGTCGCCGGCCCCGTAGGCCTCGCTGCGCTGTCGCTGCGCATCCCGCTTGTGCTCACCGAGGCCGACAGCCACCTCGGGCTCGCCAACCGCCTGCTCGCGCATGGCGCCCGTCGCGTCTGCCTGGCCTTCCCGATCCCCGGCCGTGACGGGAACCGCTACCGCGTGACGGGGCGACCGATCCCCGTCCCCTACGCCGATCGCACCGAGGCTCGGGTGCTGTTCGGGATCGCCGAGGAGGAGACGTGCGTGCTCGTGTTCGGGGGCTCGCTCGGCGCACGCTCGATCAGCCTCGCCGCCGTCGAGGCCCTCGCGGGGGGCGGGGCGAAGGCCGTCGGCGCTCCCGGCCCGTCCGGCGGAAGCTCCGGTGAGGCGGCCGGCGCGGGTCTCGCGACGGGTGTCCGGTACGACGGTCCGCCCGTGCGCGTGCTCCACATCGCCGGGCGCCGTGATCATCCCGAGCTGTCCGCACACCCGCTGCCGGCCGGGTATGACCTGCGCGAGTACCTCGACCTGGCGGAGTTCGCGCAGGCGCTCGCCGCCGCCGACCTCGTGGTCGCGCGCTCCGGTGGCTCGGTGTTCGAGCTCGCCGCGTACGGCCTGCCCGCAATCCTGATTCCCTACCCGCACGCCTCCGCCGACCATCAGACCGCGAACGCGCGCTGGATGGCCGAAGCGGGCGCCGCAGTCGTGATCCCCGACTCCGAGCTGACCGGCGCGCGCCTCGCACGCGAGGTCGCGGCGCTGCTGGACGACCGCGCGCGACTGGCGGCGATGGCAGCGGCCTCGCGCGGCCTGGCACGGCCCGAGGCCGCGCGGGAAGTGGCCGACGAGCTGATCGCCGCCGCTGCGGCGCCGGGCAGGGCGACGCGCGTATGAGCGCCACGCCCGAGCCTCTGTGGAGCGGGCGGCGCCTGCACTTCGTCGGCGTCGGCGGCGCCGGCATGAGCGGCTACGCGCGCGCGGCCCACGCGCTTGGCGCGCAGGTCAGCGGCTCCGACCGGCATGCCTCCCCCTACACCAGGCGCCTGGCGGCCGACGGCGTGCTGGAGGCGCTGATCGGCGAGCACGACGGGGCCAACGTGCCCGACGGCGAGGACGTCGAGGTCGTCTACTCCAGCGCCGTCTCGCGCGAGAGCCCCGAGCGTGTGGCGGCCCGCGCACGCGGCCTGCCCGAGCGTCCGCGCGCGGAGCTGCTGGGCGAGCTGAGCGCGCTGCGGCGCACGATCGCGGTGGCGGGCACCCACGGCAAGACGACGACCTCGGCGATGCTCGTGTCCGCGCTGCGCGCGGCCGGACTGGAGCCCGACTGGCTCGTCGGTGGGACGGTGGGGGAGGGGCAGGACAACGCACACTGGACCGGGGCGGGGGAGTGGCTGATCGTCGAGGCCGACGAGTCCGACCGCTCGATGCTGGCGCTGCACGTGGACGTGGCGGTGCTCACGAACGTCGAGCTGGATCATCATGCGACCTTCGGGTCGTTGGCCGAGCTGCGCGAGGCCTTCCGCGCGTTCCTCGCGCGCGCGCACACGGCGATTGTCGTGTGGGATCGTCCCGAGCTGCTGGCGCTCGTCCCCGGCGGGGTGAGAGCGACCGCGACGGGGATGAGCGGCGCGGAGGCGGGGGACGCTGCTGCGATCGCACAGAGCGGCGCGGGGAGCGGGGAGATCGATGCTGCGACGAGCGCACAGGGTGACGCCAGGGTGGAGGTCGTGCCCTACGACGCGCCCGCGCTGACGCTCACAGACGGCGACCGATCGGAGGTCGTCCAGCACTTCGTTTGGCGCGAGCACGAAGTGAGGCTGTCGGTGCCGGGCGCGCACAACGCCTTGAACGCGATCGCCGCGCTGGAGGCCGCGCGCCTGGCCGGCGCCGACGCGCGGCGGGCGATCGCCGGGCTCGCCGGGTTTCACGGCGCGGGCAGGCGCTTTCAGCCGCTGGGGGAGTCTGCGCGCGGGGCGCGCGTGTATGACGACTACGCCCATCACCCGACCGAGGTCGCGGCGACACTCGCGGGCGCTCGCACCATCGCGCACGAGCGGCTGATCGCGGTGTTTCAGCCGCATCTGTACTCGCGCACGGCGATGTTCGCGCGCGAGCTCGGCGCCGCCCTGGCCGAGGCCGACGTCGCGGTCGTGCTCGACGTGTATCCCGCGCGCGAGCGCGCGGAGGACCATCCTGGCGTCAGCGGTCTGCTGATCGCGCAGGCCGCCGCCGACGCGCGGCGGGGCATGCCCGTGTACTGGCTGCCCACGTTCGCCGACGCCGAGCCGGTGCTGCGCGGGCTGCTGGACGCGGGCGACGTCTGCGTCGTGATGGGCGCCGGGGACGTGGACCTGCTCGCGAGGCGACTGGTGGTGAGCGGCGATGGCGCGTAAGCCCGCGTCCAGGGACTCGCCTACGACCGTGCCGTCGATCGTGGAGCGCGACTACTCGCTCGCGCGCATGTCGACGGTCCGCACGGGCGGCGAGGCCGACTGGTTCGCGCGTGCCGGGAGCAATGCGCAGCTGCGGGAGCTGCTCGCTTGGGCGCGCGCCGCGAACGTGCCTGTGGCGGTCGTCGGCTCGGGCTCGAACCTGCTGATCGCGGACGACGGGGTGCGTGGGCTGGTCGTGAAGCTCGACCGCAAGCTCGCGCTGATCCAGCGCGAGGGGCCGCTGCGGATCGTCTGCGGCGGCGGCGCGCGGCTGCCCGCGGTCGCCACCCGCGCGGCGCAGGCGGGCCTGTCGGGGATCGAGTTCGGCGTGAACATCCCCGGCACCGTCGGCGGCGCGGTGCGGATGAACGCCAACGCCTACGGCGGCGAGCTCGCGCGGACGCTGGAGTGGGTCGAGATCGTCACCGCGCAGGGATCCGAACGCCGCGTCCCCGCGCAGCTGGGATTCGCCTACCGCCGCTCCAACCTGGCACCCGGTGAGATCGTCGCACGCGCTTCGTTCCTGCTCGCCGAAGCCGGCGTGGAGACGGTCAAGGCCACGCTCGCGGACATGCGCGCCCGCCGCCACGAGGCCCAGCCGCAGGGGATCAAGACGTTCGGCTCGACGTTCGTCAACCCCGACGATCCCCTCGCGGGGGGTCGCACCGCCGGGCAGCTGCTGGCCGACGCCGGCTGCAACGGTCTGACGGTCGGCGGCGCGCGCCTCGCGCCCAAGCATGCGAACTTCGTCGAGAACACCGGCGATGCCACGACCGCCGACGTGCTCGCGGTGATGGCCGCGGGTCGCGCCCGCGTGCTCGAGCGCTTTGGCGTGGCACTCGAGCCCGAGGTGCAGACGCTGGGGGACGTGCGGTTTCCGTGGTCGCCGGGACCAGGGGTCCTAAGCGCTGAGTAGCCTCGCCAGGGAGGTCATCTCCGGACTCGGATTCCCGCCGATGCGGGGCCGATCGGTCCCGAGAAAGGAGGTGATGGCATGGTCACTTCTAGTACCGCGCTAGCAATCGCACTACTTGTCGCCGTGCTGGTCATAGACCGGCTCGCCAGGTAGCAGGTTGCACTCAAGCCCCGGTGGACGACAGGCCCCATGTCCACCGGGGCGCATTATATAAAGAGGGGCCCGGTTGCCCGGGCCCCAAAGTTTGGCGACTTCCAGTCACCGCGCTAGCACTGGCATCGTAGCGCCGCCGGCGGTAGGATGCAAGACGTCCTGGGATGGTGGGTAGGGGTTAGGGCACGAAGGTCGAAGACCTCGTGAATGGCCCGATCCATAGCTGCGCCTGCCCCTCGCCGCCTGACTCGTAGACGGGCGCGCCTCGCATTCGGCCTGCCGCGCCCGTTGGGGACCGCGGTGCGCACGACGCGCGCCGGGATCGCGGTGGTGTGGGCACGCCGACGGCTGCGGATCGGGCTGCTGGGGGTCCTGATCACAATACCGTTGCTGGGAGGGATGTGGCTGTTGCTACGCCACTCTTCGTTGACGACGGTTGAGCATGTCCAGGTACGTGGTCTGACCGCGGTGCACGGTGCGGATACCGCCGCGATCGAAACGGCCCTGACGGGCGCGGCGCACGGCATGAGCACGCTCGCCGTCAGTTCCGCCGCGCTGCGGGCCGCCGTCGCGCCCTATCCGATCGTGGGCGCGGTCAGGGTCCATCCTAGCTTCCCGCATGGTCTGCGCATCGAAGTCGTCGAGCGCCCGCCCGTCGCGGCGCTGGTCGTGAATGGCGCCAGCACCGCCGTGGCCGCCGACGGGGTGGTGTTGGGTCCGGGCTTCCTGTCGAGCTCACTGCCGCTCCTGAACGCCGGCAAGGCCACGCCCGCCACTGCCACCGCAACCACCTCCGTCACCACGACCAACCTGCCGCCGGTCGGGGGGAGCGTTCGCGGCACCTCGCTGCTCGGGGCGCTCGCGGTGCTGGGCGCGGCGCCGACGCAACTGGCTCACGCCGTTACGCGCGTGTACTCCGGACCGAAGGGCCTGACGGTCGCGCTGCATGGGGGCGTGCTCGCCTACTTCGGCGACGCCACGAGACCGCACGCGAAGTGGCTGTCGCTCGCGCGCGTGCTCGCCGACCCGAGCTCGACGGGCGCCGTCTACATCGACGTGCGCCTGCCCGAACGTCCCGCCGCAGGGTTCGCTCCCGGCACGACTCGTCCCGACGCGAGCTCCGAAACGGAATCGACCGGCGCGTCGGATCCGAACACCGCCGCGGAACTGGCCAGCGGCCTGGACGCCGCCGTGGGGGGCGGATCGAGCTCGGGTGCGAGCGCCGGCAGCGGCGCTGGCGCGGAACCTAGCGCCGGCGGCGCAGCGACGCAGCCTGGCTCGACCCCGTCCGAAGCCGGCTCCGCCGGATCGACCTCGAGCGAAGCGACGAGTGCCTCGCCGTCGTCTGAAGCCGGCTCGGGAGAAACCACGGAAACCCCTGCGACGAGTGGGGTTCCCGGGGGTTGAGCGGCCTTCGCGAACTCAAACCCCAACCCTCATTCTCGACCTGAGGTTGACGTCCACGGAAGGGCGTGTCTCGGGGTCCGGTCGAGAGTTCCTGGATCTGCAACGATTGTTGCGAGATTGGACGGAGTCGTTGACAGGGCGAAGTTCCCTGCATAACGTGCACGTTTCAGCGGGCCGACCGACAGTGTCGATCGAACCCTTAACTCTTACTGAAGGCTGTGGACGGAACCCATCATGGAGAGCTCAGCGAGTAGCGGTATGACCGGCGCCGGCAGCTATCTGGCCGTCATCAAGGTCGTGGGCGTGGGCGGCGGCGGCACGAACGCGGTCAGCCGCATGGTCGACGCGGGCCTGCGCGGCGTGGAGTTCATCGCCGCCAACACCGACGCGCAGGCGCTCGACATGTGCGACGCAGACATCAAGCTGAACATCGGCCACGAGTCCACGAAGGGCCTCGGCGCGGGCGCCAACCCCGAGGTCGGCCTCGGCGCCGCCTCGGAGTCCCGCGACGACATCAAGGAGGCGCTGAAGGGCGCCGACATGGTGTTCGTCACCGCGGGCGAGGGCGGCGGCACCGGCACCGGCGCCGCGCCGGTGATCGCGGACATCGCCAAGAACGAGATCGGCGCGCTCACCGTCGGCGTGGTCACGCGCCCGTTCGACTTCGAGGGCTCCCAGCGCGGCCGCCAGGCGGCCGAGGGCATCGAGCGTCTGCGCGAGGTCGTGGACACGCTGATCGTGATCCCGAACGAGAAGCTCTTGACGGTGGTCGAGCGGCGCACGTCGATGCTGGATGCGTTCAAAGAGGCCGACGACGTGCTGCGTCAGGGCATCCAGGGCATCACCGACCTGATCACGATCCCGGGCCTGATCAACCTCGACTTCGCGGACGTGCGCACGATCATGCACGACGCCGGCTCCGCGCTCATGGGCATCGGCACCGCCGGCGGCGAGAACCGCTGCGGCGACGCCGCCAAGGCCGCGATCTCCTCGCCGCTCTTGGAAGAGTCCGTCGACGGTGCCACGGGCATTCTGCTGAACATCACCGGCGGCAAGGACCTCGGCCTGTTCGAGGTCAACGACGCCGCTGAGATCATCCAGAACGCGGCCGATCCCAACGCCAACATCATCTTCGGCGCCGTCATCGACGAGTCGATGTCCGACGACGTGCGCGTCACCGTCATCGGCACCGGCTTCGACCACCGCCCGGGACGGTCCGCCCGCGCGGAGACACGCTCGCGACGCGACCGCGGGCCGCGGATCGACGATCGTCAGCGCTCGTCGCTTGAGATCAGCGACGACGACATCGACGTACCTCCGTTCCTGCGTTGATGTAGTTTGAGCGCGCCCCGGGTGTAGCCCGTCGGGCGCATGCTTGGGGTCAGGCTGATGAGGTCCGGGCGGCGCAAGCGCCGCCCGGCGATGCGTGCATGCACGCATCGCTAGACGTGCCGCATGCGGCACGTCTTCCGTTGGCGCATGCGCCAACGGCGAGGCCGCACATGTGCGGCCTCCTCATACGCCGCATGCGGCGTATGACCGACGGGCGCATGCGCCCGTCGAACAGCAGACATCCCGCGCTTACTCGCTAGCCTGCGGACCGTGCCCACGACCCTGCGCCGCACCTCCCTGTACGACCGCCACGTGGACGCCGGGGCGAAGATGGTGGAGTTCGCCGGCTGGGAGATGCCCGTGCAGTACGAGGGCGTGCGTCAGGAGCACACGGCCGTGCGCACCGACGTGGGCGTGTTCGACGTCTCGCACATGGGCGAGATCGAGACCTCGGGACCGCAGGCGCTCGAGCTGCTGCAGCGGCTGATCTCGAACGACCTCTCGAAGGTGCCGATCGGCGGCGCGCAGTACGGCGTGCTGTGCCGTGAGGACGGCGGGGTGCTAGATGACCTGTTCACCTATCGTCTGGACACCGAGCGCTGGCTGACGGTCACGAACGCCGCCAACCACGCGCAGGACCTCGCCTGGTGGCTCGCGCATGCCGGTGAGCTCGACGCGCAGGTGGAGGACCGCATCGAGGACTACGCGATGCTCGCCGTGCAGGGTTCCCGCGCGCGGGAGCTCGTGCAGGCGATCTCCGACGTGCCGCTGCCCCCGCGCATGAGCGCCGCCACGCGGCGGCTGGCCGGTGCGGAGATGCTCGTCTGCGGCACCGGCTACACCGGCGAGGACGGCGTCGAGCTGCTGCTGGCGCCCGCCGACGCGCCCGTGCTGTGGGATGAGCTGCTGCGTCGCGGCGCCGTTCCCGCGGGGCTCGCCGCGCGCGACACTCTGCGCCTGGAGGCCTGCTACCACCTCTACGGCAACGACCTCTCCACCGAGCGCGGTCCGATCGAGGCCGGCCTCGGCTGGTGCTGCGTCGAGGACACCCGCTTCGTCGGCTCCGAGGCAGTGCGCGCGGTGCGCGCCGCCGGGCCGCGCGAGCGACTCGTCGCCTTCGCCATCGACGGCCCCGGAATCGCGCGCCAGGGCAACCCGATCGCGGGTGGCGGAGTCGTGACGAGCGGGACCATGTCGCCGTGTCTGAACGTCGGCGTCGGCCTCGCCTACGTTCCCGCCGAGCACGCCGCCGTCGGGACCCGGCTGCAGATCGACGTCCGTGGCAAGATGCGCCCGGCCGTGGTCCGTGAGAAGCCTCTCTACCGAAAGGGCTCTTGATGTCGCAGGACGGCTGTCCCGAGGATTTGCTCTACCACCCCGAGCACGACTGGGCGCGCATCCACGCCGAGGGATCGGCTCCCGCCCGCCCCGAGGCGACGCTGGGCATCACCTGGTACGCGCAGGACGCCCTCGGCGAGGTCGTCTTCTTCGAGGCCCCGACGGTAGGGACCATGCTCGTGCAGGGCGCGCCCTACGCCGAGGTCGAGTCCGTCAAGGCCGTATCCGACGTCGTCGCGCCGCTGTCCGGTGAGATCGTCGCGGTCAACGACACGCTCGAGGACAGCCCGCAGCTGATCAACGAGGACCCCTACGGCGAAGGCTGGATGGTGCGCATCGCCCTGAGCGATCCGGGTGAGCGCGACACGCTGATGGACGCCGACGCCTATTCCGCCACTCTGGGTGGCTAGGCTCAAAGCTTGAGCCGCTACACCGCCACCACCGAGCAGGATCTCGAGCGGATGCTTGCGACGATCGGCGTCGGCTCCGTGCAGGAGCTGTTCGACCGCCAGATTCCCGCGGGCGTACGGCTGGGACGCGCGCTCGATCTGCCCGATGGGATGGGCGAGCAGGACGTCTACGCGCACCTGCGCGAGCTGGCCGCGCGCAACGTCAGCGCCGAAGACGAGGTCTCGTTCCTGGGCGCCGGGATGTACGACCACTACGTGCCGGCGCTGATCGACATGCTGATGGAGCGCTCGGAGTTCCTCACGCCCTACACCCCCTACCAGCCCGAGATCTCCCAGGGCGGGCTGCAGGTGATGTTCGAGTACCAGACCGCCATCTGCGAGCTGACAGGGCTGCCTGTCTCCAACGCCTCGGTGTACGAGGGCCCGAGCGCCGTCGCGGCCGCCGGCTATCTGGCGAAGCTGCACAACGGCCGCGGCCGCCTGGTCGTGAGCGCGGGCATGCATCCGCACTCGATCCAGACGCTGCGCACGCTCGCGCACGGCTACGGGATGAGCGTCGTCGAGGTTCCTCTCGCCGACGGCGTAACCGATGTGGATGCGTGGGCCGAGGCGATCGACGGCGACACGAGCGCGGCGATCTTCGCCCAACCCAACTTCTACGGCGCCGTCGAGGACGCCGCCGCGCTCAGCGCCGCCGCCAAGGGCGCCGCGGGCGAGGAGGACAAGGCGCCGGTCGTGGTCGCGCAGGTCGACCCGATCGCGCTCGGCGTGCTCGTCGCGCCGGGCGAATGTGGCGTGGACGTGGCCGTCGGCGAGGGTCAGCCGCTCGGCAACCGCCTCGACTTCGGCGGGCCCTCGTTTGGCTTGTTCGCCGCGCGTGAGGAATACCTGCGCCGGATGCCCGGGCGGATCGCCGGGGAGACCGTGGACGTGGACGGGCGCCGCGGCTTCGTGCTGACGTTGCAGACGCGCGAGCAGCACATCCGTCGCGAGAAGGCCACCTCGAACATCTGCACCTCCCAGGCGCTCAACGCGCTCGGTGGCGTCGTCTATCTCAGCTGGCTCGGCCGGCGCGGGATCGTCGAACTGGGCGAGCTGCTGCTTGCGCGCACCCACTACGCGCGCGAGGCGCTCACCGCGCTGGAGGGTGTGGAGGCGCTGCACTCCCAGCCGGTCATCCGCGAGTTCGCCGTGCGCCTGGACGCGGACGTCCCCGCCGTCAAGGCGCGTTGCGCTCGCGCGGGCGTGAACCCGGGCGTGGACATCCAGGCGCTGACGGGCCGCGAGGAGGATCGCGGCGGCCTGCTCGTCGCGCTCACCGAGCAACGCTCGCGCGCGGACGTCGACCGGCTCGCGGACGTGCTGGGGGCAGCAGTCGCGGGCGAGCGCCGTGAGGCGGTGGCGGCATGAGCGCGCATGGCGGCGCTGGATCTGCGTCCTCAGTCGCTCGCGTACGTAGTACCCCACGCTCCTTGCGTCCTTACCGAAGCCGGGAGACACTCGCTTCGCTCGCATCCCCGTTTCGGCCAGCTTGCCCTGCGCACTCATGCAGGGGTGATGTATGAAAGCTGAGACTCCGCAGCAGCGTGACCGCGCGCGGACGATCTTCGAGAAGGGCGCTCCGGGACGCCGCGCGTTCGTGTGCCCTGCCCTCGACGTGCCGCCGGTGGATGCCGAGACGCTGCTCCCCGCGCGCTATCGCCGCGTCGAGCCGCCGCGCCTGCCGGAGGTCTCAGAGCCGGAGATCGTGCGCCACTACGTCGGCATCTCCAAGCGCAACTTTGACCTGGACTCGGGCTTCTACCCGCTCGGGTCGTGCACGATGAAGCACAACCCGCGCCTGCACGAGCGCGCTGCCGCGCTGCCCGGACACGCACGGCTGCACCCGCTGCAGGACCCCGCCCGGGCGCAGGGCGCGCTGGAGCTGATGTGGCGGTTGCAGGGCGCGCTCGCGGAGATCGCGGGGCTGCCGCACGTCTCGCTGCAGCCCTCGGCCGGATCGCACGGAGAGCTCGCGGGGTTGCTGCTGACGCGCGCGTATCACGAGTCCCGCGGCGAGACTCGTCGCCGCAAGGTATTGACGCCCGACACCTCGCACGGAACCAACCCGGCGACCGTGACGATGGCCGGTCTGGAGGTCGTCAAGCTCGCGACCGACGCCGCGGGCGGGATCGACCTCGACGACCTGCGTGCCCACGTCGACGGCGACGTGGCGTGCCTGATGCTGACCAACCCGAACACGCTCGGCGTGTTCGACCCCAACATCGAGGCGATCGCTCAGATCGTGCATGAGGTCGGCGCGACGCTCTACTACGACGGGGCCAACCTGAACGCCGTCATGGGCGTCTCGCGGCCGGGCGACATGGGGTTCGACATCGTTCACTTCAACCTGCACAAGTCCTTCACCCAGCCCCACGGCGGCGGCGGCCCCGGTTCGGGCCCGATCGCCGTATCCGAGCGCATCGCCCCGTTCCTGCCTACCCCGATCGTCGTCCGGCGTTCCGCGGTGAACGCAAGCGGCGAGGGTGACGCGGCGCAGGCGAGCGCCGAGGCCAACGGCGCCACGCCGGTGGGTACCGTCACGCATGGCGCCGGTCCGGCGACGCCCGTGTTTGACCTCGACTACGGCACGGCCGAGGGGCCGGGCTCACGCACGATCGGGCGGTTGCGCGGGTTCCACGGCAACTACGGCTGTTTCGTGCGGGCCTACGCATACATCTGCTCGCTCGGCGCGGACGGCCTGCGGGACGCGTCGGAGACGGCCGTGTTGAACGCCAACTACCTGCTCGCGCGCCTGCGCCAAGAGGGCATCGTCGCCGAGCACCTGCCGCTCGCCTACGGCGAGCTGTGCATGCACGAGTTCGTGCTCTCGGGCGGCCCGATGAAGCGCGAGCTGAAGCTCAAGACGCTCGACCTCGCCAAGCGCCTGCTCGACCACGGGTTCCACCCCCCGACCGTGTACTTCCCCCTGCTGGTGGATGAGGCGCTGATGGTCGAGCCGACCGAGACCGAGACGCGCGAGACGCTCGACGCGTTCGCCGGGGCGATCGCCGCGATTCTGCGCGAGGCCGCGAGCGACGGGCCGGAGGTGGCCCAGAACGCCCCCTACACGACCCCCGTCAGACGACTGGACGAGGTCGCGGCGGCCAAGCGCCCCGTCATCCGGCAGGCGCTGTCCTGACAGGGGCTGTCCCCGGCGAAGCGCTGTCGCGCAGCTTGCCGTCGATGAAATCGTCGGCGGCCTGCACGCCCAGGAACGGGGTGAGCGCTATGTAGCCGCCGTGGTACGCGAGGCGAGGCAGCAGGTTTACACGGCCTCGGCGTGTCTGCTGGTAGCCGATCTCGAAGACCACGGCGACGATCGGCGAGTCGGCGCCGGCAGTATTCCGTGAACCAGCGACGGATGAAACGTGGGTTTACTTCCAGAACAAGGGCGGTGGTATATCCCAGTGGTGGTTCACCCCGAAATACGGGAAATGGTCGCTGGAAAGCATTGGCGGCAAAGCGGCGGTCGGCGCTAGCCCGACGGTCGTGCGTGAACCAAAAACCGACGAAGGCTGGATCTATTTTGCAAATAGCAGTCAAGGTATGTCCCAGTGGTGGTTCAGTCCAAGTTACGGGTGGAACCTTGAAAGTATCTAGGCGAGAAGACGCGGGTGCTAACACGGAGAGCGGAGGCTATCCCGTCGCGGGGCTTGGGACGGCTCCCGCCATGCGCGGCGAAGTGCGCTACGGAGAATTGTTTCGCGTCGCGGTCGCGTGACTGGTAAGTTCGAGCGCGCGACGCTGACCCGCGCGGAGGGCTGCACGGTGCGTAGCTGTCGGGGTGGAGTGGCTCCGACGTCTACGATATGGTTGCTGTGAGCGGTAAAGGGGCGACCCTTCAGCCCGACCAGGCGTTCGTGGACTCGATCTCCGACCGAAGCTGGGAGACACGCGCCTTTGGCGCGAATCCCCATTTCGGCCAGCCTCCGGAGTGAAGCGCGCCGTTGAGGTCGCGTGCTATGCCAGCGCGCCGTCCGGTAGGAGCCAGCGGTGCCGGAGCTCGCTGACTCCGGCCAGGCGTTCATAGTCGCGATCGTAGTGCACCAGAACGACGCCCGCGGCATCAGCGGCGGCGGCTATCAGCAGGTCGGCCGGTGGGACGCGGCGATGGCCAGCATCGCCTGTGAGCAGGAGTTGCAGCTCGCGTGCGCGTGCCCAAAGCCCTGATGGCATGGGTATCGACTCGAAGGCGTCAAGTCGCGCCGTCACCTCGCGAGCGCGGGTCGCGTTCGGCGTGAGACGGACCAGCTCCAGAATGACGAGGTCGCAGACGAGCACGTGCCCGGTCGCGACCTGGGCGTTGAACCAGGACGCTAGTTGTGGGAAACGCCGGTCTCGCGCCCAGGTCCACACGCCCGTGTCGAACAGTGCGGGCTGCTCCAGCGCGGGAGGCTCAGCTTCAGGCTTTGGGCTCAGAAGAACGCTCTCGCCGGCCGGCATCGACCTCCGCCGACGTACCGTCGATGTCACGGACGACGTCGAAGCTCGCCAGGGCGCGTCGCTGTCCCACCGCTCGCAGGGCGGCGTTGACCGTCGCGCTCAGTCCCCTCGTGCCCAGCTCGCCCTGTGCCAGATCGAAGGCATGTCGATCGATGTCAACGGTGGTGCGTGTCATGCGCATCACTGTAGCGCATCACAAAGACGTTCCAGGCCAACAAAGACGAACTGTGGACCTGCTCCTCGGGTGCTCTTGCGGGCGTGGCGCTCTCGACCGTGAGCAGCGTGCTAGGCTCTGCGCTACATGTAACGACGTTCGGTGAGCCATGACACGTATCCATTCGAGTTCGAGAGCACGAGTACGCGAGCACCGAGCGCGGTTGCGCAAGCAAGGCCTGCGGCCTATTCAAATTTGGGTGCCCGATGTTCGGGCTCCACGATTCGCCGAGGAGGCGCACCGTCAGTCTCGTGCGGTGACTGGCAGCCGAGCCGCCGCCGAGGACCAGGCGTTCGTGGACTCGATCTCCGACCGAAGCTGGGAGACACGCGCCTTCGGCGCTGGCCGATTCGGGGATGCGAGCGAAGCGAGTGTCACCCGAATCGGTCCCGATTTCGGCCAGCCTCCGGAGTGAAGCGCGCCGAGGTCTGGACGATTTCGGGCGGCCCGGGCTACGTTGGCAAGCCGCGACCGGCTGTGATCGTCCAAGACGACCACTTCGACACAGATTCGGTCACGATCTGTCCATTCACCAGCGACCCGACCGACGCGCCACTGTTCCGCTTGGAGATCGAGCCCTCATCCGAGAATGGACTGCGCGAAACCTGCAGGCTCATGGTCGATAAGGTGACGACGATTCGTCGATCCAAGCTCGGGGACCGGATAGGCGTGCTCGCGGGCACCGATATGCTCCGGCTCAACCGGGCGATTGCTGTGTTCCTCGGCTTGGCCTCGAGCTGAACTCATAATGCGCATCTTCTCCGGCATCCAGCCCACCGGCTCAAAGCACCTGGGCAACTACATCGGCGCGATCAGCCAGTACGTCGCCGGACAGGACCGCGGCGAGGCGCTGTATTGCATTGTGGACCTGCACGCGATCACCGTTCCCTACGAGCCGGCCCGATTGCGCCAGAGCCTGTATGACCTCACGGCGCTGCTGCTGGCCGCGGGTCTGGACCCCGAGCGCTGCGTCCTGTTCCGCCAAGGGGACGTGCAGGAGCACACCGAGCTGTGCTGGCTGCTGAGCGGCGTGACCGAGCTGGGGAGGCTGCAGCGGATGCATCAGTTCCGCGACAAGTCGGTGGTGCAGCGAGAGCTGGTGAGCGCCGGGCTGCTGATGTACCCGGTGCTGCAGGCCGCCGACGTGCTCGCCTACCGCGCCGACGAGGTCCCGGTGGGCGAGGACCAACGCGAGCACCTGGAGGTGATGCGCGACGTGGCACGGCGGTTCAACGCGCGGTTCGGCGACGGCGAGGAGGTGCTGGTCGTGCCCGAGCACCGCATCCCCGAGGTGGGCGCGCGGATCATGGACCTGCAGGACCCGACGCGCAAGATGTCCACGACCGGTGGCAGCGAACAGGGGACCGTGTATGTGCTCGACGAGCCGCGCGCGATCGAAAAGAAGATCCGCAGCGCCGTCACCGACTCCGGCACGGAGATCAGGCGCGCGCAGGACAAGCCGGGGGTGTCGAACCTGATCGAAATCCTGGCGGTCGCGCGCGCGAGCACACCCGAGGCGGTCGAGGCAGAGATGGCGGACGCGCGCGGGTACGGTGACCTGAAGGCGGCGGTCGCCTCGGCCGCGGTCGAGTATCTCGCGCCGGTGCGCGAGCGCTACACCGACCTGCGCGCCGACGAGGACGCGCTGGAGGCGATCCTCGCCGATGGTGCTGCCCGTGCGCGGGAGATCGCCGCCGGCACGCTCGCGGACGTGCGCGAGCGGATGGGCGTGGGCGCACCCCGTCGGGGCTGATCGGTACGGTGGGAGCGTGAGCACTGTCGCCACGCTCGACCTCGACCTGGACGTGTTCAGCGGGCCGTTCGACCTGTTGCTGACGCTGGTGCTGCGCGAAGAGGTGGACCTGCTCGAGCTGGCGCTGGCGGACGTGGTGCTCGCCTACCTCGACCACCTGGAGTCCCGCGGCGAGCTGGACCTGGAGACGGCGACCGAGTTCATTGTGCTGATCGCCGCGCTGCTGGAGCTCAAGTCCAAGCTGATGCTCGCCAGTGAGGAAGACGGCGACGAGCTGCTCGACATGGAGCCCGAGGAGGCGGCCGAGGAGCTGCTCGCGCGGATGCTGGACGCGCGCCGCTACCGCTCCGCCGCGGGCCATCTCAAGGAGCTGCTCGCGCAACAGCACGGGACGCGCTTCCGCGAAGCGCCGCCGCCCGCGCACCTGCGCCGTACCGAGCTAGCGCCCGAGGAGGGCTCCCAGCATCCGGACGTCCTGGGCGAGGCGATCGGACGGCTGCTGAGCATGCCCCCGGCGATCAGCCTGCGTCACATCGGCACGGCGCGGGTGACGGTCTCAGAGCGCCTGACGCATCTGCGCGGGCTGCTGCGCAGGGGAGCGTTCAGCTTCGACGAGGCCGTGCGGGGCGCCGACCGCATGACGGTGGCAGTCACGCTGTTCGCGCTGCTGGAGCTGTACAAGCGCGGCGAAGTCGACTGGCGCCAGCCGGAGAGCTTCGGCGAGATCGCGATCGAGGCCGTGGCCGCCCAACCCGCCGTGCCGGCCGATCAATCGATCGGAGATCGAATGGGATCCCCGATCGTCCAGCGTCTTGATCTCGAATCGGTCGCGGCCGTGGCAGGATAGGCGTCATGAACGCTGAGATGGACGCGATCGCCCAGGCGGGGATCGCAGGCACGGAGGGTGAGATGACGACCCGCGCGCAGGCCGGCTCGGAGGGCGAGGTCGAGGGCCTGGCGAGCACGCTCGAGGCGCTCCTGTTCCTCTCGCCCGATCCGCTCAGCCTGGCCGAGCTGTCCGAAGCGGCCCAGGCCGGCGAGCCCGACACTCGGGCGGCGCTGGGCGTGCTCGCCGGACGGTATGTGCCCGGAGCCCGCGGGATCGTGCTGCGCGAGCTCGGCGGCGGGTACACGTTCGCGACCGACCCCGCCAGCGAGGACGCCGCCAGGCGCCTGTTCAGCCGCCCGCGCACGGGCACGCTCACGCCCGCGCAGGCCGAGACGCTGGCGATCGTCGCCTACCTGCAGCCCGTCTCGCGCCCGGAGATCACCCGCATCCGCGGCGTCAGCGCCGACTCGGCCGCGACCACGCTGCTGGAGCGCGGCCTGATCGAGGAGGCCGGGCGCTCGCAGTTCGGCGCGGTCACCTACCGCACGAGCAGCCTGTTCCTGAAGCTGTTCGGGCTGCGCTCCCTGGTGGAGCTGCCCGACGTGGCGCGCTGGGACCCCACGCCCGAGGAGCAGGCGGAGCTGCGCGAGCGGCTGCTGCGCGCGGGGGAGGCACGCGCTGGGGGCGGACCGACCGCAGAGTAGATGCGCCTGGCGAAGCATCTCGCTCACGCCGGTGTCGCCTCGCGGCGCGCGGCCGAGGCGTTGATCACCGAAGGGCGCGTCGTGGTAGACGGGGAGGTCGTGACCGACCCCGCGCTGGGCGTGGAGGAGGGCAGTCACGTCGAGGTCGACGGCCGTGTACTGACCGGCGCCGAGCCGAGGGTCGTGTACGTGGTGCACAAGCCGCTCGGCGTGGTCTCCACCGCGCGCGACACACACAGCCGTCCGACGGTCGTCGAGCTCGTACCCACGAGTGGGTTGCTGCGCCTGTACCCGGTCGGGAGACTCGACGCTGACAGCAGCGGACTGATCCTGCTCACCAACGACGGCGAGCTCGCCAACCGACTGACCCACCCGCGGTATGAGGTGCCCAAGACGTACGTCGCGCGCGTCGGCGGAGGGCGCATGGGGAAGGATGCTGTGTGCGCCCTGCGCGAAGGTGTTGAGCTGAAGGACGGGATCACCGCCCCCGCCTGGGTGCGCCTGATCGAGCCCGACCAGCTCGAGCTGACGATCCACGAGGGCCGCAACCGGCAGGTACGGCGCATGTGCGAGACGGTCGGCCATCCGGTGCTGACGCTGGAACGGGTGGCATTCGGTCCGCTGCGCCTGGATGGCCTTGCGCCGGGGTCATACCGGCGGTGCAGCGATGCCGAGGTCGAGTGTCTGCACGCGCTCTGACACAATCGCGCCCATGCGACTGTTCGCCCTGCGCGGCGCCACGAGCGTGCCGCGGAACGACGCCCAGGAGATCCTGGACGCGACGACCGAGCTGATGAGCGCGATCATGGAGCGCAACGCGCTCACGCCGGAGCACGTCGTCAGCTGCATTTTCACGGCCACCAACGACCTCAATGCGGAGTTCCCCGCGGTGGCGGCGCGGGCGCTCGGGTTCGAGCGGGTGCCGCTGCTGTGCGCGCGGGAGATTCCGGTGCCGCGGGCGATGCCGCGCGTGATCAGGGTGCTGATCCACTACCACGCCCACGAGGACCACGAGTCGCGACACGTCTACCTCGGCGACGCGGTCGAGCTGCGCGCCGACTTGCAGTCCGCACAGTAGCCGCCGGCGCCACCGCCGGTGAGCTCACCGGCGGTGGCGCGTCACAATGGCCACCGACCCGATCCAGCCCGGTCGGACTCGCCGCCGCCGCCGCCGGTGGTGGCGGCGATTCGTCACAATGGGCTCGTCATGCCGATCGAGTTCGCCGAGCGCATCCGTCGCATCCCCGTCTACCCCGCCGCCGGCGGCTACGCCGAGCAGGCGCCGCTCGTGCGGCTGGCGAGCAACGAGTCGCCCTACCCGCCCCTGCCGGCGGTGCGCGAGGCGATCGACCGCGCGCTGTCATCGCTGAACCGCTACCCCGACCCGTCCAACTCGATCCTGCGCGAGCGGCTGGCCGACCGCTACGAAGTGCCGGTCTCGCGCATCGCGATCGGCAACGGCTCCTGCGACATCCTGCTCGCGGCCGGCGAGGCGCTGCTGGAGCCCGGCGCGGAGATCGTGCACGCATGGCCCTCGTTCTCGGTCTACCCGCACCTGTCCGCGGCGTCCGGTGCGCGCGCGATCACCGTCCCGCTCGACTCCGAGCTTCGCCACGACCTGGAGGCGATGCTGGCGGAGATCACCGTCGCGACGCGGCTGGCGATCGTGTGCAACCCGAACAACCCCACCTCGACCGCACTGCCGCCGGCGGACGTCGCGGCGTTCCTCGCCGAGGTCCCGCCGCACGTGTGCGTGATCGTCGACGAGGCCTACTGCGAGTTTAACCTGCTCGGCGACCCCGACGGCTCGATCGAGCTGCTGCACTCCCACCCCAACCTCGTGCTGCTGCGGACGTTCTCGAAGGTCTACGGCCTGTGCGGGCTGCGCGTCGGGTTCGCGCTGTGCGGCTCCGAGGAGCTGCCCCGGGCGGTCGATCAGGTCAGACAGCCGTTCTACTGCAACGCGCTCGCCCAGGCCGCGGCGGTCGAGGCGCTGGCCCATCAGGATGCGGTGCTCGAGCGCGTGACCAGCACCGTCGCGGAGCGCATCTCCGTCGCCGAGGAGCTGGGCGCCCTCGGGCTGCGGGTGGCCGACTCGCAGGCGAACTTCTGCTGGATCGACCTCAGTGCCGATCGAAGATCGGCCGGCGACGAGGCCGAGATCATGCGCGGGCTGGAGGATCGCGGCGTGCTCGTGCGTGGTGGGGGCGCTCTCGGCAGCGACACGCCCGCCCTGCGCGTCACCTACGGCACGCCGCAGGAGAACGCGCGGTTCCTGGCGGCGCTGCGCGAGGTGCTGTAGCGCATCGCTCGGCAGTTACCACGCGTGCGGAGTGGACGCAGCGCGGGTGAGTGGTGCAGTGCGGCCTCGCACATGTGCGAGGCCGCCGGCCGGCACATGTGCCGGCCGGTGACCAGGCCGCATGCGGCCTGGTCCGGGAGCGCGCATGCGCGCTCCCGCAGGACGGCGCATGCGCCGTCCTGAACGACAATCTCACGCGGTCGTATCGACAGACGTCTCTCACCGATGGACCAGGCATGGCGCATCTGCTACAAACAGTTCAGACGATCAATGACCGTGTTCGCTCACACACTCGGCAGCACCCCCGCGCGCACCGCATGGTCGTCCTACGCCTGCTACCCCTGGCGATTTATTTAGGCGCTCCGGCCGTCCCTGCCCGCACGTGTGACGGGCGCCGGCGGCCGCATCGGGCCCTGAGTCCGGGCCGAGCGCCTCACACGGTCATGCACAACGCCCCCGTTCACACGGTCGGTGCGTAACACTCCAGGCGTAACTGAAAGGATGAATCGATGATGATCGTGATGAAGGAGACCGCGACCCCCGAGGAGGTCGAGGCGGTCATAGAGAAGATCGAGGGCGCCGGCGCGCTTGCGCACCCGATCGTGGGAGCCCGTCTGACCGTGATCGGGGCGATCGGGGACGTCGAGCAGGACGTCAACATCGAAAGCCTCGGCCTCGAAGGGCAGCCCGGGGTGGACCGCGTGCTGCCGATCCTCAAGCCCTACAAGCTCGCCTCCGAGCAGATGCGCCATGGGGAGCGAACCGTGCTCGACATCGCCGGGCGCAAGATCGGCGGCGACCACTTCGCTCTGATCGCCGGTCCGTGCACGGTCGAATCGCGCGAGCAGACGTTGCAGACCGCGCGCGTGGTGCGCGACGCGGGCGTGTCGCTGCTGCGCGGCGGCGCCTACAAGCCGCGCACCTCGCCGTACGCCTTCCAGGGGCTCGGCGTCGAGGGGTTGCGGCTGCTGGCCGAGGCCAAGGCCGAGACCGGCCTGCCGATCGTCACCGAGCTGATGGACCTGCGCGACCTCGACGACGTCCTGGAGGTCGCCGACGTGATCCAGATCGGCGCGCGCAACATGGCCAACTTCCCGCTGCTGACCGAGATCGGACGCTCGGGGTGTCCGGCGCTGCTCAAGCGCGGGCTGTCCTCGACGTTGGATGAGCTGCTGATGGCCGCCGAGTACATCCTCAAGGAGGGCAACCCCGCCGTGATGTTGTGCGAGCGCGGCATCCGCACGTTCGAGACCGACCACCGCCGCGTCACGCTCGACATCATGGCGGTGCCGATCCTCAAGGAGCTCTCGCACCTGCCGGTGATCGTCGATCCCAGTCACGCGGCCGGACGGCGCGATCTGGTGCTGCCGCTCTCGCTCGCGGCTGCTGCCGCCGGGGCCGACGGCATCATCGTGGAGGTGCACCCCAACCCCGACGAGGCCGTCTGCGACGGCCCGCAGGCACTGCTGGCAGACACGTTCGACGAGTACGCCGCCGCCGTGCGGCGCACCGCCGAATTCGCGGGCAAGGCGCTCAGCGCGGTCTGATGGGCGGCCGGCCGAGCACGCGTTCACTCGAGGCCGCGAGGCCGGTCGCCGCGCAGGGGGTCGGCCGTTGAAGGTCGCCGTCCTCGGCGTCGGCCTGATCGGCGGCTCGATCGGACTCGTCGCGCGCGCGCGCGACGGAGCTGAGGTATGTGGGTACGACCCCGATCGTGCGGCGTGCACGGCGGCGCTCGAGCTGGGGGCGATCGATCGGTGGGCACCGGACATCGCCACGGCCGTCGCCGGGGCCGACGTGGTGTTCGCGGCCACGCCCGTCGGGGCGCTCGGGCAGGCCGTGTCCGAGGCGCTCGCCGGGGCCGGGCCGGATTGCGTCGTCAGCGACGTCGGCTCCACCAAGCTGGCGCTCGAGGACGCGCGCCGAGATCGGCGCTTCGTCGGCGGTCATCCGCTCGCCGGAGCCGAGACCGCGGGCGTCTCGGGCGCTCGCGAGGATCTGTTCGAGGGCGCCATCTGGTATCTCACGCCCACCAAGGCCAGCGATCCGGTGTTGCACGAGCGGCTGCGCGGGCTGATCGAGCGGTTCGGCGCTCGGCCGCAGGTTGTCGATGCCGCCGCCCACGATCATCTGATGGCATGCACCTCGCATCTGCCCCACGTGCTCGCCAACGTGCTCGCCGCCCAGGCCATCGGTGCATTCGAGCACGAGTGCTCTCCGCCGACGACCGGCCCCAGCCTGCGGGACGTCATCAGGGTGGCTGGAGCGAATACCGCGATCTGGACCGACATCTATCTCGCCAACCGCGAGGCGCTGATCGAGGCGATTGATGAGCTGACGGGACGGCTCGCACAGGTTCGTGCCGACCTGCAGGCGGGCGACGCTCGGGCTCTGCGCGACTGGAACGAGCGGGCGCGGGCCGAGCGCGAGACGCTGCTGGGTTCAGGCTCGTAGGGTTGGGCTTGATGAACCTGCGCTTCGAGCCATCCAGTGGGCTCGCCGGTGAGCTGCGAGCGCCGGCGGACAAGTCGATCTCCCATCGCGCCGCTCTGCTTGGGGCGATGGCCTCCGAGCCCGTGCGGATCGAGAACTACCTGCACGCCGCCGACACCACCTCCACCCTGGAGGCGGTCCGTGCGCTGGGCGCGCTCGTGGAGATCCGCGACGGCGAGACGACGATTCGCGGCACCGGCCTGCGCGAGGCGCGCGAGCCCGACGGGCCGATCGACGTCGGCAACGCCGGTACGTTGATGCGTCTGCTCCCCGGCTGGCTGGCGGCGCAGGAGGGCCGCTCGTTCACGCTCGACGGCGATGAGTCGATCCGTCGGCGCCCGGTCGATCGCATCGCTGTGCCGCTGCGCCAGATGGGCGCCGAGCTGGATGCGCGAGACGGACGGTTCCCGCCCCTGACGGTGCGCGGCGCGCGCCTGCGGGCGATCTCCTGCGAGCTGCCCGTGGCAAGCGCGCAGGTCAAGTCCTGCGTGCTACTGGCCGCGCTCGCGGCCGACGGCGCCACGACCGTCGGCGAGCCCGAGCGCAGCCGCGACCACACCGAGCGAATGCTGCTGCGCGCGGGAGTCAATATCCACCGCAACGGTCGCCATGTCACCGTCGTCAATGCCGACGAGCTGATCCTCGACCGCGTTTGCGTGCCCGGCGATCCCAGCTCGGCCGCGTTCCTGGTGGCCGCGGGCGTGCTCGTGCCCGGCTCACGCCTGCTGCTGCGCGACGTCGGCGTGAACTGGACGCGCAGTGGCTTTCTGCGGATCGTGCGGCGCATGCGCGGGATCGTGCTCGGCGACCTCGAGGACGAATCGGGCGAGCTGTCCGCGGAGGAGCCCGTGAGCGATCTCGACGTCGCTCACGGCGCGCTCGAGGCGACCGTCGTCGAAGCCGAGGAGGTGCCGCTCGCGATCGACGAGCTGCCGCTGGTGGCGCTGCTCGGCTGCTACGCCGAGGGCGAGACGATCGTGCGCGGCGCACAGGAGCTGCGCTTGAAGGAGTCCGATCGCATCGCCGACGTCGTCGAGGGGCTGCGCGGCCTCGGGGCGGACGTCGAGGCGACCGACGACGGGTTCGCCGTGCACGGCACGGGCGGTCTGCGAGGCGGCGTGATAGATGCGTGCGGCGATCACCGCCTGGCGATGCTGGGAGCGGTTGCCGGGCTTGCTTCGCGCGAGGGGGTCGAGGTCGTGGGGATGGAGGCTGCCGCGGTGTCCTATCCGGGGTTCGTGGAGGATCTGGCGGGGCTCGGCTCGTGAGGGCGATCGCCCGCTGCTCCCGCGAGTCTGAGCTCGGGTGCGCCAGGCGCGGACGGACAGCGTGCTGGTAGCGATCGACGGTCCTGCCGGCGCGGGCAAGTCCACAGTCGCGCGCGCGCTCGCGCAGCGCCTCGGTTTCACCTACCTGAACAGCGGCGCGATGTATCGGTGTGTCGCGCTGCTCTCGCTGACGGCACCCGGCGAGGAGCCGGCTGCGCTGGCACGTCGCGCGAACATCGACCTGGGTGCCCGCGTCATCCTCGACGGCCGCGACGTGACCGAGGCGATCCGCGCCCCGGAGGTTGCCGAGACGGCTTCGCGGGTGGCCGCCGACCTGGGGGTGCGCGAGGCGCTCGTGGCGAAGCAGCGAGCGCTGATCGCCCGCGGTGACTGGGTCGCGGAGGGTCGGGACGTCGGCACCGTCGTCGCGCCCGACGCGGAGCTGAAGATCTTCCTCACGGCCGATCCCCGAGAGCGTGCGCGCAGGCGCGCGAGCGAGCTGGGCGCCGATCCGCAGGCGGTGCTCGCCGAGCAGACGCTGCGCGACGAGCGCGACAGGACTCGCGAGCACAGTCCGCTCGCGCCCGCGCCCGGGGCCGTGACGCTCGACACGACCGGGCTGGGCGTGGGGGAGGTCGTGGATCGCATCGCCGGTCTGCTGTCGCGCTGAGCGCCGGCCGACTCCGTGCTGAGTCGGCCCGCGAACCGGGATGCGGCGCCCGGCCGGTCATACTGGCCCAATGCTGAAGGTTGCGATAGTCGGCTATCCCAACGTGGGCAAGTCATCTCTGATCAACCGCCTCACGGGCACGCGTGAGGCAGTCGTGCACGAGCGCCCGGGGATTACGCGCGATCGCAAGGAGCTCGACTGCGAGTGGAACGGGCGCCAGTTCAAGCTGATCGACACGGGCGGGGTGGACTTCGAGGACGAGGACCCGCTGGCGGGCTCGATCCGCGATCAGGCCCGAGCCGGGCTCGCGGACGCGCAGGTGGCGGTGCTGGTCGTGGACGCACGCGCGGGGGTCAGGCCGGGCGACGAGGAGATGGCCGACCTGCTGCGCCGCTCCTCCGTCCCGAGCATCGTCGCGGCCAACAAGTGCGACGGCGTGAGCGACATTCCCCAGGCGGCCGAGTTTCATCGCCTCGGGCTGGGCGAGCCGCTGGCGGTGTCCGCCGCACAGGGCCTGGGCTCGGGCGACCTGCTCGACCGGATCGTGGCGCTGCTGCCCGCGGGAGACGAGCAGCCTGAGGACGACACCGTCCGCCTGGCGGTGATCGGACGGCCGAACGTCGGCAAGTCCTCGCTGGTCAATCGCATCCTCGGCGAGGAGCGCACGATCGTCTCGGACGTCGCCGGCACCACCCGCGACGCGATCGACACGCCCCTGATCGTGGACGGACGCAGGCTCACGTTGATCGACACGGCCGGCATCCGCCGCCAGTCGAAGGTCGAGGACTCGGTCGAGTACTACACCTCGCTGCGCTCCCGTCGCGCCGCCGAACGGGCGGACGTGGCGCTGGTCGTGTGCGACGCGCGCGATGGCGTCACCGCACAGGACCTGCGCATCGCCGAGCTGGCGATGAAGTCCGGTTGCGCGACCGCGCTCGTGCTGAACAAGTGGGACGTCTACGAGGGCGACGAGGACGGGCTGGAGCACGAGCGCGCGCGGGTGGCCACCAAGCTGCGGCTGCGCCCGCGCGTGCTGACCGCCAGCGCCCTGACCGGCAGGCACCTCGCGCGCCTGTTGAGCGAGGCGATCGCGCTGGGCGATCGCATGTCCGGGCGGATACCCACCCCCGAGCTCAATCGCTTCCTGGCGGAGGCCGTGCAGGCGCGCCAGCCGCCGGTGGGCACACGGCGCAGCGCCGGTCAGCACCGTCTGAAGCTCATCTACATGGCCCAGATCGGCGAGCGCCCTCCGCGGTTTGCGATCCAGGTCAACTCCCGCACGCGCGTGACGCGCGACTACGCCTACTTCCTGGAGAACCGCTTGCGCGCGCGCTACGGGATGGACGGGGTGCCGCTGATCGTGGACTTCGTCCAGCGCGGCGAGCGCGGGCGCGGGGCCGACACGGCGCGGCGTGCGCGCGCTGGTCGCTGAGCGCTGCAAGCAAGTGCCGAGCCTGCACACCCGCGCCAGCCGGCGAGCCCGAGCCACCTGCGAGCCTGAGCCACCTGCGAGCCTGAGCACACTGTGCGAGCCCCGCGCCACCCTGCGCGAGCCCGCGCCACCCCGCGCATGGTCGCCGCGAACGGCCATGCAAACGTGTGGCTATAGACTCTCCCGGCTTTTCTTGATCTCGCAAGCGACGAACGCGGAGCCGACCCGAACCCATGAGCCAGCACGCAGACAACGAGTTCCTGTTCACCTCCGAGTCCGTCACGGAGGGGCATCCGGACAAGATCGCCGATCAGATATCCGACGGTGTGCTCGACGCCGTACTGACCGATGATCCCTACGGCCGAGTGGCCTGCGAGACGCTCGTCAACACCGGCCTGATCGTCGTCTCGGGGGAGATCTCGACCGACACCTACGTGGACATCCAGGAGATCGCTCGTGAGACGGTGCGCAAGATCGGTTACACCAACGCCGACCTCGGCTTCTCCGCGGACTCTTGCGCGGTGCTCAACGCGATCGACAAGCAGTCGCCCGACATCGCCCAGGGTGTCGACACGGCCCTGGAGAAGCGCACGGACGCGGACGACGACGACGAGCTCGACGTCGCCGGTGCGGGCGACCAGGGGATGATGTTCGGGTACGCGACGAACGAGACCGATGCGCTGATGCCGCTGCCGATCTCGCTCGCACACCGGCTCGCCGAACGCTTGGCGGCGGTCCGCAAGGACGGCACGCTCGACTACCTGCGCCCCGACGGCAAGACGCAGGTGAGCGTCCGCTACGTCGACGGGCGCCCGGTTGAGATCGAAAAGCTCCTGATCTCCACTCAGCACGCCGAAGGGGTCGAGTCACAGATCGCTGGCGACCTGTGGCGGCACGTCGTCGAGCCGATCCTGCCGAGCGGCCTGTACGACGCGAGCAAGCTGCGCAAGAACTTCCTCGTCAACCCGACCGGCCGCTTCGTGATCGGCGGTCCGGTGGGCGACGCGGGCCTGACCGGTCGCAAGATCATCGTCGACACCTATGGCGGGATGGCACGCCACGGCGGCGGCGCGTTCTCGGGCAAGGACCCCTCGAAGGTCGACCGTTCGGCGGCCTACGCGGCGCGCTGGGTCGCCAAGAACATCGTCGCCGCGGGGTTGGCCGAGCGCGCGGAAGTGCAGGTCGCCTACGCGATCGGCGTCGCGCACCCGGTGTCGGTGATGGTCGAGACGTTCGCCACCGAGCTCGAGGGTTGCACGCGCGGTCAGATCGCGAAGGCCGTCGACGAGGTCTTCGACCTGCGCCCGGGCTCCTTCCGCGAGGAGCTCAACCTGCATCGGCCGATCTACCAGAAGACCGCCGCCTACGGCCACTTCGGTCGCGACGAGCAGGACTTCACCTGGGAGCGCACCGAGAAGGCCCAGGCGCTGCGCGCCGCCGCCGGACTCTGAGAGCCCTGAGAGCGGTCCGGCGGGCCGTCTAGAGTCGGGGGCGCAGCGGGAGACTCGCTCTCGCCTCCGTCCCGGCCCTGGGGAGACCACGGGCTTCACTTCCGATGTCCGCTATCGCTCAGGTAGAGCCATTGACGAACGCCCGCGCGCTGCGCGGCCCGTTCGACTACCGCCTGCCGGAGGAGTTGCGCGGCGGCGCGGTCGGCGTCGGCTCGATGCTGGTCGTGCCGTTCGCCCGACGGCAGGTGCTCGGCGTCGTCGTCGGCCTGTCCGAGCACAGCGAGATCGCCGAGGAGAAGCTGCTCGCGCCGCTGCGCGCGCTGGATGAAGGCCCCCCGCCCTGCCCGTCGAGCTGGTTGCGCTGGCAGAGTGGATCGCGGCCGAGTACTGCTCGACGATCTCGCGCGCGTTGACGCTCGTGCTGCCCCCGGGCGCGGCGCGCAGGCTCAGCGGGCGCAAGCGCCGCAAGGTCGTCCGCACCGAGCACCTGCCGGTCGGCGCCCGCAGGCCGCAGCCGCCGCCGCTCACGCCCGCGCAGGAGCAGGCGCTCCGATCTCTCATAGACGCGCTTGTGGCGCACCGCTTCGAGCAGAGCCTGCTGCAGGGCGTGACGGGGTCGGGCAAGACCGAGGTGTATCTGCGCGCCGCCGCCGGCGCGCTGGAGCAGGGGCGTGGCGCGATCGTGCTCGTGCCGGAGATCGCGCTGACGCCGCAGATCGTCGGACGCTTCTCCGAACGCTTCGGCGAGACCGTCGCCGTGCTGCACTCGCGTCTGCGAGGCGCAGAGCGCTACGAGGAATGGCGACGCTTGCGCACCGGTGAGGCGCGCGTGTGCGTGGGGCCACGTTCGGCCGTGTTCGCGCCGATCGAGGAGCTCGGCCTGATCGTCGTCGACGAGGAGCACGACGCCTCCTACAAGCACGAGGGCGACCCCCGCTATGACGCCCGCGAGGTCGCCCTGCAGCGCGCGCGTCGCAGCGACGCGCTGCTGCTGCTCGGCAGTGCCACCCCTCGCCCGGAGAGCGTGCGCCTTGCCGGCTCTGGGGAGCGCCCGCTGCGATCGTCCTCGCTGCTGCGCCTGCCCGCGCGCGTGGACGGGCGTCCGCTGCCGCAGGTCAGCGTGCTCGACATGCGCGGCGAGCAGAGCGCCGGGCTGCATCCGCTGACCGTCCAGGCGCTCGCCGAAGTACGCAAGACGCGGGGCAAGGCGATCGTGCTGCTCAACCGCCGCGGCTGGTCGAACTTCCTGTCCTGTCGCTCCTGCGGAGGAGTGTGGAGCTGTCCGGAATGTGACGTCGCGCTCGTGCTGCATCGGCGCGAGGGCTACGTCGCCTGCCATCATTGCGGGCATCGCGAGCCCGCGCCCGAACGCTGCGAGCAGTGCGGCTCGATCGCGGTCGGACGCCACGGCGCGGGCACCGAGCGCGTCCAGCACGATCTCGCCACCGCGCTCGACGGTGACGAGGGCGAGCGGTTTCCCGTCCTGCGCCTGGATGCGGACACGGTCGGCTCCGATGGAGTCGCCCCGCTGTTGCGCCGTTTCGAGGCCGCCGAGTCGGGCGCGCTGGTCGGCACCCAGATGGTCGCCAAGGGTCACGACTTCCCCGACGTGACGCTGGGGGTGGTACTCGACGCCGACGCGACCCTGCGGTTTCCCGACTTCCGCGCCGAGGAGCGCACGTTCGCGTTGATCGCCCAGCTCGCCGGACGGGTCGGGCGCGGCGCCGAGGGTCGTGTGCTCGTGCAGACGATCGCCCCCGAGGCCCGCGCGATCGTCCACGCCTCGCGCCACGACAGCGACGGGTTTCTCGCGGGTGAGCTGGAGCGTCGTGAGGCGCTGCGCTACCCGCCGTTCTCCCACCTGATCAGGATCGTGTGCGCCGCCGTGGAGAGTCCGCCGGCGCGCGCGGCGGCCGGCGCGCTGGCGGAGGGTTTGGCCCTCGAGACAGCCTCGGATACGAGCGTCCTGGGACCAGCGGCTCTCTTTCGATTGCGAGGCCAGGAGCGACAGGTGCTCGTCGTCAAGGCCTCAGAGCGCCGTCCGGCCGTGCGTGCGGTCGGCGAGGCAGTGCGCCGCGTCGCCGAGGATCGCTCGCACCGGGGCGTGAGCTTCAGCGTGGACGTGGACCCTCAATAAACTGGCTCATATGAGTGACGACGAGGACGTAGAGGTAGAGCGTGAGGAGGACGCTCCCGCGGTTGAGGAGCTTGACGAGGAGACGCGTGCCCGCCGTGACGCGGCGCTGGCGCGCGTGCGCAAGCTGGGCGATCCGGTGCTGCGCGCGAGCGCGGTCGCGGTCGATTGCTTCGACGAGACGCTGAGGGGAGAGATCGAGCGCATGGGCATGCTTATGAGCGACGCCCTCGGCGTCGGGCTGGCGGCCACCCAGGTGGGGATCCTGCACCGGGTGCTGGTGTATCGCGCGTACGCCGACGATCCGATCACGGCGATGGTGAATCCCGTGATCGAGTGGCGCAGCGAGGAGCTGGAGAGCGCCGAAGAGGGTTGTCTGAGCATCCCCGGCGTGCACGTCGAGGTGGAACGCCCGGCGCGCGTGCGCGCGCGTGCGCGCGACGCATTCGGGGAGGAGGTGCTCGTCGAGGCCGAGGGGTTGGAGGCGCGCGTGATTCAGCACGAGGTCGACCATCTCGACGGCATCCTGATCCTCGACCGCATCTCGCGCGAGGCGCGTCGCGAGGCGATGCGGTCGCTGCGCGAAGCGCGTGACGGCACCACGTCCGAGACCCGGCCGGAGCGCGCGGTCGCTTCCGAGAAGAGCCCCGCGTAGCCGCGCGTCCGCGGCGCGTGGATGCAACTCAGGTCATGCGCACGGTCTTTCTCGGCACGTCGCCGTTCGCGGTCGCGGTGCTGCAGCGCCTGGCCGCGAGTGAGCACCGCCCGGCGCTGGTCCTCACGCGCCCGGACCGTCCGCGGGGGCGTGGGCGCAAGCGCGGCTCACCACCCGTGGCGGACGCTGCGCGGGCGCTGGGGATCGAGCTGGAGCAGCCCGCGAGCGTCAACGAGCCCTCCGCCCGTGAGTCGATCGCGCGCGCGCGATCGGAGGCGGTGATCGTGTGCGCGTTCGGCGCGCTCGTCAAGGAGCCGCTGCTGTCCGAATACGAGCTGCTGAACGTGCACCCCTCGCTGCTGCCGCGCTGGCGTGGCGCCGCGCCGGTGGAGCGCGCGATCATGACCGGGGACGCGCGCACCGGCGTCTCGATCATGCGCCTGACCGCCGGTCTGGACAGCGGGCCGGTGTGCCTGGCGGAGTCGCTTCAGATCGAGCCGCACGACTCCTACGGGTCGCTCGCCGAGCGTCTGCAATCGCTCGGCGGGGAGTTGATCGTAGGTGCGCTCGACCTGATCGCGCGCGGCGAGTCGCCGGAGTTCGTCGAGCAGGACGAGCGCGGTGTCACTTACGCCGAGAAGATCGGGCCCGAGGATCGCCTGCTTGACCCGGCGAGGCCCGCGGAGGAGCTGGAGCGCGTCGTCAGGGCGTTGCACCCACACATTGGCGCGCGCCTTCAGCTCGCCGACGGGGGGCTGCTGGGTGTGCATGAGGTCAGGGTGGAGGCTGACCCACGGATGGACGGGCCGCCGGCCGGTGGGCTCGCCGCGGACGGTGAGCGGCTGCTGTATGGCACGGCACGGGGAACGCTTGAGCTGGTGCGCGTGCAACCGCCGGGCGCCCGCCCGATGGACGCCGGCGCCTACCTGCGCGGACATGCCCTCTGAATCACGCGTCTGCGCGTTCGCCGTCCTGCGCCGGGTGTTCGAGGACGGCGCCTACGCCGACCAGGCCCTGCATGCCGAGTCCAAGCAGATGGATCCGCGAGCCCGCGCGCTGGCCATGCGCTTGGCCTACGGCGCGGTTCAGCGCAAGGGGACGCTCGATCACCTGATCGAAGGGCTCGCCGAGCGACCGATCGCGCGGTTGGACCCGCCGCTGCTGGCAGCGCTGAGGCTCGGGCTGTATGAGCTTCTCTACCTCGATGGCGCGCCCGACTACGCGGTCGTGGCCGACGCCGTCGAGCTCGCCAAGACCCACGCGCGCGCCGGCCACGGGCTCGTCAACGCGGCGCTGCGCCGGGCCGGGCGCGAGGGAGCGGCCACGCTGCTGGGCTCGATGAGTGACGCCACACCCGAGCAGGCCGCCGTCAAGCACTCGCACCCGGAGTGGATCGCGCGCCTGTGGTGGCGGGAGCTCGGCGCCGGGGACACGCGCGCGCTGATGGCCTTCGACAACGAGCCGGGCGAGGTGGCGCTGCGTGCGAACACGCTCCTCACCGATGCTCCCACGCTTGCGGGGGAGCTTCCGGTACGCACGCACGCCGATCCCGATCTGCCCGAGGCGCTCGTGCTGGAGGAGGCGTTCGACATCCACAACTCCCCCCTCTGGAGAGAGGGCGCGTTTCTGGCGCAGTCACGGGCGGCGATGCTCGTCGCACGCGTGCTGGCGCCCCACCCGAACGAGCGGGTGCTCGACCTGTGCGCCGCGCCGGGAGGCAAGAGCACGCATCTCGCCGCGCTGATGCACGGCACAGGTGAGGTTGTGGCCGTCGAGCACGACCGCCGGCGCGCCGGCACGCTCGTGCGCACCGCCCAGCGACTGGGCGCGCGCAACGTCCGCGTCGAGCTGGCGGACGCCTCCCACCCGCGCCCGGAGGGGCCCGTGTATGACCGCGTGCTGGTGGACCCGCCCTGCTCGGGGCTGGGGACGTTGCAGGCACGCCCCGACTTGCGCTGGCGGATGCAGCCCTCGCGCCTGGCCGAGCTCGAGTCGGCGCAGGAGCGGATTCTCGCGGCGGGCGCCCAGGCGCTCCGTCCGGGCGGCGTGCTGGTCTACTCTACGTGCACGATCTCCCCGACCGAGAACGAGCGCCGGATCGCCGGCTTCCTGGACGCCGACCCGGACTTCTCACTCGATGACCTCAGCGCTGAGCTGCCCGCCTACCGTCACCCGTCCTCGCGCGCGCCCGAGACAGTGCTGACTTTGCCCCATCGCGACCACACCGCGGGATTCTTCATCGCGCGGTTGCGCCGGGCCGGCTGAGACCGTGACCGGCGAGGCGGAGCCCGCAAAGGCACAGGTCGATCTCGGGCCGCGCTGCCCGCACTGCGGCGAGCCGTGGCTGCGTCCGACGAACCTGCCGGGGCGCTACCGCTGCGTGTACTGCCTGCGCCGCTTCGAGCTGACGTCGGTGTGTCCGAACTGCGGCGAGCACTCGACGATCGTGCGCATGTCCTCGACCGCGATCCTGAAGTGCAATAACTGCGGCGACAGCATGCTGCAGGCGATATGAACACGTATGGCGACGCCGGATCGGCGTCCTCACTCACTCGAGTACGTAGTACGCCACGTTCGCTGCGTCCTCACCAACGGCTGTCGCCGTCGGTGCCGGCTTGCCCTACGTGTCCATATCGGGTCGGGGAAGGAATTGAGGTCGGCGACATATGAGCGGGTTCGTGAGCGAGCTGCTGAGTGGCGTGCGCGTGGCGCCCTCGATTCTGTCCGCCGACTTCGGCCGGTTGCGCGAGCAGGTCGGGGAGGTGCTGGACGCGGGTGCGCGGATGATCCACGTCGATGTGATGGACGGGCACTTCGTCCCGCCGATCACGGTGGGGCCGATCGTCGTCGCGGCGCTGCGCGAGCAGACGCACGCGGCGGGGGCGGTGCTCGACGTGCACCTGATGATCGAGCGTCCCGAGCGCCACGTCGACGAGTTCGTGAAGGCCGGCGCGGACACCGTCACATTTCACGCCGAGGCCACGCCACACGTCTCCTACACCGCCGGGCTGCTGCGCGAGCAGGGGGTGGGGGTGGGCGTGGCGATCAACCCCGCCACGCCCGTCGGCGCGCTGGCCGAGGTGGCGGGCTCGATCGACATGGCGCTCTGCATGACCGTCAATCCCGGCTGGGGCGGGCAGCCGTTCATCGCGCATTCGCCCGAGAAGATCGAGCGGGTCAGGGCGATCGTCGGCGCGGACGTGGCGGTGCAGGTGGATGGCGGGATCGATATTGAGACGGCGCCCGGGTGCAGAACGGCCGGCGCCAACGTGTTCGTGGCGGGCTCGGCGATCTTCGACGGGGCCGACCCCGGCGAGGCTTACCTGGCGATCGCGCGGGCCGTCGGTGTGGTCTGACTTCCGCGGTCTATCCATGATCCCCAACACCGCTGGGTAAGGTCGTCGAGTGAACGCACCCACGCCGGGGAATCTACGCACTGCCGTAAACCTGATCTACAAGGAGCTTTCGGGCCAGACCGCGGCCGCCGGGGCTCTCGATGCGAAGTTGTTGGCACTGCTCGGCTTCTGGGCCGTGTTGGGGAGTGCGCTGACCACGCTGTCGAGTGGGCTTCATCATGGACGGGTAATTTTGCTCGTTGGCATAGCGGTGGGCGCAGCGATCTGTCTGATAGGCAGCTTTGCCTCGAGAGACCCAACAGTGGGTCCGCCGGCTCAGACCTTCTACGCCGACTATGGCGGGGCGAGCGAGGACGATTTTCTCAGGCAGCTGCTGAGCGATCTCGCCGCCACGGTGCAGAGCAACAATGCTGCGCTCGAATTCCGGCGTAAAGCGCTGACCCTGACATTGGCTCTGCCGCTGTTGGCGGCTGTCGCGTTCGGCCTCGTTCGCTTGTGCTGAGGGGCGAAGCACAACCGCTATCATCGGATACATGGATAAGCAACCGGCTCCAGCGCTTCCAACTCCCTCTGGGATCGCTCCGATCAGCATTCCCACGAAACCATCGTTGAGCAGCCTGTTTCGGCGAGCCCATCACGATGAGTCGGCAGAGAAGTCGCAGGAAACCGCTGGATCAGCTGGTTCGGGCACGGCGTAGCAGGACTCCGGTCAGGGGCACTCTCTGGGAGTGTTGTGCCGGTATAGAGTCGCCAGCGCCAGCGCCAGCACGGCGGTGGCTCCGGCATAGCCGATCTCGGTGCGCAGCAGCTGTTCGCTCACAGCCGGAGTGAGCATCCAGATGAGGAATAGCACGGCCGCCAAGCCCCAGCAGCAGGCGGCGGCGCGGGCTTGGTCGCGCGCCAGGGCGGCCTGGTTGAGCGCTCCGGAGGTGAGGTGCAGACCCATCCCGACGCCCACCAGTGCGAGCCCGACGCGGCCGTAGGAGAAGTGCTGGCCGAACAGGTGAGTCATCGCGAACGGTCCGATCGCCAGCAGGCCCAGCGCCACCGCCCCCGCGAAACCGGCGATCGACAGCACCGTCACGCGGATCGCGCGGGCGAACGCGTCGTGACCCTCGGTGGCCTCCAGGCCGGTCAGGTGCGGCAGCAGTGAGGTCTGGATCGACTGAAACAGTTGCAGCGGCGCGCGGGCTATGAGCAGCACGTCGAACACGATCCCCGCCAGGGCCTTGTTCGGCGAGATGGCCGCGACGGTCAGCACGGCCGCATTGAGGATCGTCTGCTCGGAGAGCATGATGCCGGACACCCACCCCGCGAAGCCGGTGCCGCGCCGCAGCGACAGCTCGTCATGCGCCGCGGCCTCTTGGACCCCCTCGGTACCGGGCCCTGCCAGGGCCGCGTCGGCCTCGTCCACGGTGATCGGCGCGTGCGCCAGGTCGGAGTCGTGTGGGAGGGGCGACGATGGGGAACGGGTTTCGCGGCGCTCCTCTCCACGGCGTGCGAATGCGGCGGGCACCACCACCAGCGAGACCAGCGGCGCCGCGGCGATGCCGAGCGCGAGGGCCGTCTGCCCGCTGGTGATGCCCAGCACCACGGCCAGTGCGAAGCAGATGCGCGCCAGCGCCTCCATAAGCACCAGACACCCGAACAGGACGAAGTATTCGTGTCCTGCCAGCCAGCCCCGTGCGAAGTAGCTGGCAGCGTAGGCCAGTGTCCCGACGACCAGCACGTAATAGAGGGCTTCATAGCCTTCGAACACCTGGTCGATCAACACTTCGTGCAGCGCCAGCGCTGCCACGAGGAACAGCAGCGCGAAGCCCGACTGGATCGCGATCGGGACGCGCAGCGGGTGCTCTCCGTGCCCGTGCGCCCTGCGCTCGGCGATCGTGCGCGAAAGCAGTTGTTCGATCGGCCGGTAGATCACGGAGATGATCACGAACATGACCGACCACAACAGCGCCACGCGCGAGGCCGCTTCTTCGCTCAGGACGTGACTGGAGATCGAGAAGAACGCGAACGTCAGCAGACCGGTCGCAGCGATCCCGATCGAGAGGATACGGGCGCCGCTGCCATAGGAGCGCGCCCGGCCGGTGCCGGCCGGGCCGGAACCGCGAGAGTCGTGGGCTTCGGTCGGGCTCATCGCCGGCGAGGCGCCGGGGTCGTGGTCCCGACGTGAATACTCAGAGCCGGACAAGCAGCATCGTCCACGGGAACGGCGAGCGGACCCCGATCACGTCGCCGTAGCGCGAGAGCAGATCGACGAACGCTCGCTTGGACCAGTGGTTCAGGTGGCCGGGCGTGTTGCCGAGCGCCGGCCAGTACGCGCCGCGGGCCATGTTGAGCATTCGCCACAGCGGCTCGCGCGGGACCGAGACGAGCAGATGGCGCTCGGCGCAGCGCGCCATCTCGCTCAGCGTGTGCTCGGGGTCGGGGACGTGCTCGAGCACCTCGATCGCCGTTGCGAGGTCGAACTCGTTCTCGGCGAACGGCAAAGGGTTCTCCGCCTGCATCACGCGATACTCGAGATTCGCGGCCGCGCGCTGGGACCAGCCGGCCTGGATCGACTCCTCCTCCAGGTCGATTCCGACCACGCGCCTGCTCTCGCCGAGACGCTGCGCCCACTGATGCACGAGCACGCCCTCCCCGCACCCGACGTCCAGCAGCGAACGGGGGTCGGCGCGGGCGAGGAGCTCGTCCAGCGCACCCTCGAATCCGGCCATCATGCGTCGCACCGCCGGGTTGGTCGAGCCGTACTTGTCATAGGTGTTGCCGGTGACGATCCCGTCCTCGGACACGGTCACGCCCGCGCTGCTGCCCATCACAATCACAGTCTCACCGCCTCGCGCTCCCACCCCGGGCCTTCCCGGTCCGGTCCGTCCGCGGTGGCGTCGCTCGGCGTGCTCCCGGCGCTCGTGGGCGCCTGAATCGCGCCAGCCCGGGTGGCTTGGGCATTGGCTTCGTAGTGCGAGGGCGCGACGTCCAACTGCAGCTCGATGCGGCGCACCCGCTCGAACGTGCGCTGGGTCATCACGCGCTGGGCGGCGAGCAGGTCGCCGATCACGCCCAGCGCCCACAGCACCACCGCGGCGATGAACAGCACCGCTCCGAGGATCAGCGACTGGACGTGGCCCTTGCCGTTGCCTTCGGCGTATGCGACGACGAAGCGGATCCACACGCCGATCGCCAGCAGGCCCATCAGCAGCGCGAGACTCCAGAACACGCGCAGCGGCTCGTACTGGGCGTAGATGCGAAAGATCGAGATCGTGTTGCGGCGCACGTAGGCGCCCATCGACGGGAACAGGCGCGACTCGCGCGTCTTGGGGTTGGTGCGGACCGGGACGTGATCGATCGCCACCAGCAGCTTGCCGGCTTGGATGATCGTCTCGAGCGTGTAAGTGAACCGTGAGACGACCATCATCTGGATCGCCGCCTCACGGTTGTAGGCGCGGAATCCGGAGGTCGTGTCGGGTACCGTGGTGGAGGACGCTTGGCGTACCACCCACGAGCCGAGGCGCTGCAGGGTCTTCTTCAGCGGCGAGAAGTGCTCGATGCCGCTCACCTCGCGGTCGCCGACGACCATGTCGGCGCGTCCGTCGAGGATCGGGTGCACGAGCCGGGCCACGTCCGCGCCGTAGTACTGGTTGTCGGCGTCGGTGTTGACGATCACGTCGGCGCCCAGCTTCAGGGCTGTGTCGATGCCGGCCTGGAAGCCTGCGGCAAGGCCCTTGTTGTTGGTCAGGCGAACCAGGTGATCGACGCCGTGAGCGCGCGCGACCGCGATCGTGTCGTCGGTCGAGCCGTCGTCGATGATCAGCCACTCGACGACGTCGAACCCCTCCAGCTCGCGCGGCAGGTCGGCGAGCGTTTGCGGGAGCTGGTCGGCCTCGTTGTAACAGGGGATCTGGATGATGAGCTTCACGTGAGTGAACCCTACCCCGTGCGGTTGCGTCGTCGGGGCGGCTGCTTGCAAGGATAGGCTCTGCGACCGATGGCCAGCGCGACGCTCAGCTCTCCGCGGCAGGACACGACTCCGCTGCGGCGGCTGCGGGCGATCGATGCCTCGACGTGGGCGAGGATCGGCTTCGCCGTGCTGTGCGTGGGGGCGCTGGTGGGCTATTTCGCCTACCCCACCTACCCCACGTACGACTCGTTCTACGCGCTGCTGTGGGGCCGGGACCTGCTGCACCTGCACCTGCCCGACTTCCGGGTGTATCGCGGTCCGACCGAGCACCCGCTGGCGATCGCGTTCGGGATGGTCTGCTCGATCTTCGGGCAGGGCGGCGCGCGGCTGATGGTGCTCGGGTCGATCGCCTCGTTCGTGGCGGTCGTCGCGGGCATGTACAGGCTGGGACGGCTGTGCTTCGGACCGGTCGTCGGGCTGTTCGCGGCGCTGCTCGTGCTGAGCCGGTTCTTCGTCGAGAACCTGGCCGCGCAGGGCTATCTCGACATCAGCTACGTCGCGCTGATCGTATGGGCGGTCGCGCTCGAGATGGAGCGTCCGCGGCGGGGCACGCTCGTGTTCGTGCTGCTCGCCGCCGCCGGGCTGCTGCGCCCCGACGCGTGGGTGCTGAGCGGCGCCTACTGGCTGTGGTGCGTCTGGCCTCGCCATACGGAGGAGTCAATCGATAACCGCCGGCGCCTTGGGTATCTGGGCCTCGCCCTGATCGGGCCGATCGTGTGGCTGTGCGTGGACGGAGTCGTGACAGGCGACCCCCTGTACTCGCTGCACTCCACCGCGGGCCTGGCCCAGGAACTGGAACGCACCCAAGGGGTCTCGAGTGTCCTCGCCTCGGTGTGGACGTTCGGAGTGCGTATCGACAAGCTCCCGGTGCTCCTCGGTGCGCTCCTCGGAGTGCCGCTGGCCGTATGGCTGGCCCCGCGTCGAGTGCTCACGCCGCTCGCCGTCCTGGTCCTGCTGCTCGGCGTATACGTCGCTGAGGGCGCCGTCGGCGCGTCGGTCGTCGATCGCTACCTCCTGGGCGCCTCGGTCCTGATGCTGCTGTTCTGCGCCGTGTCCATCGGGGGCTGGGCGATGCTGCGCCCGAAAACCGCGCTGCGGCGCATGTGGATGCTCGGCGCCGCCGCCCTGATCGTCTACGGCGGCGTGTCGGTCGCGACGACACTCAGCCTGAGCAGCCTGCGCACGACGCTCGCCTACCATGAGGACTTCCACGAGGGCCTGGCCGCAGCGCTGTCCAGTCCGTCGGTGCACGCCGCGCTGAAGCGCTGCCCGCTGGTGTCGCTGCCGGACAACAAGCTGATCCCCGACGCACGCTGGATCCTCGACAGCGTCGGCCAGCACGACATCGTCGCGCGCAGCCAGGCGCGCACCGATGCCAAGCACGGCTCCCACCAGTTGGAGGACCGTCTGAACAGCGGCAGCGTCGCGGTCTACCCGCTCGGCAGCGCCGTGTTCTTCGAGGCGATCGTCGATCTCGGCGACGATCCCCGCGACCAAGTCCCCCAGACCGGCTACCACCGCATCTACACGAGCCGCTACTACGCGGTCTATGACAACTGCTGAGGACCCCCAGGCGGCGCGAGACGGAGGACGGGAAGAGCCCTCGGGCGCTGGCGGGCCCACAGGCCAAGCCGTCGAGGGACGCACCGTCAAGGAAAGCGCCGGCGAGAGACGCGCCGGCGCGGGGAGCTCGCGGCGCTGGGCGTGGGGTGGGCTGGCGGTCGTGCTCGCGGGCGGGCTCGGGTTGCGGTTGTGGGGGATCAGGCAGGGCTTGCCATACGCCTACAACGCCGACGAGGCCGACCACTTCGTGCCCCACGCGATCGCCATGTTCGGGCACAGTCTGAACCCGCACTACTTCGCCAACCCACCGGCGTACACCTACGTACTGCACTACCTGCTCGCCGTCGCCTACGGGGGAGCCGCGGGCGTCGAGCACGCGCTCGCGATGCACCCGTCGGACGTCTACACGCTCGCACGAGTGGCCGCTGCGCTGCTTGGCACGCTGGCGCTGTGGCTGCTGTACGCGACCGGAGCGCGCCTGTGCGGTCGTGGCGTGGGGCTGCTCGCGGCGGCGATCGAGGCCGTCGCGTTCCTGCCGGTGTTCTACGCGCATCTGGCGCTCAACGACGTGCCGACGCTCGCGCCGCTGACGCTGTCGCTGCTGGGAGCCGCCGGAGTGCTGCGCTGCGGCCGCGCGCGCGACTACCTGCTGGCGGGGATCGGGCTCGGGCTCGCGTGTGCGACCAAGTACACGGCCGGCATCGTGCTCGTTCCGCTCGCGGCGGCGACGGCCGCCGGCTACCTGCAGGCACAGCCGAACGCCGGCCGGCGCGCGCTCGGAGGGATCGCGCTCGCAGGCGCCTCGGCGCTGGTCGCGTTTCTGATCGCGAACCCCTACGCGCTCCTGGACTACTCGAACTTCCACTCAGAACTGGTCCACCAGTCGACGCTGTCCGCCGAAGCCCAGGGCAAGCTCGGCGCGCCCCATGAGGGCGGGCTGGCCTACTACCTGTGGACGCTCACCTGGGGTCTCGGCTGGGCGCCTGCACTGGCGGCGCTGGGGGGTGCGCTGAGCGTGTGGTGGCGCGAGCGCGCGCTGGGGTGGCTGCTCGTGCCCGCCCCGCTGCTGTATCTCGCGTTCATGGGCCTGCAGGGACGCTACTTCGGCCGCTGGCTGCTGCCGATCCTTCCGATCCTGTGCCTGCTCGCGGCCCTGTTCGCGCTGCAGCTGGTGGACGTCGTCGCGCGCCGTCGCCCGCGTCTGCGCGTCGCCGCGGCCGCGCTGCTCGCCGCGGTGCTGCTCGCGCAGGGTCTCGTGTACAGCGTTCATTCCGGTCAGGTGCTCGCGCGCGCGGACACGCGCAATCTGACGCGCGCCTGGATGCTCGCGCACATTCCCGCCGGCGCGCCGATCGTGGTCGAGCCCGTGGCGCCCGACGGCTGGGGCACGCGCTGGAACAAGTACCCGTCGCTGCTGGCGCGGGTCTCCGCGACGGGCGTACTCGAACCGGATGGCACCGGTGTGGTCGGCATCGAGGATTACGAGCGCACGCTCGCCCCTGCGCTGATCGGCTACTACCGAGCACACGGCTACTGCTGGGTGGTGAGCGGCTCGACCGAGTCCGGACGGGCGTTCGCCGACCCCCGAGAAGTGCCGCTGGCGATCGCCTACTACCGCGCGCTGGCGCGCCAGGGCGAAGTCGTCTACCGAGCCTCGCCCTATGCGCCCGGAAAGGGCCCGGTCGCATTCGACTTCGACTGGAGCTTCGACTACTACCCGCTCGCCTACGAGCGCCCGGGGCCGGCCATGACGATCTACCGGCTGCACGGGGGACGCTGTGCGAGCTGAGGAGAGATCGATTGGGGACGGGCCGCGCATGCGCGGCCCGCGAGGGGGCGCATGCGCCCCCTCGACCGGACGGTGCATGCACCGTCCGGGTGAACCGCGCATGCGCGGTTCACAGGGAACGCCGCATGCGGCGTTCCCGCCCACGTCGCATGCGACGTGGGCCACCTGATGCACATGCAATTCCCCGCCCCCAGAGGTCCCGGGCCGGAGCGGGGTTATCCTGGGTGCACAGATGGCGATCAGCACGGACACCGACTCCGAGCACCTGACGCGCGCGATCGAGTTGGCACGCAACGGCGGCGGCATGGTCAAGCCGAACCCAGTCGTCGGCGCGGTGGTGGCGCGTGACGGCGAGGTGCTCGGCGAGGGCTGGCACGAACGGTTCGGCGCGGCGCATGCGGAGGTCAACGCGATCGAGGCCTGCGGCCTGGCCGATCTGAGCGACGCGACGCTGTATGTGTCGCTGGAACCCTGCTGCCACGAGGGCAAGACGCCACCGTGCACCGAGGCGATCGTGCAGGCGGGGATCAGGCGTGTGGTGGTCGGCTCGGACGATCCCACCGAGAAGGCGTCCGGACGCGGCTTGGGCATTCTGCGCGACGAGGGCGTGGAGGTCGTGCTCGCCGATGGCGAGCTGGCCACCAGCGCGCGGCTGTTGAATCAGGCGTTTCGCAAGCACGCGCGTGTCGGGCGCCCGTGGGTGCTGTTCAAGTCCGCGATGACGCTCGACGGCAAGGTTGCGACACGGACCGGGGACTCGCAGTGGATCAGCGGCGAGGCCAGCCGCGAGCTGGCCCATCGGTGGCGGGCTTCGGTCGACGCCGTGGTCGTCGGGATCGGCACGGCGCTGGCCGACGACCCGCGGTTGACGGCCCGCCCGGACGGCCTCGCCGACGAGCTCGAGCGACACCAACCCCGCCGTGTGGTGTTCGACTCGCTCGCGCGTCTCTCACCTGGCTCGCAGCTGGTGTCGGCGGCGCTGGAGACACCGCTCACCGTCGTCGTCTCCCGTGCCGCTGCGCGCGCGGACACGGACGCGCTGGAGGCCGCCGGTGTGCAGGTGCTCGTTGCGACCGGCGAGAATGAGCCGGCGCGGGTGCGCTCCGCTCTCGAGCAGCTGGGCGCGATCGGGGTTGGCTCGGTGCTGCTGGAGGGCGGGCCGCACCTGGCCGGGGCGTTCCTGGACGCGGGCGAGATCGACGAAATTCGCCTGTTTCTGGCGCCGCTGCTGCTCGGCGGGAGCGCTGCGCGCGATCCGCTGGAGGGCAAGGGCGTCGAGCAGATCTCCGAGGCGCTGCGCGCTCTGACATGCGAATGCGAGCGCGTCGGCGAGGATCTGCTGATCAGCGCACGGCTACGCGAGTGGTGAGCGAGTCGGAGTCATGTTCACGGGCCTGATCGAGGATCTCGGCAGCGTGACGGCGCTGGAGCTGGGCGACGAGGGCGCGACGCTGCGGATCGGGACTCGCCTTGCAAGCGAGCTGGAGCAGGGCGACTCGATCGCCGTCAACGGCGTGTGTCTGACGGCCATCGACGTGCGCGACGGGGGCTTCGCGGCAGAGGCGATGATGGAGACGTTGCGCCGCTCCGCACTGGGCGCGCTGGAGCTCGGGGCGCGAGTCAACCTCGAGCTTGCCCTGCGTGCCGACGGGCGGCTCGGCGGCCACGTCGTACAGGGGCACGTCGACGGCACCGGCCTCGTGAGCGAAGTCCATGCGGAGGGCATCGCGCGCGTGCTGAGAGTCGACACCGATCCGGACGTGGCACGCTACCTGGTGCAGAAGGGGTCCGTCGCGGTGAACGGCGTCAGCCTGACCGTCAGCGCGCTGAGCGAGGGCGGGTTCGAAGTCTCGCTGATCCCGGAGACGCTCGCGCGCACCAACCTGGGGGGAGTGGCCGTGGGGGATCGGGTCAACCTGGAGGTGGATGTGCTGGCGAAGCATGTCGAGCGCCTGCTCGGCGAGAGCACGAGCCCCACCCGCGCATCTCCCCTCGTATGACTATGGTAATGAACAAAGGTGAAGGGGGGCGGACGTTGATGTAAAGATTTTTAGTGCGTATAACGATAGTGCACAAAACTTGAAAGTCAGTACTCACATTTCCCCTCTTTCACAGATTGGCCCACCCTCCCTTCGTCCTCCCGCAACTCACACAAACTCCCAGACAACTCGCACAAACTCCAGACCTGACATGAGCAAGACCCAGACAACCACCACTCCGTTCGCCACGATCGAGGAAGCCCTGGAGGAGATTCGCGCCGGGCGGATGGTGGTCGTGTGCGACGACGAGAACCGTGAGAACGAGGGCGACCTGACGCTGGCCGCGCAGTTCGCGACGCCCGAGGCGATCAACTTCATGGCCAAGGAGGGGCGCGGGCTGATCTGCCTGTCGCTGACCCCCGAGCGCTGCGAGGAGCTGGGCCTGGAGCTGATGGCCGCGAAGAACGAATCGTCGTTCGAGACGCCGTTCACGGTGTCGATCGAGGCGCGCGAGGGAGTGACGACGGGAATCTCTGCGCACGATCGCGCACGGACGATCCAGGTGGCGATCGATCCTGAGACCCACCCACGCGATCTCGTGCAGCCCGGCCACGTCTTTCCGCTGAAGTCCCGCTCCGGCGGTGTTCTGGAGCGCACCGGCCAGACCGAGGCGGCGGTCGATCTCGCGCGCCTGGCTGGTCTGAACCCCGCGGGCGTGATCTGTGAGGTGATGAACGACGACGGCACGATGGCGCGTGTCGGCGATCTCGCCGGCTACTGCGCCAGGCACGGGCTGAAGATGATCACGATCGCCGACCTGATCGCCTACCGTCGCCGCCATGACAAGCTCGTGGAGCGCGTCGCCTCGGCGCGGCTGCCGACGGCGCATGGCGAGTTCGAAGTCGTCGGGTATCGCTCACTCGTGGACGACAAGCATCATGTGGCGCTCGTCAAGGGCGAGGTGTCTGGGCGCAGCGACGTGCTCGTGCGGGTGCACTCGGAGTGTCTCACGGGGGACGTGTTCCACTCGCTGCGCTGCGACTGCGGCGAACAGCTCGAGTCGGCGCTGGCGATGATCGAGGCCGAGGGCGAGGGTGTGCTCTTGTATCTGGCTCAGGAGGGCCGCGGGATCGGCCTGCTGAACAAGCTCAAGGCCTATCGCCTGCAGGAGGACGGGTTGGACACGGTCGAAGCCAACCTCCAGCTCGGGCTGCCAGCCGACCTGCGCGACTACGGGATCGGCGCGCAGATCCTCGCCGACCTGGGGCTGTCCTCGATCCGCATCCTCACGAACAACCCCAAGAAGATCAAGGGCCTGGAGGGCTACGGGCTGTCGGTCAGCGCGCAGGTCCCGATCGAGCACGCGCCGAATCCGCACAACGAGGAGTACATGCGCACGAAGGCGCAGCGGATGGGCCACACGCTGCACCATCAGGGCCTGAACCTCGACGCGGAGATGCTGCACTCCGAGCGCGAGCGGGATCGCGGTGAGGAGCGGGAATGACGTTCGCAATCGCCGTGGGCCGCTTCTACGAGGAGCTCGCCGAGCGTTTGGAGCAAGGAGCACGGTCGGCGTTCGCTGAGGCGGGGGATCCCAAGGTGGAGGTGTTTGACGTCACCGGGGCATTTGAGCTGCCGCTGGCGGCAAGCTACATGGCGCGCTCGGGTCGCTTCGATGGCGTGGCTTGCCTTGGTGCGGTCATCAGGGGAGAGACAGATCACTACGACTATGTGTGCTCCGAGGTAGCTCGAGGGATCATGCGGGTTCAGTTGGACACAGGCATGCCCTGTGCCTTCGGTGTGCTGACCTGCGAGACGATGGAGCAGGCGCTGGCTCGCGCCGGCGGAGACAAGCGTGATCAGGGTCGCCGCGCCGCCGAGGCGGTGATGCGCATGGCCGCGCTGCGCCGACTGGTCACCGGTCGACTGCCCCCGCCAGTGCTCTAGATGATTGGATGCCGGGCTGGGACGCCGGCGGTGTGTTGAGCGGCTACACTCCTCACGCGATGGCCAAGGTATGCCACAGCTGCGGCAAGGGTCCGGCGTTCGGGCAGAGCCGCAGCCACTCGATGGTTGCCACCAAGCGCCGGTTCGACCCGAACCTGCAGAAGGTGCGGATCCTCGTCGGCAAGGCGCCGCGGCGGGTGTACGTGTGCACGCGCTGCTTGAAAGCCGGCAAGGTCACCAAGGCCGCCCGGGGCGTCAGGCCTGCTGGCGACACTGCGATCGTCTGATTCGACTGCCGGAGCCTTTGCTCGCACCACTCGTCTGAGAGCGCCTCTCCTGGGAACGTGTCGGGGCCGATCGAGCTGCATGTCGTCGGAGCGCGGGACGGCCGCATGACCTGATAAGACCTAGCGCAGTGAGCGACACCAACCTGGTTCGTTTTCGCGCGGCGGTGGCAGGAGCGCTGGCGCATCTGGAGTCCCGCCGCGAGGAGGTCAATGACCTCAACGTGTTTCCGGTCGCCGATGGCGACACGGGCGACAACATGGCGCTGACGCTGCGCGCGGTGCTGGCCGAGCTCGATCGCCTGCAGGGCGCGAACGGGCACCAGCGCACGATCGACGAGATCGGACGCGAGGAGATCGTGCAGTCGGTCGCTCGCGCGGCGCTGCTGGGGGCGCGCGGCAACTCGGGCGTGATCCTGTCGCAGCTGATTCGCGGCGCGGCCGAGGAGCTGGTCTCACGCCCTGGCCAGCTGATCGACGCGACGTTGATTGGCGCGGCGCTGGCGAACGCCGCCGACCGGGCGTATGCGTCTGTGCGGGAGCCGGCCGAGGGCACGATCCTGACGGTCGCGCGCGAGATGGCGCACAGGATCATGACCGACGTCGCGCACAGTCCGGGGGACCCGCGCCTGGGGCCGGCGACCGACCCCGCCACCCAGGACGTCGCGATCGCCGATGCGCTGGAGCGCGCGGTCGCGACCGGACAGGAGTCGGTCAAGCGCAGCCCCGAGCTGCTGGCGGCGCTGCGCGAGGCGGGGGTGGTCGACGCCGGCGGGTACGGGCTGACGATCATGTTTGCAGGCGTGGTGGCGGCGTTGCGCGGTGAGCAGGCGCCCGAGCTGGACCACCACGCGCCAGCCCAGATCACCCACCCCCAACACGTCTCGGGCACGTACCGGTTCTGCACGAACTTCGCGGTCATCGGCACCGGTCTGAGCGCGGGCGCGTTCGTCGAGCCGCTGGAGCGGCTGGGCGACTCGGTGCTGGTGGTCGGTGACGCGAGCACGCTGAAGGTTCACCTGCACACCGACGAGCCCGAGCGCGCGACCGCGTTGTTCGCGCAGGTGGGGGAGACGTCGAGGCTCGACATTGCCGACATGCGCCTGCAGGTCGCCGAGCGCGACGAGCGCATGCAGGCCTCGTTTCACGCCAACGGCGCAGCGGGCACCGGCTCGTCCGACGCCGCGATGCCTCGGGCTCGCTGCGGCGCCCTGGCAGTCGTCAGCGGCGACGGACTGGCCACGATGTTCGATGAGCTTGGCGTGTGCACGATCGACGGCGGCCCGACGATGAACCCCTCCACGTATGAGCTGCTCGCGGCGATCCACGAGGTCCCGGCCGAGGAGGTGCTGGTGCTGCCGAGCAGCCCCAACGTGACGATGGCCGCGGAGCGCGCGGCGGAGCTGTCGGACAAGCAGGTGCTGGTCGCTCCCGCGGCCGGCCAGCAGGCGGGGCTCGTGGCGGCAGTCGCGCTGGAGTCAGATCGCGGCGTGGGGGAGAACGCGCAGGCGTTTGCGCAGGCGCTCGAGCACGTGCGTACGGGCGCGGTCGCGCCCGCCGCCCGCGACGACGCCCAGGGGCGGTTCAAGCGTGGCGAGGCGGTCGGGTTTGTCGCCGAGGAGGTCTACGCGTGGGGCGATCCCGCGCGGACGCTTGGCGCGGTGATCGCGAGCCTGGCCGAGGAGGCCGAGCTGATCAGCTGCCTCGAGGGCGAGGATGCCCCGCTCGCGCCCGCGGAGGTCGAGGCGATGGTCAATGGCGAGGTCGAGCTGGAGCTGCGCGACGGCGGCCAGCACGCGTACTGGTGGCTGCTGGCCGCGGAGTGACGACCGCGAAGGCGGGCATCATGCTGGTTGAGGATGTCTCAGCTCACGCAAGCCAACGCCAGGAGAGCGTCCGACCGCGATGTGGGTCAACGGGCGTTTGCCTCTGAGGAGAGGCCGACCAGGCGGGAGTGGCTGGCCGCGCCCGTGCGCTGCCCAAGGCCGTCGCGTCTGCGGGAGGATCTGGCGGTCGCGCTGGACGTGCCGCCCGGCAGGGTGGCGGATGGCCTGGAGACGCTGGGACTGACGAGTGTCGGAGCGCTGCTCGAACACCTGCCGAGGGACAGCAGGGACGCACGCACTGTGAGGGGTCTGCGGGAGGGCGAGGCGGCCACGGTGGCGGTGCAGGTGCGCACGATCGCCGCGCGCCCGGTCAGGCGGCGGGGGATGAAGCCGCTGGTGGAAGCGAGCGTGTTCGACGAGACGGGCACGATGCGCGCCACGTTCTTCAACCAGCCGTGGCTGGCGCAGCGCTACAAGCCGGGCACGCGGCTGGTGCTGCACGGCAAGACGACGGCGCGGGGCACGTTCAACGTCGCCCACCATGCGATCGGCTCAGACCTCGGCGCCGAGCAGGCGGCGGGCGAGACTGGCGCATCCGGAGAGATCGTGGCCCACTACCCGGCGGCGGATGGCATCAGCTCGACGCAGATCCTGACGCTCGTGCGCGGCGCCAGAGCCGCGCTCGCGGACGTGCCCGAGGCGCTGAGCGCGGCGGCGCGTGTGGCCGAGGGACTGCCGGACAGGGCGGGTGCGCTGGCCGCGATGCACTTCGCGCGCACTCCCGAGGAGCGCGAGACGGGCAGGCAAAGGCTCGCGTTCGAGGAGCTGCTGCTGACCCAGCTCGTGTTCCTGCGCCGCCGCGCCAGGCGCAGGACCGGTCGGGGCGCGCCGATGCTCGAGCAGGCGCCCTCGCTGAGCGAGCGCTGGCTGGGAGAGCAGCTGCCGTTCGTGCTCACCGGCGATCAGCGCCGGGCGATCGCGACGATCGGCGAGGACGTCTCACGGGAGCGGGCGATGCAGCGGCTGCTGCTGGGAGAGGTCGGCAGCGGCAAGACGGTGGTCGCCGTGTGGGCGCTGCTGAGGGCGGTCGAGCATGGGCTGCAGGCCGCGCTGATGGCGCCGACGGAGACGCTGGCCGAGCAGCACCATGCGACGCTGCAAGCACTGCTCGGCGGTGAGCAGGCGAACGTGACGTGCGCGCTGTTGACGGGCTCCACCACGGCGCGCAGGCGCGCGGACACGCTCGGCAAGCTGGCGAGCGGCGAGCTTCAGCTGATCGTGGGCACGCACGCGCTGATCGAGCCGGACGTCGAGTTTCGGGGGTTGGCGGTTGCGGTTGTGGATGAGCAGCACCGCTTCGGTGTGCGCCAGCGCGCCGCGCTGGACGCCAAGGCCGGCGAGGGCAAGGCGGTGCATGTGCTGCACATGACCGCGACGCCGATCCCGCGCACGCTCGCGCTCGCGCGGTATGGAGATCTGGACACGACGATGCTGCGCGAGCTGCCCCGCGGGAGGCAGCCGATCGATACGCGCATCGTCTCCGGCGAGTCCGAGCGCGCGCGCGCGTATGAGGAGTTGCGCGAGCAGCTGCGCGCCGGCCGGCAGGCGTACGTCGTATGCCCGCTGATCGAGCAGGCGGGCGACGCCGAGGAGGGGGCGGGCGGCGTGGATGGGGATGTGCGCGACGCGACCGCGGAGTTGGAGCGGCTGCGCAAGGGCGAGCTCAAAGATCATCGCCTCGTGCTGCTGCATGGCGGCATGAAGCCGCGCGAGAAGGCGCAGGCGATGACGCAGTTCGCCTCCGGCGCCGCGGACGTGCTGGTCGCGACGACCGTGATCGAGGTCGGCATCGACGTGCCGAACGCGACGGTGATGATGGTGGAGAACGCCGAGCGGTTCGGGATCTCCCAGCTGCACCAGCTGCGTGGGCGCGTCGGCCGCGGCGAGCATCGCTCGTCCTGTCTGCTGATGGGTCCGCCGGGTGCGGCGAGGCTGCGAGCGCTGCAGCGCCACTCCGACGGGTTCGCGCTCGCCGAGATCGATCTGCGGCTGCGCAGCGAGGGCGAGCTGATCGGCGTCAGGCAGTCCGGGGTCGGCCAGCATCAGATCGCCTGCCTGCCCGAGGATGCAGAGCTGCTGGAGCGCGCGCGCGCTCGCGCGCTGGCGATCGTGGCCGCCGATCCACGGCTGCGCGAACCAGAGCACGCGCTTCTGGGCGACGCGCTGGAGCGGGCGTTTGGGGCCGACGCGCTCGAGCCGATCCCCGCATAGAGCCCGCAGCGCATCGGCGGGCGTCGAGGCTCGGCAGGATTGCGCCAGGGGGCGCGTTACGGTGACAGGATGAGGGTGATCGCGGGCCACTATGGCGGCCGCCGGCTGACGGCGCCGAAGGGCAGGACGACGCGGCCGACGTCTGAGCGCGTGCGCGAGGCGCTGTTCGCGATGCTCGGCGACGTCGCGGGGACATGCGTGCTGGACCTGTTCGCGGGCACGGGCGCCTTGGGGATCGAGGCGCTCTCCAGGGGCGCGCGCCGGGCCGTGTTCGTCGAGCGCGACCGGGCCGCGAGCGAGGCGTTGCAGAGCAATCTGGCGGCACTCGGACTGGCCGGCGAGCAGGCACAGCTCAGGCGCGAACGCGCCGATGACGCGCTCCGCAGGGCATGGAAACGCAAAGAGACATACGATCTGGTTCTGATCGATCCTCCATACGGACAGGCGCTCCAGCTGGGGCCGCGGCTGTCGGCGGCGCTGGAAGGGGTGCTCGCGCCGAGGGCGCGCGTGGTGCTCGAGAGCGATCGGCGCATGCCGCTGGACCTCGGGCTGGTGCTCGAGAAAGAGCGCCGCTACGGAGACACCACCATCGCAATCCACCGTCACGCATGACCGAGAACAACCTCTGGGCTCGCCCCTCAACCCACCGTCTGCGGTGACGCGAACCCCGCGCACAGCCGTCTGTCCGGGCTCGTATGACCCGATCACCAACGGTCATCTGGACGTGATCGGGCGCGCCGCGATGCTGTTCGACGAGGTCGTGATCGCCGTCGTGAACCGGTCGGTGCGCAAGGACAAGACGCTGTTTGCGATCGAGGAGCGGCTGGCGTTCATCGAGCAGGCGACTGCCGGCATGGAGAACGTCCGCGCCGAGCCTTTCAACACGCTCGTGGTCGAGTTCGCCCGCAAGGTCGGCGCGCGCGCGATCGTCAAGGGGCTGCGGGCGATATCGGACTTCGAGTACGAGTTGGAGATGCATCAGCTCAACCGCCGGCAGGATCCGGAGATAGAGTCGGTGTATCTGATGGCGAGCTCGCAGTACAGCTTCCTGTCCTCCAGTGGCGTCAAGGAGCTGGCGACATTTGGCGGACGGATCGACGATCTCGTGCCCGCTCAGGTGGCGGCGCGATTGCAGGAAGAGTTGAGACGTTGACGAACTTAGGCCCGAACCGACTGAAGACTCGCCGCACGACCCGAGCGGCCGGTGCGCCTGCACAACCCAATCGCGCCCGCGCGGGCGACGCGAACGGAGATAGTGTTTAGAGACGATGGACGTCCTGGTACTGATTGACAAGCTCGACGATCTGGTGCACAACGCCAAGCCGGTGCCCCTGACCGATCAGGTGCGCGTGGACAAGGAGGAGATCTACGACATCCTCGACCAGATGCGCGCGACGATCCCGGAGGAGATCAAGCAGGCCCGCTGGATCGTGAAGGAGCGCCAGGAGATGCTGGCCGAGGCCAAGAAGGAGGCCGAGCGCATCCTCAAGGAGGCGCGCGAGCGCCAGGAGCGGCTCGTCGGCGAGGAGGAGGTCACCAAGCAGGCCGAGCGCGCCGCCGAGGACATCGTCGAGGACGCGCGTGCGCGCGAGCGCGAGATCCGGTTGGGCGCTGAGGACTACGCGGATGAGATCCTGAACACGCTCGAGGTCAACCTGTCGAAGTTCATCGCCGCCGTGCAGCGCGGCCGCGAGCGCCTGCAGGGCAAGGACGAACCGGCCGAAGTCAGCTAGCGCGCACGGGTGGGAACGCCCGCGTCGGCTCGAAACCCCCGCAATTGGGTAGGGTCTCGCGCGTGAACACGCGCGAAGCGAAGTACAAGCTGAAGGTCGCCCGGACGCTGTTGGGCACCGGGATGGTCAAGCCGGTACGCCCCGACAGGGCGGTGCGCGCGGTCGCGGCGCTGCATCGCTGGGGGCCGACGCCGGCCGCGGCGTATGCGGTCTCGGCGGTCAGGTATCCCGAGCGGGAGGCGATCGTGGACGAGCGGGGGACGCTGACGTTCGCGGAGGTCGACCGGCGCACGAACGCGCTCGCGCGGGCGTTGAGTAGAGCGGGGGTCAGAGAACAGGACGGGGTGGCGATCATGTGTCGCAACCATCGCGGGTTCATCGAGGCGGCGGTCGCGTGCGCGAAGCTGGGGGCAGGGGCGCTGTATCTGAACACCGCGTTCGCGGGGCCACAGATCGCGGACGTGATGCGCCGCGAGGAGCCGGTCGCGCTGATCTACGACGAGGAGTTCGGCAATCTCGTGAGCGAGGGCGCGGAGGGGCGCAAACGATTCGTCGCCTGGCGTGAGCCGGGCGAACGACGCCTGTCGGAGTCCGATCGGCTGCTGGAGCAGCTGATCGCATCCGAGGCGGACTCGCCGCTGAGCCCGCCGGCCGAGAACGGGCGCGTGGTGATCTTGACCTCCGGCACGACCGGTACGCCGAAGGGGGCGGCGCGCAAACAGCCTGACTCGATGGACCCGGCGGCGGCGCTGTTCTCGAAGATCCCGCTGAAGGCGCGCGAGACGACGGTGATCGCCGCGCCGATGTTCCACTCCTGGGGATATGCGCACTTCACGCTCGCGCTGCCGCTCGCCTCCACGCTCGTGCTGCGGCGCAAGTTCGATCCGGAGGACACGCTGCGGGCGGTGGCCCACCACCGCGCGAGCGCGCTGGCGGTCGTGCCGGTGATGTTGCAGCGGATACTCGAGCTGGGGCCGGAGACGATCGCCAAGTACGACTTGAGCTCGCTGCGAGTGATCGCGCTGAGCGGATCGGCGCTTCCCGGCGAGCTGGCGACGAAGGCGATGGATGCGCTGGGGGACGTGCTGTACAACCTGTACGGGTCCACGGAGGTGGCGTGGGCGACGATCGCCACGCCCGAGGACCTGCGCGCCGCGCCGGGGACCGCGGGCCGCCCGCCGATGGGGACGATCGTGAAGCTGCTGGACTCCGAGGGCCGCGAGGCGGCGCCCGGCGAGGGTGGGCGCATATTCGTCGCCAACGAGATGGTGTTCGAAGGCTATACCGGCGGCGGCGGCAAGGAGATCGTGGACGGGCTGATGAGCACCGGCGACGTCGGGCGGTTCGACGCCGGCGGGCGCCTGTTCGTGGACGGGCGCGACGACGAGATGATCGTCTCGGGCGGCGAGAACGTGTTCCCGCGCGAGGTCGAGGACCTGCTGGCCGACCACCCCGAGATCGAGGAGGCGGCGGTCGTGGGCGTAGACGACGAGCAGTTCGGGCAGCGGCTGAAGGCGTTCGTCGTGTTGCGCGAAGGCGCCCAGCTGGACGAGGAGGCGGTGAAGTCCTACGTCAAGGCGAACCTCGCCCGCTACAAGGTCCCGCGCGAGGTCGTGTTCCTGGAGGAGTTGCCGCGCAATGCGACGGGCAAGGTGCTCAAGCGCGAGCTGTCCGCGCGGGCGTAGGCGTCTGGGGGCGGGCGCTAGCCTGGAGGGATGCCGGTGCGGGCGCATACGTTCGACCTGCCGAGCCTGCGGCTCAGCCCCGGGGACGGGCGCAGGCTGGAGTTGCAGGTTGGGATCGACGCTCTGGAGCTCGGTGGCGAACGATATGAGGCGCGTCCGGAGAGCGTGCCGGTGGTGCTGGACGTGTCGCGAATGACGGGCGGCGGGTATGCGCTGAAGTTGAAGTTGAGCGCGACGCTCAGCGGACCGTGCATGCGCTGTCTGCAGGACGCCGCGCCCGAGGTCGAGGTGCAGGCGCGCGAGGTGGACGTGCCGGGCGAAGGCGAGGAGCTGGAAAGTCCGTACGTGCAGGGGGAGGTCGTCGACGTGGCGGCGTGGGCACGTGACGCGTTTGCGCTGGCGGCGCCCGTGAAGGTGCTGTGCAAAGAGGACTGCAGGGGGTTGTGTCCGGAGTGCGCGGCAGACCTCAACGAGGCCGGCCCGGAGCATCGACATGAGCGGGCGCGGGATGCGCGGTGGGCGAAGCTGAGCGAGCTGAAGGTTGACTAGTCGCACAGAGGTGGTGGTCGCCGTCGACTGCAACGGCGCCGATCTCGGACCGGCGGAGGTCGCGGCGGGCGCGGTGCTCGCGGCGGGGGAGGGCGCGCGGATGATCCTGTTCGGTCCGGCGGACGAGCTGAGGCCGGGGCTGAGCGGGGCGCCCGATGGGGCCATCCAGGTGGTTGACGCGCCTCTGTCGATCGCCAAGAGCCCCGATCCGGCGAGCGCGGCGCGGGCCAATCCCCACTCGTCAATCGTGGCCGCGGCCAGGGCCGTAGCTGAGGATCGCGCGCAGGCGCTGGTGTGTGCCGGGGGCACCGGGGCGGCGCTGGCGGCGGGCTTGTTCAACATCAAGCGCGCCCGCGGGATCCACCGCCCTGCGCTCGCGCTGGTGCTGCCCGTGCCGGGCAGCCCGGTGACGCTGCTGGACGTCGGCGCCAACGCGCAGGCACGCGCTGAGCACCTGGAGCAGTTCGCGTTCATGGGGGCGGCGCTGGCGCAGACGCTGCTGGGGGTGGAGCGTCCGCGCGTGGGGCTGCTGTCCAACGGCGAGGAGGCCAAGCGGGGCAGCCCGCTCGTCGTGGAGGCTCACGCGCGGCTGCGCGCGCGAGTGCAGGCGGGAGCGAGCGGGTTCGAGCTCCTCGGCAACGTCGAGGGCGGCGACCTCGTCTCGGGTGTGGCCGACGTGATCGTCACCGACGGGCTGACCGGCAACGTCGCGCTGAAGACGATGGAGGGCGTGTCGCAGACACTGCTGCGGGCGATTCGCGATGCGGCGACGTCCTCGACGCGGGCGAAGCTCGGCGGGCTGCTGCTGGCGCCGGCGCTGCGCGGGCTGCGCGAGGAGATCGACCCTGAAGGCCAGGGCGGCGCGTACCTGCTCGGGTTGCGCCGGCTCGGGGTCGTGCCTCACGGCGGGTTCGCTCGGCGCGGGTTCGCGCACGCGATCATGCGCGCGCGGCGCGGCGCGAGCGAGGATCTGGTCGGCCGCACCCACGCCGCGCTGGCGCTTGCGGGGGCGCTGCGACGGGCTACGCCCATGTCCGCGTCTGTCGCTAGCCTGCCTGCGGATGACGCGTGAGGAGGTGAGGGAGCTGATCCGGGGACATCTGGCCGACGAGCTGGACGTCGAGCCGAGCATGATCGGTGAGGAAACACGGTTTCGAGAGGACCTGGAGGCCGACTCGCTGGACCTGTACACGCTGGTGCAGGAGCTGGAGGACAGTTACGGTGTGCGCATGACCGACGAGCAGGCGGCCGCGATCACCACTGTCGGGCAGGCGGTGGACTTCGTGTTGGCGCATGCTCCAGCCTGATGTTCACCGATGAAGCTGCTGGGCGAACTGCTGAACGAGCTCCCGCAGGAGCTCGAGCGCCAGGTGTTCACACACGCGTCGTGGACCGAGCGCCGCGAGGACTCCTACTCGCGGCTGGCGTTTCTCGGCGACAGCGTGCTCGGGCTGGCGATCACCACGCACCTGTACCCACGGTTGGAAGCGGAGCGGTTCGGGGCGGGACGGTTGACGAAGATCCGCGCGCAGGCGGTGTCGGGCCCGAGCTGCCGCGCTGTCGCCGAGCGGTTGGGCGTGCCCGAGCGTCTGCGTGCCGCGGCGCCTCAGAGCGCGGCGGGCGGCGCGGTGGCGCTGGTGGAGACCGAGCGGGTGCTCGCGTCGGTGATCGAGGCGGTGATCGGCGCGTGCTACCTGACGGCCGGCTACGAACGCACCTCCGAGGCGGTCGTGGAGGCGTTTCAGCCGGAGATCGAGCAGGCGCTGGAGCACCCGGTCGACTTCAAGTCCGCGCTGCAGGAGCTGCTTGCCAGGCGCGGGTCGATCGTCGCTTACGAGGTCACCGTCGAGAGCGGGCCGCCGCACGAGCGCACCTACGAGGTGGTGGCGCTGGTGGACGGCGAGACGCTGGGCTCGGGCAGCGGCAAAAGCAAGAAGCACGCCGAGCAAGAGGCCGCTCGGGAGGCCGTGGACACGTTGCAGGCGGCGCAGGCATGAGGCACGGCTGCTCATGAGGTTGAAGTCGCTCACGCTCAAGGGCTTCAAGTCCTTCCCCGATCGCACCCGCCTGGACTTTGGTCCCGGCGTCAGCGTCGTCGTCGGCCCGAACGGGTCGGGCAAGTCCAACGTGACCGACGCGGTCCTGTGGGCGATGGGCGAGCAGTCGCCGCTTGCGGTCAGGGGCCAGTCGATGCAGGACGTGATCTTCGGCGGCGGGCACGGCGTGCAGGCGCGCAGCGCCGCGGAGGTCGAGATCGTGCTCGACAACTCCGACGGCACGGTCGATCTGCCGCTGAGTGAGATCTCGATATCACGCCGGCTCGATCGCACCGGTGAGGGGGGCTATCGCCTGAACGGCGCCCGCTGCCGACTGACGGATGTGATCGAGGTGCTGTCGGACACGGGCCTCGGCAAGGAGCAGCATTCGGTCATCTCCCAGGGCCGGGTCGAGGCGATCGTGACCTCCAAGCCGCGCGATCGCCGGCTGCTGATCGAGGAGGCCGCCGGGCTCGGCAAGCACCGCAAGCGCCGCCGCCGCGCGCAGCTGAAGCTCGATCGCACGCAGGAGAACCTCGATCGTGCGCTCGACGTCGAGCGCGAGGCGCGCACGCGGCTGCGCCCGCTCAAGCGCCAGGCCGAGGCGGCCGAGCTGCACGAGCGGCTGGAGCGCCAGCTGCTGGAAGCACGCTGGGCACTCGCCTGCGAGGCATTGCGCGCTCGCGGCGTGGATCTGCGCGAGGCCGAGGCGCGAGTGCGCGAGGCGCGTTCCTCGCGCGAGCTCGTGGAGTCCGAGCTGGAGGCGATCGTGGCGCGGCGCGGGCTGGCCGAGACGGCGCTGGCGGAGCGCACCGAGCGTCACGACGCGCTGTCGCGGCGCGCGTATGAGATTCGCTCCGCGCGCGAGCGGCTGGCGCTGCGCGGCGAGCAGGCTCAGGCGACCGCGGTCACGCTGGCCGAGCGCGCGAGCCGCATCGAGATCGAGCTGGGTGCGCTCACGACGGCTCCACCCGACGGCTCGGAGGCCGAGCCGGGCGCGCACGAGGGCGGGGAAGATCACGAGGCTGCGAGCGGGGAGCGGGTGCGCGCCCTCGAACGGGAGCTGGCGGAGCTGGAGCGCGAGCGTGAGCATGAGCTCGAGCGCGAGGTGCAGGGTCTGCAGAGCGAGCGCGAGCGTGCCGCCCGGCTGGTGGGCGAGCTGGCCGAGACGGTCGAGTCCGCGCGCGAGCAGCGGGTGCAGGCCGACGTCCTGGCCGAGCAGGCCCGCGCGGGGCTGCGCAGCGCCGAGGCCGCCGCGGAGTCGGCCCGGCGCGAGGCGGCCGCGGTCGGCGCCGAGCTGGCCGCCGCCAACCAGTTCTTGAGCAGTCACGCCCGTTACGGCGGCGCCGGCACGGGCGGAGCGCGTGCCCTGAGCGAGGCGCTGCAGGTGAGCGAGGGTTACGAGCTGGCGCTCACCGCCGCCCTGGGGGGACGTCTGGACGCGGCGCTGGTGCGCGACCTGCCCGGTGCCACGACGCTCCTGGACGGCGCCGGTCCCGATGGGGCGAGCGCGCTGCTGGCGGGGGACGCGGCCGAGGTGCCCGTGGGCGAGGCGGCGCCGGCCGGCGTCGGTGAGCAGCTGAGGCGGGACGCGCCCGCAGAGGTGGTTCAGGGCGATCCATCGCCGGGCCTCGCGCCGCCGGCTCCGGGCGCGGTCAGGCTGATCGAGCTGGTCAGCGGATCGGCCGCGGCATTGACACTCGCGCGCCGGCTGCTCGAGGACGCGTGGGTGGTGCAGCGCCTGCAGGACGTCGCCGAGGGGTTTGGTGGGATCGCGGTCACGAGGTCCGGGCGCGTGCTGTTCGCCGCCTGGGGCGAGGTGCGTCAGATCAGCGAGGGCGGCGCCGAGCGGGTGCTGGCGCGGCGCAACGAGCGCGAGCGGCTGATCGCCTCCAGCGAGGCGGCGGTGCAGGTCGAGCACGCCGCCCGGGTGGCGGCGCAGACGGCGCTGGAGACGGTGCGCGACTCAGACGACGCCCGCGCCGAGGCCGAGGAGGCGCTGCGCGAGTGCGAGCGCACTCTCGCCGAGGCGACCGAGTCCGAGCGTCGCGCCGGGTGGCTGATCGAGCAGCGCCGCAGCGCTCCCGAGCAGGGGCCGCTGGCGGTTCGCCGCGCGCAGCTGCAGGGCGAGCTCGCTGCGGAGCGCAGGCAGGCCGAGCGGCTGGCCGCCGAACGTGCCCAGCGCGAGCAGCGGATCGCGCGGCTGCGGGCCAGGCGTGCGGCCGACATGACGCTGGAGCCTTGCGCGCGGCGGATCGCAGCGGCGCTCGCGTCTGTGTCGCGGGGCGCCGAGGCCCTGCTGGTGGAGCTGGAGGAGCAGCTCTCGCGCGATCACGCTGCGGGGGAGGAGGTCGCGGCCGAGCTGCGCTCCTGCGCTAACGAGGAGGCCGAGATTCAGGCGCGCCTGCGGGCACTCGGCGAGACCGTGACAGCCGCCGAGGTTTCCGCCCAGCGACTGCGCGACCAGGCCGGTGAGGCCGCCGAGGAGCTGAGCGTCATCGCCCAGCGCCTGGAGCGCCCGCTGCCTGAGGAGCGCGGCGAGGACTCGCAGCCGCTCCCGCCCGAGGAGGCGAGCGCGCTGGAGGCGCGCGTGCAGCGGCTGAGGAGGCGACGCGAGCAGCTCGGACCCGTCAACCCGCTGGCGCAGGAGGAGTACGCCGAGGCGCTCGCCCACGTCGAGGAGCTCGAGACTCGGCGCGCTGACCTGGAGACCGCGCTGCGCGAGCTGAGGACGGTGATCAGGGACACCGATCGCCAGATCTCAGAGACGTTCGAGCAGACGTTCGCCGCCGCGGCACGCAACTTCGAGGAGCTCGTCGGGGACGTGTTCCCGGGGGGCAGCGGACGGTTGCGGCTTGTTCGCGACGAGCACACACCGCGCGCCGTGCTCGGCGGGCAGTCCCCCGCGGAGAGCGCCGGCTCCGGCGGGGATTCCGCGACGAGCGCCGACGCCGGGGAGGCTGCGGCCGACGCGGAGGCCGAGCGCGAGGAGGAGCGCGCTCGCGGCGAGGGCGAGGAGGAGGACGCGATGGGCGTCGAGATCGAGATTACGCCCGCAGGCAAGTCGACCAAGCGCCTGTCGTTGCTGTCCGGCGGTGAGAAGTCGATGACCGCGCTCGCGTTTCTGTTCGCCGTGTTCCTCGCGCGCCCGTGCCCGTTCTACATCCTCGACGAGGTCGAGGCGGCGCTGGACGATCTCAACCTCGACCGCTTTCTCGCGCTGCTGCGCCGCTACGCCGACAGGGCCCAGTTCATCGTGATCACCCACCAGAAGCGCACGATGGAGGCCGCCGACTGGCTGTATGGCGTGTCGATGGGCGGCGACGGCGTCTCCAAGGTGCTCTCGCGGCGGCTGCCCCCCGAGGCGGTGACGCCGAGCGCCGCTGAAGAGGAGGACGCCGGCCAGTCCGAGACGCCCGTCGCCGAGGTCGCCTGAGCCGCGCCTGAGGCTCTGAGCGCAGATGCTCCCGCGCACGTCCGGCGGGCTGGGGCGGGCGCTGCTATCGTCGCGCGGCCCGTGGCGCGCGACTGGAGCGAGCTGTTCATCACCGACACGCCCGTTCGCGAGGCGCCGTCCGGGGCGCCCGCCGCATCCCGGCGAGGACTGTTCCGCCGCCTGCGCGAGAACCTCTCGAAGACCCGCGAGGCGCTCGGCGGGGAGATCCAGGCGACGCTGTTCGGCACGCTCGACGCCGGCGCGTGGGAACGGCTGGAGGAGGCGCTGATCCTCGCCGACGTCGGCGCGCGCACCACGGCATCGATCGTGGGTACGCTCGAGGCCGAGGCCGGTGAGCTCGGGGCACACGGCCAGGATGGCCGGGTCGGCGAGGCGCTGAGCGAGCGACTGATCGTCCTGCTCGCTCAGACCGCCCGCGTGGGCGAGAGCCGCATCGACGTCCGTCCTCAGCCGACGGTGATCCTGGCAGTGGGTGTGAACGGGACCGGCAAGACCACCACGATCGGCAAGCTCGCCTGGCACCTGCGCCATGAGCTGGGCCGCACCGTGTTGCTCGGTGCGGCCGACACGTTTCGGGCGGCCGCGAGCGAGCAGCTGGAAGGCTGGGCACAGCGGGCCGGGTGCGAGGTCGTGACCGGCCCGGAGGGGTCGGACCCGGGCGCCGTCGCGTTCGAGACGATCGCCCGCGCCCGTGCCGAGGGAACGAACGTCGCGATCATCGACACCGCCGGACGGTTGCACACCCAGCACGACCTGATGGCCGAGCTCGGCAAGGTCCGCCGGGTGATCGCCCGCCAGCTGGAGGGGGCTCCGCACGAGACGCTGCTCACGATCGACGCCACCACCGGCCAGAACGGGCTGCGCCAGGCCCGGACGTTCGCCACCGCGGCCGACGTCACCGGGGTCGTGCTGAGCAAGCTCGACGGGACCGCTCGCGGCGGGATCGCGCTCGCGATCGCGGACGAGCTCAAGCTGCCGGTGAAGCTGATCGGGATTGGCGAGACGGTCGAGGACCTGCGCCCGTTCGATCCCGAGGAGTTCGCGCGGGCGTTGATCGCCGACCCATGACCCGTGTGGCCCTCCGCGGGGCACGGCGGGGCTCGGCTCCATGCGCGAGGGGCTCTGAGGGGTAACCTGAAAGGCATGTCTGCATGGATCGTGTGGCTCGTCGCGGCATGCCTGCTCGGCATCGGGGAGATGCACCAGGGCGGGTTCTATCTCGCGCCGTTCGCGATCGGCGCGGGCCTGGCCGCGGTCGTGGGCCTGCTGGGTGTCGGAGCGCTGCTCAGCACGATCGTGTTCGTGGCTGCGTCGGGCATCGTGTTTGCCACGCTGCGACCCTTCGCGCGCAGGCATCGCCGGCTGCCCCCTGCGATCCGCACGGGCGCCGCGGCGCTTGTCGGCAAGCCCGCGGTTGTGATCGAGCGGATCGCCAACGGGGAGGGTGTCGGGTGCGTGAAGATCGACGGCGAGGTGTGGACCGCACGCAGCTATGACGAAGACGAGGTCATCGACGCGGGCGAGCGGGTCGAGGTCGTGGAGATACGTGGGGCCACAGCCCTTGTGATGCATTGAGTCGCAAGCACAACGAGAAAGGAAGCTGACCAATGGTCGCAATCATCGTCATCGCCGTCGTGGTGCTGTTCGCGCTGCTCGTCGCGGCGCGCACGATCCGCGTGATCCCCCAGGCCAAGGCCGGGGTGGTGGAGCGGCTCGGCCGCTACAGCCGCACGCTGGAGCCGGGTCTGACGATCGTCACGCCGTTCATCGACCGGGTGCGACCGCTCGTGGATCTGCGCGAGCAGGTCGTGAACTTCTCGCCGCAGCCGGTGATCACCGAGGACAACGTGGTCGTTGCGATCGAAACGGTCCTGTACTTCACGATCACCGATCCGCGCTCGGCGACGTATGAAATCGCCGACCCGCTGCAGGCGATCGAGCAGCTCACCGTGACGACGCTGCGCAACGTGATCGGCGGGCTGACGCTCGAGGAGACCCTCACGGCCCGCGAGAACGTCAACGCCGAGCTGCGCACCGTCCTGGACGAGGCGACCGGCAAGTGGGGGATCAGAATCAACCGGGTGGAGATCAAGTCTGTCGATCCGCCGACGGACATCAAGACCGCGATGGAGAAGCAGATGCGCGCCGAGCGCGACCGTCGCGCCGCGATCCTGACCGCGGAAGGCGAGAAGCAGTCTCAGATCCTGACCGCCGAGGGGGCCAAGCAGGCGGCGGTGCTCACCGCCGAAGGCGCCCAGCAGGCGGCGGTCCTCGACGCCGAGGGCGAGCGCCAGGCCGCGATCCTGCGCGCCGAGGGGGAAGCCAAGGCGATCGACACCGTGTTCAGCGCGATTCACGCGGGCAAACCGAATCGGGAGCTGCTGAGCTACGAATACCTGCAGATGCTCCCTCAGCTGGCTGAAGGCGACGCGAACAAGGTGTTCGTCGTGCCGAGCGAGTTCGCCGAGGCGTTCGGCGGCATCGGCGAGGCGCTCTCGCGGCGCACGTCCGGGCGTGAGCCCGAGCCACCGCACCCGCCGTCCGCACTCGGCGGCGCCCCCAAGCGGCCGCCGGCGCCGCCAGACCCGTCCGCGGGCGGCAGCAAGGATTGAGGGTCCACGCCCCAATGTCTGCCGGGTTGAGACGCCCTTTCCGCGATGTCATACACCACCCGCGATGCTCGACGTGCCACCAGCGTCCCGAGACGCTCTGAGCTGACGAGCGGCCGCCGGAGTGGCGGCTGCGAGAATCATCAGTGACCCATGTTCGATGCGCTCGCCGAGAAGCTGCAGGCAACCCTGGCCGACGTCCGCCGGCACGGCACGCTGAGCGAGCAGGACGTCGATGCCGCGATGCGCGAGATCCGCCTCGCGCTGCTGGAGGCAGACGTCAACTTCAAGGTCGTGCGGCAGTTCACCGCGCAGGTCAAGGAGCGCTGCCTGGGCGCCGGCGTGATCGGCGGGCTGAACCCCGCTCAGCAGGTCGTCAAGATCGTCGCCGAGGAGCTCGCCTCGCTGATGGGCGGCGCCGCGGCCGGACTCGCCTTCTCCGCGCACCCCCCAACCGTGATCCTGATGGCCGGGCTGCAGGGCTCCGGCAAGACGACCGCGACCGCGAAGCTCGCCCGGCACCTGCGCTCCGAGCGCGGTGCGTCGGTCGCGGTGGCGGCATGCGACACCTACCGCCCGGCGGCGGTGCAGCAGCTCATGAAGGTCGGTGCCCAAGCGGGAGCAGACGTTTACGAGCAGGGGACTGAGCGCGACCCGGTAGACATCGCCACCTGGGCCCTGGAGCGCGCCACGCAGGAGGGCAAGGACGTGCTGATCGTCGACACCAGTGGCCGCCTGCACGTCGACGAGCAGTTGATGGCCGAGCTCGTGCGGATGCGCGCCGCGCTCAAGCCGACGGACGTGCTGCTGGTCGTGGATGCGATGACCGGCCAGGACGCGGCTGCCGTGGCCGAGCGATTTGCGCAGGAGGTCCAGTTTGACGGTGTCGTCATGAGCAAGCTCGACGGCGACGCGCGCGGTGGCGCCGCGCTGTCGGTGCGAGCGCTCACGGGCAAGCCGATCATGTTCGCCTCCACGGGCGAGCACCTCGACCAGTTCGAGCGCTTCCATCCCGACCGCATGGCTCAGCGGATCCTCGGGATGGGCGATGTGATGAGCCTGATCGAGCAGGCCGAGCGCCAGTTCGACGAGGACGAGGCGACGGCGCTGCAACGCAAGCTCAGGCGCGACGAATTCGGCCTCGACGACTTCCTCGCCCAGTTGAAGACCGTCCGGCGGATGGGCCCGCTGACCAATCTGCTCGGCATGATCCCCGGACTCGCCGGCCAGCAGTTGCAGAACATGAACGTGGACGAGCGCGAGCTCGACCGGGTGCAGGCGATCATCCTCTCGATGACCCCCGCAGAGCGTTCCCGCCCGGAGCTCATCAAGGGCTCGCGCCGGCTGCGCATCGCGCGCGGATCGGGCACCAGCGTGCAGCAGGTCAACCAGCTCGTCAAGCAGTTCGGCCAGACGCGCAAGCTGATGAAGCAGGTGGGGCGCGGCAAGATGCCCGACGTCGGCGCCCTCATGCGCCAAGCGCGGTAGGGAGCCCCAGGCCGCCACGGACTCGCGCACCGTCTAAGCTCTCTAACCGATTGGCCAAACAGCGATAGTCAGCAAAGCAGGACACAGCGCAAGACAACAAGGTCAGGCGCATAGGAATAAAGAGAGGAACAAGTTGTCGGTACGGCTCAGGCTCACACGGGTGGGCGGCAAGAAGGACCCGATCTGGCGCGTGGTCGTCGCAGACCAGCGCTCGCCGCGCGACGGTCGCGTGATCGAGACGATCGGCCAGTACAACGCGCAGACGAATCCCTCGACGATCGCGATCGACGAGGATCGCGCGCGCAGCTGGCTGGCGCGCGGGGCGCAACCGTCGAACACGGTACGCAAGCTGCTCCGCATCCAGGGCATCACCACACCTCAGGCCGACTGACGCGGCTGCGCGCCGGGGCACGGACGTGGCCACGCAAGAGGACAACCCCAGCGAGATCCCGCGCCGGCTGCTCGAGTATCTCGCCGAAGGACTGGTCGATGAGCCCGAAGACGTGTCGGTCGAGCAGTTCGAGGAGGACGATGGCACGATCGTGCTGGAGCTGTGCGTCGCCGACGGGGACTACGGCAAGGTGATTGGACGCGGCGGACGCACCGCCCACGCATTGCGCACGGTCGTCAAAGCCGCCGCGACGGGCGCCGGACGCAGGGTGCTCATCGACATCGTCGATTGAAAGCGCCTCGCGCGCTCCTCGGCGAGACGGAACCGGACGATGGCCGACGATCGGGACTCCAGGGACCCACGGGACTCGGTTGCGGACAATCGACTGTCCGCGGGCAGGGTGGGTCGTGCGCACGGTCTCGACGGCAGCTTCTACGTGACGGGCGCTCGTCCACGCCTGCTCGAGCTTGGCACGGCGGTCACCGTTGCCGACAGGACCGTGACGATCGTGCGTCGCGCCGGGACCGATCGGCGTCCGATCGTGCGCATCCAGGGCGTCGAGGATCGCGCCGGCGCCGAGACGTTGCGTGGACGGGAGCTGACGGTCGCAGCGGCGGACGCGCCGTCGTTGGCGGAGGGTGAATGGTGGGCGCACGAGCTGGAGGGCTGCGTCGTCGTCGACGGGGAGCGTAGTGTCGGGACGGTGACACGGATGCTCGAGCTGCCCTCCTGCGAGGCGCTGGAGGTCGCCACGGGAGCCGGCGGACCGCTGTTGGTGCCGATGGTCAAGGACGCGATCCGCCGCGTCGACGTCGCTGCGGGCACGATCGACGTCGACATGGCCTTCATCGAGGCGGGGTGAGGTCGTCGTGGAGATCGACGTGTTCACGTTGTTCCCCGCATGGTTCGAGTGGCTTGCCGAGCAGCGCCACGTGCGCAACGCGCTCTCGGCGGGCACGCGCATCGAGTGCGTGAACTTTCGCGAGCACACTCCGCTCGGCGCCGGGCAGGTGGACGACACGCCGTTCGGCGGGGGCGCGGGGATGGTGCTGCGCGTGGACGTGCTCGACAGCGCGCTGCGGGCCCGCTACGGGATCGATCCGGTGCGCTTGCGCGAGCAGCGCCGGGTGATCGCGCTGACCCCCGGCGGACGCCTGCTCGACGACGAGCTCGCGTGCGAGCTGGCGGCCGAGCCGGCGCTGACGCTGTTGTGCGGTCGCTACGAGGGCTTCGACGAGCGCATCCTCGAGCACCTCGCGACCGAGCAGATCTCCATCGGTCGCTACGTCCTCGCGGGCGGCGAGCTGGCGGCGATGGTCGTGTGCGACACCGTGCTGCGCAAGCTGCCCGGTGCGCTCGGGCACGAGGAGTCCGCGATCGAGGAGTCCTTCAGCGCAGCCCTGGAAGGACACCCCGAGTATCCGCATTACACCCGCCCGGCCGAGTATCGCGGGTGGCGAGTGCCCGAGGTGCTGCTGTCCGGGCATCACGAGCGCATTGCACGCTGGCGGCGGCAGCGCAGTCGGGAACGGGATGATGCGCACGCCGGAGGCGACGCGGAGGAGCGATCCGGAGGATGATGCCGCTCGGCGCACGTCGCCGGGCGTGAGATCCACGGCAGGCGCGACGCTCCCTCACAGTCCCATGAGGCGAGGTGTGCGCGCCGGGAGCGGGGGCGCAAGGATCGACTGTCCGCTACCATTCCTGACCGCGCCGACCGTTACGTCCTCCTCAGGGGCTTCTGGAGCGGTTGTCCCGGCGCGATGCCTCGCACCCCTTACGTTATGAGCAGCGTTATCGAAACCATCGAGCGCGCGCAGTTGCGCCGCGTCCCTGCCTTCGCGGCGGGTGACCGTGTCAAGGTCCACTTCCAGGTGATCGAGGGCACCCGCCGGCGCGTGCAGGTGTTCGAGGGCGTCGTCATAAAGCGCCAGGGGCACGGCGCGCGCGAGACCTTCACGGTGCGCAAGCAGTCCTTCGGCGTCGGCGTCGAGCGCATGTTCCCGGTGCACTCTCCGAAGATCGAGCGCATCGAGCTGGCGGCCCGCGGCGATGTGCGGCGAGCGAAGCTCTACTACCTGCGCGATCGCGTCGGCAAGCGCGCGCGTGTGCGCGAGCGCCGCTACACCGGTCCCGAACAGGCGGTCGAGCCCGGCCTGCTGCACGAGCCCGCCGGGGCGACCGACGCGGAGGGCATGACCGCCGAGGAGACCGTGGCCGAGGGCGTGCAGGCAGCGCAGGACGCAGTCGAGGTCGAGAGCGCCGCCACGAACGCTCCGGCACAGGCCCAAGCGCCCGCCGAGAGTGGCGCGGAGGCGGAGCAGAGCGACGCCGCGGCGGAACAGAATGCTGAGGGAGCCGAGGGGGAGATGGTCGAGCCCGGGGGGGCTGAATCCGCACAGGCACAGGCGCCCGGGGGGACCGAGACACAGACAGAGGCATCGACGTCGGCATCGTCGTCGTTGTCGTCAGAGGCGTCCGCGGAGAACGAGTCCGAGACGCCCGCGCCCGATTCCCCATCCCCCGATGCCGGCGACACCCAGGGAGGCGAGGTCGCCGGCGACACGCCGGCGTGAGCCCGGGCGCAAAGCCCGGCGCCGCCAAGCGCTCCAAATCGACGGCCAGCTCGCTCGTCGAGCTGGTTGTGATCGTGCTCGTCGCACTCGGTCTTGCGCTTGCGATCCAGGCGTGGATCGTCAAGCCCTACCGCATTCCCAGCGGCTCGATGGAACCGACGCTGGCGGTCGGTCAGCGAGTGCTCGTCGATCGCATCGGCACTCACTTCAGCAAACCGCATGTCGGGCAGATCACGGTCTTCCACCCGCCCGAAGGCGCTCAGCAGCAGGAGTGCGGACCGGTCCCGCACACCGTCAAGCTGGGTGGCGCGGCCTGTTCGGAACCGATCCCGAAAGAGGACACGGGCGTCAACTTCATCAAGCGCATCGTCGCCGGCCCGGGCGATGTGATCTCGATCCACGAAGGCCACGTCACCCGCAACGGTCATGTCGAGAAGGACTCCTACATTCGTCAGTGCGAAGGCAGCGCCGAGTGCAGCTTCCCGGTCCCGATCAGGATTCCGGCCGGACACTGGTTCATGATGGGGGACAACCGTGGCGAATCCGACGACAGCAGATTCTGGGGGCCGGTCCCCACTTCGTGGATCATCGGAGAAGCATTCGCCACCTACTGGCCCCCCGACCGCATCGGGTTCTTCTAGCGGGCCGTATGCCGCCGCGCTACTGCGTCCTTACCGATCGTCGATCAGATGCGATCGACCGATCGGCCAGCACGCGTACTTAGTACGCCACGCTCCCTGCGTCCTGACCGAAGCCGGGAGACACTCGCTGCCGAAGCGGGGAGACACTCGCTTGCGCTCGCATCCCCCGTTCGGCCAGCATCCCCGTTTCGGCCAGCTTGGCCTACGGTCCGCTAGTGGCGCACCGACGTTGGTGGTTGCGACGTGAGCGAAGCGCCTGCCCCACGACCACCAGCGGGCTCTGCAAGGGCCCGGCGTCGCCGCGCGCGGGCTCGCACCAGCGGACGGCGGCTGTTCGCGTTCGACCGTCGCCTCGAAGTCTCACTGGTCGCAGGTGCCGACGAGGCTGGCCGGGGCTGTCTCGCCGGCCCCCTCGTGGCCGCCGGTGTCCTGTTCGACTACGACACGCTCACCACCCGCGAGTTGCGCTCGTTGAGCGCGCTCAACGACTCCAAGCAACACTCCCCGCAGGCGCGCGAGGAGCTCTACCCGCTCGTGCTGCGCTGTGCTGCTCGCGTCGCCGTCATCTCACGGAGTGTGGGGGGCATTGACGGGCGTGGCCTGCACGTCACCAACCTCGCTGCGCTACGCGACGCGCTGCGCAACGTCACCGCCGGTGTTCCCGGCGAGGTCATATGTCTCGTGGACGGCTTCTCCGTGCCGGAGTTCGAGCGTCCTCAGCGCGCGATCGTGGACGGCGACGCCACGAGCGCCGCGATCGCAGCCGCGTCGATCGTCGCCAAGGTCACCCGCGACCGCTACATGCAGCACGCCGACACTCTGCACCCCGGCTGGGGCTTTGCCGAGCACGTCGGCTACTCAACCCCCGTTCACCGCGAAGCGATCGCACGGCAAGGCGTCTCGCCCCTGCACCGCATGTCGTTTCAGTCGCTGGCCTATCAGCAGCTGGCGCTCTGAGCGTCCTCGGCGATCAGCCCGGGAGATCGAGCACCATCATGAGCGCATCGTCCATCGCGCGGATCTCGTCTGTCGTCAGGTGTCCGACCTGCTCCCCCAAGGCTCGAGTGTCCACCGCGCCGATCATCTCGCAAAGGATCTGCGTCGACTCGCCGCTCAACACGATCTCGGGATGGAAGCTCGCTACAGGTGCGGAGCTCGATGTCGGGCACACCGCAATGGTGGAGAGAGTCAAGAGATCGTCTGATTGCACGATCACGGCGTAGCGACGTCCATGTTGGACATGCCCTCGCTTGCGAGGGAAGGTGATCGCATGCACGTCACCACGGACCACGCAGTTCCTCCATCATCGCCGCGACGTCTCGTGCCTCGTGCGCATAAGCGGGGTCGACCATGAGGCGCCGAGCCTCCGCTGCCAACCCGTTGCGCAGCCGATCGCGCGCGGCCGTCTCACGGATTGCCTGTCGTGCCGCTTCGGCGCGGCTGATACCCCGGCGACGAGCGATTTCCCGGAGTGCGTCTTGGCCGTCCTGTCCCAATCTCAGCGACAGGGGGGAAGGGGAGCGTGACACACGAGTTAGCGTAGCGCGTATCGCACTACCTAGCGTATGGACACGTGTCCTGGGCGACGGGGTTGCGAGGTTGGAGTGTGGCCTCGAAGGGCTCGTATGGGGGACGGTTCTCAACTCACCAAGCCCCCTCCACATGATCCAAGCGCAGCAGTCGGTCTTTGCTGTCGATCATCACGCCGATCGCGTCGAAGCGGATCGTGTGGGCGGTGGGGCGGATGTGCTTCTCGTTCGTCAGCCAGGCGGTGGCGAGTTTGCGCAGGCGGATGCGCTGCCTGGGGCGCAGCCAGTGCAGCGGCTGCTGGTCTGGTCGAGGGCCGCCCGGACGGAGGTCCACACGCCTACTCTTTACCTCGGCGAAGACGAGTGTCTCGCCATTGAACGCGATCAGGTCGATCTCGCCGTAACGGGTGCGCTCGTTGCGTCCCAACGGGGAGAAGCCCAGGCGGCGCAGGTGTTCGGCGGCGAGTTCCTCGCCGCGCCGGCCGAGCTTTTGGCGCGGGTCGGCCGGTTTCGGATTTTTGCCGTCGTCGGCGTCGGAAATCGACTCGGGAATGCCTGTCTTACGCATGCCGAGCACGCTAGATCGACAGGTGTGACCGTAGGCGCGCATTTGTGACGATTCACGTTCAGGACCGTCACAAATCTGTGACGACGGCCTCGTGGGGACGCGAATGGGCGCGCTCGCGTAGCCTCTCGGGGCATGGATGACGCTCTCGACAGTCCTTCCGCCGATGCGTATGCGCCCACATCCGGACTCGTGGGAGCCGCTTCGGGCGCTTCGGAGGTGAGCAATATGCCGACCTTGGACGCTCAGTCGGCGGCCGGTACTCCCGATGTTCCCGCTGGCGGGCCGGGGTCGATCGATGGCGTCAGCGGGTTCATGGGAATGCGCTGGGACGATCCGCAGACCGTCCGCCTGCAGATCCGCCCGGAGCTGATCAATGCGGGCGGCCTGCTGTCGGGTGTCGTCACGTATGCGCTGGTCGACTACTGCATGGGCTCGACGCTGTGGGCGCAGACGACCGCGGAGGAGCGGATCGCGACGATCGGCATCTCGGTCAACTACGTCCAGACGGCTACCGAGGGCGAGATCGTGTGCTCGACCACGCTCGACCGGCGCAACCGCACGACCGCAGTGCTGCACAGCGAGGTGCGCCACGAGGACGGTCGCCTGCTGGTGAGCGCGATCGGCAGCTACACGATCTTTCCGCGCCGCCGCTCCTAGAGGTCATGGGTGCAACCCGGATCGCGCTGACGATCGCCGGCTCGGACTCGGGGGGCGGGGCGGGCATCCAGGCCGACCTGAAGGCGTTCGCGCGCTGTGGCGTGCATGGCACGAGCGCGATCACCGCGATCACCGCGCAGAGCACGGTGGGCGTGCAGGCGATCCATGCGGTGCCGCCGGAGATGGTGCTCGCACAGGTCCGGGCGGTCGTTGGCGACGTCGGCGTGGATGCGGTCAAGGTGGGAATGCTCGGCACGGCGGCGGTCACGCACGCGGTGGCGCGCGCGCTGGATGAGCTGCCGGCGGGAACGCCTGTGGTGGTCGACCCGGTGATGGTCGCCGAGTCCGGCGCGCGCCTGCTGGAGGCGGACGCGCAGGACGCGCTCATCGCCGAGATGCTGCCGCGCGCGAGCGTGCTCACGCCTAACCTGCCGGAGGCGCGGATGCTGGCGGGGCTACCCGCACGCGCGGGAAGCGCAGTCGCTGAAGAGGATGAGGACGACGAGGCGCGAGAGCTGGCGCGGGCGGTGCTCGCGCTGGGTCCAGCAGCGGTCGTGCTCACCGGGGGGCATCGTGCGCGCGCTGTCGATCTGCTGATCGAGCGGGGAGCGAGCGACCCGCGGGGTGGAGCGCCGGTCATCGAGATCCCCGGCGAGCGACGTCCCGACGGTGCGTCGCACGGCTCGGGCTGCACGCACTCCGCGGTGCTCGCGGCGCGGCTCGCGCTGGGCGACACCCGCCTGGAGGCGGCCACGGTCGCGCGCAGACTCGCGGGCGAGGCGGTCGCGGGCGGGCTGCGCGACGTGGGCGCGGGCGCGGGTCCGGTGGACGTGCTCGGGCTGAAGCGGATGCGCGCGAGTTGAGAACCGGACCGCGCCTCCGTGCCATAATCGGATGGCGATGAAGCTCCTGCGCATGAAGCCCGGCCCACGATGAGACTCTTGCGTTTGAAGCCCGGTCACGGTGAGATTGTGCTCGCGGAGGGCGACGTGGACGTCGCCGAGGAGGAGCGGGCCTTGATCGAGGCATTCAGGCGCGAGCTGGACGCAGGGATGTGGGCGGCGGTGCCGACCGAGACGACCGACGGGCGACGCGAGGCGGAGCTGGTGAAGAGCTTTGCCGAGGTGCCGCGCGACGCCGAGCGCGTGATCTTCTTTCCCCGCGCGGCCGGCGGGTCGCGGTAGCGCGCGAGGTCCGACGGTGCAGCTCGGGCTGGCGACCGCGGCGCTTGTGCTGAGCGCACTAGTGTGGGAGCTGAGCAGGCCGAAGGTCGCGGTGCGCATCAGGACGGCGCGGGCACGCGCGCGCGAAGGCCGCGCGCTCTTCGGCGGGGCGCGTCGCGGGGCGCGGGAGCTGGACTATGACCCGGGCCGTGAGCGCCGCGCCGAGCAGCGAGCACGCGAGCTGCTGCGCTCGTGCGTGAACGCTCGGGAGTGGGCGATGTATCGCGATCTGGGGTTTCTGCGCGTGTATGGCCGGGCCGGCGAGCGCTACGCCTACCTGATCTACCCGCACAAGCCGATCGTCTCCTACGTGCCGCGGACGGGGGCGCTGCTGAGCGAGTACTGCGTTGCGTTCCCCGACCACTCCCGCCCGTATGGGAGTGCGCGACTGCCCGACTCCGACGACGTGCTCGCGAAGTGGATGGCGCTCATGGCGGACGAGCGCAGGCTGATCGCCGACGCGAACATGCACCTGCCGGGCCGGCAGGTCGATCCGGAGCGAGTGGGGCGCGACCTGCAGCGGCTTGCCCGCTGGGAGCGCGAGCAGGACGAGTCGCTTGCGCGTGGGCTCCGCGGAGGGTCCACGAGCGAGGAGACCGGCCAGGCCACGGCGCGGAGTGTCGGGCAGGACCGGCTCGGCGCCGGTAGTGTGCGCGCCGCGTGAGCACTCCAGCGTTCGACGTCAAGCATCGCAGCAGGGCCCTGATCGAGGGGCCCGAGCGCGCCGCTGCGCGCTCCTACCTGCACGGGATCGGCTACAGCGCGGAGGACCTCGCGAAGCCGATCGTGGGGGTGGCGCACTCGTGGATAGAGACGATGCCGTGCAACTTCAACAATCGCGTGCTCGCGGCGAAGGTCAAGGAGGGGATCCGCGCGGCCGGCGGGACGCCGATGGAGCTGAACACGATCGCGATCTCCGACGGGATCACGATGGGCACCGCCGGGATGCGCGCCTCGCTCGTCTCGCGCGAGCTGATTGCGGACTCGATCGAGCTGGTGGCGAGCGCACACTGCTTCGACGCGCTCGTGACGATCTCGGGCTGCGACAAGACGATCCCCGGGACGGTGATGGCGCTCGCGCGCCTGGACGTCCCGGGGCTGATGCTCTACGGCGGCTCGATCAGGCCCGGCCACTACAAGGGGCATGACGTCACGATCCAACAGGTCTTCGAGGCCGTCGGAGAGTTCGCGGCCGGCAAGATCTCCGAGGAGGAACTGCATGCCCTGGAGGAGGCGGCCTCGCCCGGAGCGGGAGCCTGCGGGGGACAGTTCACGGCGAACACGATGGCGATGGCCTTCGAGGCGCTCGGCATCTCGCCCGCGGGCTCGGCGATGGTGCCCGCCGAGGACGGAAGCAAGCTGGCGGTGGCGCGCGAGTGCGGGGAACTCGTGATGGAGGTGCTGCGCGCCGGGCGGCTGCCCAGCGAGGTGATGAGCAAGGAGGCGCTGGAAAACGCGATCGCGGCGGTCGCGACGAGCGGAGGCTCGACCAACGGCGTGCTGCACCTGCTGGCTGTGGCGCGCGAACTTGGCGTTGGGCTCGCGATCGACGAGTTCGACGCGATCTCCGAGCGCACGCCGCTGCTGTGCGACCTGCAGCCGGGCGGGCGGTACGTGGCGACCGATCTGTACGAGGCGGGCGGGGTGCCGCTCGTGCTCAAACGGCTGCAGGAAGCCGGGATGCTGCACGGCGAGGCGATCACCGTCACGGGCAAGACGATCGGGGAACAAGCACTGGACGCTAAGGAGACTGCGGGCCAGAAGGTCGTAAGGCCGCTGAGCGACCCGCTGAAGCCCACGGGCGGGTTCGCGATCTTGCGCGGGAACGTCGCCCCGGACGGGTGCGTGGTCAAGCTCGCGGGACACGGGCGCCGCAAGCACACGGGCCCGGCGCGGGTGTTTGACGGCGAGGAGGCGGCGATGGCGGCCGTGCTCGCCAAGCAGATCAGAGCGGGCGACGTGGTGGTGATCCGCGGCGAGGGTCCGGCAGGAGGGCCGGGGATGCGCGAGATGCTCGCTGTGACCGCGGCCATCGTCGGCGAGGGCCTGGGGGAGACGGTCGTGCTGATAACCGACGGGCGCTTCTCCGGCGCGACGCACGGGTTCATGGCGGCGCACGTCGCCCCGGAGGCCGTCAGGGGCGGCCCCATCGGCGCGCTGCGCGACGGGGACGAGGTCACGATCGACGTGGACGAGCGCCGTATCGACGTGGCTCTGTCCGACGAGGAGATCTCACGGCGAGTGCGCGCCTACGAGCAGCCCGCGCGTGCCGGCGATCACATCGAGGTGGCGATTCAGAAGTACGCGAAGCTCGTGGGCAGCGCCGCCGAGGGCGCGGTCGTGCGCTGAGGGGAAGGAGAAGAGGGAGGAGCAGTCTACTCAGCAAGAAACTCGCGCAACAGCGAGTTGAACCCGTCCGGGCGCTCGATCTGCGCCATGTGCCCCGTGTCCTCGTAGACGACCTTGCGCGAGCCCGGTATCAGCTCGGCGTACACAGCGGCGTCGTTGACGGTGATCACGCGATCGCTGTCGCCCCAGACGATCAGCGTGGGGCAGGCGATCTCGGGGAGGCGGTCGCGGAAGTCGTAGTCGAGGTTGGCTTCCAGGGCCTGGACGAAGCCGGGCTTGCCGGCGCCGCGCAGCTGCTCGGCGGCCAAGGCGGCGGGGAGGCGGCCGGGGTGACGCGTGACGAGGCCGAGTGTGGCGTTGCGCAGGAACGCGCGCTTGGTGACGAGGTCGGACTTCGACGCCAGCCAGGCGGTGTACGCCGCGACGATGCGCTCGCCGCGGTGCAGGGCCGGCAAGGCGCGCGTGCCGCGCGGGTGGCGGTACGTGGACAGTCCCGCGGGGGAGACGAGCACGAGGCGCTCGACGCGCTGGGGGAACGCGATCGCGAGCTCGGCGGAGACGAAGCCGCCCATCGAGTTGCCGACGACCGTCGCCGCGTCGATGCCGAGCTCGTCCAGCAGGCCGTCCAGCAGGCGCGCGTAGCCCGAGATCGTGATGCGCTCGCGGGGCATCGGGGAGTGGCCGAAGCCGGGCAGGTCCAGCGCGATCACGCGGTGATCGTCGGCGAACACCGGCAGCTGCTCCAGCCAGTTCGGCCACGAGCCCGAGAGGCCGTGCACGAACACGAGCGGCGGGCCGTCGTGGTCGCCGAGGTCGATCGTGTTGACCGGCTGGCCCGCGACGCTCACCCAGCGCTGGTGCTCTCGCCAGTCGACGTCCAGCCACGGAGACCGTCCGGACGGGCCGTAATGCTCGCGGGTGTGATGACCGTTGCGGGACGGGGTTTCGAGGGCGTCGCCGCCGGGGACGGGCACGGTGGGTGGCGTCATCTGCATAATCTACCGCCTCACACGCGGGGGGCTCGCAATCCGGCTGTCGCGTCGCGGTCCCGCACGCAGCCGCGGATGCAGCCGAAACCTCGCCATCGACACCCATGAGAATCGCCATCGACATCGACTCGACGCTGCACCACTACTGGGACACGCTCTCGGAGATCGCCGTGCGCCGCTTCGGGATCGAGCTGCCCTACGAGGAGCAGTTCACGTGGGGCATAACCCGGCTGAAGCCCGAGCAGCTGCAAATCTGCATCGAGGAGAGTCACGGCGAGGAGTGCATTCTCGCCGGCACGCCCTACCCGGGCGCGGTCGAGACGGTTCGCCGCTGGCACGACGCCGACGGCCACTACGTCCACGTGACGAGCCATCGCGACCCGCGCTGCGCCGAGGCGACCACGCGCTGGCTGCGCGAGATCGGGCTGCCATGCGACGACGTGTGCTGCTCCTGGGACAAGGTCTCGCGCTGCGAGGAGCTGCAGATCGACGTGCTGATCGACGACAGCCCGCTGAACCTCACGGTCGCGCTCGAACGCGGGATCGCCGTCGCCACGCTCGCCCATCCCTGGAACCGGGACGTGTGTGAGGAAGAGGACGTGCTCGTCGCCGAGGACTGGCAGGGGCTCGCGCGCGTGCTGGAGCCACTGCTGAGCGGCGCTGCGCGCTCGCCCGTCGGTGTCGGCAGCGGGCAGGGCATGGGGGTCGCGGCGGCGAAGTAGGTCGCCATGACCACGATCGTGGCGGCCAAAGACGCGCGTGCGCAGGCACGCGCACCCGCGCGCCTGCGCGAAGACGTTCAGCAAGAGCAGCAGAATCTGGCGCTCGCTCGCGCCTGGCAGGCCGCGATCGGACTGCTGCTCAAAGACCTGTCCCGCCGCGACGCCGCCCCGAGGACTGTGCGCGCGTACCGCGCCGACCTGGAGCAGTTCGCCGCGTGGGCAGACTCGCGGAGACTGCGCCCCGCGGAGGTGGGTCCGAAGGACGTGCGCTCCTATGTCGCCGCGCTGTCCGAGCGCGAGCTTGCGCCTAGCACGAGCGCCCGCAAGCTGGCGGCTCTGAGGGCGCTGTTCAACAGCCAGCGCGAGCACGGCGAGGTGATGCAGAACCCGGCCGAGCTCGTGTCCACGCCCAAGCGCGCGCGCAACCTGCCGCGCGTGCTGAAAGCGCGCGAGGCCGCCGCGCTGCTGGACGCGATCCCGGCGCGCGGAGCATTGGAGCTGCGCGACCGGGCGATGTTCGAGCTGGCGTACGCATGCGGGCTGCGCGCCGAGGAGGTGGTGTCGCTGGGGCTGGGGGACGTCGATCACGACGCCGAGCAGCTGCGCGTCGAGGGCAAGGGTCGCAAGACGCGGTTCGTGCCCGCCGGCGAGGTGGCGCTCAAAGCGGTGGGGGAGTACCTCGAGCGGGGTCGCCCGCAGCTGGCCGAGTCGGCGAGCGACGAGCAGGCGCTGTTCGTGTCGAAGACCGGCAGGCGGCTGGGCACGAGCGACGTGCGCCGGCGGTTGAAGGGATGGGTGCGCCACTGCGGCGTGGAGTCCACGGCGGGCGCGATCGGTCCGCACGCGCTGCGCCACAGTTACGCCACACACCTGCTGGACGGCGGCGCGGACCTGCGCTCGATCCAGGAGCTGCTGGGTCATGCGAGCGTGTCGAGCACCCAAGTCTACACCCGCGTGGAGTCGGCGAAGCTGAAAAGCGCCTATGCTCGCAGCCACCCCCGAGCCTAAAGCAAAAGGGAGACAGGATCTAGGACGAGGATCCCGGATGGAGACGAACGTAAAAGCGATCGAGCTGCGCGAACTGTGGCGGCGATACAAGTCTGAGGACGACCAGCGCGCTCGCGAGCGGCTCGTCGTCGCGTACTCGCCGCTGGTCAAGTACGTCGCCGGGCGCACCGCCGCTGGACTGCCGCCGCACGTCGAGGAGGCCGACCTGATCTCCTACGGCCTCGTCGGGCTGATCTCGGCGATCGAGCGCTTCGACCTGTCCCGCGAGATCAAGTTCGAGACGTACGCGATCATGCGCATCAAGGGCGCGATCATCGACGAGCTGCGCTCGCTGGACTGGGTGCCGCGCAGCGTGCGCTCGCGCGCTCGCGAAGTGGAGCGCGCGAACGTGAAGCTCGAGAACGCGCTGCACCGCGCGCCGACCGACAAGGAGATGGCGGTGGAGCTGAAGATCACCGTGGAGGAACTGAACGACTCGCTGCTGGCGATCTCGAACTCCTCGATGGTCGCGCTGGACGAGCTGTGGAGCACCTCGGACTCCAGCGGCGATCAGGTCTCGCTGATGGACACGATCGAGGACCCGAGCGCGCCCGATCCCGCGAGGGCCCTGGACGTGGGCGACCTGAAGGACCGCATCGCCGAGTCGATCGCGCTGCTGCCCGAGCGCGAGAAGCTCGTGATCGCGCTGTACTACTACGAGAACCTGACGCTGCGCGAGATCGGCGAGGTGCTGGGCGTGACCGAGTCACGCGTGAGTCAGCTGCATACGAAGGCGGTCCTGCGGCTGCGCTCGCGCATGCAGGAGGAGGCGTTCGCGGAGTGATTCTTTTGGGTAACCCATAGCTCGCCGCTTCGCGACAGCCCAGCCGGCGCCGGTTTCCTTTCCGGCTACATGTCAGAGGGACTGTCAACTGGCGCGGCCCCGGTCCGGCGGTGGCTGGGGGCGGCGGTTGGTGTTGTCAGAGCTACGCCGCTGTCTCGGGCGGTGGCACGCGGTTGGTGGGCTTGCCGGAGATGGGCCAGTTGCGGAATCGATCTTTACGATGTCGGCGGCCGGCCTGTGGCCGGCTATGCATGTAAGCGGCGATTGAAGGGCAAGATCATCCGGTGAGCGCCCTACCGGCGAAGTTCGTCTCATCGGACCGCCACCACGCGGTATGGTGCTGACACCCGGTCATAGGAGGAAACCCGTCATGCGCCAAGCAGCGGATCGGATTCGCAACGTCGCCCTCGTCGGCCATCGCGGGGCCGGGAAGACGTCGCTGCACGAGGCGCTGCTGTTCGAGGCGGGGGTCGTCAATCGGTTGGGGTCGGTGCCGGATGGGAGCACCGTGTCGGACTCCGGCGCGGACGAGCAGGCGCGGCAGATGTCGATCTCCACGATGCTCAGCTCGCTGCACTGGCGCGAGCGCAAGGTGAACCTGCTCGACACTCCCGGCGAGTCGAGCTTCGTCGCGGACGCGCTTGGCGCGCTGCGCGTGTGCGAGTCGGCGGTGTTCGTCGTGGACGCGGTGATGGGCGTAGAGGTCTCCACGACACGGCTGTGGCAGCGCGCGGCCGAGCTGGACGTCGCGCGGATGCTGTTCGTGAACATGCTCGACCGCGAGCGCGCTGACTTCTACCGCACGCTGGAGCAGCTCAAGCAGGCGTTCGGGCAGCATGTCGTCGCGACCGAGATTCCGATCGGCTCAGAGCACGAGTTGGAGGGGGTGATCGATCTCGTCGACATGACCGCGTTCAGGCAGGATTCCTCAGAACGTGACGGGTGGAGCGAGATCGCGATTCCGGACGAGTACGGCGAGCGTGCGAACGAGTGCCGCGAGAAACTGATGGACGAGGTCAGTGAGGTCAGTGACGCGTTGATGGAGCGGTACTTGGAGGGCGAGGAGATCGCGCACGAGGAGATCGTGGGTGCCCTGAAGGAGGGCACCAATCACGGCAAGATATTCCCGGTCGTGTGCGGAGTGGCGACGCGCAATCTCGGCACCACGCGGCTGCTGGACGCGATCGTCGAGGACCTGCCCTCGCCCGTCAGGCACGGCGCGCTCAGGGTGGGGGAGTCTGAGCTGCTGGCGGACCCGGACGCCGAGCTGTACGCGTACGTGTTCAAGACGCGCGCGGACCCGTTCGCGGGGCGGATCAACCTGCTGCGCGTCTATCAGGGCACGCTCAGCGCCGACTGCCACGTGCTGAACGCGCGTGCACGCGCCAAGGAGAGGATCGGACAGCTGATCGCGTTCGCCGGCGCCGAGACCGACCACCTGCAGGAGCTGGGACCGGGCGACGTCGGCGCGGTCGCCAAGCTCAAGGAGACCCGCGCCGGAGACTGGCTCACCGAGCAAGACACCCAGATCGAGATGCCCGCGTTGAAGCTTCCCGCGCCCGTGATGGCGTTCGCGGTGGAGGCCGGCGGCCGTGGCGAGGAGGAGAAGGTGTTCGTCGCGCTGCGCCGACTGCAGGAGGAGGACCCGACGATCGACCTGCACCGTGACCCGCAGACGGGCGAGCAGATCGTCGCGGGACTCTCGCAGGTGCATGTCGAAGTGATCGTCGAACGGCTGCGCGAGCGCTTCGGCGTCGAGGTCACGTTGAAGCCGCCTCGTGTGCCCTACCAGGAGACGATCCGCACCGCCGCGAAGGCGCATGGGCGCCACAAGAAGCAGTCGGGCGGGCGCGGACAGTTCGGGGACTGTGAGATCGAGATCGAGCCGCTGCGGGCAGGCATGGGGTTCGAGTTCGTCGATCAGATCAAGGGCGGGGTGATCCCCAGCTCGTTCGTTCCGGCCGTCGAGAAGGGCGTGCGCGAGGCGATGAGCGCGGGCGTGCTCGCGGGGTATCCCGTCAAGGACGTGCGCGTGCGGCTGTACGACGGCTCCTACCACAGCGTCGACTCCTCGGAGATCGCGTTCAAGCTCGCCGGTGCCCAGGCGATGCGCGAGGCGCTGCGCGCGGCCGATCCGGTGCTGCTGGAGCCGATCATGCTCGTCACGCTGTCGGTCCCTGAGGAGTGCGTCGGGGACGTGATCGGCGATCTCAACAGCCGCCGGGGACGGCCCCAGGGGATGGAGCCGGCCGGGGGGACGACCGAGATCAAGGCCGAGGCGCCGATGGCCGAGATGCTCAGCTACGCCCCGGACCTGCGCTCGATCACGGGCGGTCGGGGTGACTACACGCTCGAGCTCCTGCGCTATGAGGAGGTGCCCGGACAGCTCGCGCGGAAGATCGTCGAGGGGGCGGGTGCCGAGCACGTCTCCGCCCACGCCTGAGCGGATCCTCGTCCCCGGGCCGGCGGTGCGGTGTCTCGACTCGACGGGCGGGCGCAGCGAGCCTTGCGTCCGGGGGTGCGGCGGCCCACGTCGAGCTGCACCCGATACCCTGGTGCGTCCGCATGGCCACCCGCATGATCGTCACCTCCCAGCCGGACGTCGCCTGCGACGTGTGCGGACGCCGGCTGCTGCGGGGCGAGCAGCCCGACGTGTTCCTGGCGGGCGGGCGGCGCAGGACCGTGTGCGAACTGTGCGCTCCGCGCGCCAGTGCCGAGGGGTGGCTGCGCGAGACAGACCATCATGCGGTCAGCCTGCCCCCGGCCCGGCCGCGGCGGGGGCGCAACCTGCTCGGCCGGTTGCGCCAGCAGCGCGAGCGGGCCGATCGGACGGGCGCGGTCGAGCTTCCGGGCATGCCGAAGGATGCGGGCGAGGGTGCCTACGACTTCCTCGACCACGGAGCCGCGACGACCGACTCGCTCGCGCCCGGCATCGACGAGACCGCCCGTCCCGTGCCCGCAACGCCGTTCTCAGACGCGGCCCCGGCGCCGGCCGAGGAGACGCCGAGCAGCGGCGACGCGAAGATGCTGCGCGCGCTGGAGGTGTTCAACGCCGGTGAGCACCCGCGTCGCATAGCGGGCGTCGCCCGTTCGCTGGGGGCGCCGAGCGTCAGCGTGCGAACGCCGGCCGAGTCGAGGAGCACGGTCGTGGCGATTGTGGTCGCCTGGGAGCTGAGCTGGTACCGGTACGAGGTCGATCTCTCCGACGAGGCGCCCGGCGCGAGCATTGCGTCTCAGGGCACGGAGCTGAGCGAACTCGCCGCCGAGGACCTGCTCGCGAACGGTGTGGCGGGAACCGAGGGATCCCTGTCGCTGGTAGGATTGGTGGCACGATGATCTATTGCGTCGTACCCCGCGAGATGTCCGAGGAGCTGTATCCGAAGCTCACCGAGCACTACGCGCACGAGGACCACGTCACGGTGATCGTCGATCGCCGCGAGTCTGACCGCCGCGCTCGGGGTGCCCGCCCGACGGACGCCGTCAAGCAGCAGCGCGTCATCCGCAACCGTCGCCGTGCGCGGATGCCCGGCGATCTCCCGCCTTTGGTTCGCGCCCTGTAGTTCTGGGCACCGTCCCAAGCCACATGCATAATCTCGCCGCGTGAAGGCGATCGTCCATGTCGACGGCGGCGCGCGCGGCAACCCCGGACCGGCGGCCGCCGCGTGCGTCATCTCCACGCCCGCGGGCGAGCTCCTGGGCGAGCACGCAGAGCTGCTCGGCGAGGTCACGAACAACGTCGCCGAGTACCGCGCGCTGCTGCTCGGCCTGCGGCACGCTCGCGAACTGGGGGTCACGGACGTCGAGGTCGTCAACGACTCCGAGCTGATCGCCAAGCAGATCAACGGGCAGTACAAGGTCAAGCACGCAGCGATGCGCCCGCTGCATCTGGAAGCGCTCGCGGCGCTGCGCGAGTTCGAGCGCTGGAGCGTGCGCACGGTGCCGCGAGCACAGAACGCGCAGGCCGACGCGCTTGTGAACGCCGCGCTCGATCAGGCCCGCGACGCCGGCAGGATGTGACCGTCGGCTCACCGTGGGGTCCTGCCCCGGCCTCAGTGCAGGGGCTGTGCGGATTTGGCGAGTTGAATCATCTGCTGGTTGGACAGTTCCTCCAGCAGCGTGTTCGTCAGCCAGTACAGCACCCGCCCCGAGCGCCAGCCGATGACATGGATGTGCGAGCCGTCGTCGACCAGTCGATAGGCGCGTCCGTCGATGCTCTGCACGCGGGCGTGCGCGAACAGCGGCGGGTTCAGCCAGTCCGAGCCCTCGAAGTCGTAGTAGCCGCCGATCGCGTTCTGGCGCCACACGACCACGTAGGCATGGTGGAGGTTGCCCTGCTGGTCTTTGAGCGTGTACGCGCGCACCTGCTGCTGTTCGGCCTGGCCGGTCTGCACTGTGGGATACAGCACTCCGAACGGCACTTCGACGGCCGCTTTGACGGCTTCGTCGTTGCCCGCCGAGGAGGTCGGGAACAGGTCGAGCGCGCGCAGCGAGAACCCGCCCGAGCTTCCGTGCGAGCCGTGACTGCTGTGGGAGGCGTGCGCGGGTGCTTTGGGCGTCGGCGGGCTTACCTGTTCGTGGCCGTGCAGGAACTCCGCCAGCGTCGCCTGCTCGAGTTCGGGGGTCGAAGTCACGTACGAGCCGCCGTTCGCGCCCTGAAAGTCGACGTTCGAGGTCTGGAACTTGACCTGGCGCAGCGGCTTGGTCTGTGAGAACGCGATCAGCTTCGACAGTTCAATCAGCTCGCTCGCGGAGGCGTGGAACGTCGAGCTGATCGCGTGCCCGACGGCCCTGGCGACCGTGTCGATCTGCCCGAGCTCGTTGCTCGGAGAGATCTGCTCGCGCAGGTCGCGCAGGAAGTCCTGCTGGCGCGCGACCCGCACGAAGTCCGAGTCGGTGTGGCGGTAGCGCACGTAGTCGAGCGCGTTTTCGTAGCACAGCTTCTGATAGCCGGGCTGCAGGTTGATCGAGGTGTAGTCCGTTTCCGTGGACCCCACGTTCTGGTTGTAGTAGTGGTGGTCGACGTTCACGTACGCGCAGCCGAGCGTGTCGACGACTTTGATGAAGCCCTGAAAGCTCACGTCGACGATGCCGTTGATCTTCAATCCGGGGAAGACTTCGTGCTCGATCGTTTCGGCGGCCAGCACCATCCCACCCTTGGTGGCGCCCAGTTTGTTGCCGATCGTGTACGCCGCATTGATCTTTTCCTTCGGATAGCTCTCCCCGTTTTTGGTCGTGATGTTGACCATCAGGTCGCGCGGGATCGACAGCACCGAGGTCTGACCCTGGTTCGGGTCGAACCGCACCAGCAGGATCGTGTCCGAGTGCGGCGGGTTTTCGCGGTCGTAAGAGTCCTTCGCTCCGACCCGCCGGTCGGTGCCGAGGATCAGGAACGTCTGCGGCCCACCGCTGTATTCGGCGGTCACCACCCCCTTCGGCGCGTTGATCTCGTTCAGCTTCGGAAACACCTCTTCGGCGATGCCCGTGATCTTGTTCAGCGCCACCGTCGCCGTCGCCCCGGCGCTGAGCGCGACGATCGCCACGGCGGCGATCGCAAAGCGCTTGGCCATCCCCCACCCCGGCGAAGGGGGGCGCTCGTCGTCCTGGGATGTCACCGGATAGCCGCTCATCGCACGTTCATACGCAGGCAGAAGCCGCTTCCCCAGGCGGCACGCGTGTCGCAATGGTAATGGGCCGCTCGGCGCCGCACGCCGGGCGATCGGCCGCTCGGCGTCCCATGACGGTGTCGGGGTCGGAGTCGCACGCCAGGCGATCGGCGCCACTGCCGCGCACAGTACGGCGTATGCCTGCCGGGCCTGCCGGTACGCTCGCAACGTGCTCAGCCCCCGCAACCGCGAGCTCTTGGGCCTGATCCCCGCCGCGCTGCTCGTCACCGCCGGGTTCACCGCGATCTTCATCCAGCAGCAGGACACCTCGCGCGCGTCCGCCACCAGCCTCACGCTCAACCATGCCTCGAGCGTGTCGTTGACCTACGGCGCGCTGTTCCTGGCGCTCTGCGTCGCCGCGCACCTCGTGATCCGCTTCGCCCTGCCCAACGCCGACCCCTACCTGTTCCCGCTCGCCGCGGTGCTCGCAAGCGTCGGCATCGTGATGGTCTACCGCATCGACCCGGTGCTCGCGCGCCAGCAGGCGCAGTGGATGGTGCTTGGACTGGCGCTGTTCGCCGCCACGATCCTGCTCCTGCGCCGGCCGGGCGTGGGCGTGCTCGAGCGCTACCGCTATACGATCGCCGCGGTCGGCATCGCCATGACGATCCTGCCGCGCGTGCCCGTGATCGGCGAGGAAGTCAACGGCGCCTATCTCGACGTCCACTTCGGGAGCGTCTCCTTCCAGCCGGCCGAGCTGGGCAAGGTCGCGATCGTGATCTTCCTCGCCAGCTACCTGCACGACAACCGTCAGGTGCTCGTCACCGCCGGCAGGCGCGTGCTCGGCTTGACGATCCCGCCGATGAAGCAGTTCGGCCCGATGCTGATCGTATGGGGGGCCGCCATGGCGACGCTGCTGATCACCCGCGAGCTGGGCACCTCCCTGATGTTCTACGGCGCCTTCCTCGCGCTGCTGTACGTCGCCACCGGGCGACTGTCGTTCCCGCTGATCGGTCTCGTCCTGTTCGCGCTGGGCGCGTGGTTCGTGGCCGGGCATGTCGCGCACGTGCACGCGCGCGTGCTCGCCTGGGAACACCCGCTCGACCCAGCGCTGTACAACCAGCCCGGCGGCAGCTACCAGCTGGCCCAGTCCCTGTTCGCGCAGGCCGACGGGGGCCTGCTCGGGACGGGGTTCGACCAATCCCTGCTGCAGTACCCGGTCGAACTGGCCAATCACCGGATCGTGCGACGCTCGATCCTGCCCGTGCCCGAATCGGACCTGATCTACGCCGTCATCACCGATGAGCTCGGCCTCGTCGGCGCCGCCGGCCTGCTGCTCGTCTACCTGCTGTTCGTCGCCCGCGGTCTGAAGACGGCGATGCTCGCCAAGGACTCCTTCTCCAAGCTGCTCGCCACCGGCCTGTCGTTCATCGTCGCGATGCAGGTGTTCGTGATCGTCGGCGGCGTCACCCGCGTGATCCCACTGACCGGAGTCACGCTCCCGTTCGTCGCCTACGGAGGCTCGTCAGTGGTCATGAACTTCGTGCTGCTGGCGCTGCTGCTCGTGATCTCCGACCGTGCCCGACGGCCCTATGCTCGCCGTTGAGCGCGCTCGCGACGCTCTCCGCAGCGCCCGCACGTCACGTCCGCGGGCGATTTGGGCGGGGATGAGCAGGCTTGCGCAGGTTTGCCGCCGTTTCTGCCCCCAAACCTCCATGTATCCGTGCCGCGCAGGGTCCTTGGCGGGTTGTGTCGAAACCCTGACCCCATGCACTCCACCACGCTCGCCTGCGACGTCCCTCCGCGCCTGATCCTGCGCACCCCCGAGCCGGACACGCCCGACCTGCGCTACCGCGGTGGTCTCGCCGACGGGCCCTCCTCGCCCGCGGGCCTGCACCGCCGCCCGTGGCTGGCACGCCTGCGCCGCGCGCTGGACGAGGACCTGTTCGCCGTGCACTACCAGCCGATCGTCTCGCTCGCCGACGGGCGCCCCGCCCACTACGAGGCGCTGGTCCGCCTCGCCGACGACCCCTCGGGCTCGCTGGTCGCGCCCGGACGGTTCCTGCCCGCCGCCGAGCGCTACGGCCTCGTCCGCGACGTCGACCGGCTCGTGCTCGCCCGCGTCGCCGCGCTGCTCGGCGCGCACGACGACGGTCCGCGCGTGGCGATCAACCTGTCCGCGCTGTCGGTCACCGACCCCGCGATGCTCACCCACGTCGAGCGCTGCCTGCGCCGCGAGGGCGCCGACCCCAGCCGGCTCGTGATCGAGATAACCGAGACCGCCGCGATCTCCGACATGGACCGCGCCCGCTCGTTCTGTCAGGGCCTGGCCGCGCTCGGCTGCGACGTCGCACTGGACGACTTCGGGGCGGGCTACGGCTCCTTCCACTACCTGACCCGGCTCCCGTTCGACTATCTCAAGATCGACGGCTCGTTCGTGCGCGGGCTGACCGGCTCACGCAACGACCAGCTCGTCGTGCAGGCCCTCGTCGGGCTCGCCCGGGGCATGGGCGTGCGCACGATCGCCGAGTACGTCACCGACCGACCCACGCTCACGCTTTTGCGTCGCTATGGCGTGGACTACGCACAGGGGTTCGAGCTGGGGCGACCCCACCCGCGGTTTCCGCTCTGAGTCGCTCGCGTCTTCGTCAGCGCCGGTTATCATGCAGATCATGGAGGTCACCTATACAGCAGCCGGAACGCCGATCATCGAGCGCACCCCGGAGGAGTACGCCGCGTACCTGGAGCGCCAGGTTCAGCGCGAAATTGGCATGTCGGTCGCGGAGTTCATCGAGGCTTACGCAACCGGCAAGGTCGACGATTCGCACCCAGCCGTCGGCTATCTCATCGGAAAACTCTGTATCGGCCAGAACGGGCACAAAACTGCCGCGTAGAGTTGCGCAAGGTCTCGCCGATCGTCTGAACGGTGTCCTGAACAGGACCGTCAGCGATTCGCGTCTGTCGGTTGCTCCCATCGTTGGGCATCCCGACTTCTTCGAGCTGATCAGGGAAATTGCTGGAGAAGATGCTCCGCTTGAACTGTATGGCACGGCGGCGTGCCTGTTCGTGCAGCACGTTGTCGTGGTCGAGCTTGGGCATGCAAGAACGGAGTCCTACACCTACCGTCTGCAAGCAGACGCGTCGCCTCGCTCGTGGTTGATTCGCTGGGAATATCAGCGTGTGCCGCGCACGGACAATGCTTACCCCAGGGCTCATGTTCATGTCAATGGGACGTTTCCCGATGAGGCGACGATTGGCCCTCTGCACATTCCCACCGGCATGGTTTCACTCGAGCTCGTCGTGAGACACTTGATCACAGACTGGGATGTGAAGCCAAGAAACGGAGACTGGGAAGCGATTCTGGATGAGTCGGGATAAAGATCTCGGCAAAGCGCCACACCGACTGATCCACGAAGGCCTAACGCGGCTGCGGAAACTGCGTGCGCATCGCCGCGTCCCACGCACGGTCGGGCGTGAGCCGGCGCTGCGCGATCGCAAGTCGCGCCGAGGGCGTCACCCGCACGCGTGCCGGTGGGCGCTTGCGCGAGATCGCCTTCTCGATCGCCTTCGCGACCACATCCGGGCCGCCGCCCAAGTGGCGCATCGGGCCCTCGTACGTCTCCATCGTCAACTGCGTGAGCTTCGCGTTGAACTCGGCATAAGGACCGTCCTCGGCGACATCGTCCATGCTTGCCACGGCCGCGTTCCCGAACTCGGTCACGATCAACCCCGGCTCGATCAGGATCGTGTCGATCCCGAACCCTCGCACCTCGAAGCGCAGCGCGTCACTGATCGCCTCCAACGCGTGCTTGGTCGCGTGGTAGAACCCGCCGCCGGGAAACGTCAGTCGCCCGCCCATCGAGCCGACGTTCACGATCTTGCCCCAGCGTTGCTCGCGCATCTGCGGCAGCACCAGCTGCGTCAGCGCGACCACCCCGAACACGTTCGTCTCGAACTGCCTGCGCACCGCCTCCATCTCGACCTGCTCGACCGGCCCACTCTGGCTGTAGCCGGCGTTGTTGACGAGCACGCCCACCGCGCCCTGCTCGCGCTCGACCTCCGCAACCGCTGCGCGCATCGACTCCTCGTCGGTCACGTCCAACCGCAGCGTCCTGCAGCCCGCATCGGCGAGGTCGGCGATCGACTCGGGCCGGCGCGCGCTCGCATACACCGTCCAGCCCTTCTGCGCGAGCCGCACCGCACTCGCGCGGCCGATGCCCGACGAGCAGCCGGTGATCAACACTGCCTTGGACGGTTTCGCCATACGGCTCGGAGCATACGGGCCGTGACTCATTTAGGGTGAGCGACCATGCGTGCCGTCACCTTCCAGGCCCCCGGCGAGGTCGCCGTCGAGGACGTGCCCGAGCCCGAGCTCACCAGTCCCGACGACGCAATCGTCCGGGTCGACGCGAGCGGCATCTGCGGCTCGGACCTGCACATCTACCACGGCCGCGTCCCCGTCGAGCCCGGCTTCACGATCGGCCACGAGTTCGTCGGCACCGTCCTCGCCGCCGGGCCCGAGCTCGAGCGCGCCGCCGTCGGCGAGCGCGTGCTCGGCTGCTTTCACACCGCCTGCGCCACCTGCGCGCCGTGCATCCGCGGCGACTACCACCGCTGCACTCACGGCCGCACCTTCGGGCACGGCTCCAAGCTCGGCGACCTGCAGGGCGCCCAGGCCGAGCGCCTGCTCGTGCCGCGAGCCAACCTCACCCTGCGCCGCGTCCCCGAGGGCATGTCCGACGACGTCGCGCTGTTCGCCGGCGACGTGCTCGGCACCGGCTATCACGCCGTCGCCCACGCCGGCCTGCGCTGCGGCGACACCGCCGCCGTGCTCGGTCTCGGACCCGTCGGGCTGTGCGCCGTCCAGGCCGCCCGTGCCGCCGGCGCCACGCAGGTGTTCGCGATCGACACCGTCTCCGACCGCCTCGAGATGGCCCGCCGCTTCGGCGCCACGCCCATCCACCTGACCGACGAGGACCCCAAGCGCACGATCCGCACGGCCACCGGGGGGGTGGGCGTCGACGTGGTCGTGGACGCCGTCGGCGATCCCGCCCCGCTGGCGCTGGCGATCAGCCTCGCGCGCGACGCCGGCACCGTCTCCGGCATCGGGGCCTACGCCGGCCGCGGCGAGGTCCCGCTCGGACTCGCCTGGCTGAAGGGCGTGACGCTCAGACTGGGCCTCGCGAACGTGATCGCGCACGTCGACCGCGTGCTCGCGCTGGTCTCCGCCGGCCTGCTCGACCCCGCGCCGCTCGTCACCCACCACATGCCGCTCGACCAGGCCCCCGACGCCTACGCGATCTACGACCGGCGCGAAGCGCTGAAGATCGTCCTGACCCCGTAAACCGCAATCGTTATGCCGCAGCTGCGGTAACCGGCGCCAGCAGCGTCTCTACGAAGACGCGGAGCCATGGGTTTCCCACCCATGCCCACCCGCGCTTGCGACAGGTAGGCTGCATTCCATGACCACAGCCTCCGCCACACTCCCAGACGCGCTCGGCGACGCCGCGCGCGAGTTCGTCTCAGGACCACATGGCCTGCTGATCGGGGCCGAGCGCCCCGAGGCCGCCGACGGGCGCACGTTTGCCACGCTCGACCCCTCCACCGGTCAGGAGATCGCTCACGTCGCCTTCGCCGGCCCCGAGGACGCCGACCGCGCGCTCGCCGCTGCCCGCGCCGCGTTCGAGGGTCCCTGGTCGGAACTGCCCGCCGCCGGACGCGAGCGCCTCCTGCACGAGCTCGCCCTCGCCGTCGAATCGCACGCCGAGGAGCTTGCCCAGATCGAGTCGCTCGACAACGGCAAGCCCGTCGGGCTCGCCCAGTACGTCGACGTGCGTGGCACCGCCGCGCATCTGCGCTACTTCGCCGGCTGGCCCACCAAGATCGAGGGCGCCGTCCTGCCCGTCGCCGCCGGCGCGGGCATGCACTGCTACACCCGACGCGAACCAGTCGGCGTGTGCGCGCAGGTCATCCCCTGGAACTTCCCCCTGCTGATGGCCTCCTGGAAGCTCGCCCCCGCGCTCGCCGCCGGCTGCACCGTCGTGCTCAAGCCCGCCGAGCAGGCTCCTCTCAGCGCGCTGCGCCTAGGCGAGCTCGCGCTCGAGGTCGGGTTCCCGCCCGGCGTCGTCAACGTCCTCACCGGCGACGGCTCCACCGGCGCCGCGCTCGTCGCCCATTCCGACGTCGACAAGATCGCCTTCACCGGCTCCACCGCCGTCGGGCGCGAGATCGGCGCCACCGCCGGACGCGCGCTCACCCGCGTCACGCTCGAGCTCGGCGGCAAGTCCCCCAACATCATCCTTTCAGACGCCGACGTCGACGCGGCCGTCGCCGGCGCCTTCCAGGCGATCTACTTCAACTCCGGCCAGGCCTGCAACGCCGGCTCGCGCCTGTTCGCCCCCGCCGAGCGCTTCGACGAGGTCGTGAGCGCTCTCGCCGAGCGCGCTGCTCAGACGCCGCTCGGTCCCGGCCTCGATCCCGCCACCCAGCTCGGGCCGCTGATCTCCGCCGAGCAGCAGTCGCGCGTGCTCGGCTACATCGACTCCGGCCGCGCCGCCGGCGCGGAGCTCCTGACCGGCGGCTCCGCCACGCTGACCGACAGCGGCGGCTACTACGTCGAGCCGACTCTCTTCACCACCACCTCCGACGACCTGGCCGTCGCCCGCGAGGAGATCTTCGGTCCCGTCCTCGTCGCCTCGCCCTACGACACCCTGGAGGAGGTCGCCGCGCGCGCCAACGCCTCCGAGTACGGCCTCGCCGCCGGGGTTTGGACGCGCGACGTGTCCAACGCCCACAAGCTCGCCGCGCTGCTGCGCGCCGGCATGATCTACGTCAACAGCTGGGGCGCCGTCGACCCCTCCGCGCCGTTCGGCGGCTTCAAGTCCTCCGGCGTCGGGCGCGAGCACGGCCGCGACGGCCTCGACGCCTACCTGGAGACCAAGACCGTTTGGACCGCGCTGTAGCTCCGGCCGGTCCGGTCCAAGCTCGCATGCATCGGGTCTCGCCGTCGTGACCTCTCCGGCCCTCGCCGCCGGCGCACCGGCGTCACCCTCGTCCGTCGCCACCGCCTCCTCGCCGCCCCGGGCCGCGCGCTGGCGAACGCCGCTGAGCGTCGTCTGCGGGCTCGTCCTGCTCGCCGCGAGCATCGAGATCGTGCTCGACGCCGCCCAGCGGCACTCGCCGCTCATCCCGCGCTCGCCCCAGATCTCCGGCTGGCTCAGCTCCCTCGGCGGCGAGCGCCTGGGCTACCGCGTCTTCCTGATCGCGATCCTCGCCGCGAGCATCGCCTACGGCGTGCTGCTCGCGCTCGTCCGCGCACGCGTGCGCGCGCATGCCGCCGTGCCCGTCGCCGCGGAGGGGGAAGGGAGCGCGACGGAGGACGCGGGCGCGCCGGTCGAGGTCCGGGACGACGCGATCCGCGAGCGAACGGTGTCCCGGCTGGCGATCGCGCTCGTGGTGCTGCTCAACCTGATCGTCTTCGCCGGCCCGATCCTGATCTCCACCGACGTCTTCAGCTACCTCGCCTACGCCCGCATGGGCGTGGTCCACGGCATCAACCCCTACACGCACGGCCCCGTCGCGATCGTCGGCGACCCGGTCTTCTACTACGTCGGGCACGACTGGCTGCGCGTAGCGACCGCCTACGGCCCGGTCTACACGCTGCTCTCCTACCCGCTGGGGGCGCTGGGCCTGGTTGGCGGCCTGTGGGGGATGAAGCTCTACGCGCTGCTCGCCTCCGCCGCCACGCTCGCGCTCACCTGGCACGTCGCGCGTCGACGCGGCCACGACCGCGTGTTCGCGCTGCTCGCCGTCGGCGCCAACCCGCTGTACGTGATCTACGGCCTCGGGGGCGCCCACAACGACCTGATCATGCTCGCGCTGATGATGGCCGCCGTCGCCTTCACTCTCTCCGACCGCGACGCCGCCGCGGGCGCCGCCGTCATCGCGGGCGCGCTCGTCAAGGCGACCGTCGCGGTGCTGCTGCCCTTCATGGTCCTCGCGCGGCGACGAACCGCCACCGTTTACGGCGCGCTCGCCGCGCTGGCATTGTGCGCGCTCGCCGGCTACCTCGCGTTCGGCATCCACGGCATCGACGTCGTCTCCGCGCTCAACCGCGACTCGGCGTTCGTCTCCACCGACAGCTTCCCCAACGAGCTCGCCCACCTGTTCGGCAAGCCCGGCGTGTTTCCCGTCGATCACGACCTGCTCAAGGCCGCACTCGTGCTGATCGTGCTGCATCTGCTGTACCGCACGTACCGCGGCTATGACTGGGTCGCCGCGTCCGGCTGGGCGCTCTTGGCGATCTCGGTCACGAGCACCTGGCTGCTCGCCTGGTACATCCTCTGGCCGCTGCCGCTTGCCGTAGTCACGCGCGACCGGCGCCTGCTCGCCGCCACGCTGTTCGTGCAGGGCCTGTTCCTCGTCCACCAGACCTCGCCGCTGTTCGCCCCGGTGTCCTGACGATGAGTCGCGTCCGCCTGATCGAGACGACGCTGCTGGTGCTGATCGGGCTGCTGCTCGCGGGGCCACGATCAACGACGTCGCTCGCCAGACCCACGTCAACCAGCGCCTGATCGACGACCTGCGCACCTGGCGCGCCTACACCGGCCACGACTACCACAACCTCTCAATCGAGCAGACCCTGTTCGGCGAACGCTCCCAGCGCGAGGTCGTCTGCGGCAACACAACTCCAGGACCCCCGAAAGCGCGCGTCCAGATCTGCCTGGCGATCTGGGGCCCGGTCACAGACGGCAAGCGCGTCGTGCACGGCGGCTGGTATCTGCCTGCCGGCACCGAAGAAGACCTGCGCCGCCACCGCTACGGCTGCTTCGGACCGGCCTCCGCCGGCATCTGCCCGCGGTGAGCCCGCGGCGCCTCCCCGCGTGGTGGCCGCTCGCCGCGCTCACACTCCTCGCGGCCGTCCTGCGCCTGAGCACGCTCGGCGCGCAGAGCTTCTGGTACGACGAGGCGTTCACGCCCGTCCACGTCTTGCACCCGAGCCTCACGGCGACCCTGCGCTCGGTCGTGCACACCGAGAACACGCCCCCGCTCTGGTACGTCCTCGCCTGGGCCGATGCGCGCGTGCTGGGAACGGGCGAGTACGCACTGCGGCTGCCCTCCGCGCTCGCGGGCATCGCCACGGTTCCCATCGCCTGGATGATCGGGCGCGAGCTGACCGCCCGCCGCGCGACGGCCGTCGCCATGGCCGCGTTCGTCGCCGCCAACCCGCTGTTCGTCTGGTACTCCCAGGAGGCGCGTGCCTACGGGCTGTTCGTGCTGCTCGCCGCCCTCGCGATGCTGTGCTTCCTGCGTGCCCTTCGCCAGCCTACCCGCGGACGGATGGCGGCGTTCGCCCTCAGCGGCTCGCTCGCGCTGCTGAGCCACTACTTCGCGGTGTTCCTGCTCATCCCGATGGTCCTGTGGCTGGTGTGGGCGCACGCGGATCGCCTGCGCACCGTGCTGCCCGCCATCGCCGTGCTCGTGCTCGTCGGCCTGGCGCTTACGCCGCTGATCTCCGCTCAGGGTGGGCACGGCACCCAGTGGATCGGCCAGTGGGCGCTCACGAGCCGTCTGCAGGCGATCCCCCAGTACTACCTCACCGACTACTACGGCGCCGCGCTCGGGCACGGCATCGAGTTGCTCGTCGCGCTGCCGATCCTCGCCGGGCTCGCTCTCGGCCTGTGGCGCGTGCTGACTCCACGCGAGGAGCGCGGCGCGGTGATCGCGCTGGCGGTCGCCGCCGGGGGCGTCCTCATCCCGATCGCGCTCGTCGCATTCGGCGCCGACTACCTCGCGCCGCGCAACCTCGTCGCCGCGATGATCCCCGTCACGGCGCTGATCGCCGTGATCGTGCCCTCCCGGCGCACCGGACGCGCGGGGATCGCGCTTGCCGTCACGATCGCGCTTGCGTTCCTGGCGATCTCCGTGGACGTCGCGCTCAGCCCGCGCCTGCAGCGTGGGAACTGGCGCGGGCTCGCTCGCACGCTGCGTGGCAGCCCCGTCATGCCCGACCGGCGCGTCATCACGACCGTCGAGCTGGGCGCCGCGCCGCTCGAGTACTACCTCCCGGGGTTGCACAACCTGCCCGCGGGTAACTCGGTGACCGTGGACGAGATCGACGAGACCGGCTACTCGCCGTTGCGCCCCTCCGCCGAAGCGCCGCCCGCGCCTGGATTTCGCCTGCTCGAGCGTCGTAACGTCAATGGCCTGATCGTGTATCGCTTTGTGTCCGCCATCCCCCGTACGGTGTCTGCGGCGACGCTGCGCCGACACGTGATCACGCTCGCACACCCCGAGGTGCTGGTCTTTACCGGAGCGCAAATGTCCCCGTCACGCGAAACCCTTTAGCTTTCCGGCATGTCCTCTCTGACCGTAGAGGCGCCCAGTGACGCACATGTGGCATTGCGGCGAGCGTGCGAGCACCTGCTCTCGCTGCCAGGACGCCGCCGGCTGGTGGCAGGGAGAGCTGCAGACGAACGTGACGATGGACGCCGAGGACATGCTCCTGCGCGAGTTTCTCGGCATGCGCCGCCCGAGGAGACCGAGCGCTCGGCCGCCTGGATCCGCTCCCAGCAGCGCGCCGACGGCACCTGGGCGAACTTCCACGGCGGCCCCGGCGAGCTGTCGACGACAATCGAGGCCTACTGGGCGCTGCGGCTCGCCGGGGACGCGGCCGAGGCAGAGCACATGCGCAGAGCCGCCGCGTTCGTGCGGGCGCAGGGTGGGATCGAGCGCGCGCGGGTGTTCACACACGTGTGGCTGGCCCTGTTCGGCCTGTGGTCCTGGGACGAGCGTGCCCGCGCTGCCGCCCGAGATCGTGCTGCTGCCCGCATGGATTCCGCTCAACGTCTACGACTTCGCGTGCTGGGCGCGCCAGACGATCGTCGCGCTGTCGCTCGTCAAAGCCCACCGGCCGGTGCGTCCGCTGGGGTTCGAGCTGGACGAGCTGCGCTCGGCGCCGAGCCGCCCGCCGCGCGCGCGCCGGGCTCATGGCACGGCCGGCTGCTGGCCGAGCTGGACCGGGTGCTGCGCGCATACGAGCGCCGGCCGATCGGGGCGCTGCGCCGGCTCGCGCTCGGCCGCGCCGAGCGCTGGATCGTGCGTCGCCAGGAGGCCGACGGCTCCTGGGGTGGGATTCAGCCGCCGTGGGTCTACTCGCTGATGGCGCTGCATCTCGGTGGCTACCCGCTCACCATCCGGTGATGCGCCGAGGACTGCGGGGACTGGAGCGATTCATGGTCGAGGACGAGGGCGACGCCCGCGGCGTGGGGGCGCCGGCAGGCGCCAGCCGTCGCCTGGAAGCGTGCCAGTCGCCGGTGTGGGACACGGCGCTGGCGATGATCGCGCTCGCCGACGCCGGCCTCCCTGGGGACGCACCCCGCGATGATGCGCGCCGCCGAATGGCTGCTCGACGAGGAGGTCACCGCGACGCGGCGACTGGTCGGTGGCCGACGGCCGGACTCGCGCCCGGCGGCTGGGCGTTCGAGTTCGCCAACGTCAACTATCCCGACGTCGACGACACCGCCGAGGTCGTGCTCGCGCTGCGGCGCGTGGCCGGCGCGCTGAACGCCGCCGCCAACGGCGGTTCCGCCAGGGCGGCGCGCCGCTCCAGGATCGACGCCGCGATCGGGCGGGCGCTGCGCTGGGTGCAGGGAATGCAGAGCTCCGATGGCGGCTGGGGCGCGTTCGACGCCGACAACACCCGCGCGCTCGTGCGCGAGCTGCCGTTCCTGGACTTCGGCGAGGTGATCGACGAGCCGAGCGCCGACGTGACCGCGCACGCCGTCGAGATGCTCGCCGCGCTGGGCCTCGCCGACACGCCCGCCGCCCGTCGCGGCGTGCGCTGGTTGATCGAGAGCCAGGAGCCGGACGGGTCGTGGTTCGGCCGCTGGGGCGTCAACCACGTCTACGGCACGGGCGCCGCGGTGCCCGGCGCTGATCGCCGCCGGGGTCGCGCCGCAGGAGCGGTGCATTCGCCGCGCGGTGGACTGGCTGCGAGGACCACCAGAACGAGGACGGCGGCTGGGGCGAGGACCCGCGCTCCTACGACGATCCCGCCTGGATCGGCCGCGGCCCGAGCACCGCCTCGCAGACCGCCTGGGCGCTGCTCGCGCTGCACGCCGCCGGGCGCGGCGACGGCGAGGGCGCTCGCCGCGCTCGGCGCGGCGTGGACTGGCTGGTCGCGACCCAGCGCGCCGACGGGGCCTGGGACGAGCCGCAGTACACCGGCACCGGCTTTCCGTCCGACTACTACATCAACTATCACCTCTACCGGCTCGCCTTCCCGATCATGGCGCTCGGCCGCTGCCTGCGCTCGAGCGCCGCGAGGCGGTGAGGAGCGGACGATCGCGGCCTCGCCGTCGCCGGGCGCGCCCGCCGGGGGTGACGCTCGCGATGCGCAGGCGCCGATGCGGATGCCCGCACGCCGAGGCCGTGATGGCGCGCGCCGGGGCGAGAACTTCCCCGTCGCAAGCCGGCTGCTCGCGCGCGGCGCCTGCGCTCGCCATCTGCTCGCCATCTACGGCTTCGCGCGTCTGGTCGACGAGCTCGGCGACTCGTGTCGCCGGCGATCGCCTGGCCGCGCTGGACTGGCTGGAACAGGAGCTGGATCGGGCCTATCGCGGTGCCCGCCGAGCATCCGCTGCTGCGTGCGTCTGCAGCCGACGCTGCGCGAGTGCGCGCTCCCGCGCGAGCCGTTCGTGCGCCTGATCGAGGCCAACCGCCTCGACCAGCGCGTCAGCCGCTATGAGACCTGGGAGCAGTTGCGCGCGCTACTGCGCGCTGTCGGCCGACCCCGTCGGCGAGCTCGTGCTCGGCGTGCTCGGCCTGGCCACGCCCGCGCGGATCGCGCTGTCGAATCGAATCTGCACCGCGCTGCAGCTCACCGAGCACTGCCAGGACGTTGCCGAGGATCTGGCCCGCGGGCGCGTCTACCTGCCGGCCGAGGACCTCGCCCGCTTCGGCTGCACGATCGCCGATCTTGCGGGCGCCCATGCCGGCGACGCGTTGCGCGAAGGTGCTCGCCTTCGAGGTCGCTCGCGCACGTGAGCTGTTTACCGCGGGGCGTCCCTGGTCGGTGAGCTGCACGGCGTCCGCGCTCGGCTGGCGGTGGCGGCGTTCGTGGCCGGGGGACGCGCCGCGCTGGATGCGATCGAGCGCGCGGACTACGACGTGCTTCCCGGCCCGCCCCGTGCCGGAGCCATGCGGCGAGCGCTCGCGCTGCGCAGGCACGCTCGTGCGAGCGCCGCCGGTGAGCGCCCCCGCCAGCGGCCCCGAGGACCGCCTACAGCGAGTGCGAGACGATCACCCGGAGCAGCCGCCGCGAACTTCTACTACGGCATCCGCCTGCTCTCGCCGCCGCCGGCGCCGGGCGATGTGCGCGGTGTACGCGTTCGCACGTCGCGTCGACGACATCGGCGACGGCACGCTCGCGCGCGAGGAGAAGCTGCGCCGGCTCGACGCCCAGGCGCGCGCGCTGGCCGCGTTACCGGGCGGCGAGGCAGGCTCGCTCGGCGAGCCGATCCCGTGATGGTCGCGCTCGCCGACGCGTACGTGCGCTTCGCGCTGCCCGCCGGGCGCGCTGCAGGCGAGCTGATCGAGGGGGTGCGCATGGACGTCGAGGGCGTGACGTACGAGAGCTTCGACGAGCTCGTCCTCTACTGCCGGCGTGTCGCCGGGGCGATCGGTCGGGTGTGCCTGGCGATCTTCGCGCTACGCGACCCCGCCGGGACCGATCGCGCCACGGCGCAGCGGCTCGCGGACGATCTCGGCGTGGCGCTGCAGCTCACGAACATCCTGCGCGACCTGCGCGAGGACGCCGAGAGCGGCCGCGTCTACCTGCCCGCCGAGGACCTGCGCCGCTTCGGTCTGATCGCGGCCGGTGACGAGCGCGAGGCGGCCGCCACGATCGTGCGACTCGCGGACCGAGCGGCGATCGACGGGGACGGCGCGGCCGCGGTGGGTGAGCCGGCCGAGGCGGGCTGGCTGGACGCGCTCGTGCGCTTCGAGGCCGACCGCGCACGCACCTGGTTCGATCGCGGAATGACGCTGGCGCCGCTGCTGGACAGGCGCAGCGCCGCGTGCGTGCTGGCGATGGCCGGCATCTACAGCCGGCTGCTCGATCCGCATCGACGGCCGACCCCGAGCGCGCGCTGCGCGAACGCGGTCTCGCTGCCGATGCGCGAGAAGGCATGGGTCGCGGCTCGCGGCATGCTGGGAGGGGGCGGTTGAGCGACTCCACCAGCGCGGAGCCCGACGTCGTCGTGATCGGCGGGGGTCTGGCGGGGATCGCCGCGGCGCTGGACTGCGTCGACGCCGGCGCGCGGGTGACGCTCGTCGAGGTCAGGCGCAGGCTCGGTGGCGCCGCCTACTCGTTCGAGCGCGACGGACTGAGCATCGACAACGGCCAGCACGTGTTCCTGCGCTGCTGCACCGCTTACCGCAGGCTGCTGGGCCGGCTCGGGAGCGAGCACGGGGTGGTGGTCCAGAAGCGCCTTCGGATCCCCGTGCTGAGCCCGGGCCGTGAGACCGCGGTGCTCCGCCGCGATCGCCTGCCGGCGCCGCTGCACCTCGCCGGCTCGCTGATGCGCTATCCCCATCTGACGCTCGCCCAGCGGCTGAGCGCGGCACGCGCCGCGCTCGCGCTGGGGCGGCTCGATCCCGGCGAGGAGGCGCTGGAGCGCCAGACCTTCGGCGAGTGGCTCGGCGCACGCGGCCAGGATTCCGAGGCCGTGGCCGCGCTGTGGGATCTGATCGCGCTGCCGACCCTGAACCTGCCAGCCGCGCAGGCCTCGCTGGGGCTCGCAGCGTTCGTGTTCCAGACGGGACTGCTGGCGAGCGCGAGCGCGGGCGACATCGGCTTTCACGAGCGCCCGCTGAGCGAGACGCTCGCCGAGCCGGCCCGGCGCGCGCTGGCGCGCGCCGGAGTCGAGGTGCGTCTGGGCTGGCGCGCCGAGTCGATCGAGCGCGCCGGATCGGGCCTGTGGGTGCGCGGCTCGGGCGCGACGGATGGGGGGCAGGCGCCGGAGGACGGGCTGGTCGCCGGGACCGCGATCGTGGCCGTCCCGCACGCCCGCGCGGCGGGGCTGCTGGACACCCTCGCACCAGACGTCGCCGAGGGGCTGCGGCGGATGGCAAGCTCGCCGATCGTCAACGTCCACGTCGTCTATGACCGGCTCGTCTGCGAGCACAGGTTCGCGGCGGGAGTCGGCACGCCCGTGCAGTACCTGTTCGATCGCACCGCCGCGGGCGGCGTCGCACCCGGGTGTCAGTATCTGGCGGTGTCGCTGTCGGGCGCCGAGCGAGAGATGCGAATGAGCGTGGATGAGCTGCGCGAGCTCTACCTGCCCGCCCTCTCGGCATTGCTGCCGCGCGCGCGCCAGGCGCGCGTGGAGGACTTCTTCGCCACGCGCGAGCACGCCGCGACGTTCCGCGCCGTCCCCGGGGTCACACGGCTGCGTCCCACCGCGCAGACCTCCACACCCGGGCTGGTGCTGGCCGGCGCCTGGACCGACACCGGCTGGCCCGCCACGCTCGAGGGTGCCGTCCTCAGCGGACACATGGCCGCGCGGGCGGCGCTCACGGCACGATGAGCGACCTGCTGATCGCCGCGCCGTTGAGCGTCGAGGCGGCGCTGATCTCCTCGGCCGCGCGTGGCGCCCGCGTGCGCAAGACGGGCATGGGCCCGGCACGCGCCGGCTCGGCGGCGGCGGAGCTGGCGCAAGCTCCAGGCGAGGCATTGCTGGTGCTGGGCTTCTGCGGTGGTCTGGACGCGGAGTCCGTGCCTGGGGAAGTGATCGTCGCCGAGTCGGTGAGCGCCGCCGGCGATGAGGGACACGCCCCCGAGCGGGTCGCTTGCGCGGATGCCGAGGGGCTCGTGGGCAGGCTGCGGGCGCGGGCGATGACGGTGCGCAGCGGCGAGATCGTGTGCGTGTCCAAGCTCGCTCTCGGCGAGCGCCGCGCGCAGCTGCTGGCGGGCGGCGCGCTGGCGGTGGACATGGAGTCGGTATGGCTTGCGGGCGGCGCCGCGGGACGGCCGTTCGCGGTCGTGCGGGTCGTATTGGACAGCCCCAGCCACGAGCTGCTGCGCCCCCAGGCGGCTGCCGGGGCGCTGCGTGCCGCGCGCGCCTTGCGCCGCGTGGCTCGCGCTCTGAGCGACTGGGATCCCCCGGCCCTCTCGTCGACGCCGCCTCCAGGCAGGTCGGCGGGCGGACGCGAGGGTGGCACGGGATCTGCGGGGCTTCACGGCGGATCGTCAGGGGGCTAAGGTAGGCGCTATGGCAGTTCGCGTCAGACAGAGCACGCGCATGGGCTGGTATCTGATGCGCCAGCGGCTGGCCAAACGCGAGAAGTTCCCACTGATAGTCGAGCTGGAGCCGCTGTTCCAGTGCAACCTCGCCTGCTCGGGCTGCGGCAAGATCCAGCACCCCGAGCACGAGCTGCGTCGGCGGATGCCCGTCGAGCAGGCGATCGCCGCGATCGAGGAGAGCGGCACGCCGATGGTCTCGATCGCCGGCGGCGAGCCGCTGATCCACCCTGAGATCCATGTGATCGCGGACGAGCTGGTCAAGCGCAAGAAGTTCGTCTACCTCTGCACGAACGCCCTGCTGCTGGAGAAGAAGCTCGAGAACTTCAAGCCCAGCCCCTACTTCTCGTGGGCGATTCACATGGACGGCCTGCGCGAGCGCCACGACGAATCGGTCGAGCGCGAGGGCGTCTTCGACAAGGCCGTCGCGGCGATCAGGGCCGCCAAAGCGGCCGGGTTTCGCGTGACGACAAACACGACGTTCTTCACCCACGACTCGCCCAAGACCGTGCGGGAGGTGCTCGACTTCCTCAACGACGACCTGCAGGTCGACGAAATGATGATCTCGCCCGCCTACGCGTATGAGAAAGCCCCCGACCAGGAGCACTTCCTCGGCGTGACCCAGACGCGCCGACTGTTCAGCGAGGCGTTCGCCGGCGGGCGGCGCAAGCGCTGGCGGTTGAACCACAGCCCGCTGTTCCTGGACTTCCTCGAGGGCAAGGCCGACTTCGACTGCACCGCGTGGGGGATACCGAGCTACTCGCTGTTCGGCTGGCAGCGGCCCTGCTACCTCATGTCAGACGGGTACGCGCAGACCTACAAAGAGCTCCTGGAGAGCACCGACTGGAGCGCCTACGGTCGCGGCCGTGACCCCCGCTGTGAAAACTGCATGGCCCACTGCGGCTACGAGCCGACAGCGGTGCTGCAGACGACGCACTCGCTCAGGCAGTCCCTACGGGCGCTCGTCTCCTAGCGGCCCGCTGGCGCGGCGCCAGGCTGCGTCCTCAGTCGCTCGCGTACCGAAGCCGGGAGACACTCGCTCCGCTCGCATCCCCGTTTCGGCCAGCACGCCACGCTCCCCTGCGTCCTGGCCTGGCTTGGCCAGCGAACCGCTAGCTGGCGTCGTGATCTATCTGCGTATTGGCGCTCACACGGATGTCTCGCCAGGTAAGGCCCTCGCCGAGCAGCGCGGGAACGCCGAGGGCCAGCGCGGTCACGACCTCGACGGCCTGCAGGACGATTCCATAGGCGATCGCCTGACCGGCGCCGACGCCATACGCGGCGAGCACGACCAGGCAGGCGGCCTGGAACACGCCGACATTGGAGGGCGTCGCCGGCAGGATCGCGCTGACGTTGACGGCGAGCAGGACCGCGGCGGCCGCCACCAGCGTGGGATGGGCGGGCAGGCCGAGCGCGAGCAGGACCGCGTAACAGGCGAGCCACTGCAGCATCCATGCCAGCAGCTGGGCGGCTACGGCGGCGATCCCCTGATGTGGAGTCACGAACACGGCCAGGCCCTGCCTGGCGAGTCCCAGCAGACGCGCGATCGCCATGGTGGCCAGGCGCACCCGGATCGAGCGCGAGCGTCCGCCGAGACGCAACAGGCGCGGGCCGAGCAGCACCAGCGCGCACAGCGCCAGTGGGACGGCCGCGACCGCGAGGATCGCCGCGAACCGGCCGTGAACGGGGATGCTGCTGAACGTGACCGACGCGAGGATCGCGAGCGCGAGCAGGTTGATCAGCGTCTGTGAGAACACCGTCCCAGTCACGATCGGCAGCAGCCGCCGCTGGGAGCCGTCCAGACGGCGTGAGAGCACCACGATCCGCGTGGGCTCGCCGATGCGTCCCGGGAACACCGCGGAGGCCATCACGCCGATCATCGTGGCGCGAGCGACCGGAACCCAGCCGATCCGCGTGTCCGGCAGGGCCGCGCGCAGCGCCTCATGCCAGGAGACCGAGCGCAGCAGCAGCGAGAGCCCCATCAGCGCGAGCGCGAGCACGATCCAGCCCGGGGTCGCGGTGATCAGGGCGTGGCCGACGCGGGCGAGGTTCAGGCGCGAGACGGCATAGGCGACCAATCCCGCGAGCAGGAGCGCGACGATCGCCAGACCGGCGCGCCCGGTGGTCGTGGGAGGAATCGAGCGACGGCCCTGCGAACGCCGCCGGGGGCGCGGATGCTCGGGGTCGTCCATCGTCCCGGGGTGTATCAGAGCCGTGCTCGGATCGACGCACGAGCAGGTGCGACCGACGAGTCCAATACAGTTCCGCTATCTGGGGATAGCTGATGATCCGAACACGAGTGTTATTCGAAAAGAACTAGTGAGGGGGTCCATTCCCGTTCGGGGACCCTCAGCCAAAAATCACACCCTGGGGAGGGAAGCCAGAATGAGCAAGCACGACAACGACAACGACTACATCTCGATCACTCTGTCGCCGGTGCAGGTCGAGCAGGTCATGCGCGCGGCGAGCAAGAGCCCCAGCGGCACCGTGTCGAATTTGCTTCTGGCGGCGCTGGACAACGCCCACGACCCACCCACGGGCAGCCACAGCAGGGCGTATGACCTGCAGCGCGCCTCCCAGGAAGCGCTGACCGCGGCGCTGGACGATCCCCAGCTCTCGCAGTCGCTGCTGCGCGGCCTGTCGGTGCTCGCGTGCTACGGGCCCGACCGGCCCTGGCGCCCGATCATCGAGCTCGCCAACCAGCTCGGCATGTCGCCCTCGACGACCCACCGCTACGTCAAGACGCTCAAGACGATCGGTCTGATGGAGCAGGATCCGACGACGAGGGAGTACCGCCCGGTCGCGCTCGACGGCTAGACCGCCGGATGTGGTCCCCGTCCCCGCTTGGGCCGGAGGGGCCGCAGATGCGACCGTGCATAGCGTCCGGGAGGTCGTGGGGATCCTCTCGGACCCGCGGATCGCCTTCTATGCGGCGACCGGGGTGGGCTTGCGCCCCAGCCCCTCCAGCGCCGCCAGCATCGAGTCGAGCTCGCAGTTGACCTTGGCCGGCCACGGCTTCTGCGGATGGTCGTCCAGCGTCTTCAGACCATTGCCCGTGACGATCGCCACCACGGTGTCGTCGGGGGCAAAGCGCCCGATCGCCGCCAGCTTCTCCAACACCGCGATCGTCGTGCCGCCGGCGGGCTCGGTCAGCAGGCCCTCGGTGGCGGCCAGCAGGTCGATGCCGGCGAAGATCTCCGGGTCGCTCGCGAACCCGCCGGTCCCTCCGCGTTTGCGCACGGCGTCGATCACCAGGTAGCCGTCGCCGGGCGCGCCGATGGCGAGCGAGTGCGCGGCAGTCTCGGGCGTCACCGCATGGACCTCCGCCTCCTCGGCGAGGATCGCCGTGGCGATCGGGTTGCATCCGCTGGGCTGGGCGATGTGGATGCGTGTGTCATCGGTCTCGGAGAGCCCCATCAGCTGCAGCTCGCCAAGACCCTTGTGGAGTCGCGAGGAGAGCGTGCCGCCGGCGGCTGCCGTGATGATGTGATCCGGCGCGTTCCAGTCGAGCTGCTCGACGATCTCAAACGCGGCGGTCTTGGCGCCCTCGGCGTAGAACGGGCGCAGCGTGATGTTGGCGAAGTCCATGCCGGTCGCCTCGGCGATCTCGCGGCAGCGGCGGTTGGCTTCGTCGTAGTTGCCCTCGACCTGGCAGACCTTCGCGCCGAGCGCCATGCACACGCGGGCCTTGGTGGCCTCCAGGGCGTTGGGATAGAACACGTAGGCGTCCACGCCCGCCTTGGCGGCGAGCGAGGCGACGGCCGTGCCGACGTTGCCGGTCGACACGCAGCCGATCTCGCTCTTGCCGCGCTCCAGCAGCCTGGCCACCGACATCGAGACGACACGGTCCTTGTAGGAGAGGCTCGGTCGGTTGCTGGAGTCGTCCTTCAGGTACAGGTTGCCGAGCCCCAGCTCAGCGCCGAGACGGTCGGCGCGGATCAGCGGCGTGTAGCCGGAGAACTGGCCCACGCGAGCCTGCGCCGAGGCGTCGACGATCGGCAGGAGCTCCTCGAAGTGCCAGATGTTCTGCGGGCGCTGCGAGCTCGGGAAGTCCCCGAAGTGGCTGGCCGCGAGCTCGTAGTCATAGACCACGTCCAGGCCCTTGCCGCAGTCCGGGCAGGCGAACACGCTGTCGGTCAGCGGATAGTGGTTGTCGCAGCGATGGCAGACGAGACCCGTGGCGCACGAGCGCGTCCGCTTGCGGTACCCCTGGTCGGGTCGGGTGCTGGACATACGACTCATGCCGGTACCCCAGAAGATACGCCGGGCCACGGCGTTTGCGCGTCACCGTCGTTGCCGAGCGAGATCCACAGCTCCTGCGCGATGTGCGGCGCGAGCGGCTCGAGCAGCCGCGCGAGCACGCCCAGCGCGACCAGCAGAGCCTCGTGGTCGGCCGCGCCCAGCTCCTCGCCGCGCGCGAGCACGCGCTTCTCGAAGTCGCGGATGCGGTCGAACAGGCGCATGACGTTGCGCACGGCACTGTGCATCTCAAGACCCTCCATGTCCTCGGTGACCTTCTCTGAGGCCTTCTCGCACCACTGGGCGAGTTTCAGGCGCAGATGCTCGGTCTTGTCTCTGACGGGGGGCTCGTCGGCGTCCTCGATCGCCGCGGGCGGCGGGTCGGCGAGCAGCCGCGACTGCGAGAACTCCCAAACCTGCGTGAGGAAGCGGTGCGCGCGCAGGACCGCGGAGTCGCTCCAGTTGAGCGTCTTCTGCGGGCGCGCGGCATACAGCACCGCGAGTCTCACGGTGTCCGCGCCGTAGCGCTCCACGAGCGCGTCGGGGTCGACGACATTTCCGAGATGCTTGCTCATCTTGCGCCCGTCGCTGATTACCATCTCGTGAAACAGGCAGCCCGCGAACGGCTCGCCGTCGGCGAGGAAGGCGAGTGGCCCGACGTCGCGCAGCGCCTTGGTGACGATGCGCTGGTCGAACACGAAGTTGCCGCTGTCCGAGCCGGCGACGACGCGCTCGCAGGGCAGCCACGCGCGCAGATCCTCCAGCGCGAAGATCTCATCCAGCGGGCGCTCGCGCTCGGTGGGGGGAACGCACACGGGCACCCACAGCCACAGCGCGTCGAAGTGGCAGTCGAGCGTGTCCGTCTCGCGGCGCGCGGAGCCGCCACAGCTCGGGCAGGTGGTGCGGACGAAGTCCTCGCGCTCGGCCAGTGGATTGCCGGTGCCGGTGGGAACCAGGTCGAGTGGCAGCACGACCGGCAGCTGCTCGACGGGGACCGGCACGATCCCGCAGTCGCCGGTGCAGTAGACGATCGGGATCGGGGTTCCCCAGGAGCGCTGACGGGAGATCGAGAAGTCCTCGGCCTTGTAGCGCACGGCCTCGCGCGGTGCGGACGTGCTCCTTCGCTGCCAATGGCTCCTCGCTGTCGGCGGACGAGCCGTTCAGCAGGTCGGACAGACGCCCGGCAATCATCTCGTCCGTGCGATCGCAGTCGGGAACGCCGAAGACGGCCGTCGCGCCGAAGCGCCCGTCGACCCCTGGTGAGATCAGCACCGGCAGCGAGTCGCCTCCAGTGGGCGCGGGCAGGGTTCGTCCCGTGTCGATCAGCGTGATCGCGCCGGCGTCGCGCGAGCTTCGCTCCAGGCCGCTCGAGCGAAGCTCCTCGAGCTGCTCGCGCACCCCCGGATTGACAGCCCATGCGTCGACGTCCGAATGCTTTGGCGAGATCAGCACGAAGCGCGCCTGCTCCAGCGTGTCGGCGTGTGGGGTGAACACGGTCAGACGAGCGCCATCGTCGCCGGCCAGGTCGACCTCGACGCCGTCCATGCGGCCGAGCACGAAGCGCTGGCTTGAGAGCGCGACCTCGTCCCAGCGCCCGTTCTCTGCCAGCTCGCCCAGTCGCCGGTCGTTCTCGGGCACGTAGGCGCTGATGCGCAGGTACCACGTCGGTCGCTCGATCAGACGCACCGGGTTGTGACAGCGCCAGCACTCACCGCCCTCGACCTGGATCGTGGCGAGTGTCGTCTGGCAGGTGTCGCACCAATCGACGACGCCCGTGCCGCGATACACCAATCCGGCGTCGAGCAGCGTCACGAACAGCCACTGCGACCAGCGGTACATCTGCGCGTCGGAGCTGAGAAACGTGCGATCCCAGTCAAACGAGTAGCCCAGGCGCCGCAGCTGACCGGTCATGTGCTCGGCGCAGCGCGCCACCCAGTAGCTGGGAGCCTCGCCGCGGTCGATCGCGCCGAGCTCGGCGGGCAGGCCGAAGGCGTCGAAGCCGAACGCGAACAGCACGTCCTCGCCGCGCGCGCGCTGAAAGCGCGCATAGGCGTCTCCGAGCGAGTAGGAGCGGACGTGTCCGATGTGGATGTTGCCGGAGGTGAATGGGGCTGAGGGCTTGATGTAGCGGCGGGGGCGCTCGGACTCGACCGACGGCGTGGCGAACGCCTCGCGGTCCCGCCAGGCGGCCTGCCGGCGGGCCTCGATCGCGTGCGGGTCATAGCTGGGAAAAGCCCTACTGCTCATAGCCAAACGAGCATATCCGAGGGTCCAAGCCCAGTCGTGACCGTTGCTATGCTCAGAGCCACTTGGCCGCGCTCACCGACATGGCTCTCGCGACGTTCAGCCGCTGTTCGCGGCGGTCCTCGGCGCGAGGCACATCGTCCGCCCGAGCTGAAAGGATGCGACGATGGAGATAGAGATCGGGCGTGGCAAGAAAGCCCGCCAGGCGTACGGCTTTGACGACGTCGCGATCGTGCCCTCGCGGCGCACGCGCGATCCGGACGACATCGACATCAGCTGGAAGCTGGGTCCCTATCAGTTCGAGCTGCCGATGCTGGCTTCGGCGATGGACGGGGTCGTCTCCCCGGAGACGGCAGCGATCATCGGCGGGCTGGGCGGCCTGGCGGTGCTCAACCTCGAGGGCGTCTTCACCCGCTACGAGGACGCCGACGAGCAGCTGGAGCGGATCGCGCAACTGCCCAAGGAGGCGGCCACGCGTGAGATGCAGGAGATCTACTCAGAGCCGGTCAAGCCCGAGCTGATCGCCCAGCGGATCGCCGAGGTCAAGGAGCGGAAAGTCGTCGTCGCCGCCTCGCTGACGCCACAGCGCGTGCGCGACTACTACGAGCTCGCGCTGGAGGCCGGATTGGACGTGCTGGTGATCCAAGGCACGGTCGTCTCCGGCGAACACGTCTCGACGGTGTCCGAGCCGCTGAACCTGAAGGAGTTCATCCCCAGCCTGGACGTGCCGGTGGTGGTCGGCGGGTGCGCCTCTTATCACACGGGTCTGCACCTGATGCGCACGGGCGCCGCCGGAGTTCTCGTGGGCGTGGGACCCGGCGCGGCGTGCACGACCAGAGGCGTGCTCGGCATCGGCGTGCCGCAGGCGACCGCGATCGCCGACGTGGCACATGCTCGCTCGACGCACATGCTGGAGACGGGCGAGTACTGCCAGGTGATCGCCGACGGCGGGATGAGCAACGGGGGGACGTCTCCAAGGCGATCGCGCTGGGGGCCGACGCGGTGATGATCGGCTCGCCGCTCGCCCGTGCGTACGAGGCGCCAGGCCGCGGCTTTCACTGGGGCATGGCGACGTTCCATCCGACCCTGCCGCGTGGAGCGCGCGTGGCGACCACGCAGAACGGCACGCTCGAGGAGATCCTGGTCGGACCCGCGCGTGAGAACGACGGCACGTTCAACCTGTTCGGCGGCCTGCGCACCTCGATGGCGACGTGCGGGCACAAGGATCTCGCCGAGTTCAACCGCGCGGAGGTCGTGATCGCGCCGGCGCTGCAGACCGAGGGCAAGGCGCTGCAACGCGACCAGGCCGTCGGCATGGGGGCCGTCAACGGGAAGGCGGCCGCGCTCGTAAATGACTGAGCCGTCAGAGGTGCTTCCGCCTTCGTTCGGCGGCGTCCTTACCGAAGCCGGGAGACACTCGCCTTCGGCTCGCATCCCCGTTTCGGCCAGCTCGCGTGCTGGCCGATCGTCGATCCCGTCGATCGACGATCGGTACGCCACGCTCACTGCGTCCTTGCCGGCCTCGCCGGAAGCACCTCTGACGAGGTCTGTCGAGGAACACGCTTCATCGAGTACGCCTGCCACCGAAGAGGTGGTGGTGCTCGATTACGGAGGTCAGTACTCGCAGCTGATCGCCAGAAGGATCCGCGACTGTGGGGTGTTCAGCGAGTTGTTGCCACACAGCGTGCCATTGGCGGAGGTGGCAAGGCGCAAACCCCGTGGGATCGTGCTGTCGGGTGGGCCGGCATCGGTGTATGCGCCGGGCGCTCCGAAGCTCGATCGGGGGCTGCTGGAGCTGGGAGTGCCGGTGATGGGCATTTGCTACGGCATGCAGCTGCTTGTGCACGAGCTCGGCGGACGGGTGGAGCAGGCGGAGGTGGGGGAGTTCGGCCGCTCGGACCTGAGGGTCACCGAGCCGGGGCGACTGCTCGCGGGGATGCCGAAGGAGCAGACGTGCTGGATGTCTCATCGCGACACCGTGTTCGAGCCCCCGCCCGGGTTCACCGCGCTGGCGTCCTCGAGCGCATCGCCGGTGGCCGCCGTGGAGGACGTCGAGCGGGGGATCTACGGCATTCAGTTTCACCCCGAGGTCGTGCACACGCCTTATGGACAGGAGATGTTGACGCGCTTCCTGACGGACGTCGCCGGCTGTGAGCGCACGTGGTCGGCAAGGTCGATCGTCGAGGATCAGATCGAGCGCATCAGGGCGCAGGTCGGAGACGGCAAGGTCATCTGCGGGCTGTCGGGCGGCGTGGACTCCTCGGTGGCCGCGCTGCTCGTGCACCGCGCCGTCGGAGACCAGCTGACGTGCGTGTTCGTCGATCACGGGCTGATGCGCAAGGGCGAGGGCGAGCAGGTGGTGAGCGCGTTCAGGGACACGTTCAAGGTCCCGCTGGTTGCGGTCGACGCGGAGGAGCGCTTCCTGGCGAAGCTGCACGGGGTGAGCGAGCCGGAGGCCAAGCGCAAGGCGATCGGCGCGGAGTTCATCAGGGTGTTCGAGGAGGAGGCCGCGAAGATCTCGGTGCAGGACCCCCCCGAGTATCTGGTGCAGGGCACGCTGTACTCGGACGTGATCGAGTCCGGCGGAGGCACCGGGGCGGCGACGATCAAGTCCCATCACAACGTCGGCGGCCTGCCGGATGATCTGAAGTTCGAGCTCGTCGAGCCGTTGCGGGCGCTGTTCAAGGACGAGGTCAGGGCCGTCGGCGCCGAGCTGGGTTTGCCCGAGCGGCTGGTATGGCGCCAGCCGTTCCCGGGGCCTGGCCTGGCGATCAGGGTCGTCGGTGGCGAAGCGACGAAGGAGCGGCTGGACGTGCTGCGCGAGGCCGATCACATTCTGCAGGAGGAGATTCGTGGCGCGGGGCTGTATCGCGAGCTGTGGCAGTCCTTCTGCGTGCTGCCGGACGTCAGGACCGTCGGCGTGCAGGGGGACGAGCGCACGTACGGATACGTGGTGGTCGTGCGGGCGGTGACGAGCGACGATGCGATGACGGCCGACTGGGCGCGGCTGCCGTATGAGCTGCTGGAGACGATCGCCTCGCGGATGATCAACGAGTTGCGCGAGGTCAACCGAGTTGTGCTGGACATAACATCGAAGCCCCCAGGAACCATCGAGTGGGAGTGATGCCGTAGGGGCTGATGGGTGGGTGACCCACAGCCCGGATCTCCCACAGCGCAGTCGGCGCCGGTCACTGCACCTGCTGGCACCGCGAAAGGTGGGCAAGTCGCCTATGATGTTCCGCTGCGCCGCGCGCTGACGTGCGGCCTTTTTCACGTGATGACGACGACCACGACACCCTCGACGAAGACCTATGTGGCCAAGCCCACCGACCGCGAGCGCGGCTGGGTGCTCGTCGACGCCAACGGCAAGACGCTCGGCCGGCTGGCTACGCAGATCGCCGACGTGCTGCGGGGCAAGCGCAAGCCCGAGTACACGCCTCACATCGACACGGGCGACTTCGTCGTGGTGATCAATGCCGAGAAGGTGCACGTAAGCGGAAACAAGCGGGCTGACAAGCGCTACTACCGCCACTCGGGCTATCCGGGCGGGTTGCGCTCGCGGACGTTCGAGGAGATGATCGCGCGCCGACCCGAGGAGGTCATCAGGCTTGCCGTCAAAGGCATGATGCCCCGCAACCGGCTCGCGCGCAAGCAGATCACGAAGCTCAAGATATACGCGGGTCCCGAGCATCCGCACACCGCGCAGAAGCCACAAACACTCGAGATAGAGGCATAGACATCACCATGGCCGACGACGAGACGCCCGAGACCCCCGCCGAGGAGACCCCCGCCGAGCACGCCGTCCCGACCGAGGACGCCGCCGAGATCGCCGGTTCCGCCGAGGACGCGCCGCTGGAGGCGTTCGAGGAGGCACAAGAGCGCGGCGAGGACAAGCCGGCCGCTGAGTCTGAGCCGTTCGATCCGATTGCGGGCAACGCCGTACCGACCGACGATGCCAGTGAGATCGCCGGGTCCGCCGAGGATGCACCGCTGGAGGCCGTGCAGGAGGCGCAGGAGCGCGCCGAGGCCGAGGAGCTGGTCGAGGCTTACGACGAGGTCGTGGCGGAGGAGATCGCTGAGAAGATCGTCGAGGAGATCGTGCAGGAGGCTGTCGAGGAGGCCGTTGCCGAGGAGATCGTCGCGGAGGCCATTGAGGAGGCTGTCGCTGAGGAGGTCGCAGCGGAGGCCGTTGAGGCCGAGGAGGAGATCGAGGAGGAGCCCGCGCCGCGTGAGAAGCCCGCGGTGCCGGGAGCGCATCTCGAGGTGGACATCGTCCCCGAGGGAGCGGACCCGCTGGGCCGCGACACGGAGTCTGCCGATCCGTATGCCAGCGTTGCGGAGGCCTACGAGCAGGTCGAGGCAACCGACGCCGAGGGTGAGCCCCACGAGGACGAGGAGACGCTCGCCGAGCCGATCTCGACCGCCGCCATCGACCTCGCATCGGGGGCTAGATACCGCGCAACCGGCAAGCGCAAGACGGCGATCGCACGGGTGACGCTGCGACCGGGGACAGGTACGTACCTGGTCAACGGGCGCGTCCTGGAGGAGCACTTCCCGCGGGTGACGCTGCAGCGCAACATTCGCCAGCCGCTGGAGACGGTCGGGTATCAGGATCGAATGGACGTGGTCGCACGGCTGCACGGCGGCGGGATCTCCGCGCAGGCGGGAGCGTTGCGCCACGGCGTGTCGCGGGCATTGCTGGAGGCCGACCCGAACCTGCGTGGCGAGCTCAAGCGCCGAGGGTTCCTGACGCGCGACTCCCGCGCGAAGGAGCGCAAGAAGGCCGGCCTGAAGAAGGCGCGCAAGCGGCCGCAGTTCTCCAAGCGGTAGCAGGACGGCATTCGCCTCCGGCCGGAAAACCCGCTCCGCGGGCCGATCTTCGATCGGTCGGCCGGATGAGAATATCCGTCCTGCATTAGCTGATATATCGCTGCGATTCGTCATCTTGCGCAATACCCTGGAGGTCTAATGTCGTCATACGTCGCGCAATGACTCGGAAGCTGTTCGGAACTGACGGCGTCCGTGGCGTTGCCGGTGAGCTGCTGAGCGCTGAGCTTGCGCTGGGGCTCGCGCAGGCCGCGACTCGGCTTACGCAGGTCGAGCGCCCGCGGGTGTTGATCGTTCGCGACACTCGCGAGTCCGGCGAGATGCTGGAGGCTGCTGTCGCGGCGGGGGTGGCCGCCGCCGGGGGGGAAGCGCTGCTCGGTGGTGTGCTGCCGACGCCGGCCGCGCCGCTGCTGATCGCCCGGTATGGGTTCGATCTGGCAGCCGTGCTGTCGGCCTCGCACAACCCGTATCGGGACAACGGCATCAAGTTCTTCGGTGGCGACGGGTACAAGCTGAGTGACGACACCGAGCTCGAGATCGAGCGCGAGCTGGAGCAGGCCATGGAACGAGGTGGGACGGGCGTCTTGGGTTCGGCCGTGCCGGGGGATGCGGGCGGAGTGGTGTCGCCGCCCCGGATCGGGCGCATCCGCGAGCTGCGCGGGGCCGGCGAGGACTACCTGCGCGAGCTGCACACGCGGTTTGCAGAGTTGGACCTCACGGGTCTGGACGTGCTGTTGGACTGTGCCAACGGTGCGACGTACGAGGTGGCACCCGAGATGTTCCGGCGGCTCGGGGCGAACGTGACTGCGGTGGCGGACGGGCCAGATGGGCGCAACATCAACGCCGAGTGCGGCTCCACGCACGTCGAGCGGCTGGCCGAGCGGGTGCAGGCCGGCGGGCACGCGCTCGGGTTTGCGTTCGACGGCGACGGCGATCGAGTGCTCGCGGTGGACGGTGCGGGCGCGGTCGTGGACGGCGACGAGCTGATGGCGCTCGCCGCGCTGCACCTGCGCGACGCCGGACGGCTGCGCGGCGATGGCGTGGTCGTGACGGTGATGACCAACTACGGCTTTCATACGGCGATGGCGCAGGCCGGGGTCGAGGTGGCCAGCGCCAAGGTGGGGGACAGGTATGTGCTGGAGGAGCTGCTCGCGCGCGGCTGGACGCTCGGAGGCGAGCAGTCCGGGCACCTGATCGAGCTGGGGTTCAATCGCACTGGTGATGGGATCGCAGGCGCGCTTTTGACACTCGAGGCGCTCGCCGGAGCTGACCTGCGCGAGCGCCATGCGATGGCGAAGCTGCCGCAGCGACTGGTGAACGTGCGGGTGCGCGACCGCGAGGCGCTGCACGCTGCCGAGTCCGTCACCGCCGCGATACGAGCCGAGGACGAGGCGCTCAGCGGGCGCGGGCGCGTGCTGGTGCGACCGAGCGGGACCGAGCCGCTCGTGCGGGTGATGGTCGAGGCGCCGACCGATGCGGAGGCTCAGGAGGTCTGCGACCGACTCGTCGAGCTCGTGCAGCACGAGCTCGCCTGAGACGCCCGGCTTCGTTCTGCTGCGTCCTCAGTCGCTCGCGTATGTAATACGCCACGCTCTGCGTCCTTAAAGGCCTCGCCGGAACGTCTCAGGAGCGCCTGTCGCAACAGGCTCAGGGAGGTGCTCATATGTCCATCGAGCCCGGGCGCGTGCCGAAACCGCTGGTATCTTCGAACGATGTGTGGGATCGTCGGGTACGTCGGTAGGCGCCCTGCCCGTGAGCTGCTGCTCGGCGGGCTGAGGAGGCTGGAGTATCGCGGATATGACTCGGCCGGGATCTCCACGATCGAGGACGGGCGCATCGAGTCTGTGCGCGCCGTGGGCAATCTCGGCGCTTTGCGGGTGAAGCTCGACGGCGAAGCCGCCGAGGCGCAGGCCGAGGGTGCGGTTGCCGTTGCCTCCCGGCCGGCCACGACCGGCATCGGTCACACCCGCTGGGCGACCCACGGGCGCGTGAGCGAGGAGAACGCCCATCCTCACTACGACTCGCAGGATCGCGTGCACGTGGTGGTGAACGGGATCGTCGAGAACTACATCGCGCTGAAGGAACGTCTCGCGGCACAGGGCTGCGTGTTCACCTCGGAGACCGACGCCGAGACGATCGCGCACCTGATCGCCTCCCACTACGACGGCGATCTGCCCGATGCGGTGCGCGCTGCCTACGCCGAACTGCAGGGCCACTACGCGTTCGTGGCGATGAGCCTGGACGAGCCCGAGGTGCTCGTCGGCGCGCGCCGCGAGTGCCCGCTGATCGTCGGACGCGGCGAGGGCGAGCAGTTCGTCGCCTCGGCCGTGCCCGCGTTCCTGGCGCAGACAAGACGGGTGCAGTTTCTGGACAACGACGAGATCGTCGTGCTGCACCCCGACGGCGTCACGATCACCACCCCCGCGGGCGAGGAGCTCGATCGCCTGGTGGAGACCGTCGACTGGGACGAGGACACCGCCGAGAAGGGCGGGTATGAGACGTTCATGCTCAAGGAGATCCACGAACAGGCCGACGCGGTCGCCGACACGATCTCTGACCGCATCGCGGCCGGGGACGGCGTGGACCTGGACGAGGAGGGCGCGCTGGACGAGGCGCTGCTCGCGGACGTGCGCCGGATCGTGGTCGTCGCCTGCGGCACCTCTTACCATGCCGGTCTGATCGGCCGTTACGCGATCGAGGAGTGGGCGAGACTCCCAGTGGAGATGGACGTCGCCTCGGAGTACCGCTACCGCAACCCGGTGCTCGGCCCGGGCGATCTCGTGATCGGCATCAGCCAGTCCGGCGAGACCGCCGACACGCTCGCGGCGATGCGCATGGCGCGCGAAGGCGGCGCGAAGGTGCTGGCGATCACGAACGTGATGGGCTCGCAGGCCACGCGCGACGCCGACGGCGTGCTGTTCACCCGCGCCGGCCTCGAGATCGGGGTGGCTGCCACGAAGACGTTCGTGTGCCAGGTCGCAGTCATGTACCTGCTCGGCCTGCGCCTGGCCCAGTTGCGCGGCACGCTTCCGGCGGAGCGCGTCACCGAGCTGGTCTCCGAGCTCAAGCGCTTGCCGCACTGCATCGCCCAGCTGACGGGTGAGGCCGTGAGCGCGGCCGGCGGCGAGGGTGTCGAAGCCCAGGTCAGGGGTGTCGCCGACGCGCACTGGCGCAGCGAGTTCTTCCTCTACATCGGCCGCCACGTCGGCCTGCCGGTGGCGCTGGAGGGAGCGCTGAAGCTGAAGGAGATCTCCTACATCGCCACCGACGCCTACGCCGCGGGAGAGATGAAGCACGGCCCGATCGCCCTGCTGGACGAGCAGACACCGGTCGTGAGCGTCGCCACCGACTCGCCGGTGCTGGAGAAGATCGCCTCGAACATGCAGGAGGTGCGCGCCCGCGGCGCGCACGTGATCGCGATCGCCTCCTCCGGCAACGAGCAGATCGCACAGCACGCCGACTCCGTCGTCTACGTGCCCGCGATCGACTGGATGCTGCAGCCGATCCTCGCCGTGATCCCGCTGCAGCTGCTCGCGTACGAGATCGCGCGCAGGCGTGGCCTGAACGTCGATCAGCCGCGCAATCTCGCGAAGACCGTCACCGTCGAGTAGCCAGCGGTCCGTTGGCGCGGCGTCATGCTGCGTCCTCAGTCGCTCGTGTACCGATCGCCGATCTAATGCGATCGTCGATCGGCCAGCACACCACGCTCCCTGCGTCCTTACCGATCGATGATCGACGGGATCCTCGATCGGCCAACATGGCCAACGGACCGCTGGTCGTTCCAACCCAAGTCTGTGTGACCATCTAGCATCGCGGGTCGTGGATACGCTGCCCGACTGGCTTACGCCCCTGCCCGGCGCCGAGTGCATGCGGGCGATCGACCGCTGGGCGATCGACGAGCGTGGGGTGCCCTCGCTCGAGTTGATGGAGCGGGCCGGCGCGGGTGTGACGCGCGCCGTCGAGAGACTCGTGCCCGACGGGCCGGTGGTTGTGGTGTGCGGCACGGGCAACAACGGCGGCGATGGGCTCGTCGTCGCGCGCCTGCTGCGCGACGCGGGCCGGAAGGTGACGGTCGTGTGCGCCGGCTCTCCGGCGAAGCTGACGGGGGATGCGTTGGCGAACCTCAAGCGCCTGTCCGGAGACGCTCCGCTGGCGCTCGGACAGGGCATGGACGCGCTGGCCGGAGGGAGCATCGTCGTCGACGCCCTGCTCGGGACCGGTTTCGCCGGTGAGCCTCGCGGCGAGGTCGGTGAGGCGATCGCGACGATCGCGGGCTGTGCGGCGCCGGTCCTCAGCATCGACGTGCCCTCCGGTGTCGATGCCTCCACGGGCGTCGTCGTAGGCATCGCGGTGCGCGCAACGACGACCGTCACGTTCCACATGGCCAAGCCCGGCCTATGGATTCATCCTGGCAAGGCTCATGCGGGAGAGGTCGAGGTGCTCGACGTCGGCATCCCTCGCGGTGGGCCACACGACGCCGACGTCGGTCTGATCGCGCCCGCGGTCCTGCGCCTGCTGCCGCGCCGGACGGCCGTCTCGACCAAGTTCTCCTCCGGCCACGTGCTCGTCGCGGGCGGTTCGCGCGGGCTCACCGGCGCGCCACGTATGACCGCGCTCGGGGCGATGCGCGCGGGCGCCGGGTATGTCACCGCCTGCGTCCCGGCCTCACAGCAGGCGATCGTGGCGAGCGGCGGCCCGCCCGAGCTGATGACCCGTGGCCTGCCCGATGCAGACGGGTCGCTGACTCCAGCGGGTATAGAAGTCGTGCTCGAGGCGGCGCGACGCGGCGGCGCGCTCGCGCTGGGACCCGGACTTGGGCGGGGCGATCATGCGGTCGCATTCGCGCGTGCGCTGGCCCGTGGCGCCGAGGTCCCGCTCGTGCTCGACGCCGACGGTCTGAACGCGCACGCCGGAAACTCGGGCGCCCATGGCGGTGGCCATCTCGACGACCTCGCGGCGCGCACCGCGGCGACGGTGCTCACACCGCATCCGGGCGAGCTGGCGCGCCTGCTCGACACCGACACCGATCACATCGCACGCGAGCGCTTGGCGCACGTCCGTCTGGCCGCGATGCGAGCTGGCGCCGTGGTCGTGCTCAAGGGCGACGACACGCTCGTGGCCGATCCCTCCGGACTGGTGGCCGTCAGTCCCGGCGACAGTCCTGCGCTGGCGACCGCCGGTAGCGGAGACGTACTCAGCGGTGTCGTCGCGGCACTGCTCTCGCAGGGCCTGCCGCCGTTCACCGCGGCCGCGGCGAGTGTGCTGCTGCACGTCCAGGCCGGCCGTCTGGCGGCGCGCGCGCAGGGCGCCGCCGAGGGCGTGATCGCGACCGATGTGATTTCCGCGCTCCCAGCCGCACGGACGATCGCGCCATGAGTGCTGCACCGGGTGTGCGGGACGCCGGCGGCGCTTGGCCGGCCGCGCGGGAAACCGCTCATGCAAACCGAGAGGTTGCCCTATGAGCGTCGCGCGGGCCACTGCGAGGGTCGATCGGGACGCGATTGCGTACAACTGCGCCCGCCTGCTCGGCGCGCTCGACGGCGCCCGGCTGTGCGCGGTTGTCAAGGCCGACGGCTACGGCCACGGCGCCGTCGAGTGCGCCACGGCGGCTCTGGGCGCCGGTGCGACGTGGTTGGCGGTGGCCACGATCGAGGAGGCCTCCGAGCTGCGCGAGGCCGGCATCGAAGCGCCCATCCTGATCATGGGCGCGCTCTCAGAGCGCGCCGATATCGAGCGGGCGATCGAGCTGCAGGCGGACGTCGTGGTGTGGCGCGAGCGCTTGGTCGCGCTGGCCTCCGAGGCCGCCGCGCTCGTGTCGGGACTCGCGCGGGTTCACGTCAAGCTCGACACCGGCATGGGACGTCTCGGTACGCGTGATCGCGCCGAGGCCGCGCGGGTCCTCGCGGCTGCCGCCGCCACTCCCGGGGTACAGCTCGCGGGTGTCATGACCCACTTCGCCACCGCCGACGTCCTCGATGACGACGGTTTTTTCGAGCGTCAGCTCACCGCCTTCTCGGATTGGGCGACTGCCGTCAAGGCTGAGCATCCCGGCGTTCTCGTCCATGCCGCCAACAGCGCCGCGCTCCTGCGCGCGCCGCGCAGCACTCGTTTCGACATGGCCCGCTGCGGCATCGCCGTCTACGGCCTGGACCCGTTCAACCGCGACCCTTTTGCGCACGATCTCAGACCGGCGCTCACGCTCAGCTCCTACGTCGCCGAGGTCAAGTCCTGCCGCATGGGCGAGAGCACCGGTTACGGCCGGCGCTACGTCGCCGACCACGACACTCATCTGGGCGTGCTCCCGATCGGTTACGGCGACGGCTTCAGGCGCGCACTGTCAGGCAACGCCGACGTCCTCATCTCAGGCTCGCGCCTGCCCCTGGTCGGGACCGTGAGCATGGACAACGTCGCCGTCGATCTCGGCCCCGATCCCGCCGCGCTGGGGCTGTGCGGGGCCGAGGCGGTTCTGATCGGGGCGAGCGGCCCCGAGCGGATCACCGCGGAGGAGCTCGCGGGACGCATGGACACGATCAACTACGAGGTCACCTGCGGATTGTCCGCGCGGGTCCAGCGCGTGTACCGTCCGTCCTCGCCGGCGGTTCCGTGAGCGAGACCGCACCCGAGGCGTTGCGTGCGGTCCGCACCGCGCTGGCCGACACTCCCGCGTGGCTGGTGGGTGGCGCTCCGCGCGATCGAGCGCTGGGGCGCGATACGTTCGATCTGGACGTCGTCGTCGACACCCCTCCCGAGACGGCGGCCCGCGCGATCGCCCGCGCCGCCGGTGGCGCCGCCTGCTTCGAGCTGTCCGAGGACTTCTCCGGCTGGCGGGTCGTGGCGCGCGATCGCTCCTGGCAGGTGGACGTCCAGCCGCTGCGCGGCGGATCGCTGTCCGCCGACCTCGCGCTGCGCGACTTCACCGTGGGCGCCATCGCCGAGCCGGTGGCGGGCGGCGAGCCGATCGACCCCCTCGGAGGGCTCGTCGACCTCTCTGCACATCGTCTGCGCATGGCCTCCTCGCGAGCGTTCGCCGACGATCCCCTGCGCGTCCTGCGCCTCGTGCGGCTCGCCCTCGATCTCGGCTTCGAGCCAGACTCCGACACCGCGCACGCAGCCGCGCGCGCCGCGCCCGAGCTGCGGAACGTCTCGGGCGAGCGCGTGTTCATGGAGCTGCGTCGCATCATCGCCTCCCCGCGCGTGCTCGACGGACTGGCGCTGATGGACTCGCTCGGGATCACCGCGACAGTGCTGGGCGAGCTGGACGCCCTGCGTGGGGTGCAGCAGAGTCGCTACCACCATCGCGACGTCCATGGTCACACGCTGGAGGTGCTCGAGCGCACGATCGCGCTGCAGGCAGATCCGGCTGCGATCCTCGGCTCCGCCGAGCTTGCAGAGCCGGTCGCGGCGCTGTTGGCCGAGCCGCTCGCGGATGAGCTCACCCGCGGCGAGGCCCTGCGCTGGGGCGCCCTGCTGCACGACGTCGCCAAGCCGCTCACCGGCGCCGTGTGCCCCGACGGCCGCGTCACGTTCCTCGAACACGACGCCCGCGGCGCCGAGCTTGCGCGCGCCGTGCTGGAGCGCCTGCGCGCCAGCGAGCGCTTGCGCGCCCACGTGGCTGGGCTTGTGCGCCACCACCTGCGACTGGGCTTCCTCGTGCACGAGCCACAGCGCCCGCTCGCGCGACGCACCGTGTTCGACTATCTGCAGGCGACTTCGCCCGTCGAGGTCGACGTTACGCTGCTGTCCGTCGCCGACCGCCTCGCTGGCCGATCTTCGATCGGTCGCGGCGATCGCGCCGAGGAGGCGATCGACGCGCACATGCGCCTCGCCCGCCCGATGCTCGCCGACGCCCTGCGCTGGCGCGCCGATGGACCGCCTCCGCCGTTGTGGCGGGGCGACGAGCTGGCCGCTGAGCTGAACATCCCTACAGGCCCGCGGCTCGGCGAGATCCTGCGCGAGCTCGCCGCCGCTCAGTATGCCGGCGAGGTCTCCACTCGCGAGCAGGCCTTTGCGCGTGCACGGAACTTCTAGGTCCCAGTAGGCACCAGCCTCACTACTAATCTAGGCATGCAGGTCAGTCGCCGGTAGGGTTATCAGCCATATGGTCAAGATGACCAAACTTCAACGAGACGATCAACGCTCCGCCTGGCTTGCAGGCATCGAGACGCGCCTTCGATCGCTCTCGGCTCACGAGCGACGGGTGCTTATCGAGCAGCTCATCACCGATTTCTTTGTCGATGCGCGAGCGACGCTTGTTAAGTGGTCACAAGTAACCGGTCAATCAGCGCAGATTGATACTGGATACATCGCCCAGCACCTTGCGTCTCTTGTCCTCCAGACGCCCGGGCAGGGGTTCAAGGGCAAGGGTGTGGATCTCATTGATGGCAGCGAGGTAAAGAGTGCTTCGATCGTCTCCGGTGTGGACCGTCCACGATGGAACCACAACCTGGGGACCCGTGCAGATGACTACAGGCGGGAAGCCAAGGGCATTACGACCAAGAGCTCCGTGTATCTGAAAGACACCCCGTTTCTCTTCTACGTGCTCTTCGATCGCGTTCACGATGGGACGGGTGCGCCAACCCCTTGTCTTCGTGTTCGTGGCTGGTGCGTCAATGCCCGTACCGATACGGAGTGGCGGTCGTTGGTCTTACGGTATATGGATGCACGCGCAGGGAGAACCTACAACCTTCAGCTGCACCCGCCCGTCGGGTATGACGACTCGATCGTCGTCAACGAACTCGGCAACCTCGACATGGCCAAGGCGCTTGTGCTTGACATTCGTTTCGAATTGCCTCCTCCGGGAGGGAGGATCGATGCCAATTGGAAGGTAGCTGAGTTCGATGTCAAGCAAGACTTCAGTTCTAACTGTGTCGCCGAAGCCTTCGTGCGCGGTGCTCGCCCCAGCCGTTTGGAGGATGGGCTTGAAGGCCTGACCAACTTGGAGAACCTCCAGCTGGGGTTTCAAGACGAAGATGTTCCTGCGCCAATAAGCGAAGTCGGCGTTCCCATCGTCGTGGCTGATCCGTCTGAGCTGGATGCGCTGCCTGACGATTCCAAGGAGTTGTAGGTCGCGGCGATCTGCAGCGTTGAGACTCGAAGCATGTCCAGTGCTGCACGAACGATTGAGCCGCGCGCTGCGCGTTCATTGGGCTCGATGAATGGAGCATGAAGGTCAAGGAGATCTTGTGGTTCGATCCTGCGACGCGAACTGGATGTGCCCCGGCCGAGCGGGGCAAGTTGCAGCTTGACTCGCTCGTCGTGCAGCAGGACCAACACCTCCCAGGGATCGGTGTCGGTGGTGAAGATTCCAAACTCACTCGAACAAAGGATTTCGTCGTAGTTTTCGGGTACAACGCATGCGCGTAGCTTGCTTGGGTTGAGCAACGACACCAGAATCTCACCTGCATGCGCAACTTGGCCCGGAGTGGTCGGACGGTAGTCAAGAGCCTCGTGCCAGCGAACCGCTCCGAGGTCGTCAACATGGAGTACCGACACGAAGGGCGTGGTTGGTCGCGCCCGTGCGGCGCGCCGTCGTACCGGCTGGAGCAACTCCGAGAAGCGAGGTCCGCCACCCTCGCGCAGAGCCGCGCGTGCAGCCAGCGCCGCGGGATCTATGCGCCCGGGGTCAACGCTCGCGAGGCCTTCTCGTGCGACGAATGCAGCGAGTGGCTTCTCGCTGACGAACGTCACGCCAGCGTGATCGACCTCTGCGTCAATTTTCTCGTCGGACCAGCTTCCCAGCCCGCGGTCGACAATAATCGGCAGATCGTCCCCAGCTGGATCGGGCACCGAGGCCCCCGCCTGCTTGAGATAGCCGACATGATCGGCGCGGGCAATGAATACGGTGGAGCGTGACGCGGCTTGCTTGCGGATGATGACGGCGCTTGTCCGTGCAACTGTCCCGGACAGCGCAAACGTGGCAGTGGGCAAACCTACATTTGCCTCAATGCTCGCTTCGTGCGCCGCCGTACCCCCACCGTTGACCAGCGCGCGCTTGAGCGCGGGACCATCGACCAGCCCGTCCGGGAGGATGATCCCTAGTCGTCCTCCGGGCCCAAGTAGATCCAGACAGCGGGCGACGAACGCGAGCGCTGGGTCGATGCGGGCACGACGTGCGCAACCGGGTAGGAGACGCGTTGTTCGTTCGATTCCTTCGGCATCGTCGTACTTGCCATCCCCGAATGGTGGATTGGTCAGTATCAGCTTCAGCTTGCCCACGAGCGGATCCAGCGAGCGGGAGGTGATTGAGTCCTCGACGGTGAACACAAATGGATGAGCGATGCCATGGAGTAGAAGATTGACCCGAGCCTTGGCAACCGACGAAGCCGATTGATCGGCGCCGAGCAGGCCATCCTGACGCAGCTCCTGCAGCGCTCGCTCGCGAGCGAGTCGGTTTGGGTCACTCGGATCAATCGCATCCAGCTGTCTACGCATCTCACGCAGCGCCCCGAGCAGGAACCGTCCAGTTCCGCAGCACGGATCCCCGACTATGGGGGCAAAGGGCGAGGCGTCGAGCAGGTCGAGGTCATGCAGGCAGAGGCGCGCCAGATGGGTGACCACAGTATGGGGCGTCAGGTGGGTGGCGAGCCCACCGGCGTGGTCGTAGCGACCCCGTAGAAACACGTCGAAGGCGGTCCCGAGTGGGTCATAGCGCTCGTCGCCGGTCATGGCTGACGCCACAGCATCACCGAGGACGTCGAGCGCCTCTGCGAGCACGTCCGGTCGCGTCAGGCGTAGTGGCTCATCCATTGGCCACAGCGCCTGCGTCTCGCCATTGGGCATGCGGGCGCCGACATCGGGGTGACCAATGACCGCGGTGAACGCTGCCTTAGCATCCTCCATGCCTCGATCTACGATTCGCTCCGGGCTAATCGCTTGCGCAAGAGTCAGTCCCTCACTGACGAGAAAGTCAGGATCGCGCTGCCGAACGACTTGCAGCAGCAGAAGCTTTGTCAGCTCCTCGATCGCGGCGTTGACGGGCCGAACACCGCCACGTCGATAGAGCATCTCGTGCAACTCGTCCAGCCGAGCCTCGAACGAGGTGGCCGTCTGGGGCTGGGACACCGCGGCTGACAGATCAGCTGACATACCATCACCGTACCTGCCGTAGCCGACGGCTCGTTCATCCGAGGGCTTCGGTGTTCGGTCAACCGTCTACCCTTCGCAGTCGATGGCCGATTCGAACTGCATCTTCTGCAAGATCCTCGCCGGCGAGCTGCCCGCCACGATCGTGGACGAAGACGAGCGCACGATCGCGTTCATGGACATCAATCCCGCCACGCGCGGGCATGCGCTCGTGATCCCGCGCGCGCACAGCGCCGACCTGCTGTCGGTCGATCCCGCAGATCTGACCGCCGTCGCGCTGGCCTCCCAGCGCCTGGCCGTGCGCCTACGCGAGCGCCTGGCCGCCGACGGCGTCAACCTCGTCAACTCCTGCGGTGCCGTCGCCTGGCAGACCGTGTTCCACTTCCACGTCCACGTCATCCCGCGCTACGCCGACGACCCGTTGCGACTTCCGTGGGTCCCCGCGCCGGGCGATCCGCAGGAGATCGCGACCGCCGCGCAGGAACTTACCGGCGCGCAGCGAATTTAGTGTCACGATTCAGAAATTCGATGGCGTTTCCCGGTGTCTGCCCACGCCTGACGCCCGCCGTCGCCGGCCCACGTGCCACCAGCATGCGGACCACCGCCATCGAACGTCAGATCACGACCATCCACTCGGCAAACACTCACCGAATTTATGAATCGAGACACCAAACCGACCGCATCATTTTCGAGGCGGTCGTGTTCATGACGCATATGCGACGCACATTCATCGCGATCCTGGGGGGAACGGCGCTCATGCTGCTGGCGCTGCCCGCCCTCGCGCCCGCGACCCTCAGCGAAGTCGGCATCATCGGCGCGACCACGCCCGAAACCATCCCCAGCTGTCCCGCCAGCCCGTGCCTGGCCGTGAGCCGCACGACCGGCTTCCAGGTCAAGGTGGGCTCCACCAGCAACCTTCTGTCGGCGCCGCGCTCGGGCACGATCGTCGCCTGGACGATCATCCTCGGCAAGCCCAACGCCACTCAGATCAAGTTCTTCGACACCAACGAGGGCGGGCCCTCCGTGGCCGGGATCGCGGTGCTGCGCCCGCAGAAGAAACCCAACCTGACCTACAAGCTGATCTCCCAGAGCCCGCTCGTCAAACTCGAACCCTACTTCGGCAAGACCGCCCAGTTCCCGCTCGAAACGACGCTCCAGGTCAAGAAGGGCGACGTGATCGCCCTCACCGTGCCCTCGTGGGCGCCCGCGCTCGCGCTCGGCTTCGCCAACACGACCTCCTGGCGCGCTTCGCGGCCCAAGACGAGCTGCGCGAGCACCTCGACCCAGACCGCCCAGACGGCGGTCGGCACGAACGTGCAGTACTACTGCCTGTACCGCACCGCCCGCCTGACCTACAGCGCCACCGAGATCTCAACTCCGTAGGTATCTGGCTGCGCTTCTAGACGAGCGATGGGCAAGCAGGTCGAGGACGCAGGGAGCGTGGCGTGCTCTGCACGCGAGCGACCGAGGACGTAGAGATGCGCCGCTCAGCGACCGTCTAGGGAGCGCCGGTGCCGCCGGCTTCGCCGCCTTTGCCTTCCGTTTTACCGGCGGTTTCTTCTTCTTTGCCTTTGCCTGTCCCTCCAGCGCCGGTGCCGCCGGCCGATTCGCCTGTGCCCGGTTCGGAGCTGCTGCCGCCGCTCGATTCCGAGCTTGATTCCGGGCTCGATTCGCTTTCAGAGGAGCTCGGTTCGGCTTCGCTGCCGGTTTTCGTCTTCGTCGTCGCGGTGGTCGAGGTCGCCGTCGTCTGCGCCGCTTCCTTTTCGGCGCTCGTATCCGCCGGCGGTGTGATTTCCGGGGTGGTCTTCGGCGTCGCGTCCGAGACGTTGCTCGAGCCGCCGCAGGCGCCCAGGCCGATGCCGCACGCCAGCGCCAGCACGGTCGCCGTGACTGCCGTGGCGGCGCGACGGGGGCGGGGGCTTCGAGCTCGGATGGGGGTGTCGCTCGCGCTCACGCGCTCACTCTGACGCGGGCGCCCCGAGTGGCCCCATGCGCCGCCCGCACGTCGGGCAGTCGTTCAGGTCCTTCTGCGCGAGTTGGTCGCACCACGGGCAGAACCGCAGATTCTCGACCGCCCACGGCAGCTTCGAGCTCGATGGCGCCAGCGGCAGCAGCTTGCCGACGATCTCCAGCTCCTCGCCGGTGTCGCGGTCTCTGTAGATCTCGTCGGGTTGGGCCTCGATCAGGATCTCTCGTCCGCTGGCGGGGTTGCGCAGGCGGTAACGCTGTTGTGTGCTCATGAGCGGAACTTTATCGGAGCCACTGGACGGGGGAGGCATGTCAGTAGGCTCGCGGCGATCATGATGCGCATCCTCGTCTTTCACGGCTACCTGCTGGGCGGCACCGGGTCGAACGTCTACAACGCACGGCTGGCCGCGGCCCTGGTGAAGCTCGGCCACGAGGTGCATCTGCTGTGCCAGGACCGTCACCCCGAGCGCTACGCGTTTGTGGACGCGGCCGGCGACTGGGACGGCGGCAGCCTGCGCGTGCGCACCTTGCGACCCCGCGCCTCTCCCGGTACGGGCGCGACTTTCGACGAGAGCAAGCTCGGCTCCGGCGCCGCCGGCGAGGGCGGTGGAAGCTGCACCGTCTACCGGCCGGACGTCGGGGGGCTGCTGCCTGTCTACGTCGCCGACCGCTATGAGGGGATCGAGGCGCGTACGTTTGCCGACTGCTCGGACACCGAGGTCGCCTCCTACGTCGACGCCAACATCGCGGCCGTGCGCGAGGTGCTCGCGCATGCACGCCCGGACGTCGCGCTGGCGAACCATCTGGTGATGGGGCCCGTCATCCTCGCCCGCGCCCTGGTCGGCGAGATCCCGTACGCCGTCAAGGTTCACGGCAGCGCGCTCGAGTACACGGTCAAGCCGCATCCGGAGCGATTCCTCGACCTGGCCCGCGAGGGCCTCGCCGGCGCCCGCGCGGTGCTCGTGGGCTCCCACCACACCGCCTCCAGCCTGTGGGCGGCGCTCGACGATCCGGCGCTGCCGGGGCGCACGCGCCTGGGTCCGCCGGGCGTGGACGTCGATCAGTTCGCTCCGCGCGATCATGCGCACGCACGCGCGGGACTGGTGGCGTTGAGCACCCGTCTGCGAGGCGATGTGGCCCCGTCCGGGGAGGAGGTCGAGGCTGCCGCCGGCGAGGCCTCGGACGAGGACGTGTTCGCGCGCGACGACTCCGCCGCCGCGCGCGCCCTGGCCCGCCTGGACCCGGAGCGCGACTGGCTCGTCGCGTTCGTCGGCAAGCTGATCGTCAGCAAGGGATGCGACCTGCTGCTTGCCGCCTGGCCACTCGTGCTGGAGCGCGTGCCCACCGCGCGGCTGGTCGTGGTCGGCTTCGGCGCCTACCGGTCGGGCCTGGAGCGCCTGGTGGTGGCACTGTCCTCGGGCGATCTCGTTGGCGCGCGGGAGATCGCGCTCGCTGGCAGGTCCCTGGAAGATCAGGACTCCCCGGGGTCGTCGCCCTCCGAGCCACAGCCGTTGCGCCACCTGCTCGCGTTTCTCGAGGGTCTGCCGCCTGTCGAGAGTGCCCGCTATGTGGCCGCCGCGCGCGTCCTGCCCGAGCGGATCGTGTTCACCGGCCGGCTCGACCACGGCGAGCTGATCGACCTGCTGCCCGCCTGCGAGGTGCTGGTCGTGCCGAGCACGTTTCCCGAGGCGTTCGGCATGGTCGCCGCCGAGGCCGCCGCCTGCGGGGCGCTGCCGATCAGCGCCGCCCACTCCGGTCTCGCGGAGGTCTCGGGCGTGCTCGCCCGCGCCGTGCCTGACGACGTCGCCCCGTGGTTGTCCTTCCCGGTGGACGACTCCTCGGTGGCGACCCTCGCCGAGCGGATCGTGGACTGGCTGACGGTCGATGGCGACTTGCGCGAGCAGACCCGCGCCGGCCTTGTGAGGACGGTGCGCGAGCGGTGGTCCTGGGAGGGCGTCGCCCAGGGCGTCATCGCCGCGGCGCGCGGCGATCTGGACACGCTCTCAGAGCCCTGACGGCCGGGCGTTCGGGTTTGTCAAGAAACAGGTGGTGGGATCGGGGTGCTTGGATGGTGGATGCCAGACGACGCACACGAGCGGAGGCATGCTGGTGGCATGTCGAGCATCGTGGGTGGCGGCTGGCGCCGCCAGACGAGTGCATCCGGACCGTCAGATGTTTCTTGACGGACCCTTAGGATAGAGTTCCCGCGCTGATGCTTGGGGTCAACATCACGGGGGGTTTGCGCGGCCTGACGCGCCGGTGCTCGCGCGACGTCGGCCGGGCGGCCGCGACCGGCGGGCTGCTGCTCGCGCTGGTTCTCACCGCCGCCGGCTGCTCGGCCAAGCAGGGCGAGAACGCGAACGTGATCGTCGGCAAGCAGCAGTTCGTCGCCAAGTGCGGCGCCTGCCACACGCTCGCACGGGCCAACACCAAAGGCACTGTCGGCCCCGATTTGGACGAAGCCTTCCGCGACGCCGTCGAGGAAGCCCACGGACGCTCGGCGATCCAGGGTGTCGTCGAATACCAGATCCGCCAGCCCAATCCGTTCGGCGCGATGCCCAAAGACCTCGTCAACGGCCAGACCGTCACCGACGTCGCAGCCTACGTAGCCGGGGCCGCCGCAAACCCCGGCAAGGACACGGGCCTGCTCGCCAGCGCCGTCGCGGCGCCGGGCAGTGGCAAGCCCGCGGAAGAGAAGGCCGGCAAGCTGCAGATCCCCGCCAACCCCGAAGGCCAGCTCGCTTACGCGACGAACAAAGCGACCGCCTCGGCCGGTCCGGTCACGATCGAAATGCCGAACATGTCCGGCGTCTCCCACAACATCGCCATCGAACCGGGCGCGACCGGTGCAACCGGCACGGGCACGCCGGTCGGCGCGAGTCAGTTCGTCAGCAAGGGCACCGCCTCGGTCACCGTCACGCTCAAGCCCGGCACCTACACCTTCTTCTGCCAGGCCCCCGGGCACCGGGCGGCGGGGATGTTCGGCACGCTGACCGTTAAGTAGTTGACCGGTCAAGCAGTCCTCCCGGCCGGCGTCGTCGCTCGGGACAGAGGTACGGTCGTCCGACACTCCCCGCTCAGAACACCGCCCGGGCGATCAGCACGACGGCGATCAGCACGACGAACACCGCGACCACGTAGAGCAGCACGCGGAACGCCTCCTCCTCGCTGCGCAGCGGGTTGAGCACGACCTCTGTCTGCCTCCGCGCGGCCCGTCTCCCGGACAGGCCTAGAGGATGTAAACCGTGAAGTAGACGACTATCCACATGATGTCGACGAAGTGCCAGTAGATGCCGGGCACCTCGATGCCGCGGTGCTCCTCGGGGGAGTAATGACCGCGGAAGGAGCGGATCGTCACGAACAGGAGCAGGCACAGGCCGATGAACACGTGCGCGCCGTGCAGGCCCGTGAGCGAGTAGAAGATCGTCTGCTGCGCGGCGTCTTGAGGGGCGAAGCCGATGTTGGCGTACTCGTTGATCTGGATGAACAGGAACGTGCAGCCGAGCAGGAACGTCGTGAGGATGCCCGCCTTCAGGCCCCAGCGGTTGCCGTTCTTGATCGATCGCTCGGCCCAGTGCAGCGTCAGCGAGGAGGACACGAGGATCGCGGTGTTCACGCCCGCGACCTGCACCGGCAGGTGCGTTCCGACTGCCGGCCAGGGGTCGCCCTGGGCGATGCGGATGAAGAAGTAGGCGGTGAAGAACGCGCCGAACACCATCACCTCGGAGATGATGAAAAGCAGCATGCCCAGCAGCGGGGGCTCCACGCGGGAGCTGCGGTTGGCCGGCGGCGGCCCGTGGTGGTCGTGCTCGCCGTGGCCGACGGCGTGGGCTGAGATGCTGGCTGCCTCCATCGTCTGCTCCTGCTCGCCCTATGCCGCCGTGCTCGCCATGCCGGCGCTTGCGTCGTCCACGTCGACGACGACGTGCTCGACCTTCGCCGAGGTCGTGTGCTGCACGCGCCCGATCAGGTTCGCGCGCATCCAGCCCGAGCGCTGGTTGGGGAGCGTGGAGATGACCACGTCGTCGACTCTGAACAGCTCCAGCGCGTTCACCGCGGCCGTGTAGGGGTCGGGGTCGCCGGTCATGCCCGCCGCGAGCAGTCCCGCGCCGTGCAGCTTCTCGAGCATCGCATCGAGACGGGCGCGCGCCTGCCGCGGCGCGTCGCCGCGGCCGTCCTGCAGAGGCACCACGGCGACGAACAGTCGCGTGCGCTCGTCCTGCGCCGCCTTGGCGCGCAACCGCTCAATCAGCTCCTCGCCGCTGGAGGTCTTGCTGGCGATCACGAGCGTCACCCCGAACGGCAGCCCTTCGCGATCGAGATCGGTCACGACGTGCTCGACTGGCAGGCCCGAGGCGTTGTGGATGCGCTCGATCAGATCGCGTCGCAGCCATCCGGACTGGGTCGCGGGGTGGGTTGAGACGATGATCTCGTCGGGACGGCGCAGGGCGATCGCGTCCATCGTCGCCAGGAACGGGTCGGGGTCGCCGACTTCGCCGCTCACCCGCATGCCCTCCTGGGCCGCGCGGGTCAACGCCAGATCGACCCTGATCTGAGCCGATTCGCGCACCGCCTCGTCGTAGATCACGAGGCCCGCCGTGGGCTTTGACTGGGGTACGACCAGCCTGAAGCTGACGTCCTGCACCGACTGCGCGCGCGAGCGCGCCAGATCGAGCAGCTTCTCGCCGCCGAGGGTGCGGTTGGCCACGACCAGGATTTCCGTCATCGCGCTAGCCTCCGCCTCCCACCGTGTGAGTGTGTCGCTCGGGATGAGTCATCGTCACTCGCTCGGCGCCAGCCTCACGCCCGGCGGGGCGCCCGCAGCCCCGGCGGGCGAGCCCGTCGCCGCGCTGACGTGGGCGGGCTGGAAGATGCCGTGCACCGCGCCGGGCACGCCGTACTCGTACGGACCGCCGACGACCGTCGGGACTCGATCGAAGTTGAAGATCGGCGGCGGCGATGAGACCTGCCACTCCAGGGTCATGCCCCGCCACGGGTTGGCCCCCGCGCGCGGTCCTCCGCGCCAGCTGGTGACCATGTTGTAGAGGAAGATCAGCGTGCTCAAACCGAGCAGCCAGCTGCAGATCGAGATGAACAGGTTGAGGTCGGCGAACTGGGTGGAGTAGGTCGCCACGCGCCGGGGCATGCCCTGCAGCCCGAGCACGTGCATCGGCGCGAACGTGAGGTTGAAGAACACGAACGTGCTCCAGAAGTGCCACTTGCCCAGTCGCTCGTCGTACATCCGCCCGGTCATCTTCGGGAACCAGTAGTAGACGCCCGCGAAGATCGTCATCAGCGAGCCCCCGAACAGCACGTAGTGAATGTGGGCGACGATGAAGTAGCTGGCGCTGACGTGGACGTCGAACGGGATCATCGCCAGCATCACGCCGCTGATCCCGCCGAGCGTGAACGTCGTCAGGAAGCCCAGCGCGAACAGCATCGAGGTGTCCAGGTGCAGCACGCCGCGCCACAGCGTCGCCAGCCACGAGAAGATCTTGATGCCCGTCGGCACCGCGATGATCGCGGTGGTGATCGCCATCGGAATCCTGATCCAGGCGGCCATCCCCGAGGTGAACATGTGGTGCGCCCACACCGTGAACCCGAGCACGACGATCGCCAGCAGCGAGAACGCCATCATGCGGTAGCCGAAGATCGGCTTGCGCGACTTCACGGCGATGACTTCTGAGATGATCCCGAAGCCGGGCAGCATCATGATGTAGACGGCCGGGTGCGAGTAGAACCAGAAGACGTGCTGATACATCAGCACGTCGCCGCCTGCGCCGGCGTTGAAGAAGTTGAACCCGAGCGAGCGGTCGAGCAGGACAAAGAACTGCGAGGCGGCGATGAACGGCGTGGCGATCACCACCAGCAGCGAGGTCGCGAAGTTCGCCCACACCAGCAGCGGCATCCGGAAGAAGCTCATCCCCGGCCCCCGCATCGTGATGATCGTCACCAGGAAGTTGAGCGCGGTCATGATCGAGGAGGCGCCCGCGAACTGCACGCCGAGCGAGAAGAACACCTGCCCGACCGGCATGTCGGTCGACAGCGGCGTGTACGCCGTCCAGCCGTCCGCGAACGCCCCGCCCGGCGCCAGGAAGCTCAGCAGCATGATCGCGCCACCGACCGGCAGCAGCCAGTAGGAGAGCGCGTTCAGCCGCGGGAAGGCCATGTCGGGGGCGCCAATCATGATCGGGATCACGTAGTTGCCAAGGCCCGCGAACACGGGGATGATGAAGAAGAAGATCAGGATCGACGCGTGCACGCTGAACAGGCCGTTGTAGGTGTTCGCGTCGATGAACTGCGCGCCCGGCTGCGCCAGCTCGATGCGCATCAGCATCGCGATCAGCCCGCCCACGAGCAGGAAGAAGAACGAGGTGACCGTGTACTGCACGCCGATCACCTTGTGGTCGGTGTTGATGCGGAAGTAGTCCCGCCACGTGTACGCGCCGTGGCCGGAGTGGTCCTCCGGGCGCGTCGGGCGCCCCGAGGCCCAGTAGAACCAGTAGTCGAACCCGCCGATCCCCACGAGGAACATCAGCGGCGCGGCGATCAGCGCGACCGTCAGGATCGCTTCGCCGTCGATGTAATGGTGGAAGGTCGTGTGGCCGGTGGTCATGCGCACGAGCCACGTCAGCCCGAACGCGAACGCCACGCCGAGCAGCATCATCCAGGCGGCGCGATAGAACCCGGGCGCGCGCAGTTTCGCGCCGAGTCCCAGGCGTTGCGGGCGCTGGCCGAACGGCGAGGAGCCGGTGCCGGGGCGGACGGGGCCGGGCGAGGAGACCGTGCTCGCCATCAGCGTGCTCCCTCGGGGTGTGAGTTGCTCATGCTCGCGCGCATTATCCCGCACTCGCCCCCGCGATGGCGGTGGGTGCCGCGGCGCTCCCCGGCGGGGCGGCGGAGGCCGTCGCGACGCTCGAGCCCGAGCGCTCCTGCGCGGCCAGCCACGCCCGGAACCGAGCCGGGGGGACGACGTGCACGGCCGAGCGCATCAGCGAGTGCCCCGAGCCGCACAGCAGGTTGCACACGACCGGATAGGTGCCCAGGCGATCGGGCGTCGCCCGGTAGTGGGTCGTGATGCCCGGCACCACGTCCTCCTGCAGGCGGAACGCGGGAATCCAGAACGCGTGGATCACGTCCTTGGAGCGCATGTTGAAGTACACCGTGTCGCCCTTGGGCAGATACAGCTGATAGCTCTTCAGCGGCTTGCCGCCGGTGACCGAGGAGGGGTATTCGTAGTCCCAGAAGAACTGCTGCCCGGTCACGCCAATCTGGATTTCGGGCACGCCGGCGGGCTTCTTCTCGTTTTCGTGCAGCACCACGAACGAGTAGGAGACGAGACCGAGCAGGATCATCGCCGGGACCGCCGTCCACAGCACCTCCAGGCGCGTGTTGCCATGGATCGGCGGGCCGTCCTTGAGCTCCTCGCCCGGGCGCATGCGGAACTGCCACACCGAGAACAGGATCACCGTGACGACCAGCACGAAGATCGGGATCGAGGCGATCACCAGCACGTGGTAGAGCCTGTCCGTGTTCTTGGCCTGGATGCTGGCCTGCACCGGGAACCAGTGGATCTGATAGCTCAGCACGATGCCCGCGGCAATGGCTATCAGCCCCGCTACGGCGGCGGTCATGATCGCGCGCCGGTTAGGCATGCCGGGCGTCCTCATGAGGCCGTGCTCGCACCGGTCGCGGTGTGCGCGGCCCGACGATCCGAAGCAATGGTCACTGCGATCCCCTCCATCACGAGGCGTGATCCTAGTGCCTCGCGCCGATGCAATGTTTGGCGGTCGTATCGCGGTGCGTGGATGGGCCGGCGGCGGTCCTTGACCGGGGACGCGTCCCGTACTACATTGAGGCAATAGTTGCAAGGATGCGGTGGGTGTTTTGTCTGCGGCGTGAGCGGGAAGGAGTCGGTCGTATGGAGGTTCGCGAGGGAATGAGCCCGACGGTCCTGACGGTGGGGCCGGGCCACACGCTGCGCGCCGTCGCGCGGCTGATGTCCGAGCGCCGGGTCGGCGCGGCGGTCGTCATCGACCCCGAGGAGCCTGGTCCCGGGATCATCACCGAGCGTGACATTCTGCGCTCGCTCGGGTCAGGTCAGGACACCGATCGTGAGCTGGTCGCCGAGCACCTCACGCGTGACGTCGTGTTCGCCGCGCCCGACTGGTCCCTGGAGGCGGCCGCCTCGGCGATGGTCCACGGCGGCTTTCGTCATCTGATCGTCCTCGATCACGGGGAGATCGCGGGGATCCTGTCGGTGCGCGACGTCGTGCGCTGCTGGACTCAGGACGGGGCCATCTGCCCGGTGCCGGCGAGCGCTTAGGACAGCGCGCCGGTGGGCGCATGCTTCAGAAAGCTGATAGGCGAGGCCGCGCATGCGCGGCCTCGTGACGTGCCGCATGCGGCACGTCATTCAGACGGCGCATGCGCCGTCTGCGGAGCCGCACATGTGCGGCTCCGAGGGAGGGCCGCATGCGGCCCTCCCGGCCTCGTCGCATGCGACGAGGCCCCTAATCCAAAGGAAGCTCGTCGATTTCGTGGCGCGTGTCTTTGATCCAGCGCCACACGCAGCCGATCGTCAGCAGCACGCCGATCACGCTCAGCTCGATCATCGTCGTCACGCCCACCAGTGCCAGCGTGATGCCGACGGCCGTCAGCAGCGGCAGGATCGAGGGCCCGGGGAGATGGATCTCCTCGCCCGCGGGCGGTATCTCGGGGTCGAGCGGGCTCATGACACGTAGAACGCCGCGACCACAAACGTGATGCCGAACATGAACATGCAGATCCCGCACACGATCAGTCCGGTGCGGATGTTCTTGCGCGCGAGGCGTCTCGTCATCATCGGGCGCGCATTCTACAGGTGCACGTCCGCGACCATCGCGCAGAACAGCAGCGCGAGGTAGGCCAGCGAGTACAGGTACAGCCGCAGTGCGCTGCGGCGGTCGGCCCGTCGATACAGCATGATCGAGCCGGCGATGAACCCGAGTCCGAGCGTCATCGAGGCGGCGAGGTAGATCGTGCCCAGCCCGCCCGCGCAGAACGGCAGCTGGGTGACCGCATACAGCAGCACGGTGTACAGCAGGATCTGCCGGCGGGTCTCGGCCTCGCCGCGCACGACCGGCAGCATCGGCACGCCCACCTTGGCGTACTCGTCCTTCATCAGCAGGCTCAGCGCCCAGAAGTGGGGTGGCGTCCAGAAGAACACGATCGCGAACAGCAGCACCGCCGTGCCACTGACCGATCCGGTCACCGCCGCCCAGGCCACGAGCGGGGGAACGGCGCCCGCGGCCCCGCCGATCACGATGTTCTGGGGCGTGCGCCGCTTCAGCCAGACGGTGTAGACGAGCACATAACCGAGGAATCCAGCGAATGACAGGCTCGCCGCGAGCACGTTGACAGTCAGCGACAGCTCGAGGAACGAGAGTGCGGCGAGCGCGCACCCGAACAGCAGCGCCGCTTGGGGCGAGACACGCCCAGCGGGAATCGGCCGGGACGCGGTGCGCGTCATCTGGGCGTCGATGTCGCGGTCGAACCAGTGGTTTACGGCTCCCGCACCGCCCGCGGACAGGTAGCCGCCCAGGCAGGTCAGCGCCACGAGCGCCACCGACGGGCCGCCGGCGACGTACATCGTCGCGATCGTCGTGAGCAGCAGCAGCGACTGGACCTTCGGCTTGGTCAGCTCGACGTAGTCGCTCAGCAGCTGTCGCGTGCGCGGGGCGAGGCCGATGCTGGGCGCAGCCTCGATAGCCGGGGCTGCGCTTGTGGAGCGCGCGCTCATGCCCGGTGAATGGTAGGGCTGTGCCTGCGCCCAGGTGTCGGTGCGCATGGAGCGGTGATCGGCATTACGCGCCCAGAGAGGTCATACGCGCCTACACGCCCACCTGCGTGGCGCCCGCGGGCACGGTGGCCGCACCGGGCGCCGGCACCCCCGCGCTGCCGCGCCGCTCGATCTCGCGGCGGACGTCCTTCATCGGCTCGGCCGAGCGCACCAGCGGGACCGTGTCGAAGTTGTTCACCGGCGGGGGCGAGCTCGTGAACCACTCCAGCGTGTTCGCCTTCCACGGGTCCGGACCGGCGATCGCGCCGTGCTTGAGGCTGCGCACGACGTTGAGGATCGTCGCGATCACACCCGCGGCGAGGATGAAGGAGCCGATCGTGGAGATCAGGTTGTACAACGCCAGATTGCCGACGTTCGGGTACTCGTACACCCGTCGCGGCATCCCGTCCAGGCCGATCACGTGCTGGATCAGGAACGTCGCGAGAAAGCCGAAGAACATCAGGTAGAAGCTCAGCTTGCCAAGTCCCTCGCTGAGCATGCGCCCGGTGATCTTCGGGAACCAGTAGTAGATCGCCGCGAAGATCGTGAACACCGCGCCGCCCATCAGCACGAAGTGGATGTGCGCCACCACGAAGTAGGTTTCGTTCAGCTGCCAGTCGACCGGGAACACGGCCAGGAACACGCCGCTGATGCCGCCGATGAGGAACAGCGCGATGAAGCCCACGCAGAACAGCAGCGGCGTCTTGAATTCGATCGTCCCCCGCCACAGCGTGGCGATCCAGTTGAGCATCTTCACGCCCGTCGGCACCGCGATGAAGAACGAGCTGAGCATCACGAACACGAGCAGCGCCTCGGGGATCGGCGCCGTGAACATGTGGTGCGCCCACGTCAAGAAGCCGAGAAACGCGATCGCGACGGTCGACGCCGCGATCGCCTTGTAGCCGAAGATCGGCTTGCGCGCGAACACCGGCAGGATCTCCGAGACGATGCCGAACCCGGGCAGCACCATGATGTAGACCTCAGGGTGACCGAAGAACCAGAACAGGTTCTGCCACAGCAGCGGCGAGCCGCCCTGGGCGGGGTCGTAGAAGTGCGTGCCGAAGTGCCGGTCGGTCAGCAGCATCGTCACCGCCGCCGCGATCACCGGCATCGCGAAGATGATCAGGATCGAGTACGTCAGCATCGCCCACACGAACAGCGGCAGCCGCCCCCAGCTCATGCCGCGCGCGCGCATGTTCGCGACCGTCGCATAGAAGTTGACCGCCCCCAGGATCGAGGACAGCCCGGTCAAGTGAATCAGGTAGATCCACGCGTCCTGGCCGCCGCCGGGCGAGTAGATCGCGTTGGACAGCGGCACGTAGCTCGTCCAGCCCGCTTCCGGCGGGTTCCAGAAGATCGAGGCGTAGAACACGAGCCCGCCGGCCAGCAGCAGCCAGTAGGAGAGCGCGTTCAGCCGCGGATACGCCATGTCGCGCGCGCCGATCATCAGCGGCAGGAAGTAGTTGGCGATGCCGGCCATCATCGGTACGACGAACAGGAAGATCATCGTCGTGCCGTGCATCGTGAACAGCTGGTTGTAGACCTGCGGCGTCACCAGCGTGTTGTTCGGCGCGCCCAGCTGCAGGCGGATCATCAGCGCCTCGACGCCGCCGAGGCAGAAGAACACGAACGTCGTGACCATGTACATGATCCCGATCCGCTTGTGATCGGTCGTCGTGATCCAGCTCGTCCAGCCGCGAGCCTCGCGCTGGGCGCGGTGGGCGACTATCTGGGGGACCGGATTGGCTGCGACGGTGGCCATGTGCTGGTGTTCTCCTGAGTTACTCGGATGCGATTACGGGTTCTCGACCTGACCGGCGCCGACCTGGGCGCCGAGTTTCGCGCGCGCCACCTTCGCGGCGGCGTTCGCCTGGGCGATCTCCTTCTTCTGGTAGGCCAGCCACGCTTCGAACTGGGCCGGCGGGACGGCCTTCACGGTCGCGATCATGCGCGCGTGCCCGCGCCCGCACAGCAGCGCGCACTGGCCCGTGTACACGCCCGGCTTTGAGATCTTGAACCACGTGTAGTTGTGATAGCCCGGCACGGCCTGGAACTTGCCGCCGAGCTTTGGCACCCACCACGAGTGCACGACGTCGGAGGAGACGACGTCCAGCGTCACCGTCGTGTTCGTGGGGACGACCATTTCCTCATACGAGTAGGGGGCCCCGAGGCCGTCGGGTTCGTTCGCGCCGGGATAGACGAACTGCCAGATGTACTGCCGGCCGATGACGGTGATGTTCAGCGACTTGCCGTTCGGCGGCAGCCTGCGGTCGGCGCTCGCGTACAGCACGCCGCTTTCGCTTTCGCCGATCAGGCTCGCGCCGGCTGCGCTGGAGTTGGGCGGATTCTGGATCGCACCGAGCTTGGCGAACGTGAGGATCGCCAGTCCGACGAGGATCACCGCGGCGCCGACCGTCCAGCCGACCTCCAGGCGCGTGTTGCCGTGAATCTGCGCGGCCGTCGCGCCCTTGCGGGCACGGAACTTGATCAGCGCGTACGCCAACCCGCCGATGACCGCGAAGAAGATCACCAACGCCACGACCAGGATGATCTTGTACAGCGAGTCGATGTTGTCTGCGTTCGGCGAACCACCCGACTGGGGCGTGAAGAACGCGAGCGTTGTGGGTAGCACGTTGTTGCCCAAGGCGCGCGGGATTCTATTCAGCCCCGGACAGGACGTGCTTGATGACGATTGCCACTTGTCCTGCGGCGGCTGGAACCGCCGCGCGCCGACCGGCTCCGGCGGGGGCCTGGCCGAGGCCGTCTACTTGCCCTGAAACCGTGTCGGGCGCTTTTCCACGAACGCCATCGCGCCCTCGACGAAGTCGTCGCTGCCGGCCATCTCGCGCTGGATCTGCGCCTCGAGCTCGAGCTGCTCGTCCATGCGCGAGTACAGCCAGTTGTTCAGCTGGCGCTTGGTCCCCGCATAGGAGCGGGTCGGTCCCGCGGCCAACCGCGTCGCCAGCGCCGCGGACTCCTCGTCCAGGCGCTCGTCTGGCACGACCCGGTTGATCAGACCCCACTCCAGCGCCTGCGAGGCCGGCAGGCGTTCGCCGAGCATCGCCAGCTCGGTGGCGCGAGCCATGCCGACGCGCGTTGGAACGAACAGCGAGGAGCCGCCATCGGGGACGAGGCCGATGTTGACGAACGCGAGCAGGAAGTATGCGCTCTCGCCCGCCACGATCAGGTCGCAGCACAGCGCCAGCGAGCAGCCGATCCCGACCGCGGGCCCGCGCACAGACGCGACCACCGGCTTGGGCATCTGTCTGATCGCGACCATGATCGGGTGGTAGCGCTCGGTCAGCGTCTTGTACACGTCCGGGCGCCCGTCGGGCGTGGTCTCCCCGCCGCTGAAGTCCTTCAGGTCCGCGCCCGAGGAGAACCCGCGTCCCACGCCTTCGATCAGCACGGCGCGCACGTCCTCGTCCTCCGCAGACCGGCGCAGGGCCGCGAGCAGGTCTTCGCCGAACTGCTTGTTCCAGGCGTTCAACGCCTCGGGGCGGTTGAGCTGGACGGTGGCAACGCCGTCGCCGAGGGACACGTTGACGGTCTCTAGCTGGGCTTGCTGGTCGCTCATCGGGTGCACTCCTCGTGTATGCGCGGTGGATGTGGACGTCGTTGCTGCGGCGGGCCCGCACGGCGGGCCCGCAGACGATCCTACGGACTGGCGGCCTTGCGTATCGTGTGTGCGCGATGAGCACGTCCACGCGTCCGGTGATCGGCATGTGCGCGGCCCTGGAGCGGGCGCGCTGGAGCGTGTGGGACCTGCGCGCGGCGTTGCTGCCATACAACTACGTCGAGGCCGTGCAGCGGGGGGGTGGGCTGGGGTTGCTCCTGCCCGTGGACCCGCTGGTGACCAAGGACCCGGCCGAGGCGCTGGAGCTGATCGACGGGCTCATGCTCGCGGGCGGCGCCGACGTCGACCCGGGCTCATACGGTCAGGCCACGCACGCCGAGACGGTGGACACCGTGCCCGCGCGCGACGCGTTCGAGCTCGCGCTGACGCGCGCGGCGATCGAGCGGGATCTCCCGGTGCTGGGCATCTGCCGCGGCATGCAGCTGATCAACGTCGCCTGCGGCGGCACGCTGCAACAGCATCTGCCCGAGCTCTACGGCCACAGCGAGCACCGTCGCGTCGTCGGCTCGTTCGACGGATCGGACCACGACGTGACGCTCCTCGAGGGCTCGCTCGCGGCGCACGCTGCGGGTGAGCTTGCGCACGCCACCAAGTCCCACCACCATCAGGGCGTCGATCGCCTGGGGGAGGGGCTGGTCGTGAGCGGTCTCTCCACGCTCGACGATCTGCCCGAGGCGATCGAGCTGCCGCAGCGGCGCTTCGTGCTCGGCGTGCAGTGGCATCCCGAGGCCGACACGGCCAGCAGGGTCATCGGCGCGTTCGTCGCCGCGGCGGCCGCGCGCGTGCCGGCCGCCTGATGGCCCCGCGCGGTCGGTCGCGCGGGCCGCTCATATACTCAGCTCGCAGTGCTACGGCTGTCGAAGGCAATGCGGGCGACGGCCTGGGGGGTGGTGGCGGCGGGGGTCGCCGCGCCGCTGGTGCGCAAGCGGATCGCGGCGCCGCCGCTCGTGACCCAGACCGTCGCGTTCGCCGCGCCGGTCGCCCTGTGCGTGGCCGTGCGCCGCTCGCGCACGCGCGACGTGGCGGTGTGCTGCCTGCAGATGTGGGCGTATCTGGCCGCATACAAGACGCCGCATGACGATGAGAGTGCGCAGGCGCAGCGCGTGCACATCGACTATCCGATCGACGTCGATCGGGCACTGGGCCTCGGCGAGCTGCCGACGCTGCGCCTGCAGCGCGCGCTGGCGCGCATCGACCCCACCAACGGCGAGCCGAGCTGGCGGAAGCTCGACAAGGTGCTCGTATGGGCCCACTGGGCGTGGTTCATGGTGCCCCACGGTTCGCTCGCATACATACTCGTCAGGCACCCCGAGAAGTTTCCGCGCGCGGCCGTGATGACCTACGCGGTGTTCGACCTGGGCGCGAGCGTCTACTGGCTCGCCCCGACCGCGCCGCCCTGGTATGCGGCGTCGGAGGCGGGCCGCGACGATCACGGCGCGGAGGACGTGCGCCGCATGATGGTCGAGTATGGCGAGCACTTCTGGAGAGACGGCTGGGGTCCTCTATACAGTGTGTTTGGAGGCAATCCCCTGGCTGCGATGCCCTCGCTGCACTTCGCCACATCCCTGATGGCCGCCCGCCTGCTCGCGGAGGCGGGACCGGTCGCGGGCGCTCTCGGCGGCGCCTACGCGGCGGTGTTGGGGTTCGCGCTGGTGTACCTCGGCGAGCACTACGCGGTCGATCTGCTCGCAGGCGCCGCGCTGACGGGCGCCGTGCGCCGGTGGGGGCCGCGCGCGGCACCGGCGCTCGAGGGTTTCGGGCGCGCCGTGGGGACGCTGGAGGCAATCGCGCACGAGGCACGGTGATGGCCGCGCAGGAGAGCGAGCGGGAGTTGACATCGGCACGGGACGTGCCAGAGGACCCAATGAAGGCAACCCGCTCGCATCACGAGGAGGAGATGCCGCGCGTGGCGGTCACGCGCCGGCAGGCAGTCGCGTTCGGGCTGTTCGTGCTCACGATCGTCGGGTTCATGTACTTCGTGCTGCCCAAGCTCGCGGGGGTGGGCGCGACGCTGCACCACATCGAGGGCGGGGACGGCTGGTGGATCGCGATCGGGGTCGTGCTCGAGTTGCTGTCGTTCGCCGGGTACGTGGTGCTGTTCCGCGCGGTGTTCGTCGGCCGGGGTGCCCACCCGCCCGGGCCGATCGGCTGGCGCGAGAGCTACCAGATCACGATGGCCGGTCTGGCCGCCACGCGCCTGTTCGCGACCGCCGGCGCGGGGGGCATCGCGCTGACCGCCTGGGCTCTGCGCCGCTCCGGGATGGAGGCCCGGCTGGTGGCGTGCCGGATGGTCGCGTTCATCGTGCTGCTCTATGCGGTCTACGCAGGCTCGGTGCTGCTCGACGGGATCGGCCTGGGAACCGGCTTGTTTCCCGGGGGCGGCTCGTTCGCGCTGACGATCGTCCCCGCGATCGTGGCGGCGATCCTGATCGCGGTCGTCGGCGCGATGGCGCTGCTCCCGGACGACGTCGAGCGTCGCCTGCAGAGCTGGGCGTCGGGTTCCGGTCGTCTCGCCCGCTGGGTGGCGCTCGGGGTGACGGCACCCGCGCTGGCCGCGAGCGGCGTGCGCACCGCGATCGAGCTGATCCGCTCGCGCGACCCCGGCCTGCTCGGGGCGGTGGCGTGGTGGGGGTTCGACATCAGCGTGCTGTGGGCGATGTTCCACGCGTTCGGCTCCCCACCGCCGTTCACGGTCATCTGGATGGCCTACTTCCTGGGCATGCTCGGCAACCTGCTGCCGCTCCCCGGCGGCCTCGGCGGTGTGGAGGGCGGCATGATCGGCGCGTTCGCCGCGTTCGGCGTCGACTTCAACCTGGCGGTGCTCGCGGTGCTGTCCTATCGCGCCATCTCCTTCTGGCTGCCGACGATCCCCGGCGCGGTGGCCTACTTCCAGCTGCGCCGCACCGTCGCGCGCTGGCGCGAGGAGCAGAGCGCCCCCGCAGCCGCGGTCGCGCGCCCGGGTGGGGTAGAGGCCGCGGGCGCTCTGCAGGGTTCGTGACGTACTGAGGGGCTAGCAGTTATGGGTAAACGACCGGCATGCGGGTGCCGAGCGATTGAGCGATGCTGCCGCATGTCGTTCGATTTGGGAATATGGGATGCTCGGACCAATGGGAGATCTCTACGTGTTCGCGGACGAGGCTGGCAACTTCGACTTCTCTGACGGTCTTGGCGCATCGCGGTACTTCGTGCTTTGCACCGTCATGTCCGAGCACTGCGAGATCGGCGATTCTCTGCTTGCACTCCGGCGCGATCTCGGGTGGAGGGGGCCAGCATCTCGATCGAGTCTTCCACGCGACCGAAGACCCGCAGGCGGTTCGGGATGAGGTGTTCGCGCTGCTGGTTGACATGGACTGTTGGGTAGACGCAACGATTCTCGAGAAGCGCAAGGCTCAACCCCATCTCAGAGAAGAAGCGTCTCTCTACAAGATGGCTTGGTACCTGCACTTCAAACATCTCGCCTGGACTATGCGCTCCTCCGATCGGCTATTCGTCGCCGCATCGAGTCTCGGAACGAAAAAGGCTCGCGGTGCGCTGCATACTGCTGTAGACGATGTAGTCCGGCAGCTCTCGCCGTGTGACTCGCACCGAGTCGCTTTCTGGCCAGCCGAAAGCGACCCCTGTCTTCAGGTCGTCGACTACTGCACATGGGCTATCCAGCGTAAGTGGGAGAGGACAGATTCCCGTTCGCATGCCTTGATCGCACCAAAAATCCGCAGCGAGTTCGATGCCTGGGAGCGAGGCACGACCATCTACTACTGAGTAGGAAAGACGAGTCGGCCCCCGCAAAGCTAGCTCACCAACGAGCAGAGCCCAGGGGCTCTTTCACCGTACGAGAGCCGACCAAAACTAATCGAATGATGCTCCATCATGATGGCACACGGATAGGACGGTACTCGTGAGATGACCCGCCGACGCGCGCCCAGACGGAGTGGAGGGCGGTGGGCGCGTTGGCAGGGTTCGTGACGCCGTCCCGACACGGTCGTTCGCTTGACGACACGCGGCCGCACCAGCGCTATACTTTACAAAGTAAAGTGGTCTGAGGTCATATGCTCTCGTGAGTGCACAACGCTCCCACAGAGCTCGATACGTCAGGCGACCGCAGATGACCGGCGCGACATGAACGGAGATCAATGAGATGAGCAGCGACGTCGAGAACACGATCATCATCGGCAGCGGGCCGGCCGGGTATACGGCGGCGCTGTACACGGCGCGCGCAAACCTGAGCCCGCTGGTGATCGAGGGGTTCGCCTGGGGCGGGCTGTTGCAGCAGACGACCGACGTCGAGAACTACCCGGGGTTCCCCGAGGGGATCATGGGCCCGGAGATGATGCAGAAGCTGCGCGACCAGGCCGAGCGGTTCGGCGCACGCTTGGAGACCGATCAGGCCGAGCGCGTAGAGCTTGCGAGCGAGCCAGGCGGCATCCATCACGTGTGGGTGGGCGACGTCGAACACCGAGCACGCACGGTCGTGCTGGCGATGGGCGCCGAGCACAAGAAGCTCGGCATTCCCGGCGAGGAGGAGCTGAGCGGACGCGGCGTCAGCTATTGCGCCACCTGCGATGCGGCCTTCTTCAAAGGCGCCCCCACGCTGATCGTCGGCGGCGGAGACTCCGCGATGGAGGAGGCGATCTTCCTGTCCAAGTTCGCCTCCCGCGTGACGGTCGTGCACCGGCGCGACGAGTTCAGGGCCTCGAAGATCATGCTCGAGCGGGCGCGCGCGCAGGAGAACATCGAGCTTCTGACCCCATACACCGTCAGAGAGCTGCTTCCCGGAGAGAACGGCGCTCTGTCCAAGGCGGTGCTCGTGCACTCCCACACCGGCGAGACCCGCGAGTTCGAGATCACGGGCGCGTTCATCGCGATCGGCCACGAGCCCCAGTCCGAGCTCGTGCGCGGTCAGATCGACGTGGACGGCGAGGGATACGTGGCGGTGGACGGACGCTCGACGCGGACCAATCGCCCGGGCGTGTTCGCCGCCGGCGATCTGGTCGACCACACTTACCGGCAGGCGATCACCGCCGCCGGCTCAGGCTGCCAGGCGGCGCTGGACGCCGAGTGGTACCTGCGCGACACGCCCGAGGTGCCCACGCCCGCGGGGATGCCCGAAGGGGATCTGGCCGAGGCGCAGTGGGAGTCTACGGCCGGGGTGTGAACGCGTCTGGGTCCAGTAGAGCGAGGCGGCCGGCGACTTACGGCGAAGGTAAGAGAGCGCCCTCGCCCTCCAGCTGCAGCAGATAGCGCTTACGATCGAGGCCTCCGCCGTACCCACCGATCCCGCCTCCGGAGTGCAGCACGCGATGGCAGGGGATGACGATCGGGATGGGGTTTGAACCGAGCGCGTTGCCGGCTGCGCGAGCGCCCCGGGGACTGCCGGCCTCGGCGGCGACCTCCGCATAGGAGAGGTGTCCGCCGTAGGGGATCGCCGCGGTCATTCTCAGCACGCGTCGTGCAAACGTGGTGATCAGGGACCAGTCGAGCTCCAGATCGAAGCTATGGCGGCGTCCCGCGAAGTATTCGTCCAGCTCGCGTCGCACGGGAGCCAGCGCGCGGGGAGCGGCGACGATGCGCGGCGAGAGCTTGCGTGACAGTCGCTCCGAGAACACCTCCACGCTCTCCTCCGGGAACGCAAGACACACGAGGCCGCGGTCGGTCGTGGCGGCGTGGAGCGTGCCGAACGGCGAGTCGATCGGCGCGTAGCGGATGTCGACGCTCATGGTGTGGTGGTTGTCTCAGTCGGATCGATGCTCGAAGAAGCCCGCGCCGGTGGCGCGGCCGAGGCGACCGTCGCGTACGAGACGTCGCAGCACGGGTGCGGCGCGGTAACGCTCCTCGCGGTATTCCTCCCACAGGCCGTCCAGTACGGCCAGTACGTGGTCGAGTCCGATCTCATCGGCCCACGCGAGCGGTCCGCGTGGATAGTTGAGCCCGAGCATCATGCCGGTGTCGACGTCCTGTGCGCTGCCCACGCCTTCGCCAAGCGCGAAGGCGCACTCGTTGATCACCTGGCAGACGATGCGCTCGAGCACGCCACCGACCTCGGGCTGCACCCCGACCTCAGCGTCGCCCGCAGGGGGATCAGGATCCGGGGGACGGTAGGGATCGCACGAATAGTCGTAGTAGCCGCGCCCGCTCTTGCGGCCGTAGCGCCCCGCGGCGACATAGCGGGAGGCGATCGGGGAGGGGCGCCAGCGCGGCTCGTAGAAGCTCTGCTCGTAGAAGCTCTTGGAGATCTCAAATCCCGTGTCGATCCCGACGAGGTCCATCAACTCGAACGGACCCATGCGAAAGCCGCCCTCGACGCGCACGATCCGGTCGATCGTCTCAATGTCCGCGATTCGCTCCTGCAAGAGACGAAGTGCCTCGAGTCCGAATGGACGGTTGCAGCGGTTGACGAGGAAGCCGGGCCCGTCCTGCGCTCGGATGACCGTCTTGCCCATCGCCTCGCCCGTCGCGTCGGCGAGCGCGAGCGAGCGCTCGTCCGAAAGCGCGCCCGCGACCACCTCCAACAGGCGCATCAGCGGCGCCGGGTTGAAGAAGTGCATCCCCACCACGCGCTCGGGATGGGGCACGACCGAGGCGATCGCCGTGACGAGCAGTGAGGAGGTGTTGCTGGCCAGCACGCACTCGTCTGAGACGATCTCAGCCAGGCGCGCATACAGCTCGTGCTTGAGCTCCAGTCGCTCGGGCGCGGCCTCGATCACCAGCTCGCACTCGGACATCGCGTCGAGCGCCGCGACCGGCTGCAGGCGCGCCGCGGCGCCAGTGGCCTCCTCCGTGCTCAGCTTGCCTTTGGCGGCTTCCCTTGCGAGCCCGTCGCGCGCCCGCTCTGCGCCGCGCTGAAGGGCATCGGCGAGCGGGTCGTGCAGCAGCGTGCGTGCGCCCGCTCGGGCCGCGAGCTGGGCGATGCCCGAACCCATCGTTCCGGCGCCCACAACGCCGATCACCCCCGCGGGGAGGACGGTCGCTGTCGACTGCTCAGACACCTCAGACACGCTCGTCTCAGGCGGGAACCAGCGCGTTGATGCCGGTCATGCCCCGTCCGATGATCAACTTCTGGATCTGCGAAGTCCCCTCATACAGGGTCGTGACGCGGGCGTCGCGGAAGTAGCGCTCGACTGGGTGGTCGTCGACGTAGCCCGCGCCGCCGTGCACCTGGATCGCGAGGTTCGCGCACTCAAGCGAGGCTTCGGTCGCATGCAGCTTGGCGATCGAGGTCTCCAGGGTGTTCGGGCGTCCCTTGTCCTTGAGGAATCCTGCCCGCCAGACGAGCATGCGCGAGGCGTCGGTCTTGAGCACCATGTCGGCGATCATCGCCTGCACGAGCTGAAAGCTCGCGATCGGGCGGCCGAACTGCTCGCGCTGCTTGGCGTAGTTGACGGACTCCTCGACGCACCCCTGGCAGATGCCCACGCAGCCGGCCGCGACGGAGTAGCGCCCGGAGTCCAGCGCCGACATCGCGACCTTGAAGCCCTCGCCGATCTGCCCGAGCATCTGATCGTCTGAGACCTCGACGTCTTCCAGCGCGATCGAGGCGGTGTCGGAGGCGTGCAGGCCCATCTTGTGCTCGATCGTCTGCGCTGTGTATCCCGGCTGGTCGGTGTCGACGAGAAAGCAGGCGAGGCCCTTGTGGCCGAGGTCCGGGTCGGTCTGGGCGAAGATTAGCGCGACCCGCGCGTAGTTGCCCATCGAGATCCACATCTTCGCGCCGTTGATGACCCAGCCGGAGTCGGTCTTGCGCGCCCGCGTCTTCTGATTGGCTGCATCCGAGCCGGTGTCGGGCTCGGTCAGGCCGAAGCATCCGAGCCACTCGCCGGAGCAGAGCTTGGGCAGGTAGGCGTGCTTCTGCTCCTCGGTCCCCCATTTGAGGATCGCCGAGCACACGAGCGAGGTCTGCACCGAGATGACCGTGCGGATCGCCGAGTCCCCGCGGCCGATCTCCTCGACGATCAGCCCGTAGCTGAGGTAGTCCAGGCCCGCGCCGCCGTACTCCTGGGGGACGATCGCGCCGAGATAGCCCTGGGCGGCGATCTTGCGCACGAGCTCCAGGTCGAAGTGATGGTTGCGCGCGTTTTCGCGAGTCTGCAACACGATCTCGCGATCGGTGAACTCGCGTGCCGTCTCGCGGATCAGGCGTTGCTCGTCGGTCAAGTCGAAGTCCATGTGTGTCCGTCTCCTCGTGCCCGCGTGCGGGCGGTCGTGGTCAACTCGCGGCACCCGTCATGGCCGCGCTCAGCTTTGGCGTGCTCCACGGCGCATCCACGCGCCGCTGGATCTCCTGCGCGATGCCCTCGATCGGCAGTCGCTCCTGTGCGAGCGAGTCACGGTCGCGCAGCGTCAAGGTGTCGTCCTCGATGCTCTGGTGGTCGATCGTGAGGCAGAACGGGGTGCCGATCTCGTCCTGGCGGCGATAGCGCTTGCCGATCGCCCCGCCTGTGTCGTACTCGGCCTGAACGCGCTCGCGCACGGCTTTGTAGACCTCCCGCGCGAGCTCGGGCTGACCATCCTTGCCGACCAATGGCAGCACCGCGACCTTGACGGGCGCCAGGCGAGGATGCAGACGCAGCACCGTCCGAGTCTCGCCCTCGCCCGAGCCCTCGCGCTCGACCAGTTCCTCGTCGTAGGCGTCCACGAGAAACGCGAGCGTGGCCCGGTCGGCGCCCGCGGCCGGCTCGATCACGTGGGGCACGTACCGTGCGCCGGTGGTCTGGTCGAAGTACTCGAGCTTCTGCCCGGAGAACTCGGCGTGCTGAGTCAGGTCGAAGTCGCCGCGGTTGGCGATGCCCTCGAGCTCGGACCAGCCGATGGGGAACAGATACTCGACGTCGCTCGTGCCGGATGAGTAGTGGGAGAGCTCGTCCTGCTCGTGCGCTCGCAGGCGCAGGTGATCGGGACGCAGGCCCAGCTCCAGATACCAGCGCTCGCGCTCTGAGAGCCAGTGCTCGAACCACCGCGAGGCTGCATCGGGCGGAACGAAGAACTCCATCTCCATCTGCTCGAACTCGCGCGTGCGGAAGATGAAGTTGCCGGGCGTGATCTCGTTGCGGAAGGACTTGCCCACCTGGGCGATCCCGAACGGGGGGGACTTGCGCGAGAACTGCAGGACGTTCTTGAAGTTGATGAAGATGCCCTGCGCCGTCTCCGGGCGCAGGTAGGCGGTGGCGCCCGACTCCTTGACGGGCCCGATCGTCGTCTCGAACATCAGGTTGAAGTCGCGCGCGTCGGTCAGGTCGCACTCGTCGGTCTCGCCCGGGTGCTTGGACGGTTTGCGCCCGCAGGCGAGATCGGAGAGATGGTCGGCGCGAAACCGCTGGCCGCACGTGCGGCAGTCCACGAGCGGGTCGGTGAACCCCGCGAGGTGCCCGCTCGCCTCCCACACTCGCGGATGCTGGAGGATCGCCGAGTCGATCGCGACGACGTCCTCGCGCTCCTGCAGCATCGCCCGCCACCAGGCGTTCTTGACGTTGTTCTTCAGCAACACTCCGTAGTGGCCGTAGTCGTAGGTCGAGCCTACGCCGCCGTAGATCTCCGAGGATGGGAACACGAACCCGCGCCGCTTGCACAGCGCGACGATCTTGTCCATCGTCACGACGTCGCCGCCCGGTGGCGTGGCGGTGGCGGAGGCGTCTGGCTCGGTCGGGTGCTCGCTCATCGTCCGCGGATGGTATTCGAGACTTGGGACCCCACTCGCTTCCAGCGCGCAGCGCCTCTCTCGGTACGGTCCGTCGTCATGCATTCGCAGGCGCCTCAGGCAGGGGTTGACAAAACTTTTCGCTTCTCCCTTGACATACGCTAGAAACTGTGTTTTTCTTCATGGCAATGGACGGTAGCCAACCCAATGGGAACGGACTCCAGCTGGGACGGCCGTACGCGCGGGACGTACATGTGCCGGGATCTGTTCGAGCGCCGCTACCCATACCTCTCCGGTGGCGCTCGAACAGGTCTCGGCACGCGCTCGCTTCGCGGTGGCCTCCTCAAGCGGGTGTCGCGGCCTGATCGGCCGCGACACCCGCCGGGTTGTCCCGCCGGTTCAGGCTTCGGGCTGCGGCACGGAGGCAGTCGTCTCACGCCTCTCGGATCTCAGGGCACCTCGGGTCGGCTTGGCAACTCAAGCGGGCTCGAGGGGCGGCTGCGCGGCGTGTAGCATCGCGCGCCGTGGCGCGCATCCTGATCGTCGGTGGCGGTTGCCGTGGCAGGCGCCTGGCTGTGCGGCTGGTGGACGAGGGCCGACACGTAGTGCGCATCACGACTCGCGGCGAGTCCGCTCGTGCCGCGATCGAGGCAACCGGCGCTGAGTGCCTGATCGGCACGCCCGACCGCCTGGCGACCCTGCGCGGAGCCCTGGACGGTGTGACGGTCGCCTGCTGGATGCTGGCCACCGTCCGGGGGGAGCGGGCGCAGATGGAGGCGCTGCATGGCTCGCGTGTGGAATCGTTTCTCGGCCAGGCGATCGACACGACCATGCGTGGCTTCGTCTACGAGGCGGCGGGCGCCACGGTGGCGCAAGAGGTTCGCGCCGACGGCGAACGGATCGTCCGGATGGTCGCGGAGCGCAACGCGATCCCCGCGGCGATTCTGAGGGCTGACGTCGAGGACCACGAGATCTGGCAGGCCGAGGCGCGGGCGACGATCGACGGGTTGCTCGGGGGCCGGATCGGACATGGAGACACGCTATCCTCAAGCTAATCCCCAAAAGCCGATCAGGATTTATAGAAGCACGACGACGACGTGTTCTCCCAACGACTCTCTCACGACGGCGAGGGAGTCGAGAAAGGAACGACAGCAATGACGCTGCAACTTGGCGACACAGCCCCCGACTTCGAGGCCGACACCACCGAGGGCCGCATCAATCTCCATGACTGGATCGGCGACTCCTGGGCGGTCTTGTTCTCACATCCGAAGGACTTCACGCCCGTCTGCACGACCGAGCTCGGATACATGGCGCAGGCCAAGCCCGAGTTCGACGCTCGCAACGTGAAGATCATCGGCCTCTCGGTCGACGCCCTCGACAACCACGAGGCGTGGGCCAAGGACATCGAGGAGACACAGGGCACGGCCCCCAACTATCCGATCATCAGCGACAGCGACTTCAACGTGTCAAAGCTCTACGGCATGCTGCCCGCGAGCACGTCCGGCGACCCGCTCGTGCGTACGCCCGCGGACAACCAGACGGTCCGCAACGTGTTCGTGATCGGGCCCGACAAGAAGGTCAAGCTGATCCTCGTGTACCCGATGACGACTGGGCGCAACTTCGACGAGGTGCTGCGCGTGATCGACTCGCTGCAACTCACCGCCAAGCACAAGGTCGCGACGCCGGTCAACTGGAAAGAGGGCGAGAAGGTGATCATCGCCGGCTCGGTCTCAAACGACCAGGCCAAAGAGACCTACCCCGACGGGTGGGAGGAGCCGCGTCCCTACATTCGCATCGTGCCGCAGCCGGGCTAGTGTCCTGAGTCATAAACTCGGTCAGTGTTTGCCGGATGGATGGACGCGATCTGACGTTCGACGGTGTCGGTGAGTGTGTTGGTGGCACATGGCCGACGGCGGCGGGCCTCAGGCGGTTCAGGCGCCGGGAAACGCGAGCGAATTTCTGACTCATGACACTAGGCGCTCCGCGAAGTGCGTCCCGGGCGATCCGGGGCGCGACGGCTACGCGAGCGACACACCGTCGAGGCCGGACGCCTGGAGCCGCTCCAGCAAGCTCTCCAGGATGCGCGCGGTGGCGCCCCAGATGAGGTGTTCGTCCACTACGTAGGCGTCGGTCTCGAAGGAGATGCCGCGGCGTTCGATGCGCGTGCGCGTTCTGCCTGCGCGCAGGGCATCCAGCGGGAGCTCGAGCACAGCATCCACCTCTGACGGCGACGCGTTCCAGCGCAGGCCCCCGGAATCAGGCCGACGAACGGATGGATCACGTAGTTCGTCACGAACGTGGACACCGGCGGCAGCTCATCGAGCAGGCTCACCTGGGTGCGCGGCAGGCCGATCTCCTCCTCGGCCTCGCGCAGCGCCGTATCCGCCAGGCCGGCGTCCTCCGGGTCCCGCCGGCCGCCCGGAAACGAGATCTCGCCCGCGTGCCGGCGCAGATCGGTACGGCGCCGGGTGAACACGGCGTGCGGATCCCGGCCGCTGGGCGTCAGGAACAGCGGCACCAGCACCGCCGCGGGAGTCTGTCCGCTGCCGTCTATGGGCGAGTCATGCCTCAGGCGGCCATGTGCACGCGCTCGACGCGCTCCGCGAACATGACCTCGCCGTCGAGTGCGCGATGGACCGGACACTTGGCGGCGATCACCAGCAGACGCTCCGCCTGCTCCTCGGGGAGATCGTCGGGCAGGCGCAGCACCAGCTCGAACTTGGTGGGACACCCACGCTCGGCGGGGCGATACTCGCATGCGACCTCGACGTGCCCGAGATCCCAGCCCTTGCGGGTCGCGTACATCTCCATCGTGATCGCGGTGCAGGACGCGAGGCTGACCGCGAGCAGCTCCTGCGGATCGGGCCCCGCGTCTTCGCCGCCGCTGTCCAGCGGCTCGTCGACCGTGAACTGGTGTTCACGTACCTGCACGGTGTGTTTCAACGTACTGCCGTCGCGTCGTGCCGTCGCTTTCATGCTGGCCCACCTTTCCTATCGATCATCTCAGCCCCTCCGATCGACCCCTCATTGCACAGTCGCCTCTGTCTCACATGGTACTCGGGCGCCGGTCCGACTACGCCCGATCGCCGTGCCGGAGCGGTGCAGCTACCGGGTAAGCTCCGTACGGGTTGTGGGCGGCGGCTCGCGGGCAACTACGCGAGCGGGTTCAGCAGCAGGCCGGTGAGCAGCTTCGGAAAGAAGAACGTCGACTTCGGCGGCATGCTCTCTCCGGCTGCCGCCACGTCTCTGACTTGGGCGACGGGAGTGGGACGCATGAAGAAGGCGGCGTCGTACTCGCCCGCGCGGACCAGTCGCAGCGCCTCCTCGGTCGAGCGGGCGTAGAACAGGCCATGCAGATGCGAGACGTCCTCGTCGCTGAGACCCAGCGCTCCCTTCAGCAACAGCGCCTCCAGCACGCCGGTGTCCAGGTGACGATATGCCTCCGAGCGCTCCGGCAGGAGCGCGTCGGCGATCGCCTGGTCCTTCAGCGTCAGGCGCAGCGCGCGATTGTGGTGACCGTCGATGTAGCCGAGTTGCAGGGGCCCCTCGCCGGGAGGCGGCGAGATCTGCTCGACTGGCACCTCGGCGACGTCGAAGTCGCGCTCGAGCGCCAGCCTGAGCAGCTGGCGGCGGTCCTCGTCGAGACCGCCGATCAGGCGATGGGTGGGGAACACCGTCAGCCCCGGGTCCTCCAGCGCGACCAGGCACATGAGGATGTACTGGTGCGCGCCCTCGCCTCCGAGCTCCCGTGCGTAGGCCTGCATCGTCTCGTAACGGTGATGCCCGTCGGCGATCAACAGCTCGGCGTCGCGGGTGGCCGCCTGCACGGCCGCGATTGCCCGCGGGTCGGCCACCCGCCACAGACGGTGCGTCGTGCCCTCTGTGTCGGTGACCTCGCCCCACGGCCGTCCTGCGGTGGCGGGCTCCAGCGCGGCCCAGGCCGCCTGAACGGGGTCGGAGTACAGCGAGAAGACGGGGGAGACGTTCGCGCGCGTCGCGCGCGTGAGTGCCAGCCGATCCTCCTTCGGTCCAGGGTGCGTGCGCTCGTGCGGACGTACCCGCCCGGGGCCGTACTCCGTGATGCGCACCCGGCAGTAGAACCCGCGCCGGGTCAGCCGCTGCCCGTCCGGCCCGGTGTAGTCCTGGGCGTGCGCCCAGATTGCCGGCTCCGAGTCGCGTACCAGCGCGCCTTGCAGCTGCCAGGTCTCCAGCAGGTTCGCCGCGGCCGTATAGCGATCGGGATCGCCCTCGGGCAGGTCGATTGCGACGATGTTGTACGGGGAGCGGGTCAGCAGCGCGGCGCGCTGCTTTGCGTCGATCACGTCGTAAGGCGGGGCTGTCACGTCCGCAAGCGGGCCGACGACGGCGGTGTCGTAGTGCAGCGCGCGCAACGGTTGGATCTCGGCCATGGGCGGGGGTGAGGCTAGCAGCGGGAGTCCTCTCCCGAGTGCAGGCGGCGAGGATCGGCGCGTGAGTCGGTGGCGTCGCGCGTACGTCTACTCTCTTAGGTCATCGGGGCGTGGCGCAGTCTGGTAGCGCGCGGCCTTTGGGTGGCCGAGGTCCCGGGTTCGAATCCCGGCGCCCCGATGCTTCAGTCCGTGATGACAGTGATGCCGCCCCACTGCTCCGGCGCGACGTCGGCGAGCGTTTGAGAGAAAGTCCACTGGTGTCCGGCTGGATCCTCGGCGGTGTACTGGCGCTCGCCATAGGAATAGTCGGTGGGCTCTGAGACGATGCGTGCGCCGTGCGCCCGCGCGCGCTCGCAATGACCGTGCGCATCCTCCACACGCACCATCACCGAATGCGTCACCTCGCCTGGGCGCGGCGGCCGGCGCTCGTGTCGCACGTCGCCAAGAATGACTGCTCCGTCGCCGACGCTGAGCTGCGAGCGGTGGTCCTCGCCGATTTGCACCCGCTCGGCAAACCCGAACGCCTCCCCGAGCCAGCCGACGGCCTCACGCACGTCCGGATAGACGAGAACGGGAACCACGGTGGACGCCGGGATCGAGCGATTGGACTTCACAGCCGTGACCTTCGCGAAAGAGCTACACCAGCTGCTCGTCGGAGGACTCGATGATGCGCAGGTGCTCGCCCACGCGGGTGATGCTCATCAGGCGCTGGACCTGCTGGGAGCCGCGGGTGAGCGCGAGCATCTGCCCGCGCTCCTGGGAGCGCTCGTGCGCCGCGAGGATGATGCGCAGGCCGGTCGAGTCGATGAACTGGAGGTCGTCGAGGTCGAGCACCACGAGCGTTGCGTCGGCGGCCTCCGCGCTTTCGATCTCACCCTGCAGGAGGGGTGTGCTGGCCAGATCGAGTTCACCGTGCAGGCACAGCACGACTCTGTCCGGCTCGTTGCGGACGTCGATCTGCAGGTGCTCGGCCTGCATGCGCTCCTGAGCCGTCACACGCGGATGTTACCGCAGGGCCTGCGCGCCCCGCCGCGCTTTGGCTGCCGCTCAGGGAGCCGCGTGCGGTTCTTCCTCGCCCCGCGGGGGTGTGCTCTCGGGGGCGGAGTCGCTGTGGGCAAGACGCACCGCGAGCAGCGCGACGTCGTCGCGAAGTCTGCCCGCGGCCCGCTCGATCACGGCGTGCTCGATGTGCTCGAGCAGTCCTCCGAGGGACAGCTGCGCTGTTTGCGCGCACAGTCCGCGCAGGCCCTGCTCGCCGAGCTGGCCGTCGGCTCGGCCGGCCTCGGTCACTCCATCGGTGTACAACAGCAGCGTCTGGCCCGCCTGCAGCTCGGCGTCGCGTTCGACGACGGCGATCGGATCGACGACGCCGAGCAGCGTGCCCGGCTGCCCGAGCGGCGTCACCACCCCGTGACGGTCGATCAGCAGCGGAGGTTGGTGCCCGGCGAGGGCGACGATCAGGCGAGCATGGTCGCGCTCGGGCGTCATCAAGACCAGGCAGACGGTGCACAGGTCCGCGCCGGCCGGCTGCAGGCGCAGCGCCCGGTGCAGCGTGTGCAGCATCTCGGCGGGAGACTGATCGCTGAGCGCGGCGGCTCGCAGCGTGTGACGTGCGAGCGCGGTGACGCCGGCGGCCCTGGGTCCCTTGCCACAGACGTCGCCGATGACGAGCATCCAACGGCCCGGCTGGCATTCGAACAGGTCATAGAAGTCACCACCCACCTCGTTCACCTCGCCGGCCGGGGAGTATCGCGCCTGTGTCTTCACGCCGGGGATCTCGGGCAGGGACTCCGGCAGCAGGGAGCGCTCGAGGATGTGCGCGATGCGCGAGCGCTCGGTGTAGAGCCGGGCCCGTTCGACCGCCGTCCCGGCACGGCGGGCGAGGCGTTCGCCGAGGGCCAGATCGGCGGCTGACAGTCGGCGCGAGGATTCGTCGGATGAGACCAGCGTGATCGTCCCGATCGTCCCGGCCGCGCCGATCATCGGCACGATGATCACGGCCTCCGGGGCGATAGTCCGCAGCAGCCGCAGGTGCTCCTCGTCGTGGGCGTAGGCGGCGAGGGCGTCGGGCCGGACGTCGGTGAAGATGCGCGACTGCCCGGTGCGCAGCACATCGGCGACCCCGGTCGGGTCATCCAGCGCCGGTCGGTAGCGACGGTCGAGCCGCTCGGCCATCGCGAGCTTGACGGGATCGGCGTGATGGACAGCGACGAGCTCGATCTCGCCGCGCTCGTTGAGCACGTCGACGGCGCACCAGTCAGCCAGCCGCGGCACCGCCAGGCGCGCCACTCGCTGCAGCGTCTCGGCGTAGTCCAGCGAGGAGGCGAGCACGCGACTGGCCTCGGCCATGAAGCTTTCGTTCAACTGCACGCGCTTGACCTCGGTGATGTTCTCGAACACGTTCACCGCATACACGATGCGCTTGGTCTCCGGATCGAGGACCGGCGATGATCTGACCATCAGCCAGCGCTCCTCGCCGGTGGCGCGGACGATGTTTCTCACGAGCAGCGGCTCAGGATGCTCTCCGGCGAACAGTCGCCGTCCGGGCATGCTCTCCAGGTCGAGCTCACGTCCCTGCTCGTCCAACACCTGAAAGCGGGGCATGATCGTTCCCGGCCGGGCGCTCATCAGCTCCTCGGGCGTGGCGGCCCTGAGGAGGTCGGCGGCGGCCTGGTTGGCGAACACCATCCGCCCGTGCTCGTCCATCACGGTGATCGCCTCCGCGAGGTTGACGAGGATCGCCTCCAGGCGCCGCTCGAGACGCAGCAGCTCGGAGGCGGCGTCGCTCACCGGCTCGGTGTTGACGCTGATTGGGTCCCCCTGTGATCTCGGCATCGCGCATGCGCCGGCATCGTCGCTCGTCGGCCTCGCCTCAGCCACGTGGATCCGGCAGAGTCAGTATCGCAGCGCGCCGGGCTCATTCCCGTCGAATGTCTCGGCGCAGCCCTCGGAGCAGAACCAGCGCATCCGCCCGTCCGCGACCCTCACGATCGCCTGTGTGCGATCGACTCGCATCCCGCACACCGGATCGATCGCACCGCGCCGCCGCGTCAATCCCAGCAGCACCGCGAACGCGACCGTGGCGAGCACGTTCAACACGAGTGTGTAGCCGACCGTCACTTCGCCGAACACCTCCGCTCGCGTCGGGCGTGTGTGGGGGATCAACCCGGCGGCGTCGAACAGCCCGTCGACGATCAGCGCGGCGATCACGATCGTCACGAACATCAACGCGACGATGCGCGCGGCGTATCGAGCTCCGTAGAACTTGCGGTAGGCCAGCACGATCGGCAGCACGATCAGGTCGGCGAACACGAATGCGATCACCCCGCCAAACCCGATGCCGCCCGACCACAGCACCGCCGCCAGCGGGATGTTGCCGACCGAGCAGACGAAGCTGAGCACCGCGACGAGCGGGCCGACGATGACGTTCTCCAGCAGCCGCCACGGTTCGGGGGCGTGGATCACGAACAGGCTGTTGAACACGTCCTGTCCGAGCAGTCCCACGAACCCGGCGAGCAGGAACCCGAGCGCGATCTCGCGATAGAGCATCGCCCAGTCGTTGCGGAAGTTGTGGGCGAGGGCCGACCACGCCTGCAGCGAGCGCAGCCGCCCGCTCAGCCCGTCCTCGGCGCCGATCCCACTGGCGGTGTGATGCACGTGTCCGCCCTCGGCGTGCGAAGCGTGCGCGCGGGCCTGGGCCTCCAGGTGCCGTGAGACGAATGCGCGCAGCAGCAGTGTCATCGTCGCGATCAGCACGACCCCTCCGACGAGCTCGGCGAGCGTGAACTGCCAGCCGATCAGCACCCACATCACGATGCCCAGCTCCACCACCAGGTTGGTGGAGGCGAACTGGAACGCGAGCGAGCTCGCCGCCGAGGCTCCCCCGGCGAACAGCGAGCGAGCGATCGCGATCGCCGCGTAGGAGCACGAGGACGAGGCGGCCCCCAGCCCCGTGGCGAGCGCGACCGGACGCGCGCCGCCGCCGCCCAACGCCCGCTCGATGCGCGCGCGCGGCGCCCATGCCTGCACGGCGCCGGAGATCGCGAATCCCAGCACGAGCGCCCACCACACCTGCCATGCCATCAGCAGCGCGTTCTGCAGCCCTTCCGACACAGTGTCGAGCACGATGACGACGCTCATGCGTCCAGTCTGCTCGATCGCGAGCTCGCGAGCCGCCGGGCCTCGTCCGCCGGTCCAGCCAGGCCGGCGAGGCACGGCCCCGTCCGGCGGGTCTTCGCCGAACATGAGCGTCTCGCCGGCCCGCGCGAGATAGGGTCCCGTGGATGAGCGACCGTGTGCTGCTCTTGTCCTGGGAGTACCCGCCGGTGATCGAGGGTGGCCTGGCGCGACACGTGCGCAAGCTGGCCGAGGCGCTCGTGCGCCGCGGCGTGTCCGTCGACGTGCTTACCCGCGGATCCAGCGAGCGAGCGGGAATCGATCGGCGGGTGCTGGAGACCGCGGGCGAGAACGGCTCTCAGGAGACCGCCGGTGACGGCGAACGGGAGGGGTCCGGCGGCCCGCTTGCGGGACTGTCGGTCGAAGAGCGTGGCGGCGTGCGTGTGTATCGGGTGCCCGAGCCCGGCTGGCCCCGCGATCTCGACCGGTTCGTGGCGTGGGTGGGGCGCATGAACGACGACATGCTCGCGGCCGGCCTGGCGCTTGCGCAAGAGCACGCCTACGATCTGATCCACGGTCACGACTGGCTCGTGGCGCACGCCTCCTCGGCGCTGTCCGAGCAGCTGCAGATCCCCTACGCGACGACGATCCACGCGACCGAGCACGGTCGCCATCAGGGCTGGGTGCAGGACCCACCGCAGTCGCACATTCACTCCGTCGAGCGCTCGATGGCCCAGCGGGCCGACACGGTGATCGTCTGCTCCTACTACATGCGCGGCCACGTGGCGGACATATTCGACATCGACGAGCAGCGCATAATGGTCATCCCCAACGGAATCGACCCGCGCGACCTGCAACCGGTGGGGGACCTGGACGCGCTGCGAGCAGAGTTCGCCGAGCCCGAGGATCGGCTCGTGCTGCTGGTGGGGCGGCTCGTGTACGAGAAGGGGTTTCAGCTCGCCCTGGACGCGTTGCCGGGCGTGATCGAGCGGGTTGGCGCGGTGCGCTTCCTGGTGGCGGGCTCGGGGACGCACGAGGCCGATCTGCGCGCTCAGGCGCAGCGGTTGGGACTGTCCGAGCACGGGGTGTTCCTCGGCTGGATCGGCGATGACGCGCTGCACTCGCTCTACCGGATCGCCGACCTGTGCGTCGTGCCCTCGATCTATGAGCCGTTCGGGCTGGTGGCGCTGGAGGCGATGGCCTCGGGCTGCCCCTGCATCGTCGCCGACACCGGCGGCCTGCGCGAGGTCGTGCCCTCGGGCGAGCGCGTCGGGCTGCGCTTCAACGGCGGCGACGCCGAGCACCTCGGCGTGATGATCGAGCGGTTGCTCGTCGACGGCGAGCTGCGCGACAGGCTCGTGACCGAGGCTTCCGAGCACGTGCTGCGCTTCGACTGGGACGACATCGCCCAACGCACGCACACGATCTACAGTGATCTCACCGCGCGGCGCGAGCATCGCGCGCGCAGCGCCTGAGCGTGCACCGGACGGCCGGAACGGGTCAACATCGGATCGACATGAGATAGAGAGAGAGAGAGAGAGAGAGAGAGATGGAGGGTGAGGCGACAATGGAGAGCGGTTCGGGACAGCATCAGGGCATGAACGGCGACGCCGGCGTAGGCGGCGCGCTGCGGGGGCTGATGCAGGACGACTTTCCCCTGACCCTGCATCACATCCTGCGCCGCCTGCGCTCCGGCAGTCCACAAGCCGAGGTCGTGACCCTCGGCGAGGGGGGAGTCCGCACGCGCGTGAGCTACAGGGAGAGCGCAGAGCGGATCGACCGCCTCGCGCGGGTGCTCACACGGCTTGGCGTGCAGCAGGGCGATCGGGTGGGCACGTTCGCCTGGAACAACCAGCGCCACTTCGAGCTCTACTTCGCGATTCCCTGCGTGGGCGCGGTTCTGCACACGCTCAACATCCGCCTGTTCGAGGAGCAGCTCACCTTCATCGTCAACCACGCCGAGGACCGGGTGATCTTCGTCGACGCCTCGCTCGTGCCGCTGCTGGAGCGGCTGGCGCCGAGCTTCGAGGGGGTCCGCAACTACGTCGTCATGGGCGAGGGCGACCCGGGCAGCCTGCCGAACGCGTTGAGCTACGAGGAGCTGCTCGAGCAGGCCGGCCCGGGCGCGTACGACTACCCCGAGGTGGACGAGCGCCAGGCGGCGGCCCTGTGTTACACCAGCGGCACCACGGGCAACCCGAAGGGCGTGCTCTACTCGCACCGCTCGATCAGCCTGCACTCCTCCGCCACGCTGATGCGCGACGCCGTCGGTCTGTCGCGCGCCGATCGCGTGCTGGCGGTCGTGCCGATGTTTCACGCCAACGCCTGGGGTCTGCCGCACGGCGCGGCGCTCGCCGGCGCCGACCTGATCCTGCCCGACCGCAACCTGGGAGCCGAGCCGCTGGCGGGGCTGATCGCGGCGGAGCGTCCGACGCTGATGGGGTGCGTGCCGACGATCTTCGCCGACCTGCTGCGCTACGCCGACCAGCACCCCGACCTCGACCTCTCATCGCTGTCGAACGCCGCCTGCGGCGGCTCGGCGGTGCCGCGTCAGCTGATGCGCGACTTCGAGGAGCGCCACGGCGTGCGCATTTTTCAGGCCTGGGGCATGACCGAGACGAGCCCCGTCGCCACCTACTCGCGCCCGGACGAGACGGGCGAGCACGACGACGCCTACTGGGACGACCGCGCCAGGCAGGGCCGGGCGATGCCGTGGGTCGAGCTGCGCCTGATCGGCGAGGGCGGCGTCGAGGTCCCCTGGGACGGGCGCTCCACGGGCGAGATCGAGGTGCGCGGGCCGTGGGTCGCGGCGCGCTACTTCCGCGGCGAGTCAGACGACGAGAAGTTCGCCGCGGGCTGGCTGCGCACTGGCGACATCGCCTCCGTCGACGAGCGCGGGTACGTGCAGATCACAGATCGCTCCAAGGACGTGATCAAGTCCGGCGGAGAGTGGATCAGCTCGGTCGAGCTCGAGAACGAGGTGATGGCCCACCCGGACGTGCTCGAGGCGGCCGTGATCGCCCGTCCGGACGAGCGCTGGGCCGAGCGCCCGCTGTGCTGCGTGGTGTTGCGCGAAGGCGCGACCGTGAGCGTGCGCGAGCTGCACGAGCATCTGAGCGGGCGCGTCGCGAAGTGGTGGATCCCCGAGGAGTTCGCGTTCATCGAGGAGGTTCCCAAGACGAGCGTGGGGAAGTTCGACAAGAAGGTGCTGCGGGCGAGGCTTGCCGAGGGGACGCTCGAGCGCGTCTGCGTCGAGTAGGCCGCGATGTCGTCAAACGGCATGGACCCCCGGAGTCCGCGCGCACGTCCGCCTCGGCGGCGCCTGATGCTGTCCGGACTGGCGTTGCCGGGCGTAACGCTCGCGCTCGTGCTGTGGCTGATCCCGCATGCCACGGCAGGCGGGTCGCCCCCGTCGCATGCGACGGGGGCAGCGGGGCCGCATGCGGCCCCGCTGCGCTCTCGCACATGTGCGAGAGCGCCAGGCGGCGCATGCGTCGCCTGGAACGGGGTGCCGCATGCGGCACCCCGGCGGTTGGCGCATGCGCCAACCGCACAACACATCCTCCAGCCCGTCGCAGCCCTCCCGGTTCGCTACCGCCCGATCGGGTGCATGCGGCGTGGACCTGCAGTCGACTACACCCACGGACCGCGACGCCGGGAGGTGGCGCTGACCTTCGATGACGGCCCCTACCCGCTCACGCCGAGCTTCGTGCGAATGCTCCGCGCCGAGGGCGCCGTCGCGACGTTCTTCATGATCGGCGAGCAGGTGACCTCGCGCTATCAGGCCACGCTGCACGAAGAGCTGCGCAACGGGGATGCGCTGGGCGATCACACCTACACCCATCCGGACCTTGTCACCGCCGGCGGCGTGCGCAGCCAGCTGCAGCGCACGATTCAGGCGATCCGCGGTCTCAGCGGCTACACCCCGTGCGTGTTCCGCCCGCCCTACGGCGACTACGACGACTCGGTGGTGCGCACCGCCGCCTCGCTCGGCCTGGCGACGATCACCTGGGAGGTCGATCCCAGCGACTACACCCTGCCGGGCGTCGCGGCGATTCGCGGGCGCGTGCTCGCCCAGGTCCGGCCCGGCTCGATCGTGATCTCTCACGACGGGGGCGGCCCGCGCGGGCAGACGCTGGCAGCCTACCCCGGCATCGTCCGGGCGCTGCGCTCGCGCGGCTATCGCTTCGTCACCGTCCCTGAACTGCTGGGGTTTCACACCGTCTACCGGCGCTGCGTGCGCGACTGTGAAAGCGCGGCGATCGCCGGACGGCCGCCGCCCGACTCGATCGTCGAGCCGGGGTGAGCGCACCCCCACCGGAGTTCGCCCGTTCTGAGCGCCGCGAGGCGCGGTGTGGGAGATCCTCGGGGCGCTGTGGCGCGGAAGCCGCCGGCGGGCACGTCGCCGGCGGCTGTTCACCGTGCATGACGGTGCTCGAGCGAGCGGGACTCAGACGGCGATCAGGTCCAGATCGTCCAGGCGCATCGTCGAGTGCGACGCTCGCACCGTCTCGCCCGCGAACTCGACCACGCCCTCTTCCTCCAGGCTGGTCAGGGCGTTGCGAATCGCGATCGGGTCCGCGTCGCCGAGCTCGGCAGCCAGCTCGGCTCGTCGCCACCCGCCGTCGCGATCCTCGCGGAGGGCCTGCGACACGATCGCTCGTTCGAGCAGGCGGTCGCGGTCGCTGGAGATCTGCTTAGTTTGATCCTGCATGGGAGTGCTCCTTCCGTGCCATGCCCCGGGCGGTGGCCGCCGCGCCGGGGCGCCTGTTGTTGAGTGTTGTTACCGATAGTCCATAGACTAATAGTCGTCAAGGCGGAAAGGTGGGGATATGACGATTCGATCACCGGCGCATGCCGAGTTCGGCCAGGCGATTCGCGCGATCCGCGACCGGCGAGGCGTCTCGCAGGAAAGCCTGGCGCTGCAATGCGGCCTCGACCGGACCTACGTCAGCGGGATCGAGCGTGGGACGCGCAATCCGAGCCTGACGAACATACTCAAGCTCGCGGTCGCGCTGGACGTCAGTCCGGCCGAGCTGTTCGCCGGCGTGCACGGCGATCCGTTGCGCTCCGAGGACAGCCGTCGCTGAGCGTACGTGCAGCGCATCGCGCAGACATGACGTCGGGCATGCGCCTGAGAGCCGGTGCGCTGCCGAGCGTGCGGCGCGCGGACTGTGCGGCTGCGTGATGGGCGCGCTCTGAGCCGGCCGAGGACGCCGAGCCCGAGGGACGCCCAGCGTCAGCTCTCCTCGGCGAGCAGCTCCATCAGCAGGGAGTCGTGCCATCCACCGCCGTCGGCGTCGCGCTCTGACCGGCGCATGACGCCCACGGGCTTGAAGCCGACCTTCTCATAGGCGCAGATGGCCGCGACGTTCATCGTCGCGGGGTCGATCGTGATGCGGTGGTGCCCCCGCTCGTCGATGAGATGACGCACGACGAGCCTGACCGCCTCGGCGCCGAGGCCGCGGCCGTGCAGGGCCGGATCCAGGAACAGGTCGATCCCCGCGTGACGGTACTTGGGCTCGAGCTCCTCCTGAAACTGAATCAGACCCGCGACCGCGCCGTCGAGGAGGATCGTCCACCTGGTCGATTCGGGCTCGTCCCAGGGAAAGTCATCGTCGGGGGTGTCCCACCAGCGCGCGACCTCCGCGGTCGCGTGGATGCGGCGCAGCTCCTCCTCGTCGCCCTTCGCGAGCGGGCGCAGGGTGATGCCGGAGGGACGCAGCTTGACCGGGTCGGACGCGGCTGTCTCCTGAGTGGCTGACACGAGGGTCATGTTAGGAGGGTGCCGTCCAGCGATGCGGATGAGAGGACTCGAACCTCCACCGGGTCTCGCCGACACGGACCTGAACCGTGGACATTCGCGCAAGATGCGTCCGCTGGCGTCCAGATCGTCCGTTCTGTCGGGTTTCGCGGACGCATCGGACGTATCGGAGGATGCGACTGTTGCCAAACTGTTGCCACGACTCGAGCCGCTCGGCGTGCGACAATGAGGGCATGGCATCTGCACCCATGAGGATCGAACTGCGAGAGCCGGGTGTCGCTGGCTCTTACGAGCTCGTCGAGCGTCGAGGCGATGGATCGCTGCTCCTTCGCCCCGAGCACGAGCGCCTCTCAGAGGTGCTGCGTGAGACCGAGGGCCAGGTCTTCCGCGATGAGGAGTTCGCCGCACATCTTGAGCGGGTCACGGCAAGCGAGGACGACCTCCCGGTCGATTCGCCCGCGTAGGCGTGCCCACGTTCGAGAGTCTTGCGCGCTTCGACAGGGAGTTCCGTCGGTTGCCACGGGAGTTGCAGAGAGCGTTTCTGGCGATGCTCCCTGTGTTCGTCACTGCTCTCAAGCAGGATCCACCGGTGTTCCCGCCGACATTGCGTGTTCATCGTGTCCAGGGGGAGCGCAGCGTCTGGGAGATCTCATTTGCGCCCGACGGGCGTGCGACCTTTGAGTACGGCCCCCCCGAGGTCATAGCCGGAGAAGCGCACGTGATCTGGCGTCGGGTTGGCACGCACGCGGTGCTCAGCGAGCCGTAGGCGCTTCGCCGACTACCACCAGATCAGCCATGCGGATGAGAGGACTCGAACCTCCACCGGGTCTCCCCGACACGGACCTGAACCGTGGACGTTGGGCGTAGATGCGTTCGTAGGCGTCCAGATCGTCCGTTCTGTGAGGGCTCGAGGACGCGCCGGACATATCGGACGATATGACTGTTGCCAAACTGTTGCCACGCAGGAGCGCACGTCATCCTTCCAGGCGCGGCTTCAGGCTTGCTCGACGCCGCTTCCAGCTTGCGGGATAGGCCCTTAGCGCCTCGACGGTCGATGCCGAGGGCAGGGCACCGATACGGAGCTGCTCGTACGGCTGCCGTCCTGGAAGGCGAAGTCGCCGCTGAAGCGGAAGCCACCGGGAGGGCAGTGTCGGGGTAGGCGTATCCCGCGCGGGTGGTATGCGATGAGCCTGGCGCCCTTGTGTTCGTAGTAGGTCAGGCCGCGCGGTCCGAGCGCGAGCTCGACCCTGGTGACCGCCACGTCGGGGCCCCCTGGCCAGCTCCCCACGAGCGGTATCCGCATCTCGATCTGTCCTCCGAATTGCGCGGGGGCTGGTGCGAGCAGTCCGGGGATCACGATCTGTGCCGAGACGGGGTGTTGGCCTTCCACGTAGAACAGCATCGCGAGCTCGCCTTCCCGTTCGGGAGCGCGCAGGACGGTGACGTGCGCCGTCTCGCGTATGACTTCCGACTCTCCCTGCAGCTCGCCGACCGCTTCGCCTTCGCCCATGATCGACTCGGCCGGGCAGCCTTCTGGTCCGAGCTCTTCGAGCGCGGCGATCTTGCAGGTGTCGAGTCCGAGTTCGCTGAGTCCGATGTCGACTCCGGCTGGGTAGCGCATCGCTGCTTCGGTAAGCGGGGGCGGGACGGTCCCGTTGGGCATCGTGATCTGCGCGCCGAAGCGGAGGCTCGTTTCTTGTCCGAGGCGCTCGGGAGTGAAGATTGCGTGGAGCTTGACCGATGGCTCGGCGAGCGCGGCGCCGGGGAGGCCGATCAGCGCCGCGGCGAGGGTCGCGAGGAGCTGGATGGCTCGGCGCGTCCGCTCACCGTGCACGCGGTCAGTAATAGAAGTGGCCTGTCGTCTGTATAACAACGGCGTAGGTGCGACGGTCGAAAGTGCCGTAGAGCTTTGCGCGGCCGTGGATATGTTGGTAGCGGCCGCTGCCGCCGGTGAGGGTGAGCGATCCGGCGAAGCTCTGGTAGCGACCCGCGCCGTGCGGCTTCGCGTTGCCTTGTCCGGTGATCGATCCGCCTCGCGTGTAGATCGTGACGCTTCCCGCGAAGGTCTGGCCGACGTTGAGCTCGGCGCGCACTTTTCCGGGCAGCGCTCCGGTCGCGGGGCCTTCCTCGTAGAGCAGTGCTTCGTACTGATGGGTCAGGCGCAGGTGGGCGGTGTCGGTGCCGTTCAGCGTATGGGCGGCGTGCGCTCTCGCGGAGCCCTCGGCCGGCGAAGTCGCGCCGGCCAGAACGATCGCAGAGGATGCCAGTGTCAGGGCGACAAGAAGCGCGGTCGCTTGATGTCCGCGGCAGCGGTGTGGGTAGCCGTTTCTCATGCTTGAGAGGTCCGTCGTCGATGACGAGCAACTGGCGGGCAAGCTCGACAAGATCGGGTATATGGAAGGTAGCTTTAAGTCGCAGACGTTGGGAGCAGGGTTTCTCACCTGGGCGCTGGGCGAGGGTGAGGTAGGCGGTGCTTGGCGATCAGTAGGCGTGTGCGCCAGCGCGGCACGGTGGCGCGTCCTGGTGTGCTGCCGTAGCCGTCTCGTTCGATCTGGCGCAGGATCTCGCGGTAGAGGTTGGCGCTCAGTGTCATCGCGCGGCGGCCTTCGCGTAGCAGCGGTATCGCGCCCATACCCTGTTCGTAGAGGGCGTCGGCCCGGGCGATCTGCTCGCGCAGCAGCTCCTCGCGTGCGCCCGGGTTGGGGGGTCCGAAGCGTTCGATGGTGGTGCGGGCGATGTAGAGGCGGCCGTGAGCGCGGTCTTCGTCGATGTCGCGGAGGATGTTCGTGCGCTGCATCGCGCGGCCGAGCGTGGCCATCTTCGCTTCGCCGTTGCTGGTGGTCCCAAGGATCTGCGCGATCATGGCCAGGACGGTGCCGCCGGCGTATTCGCAGTAGCGTTCGAGGTCGTCCTCGGTGTGGATGACGGCGTGGACCATGTCGTGGCGGAGGGCTCTGCAGCCGTCGAGCACCGCTTTTGGGAAGCGCGGACGGTTCTGTGCGAGTTCGGTCAGTGTGTGTGTCTCGGGCGTGTCGACCTCCTCGCCATGTGCCCAGCGTTCGACGGCGTCGACTCGCTCCTGCGCCTCGGGACGGTCGTCGTCGACGAGGTCATCGAGGCTGCGCATGACCTGATGGAGGCGATACACGTCCGCTCGAGCGCGCTTGGGCAACAGTCGTAGCCCCGGGGTGACGGTGCTGGCCGGGGCCGAGGTGGAGCGATCCGAGCGGACAGTCTCGCTGGGGGGCTCATCGGGTGCGTTTGGCGCCGCCGGCATCACATCGAATGGTGACGGACCGGCGAGGCGATGCCTTCGCTTTCACTCGGTCGAGAATGCCGCCTTGGGCTCGAATCCGACTGTACGTATGACGGCGAGCATCGATGCGAGGATGGAGACACCGGTCGCGATGACGATGGCACGCACGCCGAGTTGCCAGGCTGGGACGAAGTGGATGCGGGTGTCGGTGATTTGCTGCGCCCAGTTGTCGGCGAGGCCCTGGGCGAGGATGCCGCCGGCAAGGCCGAGGAGGCAGCCGCCGAGCAGCATCGAGCCGCCCTCGTAGAAGATGAGACGTGCCAGTTGCGTGAAGCTCATCCCGATCGATATCAGCGCGTCGAGTCTGCCGCGGCGCTGCCACACGGCCGCGATCATCATTGCGATAACCGACGTGATCGCCGCGATCAACACGATGGTCGTGGTGATGCTTAGCCTCGATAGGGTGCTGCCGAGGACCGTTCTGATTTCGGCCTGGCGTTCGGTGCGGGTCTGTACCGAGAGTGGTGCGCTGCGCGGCAGCGCTTGTTCTATAGCGCGCTTTCCTTCGGTGTCCGAGACGCCGGGCGCGAGCGTCACACCGAGTTGGCTGGCCCACGTGCTGTGCCACAGCCGGGCGTAGTCGTCGCCGTTGATGAGGACGGCACCGGACGGCCATCCGTAGTTGTGGACGGTCGCTGCGAGCCGCAGGCTGGCGGTGCCGGTCGGCGTGGGCAGAACGAAACGCTGCCCGATGCGCACGTGCGCTTCGTTTGCGATCGCTTGGCTGATCACGGCCCATCCGCCTTCGCGCAGGCGTTGTTCTGCGGTCGTGAGGGAGCCGCCCGCAAGCTCGCTCGGAGCGATCGAGGCGTGCGCCTGGGGCGGGCTGCCGATGACCCATACCCGTCTGTTCGGGAGGTCGAGGAATGAGCTGCGCCAGGGCAGCACCTGGCTCACGACGTGGAGGTGTTCGATCCGGCGCTGTGTGTCGGCCTGCGCGAATGGTTGTGTGGCGTAGATGTTCGCGGCTCCGCCGCTTGGTCTGATCCACAGCTGGGCGCTCAGGCCGGTCTGTTCTGCGCCCGTGCGTACGGTGCGCTGCACGTCTGCGATCGACCCGCCGATCTGCACCATCAAGAAGACGGCGATCATCCCGGTGGCGAACAGAGCGACCGAGCGGGCGGAAGAGCCGCGGAGCTCAGCGACGGCGAGTCGCGCCGACGGGTCGTTCGTGTGACGTGAGACGCGGCGCGCGAGCGCGAGGAGGCGGTCCACGATCATGGGGACACAGAGGACGAGCCCGATCACGAGCACTGCGAGCGCCGCGATCGTGACGGCTGGGAAGAGCAGCGACGCGGCGACAGAAGCGCAGATGAGTGCCAGGCCAAGTCCTCCGGCGAGGACGCGCGAGGTACGGGAGTGAGGCCTCCCAATCAGAGAGAGGGTGGGGCCGACGGCTTGGGGCTCGGCTGCGGCACCCCCTCGCAGCACGATGATGGCTGGCAGCGCTGCGGCGATGAACGCCGCGAGCATACCCGCGACCAGCGTGATGGCGATCGTGGAGGAGGCGACGATCCTCTCCGTCCCGGTCGGGAAAGCCGCGGTCAGATAGCCGGGGAGCGAGCGGTAGGCGACCAGGGAGATGACGTCGCCCGCGATCAGTCCGAGTAGTGAGCCGGCGAGACCGAGGACGAAAGCGTCGAAGGCGAGCGAGGCGACGATCAGCCAGTCGGGTGTGCCCGTCTCGATCAGGTGGACGACGAAGCGCCGCCGCTCGTCGCTTGCCAGCAGTAGGGCGTTGTAAGCGAGGACGATGCCAACGATGAGGCTGATCGCGCTGAACAAGACGGTCAGCCGTGCCTCGGGCGCCGCCGCGCTCGTCAACAAGTGTGGTTCGCTCGTCACGGAGCGGACGTTCAACGTCGCTCCATAGCGCTGGCGCAGTTCAGCAAGCAGGCCTCTGGAGCGCGGTTCGATCAGGACGCGCGTGATGTGTCCAGGCAGCCCCGCGAGGTTCTGTGCGATCGGAAGCGGCACCGCCGCGACGGGACTGTCGGCGGAAGGCCCGAGCGCCGCGGCAGAGACTGTGGCGTCGAGAGCGATGTGTTCTGTTCGCGCGCCGACCTCGATGGCCACTCCGTCGCCGGGCTTTACGCCGATCGCTCGTGCGGTCGGTTCGGTCAGCACCAGCAATCCTCGTCTCATCGCCGATTCGCCGATGCGCTGCGACCGCGAGATCAGGCTGCCGTCCAGCGACGCGAGTTGTTCGGTCGCGCCGATCAGGATGAGCGACCGCGCGCCCCGCGGGCCCACGACGACTATCTGCTGTTGCAGGATCGGCGCCGCGACCTTTACGTTGGCCATACCTTCGATTTCTTCGGCGATGTGCTCGTCGAAGCCCTGTGGTCCTCTCGCGGCGACTTCGAGTGTCGCGCGACCGGCGACGCCGTGGACGATCCGTTCAAAGGAGCCCGTGAGGCTGCGGTTGTTGACCTGCACGGCGAACAGGAGCGCGACGCCGGCGCCGACGCCCGCTATGGCCATCAGCTCCCGCAGCGGTTGGACGCGGAGGTGGCGGCGATAGAAGAGCAGCAGTGTGCGCAGGTATCCGATCACGCGTCGATCGTCTCCTCATGTGTTTCCAACTCTGGCTCGGTGAGCCTGCCGTCGCGCAGCGCGAGCACGCGGTCGGCGCGGCGCGCTATCCGCGCGTCGTGTGTGACCAGGAGCGTGGCGGCGCCGCGCTCGCGCGGGAGGATGCTGAGCAGGTCGAGCACGCGGTCCCCGGTTTCGGTGTCGAGGTTGCCGGTGGGCTCGTCGGCGAGGACGAGTCGTGGTTCGCCGACGAGCGCGCGGGCGATAGCCACGCGCTGCTGCTCGCCGCCCGAGAGCTCGGCGGGCGTATGGCGCGCGCGGCGCAACAGCCCGATGTCGTCGAGCGCGGCTCGCGCCAGCCGGTGAGCCTCACGGTGGTTCACCCCTCGTAGGAGGAGCGTCATAGCGACGTTCTCTTCGGCTGTTAGACCTGCGATGAGGTGGTAGTTCTGGAAGACGAAGCCGAGCTTCATGCGGCGGTAGGAGAGCAGGTCGCGTTTTGTGAGCGTGGCGAGGTCGCTGCCGTCGAAGCGCACGCTGCCGGAGTCTGTGCGCAGCAGCCCGCCGGCGAGCAGGAGCAGCGTCGTCTTGCCCGAGCCGCTGGGGCCGAACAGCGCGACCAGTTCTCCGGTCGTGACGGTCATGCTGATCTGCTCGACGGCATGGACCGGCCTCCCGGGGCTCGGGTAGAGCTTGCACGCGCGCTCGAGCTCAAGCATCGGCGGCGCCGGCTGCCCGGCGTGCTCCGCCCGGCGGGAACTGGACGACGCTGGCGCTCTCGGGTTCGGGCAGTACGAGCTGGCCATCGCGCAGGTAGAGGATCGGGTCCGCCCGCAGCAGCGTCTGCGCATCGCGAGCGGTTACGAGCACCGCGGCCCCCGCCCGGTGCGCGAGCGTGGCGAGCAGAACCATGATCCGCTCCTGCTCGACGATCGATAGGTCGGCGGCCGGGCCGTCGGCGAGCAACAGGCGTGGTTCTATGACGAGCGCGCGAGCGATCTCGATGAGCTGGCGCTCACCGTCGGAGAGCTCGTAAAGCTCCATCCCCACGCACTGCTCCACCTCGCACCTGAGCAGGGTCTCACGCGCGCGACGCTCCGCGGTGCGATGATCGAAGCCGTCCGAAAACAGTGGCAGCGCCACGTGATCGAGTACCCCGAGACGGTCATCCCAACCGCGGTCAGACCAGCACGCGATCTCGCGGCGACGCAAGAGCGACCGCTTGGAAGGCGCCATCCGATCCAGACGCTCTCCGTCGAACAGCACAGCGCCCTCGTCTGGAGACAGCATGCCGGCGGCGATGCGCAAGAGAGTCGTCTTGCCCGCCGCGGTCGGTCCGAACACCCCGACGATCGCGCCCCGAGGGACCGCGAGCGTGACATCCTCGAGCGCCACCTTGACGCCGTTCGGCCTCTCGTAGCGCTTGCTGACCCGCTCGATGCGAAGAAGAGCGTCAGGCATCGAGGCCTCCTCTCGTCGGGGGCCACACCGCCTCGTGCGCCTGCAGCCAGGTGACGGTCTCGCGGGCGTGTCGCGCCCATTTGAGCTCCCCTTCGACGTGAGCGACATCCGCGCTCAGGTTCAAGCGCAACAGCAGATGGTCGGCTCGCACGAGCGCACCGTCCGGCGGGATCTCCGTCAGCAGCCTCGTGAGCTCTGAACCCACGCGCGTACAGTCGGCCTCGTAGGCGTCGATCTTCGCGAGCGCGTTGCCTTCCAGCCGGTGCTGACCACCGAGTGTGAGCTTCACCAACAGTGGCCGGCGAGGCAGCCTGACGCCCTCCCCCTTGTCGAGCCAGCTCTCCAGCTCTTCGACGCCCCGCTCGGCGATTCTGTAGACGTGCCTACGAGACCTGGAGCTCGCGACGGAATCGACGGGCACGATCAGCTCGTCTCGCGCCAGTTCGCGCATGATCCGAGACAGCTGGCCCGTATCGACCTCCCAAGCAGGACCGAGCCGATGCTTCATCTGGTCTCGCAGCTGATACTGGTAGGCCGGACCCTCGAGCAGGAGCCCCAGGACAACATGCTTGGCCGACATACACCTTCCTCGTTCGGTCTCGCCTGATACTGCTGTTCGGGCAGACGACACGCAACGTGAGTCCCCCTACCCGATCCGAACGATACACCCCGGCACACTGTGACGTTCTGACGAGCAGAACGAATAGCTGCACTACAGCATCATCAGATCCTGCTCTCGACATCCGATTTGGCTTCACCATGCGGAATTTGCAGATCTCGGCATTGTGCGAATAGCTGTACTACAACTATTGACTGCAAAGTCACGCCGGTCATCCTGTGGGGAATGATCGCCACATATCAAGAACCGGCACAGAAGACGAGCCGGTTTGGGGGTAAGGCGCTTGGGGTCCCTGAGCGCGATCCGCTATCTCGTGGCTATCGAGCTATTGGGGGTTTTGGGGTGATGCTGGGTCGAGCGCGACCGGTTGCCCGTGATCGTGCCCCGTCGTGGTCAGAGCGTGACTGCGTGGGCACCGGAGGCCCTCCGACAGGGAGGGGTGCCTTCGTCTCGCCAGAGAGGGATCGGGCGCGGTGTGAGCCGTGCCCGATCCTGACTGGTCGGTCGAGCGCCTGGTCGCGGCGGTCCTGCGCATGGTCCGGGCGTCTCCTCACTCGGCCATGCCCGAGTGCTGGTCGTGACGGTTCAGACAGCAGGGGCTCGATCGAGCTGACCAGGCTCCAGGTGGAAATCGGATGAACACGCCGAGTGTGGGTGGCGAATCATTGGTGTTGTCGGCTGGTTACGGAAATTCTGGGGGCGGTTCGGTGGAGTGGTGGGCGCGCCTGGTTGGGGTACGGGCGCCGACGGTGAGGTTGCCGTTCGCTCCGGGGGAGCCGCTTCCTGGGTCGATGGTGAGCTTGGCGGAGATGGCTGCTCGTCGTTCGTTGGCGGTCGTGTTCTATCGCGGCAGCGGCTTTGACGGTGCTGGTGGCGATCGCGAGGGGGCTGGCGAGGATCGGGTCGAGGCGGTTGGTGTCGAGGATGCGCGGTTGGAGGGGTGGCGTGAGGGTGAGCCCGAGCTCGCCGAGCTGGGGTATGACGTGTTGGGGGTCAGCGCGCAGTCCCCGGAGGAGCAGGCGCGGTTCGCGCTGGATCGGATGTTGTCGTTCGTGTTCTTGAGCGATAGCGAGCTGCTGCTCGCGGATGAGCTGGGGTTGCCGAGGAGTGGAGCGCTGGGGGAGGGTCGGGGCGTGTATGAGCCGTTGACGATGCTCGTTGAGGATGGGCGTGTGGCGTGGGTGTTCTATCCGCTGGAGCGTCCGGAGAGCGATGCGGAGGTCGCGGTCGAGAGGGTCAGGGGTCTTCGTGCCTAGGGCGTCCCGCACGGCGGAAGGTGTGAAAGACAGCCGATCGGATCTCTCTTCGGCTTGGGTTTCGGAGGGACGATGAGCTGTGAGGAAGTCAGAAAGGAAGAAACATGACAATTGTCAAAACGTTCAAATAAGGAGAAGATGTGATGCGGATTATGCACTTTAGTGCGGTCTGGCGGGCTAATCGACACGGGTGGACCAAGAGACATCGAGCAAGCCGCCTTATCTGCCTAGCGATCTTTGCCGCTGTCTTGATTGCACCAGTGGCGGCTCGAGCCGAAGGGCTCAAGGCCGTATGTCCAGCTGCTACCGAAACAACCGTGCAGTGCATGTCGTTTGAAATCTCCGGGGTGGTGAGCTTTGAAGGCAGCGGCGAAAAGGGTGGTTTCTCACCGGCCGATCTTCGTTCGGCGTACAAGCTGCCCTCGTCGGGTGGCTCAGGGCAGACCGTCGCGATCGTCGACGCCTACAACGATCCGAACGCCGAATCCGATCTCAAAACCTATCGCTCGCACTATGGCTTGTCCGAATGCACCACCGCGAACGGCTGCTTCAAGAAGGTCAATCAGAACGGGGAAGCCGGAAGCTATCCTGAAAGCGAACCCGGCTGGAGCACCGAGATGTCGCTGGATCTGGACATGGTCTCGGCTGTATGCCCGGAATGCCACATACTGCTCGTCGAGGCCACCAGCGCCACGTTCGGCGACATGGACGCGGCTGAGAACGAGGCTGCGACGCTCAAAGCAACGGAGATCAGCGACAGCTGGGGTGCGCTGGAGCACACAGGGGAGACTTCCGAAGACAAATATTTCGATCACCCCGGCATTCCGATCACCGTGTCTGCGGGCGATTACTGTTACATCAACGAGTGCGAGAAAAAGGAAATACCAAATTGGCCCGCGACATCGCCGGATGTGATCTCCGTCGGGGGCACCAAACTCGAAAAAGCGTCGAATTCGCGTGGCTGGAGCGAGTCGGTGTGGTACGAACCAAAATCCGCATATGGCCCGATAGGTACCGGCTCCGGTTGCAGTCTCTACGAGTCCAAGCCGTCCTGGGAGACGGGCTCGAGTTGTTCGAAACGAACCGATGGCGATGTGGCCGCCGTGGCTGCATGTGCATCTCCGCTTTCGATCTATGACTCGTATGCAAGGGAAGGCTGGTTTGTCGAGTGCGGTACGAGCGCGGCGGCGCCGATCGTAGCGGGCGTGGAGGGACTGTCGACCAACGAAGCGAGAAAAGACGGACCTGAACTTTTCGGGAAACTTGGCAGTAAAGGTAAGCTCTTCGACGTTACGGAAGGCTTTAATTACTACAACCTGGAATACAGTAGCTGTGGTTCGTATTTGTGTGAAGCCAAGACAGGATACGATGGCCCTACAGGCAACGGCACGCCCGACGGTGCCTTCCTCACTCCTGAAAACACGGCGCTGCCTGTCGCTTCGCCGGGAACACCTGACCAGGCCGTTCCTGAGTCCACGACTACAGGCACGTGGACGAACGAACCGACCGGCTACACGTACCAGTGGGAGCGGTGCAACGCCACCGGTGGCGAATGCAAAGAAATCTCGGGCGCGGCCGGCTCGAAATACACGCCGGTCGAAGCCGATGTGGAACATACACTGGTGGTGACGGTCACCGCGAAAAATGAAGCCGGATCGAGTTCCGTGTCGTCAGCGGCGACGAATAGCGTACAGCCGATTGGAAGGATCACTGAATACTCCCTGCCCGCAAAAGCCAACGTGCTCGACATTACGACGGGTCCAGACGGCAATCTGTGGTTCACCAGCGCAACTCCAAGCGGAAAAATCGGGAAGATCACGCCGTCGGGCACGATCACCGAATACGCCCTACCCGCAGGAAGTTATCCCATCGGCATCGTCACAGGCCCCGACGGGAATCTATGGTTCACCAACGAGGGCACCAGCAAGGTCGGGAAGATCACGCCGTCGGGCACGATCACCGAATACGCGCTGCCATCTGGCAGCGACCCGCGCCTGATCGCCGCGGGCCCGGATGGGAATTTGTGGTTCGCCGAGAGAAACACCAACAAGGTCGGGAAGATCACGCCGTCGGGCACGATCACCGAATACGCGCTGCCATCGGGCAGCGAACCGCGCGGAATAACCGCGGGCCCGGACGGGAACTTGTGGTTCACCGACAAGGGCACCAGCAAGGTCGGGAAGATCACAACTTCGGGTACTATCACCGAATACGCGCTACCCGAAAGCAGCAAGCCCTGGATTATCGTAACGGGCCCCGATGGGAACTTGTGGTTCACCGATGAAGCCACCAGCAAGGTCGGGAAGATCACCACGTCGGGCACGGTCACCGAATACGCGCTGCCATCGGGCAGCTACCCGAACGCCATCGCCGCGGGCGCCGACGGCAACGTGTGGTTCGGCGACGACGGCACCGGCAAGATCGGCAGGATAACGCCCTCGGGCACGATCACCGAATACTCCGTGCCCTCTGAAGGCAGGCCGTACACGATCACCGCGGGCCCGGACGATAATCTCTGGTTCGGAAACAACTCAGCCGGTAAGATAGGCAAGATCACGCCATAGGCTGTTTGCATCGATCGTCAGGCCTCCGGGGACCGTGTCGTCCTCGGAGGCCTAGAATGCATCATCGCAGCGATTACGAAGATTCGATATAATTACGATAGTGAGACAGGGTGCGGATAAGCAAGTAGGGGAAGGCCGGGTGTCCTGTCGTCGAGGCATGCACCGCGTATGGCGTTGCGTCGCTTGGTTCACGCCGTTCGTGCTCGGAGCCACGCTGCTGGTGGTTGCCGGCCCGGCGTCGGCGTTTTCGCCGCTGAATTGGTCCTCGCCGATGCTGCTCGACCCGGGGCCGAGTACGCCGCCGGCGCTCAACGGCGTCTCGTGCCCGTCGGCGTCGCTGTGCGTGGCGGTGGATGGCTACGGCAACGTGGTCAGCTCGATCGAACCGGCGAACGCGGGTTCATGGCGGGTCAGCCGTTCGTATGGAGGTCGCGCCGAATACCGCAGTCTAAGTGCGGTGTCTTGCGCGTCGATCGACTTCTGTCTGGCGAGCGGTGGTGGGACACTTCGCGGCTCGACGGACCCGTCGGGCGGCGCCGGGGCGTGGGTGAGTCACAACTCGGTCAAGGGCGTGCCGCGGAGTGTGTCGTGCCCGTCGGGAGGGTTGTGCGTGGGCATTGACGGCGGCGAGGTGTGGAGTTCGACCGAACCGCAGGGCGATCTGCTGGCGTGGAAGGTCGAAAATGTCGATGAACATACGATGTATGGCATCTCATGTCCGTCGGCGTCGCTGTGCGTCGCGGTCGATACCGAAGGCGACGTGTTCACAACCAGCGAACCGACCGGGAGCAAGACAGCATGGCACGCAGCCACGGTTGATCCCGGTCACGCGATTGGGCGCGTCTCGTGCGCCTCGGAATCGCTCTGTGTCGCGGGCGATCAGGCCGGCGATCTGCTCAGCACGACCGAACCGGCTGTCGGCGCGGGAGCGTGGCATCTCGCCGCTGTGGATCCCGGCCATGTGATCACCGGCGTCTCCTGCTCTGGGTCGCTATGCGTCGCCGTCGATGAAGCCGGCGATGTATTCTCCTCCAGCGACCCCACGGGCGGGGCGGATGCGTGGAGCGTCGCACACGTGGACGAACACGCCCTGAGCTCCGTCTCCTGCGCCTCGGAATCGTTGTGCGTCGCGACCGATGTCTCCGGCGACGTGCTCACCGCGACAGACCCCACCGGTCCCGCCGCCGCATGGCGGTTGACGCACGTCGACACGACGACCTCACCGCCGCTCGCCGCGGTCTCCTGCTCGTCGGCTTCGTTGTGCCTAGCAACAGATGGCGGCAACGTGCTGACCTCGACGGACCCCGTGGGCGGCGCGGGCGCGTGGAAGCTCGAAAAGAGCCCGCCAAGCGCGTTGCCCCCCGGACTCGGCCTCTCCTGCCCGTCGGTTGCGCTGTGCGTCGGCGCCGGCTATAGCTGGGTCAGCGCGTCGACCGAACCGGCGGGCGGCGCGCCGACGTGGGAGGAACAGGCGGGATGGGTGGTTTCAGAAATCCTCAACCCCGAAGCCGAATACTTCGGCCCCAGCGGCGCCGTCTCGTGTGCGTCGGAATCGTTGTGCGTCGCCGACGGCGATTCCTTCAATGACTTCAACACGCTGGTCACTTCGGCCGCGCCGGCAGGTGGGCCGACGCAATGGCACACTGTAGAACCGGCACAAATCCACGGCAGCGGCAACGAGGTCTCCCCACCGCATTACTCCGATCCGATTCTGGGTGTCTCGTGTGCGTCGGGGGCGTTGTGCGTGGCGGTCGATGCCGCCGGCAACGTGCTCACCTCCACCGATCCCGCTTCAAGCGAAAGCGCGTGGACGAAGGCTCCCGTGGACACGCACCCGCTCGAGGGCATCTCCTGCCCGTCTGAAGGTCTCTGCGTCGCGGTAGATGACGCGGGCAACGTGCTCTCCTCCACGGACCCGGCGGGCGGGTCCGGCGCTTGGACCGTGAGCGGCATCGACTCTCCATTTGGGTTGACAGCCGTCTCCTGCGCCACGACATCGCTGTGTGTCGCCGTCGACGACGAGGGCGACGTGCTCGCCTCCACCGACCCGACGGGAGGGGTTGGCGCGTGGAGCGCCAGCGATGTGGACAGCAGCGCGAGCGTCAGTCGCGGGCTCACGGCCATCTCCTGCCCGTCTGAAGACCTGTGCGTGGCGGTTGACAACGCCGGCTACGCCGTGATCGGCACGGCCCCGTCACCGACCACGATCGGCGGCAAAACTGGGGAAGGCGGCCAGACCGGGACTACCGTCCCGACCATCTTCACAGGGCCTGCCGGCGTGTTCAGAATCCTGCACATCAAGGTTGAGCGCGATGGTCAGATCGTGCTTACGCTCGAGGCCCCCGCCGCCGGATCGATCGACGCCCGGGCGACCGTGTCGATCCGCGGGGCGTCGCCCGGATCACGCGGACCCAAGACTAGGCGCGCTCGTAAGATCGCCTACGGGAACGGCTCGGCGTCTGTATCCGGGATGCGCACGACGACGGTCACGATCGAGCCGAGCAGCCGCGCTCTCGATGCTTTGCAGAGCGCACGCACCCTGCGTGTGCCGGTCACAGTCGTCTTCCACCCACGCAGCGGCTCGCCAACTGCCGTGAGTAAGACCGTGACCGTTCGCTACCGGCCGCGCCGGCGCTTGCGTGCGTGCTCTGCGTCGAAGCGCTCATGCAATGGGAAGCGCTGAGCGGAGCTTTCCGTTGTGGCCGCTTTGCAGATTCAAGACGAGCCCTAGATCGGTTGGACGATCGCCTCGCAGACTTCACCGCTGTCTGTCATTCAGTAGCTGGATGATTGCCGGCTGCTCCCACACCCGCGGGATCATCTCGTCCGTCTCCCTCAGTCCGGGCGGTAGTGATCGGCGCCCCTCATCATCGGCTCCGGATCGCCGGTGCTGGCCCACCGCCCGCGATCGGTCTTGCGGTCGCGCACGGGCATGGCGAACACAGGCGCCCGCTTCTGATCGCCGGCGGCCATCTCCGCCCGCCGCGCCAGCTGGTCTTGAAGCGTACGGCTGAGCCCGGGACCGATCTCCACGGCGCGGAACCTGTCCCCCTTGGTGGACCCGTTCGTCGTCTTGCGCAAGCTTGCCTTCTTGTGGGAGCGGTAGACGACGATGAATCCGCCTGTCCGCTCGAGCTCGAGGTCGGCGATCTGCAGCGCGATCGCCTCCGATATGCGCAACCCCGCCCGTACGAGCACCTCCGCGAGCGGCCGGTAGACGCCCAGGCAGGCATCCAGGTAGCACGGGATCTCGTGCAGTCGCAGATAGTCGTGCTCGATGTGCGCCGGCGGCAGGCGCTCGATCCCGAGTGCGGGGTTGCTCGCGATGACTCGATCCCTGACCGCCGCGTTCAGGCAGACGACCAGCGTCCCCAGCGTGTTGTTGACCGTCTTGGCGGCGATCTCTCCGGCTTCCGTCACCTCGCCCTGTTCGTCCATCCACGTCCTCACCTGCTCGACGCTGAGCTTGTCGAGGCGCACATCCCCGAACGCCGGCACGAGACGCTTGCGGCCGTCGACCTCGTAGGCCCTCCAGGCATTCGGCTCGAGGTACGGCTTCCGATGTCCAAGCCATCCATCCCACCAGCTTCCAAAGGTCTGCTTTGTGTGCCGCACCTCGCCTCGGTCGATCTGCTCGACCAATCGCCAGCAGGCTTCATTTCCAGGGCTTTTCTTACGATGCGGATGAGAGGACTCGAACCTCCACCGGGTCTCCCCGACACGGACCTGAACCGTGCGCGTCTACCAATTCCGCCACATCCGCGTGCCGTGGGAGCGAAGATATCGCACCGGTGCTCGAACTCGGACGCCGCACGAGCAGGTCTGCACGCGGCCCGATCACACCGCTTCAGGCGAGCCTCTCAGTCGGGCTCGCCCCGGGTGCTTTGCTAGCCTCGGTCGAGCTTCACGCGCCGCCATCGTCTAGGGGACTAGGACGCCGCCCTCTCACGGCGGTAACACGGGTTCGAATCCCGTTGGCGGTACTGACGAAAATGGCTCCAGTGCTGGAGATAGGGGCCTTCAAGGCGGGATGAGAGTACCAATAGGGTACCGTTTTGGGGCCTGGGAGGGTAAGTTAGCGCCAGCGTCCCGGCGGTCTCGGGCGCGCAAGAGGAGCAGCCGCCAAGAGCCAGGCTCGGGGCAGCCGCTACTCAGGACTGGAGTGGACGCACTTTCGTGGAAGGTCAGATCAACCTGTGCGCGAAAGTGCGTCCACTCCAGTACTCAAGGCTCCGGGTGGTCGAACCTCAGGGTTCGAGCTGCTGGGCCGATGGGGGCAGCCAATCGAGATCTATGTCGAGCCTCGCGTCTGTGGTCGGACGTCGCGCCTGCACGCCACACGGCACGCAGGCGGGGTCGCGGTTGCGTGCGCCTGAGACGCATCCACGAGCCCTGTCTATGCCGCTGCAGAGGGTGGATTGACTCCCATCGGTACAGGCGGGTCGTTCGACGGGTCGTGCGCTCTGAGTCGTCGCGCAGTCCGTTCGCACAGTCCTCTCAAATCGCGCGTGCGACAGACCATATGGCCGTAGTAGAGCCAGTTTGAGGTCATTCTGGCAGGTAGAAGAAAAGTAGGAGACGCGTCTCGACTTGTGGGCTTCGACCTATGAACCTCTGTGGAGTGCATGAACGGGCATCGTGCCTGTTTGGGCGCAATGTCGGTCACCGGGCGCCGTGGTCTGGGGCTGGCCTCACTTTCATAGTCGAAACAGGACGATTAGGCAGGAAAAGATGGCTTCGATCGAAAAAACACGCGCGGCTACCCCCCGGCTGCGCCCCGGACCGAACGGGCTGCCGCGCGGGCAGGTGACCGAGATCCAACGCAGCCGGATGCTCACGGCGGCGGTGCAGGCGGTCGAAGAGGTGGGATACGCGCGGATGACCGTGGCCCAGGTCATTGGCCGGGCGAAGGTTTCGAGGAAGACCTTCTACGACGTGTTCGTCGACCGGGAGGATTGCTTCCTGGCCGCCTTCGACCAGGCGATCGGCCAAGCGCGTGCGCTCGCGATCGAGGCCTACACGCTGGAGTCTGGATGGCGCGAGGGCATGCGCGCGGGCTTGGCTCGGCTGCTGGTGTTCATGGACGAAGAGCCCGGTCTGGCCAGGCTCTGCGTGGTGGAGGCGCTGGGTGCCGGCGCCCGGGTTCTCGAGAGTCGCGCCAAAGTGCTCGACGAGCTCGCCGAGATCGTCGATCGCGGACGATCTGCCGGCAACGCTGCACGCGAACCTCCCGAGGTGACCGCCGAAGGCGTGGTCGGGGCGGTCTTCGCCGTGATCCATACGCGTCTGCTGGAGGGCGGCAAAGAGCCGCTGTCGACGCTGCTGGCCCCCCTGATGAGCATGATCGTGCTTCCCTACATGGGCGCTCGGACGGCGAGCAAAGAGCTTGCCAGACCAGCGCCGACGCCCCGGAAAGCGGCTCGACCGTCGGGACGCTCCGGCAGCCGCGATCCGCTCGAAGGCCTGGACATGCGACTCACGTATCGAACGGTGCGCGTCCTCGTCGTCATCGGCGGGCACCCGGGCGCCAGCAACCGCGAGATCGCCGAGGGATCGGGCATCGCCGATCAGGGCCAGATCTCCAAGCTCCTGACGCGCCTGCGACGGCTGGACCTTGTCGAGAACAGGGGTGAGGGTCAGGCGAAGGGGGCCGCGAACGCGTGGTATCTCACCGAACGTGGCATCGAGGTCGAGCGGGCCGCTCGACCTCGATGACCCATCGCTTGCCCGGGTTGCGTCAGGCGCCGTGCACCGCGATCGAGGCTTTGAACACGTTCGTCCCGACGATCGGGCCGCCGGTCACCTCGACCCCCAGCCCTCCGGTCGTGCTGCGTACCATGCGCCGGGCAAGAGCGCTGAGGTGGATCCGCGCCTTGCCGGTGCGGTGAGCGCCCACCACGAACCTGGCCGCGCCCAGCCAGACAGAGCGCGAGCCGTGGTCGGGCTTGGAGTGCAGCGCGATCGTGCCGGTGCAGCTGCTGGCGGCATGGCAGTAGACCGCCACCTGGACGACCCCGCGTATGTTCATGCCATCGAGCTGAGGGGTGGGAATCGTCAACGTCGGAAAGACGTGGCGATGGATGGCGCGTGCAGAGCCGGGCGGGGGGAGCCCCTTGGTGCCGCCCGGGCAGATCGGCGTTGCGTCGGGGCCGGTGGCGAGTGTCGCCTGGAGCATCAGCTCCTCGCCCGTGTTGGCGGCGAAGCCGTCGTGGTTGGTGGTGTCGCTGGGTGAGAACGTCGCACCGTTGCCGACCCCGTCGTTACGGATGAAAGAGTCCATCGTCGCTCCCGACACGGAGCCGATCACCATGTAGGGGACGCCGGCCGGGTATGGCGGGGGACCGTTCTGGGCGCCGACGAAGCCACCCTCGTCGTTGAAGTCGACGTAGTCGCCCTGTGCTACGCATAGGTTGATCGGGTCGTAGGAGCTGACGGTCGAGCCGCTCGCGCCTCCAGCGCCACACACCGGGATTTCGAATGCCTGGCTGGTCAGTTCGACTTTCGCTCCTCCGCCCGTGATGGGCGCCAGGGACTGAAAGTGGATCTGGGTGAGCGGCGCCGGACCATTGGACTCTGCACAGCCCTCGAGGCGGACGCTCACAACCTGCCCGCCTGCGGGAGCCGTCGGGTCACCCACTGGAAGTTGTGCATTCCACAGCGCGCTGTCCGCGCCGTCGTGCGCGATGTGAAAGACCGAGCCGGGGAGCGCCACGTTGCTGCCCTGGTAGTCGAGGTCGTTGGCCGTGTCTTTGCTGGCAGGAACCGCAATCGGGCTGCCGAACGTCAACGTCGCCGCGTGCGCGCTGCCAACGAGGCATGTCAGCACCAGCGCGATCGACCATGTCGCGGCGGCGCCGCGAAGAAGCGCGGGGCTCAGTCTCGGCTGGGTTCTCGCCGGCGCGACGTGCGGCTCACGGTGCGTTCTCGATGACGCTCGCATCTATACGTCCATTCGATCGTTATACGCGAATGCTTTAGTTCCAGCGCCGGTTGTGGACCCATTGGAGCGGGTCTGCGCGGCGGTGGTGTCCCGGTAGCGGAGTAGCGTCGGAACAAGCAGACGAGTTGATGCGTTTTCTGTTGTGGCGGATGCTTGGCCTGATCGCGGTCGTCGTTGTCATCGCGCTGACAGGATGGCTGCTGGATGGAGGGTTGGGCGCCGCGCTGCGCGGGGCCGGCGGTACGGCCTCGGGACGTCTCACGGGCGGGGCTCTGGCGAGCGCGCTCGCCTCGTCGGTGCGCGCCGGGTGGCGGTGGGCGCCGTTCGCTGGGGTGTCCGCGGCGCATTCGCTCGCGATCCTGGCTGTGTCGACCGTGGCGCTGATCGGGTACGTCCGCGTACATGCACGGCGCCGACGGCGGTATGTGCGGATGCGGGTGCAGACCTACCGCACCGACACCGCCGGCGCCGAGGGGATCGTGGCGATGTTCGAGGCGCTGCACAAGCGCATGCTGCAGCGCTGGTGGCGGCGATTGCTGCACGGCCAGCCCTCGGTCGCGCTGGAGGTGCACCACGCACGCGGCGCGGTCTGGTTGGCCCTGACATGTCCCGCCGGGGCTCAGGCAATGGTGCAGGCGGCGCTGCGCACCGCCTATCCGAACTGCCGCCTGGTGCCCGAGTCGCAACTGCCCGGATCGCCCCCAACTGTGCTGCGGTTGAAGAAGCACGCAGAGTTCATCAAGCGCGCCAAGCTCCTCGATCGCTTCGAGCATGAGCGCGAACCAGCGATGAACCGGCTGATGACCGTGATGGGCGCCTGTGCAAGCGACGCGTTCGTGCAGGTCGCGGTGACTCCTGCGCCGGCCCTGTTCGAGCGCCACGCCAAGCGCCTGTACAAGCGCCACGAGGCACGCCTGTCGCATGAGCGCTGGGACCATCTGCAGACACGCGACCGCTCGATGGTCGAGGACAGCGAGCTGCGCGGCGGCTTGGACGTGCAGCACCGTCCGCTGTTCTTCGTCGACCTGCGCGTGGTCGCCCCCGATCGTGAGCAGTGTGAGCGGATCGCCTCAGAGCTGCGCGTGGGGGAGGCGGAGAACCGTCTGGTTGAGCGTGGCACGGCGATACGGCACGGTGGGTTCGGCCTCTACACCCGCCGCGTCCAGCGCGGGGAGGGCAACCTGCTGCCATCTTGGCACCGTGGCGTGTTCGCCTCCACCGAGCTGGCGGCCATCTGGCATCTGCCCTCGATCGACTATGCCTCTGTCCCGTTCGCGCGCGGCGTCCTGCCCCTGGCCCCCGCCCCGCCGGCGATCATGCGCCCCGCCGACGGGACCGGCACTTTGCGGGACGCGCTCGGAGCGGTGTCGATTCACCCGGCGATGCGCCGCCAGAACACCGCCGTCCCCGGAACTGTCGAGCAGGGGAAGACCAGTTACCTGGTGGCCACGGCAGCAGAGGATCTGCGCCGCGAGCGCTGCGCGGTGATCGTGCTCGATCCCAAGGGGGACGCCGCCGAGGCGGCTGTCGGCCTTGTGCCCGCCGAGCGGACGTGCACGCTGCTCGACCTGGCCCACCCGACATGCGGGTTCAACCCACTTGCGGTCGATGCCCCCGCGGATGTGATTGCCGACTACGTCGTCGCGGCGCTGAAGCACCTTTTCACCGACGCCGACATCCGTGCGTCCTCGGACCGATATCTGCGTAACGCGATCATCGCGGTGCTGGCCTATGACCGCTCCTCGACGCTGTGGGACGCGGCGCGACTGCTGTCGGTGGGGGAGGAGGGCTACTCCTACCGCAACGCGGTGGGTGCCCGCCTGCGCACGATGCCCGAGTTCAAGGAGATCTCCGAGTTCTTCACGGCCGAGCTGTCGGCGCAGCTTGCGGATTCGCGCAGCACGACGACGGCCAAGCTCGACGCGCCCGTGAACAAGCTCGCGCGCCTGCTCAACTCGCAGTCGATCAAGCGCGTGCTGTTGAACGACTCGCTGCTCATCGACTTCGACCGTGTGATCGCCGGGCGGGAGGTGCTCGTCGTCAAGGGTGCCCTGGGCCTGATGGGCGCCGGCAACACCTCGGTGTTGATGCAGCTCCTCGTCGGCATGCTCGACGCCGCTCTCGCTCGTCAGCAGGATCTCGTTCCGGAGGGCCAACGCGTCGCCGTTGCCCTGAAGGTCGATGAGGCTCCGCTGGTGCTCAACCGCGGCTTCGCCGAGACGATGGCGCTGAAGCGCTCCGCCGGCCTCGAGACCGTCGCATGCTGGCAGACCGAGGCGCAGTGGATCGAACGCGAGGTGCGCGACCAGCTCGATGCGCTGTTCGCCCATCGCGTCTACTTCGCGACCGCCTCCGTGCGCGACGCGCGTTCGGCCGTCGGGCTGACGATGCCCGAGTTCTCCGACACGGTTCGCCCGGGCACCGAGCGTCTCGCCGCGCTCGGGCGCCCCGACGCCCGCCTGCACCTGCCCCGTCACCATGCGATCGCCAGCTGGAGCACACCCGAGGGCCGGCAGTCTCCGTTCGTCGCCGAAACGATCGCATTGCGTGTCGACGCCGCGCGGGTGGCGTTGCATGCGGCGCGGCAAGCCGAGCGCGGCGGGCGCTACCGGACGGACCTGCGCCAGCCGCACTGGGACCGTGGGCGCCGGGGTGGCCGGGAGGGACGATCCGAAGAGGCTCAAACGGGTTCAACCCAACCGGCTGCATCTGCGAACAGCCGGCCCGACGAAGTCCCGGCAGCGCAGTGCGTCTTCCCCGAGGATCGCCCCTCCACAGTCCCAGTCCCGCAAATCGTACGTACCGAGGATCGTTCCGAGAAAGTTCCACTCCAGCGGAGCTCGGCGAGCGGCGACGGAGCTGCCGAACCCGCCTTCAAGGAGGGCCCTGGAGGCGACGGCGAAGGCGTAGAAGTCACGCCCGAGCGGAGCCTGGGCTGCAGCAACGCGAGTACGGGAGTCCCACCGAACAGCTACCGCGAGCTCGTCGATCTCGATGGTGCGCACAGCGTGCGCTGGGCCAAGCGAGTCGAGCAGCCAAAGGTGCTGGAGCTTGAGCCACTCGATCTGGAGATCCTCGCCCTCCTCGCGCGGATGCGCCATGTGCTGAGCAGTCAGATCCACCGCCGTTTCAATCCACGGCGGGCGACCACGACGACGCAGCGTCGTCTGAAGCGACTGTCGGATGCGGGGCTGGTGCGGCGCTTTCAGTTCCATCGCCGCGACGGTGGCGGAGTGCCCATGTGCTACTCGATCACCGCCGCGGCCCTTGAAGTGCTGCATGCCCACGACCGGTTGACGGCGCTGGAGGTGGAGGACGTCGATGCGTTGTCCGGGCCCCCGTCACCGGCCACCCCGGCGGATGGCGGTCGGCTGCTGCGCCAGGCGCGCCGCGACGTGCACGTGGCCGGCTGGGTGTTGGCGTTGGAGCAGGTGGTGAACGCCGCTCCGTTGAGGCTGCGCGGCGCGCGCGAATCGGTGTTGCATGTGCCTCTGCGCCTCACCCCCGAGGGTCGCACGGCGCTCGGTCCGCTCGACCTGAGCCTGCCGGGAGGGCGGGCCCCGCACGAGTTTCTGAGCACCGACCAGACGGGCGCACGGGTGCCGGTGGAGCGCTTTGAGACGGTACGTCCCGATGCGACGATCGAGCTCCCCGACGACCTGCGCAAGCACACCGGTGTCGAGGCCGGCCTGCCCGCTCCCGCGGGCGAGGGGAAGACGGGACGCACGATCGATTTGCTCGTCGCGTTCGATGACCGCCTGCCCACCGGTCGCGCGGCGGGAAAGCTCGAGCGCTACGACCATCTGCTGGCGGGCTGGTCGGTGCACACCAAGCGTTACGCCCCCCGGCGTGGCGCGCTGGCATTGGTCGTGTTCGTCTGCCGCGATCGCGCCCGTGCCCGAGAGTGCACGCGCCGGGCCGACGCGGTGTTGACCGCCTGTCGCGCATACGCCGGCGAGTATCCGGCCGACTGGGAGTATCCCGGGCGTGATGGAGTCTTGTTCGCAGCCGAGCGCGACATGCATGAGGGACGTCTGCGTGGCTACGGCGTGCCTCGGCTGCCGCCGGAGGTGCGCGTGTCCGTCGCCCACGGCGATCCGCGGGCGCGAGAGTCTGTGGTCGAGCCACGGGAGCTGTGTGCCGTGACGCCGGGCGGCGGATGGGCCTCTTGACCGGACAGCCTTCCGCCGGCGATCGCGCTGGCGCGGAAACGCCCGTGCATTCGCCCGCCTCGCAGCGCCGTCGCCCCCAGCCGGTGCGCAGTTGCCACCCCCCGCGGGACGCACGTCATGCAGTCTCGTTCCCGCCGAAACGGTACGCAACTGCGCGCTGGGGCCTGTGCAGTGCGGCTCTGCGGAGCCGAACTGCCGTGATCTTCAACGAGGACACAGGCTGAGAGTCGGCGCAGGATGGCGTCGCGGGCGTGACGAGTCTCCTTCAACGGGTACGATCGCCGCCTCTCCTTTTCCCTTCCCCAAGCCGTATCGGCTCACGCCGACCCCGCACAGCGCATCAACGAAGTCTCGAGGCCGATCCGCACAGCACCGGACCGGTCTGTCCAGCGCCGCGTGTGTTCACCCGACGTCCACACGCTCGGTCGCCAGCCGGAGGCGAACTCGCCTTCGCGACGCGCTTGACGTAGCAGGACGCTTTCGCGCCAAGTTCTTCGGTCCGTTCGCACTTCGGCACGACTTTCCGAGACCCCCTTTAAGGGGGTCTCGGACGGTCTCGATCCGCTCGAACGCTCCGACTCACATCTCTTGACGGAGTACGGCGGGGCATCTAACAAGGCGCCCCACTGCACCCAAGCGCCAACCCGAATCTGGACAGGAGACATCCATGACGCAGACGATCTCGTCCTCACCACCCCCACTCGCTGCCCGCGCGGCCTCCAGATCCCACGTCGGCGTGCCTGCCCACTCAAGGCGCGGCAGGTCGACGCGCAGCCACGGTGGAGCACCTGCTCCGCAGGCCGGCGTCTCGACGCGAAGCAGGCTCGATCCGCTGGGTCGCTACACCGACGCGACAGGCCGCACGCGAGAAGTGATCGCGGGGCGGCGAGGGGACGGTTGCGTGCTCGTGGTGGATCGCGACGTGCTCACGCTCGGCGATCGCCGGCTGGTGGCACAGCTCGCCGTCGATGAGCCGCCGGAGAACGCGGCGCTGGTGTGCGCTCACTACCTCCAGGACGCCCACCGGGGACGCTGCCGGAGGGTGACCGCCGAGGATCTGACCGGAGATCCCTCCCCCGCAGAAGACGAGGAGTCGCGGCGATTCGCGCGCGAGACGGATCTCGTGGGGCGACGCGGAGATGCTGGGGAGGACGTCGTCTATCGCCTGGAGCTTGCGCGTACGGATACTGCCGCACGGGAACTGCGCTGGTGTCGTCACTCCCGCCAGGGAGGTGCAGCGGCGCCCACGCCCGTGTGCCTGCGCGAGGCGATCGGCGCTCTCGAAAGCTATGAGCCGGTGTGCGGGCTCACACGTAGAGCGTTGGCTGGACGTCGCGACGATGCGAACGTGTCGACCGCGGTGTTGCGCGGTGAGCTGGAGCGTCTGCGTGAGAGCCCGATCGTTCTCAACCGCAAGCTTCGTCAGACGGTGCTGGCCACGATCGAGCGCCATGGATTGAGCCTGAGCGAGATCGCGATCCGCTGCGGTCGAGTCAAGCGAGACTCCAAGGGCAATGCAAGCGGTGAGACGAGCTGGCTGGCTCGCCGCCTGGGGATGCTGCCCGAGAGCGGCTCGAGTCGTCCCACGCCGTGGGTGCACAGCGACGTGCTGGCGCTGATCGCACGCAACGGGCTCGGGATCAGCCCGCGCGAGGTGGAGCTCGGATGAGGAGAGGTTCCACCACGGTCGCGGTTCTCGCTCCGCCCGGGCTTCGCGCCGGGGCGCTCACACCCACGCCGGCGCCCGCTGTGCATCGGACTTCGCCGGCAGCCGAGACGCACGGTCTCGGACTGGGGAGCGCACGGTCGATCCTGGTGGTCGAGTCAGATGCCGCGACTGCGATGACGCTCGTCGAGCAGCTGACGAGCGACGGCTACCAAACCGAGCTTGCGAGGACCGCGGAGCACGCGCGGGCGCGCGCGACGTGGTGTCCGCCGAGACTGGTTGTGCTCGGCGACGTGGACTCCCCACGCGGGCCGTTGGAGCTGCTGGAAGAGATACGCCGGCCGGCTCGCGAGAGCCCGTTGTGGGCGCCGGAGACACCGGTCATCGTGATCGGAGCGGGCGCGAATGAGCTCGACATGCTTCGCGCCTTCGAGGTCGGCGCGGACGATTTCCTCGCCCGTCCACTGCGCTACCTGGAGCTGCGGGCGCGCACGCGGGCATTGCTGCGCAGGGTCGAGCTGAGGGCGCTGCCTGCAGATCGGCTGGCAGTTGGTTCGCTGGAGATCGATGTGAGTGGGCACGCCGTCAGCGTGCAGGGGCTGCCCGTCCAGCTGCGCCGACTCGAGTTCGAGCTGCTCGCGCACCTGGCGATCGACCCGCAGCGTGTGTTCACCAAGCAAGAGCTGCTGCGTGCCGTCTGGGGATATCGGTCGAGCGGATCGACTAGAACCGTCGACAGTCACGCCAGCCGCCTGCGCCGCAAGCTCGAGGAGCGCGGTGGCCGCTGGGTGATCAACGTCTGGGGCATCGGCTACAGGCTGAAGTGAGCTTTGTCCCCTCTGATGAGGTCACCCTTTCTCGCTTGCTGTGTCTCCTGGGCGGCACGGGACTTGTGTCGGGAGTGTGGAGAGGCGAAACCTCGGAAAGACCGGGGGCGGGGTTGTCAGATCCTGACCCGTCGACAGTCGAGCGGTGGCCTCGCTCCTAGCTGAGCACGTCAGAGAGCCCCGCGGGAGAGAACCACGCAGGCGCATGTGACGCCAGCGCATGTGACGAGCGTCGAGCGCCTGTCACAGACCAGACCTTGACGGGCCGAACGGCTCGCCATGCAGCACCAGACGGCGAGCCCCAGAGCTCGCCGCTTGCACGTTCGTCAGTCGTACGTCCAATGAAAGGAAGGCGCCATGAACGAGGATCGAACAGAAGAGTCATCCGAGCAGGGCATCAAGGATGACGAGGTGTTCAAGAGAAGGATGGGCATGTCCAGGGCGAGTCTCCGTAAAGTCGATACGTGTCCGTTCATAGATGAGTTGACCCGACTCAATCACGCGCCGGTGGCGGTGCTTGAAGCCGAATGCATTGCTGAGTTGGCCCGGCGCAACCACGATCCGGTGACGGCCCTCGAAGCCGACCACATGGTCGAGTTGGCCTGGCTCAACCACGAGCGGGCGCGAGCCAAACGCCTGGCAAGTCCCCCACGGCCCCGGCGCCGTGAGACGCGTCCAACCACGTCTCCTCTCAAAGAGATCGAGAGGGGCTCGGGCGAGAGGCGTAAGTCCTCTCCGCCAACTCATTGACGCACTCAATCGGCGGGAACTGCGCTCGGCCGGCGCCGGGCGAGCACAGCCCGCTCAGAGCTTGACGAGCCGACGGGGCTCGCTGAGAACACCGCGATGGCGGGCCCACGGGTCCGCCATCGCTCGTTAACCACCACGGTCGGCGCTCGCGCCGGCCCACACACAGAAAGGGAGCGCACACGAACATGCCTTCATCCGAATACTCATCCGAATACAACAACGAACCCGCGGTGAACCCGCTGGCGCCGGTGGAGCAGTTCGTCCACTGGCTGACGACCACGACCATCCATCTCGCGATCGGGCTCGCGATCGGGCTCATTGCGGCGAGGATGATGCGTGGCCGGGATCTGCGCTGGACGTGGGCCGCCGGCGCATTGGCGCTGGTCGTGCTCGCTCGGACGATCCTCGGCGGAGGCCTTGCCTGGACCCTGGGCACGGCCGCGCTCTGCGCAACTGTGCGCGGGCGGCGCTGGCACCGCGAAGACGTCGAGGCGGGCGCCGACCTGGCCGATTGCGCCGCCGGGCGGCGTGGTCCGCTGGACGCGCTGTGTTCGCTTGCACGCAAGCTGGAGGCGCGCCGGAGCGCGGCCGACTCCGAGAGCTGGTGGCACGGCGATCGGCTGACGATCGGTCACGAGCGCGATGGCCACGCCGTCACGATTCCGCTTGGTGGTGTGGCCGGCGGTACGCACACCCTCGTGGTCGGCGCGACCCGCTCGGGCAAGACGGTCACGATGACCTGGATGGGCGCGCGTGCGATTGAGCGTGGCATGGGCGCAATCGTGGTTGATCCAAAGGGGGATCTCGATTTGCGTCGAGAGCTGCGCGACGCGGCACTGGCTCGGGGAAGGCAGTTCGTCGAGTGGACCCCGCGGGGTCCGTCGATCTACAACCCCTACGCTCGGGGCAGCGAGACGGAGATCGCCGACAAGGCGCTCGCCGGCGAGACGTTCACCGAGCCGCACTACCTGCGGCAGGCCCAGCGCTATCTCGGTCACGAGGTGCGCGTGTTGCGCAAAGCCGGCATCGAGGTCAGCCTCAAGGCACTGGTCGAGCATCTCGATCCCTCGCGATTGGAGCTGCTGGCCCGGGGTCTGCCCGAGTCACAGATGCAGGGCGCGCACGACTACCTGGACTCGCTGACGACTCGCCAGCAGAGCGACCTGGCGGGCGTGCGCGATCGGTTGGCGATCATGGCCGAGTCCGACGTGGGACCGTGGCTGGACCCCGAGACGTCGGAGGTGAGTCGTCTGGACCTGCTGGCGGCGGCAAAAGCACGGGCGGTGGTGTATTTCAACCTGCAAGCCGACAACCGGCCGCTGCTGGCGCAGATGCTCGGAGCGGCGATCGTGGGAGACCTGCAGGCGATGGTCGCGGCGCTGCAGGGACGGCCAACGCCGACGCTCGTGACGATCGATGAGTTCTCGGCGATCGCTCCCGAGCGTGTGGTGGGCCTGTTCGCCAGGGCGGGCGGCGCGGGTGTGAGCCTCGTGCTGGGCACGCAGGAGTTGGCCGACATGCGGGTGCCGGGGCGAGAGGTGATGTTGGAGCAGATCATGGGCAACCTGTCTGTGCTGGTGGCCCACCGCCAGGTGGTTCCCCACTCGGCTGAGCTGCTCGCGGCCATGACCGAGACCAGGGGGGTCTGGAGGACCTCCAGGCATGGCGATGGCAAGCTCACTCGCACACGGGGTCTCGATCGCGCGTTGCGAGCAGGCCAGGTCATGAGCCTCGCGCAGGGTAGGGCGGCGGTGATCGGGCTGTCCGACGGTGGCGGCGTGAGCATCGCACGGATGCTCTCGGCCAAGCGCCTGCGCTGAGCACGGGGCGCACGTCGTGTGTGCGCGCACATACACGCGCGCACACACATCGAGGAATCCCCCCGGGGGGGGGGGGGTCAATGATGAACGAACTCAGGAGGACCATCATGGTTCGCAGAGATCCCGCGCTCTCGCCCGAGCGAGTGGCGCTCATGCAGTGGACGGCGCGCATGGGCGCCGTCACAGCCGAGGCCCTGGCGATCGCCCAGAGCGTGTCGGAGCCATCGGCGCGCGCGCGATTGCGATCGGCCGAGCGTGCCGGGCAGCTCGTGCGCAGCAGGCCGCTGGCGCAGCAGCCGGCGCTGTACACGCTGACGCGAGCGGGTATGCACAGCTGCGGCCTGCGGGGGCTGGACCCGTGTCGCGTGAGCGCCTCGGGTGCTCGGCATCTGATCGCCTGTGCGGCCGTCGCGGCGGCGCTGGAACGCGGCTATCCGGACCATCGCGTGCTGGGCGAGCGCGAGCTGCGCCGCGACGAGCGCGAGCTCGGTGCCCCTGTGGCGAGTGCGCGAATGGGCGTCGGGTCACACGACGAGCCGCTGCTGCATCGCCCGGATCTGGTGCTGTGGCCCGACGATCCCACCGCGGGCCTGCCGGTGGCCGTCGAGGTCGAGCTGACGATCAAGGCGCCACGAAGGCTGACGGACGTCTGCCGGGCCTGGGCTCGCTGCCGAACCGTCGCCGGCGTGCTGTATGTGGCTCCTGTGGAGGTGGGACGTGCGCTGGAGCGGGCGATCGCTCGGGCTCATGCGCATGAGCGAATCGTGGTGGTGGAGCCCGACGCACTGCCCGACTGCCCGTCCGGGACGTTCGGCGTGGGGCGCAAGCGCTCGCCCGAGAATACCGTCCCAAGCAATCCGTAACTTCGTCGATGGGGGGTCAACCTCAATCGATGGAGACGTAGATCATGGCCTACTTCAGTATCAACCGCGTTGTACTCGTCGGGCGTCTCACGCGCGATCCGGAGCTTCGCAGCCTGCCTTCGGGCGTGAGCGTCTGCGGACTGCGGATCGCGTGCAGCTCCAGCAGGAAAGACGCCGAGGGCGACTATCACGAGCGGCCGAACTTCTTCGACGTCAGCGTCTACGGAGGCTCGGCGGAGAGCGTCAGCCGCTACATGCGCAAGGGCAGCCGTGTCGCGATCGACGGTCGGTTGGAGTGGCGCGAGTGGGAAACCACCGATCAGCAGAAGCGCCAGGCGGTGAGCATCGTCGCGGAGACCGTCCAGTTCCTGGACACGCCCGGCGGGCAGCGACGTGAGGCGGAGCAGGGCGATGAGATCGACCCCGACGGGGTGTCGGTGGGCGAGCGCGAGCCGGCCGGTGTCGGCGCGAGCTCGGAGGATGCGGAGCTCGTGTTCTGAGGGTCGTGCTCACGATGGAGTCAGCGGGGGACGCCACGCAGCGTCCCCCGCTGTTGGCCCGGGAGGCTTTTTTGTGTTTAAGCACGGAATCGGCAGGGTTTTACGCGGATCGGCAGGGTTTTTGTGCGCGTCGCTCCGATTTGCGCGAGGGTCTACCGGCCGCCCGCGCCGCTCCGGACTGAGCGTGCGCGTAAACTGGCGCGCCGCGGACGCCATTGCGGCTCGCGAGTACGACCAGCCCGCCTCAAGGAGCCTTATACGGTGCCAGTGAACACCCAAGCGATCGGCAAGCAGTACGAGCCCACGACGTATGCGGTGGGCAGGGAGAAGATCAAGGAGTACGCGCGCGCGGTCGGGGAGACGAACCCGATCCATCTCGACGTGCAGGCCGCCCGCGACGCCGGCCATGCGGACGTCGTGGCGCCGCCGATGTTCGCCGTCGTCTACAGCGCGCCCTCTGTGGGCCCACCGATCTTCGACCCCGAGATCGAGCTCAACTTCGCGTTGATGGTGCACGGTGGGCAGGAGTTCGAGTGGGGGCCACTGGTGGTGGCGGGGGATGAGATCACGACGACCGCCTCGGTGAAGGACATATCCGAAAGCGATGGGCGCGGCTACTACGTGTTCGAGTCGACGTCGATCAACCAGCGCGGCGAGCGGGTGTGCCGCGGCACCTGGACCAACATCGTGCGAGGAGCGTGATCAGGCCATGAGCAGTCTTCAAGTCGGCGGCGAGATTCCCGAGGTGAGAGTCACTCCCGACAAGTACCTTACGGCGCGCTATGCGGGCGCTTCGGGCGACTTCAACCCGATTCACATCGACGAGGAGTTCGCCCGTGCGGTGGGCCTGCCCGGGAGGATCCTGCACGGGCTGTGGACGATGGCCCAGGTCGCGCGCGCGCAGACCGAGGCCGCCGGCGGGCCGGAGCATCTCAAGCGCCTGTCGGTGCAGTTCCGCGGCATGGGCGTGCCCGAGCAGGAGGTGGTGGTGAAGGGCACGGTGCGCGAGCTGCGCGGCGGACGCCTGATCGTCGACACGGTGGCCGAGCAGGCGGACAAGCAGATCGTGCGCAACGCGGAGGCCGAGCTGGAGTTCTGAGCGGACCGGACGGGGCCCGCAGCGGGCAACCTAGAATCAGGTCGATGCAAGCCCTGACTACCCGTCAAGAGACCATCCTGAGCAAGGTGGTGGAAGACTACCTGCGCACCGGGCAGCCGGTGGCGTCGAAGTCGATCGCGGCCGACTCCGACCTCGACTGCCGTGCCTCCACGGTGCGGGGCGAGCTGGCGCTGCTGGAGGAGCAGGGTCTCCTCGCGCATCCCCACGTCTCGGCGGGCAGGGTTCCGACGGACGCCGGGCAGCGGTACGTGGTCGATCGGATGCTTGCCTCCGGCCATGGTCTGCAGCCGGTCGGGCAGGGAGCGCAGCTGGAGCTCTCGCTGATGAAGCGCGAAGTCGAGGAGGCGGTGCGCGCCACCACCGAGACCCTGTCTCAGGTCACCAATCTGCTGGCCGTCGTGTCCGCACCGGCTCTGAACACCGCGAGCATCAGGCACGTCGAGGTGCTCGCGTTGCAGTCGCGCGTCGTGGTGGTGGTGATCATCACCTCGACCGGCAGCGTCTCGAAGATGCTGGTCACGTTCGAGCGCTCGGTCGATCCGGGCCTCGTGGCGTGGGCGGGGGAGTACCTGAACGAGCGACTCGTCGGCACCGGGCTCGGAGCGCGCATGCTGCAACAGCGTCTGATCGATCCTGGCCTGTCTGCCACCGAGGTTGCGTTTCTGCGGCGGCTGGCCCCGCGTTCGGCGAGATCGACCCGGAGGGCGAGGATGCGCTGTATGTGGAGGGCACCGCGCATCTGTTCTCGACCGGGATGATCGAGGACACGGTTCAGATCAACGAGCTGATGAGCCTGCTCGAGCGACGGGTGGCGTTGCTGCAGGTGCTGCGCACGGCGCTCGGCGAGCAGGGTGTGTACGTGCGCATCGGTCATGAGAACGAGATTCCGGCGATGCACTCCCTCGGATTGGTCGCGACCAGCTACGGGGTGGCCAGGCGCAAGCTGGGCGCGGTGTCGGTGATCGGGCCGGTGCGCATGGACTATGCCGAGGCGATCGTGACCGTGCGCAGGGCCGCCCACGAGCTCTCGCGCTTCGTCGAAGACGCCTACGCGGAAGGATGAGCCCTCTTCCATGAGCCGAACCTCGATGCCGCGCGATCCCTACGACGTGCTCGGGGTGCAGCGGGACGCCTCCGAGCAGCAGATCAAGAAAGCGTTCCGCCAGCTCGCGCGGGAGCTGCATCCGGACGTCAACGCGCACGATCCGCAGGCCGAGGAGAAGTTCAAGGAGGCGGCCGAGGCCTACGAGATCCTGTCCGACGGCGAGCGTCGCGCGACATATGACCGCTACGGCCACGAAGGCCTCAGATCGGGGGGCTATGCCCCCAACTTCGACGGGTTCGGCTCGATCGGGGATCTGTTCGACGCGTTCTTCGGCGGAGGGAGCCCGTTCGGCGGACGCTCCGGGCCGATGGCCGGCGAGGACGTCGCCGTCGCGGTCGAGCTGAGTCTGAGCGAAGCCGCGACGGGCGCGCGCGTGGAGGTCGCCTTCGAGGTCGTCGAACGCTGCGAGCGCTGTCACGGCAACGGCGCCGAGCCGGGCACTCCGATCGAGACGTGCGAGCGTTGCGGAGGCAGCGGACAGCTGCAGGCCCTCACGCGAACACCGTTCGGGCAGATGATGCGCCGGGTCGCGTGTGAGACATGTCACGGAGATGGGCGCGTGGCGGCGCAGCCGTGTGGCGAGTGTCGCGGGCGCGGTCGCAGGATGGGACAGCGCAGCCTGGAGGTCGACGTGCCCGCGGGGATCGCCGACGGTCAGCGGATCAGGCTCTCCGAGCGCGGGCATGCCGGAGAGTCGGGTGCACCCGAGGGGGACCTGTACGTACTGGTGAGGGTTCGCGAGGACGAGCGGTTCGTGCGCGAAGGCCAGGACCTGATCACGGCGCTCGACGTGCCCGCTCCGCTCGCGGCGCTGGGCGGGACGCTGCAGACGCCCACGCTGCAGGGAACGGCCCCCGTCGAGGTGCCGCAGGGCACGCAGCCGGGAGCGGTGATCACGCTGCGGGGAGCAGGGATGCCCTCGCTGCGGGGTGGGCGCAGGGGGGACCTGAAGGTCGTCGCGAACGTCGTGGTCCCCCGTCACCTGAGCGAGGAGCAGCGCGAGCTGATCGGACGCCTGCAGGAGACCCTGACCGAGGAGAACCTGCGCTCGGAGGAGTCGATGTTCGCCAAGCTGCGTCGCGTGCTGCGCAGCCACCCGGCGTGATCCGCCTGGCGCTGCGCGTCCGCCGCGCGCACGCGGACGTGGTGCTCGCGGACCTGCTCGAGCTGGTTCCCGCCGGTGTCGAGGAGTCCGAGCTGCCGGGAGAGATCGTCGAGTATGCGATCTACGGCGCGCCCGGTGAGCTGCCGCTGCTGCCGGATCTGCGCGCGGCGGTCGGAGATGCGCTGGTCGAGATATCCACGAGCGAGATGCCGGACGGCTGGTCTGAGCGCTGGCGCGACTTTCATCGGCCGATCACGATCTCCTCGCCGGCGCCCGAGCGGGTGAGCGCGCTGCGCGTGCGCACACCCTGGGAGAGTCCGAGCGAGCGCGCGAATCTGCGGGAGATCGTGATCGACCCGGGCCAGGCTTTTGGCACGGGCGCCCATGCGACCACGCAGCTGTGCCTGGAGCTGCTGCTCGCTCTGGCTGCCGCCGAGCCCGAGCGGTTGGGGTTGATCGATCTGGGGAGCGGTTCGGGAGTGCTCGCGATCGCCGCGGCGGCGCTCGGCTATGACCCGGTGCTGGCGCTCGACCATGACCAGCTGAGCGTCACCGCGGCCGCGCACAACGCGACTGTCAACGGCGTGCGAATCGACGTGCGCCGCTTTGATCTGCGCCGCGATCCCTGGCCGATCTCCGATCGGCAGGCGATATCGGTGATGCTGGCGAACCTCCTGCGACCGCTGCTGCTCGATCTGGCCGAGGCGCTCGAGCGTCCTCCTGAGCACCTCATCGTCAGCGGGTTGCTCGTGGGAGAGACCAAGGAGATCTGCCGGGTGTTCGCCCGGCGACTGGGCATGTCAGAGCGCGAGCGGCGCATCAGCGGCGACTGGGCAGCCGTCTGGCTGCAGGCCGATCGCTGACCGCACGGCCGCGCATCGCGCACGAGGGACGCGCCCGATCTCAAGCCCGCGGGCTCCTCAGCGTGGCGACTCCTCGGCGTGCGGGGCTCCTCAGCGTGCGCGCCTCTCAGTGTGGGGCTCCTCAGCGTGCGCGCCCTCAATGTGCGGGCTCGTCAGCATTCGGGCTCCTCAGGCCTGATCGGGCAGCTCGGTCGCCGCGCGCACGATCGCGCGGTAGACGAGATCGATCGCCGGGCGCACGCCGTCCGGGTCCCGCAACAGAGCCGAGGCGGCGGTGAGCGCCGAGCCGACGATCTCCAGGGCCTCCCCGACGTCGCCGGGATCGGGGTCGCGGCAGGCGGCGATCGCCATGTCGAGCATCGCCAGCGCCTGCTCGGGAACCCCGGCGAACAGCGCCGGACCGGTGAGGCTGCCGTAGTTGTAAACACGAGCGAGACGCCCGCTGAGGCCGATCGAGGCTCCACGACGCGGCGGCGTGACGGGTGGCAGGCCGCGGCCGTCGAGCAGGTCGGCCATCGTCGCGCCCAGCACCCCCCTGGTGGCGGGCTCGTCCAGCCCGGCCTGAGCGGCGACGCGCAGCGCCAGATACAGCGTGGTGGCGGGCAGGCCGTAGGGCGGGTCGGAGGCGAACACGATGCGCTCGGCGGGAGCGCGCGCGAACAGCTCGATCACGTCGAGCGGAAAGAAGCATGAGATGTCATACAGCACCCCCGGATGGTCGGCCAAGCGCGAGGTCAGGATGCCCTGGTCGCAGATCGCGCCGTGGGCGAGGATCAGCACGACCTCCGGATGGCTCATAGCCAGGTCCGCGAGCCCGTTCGCAAGCGGTGGCAGCCCCCGGCCGGCGTGAATCAGGATCGGCACCTGCGCGCGGTCGGCGAGCGCGAAGATGGCGCGCATCTCCGGGCCGTCGAACACGAAGTCCTGCGCGCGCGGGTGCAGCTTGATGCCACGCGCTCCGGAGGCCAGGCAGCGTTCGCCCTCGGCGATCGGATCTTCGGCGGGGTCCAGGCGGCAGAAGGGAGCGAGCCGGCCCTCGCTTTCTGAGGCCCACGCGATGACGCGGTCGTTGGGAACGCTGTAGGCGGGCCGGCGCTCGGGGTCGTGCAAGGGAAACACGCACGCGCGCCTGGCGCCGGCGGCGTCGAGCTGGGCGAGCAGCTGCTCGAGCTCCAACGAGCGTCCATCCTCGTCCAGGCCCAGATGGGTGTGCGCGTCGATCACTTCGGTGTCAGGCGGACGCAGGCGCCCGGCCTCCGCCAGAAACGGGGCGAGCGCGTCGGCGTAGAGGGCGTCGTTCACGGACGGCACCCTAGTCGCTCGCTGTCGCGCGCGTGTGCCTGCTCGTGGCGGCCGCCATCGCGGGATCGCCACATGCAACTCGCGGCGACGGCGTATCCTGAGCGGGGATGGCAATGCTTGACACGATCAAGAACGATCTGCGGGACGCGATGCGCGCCGGCGAGAAGGAGCGGGTGGGGGCGCTGCGGCTGGTGCTGTCCGAGCTGCAGAAGGCGGCGAAGGAAGGCTCGGATGACGAGCTGGCGGTGCTCAGGCGCGAGCGCAAGCGCCGGCTGGAGGCCGCGCGGGCGTATCGCGAGGCTGGACGCGAGGATCTCGCCGACGGCGAGGAGTCCGAGGCGAAGCTGATCGGCGGATACCTGCCGGCCGAGCTCTCCGACGAGGAGCTCGGGGAGATCGTCGAGCGAGCGGTGCGTGAGAGCGGAGCGGAGACGGTGCGGGACATGGGTCGCGCGATGGGCAGCGCGATGGCGGCTGTCGATGGTCGCGCGGACGGCGGACGCGTGTCCGGTCTGGTCAAGGCGGCGCTCGAAGGATGAGTCCCTCGGCCTCGCGCACGCCCCACGTGCGGAATGGCGGATGAGGACCCAGATCGAGCTGCCCAACGACGTCGCCGCCGAGCTGGCCGGCAGCCAGGACGCGGTGCTGCGCGCGCTGGAGGCGCACCTGCAGTGCCGGGTGTTCCTGCGTGGCAACCTGATCACGTTCGACGGCGAGCAGCGCGAGACGCGCGTGGGTGAGCTCCTTGTGCGCGAGCTGTCCGACCTGATCCTGCGCGGACATGAGATCGGGCCGGGGACGATCGCAGCCGTGACGGGAGCGCTGGACGCGCACGAGTCGCCGGCTCGCGTGCTGGAGGATGTGGTGTGGCACTATCGCGGCCGCCAGGTGGCGCCGAAGACGGTCAATCAGAAGCGCTACGTCGATTCGATCCGCCAGAGCACCGTCACGTTCGGGATCGGCCCGGCGGGTACGGGCAAGACGTTTCTCGCGGTGGCAATGGCGGCCGCGGCGCTCTCCGGGCACGAGGTCAACCGCATCATCCTCACACGCCCGGCGGTGGAGGCGGGCGAGCGGCTGGGGTTCCTGCCGGGCGATTTGATGGCCAAGGTCGATCCCTACCTGCGCCCGCTGTTCGACGCGCTGCACGACATGCTCGACCCCGAGAAGGTATCCCAGCATCTGGAGCGGGGCGTGATCGAGATTGCGCCGCTCGCGTTCATGCGGGGGCGCACGTTGAACGACTCGTTCGTGATCCTCGACGAGGCGCAGAACACGACGCCCGAGCAGATGAAGATGTTCCTCACGCGTCTGGGCTTCGGGTCGCGGATGGTCGTGACGGGCGACGTCACCCAGGTCGATCTGCCCCGCGAGCAGCAGTCGGGGCTGATTGCGGTGGGGGAGGTGCTGGAGACGGTCGAGGGCATCGAGTTCGTGCGCTTCGGCGGCGAGGACGTGGTGCGGCACAAGCTCGTGCAACGGATCGTAGAGGCTTACGACGAGCACTCCCAGCGGGGGAGCGCCGACGGCCTCGGCGCGCGCGGTTCCGACGGCTTGGCGCGACGGGGCTCGGGCAAGGAGCCCCGTCGCGCCTGAGTCCGTGATCGAGGTCGACGTTCTCGGCGCGAGCCTCGCGCCCGATGCGCCGTCTTCGAGCGAGGTCAGGCGCCTGTGCATCCTCGTCACCGCCGCGGTCGGCATCGAGGACGGTCACCTCGCCGTCGAGTACGTCGACTCGGGCCGCATCGCCGAGCTGAACCTCGAGCATCGTGGCAAGCCCGCTCCGACGGACGTGCTCTCATTCCCGATCGACGGCGTCGCCTCGCAGGGTGATGCTCCGCGCGAGCTGGGCGACGTGATGATCTGTCCCGAGCACACCACCGATCTGCGCGAGGCGATCGTGCATGGTGTGCTGCACTTGGTGGGCATGGATCACGAGACTGACGACGGCGAGATGCTGGCTCTGCAGGCCCAACTGCTGGGCGAGGCCCAGCGAGCGTCGTCATGCCCGTGACACGCAGCGGATTCGTCGCCCTGGCGGGCCGACCCAACGTGGGCAAGTCGACGCTCGTAAACGCGATCGTGGGGGAGAAGGTCGCGATCGTCTCCGATCGCCCGCAGACGACACGCAGGGCGATCCGAGGGGTGTGCACGCGCGAGCACAGCCAGATCGTGCTGGTCGACCTTCCGGGCGTCCAGCGACCTCGTGACGCGCTGACCCAGCGCATGGCCGGGCGCGTGGAGCGCGAGCTCGAAGGAGCGGACATGACGTTGCTGCTCCTCAACGGCGAGCAGGGGGTGGGCCCGGGCGACCGGTTCATCGCGGGGGTGCTCGCACACGCCGCGCCGACGGTGACGATCGCGGTCAACAAGATCGACCGGCTCAACCGCGCGGGGACCGCTGCTGTGCTGGGACAGGCAGGTGCACTCGAGCTGGACGGTGAGATATTCCCGGTCTCGGCGCGCACCGGCAGCGGCGTGCAGGCGCTGGTCGAGCACCTGCACGGACTGATGCCCGAGGGGCCGTTCATGTTCGCGCCGCAGGAGCGCTCCGATCAGCCGCTCGGGCTGCTGCTGAGCGAGCTGGTGCGCGAGGCGGTGATCAGACGCACGCGCCAGGAGGTTCCCCATGCCGTCGAGGTGGTGGTCGAGGAGGTCGAACGCCCGCGCCCCGGGCTGGCGCGGGTGCGGGCGCTGATCTGGGTCGAGAGCGACTCGCAAAAGGGGATCGTGGTCGGCGCCCGTGGGCGCATGATCAAGGCGATCGGCACGGCCGCTCGCAGAGAGCTGGAGCGCGAGCTGGGATGTCAGGTCCATCTCGACCTGTCCGTACGTGTGCGCCGGGACTGGCGCGCGGACGAAGGGCTGCTGGATCGCTTGGGCATCACGTAGTTCCATGCGGCGCATGCGCCGCATGGCCGGACGGTGCATGCACCGTCCGGCGGGCCGCACATGTGCGGCCCGTGTCCAGCCGCATGCGGCTGGACAGCCGTTGGCGCATGCGCCAACGGCCTCCTCCAACGTCCCGATAGATGCCCCAGGGTGATCCAAGGGAATTCCGGCTGATCTGATTCATTCCAGCTTTGGGATGCGCGTCGTCGCGCGATCGGGTACCGTCTATGAGGATCGGTATGTCTTGCAGCGACGTAGGTTCGCCAGGAAGGTGAGGAATGTCCGCTAAGCATGCGGTCCTGGGTCTCGTGATCGAGCGTCCAGGCTATGGCTACCAGTTGGCGCAACGTCTGGAGGAGCGCTTCGGCGCATCCGGATTCGCGCCTTCGGGGGTCTACTCCGCGCTGGATCAGCTCGCGCGCGACGAGCTGGTGCGCAGCGCCGGTGAGATGGGTGCCGGTCCAGCCAGGCGCGCCGCTCCACGCACGATCTACGAGGCCACGCCCGCGGGGGTCGATCACTTCGAGAGCTGGATGCTCGCCTCCTCCTCGACACCGCCGCTGCGCGACGACCTGCACATGAAGATCTCGCTGTGTCGGCCGCGCAACGTCCCGCGGCTGATCGACATGGTCTACGGCCAGGAACTGGCCTGCCTCGGTCGCCTGCGTGATCTGAACCGGCTCGCCGAGGAGGATCGGGCGGGGGGCTCGCGAGAGTGGTCGATGTTGATGAGGGTGCTGGCCAGAGATGCCGAGGTCGCGTTCTGGAATGCGCGGATCGAGTGGTTGCAGAGCGCCCGAGAGCTGCTCGAGCAGTTGCGCGAGGAGCCCGACCGCTCGAGCGTCGTCCGTCCGACGGGTCGGCTGCGGGCATGTTGATGGCGCGCTGGAGGAGACGTGCGCCGGCCGGTGTGCCGATGACCGTGGTGGCGGTGAGCCGAGCGTCGGAGCGTTGATGGCGGACGGGCTGCTGTCGCTGGAGTCGGTCAGCAAGAGCTACTGGCGGGGCGCGCACGAGCTCAGGGTGCTGAGCGACGTCTCGATGGAGACGTCGGCCGGCGAGTTCGTCGCGGTGTGGGGCAAGCGCGGGGCCGGCAAGACCACGCTGCTGAAGATCGCGGCTGGACTGGGAGCTCCCGACGGTGGCACTGTGCGGTTCGCCGGGCGCGATCTGGCAGGCATGTCGGAGTCGGCCCACGCCCGTCTGATGCGCGAGCAGGTCGGCTGGGTGCGGCGCGCGGGACCCCGGAGCGACCTCAGCATGCTCGACTACGTCGCATTGCCGCTGCTCGTCGAGCACGGGCAGCGCAGGGCTCGATCGCGCGCTTACGACGCGCTCGCCCGCGTGGGCATGTCGGAGTGCGCGGGCCAGCGCTGGGGCAGTCTGTCCGATGGTGAGCGCGCGCTCACGGGCATTGCGCACGGGATCGTGCGACGCCCGCAGCTGCTGCTCGTCGACGACCCCACGGCGAATCTCGGGGTGCGCGAACGCGAGGACGTCAACGAGCTGCTGCGGTCGCTGAGTGGCGATGAGGGGCTGGCCGTGCTGATGGCGGTGCCTGGCATGCCCTCGGCGATGGGCACCGATGAGATCAAGGTTCTCAGCGGCGGCCGGCTGCTTACGCAGCCGAGCGAGCCCGCGCCCCGGGCTAACGTGATTGCCTTCCCGAGCAGGGAACGGTCGGCGTAGGTGCGTCGCTTGCGGTCGGGCCGGCTGTCTGCTTGCACGTCCTGCCGGGCCGGTGCGCTGGTTCGCTGATGCTCGAGTTGCGCGATCTCGTAAAGCACTACCAGTCCGGGGACGGGGAGACGGTGCGTGCGGTGGACGGCGTGTCCACGTCGATCGCCGACGGGGAGCTGGTGGCACTGTATGGCCCCAGCGGCTCGGGCAAGACCACTCTGCTGATGCTGATCGCCGCCTTGCTGCGCCCGGACGCCGGCGCGGTGCTGATGGCCGGGCGCGACGTCTGCGAGCTCTCAGACGCCGATGCGGCGCGCTATCGGCTGCACGAGCTGGGATTCGTGCGCCAGTCGCTGAATCTCGTCCCGGGCGTCAGTGCGCTCGACAACGCGGCGTTGAAGCTGCTCGGGGTCGACATCGGCGCGCGCGAGGCGCACCGTCGCGTGATGCCGCTGCTCGAGCGACTCGGGTTGCAGCATCGGACGAAGCATCGCGCTGAGCAGCTGTCGATGGGCGAGCGCCAGCGGGTGATGATCGCACGGGCGCTCTCGACCGAGCCGAAGCTGCTGCTGGCCGACGAGCCGACGGGCAGCCTCGACAGCGTGCGCAGCCGTGAGGTGCTGGGCCTGCTGACGGAGGTGTGCCGCGAGCGCGGCGTGTCGGTGATGCTGGTCACGCACGACCCGCAGGCCGCGGGATATGCCGATCGAGTGCACGCCCTGCTCGATGGCAAGCTCGTCGACTATCAGCCCGATCGGGCGTTCATGTCGGTGCTCAGCACACAGTAGGCCGAGCGGCGATCAGTAGGCTGACCCACGGAGATGAGGCTGTCGAACATCGTTCGGCTCTACCGCGTGCGCCTGCGCAGCAGGATCGTGCAGGAGCTGTTCGCGGTGCTGGGGATCGCGGTCGGGGTCGCCCTGCTGTTCTCCTCGCAGGTCGCAAGCACGAGTCTGGATGGAGCCGTGCGCCAACTGACGGCGGGGATCGTCGGGCAGATGCGCTTTCAGCTCACCGCCCGGGACGCGCATGGCTTCAACGCCGATCTGCTGAGCAGAGTCCAGCGCATTCCGGGTGTGCTGACCGCGGCGCCCGTGCTTCAGGAGAGCGCCAACGTGGTGGGTCCGCAGGGGGCCCAGTCGGTGGACCTGGTGGGCACCGAACCCCGTCTGGCGTATCTCGGGGGAGCGCTCGTGCGCAAGCTCGGAACCTCCGAGCTCGGCAGGACACGGGCGTTCATGCTGCCGGCGCCGATAGCCCAGCGAGTCGGCGCGTCCTCGCTGCAACCGGTGCAGCTGCAGATCGGCGCTCGCACGATCTCGTCGCTGCTCGTGCCCGAGCTGCTCTCACCGGGCTCGGGCGTTCTCGGCGAGAGTCCGATCGCGATTGCTCCGTTGCGCTACGCCCAGCTGCTCACCGGCATGACCGGGCGTCTGACCAGCATCTACGTACGCTCACAGCCGCGGCGCGATCGTGAGGTGAGCGCACAGCTGAGGCGCCTGGCGGCTGGGCGCCTGAACGTGCACCCCGCGGACTTCACCGACACGCTGTTTCACAAGGCCGCGGAACCGACGAATCAGTCGACCAGCCTGTTCTCCGCAATCAGCGCGCTCGTTGGGTTTCTGTTCGCATTCAACGCCCTGCTGCTGACGGTGCCCCAGCGGCGCAACCTGATCGAGGATCTCCGCCTGGACGGGTACACGCGCAAGATGATCGTCGAGGTGCTGCTGTTCGACGCCCTCGTGCTCGGCGTCGTTGCGAGTGTCGCGGGGCTGGCGCTGGGAGAGCTGATGTCCGTCGAGCTGTTCCGCTCCGATCCGGGCTATCTGTCGTTCGCGTTTCCGATCGGCTCCGAGCGGATCGTGACGTGGCAGAGCTACGCGATCGCCGCCGGCGGTGGGTTGGTGGCCGCGATCTTCGGCGTGCTGGCGCCGTTGCGGAGTGACCTCTTCTCGGACATGGGGCGTCTATTGGAAGCCTCGGAGCCCAAGATCCGGGACCGAACGAGTTGGCTGCTCGCGGGAGGGTTTGCCTGTCTTGCGAGCACGATCTTCATATCTGCTCGTCGCGCCCAGAGCTGCGATCGTCGGGATCGTGAGCCTGGCCGTCAGCCTGTTGCTGTTTCTGCCCGTGCTGCTGAACCTGGCGATCGTGGCGTTCGACCGGCTGCAGCGGAGGATGACCGGCGCTTCCACGTATCTGGCGGTGATCGAGCTGCGCTCTCGCGCAAACAGAACCCGCTCGATCGCGATTGCCGCCACAGGTGCGATCGCCGTGTTCGGCAGCGTCGCGATCCAGGGAGCTCGCGTCGATCTGCAGCGGGGCCTCGACGCCTCGGCGCACGGCATCGATTCGCTCGCCGCGATCTGGGTCACTCCTGCGGGGACCTCGAACTCGTTTGCCACCACGCCGTTTCGAAACGTCGAGACGGGCAGCCTCGCGCGCCTGCCCGGGGTCGCGGCGGTTCGCTCCTATCGCGGCAGCTTCCTGGACTGGGGCGAGCGCCGCTTGTGGGTCCTCGCGCCACCGCGCGCCGCCGCCCATCCGATCACACCAAGCCAGATCGTGAGTGGCAACGTTGGGGCGGCCACCGCTGCGTTGCGGGGACACGGATGGATCGTCGTCTCAGAAGCCCTGGCGGCGGAACATCATCTGCACGTGGGCCAGCTGTTCGTGCTTCCCGCACCGCGACCAACGGCGTTTCGCGTTGCCGCGCTGAGCACCAACCTCGGCTGGCCGCCCGGTGCGATCGTGCTCAACGCCGAAGACTATGCGCGCGCATGGGCGAGCGAGGACCCGAGCGCCTACCAATTCGAACTCACCCCCGGGGCTTCGGCGATCGTGGTGAGTGCCGAGATACGGCGAGCACTCGGTCCTCAGTCGGGACTGCAGGTCGCCACGGCCGGCCAGCGCCAGCGGCTGCATTATGCGCAAGCCACCCAGGGCCTCTCGCGTCTTGCCCAGATCCGGACGCTGGTGCTGATCGCGGTCGTTCTGGCGATGTCCGCGGCAATGGGCGCCGCGATCTGGCAGCGCCGAGTGCGGCTCGCCGACATGAAGGTCGATGGCTTCGACAGAGGTGTGCTGTGGCGCGCCCTGCTCCTGGAGAGCGTCCTGTTGCTCGGCGCCGGATGCTCGATCGGCGCGCTGTTTGGAATCTGCGGGGAGCTCCTGTTGAGTCGTGCGCTGACCGTGGTCAGCGGGTTTCCGGTTGCTCAGTCGATTGGGATCCCCGTTGCGATCGCAAGCTTTGTGCTCGTCACGGCGGTTGCGGTAGCCATCGTGGCGGTACCCGGCTATCTGGCGGCTCGCGTGCGTCCCGCAGTCAGCTTGCAGGACCATTGATCTTGAACGGTGCCGTTTAGTCAAGGCCCGCAAGCTACTCAAACCTCCGCAATCCCGACCGCATTGCTCTTTAGTCTCCGGGCGAGTTCCGATTCCTGGAGAGGACACCGATTCGCTGCCGCTTTCAGCCCGGCAATCCTGGGTGCTTGCTGCTGCCGCGACGCGCCAGCTGGTGTGGGGGTTGCCGGCGATCTCGCGGGAGATTCGCGGATGGCGGCGGCAGGCGCTGATGATTCCCGACACGCCGATTCGGGAAGACGCGTTGGCCTCCATCGAACGCAAGCGCGGTCATACAGACGGTGCGGCGCTGTTTTGGATCTTACCCCGACGCCGTAATCTGGAGCTCCTGCGCCTGCTCGTGGCGTACGAGATGATCTGGGACTTTCTCGACACCGTCAACGAGCATGGCGCCGATCGCGGGCAGGCGAACGGTCGTCAGTTGCATCTGGCTCTGGTGGAGGCGCTGGATCCGAGCAGGTCGATCTCCGATTACTACCAGCACCATCCATGGCGGCAAGACGGCGGGTATCTGCGCGCGCTCGTTGGGGCATGCCGTCGCGGCTGCGGCGCGCTGCCATCCTACTCACGCGTCCAGGCGCTGGTGACTCGCGAAGCAACGCGTGCCCAGGTCCTCGCGGTGAACCACGACTTGGATCCGGCCTGTCGCGACGCCTCGCTGAGGCAGTGGGCAGAGCGCGAGTTCGACGGTCGACACGATGCGAGCTGGTTCGAGTTGAGCGGCGCCGCCAGCGCATCGCTGACCGTGCATGTGCTGCTGGCATTGGCGGCTGAGCCCGCATGCACCGAGCACGAGATCGACCACGCCTGCTCCGCCTATTTTCCGTGGCTGTCATTGGCGACGACGATGCTCGACAGCTATGTCGACCAGGCCGAGGACGAGGCCAATGGCGATCACAGCTACATCGCCCACTACGCGAGCCCCGCCATCGCGGCGCAGCGGGTGCACGAGATCGTCGAACGTGCCGCACGGGAATCGCGGGGCTTGCGCAACGGTCATCGGCACGCGGTGATCGCGGCGTGCATGGTGGCCATGTATCTCTCACGGGACAGTGCGCGCACACCGGCGATGCGCGCGACGACGGACAGGCTCGTCGACGCGGGTGGATCGCTGACGCGTGTGTTGCTGCCGATCCTGCGACTATGGCGCATCGCCTATGCGCAACGCTCGGCCTGACCGCTCGAGATCACCGTCACGCAAGAGGCCTCGGCGGACGAGAGCGCCCGGGACGCTACCGTCAGACCCCCGCGAGCATGAGCCGCCGGCGATGGCCGGGCGCACAATCCGAGCGACGTCCGCGGACTAGTCAGAACTGAATGTTCAGAGCAGTCTTTGCATAGCGTGGCACTTTCGACATGCTCGTACTCACATTATGTTGGATGACCGCGACAGCCGGGATGCGACCGCCGAGAGAGGGAAGCAGCGTAGCCGGCGGGTCGAGGCGGGTGCGGGCGCACCGGGGGTGGCGCCGCCTCGCCAGTGGCAGCGAGCCGGACGTCCCGTCCGGCGTCCGGCTCGCGGCAGAGACGGCGAGACCGATGCCGGCAAGGTCATGATCGAGCTGTCTCAGTCGCAAGTCGATCAGGTCGTGCGCGGAGCCGGCGAGGGCGGGACGATGTCGATCCTGCTCTCGGCCCTGCGCGATCCCGACTGGACGCTGGCGGTCGACTCCGACGATTGGAGCTACCCCGAGCAGATGGAGGACAGGCGCCTGTCGCGCTCGCTGCTGTCGGGCCTGCTGGTGCTGTCCTGCTTCCCGGCCGATGGGGGCTACCTGGGGATCGCCGAGCTCGCGCGCATGCTCGACATGAACACCAGCACCACCCACCGCTACGTCACCACGCTGCTCGCCGTCGGGCTGATCGAACGCGATCCAGCGACGCGCAGGTATCGGGTCGCGGCGGCGTAGCCCGCCTACACCTGCTCCGCCAGCCGCTGGCCGATTCGCCGTACCGCGCCGAGGTCGAGTTCGGGCGCGAACACGAACGGCACCGTGTGCACCGCCACGCCGTTACGACGCAGGCGCGCGATCTGGTTGCGTTGGACACGTGCGCGCTCGTGCACCGTCCGGGCGGCGAGCAGCGCCGAGCGCTTCACCTCGCCATCACCATGCAGGCATGCGATCTGCGCCAGCTCGGGCCCGTCGAACCGGTGGGGCAGCGTGGCGTTGACGATCGTCGCGTCCAGCTCCACCTCCAGCTGTGAGCGCAGTCCCTCCCGCAGGTCCAACGTCTCGCCCACGGCCATCTCCGTCGGCTGTGTCACTGCCAGATAACCGGTTTGCCGACTGTCTCCGAGCAGCTCTCGCACCTGCTCGGCCTGACCGAATATCGGTCCCACCCGCGCGATCGCGCCGAACGTCCGCGGCGAGTGCAGCAATCCCAGTGCGTGCCCAGTCGCGGGCGCGTCGAGCACGACCAGGTCATACCGTCCCGCGCGCCGGCGCCAGCGCTCCTCGCGGGTGAGCTCCCAGATCTTGACCATGCTCACGAGCTCCTTCGCGCCCGGCGCCGCGGCGGCGAAGTACTGGAACGTTCCGCTGCCCGCGAGCACGCGACCCGGCACGCGTCCACCGAGCGCCTGCAGCCACTCCAACAGTGCCCGGTCAGGGTCGATCGTGACGCTCCACAGGTTCTCGCCGAGCGCGGTCTCGGAGCCCTCGTCGGACGCTCGCGGCGGACGTCCGTTCCCGTGCGCGCAGGCGCCGGCAAGGAGCGTCGGCAGGCGGCGCTGGTCACCGAGCTCGACGACGATCGTGCGCAGGCCGCGTTCTGCCGCCGCCAGTCCCAGCGCAGCAGCGATCGTCGTCTTGCCCACGCCGCCCTTGCCGGTGACGACCACCAGCTTGCGTGCGAGCAACGATGCGGTCGTTCTCATTGGACCTACAATCCCACACATGAACGCTCCCGCGCTCAGCCCGATCGACGAGCAGGTCGTCTACGACGAGCGCGGCCTCGTGCCGTGCGTCGTGCAGGACTGGCGCTCCGGCGAGGTGCTGATGCTCGCCTACATGAATGCGCAGGCACTGCAGCGCACACGCGCGACGGGCGAGCTGCACCTGTACAGCCGCTCGCGCGAGCAGGCATGGCACAAGGGGGAAGCCAGCGGCAACGTCCAGGCGGTCCGCGCGCTGCGGCTGGACTGCGACGGCGACACGCTGCTGGCGCTGGTGGAGCCCGCCGGGCCCGCCTGTCACACGGGCGAGCGCACCTGCTTTCACCGCGGCGAGCTCGATCCGGGCGCGCCACACGAGACTCTGCCCGCGCTGGAGCGAACCCTGCGCTCCCGCGCGCACGAGCGTCCCGACGGCTCCTACACCGTCACCCTGCTGGACGATCCCGAGCTGGCGGGTGCGAAGGTGCGCGAGGAGGCCGAGGAGGTCGTCCGCGCTGCGCGCGAGGAGTCCGAGGAGCGCGTCGACGAAGAGGCCGCCGACCTGCTCTATCACCTGCTGGTGCTCGTGCACGGTCGCGGACGGGAGCTCGCCGACGCCGAGCGAGTGCTCGATGGCCGCCGTCGCTGAGAGCACCACCCACAACCTGATCCCGGTCCGCGAGAGCTTCATCGCGGACTGCGAGACGCCCGTCTCGGCATTCCTGAAGCTGCGCGCGCTCGCGCCCGGCGAGCCGGCATTCCTGCTGGAGTCCGCCGATCAGGGTCAGCGCGTTGGGCGCTGGTCGTTCATCGGCTTTCGCCCGCGCTCGGTCCTGCGCTGGTCGCTGGCGGACGGCGGCGACCCGTATGCGCTCGCGGCCGAGCACGTCGCCCGCCATCGCCAGGCGCCGATGGCCGACGCCCCTCCGTTCACCGGGGGCGCGGTGGGCTTCTTCGGCTATGACCTCGTGCGCACCGTCGAGCCGCTGGGGGAGCCCGGCCCCGATCCGCTCGGACTGCCCGACATGGCGCTGATGCTCTCCGACGCGCTGGTCGTGTTCGACCATCTCCGGCACACGATCACGATTCTCGCCAACGCCGACCTGGAGGCCGAGCCCGACCTCGAGCGCGCGCGGGCCGCCGCCACCGCCGTCGTCGAGGAGATCAGGTGTGCGCTGGCCGGTCCCGTTCCGCCCGGCGTAGAGCACGAGCTCGGGGACGGTCCGAGGGTGCGCCCGCGCGGACGATGCCCGAGTTTCAGTCGAACATGAGCGGCGAGCGGTTCGAAGCCATGGTGGGGCGGATAATCGAGTACGTCTACGCCGGAGACGCCTTCCAGGTCGTGCCCTCCCAGCGCTGGTCTGCGCCCTCGCCCGTGCAGGCGTTCTCGATCTACCGCGGCCTGCGCGCGGTGAACCCCAGCCCCTACATGTACTTCCTGGACTTCGGCGACTTCCAAGTCGTGGGTGCCAGCCCCGAGCCGCTGCTGACGGTCAGCTCCGCCGAGCAGCCCGACGGCCGCGCGCGCGTGAGCACGAGGCCGATCGCGGGCACGCGTCCGCGCGGGGCGAACGTCGCCGAGGACGAGCAGATCGCGCGCGAGCTGCTGGAGGACGAGAAGGAGCGCGCCGAGCACGTGATGCTCGTCGATCTCGGCCGCAACGATCTCGGTCGCGTGTGCGAGCCGGGAACGGTCGAGGTGGAGACGTTCATGTCGGTCGAGACCTACTCGCACGTGATGCACATCGTCTCCTCCGTCACCGGTCTGCTGCGCGAGGGTGTCACCGCGATGGACGCGCTGCGCTCGGTCCTGCCCGCCGGCACGCTGTCGGGTGCACCGAAGGTGCGGGCGATGCAGATCATCGACGAGCTCGAGCCGATCAAGCGCGGAGGCTACGGCGGGGCGATCGGCTACCTCTCCTATGCCGGTGACATGGACACCTGCATCCACATCCGCACGGTCGTCGTCCACGATGGCATGGCGCACATCCAGGCTGGCGGCGGGACGGTCGCCGACGCCCAGCCGGCGTATGAGCTGGCGGAGTCCGAAGCGAAGGCTCGTGCTGTCCTGCAAGCAATCGAGCTCGCGGTCGCCCAACCGGATTGGCCATGATGGGAGTGTGGCGATGAAGGTCCTGGTAATCGACAACTACGACTCGTTCACATACAACCTCGTGCAGTACCTCGGCGAACTGGGCGCCTACGTGAACACGGTGCGCAACGATCGCGCCACGGTCGACGAGCTGCTCGACGGCGGGTATGCGCGCTGTGTGATCTCGCCCGGGCCCTGCACGCCCGACGAGGCCGGCATCTCCCTGGAGGTCGCCCGGCGGATGCCCGAGTCCGGAGTGCCAACGCTGGGCGTGTGCTTGGGACACCAGGCGATGGCACAGGCGTTCGGAGGTCAGGTCACCCTGAACCCTCCAGTGCACGGCAAGGCGGCGACGATCGAGCACGACGGCCGCACGATCTTCACCGGCCTCTCCTGCCCGCTGACCGTCGGGCGCTACCACTCGCTGGTGGTCGCGCCCGAGCTACCCGACTGCCTGGAAGAGTCCGCTCGGGGTGGAGGCGTGCTGATGGGCTTGCGCCACCGCGAGCTGCCGGCCGAGGGTGTGCAGTTTCACCCCGAGTCGGTCCTCACCGAGCAGGGCCGGGAGCTGCTGGCCAACTTTCTCGACGGCCCTAGCGTCGCGGGCTCGGAGTCGAGCGCCACCGCGAGCTCGACCGTGGTGGAGGCTCACTAAATGCCCAACGCGATCCTGACCCGCGCGATCGACGCGCTCGCCCAGCGGCGCGACCTGAGCGCCGAGGAGACCGCGGAGGTGCTCGCGCAGATCATGCACGGCGAGGTCTCCGAGACGCAGATCGCCGGGTTTCTGATCGCGCTGCGCACGAAGGGCGAGACGGTCGAGGAGCTCACCGGGCTGGCGCGCACGATGCGCGAGCTGGCCGTGCACGTCCCCGTCGAACGCACCGACCTGCTCGACACCGCCGGCACCGGCGGCGGGCGCAGCACGTTCAACGTCTCCACCACCGCCGCCCTGATCGCGGCGGGCGCCGGGTGCGCAGTGGCCAAGCACGGCAATCGCTCCGCCACCAGCCGCTCGGGCTCGGCCGACCTGCTGGAGGCGCTCGGCGCGCGCATCGACCTCGGACCCGAGAGCGTGGCCACGTGCATCGCCGAGGCCGGGTTCGGGTTCATGTTCGCCCCCGCCCACCACCAGGCGACGCGGTTCGTCATACCCGTCCGTCGCGAGCTGGCGGTGCGCACGATCTTCAACTTCCTCGGCCCCTCGACCAACCCCGCGGGCGCGCGCCGCCAGCTGATCGGCGTGTCCGACCCGGCGTTCCTGCAGACGATCGCCGGCGCGCTGGCGCGGCTGGGCGTCGACCGTGCGCTGGTCGTCTCAAGCGTTGACGGCCTCGACGAGGTCTCGATCGCGGCCGCCACCACCGTGATCGAGGTCAACGGCGAGGAGCTCACCCGCTACACGCTCACGCCACGCGACGTCGGTGTCGAGCCGGCGGACCCCGCGGACGCGCAGGCGGCGCTGTTCGCAGGCGGCAGCCCCGAGGAGAACGCGGAGGTGACGCGATCGATCTTGCGCGGCGAGCCCGGTCCTCGCAGCGACCTCGCGGCGATCAACGCGGGCGCTGCCATCTACGCGGCCGGCGGCGCGGACTCGATCGCCGAGGGCGTCGCGGCCGCGCGCGCGGCGCTGGCAGGCGGGCAGGCGGCGGACGCGCTCGAGCGGTTCGTGCAGGCCAGCGCCCGGCACGCGCCCGAGCGGGCGGCGGCCGCAGGATGAGCGTGCTGGCCGACGTCCTTGCGAGCACGCGCCTGGAGCTCACGCGGCGCAAGCGCGCGCACCCGGAAGCGGAGTTGCGCGCCCTGGCGCTCGCTGCCCTCGCCGCCGGCGGCGAGGGCAGCTTGCGCGACGCGCTGGACCTGCCGGGCATCGGCGTGATCGCCGAGTTCAAGCGGCGCTCGCCCTCGGCGGGTGTGTTGCGCGAGGACGCCGACCTCACCGAGATCGCGCGCGCCTACGAGCGTGGCGGCGCGGACGCGCTGTCGGTGCTGACCGAGGGTCCCAACTTCGACGGCTCACTCGATGATCTGCGCACCGCCCGCGCCGCGTGCGGGCTGCCGGTGCTGCGCAAGGACTTCATCGTCGATCCCTACCAGCTGTACGAGGCGCTAGTCGCCGGCGCGGACGCGGTGCTGCTGATCGTCGCCGCGCTCAGCCCCTCGGAGCTGCGGGCGCTGCACGAGCTCGCGCGCGGGCTGCGACTGGACGTGCTGGTCGAGGCCCACGACGCGGCCGAGCTGCGCGTCGCGCTGGCTGCCGGAGCCGACCTGATCGGGATCAACAACCGCGACCTGCGCGACTTCACCGTCGACGTCGAGCGCACGTTCGCGCTGCTGGACGCAATCCCGGCGGAGGTGACGGTCGTCTCGGAGTCGGGCATCGGTGAGGCCGGGCAGCTCGCACGCCTGCAGGAGGCGGGCGTGGCCGCGGTGCTGGTGGGAGAGTCGTTGATGCGCGCGCCCGCGCCCGAGGAGGCTTTGCGGGCACTGCGGAGGACCGCCCCCGCGGGCGCCCCGATGGGGGTCGAGCCGACCGCCAAAAGCTTTAGTCGAGCGGATGTTTCGCTTTAGATGGCCTTCATGGCCACCGATCATTCTGTGCCACGACTCAGTTGGGCACTCCGGGAGACCACGATGACACGCCACCTCTACACTCACCGATCGCAATGAAACGCACGTTTGCCGTTCCCTTCGTCGCGGCCCTCGTCGGAGGTGTGCTTGTCGCGGCCGTGATCGCGGCGGCCGGGGGATTGAACTCTTCGACGAGCACGGTCACCACCGTCCAGTCGGCGCCCCTGCAGCCGTCGAACGCCTCACAGGTGAGCACCGGTCTGACACCGAACCAGATCTACGTGCGCGACGCGCCCGGGGTGGTGTTCGTGACCTCGACGATCGTGCAGCAGGGCGAATCCTCCCCGTTCAACCTGTTCGGGGGCGGCGAAACCCAGCGCCAGGGCAAGGCGACGGGCTCGGGGATCGTGATCGACGGCAACGGCACGATCCTCACCAACTATCACGTCGTCGAGAACGCCGTCAAGGTCCAGGTGAGCCTCGAAAAGGGCCAAAACGTCGATGCTCAGGTGGTCGGCAAGGATCCCTCCAACGATCTTGCCGTGCTGCGCATCCCCACCGACGGACTGACGCTGCACCCGCTCACGCTCGGCGACTCCAGCAAGGCCCAGGTGGGTGACCCTGTACTGGCGATCGGCAACCCGTTCGACCTTGAACGAACGCTGACCACAGGCGTGATCTCAGCGCTGCAGCGCGAAATCACGGCGCCGAACGGCTTCAAGATCGACAACGTCCTGCAGACCGACGCGCCGATCAATCCTGGAAACTCCGGCGGACCCCTGCTCAACGCCGAGGGTCAGGTGATCGGGCTCAACTCCCAGATCGAGACCGGCGGCAGCGGTGACGGCAGCGTCGGCATCGGCTTTGCAGTGCCGATCAACACCGCCAAGTCCGAGCTCTCCCAGCTCGAGAAAGGCGGGACCCTGCGCGGCGCCTACCTCGGTCTGACCTCGCTGACGATCGACGGCTCGCTGTCATCACTGAACCTGCCCGTAAGCAGCGGTGCGCTCGTGCAGAGCGTCCAGCACGGCACGCCTGCCGAAAAGGCCGGCATCCGCGGCGGCAACGTCAGCGGCAACACCGAAAATGGGACGGTCGAGCTCGGCGGGGACATCATCGTCTCCTTCGACGGCAAAACGGTGACCAGCTCCGAAGACCTGGGCAGCGACGTGTCCGCGAAGAAACCCGGCGACATGGTCAGCCTCGGGCTGCTGCGCGCCAACGGCAAAGGCGGCTACGAACACAAGACGGTGTCCGTCACGCTCGGCACGAGGCCCAACTCGGTGCCGAACCCCAGCACGCCCGAAGGCTAGGCGCCGACATCCGCGACGCTCGCGCGCAGTGCCGGCGCGAGTTCGGTGCGGTGCCGCCCGCTACCTTTGGGGTATGTCCGAGACACACCCGCGCGCGACCGGCTCGCCGCCGCGCGTCAAGATCTGCGGGATCACCGACCTGCACGACGCCGAGCTCGCCGTCGAGCTCGGCGCGTGGGCGATCGGGATGGTCTTCTACGACGGCAGCCCGCGCCGCTGCTCGACCGAGCAGGCGCTGCGCATCACCACCGCCCTGCGCCGGCGGGTGGAGCTGTGCGGGGTGTTCGTGGGCGCCCCGCTCGAGCAGCTGGCGCGGCTGACGGAGGAGCTGGGCCTGAGCATGTTGCAGCTGCACGGCGACGAGGGGCCGGCGTTCTGCGCGGAGGCGCGACGGCGCACGGGCGCGCGCGTGATCAAGGCGATCCAGCTGGCCGGTGCCGGTGACGTCCGCGAGTTGGAGCGCTACCACGTCGACTTTCACCTCGCCGACGCGCGCGCTCGAGCACTGGCCAAGCAGGATCTGCGGGGCGGCACGGGCGAGACGTTCGACTGGTCGCTGCTGGCTGCGCGACACTCGCCCATCCCGCTGATCCTCAGCGGAGGGTTGCATCCGGGCAACGTCGCCGCGGCTGCCGAGCGCGTGCGCCCGTACGCGGTGGACACGGCCAGCGGCACCGAGCGCGCTCCCGGGCACAAGGACGAGGCGAAGCTGCGGGCGTTCTTTGACGCGGTGTCCTCGACGGCCGCGCGCACGGACCCTCTCGCGAGCGCCGCTGCCGACGTCGTCGTCACCCTCCCCAGCACGCCGATCGAAGGCTCTCCGGCGTGAGCGCGGCCCCGACCACGGTCGAGCACCGGTTCGGCCCCTACGGTGGCCAGTACGTTCCCGAGACGCTGATGCCCGCTCTCACGGAGCTGGAGCACGCGTGGTCGCAGGCGCGCGAGGATTCTGCCTATCGCGACGGGCTGGACGGGCTGCTGCGCGACTTCGGTGGGCGTCCAACGCCGTTGTATCGCGCGGGCAGGCTGTCGGCGCACGTCGGCCGCGGCGTGTACCTCAAGCGCGAGGATCTCAACCACACCGGCTCGCACAAGCTCAACAACGCGCTCGGCCAGGCGCTGCTGGCCAAGCGGATGGGCAAGCGGCGGATCATCGCCGAGACCGGCGCCGGTCAGCACGGGGTGGCGACCGCGACGGTGTGCGCGCTGCTCGACCTCGAGTGCGTCGTCTACATGGGCACCGAGGACACGCGCCGTCAGCATCCCAACGTGCAGCGCATGCGCCTGTTGGGCGCGACCGTCGTGGGGGTGGACGCGGGCGCGCGGACGCTGAAGGAGGCGACCTCGGCCGCGATCCGCGACTGGGTCGAGAACGTCGAGCACACCCACTACGTGATCGGCTCCGCCGTCGGCCCGGCGCCGTATCCGGCGCTGGTCTCCGATCTGCAGAGCGTGATCGGCGCCGAGGCGCGAGCCCAGATCCTCGAGCGCGAGGGGCGGCTGCCCGAACGGGTGATCGCGTGCGTGGGGGAGGCTCGAACGCGATCGGCACGTTCAGTGCGTTCCTTGCAGACGAGGACGTTCGGCTGGTCGGCGTGGAGGCCGCGGGCGAGGGCATCGACACGCCCAGGCACGGTGCGCCGCTGACCGTCGGCGGGCGCCCTGGCGTGCTGCACGGGGCGCTGTCCGCGGTGATGCAGGACGAGGAGGGTCAGATCGTGCAGGCGCACTCGATCTCCGCCGGTCTCGACTACCCCGGCACCGGGCCCCAGCACGCGCAGCTGCGCGACAGTGGCCGGGCGCGCTACGTCGCTGTGACCGATGCGCAGGCGCTCGCGGCGTTCAAGCTCCTCGCGCGCCTGGAGGGGATCATCCCTGCCTTGGAGACGGCGCATGCGCTGGCCTGGACGCTCGCCCAGGGCGACGGCGAGCTCGACCTGGTGTGTCTGTCCGGGCGCGGTGACAAGGACCTCGCGGAGGTATTGGAACCCGCCCCCCCGGCGTGAGCACACAGGCGACGACGGGTCTCGAGCGGATCGCCGAGGCCTTCGCGAACGCGTCGGGGCGAGCGGCCCTGATGCCCTACCTGATGGGCGGCTATCCCACGCTCGCGGACTCGCTGGCAATCGGCGAGGCGTGCGTGCGGGCGGGCGCCGACCTGTTGGAGCTGGGCATGCCCTACTCCGATCCGCTCGCCGACGGTCCCGTGATCCACGCGGCGGGCACGGCGGCGCTCGCGGCCGGGGCGAACGTCGCCGGGGTGTTGGAGGTCGCGCGCGGCCTGGCTCCGAGCGTGCCGGTCGTGCTGATGTGCTACGCCAACATGGTGCTCGCGCCGGGGGCGGACGCGTTCGTCGCGCGCCTGGCGCAGACGGGCGCGTGTGGGTTGATCGTGCCGGACCTGCCGCTGGAGGAGTCGGCTGAGATCCGCGCCGCGTGCGACGCGCACGGGGTGGCGCTGGTGGCGCTGGTCGCGCCCACGACGACACCCGAGCGGATGGCGGCGATCGGAGCGTGCGCGCGAGGGTTTCTGTACACGGTCTCGGTCGTGGGCACGACCGGGGAGCGGGTCGCATCGCCGTCACCGTCAGAGCGCTTTGGGGAGGTCCTCGAGCGCGCGCAGGCGAGCACCGAGGTCCCGGTGGCGCTCGGTTTCGGGATCTCCACGCCCGAGCAGGCGCGCACGGCCGCCGACTGCGGCGCGGACGGTGTGATCGTGGGCACACGCCTGGTGCGCGCCGCCGGCGATGCGCCCGAGGACCCGGCCGCCGCGGTCGGCGAGGTCGTCGCCGAGCTCGCGGCCGGCCTGCGCTGACCGCTCGTCACGCCGTGTGCCTCGCCGCCGTGACTCGGCTCGTCCAGGTAACGCCGCCCGCCCGCGCATGCCTCAGATAGGATGCGCGCAACATGGGACTGGTCCTCACCGTAACCGCCGGCTTGGTCATCTGGATCGTGCTCTGGGCGCTCGGAGCCAAGGGCTTTGACGCGTTCATGCTCGCGACCGCGATCATCGTCGTCGGCGCCACGCTGAAGATCGTCTCCGGCTACCTGCCCGGCCGCCGCAGCTGAGTCGCCGCGTGCGGGCGCGCAGGTCCTGCCAAGCGACGATCGCGCTGGTCGTCGTGGCCGTGCTCGTGGCGGTCGCCTCCGGCTGCGGCAGCGTCTCCGGGGCGACCAGCAGCCAGGGCAACCAGCTCACCGTCTACTCCAGCTTGCCGCTGCAGGGTCCGTCCGGGGCTGTCTCCACCCAGATCGTCAATGGCGAGAAGCTCGCGCTGCACGACTCCGGCGGACACATCGGGCCGTTCAAGATCAGCTATGACTCGCTGGACGACTCCAGCCCCACGAGCGGCCAGTGGGACCCGGGCGTGACCGCGAGCGACGCCAAGACGGCCGCCGACGATCCCAGCACGATCGCCTACCTCGGCGACTACAACTCGGCGGCCACCGCGATCTCGCTGCCGCTGATGAACGCCGCCGGCATCCTCCAGGTCAGTCCCGCCAGTCCCTACGGCGGCCTGACCTCCTCGGCGTTCGCCGGCCAGGACGAGCCCGAACGGTTCTACCCGACGGGCAGGCGCAGCTTCGCGCGCCTGCAGCCCGGCGATCCGGCGCAGGCGCGGGCGCAGGCGCGCCTGATGGGCGAGCTGGGAGTCAACAAGCTGTACGTGCTCGACGACCAGGACCCGTTCGAGCTGCCGCTCGCCCAGATGGTGGTCGCCGACGCAGAACACGCCGGCGTCTCCGTCGCCGCGCACGACAGCCTCGACACGACCGCCACGACGAGCTTCGCGGGCGAGGTCGCGAAGGTCGCCGAATCCGGCGCCCAGGCCGTGTTCTTCGCCGGGGGGACCACGCCGGAAACAGTCTCGCTGTGGCAGCAGCTGCACACCGCCGATCCACGCCTGTGGCTGCTCGGGTCGAGCACGATGGTCAACGCCACGTTCACCTCCGCCATCGGCGCCGGGGCGGCCACCAGGACGCTGATGACCACGCCCACCCTCCCTGTGAGCCACTACCCGGCCTCGGCGCAACGCGTGCTGGCGGTCTACCGCCGCCAGTTTCACGAACAGCCCGAAGCGTATGCCCTGTTCGGGTACGAGGCCATGAGCGCGACGCTGCAGGCGATCGCTCGTGCCGGGCGGCGCGGCAACAACCGCCAGGCGGTGATCGAGGCGCTGTTTGCGGCCGGCCAGCACGACTCGGTGATCGGCCGCTACGCGATCGAACCCGACGGCGAAACCACGCTGTCCAGCTACGGCGTCGATCGCGTGTCCGGCGGAGCGCCCGTGTTCTGGCGCGAGCTGAGCTCCGGCTGAGACCTCAGCCCAACGCTGCCGTCAGGGCCTCCTGGAGATGGGGATGCTCGAACTCGTATCCCAGCACCAGCGCCCTGGCGGGCACCGCGCGCACACCGGTGGTGACGATCTCCGCCATCTCCCCATACAGCGCCCGCAACGCCACTGCGGGCACCGGCAGCAGCGCCGGGCGCCGCAGCGCGCGTCCGAGCGCCCGCGACAGCGCACGGTTGCTCACCGGTTCGGGGGCCGTCGCGTTGACAGGGCCCGACCAGCGCTCGTCCTCCAGGGCGCTCAGCATCATCCCGACCAGGTCGTCGCGGTGAATCCACGCCACGTACTGCCGTCCGCCCGCGACCGGCCCGCCCACGCCCAGGCGAAACGGCGGCAGCATCTTCTCAAGCGCCCCGCCCGAGCGGTCGAGCACGACGCCGGTGCGCACCTGCACGACGCGTGTCCCCAGTGGCACCGCTGCTCGAGCCTCCGCCTCCCACTCGGCACACACCTGAGCCAGGAAGCCCGCCCCGGCGGGCGCTTCCTCATCGATCGGCTCGGCGCCGTGCGTGCCGTAGTAGCCGATCGCCGACGAGCTGACCAGCACGTTCGGCCGGGCATCGGCGTCGAGGGCGCCCAGCCCTTCCACGAGGTTGCGCGTACCGGTCACGCGACTGTCGCGGATCGCCCGCTTGGCTCGCTCGCTCCAGCGCTGCGCGATCGGCTCGCCGGCGAGGTTCACGACCGCGTCGCGCCCGGCGAGCGCCTGTGCCGGGGCCGGCTCTGACAGTGGATCCCAGGGCAGCGCCCGCACCTCGGCGTCCAGCCTGGCGCGCGCCCTGTCGGGGTTGCGCGAGAGCACGGTCACCTCATCGCCGCGGTCCCTCAGAGCCGCCACCACCGCAGACCCGATCAGGCCCGTCGCTCCCGTGAGGGTCACTCGCATGGTGACCCAGCTTACGTCCTCGCATCCCCCGCGGGCACGACCGGATGGGTGCCGGTCTGCGTGTCGCCCTGCGCGAACCCGACCTCGTTGCCCGCCGCCGCGGCCGTCCCGCTCGCTCGCGCCTCGTTGGCGACGGCGGCTGCCACGGCGGGGGCCACGTCGCGGTTGAACACCGACGGGATGATGTAGTCCTCACGCAGTTCGTCGTCGGTCACGATCTCCGCGATCGCGCGCGCCGCCTCCATCTTCATGCGCTCGGTGATCGCGCCGGCGCGCACGTCCAGCGCGCCCCGAAATATGCCCGGGAACGCCAGCACGTTGTTGATCTGGTTGGGGTAGTCCGACCGTCCCGTGGCCATGATTCGCACATGTGGCGCCGCCTCCTCGGGGATGACCTCCGGGTTGGGATTGGCCATCGCGAACACCATCGCGTCCGCGTTCATCCGCTCGAGCGCCTGCGCCGGCAGCGCGCGTGCGCCCGACAGCCCGATCACGAGATCCGAGCCGTCGATCACGTCCGCGGGCGCCCCATCGCGGCGATCGGGGTTCGTCACCTCGGCGAACCAGCGCTTCTGGGCGTTCATCGTCCCGTCGAGGTAGTCCTCGCGCCCGACGTGCAGCGCCCCACGCGAGTCGGCTCCGACGATCTGCCCGATCCCCGCCTCGAGCAGGATCTTCGTCACCGCGATCCCCGCCGCGCCGAGGCCGATGATCAGCACGCGCATGTCTGCCATCCGCTTGCCCGTCAGCTTGACGGCATTCATCAGCGCCGCCATCACGACCACCGCGGTGCCGTGCTGGTCGTCGTGGAAGATCGGGACGTCCAGCTCGGCCTTCAACCGGTCCTCGATCTCGAAGCACCGCGGCGCAGAGACGTCCTCGAGGTTGATCCCCCCGAACGCCGGTGCGATCCGCTTGACCGTCTCCACGATCTCGTCCGCATCCTTCGTGTCCAGGCAGATCGGGAACGCGTCCACGCCCGCGAACTCCTTGAACAGGCAGCACTTGCCCTCCATCACCGGCATCGCCGCGCGCGGGCCGATGTCGCCGAGCCCCAGCACCGCCGTGCCGTCGGAGACGACTGCCACCGTGTTGCGCTTGATCGTGTACTGAAACGCCCGGTCCTCGTCCTCGGCGATCGCCAGGCACACTCGCGCCACGCCCGGGGTGTAGGCCATCGACAGGTCGTCGCGCGTCTTCAGCGGGTGCTTGTTGTGCTGCTCGATCTTGCCCCCGACGTGCAGCTGGAACGTGCGGTCGATCCGGTCGATCACATGCGCGCCCTCGATCGCCTCGATCACGGCGACGATCTGCTCCCAGTGCTCAGGTCCAGCCGCGTCGACCACGATGTCGCGCAGGCTGTGTCCGTGCTCGATCTCCACCGGGTCCACCGCCGCGACCATCCCGCCGGCCTCGCCGATCGCGCTCGTCACGCGTCCGAGCAGGCCCGCGCTGTCGTCGATCTCCACGCGCACGTTCAGTCTGTACTGGGCGCTCGGGGTGATGCTGGTCACGGAGTGGTCTCCCGGTTCGAGGTGCGCCCGGCGTCAGGCGGATGGCTTTGCACGGCGGCGGCGGCCCGGCATTGGGCGGCGGCCGGCATCTTATGGGAGCGTCCTCGTAGAGTGGTCGGTGCATGGCGACCAAGGCGACAACGCAGGCGGTCGGTTCTCCCGGGGCGGGCACCGACGGGGCGGATGCAGACCGGCGTCTGTTCCTGATCGACGGCCCCAGCCTCGTCTACCGGGCGTTCTACGCGCTGCCCGAGTCGATCGCCACCTCCACCGGCGAGCCGACGAACGCGATCTTCGGGTTCGCCTCGATGCTTGTGAAGATCGTCACCGAGCATGGCGTCCAGCCGACGGTCGTCGCCTGGGATGCCGGCACCTCCGGGCGCACCGAGATGTTCGCCGACTACAAGGCCACGCGCCGCTCGCGTCCGGACCTGCTGAAGCTGCAGTGGCCCGCGATGGAACCGCTGGTAGAGGCGTTCGGGTATCGCAACGTCAGGCTCGACGGGTACGAGGCCGACGACGTGATCGCCTCGCTGGCCGACCGCGCCCGCGCGGCGGGCCTGCAGAGCATGATCGTCACCGGCGACCGCGACGTCTTTCAGCTGATCGACCCTGACGGCCTCGTCCAGGTGATGGCGACCTCGCGCGGGATCACCGACACGAAGGTCTACGACCACCAGGCCGTGATCGACCGCTACGGCATCCCGCCCGAGCTGATCCCCGACTTCTACGGCCTGAAGGGCGACACCTCCGACAACATCCCCGGCGTCCCCGGCATCGGTGACAAGACTGCGTCTGAGCTGATCCAGACCTACGGGTCGCTGGAGGGCGTGCTCGGACACATCCGCGAGGTGGGCGGCGCCAAGCGCAAACAGAACCTGCTCGACCACGGCGAGGACGCGCGCGTGTCCAAGCGCCTGGCGACCGTCCAGCGCGATCTCGACGTCGCGATCGACCTCGACGAGGAGATCTCGCGCGAGCCCGACCGCTCGCGCCTGCGCGAGTTCTTCCGCAAGTACGAGCTGCGCGACCCCTTGCGTCGCCTGGAGGAGGCGCTTGGTGAGGATGATCTCCTCGCCGCCCCCGCGACGCCCACGGCCGAGGTCAGGCTACGCGCCCGGGTGCGTTCCGGCGTCCCGGCGGACGTCGCCGAGTTCGGCACGGGCGATGCGCTGTGCGTCGTCGTGCGCGCCACCGAGACGCCCGAGGGCGCTCTGTTCGCCGAGGGGTCTCCCTGGCGCTTTGCGGTCGCTCCCGTGAGCTCGGGCTCCGGCGGGGCAAAGCCCGATCCGGTGGACGTGCTCGCCGGCGATTGCGCCGGTCCCGAGGAGATCGTCGCCGCGTGCGCCGGACGGCCGGTGATCGCCCACGACGCCAAGGCGCTGCGTGTCGTGCCCGATCTGCTCGTCCACGACACGCTGCTCGGCGCCTATCTGCTCGAGCCCGCGCGGCGCGGATATCCCTTTGCCGAGCTGTGCGAAGAGCGTGGCCTTCTCTGCGACGCCGATGATCCCGTGGTCGCCGACGCGGCGCTGCTTGGTGCACTCGCCGCCTGGCAGCGCGAGCAGATCTCCGAGCGTGGTCTCGATCGGATCATGGCCGACGTCGAGCTGCCGCTGGTGCCGGTGTTGCGCGAGTTGGAGCTGATCGGGGTGCGCCTGAACCTCGACCGCCTGGCGGACATAACCGGGCGCGTGCGCGAGGAGATCCTCGAGCTCGAACAGGAAGTCTTCGCGCTCGCCGGCGAGGAGTTCCTGATCGCCTCGCCTTCGCAACTGGGCGAGATACTGTTCGAGAAGTTGAGTCTCTCGCGCAAGCGTCGCGGCAAGACGGGTTACTCGACCGACGCGCGCGTCTTGCAGGCGATCCGCTCCGAGCACGCGATCGTGCCGCGGATCGAGCGCTGGCGTGAGCTGAGCACGCTGATCAAGACCTACCTCGACGTGCTCCCCGAGCAGGCCGACGAGCGCTCGCGCATCCACACCACCTTCCTGCAGGCCGTCGCGCAGACCGGGCGCCTGTCCAGCACCAACCCGAACATGCAGAACGTCCCCATCCGCACGGAGCTGGGGCGCGAGATCCGCGGCTGCTTCGAGGCCGCCCCTGACAACGTGCTGATCTCCGCCGACTACTCCCAGATCGAGCTGCGCGTGCTCGCCCACGCGGCCGACGACTCCGCTCTGAAGGAGATATTCCGTCGTGGTGAGGACGTCCACACCGCGACCGCCTCGCAGGTCTTCCAGGTCGCTCCCGAGGACGTCGATCCGGGGATGCGCTCGAAGTCGAAGATGATCAACTACGGCATCGTCTACGGCCTATCCGACTATGGCCTCGCCGACCGGTTGAACATCCCGCGCGAGGAGGCCCGAGCCTTCATCGAGGCCTACCTGAATCGCTTTCCCCAGGTGGCCGCGTTCATCGAGCACACGATCGAGCAGGCCAAGGAGGACGGTCACGTCACGACGCTGTGGGGGCGCCGCCGTCAGATCCCCGAGCTGCGCGCCCGTAACTATCAGGTGCGCACGCTCGGCGAGCGCCTCGCCGTCAACACCGTCATCCAGGGCACCGCCGCGGACATCATCAAGCTCGCGATGGTTCGCTGCCATGCCGCCCTGACTGCCGAGGGAATGCAGACGCGCCTGATCCTCACGATCCACGACGAGCTCCTGTTCGAGGGCCCGCCCTCGGAGGCCGACGAGGACTCTGCCCGTGCCCTGATCGAGCGCGAGATGTGCGGCGTGTGGGACGCCGAGCCGGCGATGGCCGTCGACGTCGGCGTCGGCGCCAACTGGCTGGCGGCGAAGTGACGCGCACGCTGGCCGTGCTGCTGGCCGCCGGCGCGGGATGTCTGGTGGGGATACAGGCGCCGATCAACTCGCGCCTGGGGCGCTCGATCGGGAGCGTGCAGGCGGCCAGCGTGTCGTTCATGGTCGGCACGGCCGTGCTGCTGCTCGCGGTCACGGTCGTCAATGGTGGGTTCGGGAACTTCACGAACATCGCTCGCGCCCCGTGGTGGGCGCTGCTCGGCGGGCTGTGCGGCGCGGTGTTCGTGACGATCGCAATCGTGACCGTGCGCACGCTCGGCGCGAGCGGTCTGGCCGCCGCCGTCATCGCCAGCCAGCTCGCCGTGTCGGTCGCGATCGACCGCTTCGGCCTGTTCGGGATCGCCAGGCAGCACATCGACGCCTCGCGCATCGTCGGGCTCATGCTGCTGGTTGCCGGGGTGGTGCTGGTCGTGCGGCGCTGAGCGCCGCATGCGCTGGTGGGTCCGTAGCGGGTCGTCCTGTACGCTTGTGCTCTACGACACGACGCCGAGTGGGCCGGAGTTGAGAGCCGGCGCCGTCTCATGTCCGCGCACTGGAGGGGGCGGGGGATTGGGCCGAGTGTCTCCACCGAGGGCACAGCCCGCGAAACACCTGAGGATGTGAGGTTTGACGATGCGCAGTTTTCGATTCGCAGCATTGATGGGAGTGGCAGCACTGGCCTGCTTGACGAGCGCCGTTCCGGCCGGGGCACACGCGAAAAAACCGGCCAAAAAGCCGGCGGCGCTCAAGACCGGCACCTATGACGCGAAGCTGCCGGCGTCCCCGCCGAGCGAGGCGCAGAAGTTCAACATCACCCTCAAGAAGGCGAAATGCGCCGCCGCGCCCGGTCCCGGCACGTCCGCGCTGCATCTGTGTGTGTCGGTGCTCACCTCGCCGCGCCTCGGCTGCACCACGCCGGTCAGCATGGAAGACCCGCTCGCGAGCTTCCTGACTCCGGTTGCGCTCCCCGCCTCGGGCACGCTCGTCGAGCACGGGGCCGTCACGGAGGGACCCCCGATCCCCGGTGGAGAACCGGAGACCGGAGAAGGGACCTTCTCGGTCACGTTCACGAAGAAGGGCACCGCCAGCGGCTACATCGAACAGAACCTGACGTACTCGGTCGGGCAGGAACATGGTCTGCGGTGTGACAGCGGCAAGGTTGCGTTCACAGCCAAGCTCGGTTGAGCGGCCTGGGGCTTACGTAGTGCCTCGCGGCATGTCGCGGTGGCCGGCGTATCCGTCGGCCCGCGACGTGTCGTGCGGATGTGTTACCCCAGCTCGGCGCGAAAGCCCTCGCGCCAGCTCGCGTACCGGGGGTTCCAGCCGAGCTCGCGCTTGATCCGCGCGTTGCTCGCTCCGCGCAGCTCGTTCATCATCTCCACGGCGAGCCGCCCGGCGGCAAGCCGTCCCAGCCAGGCCGGGGCGTGCCAGGGCGTGGGCGCTCCAACCGCGCGCGCGTACGCGGGCGCCCACTCGCGGACGGGCGCCGGATCGTCGTCGACCACGTTGTATGTCGCGGGACCGCCGTCGCGCCCCAGCGCTGCGAGGGTCGCGCTTGCGGCATCGTCCACGTGCAGGAACGAGAACACGCCGCTGCCCGCGCCCACGATCGGCAGGCGCCGGCGGCGCAGGCTCCTAGCCCAGGAGCCGTCCTTCGCAAAACCCGTGCCGGGACCGTAGAGCTGACCGTAGCGCAGCACGATCCCGTCGGCCTCCAGCACCTGACGCTCGAGATCGGCGATCGGCTCGGCGGCGAACGGCAGCGTCGCGGTGGCGAGCGGTGCGTCCTCGTCCTTGACCCAGTCGCCTTCGGGCGCGTAGACGAACGCGATGCTCTCGGCCACGATCCCCCGCACCCCCGCGACCCGTGCCGCGGCGAGGAGATTGCGCGTGCCCTCCCTGCGCAGGCGCCCGGTGCTCTGCACGTCCCGCTCGAACCGGCGCATGTCGATCTCCTCGGGCAGGTCGGTGAGCGCGTGGACGATCCGATCCGGCCGGGCTTCCGCGACAGCCCGAGTCAAGCCGGCTGCGTCATAGGCGTCACACACGACCGCCTCGACACCCTGTGCAGTGAGCGCATCGGCCTTCTCGTGCGAGCGGGTCATGGCGATCGGTTCGTGACCTGCAGCCGTCAGCGCCGGCAGCAGTCGCCGGCCGATCACACCTGTGGCTCCGGCTACGAACACCCTCATGTGCTCGCCTCCAGTGCGGCTCTGCGCCACAGCCAGGCGAGCAACAGGGCCGCAGCGGTGAGTGAGCCGAAGTCGAAGTAGCCGTTCCACGCCGGATGGGCCTTGCCGACGTCAATCAGGTGGTTGACGCTGTGCAGTCCGTACTGGATGGTCATGAGCGCGAGCATCGGCACGCGCCAGGATGCACGGCGGATCGCGACGAGCAGGCCGACACCGGTCGCGGCGTAGAACGTGGCGAGGTCGCGGATGTAGTGGCCGTTATAGGCGCCGAACGGGCCGACGGCCGTGTAGAACTCGTGGGGGCTCGCGGCCATCAGCAGCGCCAGGCCGAGCTGGACGGCGGCGAACACGCCGATGCCGACCGTCACGACCGACGGAGTCGGGGTGGGCAACGGCGCTGTTTGCGCAAGCTGTTCTGAGCCGGCTGCCACACCTGGCACGATATGGGCTCAACCGGTCCGCTCAGAGGTCCAGTTGGGGACCGCGCGCCGATGCCAGCGCTTGCCCCGCGACGAACTGGAGCGAGTCGCCCGGATTCCGGCGCGGTCGCCGATCAGGCCCGTTCGCCGACCTCGGACAGCGCCTCGGCGATCAGGCGCACGCCCTGTTCGATCGCGGGCTCGGACAGGTTGCCGTAACCGAGCAGGATGCCCGGTGGGCCACCGTGCGCGTAGCGATGCCAGGCAAGGCCCTCCATGCCCACGCCGCGCGCGGCGGCGGCGGCGAGCAGCGCAGGCTCGTTCACGCCGTCGGGCAGCTCCACCAGCTCGTACAGCCCCGCCCCGGCGCCGCTGGGTCGCCCTTGCGGCAGCCACCGCGTGAGCGCCTGCATCAGCGAGTCGTGCCGGCGCTGGTAGCGCAGCCGCATCCGGCGCACGTGCCGGTCGAGCTCGCCCCGCTCGATGAAGTCGCACAGGGCGAGCTGACCCACCACCTCCGAGCCTCCGTCCTCGATCGCCTTCACGGAGATCAGCTGCCACGCCAGCCAGGAGGGGAGCAGCATCCAGCCCAGGCGCATGCCCGGCGCCAGACGCTTGCTGGCGGAGCCGATGCAGAGCACCCGCTCCGGCGCCAGTCCCTGCAGCGCGCCGACGGCGACACGGTCGTAGCGGAACTCGGCGTCGTAGTCGTCCTCGACGATCAGCCGCTCCCCGTCCTCGGCCCATTCGATCAGCGCCGCGCGGCGCTCGCGGCTGAGCACGCCTCCGGTGGGGAACTGGTGCGCTGGAGTCACGAGCACGGCGGTGGCATCCGTGTCCGCGAGCGCCCGCACGCACAGACCCTGCTCGTCGACCGGCACGGGAATCGTCTGCAGGCCCGCCTGCTCGGCGATCAGACGGTGCACGTGCCAGCCGGGGTCCTCGACCGCGATGGCGCCGACGCCCTGTCCGTGCAACCAGCGGCACAGGATCGAGAGCCCCTGCATGAAGCCCGTGCACATCAGCATGTTCTCGGGGTCGCACGCCGCTCCGCGCACGCGTCCGAGGTAGTCCGCAAGTGCTTCCCGCAGTCTCGGCACGCCGCGCGGATCGCCGTAGCCGACGGCTTCCAGGGGCGACTCGCTCAGGGCGGCGCGCAGCGAGCGCAGCCAGCGGTCGCGAGGAAAGCCCGCGAGGTCGGGCAGCCCGGGATGGAAGTGGTAGGGGAACGTGGGCAGCAGCGAGCGCGCCTGTGCGCGCGGGACCGCCGCACGCACGGCTCGGGCGACCCGCACGGCGGCGCCCTGGCGGCTCTCCAGGTAGCCCTCCGCGCCGAGCTGGCCGTAGGCCTCGGTGACCACCCCGCGCGACACGCCCAGCTCCGCCGCGAGCCCGCGCGTGGAGGGCAGCCTCGTGCCGGCGGGCAGCCGTCCGTTCCGGACGTTCTCGCGCAGCGATCGCTCCAGCTGCTCGTGCAGCGCCAGCTCGCTCGAGCGATCGAGCTCGACCAGCAGTTCGGGACCCGCGACCGACCGTGACGCGGTGGCCGATCCTGCTTAACAACTGGTCCTGACGAATTTGCCATTACTGGAACTGTATATCGGACCAGTCTCGTCGTAGGGTGATCGTGACCCGCCCAACCCGCCGCCAGGAGGATCGTCGCCATGAGCCTGCCGAACCGGAGCGCAACCAGCTCGACCAGCCAGATCACGATCGTGGGTGGAGGGCTCGCGGGGCTGACCGCGGCGATCTCCTGCGCCGAGGGCGGCGCGAGCGTGTCTCTGCTGGAGGCTCGCTCAGCGCTGGGCGGGCGCGCGCGCAGCAGCGATGGACCGTACAAGGCCAACGTCGGCCCGCATGCCTTCTACAAAGACGGTCCGCTGTGGCGCTGGATGAGCGAACGCAAGCTGCTGCCCCGCCACGCGGGCCCACCGCTGGCGGGCGTGAGGCTGCGCTGGCAGGGCGAGGTCAGGCGCACGCCCCCGCTCGGGGTAATCCCGTCGGTGCTCAGGTTGCGAGGCCGCGAAGCGCCCGTCGAGCTCGACTTCCGCACCTGGGCGGCCGAGCACACCGACGAGCGCACGGCCGCGATGCTCTCGGCCGGGGCCGGCGTGTACACCTTCCACCACGATCCCGGCGAGCTGTCGGCTGCGTTCATCTGGACTCGCACCGTCAGGACCCTGCTCACGCCCCCGCCCGCGGCCCGCTACCCGGTCGGCGGCTGGAACGCGGTCGTGAGCTCGCTGGAGGCTCGCGCCCGCGAGCTCGGCGTGGCGATCGAGACCGGCCGCGGTGTCGAGGAGCTGCCCGAGTCGCCGACGATCGTCGCGACCGAGCTGAGCGAGGCGCGCGAGCTGCTCGGCGATGACTCCCTGCACTGGACGAGCGGGCACACAGTGTGTCTCGACCTGGGCCTGCGCCATCGTCGCGGCGACCCGTTCGTCGTCTCCGACATGGACGAGGCCGGCTGGATCGAGCGGTTCACCGCCCAGGACTCCTCGCTGGCGCCCGCCGGCGAGGAGCTGATCCAGGCGCACATGCCGGTCCGCCCCGGTGAGGACTCAGAGCTGGCCGCCGCGCGGCTGGAACGACTGCTGGACGCCTCGCTGCCGGACTGGCGCGCCCGGGAGACCTGGCGCCGCCGGCAGGTGATGAACGCGCGCAGCGGAGCACTGGACATGCCCGGCACGAGCTGGCGCGAGCGTCCCGCGGTGGACCGCGGCGACGGCGTGTTCCTGGCGGGCGACATGGTCGCCGCGCCCGGCCTGCTCTCAGAGGTCTCCTGGGCGAGCGCGATCGAGGCCGGCCGGCTGGCGCTCGAGGCCGCACGCACCACGCGGCCACAGCTGCGCCGCGTCGCCTGACCGTCGCCGTCCCGAGTGCTCAGATCGTCGCGGCGACCGCGACCTGCGGCGACCGCGAGACGGTGCGCGGGCCTGCACCGACGAACGATGGCGGGGCGATCGCCAGGTAGTGCTCGAACGACCAGCGGGCGAGCCGGCGCGCCTCCAGGCCCTGCGACAGCAGCCGCGGCGCGGGCGTGGGGGTGAGCTGCCCGATCGTGCGCTGCACGCGCAGCAGCCATGCGTATTTGCGTGCATGCCTGTCCGAGAACGCTCCGTAGCGCGCGAGGGCCTGCGCGCGCGTGATCCGGCCTGCGTGCACCGAGCGCAACTCACGCGCGCACGCGAGGCCGAAGTACAGCGCCGTGCGAATTCCCTCGGCGGTGAGTGGGAGACAGTGCCCGGCCGAGTCCCCCGCGAAGAACACGCCGTCCTCGATCGCGGGCCGCAGCTGGTGGGGAATCCAGTTGCCCTGATATCCCTCGGGCGGAAGGCCCTTCTCCCCGGCGAGCCTGACGGTCGGCTCCTTGACGTGGTTGGCGGGCCAGAACGACCCCGCCCCGATCCGCACCTCCTCGCGCGCGGGAAAGCTCCACGCATATCCCGAGCGGACGTAGCGGTGGTCGATCCACAGCTCCAGCTCCTCGCCCGCGCCCGCGGGGTGGACCTCCAGGCCGCGCGACAGGCACGCGTTCGGCGGCTGGATCGGGGCAGCGTTGGACAACACCCGCCGCCATCCGAGCGCGTCGACGACGAGCGGAGCGGTCAGCGAGCCGCGGTCGGTGTGGACGGTGAGCCCGTCACGCCCCGTGACCGTGGCGGTCTCGAACTCCGTCTCGGCGGCGTCGGCCTGGTCATACAGCAGCGCGCACAGCTCGCGGTAGTCGAACGTCGAGAACGACCACGGCAGCCGCCAGCGCGACGTTCGCGAGCGCGTGTGCACGAGCAGCTCGTCGAACGTCTGGCGCAGCGATCCCATCAGCTCCATCGCCTCCAGCCACAGCGTCGGCATCGCGCACGCCGAGGTCTGGCGCTCGCCGATCTCGTAGCGATCGAGCATCAGCACGCGCATGCCCGAGCCCTGAAGCTCGCGTGCCACGGCCAGGCCGGCGAACGAGGCTCCGCACACCAGCACGTCGCAGTCACGGCGCGCTCCCAGAGGGGTTCGCTCGGCTCCCCGTTTGGTTGCACGTGTCGGCATTCGGCTCCAATGATACGGCTGCGATAGGCTTTCGGGCGGTGCAAACACTGATCGAGAATCCCCAGGCCCACGTGGTCGCGGGGTCCAACGGACTGCTGCTCGAGATCGACGGGCAGATCGTCCCCAACTACGACGCCACGTTCCGCGACATCGAGGAGGGCGAGGTCGTCACCGGCCACGTCGTCCGCATCGACAAGGACGAGGTGCTGGTCGACATCGGCTACAAGTCCGAGGGCGTCATCCCGGCCAACGAGCTGTCGATCCGCAAGTCGGTCGATCCCCATGACGAGGTGCATCAGGGCGAGGAGGTCGATGCGATCGTCATGACCAAGGAGGACCAGGACGGGCGCCTGATCATGTCCAAGAAGCGCGCGCGCTTCGAGAAAGCGTGGCGGCGCATCGAAACCGCGGCGGAGTCCGGCGAGCCGGTCGAGGGCACGGTCATCGAGGTCGTCAAGGGCGGTCTGATCATCGACTTGGGCGTGCGCGGCTTCCTGCCCGCCTCGCTCGTGGACATCCGCCGCGTGCCGAACCTGGACGAGTACATGGGCACGAAGATCGAGACGAAGGTGATCGAGCTCAACCGCTCGCGCAACAACGTCGTGCTCTCGCGCCGCGCGGTGCTGGAGGAGGAGCGCAAGGAGGTGCGCCAGCAGATCCTCGACCGGCTGCAGCCCGGTCTGGTCGTGGAGGGGCAGATCTCGAACATCGTGGACTTCGGCGCGTTCGTCGACCTCGACGGGATCGACGGCCTGATCCACATCTCCGAGCTGTCGTGGTCGCACGTCAACCACCCGAGCGAGATCCTCAACATCGGCGACACCGTGCAGGTGAAGGTGCTCGACATCGACCGCGACCGCCAGCGCATCTCGCTGGGTCTCAAGCAGACCCAGGAGGACCCCTGGCAGCGGATCGTGGACACCTACAACGTCAATGACGAGCTCGCGGGCAAGGTCACGAAGGTCGTCACGTTCGGCGCCTTCGTCGAGATTCTCGACGGGGTGGAGGGGCTCGTGCACATCTCAGAGCTCGCCGGCCATCACGTCGAAAGCCCGCGCGAGATCGTCCATCCCGGCGATGAGATTCGCGTGAAGATCCTCGAGATCGACTCCGAGCGCCGGCGCCTGTCGCTGTCGGCCAAGCGTGTGGAGGATCAGATCCTGCCCGTCTCCCGACCCGACGCTCCCGCGGCTGAGCCGGCGAGCGCCGGGGATGCCGCCGAGGAGGGTGGGGAGCAAGCCTCGTCCTCCGCTGACGGCGAGACCGTGGCCGAGGTCGCCGTCGATGAGGGCGTCGCCGATGCTGCTGAGCAGACTCGGGCAGTCGAGGATGCGCCGGCTGAGCCCGCTGCCGAGGTCGTCCTCGAGGAGGCGCCGGCTGAGCCCGCGGCAAGCGTTGCCGTCGAGGAGCCCCCGGTTGCTGAGGAGGCGCCGGATCCGGCAGCCGAGGAGACACCGGCCGCGGAGGCGCAAGCGGCGCCTGAGGCCGCGGTGGAGACGGAGCCTGCGGCGGAGTCAGAGACCGCCGCCGGAGACGGCGCCGCCGAGGCGGAGCTGCAGCCCGCCGGCGACCCGGCGCAGGACTGACGCTCGACCCGAGGATCCGGGCGGCGCAGGGCGGATGACGTCGGAGGTTGTGCCGTTCGTCGGACTGACGGGCGGCATGGGCGCCGGCAAGTCGACGGCGCTGGCGGAGCTGGAGCGCCTGGGGGCGGTCGTGCTGTCGACCGACGCGGTCGTGCACGAGCTGTATGGGGATGAGCGCCTGCGCGACGCGGTCGTGGAGCGCTGGGGCGAGGACGTCGTCGCGCCCGGCGGCACGGTCGATCGCGCGGCGGTGGCCGAGCGGGTGTTCGCCGACGCGCAGGACCGGGTGTGGCTCGAGGGTGTGCTGTGGCCGCTGGTCGGCGAGCGCGTCGGCGAGTGGCTGGCAGAGGTCCGTGCGCGGCGTCCGGCCCCGCGCGCGGCGGTGGTCGAGGTGCCGCTGCTGTTCGAGGCGGGGATGGAGGGGGTATATGACGCGACGGTGGCGGTGATCGCGGATGAGCAGGTGCGGCGCGAGCGCGCGGCGAGCAGGGAGCATGCCCTCCAGGACGCGCGCGCGGCGAGGCAGCTGCCGCAGGAGGAGAAGGCGCGGCGGGCGACGTTCACGGTGCGCAACGACGGCAGCGAGCGGGAGCTGGAGGCACAGCTGTCGGCCGTGCTTGACACTCTTGAGGGATGAACACGGTGCCCTCGCCGTTCGTATCGCGTAGCGCGACCAGCCGCACGGCGTATCGCGGGGACGCCCGTCAGCGGGCGAGAGGCACCGGGCGCGGAGGCGGACGGCGCGGGCGACGGTTGCGCGGCCCGGGCGTGGTGCTCGTCGTGGTGCTCGCGCTCGGCGCGCTGGTGGTCGCGTTCGGCTCCAGCCTCGACCACACGGTGCGCCAGCTGGCGCTGCCGTTGAGCAACGAACAGGTGATTCGTGAACAGGCCGCCGCCAAGCACCTGGACCCGGCGCTGATCGCCGCCGTCATCTACGCCGAGACGAAGTTCGATCCTCGCACCTCCCCGGCCGGCGCGGAGGGGTTGATGCAGATCGAGCCCGCGACAGCCGAATTCCTGGCCAAGCTCTCGGGTGGGTATCGCTTCCAGACCAGCGACCTGTCGACGCCGAGCGTGAACGTCGCCTATGGGAGCTACTACCTGCGGTATCTGCTCGATCATTACTCCGGCGATGAGATGCTTGCCGTGGCGGCGTATAACGCGGGGCTCGCGAACGTCGATCGCTGGGTGGCTCAGGCGCATGCGGAAGGCAAGAGCTTGACGGTCGGCGAAATCCCGTTCGGAGAGACGCGCGCCTACGTTCAGCGGGTGCTGCAGGCTCAGCGGGAATACCGGGCGTTGTATGGGCGCCAGCTCGGGATCGGCTGAGCCGACGAAGTACCGGTTTCCGGCTCGTGCAGCCTCACTCGCCGGCTATATTGACTGTTATGAGCGACTCGCTGACCTTGACTGCCGTGTTCACCCCCGACGATGACGGTTGGACTATGGCGCAATTGGCGGAGTGGCCTGCGGTCGTCACCTGCGGGCGTACGGTGGAGGAAGCACGCGAGATGCTGCTCGACGCGGCTCACGAGATGATCGCCTCCTACCGCGAGGAGGGCCGTGAGATACCGGTTGGCGGGGGACATGTCGAAGCACTGACGATCGATCTGGCCGCTTGAAGCGGCGCGACCTGGAAAGACACTTGCGCGAGCACGGCTGCCGGCGCAGCGTGAGGGCGCAAACCACACGATCTGGTGCAATCCCTCATGCGACCTGCGCGCTCCCGTCGCGCGTCATCGCGAGATCCCCTCTCGAACGGCACGCACGGCCTGTCGCCAACTTGGCGTACCGGCGCCCGCCAGCACGGGCTGAGATCACGCCGCTAACGTAGAGCGCTCCGTCCCATGCCCGAGTTCAAGCTAGACAGCGCGTTTACCCCCACCGCCGACCAGCCAAAGGCGATCGAGTCCCTGGCCGAAGGCGTGAACGCGGGCGAGCGGTTTCAAACCCTGTTGGGCGCGACGGGGACGGGCAAGACGATGACGATGGCGGCGACGATCGAGGCGGTGCAGCGCCCGACGCTGGTGATCGCGCACAACAAGACGCTGGCGGCGCAGCTGTGCAACGAGTTCAGGACGTTCTTTCCCGAAAACGCGGTGGAGTACTTCGTGAGCTACTACGACTACTACCAGCCCGAGGCGTACGTGCCGAGCCGGGACCTGTACATCGAGAAGGACTCGGCCATCAACCAGGAGGTCGATCGGCTGCGGCACGCGGCGACGGCGGCGGTGTTCGCGCGCCGGGACGTGATCGTGGTGGCGTCGGTGTCGTGCATCTACGGGCTGGGCTCGCCGGAGGTGTACGAGATGAACATGCAGATCCTCAAGCGGGGGGAGACGATCGACCGCGACCAGCTGTTGCGCAAATTGGTGTCGATTCAGTACACGCGCAACGACACTGTGTTGGCGCGGGGGACGTTCAGGGTGAAGGGGGAGACGCTCGAGGTTTGGCCCGCATACGCGGAGACGACGGCGTTCCGGGCGAGCATGTTCGGCGATGAGATCGAGCGGTTGCAGGAGTTCGACCCGTTGACGGGGGAGCTGATCGAGGACGACGTCGAGCACGTGGCGATCTGGCCGGCGACGCACTACAACGTCCGCGAAGGCACGGTCGAAGCGGCCGTGGAAGCGATCGGCAAGGAGCTGAACGAGCGCTGCACGCAACTGGAGGCGGAGGGCAAGCCGCTGGAGTCCCACCGGCTGCGCCAGCGCACGCAGTACGACATGGAGATGCTGCGCGAGATGGGGTTCTGCTCGGGGATCGAGAACTACTCGCGAATCCTGGATGGGCGCAAACCGGGTGAGCGGCCGTACTGCTTGATCGACTACTTTCCGAAGGACTTCGTCTGTTTCATCGATGAGTCACATCAGACGGTGCCGCAGATCGGGGGGATGCACGAGGGGGATCGCTCGCGCAAGCAGACGCTCGTGGACTACGGATTCAGGCTGCCGAGCGCGCTGGACAACCGTCCGCAGACGTTTGAAGAGTTCTTGTCGATCGCGCCGCAGCTGATGTTCGTCTCGGCGACGCCGGGCGAGTACGAGCGCACGCGCGCGGGGCGGGTGGTCGAGCAGATCGTCAGACCGACGGGGATCGTGGACCCGATGGTGGAGGTGCGCGAGACGAAGAACCAGATCGATGACCTGATGAACGAGGTGCGCCGCCGGGTCGATCGTGACGAGCGGGTGCTGGTGACGACGTTGACGAAGAAAATGAGCGAGGACCTGTCGCAGTATCTGCTGGAGATGGGTTTCAAGACGCGGTACCTGCACTCGGAGATCGACACGCTGGAGCGCATCCAGATCATCCGCGACCTGCGCCTGGGGGAGTACGACGTGCTCGTGGGGGTGAATCTGCTGCGCGAGGGCCTGGATCTGCCGGAGGTCTCGCTGGTGGCGATCCTGGACGCCGACAAGGAGGGGTTCCTGCGCGGGGAGACGTCGCTGATCCAGACGATCGGCCGGGCGGCGCGCAACGTGGACGGGACCGTGCTGATGTACGCGGACCGTGAGACGAAGGCGATGAAGGCGGCGATCTCCGAGACCGACCGCCGCCGCGAGATCCAGCTCGCCTACAACGAGGAGCACGGGATCACCGCCGCGACGATCGTCAAGGGCATCTCCGACATCGCGGAGTTCCTGCAGGCCGACTCGAAGATCCCGCGCGGGAGCCGCCGCCGAGCCGCGGAGCGCCGCGCGCAGACGAAGGACATGGGCACGCACGAGCTGGAGCGGATGGTGGTGGAGCTCGAGGAGGAGATGAGTGCGGCCGCCGAGGACCTGCGCTTCGAGTACGCCGCCCAGCTGCGCGACGAGCTGCGCGAGCTGCGCCGCGACCTGCGCGAGATCCAGGCCAACGAAGGCGCGGCGGCAGAGGAGCCCGCGGGCGAGGTGGCGTGAGGCGGTGGGCTTTGATGGGTGAGCCACAGCCCGCGTCTGCGTAGAGACGCCGGCTAAGCCGCTCACCGCAGCTGTCGGCATGGTTGGGAGCGCTTTCCTCGGCGACGAGCGGTCCGCCGATGCCCGATCGGGTGGGCTGCCTGTGGCGGATGGGCAAGCGGTGAGCACCGGCCGGGACGTCCGCTAGGCTTCGAGCGAAGTGGAGCTGGACAGACAGAGCATCGAGAAGCGCGACTTTCCGATCGGCCGGCGCGGGTACGATCCGGCGGCCGTGGACGCTCATCTGCGGGCGCTGGCGAGCGAGGTGGAGGAACTGCAGCGCACCCTCGCCGGGCGCGGCGCGGACTCGCTGGCGGCGAGCGCGGGGACGCAGGTGCAGGCGATCGTCGCGGCCGCGGAGGTCGCGGCGGCGGAGATCGAGAGCGACGCGAACACGAACGCCGAGGCGACGCGCGCGCAGGCGGCGGCGGATGCGGAGAAGACCCGCGCGGACGCGGTCGCGAGAGCCCAGGCGCACGTGGCCGAAGTGGGCCGCGCGACAGCCACGTTGCTCGGTCGTGTCGAGGCGTTGAGCGGCGAGACGGGCGCGCTCGTGGACAACCTGCGCGCCGGCGCGACACGCCTGGCGAGCGACTTGGCGAGCGCGGAGACGAACATGGGCGAGCTGTATGACGCTGCGTCGGGACGATCCCCCGAGACGGTGTCGGCGGTCGCCGGGAAGACGTCTGTGCAGACCGAGACGCCCGCGCCTGCGCCGCCGCCGGATACGCCCCCGGCGCCGGTCGCGACGACCCAGCCGCCGCGCGCGCCCTCGCCACCGCTGCCACCACCGACTCCCCCGACACCTACGGTGCCGTCGTCTTCGCTCGCGCAGTCGGCGACCGAGAACGGAGATCTGGATGGTGCGCGCCTCGTGGCTTTGAACATGGCTCTCAACGGCGACTCGCGCGAGGCGACCGACCGCTACCTGGCGGAGAACTACGAGGTGGCGGACCGCGCGAAGCTGCTGGACGAGGTGTTCGCGGCAATCGAGGGTTAGGGCTGTACCCGCTCATGTGACCGGACGGGCTCGCTGCCTGGCCTGGTTCGATCCAGCCCGTCGCAATGACTCGGCGGGGTCGACGCCGCTAGTGGGTTCGACATAGTGGTAACCTAGTGGGTATGGCTTATGTCGTTGCGCGTCCCAAGGGGCGGTTTGAGGTTCGCGAGTCGTTGCACACTCCCAAAGGGCCGCGTGCGCGCAGCCTGGTCGGTTTTGACGTCTTGACCGATGAGGTGGTCGCGACGGCCGCCGGGAGGGCCACACGACCGTTCGACGCCGCGGCGGTCATCGCTTCGGGCAGGCGGGCTGGGGCGACGGTGGTGGCCGGATCCGGTGTCGGGGGAGGCGTTCGCGGCTCGGCCAAGCGTTTCGTGGAGGCGTCGCGACGGATGGCGCTGTCCACGCAGCGAGTGCCGTCGTCCAAGGCGACGGACCCGGGGGAGGCGCTCATCGAGCTGCTGGGCTTCGCCGATGCGGTCAAGCGCGGTCAGCCCGCCAGACGGTTCGAGCCGCTGGCCTTTCCGGTGATGGCCCGGCTCGTTCAGGGCCGTCGCGCGGCAACAAGCTCCGGCTGAAGATGAGCGCCTCCGCGACGCTTGGCGGTCTTGCGCCGAGGATCGTTGCGGTACACGAGATGCTGGACTCGATGCGCGTGCCGCACCAGTTCGGTGGGGCGGTGGCCCTGGCCTGGTATCGCAGCCCTCGCGCGACGACCGACGTCGATCTCAACGTGACCGTCGCGCCCGAGGACGCGGAGCCTGTGCTGGGTGTGATCGCACATCTGGGTGTGACCGTCACCGCGGCCGACCGGGCGACGATCGACCGCGACGGTCAGGCCAGACTGGATTGGGAGGGGTCTTACCTAGACCTTTTCTTCGCTACGCTCGACTTCCATCAGGCGATGGCGAAACGCTCACGTCAGGTCCGGTTCGGTCCCGTCGAGATCCCGATTCTCTCCCCGGAGCACCTGATCGTGTGCAAGGCCGTGTTCGACCGGCCGAAGGATTGGGTGGACGTCGAAGAGATGGTCGGCTGGGGCACGATGATCGACACGGCTGAGGTCATGCGTTGGACCGAGGAGATCCTCGGGGCAGGCTCCGCGCAGCACGAGCGTCTGGTCGGCCTCCTGCAGCCGGTTATCTGACCTCTCCCACGAACGTCTGTTCGCGTCAATACAATAGGCGACGGATGCCAGCCAGCGATCAGATCGTCGTCTCCGGCGCTAGGGAGCACAACCTCAAGGATGTCTCGCTGACGCTGCCGCGCGACGCGCTGGTGGTGATCACGGGCCTGTCGGGCTCGGGGAAGTCGAGCCTTGCCTTCGACACGATCTATGCCGAGGGTCAGCGCCGCTACGTGGAGTCGCTGTCGGCCTACGCGCGCCAGTTCCTGGGGCAGATGGACAAGCCCGACGTAGACTCGATCGAGGGGCTCTCGCCGGCTATATCGATCGACCAGAAGACGACCTCGCGCAACCCGCGCTCGACGGTCGGGACGGTGACGGAGATCTACGACTACCTGCGGCTGCTGTGGTCGCGGGTGGGCAAGCCGCACTGCCCCATCTGCGGGCGCCCGATCGTGGGGCAGTCGGCCGAGCAGATCATCGACCAGGCGATGGAGCTGGGCGAGGGGACGCGGTTCATGGTGATGGCGCCGCTCGTGCGCGGGCGCAAGGGGGAGTACGGCAAGCTGCTGGAGGAGCTGCGCACGGACGGGTTCCAGCGCGTGAAGATCGACGATCGGGTGCGGATGCTGGAGGAGTCGATCGTGCTCGACAAGCGCTACAAGCACGACGTCTCGGTCGTGGTCGATCGGCTGGTGATGCGCCACGACCTGCGCAAGCGGTTGGCGGACTCGATCGAGACGGCGGTGGGGCGCGCGGAAGGGCTCGTGGAGATCGAGATCGTTGGGGCCCCGGGCAAGGACGTCTCGCCAGTGCAGGAGCGCCCGCGCGCGACCGGCGCGAAGGGCGTGCGCTCGGCCTCGGCGCAGATCGTCCCGGGGGAGGTGCCGCAGGCAGGAACCGCGTTCACGTTCTCCGAGCGCTTCGCCTGTCCCGAGCACGGCCCGTCGCTGGTCGAGCTGGAGCCGCGGATCTTCTCGTTCAACTCGCCCCACGGGGCGTGCGAGCGCTGCACGGGGCTGGGCTCGCAGATGGAGATCGACCCGGAGCTGCTCGTGCCCGACCCATCGCTGTCGATGGGCGAGGGCGCGATCGTGCCGTGGGCGAACAGCGTGTCCAACTACTACGAGCAGGTCACCGAGGCGATCGCCGAACGCTACGACGTCGACCTGGACACGCCCTGGGAAGACCTCTCCCAAGAGGATCGCGACCTGTTCCTGTACGGGACCGACGGGGAGAGGCTGCAGATCTCCTACCGCAACCGCTACGGTCGCCGGCGCTCCTACGCGACGCGCTTTGAGGGGATCGTGAAGAACCTGCAGCGCCGCTACAAGGAGACGGAATCAGAGGGGACGCGCGAGAAGATCGAGCAGTACATGTCGCTGCGCACCTGCCCGGTGTGCGACGGCGCGCGCCTGCGCGCGGAGTCACGCGCGGTGCTCGTGGGGGGGACAAGGATCGAGGACTTCACCGCGCTGTCGGCGCGCCGGGCGCTTGAGTGGCTGGAGGACGTCGAGCTCTCAGAGACCGACCGTCACGTCGCGCGGCTGATCCTGCGCGAGATCTCCGAGCGGCTGCAGTTCCTGGAGAACGTCGGCATCGGCTACCTCTCGATGGACCGTGCTGCCGCTACGCTGTCCGGCGGCGAGGCGCAGCGCATCCGCCTGGCCACGCAGATCGGATCCTCGCTCGTGGGCGTGCTGTACATCCTCGACGAGCCCTCGATCGGATTGCACCAGCGCGACAACTCCAAGCTGATCGCAACGCTGGAGCGATTGCGTGACCTGGGGAACACGGTGATCGTGGTCGAGCACGACGAGCAGACGATGCGCTCGGCCGACCACCTGGTGGACTTGGGTCCCGGAGCGGGCGAGCACGGTGGCTGGATCGTCGCGCAGGGCACGGCCAAGCAGGTCCAGCGCGTGAAGGACTCGCTCACCGGGCAGTACCTGTCAGGGGAGCTGAGCGTGCCGGTGCCCGCGCGCAGACGGACGCCGAGCGGCTACGTGGAGGTCGTCGGCGCCAGGCAGAACAACCTGCGCGACGTCGACGTACACGTCCCACTGGGTGTGCTCACCTGCGTTACCGGGGTGTCGGGGTCGGGCAAGAGCACGCTCGTCAACGAGGTGCTCTACAAGGCGGCCGCCAACCGCCTGAACCGCGCCCGCCAGCGCCCGGGCTCACACCGCGCGATCCACGGCCTGGACCAGCTGGACAAGATCATCGCCGTCGACCAGTCCCCGATCGGGCGCACGCCGCGCTCGAACCCGGCCACGTACACGGGCCTGTTCGACGTGATCCGCGACATGTTCTCCAAGACCCAGGAGGCGCGCGCGCGCGGCTACAAGCCGGGCCGCTTCAGCTTCAACGTCAAGGGCGGGCGCTGCGAGGTCTGCCGCGGCGACGGGCAGATCAAGATCGAGATGCACTTCCTCCCCGACGTGTACGTGCCGTGCGAGCAGTGCCACGGCAAGCGCTACAACCGCGAGACGCTCGAAGTGAAGTTCAAGGGCCGCTCGATCGCCGACGTGCTCGACATGCCCGTCGAGGAGGCGCTGAAGTTCTTCGAGCACATCCCGAAGGTGCGCCGGCGCCTGGAGACGCTGCACGCGGTAGGTCTCGGCTACGTGCGACTCGGTCAGCCCGCGACGACGCTCTCGGGCGGCGAGGCCCAGCGCGTGAAGCTCGCGACGGAGCTCTCGAAGGTCGCGACCGGGCGCACCCTGTACATCCTCGACGAGCCCACGACCGGGCTGCACTTCGCCGACGTGCAGCGCCTGCTGGAGGTGCTCGCACGGCTCGTGCAGGCCGGCAACAGCGTGGTCGTGATCGAGCACAACCTCGACGTGATCAAGTGCGCCGACCGGCTGATCGACATGGGGCCCGAGGGGGGCGAGGAGGGCGGGCTGGCGATCGCCGTCGGCACCCCTGAGGAGGTCGCCGCCGAGCCCGCCTCACACACCGGGCGCTTCCTCGCCGAGCTGCTGACGCCGGCGACCAAACGCGCGGCGGCCACCAAGTCCGCCAGGAGCGGGCAGCGCAAACGGCGCGCCAAGGTGGTGGCGTGAGCTCCGGTGAGCGGGCCGGCCTCTCGCACGACGACGACGCCTCCGTGTCTCAGGCCCAGACTGCCGGTGAGCTGGCGCGCCGGGCGCGGCTGTGGGCGCAGAAGTGGCGCTGGCATCAGCGCAACTCGCTGCCCTGGAATCGCGCCCTGATCCACGCGCGGTTCATGCACAGCGAAGCGTTCGTGCGCTGGCCGGTGCATGGCAACGTGCTCGAGGCGATGCGCGAGGGGCGCCTGCAGGTCGGGGCGGGTGTGCTGCTGGAGCCGAACGTGTGGATCACCGCCCCCGGCAGCGCGCGCGTGCGCATCGGTGAGGGGACGTTCCTGAACATGGGCGTGATGATCGCCTCCCAGGAGCTGGTCGAGGTTGGCGAGCACTGCATGCTCGCCAACGGCTGCTTCGTCAGCGACTCCAGCCACCGCTACGACGACCCCGAGCAGCCGATCACCTGGCAGGGATTCGAGAGCAAGGGACCGACACGGATCGGCGAGAACTGCTGGTTGGGCGCAAACGTCGTCGTCACCAGCGGGGTGAGCATCGGCGAGCGCTGCGTGATCGGCGCCAACAGCGTCGTCACTCGCGACCTCGAGCCGTTCTCGCTCGCCGCGGGAGCACCCGCAAAGGTGTTGCGGAAGATCGACTACGCCAGCAGCTCGCGCAGCTCGTCCAGCTCGGAGGGATCGATCGAGTAGGTGTGCTCGGGGCCGGGATAGCGGCGTGAGCGCACGTCCTCGGCGTAGGCGGCCACGCCCGCGTTCATCTCCTCCTGCAGGCTCGCGTAGCGCTTGACGAAGCGCGCGCCGAGACCGTCGCGGATGCCGAGCAGATCGTGGAACACGAGCACCTGCCCGTCGGTGGCGGGACCGGCGCCGATGCCGATGACCGGTATCTCGATCGCGCCCATCAGCTCCTGCGCGACGGCGGCGGGGATCGCCTCGAACACGAGCGCGAAGCAGCCGGCCTCCTGCAGGGCGAGCGCCTCTTCGCCGATCCGCGCCGCGGCGGCCGCGTTACGGCCCTGGGCCTTCCAGCCCCCGAGCGCCGTCGCGGTCTGGGGGGTGAGGCCGACGTGGCCCATCACGGGGATGCCGGCGGCGACGATCGCACGCGCGCGGCTGACGGAGGAAGGTCCGCCGCCCTCGAGCTTGACGGCCTCACAGCCGGCCTCCTTGACCATCCGCATCGCATTGGCGATCGCCTGCTCGTCGGAGACCTCATAGGAGCCGAACGGCATGTCGCCGATCAACAGCGGCGTGCGCAGGCCGCGGCGCACCGCGCGTGCGAGCACGAGCATGTCGCCGAGCTCCACCGGCGTCGTCGAGTTGTAGCCGAGCACCGTCGTCGCGGCCGAGTCGCCCACCAGCACCAGGTCGACGCCCGCGGTCTCGGCGGAGCGCGCGCTCGGATAGTCATACGCGGTGACCATCACGATCGGTTCGCCAAGCCGCTTCTTCTCGGCGAGCAGCGGCAGCGTCATGGGCAGGCGCCCGGGGTCGGCGGGGGCTTGGACTGCGTGGCTGGACATGGCTGGGTGAGTCCTCTCTGACGGGGGTTGACGCCCTACGCGAGCAGGGTCGCCACCTCGTCGTCGACGGTGACGATGCGGTTGGTCTGCGCCCGCACGTGCACGACGCGCGGCTCGTACTGCTTCAGCTCGGCCTGGTCGTACTGGCCGTAGGAGATCACGATGATCGTGTCGCCCCGATGCACGAGGCGGGCGGCGGCGCCGTTGACCTTGACCTCGCCCGAGCCGCGAACGCCTGCGATCGTGTAGGTCTCGAAGCGCGCGCCGTTGTCGACGTCGACGACATGGACCTGCTCGTGCTCGAGCACGTCGGCGGCCTCCAGCAGGTCCGGGTCAATCGTGATCGACCCGACGTAGTGCAGGTCGCAATCGGTGACCGTCGCCCGATGGATCTTGGACTTCAGCATCACGCGCTGCATGTGCTCGCTCCTGTGGGTAGATGGCTTGTGATGGGACCGCTCGCCTCGGAGGTGCGCGTGAGATGCGCGGCGGCGGGCTGCAGGACTTCGTTGTCGATCAGGCGAACCCCGCCGATCCTCGCGGCGACGAGGAGCAGAGCGGTTGCTTTGAGTGCGTCAACCCGCTCGAAGGTGAGGGAGTCCACCAGCTCCAGATACTCCGGCTCGACTCCGCGTGCGACCAGCGTCTCGTGGGCGACTCGCACGAGCTGCTCAGCAGAGTCCTCCCCCGCACAAGCCAGGTCGGCGGCCCGCTCGAGCGCTTCGAACAGGGCTCCTGCCCGTTTCCGCTGCACCGGGTTCAGGCGCGAGTTCCGGCTTGACATGGCGAGCCCGTCCCGATCGCGTTCGGTGGGGCACACCTGTATGTCCACCGGCATGTCCAGGTCGGCGACCATGCGCTTGATCACCGCCACCTGCTGGGCGTCCTTCTGCCCGAAGTAAGCGACGTTCGGCGAAACCATGTTGAGCAGTTTCGTCACCACCGTGGCGACGCCGCGGAAGTGAGAGGCTCCGCGAGACGCGCCCTCGAGGCGGTCGGTGAGGCCGAAGACCTCGACTGCGGTGGAGAAGCCATCCGGGTACACCGCTTCGATCGATGGGACGAACAGGACGTCGGTGCCCGCCTGCTCGGCGAGTCGTGCGTCGTCGGCCTCGCGGCGAGGATAGAGCTCAAGATCGGCCCCCTCGTCAAACTGAGCGGGATTGACGAACAGCGAGACGACGACGACGTCGCACTGCTCTCGCGCGCACCGGATCAGCGAGAGGTGCCCCTCGTGCAGGGCGCCCATCGTGGGCACCAGCCCGATCGTGGTCGCCACACGAGCGCCCTCGAGACCGAGGACCGCACCAGCGTGTGTGGGCCGGCTCAGCGCCGCCTGGCGTGCAGGCCCGAGCGCGGAGCGCAGCTCGGTGACAGTGCGCACGGTTCTCATGCGCATGGCGAAGGTCGTCGGTTGACGTCGTGGCTCATCGTGTTTCGGTCCAGTTCCCTGCGGATACCGGCGCGACTGAAGATGCACTGCGGCTCCTGCACGAGGTCCGTTTCGAGCGAGCTCGTTCGCGGCCTCCATGCCGATGATACAACCGCCGCGGGCGTATGTGTCGGCGATCCGCGCCAATGTGCGCAGAATCACAGATGGCCACCCTCCGCACCCGCGTCGCGGGTAAAAAACCGGATGAGGCCTGGCGAGCGGGTACCGTTCGGGCGATGAGCGACACGGGTCGGCATCGTCGTCGGGTGCGTCTGGACTGTCTGCTGGCCGACCGCGGCCTGTTCCCGTCGCGCAGCCGCGCGGCGATCGCGGTGATGGCGGGCGAGGTTCGTGTCGGCGCGGGCGGGCGCCGGGCGGCCAAGCCGAGCGAGCTGATCGACCCGGCCGAGCCGATCAGCGTGAGCCCCGGGCGGGCATACGTGTCGCGCGGCGGCGTCAAGCTGGCGAACGCGCTCGACGCCTGCGAGCTGAACGTGACCGGCCGGCGCGCGCTCGACGTGGGCAGCTCGACGGGCGGGTTCACCGACTGTCTGCTGCAGCGCGGCGCGGCGAGCGTCGTGGCGGTGGATGTCGGGTATGGGCTGCTCGACTACACGCTGCGCAACGATCCGCGGGTGAGCGTGCTCGAGCGTGTGAACGCGCGCGCGCTGACCCCCGAGCTGCTGCCCGACGCCCCGGCCGGGAGCCCACCCGACCTGGCGACGATCGACGTGTCGTTCATCTCCCTGACGATCGTGCTGTCCGCCGTGCTCACGTGCATGGCGGGCGCCTACGACGTGCTGGCGATGGTCAAGCCGCAGTTCGAGGTCGGCCGTGCGCGCGTGGGCAAAGGTGGGGTGGTGCGCGACGCGGGCGATCGCCGCGACGCGCTCCTGCGCGTGGGGCGGGCCGCGCTCGGGCTGGACGCCGGCGTGCTCGGATATCACTCCTCGGGGCTGCCCGGACCGAAGGGCAACCGTGAGACGTTCGTCCACCTCGTCGAGCCCGACCGTGCGGGCGCCGCCGCGGACGTCGAGGAGCTGGCGACGATGGCGCGGAGGGTCGAGCCGTGAGCGAGCGGTCGATGACGGTGCTCACTCACCGGCGCCCGTCGGACACGATCGGGGCGTTGCGCGAGCTGATCGCCGCCGCCGCCCGGACGGGGGTGACGCTGCGACTGGACGAGGAGGAGACGCGCAAGCACCACGACCTTGCGCCGGGTCCGGGCCTCGAGCTGAACGCACCGGTGCAAGACGACGTCGAGCTGTGCGTGGTGCTCGGCGGCGACGGCACGATCCTCAAGGCGCTGCGCCTGTATGCCGGCACGAGCGTGCCCGTGTTCGCGGTCAACTTCGGCGAGATCGGGTTTCTGGCGACGGTCGAGCCCGACGAACTCGGCGCGGGCATCGGCCGGGCGCTGAGCGGGGAGTTCGAGCTGCTGCAGCTGCCCGCGATCGTGCTCGACGGACCGGCCGGGGTTCCCGCCGAGGACGATCCGGGCGCGCGCGTCGGGATCAACGACGTCGCGATCCATCGCAAGGTCGGCGAGCGGGTCGCCGAGATCGCCTACGCGCTGGAGGGTGAGATCGTCGGCAGCGTGCGCTGCGACGGCCTCGTGATCGCAACGCCGGCGGGCTCGACCGGCTACAACCTCGCCAACGGCGGTCCCGTGATGGCATGGGGCGTGGAGGGGTTCGTAGTGTCGTTCATCGCCCCCCACTCGCTGACCGCGCGCGCGCTGGTCGTCGCTCCCGAAGACCGCCTGACGATCCACAACCGCTCGCGCGAGCCGCTGGACGTCGCCGTGGACGGCCGTCCCGCCGGCGAGATACCGCCGGGGGGAGCGATCGACGTGCGGTTCCTCGACGCGGTCGGCACGATCGCGCAGCTGCCCGACTCCTCGTTCTATCGTCGCCTGCGCGAGAAGTTCGGCCGGCTGGCGAGCTGATCAGGCCGCTCTCGGCGCCGTGTGCGCCGTCTCGTCGCTCTGCAGCGAGACGATGAACCCGTCGAGCTGGTTCTTGGAGAACCGTCGCTGAGCACCGGGCGTGCGGTAGCAGGCGATGTGGCCGGCGTCCGTCCAGCGGCGGATCGTCGCCAGTGAGACGCCCAGATAGCGCGCCGCCTGCGAGCTCGTGAACACGAGCTGGCGCTCGTCGCCGGGGCGCGGGAATGGCGTGGGCGGGGTGGTTGCGGTCATCTCGGCTGTCCTCTTCCGGTCGTATGGCGGGCCGCGGCCCGTGACTCGACGGTCGCTGTGCGAGCACGCGCCCCGTCTGGGTCCATGTATCGCCGGAACGGGCAGGCCAGCTGAGCGAGGCGCACGTTTGTGGACGTTTGACCGGGCGAACCTGCGTCGAGCCTGCAGCCGGACTGTCCTTCTTGTGCAAACAATCGTGCACAACTCAACTTAAACTGGACATCTCGTCCAATCTCGTTAGTATGCTGTGCAAACCTACTCAAAGCTGTGATCGGCCAGGAGGACACCCGACGGGCTGGTCAGCTCCGGAGAGGGGCGTCTAGGGGTGAGACAAAAGGAGACCACCGTGACCTGGAAGCACTAAGTAAGTAACGCCGAAAGGCACATTTTTCAGCTGAGGGCGCCAGCGGTCAGTCCGACCGTCGTGGCGCCTTCGGCTTTTTTTGGGGCTGCAGGCCCTGCCGGAGGCGGTGAGGCAGCTAGGCGCCGACCTTCGGCTCGGCCATCTGCCGCACCCGCTTCTCGAAGGCCAGCTCGGCTGCGAAATCGGCGGATTCTCCATCGGCGAAGGTCGCGGGACCCTCTCGCTGCAGTATCCCGACGAAGGTCTCGACAAGCTCGCCGTCGAGGTGTCGGCCGGCGACGCGGCGCATCTCCGCGATCGCGTCCTGTGGTGTCATCGGCGAGCGGTAGCTGTCGCGTGCGGTCAGCGTGTCGTATACCGAGCAGATCGCGAGAATGCGCGATGCCAGCGGGATCTCGTTGCCGATCAGTCCCGCTGGGTAGCCGCTGCCGTCGATGTGCTCGTGGTGGTACAGGATCGCATCCGCGACCGGCCCATAGCCGTCGAGCCGTCCGACGATCGTGGCGCCGTCCTGAGGGTGGCGGCGGATCACGGCCCAGTCCTCGTCGGAGAGGATCTCGGCGTTCAAGATGCGGTCCGGCAGCACGAACTTCCCGATGTCGTGAAGGAGGCCGGCGGTGTGGATCAGGTCCTGCTCATTCTGGTCGCAGCCGACCTCGCTCGCGAGCGCAAAGGCATAGCGAGCGACAGCAGCGGCGTGGCGCGCGGTGTTTCGATCACGCAGAGCGAGCGTCTCGACGAGCGTGCTGAGCACGCCGACCTGCAGCGTTGCGAGCTGCCGCGAGCGCGCGTCCAGCTGCTCCGCGCGGTCCTCAGATCGCATGAGTGCGGCGATCAGATACTGGAACAGCAGCAGCAGGATGATCAACCCGAGCAGGGTCGGTAGGCCGAGGTTCGTGTATGCAACCGCGAGGATCGCCGTCAGCGCGCCCATCGCCAGCTGCCCGGGCTGCACCGGCAGGAACAGTTCGCGAGTTTGGCGCCGCAACGAGAGGCCGCGCGTCATCCGCAGCTCGGTGGCGATCACCGCGAAGTTCAGCGTGTCGCTAAGCATGAACACCCCGAACACGAGCAGTGCGAACGTGACGCTATGTGTCGTGGCGCGGTTGCTCGGATCCTGCACGGCGCCGACAAGCTCGCGCACGATCAAGCTGCCGATGAGCGGGAACATGGCGAATGCGACGAGGTTGTTCAGCCACAGAGCCGGCGACAAGCGCCGGCCGAGCGAGCCGGGCAGCGTCACGATCAAGCCCAAGCAGATCGCTGGGCCAGGTCCCAGCAGGCTCATCGCCAGCACAAGCACAGCCAGCGACGGGGACAGATACTGGCCGCGGATCTCCAACTCCAGGTGCTCCGCCACCAGCGCGAGCGCCAGCAGCAAGCCGACAAGGGGCAGAGGCTGCCATTCACTCGCGGAGGACAGTTGCGTGGCAATGACCACCACGCCCAACAGCAACAGTGTCTCCACGGCCCAGTAGCCGTATCTGATGGATGGGCGTGCGTGCATGGCAGGACGGTCCTGTCGTACTTAACGGCCGATCCGCTGTTGTCCTTAAGGTGCGCTCCGTGCGCTAGACGGATGCGAATCGCTCGGCTGGGCCGAATGAGACTCCCACTCGGGCTCGACGTCCCGCGCTGCGGGCACCGGCGTCTCGCTGGTCAGCCCTCCCAGCCGCAGCCGAACGAAGGCGATCGTGCTGAGGGCAGCGCCCAGCCCAACGACGAGGAACGCGCCCCGCGGCGAGCTGAGCGCGACCAGGGCACCGCCCAGCGCGAGGCCGAATGCCGGAAAGATGGTGCCGAGCGATTCGACCGCCCCCATCATCCGGCCCTGCAGGTCCGGGGGGGTGAGACGCTGCACGGCGCTGATGAACGCCGCCCACTGCACGCCGTTGCCGAGCCCGCCGATCATCCCCGCCACGCATGCCAGAGCCAGCGTCGGCGCTACCGCCCAGCCGAGGTAGGCGAGTCCGACCGCGAGTGCGCCGGCGCTCAGTATCGCTCCGAGCGGCTGGCGTATCGCGCGCGCGAACACGACGCTGCCGATGACGACGCCCACTCCCCACATGGTCAGGATCAGGCCGTAGCCGCGGTCGCCTGCGTGCAGCGTCGCCTTGGCGTAGGGGACCTCGATCGACCCGTCACTGGCGAAGAACACGAGCGCGCAGCCCTCCACGAGCAGCAACCCGCGCAACGTGGGCACCGCGACGATGTGCTCCCACGCGGCCCGCACACGCGCGCGCACCGAAAGCCCCTCGGCCTCGGTCACGTGCGGGCGCAGATCGATCAGCATCCCCGCGCAGATCGCAAACGAAGCGACGTCGATGAGCAGCGCCGTAGGGCTGCCGTACGCGGCGACCACCTGACCGGCGAGCACCGGCCCCAGCACGAACGTGCCCGCGAAGCCGATGTTCAGAGCCGCGTTCGTCCGACGTTCGGCCTCCACGGCGAGCGCCTCGCGCTCGCCGGTGCCCCTCCTGTCCGGGTCGTTCGCGTCGCGCTCCCCACCTCCCACTGCGTGTTCGCCGGCGGTCAGCCTGATCCCAGCCTGCCCCGCATAGGTGTGCGCGGGCAGGGCCTCCGGCAGGAGGCTTGGCTGTCCCTGGGGAGCGTGCACCCACTCGCGCGCGCAGCGCGCGGCCTCGGCGCGCAGCAGCGCGCTGGCCGCCAGCGCGGCGGTCTCGTCGAGCGCCACCAGCAGCAGGATGCCGGGCAGCGAGAAGCGCCACAGCAGCAGCGCCGCGAGCGCGCCGGTCGCGGCGGCCTCGAACAGATACAGGGCGCTCAACGCGCCGCGCCGGGAGAACGCCTCGACGCGGGCGACCAGCGCAGGCGTCAGAAGCGCCGGGATGGCCTGTCCGATGACGAGCAGCGCCGCCACCGCGAGCGCGCTCTGCGTGTGGTCGAACACCGCCAAAGACAAGGCGATGAACCCGAACCAGGTGCCGAGCCTGTTGACGGTATAGGCGACGATGACCCGCTGCAGCTTGGGTGAGCGCAGCGGCGTCGCGATGCTCCTCGATGACATCGAGACGCCACGCTACAGGCCGCCTTAGATGGCAACGAGCTATGCAACGCCAATCCCGCTCAACCGAGCTGTCAGAGCGACGCGCCAGTGGTCTCGGCGCGCTCGGGCACGGGCACCGGACGGCGTCGAGGGGCGCGCTCCCGTTGACCCCGCCGGCGGGGACCCACAGCCCGGGTGGGGCCCAGGGCGAACGCCGGCCGTGCGGAACGGCGGTCAGCAGCGGCCTCCGGCAGCGGCAGGCATGGGAGCGTCGACGCAGATCACCGGCAGCTCGGGGTGGCGGCGGCCGAGCAGGCGCATCAGCGACTCCGTGTCGGCGTCGTCGAGATCGCCGGCGAGGATCGCCATGCGGCTGTACGCAGCGCGCTCCAACACTCCCGCGACATCGTCGGCCTCGACCCATCTGGTGCGAGGCGGCAGCGTCGCGCCGAGCTCCGCGCGCAGGATCGCGCGCCCACGGGCGTCAGCTCCCGCGAGCAGCACCGGCGCGACGCGCCTCGCGGACTCGCCGCCGCCGCCGCCGGGGACGATCCGCAGCTCAGGCCTGCGCGACTCGGTCGCGTGCAGGCCATCCGTCGGTGGCTCGGATGGTCCGCTCGGGCTCAGCGCCCGCAGCACCGGTCGGCGCGAGTCCTCGCGGGAGCCAGAGGAGACGATCGGGCTCATTGCAACAGCGCCTTCGGGATCGAGACGCGGGCGTCGGCGAACGCCGAGGCCCGGCGTCCGGCCGGCATCGAGCTCGCCTCGGCGTCTTCGCGGGCGCCGGCGCGCCGCAGCGCGGACAGCCCGGCGAAGCTGGCGGCCGTCAGGGTCAACCAGGTGGTGAGGATGCCGATGGCGATCATCGTGGGACTCCTTTGCGGTCGTGCTGCGGCAGGCGATTCCGCTGGCTGTGCGTCATGACCGACATGATGCGTCCTCGCGGGCCATTTGTCTGTAGGGCAGACGGTGCTGATCGTGTCGTCCTTTTGGTGTCGATCTGTGTCGTCCCTCGCGACCGCGTCGTGTCGTCCCCGCGGGCCCTCGCGCGAGGTCTGGCGAGAGGGGTCTGGAGGAACCGCTACGGTGTGCGCTCAATGGAGGCGGGCATTCCAGGGGTGGACAGGCCGATCAGGGTCATCATCGCCGACGACCACGCGGTCGTTCGCGACGGCATTCGCATGGTGCTCGAGCGCGAGGCCGGCGAGTTCGACGTCGTCGCCGAAGCAGCCGACGTGCCCGCGACGATCAAGGAAGTGCGCGAGCACAAGCCCGACCTGTTGACGCTCGACCTGACGATGCCGGGAGGATCGAGCCTGGCGGCGCTGCCGTCGTGCTTCGTCGCCCACCCGACGTTGGCCGTGGCGATCCTGACGATGCGCGAGGACCCCGAGTACGCCCGCCAGGCGCTGCGCGCGGGCGCGCGCAGCTACGTGCTGAAGGAGGCCGAGCCCGCCGAGCTGCTGCAGGCGTTCAGGCTGGCCGTGGCGGGCGGCAACTACCTGCACCCTCGGCTCGGCGCGCTGATGGCCGCGGGCGAGGAGCCCCCGGCCGACGGCGTCGCGCTGTCAGAGCGCGAGCGCGAGGTGGTGCGGCTGATCGCCAACGGCTACACCAACCCGCAGATCGCCGAGCAGCTGCACGTCGCCGAGCGCACCGTCAAGACCTACCGCGCCCGCGCGATCGAGAAGCTCGGGTTCTCCTCGCGCTCGGAGATCACTGCTTACGCGCGCAAACTGGGGCTCGTGGAGTAGCAGGTAAACCCAGGTGGCCTTCGCCGGACGGTAGTCTGAGCCGTATGGCGTACACGGGCTCGCAGCGTCCCGCCGAGGGATATCGCCTCGACGAAATCTCGCCGCGCGCTTTCCAGCACCCGGCCGACCGGGCCGCGACCGCCCCGGCGGGAGGATCCCGTGGACCCTCGTGCCGACGGCGGTGAGGCGGTCTCCTTCTATGCCGAGCGCGTCCGCGACGCTTTCCGCGATGCAGGTGAGTCTGTGAATACAGCAGGGCAGCAACTCGCCGGCTGGCTGCGTGGGGTTGGGGGTGAGGATGGGGAAGAGGACGCCGGGACGTAGGCGCGGGCCGTCGGCGAGAGCCGACCGACGTTAGGCCACCCCGCCGGCCGGCAGCTGGTCGAGCACGGATGGGTCGGGGCGTTCGGCGAGCGGTACCGCCAGGCGCATGACGGTGCCTTTGCCGGGGGCGGGCACGAGCTCGAGCTCACCGCCGACGAGCTCGGCGCGCTCGCGCATGCCGGACATGCCGAAGCCGCCCTCGAGGCCGTCGCCGCGCGGGCCGAGCCGGTCGGCTTCGGGCAGTCCCTTGCCGTCGTCGGTGACCGACGCGCGGACCACGCCGTCGCGCTCGGTCACGCTCACGACCGCGCTGCTCGCCTCGGCGTGCCGGCTGACGTTCGTGAGCGCCTCCTGCACGACGCGGTAGATCGTGCTCTCCAGCTCGGGGTCGAGTCGCTTCGGGTCGTGCTCGGGGCCGAGGTCGATCTCGGTCTGGACGTTCAGACCGTCGATCGCCTGCATACGCCGCGCCAGCGCCTCCAGCGCGGCCGCCAGACCGAGGTCGTCCAGCGCGGCGGGCCTGAGCTCGGTGATCAGGTGGCGCAGGCCGTCGATCTCCTCGCCGAGCCCCTCCAGCACGGCGTCCACGGCGCTGCTCAGAGCTTCGCTGGCCGATCCTCGATCGGTGTCCAGGTCGCGCGCGTTGGCGAGCTTCAAGCGCAACGCGCCGAGCCCTTGCACGGTCTCGTCGTGGATCTCGCGCGCCCAGCGCGTGCGCTCGCGCTCGCGCGCCTCCATGCCGTAGCGCAAGCGCTCGATCTCGACCGAGCGCTCAGCCTGCAGACGCTGTGCGACGCTTGCCGCGAACGCGCTCAGCGCCTCTCTGTCGGGACCCCTGAAGCCCGCGTCCCGGCGCAGCGCGATCACGAGGCCGCCGCCCTGACCCTCCATGTTCAGCGGCTCGACCAACACCGCGCGCGCCTCGATCCCCAGTTCGTGCAGCAGCGCTGCGTCCTGCCCGCGGGGACGATCCAGCGCCACCGGCTTGCCCGCCTGGTAGAGGGCACCCAGGGTGCTGCCTTCGACCGGCACGATTCGCAGCCGCGGTCGGCTCTCGCCGCTGGCGGCCGCGACGCGCAGCTCGCCGCGCTCCTCGATCACCATCAGCAGCGAGCTGGCGTCGAGCAGCGCCAAGCCGCGATCGGCCATCAGGCGCAGCAGCCACAACTCAGATCCGGTGAGCACCGCGCGGGATTATGGACTATGGGTCCGTCGTCAACGCCTCGTTGCGTTCCCGCTGAACCGCGGCGCGCGTGTGCGCCAAGAGCTGCGCGCCGTCGAGATCCTCCCGCCAGGCCGCGAGGCCGACCGACACCCGCAATGGCCGGCGCACGCCGCCGGTCTCGATCTTGATCGCGCGCAGGCGGTCGAGCACGCGGCGGGCGACGATCTCACCGCGTGGGCCGTCCGCGCCCGGCAGCACCACCAGCAGCTCGGTGGCGCTCGGCCGGCCCACCCGGTCGAAGCGGCGCAGCTCCCGCAGCAGCGCCGGCCCGGCGTATGCGAGGGCCTGCTCGGGCAGCTCGCGCCCGTGTCGCGAGGCGAGCTCGGTGAGGTCTTCGATCGCGACCAGCAGGCAGCTCAGCGGCGTACCGTGCCGTCCCGCCCGGTTGATCTCCTCCTCCAACCGGTCTTCGAGTGCGGCCGCCGACAGGCAGTCGACTTGACCGCGCATGTCCTCGCGACCCTCAGGGGAGGGCGAGTCGATGCGCCGATGGGTGTCGTTGGCAGCCATGCCTGTTGGGCGGTCGAGTGTACGTGCGAACCGGCCGGGTTGCGGGATCCGTCCCGCCGTCCTCGTCTCGATTATGCCTGCTCGGAGCGATTGTGTCGCCCCCCGCAAGCACATTCTCGCCCCGGCGGGACGCCGCCGCGACACCCATGACGCCGATCCCTGCTCGAATGCCGTCCCCGTCCACTGCTACACATGCCCTGCGGATGCTGCACGAGCTGAACGTCGAGAACCTGCTGCTGATCGAGCGCGCCCAGCTGCGGCTCGCCCCCGGCCTGAACGTGCTCACGGGCGAGACCGGCTCCGGCAAGACCGTGCTCGCGCATGCGCTGGACCTGTTGCTGGGCGGGCGCGCGCGAGCAGGGATCGTTCGCCCGGGTGCGAGCGAGGCCTACGTCGAGGGGGTGTTCGAGTTGCCGGACGGGCTCCGCGAGGAGCTGGGCGAGCGGCTGGCGGCGGACGCGGGGGAGATCGTGCTGGCGCGACGCATCGACGCTGATGGTCGCCGCACGCGCGCGTACCTGAACGGTCGTTCGGCGACCGTGGGTGAGTTGCGCGACGTCGGCGCGCGACTCGTTTCCTTCTATGGCCAGCACGAGCATCGCAAGCTGACCGTCGCCGGCGCCCAGTTGCGGGTCCTCGACGGGCGCTGCGGTCCGGAGCAGGCGGCTCGCCTGCGAGCCTGCGCCGAGGCGCATCGTCTGAGCACCACGCTGCAGGCCGAGTTGGAGGAGCTGCGCGAGCTGGCCGATGCCCGGGAGCGCGAGCTCGAGTTGCTCGATCACGAGCTCGCCGAGATCGACGAGGTGGCCCCGGAGGAGGCCGAGCACGAGCGCCTGCTCGCGGGGCGCGAGCGGTTGCGCCGCTCAGACGCGCTGTGCTCCGCCGCCGGCCATGGTGCGCGGGGGCTCGTCGCGCCCGACTCGGGCGAGGATCCCGGCGCTGCAGCGTTGCTCGCGTCCGTCGCCGCGCGGTTGGACGCGGTCGCGGGCGTGGACCCCGATCTGGACGGGCTCGCCGAGCGATTGGGCGCGATCGTGGTCGAGTCACAGGAGCTCGCGGGTGAGCTGCGCGACTACGGCGAACGACTCGCCGGCGAGGAGGGCTCGTTGGAGGAGGTCGAACAGCGCCTCGCGGCGACCGAGCGACTGGTCCGCAAGCACGGCGGCTCGATCGCCGAGGTGCTCGCACATGCCGAGCGCGCTCGTGCGCGCCGACAGGAGCTCGACGGCGCGCAGGGAGCGCTCGCGCAGACCGGCGAGCGCCTCGCGCGCGCTCGGGCGGAGCTCGACCGGCGTGTCGCGGAGTTGCGCCACGCGCGCGAGTCGGCGGCCCCGCGTCTGGCTGAAGGGGTGCGCGAGCAGCTCGCGGCACTGGCGATGGCCGACGCCGAGTTCGAGGTGACGCTGTCCGAGCGGGCGCCCGGACCCACCGGCGGGGACGCGGTCGAGCTGCTGATCGCTCCCAATCCGGGCGTTCCGGCGGGACCGCTGCGCGAGATCGCCTCCGGCGGCGAGCTGTCGCGGGTGATGCTGGCGGTGATCACCGCCTCCGCCGGCGGTGAGCGCTCTGGCGAGGAGGACGCGCCGGAGCAGGGGGAGGAGTTGGCAACCCTGGTGTTCGACGAGATTGACGCCGGCATCGGTGGGCACACGGCGCGCGCGGTCGGCGTGCGTCTGCGGGCGCTGGGGGAGACAAGACAGGTCGTGTGCATCACGCATCTGCCGCAGATAGCCTCGCTGGGAGCGCGTCACTTCTCGGTCGTCAAGGACACCTCCGCCGATCCCACCCTGGCCACGGTCGTGCAGCTGGGCGAGCCGCAGGTCGTCTCCGAGCTGGTGCGCATGCTCGGGGCGCAGGACAGCGACGCTGCGGCTCGTCGCCACGCCAGGGATCTGCGTAAAGCCGCGTGAGCGATAGTCTCGGCTGCATGGCCGCTACCAGGCAGCCACCGGGCACCGCCGCCCAGCCGGCCGGGTCTGCTCCGCCTCCCGTCCCCGGGATCGCGCCGTGGCGCGCCGTCACCGGTCCGGCGCGGATGGGTCGACGCACGAAGCTGCTCGTGCGACGCCTGCAGCGCGGGGACATAGCGGTGATCGATCATCTCGACGTCGACCGAGTGTCGGCTGAGGAGCTGATCGCCGCGGGCGCCGCGGCCGTGCTCAACTGCCGCTCCTCGAGCAGTGGCTCCTACCCGAACCTCGGCCCGCAACTGCTTGTCGAAGCGGGCATCCACCTTGTGGACCTACCCGACGACTCGCTGTTCGAGCAGGTGTCCGACGGCGAGACGATCACCGTGCGCGACGAGCAGGTGCTGCGCGCCGAGAGCGTCCTCACCAGCGGCGAGGTGCTCGACCTGGCGCGGGTGCGCGCGGAGACCGAGGCCCGACGGCGCGAGGTCGGCGAGGCGCTGGAGCGGTTCGCGCACAACACGATCGAGCACATGCGCGAGGAGCGCGAACTGCTGGCGGGCAGGATCGACCTGCCGAGGTTCGCGACGGACTTTCGCGACCGCTCGGCGCTCGTGGTCGTGCGCGGGGTGGGCCACCAGCACGACCTGCGGGCGTTGCGTCCGTTCATTCGCGACATGCGTCCGGTGCTGGTTGCGGTCGACGGTGGGGCGGAGGCGCTGTTGGAGGCGGGGCTGTGCCCGGACATGATCGTCGGCGACATGGACTCGGCCGGCGAGTCGGCGCTGCGCTGTGGAGCGGAGCTGGTCGTGCACTCCTATCCCGACGGCCGTGCTCCCGGGCGCACGCGGTTGGACGAGCTGGGCGTCCCCTACAAGCTCGTGCCCGCGCCGGGCACCAGCCAGGACGTGGCGATGCTGCTCGCGGCCGAGAAGGGCGCGCGGCTGATCGTGGCAGTCGGCTCGCAGTTCAACCTCGTGGAGTTCCTGGACCGCAATCGCGAGGGGATGTCCTCGACGTTCCTGACGCGGCTGCGCATCGGCGAGATCCTGGTGGACGCGAAGGGCGTCAGCCGGCTGTATCACCCGCGCCCGGGGTTGACTCCGCTGTTGGTGGTGATCGCGGCGGGCCTCATCGCGATGATCGCGGTCGTGTGGATGACCCCGGCGCTGCGCGACGTCGTGGATCTGCTGTGGCTGAAGCTCCAGTTGCTGTTCAGCACCGGCTGAGGCTCGCCCGCCGCTCCCAGCTCGACCTCTCCGAACCACCCCAATCTATGCTCCCGACGAGCGATGTTCGACTACCGCTACCACGCGCTGTCCCTGGCGGCCGTCCTGCTCGCCCTCGCGGTCGGCATCGTGATCGGCGTGGCGATCGGTGACTCCAACCTGGTGTCCTCGGCGAAGAACGGGATCGTCGCGAACCTGAACTCCGAAGTCAGCGGTGCGCGCAAGCAGGCAGAACAGCTGCAGGAGAAGCTCACCGACGAGGAAGCGTTCTCGAACGGGCTGTATCCGCTGGCGGTTCACGACCTGCTGAGCGGACGCAGCGTCGGGCTGGTGTTTCTCGGCGCCTCCTCCGACCACGTCGACGGGCTGGTGCGCTCGGCGGTCACGCAGGCAGGTGGGGATCTGACGGTCGTGGCGGCGGTGCGCGAGCCGCTGGACCTGCCCGCGATCGCGCAGGAGGCGGTCGGCACCCACTACGCGGCGCTGGAAGGCTCGACGGCGCTGATCGAACGGTTCGGCAAACTCGCGGGACGGCAGCTGGTCAGCGGCGGGCAGGCGGTCGATCGCGAGCTGCTCAGTCGTGTGCGGGGCGGTCTGCTGAGCGCGTTCGACGGACAGCTGGGCCGTCTCGAAGGCCTCGTCGTGGTGCGCGCGGACCCGACGAGCATGACTCCCGAACAGAACGCGGCGAGCGCTGCGTTCGAGACCGGACTGCTGAGCGGCGTCGCCGCGGTCGGAGTGCCCGCCGTCGGGGTCGAGCTGATCGGCACCGAACCCAGTCAGATCGCGTGGTACAAGAGCAAGAACGTCTCCAGCGTGGACGATCTCGACGCCCCGGCCGGCCAGGCGGCGCTTGCGTATGCGCTGGCGGGCGCGCATGGCGCGTTCGGGGTCAAGCCCACGGCTGACTCGCTGCTGCCGAGCGCGGTGCCGTAGTCCGACCGCAGGTGGCGCCGCATGCTGCGTTCTAAAGCTGATCGGGTCGACCTCCCCGCGTGCGGGGAGGTCAGCAGGCCCGCATGCGGGCCTGCTCGGAACTGCACATGTGCAGTTCCGCCGAACGGCGCATGCGCCGTTCGGTAGGCAAGCCGCATGCGGCTTGCCTCGGGAGCGCGCATGCGCGCTCCCGCCTGTCGGCGCATGCGCCGACAGGAACAGCATCCCCACACGCTCCCATCCGCGAATGGCGCTAGCTTCCCGGCATGCGTGCCCTGCCGTTCCTGCTTGCCTTCGCCCTCGCCGTGCTGCTCGCGCCGCCAATGCTGAGCGCATTGCGCGCAGAGGGTCACATCCGAGCAAACTATCGCGCGCGTGAGCTGCCGTTCCCGTTCGGCGTGCTCATCCCCATCGCCGCGCTGCTGGCGCTGGCGCCACTGGTTCTGATCGAACGCATCTCGCATACGACGTTCCTGGGTCCGCAGCTGATCCCCGTCGCCATGTATGCGCTGGGCGTCGCCTGTCTGGGCTTGATCGACGACACGCTCGGCGATTCCCCCGGCGCCGTTCCTGGACCACGCGGATGGCGCGGTCACGGTGCGGCGGCGCTGCGCGGCGAGCTGTCCACCGGGACGGTCAAGGCCATCGGCTCGCTCGGGCTGGCGCTGCTGGCGACGAGCTACGTCAACCCATCGGTCGGCAGTTGGCTGCTGGCAACCGGCGTGCTCGTGCTGGCGACGAACGCGCTGAACCTGCTCGATCTGCGCCCGGGCCGCGCGATCAAGGTGTTCGTGCTGCTCGGCGTGGGCCTGACTGTCGGCGTGCGCGAACTGCGCCCGCTGTGGATGCTCGGACTGTTCGTCGGGCCCGCGCTCGTCGCCGGGACGTATGACCTGCGCGAACGGGCGATGCTGGGCGACACCGGAGCCAACCTGCTCGGGGCGCTCGCGGGGCTGTGGCTCGTCGTCAGCCTGAGCCAGACCGGCCAGCTGATCGCGCTCGCGCTGCTGCTCGGACTGACCGTTTACGGGGAGCTGCGCTCGATCTCCGAGCTCGTCTCAAGGGTGCCGCTGCTGCGCGGGCTGGACTCCTGGGGCAGGCCATAGGACGCCGCTGGCCGGCGTGACACTGTGTCCTCGGTCGCTCGCGTACGTAGTACGCCACGCTCCCTGCGTCCTTGTCTCCCTTGCCCATCGACGCCCTATGGCGGCGCGTCCAGGTCGTCAGCTACTCTGATGCCGAGCGCCCAGATGAGCATGCCCAGCACCGACCGCCACGCGGACACTCCAGCGAAGACCCGGTTCATATTTGTCACCGGCGGCGTCGTGTCCTCGCTGGGCAAGGGCATCGCGGCGGCCTCGATCGGACGGCTGCTCGTCGCGCGCGGGCTGAGCGTGGCGATGCAGAAGTTCGACCCCTACATCAACGTCGACCCGGGCACGATGTCGCCGTACCAGCACGGCGAGGTGTTCGTCACCGAGGACGGCGCCGAGACCGACCTGGACCTCGGCCACTACGAGCGCTTCACCGACGCCAACACCAGCCGCGCCTCAAACGTCACTGCGGGCGGGGTGTATGACACGGTCATCCGCCGCGAGCGGCGTGGCGACTACCTGGGGGGCACCGTGCAGGTGGTGCCGCACATCACCGACGAGATCAAGCAGCGGGTTGCGCTGATCGCGGAGTCCAGCGACGTCGACGTGGTCATCACCGAGATCGGGGGCACCGTCGGGGACATCGAGTCGCTGCCCTTCCTGGAGGCGATCCGCCAGTTTCCCGTGGACGTGGGGCGGCGGCGGTGCATGTACATCCACCTGACGCTCGTCCCCTACATCGGGCACGCGGGCGAGCTGAAGACCAAGCCCACGCAGCACTCCGTCAACGAGCTGCGGCGCATCGGCATCGCGCCGGACATGCTCATGTGCCGCTCGGAGGGACCGCTCTCGAACGAGATCCGCAAGAAGATCGCGCTGTTCGCGAGCCTGCCGATGGACGCCGTCGCGAGCGCGCGCGACGTGGACGACATCTACAAGGTGCCGCTCGTGTTCGCCGATCAGGGCGTGGACGACTTCATCCTCGACCACTTCGCCATGCAGGCGCCCGCGCCTGAGCTGGCGGATTGGCGCGAGCCGATCGAGCGCGCCGAACGGGCCGAGCGCGAGGTCACGGTCGCGATCGTCGGCAAGTACGTGCAGCTCGCCGATGCCTACCTGTCGGTGTCCGAGGCGCTGCGGCACGCCGGCGCGCTGCAGGGCGGGCGGGTGCGGATCGAGTGGGTCGACTCCGAGAGCCTGGAGGACCCCAACGCCGATGCGGCCCGGCGGCTCGCGGCGGCGGACGGCGTTCTCATCCCGGGAGGGTTCGGCGGGCGCGGGATCGAGGGCAAGATCGCCGCGGCGCGGATCGCGCGAGAGCAGGAGATTCCCTATCTAGGCATCTGCCTGGGCATGCAGGTCGCCGTGGCGGAGTTCGCGCGCCACGTTGCCGGCATGGAGGGCGCCAACTCGACCGAGTTCGACCTGGAGACGCCCTATCCGGTGATCGACTTGCTGCCCGAGCAGAAGGAGGTCGCCGATCTCGGCGGCACGATGCGCCTCGGCGCGGACCCGATCAAGCTGCACGAGGACACGCGCGCACGAGAGATCTACGGTGAAGCGGTCGTCTATGAGCGCCATCGCCATCGCTATGAGGTCAACAACCTGCTGCGCAAGCGCCTGCAGTCGGCGGGGTTGACGGTGTCCGGCACCTCGCCAGACGATCGGCTCGTGGAGACGATCGAGCTCGCAGATCACCCATTCTTCGTCGCCTCCCAGTTCCATCCCGAGTTCAAGTCCCGCCCGGAGCGCCCCGCGCCGCTGTTTCGCGAGTTCGTCTCCGCGGCGCTCGCACGGGCAGGGGAGGTCTCCGAGGTCGCTGACGGTGGCGCTGAGGACGTCGTCGTCCGCGCCGGCGAGGCCCCGACGCATGCCTCCCGCTCGTGAGTCCCACCGGGCTGTCCGGAGGCGCTCAACCCGGTGCGATCGCGCCGAGCGCACCCGGCGTGCTGCGGGTGGAGGCCGTGTTTCACGACGTCGCGGCCGAGCAGGCAGACAGGATCGCGGCCGAGCTGATCGCTCGCGCGCACGAGCTCGCCAACCTGCCGGAGTGCGGGTGCGACGTCGACGTGAACGTTCGGCGCGAGCCATCTGAGGCCGGCAGCGCTCGTGGTGTGTAGCTTGCGGCATCCATGTTGAGGACCTACGTCACGCTATCTGCCGGGGTTGATGCGGCCGTTCCGCGGCGTCAGACGCCACCCACGATGCTCGACGTGCTGGCCGATCCCGGACGATCGGTAGCACGCCTGCGCTCGTGTCCGGCGTCTGCCATCCACGGCCCGACCCCCTCAACCCACCATCTACCGTGACGCAGGTCCTGAAGCTCCGCCGCGCCACCGTCGTCGACGCCGGACCACTGGACGGGCCCGAGCAGGATCTTGTGGTCGAGCTGCACGGTCGCTCACGCCCGGCGATCGCCGACGTGGCGCTCGTCGGCGCCGCGCAGATCGGCGACGAGGTGATCGTCAACGCCCAGGCGCTGGACCTCGGGCTGGGGTCGGGCGGGTTCGACGTCGTGCACGTCAACCTCACGCGCGGGTGCAGTGGCGACGGGGCGCCCGGGGCGAACGTGATGAAGCTCAACTACACGAGCCTCCAGCACGCCGTCCGGCCGGTCGAGGACGAGCGGCCGATGAACCTGCCTCTGCGCCGACCCGTCGCGGTGCTCGCGCTGCACGGCCAGCTCGCGCCGGTCGCGTGGGCGTTCGCGCGGGCAGTGCCCGACGGTCGCCTCGGCTACGTGCAGACCGAGGGCGGTGCGCTCCCCGGTGGGCACTCGCGCACCGTGCGCGCGCTGCGCGAGCGCGGGCTGCTCGCCGGGCACCTCACGGCGGGTGCCACGTTCGGCGGCGAGGGCGAGGCGATCACGACCGCGGGGGCGCTGCACCACGCTCTGGGCGCGCTCGGCTGGGACGCGGTGGTATGCGGGCCCGGACCGGGGATCGTGGGCTCGGACTCGGCGCTGGGCCATGGCGGGCTGTCGGCGCTGGACAGCGCGCACGCGGCGCTCGCACTCGGGTGCGAGGCGCTGCTCGTCGCGCGAATGTCCTCGGGCGATCCACGCGCGCGCCATCGCGGCATCTCCCACCACACGCTCACCGTGCTCGACCTGCTGCTGGCGCCCGTCACGGTCGCGCTGCCGGCGGGGATGCGCTCGCCCGTCGGCGCCGATCTGCGCGCGGGCCTCGGCGCGGTGCTCGGGGGGGCGATGCCCAGCCGGCCCGGACTGGAGATCGACGTCGAGCGCCCCGCGCGCATCACCCGCCACGACTGGCGTCGCGCGAGCATCGACCTGCCCGCGTACGCGGCGTCGGGACTGTCCGTGCACACGATGGGTCGCGGGCTGGCGCAGGACCCGCTGTTCTTCGGCGCCGCGCTCGCCGGCGGTGCCGCGCTGGGCGAGCTTGCAGGGCAACTGCTCGCGGACGGGCCCTCGGGCGGCGGGCATGACGGGGCTGGTGTCGCGGACGGCGACGATCCACGGGCAGGAGCCGGCCGGGCGGAAGCGAAGCTCGGTATGTGAGTACCGCTGCCGCGTCACCGGCGATCGGAGGGATCGAGCCGCTCGTGCTCGAGTTCCTCGCCTACCTGGAGCTCGAGCGGGGCCTGTCGCGTAACACGCTGCAGGCATACCGCTCGGACCTGTTGCAGTTCGGGGAGTTCCTGCGCCGGCGCGACGTCGATCCGCTGCGAGCGCAGCATGGCGATCTCGCGGCGTTCCTGTCGGAGTTGGCCACTGACGCTCCGCCTGAGCCCGCGGACGGCGAGGAGGAGGCGAAGGGGCGTACCGCCGTCTCCGCGGCGACCCTGCGGCGCAAGGCCGCGTGTCTGCGCTCGTTCTACCGGCACCTGCGCCGCGAGGTCACGATCGCGCACGATCCGACCGCGGAGCTGCGCGGGCCGCGCCGCACTCAGCGCCTGCCGGTGGCGCTCACGCGCGGAGAGGTGACGAGGCTGCTCGGCGAGCCCCGTGGGACCGAGCCGCTGGCGCTGCGCGACCGGGCGCTGCTGGAGCTGATGTACGCATGCGGGTTGCGTGCCTCGGAGGCGACCTGCATGGAGCTGGGAGACGTCGATCTCGAGGAGGGCTTGCTGCGCGCGCGCGGCAAGGGCGCCAAGGAGCGAATCGTCCCGATCGGCTCCAGCGCGATCGCCGCGACGCGCGCGTATCTGCAGCGCGGTCGTCCGGCGCTGGTGGGAGTGCGGGTCCAGTCGCGGCTGCTCGTCAACTCTCGCGGCGGCGGGCTGACACGCCAGGGGCTGTACAAGATCGTCCAGGGCCATGCGCGCCGCGCCGGCCTGGAGCGCGAGATGAGCCCGCACACGCTGCGCCACACGTTCGCCACGCATCTGCTCGCGGGTGGCTGTGACCTGCGCTCGCTGCAGGAGATGCTCGGCCACGCCGATCTGGCGACCACCCAGGTCTACACCCACCTGTCGGCGGAGCGCTTGAAGGACGTCTACTTCGACGCGCACCCCCGCGCCAGGCGGGGAGGCTGACGGTCCGCGCCGATCGTCCGCCGATCGACTCGGGCGCGTACGCTGAGCTGAGTCCGTCAGCAGGCCATCGCGAGCCTCGATGAGAGAGGATGATGCGCCTGACGGGAGGAGGTCACGATCGTATGAGCGAGCTCGCAGATCGACACGCGATGGGGGAGGAGTCGGGTCGCCGGGCGTTCGTGCTCGTGATCGACGCGTGCGGCGTCGGCGCCCTCCCCGACGCCGCCGAGTACGGCGACGAGGGCACGAACACGCTGGCCCACGTGGCCGAGGCGGTGGGTGGGCTGCGGCTGCCCGTGCTCGCCTCGCTGGGTCTGGGGTCGATCCTGCCGCTGGCCGGCGTTGCGCCCGCGGTCGACCCGGCGGTGTACGGGCGCCTGCACGCGCTCGGTCCCGGCAAGGACTCCACGGCGGGCCACTGGGAGCTGATGGGAATCGTGCTCGAGCGGCCCCTGCCCACCTACCCGGACGGGTTTCCCGCGCCTGTGATCGCGCGCCTGCAAGCGGCGATGGGCCGTGAGGTCGTGTGCAACCGCCCCTACAACGGCATCGCCGCGATCGAAGACTACGGCGCGGAGCACCTGCGCACGGGCGCGCTGATCCTGTACACCTCCCAGGACTCGGTCCTGCAGCTGGCCGCACACGTCGAGCGGGTGTCGATCGAGGAGCTGTATCGCGCCTGCGCCGCCGCGCGGGCGCAGATGACCGGAGAGCACGCCGTCGGCCGAGTGATCGCGCGTCCGTTCACCGGGGAGCCGGGCGCGTTCGAGCGCACCGAGGGGCGGCGCGACTTCGCGCTTGCGCCGCCCTCGGGCGGCTATCTGCAGGAGCTGGTCGACGTGGGCGTGCCGACGCATGGCGTCGGCAAGATCTCCGACCTGTTCGCGGGCGTCGGGATCGGCCGATCCCATCCGGGTGCGACCAACGCGCGCGCGCTCGCGAGCGCGCGCGGACTGCTCGACGAGCTCGACCGGGGGCTCGTGTTCGTCAACCTGATCGAGACCGACCAGGTGTACGGTCATCGCAAGGACTCGCTCGGCTTTCATGAGGCTCTGCGCGCGATCGACGCCGAGCTGGCGCAGTGGCTTCCGCGGCTGCGCGACGAGGACCTGTTGATCGTGACGGCCGATCACGGCGTCGATCCAGCGCATCCGGGGACCGATCACACGCGCGAGTACGCGCCGCTGCTGGCGATCACGGCAGAGATGCTCGCGGCGCGCTCCGATCGTCTCGCGGGCAGGCACGCGGGCATGCGCCACGACGGGCCACTGGCCGACGTCGGCGCCACGGTCCTGCGCTGGCTCGCCGGCCGCGACGCGGAGAGTCTGCCGGGGCAGCCGTTCCTGGCATGACTCGCCGGCCGTGTGCTCCGAGCTTCGCGGGGAGGCGGGCGTGGTGGTCATAAGCTGAGCACCGATGCCCGAGCTGCCAGAGGTCGAGACGATCAGACGCCAGCTCGCGCCGCTGGTGGAGGGTCGCCGGCTGAAGCGCGTGGAGATCCTCGACTCGCGCTGGTCGCGCCCGCTCGCCCCGGGCGAGCTCGCCGACGCGATCGTCGGGCGGCGGGTGGAGCGGCTTGGTCGCCGTGGCAAGTATCTGGTGTGGCACCTGTCCGACGACGTGCATCTGGCCCAGCACCTGCGCATGACCGGATCGGTTCTGTGCGAGCCCGATCCCGAGCCGGTGCACACCCGTGTGCGCATCGAGCTGGGGCCGCTGCGGACGCGACGGGCCACGGCAGCCGACGCTGCGCCTGCGCGACGGGATGGGCATGGCAGTCGCGGGGGAAGGCGACTGGCGATCGTGGACCCGCGCCGGTTCGGCACCGGCGAGCTGCTGCTCGGGAGCGATGCGCTGGAGGCGTTCTTCGCGGTGCGCCTGGGGTATGAGCCGTTTGACGAGCGCTTCACCGCCGAGCACCTGCGCTCGCTCGCCAGCGGGCGGACGGCTCCGATCAAGGCGTTGCTGCTGGACCAGCGGCGGATCGCGGGCATCGGCAACATCTACGCCGACGAGGCGCTGTTCCGCGCCGCCGTGCACCCGCTGCGACCCGCTGGACGATTGTCTCGCGAGCAGTACTCGCGTCTGCGCGAGACGATCATCGAGGCGCTCACCGAAGGCATCGACGCGCGCGGGGCGACGATCGACGACTTCCGTCACGTCGACGGCGTGCGCGGCTCCTTTCAGGATCGCTTCCTCGTGCACCTCCGTGCCGGCGAGCTGTGCGTGCGCTGCGGGACCACGATCGTGAAGCTGGTCGTGGCCGGGCGCGGCACCTACGTGTGCGAGACCTGTCAGTCGCGCCCGCGTCGACGCGCTCGACGGGTGTGAGGGCAAGACGTGGCCCGGCCCTGCGGTCCGGAGTCGAGCGAAAGCCGGCTCAGGCGGCGAGCAGCTCGTCCAGGCGGCCGCTCTCGATGGCGGCCTGCACCTCGGCGAACCCGCCCAGCAGCTCGCCGTCGATCAGCACCTGGGGGAACGTCATCATGCCCGTCCTGCTCGCGAGCTCCACTCGTCCCTGCGGGTCCTTCGACAGGTTGACTTCGGAGAACTCGACTCCGCGCGTCTCGAGTATGCCCTTGACGCGGGCGCAGAACGAACATGGATCGGTGCTGTAAACGGTGATCTCACTCATTACTTCACTAAGTATAGAAATGGGATGGCGGTTTCCCGCGGGGATCCGGCATGGCACCGGCGGGTGCGCCGGGCTCGATCCTAGACTCGATGGCGATGCCCGGACCTGTCAAGACGGAGGCGATCGTGCTGCGCTCGCTGCGTTACGGCGAGGCCGATCGCATCCTGCATCTCTACACGCCTCAGCTTGGGCGTGTGGGTGCGATCGCCAAGGGCGTTCGCCGCGCGCGCAGCCGCTTCGGGGGGCGACTGGAGCCGTTCTTCCGCTTGCAGCTCGACCTGCACGAAGGCCGTGGCGAGCTGCTGACGGTCACCGGGGCGCAGACGGTCGAGGCCTATCCGCGCCTACGCTCGGACGCACGCGCGCTCGACGCCGCCGCGCGCGCGTGTGACGCCGTCGGGCGGCTGTTCGAGACCGGCGAGCCGCACCCCAACGTGTTCAACCTGCTCTGCCGGCGCCTGTCCCTGCTGGACGCCAGCTCCGGATCGGCCAGTGGCCGAGCGGACGCGCTTGCGTTCCGGTTGAAGCTGATGCTCGCGGCCGGTCTCGCGCCCCAGCTCGGAGCCTGCGCGGGCTGCGGGGAGCGCGAGCATCTCGTCGGGTTCTCTGGCGCCGCCGGAGGGGTTGTGTGCGGCGCGTGTGAGGCGGCGTCGTTTCCGCTCGATCCCGACGCCTATCGCTTCATGACCGAGGCGCTCGGCCTGCCCCTGGCCGAGGCTCCGAGCGCGCCCGAGCAGGCGCTCGGCCAAGCCGAGCGTGCGATCTCCGAGACGCTCGAGCACCACGCTCACGTCCGGCTGATGCCGGCGGCGGCTTCTTAGAGAAGCAGCCGCCGAGGCGCTCGCGGCATGTATCGTGGTTCCCATGGACGAGGGACTGCCCATCGCTTACGAGGTGCTCGAGAAGGACGTCCCGGTCCTGGCTTCCGACGGGCAGCAGGTGGGCACGGTTCACCACGTCGTGGCGGCGCCCGAGAAGGACGTCTTTCACGGCATCGTCATCTCGACCCCAGGGCACGGGCGGCGGTTCGTCGAGGCAGCGGACGTGGCAGCGCTGCACGAGCGCGGCGTGGATCTGCGCATCGACTCGGCCGCGGCTCAGGATCTGCCTGAGCCCGGGGGTGGGGCGGGTGTGTATGACGAGGACCCCGGTGAGATGAAGGGTTGGCACCACTGGATGCACGTCGCGGGCATGCGCGGCGATTGGCAGCGCGAGCGCTGAGCATCTTCGCCGCTGCCGCTGGCACAATCGGCTGATGGGCATCGCCACCGACCACGACTCGGTCGCCGCGCGCTTCGCCGCGCTCACGATTGCCCATGAGGAGGCTTCGCTGTCGCCTCTCGCTGCGCGCTCCTATCCCGCACGGCGCGCGCGCGAGGAGCCAGACTGCGCGCTGCGCACCCCCTTTCAGCGTGACCGCGACCGGATCGTGCACAGCAAGGCGTTTCGCCGGCTCACGCACAAGACGCAGGTGTTCGTCGCGCCCGAGGGCGATCACTACCGCACGCGGCTCACGCACACGCTCGAGGTCACGACGATCTCGCGCACGGTCGCGCGCGCGCTCGCGCTGAACGAGGACCTCACCGAGGCGATCGGGCTCGGCCACGACCTCGGGCATCCGCCGTTCGGACACATCGGCGAGGAGGTGCTCGATCGTTGTCTGCGCGAGCGCTTCGACAGCGGGTTTCGCCACTACGAGCACTCGCTGCGCGTCGTCGACGAGCTCGAGCGCGACGGTGTCGGGCTCAATCTCACCGAGCAGGTGCGGGATGGGATCGCCCGCCACTCCGGTCGCGCCGATCTCCCCAGCACGCTGGAGGGGCGCATCGTGCGGTTGATCGACCGCGTCGCCTACATCAACCACGACATCGACGATGCGCTGCGCGCCGGGCTGCTGCGCGAGGACGAGCTGCCCGGCGAGCCGATCGCGGTGCTCGGCGACAGCGGCTCCTCCCGGATCGACGCGCTCGTGCACGATCTGGTCGAGCACTCCGCCGGCGCGGGTGACATCGTCCAGGGCACAGAGGCCGGCGCCGCGATGGGGGAGCTGCGCAAGTTCATGTTCGAGCGCGTCTACCTCGGACCCGCGGTCCGCGCCGAGCATGTGCGCATCGCCAATGTGGTGCACACCCTGTTCGAGCACTACGTTTCCCATCCCGAGCTGCTGCCTGATCTGCGCTCGGCCGACGAGGGCCTCGCGGAGCGCGTCACTGACTACCTGGCGGGGATGACCGACCGTTACTGCATCAGGGCCTATACAGCCCTCCAGGTGCCCCAAGCCTTCGCCCGCTAGCGTTGGCGGGCGATGGCCCTCTACACCAGCGAGTCGCGAGATCGCATCCGCGACGCGGTCGACTTCGTCGAGCTCGTCTCCGCGCGCACCGACCTGCGCCGCGCCGGTCCCAGCAACTACGAGGGCCTGTGTCCGTTCCACGAGGAGCGCACCCCCTCGTTCGGGATCGACCCGACGCAGAAGGTCTACTACTGCTTCGGCTGCCAGGCCGGCGGGGACGTCTTCAAGTTCGTGCAGGAGACCGAGAACGTCGACTTCAAAGGCGCTCTGGAGCTGCTGGCCGACCGCTGCGGGATCGAGCTGGAGCGCGAGCAGGAGGACCCCGAGGCGGCCAGGCGCCGTCGCGGGCGCGAACGGCTGCTGGAGCTGCTGGCCCGCACGAGCGGCTACTACGAACGCTGCCTGTGGGAGTCGCCCGAGGCCGCCCGCTCGCGTGACTACCTGCTGGGCCGCGGGCTGGGGGAGGAGATCCTGCGCGAGTTCCACGTCGGCTACGCCCCCAGCGCCTGGGATCGCGTGCTCACGGGCTCGCTGCGCGGCGGCTTCTCCGAGGCCGAGCTGTATGCGACCGGCCTGGCCCAGCGCTCCCAGGAGAACGGGCGGCTGTACGACCGCTTTCGCTCGCGCATCATGTTCCCGCTCGCCGACACCCGCGGGCGCGTGCTTGGGTTCGGCGCGCGGGCGCTCAGTGAGGATCAGCGCCCGAAGTACCTGAACACCTCAGACAACACCGTCTACCACAAGGGATTGCACCTGTACGGAGCAGACCTCGCGCGCTCTCACGCCGCCAAGTCGGGGCAGGCGATCCTGTGCGAGGGCTACACCGACGTCATCGCCCTGCACCAGGCCGGCTTTCGCAACACCGTCGGTCTGATGGGCACCGCGCTGACGGCCGAGCAGGTCGGGGAGCTGGCGCGGATGGCGCCCACCGTGCTGCTGGCGCTCGACGCCGACAGCGCCGGGCAGGAGGCGATGCTGCGCGCCGCCGGTCTCGCCGCCCGACGCAAGTTGGAGCTGCGCGTCGTGCCGCTCTCGGCCGGCACCGATCCGGCCGAGCTGGTGCAGAGCGAGGGGGCCTCAGCGATCGAGCGCGCAGTGCAGTCCTCGGTGCCGTTCGTGCGCTTCCGTGTCGAGCGCGTCCTGGACGGCGGCGACTACGGCAGCCCCGAGGGTCGCGACCGGATGCTCGACGAGCTGCGACCCGTGTTCGCGACGCTCCCGCCCAGCGCGCTGCGCATGGAGCTGACGCGCACCGTCTCCGAGCGCCTGCAACTGCCCGAGTCCCTCGCCGAGCGCACCCTGGCCGCCCGCGGCCCGCGCCCGCAGGCGACTCGCTCCGCCACCGGGGATGACGCCGGCGCGCGCACGCCCCGCGCCTCGGTCGCCTCGCGCGGCGAGAGTACCGAGCGGGCGTTTCTAGCCCAGTGCATCGCCGAGCCCGAGTCGGGCGCACGCGCGCTCGGCGAACTCGATCTCGTCGCCCACTTCACCAGCGACCTGCTGCGCCGCGCGGCCGGCCATCTGCGCGCGCACCTCACCGACCCCGGCGCCCAGCTCCCCGAGGACGACCCGGAGCTGTCGGGCCTGCTCGCCGAGCTGGTCGTCCAGGCCGGCCGCGAGGTCCCCGCCCCGGCGATGCTCGAGTCCCAGCGCATGCAGCTGGAGCTGGCTCGCATCGACCGCGAGATCCAGCGCGCGCGGGGGCAGGAGTCGGGCGACGTCAGCGAGCTGGCGTTGCGCCGCGCCGAGGTCAAGCGCGAGTTCGATCTGGCTTACGAGCGGGCGCTGGAGGAGACGGGGTAGGGAAGGGCTGGCCGGTCGAAGTCACGAAGTTGGCACGCTTTCGGCACAAAGTGGAACGTATGTTTGTAGGATTCCGCCCGCACCGTGCGGGACAATGCGGTGCATGGATCGCGCCTCACTTGAGCATCTCTTGGACCAGGGTCTCTCGTTGGCAGAGATCGGGCGGCGCTTTGATCTGCACGAATCGACCGTCGGGTATTGGGTTGAGAAACATGGACTGCGGGCTGTCAACCGCGACAAGCACGTCGCTCGGGGCGGGCTCGGCCGACACGATCTGGAGGAGCTCGTCAACAGAGGGTTGTCTACCCGACAAATCGCTGAGGCGGTGAATCGCAGTCAGACGACGGTGCGACACTGGTTGCGCGAGTATGGACTGAAGACGAACGCCGCAAAGAGACACTACGTAAGCACTGGAGGGGAAAAGCGGATGACGCTCAAGTGTCCGCATCACGGAATGACCGCATTCCAGCGTCGCAGTGGCGGTGGGTATCGCTGTTTGAAGTGCCGGTCAGAGGCTGTAACGCGCCGACGACGGCGAGTCAAGCAGGTGCTGGTCGAGGACGCTGGTGGCGCGTGTCAGGCGTGCGGCTACGATCGTTGCATTGGAGCGCTCCACTTCCACCACCTTGACGCCGCCGGCAAGAAGTTCGGATTGAGTCACCGAGGCGTAGCTCGCTCGTTGGCGGAGGCTCGCGGCGAGGCGAAGAAGTGCATCCTATTGTGCAGCAACTGCCACGTCGAGGTGGAGGCGGGATTGCGTCAACTTTCGTAGAGTCTCATGTGCCTGGGCATTCTGTCCGAGGTAGTCCGATCCGGGGTAGCTCAACTGGCGGTAGCGCTCGGCCGTTAACCGAGAGGTTGTGGGTTCGAGTCCCACCCCCGGAGCTGTTTTTGACGTTGCTTGGGTAGTTCTACGCCTACTGTTCTGCCTGGGCGGGCGAGGCCGAGACCGGGTGGGCCGAGCTGGTTGGATCGTGCCCAGCCAGCTGCTCCACAAGCGCAGCGGCTGCAGCGCCCGGATCGTTGGCGGTGATCCATGCAGCGAGGTTGCTCGCGCGAGCCCGGATCGACGGTTCGCTCAGGGCCATGTCCACAGCCAGGCGCAGCGGTCGTGGCCTAGCGAAGCGCCAGGGCAACCGCACGCCCGCTCCGGCCCAGTCCAGGCGCGCGGCGTTCTCGTTCATGTCGCCGATATGCGGACAGGCGACCACGGCGCAGCCGCTGGCCAGCGCGCGGGCGAGGGTGCCGTGGCCCGCGTGGCAGACGACCACGTCGCACTCAGGCATCGTGCGCGCGTAAGAGACCCACTCGACCACCCTCGCGTTTGCGGGCACCGGGAGGGGTTTCGAGGGCAGGCGGCGGTTCCATGTCGCCAGCACCCTCACGGGCGCATCCGCGAGACCGCGCAGCGCCGCGTGCAGGAGACGGTGATCGGGGTCCTGGGCGGTGGACGGCGCGATCAGCACGAGCGGATCGTCGCCTGGGGGCAGTTCGACGTCATCGGTCGGGGGCTCCCACATCAGCGGCCCCACGACGTGCGCCCACTCCGGCCACGCGCGGGGATACTCCAGCTGCGGGAACGTACCCACGAGCGTCAGTTCATGGCTGGTGCCGCCGTGACCGTACTCGAGCGAGCCCAGCCCCAGGCGCTTTCGCGTTTCGTTCAGCTCGATCCTTCCGCGCTCGACGCCGTGGCGGATCGGTCGCTGCGCGCGGCGCCACATCGCACGTCCGGCCGCCGTGCGGGGCAGCCGCGCGCCCAACGAGTAGATCGGCGCATCCGGCTCGTTCTCGGGGTATACGTGTGGGATCAACGTCGCGCGAGGTATGTCCTCCAACTCCGCCGCGAGCGCCGGGGCGAGCGTGAGGATGTCCGCCACGACCGCATCCGGACGCAGCTCGCGCACGAGCGGCAGCGTGTCCTCGGTGGCGTGCACCACCGCCTCATAGAAGTCCAGCGGCTCGCCGCCCGGACCGCCGCTCGGGAACACGGTGTACTCGGGCGCCGCCGCGAACGTAAGGCCCTCGGCCTCGACGTTCGCCTGCCAGCGCCGCCACGTCTGCAGCGTGACCTCGTGGCCGCGCTCCCGCAACGCCTTGCCGAGCGCGATCATCGGAAACGCATGTCCAGGGTCGCCGAACGCGCCCAGCAGCAGTCGTCTTGAGGCGCTCTCAGATGCCAACAGCTGTGGTAAGCGGCTTGGACCGCAACCGATGACAGGGCCGGCTCACGGCTTACCCACCCATAACCCGTTCCATCTCGCTCGCGACCGCGAGGTCAGCTTGCCGCGAGCTCGGCGACGAGCCGCAGCTGTGCGAGACGATCCTCGGCGGTGAACGCGATCGGGGTGACCCCCAGCGTGCCCACGCCCGCGTCGCGATACACCGCCAGGCGCTCGCGCACCACGTCGGGCGGGCCGCACAGCGACACCTGGTCGATCAGCGCGTCCGGCAGAGCCGCCATCGCCTCCTCGCGCTTGCCTTCCAGGTAGTAGTCCTGCACCTGTTTGGCCTCGGCCTCGAACCCGTAGCGGCAGACGAGCTGGTTGTAGAAGTTCTGCTTGCGCGAGCCCATCCCACCGACGTACAGTGCGATGAACGGGCGCATCGCATCGCGCGCACCCTGCAGGTCGTCGGTGACGAACACGTTCACCGTCGGCGCGACGTCGAACCCGTCGAGCGATTTGCCCGACCGCGCCGCGCCCTCCTCCAGCAGCGGGCGCAGCTCCGAGACGTGCTCGGGCGAGAACAGCGTCGGGATCCACCCGTCCGCGATCTCCCCGGCGAGCGCCGTGTTCTTCGGGCCGATCGCCGCGAGGTAGATCGGGATCTGCTCCTGCACCGTGCCGATCGTCAGCTTCAGCGCCTTCCCCGGACCGTCCGGCAGTGGCAGCTCGAGCGTCTCGCCGTGGTACTCGACCCGCTCGCGCCGCAGCGCCATTCGCACGACCGCCACGTACTCGCGCGTGCGCTGCAGCTGCTTGCCGAACCGCTGTCCGTGCCAGCCCTCGGCGACTTGCGGTCCCGAGGAGCCGATCCCGCAGATCATCCGCCCGTTCGAGAGCTGATCGATCGTCGCCGCGGTCATCGCCGTCATCGCCGCCGAGCGCCCCGGCATCTGGAAGATCCCCGAGCCCAGGCGGATCTTCGACGTCTGCCCAGCCAGCCAGCCGAGCACCGTGGCCGTGTCCGACCCATACGCCTCCGCCGCCCACACCGAGTCATAGCCCAGCCGCTCGGACTCCTGGACGATGTTCAGCTGGTCCTCGCTGCTCAGGCCGAGGCCCCAATAGCCGATGTGCACGCCCAGCTTCATCGCCATCAGCCTACAGGGAGTCGCCCGGGCGCACGAACATCATCTCCGGCACCACGCACGCCGGCGAGACCTTCAGCAGATACCGCACCGCCTCCGCGACGTCCTGCGGGCGGATCATCTCCTCGGCCTTCACCTGCCCCTTCACGAAGTCCGTCATCGGCGTGTCCACGAACGCCGGGCACAGCGCCGTCGACTTGATGCCCTCGTTGCCCAACTCCTTGTTCATCGCTTCCGTCCACCCGACCACCCCGTGCTTGCTGGCCGAGTACACCGACAGCCAAGCCTCGCCGCGCTTGCCGCTGATCGAGGACGTATTCACGACCAGCGCGCTTCTGTGCTCGGCCGCCGCCTCCTTCAGCATCCCCACGCACTCACGGTAGAACAGCACGATCGAGCGCAAATTGATGTCCAGCTGCATGTCCAGCCGCTTCGTCTGAATCTCGCCCACCGGCGCGCCGATCCCCACGCCCGCGTTGTTCACGAGCACGTCCAGCCGACCGTACTTCTCGCGGTGCGCCTCCACGACCTTCTGGATCTCCGCCTCGTCGGAGACGTTCGCCGCCACCGCCTGCAGGTCGTAACCCTCCTTGGACAGCTCATCCGCGGCCGCCTGCAGCTTCTCCGGCCTGCGCGCGGCCAACGTCAGCGCATAGCCCTCCTCCCCAAGGATGCGCGCGATCGCATACCCGATCCCGCTCGACGCCCCCGTCACGATCGCTGCACGCTCTGCCATCACGTCCTCCTCGCTCTCGCCTGCGCCACCCGCCCGGCGGCGAGCCACGTTCGCCTGGTCTCGGCGACCGCCGGAGCATTCCACATGCGCACGCCGCAGGGCACGAAATGCATCGCCACGCACCCTGTGTATCTGTGATACTGTGAAACACAGTGGCAAACATCACGGTTTCCGTTCCAGATGACGTCTATCGCGCTGCACGAATCAGCGCGGCCGAGCGCGGCAGCTCCGTCAGTGCGCTCGTCGCCGACTACCTGAGCTCACTCTCCCGGCACGAGGCGGAGTTTGTGCGACTCGAGGACCAGGAACGGCACGCCCAGAGCCAGATAGAGCGCTTCAGCGCACGCGACCGCCTGGATCGCGAGGAGCTGCACTCGCGTGCGGTTCGCTGACACCAACATCCTGCTCTACACGATCTCGCGCGATCCGCAGGAGCTGGAGAAGGCAGCACGTGCCAGGGAGCTTCTCGCCTCCAGAGACATCGCGCTCTCGGTGCAGGTACTGCAAGAGTTCTACGTCCAAGCGACCCGCGAGAGTCGCGCGGACCGCCTGACTCACGAGCAGGCCACGAGCCTTGTGGCCGCCTTCCGGCGCTTCCCCGTGCAGGAGACGACGGTCGGCGTGATGCTCTCCGCGATGTCCACAAGGCAGCGCTTCGGTGTCTCCTGCTGGGACGCGGCAATCCTCGAGGCGGCCCGTGCGCTGGATTGCGACATCGTTCTCTCCGAGGACATGAGCGATGGGCAAGACTACGCCGGGATACGGGTCGAGAACCCCTTCGGCGACCGCTGATTCGGGCCCGGCTGTGGTCGGATCGCTGCACGGCCCAGAGTCCAGATCGGCGAGCGCGGTACTGGTAGCTTCTATCCATCGCGACCGGCTCGCTTCGCGGGCTCGGCGCGAGGAGGGCCCGTAGCTCAGTTGGTTAGAGCAGTCGACTCATAATCGATTGGTCCCAGGTTCGAGTCCTGGCGGGCCCATGGCGGGAACCGCTTGGTTGTGCGGTTTCCGTGCGTGGCAGATCGGCTGGAAAGGGCGAAATCGGGGTTTGGGGCCACCCGTGGGGCCACCCGGTGTATTGCGCGTCGCTTCCCGGCCCTCGTCCACGGCCGAGCACGCTCCCAGACCGGCGTCGTCGCGAGTGCCGCGCAAGGGCCGCTGGGGTGGGCTCGGAGGTCACGTCAGCTGCACAGGAAGGCACAAGCCTCCCGATCTCAAAGAGTCTGAGAGCAGCCATCGCGCGCCGCGCGCCAGATCCGTGGGTGGGAATGGCGCCTGGACATGCGATAGCCCATGAATGCCATCACGAGCTGAAGAGACATCGACAGCAACGAGCACACCGTCCTGGAAGGACGGCGCGGGTTCGTGCTCGGGGTGTGTCGAGCATCCCGATCGCCCGTGTCGTAGCTGTGCGGCGCGGCGGCGCGCTGCACTGCGGCTGCTGGAGCAAGAGGGTCTGAGGGTGGGGGAGATCGCGCAGCGCATGGGTCTCAGCGACCTGCGGGTCCTGCGGCTGCTCGAGCAGGCCCACGATCGTCGCCGCCTCCACCGGTTCCACGAGGGGGAGATCGACGTTCGCCTCGTGCGGGAACTGTTCGCGCGTTGGCGAGAGCGTGATGAGCGGCACACGTACGCCGAGCTCGCGCGCCTCGCCGGCTATGCCTCCACGAGCCGGGTGCAACGGCTGCTGGGAGAGCTCCCGACCTCGCAAGTCGTCAAGGGCGAGATCGTCTATCCCGGCCGGATCTTGACGACGATCTCAACCGAGAACGCCGGACGGCTCGTCCGGGCGATGGGTCATACGCCAGCGGAGATCGCGGGCCTGTGACGATCCGCGAGCCCTTCAGGGAGGGCCTGTCGACCGTCGCGCTCCCGGGACGACGCTCGACGTGTGGGGTGCGTCTCAGTCACCGCCGGCGCACCTTCACGGAGGTCGGGTGGAGGGTCGGCGGGCTCTCCCTGAGACCTGCGTGGAACAACTGGCACTGCCGCGCGTAATCCCTCGCGCAGGCAGCGGCACTTGGGCGGAGATCGTCCGCGCCCTCCAGACGCGCCACGAACGTGGCAGTGAGATCGATCACGCGCCAGCCCACCTCGGGATGGAGGTTGACGCACACCTGGTGTGCAGTCCCATCCCGGGCGCGATAGAACGCCACCGGAACGAGCAGTCCATGCTCCTCCGGGGCGTACACGAGCGCGGCGGTATCGAGCACGGCTTTGACTTGCACGATCTCCATCTCGTTGTTGTTGGTGACCGGCGACAACATGCCTGCACGTCCGTCCGACCGGCGTGTCCGGGCAGGGTCGGATCAGCGCGGGGAGGCTGTGACGCTTCGTGCTCTGGCTCGGAAGGTCGGCGACGTATTCGTCAGACGAACACCCTTCTCTTTGGCGGCTAGCAGGCGCCCGTCCGGCGCCCAGACAGAGGGCTGCTTGTCGTCTCTATCAGCAGGCGTGACACTCGCGACCGTGACCGCGCCCGTGCAGTGGATCAAGGCGTGGAGCGCGTTCAGGATGTAGTGCGTTCGATGAGCTGGTCGAAGAACTCGCGCACGACGTGTTTGCCGTCCTTGCCGTGGAGCTCGCTGCCACCGAACCGGAAAACCTCGTAGCCGCCGAGTCTGATCCTGCGGTCCTCGCGCGCCATCTCTGCGTATCGGGGTGGCGAGGCGACACCATCATCTGTGGCGTAGTGTTGTTTGCCGTCAACCTCGATGACGACACGTGTGCGCCCGCCTGGCAGGAGCAGGAAGTCCATCCGCTGCCGCGGAAGCTGTGTGCCATTCATCGAAGCGAGCTCGCGCGCGGTGTAGGGGTTGTAGTGGAGGTAGACCTGCGGGATCAGTGCCGGCACGTCTGCGTCGCTGTCGGCGTAGCGCTCACAGTAGGTCCTGAACAGCAGTTCCTCTGGAGGGCTCGCGAGCGATCGGTAGAGACGCTTGTACAGTGCAGTCGCGGCGGCGCGATCGTCGGTGATCGATTGAATCGAGGCCCACCAGCCAACTAGCTCAGTCCAGGTCAGACCGTCTGGAGGGAGCGGTCGGTCGTAGATGAGGCACCGCTCGGCACCCTCGACAATGTCAATCGTGTTGTTGAGCGCGTCGCTGACCACGATGCGTGGCTTGGCGCCGTCGGCGGCGAAGATGATGTTCTTCAGGGCGCCGTCGACGCCGCGAAACCCGTCACCCTCAAGCATCTGTTCGAGCTCGGGGTCGTCGAACTCGTCGATGACCCGTTGGGCGATTTGCATGAGCTCTGCCGCTGGCACACCGGCGAGTCGGTTCTGGACGTAGACGCGCTTGGAATTGTAGGTCCAGGCGTTTTCGACGACAGGCATGCCGAGGCGGTCGCAAACGCCGTCGATTTCGTAGGCCTTCACTGTGTCCTGAAGGAAGTAGGCGACGTGGTCACGGATCTGCTGCGGCTTGCTCATGCCGGGTTGATTATCGACTGTTGGCCGGAGCGTTTTGCTCCCCGAATCGACGAAGAGAGCGTTCGTCACGCTTGCTCACCCGACAGGCAGCGTTTTTGTGTCTCGGCACCGGCCGGGCGGGTCGTCAAGAGCGAGCGTGTCCGTCTGCCGAATACATCGCGAACTTCCGAGCCAGAGCGCTCAGCTCTGCCGAGGCCTGGGGGAGCCGTCGTGCGTCTCGATCTCGGTGGCCAGGTCGACGAGCGTGGCCTCGAGCGCGCGCAGGAAGCGAAGGACGGTGTGCCAGCGGACGCCTCGTCGTCCGCGCTCGACCTGGGAGACGTAGGTAGGGTCGATGGCGAGGCGTGCGGCGAGTTGCTCTTGCGTGATGTCTGCGCGTTCGCGCAGTTCGTGGAGCGCGCGTCCGAGAACGAGCTGATCCTGGAGCGGATCGGAGGCGGTGTCGGCTGCTCGTCTTCGCGCGTCAGGGGATCGTCGTGCGGCCATTCGGCGTCAGGGTAGTTTCAGTCAGGTCGGAGTGTTAGCTTCGGCTCAAATCAGTTGCCCCCCGCGACCGTTGTAGCGGCCCGGGGGACGTGACACGAAGGAGGTAACCCTTCATGTGCCTTTCAACGTACAACCTGCTTTGCGCGCGTGTGCCACGCGAGCGTGGCTTTCGGGCTCGTCGGCGCCTGGCGGCCTCGAGCTGTGGCTCGGCGGCCGTCCGGTCTGTCTCGCGGAGACGGCCATGAGCGCCGTGCGAGCGCCCGGCGACTCGGCCGAGAATCAAGCAGGCCCTGCTGGTCTACAACGGCCTCAGACCGCGCTCCTCATCGTCGGCGAGGAGCGCAGCAACGGCAAGATCGCCGACGCTCTCGCGCTCGAGGACTATCAGGTGCGCCGGGCGACGGATCCTCGTGCACTGCGAGCAGCGTGTGCGCCTGGCGGCGTCGACCTGATCGTCTTTGGCGAGGTCGTGCAACGGGGATCGAGACTCGACGCGCTGCACGAGCTGCGGGCCGGCAGGCTCGCACCCGATCTCGACCCCAGTACGCGTGCGCTGTGGATCAGCGCTGTTCGCGACACGAGCGATGTGCTGCGCGCCTTCGCTGCTGGCGCCGACGACGTGATCCGCGCTCCGTTCGTCCACGCCGAGTTGCTCGCGCGCGTGTGTGCACTGATGCGACGAAGCCCCGTAGACGACTCGGCCGCGATCCGATACGGCAAGCTGCGGATTGACACCACGGCCTGTCAGGTCACGTTCGCAGACACTCCGATCCATCTGCGTCGCCAGGAGTACGCGCTGCTCGTACACCTCGCGCAAGATCCCACCCGCGTGTACTCCAAGGACGAGCTGCTGCGCGAAGTCTGGGGCTTTCGCTCCCGCGGCACGACACGCACCGTCACGACCCACGTCTCCCGTCTGCGTCAAGCGCTCGCGCTCGCCGGCGCTGAGGGTTGGGTGAGCAGCGTTTGGGGGGTGGGATACCGCCTTGCTCCCAGGATGCACGGTCGCCTGCGCGTACTGCCAGGTGGCCGACGCGCCTGAGGTCACGCTGGTCCCAGTGGACGGTGGGGAGTCCGCAAGCACCGAGAAAGTCAGAAACACTTCTATGCAGAACAGGAAGCTGACAATTATCTTCATCGCCAGTCTTCCGGATCTACGAAGCGTGTCTATCCGGGGGATCTTCCTATTGACGACGGGCCCGGAGGGCAGGGGGGTTGGAGAGGATGCGCGTTGGTGCTCGGCTTGTGGTGATTGGGTTGTGGTGTCTCGTGAGCGCGCTCGTTGGCGTGGCGCCGGCGTTTGGGGAAGGTCAGCCATCCTCGCTCATGGCGCCCGTTGAAGGGGCCGGTATGTCCTTGTCGCTGAACCGTCCGCTGGTGACCCCCGAATCGCCGAGCGCGGGCGAAGAGCTGCAGGCCGCGCGTGAAGCCGGGCTGGCGAGCCCGGAAGCGGTCGCCGCGCGGGAAGCCTCGCGTACGCGCTATGAGAATCAGGATCAGGCGCAGGCGATCCAGACGCTCGGGGAAGCATTCCCGGCCGTGGTGGACAGGCAGGATGGAGGTCCGCCGCCGCTGGTCGAGGGCGAGAAGTCGCTGGGCTTCAAGAACGCGAACATCGAGCAGATCGAAACGGGGTCCGGGGATGTCGGTGTCGTGCAGTCGACCGCGCCGGTGGCGGTAAGCTCCGGCAACGGTCACTGGGACGCGGTGAACCTCGCACCGCAGGAAGCCGCCGGAGGGTACGAAGCGCAGCGTCCGCTGGTCGCGATGCGGATTCCAAAGCACCTCGATGAAGGGGCGCAGATCCCGAGCGTCGGTGTCTCACTCATGCCGGTGGACGTGAATGGCAATCCGTTGGGCGGCTCGGAAGGGGTGGCGGACGGTCAGGGGGTTCTGTTCGCGAACACCCAAGCGGACACCGATACCGTGTTGAAGCCGTCGCTGTTTGGAGTCGAGGCGACCGCTGTCTTGCGGTCTATCGCGAGCCCCGAAGTCCTGTACTACCGAGTCGGGATGCGGTCGGGGGCGCACTTGATCGAAGCTGCGGACAGGGAGGGCGCCGAGGTCGTGGATGAAGGTGTGCCGATAGCGACGGTCAAGCCGCCAGCGGCGAGCGATGCGGAAGGGATCGCAGTGCCAGTGAGCATGTCGGTCTCCCACGGCGACACACTAGTTGTGAGCGTGAGCCACGGTGGGAGTTTCCACTACCCGATTGAGGTAGATCCTGAACTGTCGGGGTATTGGCAGGCATGGTCGAATGTGGTGGCTGGTAACTGGGGGTTCCATGAATGGATCGGTTACACGCATGAAATTGTTGGATCTGAACTTAGGATGAAGCACGAACCGGGTAGTTATGCGACAAATGATTACGCATATTTTACCGAGAAAACTAAAGGCTACACCAAAATTTTTGATGTTTATGTGAACAAAGTCGAACTTTATCCGTGGAGCGCACCGGCTGGGCAGCGTGACACGCCGGGTTGGTTGAGCGCGTTTATCGAGACCTACAAGACTCCTGAAGGCCAGGAAAATAAAACCATGCTGAGCGGCAGTCCGTATGCTATGGAAGCCACTGTGTGTGGAGGGGGCGGGTGTGCTTCTGCCGAAGGTGTATCCAACGGCAATAATGCGCTTGTTGAGATTACCACTACGGAAGCTGGTTCGACCGGTGAACAGTTTTACGCGCATGTCGGACAGGTCTCGACGGGGATCGCGCAGAAACACGGCGAACATTCGGAAGTTAAATACAGCAGCGCTGGCAAAATCGGGGGCGAAACGAATGTCTTGGCTGGCGGTGGATCATGGATAGGGCCGCATTCAGGCGAGCTTGAATACATCATGAACGATGGTGGTCTCGGCGTGTCTGAATCGATGGTGGAAGTGCAGCGGTCGGGAAGTTGGGAAAAAACGGGCGGCACAAACTATCTGGAAAAATCGGCGTGTGCCGGTATTCAATGTGCAGCCGAAGAGCATGAAATTGTCAGCTACAACAGTCTGACTGCTACTGGTGCCAAACCACTTGCCGAACCGGAAGCGCATATTCGCGTGGGCGCGAGGAGTTACATGCCGTACTCCTCATCCTCCGAACACGGGGAAGGGGAAGTGGTGCTAAAAGCCGATGCCAAGCCTCCTCATGGCATTGTCTTGAGTGGGCTAGTGAGCAAAGGCACAGAAGGGGAAGAACTTGAACTTGGAGAAGTTGAGGGGCATTTCAAGGTCGAAGCGACCGATGGTGAAGAACCGACCCTAAGTTCTGGGATGCAATGGATTGGCGTCGAGATCGACGGCCACGAAATTGGCTCGAAGCGAGGGTTCTGCTCTCCCGGACCCTGCACCACCAGCAATGAATGGTCGATCAACGGTGCCGAACTGGGAGCGGGAACCCACATACTGACGGTAAGCGCCGTTGACAATGCGGGCAACCTCGCGAAAAAGGAATACGAACTAACCGTGTCTCCTGCGACGCCTATTGCGTTGGGTCCCGGTTCTGTGAATCCCGAGTCTGGCGACTTTGCGATGGAGGCCCACGATGTTAACCTGAGCGGTGGCATGGGGTCTCTCGGAGTGTCGCGGCACTACGACTCGCGCAATCCCACCGAGGGCAAGGAAAGCCCGCTGGGTCCGCAGTGGACAATAGATCTCGCCAGCAGCGCCAGTTTGGAAATCCTTCCAGACGGAAGCGCGTTGGTGGACGGTCCCGACGGTCTCACCCATTTCTCAGTAAAGAAAGGCGGCGGATTCGAAGCGCCGGAAGGGGACAAAAACCTCACGCTGGAATACGAAGAAAAAACCCCCGCCTATCTTTTCAAGAATCCGGCCCAGGGCACGACGATCGAATTTACAAAACCCAAAGGCACTGAAATGTGGATGGCCACTGTATCCAAAGGGCCGGTCGCGACAGATACAGTCACAGCCGAATACAGAGCTGTCGAAACAGCGAAAGGCGGGGAATTCCCCAAAGTGATCGTCGAGCCGACGCTGGTGCTGGCACCGCATCCAAGCGCCACTTGTACGCTCGAAAAAATGGAACAGGGATGTCGCGCGTTGGAATTCAAGTATTATGAAGAAGAAACCACTGCAAAAGGGGAATCCGAAAGCGAATGGGGTGGGTACAAGAACCGGCTCAAGGAAGTCGTGGCGGTTGTCTGGAATCCGTCCGCAGGAAAAATAGAAAGGAAGGAAGTCGCAGCGTACCGGTACGATACCCAGGGACGCTTGCGCGCGGAGTGGGACCCGCGTACCTCGCCGATTTTGAAGACAACTTATGGGTATGACCCTGAAGGGCATGTTACGGCGGTAGCACCACCGGGTCGCCAACCGTGGCTGCTGCGGTACGGTGTGACGAACATTGATTCAAATACTGGCCGGTTGGTATCTGCGTCGCAGCCGAGTGCCGCGACGGGGCTTTGGAACGGCAAAGCGCTATCCAATACGACGGCACCATCGTTGTCGACGACGAGCCCGTCGATTGGCACAACGCTGAACGTGTCAGGAAATGGGACGTGGAGTAACAGTCCATTGGCGTACGGCTATCAGTGGGAGGACTGTAACGCTGAAGGCAAAGCGTGCACACCGATCGTGGGCGCGATCAACCAGAGCTATACGCCGCAGGCGCACGATGCTGGCTACACGCTCGTCGCGCAGATCACGGCGGAGAACGCCGGTGGCGTACTGACGGTCGCCACAGCGGCGACTGGGGCTGTGCCCATATCCGCTCCGTCGTTCTCCAGCGCGGTCGGATTTGGCGTGAGCAACGGCGAATCGAAATTGCAGACCTGCACTAGCAGTTGTCGGGCCGGGATCGCGGGATCTGGAAGCGGCCAGTTCAAAGAACCGGACGGAGTGGCAGTAGACTCCGAAGGGAACACATGGGTCGCTGATACTCAGAACAATCGCGTAGAGAAGCTGTCGTCGTCGGGGGGCTTCGTAGGCTCGTACACGCCCGACTCGATGTCGCAACCAATCGCTTTGAATGTGAGCCCTGTAACCGGCTATGTCTATGTGAGCAACACCGGACATAACCGCATTGATGAGCTCTCCCCTACGGGAGCGCTGATCACGTCGTTTGGTAGTTCTGGTCCCGGCCAGCTCAACGCGCCGGACAGTCTCGCGTTCGACACCAACGGTGATGTGTGGGTGGCGGACACTAACAACAATCGCGTCGTCGAGTTCTCCTCGAGCGGTACGTATATGAACAGCTTTGGTAGCAGTGGCTCCGGTGAAGGTCAGTTCAGCTATCCAACCGGAATCGCGTTTTGCAATGGCAAAGTATATGTGGTTGACTCGGGGAACAACCGTGTGGAGTGGCTTTCGACGGAAGGGAAATATGAAGGTCAGTTCGGTCGCAAAGGCAGCGGCAACGGAGAATTCAACAGCCCGTCGCGTATCGCGTGCGAATCAACTGGGAACGACTTGTACGTGTCGGACAAGGGCAACAACCGCATGCAGATGTTCTCGACGGCCGGTGTCTTTCTGAGAACGTTCGGGGTCTCGGGTCACGAAGCGGGCCAGTTCTCAACACCAATCGGTATAGCCGTGGGTTCCGCCGGCGTTGTGTACATCGCTGACAGTGCGAACAACAGGATCGAGAAGTGGACTCCGACCTATTCCACGAACAATCCGCTGCCCGAACCCCCAAGCTCCGGGTCCAGTTCGGTGTCGACGGTCGAGTACGGAGTGCCGGTATCCGGTAGTGGGTCGCCGTATGCGATGGGCGCCAAAGAAGTCGCGGCATGGGCGCAGACGGACGACCCGGTCTACGCAACGGCCATCTTCCCGCCCGATGAACCGATGGGGTGGCCAGCCAAAGACTACAGGCGCGCGACGATTTCCTACATGGATGCTCAGGCGCGGACGGTCAATGCGGCGTCCCCGTCTGGCGGGATCGCGACGAGCGAATACAACGAAGCGAACGATGTTGTCCGCACGTTGAGCGCCGATAATCGTGCCGCGGCATTGAAAGAAGGATGCAAAGCCGAAAAAGAATGCAAATCGGCAGAAGTCGCAGAGCTGCTCGACACGAAAAGCAAATACGAAGCGGGCGGCACCCAGATGACGGAAACGCTCGGTCCGCAGCACACCGTCAAGCTGTTGTCCGGCAAAGGCGGCAAAGCAGAAGAAACGCTCGCTCGCGCCCAGACGCACTATTACTATGACGAAGGTGCTCCCGAAGGCGAAGAATACGACCTTGTGACAAAGACCACCAGCGATGCGCTGACCGCTGGTGAAGAATTCGACAAGCGCACCTCCATCACATCCTATGGAGGTCAGAAAGGCCTCGGCTGGAAACTGCGCAAGCCGACATCGACGACTACTGATCCCACGGGATTGAATTTCACGAAAACAACTGAATATGATGAAACCACTGGGAACGTGATCGAGACGAAGACACCTGGCGGAACCCGATCGGGTCTGGGCTACTCTTCACAGATCGGCTCGGCAGGAGAAGGTAGCGGACAATTCAATTGGCCGACGGGAATCGCACTAGACGGTAAAGGAGATGTCCTAGTCGCGGATGAAGAAAATGCGCGCGTAGATGTGTTCAAAGAAAATGGCGAATTCGTCAAATCATTTGGCACATGGGGTACAGAAGCGGGCCAGTTCCTGGAAATAAAGGGTGTAGCGGTCGATAGTAAAGGTGATATCTGGACAGACGACCAGGGAAACGCCCGCCTGCAAGAGTTCAGTGAAAAAGGCGCATATCTCAAAACCATTGGTTCGTACGGTACAGGCACGGGACAGTTCAAGGAACCGAAGGGTATCGCGATAGATTCTCATAACAACGTGTGGGTCACCGATACCGGTAACAATCGGATTGAGAAGTTCACAGAAGCCGGCGTTTTTGTCGCGGTATACGGGTTTGGGGTTAGTAACGGCGAAGAAAAACTGGAGAGTTGCACGAGCAGCTGTCGCGCTGGTAATCCAGGCGCCGGTAACGGACAGTTGGAAGCACCAAGAGAGCTGGCAGCCGATTCGACGGGAAATATATGGATAACGGACACCGGTAATAATAGAGTCGAGGAGTACACCGAAAAAGGCGCATTCATCAAAGCTGTCGGGTCATTGGGGACTGGTAACGGGCAGTTCAAAGAACCAAAAGGCATCACAATCGACGCTAAAGGCAATGTCTGGGTTGTGGATGCTGAAAACGCGCGAATTGAGGAGCTCAACGCTAAAGGAGAATACGAGACGCAGTTCGGTACCGAAGGAACTGAACATGGACAGTTCCGCGACCCGTGGGGCATTCTGGTTAACAGTCACGAAGAAGTCTTTGTGAGCGATTCCGGAAATAGCCGTATACAGAAGTTGACCCAGAGCGGATCACAGGCACACAATACAAAGACCATCTACTACACCGCCAAAGGCGAAGCGACAGTCCCAGCATGTCAGAACCACCCCGAATGGGTAAACCTTCCATGTCAGACAGAACCCGTCGCACAGCCCACGGGTGGGCTAAGCCTGCCGGTCACGACTATCAGCTACAACATGTGGAGCCAGCCGGAAAAGATAGAAGAAGCCTTTGGATCCACAAAACGTGCAAAGAAAACGACCTTCGACGGTGCCGGACGACCACTAACAACCGAAGAGACATCGAGCATCGACGAACCCCTACCAGCCGTCACAGACGCGTACAACAGTGAAACAGGGGCTCTGGAAACACAGAGCAACACCGTAGCGGGCAAAACCAAGACCATCACGAGCAAGTACGACAGGCTCGGGCAGCTGACCAAATACACCGACGCAGACGGTGGCACTACGACATATGCCTACGAAGAAGGCAGCGATGGGCGCCTCGAGGAAGTGATCATGGATGGCCCCGAAGGCGAAGCAGAACAAGAAAAGGGCAAACAGACATACTCCTACAACGCAACCACCGGGTTTATGGAAAAGCTCGTGGACTCTGCCGCTGGGACGTTCACGGCCGGGTATGATGTCGAAGGCAAGATGACCACCGAGACATACCCCAATGGCATGACCGCTAACTACACGATCAATTCCACCGGCCAATCAACGGGTCTGGAATATAAAAAGACGACGCACTGCACCGAACACTGTACCTGGTTCAACGACAGCGTCACGCCTTCCGTCCACGGCGAGACGCTTACCCAGGCGAGCACACTCTCGAAAGAGAACTACATCTACGACGCCGCCGGGCGGCTGACAGAAGTCCAGGAAACACCTACAGGCAGTACATGCACAGCGAGGCTGTACGCCTACGACGAAGAATCGGACCGCACAAGCCTGACGACTCGTAAATCTAGCAGTGAAACGTGTCCAAATGAAGGCGGCACGACCGAACACCACACATATGACGAAGCCAACCGCCTTACCGACGAAGGAGTTACCTACGAAGCGTTTGGCGACACGACTAAACTGCCCGCAGCCGACGCTGGTCAATACGCACTGACAAGTAGTTATTACGTAGACGGGCAAGTCGCAAGCCAGACTCAGAACGAAAAGACCATCGCCTACGGTTACGATGCCGAAGGACGAACCAGGGAAACCAAGACCACGATCAAAGCAAAAGCCGAACCCACCATGACCTCTCACTACGCGGCGCCCGGCGAAGCCGTCGCATGGACGAGCGAAGAAAGCAAAGCCTGGACACGCAATATCCCTGGTATCGACGGAACGCTCAGCGCGACCCACAGCAGCAGCGGCGCGACCATACTGCAGCTGCACGACCTCAAGGGCAACATCGTTGCCACTGCCAGCATCAGCGAAACTGAAACAAAACTGCTCTCGACATACAACAGCACCGAGTTCGGCGTCCCGACTGAAGGCAAAGAACCGCCAAAATACGCTTGGCTAGGCGCCAATGACGTCGCCAGCGAACTGCCTTCGGGGGCGATAGCAAAAGATGGTAAGACATATGTGCCCCTTACCGGCGAACCACTACAGACCCAGCCGATCGAACTACCGCTACCGGTAAACTCCTACAACCCGTATGAAAGAGAAGAAGACAGTGTCGAATGGGGAGCAACCGCAGGCGCCCTAGACGTCGCGGAATACTGGGCAGCAAAACACGCAGCGGAAGGGGCTGGCGCGAAAGAAGAATCCTACACGGTGGACCCGTCGAAGCTTCTCACAGCAAAAGAAGCAAAGATCTTGGCATACGGGCTGCGCTACGGAGGTAGTTTTGCGGGAGTTGCTTGGCCTGAGTTGGGCGTGTTCCTCGAATCGCTAGAAATCCTCGGAGGAAACGCGATTACGGAGGCAGCCGAAAAATTGGAAAGATGCTATAAGCCTCTTTACGAAGACAAACTGACAGGCGATGCAAGGTGTAAGGCATTTGTGAATCTCGAATTCGGGTTTATCCCGACGTCTTGGGGTGTGGAACTGTGCTGGAAAAAGGAATATAAGCGCCAGAACTCGATACATATTACCTATCCTTACTGTTCGTCCACTTAGTCATGCGCCCAAAGTCAAAAGACTCTGCTAACCCCCAGGACATAGGAGGGCTTCAGCGCGCCTCCCTGTTGCGTACACTGAAGTCACCGCCAGCTGAGCGCGTGGGCGAGGCGGAGCGGTTGACCACGGTGATTGCCGACAGACTCGCGGAGGTGTTGCCAGAGCGAGAGTTTCGGCTAAAGCTAACACTCCCGATCATAAGTATCGATGGCATCGGAAGTCAGTACGGCAACGGCTATAGCACGGCACCCGCGATGCTGTGGTATCTCCCACTTCCTGCCTCACGGAAGCTCAAACTTATATTTGAGAGACAGACGGATGATCTCCAGCGTTTTCTCTCAAGCGCGCGCGGGTCGCCGTGGCCAACAAGAGGAGCGCGATCGCATGTGGAAATCACGTCGGACGCTATACGCGCTTGGTGGGGCGGGTCTACAGAAGCAGATGCCGTCGTACGCCTGCGCCCGATTGCTCGTGATGAACTGGGTATCTAAGATGAGGTCGATTGTCCGCAAAGTGTGGAGGCATTGCTGCGGCGTCCTTGTAATCATCTTCGTCGGGCTAACCTCGATTGGATGCGGCGGTTCAGATCCATCACCAAGCGAAATCAGCAGCGCGGTTCGCGCACCTTACATCGCGGTCGCTTCGCACGACACATCAGCGCTATGTGCCGATTTTACTCAGGCGGCGGCGAGTCGTCTGGCTCGTGACGTCTCGCAAGGTGCTAACTGCGAGGAACGGGTGGCTGAGGCATTCGCACGTTCTGCACCGTTCGAGCCGAAATCGCAGCCAGTTGCCCCCGGGGACTTCAAGGTGAGTGGTGTGATGCGACACGGCAACATCGCCAGCGCAGTGGTAACCTACGGAGTTGGTGGTTCAGGTGTTCGAGTGACTCTTGACCTTGCGAGGATAGAGGGTGCTTGGCGGGTCTCCTCACACCCGGCACTGCGCTTGGTGAGCGGCTGCTATGTGGGTGGAGTGCTCACTGAGAGCTGCCCAAAGAATGCTCGTGTGGCGCTTTTCTCGATGGGCAGGCTTAATGTTCTAGGCGAACCGGGTGGCGGCGTCAACGGGCAGCAGCTTGTCCTTGTGCCATCTGCGGTCGAGGATGCCGGCGGGCGCAAGCTCAGTGAGTTCAATGCCGGCATGAAGGTCGTTGCACAGACTGGGTGCTTGGCGTGCCATCGGATCGGTGAGCAGGGCAACTCTGGTCCTGGTCCGGATCTGACGCACGTCGGCTCAAAGCTGTCTGCGGAGCAGATCGAACACGCGATTCTCGATCCCACTGCGCCCATGCCGTCGTTTAAGAATCTATCGAGAGAAAAGCTTACAGCGGTAATTGAGTTTCTGTCACTACTTCACTCGAGCACGCCGTGAAGATTCGAGGTGGAGAGAGGATGCGCCTCGATGCTCGATTTGCGGCAGTTGGAGCCGTGGTGTCTTGTGAGCTTGCTCGTGGGCGCGAGACCGGCGCTCGGGGGAGGTTGGCGGAGCCCAATGGCAGTGTGCGGATTGTGCGAGCAGTTAGTTTCTTTGCTGTGCTTTGTGTCGTGTTCGCGATGTCGGTTCCCGTTGTTCACGCCGTGCCAATCGGCACCATAACGGAGTTTAGTGCGGGGCTTAAACCAAATAGCTTGCCAGCGTCGCTGGTAGAGACATCCGACGGCAATCTTTGGCTCACTGACGGCGCGGCGATCGGACGAGTCGCACCAAGCGGCGAAATCCAGGACTTTACGGGCCCGATGTCCAACGAAAACAGTCCGCAGTTGCTTGTAGCCGGTCCTGACGGGTACCTATGGTTCAGCGATCGCGACGAGATCGGACGGATCAGCCTAGACGGTACAATCACCGAGTTCCCTTTCGCCACGGATCCCGACGCCCAGGTAGGTGGCATGGTCCTTGGTCCCGATGGCAACGTGTGGTTTACCGAGCGGTACTATGGCTCAGCCATCGAGCGCATCACACCTTCCGGTGAAATAACCAAGTTTACAGTTGGGTTGAACGCCGAAAGCAGGCCGGGGAACATCACTGCGGGTCCAGATGGGAATATCTGGTTCACCGACGCGGGCGCAACACCGGCTATCGGCAGGGTCACTCCAAACGGCGAAATCACTGAGTTCTCAGAGGGCTTGAAGACTGAAAATAAACCGCGCGGAATCATCTCAGGGCCCGACGGGAACTTGTGGTTCGTTGACGGCGGTAAGAACGGGAAGGCGATTGGACGCATAACCCCGAGCGGTGCGATCACTCTGTTCACGGGCAACCTCGAGGAAGAATGCGGAGATTTCTGCGAAGTCGGTTCTCTCACGCTCGGTCCGAATGGGAGCCTTTGGTTCACCGTCGGACTGGGGGGTGGGGGCGGCACGATTGGGCGGATCACTCCCAGCGGCGAAACCACTGAGTTCATGCCTGAACTCGGGTTCGCGGCCCATCCCGAGTCGCTCGTATCCGCACCTGACGGCAACATCTGGTTTGCAAGCTCCAATCACGAACCGGGCAATGGTGTTGCGATCGGTCGCATCACGCCGAGCGGAACGATCACGGGGTTTAGCGCCGGGCTCAACCCTGTAGGAATCCCCAGTGATCTCACAGTGGGCAGCGATGGTAACGTCTGGTTCGCGGACGGCTCCGCGATTGGCCGCATCACGGTGAGCGCTCAACCGCTACCTGTGCCGGCCGTGGCGCAGGTCACGCAGCCGGCGATCGCGGTACTCGCGAGTACGCGCCTACGGTTCCGCAATGGGCTCGTGCGCGTCGAGCTCAGATGCAGAGGCACCAGCGCCTGTACCGGAAGGCTCCGGCTCGCGATTGCAATCAAGAGCAGACATGGCAAGCGCAGGCTTGTGACGATTGCGAGCGCGCAATTCTCGGTTCCTGCAAGCGCTACCCGTACGATCAAGGTTCCGGTCAAGCGAGCCATCCGAAAGCTACTTACATCGGGCCCGCGACACCGCAAAGGGCGCATGACCATTGCGCAAACAGGATCTCCTCCGCAGCGACCCCGCTCGGTTCAAGTCAGCCTTGCTGTGCCGCGAGCTTCGCACAAGCGCACGCGATAAGCCGCGTATACACGCAGTTCAGGTACGAAGTAACACCCTAGCCAGTCAGTCTGTAGAGTGATACGCGGGCCTGAATCGGTCACTGGGATCGGAAAGGTGATGCTTTTACGGGGCCATAATTTGATCGAAGCGGACCGCAGCGTGAGAGGGTGTCACGAGATAATGACAGCGATCTACGAGCCCGGCGCCGTTGAGGCGGTTCAGGGCGTCGGTGATGGCCAGCCTTTGATGCCGTTTTGTCGCACGGAGCACGCGCCATATCTTCTTCTCGGGCAGCCACATTTTGCCGTCCTCGCTTGCGGCCAACAGTATCTCGAGGGCTTGGTGCTCAGTGTGCCACTCGTGCTGGGAGTCGTCATCCCGAGTCTGTGTGATGTCGTGAAAATGGACGGCGGCATTGGTGGCGCTTACGAACTCGTCCCAGCGATGAACGAGCCCCGCTCGGCGCAAGCTCTCGACGCTGATAAGCACTGAGGCGGTTTGGCCGATCGTGCGGACGAGCTCATTTATAGACCACGGGCGCTGTTGGTCGCGGCCGACAAGAAGCCCAAGGATCGGCCCATCGAGGCACTTGGCGCTTGAGGATAGGTCTGGAGTACGGTGGTGTTGCATCGGGCTACCTCCCGGTGTCGCGCCGGGGGCGGTGTCAGCCGCGCCCCGGCACTATGGATGTCAGGAGCGTTCAACGTACACTGCGCCCCACACTGGGTAAGCTACGAGGACACAGAGTTGACACACTCGCGGCTGGCATCGCCAGGGCGTCGTCAGTCGTGCCGGTCGCCTCGTAGAACGCGTGCAGGCGGCCGCGCGCCTTGGGGGTGGCCTAACTGGACCCCCGAAGCGGTGTTGGGCTAGAGGATGAATGCGGCGATTTGGCCTTCGCCGACGTCATGATCGTTGTGATGAGAAGTATCCCGGCAAGCCATGTCAGTCTCGTCGATGATCGTGCGGTCAATGAGGATCTCCTGCGGCGTCTCGGGAAGTTCGAGGCTGGGCACGGCAGGGTGCCTGTTGCGCGCCGGTATCAGTGCGATGACGGATTTCCTCTGGGACTTCGGCTGCGCACGTGTTTGGCTCAACCGCCGGCGCGCCATCAGGTGCTCCGGCAGGCGCTCGGAGACGATCTCTGGCCGATCAGGACGCCTGTCACGTTTCGGAATGAAGCGCTGGCGCACCTGTGGGTGTACGTTCGAGAGCGTCATTCCGCGTGGGTACCGACGTCCTATGTTTGCGATGACGGCTTCAAGCTCGGGATGTGGGTTCATCGCCGCCGCCGCCGTCGTGGGGCGGATCCTGAGCTCGATGGGTTACTGCAGTCGTTGCCGGGATGGACGTGGGAACCGCTCCAGGAGGGGTTCCGAAGGCGGGTGCGGCTCGCGCAGGAGGCCGCGTTCAGCGGACGCCTGAGCCACGACTTGCGTTTGCGCGACTGGGTTGCCGAGCAGCGGAGGGCTGCCTGGGCGGGTCGGCTTGACGCCGCGCGTGTTGAGTCGCTCGAGGAAGCGGGCCTGATCGATGTGCATTTGCATCGCGGTTAGGCCGAGATGGCGTGCATCCGGGGGTGTCGGCCGTTGTTACATCCAAGGCGATTGGGGGCGGGCTCGGCAGGATGCACAGCTTTCTGGACGAGGGGGTGATTTTCATGGATGATGGTCTGCGTGACGCGGCTCATCGTGTTCTGTTCGCGGTGGTCGGCCAGAAGCAGCAGGAATACCCGTTCCTTGGGCAGTTGCAGGAATGCTTGAAGCAGTACGTCGAGGCGAGGCCGGTGGTGGCCGGTGTGGAGGTCCCTTCCCTCTCAGAGCGCGCGGGCTTCGTCTGCTCGCGATGCTTCGACGACACCGCGAGCCGGCGTGCGGCGCTGCCACCGTTTGCCCTGTATGACGCGTATCGCGACGCGGTCATGCGGGCGGGTGGACTGATCCACGCTCGCGTCGATCTCGACCTGCTCTTCAGTGCAATTCCGCGGGATTGGGTGCCGATCGTCGCCGCGATGATCTCGGAGGGCCCTGAGGCTGCGGCCGCGAGAGCGCAGACGGCGGTGTATGACTTTTCGTTGCAGTCTGTGCGCGCCAACCGGCGCCGCGGGGCGGGTCGTCGATCGGCGGCGAGCGTAAAACTTGTGGCCGTCGAGGCCAGGAGCCTGTTTGACGTTGCGTATCGTCTGCGGGGCTTGCCGGCGTGCGAGCGTTGGACGTTTCTTCCCGAGATCGAGCTGCCGCAGATGCCGCGCGGTGGTTATGAAGTCCTCGCGCCGCGAATAGAGGTCGTTCGCGGTGCACTTCAGGCTATGACGTGCGATATCCAGCAGCGTCTCGGTGTCGGCGCGCTCGAGGAGGAGCTGGCCGCGATCGATTCTCTGAGCGACCATGCGATGTTCACGAGCGGGCTATGGCGGCCGATGCGAGACCGGCTGTTGCTCGTGCTGATGATCTTGACCGGCGGACGGAAGTCCGCGATCGCACGGCTGCGCCGTGAGGACTACATCCCCGACTATGTCGGTCCTTCGCCGGACTGCCGGCGTGGGGCTGCTCTTGATCTACGGCCCCAGAAGGGCAAGCATCGCGACGAGGTGCGCCGCAAGCCCGTCCCGCAGCAAGCCGCGCTGGTCGTGGACAGCTATCTAAGGCTGATCGATCGCTGGCTTGCTGGGAAGGGTCAGCCGCCTGCTGTCCCGTCGATGCCCATGCTCGTCGCGATGCCTGGTTGGCGGTACGTGCAACCGAAATGGATCCACGTGCGGGTGGCTGGAAAGATCGGTGGGCAGCGCCCGCTCGTGGTCAGGGATCCTCGGCAACTGCCCAAGCACGTCACTCCAGAGGAAGCGCCCTACTGCGGTTACACGCCGCACGAGTTTCGTCATCTCGCGAACCAGATCGCTGAAGGCGCTGGCAGGATCTTCAACGAGCGTTATCCTGCGACCGGTGGGGAGGTCAATCCCCCGATTCCGTATTACGCGGCGGCGCTGCTGGACAACGGCGGCGCCGAGCGGGACATGCGCGCGCTCTATGGCGATAGGAAAGCTCCCGCGATGCTGGAGGTCGTCGCCGGTCGTGCCACGGAGATCGGTTGGGAGATCCTTACGACCGGGGTGGGGCTGCGTAAACGACCCAACGTCGAGGCCTACGAGCAGGAGCTGATCCGTCTGCGGCGCATCGAGGACGAGGAGCGCCGTCTCGAGCAAGCGGCGCACCGGCTGCAAGCCAAACACGCCCGACCAGGCCCGCTGCCGGCGCTCCCTGCTGGCGAGGTAGGGGAGACCAATCGTCTGGAGGTGATCATGCGCCGGCAGGAGGATTTGATCGCGTTGGTGGAGGAGCTGAAAGGAGAGCTGTTGGAGGGCTCGGCGATAACCCACCAGCTCGTGCAGCTCTCACGACAGAAGGCCGACACGATCAAGAAGCTGGACCTCTACCGGCTGGATCAGGGTACGTGGTTGCCTGTGGCGGACACCGATCCCCCAGGTGCGGAGAAGATCGATTGGGAAGCGATCGACAAGGGCAAGCTCGGCAAGCCCCTGATGCCCGTCGAGGATGCTTCTGCGGTGCGGGATTGGCTGACGTTTCGCGAGTTCTGCGAGATCATCGATCTTCAAGCGCGCTCCACGCTCACACGCTGGGCGAAGGGCGAACACCTCCCGGCAAGACGCGACCGGCGTCCGTGGGAGCCCGAGTGGGTGCCCGTCGATGACACGCTCGGCACGAACTACCGTCGGATCTGGGTGCCCGGCGTCAACGAAGCCTTCTGGCGCACCCGCCTGCGCCGGGAAGAGCTCGCGAACACGCTCTCGCGCTGGCCACGGGAGCAGGGCTGGACCACCAAGGACGGACAGCCGACGCCGCGGTGTCTGGAGCCGATCAGGGTATCCGCGCCACGGCTGCAGTTGGCTGCGTAGCGTCCCTTTCGGGCTGAGCGGGGCCGCGCACGCTTCACCCCGGAGAGTGCGCAGCGAATCGGGTCGGCGCGCCGCCGCCGGTCGGGTTTGAATGCGGCTGGTTGTCACTCGCGAATCTCAAGATTCGTGGGTATGCCAGCAAACGAGTTCCAGCAGACAGCGATCGAGGGTGCCGGCGGCCCGGCATCCGTTGATCGATCCATTGAAGGGCCGCACGTAATGATCGACGGTGTCACGCTCGAGGCGCACCGCTCGACGCTTTCGCTGATGGAGGTTGCTCGCGTGATGCGCGTGTCGGAGTCCGAGGTGCGCAACATGATCAGGCGAGGCGAGCTGCAGGACGTCTCCTGTGATGGCAGGCGTCGTCTTGACCCCGATGAGGTGATCGCGGCGGTCGAACGCCGCGTGCAGGATGGCGGGCTCGAAAAACATGTCTTCGTCGAGCTCGCCGCCCTGATCGCAGGGCGGCTCTGACGAGCGCGTGGCGCCGATCGAGATCACCCTGACAGCGGAGCAGCTCGATCGCCTCGCGGCAGTCATCGCCGAGAAGATCGGTGAGACGAGAGATTCCAAGACCGGGTGGCTGCGTGGTGCGGAGAAGATCGCGCGCTACATCGATGCGCCGCCCTCACGCGTCTACGCGCTCGCAAGCGCCGGCCGCATCCCGTGCGAGCGCGACGGCTCCAGCCTGATCGCCCATCGGGGGGATCTCGACGCGTGGCTACGAGCCGGCGGGGGACGGAGGCCATGAGCCACCTCGCCGCACCTCACACCTCTCGACGGCAGCCGCGAGCCCGCCCACCGCCATTTCGAGCGCTGTAAAGACGCACTCACAGACGGAGGAAACTAGATGAGCAAAATTCACGAGCCAAAGGCTCGCGCGGGGGCGGCGACAACGCCGTCCAAAGACCCTCGCAAGCTGGAGAAGACAAGCGTGCCCGGCATCTACCGCCGGCACGCGAGCAGCTGCAACCGTAACGGCCGCTGTCGCTGCTCATACGTCGTGCGCTGGAAGGACGGGGGCCGAACCCGCAAGCAACTGTTCACGACGTTCGAGCTCGCCCGCGAGCACAAGGGTGGGCTGGACTCAGGGAAAACGACGCGCAGGCCGCTCTCCTCGAAGACGCTCAGCGCCTACTACAAGAACTGGCTGGCGAACTACCGCGGCCGCACCGCGCGCGGCGTGGAGGACTCAACCCGACGCGGCTACGAGATCAGCTTCAGGTTGCACATCCTGCCGCTGCTGATCGCGCGGATACGGCTGCGCGACCTCGACGCCCCGGACATCCGAGAGTGGATGGTGCAGCTCGAGCAGCGCGGCGCGTCGCCCAGCACGATCCGCCGGGCGAGGATCGCGTTGTCGGTCATGCTCGCCTGCGCCAGGGAAGACGGAGACATCGCCTCCAACCCCGCCTCAGGCGTCCGCTACGTACCCTCAGAGAAGGCCAAGCAGCGCCACCCGAAGCGCAGGCCGCGCCGGCTGACCGCCGAGGACATCGTGGCGATCCTGCGCGCGATGCCCGAACAGTGGCGGGCATTCTTCACGCTGCTGGCCCAGACGGGTCTTCGCATCGGCGAGCTGCTCGGGCTCACCTGGGAGCACGTGCACCTCGGCGATGACCCGCACATCATGGTCGCCGAGCAGGTCTACCAGGGCCGGCGCAAACAGCTCAAGACGGACGCCAGCGAAGCGAGAGTGCCGCTCTCAGCGAGCATGGCGTCATGGCTGGCCGAACTCCGGCCGGCGAACGCGCGACCGGCAGCGCCGGTATTCCCATCCCGCACGGGCACGCCCCTGACCTACTCGAACGTCTACAACCGCGTGCTCCGCCCCGCGCTCCTCGCCGCCGGCCTGGCAACGAAGGTGGGGGAGGACGACGAAAGGCAAGCCGATCTACGACTACCAGGGGATCGCCTTCCACGCTTTCCGCAAGGCATGCGGGTCGCTGCTGCTCGCGCACGGAAAGACGCCCAAGCAGGTGCAAGGCTGGCTGCGCCACTCGCAGCTCACCACCACGATGAACGTCTACATCCACCAAGTCGACGACGGACTCGGCGGCGCCGACGTATGGGACGACATCCTGCCGACGCCTGGGGCCATCCAGCACCCGCGTGCGCGACCCGCGGCCTGATCCGCTGACCCGGTTCAGCTCGAATGGACGCTCGGCTGAGTGTCCCAGGTGGGCAGGCCGGCGCTCCTACCCAGCGCCGTCCCCACGAGCCGTGAGACCGCCTCGATCTCGGCCTCGTTGCGCGGGAGGGAGATATCCGACTCCACGGTGACATGGCCGCCGGCGTCGGCACCGGTCTGCTCGAGCGCGACAGGTCCGCTGACCGCTATGCAGTCGATCGCGCAGCGCACGCGGCCGAGGAAGCCTCCCGCCTCCAGCATCCCGAGCGTGGCGGTCAGCGGCGGGACGATGAAGCGCCTGGCGAAGGTGAACACGCCTGGGCGTTCTCGAAGTCTCGACTCCTGGGGGATGCCGAGGTGAAGCGCGGCGCCAACGACGCCGGTCGATTCGATCGCCACTTCAAAGTGAGCATCGAGCTGGGCACCGAGCACGTCCTTGTGATAACTGCTCTGGAGCGGTCCCACCTCGACGCACACGCCGGCCACAGAGGGCTTCGCCCAGCCGTGAGCGAAGCCCCTCAGCGTCGAGAGGTCTTCGGTGCCCTCCGTCGCTGCCGCCGCCGCAGCGTCGGTTGTCGCCCACGCGCTGAACCTGTCAGCGGCCGTGTAGGGGCCGCGCGGACGTAGATCGAGCCGAAGCCAGGGCGGGCCGCCGGCTGCCAGCGGGTGAGGTGCAGGCGCTCGGCCATAACGCTGTCGCGCCTGTCGATGTCGAGCAGCTTGCGGACCCGTTCGCCGGCGCGCTCGCCACGATGTGCGAGGTCTCGGAGCTGGGCCTGGCTGCGGATCTGCGTGGCCTGGTAGCGCTGGCGCTCGCGGGCGGTCGAGCCTGGCTTGCGCTCCGCCGCTGCATCCTTGTCTCCGGCGACCTCGCGCACGTAGACAGCGCCACTTTTGACGACCACATGGGGCGTATCCGTCGACTCGTACACGCGAATTACCCCGATCGCGCCCTCGGTGCCGGGCAGCGTGATCGTGGTTGCCTCGAACGCCGGCAGCGGGTCGACTTCGCCGCGCAGACGGTCGCAGATCACGTCGACCAGCGGAGGGCTTCCTTCCGAGGCCCACTCGCGCTCGCCTTCGACGGGCTTGCCGTCGTGAACGCCGACCAGGAGCCAGCCACCGAGCGTGTTGGCGAACGAGGAGACGGCCTTTGCGATCTGGAAGTGCGTCTCAGCGCCGATGTCGCGCTTGTGCTCCACGAACAGGCTCTCGTCCAGCTCGAGCATCCGGCGCAAGTCATCGACGGTCAGCTCGGCGAGGACGCCTCTTGCGAAGGACCCGGCGGCCATCGCTAGGCGCTCCAAACCACTCGTCCGAGAGCGATCATCAGCGACACGATCGTCTCGTTGATCGACTCGAACCAGTCCGAAGCTCTCGGCCGCCGCTGCTCCCCCTCGTCTGTCACGACCTCCAGCGTAGGACCCGGGCTTACGGATCGGGCTCCTGGGGCCACCTCTGGGGCCACCCGGCACCCGGAGACAGCCGCAAACGCCGGATCGGCACACCCCGCGGAATCCCTGTCCTAGAGCCAAATCCACGACCAGCCGCAAACAGCCGCAAGCTATGGAACGCACTCATAATCGATTGGTCCCAGGTTCGAGTCCTGGCGGGCCCATGCCTCATGCGGTGACGACGGCGGCGCGAAGGTGCATGTTGTGGTCAACCCGGGCGGGAGCCGGCCGTGTCTCGCTCTGCAGCGCGAGGCGTATGAGTGATTCGATCGCGACGTGGCCGTCGACGGGCGCGCTGCGTACCGTGCCGTCCGACGCGACGAGGACGGCGGAGGGTGTCCCCCAGACTCCGTATGCGCGCATGACGGTCGCCTGCTCGTCGATGAGCACGTCGCTCAGGGCGTGCTCACGCGCGAGCGCCTCGGCCTGCATGGCGTCTCCCGGGGCGACCAGGGTGAGGGCCAGGCGCTCGGTTATCGTGTCGTGCCAACGTGCGAGTTCGGGCAGAAGCGCGGCGCAGGGTCCGCACCCGGGACTTACGAACGTGAGCACGCAGGCCCGGTCGGCGGCGAGGAGATCCTGAAGGCTCACGATCCGTCCCGCCGCGGAGGGCAAGGAAAACTGGGGCGCCAGCGCTCCGATCTGACGGCCCGTGGTGACCGCTCGGCCGCCGGTCGAGCGTAGCCGGCGATTCTCGCGCCACAGCAGCACGGACGCGGTGGTCGTGAGGATCGTCAGTGCGCCGATCGCGGTCAGCCAGAGGCCGGTCGCGCTGGTGCTGGCGACCCACGAGGTAAGCGAGGGGCCGGGGCCCGCGAGCGCCACGTATGAGGCGGGTATCGCCAGCGCGAGGTTGCGGGCAACCGTCGTCCAGCTCGCGGGCTTGGAGTGCAGCTGGCCGAAGCAGTGGCAGTCCGGGGCCTCGCCACGGCGCAGGGCTCGTGTGAGCCCCGCGACGAAGAACGCGAGGAGTACCAGGCCGCCAACGGCTCCCCATCGCGCTGTAATCGGAAACACCAGCGCAATCGCCGTCGCGATCTCAGCGAGGGGCAAGAGCAGCGCAAACGGATCTATGAAGCGGGCCGGCAGCTCGAAATCGGCCAGTGCCTGCCGCGTGCCTGGCCGGTCGGCGAGCTTCGCGACCCCCGCGACGATGAACACCGCGGCGAGACCGAGCCGAGCGATCACCAGTGCGTCGTTCATTCTCCAAATGTACACCCGCTACGGTCCCAGTGTGGTGAGTGAAAGCGCAGTTGAGTCAGTGGCAGTCGAGGCGTTCGGTGTGACTGTGGCGATCACCGCCGATCCTGAGCACTTCGCGGCCGTTTCCGACTTCCTGCCGCCGCGCGCTCGTCCGGTGAGACACGCGCCCGAGCGAGGCCGCTTCGCGCTCGTCAAGGACGCTGACGGCGGACTTCTGAGCGTCGTGTGCGACGAAAAGCCCATCGCGGGACCATTCGACCTACGGCTCGCGCTCGGTATCCTCGACGCCGAGCTGCGCATGTACATCGCGCTGCACGCGCCGGACCTCGTTTTCGTGCACGCCGGGGTTGTCGGCGTGGGGGAACGCGCGATCATCCTCCCGGGGAGGAGCTTCGCGGGGAAGACGACACTCGTGGCCGCGCTCGTGAAGGCAGGCGCCGAATACTGGTCTGACGAGTACGCCGTGCTGGACGCCGACGGCCTCGTTCACCCCTACCCCAAGCCGCTGTCGGTGCGCATCGACGACACCCGTGAGACCGACGAGCAACCGGTCGAGAGCCTCGGCGGGAAAGCCGGCGATCGAGCGCTACCCGTCGCTGTGATCGCGTTCACCAGCTACCGTCCCGGAGCGGTCTGGGCGTTGCGTTCCTGCACTGTCGGCGAGGGCGCGGTCAAACTCCTGGAGCACTCGATCGCCGCACGCTCACGCCCGGAGCAGGTACTCGCAGCCGTGCGTCACGCCGCGGCCGACAGCCTGGTACTCGAGGGAGAGCGCGGAGACGCCGATCAAGCCGCCAGTGCGCTGCTGTCACGGCAGCCAGTAAGTTGAAAGTTTCCGACTAACGCCACTGCCGGCGTCGCCGCCGCGCCCCTCCACCGCTGGAGCTCGACGCCCTGACCTTCCCTCGCCGGACGCGCCACAACGTGTGGATCGCGCCGGGCGCTTCACCGATCACCCAGATTGCGCGACAGACGTAGGCGCAAGCCAGCCCGAGCTTGCCGCGCCGGGCCAGCGGCGACCACCACCGCATGTAGTCGGGTCGAGGAAAGACATCGCTGGCGGCGATCGCCAGCTTCCGCCCGATCCCCACCTCGGCGGAGAGCAGCGCGTAGAGCTCCTCGGCGATCACGTTGTCCTCGCGCCGCAATTCGCGCCGCAGCGATCGCACCTCGCCGAGATCGAGTCTGCGCGCCAGATCCCCGCCCTCAGGCAGGAGCCGCAGGCCGGCCGCGAACGCCGGCACGCCCCGATACGCGCGCGCGAGCTCCAGCGCGCTCCACCACTTCGACTCCTCGACACGAGCGAGCGCTCGCCGCAGATCCTCCAGTGGCTTGCCGTCCGCTTGGTACGCGTGCTGCGCGGCGTGCAGGACCACGTGCAACAGCACCGCGTCGCGACCGGGCACGCGCAGCTCGACCCCACCGATCACCTGCCGCTCGGCGCCCGCCGCAAAGCATCCCCAGATCGCTTCCGGGTCGCCATCGAGCCCCTGCAGCTGACAGTGAAGGTCCACCATCCCGCCACCACGGTTGAACGGCGTGCCCCCCGGATCCAGGCATGCCGGCGTTGGCATCCACGGGCAATGCTCCACAAAGCCCAGCCGCTCGAGCACGCCGACCGCGTGTGCCCGATTCTCGGGCGCCACCATCAGATCAGAGTCGCCGTAGGGACGCACCTCGCTGGGATAGAGCCATTTAGCGAGCACCGGGCCCTTGAGCACGACAATGCCAATACCCTCACCGGTGAACGCGCTGGCGACCTCCGCGGTAAGCGCGTCGATGGCGAAATTGCACGCCCGCTGCCGGTACTCCTCGTAACGTTCCGTGCTCATCGGCGCGCCATAACGCCCGACACGATCACATAGTGCCGCGCGGGTGAGAGATGCGGCGCCCGGTTGAGGCCCAAAGACGGAGCTGGTGTTTGAGACGGTGGTTCGCGCGACGCGCCAGCATTTGGCGGATCGCCGAGCTCGCGGTCACCCTGAGTCCACATGCGGACGGTCAACGCTGCGACCGTTCACAGTCGGCTCGCGCCATCTGCGTCTGATTCTCGCGTGCAGCGGCGACGCCGCTGTTCATCGCCGAGGCCGCGCTGGCTTTGGCCTGTGCTATGGGCAAATCGGGATGGTCGTGCTCGATGTGCCGGCACTTGACCGCCCGCTATACACAGTTGGGTTTGTTGCATGTACCGGTTCTTCCGACACCTGACGTCATACCTGCGGGACAGTTTCCCGTTCCCGTGCAAAAACTGGTACAGTTTTCCTGGTTCGACCATTTGAAGCAATCACAATTTTTACCACCGTTATTTTCAATACACTGGCAACACGTTATTGATTCTCCGGACGAGGCCATCGCTGGCGTCGCGGCGGTCGCGGAGACGACCATGGACCCGGCCGCGGTGGCGGCACCGTAACGCACGACCCGGCCGATCGCTTCCCGGCGAGATTCGCCGGGGATGGTGCTTTGCATGAGCTGGGGCTCGGCGACGAGCAGATCCTTCTCGCGCAGCTCGTGCAGCGCGTCGGCAGCCAGGCTCTCGCTGACCCCGGCGAGCTCGGCAAGGCCAGCCAGGTCATGCTCGCCGTCGCAGTGCCGCCAGACGCAGGCGGCGATCGGGCTCAGGCAATGAGCGGTGTGACTGTCTCGATCGTAGAGGAGGAGCTCCTTGCCGACCGCCTCTTCAAGGAAGCCCTCTTGACGTGCTCGTGGTGGCGATCCGTGTTCGTACATCGATCAACCCTCGTCCCATCTCTTTGCATACGCATGGCTGCATATGGATTACTTCGCTCATCCAATCTTCAACGGCCAGCACTCTGCGTCAAGTCGTCCACATACTTCGCCCTCGAAACGGAGGAAGATGGCCTATCCAAGCGAGATCGCCATCTCGTGGTGGTGCCGAAATGGCGACTTTTGTTTCTCATCGCGTCGCGTAGGCCGGATTCGAAACCAATGGATGCTGCTGGGGGCAACGGTGGTGGCTCAGCACCGCCAGCCGAGCTGTCCACGCTGCGCGTCCTCAATGGATCGCTGCCCCCCCCCGCTGCGGCTCGTCCGAACGTGGGCACGCCTGCATCCAGAGGAGCCAGCCGACAACTGGACGCGCGCTCAGGCGCTGGGAGCCTCTGGCGTCGATCGAGCCCCTGCCCCAGCATGAAGAGATGATGCTCCGCGTTACCAACGTCCAGCCGCTGGACGTCCACCACCTTCAGGTGAAGTTCAACGATGGTGTCGTGCGCGACGTTGACTGCGCCTTTCTGCTCCACGGGACGCTTGGCGAGCCTCTCGTGACCCCGAGTACTTCCGTCAGGTTCGGGTTGACGAGGAGGCACGAACGGTGGTCTGGCCCAACGGCCTCGATCCGGCGCCGGAGCTGCTGCACGGTGATCACAAGCCGGCCGTTCTCGGGCGTTCGCTCTGCGATGCGCCCGCAGTGAGCCGCGCCGCCTAACGTCATGACGATCGGGGCCACCCCTGGGGCCACCGAACACCCGGAGACAGCCGCAAACCACCGGGACGCCGAGACGGCCAAAGCGCGATCGTAGAGCCAAATCCACGAACAGCCGCAAACCACCGCAGACCCTGGAACACACTCATAATCGATTGGTCCCAGGTTCGAGTCCTGGCGGGCCCATGGCGGGATCGGGCTTGGTTGAGACGGATTTTAGGGTCGCACGCCGCTGGGAGTGTCATGTCGGGCGATGGGCTACTAACGTTGACACTGCGTGCGGCTAACAGTAAGGTTATCGTTACGGTAGACCGATAGGAGCATGTGATGGAGCGAACCATTGGAGTCGATAAGGCGCGCACGAAGCTCGGCCAGCTCGCAGACGAGATCGCGGCCGATGACGAGGCCGTGGTCCTCACACGACGAGGGCAGGCCGTGGCGGTGCTGGTCAGCCCGTCCGAGTACGACTCGCTGGTCGAGAGCCGGCGAAGGATGGCCAGGGAGAACCTGCAGGCCCGGCTTGTCGAGGTCCGCGAGAGCGTCGCCGCGGCCGGGCTCGATGCGTCGGTCGTCGACGAGGCGATCGCGGCGGCCCGGGCAGCCGCGTGACGCCGAGGGTCCTCCTCGACTCCAACGTCATCGTCTCCGGCCTCGGTTGGTCCGGTCCGCCCGCCAGGATCGTTGACGAGGCTCTTGCAGGCCGGTTCGCGCTCCTGACCAGCGAGCCACTCCTCGCCGAGCTGCGCCGCGTCCTTGCGTATCCCAAGCTCGACCTGAATGGGCGCATGCGCCCAAACCCCCCGGAATCGCTCGCAAACCGGGCCAATCCAGGCAGCGCGCCAAACTCAGCCAAGGACGGCGAATCCCCAGCACCCATGCGGCATTCCGCCTCACCGCCGCCCCCAACCAGCCCTTCCTCATAATCGATTGGTCCCAGGGTTCGAGTCCTGGCGGGCCCATCGTGGGATTGGGCATGCTTGAGCCAGATTTGGGGTCGCTCGGCGCTGAGAGGTGCTTGTCGGGACGGGCTGCGGGTTGCCGTACGCCTTTGTGCGCCCAAACCGTCGGCGTTTGCTGAGCCTGAGCGCCTCCTACTCCACATTCCGCCGATTATCTCGTCGACGTCTCAGCCCAGGCCGCTTGCGATCCGATAGACCGGACTGGGAGGTCTCCTATGACAGGTATGAACAACCAGATCATGCGACGCAGCGGACTCGTGCTGGTGGTGCTCACGTCGCTGTTTGCGCTCACCGGCATGGCCAGCCTTGCCGCCGGGTATTCGCCCGGCTGCGGCCAGGTCCCGATCGTCTACGGGATTCCGCCATGGGGCTTCCACACCGGTGCACCGATCACGGGGCCCACCGGCAGCTTCGCCCGCGGCCACGGCGACGTCAATCTGGAAACGCACACCGTCTCCGGGATCCTCTGCCAGGAAGACCACGTCCGCAACCAGCCGACTCGTGCGATCACCATGACGGTCGAACATCACCTCGTCTACCAATCGCACTACGCGATGATGTGGGGCTTTCCCGGGAACGTCATGAAGATCAGGGTCCGCGTGCGAGCCAGCAACGATCCGGAATGTGAAGTCGGAACGATCGGAGAGGCGACCCTGTTCGCCAGCTACAACGGCGTGCGCAGCGACAGCGTCCAATTCAGCTTCCCGGCCTCCTGCAAGGCCCACGACCACCTGTACCACGGGACACAGGTCAACAACCAGGTCCCGCCGCTGTAGCCCGCCTTTTCGAGGGAGAGAGCGCGACCGCAGCGACCCAGTTCGGTGTTCTATGCCTCACGCGACAGGTGCGAATGGCCGGCCATCGCCTCGGCGATCGCCAGATCGTCGTCCCCGCCGCGCTCCCGCAACCCATCGATGATCCCGTCGCGATCCTCGGCGCTGCGATTCTGGCTGAGCTTGCGCTTGCCCTGGAGCGCCTCGATCTCGAAGCTGAAGGCGGTGATGTGGGGCAATCGCTCCGCGACGTAGTCCTCGGCGACGGCAGACAGCGACCAGGGTGGCGGGAACCGCTCCTCGTGGACCTCCACGAGCTCGCCGAGATGCGTGAGCACGACGTCGGGGTCCTCCAGGCGGCGCGGGCGACCGTAGGCGTGGACGGCCAGGAAGTTGTACGTCGGCAGGCCACCGCTCGGACACCAGCGCGGCGAGACGTAGGCACGGGGCGCGCTGAAGATCGCGAGCGCCTCGTGTGTGCCGTCGAGGTGACGCGCGAGCGGGTCACGAGCGGAGACGTGAGCGACGAGCGTCCCGTGCCTGCCCTCGTCGCGGTGCAGGACGAAGGGGATGTGGGCGGCAAGCGGGCCGTCGGAGCAGATCACGAGCACGCCGAAGCGGACGGCCTCGATGATGTCCTGCAGCACCGATTGCTCGCGCTCGGCGAAGTGGGGGTTGACGTACATCGGTTCTCCTGGGCTCGCTTACTCACACCGATCGGCGGCCCTTCGAACGTTACTGTGCGAACGGCAATGCTCCGCGAGCGCCTGACAGCCCAACTGCTGGCCGGCCCGCCGGCGAAGGATCCGGAGGCGGTCGTGAAGCGTCTGCTCGCGGTCCAGGGCCAGGACCCGCGCGGCGCCCGCCTGGCAATCAGGGCCCGCAGCCAGGGTCTGACGGCGAGCGACGTGGACCGCGCACTGAACGACCGCAGGCTGCTGATCACGTGGTTGAACCGAGGGACACTGCACCTCGTCCGCAGCGAGGACTATCCCTGGCTGCAGGCATTGACGGCGCCGCGCCTGGTGACGAGCAGCGCCCGCAGGCTCGCTCAGGAGGGCATCGTGCCGGACGCGGCCGAGCGCGGCGTGCAGACGATCGAGCGTGCACTGGCCGACGAGGGCCCGCTGACCAGCATCCAGCTGCGCGAGCGGGTCGCGGCGGCGGGGGTGCGCACGGAGGGGCAGGCGCTGCTGCACCTGCTGTTCGCGGCGAGCCTGCGCGGCATCGCGGTACGTGGGCCGATGGTGGGAGCTCGGCATGCGTACGTGCTCGTCCGCGACTGGCTGGGAGTGCAGGGGTCGATCGACCGGGATCGCGCCCTGGCCGAGCTGGCCCGTCGCTATCTGGCGGGTCACGGTCCCGCCGGCGATCGCGATCTCGCCAAGTGGGCGGGGCTGCCGCTGCGCGACGCACGTGTCGGGCTGGGCGCGATCGCCTCCGAGCTGATCGAGCGCGACGACGGGCTGATCGCGCTCGCGCGAGGACCGGCGGCGGCAGAGCTGCCGCCCCCACGCCTGCTGGGCTCGTTCGACCCGGTGCTGCACGGGTGGGTCTCGCGTGCCCCGATGCTCGCCGACAAAGAGCCGATCATCACCCTCAATGGCGTGTTTCGGCCGTTTGCGCTGGTGCGCGGCCGTGCGGTCGCCGTGTGGAGCATGCGTGCGGGCGAGGTCGAGCTGAAGCCGTTCGGCCGTCTGACGCGCGCGGACGCGGCGGCGTTGCGAGCCGATGCGCTGGCGGTCACGGACTATCTCTGCGGGGAGCCGGTGCCGGCGTGACGGGTGCCAGTCGATAGTGCACGTTTTGCATCTGAACGTGCATCGGACCGGGCGTGTTTGAAAGAAGACACAAAGTAGACAGACATTTGTATACATAAGACTCTATCACCTGTAGTCATGTACTCGCCGACCAGCGAAGTTCCACTTGTGTCGTCGCCGGTGCCCACCAATCCCGAGCTGGGTCGTGCGATCCGCCGCCTGCGGCGTGCGCGCAAACTCACGATCGAAGGACTCGCGCACGCCTCGGACATGCACCCGACCTACCTGTCCGGCATCGAGCGAGGCCGGCGCAATCCGACCTGGAGCAAGCTCACCAGCCTGGCCGTCGGGCTCGGGATCCCCGTCATCCAGATCGTCGAAGACGCCGAAGCCGAGGCTCAGCTGACCGCGCGAATGCGCATCGCACGCTCCGAGCTCGGCCTGTCCGAGCGCTTCGCCTGACACACGGATCTCGAGCTTCTCCGCTCGGAGCCCTCCGGCGCGGCGAATACGCTCAATGCATGACGGGGGTGCACGAATCGTGACTGGCACGCGCGAGCGGCTGGCCGTGATCGATCTCGGCTCCAACTCCTTCCGGCTCGTCGTGTTCATGGCGTGGAAGGGGTGGTGGAGACGCACGGACGAGATCTACGAGCCGGTGCGCATCGGCGAGGGGCTGGCGGCGACGGGCAGGCTGGGGGAGGCGCCGATGCGTCGCGCGCTGGCCACGCTGGACGTGTTCGACCACTTCTGCCGCGCCGCCGGCCTCGGCGGGCGCTCCGTGGACGCCCTCGCCACCAGCGCGATCCGTGACGCCGAGAACGCCGCCGGCTTCCTGGCGCTGGCCGGCGAGCGCACGAGCCTGCCGATCCGCGTGCTCAGCCGCGAGCAGGAGGCACGCTACGGCTACCTGGCGGCGGTCAACTCCACGACCCTGACGGAGGGCTGCGTGCTGGACCTCGGCGGCGGGTCGCTGCAACTGGTGCGCGTCGCCGATCGGGTGGCGCGCGAGCTCGGCTCCTGGCGCCTGGGCGCGGTGCGCATGACCGAGCAGTTCCTGCCTGCCGGTAACGGGCGCCGGAGGGCTGAGCGCAGGCAGATCGAGCAGCTGCGCGAGCACGTGGCCGACGAGCTGGGGCGCGCCGAGTGGCTCGCGCGCGCCGGACCGCGCCTGGTGGGCATCGGCGGGACGGTTCGCAACCTCGCCGTCGCGGTTCAGCGCGCATCGGGACTGCCCTCCAACGGAGTGCAGGCGACGATCGTCTCGAGCGAGGCGTTGGAGGAGCTCGTGGAGCGCCTCGCGGCGCTGCCGGCGTCGCAGCGCAGCTCGGTGCCGGGCATCAAGCCGGCGCGCGCCGATCTGATCCTGGCCGGCGCGATCGTCGTGCAGGGCGCATTGCTCGCCGGCGGGTTCGACGGCCTGGAGGTCACCGAGGCGGGGCTGCGCGAGGGCGTGTTCTTCGAGCGCCTGCTGGCCGATCGAGACCCGCCGCTGTTCGCCGACCTGCGCCGCACGAGCGTGTTGAACCTGGCCGCCCAGTACCGGCCCGACGAGGCCCATACCGACCACGTCGCAACGCTCGCGTTGGCAATGTTCGACGAGCTCGCGCGCTTGGGGCTGCACGCGGGCGACCCGGTCGAGCGCGAACTGCTGTGGGCGGCGTGCATGCTGCACGACGTCGGCATGTCGGTCGACTACGACGACCACCACAAGCACTCCCGCTACCTGATCCTCAACGGCGGCCTGCCCGGCTACTCCCCGATCGAGGTGGCGATCGTCGCGCAGGCCGCCCGCTACCACCGCAAGGGCATGCCCGACCCGGGTCCCCTGGTGGCGCTGTTCGGCCCGGAGGACGTCGCTCGCCTGGACCGCTGCGCAGTGTTGCTGCGCCTGGCCGAGGATCTCGAGCGCTCGCGCGACCAGATGGTGCGCGCAACCCGGTTCACGCTCGCCGGCGAGTCCCCCGCCGGCGAGACGTCCGCGGAGTCGGACGCCAATGGCGGTGGCGGTGAGATCGAGCTGCGGTTGATCGCCGACGGCGAGCCGGCCGTCCCGCGCTGGGCCGCACGCCGCGAGAGCGAGCTGTTCGCCCGCGCCTTCCACCGCGAGCTGCTCGTCGCCGTCTGAGAGCCTCTTTCGAAGTAGGCGGGTGCGGTCGGGGCGTTCATGGACCAAGCTGGGCGGCGTCCACGACGGGAGCCTATATGCCCGTCGTCTTCACCAGCCAGAATTCAGTTATGTTACCTCCACCCAGCACGACTTTGATCGCACCACTGAGCGACGCGGCCGCTGAGCCCAGTTTCAGCGAGCTGCCGGCTTTTTTCGCCGCAACTTCCTGTTCCACTCTCGCTTCTCCGCCGGTCGGCGTTGTGACCATCTGCCTGCCCGTCACTGTGAATGTCCCTGCATCGGCACATCCTGAACCTTCTATGTGCAGGGCGGCGAGTTCTTCGCCTGCGCCCTTCGAGCCGGTCCATAACGCTAATGTCGTGCTTTCCTGTTTGGCAGTGAACTGCGCGTCGATTCCCGATAATTCATCGGCCATTGTGAGCTTGCAGTTCGCGGGTAGCAGCTCTGTGCATGCTAAGAGAAGGACTAAGCCTTCGTATGCGCCTAATTGCCCCAAGAATCCGTGGAAGTCGATGCTCGGACAGTCGAACTCTGCTTGGGCTCCTCCCAGAGTGCCTGCGAGTAAGGCTAAGCCGCCGGTGCCTGTGACTAATTCTGCCGCCAGAGGGTTGTCTCTGATGCCAGTGCAGAACACGACGTTGCTGCCGCCCACACAACTGTCAGCTGACGCCGACGTCGCCGGCATCGCTCCTGCTGCGAGCACCGCAAGCAGGCTCAACAGAGACAGTCTGAAAAAACGTGACATGTCAATCAATCATCTCATTCGTCCCGACCAGCTCGTCCCCGATGGACCGAGAGGCTTAGTGGCCGGTGCGGGCCATTCGTCGCACTTTGTCAGATTGGAGTGACTGTCTGACGCCGGGATCGGAGTCAGAAGAATGTGCCTATGACGACTCGCTGTCAAGGCCACCTTTGGATCAACGGCTTGCCGATCTCCGACCGCCCAGCTCTCTGCAGCGAGGAACGCCCGGGATTCAGGTTCTTCCGTCCGCGGACGATCGGGCAAGTCAGTGGGAAACGTTGCAAGGAAGATCGCGTGATCACCGACTGGCGAGCACACGCGCACGTCGTACGGCTGTTCCGCTTGCCCCGCGACCGTCCGGGAGCTGTGCCGAGGGGATCCTCAGTCGGCCCGAGCCTCAGTCGGGTCCGAGGCTCAGTGCGCCCGCAACGCCCGCTCGCGTCCGGCGCAGTCGTAGAGCAGCAGCGCGTTGGGGTTGATCGGACGCGGCTGCCATGCCGCCGCGGGGATCACCCGGCAGGCTTCGATCACGGCGTTGGAGGCGGCGTTGCCGCCACGTTCGGCGTAGGCCTCGCCGAGCACGACATAGCGCGCTTCCTTGCGCGCCACCAGTCGCGCGAGGCCGGGTCCGTTCAGGGCCGGGTCGTTGCCGCTGTAGCCGCCCATCGCGCCCGCATTGTGGCCGAGCAGGATCATCGGTGCGGCCGTGTCCGAGGCCTCGGTCAAGACGCTCCAGCGCGTGCCCGGATGGCGGGCGTCGACATAGTCGAGCAAAGCCCTGGTGACGAGCAGGTCATGGGGTTTCAGCCCAAGCGGACCGACCGCTCCCGCGGCGTGCGGACCGGCGGCCGGGAACGTCCCCTCGACGGCGAACTGCCAGGTCGTAGCGGCGTAGGCGGCGGGGGCGAGCAGCAGCAGGCCGAGCGTGAGCGCCATCGCCTGGCGTGTGAAGCGGCGCAGCGCCAGGACCGCCACGACACCGGCCGCGGCCCCGACGATCAGCACCGGGTGAAACCAGTGCATGTAGTGGTCATAGCCGAGCAGCGTCAGCTGGGCCGCGACGGCGCCCGCGACCGCGATCGGGACCAGCGCCAGGCGCAGGCCACGGCGCGCGCCGGGCGCGACGAACGCGACGGCTCCGCCACCGACCATCGCCGCCGTGCCCGGTCCCAGCGCCGACAGGTAGTAGGGATGAACGATTCCCTTGGACAGGCTCAGCACGGTGGCCTCGACGAGGAACCAGCTGCCCAGCACGATCAGCCCGGCCAGGCGCGAGTCCCGCCGTCCGCCACTGCGCTCGGCGGCGCCGTCACTCGCCCGCGAACGGTCGCCGTCCGCCTCGGGCCGGCCGTGACCTGCCCCCGACACGACGTCACTCGCCTCCAACCCGCCGTCGTCCGCCGGCGGTGGGACGCCGATCGACCACAACGCGAGCGCGATCAGGCCGATGAGCGCAAACGGGAGCATCCAGCCGGCCTGCCCGCCGAGGCCTTCTTCGAACAGGCGCAGCGGCCCGGTCGGCCCGCCGAACGCGACCGGGTAGCGCAGCCGGCCGTTGCGCAGATATTTGGACAGGGCCACTTTTTTGGCGGCAGGCGCGAGCCCTGCGCGGGCTCCGGGGGGCGAGGCCGGACGTGCGCTCGCGCCGGCGCCGGGCGGCGCGGCGGCGGATGGTGGCGACCCGTTCGCATGGCCGTGTGCGGGGCGGGCGCGCAGCGCTTCGCGTTCGATGTGAGCGAGTGAGCCGTGCTTGAACACGACGGGGATGCGACCGGGCCCGCCGACCTGTCCTTCCACGCGCCCGAACCCGTTGTAGCCGAACGTGAGGTCGTGCTCTGTGTTGTTGACCGATCCGCCCACGAAGGGGCGGTGGGAGGCGGGCGCGAGTTCGACGACGAGCGACCACGAGGCCGACACGAGCAGCAGCACGACACCCGCCGCGAGCAGCTGGGCGGCTCTGCGCGCGAGCGATCCCGGTGCGCACACCAGGTAGCCGAGCGCAAGCCCGGGCACCACGAGGTAGGCGGCAAGCGTCTTGGTGTTGAACGCGAGTCCCACGAGCGCCGCGCAGCCCAGCAGTGTCAACAGCCTGCCCGAGCCGATCGCGCGCAATCCCACGCCGCAGGCGAGGATCATCAGCAGGATCAGGACCGCGTCGAGGTTGTTGTCGCGCGAGACCGCCACGAACGACGGGAACACCGCCAGCGCCAGCGCGCTCGCGATCCCCGCGGCGGGACCGAACCTGGGCGTCACCACCCAGTACAGCGCCCCGACCGCGACTACGCCCGCGATCGCCTCGGGCAGCAGCAGGCTGAGGGGATGGAACCCGAACAGCTCGGCGCTGAGTCCCTGCACCCACAGTCCCAGCGGTGGCTTGTCGACCGTGACCATCCCGCCGGGGTCGAATGAGACGAAGAAGAAGTTGTGCCACGAGCGCAGCATCGAGCGCACGGCCGCGGAGTAGAACGTGTTGGCGTACCCGTTGCGCGACAGGTGGTTGACGTTCAGCGCCGCAGAGAGCGCCAGCACGGCGGCGAGCGCCACATGCTGGGGCAGGACGCGCGCCCCCCGTCGCGAGGCGGCTGCGGTGGGTCCCGTCTCGAGCGCGGGCGTGGCCGCGATGGTGGTCGTCTGCGGGGCAGAGGTCATGTCGGGGGCGTCATCGTGTGAGCGCGCCCATCAGCCGGTCGAGGTCGTTCTCGTCGTTCCAGGCCCCGACGGACGCCCGCAGCCAGGGAGTGGCGGGAATGTTACGCACGATCACGCCGTGCCGGCGCAGATGCTCGCGCTCCCCTTCGGGATCTGGGCTCTCAAACGACACGAGCGTGGTGTCTGCGCGCGGCGCCACGGTGCGGCCGCGCTCGCTCAGCAGCGAGACCAGCCGGGCGGCCAGCTCCCGCGCGCGCTCGTGCACCGTCTCCCAGCCCGCATTCTCCAGTACGCGTGCGGCCGCCAGTGCGCACGCGACCGCCTCGGCGCTCAGCGACATCGTGTCCAGCGCGCGCGCGTCCTCGTGGGGGTGGGCGTCCAGGCCGGCGTTGGGCTCGGCGAGGTTCGCGTAGCCGCGGCGCTCGATTCGCAACCGCTCGCGCAGGCGAGGACTCACGTACAGCATGCCCGTGCCGTCGGGACCGCACATCCACTTCTGGCCCGCGCCGGCGTAGGCGTCGCAGCCGAGCACATGGACGTTCACCGGGACCGCGCCGACGCCCTGGGCGCCGTCCAGCAGCACGGGCACCTCCAGCTGCGCCAAGTCAGCCGGCGCGACGCATCCGCTCATCCAGCCGACGTGCGAGCACGCCACCAGGCGCGTTGTGCGCGGATCGACCGCTTCGGCGACGTCCGCCAGCGGGACCATGCGAACCGTCACGCCCTTGACCTCCCGCGCGCCCGCCAGCGCGCCGAGCAGGCCGGGGTGCTCCTCGTCGCTGGTGAGGATCTCCTCGCCCGGGCCGAGCTCCAGTCCGCCGATGACCTGGGCGATGCCCTCGCTGGTGCACGTCGTCAGCGCCACCTCGCCGGGGTCGCATCCCAGCACAGCCGCGTAGGTCGCGCGCAGCTCGTCGTTCACCTGCGAGCGACGTTCGAAGTGCGCCATGGTCCGACCGTCGGCCGCCTCGCGCGAGAGCTCCTCACCGGCGGCGCGCACCGCGGCGGCCGGCAGCGGACCGTCGGTGCCGGCGTTCAGATACGCAAGTCCGCGCAGCACGGGGAACTCGTCGCGCAGATCGTTCGGGGCCACGACGGGCGAGCATACCGGCGGCGGCACCTCGCCCGGGACGGTCGCGATCGGATGACCGGCGATCGTGTCGGGCGAAAAGCGAGTATCAATTGCAAGCAGGACGACGCGATGCGCGGGTCGGTGGGGAGAACGACGACCTCTGCGCACGCATACTTGGGGGTGAAGGATGGTGCGCACCATGACTTCCGACACGGGCTCTGAGCCGCTGTGGCAACCGACGGCGCAAGACCTCGAGAGCGCGGAGATGACCCGGTTCATGCGCTGGGCGGGCGAGCGCACCGGACGGACGTTCGCCGACTACGGCGAGTTGTGGCAGTGGTCGGTGTCGGAGATCGAGGAGTTTTGGGGCGCCGTGTGGGAGTACTGCGGCGTGCGTGCCTCCCGTCCCTACGAGCAGGTGCTTGCCGATCGAGGATCGGAGGGATCCCCGATCGGTCGGCGCGAGATGCCCGGCGCGCGCTGGTTCACCGGTGCCGAGCTCAACTATGCCGAGAACATGCTGATGCGCCGCGACCGCGACCGGGACGCGGTCGCCGTACTGCACGCCTCGGAGCTACGCGAGCTGGACTCGCTGACGTGGGCGCAGCTGAGCGCCCAGGTCGCGGACGTGGCCGCCGGTCTGTGCGCGCTGGGCGTGGGGCGCGGCGATCGTGTCGTCGCCTACATGCCGAACATCCCCGAGACGCTCGTCGCACTGCTGGCCGTCGCCTCCATCGGCGCGATCTGGTCGAGCGCGGCGCCGGAGTTCGGCGCGCGCAGCGTGATCGACCGCTTCGCCCAGATCGAGCCGGTCGTGCTGCTGGCGGTGGACGGCTACCGGCACGGTGGCCGCGACTACGATCGCACCGAGCCCCTGGGCGCGATCCTCGCCGAGCTGGGAAGCGTGCGTCATACGGTGCTGCTGCCCTACCTGTCGCCCGAGGCGAGCGCCGCGAGCCTGCCCGGAGGGATGCGCTGGAGCGAGCTGGTGGAGCTGGGGCGCGGCGCCGGCGGGGAGGGCAGCGAGGGCGATGACCGTGGCGCCGTGCTCCAGTTCGAGCAGGTGCCGTTCGACCATCCCTTGTGGGTGCTGTATTCCTCGGGCACGACAGGGCTGCCCAAGGCGATCGTGCACGGGCACGGCGGGATCCTGCTGGAGCAGCTGAAGAAGAGCTGGCTGCATCTGGATCTGCGCGCCGGCGATCGCATGTTCTGGTTCACGACGACCGGCTGGATGATGTGGAACTTTCTGATCGGCGCGCTGTTCACCGACGCCGCGATCGTGCTGTACGACGGCAGTCCCGGCCATCCCGACATGGGCGCGCTGTGGCGGCTGGCGGAGCGGACGGAGATGACGTGCATGGGCGTCTCGGCGGGTTGGCTCGGCGCGTGCGCGAAGGCCGGGGTGGAGCCTGCGCGCGACTACGACCTGCATGCCCTGCGCGCGATCGGCTCGACCGGCTCGCCGCTGGCGCCGGAGAGCTATCGCTGGGTCAACGAGCACGTCGGCAGCCACGTCTGGCTGTTCTCCACCAGTGGCGGCACCGACGTGTGCACCGCGTTCGTCGGTGGCTGCCCACTGTTGCCGGTGTACGAGGGTGAGCTGCAAGCCCGTGCGCTTGGGTGCGCGGTGGAGGCGTGGGACGAGGACGGTCACAGCGTGGTGGACGAGGTCGGCGAGCTCGTGCTCACGCAGCCGCTGCCCTCGATGCCGCTGTACTTCTGGGGCGAGGATCCTCCAGACGGCGAGGGTCATGGCGGCGAGCGCTACCGCGAGAGCTACTTCGCGACGTACCCGGGCGTGTGGCGCCATGGCGACTGGGTGCGGATCACGCCCCGCGGGGGCGCGGTCATCTACGGCCGCTCGGACTCCACGATCAACCGCCAGGGCGTGCGCATGGGCACGAGCGAGATCTACCGCGCGGCGGGCGCGGTGGAGGAGGTGGTGGACGCGCTCGTGGTGGACGTTCCGCGTCGCGATCGCGACGCGGAGCTGTGGATGATCCTGTTCGTGGTGCTGGGCGAGGGTGTCGTGCTGGACGAGGAGCTGCGCGCGAGGATCGCGCGGCGCATCCGCGAGGACTGCTCGCCGCGGCACGTGCCGAACGAGATCCTGCAGATCGAGCAGGTGCCGCGCACGCTGTCGGGCAAGGTGCTGGAGGTGCCGATCAAGAAGATTCTGATGGGCACCCCGCCGGGCGAGGTGGCGAGCGTCGACTCGCTCGCGGATCCGAGCGCGCTGGACTACTTCGTGGAGCTGTCGAAGACGCTCGCCTAGAGGCCGAGGGAGCGGCCGACTATCTCCAACATGATCTCGTTGGCGCCGCCGTAGATGCGCGTGACCCGCGCGTCGGCGTAGGCGCGCGCGATGGGGTAGTCGAGCATGTAGCCGTAGCCGCCGTGCAGCTGCAGGCAGCGGTCGACCACGCGTCCCTGCAGCTCGGTGCACCACCACTTCGCGGTCGCGGCGTCCTCGGGCGTGAGCTCGCCGGCGCGGAGCGCCTGCGCGCAACGGTCGACGTAGGCACGGGCGACGTCGGTTTCGGAGCGGATCTGGGCGAGCGTGAAGCGAGAGTGCTGGAACGAGCCGATCGGCTGGCCGAAGGCCTGGCGCTCGCGCACGTAGTCGAGCGTCCAGCCGAGTGCGGCTTCGCAGGCGGCGACGGCCGAGGCGGCGATCGACAGGCGCTCCTGGGGGAGGTTGGAGACGAGGTAGCGAAACCCCTGACCCTCCTCGCCGAGCAGGTTCTCCAGCGGCACGCGCGCGTCGGCGAAGGACAGCTCGGCGGTGTCCTGGGCGTGCTGGCCGAGCTTGTCGAGGTTGCGCCCGCGCTCGAATCCCTCCATGCCGCGCTCGAGCACGAGCAGCGAGATGCCGCGGTGACGCTCGGCGGGGTCGGTCTTGACGGCCACGATCACGAGGTCGGCGTTGATTCCGTTGGTGATGAACGTCTTGGCGCCGTCGACCACGTAGTGATCTCCGTCACGCCGCGCGCGCGTGGTCATCGCGGCGAGGTCCGATCCGATCCCGGGCTCGGTCATCGCCAGTGCGGTGATCAGCTCGCCCGAGGCGATCCCCGCCAGCCAGCGCTCGCGCTGGGGCTCGGTGCAGTAGGTGAGGAAGTAGGGGAGACAGACGTCGTTGTGCAGGGTGATCCCCAGTCCGAAGCTGCCCACGCCGGCCAGCTGGGTCTCTTCGCCGATGACGAGGTTGAAGCGGAAGTCCTCAGCGCCCGCACCGCCGTGACGCTCGGGCACGGCCATGCCGAGAAAGCCGCCGCGACCCGCCAGCGCGAACACCTCGCGCGGGACGATGCCGGCGCGCTCCCACTCGCCGTAGCGGCCCTCCTCGCCGATCACCTCGCGTGTGAGGAACGTGCGAAAGCTCGCGCGGAAGTCCTCGTGCACGTCCTCGAACAGGGTGCGCCTCATCGAGCAGAGACCCTACCGCGGCGCGACCGCCGGCTTGCGATCCGCGGAGGACGCGAGCAGGAGAGACGGGCAGCCGCGTCGAAGGAGACCGCCGATGAAGCGTGTCGCGACTCCCACAGCTCCCACGGCTTCCGCCCCGCCCGTGAACGGCACCAGCGAGCACCAGAGCCTGTCGAAGTACATCCGCGCACGGTTCGAGGAGTGCTCGCGCTCGCAGAAGGACGTGGCGCAGTACATCGTCGACCACCTCGACGAGGCGGCGTTTCAGACCGCCGAGGAGCTGGCGCGCCGCGCGAACACGTCCAGCTCGACGGTCGTGCGCTTCTCGCAGGCGCTCGGGTTCGAGGGGTTCCCCGAGCTGCAGGCGGCCGCGCGCGAGGAATATCGCCGCGTGCACGCCAAGGCGCCGGCCGGGACGAGCGAGACGGGCACGAGCTCCACGCCGCTGTTCTCGCTGGATCAGAACGAGTTCGAGACCTCGCTCACGGCCGACTACCTGAACGTGGAGGAGACCGCGCGCAAGGTCTCGCGCAGCTCCGTGGAGGCGCTCGTGGAGGCGATCGTGGAAGCCGAGAAGGTGCTCGTGGCGGGAACCGATCAGATGGCGTTCTTCGCCAGCTACCTGCGCCACTTGCTGATGCTGCTCGACTTGCGCGTGGACGTCGTCGCGAGCCCGTCGCAGGAGGCGCTCAGCCGGCTGGGGCGCATCGACCAGGGCACGCTCGTGATCGGACTGTCGGCGGGACGCCCGCACCCGCTGGTGGTGCGCGCGATGAAGCTCGCGCGCCATCGCAAGGCACGCACGGCGGCGATCACCGACGCGACGCTCTCGGAGGTCGCGAAGCTGGGTCAGATCAAGCTGTACTACTCCTCGAACTCGCCCGCATACGTGCGCTCGCACACGGCGCTGCTCAGCATCATTCAGGCGCTGGCCTATGGCGTCTACTCGCAGGACAGCGCGCAGTACGACGATCGCATCAAGGCCTTCCGCCTGAAGTAGTTCGGGCGACCTGACCGCATGCGGTCAGGTCCGAGGCAGTGCATGCACTGCCTCGTCGGACGGTGCATGCGCCGTCCGCAACCATGCCGCATGCGGCATGGTTCGGACCGATCGAAGATCGGCCAGCACATGTGCGACCCCCGCCAGCGGCGCATGCGCCGCTGGAACAGCGCAAGCTATCCTCCCGGGTATGCGCGACGAGGCGACATTTCGGGTGAAGACGGGCCTGGCGGAGATGCTCAAGGGCGGGGTGATCATGGACGTGGTCACGCCCGCGCAGGCGACCGTCGCCGAGGAAGCGGGCGCGGCCGCCGTGATGGCGCTCGAGCGCGTGCCCGCGGACATCCGGCGCGACGGGGGCGTGGCGCGGATGAGCGACCCGGAGATGATCGCGGGCATCCAGCACGCTGTCTCGATTCCGGTGATGGCCAAGGCGCGCATCGGGCACTTCATGGAGGCGCGCGTGCTGGCGGCGCTCGAGGTCGACTACATCGACGAGTCCGAGGTGCTCACGCCCGCGGACGAGCGCAACCACATCGACAAGCACCCCTTCACAGTGCCCTTCGTGTGCGGCGCCACGAACCTGGGGGAGGCCCTGCGCAGGATCGGCGAGGGCGCCGCGATGATCCGCTCCAAGGGCGAGGCCGGCACGGGGGACGTCGTCGAGGCCGTCCGGCACATGCGCGCGATCACGGGGGAAGTCCGCCGCTTGACGACGCTCGGCGAGGACGAGCTGGCGGGCGCCGCCAAGGACCTGGGCGCGCCCACGGACCTGGTGCGATCGGTCGCCGCGGACGGGCACCTGCCAGTCGTGCTGTTCTGTGCCGGCGGCATCGCCACACCCGCGGACGCCGCGCTGATGATGGCGCTCGGCGCCGAGGGCGTGTTCGTGGGCTCGGGCATCTTCAAGTCCGAGGACCCGCCCACGCGTGCGCGTGCGATCGTCGAGGCCACCACGCACTGGCAGGACCCCGAGCGAGTGGCGGCGGCCTCACGCGGGCTGGGGCCGGCGATGGTGAGCTTGGAGAGCTCGAAGCTGGAGCACGAGGAGCTTCTCGCCCAGCGCGGCTGGTAGGGCGCCCCCGTCGCGTGTAAACGGCATGTAAAGCAGCGTGGGGGAGTTATAAAAAAATGCGGATGGTGCGCGATCGTCTATACGTTGTAGATACCACTGTGCACCAAGTTGAAAAATAGAGTCACCACTCCGCGCACTTCCCCTCGAATTGCGCTTTCGCTATGCCGCTGATCGGCGTGCTCGCCCTGCAGGGCGGGTTCCAGGCGCACGGGCGTGTGCTGCGCGACCTCCGCGCGGACGTGCGCGATGTGCGCACGCCCGCCGAGCTGGACGGTCTCGACGGGCTGGTGATCCCGGGGGGTGAGTCCACGACGATGACGCTCGGCATCGAGCGCGAGCGACTGCGCGAGCCGCTGCGCGAGCTGGTGCACGGCGGGACGCCCGTGCTGGGGTCGTGCGCGGGGCTGATCATGCTCGACTCCGACCATCTCGATCTGATGGACATGCGAGCCGAACGCAACGCCTTCGGGCGCCAGTCGCGCTCGTTCGAGACCAATCTTGATGTGCGCGGCCTGGAGGGAGGCCCGCTGCGGGCGGTGTTCATCCGCGCGCCGTGGATCGCCGAGCACGGCCCGGACGTGGAGATCCTCGCCGAGGTGGACGGTCATCCGGTGGCTGCGCGTCAGGACGCTCTGCTCGTGGTCGCTTTCCACGCCGAGCTGACGGCTGACGATCGGATCCACCGGCTGTTCCTGGATTCTCTGCACTGAGCAGCGGCTCCTCCAGCGCGGCGAGCACGGCGTTGACGGAGTCGCGGATCTCGCCCACGAGCCGGCCATCGTCCTCCAACCGCTCGGCCTCGGCCCACGACCACGATCGCACGACGTGCATGCTCGGGCGCAGATGCGCGAAGCGCCGGCCGAGAGCGCGCAGGAACGGGTCCAATCGCTCGGCGTCCTGCGCGGAGGCGTACCCGCGCTGCAGCAGCCATGGCCACAGCTCGGTGCGAATCGAGTCGCGGTGGTGGGCGCCGACGTGCGACCAGTCCTCGCCCTCCCAGCGGCGCGCATACGTGGGCGCGTCGAGGGTGCACGTCAGGTACACGCGGGTGCGACGGGGCGCGTTGCGAAACCCGAGCAGCGGCTGGGGCTCCACGCGCCAGTCCGGCGGGGCAGCCAGCTCGCACAGGCGGTCGGCGTGGCCGGCCGCATACAGGTGTTCGGCCTGCGGCTTGAGCTCGCCGGGCCACATGTGCAGCGTCAGGCGGTCGTCCTCGTCGACGTCCAGCGCGGCGCGCTGCAGCGACTGGGCGCCGAGTGCGTTGTCAAGACGCACGTGCACGAGACCGACGCGCTCGGGCTCGATCGAGGTGGCCTCGCGCAGCAGCGAGCGCATCCGCCACTTGCGCCGCGTGGGGTCGGCGCCGACGCGGCGCAGGCTGCCGAACGGCAGCAGATGCCCGAAGTCCTGATGGGCGTAGCTGAGCATGTCCTGCACGAGCGCGTGCTCGGCGGGGGAGAGGACCCCGATCTCCGCCAGCCGCCACCACGCCTCGAGCAGATCATGCCAGCGCAGCACGCAGGTACGGCGCTGGGCGAAGCGCACGCCGCCGAGGTTCAGCTCGCCCACGCGATGTCCGTTGCGCTTGGCCCATTTGCGGCAGACCTTGCTCTCCAGCAGCACCACCAGGTCCGGATCGAACCGCAGCACTCCGTCGAAGCGCTGGCCGTTGTCGGTGTCCGTGACCTCCTCCACCATCTCCGGCGGCTCGAAGTCGGGCGTCAGGAACACGCTCACCAGCCGCCCCCGCTGAACCTTGCCGCCCGACGCGCCTTCCTCGGAGGGGTCGACGAGATGGGCGGCCTGCAGGTCGATCGCACAGTCGGGCAGATGGCTCTGTGAGCGCTCGCCGATCTCGTGCAGCAGCGCCTCGCGGGCGAGGGGCACGAGCCGCAGCACGATCATCGCCGCGCGCGTCAGCTGGTCCTCGTGGCCGCGCCTGAGATCGCCGTAGGGCTCGAACACGTTCAGATGGGGGTTCGAGGTGATGCTCTCCACTCCGCCCCCGTTCACGATCTCCTCCCACTCCCAGCCGACCCGCTGCTTGTCAAGTCTCTGCGCCATCTGACAATCAATGACAGCGCCCAAAGAGTTATGTACTCAATGTTCATAGACCTTAGCGCAACACACCGTTTCTGACCAGCGGGTTCGAACATGCGCGATACTGGCGCGATGCGCATCGCGGTGGCCGCGGACGAACGGGTGGGCGTCGCCGACAGCCTGATCGAGGTGCTGCGCGAGCGCGGCCACGAGGTGTCCGCGCGCGGCGCGCTGGCCCAGGCGGCGGGAGCGGAGGAGGAGCGCGAGGAGTGGGCGTGGGCGTCGGAGGCGGCAGCCCGCGATGTGGTCGCGGGCCGGGCCGAGCAGGCGATCGTGTGCTGCTGGACGGGCACAGGCGCCTCGATCGCGGCCAACAAGGTCCGCGGTGTGCGCGCCGCGCTGTGCGCCGATGCCGCGACCGCCACGGGAGCGCGGCGCTGGAACGACGCGAACGTGCTTGCGCTCAGCCTGCGCTCCACCTCGCAGGCGGAGCTGGAGGAGATCCTCGCCGCGTGGTTTGAGACCGAGCCGAGCAAGGAGGCGGAGGATCGCGCGAACGTCGAGCACCTGGGGGAGATCGAAGGCGCCTGAGCAGGGTTCAGACCGCCTCGAGCCGCACGACCTCGTCGGCCTCGGTGGCAAGTTCGACGACGCGGCGTTCGTCGAGCAGCAGATCGACATGCCCGAGCACCTCGGACAGCGTCAGATACGCCTGGGTGACGGCGACGTTGCCCCACAGCTCGCCGGCGATCTCGTGCGCGGTGCGCGGCTGGGCGGCGATCAGGCCGTGGATGCGCTCGGCCCGGCGGCGGTGCATGGACAGGCGCAGGTCGATCAGCGAGGTGTGATCGGCGATCGGCGGGCCATGGCCGGGGAGCACCAGCGACAGGTCCATCGCGCGAGTGCATTCCAGCGAGGCGATGTAGTCGATCAGCGCGCGCGGGCGCGGGCCGGTGAAGTCGGGGGCGGCGTCCAGAGGCCGCGCGAGCAGAGGGTTGGAGGAGATGTTCGCGAGCAGATGGTCGGCCGAGAACATGATCGCGCCCCGACCGGTCTTCGATCGATCCTCTTCGAACACCGTGTCCGAAGGGCTGTGGCCGGGCCGGTGCAGCACGCGCAGGGTGCGGTCGCGCAGGCGCAACTCCTCGCCGTCGCGCAGCGGCCGCGTGACCTCTACGGCCGAGCCCCATGCGCGAAAGGAGGCCGAGACCGTGCGCAGCGTGGCGATGACCTCCGTGGGGACGCCGTGGCGGCTCATCACCCGCTGGGCGAAGCGGTCGTCCAGCTCGGTGACGTTCTCGAACTCGCGCAGGTACGGCGCGAGCCCCGCGAGCGCCGCGACCTCCGCGCCTGAGCGCCGTGCGATCGTGGCCGCAAGACCGAAGTGATCGACATGCTGATGCGTGAGGATCAGCAGCTCAATGTCCTCGATCGCGTGCCCGCGCGCGGCCAGGCCTCACTCCAGCTCCCGCAGCGAGCGCTCGGAGTTCGGCCCCGAGTCGATCAGCGTCAGCGGCGAGTCCTCGATCAGATAGGCGTTGACGCGCCCGACCTGAAACGGCGTCGGAATCGCCAGGCGATGGATGCCGGCCGCGGCCGCCTGCTTCAGCAGCGCTGCGCCGTCGGGGTCGTTCTGCTCGCCGGCTGCGTGCACGGGTGTTGCGGCGTGCCGGTGGCGGGGACGGGTCATCGTGCGCGGGCCATCTTATGCGGTGGCAGCTCCCGCTCCATGCCGCCCGCAGACCTTTGTCGATACGACAAAACAGTGCACATCTGTGCTAACGTGACAGAACAGTGCACATGGTGTATAGATCATCTGGGTGTGGCGCCTCTAGAATGACCTGCACATGGCCACCGTCATCGCTCCGGCGCTACCAATTCACAAGCTCAACGTCGAGACCTACGACCAGATGGTCGCGTCCGGTGCGCTCGAGGGCGAGCCGGTCGAGCTGCTGGAAGGACTGCTCGTCGAGATGAGCCCCCAGGTCGCCGAGCACGCAGCCGTCATCGAAGAGCTCACAAGGCGCTTTGCCGCAGCTCAGGCGCGGCTGCGCGTGCAACTGCCGCTGGAGATTCCCCCGGACTCGGCGCCCGAGCCCGATCTGGCGCTCGTAACCGAGAAGCCGCCGCGCGGGCGCCACCCTCGCACCGCCCTGCTCCTCGTCGAGGTGGCCGTCAGCTCGCACAAGGTGGATCGCAGCACAAAGGCCAAACTGTACGCTCGCGCCGGCATGCCCCAATACTGGGTTGTAGACGTGCCCGCACGTTGCATCGAGGTGTACACCGATCCCACCTCCGAGGGCTACCGCCACCGCGAGGTCTACAAGGCCGGCACATCCGTTCCATCCCCCGATCCAGGCATGGATGACCTCGCCGTCGGCGCTCTGTTCGAGGACGCCGGCTCTGGGTAGCGCACTGCAGATCGTGAGTCGAGCGCAAGCCGGCGGCTCACTGCTCGATGCCCGGTCCCCAGACCGCCCTCAGGAGCGTATGAGCGCCAGCACCTCGTCGCGGCGGCGTTCCATGTCCTCGCGCGAGCGCAGCGACTCCAGGCACAGTCGCAGCAGCGGCTCGGTGTTGGAGGAACGCACGTTGAAGTGCCAGTCCTCGTAGTCGATCGAGACGCCGTCCAGGCGCTCCTGGCGCGCGTCGGCGTAGCGCTCCGCGATCTCTTCGAGCTTCGCCTCGGGGTCTGCGACCTCCGAGTTGATCTCGCCCGAGATGAAGTACTTCGCGCGCAGCGGCTGCAGCAGCTCCGACAGCGAGCGGCCCTCGCGGGACAGCAGCTCGAGGACCAGCAGCGCCGGGATCGTGCCCGAGTCCGCGCAGAAGAACTCGCGGAAGTAGTAGTGCCCCGACACCTCACCCCCGAACAGCGAGCCCTCCGCGCGCATGCGCGTCTTGAAGAACGCGTGCCCCACGCGGTTGACATACGGGACGCCGCGGGCCGCGCGGACCGTGTCCGGGACCGCGCGCGAGGCGCGTACGTCGTACAGCACCGCCTCGCCCGGCGCGGCGGCCTTGCCGAGCAGAGACTGCGCCAGCAGCGCGGTCATGAAGTCTCCGTCGACGAACTCGCCGGTGTCGTCGATGAAGAAGCAGCGGTCGGCGTCGCCGTCCCAGGCGATTCCCAGCTCCGCGCCGGTCTCTCGCACCTTGGCGACGATCGCCGCGCGGTTCTCTGCCAGCAGCGGGTTGGGCTCGTGGTCGGGGAACGTGCCGTCGGGCGTCCAGCAGGTCTCGATCAACTCCAGCCCCAGCTGCTCCAGCAGTGGCCCGACCATCGTTCCGGCCATGCCGCTGCCGCCGTCCACGACCACCTTCAGCGGCCTGCCATCGCGCCCCGCCGGGGAGCGCACGACCTCGGCGTCGATGAATCGCAGCGCGTACTCCTGAAACTCCCCGTACACGTCCACGTCCTCGGCCACGCCGCCGCCGGGGGCGATGCCGAGGCCCGACTCGATCGCCGCGCGGACGTCCTGAATGCCCGCGTCCCCGGACAGCGCGATCGCGCCGTCGCGCACGAGCTTGGCGCCGGTGTAGGCGGCGGGATTGTGCGAGGCGGTGCACATCAGCCCCCCGTCCAGCTCGCGCGAGCCCACGAGGTAGTACAGCATCTCCGTCCCCACCTGGCCCGCGTCGAGCACGTTCGCGCCCTCCTCCAGCAGGCCGATGCGATAGCGCGCCGCCAGCTCGGGCGCGGTCAGGCGCATGTCGCGCCCCAGCCCCACGCGCAGCTCGCCCACGGGCTTGCCGACCAGTCCCGAGAGCACCCGCGCGAACGCCCGCCCGATCGCCTCGGCGGTGTCGCCGTCGAGCTGCGAGCCGTACAGCCCGCGGACGTCATACGCCTTGAAGATGCCGGAGTCGAGATCGCCCATCGCGGCGACCATCCTATGCGCTGCCGGTGGGTTGCCCCCGCGGACACGGCGTCACACGGGTGAGGCCGGCCCTGACCGTCGCGGTCACCGTGCGGGGGCGAGTTGCCCTGCGGAAGGTACTCTGTGCGCATGTCCGGGCACTCCAAGTGGGCCTCCATCAAGCACAAGAAGGCGATCGTCGACTCGCGCCGCGGTCAGCAGTTCACCAAGCTCGCGCGCGCGATCACCGTCGCCGCGCGCGACGGCGGCGGCGATCCGGACGGCAACGCGACGCTCGAGAACGCGATCCGCAAGGCCAAAGAAGCGTCGATGCCCAAGGACAACATCGAACGCGCGATCGCCAAGGGCACCGGCGGCGGCGAGGGCGAGGCGTCGGCCCTGGAGACCGTGCTCTACGAGGGCTACGGCCCCGGCGGCGTGGCGGTGCTCGTGGAGGCCGTCACCGACAACCGCAACCGCACCGGCGCCGACGTGCGGCACGCGTTCTCCAAGCACGGCGGCTCGCTCGGCGAGCCCGGCTCGGTCGCGTACCTGTTCGACAAGATGGGCACGATCGCGATCGACGCCACGCGCTACTCCGACGACGAGGTGATGGTGATAGCCGTGGAGGCCGGCGCGGAGGACATCACCGCCGAGGACGATCTGTGGGAGGTCCTCGCGGCGCCGGCGGACTACCCGGCGGTGCTCGGCGCGCTGGAAGCGTCCGGCGTTGAGATCGACAACGCCGAGATGGGCTACCGCCCCTCGAGCCTCGTGCCGATCGACGAATCCCAGGCGTCCAGCCTGATGCGGCTGATCGAGGCGCTGGAGGAGAGCGACGACGTCGGCGAGGTCCACGCCAACTTCGACGTCCCCGCCGACGTCTTGGAGCGCGTTGCCGGCTAGATCCGGCGCTCGGCGACGAGCGCTTCCGAGATGCCGACAGCTGCGGTGAGCGGCGCCGACGGCAGCTCGATGCAAGGACCAGCCATGGCTCACCCACCAAAGCCACCCGTGGTCATCCTCTGCGGAGGTCGTGGCACGCGCCTGCAGGAGCACACTCGCGAGATACCCAAGCCGCTCGTGGAGATCGGCGGCCACCCGATCGTCTGGCACGTGATCCAGCTCTACGCGATGCAGGGCTTTCGCCGGTTCGTGCTCGCGACCGGCTACCGCGGCGAGTCGATCGAGCGATTCGTGGCCGCCACCGAGTGGCCCGACGGCGTCAGCGTCGAGTGCGAGGACACCGGGCCGCAGACCCCGACCGGCGGGCGGATCAAGCTGCTGGAGGGACGGCTCGCGGGGGAGGAGAGCTTCTGCGCCACCTACGCCGACGGCGTGGCCGACGTCGACCTGAACGCGCTGCTGGCGTTTCATGGCGCCCACGCCGCCACCGCCACGATGACCGTCGTGCGCCCCCATCTGCAGTTCGGCGTCACCGAGCTCGACGCCGACGGCCGCGTGACGGGCTTTCGCGAGAAGCCGCGCTCTGAGCACTGGATCAACGGCGGCTTCCTCTGCCTGCGCCACCGCGCGCTGGACTGCCTGCGGCGCGACAGCGTGCTCGAGCGCGAGCCGCTGCAGCGCATGGCCGCCGCCGGCGAGCTGCGTGCCTACCGCCACGACGGCTTCTGGGCATGCATGGACACCTACAAGGACGCCGTCGCGCTGAACGACCTGTGGGCGTCCGGAGAGGCGCCCTGGGCAGGCGTCCGAGCCGGCGCGCAGAATCACTTGGTGTGATCGTCCTCGGCATAGACCCGGGCCTGGCCAACACGGGCTACGGCGTCGTGGCCCAGCGCGGGGGCCAGGGGCTGGTGGCCCTCGCCGGCGGCGTGATCGAGACGTCTGCGAGCGCGCCGCAGGAGCGCAGGCTGGCCGCCGTCTACGCGGGGATCGACGCGCTGCTGGCCGAGCACGAGCCAGACGGGGTGGCGCTCGAGGAGCTGTACTTCGGCCAGAACGTGAAAACGGCGTTCGCAGTGGGACAGGCGCGGGGCGTCGTGATGCTGGCCGCGGGACAGCGGGGGGTGGCGTGCGAGAGCTACACCCCGCAGAAGGTCAAGAGCGCCGTGTGCGGGCACGGACGTGCGGACAAGAGGCAGGTCGCCCGCATGGTGCAGGCGCTGCTGGGGCTGGACGCGCCACCCACGCCCGATCACGCCGCCGACGCGCTCGCGGTCGCGATCTGCCATGCGAACTGCGCGCCGCTGTCGCGAGCGCTTGCGGGGGCTCTCGGCGCATGATCGGGATGCTCAAGGGCGAGGTGGCGGTCAGGCGAGCGGATCACGTCGTGCTGCTGTGCGGGGGCGTCGGCTACCGCGCGGCCGTGTCCGCACAGACGCTGCACCACGTGCCGGCCGCGGGCGAGGAGACGATGCTCCACACCCATCTGATCGTGCGCGACGACGCGCTGACGCTGTACGGGTTTCACTCCGAGCAGGAGCGAGAGCTGTTCCTGATGCTGCTGTCCGTGCAGGCGGTCGGCCCGAAGGTGGCGCTGGCCGTGCTGTCGGGCGGGCCGGCGCGCGAGCTGATCGGCGCGATCGCCGGCGGGGACGCGGCGCGGTTTCAGGCCGTCCCCGGGATCGGCAAGCGCACCGCGGAGCGGATCATCGTCGAGCTGCGCGAGAAGGTCGTCGGCACGCAAGGGCCCGCGAGCGAGGTAGGACACCCCATCACCGCCCGGCGCGGGGATGGACCACGCGGGCTCGCGCGCGACGGACTGCTGGAGCTCGGCTACGCACCGGGCGAGGTCGAGGAGCTGCTGCAGGACGCCGGGGGCGACATGAGCGCCGAGGAGCTGATCGCGCACGCCCTCCGCGTCGCGCGCACAGGATGAGGGCACGAATGGCCTTCGCTGGATCTGCGTCCTCGCTCACTCGCCTGCGTAGTACGCCACGCGGGGTGGGTGGGCCTTCTCATGCTTGCCCAGCTCGACCCTCCGCACCCTCACCAGGCAGATTGCGAGGGCTTTGATGTCTGATTCCGCCGAGCGCATCCAGACCCCCTGTCTCGTGCCCGAGGACGAGCTCGACCGCTCGCTACGGCCGCGACGGCTGGAGGACTTCGTCGGCCAGGACACGCTGCGCGAGCAGCTGTCGGTTGCGATCGAGGCGGCCGCCGCGCGCGGCGACGCGCTCGACCACGTGCTGCTCGCCGGGCCGCCGGGGCTGGGCAAGACCTCGCTCGCGCAGATCCTCGCCGCCGAGCTCGACGTGCCGTTCGTGCAGACCGCCGGCCCCGCGCTGGAGCGCAAGGGAGACATTGCGGCGTTTCTGACCGCACTGGAGCCGCGCAGCGTGTTCTTCGTCGACGAGATCCACCGGCTGCCGCGAACGCTGGAGGAGACGTTCTATCCGGCGATGGAGGACCATCGCCTGCCGATCACCGTCGGGCAGGGAGCGGGGGCGCGCGTGGTGACGCTCGACCTGCCTCCGTTCACGCTCGTGGGAGCGACGACCCGCACCGGTCTGCTGACCACCCCGCTGCGCGACCGCTTCGGCATCCAGGCGCGCTTGGAGCCCTACGCGACGGACGAGCTGGCGGCGATCGTCAGGCGCTCGGCCGGGATCCTCGCGATCGACCTCGAGGAGGACGGGGCGCTCGCGATCGCCGCCCGCAGCCGGGGCACGCCGCGCGTGGCCAACCGGCTGCTCAAGCGCGTGCGCGACTATGCCGAGGTGCGCATGGCGGGCGTGGTCACCGCTGCGGCCGCGCACGCTGCGCTCGAGCTGCTCGAGGTCGACGAGCTGGGTCTGGACCGGCTTGATCGAGAGATCCTGAGGGCGATCTGCGTGAAGTTCGACGGCGGACCGGTCGGGCTCTCGACGCTGGCGGTGGCGGTGGGCGAGGAGCAGGACACGATCGAGGACGTCTACGAGCCATATCTGCTGATGCAGGGCCTGATCAAGCGCACCCCGCGCGGGCGCGCGGCGACGCCGGCGGCTTTCGCACATCTGGGCCTGGAGGCGCTCACACCGTCCGGACCGGCGCTGTTCTGAGCCCCGGTCGCCGCCTCCCGCATGCCCATCGCGCGGGCTTGCGCGCGCTCCGATCCGGAGCGTGCACCAGCTCCCGAGCGCGCTCGGGCCGTGCGGGGACCTCGACGCGTCCGCTCCCCTAGTCTGTGCCTATGGCGGCCCACCCGTTCATCTGCCCCAACTGCGGTCATCGCACGAGCGAGCTGGACCGCAACATCGGCTTCACGCGCCAGCCGAAGGGCTGCGCGAAGTGTGGGTTCGCGTTCCTGTTCGAGCTGCTCGACGACTACTACCCGGCCCCGGACGCCGCCTTCTTCGTGTGCGATGCCGAGGGCCGGATCATCGGCTGCGGCAAGAACTCGTTCGCCTTCACCGGCCTCGAGGAGGAGGAGGTGATCGGCCAGCGCGTCGAGCAGGTCCTGGGCCTCAGCTTCTCAAACGGCGACGACCCGGTCGCGACCGTGCTGGAGTGGGGAGTCCGGGCCCTGGACAAGCCCGTGCTCGTCAGCGGCGAACGCGACGTGGCGGCGAGCGCGAAGGCCGACATGTTCCCGGCCTATGACGATGACGGCGGACTGTTGCTCGTGCTGACCCCGGAGAAGTAGTCTCTTTCGAACGATGCTCGCGCACCATCACACCCTGACCCATCGCCGGTGGCCATGAACGACCGCCGGCGCAACGTCTTCGTCCTGCTGCTCGTCGCCGGGCTGTTCGCGGTCTCGATCGCGGTGATCGCGGTGAAGCCCACGAAGCTCGGGCTGGACCTGAAGGGCGGGGTGCAGCTGGTCTATCAGGCCAAGCCGACCGCGCAGTCGAAGGTCGATCCGGAATCGCTCGAACGCTCGATCGACATCATGCGCAAGCGTGTCGATCAGCTCGGCGTCGCCCAGCCCGAAATCCAGCGCAGCGGCGCGCAGGAAATCGACGTGGACCTGCCCGACGTGAGCAACGCGCAGCGCGCCGAAGCCGAGGTCGGCAAGACCGCGCAGCTGTACTTCTACGACTGGGAGCCGAACGTGATCGGCCCCACCGGCAAGCCGGCCGGCGCGACCGAACCGACGGTCACCGGGGACGGGACCCTCTCGGGCGCGGGGAGCCAGGAAGGAGGCCTGCCCCAGTACCAGGCGGTGCTGCGCGCGGCCAAGCGCCCCGCGATCCTGCGCAAGACCGCTACGACGCTCGAGCCGGGCTGCACGCCCGCACAGGCGAACGGGTGCATCTACGGCAGCTGGTATCTGATCGACACCGCCCACGAAAAGATGCTCTGCGCCGGGGGCAAGCCGATCTGTGAGCCGCAGGAAACCGAACAGAACCTGTACGCCGACGGCTACAAGCCACCGGCCGGGTCCAAGCCCAAGGCCGTGCGTGTGAACCCGGGCACGATCCTGCTGCAGGCCCGCCCGGTGGAATCGCCGAAAACCGGCAAGGTCACGCAGCAGAGCCCCAACAGCTTCTACGTGGTCAACGACGACCCCGTGTTGACCGGCGCGGACATCACCAACCCGCAGCAGGGCTTCGACGAAGGCGGCGGCGGCAGCGGCGCGCCGAACGTCAACTTCGGCTTCACCTCGCACGGCAAGGAAGTGTTCCAGCGGGTGACCAAGGAAATCGCCCACCGCGGCCAGGAAGCCCAGCTGCCGGGCGTGAGCCACGAAGCCGCGCTGCAGCACTTCGCCGTCGCGCTCGACGGTCAGCTGATCACCGCCCCGTCGATCGACTTCAGCCAGTACCCGGAAGGGATCGACTCCTCGCAGGGCTCGCAGATCTCCGGTGGGTTCACGATCACCTCCGCGCAGGCCCTCGCCGACGAGCTGCAGTCGGGCGCGCTGCCGATCCGCCTGGAACTGATCTCCAACTCGCAGGTGTCCGCGACGCTCGGCAAAACGGCGCTGCACCAGGGCATCGTCGCGGGCCTCGTCGGCTTCGCGGTGGTGTGCCTGTTCCTGCTGATGTTCTACCGCGTGCTCGGCGTGATCGCGGTCGGCGGGCTGATCGTCTACGGGGCCTACTTCTTCGCGCTGATCAAGCTGATCCCCATCACGCTAACGCTCCCGGGGATCGCCGGCCTGATCCTCACGATCGGCATCGCCGCGGACGCGAACATCGTGATCTTCGAGCGCGTCAAGGAGGAGGTCCGCGGCGGGCGCTCGATCGTGTCCGGCATCGCCACCGGGTACACGCGCGGGTTCGCCGCGATCGTCGACGCCAACGTGGTGACGTTCATGACCGCCTTCATCCTGTTCGCGCTGGCCACGGCGGAAGTCAAGGGGTTCGCGTTCATGCTCGGCATCGGCACGATGCTGACCCTGTTCACCGCCGTGCTCGCCACGCGCGCGGCGCTCGGCACGATGGGGCGCTCGCGGCTGATGAGTCGCCCTTCGGCGCTCGGCGCGGGCAAGCCCAAGCGAGCTTTGACGTTCGACTTCATGGGCGCCTCGAAGTGGTTCTTCTCGCTGTCGGGCACGATCCTGTTGATCGGCGCGCTGGCGATCGGCGGCAGGGGACTCAACTTCGGCATCGACTTCAAGTCCGGCACGCGCATCCAGACCGCGTTCGTGAAGGCCGTCAGCTCCGCCGAAGTCAGCGCGGTGATGAGCGCCGAGGGCTATCCCAACGCGCAGGTGCAGAAGTACTCGAGCAAGGGCGTCGGCGGCAGCGGCTATCAGATCTCGACCGAGAAGCTGAAGCCGACGGCGGTCCACGAAGTCAAGGGCGCGCTCGACGCCAAGTTCGGCAATGGGCCGAGCTCCCCGGGGACGAAGGACTTCTCGAGCACCTCCATCGGTCCCACCTTCGGTCAGACGATCGCCAACTCGGCGGTGATCGCGATCATCGCCTCGCTGCTCGTGATCTCCGCCTACATCGCGCTGCGGTTCGAGTGGAAGTACGCGATCCCCGTGCTGATCGCGCTGATGCACGATCTGCTGATCACCTCGGGGATCTACGCCCTGACCGGTCGAGAAGTGACCTCCTCGACGGTCGCCGCGCTGCTGACGATCCTCGGATACTCGCTGTACGACACGATCATCGTGTTCGATCGCGTGCGCGAGAACGTGCCACGCATGCCCAGGGCGGCGTTCTCGCAGATCGTCAACCGCTCGATGTCCGAGGTGCTCACGCGTTCGCTGGCGACGAGCTTCTGCACGCTGCTGCCGGTGCTGGCGCTGCTGCTGTTCGGCGGCAGCACGCTGAAGGACTTCGCGTTCGCGCTGATGGTCGGCATCGCATCGGGCGCCTACTCCTCGATCTTCATCGCCTCGCCGGTGCTGACGCACTGGAAGGAGCGCGAGGGCGCCTACCGCCATCGTCGGGCGCGAATCGTGCGCGAACTGGGCGCGGTGCCGGCGTACGCGACCGCGATCGGGGGTGCACCTGTGGACGTGGAGCCCGAACGCAAGCAGCGCAGGCGCTCGCGCCGCGGCGGCCTGATCACCGAGGAGCCGGGCGAGCAGATCTCCCGCGACGAGTTCCGCGAACTGGTGCAGGACCTCGACGTCGACGGGGCTGGCAAGCCGGGCAAGCCCGACGAGCGCAGCCCCGCGAGGGTTGCGCAGCGCGCGGGCGCGGCCGGAACGCCGGCTGGGGATGGCGCCGACGGGGCGGGGGCGATCGGGGGCGATGGCGTGCCCGCGCGCGACCCGGCGGCGGACCTCACGCCCGAGGACCTGGTGCTCAAGGAAGCCCCCAAGCCGCGCGAGAAGCGCAGCCGGCGTCCGCGCAACAAACGGCATGGGAGGTCGCGCTGATGGGCATGCTCGGCTGGGTGATGATGGGTCTGGCGATCTGGCACTTCACGATCTTCCTGCCCGACCGCTTCTGGGGCGGGATCGTGGGAGCCTTCGTGGGGTCGCTGTTCGGCGCGGTGATCGTGGGGCTGATCATCTACGGCGCGAAGGTGGGCGCTCTGAAGGTGCCGGGTCAGAAGGCCACGGACGTCACGGTGGTGCTGTACGCCGTGCCCGGCGCGCTGCTGGGCATCGCGGCCGTGTACCTCGAGGGAATGCGCCGGGAGCGCCACGTCCCGCAGTAGTTCCGTCTAGTCCCGACCATAGGGTTGGGGGGTGGGCGAGCCCCGATTCGAGATTCCGGAGTGTGCGCCGCGCGCGGTCGAGCGGCTGCGGCGGGAGCTGGGCGTGAGCGGCCCGGTCGCGCAGGTGCTGGTTCGCCGCGGCCTGGCCGAGCCGGCGCACGCCCAGGCGTTCATCGCGGCCGACGAGGAGCATCCATACACCGCGTTCGCGGGCATCGACACGGCAATCGCCGCGATCCAGAAGCACGTCGCCGCCGGGACACGGATCACGGTGCACGGGGACTACGACGTCGATGGGGTGTGCTCGACGGCCGTGCTCGTAAGCGCCCTGCGGCGGCTGGACGCGGACGTCGACTGGTATCTGCCCGACCGTGCCGGCGACGGGTACGGGCTGAGCATGGACACGGTCAGGCGACTGGCGGCGCGAGGCACGCGACTGCTGGTGACCGCGGACTGCGCGATCACGGCCGTCGAGGAGGTCGCGGCCGCGAAGGATCTGGGGATGGACGTCGTCGTCAGCGATCACCACAGCGTGCGCGCGGACGGCGCGTTGCCGGATGCGCCGATCGTGCACCCGACGGTGTGTGAATATCCCTTCCAGGCGCTGTGCGCAACGGCGGTCGCCTACAAGCTCGCCCACGGTCTGGAGGGACGCGCCCCGGTGGAGGACCTCGACCTGGTGGCGCTCGCGACGATCGCCGACGTCGTGCCGCTGCTCGGCGAGAACCGCACGCTGGTACGGCGCGGCTTGCGGGCGCTGGCCGGCACCGTCAAGCCTGGGCTGCGGGCGCTGATGGCGGTCGCGCGCGTGGATCCCGCGAGAGTGAACGAGCGCTCGGTCGCGTTCGGGCTGGCCCCGCGACTGAACGCGGCCGGCCGGCTGTACCGGGCGGACGCGGGTCTGGAGCTGATCCTCACGGCGGACTCGGCACGCGCGGCGCAGATCGCGCAGGAGCTCGACCGGGTCAACCACGAGCGCCGCCTCGCCGAGCGGACGATCAGATTCGAAGCCGAAGCGCAGATCGCGGCGCTCGGGGATCTCGAGCAGCGTCGCGCGCTGGTGCTCGCCGGCGAGGGCTGGCACGTGGGCGTGATCGGCATCGTCGCCTCGCGCCTGGCCGAGACCCATCATCGCCCGGTCGTGCTGATCGCGCTGGAGGGGGATCGCGGCCGCGGCTCGGGGCGTGGCGGCTGCGAGGCGTTCGACCTGCTGGCGGGGCTGACCGCGTGCTCTGAGCACCTGAGTCGCTATGGCGGTCATCGGGCCGCGGCCGGCCTGGAGATCGAGCGCGAGCGCGTGGCAGGGTTCGCCGAGGCGCTGGACTCGTACGCGGCTTCGGCGCTGAGGAGCGAGGACATGGCGCCGGTGGAGCGCGTGGACGCCGTGGTGGATGGCTCTGAGCTGGGGATGGCGCTGGCCGAGGAGCTCGGGGGCCTGGCTCCCTTCGGCCAGGCCAACCCCCCGGTGTCGCTGATGATCGGCGAGGCGACGTTCGCCGACGTGCGGCCGATGGGCGAAGGCAAGCACGCGCGCTTCACCGTGCGTTCACGTGCGGGGCGCGCGCGAGCGGTCGCCTTCAACACGGGCGGACACCTGGGAGTCGCCGAGGGCGAGCCGGCGCAGGCGACGTTCACGCTGGAGGTCAACGAGTACAACGGGGTGAGCGAGCCGCGGCTGGTGCTCCGTCGTGCCACGCCGCAGAGGCCGCCCCCGCCGCAGGCGCCGGAGCAGCACGAGGAGCTTGTGCTGTTCGCCTGAGCTGGCACCGCTTCAATCCGGGATGACAGTCCCCTAACCTGTGAGCATGGCCTCTGCCGCAGATCCGCACACCGCGACGGTCGTCAGGCTCGAGGAGACCGCCGCCGAGCCGGCCGCGCCGCGCCTGGACCTCAACGAGCTGGAGCGCCGGCTGCTGGGAGATCTGTTCGCGATCGTCTCCGAGCACGCGGCCGACTCGGCCGTGGATGTCGACCGCGCGCGCGTGCAGGACGCGTTCGTGTTCGCCTGCGAGCACCATGCCGCGCAGCGGCGCAAGTCGGGCGAGGACTTCATCGTGCACCCAGTCGGCGTGGCGCGCATCTGCGCCGGCATGCGCCTGGACACCGAGACGCTGTGCGCGGCGCTGCTGCACGACACAGTCGAGGACACCTCCGCCTCGATCGAGGAGGTCGGCGAGCGCTTCGGCGAGGAGATCGCTCAGATCGTCGACGGCGTCACGAAGCTGACGGGCATCACCTTCCAGTCGCGCGACGAGGCGCAGGCGGAGAACTACCGCAAGATGATGGTCGCGATGGCCACCGACGTGCGGGTCATCCTGATCAAGCTCGCCGACCGGCTGCACAACATGCGCACGATCGACGCGATGCCCAAGCAGAAGCAGATGGAGAAGGCGCGCGAGACGCTCGAGATCTACGCGCCGCTGGCGCATCGCCTGGGCATCCATGCGATCAAGTGGGAGCTCGAGGATCTCGCGTTCGCGACGCTGCACCCGCGCAAGTACCAGGAGATCAAGGGCCTCGTGGCTCAGCAGCGCGACGAGCGTGAGCGCTACGTCAGCGAAGCGGGCGAGTACCTGGCGAGCGAGCTCACGGAGCTGGGCATCGAGGCGCAGATCGCCGGGCGCGCCAAGCACTTCTACTCGATCTACTCGAAGATGACCAAGAAGGGCCGCGAGTTCAACGAGATCTACGACCTCACCGCGATGCGCGTGATCGTGGACTCGGTCAAGGACTGCTATGGCACCGTCGGCGCGATCCACTCGCTGTGGAAGCCCCTGCCCGGGAGGTTCAAGGACTTCATCGCGATGCCCAAGTTCAACATGTACCAGTCGCTGCACACGACCGTGATCGGGCCCGAGGGCCGACCGCTGGAGATCCAGATTCGCACGCGCGAGATGCACGAGATGGCGGAGTTTGGGGTCGCGGCGCACTGGATGTACAAGCACCTGCCCGGCTCCGAGCGTGCCGGCGGGCGCGAGGGACGGCGTGAAGGCTCGCCCGAGGACGCCAAGCTGCAATGGCTGCGCTCGATGCTCGACTGGCAGAAGGAGCTCTCGGACCCGCAGGAGTTCATGGACACGCTGCGCACCGACCTGTTCGAGGACGAGGTCTACGTGTTCACGCCCAAGGGCGAAGTCAAGTCGCTGGCCGCCGGCGCCACGCCGCTGGACTTCGCGTACGAGGTGCACACCGAGATCGGCCACCGCTGCGTGGGCGCGCGCGTGAACGGCAAGATCGTGCCGCTGCACTGCGAGCTGCACTCCGGGGACATCGTGGAAATCCTCACGGCCAAGCGCGAGCGCGGACCCTCGCGCGACTGGCTGGCGATGGTCAAGACGACCCGCGCGCGCAACAAGATCAAGGCCTGGTTCAAGGCCGAGTCCCGCCAGGACACCGAGCACACCGGTCGCGAGGTGCTGCAGGAGCACCTGCGCAAGCAGGGGCTGCCCGCGCAGAAGATCACCGGCTCGGCGCTGCTGGCGGACGTGATCCGCGAGATGGGCTACCGCAAGGCGGATGACTTCTACATCGCCCTCGGCGCCGCCAAGGTCTCGCCGAAGATCGTCGTCAACAAGGTCATGCAGCGCCTGAAGCAGGGCGAGGCCGCCGACGGCGAGGACACCGGCGCCGAGCTCTTGCGCGTCGGACGCGCGCGCCGACGCCCCACGAAGTCCTCAGGCCAGTACGGGATCGAAGTGGAGGGCGTCGATGACGTGATGCTCCGCCTGGCCAAGTGCTGCCGCCCGGTTCCCGGTGATGAGATCGTCGGCTACATCTCGCTCGGACGCGGCATCACGATCCACCGTCAAGACTGCCCCAACGCGGTGGTTCTCGCCCGTGATCCCGAACGTTTCACCAACGTCTCCTGGGCGGGCGAGCGCAGCACCTCCTTCGTGGTGGAGATCCAGATCGACGCATGGGATCGCCACCGCCTGCTGGAGGACCTCTCGCGCGCCTTCTCGGAGTCCGGCGCGAACATCCTCGAAGCGCGCTGCCTGTCGATGGGGCCGATGGTCAAGAATCGCTTCGTGGTCGAGGTCGCCGACACGCACACCTTGAAGAGCGCGGTGACGCGCTTGCGCAACACCGAGTCGGTGTTCGACGCCTATCGCGTAACGCCCGGCGGCGGTGCCGCGGCGTAGCACGGCTCAGGCACCCCGCGGATCTACCCGCCTAGGCGACGACGTTCAGAGCCCCCGGCATGATCGAGTAGCGCGCGTGGGAGACCTCGCCGAGGTAGTCGCCGTCGACCTGCAGCGGTAGCGCCCGCTCGTCGGTGGTGCGCACCGTCAGCTCGGTCAGCTCGGACAGGCCCGTGACCTGGCGGTGGTTGGTGACGCGTGCGGCGCGCGAGAACGCGCGCAGGCCGATTGAAGGCATCGACAGGGGTGTGGCGCGGTGCAGCACACACCCAGACAGCGAGCCCGAGTCGAGCGTCGTGCCGTCGGCGATCTCGATCGGACGGTTCTGAAAGTAGGTGAACGGGGAGCCGTTCTGGACGATCGTCGTGACTCCGGCCAACGCGTTGCCGTCCGCGAGCACCACCTCCATGCGCGGAGGCCTGATCAGGTAGCGGCGTGCGAACGTGCGTAACGCCACCCACGTGAAGTAGTAGGCGCCGAGGCGGGCCTTCAGGCGCGGGTTGGCGTCGACCCGCTCGACGACGCTCGCGTCGACGCCGAGGCCGGAGGCGAACGTGAAGCAGCGGCGGTCGGCGATCTGAGTCCCCTCGTGAGCACTCGCGCTGACGACGCCGAGGTCAACGCGACGGGGCTGCCACTCATCGGCGAGCGCGAGCAGATGCTCGGTGGCGTCGACCAGCTCGCCGGGGATGCCGAGCATCTTGGCGAACACGTTCGCCGAGCCGCCCGGCAGGCAGGTCAGCGGCGTGGCGGAGCCGAGCAGGCCGTTGGCGGCCTCGTTGACCGTGCCGTCCCCGCCGAACGCGACGACCACGTCATAGCCCTCGTGCGCGGCCTCGCGGCACAGCTCGGTCGCGTGACCGCGGGCCTCGGTGTCGACCGCGTCGACCTCGAACCGGCCCTGCAGCGCATACACGACGAGATGGCGCAGGCGGTCGGAAACAGTCGTGGCATACGGGTTGACGATGATCAGCATGCGTCGCTTGGTCGCAGCGATCTCGGGCTCGAAGTCCGCGGGCGCCTCGCCGGGCGCGTCGATCTGCTCGTCGGTTTGGACGGAAGCGGGGGCTCCTGCTACGTTCATCGCACTACGCCTCTACACCCGGTGGGCGCGTGCGTTACCGTCGCCGGCGCATTCGTGCTCTTGCCCGTGTCGAGCGATCGTGCGGCGGCGGCTCGCGGTGACCTTGCTTCCGTCCGCGTGCTTGCTAAACTTCCTCGCCACATAGCAGTACACATCAAGAGGGGTGGAGGGACTGGCCCGATGAAGCCCCGGCAACCACCGTCTTAGGACGGGAAGGTGCCAATTCCAGAAGATGTGTGGCGGGCTTCTTGCTCTTCGCCACACCGTTGAACTGGCGAAGGTCTTCAAAAGGAGTCCCGACATGGCTGTGACACATCTGCAGTGCAAGGAGTGCAAGTCCGAGTACCCGCTGGAGGCGCTGTACGTGTGCGAGCGCTGCTTCGGGCCGCTGGAGGTCGCCTACGACCACAGTCGCCTCGCGGGAGGAGACGTTGACGAGCTGCGCCGGCGGATCCAGGCGGGACCGCAGAACATCTGGCGTTACGCCGACTTTCTGCCGACCACGGCCTATGGCCGCGGTGCCCCTGACGGTCTCCCGGAGAACACCGGGGGCGGGGGCTCGCTGCGCACCGGCCTGCCGGCCGGATGCACGCCGCTGATCCGCGCCGATCGCCTGGCGCGACGGCTGGGGCTGCGCGAGGTGTGGGTCAAGAACGACGCGGCCAACCCGACCCACTCGTTCAAGGATCGCGTCGTCTCCGTGGCTGCGGCACGCGCCCGGGAGCTGGGCTTTCAGACGATCGCGTGCGCTTCGACGGGCAACCTCGCCAACTCCGTGGCCGCGCACGGCGCGGCGCTGGGCCTCGAGTCCTACGTGTTCATTCCCGCCGACCTGGAGGAGCAGAAGGTGCTCGCCACCGGTGTGTACGGGACGAAGCTGATTGCGGTAGAGGGCAACTACGACGACGTCAATCGCCTGTGCACGGAGCTGTGTGCCGAGCGCGACTGGGCGTTCGTGAACGTCAACCTGCGCCCCTACTACGCGGAGGGCTCCAAGACGCTGGCGTTCGAGATCGCCGAGCAGCTCGGCTTTGAGCTGCCCGATCGCATCGTCGCGCCCGTCGCCTCGGGGTCGCTGTTCACGAAGATCGGGCGCGGCTTTTGCGAGTGGCGCGAGGTTGGCCTGCTGGACGGCGAGACGCCGAGAATGAACGGCGCCCAGGCCGAGGGCTGCGCGCCCGTGGCGCGCGCGTTCGCCGCCGGTCACGACGTCTGCAGGCCGGTCAAGCCGGACACGATCGCCAAGTCGCTGGCGATCGGCAACCCCGCCGACGGCCCGTACGCGCTGGAGCTGGCGCGCGAGACCGGCGGCTCGGTGGACGCCGTCAGCGACGAGGAGATCAGGCAGGGCATCGCCCTGCTCGCGCAGACGACGGGCGTGTTCACCGAGACCGCGGGCGGCGTCAGCACCGCGGTGCTCGCAAAGCTCGCCCAGCGCGGCGAGATCGACCCCGACGAGCGCGTCGTGCTGGTCATCACCGGCGAGGGCCTGAAGACGCTCGACGCCGTGCGCGACACGTTTCAGACGCACACGATCGCTCCCACCGTCGAGGCGTTCGAGGCGGGAGTGCCCGAGGCGGTCATGGTCTGATGGCGGTGACCGTCAAGATCCCGACGCAGCTGCGCTCCGCGTCCGGGGGCGAGGCCGAGGCGGTGCTGGACGGCGCCACCGTCCAGGACGTGCTCGACGGACTGTATGCGCTTCACGGCGAGCTGCGCGAGCGGCTCAGCGACGAGGACGGCTCGCTGCGGCGGTTCGTGAACGTGTACGTGGCCGGCGAAGACATCCGCTTCTTGGACGGCCTGCAGACCCCGGTCGCGGACGGCTCGGAGTTGACGATACTGCCGGCTGTAGCCGGCGGTTCTTAGCGCGAATTGGCTGCCGCACCGCGCGGATCGGCCAGCTATCGGTGAGTTGGAGCGGCGGATGCCGGCCGCTGCGACGAAGTGTGCGTCGGTGGGGTGGACCCACTGAAGCCGATCGTGGAGAAGATCGCCGCGCCCGACATTACGGCGATCGTGAGTGCGCGCATGCGACGCGGCGTCAGCCAGCCGAAGTGGTGGGTCTGCAGCCAGGTTCGAAAGCCGGTCGCGGCCGAGGCCGCGGCCATTGCACAGCCGACACACATGCAAGCGAGGATACGCCGACTACTGCTCGGGAGCGCCGGCGCCGGCCTCCAGGCGCCGGCGCAGCTCCGTGCCGCGCCCGGCCGCGACCGCGCGTGCGGCGCGCGCGTCGGTCAGCTCGACACCCTGGGCCTGCGCGAAGTCGAGCAGCTCCTGACGCTCCTCGGACTCGCGGGCGGTGCGCAGGAACAGCCAGCAGAACAGCCCGAGCGTGAGCAGCGACTCCTCGACCATCATCACCGCCCCGGCGATGTTCTGGTCGGCCAGCGGGGAGATGTGGTAGACGGCGTCGCCGTGGATGTAGAACGGGTAGAACACGGTGCCCGACCACAGGAATACGTTGCCGAGGACGGTTCCGGTCAGGCGCACCGCGATGATGTAGAGGAGCTTGGCGAAGTTGCCGAACCAGCTCGGCATCGGCAGCGGGCCGAACAGGCACATCCACATGTTGATGCCGAATCCGAGGAACATCGCGTGCTCCAGCGCGTGCACGCCCGTGTGACGCAACGCCGCCTGATAGAAGATCGGCAGGTGCCAGGCATACAGGTCGATCGCCCACAGCGGAAACGCGATCAGCGGATGCGCGAGGATGCGCAGACGGTCGAACAGGCCGATGCGCAGGATCGGCGCGATCAGCGGGCCGGTCAGCCCGAGCACGATCAACAGCGCGGCAATGTCGCCGAGCAGCAGATGCTCGATCATGTGCACGAACAGCAGTTCCTGACTGGCGCCGCCCAGTGACGTGAGCGCGACCGCGATCAGCACGAACCCCGCGTAGAAGCACGCCTGACGCCAGCCCGGCACGGGATTGCGGTCCTCGATCGCGAGCGTGCGCACCCGCCGGGCGTACAGCAATCCGAAGATCACCAGCGGCCCGACCGATCCGAGATCGGCCAGCAGGGCCTCGATCCCGGTCGAGACGGCGATGGGAGACACGGTCATGTGGCAGGGAGACTAAGGGTTCCAGGTGCGTTCTCGCGCGGGAATCGAGCGCTACGAGCCCGGATCTCGACGCGGCTCGCCCTGCGCTCGGATCGAGAGCGATCCGTAGACTGCGCCGGGCATGAGCCCCGTGTTTCGTCGCATGTTGCCGCGTCTGCTCGGTGGCTCGATCCTCGCGGCGCTGGCGATCCCGGCGAGCGCGCAGGCGCACGGAATCGTGGGGCGGGCGGACCTGCCGATACCCGTGTGGCTGTTCAGCTGGGCGGCGGCGATCGTGCTGGTGGTGTCGTTCGTAGCGCTCTCGACGCTGTGGACGACGCCGCAGCTGCAGGAGCAGCGCCGGCGGGCGCTCGTGCGAGCGCCGACCCTGCTCGAATGGCTGGCCTGCCTGGTCGGGGTGGGGCTGTTCGCGCTGGTCCTCTGCAGCGGGTTCGCCGGCGAGCAGGTGCCGCAGGCGAACTTCTCGGTGACGTTCATCTACGTGATCTTCTGGGTAGGCATGCCGGTGGCAAGCGTTCTGTTCGGCGACGTGTTTCGGGCATTCAGCCCGTGGCGCACATGCGCGCGCGTGCTCACTGCGCTGCTGCGTGCGCTGCTGCGACGTGCACACCGTGCGTCCGGGTCCGCTGCGGCGTCTGACCCGGAGCCCCTCCCGCCGGAGACCACCCCGCTGCTGCGCTATCCCGCCTGGTTGGGAATGTGGCCGGCGGTGGCCACGATCATCGGGTTCGCCTGGCTGGAGCTCGTCTACGTCCTCGCCGATCGAGATCATCCCGCCACGCTCGCGGTGCTCTCGCTGGCGTACTTCCTGGTCATGCTCGCCGGGATGACGCTGTTCGGGGTGGAGGAGTGGGGCGGACGGGCGGATGGGTTCGGCGCCTACTTCAACCTGCTCTCACGGCTCTCGGCGCTGTGCAGGGATGAGCGCGGCGTCGTCTGCCTGCGCCGTCCGCTCAGCGGGATCACCGACCTGGAGATCCGCCCGGGCACGGTCGCCCTGATCTGCTCGATCATCGGCACGACGACGTTCGACGGGTTCAGCAACGGCGGCGTCTGGCGCAACGTCGAGCCGAGCCTCGAAAGCGTGTTCGCCGACCTCGGCCTGCACCAGACACCCGCGTATGAGCTGACCTACTCGGTCGGGCTGGTGTTCTGCGTGGCGCTGATCCTGGGCGTCTACCGGCTCGGTATCGCCGGAGTGCGCAGCGTCAGCGCGCGCTATGACACCCGTCAGCTGACGCACGCGTTCGCGCACACGCTCGTGCCGATCGGGTTCGCGTATGTGCTCGCGCACTACTTCTCGCTGCTGATCTGGCAGGGACAGGCGATCGGCTATCTCGCGTCGGATCCGCTCGGCAACGGGACGAACCTGTTCGGGACCAGCAGCTATCAGATCGACTACAACGTCATCTCCTTCGCCGCGATCTGGTACGTGCAGGTCGCCGCGCTGCTGGCCGGTCACGTGGCGGGGCTGGCGCTTGCGCACGACCGCGCGCTGGTCATGTATGACAACGTCGAAGAGGCCGTGCGCTCGCAGTACTGGATGCTGGCGGTGATGGTCGCGTTCACGAGCTTCGGCCTGTGGCTGCTCTCGGCGGTCGGCACGTGAGGGTTGGTGGAGTCTTGAGCGCGCGGCCTTGGCTACCGTGCTGTGCATGTCGCCCCGCCTGACGTCGACGCTGTTGGGGGTCGCGGCGCTCGCGCTGCCGATCCCCGCCGCCGCTGCCACCACCACCACGAGCGAGAGCGACAGCCCGATCAACGACCAGGGCAGCAACTACCACTACCGCTCGAACATCACCGGCGTGGCGCCCAGCGTACCCGGGCTCAGCTTGGAAGTGCTCGAGTTCGCCGACCGGCTGCTGCTCACGAATCACACGGGCCGGACGGTCACGATCTACGGCTATCAGGGCGAGCCGTATGCGCGCGTGCTCGCGAACGGAACGGCCGAGCAGAACACGCGCTCGCCGGCGACCTACCTGAACACGAGCTTCTACGGCAACGTCACCGTCCCCGCCTCGGCGAGTCCGAGCGCCCCGCCGCACTGGGTCGTGGTCGATCGCACCGGGCAGTTCGAATGGCACGACCACCGCATCCACTGGATGTCGCCGCTGACTCCCCCGCAGGTCAAGGACAAGGGCAAGCGGACGCTGATCTTCGACTGGCAGGTGCCAATCCGCGTAGGCGCCCAGATGGGTGCCGTGAACGGGCAGCTGTTCTGGACGCCCGAGAGCTCGCGGGCGTCCACGGCCGTGATCGTGCTCGGGGTCGCGATCGCGCTGCTCGGCGTGCTGTTCGTGCTGTTCGTGCGCCGGCGTCGCGCGCGTGCCGGCGCTGGTCCAGGCGGCGCTCCCGGAGGGGGAGACGCCACTGGTCACGGCCCCGCGAGTGCCGGCGGTGGCCCTGGGGAGTCGGCGAGGGAAGCATGGTGAGGGCGTGGTAGCTTGTGTCGGGATGACCGCGCTCGCGTGCCTGATGCACTGGTACATCTCGATGCTGTACGTCGTTCCGGTCCTCCTCGTCGGGGGCTGGTGCTGGTGGAGCTCCAGGCGCATGTCCCGGCGCTCGGACCCGCCGAAAGCCACGCGCGCGGCGTAACGAGCAGCTCGCAGCCCGATCGCGGTTGCGCAAGGCGGCCACGAGGACGTTGGGAGTCTCGTAGTCGTCCTCGCCGCCGCCGTCCCGCTGGTGGGCTGTGGCGGGCGGGTTCGCAATTTCTTCACGAGCGTTGAGCTGTGCCTGAGTACCGTGAGCTTGGCTTCAGGCAATGTCTGCGCAAGCACCGCACACCGTCGAGGTTGGAGCGACCGAACGGATCGACGCGATCGCATGCCTGGACGAGCGCAATCGCCGCCGCGCGAGTGAGCCCCAGGCGGCAGAGCCCGGCCGCTACCTGGAGGTTCAGGGGGCAGGGGAGACGCTGCTGGTCCCGCTGGGGCGGGACGTGATCCACATCGGCCGTGGACTGTCCGCGGACCTGCATCTGGACGAGGGCTCGGTCTCGCGCCGGCACGCGATCCTTGTGCATCGTGGATCTGGCGCCAGGGTCCTCGACGACCGCAGTGCCAACGGCACGTTCGTGAACGGCCGTCGCATCACCCAGGCCGATCTGTCCAGCGGCGACGTGATCGTGCTCGGCCGGGTCGTGCTGCGATATTTGGAGCTGCGGGGCAACCGGGGGGCTTGCGCATGCGAGGACCCGCGCGCTACGGGCTGACGTCGCGCATCGCGCCGGCGAGTGCGAGTCTCAGCGGCGGCGTCCGCGTCCCGTCGAGGGTCGCGGGGGATAGCGCTTGCGCTCCTCCGCCGTCATCTTGCGGATCGTCAGCGAGCCGTCTTTCACCTGCCGCTGGATCTCCTCCAGTTTCACACGACGCCGCTCGGCCGCACGATCTGCCTGGGTGATCATTCCCCTCAGGTTAGCGCGCCGACCGGCGCACGCCCCTGGCGTTCGGGCTAGGCTCATCGCCGGTTGAGTCGCGTGTCATGTGATCGCATTTGCATTCCGTCGGCGCGTTCCCTGCTGGCGGGGGCGGCGGTGCTGCTTGGAGCGACGCTCGCGCAGGGACGCGCGGGCGCGGAGGCGATCGCCCCCAGTTGCGTGCCGCAGACGCTGAACGTCTCCCGGGCGCTCGCCGGCGGCGCCGTCAGCGTCTCGCCGGGCCCAGACTCCGCAGACGCGTCCTATCTCACCCAGATCAGCTTCCTCGGCGTCCCCGCCGCTGACGTCAACGACGTCGCCGTCGTCGGATCGCGCAGCGGGGCTCATGCCGGCCGACTCGCCGCCTATTCGCAGGGTGACGGAGTGAGCTTTCTGCCCAGCAAGCCGTTCTCCCAAGGGGAGGTGGTGACGGTGCACGCCGTTCTGCACCGAGGCGGCGGATCGACTCCTTTCGCGTGGCGTTTCACCGTCGCCGAGGTCGATGCTGTGAGTCGTTCGCTGGAGACGCCGCCGCCTCCGCCGCCGCCCGCCAAGTCAAGCGAACTTCAGCACTTCGTCTCGCGTCCGGAACTGCGTCCCCCGACCGTCACCGTCACGACCGACACCGAAGCGCACGCCCCCGGCGACGTCTTCCTGGCGCCCTATGCCGGACCGGGCCAGTACGGGCCGATGATCCTCGACGGCGCCGGCGAGCTCGTGTGGTTCAAGACCATCCCGACGGGCTCCAGGGCGGCGGACCTGCGCGTCCAGGCATACGAAGGCCGGCCGGTCCTCACGTGGTGGCAGGACCCGCTCGTCGCCAACGGTCGGCGCGACGCCGGGGTCGTGATCGCCGACAGCTCCTACGAGGACGTCGCGATCGTGCGCGCCGGCAACGGCTACCAGCCCGACCTGCACGCGTTCGAAGTCACTGCGAAGGGCACCGCTCTGTTCACGGTCTACGACGCGATCCGCTGCAACCTCAGGGCCTATGGCGGGCCGGCCGACGGCGCCGTCGCCGACACCCTCTTTCAGGAAGTCGACCTGCGCACCGGTCTCGTGCGCTCGGAGTGGCACGCGCTCGATCACGTGGCCCTCACCGACTCCTACATGCCCGTGGGGCACGGCGGCACGCCGGTCTCCCCGTGGGACTACTTCCACATCAACGCCGTGTCCGAACACGGCGACGATCTGCTCGTGGACTCGCGCAACACCTGGGCCGCCTACGACGTCGACGCCCGCACCGGCCAGATCGCCTGGCGCCTCGGCGGCAAGCACTCGAGCTTCGCGATCGGTCCGGGCGCGGCCCCGGCCTGGCAGCACGACGCCCGCGAAGAGCCCGACGGCACGATCTCGTTCTTCGACAACGGCGGCACCCCGCGTGTGCACCCGCAGTCGCGCGTGACCGTGCTCGCGCTCAACAAGCAGACGATGACCGCCACGCTCGTCTCGAGCTTCACGCACTCCACGCCCTTGCTGGCAGCCAGTCAGGGAGACTTCCAGCCGCTCGCCGGCGGCAACTGGTTCGTCGGCTGGGGACAGGAGCCGTTCTTCTCGGAATTCTCCTCCACAGGCCAGCTGCTGTTCGACGCTCACCTGCCCGCGCTCTATCAGTCCTACACGGCGCTCAGATTCCCCTGGTCGGGTACGCCCACGCAGCGGCCGTCGCTTGCGGCTCGCTCCGGCTCGCATGGAGGCCTCGTCGCCTATGTCAGCTGGAACGGCGCCACGGCGGTGGTGCAGTGGCGCCTACTCGCGGGGGCGAGCCCGCAGGCCCTCGCCCCCGTCGCCGCTGGCGCGCGCAGCGGCTTTGAGACGGCGATTGCGCTCTCTGGCGCGCCCCCGCGCTACCTCGCTGCCCAGGCGCTCGGCGCCGGTGGGGAAGTGCTGGGCGCCTCAGCGCCGGTGGCGCTCGGCCCGACGCTCGTCACAAAATAGGCCGGCATGGCTGCTGGCCTGCAGCACGAATGGGATTGGTCGCAAAGGCCATGATCACCCGATAGACCACCCAAGCCGTCCAGCAGCACGCAATGAACAGCCAAGTCCAATGGGTCATCTCTTGGTTCGCAGCGTACGCGGGCTTGCCCGTAGCGCGCCCGGCAAGATTCGAACTTGCGACCTCCCGCTCCGGAGGCGGGCGCTCTATCCACTGAGCTACGGGCGCAGGCGGCGCAGGATCTGCCCAACGCCGTCGCTCTCGAGAGCTTACCGGCGTGCTCGCCGCCCGCTCTCGGCGGACTCCCGAGGCTCCCGGTCGACCCATCCCACCGCTACCGTTGCGCGCATGGATCTATCGGTCTTCTTCGCCGGCACCGGCGGCTCGGTGCCGAGCTCCCGGCGCGGGCTGCCCGCCGTGCTCATCCGCCGCGGCGGCGAGCACATCCTGATCGACTGCGGCGAGGGGACGCAGCGGCAGCTGATCAAGTCGGTCGGGCTGGCGGACGTCGACAGCGTGTTCATCACGCACTTTCACGCCGATCACTGGCTGGGACTGCCGGGGATGCTGAAGTCGTTCGGGTTGCGCGAGCGCACGCAGCCGCTGAGCGTGTACGGGCCGCGGGGGCTGACTGTGCTGATGGAGCAGATGCGCTTCGTCTACGGGCGGCTGCCCTACGAGCTGAGCGTCGTCGAGCTCGCGCCCGCGGAGATCGTCGCCCGCGACGGGTATCTGATCGGCGCGATCCCGGTCCGTCACAAAGGCGAGGCCTGCTACGGGTACGCGCTCGTGGAGGACGCTCGCCCCGGACGTCTGGACCCGGAGCTCGCGCAGCGGCTCGGAGTCAGGCCCGGTCCCGACTTCGGTCGGCTGCAGCGCGGGGAGACCGTCGACGGCGTCACACCCGAGCAGGTGCTCGGTGCGGTGCGGCCGGGGCGCAAGGTCGTCATCTCCGGCGACACCGCTCCGTGCGAGTCGCTGATCGTCGCCGCGCACGAGTCCGATCTGCTCGTGCATGAGGCCACGTTTGCCGAGGAGGAGGCCGAGCGGGCGCGGCACACCTCGCACAGCACCGCACGGCAGGCAGCCGAAGCAGCGCGCGACGCGCGGGTGCGGATGCTCGCGCTGACGCACGTCTCCAGCCGTTATCCCGGCGGGGAGCTGCGCGAACAGGCCCGCGAGGTGTTTCCCCGGACGGAGGCCCCGCGCGACTACGACACGATCGAGGTCCCGTTTCCCGAGCGCGGCGAGCCGCGGCTGGTGCGCTGGTCTGAGCGGCGCGCGCGCGAGGCGGCGCCCGCGGAACCGGTGGCCGCGGGATAGCCGGCGGCGAGCCGTCCCGGCGCGTTGATAGAGTCTGGCGCGATCCTTTAACCCGGTCCCGAGAGGCCAGGAAGGCAAGCAGCCAAGTTGGACACCAGCAGCGAGAAGACCGTCCTGCGTGAGGACGACCTGCGGCGAGCCCTCACGCGCATCGCTCACGAGATCGTCGAGCGCAACCCCGGTGCTGCTGGTCGCTCCGAGGACCCTCGCGCGGCCGACGGCCCGGTCTTGGGCGAGGATGACTTGCCTGCCTTCCGCGACTCGCCCGCCCCGGCGCTCGTCGGGATCCACCGTCGCGGTGCGTTCCTGGCGCGGCGGTTGAGGGATCCGCTCGAACGCCTGCTCGGCGCCCCGGTGCCGCTCGGCGATCTGGACATCGGGTTCTATCGCGACGACGTCTCGCGCCGGCTCGACACCCCGATCGTGCACGCCTCGCACATCGACTTCGACGTCGATGGCCGGACGGTCGTGATCGTCGACGACGTCCTCTGCACCGGCCGCACGGTGCGCGCCGCGATCGAGGCGCTGTTCGACTACGGCCGGCCCGCACGCGTGCAGCTGGCCGTGCTCGCCGACCGCGGCCACCGCGAGCTGCCGATCAGGCCCGACTACGTCGGCAAGAACCTGCCCACCTCGCGCGCCGAGCATGTGCACGTGCGTCTGACCGAGCTGGATGGCGTCGACGAGGTCACGATCGCTCCCGCCCCGCTGGAGGTCACCGCCTGATGAACCATCTGCTGTCGATCGAGGATCTCGATCGTGAGGCGATCGAGCGGATCGTCACGCAGGCGGCGCGGTTCGCGGAGGTGTCCGACCGCGAGATCAAGAAGGTCCCCGCGCTGCGCGGGCGGATGGTGCTGAACCTGTTCTACGAGGCTTCGACCCGCACGCGCAGCTCGTTTGAGCTGGCGGCCAAGCGGTTGTCCGCGGACGTGGTGAACTTCGCGGTCAACGGCTCGAGCGTCGAGAAGGGCGAGTCGCTGAAGGACACGGTCCTCACGCTGAGCGCGCACAAGCCCGACGCGATCGTGCTGCGCACGCCCTGGGTGGGCGCCGCGGAGCTCGTCTCGCGCTGGTGTGGCGCGGCGATCGTCAACGCGGGCGACGGCAAGCACGAGCATCCGACGCAGGCGCTGCTCGACGTGTACACGCTGCGCGAGCGTCTCGGCGGGATCGACGGCGCCTGCATCTGGATCGTCGGCGACGTCGCGCACTCGCGCGTGGCGCGTTCGAACATCATCGCGTTTCAGCGCATGGGTGCGCATGTCACCGTTGCGGGTCCGCCGACGCTGATCCCGCGCGAGATCGAGGCGCTCGGCTGCGAGGTGCGCTACACCCTGGACGAGCTCGGCTCGGCCGACGTGGTGTACGCGTTGCGCATGCAGCGCGAGCGCATGAGCGAGCAGTGGGTGCCCTCGCTGCGCGAGTACGCGTCCTGGTATCAGATCAACGGTCGCCGGCTCTCACCACGCCAGGTGCTGATGCACCCCGGCCCGGTCAATCGCGGCGTGGAGCTCTCCGGCGAGGTGGTCGACTCCCCGCAGGCGGTCATCGCCGAGCAGGTGCAGGCCGGCGTGGTCGTGCGCATGGCGGTGTTGTACGAGCTGCTCTCCGGCGCGCACGTCCCGCGGCCCGTCCCCGAGCCCCAGCTCGCCTGATGGCCGCCAACCCACTCATTCAGGGGCCGACCGCACCGGCCGAGCTGCTGCTGCGAGACGTGCACGTCCTGGACCCTCGCTCAGATCTCGATGCCCGTCACGACGTGCTCGTCCGCGACGGGCTGATCGCGGAGCTGGGGGAGCCCGGTGCCATCGACGGGCCGGAGGGGATCGAGACGGTCGAAGGCGCAGGCCGACGTCTGCTGCCGGCGTTCGTTGACCCGCACGTGCATCTGCGCACGCCCGGGCAGGAGCACAAGGAGGACCTCGAGACGGGCACGCGCGCGGCCGCCGCCGGTGGGTTCGGCGCGGTGATCGCGATGCCGAACACCGACCCGGTGATCGACTCCGCGCCGCTGCTCAGGTCGCTGCGTGATGCTGCTGCGCGCGAGGCACGAGTACCCGTCGGCTTTCTCGCGGCGATCACCCGCGGGCTGGCAGGCGAGGAGCTGACGGAGATGGCGGAGCTGCGCGAGCAGGGCGCGCTCGGGTTCACCGACGATGGGCGCCCCGTCTCCTCGGCGGGGATGCTGCGCAAGGCGTTGCAGTATCAGCGGCTGTGTGGCGGCGTGATCAGCCTGCACGAGGAGGACCCGACGCTGTCCCACGGCGGCTCGATGCGCGAGGGCGCCGTCAGCGCAGCGCTCGGCATCGGCGGGATCCCCACTGTGAGCGAGTCCACGATGGTCGCGCGCGACGCGGAGCTCGCGATGTACGAGCAGGCGCGCGTGCACTTCCAGCACCTGAGCTGCGCGGCGTCGGTCCAGGCGGTCGCGCACGCCCGTGCTGCCGGCGGGCGCGTCAGCGCCGAGGTCACGCCCCATCATCTGCTGCTCACCGACGAGTCCGTGCGCGGGTTGGACACGCGCATGAAGATGAACCCGCCGCTCGCGGGCGAGTCCGACCGCGAGGCGCTGATCGCCGGACTGCGCGACGGCACGATCGACTGCGTCGCCACCGACCACGCTCCGCACGCGCGCGAGGAGAAGGAAGTCCCGTTCGAGCAGGCGCCGATGGGCACGACGGGCCTGGAGACCGCGTTCGCCGCGCTGTACACCGGCCTGGTGCTCACCGGCGAGCTGTCCCTCGGCCTGCTCGTGCGGCGGATGACCGCCGGCGCCGCCCTGTTCGAGCTGCCGACGCCTACGATCGCCACCGGCGAGCCGGCGAATCTGACGCTCGTGGACCTCGACGCCGAGTTCCTGGCGGGCGAGCGCGGCTGGGAGAGCCGCTCGGAGAACTGCTGCTTCGCCGGGCGGCGTCTGCATGGGCGCGTTCTCCTCACTCTCGCCGCCGGCGCGATCGTCTACCGCGAGCGTGTGTTCTCCGTGGTGGCGGCGTAATGAGTCTGCTCGAGCGAGACAAGACGGCGCTCGTCGTGGTGGACGTTCAGGAGGGGTTTCGCCCCTATGCCTCGTTCGCGGCAGTCGCCGACGCCTCGCGCAAGCTGGTGCAGGCCGCGCGTATCCTCGACATGCCGACGATCGTCAGCGAGCAGTACCCGAAAGGACTCGGTCACACCGCGCCCGAGGTGGGACTCGACGACGAGCGGTCGATCGAGAAGACTGTGTTCAGCGCTGCGCGCGCGGACGGGTTCGACCTGGGCGAGCGCGCGCAGGCGATCGTGTGCGGGATCGAGACGCACGTGTGCGTCAGCCAGACCGTCCATGACCTGCTCGACCAGGGCATCGAGGTGCACGTGCCCGCGGACGCCGTCGGCTCGCGGCACGCGATCGACTACGAGCGTGGGTTGGAGCGGATGGAGCGCGCGGGCGCGGTCGTCACGACGGTCGAGGCGTCGCTGTTCGAGCTGCTGGAGCGCGCGGGCACGCCCGAGTTCAAAGCCGTGCAGAAGTTGATTCTCTGAGATGCGCGACGCGACGGGGTATGTGCTGCTCGAGGACGGCACGCGCTTTGACGGGATCGCCTGCGGCGCGGACGGGCATGCCCTTGGCGAGGTCGTGTTCACGACCGGCATGTCCGGCTATCAGGAGTCGATGAGCGACCCGTCGTTTGCGGGTCAGCTGATCGCGTTCACCTACCCTCACGTCGGCAACTACGGTGTGAGCGCGGAGGCGATGGAGTCCGAGCGGCCCTGGGCGCGCGCGGCGATCATGCGCGAGGCGTGCGATCGCGAGGACGCGCCCGGCGCGGAGGGCGGTTGGCTGCAGTGGCTCGCGGACTGCGGCATCCCGGCGATCAGCGGCGTGGACACGCGCGCGCTGGTCATCCACGTTCGCGACCGTGGCGCGATGCGCGGGGGAGTGTTCGCAGCGGCGATGCCCGCCGACGAGGCGCGCGCCCTGATCGAGTCAGAGCCCCCGATGGCCGGTCGGGATCTCGCGCGAGGGGTGACCCCGGCGGCGGTCAGCCGCCACGGCGAGGCGAACACCGGAGCGCGCATCGCGGTGCTCGACACCGGCATCAAGGCGTCGATGGTGCGCGAGCTCGTGGCGCGTGGCGCTCGCGTGAGCCTGCACCCGTGCACGACCCCCACTGCGGAGCTGCTCGCTGAGGATCCCGACGCGGTGTTCCTCGCCAACGGCCCTGGCGACCCGGCGGCGCTCGACTATGTCGTGGAGACTGTGCGCGAGGTCGTCGGCAAGAAGCCCGTGTGGGGCATCTGCCTGGGCCATCAGCTGCTGTGCCGCGCCGTCGGCCTGGACACGTTCAAGCTCCCCTTCGGCCATCACGGCGCGAACCATCCCGTCAAGGACCTGCAGACGGGACGCATCGAGATCACCTCTCAGAACCACGGGTTCGCGGCGCTCGGGCCGGGCGGGGCGCGCACGATCGACTCAGACGAGCCGGTGCGCTGGCAGACGGACTTCGGCGAGGCTCAGCTCTCGCACGTGAACCTGTACGACCGCACGGTCGAGGGGTTGGAGCTGCTCGAGGTGCCCGGCGGCACCGTCCAGTACCACCCCGAGGCCGGGCCGGGCCCGCACGACAGCCTGTACCTGTTCGATCGATTCCTGCGGCGGATCGAGGAGGCGGGGTAGCGGCATGGGGGGTGGATCTTTGGGGGAAACCCATAGCGCGTGTCTCCTACGGCCGTACCGCCACCGGTTACCGCACCTGCCGGCATCGCGCGAGCGCTTCACGTACGCCGGCCGATCGGAGCCTCGGCGCACCGATGCCTAGGCGAGATGACGTCAAGAAGATCCTGATCCTGGGCTCGGGCCCGATCGTGATCGGGCAGGCCGCGGAGTTCGACTACTCGGGGGTGCAGGCGTGCAAGGTGCTGCGCGAGGAGGGGTATGAGATCGTGCTCGTCAACTCCAATCCGGCGACGATCATGACCGACCCGGAGCTGGCGGACGCGACGTATGTGGAGCCGCTGCTGCCGGGCCCGGTGGCGCAGGTGATCGCACGCGAGCGTCCCGACGCGCTGCTGCCGACGCTCGGCGGGCAGACGGCGTTGAACCTGGCGAAGGCGCTGCACGACGACGGCACGCTCGAGCGCCACGGGGTGGAGCTGATCGGAGCGAACTACGAGGCGATCGCGTGCGCGGAGGATCGCGAGCTGTTCGGCGCCGCGATGGCGGGCGCGGGCCTTGAGATGCCCAAGAGTGCGATCGCCACGACGTTGGAGCAGGCGCAGGAGGCGCTGCCGGCGCTGGGGTTGCCCTGCATCGTGCGCCCCGCCTACACGCTTGGTGGGCGCGGCGGTGGGATCGCGCGCACGGCTGAGGAGTTCCTGACGATCGTCGAGCGTGGGCTGGAGGCCTCGCCGATCGGGCAGGTGCTGCTGGACCAGTCGGTGCTCGGCTGGGGCGAGTTCGAGCTGGAGGTGATGCGCGACAACGCGGACAACGTCGTGATCGTGTGCTCGATCGAGAACGTCGATCCGATGGGCGTGCACACGGGGGACTCGGTGACGGTCGCGCCGCAGCAGACGCTCACCGACCGTCTGTATCAGCGGTTGCGCGACCAGGCGATCGCGGTGATCCGGGCGGTGGGCGTGGAGACGGGCGGCTCGAACGTGCAGTTCGCGGTCAATCCGCAGACCGAGGAGATCCTCGTGATCGAGATGAATCCGCGCGTGTCGCGCAGCTCGGCGCTGGCCTCGAAGGCGACGGGGTTCCCGATCGCCAAGATCGCCGCGCGCCTGGCGGTGGGGTACCGGCTGGAGGAGATCGACAACGACATCACCGGCGTGACTCCGGCTTGCTATGAGCCGACGATCGACTACGTCGTCGTGAAGTGGCCGCGGTTCGCGTTTGAGAAGTTCCCCGGCACCAGCTCGACGCTGACGACGCACATGAAGTCGGTCGGCGAGGCGATGGCGATCGGGCGCACGTTCGGGCAGGCGTTCGCGAAGGCGCTGCGCTCGCGTGAGCTGGACAAGCCGCCGTGCCTGGACGCCGTGCCCGAACAGGAGCTGCTGGCCGGGCTGGAGGTCCCCGGGCCGGAGCGGTTCGAGGCGATCCTCGAGCTGCTGCGCCGCGGCGTCGACATCGAGCGGATCAACGAGCGCACGTCGATCGATCCATGGTTCCTGCGCGAGCTGCTCGCGCTGGCGCGAGATCCCGAGTCTCCGTTCGCGGGCGAGCGGGGGTTTCGCTCGGTCGACACGTGCGCGGCTGAGTTTCCGGCGCGCACGCCCTACTACTACTCCGGCTGGGAGCGCCCGGCCGCGAATGGCGCCCGCGCGAGCGACGAGGTCGTGCGCGGCGAGCGCCCGTCGGTCGTGATCCTCGGCGCCGGGCCGAACCGGATCGGGCAGGGGATCGAGTTCGACTACTGCTGCGTGCACGCCGCCATGACGGTGCGCGCGTCCGGCCGCGACGCGGTGATGATCAACTGCAATCCCGAGACGGTCTCCACCGACTACGACACCTCCGATCGGCTGTACTTCGAGCCGCTGACGCTCGAGGACGTGCTCGGGGTGATCGCGGTCGAGCGACCGGAGGGGGTGGTCGTGCAGTTCGGCGGGCAGACCCCGTTGAAGCTCGCCGCCGGGCTCGTGCAGGCGGGCGTGCCGCTGCTGGGGACGAGCGTCGAGGCGATCGATCTGGCTGAGGATCGCGGGCGGTTCGGTGCGCTGCTCGAGCGCCTCGGCTACAAAGCCCCGCCGTATGCGACCGCGCGCTCTGTGGAGGAGGCACTGGCCCAAGCCGATCGGGTCGGCTACCCGCTGCTGGTGCGTCCGTCCTACGTGCTGGGGGGCAGGGCGATGGAGATCGTCTACTCGCGCGATGGCCTGGCTGACTACCTCAGCCGCGAGCCTCCGCCGCAGGCGGACACCGGTGAAGGCGCCGGCGAGGCTTCGCCGGGCGCCTCCTCGAAGCCGTCGATCTTCCTGGACAGGTTTCTGGAGAACGCCACCGAGGTGGACGTCGATGCGCTGTGCGATGGCGCGGAGGTGTGGATCGGCGGGATCATGCAGCACGTCGAGGAGGCCGGCGTGCACTCCGGTGACAGCGCGTGCGTGCTGCCGCCGCACTCGCTGGGTGAGGAGATGCTGGAGCAGATCCGCGTGGCCACGCGCGAGCTGGCGCTCGCGATCGGCGTGGTGGGCCTGTTGAACGTGCAGTACGCCGTGCACGCGGGCGAGCTGTACGTGATCGAGGCCAACCCGCGGGCGTCGCGGACGGTGCCGTTCGTGTCCAAGGCCGTGGGCGTGCCGCTGGCCAAGCTCGCGTGCCGGATCATGCTGGGCGAGCGGATCTCAGACCTCGACCTGCCCACCGGCCGGCAGGGGCTGGGGTACGGCGATCACGTGTCGGTCAAGGAGGCGGTGCTGCCGTTCGACCGGTTTGAGGGCTCAGACGCGGTGCTGGGCCCGGAGATGCGCTCCACGGGCGAGGTGATGGGGATTGCGCCCGACTTCCCGACCGCGTTCGCCAAGGCGCAGGCGGCCGCGGGCGTGCCGCTGCCGAGCGAGGGCACGGCGTTCATCACGGTCACCGACTCCGACAAGTCGGGTGCGTTCGCGATCGCGCAGACGCTGCACGACGTCGGCTTTGCGATCGTCGCCACGCGCGGCACCGCGGAGGCGATCGCGCGCATGGGCGTGCCCGTGCAGCGGCTGAACAAGATCGGCGAGGGCTCGCCGCACGTGCTCGACTGGATCGAGCGCGGCGACGTGCACCTGGTCGTGAACACCCCCACGGGCTCGGGCGCGCGCACCGACGGCTGGGAGATCCGCCGCGCGGCGGTCGCGCACGGCATCCCCTGCCTGACCACGCTCGCGGCGGGCGTCTCGGCCGCCCGTGCAATCTCGCGAGCGCGGGCCGACGGCGAGCCCGAGGTGCTGTGCCTGCAGGAGCTTCACCGGTGAGCTCGGGGTCGGCGGGGCTCTCTGATAGGTGGGCATCCGAGGGGGGGGCTAGGCTTGTGCGACTCATAATGAATCGCTTGCAGACAGTCGCCCTCAGCGTCGTACAAGCCACGAGCAGGGCTGAGTGGCGATGATGATCTATCTCTACCGCTCGCTGTTCGTGCTCCTCTTGCAGAGGCTTCCAGTCGAAGATGCGCATCGGCTGGCGTCTGTTGCTCTGCGTATGGTGCGCAGGCTCCCCGGTTGCACGGCGGTTATGCGTAGGTGTTTGGTCCCACACGATTCAACACTACGCGTGAAAGCTATGGGCCTGGAGTTTCCAAGCCCGCTCGGCGTGGCGGCCGGGATGGACAAGGACGCCAGCTGGTTTGAGAGCCTGGGCCTGCTGGGCTTTGGCTTTGTCGAGGTAGGTACCGTTACCGCCCATCCACAGCACGGCAATACTACGCCGCGAGTCTTTCGCATCGCCCGGGACAAGGCGCTTTTGAACAAGATGGGGTTCCCTAACCCTGGTGCGCGTAATGTGGCGTCGCGACTACAGCATAGAAGTGGTCAGCTGATCGTAGGCGTGAACGTCGGCAAGGGGATGGCGACGCCGATCGAGTCGGCCGGCGAGGACTACCGGGCGGCGGTGCGCGAGGTGGCGCCGGTGTGCGACTACCTCGTGCTCAACGTCAGCTCGCCGAACACGCCCGGTCTGGGGGAGCTGCAGGCGGTCGAGCTGCTGCGCGCTCTCGTAGTTGATGTACGGCGTGAGCTTGCGACGCGAGCACCCAAGTTGCCGGTCCTTGTGAAGATCAGTCCCGATATCTCCGATGAGCAAGTGGATGCCATAGCGAGCCTTGCGCTTGAGTTGGCTCTGGACGGAATCGTGGCCGTGAACACAAGCGCGGATCGAAGCACGTTGTCCGACGCCTCGGCGGTGTCTGGCGTTGAGGGAGGCGGGGTGTCGGGCCCCCCTCTGCGAGCGCGAGCTGTGGAGGTGCTGGAGCGACTGTACAAGCGCGTGGGGGACAGCCTGGTTCTGGTTTCCGTCGGTGGCATCTCTACTCCAGAGGATGCATGGCAACGCATCACTGCAGGAGCCACTCTCATTCAAGCTCATACAGGTTTCATATACGGTGGCCCAGGCTGGCCGACGAACGTGAACAGAGCGCTCGCGCGGCGGGTGCATGAGGCGGGGGCGACATCCATCCAGGAGCTCATAGGCCGTGGTGGAACGGCGCAACTGACTCCAGACCCAGCGCCAACTGCGCCATCGCGTACAGACATTCCCCCTGAGCGCGCGGTCAGCGTCTCGGGTTGAAGTCGGTCCGCGCCGGCAGTCAGACATTGGCCGTACGGCCAGGCCACGGCAAGATAAAAACCCCTGCAAACGCGCCATGCCACCGTACAGGAGCCTCGACACGACTGAACCTCAGGTTGAGGTATAGATGAATTCAGCTCGTTTCTCTTGATCGCCGCGCGTCGGTGTGTAGACTCGCCGCCCATGGCGACGGCGACCGAACCGACTGGCTCCAAGCACGTCATGGCCCCTGAGCGGTCCCTCAATCAGCGCATGGACGCGCTCGCGCGGGCCAACCGCATTCGCACCAAGCGCGCCCAGCTCAAGCGCGACCTGAAGGCCGGTCGGCTGTCGATTCACGCGCTGCTGCTGAACCCGCCCGAGTACCTGGAGACAGCCAAGGTCTTCGACATGCTGCTCGCCGTCCCCAAGTACGGGCGCGTGAAGGTCAACAAGATCCTCGCCCACTGCCGCATCTCGCCGAGCAAGACGATCGGCGGACTCTCAGAGCGCCAGCGCAGCGAGCTGGTCTTGCTGCTGCGTCGTTAGCGAGCTCCGCCGATCTCGCGACTAGGGTCCACGCCGTGGCGCGCGTGTTCGTCATCACGGGACCTTCGGGGGTCGGCAAGGGGACGCTCATCAGGGGGCTGATGGAGCGACTGCCTGAGCTGAGGCTGTCAGTGTCGGCTACGACACGCAAGCCGCGGCCCGGAGAGGAGCACGGCGTGGACTATTACTTCCTCACGCCAGAGGAATTCGAGCGGCATGTGCGCGACGGGGACTTCGTCGAGCATGCCCAATACGCAGGACGCAACTACGGAACGCTGCACAGCGAGCTGGATGCTCCACAGGGCCAGGTGCCGCACGGTCCCGTCGTTTTGGAGATCGAGGTGCAGGGCGCTCGTCAGGTGCGCGAGTCCGTGCCCGATGCGGTTCAGGTCTTCATCGCGCCCCCGTCGCTGGACGCATTGCGTACACGCTTGATCGGACGTGGAACCGACGATCCCGAGGAGGTCGAGCGCAGGCTGCATGTTGCCGAGCGGGAGCTGCGGGCCCAGCCCGAGTTTGGCTACGTGGTTGTCAATGACCGTCTCGAGGACGCCCTGGAGCGGCTGACGGCGATCGTCGCCGCCGAGCTGGACTGAGTCGGCTCTGACCGCGCGCGGGCTCGCGCGTCCCGGCGAGGCGCCGGCGGGCACTACAATCGAAGGTCAACCACGAAAGGGCCTGCCCAAGTGATCTCACCCCGCATCGACAGACTGCTGGACAACGTCGACTCCAACTACGCCAGCGTGCTCGTGGCCGCCAAGCGCGCGCGCCAGATCAACAGCTACTACCACAACCTCGGCGAGGGCACGTTCGACGAGTTCCCGCCGCCGATGGTCGACACGGCCTCCAAGAACTACCTCACGATCGCCCTCGAGGAGGTAGCAGCGGGGAAGATCAAGTACCACTACAGGTAGTCCGAGGATCGCAAGCACGCCACCAGTGCTTGCCGGCGGTCGGAGAGCCGTCTAAAAGCTAGGTCATGTCCCGAATCCTGCTCGGCGTGAGCGGCGGCATCGCCGCCTATAAGGCGCTTGAGCTCGTGCGCCTGATGACGGGCGTCGGGCACGTCGTGAGGGTCGTGCAGACACCCGCGAGCAGGCGGTTCGTCGGGGCGGCGTCGTTCGAGGCGCTGACCGGCGCGCCGGTGCTCGTCAGCGAGTTCGAGCGTGACCCCGCGCGGGGGGCGTTCCCCGGACAGGCGTTGCCCGACCACGAGCCGCTCAGCCATCTGGAGCTGGTCGCCAACGCCGAGGCGTATGTGATTGCGCCCGCCTCGGCGAACACGATCGCCAAGCTCGCCACGGGCCTGGCGGACAATCTGCTGAGCAGTTGCGCGCTGGCCGCGAGCTGTCCGCTGGTGATCGCGCCGGCGATGAACAACCGCATGTACGAGCACCCCGCCACGCAGGCCAACCTGCGCACGCTGCGCGAGCGCGGCGTGACGGTCGTCGCGCCTGACAGCGGGCGTCTGGCCTCGCTCGGCGAGCACGGCATCGGACGTCTGGCCGAGCCGGCGCGAATCCTCGCGGCGTGCGAGCAGGCGCTCGCAGGGTCCTCCGCGGACTCCCGGACCAGCGACAGTGTGCGGGAGGACTCGGCGGACGGCGTGGGAAATGCCGCAAGGGATGGAATCGGCGGGTGGAGCGGTCTGAAGGTGCTCGTCACGGCCGGCGGCACGCGCGAGCCGATCGACAGCGTCAGGTTCGTCGGCAACAGCTCCTCGGGGCGGATGGGGCTGGCGCTGGCGCAGACCGCGCGTGCGCGCGGGGCCGAGGTGACGGTGATCGCCGCCAACGTCGCGCTCGACCCTCCGCCGGGTGTGGTCTGGCGTGAGGTCTCGACGGCCGCCGAGCTGCAACGGGCGTGCGAGGAGGAGTTCCCGGCGTGCGACGTGCTGCTGATGGCGGCCGCCGTCGCGGACTTTCGCCCCGCGAGCCCGGCCGAGGGCAAGATCAAGAAGACCGGGCGCGAGCGTCTGCGGGTCGAGCTGGAGCCGACCGCGGACGTGATCGCTGGCCTGGCCGAGCGCCGCCGTCCCGATCAGACGCTCGTCGGGTTCGCCGCCGAGCACGGCGAGCATGCGGTCGAGTGCGGGCGATCCAAGCTCTCCGGCAAGGGCCTGGACGCGGTCGTCGTCAACGACATCTCACGCTCGGACATCGGCTTCGAGGTGGGCGCCAATGAGATCACGATCATCACTGCCGACGGCGAGGAATCGGAGATCGTCCAGCATGTGCCGCGAGCGAGCAAGGCTGAGATCGCCGGATCTATCCTCGACGCCGTCGAGGGCCTGCGCGCCGGTCCTTGACCCGTTCCCGCCGACCTGTACGGGTTCTAAAATGGCGCCGATGGAGAGCGTCTACGATCTCTATCGGCGGGGCTGCGACCTGCTCGACCATGGTGACCACCAGGCCGCGATCGTCCCCCTGAGCCGAGCGCGCGACCTGGAGCCCGACAAGGCCTCGATTCGCGAGGCGCTCGGACGGGCGCTGTTCCACGCCCAGCGCTATGAGGGTGCGGCCGCGGAGTTTGAGGCGGTCGCCGTAAGGACACCCACCAACGACTACGCGCTGTTCTGCCTGGGCCGCTCGATGCAGCTGCTCGGGCGCCATCGCGAGGCCTGTCAGCCGCTGGCGCTGGCGTGCTCGCTGGCGCCAGAGCGCGAGGACTACCGGCGCTACCGCGATCGCGCCCGGCGCGCCGCCCAGCACGCCTGAGTCGCGTATGCGCCGCCGCGCCGATGCTATGCTCGGCCGACAGCTTTCGTGCCGGTGCACAGGTGCCGGCAGCAGTGCCGAGAGTGGGCGCCCGCCCGCTCTTTTTGCGTAAGGATTGAGTTGATGACCCCGCTGCAGACAGAAATCGAGAGGCGCCTGGCCGCCAGCCAGCCCGACGTCGAGGTGCTCCTCGCCGAGGTGCTCGGCGGGCGTTGCCTGCGCGTGTTCATCGACCATCCCGACGGTGTGACGCTCGCCATGTGCGAGCGCGTGACCGCTGAGCTGAACGATCTGCGCGAGCGCTACTCGCTCGAGGTCTCCTCGCCCGGCAGCGAGCGACCGCTGACCAAGCCAGCCCACTTCCGCCGCTTCGTCGGGCGCAGGGCCAGGGTGCGCTCGCGCCATCCTTTGCCGATCGGTCAGCGACCCATGCGGAGCTTCACGGGCGAGCTGGTCGGGGCTTCCGAGGAGGAGGTCACGTTGGCCGCAGACGGGGGCGTCATCGCGATCCCCTACTCGGAGATCCGTCGTTCGAACCTGGTTGAGGAGTGAGATCCAGACATGTCACGCGAAATCCTTGAGGCGATGCACGCGCTGGCGCGCGAGAAGGGAATCGAGCCCGAGAAGCTGATGGTCGCGCTCGAGGACGCGCTGCTGTCCGCCTACAAGAAGCAGCCTGGCTCAGCCAAGTACGCGCGCGTGGAAATGGATCGCGAGACCGCCGACTTCCGCGTGATCGAGCTGATCATCCCCGAACGGCTGGAGGCCCATCTGATCGTCGAGACGATCGACGAGGAAACCACGATCGACCCCGAGACGGGGGAGATGCGCGAACCCGAGGAACCGGAAATCGACCCCGCGAAGTTCGCCGAATACCGCGACCAGATCGACGAGCGCGACGTCACCCCGGACGACTTCGGGCGGATCGCCGCGCAGACCGCCAAGCAGGTGATTCTGCAGCGCATCCGCGAGGCTGAGCGGGACATGATGTATGAGGAGTACCGCGACCGCGTGGGCGAGCTGATCACGGGCATCGTGCAGCAGTCGGACTCCCGCTACACGCTCGTGCAGCTGCGCGAACGCGTCGAGGCGCTGCTGCCCAAGTCAGAGCAGGTCGAGGGTGAGCGCTATGACCACTCCCAGCGGATCAAGGCGGTCATCAAGGAGGTCTCCCCGTCCACGAAGGGGCCCTCGATCATCGTCTCCCGGCGCGACCCTGAGCTGATCAAGAAGCTGTTCGAGCTGGAGGTGCCCGAGATCGCCGACGGCCTGGTGGAAATCGCCAACGTCGCGCGCGAGCCCGGCTACCGCTCGAAGATCGCGGTCGTCTCCAACACCGACGGCGTCGATCCCGTCGGCGCCTGCGTCGGTCCCCGCGGCTCGCGTGTGCGCATGGTCGTCTCGGAGCTGCGCGGTGAGAAGATCGACATCATCCCCCACAACGACGAGCCCGCGCGGTTCGTCGCCAAGGCGCTTTCCCCGGCGCGCGTGCGCGAGGTGCTCGTCGACGACGAGGCCAAGCAGGCGACCGTGATCGTGCCCGACGACCAGCTCTCGCTGGCGATCGGGCGGGAGGGTCAGAACGCGCGCCTGGCGGCGCGGTTGACCGGCTGGCGCGTGGACATCCGCTCGGAGACCGAGTTCGCCGCCGAGGAGGCCGAGCACGGCTATGAGGAGGAGGAGGTCCAGGGCCGCTGCGCCGCGGTGCTCTCCAACGGACGCCGCTGCCCGAATGCGTCGCTGCCCGGCTCGCGCTACTGCGGCCTGGAGACCCACCAGGCGCTGGCGAGCATCGCCACCGACAATGTCGCCGACCTGAATCCCTCCGCCGGCGAGCCTGCGGAGGAGGCGGGTGCGGTGACCGACGATGTGGTTGCCGACGACGTCGTTGCGCTCGCGCATGACGGTGAGACCGATGCCGCCCCCGATGGCGCGAGCGCGCTTGCCGAGGTCGCTCCTCCCGCGGGGGAGCAACCGGACGCCGAGGCCTCCTCCGGGCAATCTGGAGATGACGGCCCAGTCGAGACGTCCGCCGTCGAGGAGACCTCCGCCGAGGAGGCCCCTGTCGAGGAGTCCTCCGCTGCCGAGGAGGCCCCTGTCGAGGAGTCCTCCGCTGCCGAGGAGGCCCCTGTCGAGGAGTCCTCCGCTGCCGAGGAGGCCCCTGTCAAGGAGTCCTCCGCCGCCGAGGAGACCCCTGTCGAGGAGTCTTCCGTCGAGGAGACCCCCGCCGAGGAGCCGGCGCCATAGGCGCCGGACCCGGGGCCACGCGCTCTCTGCCTCCCCGTCGCAGGTGCGTCGGATGCGGGCGCACCGCGTCGAAGCCGGAGCTCATCAGAATCGCGCTCGCCGATCGACGGTCGGTCGGCGCCGGGCCCGGCGCGAGGCGATCGGCGGTGCTCGATCGCAACTGCAGGATGCCTGGTCGCGGCGCGTATCTCTGCCGCGACCCCGGCACGGAAGAGCCCATGGCCGCATGTCTGGCGCTGGCCCTGCGCAACGGGGGCATCGCGCGCACGTTGCGCTGTGCCGTGACCTTGCCCGACGAACTCGTAGAATCGGTGGACAGATGAGCAAGAAGCGGATACACGAGATCGCCAAAGAGCAGGGCCTGTCCAGCAAGGAGGTGCTGGAGAAGCTCCGTGCCGCGGGCGTGGAGGCGAAGACGGCCTCCTCCTCTGTCGAGGAGAGCGCGGTCGCCCGGGTTCTCGGCGGCAACGGCGGCGCAGCCACAGCACCCGCCGGCGCCGCGGAGTCGGCCACGGCCACAGCGACCGCACCTCCGCCCGCGCCGACCTCGCCGGGGACCTCCGAGGCGCCCTCGACGGCCGTCCCGAACGGCGTGAGCGTCTCGAGTCCATCGGCGCTCCCAACCCCGCCCGCGACACCTGCACCGGCGAAGGACAGCGCCTCTGCACCGGCGCCGACGAACGACGTCCAGGCCTCTTCTCAGGAGGAGACAGACGCCGCTTCCAGTTCGGCGGCCGAGCGGGTGCGCCCCACGCGCGACTCGCGCACCGGAGAGCGCGCTCCCGCCGCGAACGCTCCGGGAGGGCGCCGGCGCGTGGTGATCGACTCTCAGGCCTCGCGCCGCCAGCAGGGCGGGCCGGCCAACCAGCCCCAGCGCCGCCCGCGCCGCGGCCGCCGCCGGCGCGGCACCTATGACGAGACGATCGCGCCGATCGACACGACGGCGATGGAGGCGACCGACCTCGTGCGCGTCAACTCGGGATCGACCGTCAAGGACGTCGCCGAGTATCTCGGCGCGCCGGTGCCGGAGATCATCAAGAGGCTGATGATGCTCGGCGAGATGGCGACGCTCACGCAGACGCTGTCCGACGACGCGATCCAGGTGCTGGCCGACGAATTCGAGAAGAAGATCGAGATCGTGCACGCCGCCGACGACGTCGAGGTCGAGCCCGTGTTCGAGGACGCCGAGGAGGATCTGATCGAGCGTCCGCCGGTGGTGACGATCATGGGCCACGTCGATCACGGCAAGACCTCGCTGCTGGACGCGATCCGCCAGACGGAGGTCGCGGCGGGCGAGGCGGGCGGCATCACCCAGCACATCGGCGCCTATCAGGTGCGCCATGGCGGCAAAGAGATCACGTTCCTGGACACGCCCGGTCACGAAGCGTTCACCGCGATGCGTGCCCGCGGCGCACGCGTCACCGACGTCGTGGTGATCGTGGTCGCCGCCGATGACGGCGTCAAGCCCCAGACCGAGGAGGCGATCGACCACGCCAAGGCGGCGGAAGTGCCGATCGTGGTGGCGGTGAACAAGATCGACAAGGAGGGCGCCCAGCCCGAGCGCGTGCGCACGGAGATGACCCAGCACGGGCTGCAGCCGGCGGAGTGGGGCGGGGAGATCGAGTTCGTCGACGTCAGCGCCAAGACGCGTCAGGGCCTGGACACGCTGCTGGACACGATCCAGGTGGTCACCGACCTGGAGGAGCTGAAGGCCAACAGCGACGCCGACGCCTCCGGCACGGTGATCGAGTCCAAGCTCGACCCCGGTCGTGGCCCGGTCGTGAGCGTCCTGATTCAGCGCGGGACGCTGAACGTCGGTGACGCGCTCGTCGCCGGCGCGCACTTCGGGCGGGTGCGCGCGATGCACGACTTCACGGGCACGCGCGTCAAGCGCGCGACGCCCGGCCAGCCGGTCGAGGTGCTCGGCTTCGACGGCGTCCCCGAGGCCGGCGAGCTCGTGCGCGTCGTCGAGAACGAGCGGCGCGCGCGCCAGCTCGCGGGCGAGCGCGCCAACCGCCTGAAGACCGAGGCGCTCGCGCGGCGCTCGGGACGCAAGGTCTCCCTGGAGGACGTCTTCAAGCTCGCGCAGGAGGGCACGGTCAAGGAGCTCGGCCTGGTCGTCAAGGCCGACGTCGCCGGGTCGCTGGAGGCGATCGAGGACGAGATCGCCAAGCTCCCGCAGGAAGAGGTCAACGTCAACATCATCCACCGCGGCGTGGGTGGCATCAACGAGTCCGACGTGATGCTCGCCGCCGCTTCGCGCGGGGTGATCCTGGCCTTCAACGTGCGCCCCGTCGGCGAAGCCCGTCAGGTGGCCGAGCGCGAGGGCGTGGAGATCCGCTCCTACTCGGTGATCTACCGCGCGATCGAAGAGCTCCGCGCGGCGATGCAGGGCATGCTCGAGCCCACCGAGGTCGAGACGCCGCTCGGTCAGGCGCAGGTGCGCCAGCTGTTCCGCGCCTCGCGGATCGGCGTGATCGCCGGCTCGTTCGTGACCGAGGGCAAGGTCACGCGCGGCGCCAAAGCGCGGGTCGTGCGCGAGGGCACCGTCATCTACGACACGACGATCGCGAGCCTGCGCCGCTTCAACGAGGACGCGCGCGAGGTCGCCTCCGGATTCGAGTGCGGGATCGTGCTCGCCAACTTCCAGGACCTGCGCGAGGGTGACGTCCTTGAGACATATGAGACGCGCCTGCAGGAGCGCGAGCTCTCTTAGGCGCGCGCCGGTAGGATGCCCTCGGGACGTATGCGTCGCGTCGATGAGGCGGTAAGGCAGGTGCTCGGCGACGCGGTGACAGGAGAGCTGAAGGACCCTCGAGTTGGATTCGTTACCGTGACAGATGTCAGGACAAGCGCCGACCTGCGCCATGCGCGCGTGTACGTGAGCGTGCTCGGCGACGGCGGCGGGCCCTCGCACGATGCCCAGCGCGAGGAGACGCTCGACGGTCTGCGCAGCGCGCACGGCTACCTGCAGGGCAGGGTCGCCTCCGAGCTGCGGCTCAAGCGCACGCCGACGTTGGAGTTCGTCTACGACGACACGACCGACCGGGCGCTGCGCGTGGACGCGTTGCTGGACGAGATCGAGGGCTCGTGAGCGCGCATCGCATCGAGAGCGTTGAGGTCACGCGCGAGCGGGTGCTGGAGCGCATCCGCGAGGACTCGCGGTTCGTGCTGGCCGCGCACGAGGGACCGGACGGTGACGCGCTCGGGTCGCTCGAGGGAATGCAGGGGCTGCTCACCGCGCTGGGCAAGGACTCGCAGCTGTTCATCGCGCCGGAGGACCTGCCGCTTCCCCATGAGTACCGCTTCTTCACGCTCGACGGCCTGATCTCCTCGCCGCCGGCGGACGTCGCGCAGCGCACGGTCGTGTTCCTGGACTGCGGCAACATCGACCGCAACTCGGCCGGCGTGCTGCAGCAGGGCAGGCACCTGCTGAACATCGACCATCACCACGACAACACGCGCTTCGGCACGCTCGACCACGTCGTGCCGGACGCGTCGTGCACCGCGGAGATCGTGTGGGACCTGATGCATGGACTCGGGGTGCGGCCGACGGCGGAGGTGGCACGGGCGCTGTACGTCGGGTTGATCACCGACACGGGGCGGTTCATGTACGAGAACACGGGTCCGCGCGCGCACGAGATGGCGGCCGAGCTGATCGGGGCGGGCGTGGACGTGCAGGACGTCTACCGGCGACTGTACGAGGAGATGCCCGCGGCCAAGATCGCGCTGCTCGCGCTCGCGCTCGGGCGGATGCGACGGTTTGACTCCGGCGAGCTGACGCTGGCGACGCTGAGCGCCGAGGACTTCCGCGAGACCGAGGCGCAGGACAGCCACTCGGAGGGCATCATCGACCATCTGCGCGCGGTCAGGGGCACGAAGGTCGCGGTGCTCGTACGCGAGTTGAGCAGCGGTGAGCGCAGCGGTCAGCACAAAGTGTCGCTGCGCGCGACCGACGACGACGTCGACGTGTCGCTGATCGCGCGCGAGCAGGGCGGTGGTGGGCACCGGCGCGCTGCGGGCTTCACCACGACGCTGGAGGTCGAGCAACTGATCGAGTTCTTGCGCCGCGCGCTGGCCGCGCAGCTGCACGCCACCTCCAACGGGCCGGCTGCCGCGACGCTGGCCTGATCCGCTTCGCTGAGATCGCCACTTGCCACGGCGCACGTCCGCGCGGGGTGCTCGCACGCGATGATGGAAGGTCGATGGACGGCATCCTGCTGATCGACAAGCCGGCGGGGATGACCTCGCATGACGTGGTCGCCCTCGTCAAGCGTGCATTGGGCGGCGTCAAGGTCGGTCACGCGGGCACACTCGACCCGTTCGCCACAGGGCTGCTGATCGTGCTGATCGGGACCGCGACGAAAGCGCAACGGCGTTTCATGGAGCTGCCCAAGCGCTATGAGACGGTCGCTCGGCTCGGCGCCACCTCCAGCACCGGCGACACCGAGGGGCAGATCGTTGTGACTGGCCGCCTGCCGCCTGACCCACCGTTGCTGCCGACCGGAGAGATTCGGCAGCGTCCTCCGCGGCATTCGGCCGTGAAGGTCGCCGGCGAGCGCGCTTACAAGCGCGCGCGGCGCGGCGAGGAGTTCGAGCTGCCCGAGCGGATCGTGATGGTGCATCGCTTCGAGCAGATCTGGCGCGAGCGCGAGCGGGGCGTCGTCCCCGACACGGTTGCGGGCGCCCCCGACACGGCCGTCCTCGCAGCGACAGACGCAACCGGGTCAACGGATGCGCTGGAACGCGCGGGCTATGCGATCGAATGCTCCGCGGGCACGTACGTGCGCTCGCTGATCGCCGACCTGCACGACGCCTACTGCGTCGAGCTCAGGCGCACGGCGATCGGGCCGTTCGAGGTCGCAGCTGCGGTTGCCCCGCCGCCCCGCGGCGAGCCGTGGGTGCGGCCGCCGCTGATCGGTCTCGACCAAGCGCTTGCGACGCTGCCCAAATAGGCTGTGCGAGCCGTGAAGATCACTCGCCTGCCCGACGTACTGCCGCCCGCGAGCGAGGGCGCTGGGCTCGATCACGCGCGCAGCGTGGCCGTCGGCACGTTCGACGGCGTGCACCTCGGTCATCGTGCGGTGATCGCTGGCTCGGACAGCGTGCTGACGTTCGAACCGCACCCGGTGTCGGTGGTCGCGCCCCAGCACACGCCGAAGCTGCTGACGACGCTCGAGGTCAAGGCCGAGCTGGTCGCCGGGCTGGGCGTGCGGGAGCTGATTGTGATTCCGTTCGACGCGGAGTTCGCGGCGCGCTCCGCGGAGCAGTTCATCTCCGAGGTGCTCGTGGGCGCGCTCGGCGCGAGCAGGGTGGCGATCGGCGAGAACTTCCGGTTCGGGCACCGCGCGCAGGGCGACCCGCGGCTGCTGGCCGCGGACGAGCGCTTTCAGACGGTCGTGCACCCGCTGCTGGAGGTGGATGGGGAGGTCGTCTCCTCCAGCCACATCCGCGGGCTGGTGCTCGCGGGCGAGGTCGATCAGGCCGCGCGGTTCCTCGGCGCGCCGTTTCAGCTGCGCGGCGAGGTGATCCACGGCGACGAGCGCGGACGCGAGCTGGGGTTCCCGACCGCGAACCTCGTGCCCGAGGAGGCGCTGGCGTGTCCAGGTCACGGGGTGTATGCGTGCCTGGCCAACGGCAGCGTGCCGGCGGCCGTCAGCATCGGTGTGCGCCCGACGTTCGAGACCGGTCGCGGCGAGCTGATCGAGGCGCATCTGATCGACTTCGACGGGGACCTGTATGGCAGCAGGCTGCGACTGGACTTCCTCGCGCGCCTGCGCGGCGAGCGGCGGTTCGACACGCCCGCGGCGCTGATCGAGCAGATGCGCCGCGACGTCGAGCGCACGCGCGAGATCGTCACGGTTGCCTGAGGAGCTGTCTCACCGGCTCGGTGACCATGGTCGCGCGTAATGGCGCGGGGTGCGTCTGCTACCGTTGGCCCGCGAATGACAGCCATCACCGCAGAGCGCAAGCGTGAGATCGCCGCACAGTTCGGGTCGGGCGAGCAGGACACCGGCAACACCCGTGTGCAGATTGCGCTGCTGACCGAGCGCATCAACCATCTCACCGAGCACCTGCGCGAGCAGAGCAAAGACCACCACTCGCGCCGCGGGCTGCTGATGCTCGTCGGGCGCCGGAGGCGGTTCCTGGACTACCTGCGCCGCCGCGACCTCGAGGGCTACCGCGCGCTCATAAAAGAGCTGGGCCTCAGGAAGTGAGCGTCGTCGGCCCCGGCACCCCGGCGCCGTCGTTCAGGCTGCAGCGCGAAGACGGCGAGCGGTTCACCGAGCAGGACCTGCGCGGCCACACGACGATCCTGGTGTTCTACCCGTTCGCGTTCAGCCCGGTGTGCACCGATCAGCTGCAGGTCTATGAGCAGGCGCTGGGGGAGCTGACCGCGGGCGGCACAGAGGTGTACGGGGTCTCCTGCGACAGCACCTACTCCCAGATCGCGTTCCGGGAGAAGCTCGGCGTGAGCATTCCCCAACTGTCGGACTTCGAGCCCAAGGGCGCCGCGTGCGCCTCGCTGGGGGTCCTGCACGAGGGCGGCTTCGCCCAGCGCGCGCTGGTGATCGCGGGCTCAGACGGGGTCGTGCGCTGGAGCCATCAGGCGCCCACGCCGGCGGAGCTGCCGGGCGTGGAGCTGCTGCGCGAAGGTCTCGCGGCGGCTGCCGCCGGCGCCTGACGTCGAGAACCGGCAAGCGGGCCACGTCGCGCTAAGCTCCGCTGGTTCGGAATAAGAGATAAAGAAAACGATCCGCCAGGGACGTGGCGGTCTGACATGGACACGCGTCCCAACCCGACGGGCGGAGCATAGGAAGGTAGAAAGCATATGAGTGGCAGCGATGACGCCGTAACACGGGTCTCCGTGGAGATCGCGGGCAGCGAGATCTCGTTTGAGACAGGCAGGATGGCCAAGCAGGCCTCCGGCGCAGTGGTCGTCCGCCAGGGCGACACGATGGTCCTTTGCACCGCGGTCGCGGGCAGCCTGCGCGACGTGGACTTCCTCCCCTTGACGGTGGACGTCGAGGAGCGCATGTACGCAGCGGGCAAAATCCCCGGCTCCTTCTTCAAGCGAGAGGGGCGGCCGGGCGAGAAGGGGACGCTGACCGCGCGCATGATCGATCGGCCGATCCGCCCGCTGTTCCCCAAGGAATGGCGCTACGACACGCAGCTGGTGGCGATTCCGCTGTCGATCGACCACGAGCACCCCTATGACATCCTTGCGATGAACGGCGCCTCGACGGCGCTGATGATCTCCGACATCCCGCTGCCGACCCCGGTCGGCGCGGTGCGGATCGGCAAGGTCGACGGCAACTTCGTCGTCAACCCGAACGAGCCGGATCTGCTGCCCGACGCGGAGAACTCCTCGGACCTCGACCTGATCGTCGCCGGCACCGAGGAGGCGATCCTGATGGTCGAGGCGGGCGCGAACGAGATCCCCGAGGCGGAGATTCTCGACGCGCTGGACATCGCGCACGCGGAGATCAAGAAGCTGTGCGCGCTGCAGCGCGAGCTGGCTGAGAAGGTGGGCAAGGAGAAGAAAGTCTTCGAGACGATCGCCGTCGATCCGGCGGTGCTCGAGCAGATCCGCTCCTCGCACGGCTCGGCGCTCGACGCGGCGACGCAGGTCGAGGACAAGCTCGAGCGCCAGGACGCCACCAAGGCGGTCGAGCAGGCGATCCTCGAGCAGCATGCTCCCGCGGCGCCCGAGGGCGCTTCCGAGGAGCAGCTGGCCGCGGCCAAGCAGCAGCGTGCCGCGGTGCAGCTGGCGTTCGACAAGCTCGAGAAGTCGATCATTCGCGAGCGGATCGCGGTGAACAAGAAGCGCCCGGACGGCCGCGGCGAGAACGAGATCCGCGACGTCTCGATCGAGGTGGGGGTGACGCCGCGCACGCACGGCTCGGCGCTGTTCACGCGCGGGCAGACGCAGGCGCTGAGCGTCGCTGCGCTGGGCACGCTGAAGGAGGAGATGCGCCTGGACACGCTCGGGCTGGAGACGAAAAAGTACTACTGGCACCACTACAACTTCCCGCCGTTCTCGGTCGGGGAAGCCGGTCGTATGGGCGGGGTCAAGCGCCGCGACGTCGGTCACGGAGCGCTGGCCGAGCGGGCGCTCGCGCCGATGGTGCCCTCGATCGAGGAGTTTCCGTACACGATTCGCGTGGTCTCGGACATCCTCGAGTCCAACGGCTCCTCCTCGATGGCGTCGGTGTGCGGATCCTCGCTGTCGCTGATGGACGCGGGCGTGCCGATCAAGCGCCCGGTCGCGGGCATCGCGATGGGCCTGATCAAGGAGGGCGACGACTACGTCGTGCTGACGGACATCGCGGGCGTGGAGGACCACCTGGGAGACATGGACTTCAAGGTGGCGGGCACCGAGCGTGGGATCACGGCGCTGCAGATGGACATCAAGATCACGGGCGTGACGTTCGAGATCCTGCGCGACGCGCTGTCGCGTGCGCACGAGGCGCGGACGTTCATTCTCGGCAAGATGGCCGACGTCATCCAGACCCCGCGCGAGCAGCTGTCGCAGTTCGCGCCGCGCATCCAGACGATTCAGATCGACCCGTCGCAGATCGGCATGCTGATCGGCAAGGGCGGGGAAACGATCAGGGGGCTGTCGGAGGAGTTCGAGTCCCAGATCGACGTCAACGACGATGGCCAGGTGCTGGTCTACTCCGCCAACGGCGATCTCGGCGATGCGCTGGCGGAGCACATCCGGGTGATGATGAAGGAGGTCGAGGTCGGCGACGAGTACGTCGGCAAGGTCGTGAAGACGACGACGTTCGGCGCGTTCGTGGAGCTGACGAAGGGCACGGACGGGCTGCTGCACATCTCCAACGTCTCGCCGGGCGAGCGCGTGGAGAGCGTCGAGGACGTGCTCAATCGCGGCGATGAGATCAGCGTGCGCGTGGTCGAGGTGGACCGCGAGCGCGGTCGCATCGGCCTGCGCCTGGCCGAGGATCCGGAGATCGCGGGCAAGTCCGTGGAGGAGCTCGCGGGCGTCAGCGCCGGTGGCGGCGGGGGCGGCGGCAGGCCTCCGCGCGACGGCGCGCGGCGCAACGGTCGTGAGGGTGGTGGTGGTCGTGGCGGCAGCGGCGGTCCCCGGCGCGAGGGCGAGCGCGGCTCGGGTCGCCCCCGGCACGGGTCCGGACGCGATCGCTAGCCTGGGCGCCGGCCGCGGTGCGACCACGGGCGGCACCCGGCACGAGATGACCGAGCACCGCACAACCACGCTGGAGAACGGCGTGCGGGTGATCACCGAGCGCATCGAGAACGTGCGCTCGGTGGCGCTCGGGTTCTGGATCGGCACGGGCTCGGCGATGGAGTCCGACGAGCAGGCGGGGACGAGCCACCTGCTGGAGCACATGCTGTTTCGCGGCACTGAGCGCTATCGCTCGCACGAGATCGACGAGATCTTCGACGCGATGGGCGCGGAGATCAACGCGGGGACCGACCGCGAAACTACCTCGCTGTACACGCGCGTGATGGACCGCCATCTGGAGCGCGCGTTCGACGTCGCCGCGGAGATGGTGTGGCGTCCGCGCTTCGAATCGCTGGAGGCCGAGCGCGAGGTGGTGCTCGAGGAGATCGCGATGTACGAGGACGATCCGCAGGACCGCGTGTTCGACGTGCTGGGGGAGGCGGTGTTCGGGTCCCACCCGTTGGGACGCGCGGTGATCGGGACGGCGGCGGTCGTGCGCGCGGTCACCGACGAGCAGCTGCGGGCGTTCCACGACGAGCGCTATGCGCCGCAGCGGATCGTGATTGCGGCGGCGGGATCGGTCGATCACGACGCGCTCGTGGAGCTGGCGCGCGCCGCGGGTCCCGCGGGGAGCGGCGCCGGGGCGCAGACGTCCGCCGCCGGCGTGAGCGCGCGCGCGAGCGGACCGAGCGCGGCGAACGGGACGGCGAGCGCTCGAATGTCCTCGCCGGAGCCGGAGTTCGAGCGCCGGGTGAGGTTCCTGCGCAAGGACACCGAGCAGTACCACGTGTGCCTGGGGGGCAGGGGGACGTCGCGCCATGACGAGCGCCGGTTCGCGCTGCGAGTGCTCGAAGGGGTGCTCGGGGGCACGTCCTCCTCGCGACTGTTCCAGGAGGTGCGCGAGCGCAGAGGGCTGGCGTACTCGGTGTTCAGCTTCTCCAGCCAGTACGCGCACACGGGTGAGGTCGGGCTGTACGTGGGCACGCGCCCGGACAACCTGCAGGAGGCGCTCGCGACGATCGCGAAGGAGCTGGAGCGCGTGGTGGAGGACCCGGCGAGCCCGCAGGAGCTGGACCGCTCGCGCGAGAACCTGAAGGGCCGCGTGGCGCTGTCGCTGGAGTCGACGACCGCGCGCATGAACCGGCTGGGGTCGGCGCTGCTGGGGGACATGCCGATCTATTCGGTGGACGAGATTGTGGATCGGATCGACGCGGTGACGGTCGAGGACCTGCGCGAGCTGACGCGGGAGATGTTCGTGCCGGAGACGCTGTCGGCGGCGGGGGTGGGCGCCGAGGAGGACGCGTTCCTGCGGGCGCTGGCACCTTTCGAAAAGGTGGCCGCATGATCAAGGTGGCCGTCGCGGGCGCCGCCGGGAAGATGGGTGCGACGGTATGCGCGGCCGTAGAGGGCGCGCCGGACATGGAGCTGGTGGGGCGCGCGGACCCGCTGCTGGGGGTTGCGCTGGCCGAGGTTCTGGATGACGCGGAGGTTGCGGTCGACTTCACCCGGCCCGACACGGCGCTGGAGAACGCCCTGGAGTGCATCGCAGCGGGGGTGCATGTCGTGATCGGCACGACGGGGTTCGACATGGAGCCGTTGAGGAACGCGCGCACGCCCGAGGGCCTGCCGCGGGCGAACGTGCTGATCGCGCCGAACTTCGCGATCGGCGCGGTGCTGATGATGCGCTTCGCCGCGGAGGCCGCAAGGCACATGGCCAAGGCGGAGATCGTCGAGCTCCACCACGACCAGAAGCTCGACGCGCCGAGCGGTACGGCCAAGCTCACGGCCGAGCTGATGGCGGCGGCGAGCGGAAAGGCGCAGCCCCCGATCCACTCGGTGCGCCTGCCCGGCCTCGTCGCCCATCAGGAGGTGATCCTCGGCGACGTCGGTCAGACGCTCTCGATCCGCCACGACACGACCGGGCGTGAGTCGTTCATGCCGGGCGTGCTGCTGGCGGTGCGCCGCGTGGGTGACCTGCCTGAATCCCCGGTCGTGGGGCTGGAGAGCCTGCTGTTCTGAAAACCGTCTCGGGCTTTGGTGGGTGAGCCATAGCCAGCCGTTTCATCGGATTGCGGTCCAAGCCGCTCACCGCAGTCGCCGGCATTGCGGGCGCGCTTTCGGTTGCGACCCGAGTCCGAGTGGCGGATCACTCCTCGCCGAGGCGCTCCAGATCTGCCAGATCCTGCGGGCGGCCTGCGGCGCGCTTCATCGCGCGCAGATGGTCGAGGCCGCAGACTCGTACAGATACGCTCTCGACGCTGCCTGTAAGCGCTTCTCGGTCGAGCTCGGCGTATAGGTCGTCGACCTCGACGCCGCTGACCCACTGAAAGACGTCCAGGCGACCCAGGTCCGTGGCGAGGCAAAAGTTGCCTCCTTGCGACAGATCCTCGACGCGCAACGCCGACATAGGGATCTCGTCGGGATCGAAGTCGCCTGTTTCGTCATCGACCGCGTTGACATCCGCGAGCGCTGCCGCAAGCCGCTCGAGATTCTCATGCGCAGGATTTGGGACTACATCGAGATCCTTCGAGGTCCGCACGTGGCCGTGAGCGCTGACCGCAAGCCCGCCGATGGCGATGTGTTCGACACCGTGTTCCTGCAGATGCTTCAGCAGCGGGACCGGATCAAGCGCTTCGGGCATCTCTGAAAGACGCTGCGAGGCGGTTCATGAATCTGGTCAGCTTGACGAGGTCCTCCAAATTTGCGCTTACACCCCGCGCGCGGTCGCGCTGAACTCTGATTTGGGCGACCCGCTCGTTGCGAGCGATCTCCTCCGGCGTCCACGGGCCTTTCGGCCTGGCTTTGGGCTTCGCTGCCATCTCCGGCATTGTAGATCGTCCCGCGCTGGGGATGGTTGTGTGGCGTGCTGGTGTCAAGCTACGCAACCGCTTCGTATGGCGACAAGCGGCCTGTGGCTTGCCGGCATTTCTTGTCTTCGGGATTGAGGTTTGACGCTGTGGACGGCCGGTCTGCGACCGGCTACGGGGATAAGCGGCAATCGCGGTCGGGCCTACGCGTCGAGGGACATGTCCTTGCGTAGATCGGGGCGCTTGGGAATGGGGCGGGTTGAGGTGCGTCCTTCTGTTCAGCAGGATTTGTTTTGAAAGCGCTGCATTTGGCGCGCGCGATCGACCGCGGACGTCTGGTGCTCGACTCGCCGTTTCGCCCGGACTCGACACCCCTGCAGCCCGAGCCGGACCGGGGTTCGTGAGATACTGCTCGCCATGCCCGATTTGAACCTTGGCGCCATCCTGACCGCGATAATCACGCCCTTCGACGCCTCTGGGCGCGTGGACGAGGAGGCATTCGTCGCATTGATGGCTCACCTCGCCGAGAACGGCTCGGACGGGTTTGTCGTCGCTGGCACGACCGGCGAGGCCTCGACGATGAGCGACGAGGAGCATCTGGGGCTGATCGGACTCGCCGCGCGCGAGCGTCCCCCTGGGACGACGATCGTCGCGGGGACCGGGACGAACGACACGCGCCACGCCGTCTTCCTGACCGAACGCGCCACCGAGCTGGGCGCCGATGCGCTCCTGAGCGTGACCCCGTACTACAACCGGCCCAGTCCCCTGGGGCTGCGGCGCCACTACGAAGCGATCGCGGCGGCGACGGACAGGCCGATCCTGCTCTACAACATCCCCTCGCGCACGGGCACGAACATACCCCCCGACCTGCTCGCGGAGCTCGCCCAGATCGAGCACGTCGACGGCGTCAAGCAGTCCAACCCAGCGGAGCTGCAGCCGATCGACGGTCTCCTCCTCTACACCGGCGACGACGCCACGTTCGCGCGCACGCTCGACATGGGCGGCGCCGGGGGCATCTCCGTCTCAAGCCACGTCGTCGGCCCGGAGATGCGGCGCATGGTCGACGAGCCCGAGCGTCGCGCGGAGATCGACGCGTCCCTGCGCGACGTCTACGAGACGCTGTTCATGACTGCGTCCCCGACGTGCACGAAGGCCGCGCTGAACCTGCTCGGCCTGCGCGCCGGCACGACGCGTCTGCCGATCGTGGACGCGACCCAGGAGGAGACCGCCGCGGTGCGCGCGATGCTCGTGCGCCATGGTCTGCTCACGGGCGCCCGGGCCTGAGGTCTTCTCGGCGCGCCGATTGGGCTTTGTGGGGCCGTGGGGACCCCGCGACGCCTGCCCTGGAGGCTCACCTGCGGTTCGCTCTTGACAAGCCCTGTGGTTGACGCTATGTTCTGTTCTGTTCATGACGTTCCAGGGTGGAGCGTCGGCACAAAATAGATCGGGTTTGGGTTGGTCCGTTGGGTCGACCGCAAGCGCTTTGGCAACGGACCTTGGGAGAGGGCTTACCGGGTCGCATGATGAGGGGTTGTTTTCGCGTGAGTCAGTTGGGGACAGACGTGCCGGGAGTCCTTGCGTGCCCGTTTGGGCCCGTAGGTAGATGCCTCAGCATTGCTGATGCATCTCTCTCTCTCTCTCTCTCTCTTGTCCTGCTAGCGCCTCTCTTCTAACCGCCGAATTTCCCCGTTCCGAGAAGGGCTCGCGGGGGTGGGTCGTTCGCGGGCACGAGGCGGCTTTCGTCTCAGATGTTCAGTCGCCGATTGGCGACCTCATAGACGCTGGACCGTCGGCCCGTGGGTGGATGGCGCAGGCCGAAGGCCAGATGATCGAGGGACAATCGCCCAGTCTCGTCGCAGGCGATCAGGTAGACGATGCCCCACGGTCCATTGGGCGAGGGGACATAGGTCTTTACGCAACCCGGCAGGCTGGTCCGGTCGCGGGCTTCGTCTCTGCATCTCAGCAGCTCATCGATGGGTTGACCGTATCGCTCGAGTCGTGCTCGCCTCTGTGTGGCGGCCTTTCGGCCGGCGTCGGTCGCGTTGCGCAGGTCTTCGCTCCACGCGTTCTCATCGAAGGCGACGGGCGCATAGCCCGTCTTGGCGGGCACGGTTCAGCCCTCGTCGTCGGAAGGGCGAACGGGCCCGTACTCTGCCTCGAGCTCCGCGAGCGTTGCGCGTTTGTGACCGAGCCGGTTCAGAATCGCCTGTGCAGACGTGTCTGGAACGAGCGTCAGCTCGCCGTCAGGACGCTCGTCCTTAACGATGTACTCACCGGCGCGGTCGCCGCTGAGCGTCACATGCGGTGGTGCTGCCACGGGATTCATGATGCCAGATCCTCCTTTGGTCGTGAGGCGGCTGGGGTTTCGGTCGCCGCTGTCTTCTGTTCCGACGGGACCCGGAAACCGGGACAGGCATCGGCCAGTCGCCGCCGCGGCCGTGGTGGCGCAGCCGGCTCCTCCCGTCCCGCGCCCTGTTCGAAGCTACCCCGCCACGCGCGTAATGACGTTCGCCGCCCGCACGTTGCAACGCGAGACCGAAGCCTCGCTTACACGCCGGCGTTCGGCCGGCAAGCCCACCGCGAGCGGACCTCCCGCGCGCCTGGAGGCGTAGCTGGAATACACCGTCCCGCATTCTTCCCGCCCGCTTTGTCACGCGCATCACACGGAAGGATCGTGTGATGTCCGCGTCGGTGAGCGTGAAGGTGCGTTCGCGGCGGGGTTCTTCGCGTGCGCGGGTGCAGGTGTCGGAGATGCAGCGTTCGCGGTTGCTGTCGGCGGCCGTGGCGACGGTCAAGGAGTTGGGTTGGTCGGGTGCGACGGTTGCGCACATCACTGCGCGTGCGCGGGTTTCGCGACGGACGTTCTATGACCTGTTTGACAATCGCGAGGATTGTCTGCTGGCGATCCTGGACGACGTCGTCGTTGAGGTCGAGCGTGAGCTGGTGGAGGCGAACCTCGGTGGGTTGTCTTGGCGTGAGCGTGTGCGTGATGGGTTGTGGACGATCTTGTGTTTTTTTGATCGTGAGCCGGCGCTTGCGCGGGTGTGTGTGGCGCAGGCGTTGCATGGTGGTCCGCGGGTGCTTGAGCGGCGCGAGGGGGTTCTGGCGCGGTTGGCGGGCGTGTTGGATGAGGGTCGCGGGGAGGGCGGTGCGCGTGGGTGTCCGCCGCCGTTGACGGCGGAGGGTCTTGTTGGGGCGACGTTCTCGATTGTGTATGCGCGGTTGGCGCGGGGTGGGCGTGAGCCGTTGACGAGCCTGTTGGGGGAATTGATGGGGATGATCGTGTTGCCTTATCAGGGTCCGGCGGCGGCGCGGCGTGAGCAGGATCGTGCGGCGCCGTCTCTGCCTGCACGCACAACCAGCTCGGAGAGCGTCGGGATTGGGACGATGGCGGCGCCGGATCCGTTCGCTGGTGTTCCGATGCGTCTGACGTATCGCACCGCGCGGGTGTTGGAAGACGTGGGGGAGCATCCCGGTGTCAGCAATCGTGTGGTCGCGGAGCTCGCGGGGATCGCGGATCAGGGTCAGGTTTCGAAGCTTTTGGCGCGTCTTGAGCGTTTGGGTTTGTTGGAGAACTCGGGTGCGGGGCATGCTCGGGGTGAGCGCAACGCTTGGAGCTTGACGGCTGTGGGTGTCGACGTCGCGCGGCGGTTGAGCGCGAGTACCGGTAATCGTAAGAGGGGTGAGGCATGACCGTTCCCGGGTATTCGTTTGCAGGTAATCGTTATGTGTCGCGTTCACGCGCGCACCAACAGGGAGGCCGCGTCTTGATGCGTTCAAAGCAGAGAGCGAATGCCGGGCTGTGCGTGTGTGTGCTCGTGTTCCTCGTCGTGCTGTCGGCCGTGATGCTCACTCCCGTCCCGGCACTGGCCCTCCCCGAAGGCCGGGTGTATGAGATGGTCAGTCCGCCGTACAAGGCTGGGTATGGCGCTGGTCTCGCTGCCGCGGCGCTGAACGGCGAAAGCGTCGTGTTCCAGTCGAGTGGTGTTTTCGCTGGTTCGGACAATCCAACCGTGGGGGGCTATTATTTGGCGCGTCGTAATGGGTCGGGGTGGGTGACGACGCCGTTGGAGGCGCCGTCTTCGCTTGCGCCGTCAAACGTGATTCAGGATTTCTCGTCGACGCTTGAAAAGGTTCTGGCGTGGGTGCAGGTGGTACCCAATATCGGTAATGACTCTGCCGTTACTCAGAATGAAAACGAGTATCTGTTGCATCGTACCGGTCTGCCGGATACCGCGGGGAATTGGGAAGTGGCCGGCAATGTTGTCGTGGAAGCTCTGCGGCCTGAAGGTATGTCTGAGAATCTGCAGACGAGCGAGTTTGGCGCGAGCGCGGATCTCTGCCAGATCCTGGTCAGGCCGGCAGAATACCCGTTGACACCGGAAGGTGTCGGGACTGGTCAAGACCAGTTCTATGATCTGTCTGCGTGTGACGGTGAACCGGGGTTGCATCTCGTGGGTTTGAACAATGCGGGCAAGGCACTCGCGGATTGCGCGCTGCTCGGAGCGGAAGGGACCGGGGGTGTGAGGCAGAGCAAGTTCAACGCGATCTCCGCTGATGGCAGCGAGGTGTTCTTTCAAGCGCAGCTTCAGGCGCAGTTGAAACCGGGCGTGTCGACGTGTGCAAGTAACGGTGGTCGGGGGGTGCAGTTGTTTGTGCGTTTGGGTGGGACGCGGACGGTTGAAGTATCCAGGCCGCTTGCTGTTGGTGAGGCGTTCGGTGGGTGTGGTGATGGGGGCAATAGCGGTGAAGTGCCTGGTGAAGTGCCGTGTCCGGGTAGTGCGGCGCGTGCGTCGGCGGAATTCGCGGGCGCGTCTGAAGACGGCTCGCGGGTGTTCTTCACGACGACCGCTCCGTTGACGGGTGAAGGCGGTGAAGCGGGCAACGATCTGTACATGGCGAGCATCGGTTGTGTCGGAGAAGGGGCGTCGTGTGGGGCGTCTGAACGGCAGGTGACGGGATTGGTGCGGGTGTCGGCCGCGGCGAATGCGGGCGAACCGGCGGAAGTGCAGAATGTGGTGAGGGTCGCACCGGACGGGTCGCGAGTGTACTTCGTCGCGCGCGGGGTGTTGGTCGATGGGGCGAACGCGGAAGGCGTGATGCCGGTGAAGGGCGCGGACAACCTGTACGTGTATGACGCTGAGTCGCATGGTCTGGCGTTCGTCGCGGATCTCTGCTCGGGTGCGGCACAGTCTGGTGTGGTTGAAGACGCGCGTTGTCCCCGCGATCTAAACGAAGGCAGGAGCGACACGGGACTGTGGACCAGTGGCGGCGAAGTGCAGTCCACGGGCGATGGTGGGTTCCTGGTGTTCTCCACGTATGCGCAGTTGGTCACGCATGGTAGTGAAACCGACACGGACACGGCGAGGGATGTGTATCGGTATGACGCGGCCACGGGGTTGTTGAATCGTGTGTCTGTCGGTGAAGGTGGTCATGACGCGAACGGCAATGGTGTAGAACCGTCGCTTGGTGCGTATGACGCGTCGATCCAGGACGACGACGTGATTGAGGCGCAAGTGTATGCGGATCATGAATTGGGTGTACGCGCGATCAGCGAGGATGGTTCACGGATCGTGTTCTCCAGTGCGGAGCCATTGTCGCGGGATGACACTAATGGTCTTGTGAACGTGTATGAATGGCATCAGGGGCCTGGTGGTGGGGAAGGGGTGGTGTCGTTGATCTCCAGTGGCACGTCGGAAACATCCGATGGTAGTCCTGTGATCTCGCCGTCGGGCAGGGACGTCTTCTTCGTCACGACGCAAGGTTTGGCGCCGGGGGATACGGATGGTCAGGCTGACGTGTATGACGCGCGTCTGGGTGGTGGGTTCCCGTCCGTGGTGGCGCCGGTGGTGGCGTGTGCGGGGGATGCGTGTCAGGGCCCGTTGACGAATCCCGCGCCGTTGCTGGTGCCGGGCAGCGTCTCGCAGGCACCGGGTGGCAACTTTGCCGCCCCGGTGCCCCCACCTGCTGCGGTGGCGGTGAAACCGAAGGCGAAGGTGACCTCCGAGTGCAGGAAAGGGTACGTGAGGAAGAAGGGTAAGTGTGTGAAGGGCAAGAGTAAGAAACGGGTGAAGAAGTCGGCGAAGGGGAGGAAGTAGCATCATCATGCTCAAGCGATCGACACCGAGTTCTATCTTTGCCGGCTCACGATGCGTGCCTGTCGTGATGGGCGTCCTTCTGGGTTGCCTTAGCACCGTGTCTGTGGCGAATGCCACGATCGAAGCCAAGCCGTTTGGCATCACGAAGTTCACGTTGCAGACGGTCGGTGCGACGACGCTGACACCGCTCGTTGGCGGTGGTGAGGAAGTGGTCAATGAACCGTACGTGTTTACGCAGGCTGGTGGTCATCCGTGGGCATTGACTACGACTGGAGAATTTACGACTGAAGAAGTCGAACAGGAAGAAAAGGGAAAAAAGCATCAAGAACTAGTGCCGACGCGTGATCCGAAGGACATCGTGGTGGGTTTGCCGCCGGGATTGTTGGGTGATCCGTTGGCGGTGCCTCGTTGCCCACTGACCACTGTGCTGGCGAAAGAAAGATGTGCTGGTTCCACGCAGCTGGGTGTGTATCGATTGCAGTGGGAAGGTGGCAAGGAACATATCGCTCCGATTGTGAATGTGACACCGGAAGCGGGTCAGTCCGCGGAGTTCGCGTTCGAGGAAACCGGAGGGCCCCCGTTTCTGTTGACGGCGCATATCGTGCACACCGCAGGAGGCTACGGCTTCACCGTAGTGTCGGATGGTGTGCCGGGGACGGTTCTCAGTCGTTTTGAAGTGACGTTCTGGGGTGTGCCTGCCGATCCCAGTCACGACCCGATGCGCGGCCTCCGCTGCGGCAGCATTGAACGAGGCCGACCTCTAGCGTGCAGTGGTGGTGGGGAACCGGGTGGTGGTGAAACGCCGGTGCCGTTCGTGTCGTTGCCGACTGATTGCGTGGCGGGTGGGGAGACGGCGACATTGCGCGCCGATTCCTGGGAGGAACCCGGCAGTGTCCATGAAGGGCGCTACACGGGGTACGCCGAAGAAACGACGAGCTTCCCCGGCGTGACTGGCTGCAACCTGTTGGGTTTTGGTCCCTCGATCGAAGTGAACCCTGACACGGTCCTGGCGGACGCCCCGGTCGGTTTGGGTGTGAACGTGAAGATCCCCCAGAACGAGCAGGCTGGGGGGAATGCGACACCGCACTTGCGTAACGCGGTAGTGACATTGCCGGAGGGCTTGTCGATCAGTCCCGGTGTCGTGGACGGTGTCCAGGCGTGCAACGAAACCGGTCCTGAAGGGATCAACTTCCCGGGTTCTGGTCCTGAATCTGAAGAACAGGGTTTGAGCGGCGAACTGCAGCTAGCGCCGGGGCACTGTCCCGACGCATCGACAGTCGGTACCGCGGAAGCGGTGACACCTGATCTCCCCGAACCGGTCAAAGGGCACGTGTATTTGGCGCACCCGTTGTGCGGCGGGCAAGGTCAGGAACCATGCACCGACCAGGACGCGCTCGACGGTCGTCTCTACCAGTTGTATTTGGAATTTGGTGGTGCGGGACCGTTGGCTGACACCGGTATCAACGTCAAGGCGCATGGTTATGTCGAGGCTAACCCCGCGACGGGACAGCTCACGACGGTGGTGGATGATAACCCGCAGGTCCCGATCAGCGAAGTGAAGATCCGTTTGAACGGTGGTCCGCGAGCCTCGGTCGACAATCCCGCTGTCTGTGGTCCCGCTGTCACGACGGCTGATCTGACGCCGTGGAGCGCACCAGGGATCACCCCGGAAGGACTGTCGATGCCGGGAACACCGGACGTGACACCCGTCTCGCACTACAACGTGGAAGGCTGCTCTGATCCTGTCCCGTTCGCTCCGGGACTGATCGCGGGGATGGTCACGCCACAGGCGGGACAGTTCAGCGCGTTCACGCTGAACCTCTCGCGTGCGGATCGCGAACAGTATGTCAAGGGCATCCAGATACATACTCCTCCGGGATTGTTGGGGATGCTCTCCAGCGTTCAGCTTTGTGAAGAACCGTTGGCGGATCAGGGCCACTGCCCATCCTCTTCCAGGATCGGGACTACGCGTGTAGCGTCGGGCGCCGGTTCACACCCCTTCGAAATCGAAGGAACGGTGTACTTGACCGGCCCGTATGATGGTGCGCCGTTCGGGTTGAGCATCGTCACACCCGCGGTCGCGGGCCCCTTCAACCTCGGCTTGGTGGTCGTGCGGGCGCGTATCAATGTGGACCCGACGGATTCGACGTTGACTGTCACGACTGATGAAACGGGTCCGTATGCGATTCCGCAGATCTTGGATGGTGTGCCGTTGCGTTTGAAACGGATCACGGTCAACATCGACAGGCCCAATTTCATGTTCAACCCCACCAACTGCGGCGCACCAGGAGATCCAGGTGTGCAGCAGGTGACGGCTACGATCTCTGGTTCTGAAGAGACCAGGGCAACGGTCTCCAGTCCGTTGGGTGTTGGTGGTTGCAAGAGCCTTGAATTCAAACCCTCCTTCACCGTCTCAACCTCGGGGAAAACAAGCAAAGCCAACGGTGCCACCCTCGACGCGAAGGTGTCCTATCCCGCGGGATCGGTTGGTAGTGAGACGAACATCGCGAGTGTCAAAGTTGAATTGCCGGAGCAGTTGCCGTCGCGTTTGACGACGTTGCAGAAAGCGTGCACCGCAGCGCAGTTCGAAGCGAATCCCGCCGGTTGTCCGTCAGCGTCGATCGTGGGTATTGTGCGTGCTAGTACGCCGTTGTTGCCTGTGGGGTTGTCCGGTCCTGTGTATTTCGTCAGTCATGGTGGGGAAGCGTTCCCGTCGTTGATAGTGGTGCTGCAGGGTGATGGTGTCAGGGTCGATCTGACCGGCAGCACGTTCATCAGCAAAGCCGGGATCACGAGCAGTACGTTCAAGAGTGTTCCCGACGTCCCCGTCAGCACGTTCGAGCTCTACCTTCCCGAGGGCCCCTACTCCGCACTGACAGCCAACGGCAATCTCTGTGATCTGACGCGCACGGTCCTGACCAAGCACAAGATCACCAAGAAGATGCATGGTCACACCGTGCACCAGATAGTCACGACGCGTAAGACGGCGCCTGTGGCGTTGACGATGCCGACGGAAATGGTCGCCCAGAACGGTGCGGTCCTCAAGCAGGACACGAAGATCGAAGTCACCGGGTGCGCTTCGACCACCAAACCGAAAGCCATACCAAAGAAGAAGAAGAAGTCTAAAGCTAGGAAGGCCGATACCGGTAAGGGGAGGGCGGGTCGATGATCGCAACCCACACACAACGAGCCCTCCTACCCACACTGCTTGGCATTGTCGTGTTGCTGTTCGTGCCCGCGATCGTTCATGGCGCGCAGGCGCCGGTCAAGGAGATCGTCTCCAGCCATTTCGGTCGCGAAGTCAACCTCACCGAGACCGGCAAGGGACCAGCGCTCGAAGACGTTTGCACCGTCGCGTCCAAAAATGAATGTCAGGCGGGTAGGGCCAGCAGTGAACCCGGCGGACTGTTCGCGGCGGAGAGTATCGCGGTCGCACCGAACGGTGACGTGTATGTCGCGGAATTGGGGAATGGTCGTGTGCAGGAGTTTACGTCGTCGGGGGCGTTCGTGTTGATGTTTGGCAGGGAAGTCAACGCGAGCACCAAAGGCGATATTTGCACCGAGGAAGAAATCGTCAAATCGGCCGTGAGATGCACTGTCGGTGTGGAAGGCACGGGCGCGGGACAGTTCAAAGACAGAGTGTCAGTCAGCGTCGATCCGAGCACCGGCAACGTCTACGTAGCGGATAAGGCGAACAACAGGGTGCAGGAGTTCACGGAAGACGGTGAATTCGTGTTGATGTTCGGCAAGGAAGTCAACGCGACGACTAAAGGCAATGTTTGCACGGCCGTATCGAAAAACACTTGCAAGGCGGGCCTGGCCAGCGCTGAACCCGGTGCGTTCCATTTTGAAGATGTTGCAAGGAAGATTAGTACTGCTGTCGGCGGCCCTGAAGGTCAGTTGTTCGTTGGTGAAGATGACCGTGTGCAGAGGTTTGAAGCCAACGGGGCACAGGTTGGGGAAACACCCACCGGGTGCCCGGTGGGTGCGCTCGCGGTCGATCCTACGGGCGACATGTATGTCGTCTGCTCGTCTGATGGGGATAACGGCAATGTCATCCAAGAGCTCAGTCCGAGCGGTGAGGAAATCAAGCATTTCGCTTTGCCCACACGGAGAACGGGAGCAGAAGGACTCACAATTGACGCGATCGCATTGGATGCTGCGGGGCAACTCGTCGTGACAGAAGCCGAACGGGGCTTCGATACAAGTAAGAGCGAAAACTTCGAAACGTGGCGTGGTGGATTGTACAGTATCGTCAGTGCGACCAGTCTGCACCTGATCACGGAATTCACCAACGAATTCTCCACCGGGGGATCACCGCCGACGGTTGGCAGCAATGACATCGCTGTCAACGCCAAAGACGAACTGTACGCGCCCGTCGGGTACGGGTCTCTTGACAACGAAGTCGTCGCTTATCGTCCCGTACCGGTAGCGGAACTCGCGTCGAGCCTCCCGGTGTGCGAACCAGGACTGATCGTGGAAACGGACGTGACGTCCGACTGCCATCTGGTGGGAATGGTGGACCCGTGGGGAGTGAAAGAAACAGAAGTGAGCTTTGAATGGGGCAGAACCAGCCTGCTGGGTGAAAAGACAAGCCCGACCGCGAAAATCACGAATACCAAGAGTGAAGGCGAAGAAGAAGCACCACCAGTGGAAGTGACCGCACCGATAGAAGGCTTGCGACCGAACGAAACGTTCTACTTCCGTGCCACCGCACAGGACGAGAACGTCAAAACACCGGAATCGCTGACGAGCGAAACGGTGTCGTTCAGCACACCGAGCATCCCGCCTCGGATCGTGGGTGAACACGACGCGTCGTTCGTGTCCTCTTCCTCAGCGGTGCTGTTCGGCGAACTGAACCCCGAGAACACACCCACCGAATACTTCTTCGAATACGGCCCATGCCCCGAGCTCACGGGTTGCGAAACAATATTGAGGACCGGTGCGCTGGAATCACCGGTGTACGGGAAGATCGGTGTCACGCTCGAAGCGACCGGCCTGCAACCATCCACCACTTACAGCTACAGGCTGTCAGGGGTCAACAAGCCCGTCGCTGGAGCTGATGAGGCGATGGTCAACGAAACGGGTGGTACGCAACTACCGGAAGGATCGTTCAAGACCGCACCCGCACCGCTGCCGCAAGCCGTGACCGGTGCGGCTAGCGCGATAGGTAGCACCTCCGCGCTGATCGCGGGCATGGTCAATCCTGACGGGCAGCCCGCGACATACGTCTTCGAACTCGGTGTGTACGCGGGTGGGGATACGCGGTATGGGATCGTGTTCTCGGGACCCGCGGGAGAAGGCACGACGTCCCTCCAGCAAACACTGCAGGTCTCCGGTCTGCAACCGGGAACGACCTACGCCTACCGTGTCGTGGTCAAGAGCGGTTACGGCACCGCGGTAGGCGAACCGGTCTTGTTCACGACCACGGGACTACCCACGGTACTGGTTGTGCCCCCGGCGTTGGCGCAGCTACCGGTCCCGAGCATCGCGTTCCCCAACCCACCAATGGTCCTCACACCTCCCAAGACGGTGGCGAAGGCGAAGGCGTTGACGAGTGCGCAGAAGTTGGCTAGGGCGTTGAAGGCCTGCAAGCAGAGGCCGAGGAGTAAGCGAGCAGGGTGTGAGAAGCAGGCTCGCGAGCAGTACGCGAAGTCCAAGCAGGCCACTAAACGCAAGAAAGGGTAACTAACCGTGATGTTCTCAACACTACGCAAACACATGCGTGTCAGTCCCGCCGGGATGATCGCTACGCTCGCATTGATCTTCGCGATGAGTGGTGGTGCGTACGCCGCGAGCAAGTACGTGATCACCTCCACCAAGCAGATCAAGCCCAGCGTCCTGAAATCACTCCAGGGCAAGACCGGGCCCGCTGGTGCTCCCGGCTCGGCCGGTCCCGCTGGAGCACAGGGCGCGCAGGGAGCGCAGGGTCCCGCCGGGCCGGCAGGATCACAGGGCTCGCAGGGTGGCAAAGGCGAAACGGGTTCGCAGGGGACCAAGGGCACGACCGGTGCCGCCGGCGCAACGGGACCGAAGGGCGCGACGGGAGCGACAGGTACCACTGGTTACACCGAAACACTGCCCGCGGGCAAGACCGAGACGGGCTCTTGGGTCATCCGTGGAACAGCCAACGCCAAAGAAGAAAAGCGCGTGACGGCGATCTCGTTCCCGATCCCGTTGAAGGAAGAAATCAACGTCAGCGAGGTTCACGTCGTCAAGACGGGCGAAACCGTGGCTGGTTGTCCTGGTACCCCCGAAAAACCCGAAGCCGAACAGGGTTTTCTCTGTGTCTATGAAGGAACGTCGCTGCTGGGAGCACCCAAAGGCCTGGAACCCTTCACCGTCATCCAGACAGGCAAGGCCTCAGAGGGCGCCGGTACCACAGGAGGCGAACTCATCTACCTCACCAGGGAACCAACCACACCCGGTGAAGAAGTATCGGTACAAGGCACCTGGGCCGTAACCGCACCCACCGAACCATAAGGGGACGAGCACGGAATGACCAGCCCAGTAATGAGAGCCATCGAGTAGCGCGACCCTCGGCGCGCCCCGGACAGCGTTCCGGGGCGCGTGCGGAGGTAGCTGGCGGGCGAGTATCATAGCTACGCCGCTAAGCGCAGTGGTGACACTCGGTCTGTGGGCTTGCCGGAGACATGCCAGTGCTGGATTGCTCTTTAAGGAGTTTGTCGCCGGTCTGCGACCGGCTATACATGTAAGCGGCGATTTGACGGCGCTTCGTCCGAGCGGGGTGGCCTGTTGTTTCCGCACGCGGACAGCTGCGAAGCCCTATCCGCTCAGCAGGATCGGTGTCGAAAGCGCTGCATTTGGCGCACGCGAACGACCGCGGACACGGACCGCCAGACTCGCCGCCCGCCTGGTCTCGACCCCCCAACAACCCGAGCCGGTCCGCCCTACGTGAGATACTGCTCGCCATGCCCGACCTGAGCCCAGGCCCGCACCCGGACCCCCACGCGTGAGCTCCAAGCTGCGCGTCCTGCCCCTCGGCGGTCTGGGGGAGATCGGCAAGAACATGACCGTCGTCGAGCACGACGACCGCATCGTCGTCGTCGACGTCGGCCTGCGCTTCCCCACGCCCGAGATGGTTGGGATCGATCTCGTCCTGCCCGACTTCTCCTACCTGCGCGAGCGCGCGCGCGACGTCGAGGCGATCGTCGTCACGCACGGCCACGAGGACCACCTCGGCGCGCTGCCGTGGGTCCTGCGCGAGCTGGCCGTCCACGGCGCCACCCCGCCCGTGTACGGAGGCCCCCTGACGCTCGCGATGGCGCGCTCGAAGCTCGAGGAGCACAAGCTCCGCGACGTCGAGCTGCAGGACGTCTCGCCCGGCGAATCGCTGGAGCTGGGGCCCTTCGAGCTGGAGCTGATCCACATGACCCACTCGATTCCCGACTCCTCCGCAGTCGCACTCGGCTCAGAGCTCGGCACGGTCCTCATCACCGGCGACTACAAGTTCGACCAGACGCCCGTCGACGGACCGCCCGCGGACGTCTCGCGCCTGGCCGAGCTCGGGCGCGAAGGCGTGCTTTTGCTGTGCGGAGACTCCACCAACGTCGATCGGCCTGGCTTCTCCCCCTCGGAGTCCGGCGTCGGCCCCCATCTGGAGGAGGCCTTCGCGCGCTGCGAGGGTCGCATCGTCGTCACCTCCTTCGCCTCCAACATCCACCGCGTCCAGCAGGTCGTCGACGCCGCCCACGCGCTCGACCGCAAGGTCTCGCTCGTCGGCCGCTCGATGCGCAAGAACGTCGCCATCGGACAGCGGCTCGGCCACATCGAGGTGCCCGACGGGATGCTCGTCGGCCCGCGCGAGATCTCCGACTTCCCCGACGAGCGCGTCGTGATCATCTCCACCGGCTCCCAGGGCGAGCCCCTCAGCGCGCTGCGGCGGATGGCCTACCGCGACCACCCCCAGGTGCAGCTGCGCGGCGGCGACACCGTCGTCTTCTCCGCCACCCCCGTCCCCGGCAACGAGCGCGCCGTCAACGAGACGATCGATCGGCTCTACCACATCGGCTGTGACGTCGTTACCCCGGCAGACGCCCCCGTGCACGCCTCCGGGCACGGCTACGCCGAGGAGGTCAAGCTGATGCTCAACCTCGTCCGTCCCCGCTACGTGATGCCCTTCCACGGCGACTTCAAGCGCCTGCGCCTGCACGCCCAGCTGGCAGAGGCCGTCGGCATCCCGCCCGAGGACGTCTTCCAGGGGGACAACGGCCTGCCGCTCGACATGGATGCGCGCGGCGCCCGTTTCGGCTCGCGCGAGCAGTCCGGCATGATCTTCGTCGACGGCGTCGAGATCGGCGACATGGCCGACGTCGCCCTGCGCGACCGGCGCATGCTCTCCGCCGACGGCATCTTCATCGTGGTGGCGACGATCGCCGAGCAGGACGGGCGCTCCGTCGCCGACCCCGAGGTGATCTTCCGCGGCGTCCCCTTCATGGACCAGGCCGACGAGCTCGTGGGGGAGATTCGCGCGACCGTCGAGTCCTCGCTCACCCGCGCCGCCGGCGAGGAGATCCGCGAGGTCGACCTGCTCCAGCAGATCCTGCACGACGATCTAGCGAAGCTCGTCTATGACCGGCTCAAGCGGCGGCCGATGGTGCTGCCCGTGGTCGTGGAGGTGTAGTCACCCAACCTCCGCGAGCTCGCGCAGCTTGCCCTCGACGATCGCACCGGCCTGCTCGGGCCCCAGGTAGGGGGCGAGCGTGAAGTAGACGACGGCCGGTACGAGGTCGGGCAGCTGCCGCAGGCGCTTGCGCCGCGTCTCCGAGTAGATCGTCTCAAACAGCGCGCAGGCGATCGCTTCCGAGCACAGTGGCGCCAGGCGCCGGCCCTCGGGGCGCTGGCGGTAGCCCTCCTCGAGGAACACCGAGAAGGCCATCATCGCATCGGTGGTGTAGAGCCGCACGCTCTCCGTCCCCACGACGTGCGACTCCAGGGCGCCGAAGTGGGCGAGCTCGGGGTTGGTCGTGAACAGGTCGGCGATCGCGCGGATGCCCTCCCACACACGCTCGGGCCAGGTGCTCGCGCTGAAGAACGCGCGCGCGCTGACCGCCATCGTCTGCTGGAAGTGAATCTGCTGAATCTCCAGGAACAGCTCCTGCTTGTCGCGGAAATGCTCGTAGAACACGGCACGGGTCAGGTGCGCGGCGGCCACGACGTCGGCGACCTTCGTGTTCGCATAGCCTTTGCGGACGATCGTCTCGCCGCCGGCGTGCAGGATGCGTTCGCGCTGGTTGCGCGAGACGTAGGAGGGCGTCAGCCCGTGCCGGCCCGGGGGCAGCGGCTGTGGCGGGGCAGACTCGGGGAGGTCGGCGTAGGAGGAGCGCGGCAGCGGGCTCGCATGCTCGCGGGGCGCCAGCCTCCTCCAGTTGGGTGTGCCACCGGCTCTGGTGTACGAGCGGGCCCAATCTTGGAGTTCCGGGAGGATCCCGTGCAGGCCCCGATCCCGCGCAGGATGCGGATCGAGATCAGCCGGAACGTGCCGCCGACGAGCGCTTGAGCGGGCACGTCCAGGCGCCGCTCGCTCTCCTCGGTCGCGTCGTCCCAGGCGCGCTCGAGGACGCCGGCGATCTGCGCGATCAACTCGTCACGCAGATCCATCGCGCGCTTGCCGGCCGCGAGCGTCTCGTTCATCAGGACCCGTGCCGCGGAAGGGTCCTCCTCGGCGAACACAACGAGCACGCCCAGCACCGCGTCGCTCGCCTCGCGCTCGGTCCGTGCCGTCCTCGCAGCCCGCTCGATCCGGGTCAGCAGGCGCTCGCTCAGATCGCGCTGCGCGGCCCCAAAGCACATGCGCTTGTCCTCGAACTGCTCGTAGAAGGTGCTGCGCGACACGCGCGCGTGCGCGACGATCTGCGCCACGCTCGTCTGTGCGTAGCCGGCTTCAGCGCTCAAATCGATCATCGCGCGCAGCAGGCGCGCGCGCTGGTCTTCCTTGCGGTCGTTCGAGGTCATTGTCGTGGAGGTCTCACCGGTGAGTGGCGCGCTGCTGTTCGGGTGGGAGCGACGAGTGCGACTGAGCGGTGACTATCGCCGACACGGTGTCTGGTGAAGGTTGCAAGGGCTCATTGGTGAACGGTTCCCGAGAAGCGTCGTATTTGGAGACTGCAAGTGTACTCTACGCGCGTGCCGCCGGTGTGCGTCGGCTCCGGGTCCGCGATTCGCCTCGAATTTCACTCGCCTGAACATCGCTCTGTCAAAGGGTTTGCGGGGTAGGTAGATATTGCTGTCAACTGGTCTTGACATGTCCTGTGTGGATCTGTTACTGATCCACTCTGCCGTACATCTTTCATCATTCAGGGGCCATGGTGGGCTCCTGGGACCACAGAGGCGGGGGAGGCACATAACATGGATGGCATCCGGGCGGGGCGCTGGTTGACAGGATTGGTTCTTGTCGGGTGTCTGGTGGGTGTCTTTGCGTGGATGGGCCTTCCGGGGTCTGGTGGCGGGAGTGGTGCGCGCTCTGTGGCCGAGGCGAGCACGGCGTCCGGGGCCGGTGCGTCCGGGGTGTCGCTCGGCTCGCTCGTCGTGCCGGGGATGCAGCCGCTGGATGAAGGTCAGCAGGCGGCTGATGCTCAGCAGGCGCGGCACAGCAGCTCCGCGGCGTATGTGGCACGGATACGCTCGCGCACCGCGTTTAGGCATTTGGGGGCCGCGCGGGCGGCGCAGGTCGCTCGGGAAGCGTTTCCGGAAGTTGTCGATCGTCCGGCGGGCGGTGCTCCGAAGCTGCCCGCGGGGACAAAGCTTGCGCGGTATGTCGCTCCAAACGTCGCGCAGCTCGATCTGCCGGGTGGCAAGCACGGTGTGATGGAATCGATGCAGCCGATGGCCAAAGAGGCCTCGCGGGGTCATTTCACGCCGATCGATCTCGGTCTCACGGCGGACGGTGGGGGTTATACGCCGGCGGTATCCGAGGTGGACGTGCAGATTCCCAAGCGTGTCGCAGACGGAGTGCAGCTGTCTGAAACCGGGGTCTCGCTGACGCCCGTGGGCGCGCACGGTGAACCGCTGCAGGGATCTGAAGGGTCGGTGGACGGCTCGACCGTCCTGTACGCGAACACGCAGAGCGATGCCGATACGGTCGTCAAGCCGACGACCGATGGTTTTGAGATCGACGTGCTTTTGCGCTCGCCCGAAAGCCCCGGGGCACTGTATTTCCATGTTGGGATGCCCTCCGGCGCTCGGCTCGAACGGCAGGCCGGCTCGGGATCGGCGCAGGTGGTCCTCGACGGGCGCCAGATCGCCGGTGTACGCGTGCCCAGCGCGCAGGACGCCGCGGGGACCACTGTCCCCGTCCAGATGAGTGTCGCGGGTGATTCGCTCGTCCTGACGGTCGATCATAGCTCCGGGGAATACCAGTATCCGATCGAGGTTGATCCCTACGTCTTCGACAAAACCGTTTCGCCGCCAACTGGCGGGTACACCAATTGGCTGTTTGCGCCGCTCGGAACGAGCAATTTTACATACGGGTACCCGACCGATGAAATCTTTATGCAAACGATCGGCAGCTACGTTCGGGGCGAATATGACGAACTCGTGTATCAAGCAAACGGGGTCGCAGACGCGTTTTACATTGAAGGGGAATTCTCAAATAACACATGGAACAATAACGCAGAAACCAAGCTAGAATTCGCGAAGGGCGAACACGTCGAAGGGGAAGAAGTGCTTTCTGGAAATCCCCTCTACAACAGGGTCTTTAAAAACATGTGCGTTCCGCCCGGCGTACATACGTGCGGCGAAACACTGGCTGGCGAAGGGAATCGGGTCCGTGTTAAACAGGTAGCTAAAGACAGCTCGTCCGAAGTTTTTTACGCCGCTGTCTTTAATGCGGCGGTCGACGTTGGACAGACGCAGGCGCCAGAAGTCGGCTACAACCAGTCCTCGTCATCTCTCGAGGGGGGGCGGGAAAACGTCCTGTATGGAAGTGGCGGCTGGCTCGGCGAACACTCGGGCGCATTTGAAGTGCGGACCAAAGACAACGGTCTCGGAGTTTCAGACCTTAAAGTCAAAGATCTTGTGAGCGGTGAAAATTGGACTTACAACGCTCCGATTCTTGAAGACAATCTCTGCTCGGGAGTCTGGTGTTCTCAGGAAAACAACGAGACCTTCATCTACACCAAAGAAATGGGGAACGGGGAAGATCCGCTGGAACTCTGCGCCGAAGATGCAGCCCAACTGCAGACCTGTGTCAAATCCGTGACACTCAAAGTGGACAACACTCCGCCGAGAAAAATCACGATGTCTGGCATTGCTGAAAAAGGCGCGGAACTCAGCGCGACGCCGCATCAGATCACGGTGGAAGCGACCGATGGCACAAAACCAACCCCGAGCTCCGGTATCGGCTCGATCAAAGTGGCCGTGGACGGCAAGGAAATTGGGACACCGCAAGGAAGCTGCTCACCCGGAGAATGTACCACCAGCGGAAAATGGACCATCAACGGAGAAACGCTTGGTGCGGGTGTACATCAGCTTGAAGTGACGGCGACTGACAAAGCTGGGAACCAGACAAAGACCGAATACACATTCGCAATTCGTAACGCCAAGCCGGTGGCCCTCGGTCCGGGGACGGTCGATCCGGCCACCGGGCAGTTCGGGTTGACCTCGACCGACATTTCGCTAGCCGGCGTAGGGGGGATTGCTCGTACATATCTGTCGCGGCAGCCGACCGCGGGCTCCGAAGGTCCTTTTGGTCCTCAATGGAGCACGAGTCTTGGTGCGGTCGCGGAGAGTCTGACAGTACAGCCGAATGGTAGCGCCGCGTTGGCAAACGCCAGTGGTGGCTTGACGACATTTGCATACAACGCCACCAAAAAAGAATTCGAAGCTCCGGAAGGCGACAGTAATCTAAAGCTCGAAGCAAAGGAAAAAGAAGCTGGTAAGGGGATCACCGAATACCTTCTGATAGACACAGCTCAAGGCACCGTGACGAGGTTTGAACAGCCTGCTGGTGTACAATCCACCACACCGAAGTTTATGGGCCAGTTCGGTATGTGGGGTGCCGGTAGCGGAGAATTTAATGGTACTGCGGAGCTTGCAACTGACTCTAAAGGCAACCTGTGGGTAGTTGACCGTGGAAACGCCCGAATTGAGGAGCTTAATTCGAATAAGAAATTTGTTGCGACGTTTGGATACGGCGTGACCAACGGTGAAAACAAATTTGAGGTGTGCACGAGCGCGTGTAAGGCAGGGATACCAGGCTCCGGGAGCGGACAACTAGATGAGCCGGAAGGAATTGCTGTGGATCAGAAAGGCAACCTATGGGTTACCGACACCGCCAACAACCGGGTTGAGGAGTTCAACTCAAAACTAGAATACCTACAGCAGTTTGGTGGTGGAGGCGCAGCTAGTGGGCAATTCAAATTCCCCGTCGGTATCACGGTTGATAACGGAAAGGTATGGGTAGTTGACTCGATTAACCAACGGGTCCAAGAGTTTACTGAAAAAGGCGAATTTGTAGCCGCGTTTGGGTACGGCGTGACGAATGGTGAAAATAAATTCGAGGTGTGTACAACGACGTGTGGGGCCGGTATCCAAGGTGCGGGCATCGGACAGTTCCAATTCCCGCAAGGCATCGTGGCGGACTCCAAAGGAAATATATGGGTAGCCGATAGCAATAACTCCAGGGTGGAGGAGTTCAACGAAAAAAACGAATATGTGCGGAAGTTTGGCAGCGAAGGAACAGGTCCGGGGCAGTTTAAATGGCTCGGTGAGATCGCCGCAGATACACAAAACGATATCTGGGTTGACGATGTGCTGAATGGACGAGTGCAGGAGTTCAACGAAAAAGGCGAATACCTCACTCAATTCGGTTCGTTGAAAGTTCCGACAGGTCTCGCGGTAAATGCAGATGGCAGTATTCTAGTTAACAGCTCTTCTCCTCAGCAGATACAGGAGTGGGGACATCCCACTTGGTTTCCAACTGTCGCGGAAGGTCCAGCGACGAGCAGTGCAAACACGTATTCCTATCAGGCGGTAATGGTTGAAGGCAAACCAGTCATCCGTCCCACGGAGGAGCTTGGCTCGAAGCCAGAAGGTGTGTCATGCTCCGCGGAACCATCCAAATCTGAAAAGGGCTGCCGAGAGCTGACGTTTTGGTACGCTGAAAAAACCAGTGCGGGCGAAAAAGAGAGCGAATGGGGAGAATATAACGGCCGTCTGATGAAGGTGCTCTTCACCGCTTACAATCCGGCTACCAAAGCGATGGAAGTGGAAAAGCCGGTGGTAGAATACGCGTATGACAAACAGGGTAGGCTGCGTGCGGAGTGGGACCCGAGGATCTCTCCTACGCTGAAGACGATCTATGGCTACGACGCCGAAGGCCACGTCACCGCGCTGACGCCGCCGAGGCAGGAGTCGTGGGCATTTACATACGGGGGGATTGCCGGCGACGCAAACGGTGGGCGGTTGTTGAAGGTTATGCGGGCGCCAGCTTCGACCAATCTGTGGGCGGGAAGTACGCTTTCCAGCATACCTCCGTCAATGGAAGGATCACCGGTCGTGGGTAATACGATGCGTGCAAGCGCGCTCGAAAAATTTTGGGGAGGCGAACCGATCGCCTTTGCCTACCAGTGGGAGAGTTGTAATTCAGAAGGGAAAAGCTGCACGCCTATCCTGGGGGCTACGAACGCAAATTACACCGTGGCGCCCGGCGACGTAGGACACAAGCTGGTGGCGCAGGTGACTGGGACGAACGGCGGTGGGTCCATCTCTGCTACCAGTTCTGCGTCGAGTCTTGTGACCGAATGGAAACCCGAAATCTCCGAACATTCTTTGCCGGCTGGGAGCGAACCAACTGGGATGGGGGCGCAGGGGAGCGTGTTCGCGAACAGTCGTAGTAATAAGATTGGCTTCATCACCGAAGCGGGGGAAGTCACTGAATATGCGCTGCCCGCAGGGAGCATGCCCGAGGGAGTGGCGCCGACGATGCTGGGTATTAACTACTGGTTTACCAACTATGGTACCAGTAAGATTGGGAAGATCAGCATTACGGGTAGTATCACTGAATATGAATTGCCGTCGGGAAGTAAACCGGCGGGCATCACCGTTGGCCCTGATGGGAATCTGTGGTTTACGGATTACGGGACGAGCAAGATTGGTAAGATAACGACATCCGGCACAATCACCGAATATCCGCTTCCGGCGGGAAGTGACCCGCGGGGTATTGCTGAAGGCCCTGATGGGAATCTGTGGTTTACGGATTACGGGACGAGCAAGATTGGTAAGATAACGACATCCGGCACAATCACCGAATACGGACTGCCCGGCTTGAGCCTCCCATACGCGATTGCTCAGGGCCCCGACGGTAAGCTTTGGTATACGGACTTTCTTACAAACGAGATTGGTAAGATGACGACAACCGGAGAAAAAGTTGCCGAATACGCTCTGCCCACTGGGAGCACGCCAAGTGCTATCACCCAGGGCCCTGATGGCAACCTCTGGTTTACAGACGCTGGGACGGCAAAGGTCGGAAAGATCACAACAGCAGGCGTGATTTCAGAATATGCATTGCCTGCTCACAGTGAACCGATGGGCATCGGAAATCGCGGATCGAGTCTTTGGTTTACCGAGTCCGGTACCAGTAAGATCGGGTCCATCAATACCCCTAAATGGACGACACCGGCTCAGCCCCAGCCCGGCTGGACGGTCGAGTATCACGTGCCGTTGTCGGGCACGGGTCTACCGAATCTGACTAAAGAAGAAGCCGCGAAGTGGGGTCAGACGAAAGACCTGCCGAAAGAAGGCACAGCTGTTTTTCCGCCTGACGAACCGATGGGGTGGCCGGCGAGCGATTACAAGCGGGCGTCCCTGACGTATCTGGATGAACAGGGACGGACTGTCAATACGGCTTCGCCTTCGGGTGCGGTGGCGACCGCGGAATACAACAAAACCAACGAGGTTGTGCGTACCTTGAGTCCCGATGATCGTGCGGCTGCCTTGAAAGAAGCAAAACCGGCGGAAGCATCAGAATTGCTCGACACGAAAACTGAATACAACTTGGAAGACACCGAGATTGTCAAAACGTTGGGTCCGCAGCACACGGTGAAATTGAAGAGTGGCGCTGAAGTACTTGCGCGTGCCGACAAGCACTACTATTACAACGAAGGCGCTCCGGGAGGGGAAACCTATCGCCTTGTGACAAAGACGACCGACGCGGCGCTCGAGGCCGGTAAAGAAGAAGACAAGCGTACGACCACAATCGCGTACGGCGGTCAGAGCAATCTGGGGTGGGAACTGCGCCAGCCGACCTCGGTGACAAATGACTCGGGCGGGCTGAATCTGACGTCGACCACGGTGTATCAGGAAAACTCTAAAAAAGAAAGCACCGGGGCGGTTGTCGAAACTCAGAGCCCAAAGGGCTTGGGTAAGGAATCGCCGTCTTTGGTGTACTTGTCTCAATTCGGTCATGAAGGTAGTGAAGAAGGGGCATTCAAAGGCTCGATGTGGGATGCCATAGATTCAGGTGGGAATATTTGGGTGGCGAGCAGTGGTGGTGGACATGTCCAAAAGTTTGGTTCTGAAGGTAAACTGTTGAAAGTTTATGGTTCGGAAGGTAAAGGGGAAGATCAGTTCAGCGGGCCTCGCGGGGTGGCGATTAACAAGAGCAGTGGCAATGTATACGTCGTAGATTCCGGTAATGAGCGCATCGAGGAGCTTAATTCTGAAGGTAAATATGTTGGGGTATTTGGTAAAGAAGGGTCTGCACAGGGACAGCTCAAAAACCCGGCCGGCGATGCGGTAGACGCCAGTGGGAATGTGTGGGTGGCAGATTCGGCAAACAATCGTATCGATGAGTTCTCTGCTACCGGCACATTTGTTGCGGCGTTTGGGTGGGGTGTTAACAATGGCAAAGCTGAATTTCAAAGCTGCACGAGCAGCTGTCGGGTTGGTTTGTCTGGTTCAGGCAATGGTGAGTTTGGGAATCCTCAAGGGATTGTGGTGGCGGGGACGACTATCTATGTTGTTGACTATGGTAATAACCGTGTGCAGAAGCTCTCGACCTCTGGCGCTTATATAGGTCAGTTTGGCAGCAAAGGTACGGGTAACGGACAGCTCGAACAACCCGAGGGAGTGACCGTGGATGCGGGTAGTGGCGATATCTATGTCGCCAATTACGAAGGTGATCGAGTGGAGGAGTTCAGCCCGACCGGGACGTGGGTTCGAAACGTTGGCTCTTACGGCGGAGGCAGCGGACAGCTGTCCGGCCCAGAAGGCCTTGCTGTGAGTTCGTCCGGTGCTCTCTGGGTCGCGGACGACGGCAACCACCGTATGGAGGCGTGGGAGTTGGCTTCGCCGGCACCCGTGTTTGGGAGTACGTTCGGCAATACTGGCTCGGAATCAGAAAAGTTGTCGAACCCGGCCGGCGAGGCGGTTGACTCTCACGGGAACCTTTGGGTGGCCAGCGCATATGGCAACAGTGTCAAGGAGTTCTCTTCAAGTGGTGCGTTTCTACATAGCTTTGGGTCCTGGGGTCCGGGTTCTGGACAGTTTGAGGAGCCGGTGGGGATTGTCGTCAGTCAGTCCACTGGCAATGTGTATGTAGGGGACGAGAGCAACAACCGTGTCGATGAGCTGAACGAAAAAGGGGAATTTGTCAAGGCGTTTGGGTTTGGTGTCAGCAACGGTGAAGAAAAACTGGAGTCCTGCACGAGCGGTTGTAAAGCTGGTATCGCAGGTGCGGGCTCGGGTCAGTTCAAAGAACCCAACGGTGTCGCGTTGGACGCGAAAGGCGACATTTGGATAGCTGACAACTCGAACAGCCGTATTGAGGAGCTTTCGTCGTCTGGTGCGTTTATGGATGCCAGCGGGTTCGGCGTCAGCAATGGTGAAGAAAAATTCGAGACGTGTACCAGTGCTTGCAAAGCGGGTATAAGGGGTTCGGGCAACGGACAGTTCAATGGTCCCACGGGTCTTGCTTTCTCCGGTGGTCTGGTGTACGTCGCCGATGAGAACAACAGTCGTGTTGAGGAGCTCAACGAAAAAGGAGAATATGCAGGGAAGTTCGGCTCCTATGGAACGGGTGTCGGTCAGTTTGACTTGACCGACGACATCGGCTCGGACGTCGCGGGCAACCTGTACGTAGCGGATGTAGTAAACGACCGCATCGAGGAGTTCACTCCTTCGGGGACCGTGCTCGCATCGTTCGGGCTCAAAGGCGCAGGTAACGGACAGATCGCCGAACCGGGCGGCGTGGCGGTCAGCTCGTCGGGCGTTGTCTATGTCGCCGACAGTGGCAACAATCGCATCAGCGAGTGGACCCCATCTCCCCGACCCGGAAACGAAGGCGCCCACGATACGAAGGCGATCTACTACAGCGCCAAAGGCGAAGCCGGAGTAGCGGCGTGCCAGAACCATCCGGAGTGGGTGAATCTCGTGTGTCAGACCGAACCAGTCGCGCAGCCCGGGGTGAGCGGAGCACCGGAACTTCCAACTGTGACGACGACCTATAATTTGTGGGACGCTCCGGAAAGGGTGGAAGAAAAATTCGGATCGACGACCCGGACGAAGAAGGAGACGTTCGACGGGGCGGGGCGCTTGGAATCGAGCGAAGTGCTCTCCTCACCCGCTATTGACAAAGCGCTGCCGAAGGTTACCGACACGTACAGCAAAGAAACGGGCGCACTGATCGAACAGAGCACCACGACCGAAGGCAAAACCAAGACCATCACAAGTGCTTTCAACAATCTTGGACAGCTCGAAAAGTACACCGACGCAAACGGCGGTGTGACGAAATACACGTACGAAGAAAGCGGAGATGGCCGTCTCGATGCGGTCAGCTACGAAATTGGAAAAGAAAAATTCGAACAGACTTATGCTTACGATCCTACTACCGGCTTTATGACGTCGCTGTATGACTCGGGCCTGAAAAAGTCGTTTGCCGCGACATACGACATCGAAGGCAAGATGCTCACCGACACCTATCCTGACAATCTGACCGCTCATTACACGTATAATCAGGTGGGCGCGGCGACGGGGATCAAGTACGAAAAGAACGCGTACTGCGCCAGTAAATGCCCTGAAACATGGTTCGAAGACAACATCGTCCCTTCTATTTACGGCGAAACGCTCAAGCAGGCGAGCACGCTGGCCAAAGAGAGCTACGTCTATGACAACGCCGGGCGTCTCACCGAAACCCAGGAAACGCCCACGGGCAAAGGCTGCACGGCGCGGTTGTACGCCTACGACGAAGAATCAAACCGCACGAGCCTTACCACCCGCGAATCCAGCACCGAAGCCTGTCCGACCGAAGGAGGGTTGGTCGAAAGCCATTCCTACGACAGCGCCAACGCTCTGATCGATGCTGGCATCACCTACGAAACATTTGGGAATACGACCAAACTGCCAGCTCCAGATGCCGGCAAATATGAACTGAAAAGCAGTTACTACGTCGACAACCAGGTCGCCGGCCAGGAACAGAACGAAAAGACACTCAACTACACCTACGACCCCGACGGACGTACGGAAGAAACCGAAACTATCGTCAAAGGTAAACACGAACCCATAGTTGTCTCTCACTACTCGGGCCCCGGCGAAGCGCTCACCTGGACGGCTGAAGAAGAAAACAAAAAATGGAGTCGTAACGTACCGGGCATTGATGGTGTGCTTGACGCATTGCAGACAAGTACCGGCGAAATGGCCTTGCAGTTGCACGACCTCCAGGGCAACGTCGTCGCAAAAGCTGGGCTCAGCGAAACAGAAACAAAACTTTCTTCCACCTACAGCAGTACCGAATTCGGCATCCCCACCACATCGAGTCCGCCGAAGTACGCGTGGCTCGGAGCCGGCGGAGTGTCGAGTGAACTTCCGTCATCTGGAACGGTGACTCAGGGTGGGGCATCATATGTGCCAGAGGTGGCTCGGACGCTGCAGGTTGAAGGCGTGAAACCGCCGGGCGTCTTTCCCAACGGCTCTGATCCGAGTTCGCCTTACATATCTTACCTGTCTCCTGAAACGATCGAATCGGGGTACGAGTCTGCCGTTCATACTGTCCAGGGATGGGAAGAAGCAGAAATACAGAAAGCGAATGAAGAAGAAGCGAAAAAACTAGACGAAGAAGAAAATGAACCGGAAGTGACGGAACCATGGTGGCTCCTCGAGCCGCCACTTGAAATACCGGAAATCATCGGTGAAAGCGCTCAGCCGGTCGTCCCTGGAGAATCGATTGGGCGGGAAGCGAGGCACAAGCCAAAGACGCCACAATGCGTGGTGGGACGACCGGTGCATTTGCCAGGTCATCCCAGCGCGGGCTGCTGCCCCAACGGGCCGCTCACTATAGAGGGCGCACCAGGTCATGACTGTGACATACCTAACCCGGAGGGTGGTGAGCCGTACGAATCGCCGGGAAGGATCAGTTGTGGTGAAGGGACATATCCAGGAGTTGGTCCTAACGGCACACCAGGCTGCCTGGTTGAAGGTGAAGACTTCACGGATGGCTGGTAGCTTGGTGTCAGGGTCGCCAGCCGAGTGAGTCAATGGTCGTCGTCGGCGCTCGAGGCTGGATCCCTTCAACGGCGGCCGGCAAGCAGACCACGAACCGAGCGCCGTGAGGAGCCCGGCTCTCCAGCCTGACCGACCCGCCATGTGACTCCGCCACGGCGCGCACGATCGCAAGCCCCAGTCCGAAGGACCCGCCGCGATCCCCGGCGCCGCGGACGAAACGCTCGAACAGGGTGGGGGCGATCTCGGCGGGTACGCCTGGACCGTTGTCCTCAACGACGAGTTCGGCTTGACCGCCGGTGGTGTCGCCACCGGAGCCCGCGACTCGTGAGGCGGTGCAGCTCGTCGCGGGAGCCCTCCACGGGGGCGGTCTGCGCGTCGAGCTCGATGTCGTGCGTGTCGCTGACGGCTCGGCTTCGCTTCGCGCTCGGTTTGTGCTCAGTTCGATCGTCGCACGCAGCAGGCACGCGCGCTGGTCTGCCTTTGCGGTCGTTCGAGATCATTGTGGTGGGGGTCTCACCGGCCGGTGGCGCGCTGCTGTTCGGGTGGAAGCGACGAGTGCGGCTGAGCGGTACCTATTGCCGACACGGTGTCTGGTGAAGGTTGCAGGGGCTCATGGGATTAACGTTGCCTGGGAGCGTCATATTTGGAGACTCCGAGCGTACTCCATGGGCGTGCTGCCGGTGTGTGTCGGTTTGGTTCCGAGGCTCGCCTCGAATTTTACTCGCCTGAATGTCCTTCCGTCAAAGGGTTTGTGGGGTGGATAGATATTTCTGTCAACCGGTCTTGACATGCTCTGGGTGGATCTGTTATTGATCTACTCCGCCGTACATTTTTCATCATTCAGGGAGCCATGCATGGCTCCTGGGACCACAGAGGCGGGGGAGGCACATAACATGGATGGCATCCGGGCGGGGCGCTGGTTGACAGGATTGGTTCTTGTCGGGTGTCTGGTGGGTGTCTTTGCGTGGATGGGCCTTCCGGGGTCTGGTGGCGGGAGTGGTGCGCGCTCTGTGGCCGAGGCGAGCACGGCGTCCGGGGCCGGTGCGTCCGGGGTGTCGCTCGATTCCCTCGTCGTGCCGGGGGTGCAGTCGTTGGATGAAGGTCAGCAGACTGTTGCTGCTCAGCAGGCGCGGCTCAGCAGCGCGGTGGCGTATGTGGCGCGGATGCGCTCGCGTACCGCGTTCTCGCATTTGGGGGCCGCGCGGGCTGCTCAGGTCGCTCGGGAAGCGTTCCCGGCAGTTGTCGATCGTCCCGCGGGCGGTCCTCCACAGATGCCCGCGGGGACGAAGCTTGCTCGGTATATCGCCCCGAACGCCGCGCGGTTGGAGCTTCCCGGTGGCAGGCATGCCGTGGTCGAATCGCTCGGGACGATGGCAAAAGAAGCTTCCCCAGGTCATTTCACGCCCATCGACCTCGCGCTCACCGACACGAGCGGAGGTTATGCGCCCGCAGCCTCGGATGTGACCGCACAGATCCCCAAGCATCTCAGCAGCGGGGTGAGCGTGCGGGAAAGCGGCATATCGTTGACGCCCGTCGACGCCAGCGGCATTCCGCTGGAAGGATCGGAAGGGGTTGTCGATGGCGCGAGTGTCCTCTACACGAACGTACAGACCGATACCGATACGTTCGTCAAGCCAACGAATACCGGGTTTGAGGTCAGCGCGATACAGCGCTCGGCAGACAGCCCGAGCCAGCTCTACTACCGCGTTGGCATGCCGGCTGGCGCGAGCCTCGTCCAGCAACACAGTACGGGGTCCGTGAAGGTAGTCGACGAAGGCGCCGCGATCGCACGGGTGGCAGCTCCCGATGCGCGGGACGCCGCAGGAACGCTCGTACCGGTTTCCATGACCGTGAAAAATGATTTGCTGGTGTTGGATGTCGAAGATCGATCCGGGGAATACGAGTGGCCAATCGAGGTCGACCCTGAACTTGAAGCCAACACAGACAAGGTGTTGACGGGTATGTGCGTCCCGTCTCTTTGTCATGGACTTGAAACTAACTGGAAATTCCTCACCGATAATGAATCCATTCATCACACTACCTGGTGGTGTCAATGTGCCTCCGAATCCGAAGGCAAAAAATACGATGAAGAAGAGCAGAGCATCTCCATAAACCCCGTCGGAAACTATGGGGCAAACGAATATGGTGGCGTTGAGTATGAAACACAAGGTGAATCCCGAATTTATGGCGTTGAAACGGGAACCAAGGGGGATTTAACAAACTCGGGTACGGCAGCTGAACTCGAAATGCGAACGCATGAAGGTGTGACGCAAACAAACCATAAACGTCTCGCCAGTGGCGTGAGCTATAGGGAACCAAATAATACAATCTGCGCGAGACCAAATGAATGCGAACCCCAAGACGGTAGTCCGGGCAACATGTTCAGGTTCATGGCTTACACCACTGAAGCCGGAACTGCCAATTGGTGGGATGTCGAAATCTATAAAGGCTATGTCTACGTTGCCCAGGAAAACGGACCAGAATCGAGTTTCAACACCAGCAGTACCCAGATAGCCAACGCCAGCAACCGGCAGAATGTGCTATACGGCGCTGGAAGTTGGCTCAGCCCCAGTTCGGGCGCTTTTGAAGTCGCCGCGCACGATCCAGGAATCGGGGTCGGCTATTCGTACGTCAGGCAGATTGGCGGAAGCTTCATTGAAAAAACACCAATTTACGAAGAAGGAAAGTGTAAGGGCTTTCAGTGCAAAGAAATATACAACAATTGGTTTACATATAACCCCAAGATGGCGGATGGCGAAGATGCCATGGAAATGTATGCCGAAGACGGTATTGGGTTTTGGGGTTCTGAAGAAGCGAAAATAAAAGTCGACGGTACCCCGCCGCGCAACATCGGTTTCACGGGCATGCCCGAAACAGGGGCCGAAATCAGCGCCGCGCCACATAAACTCACCCTTCACGCCACGGATGGGACCAAACCCACTCCGAGCTCGGGAGTGAAAGCGATCGAAGTCTCGATCGATGGCGGTAAACAGACCGCGCTGTCAGGTAGCTCCTGCCCAGCGGGCGAATGCACGGCCACCGGACAGTACACGCTCTACGCCGAAGGCCTGACCGAAGGCGTGCACAGGCTGATCGTAACGGCCACCGACAACGCCGGCAACGTGGCGTCCAAGGAATTCCTATTCGACGTGCGTCACGCGAATCCCGTGTCGGTCGGTCCGGGTACGGTCGACCCGACGAGCGGCCAGTTCACCTTGAGCGCAAAGGACGTCTCGCTCGGGGGCACGAGTGGGGTGTCGCGCACCTACCAGTCGCGCAGCCTAACGGCAGGCGCCGAAGGACCGTTCGGGTCGCAGTGGGCGATCAGCATCGGAGGCGGGGAGAGTCTCTCGCTGTTGGCGGACGGAGATGCCGTGCTCGTGGCTGCCGGCGGCGGGCAGACAACATTCGCGCTCAATACCAAAGGTGAATTCGAATCGCCTAAAGGTGACGAAAATCTCAAGCTTGAATATGAATCCAAAGAACGCAAGTATCTACTGAAGGATTCCGTGGCCGGCGCCGAAACGGTCTTTGAACAGCCATCCGGCTATGCCAATATAAGCCCAACGTACAGCAATCAGTTCGGTCCTGAAGCGGCCAAACTGGGCCACCCCAAGAACGATGCGATCGACGCGAAAGGCGACGTTTGGGTGACCGATGCCACGAATGATCGCGTCCAAGAGTTCTCCCCCGCGGGCACGCTGATGGGAACCTACGGCTCGGAAGGGTCCTCCAGCGGCCAGTTCAAGGAACCGTGGGGGATCGCGATCAACCAGAGCACAGGCAACGTGTACGTCACCGATGAGACCAACAACCGCGTCGAGGAGCTCTCAGCGTCCGGTGCGTTTGTCAAAGCCTTTGGCTGGGGTGTGACCGACGGTAAAGAAGAAGCCGAGGTCTGCACGGGCGAATGCAAAGCCGGTGTCGCCGGGTCGGGTAACGGCGAGTTCAGTATCGAGGCAGGTATAGCGGTCGACTCGACCGGAAACATATGGGTCGCCGACTACGGCAACAACAGGATTCAGGAGTTCAATGAAAAAGGAGAATATCTCCAGCAGTTCGGCTCAGAAGGAACGGGTAACGGACAGTTCAAAGGACCATTGAACATCGCCTTTTCCGGGGCCAATCTATACGTGACCGATTATGGCAACAACAGGGTCCAGGAGTTTTCGCTGGCGGGCAAATACGAACGGCAGTTCGGCAACGAAGGAATCGAAAGCGAAAAGCTCAAAAACCCGCGGGGCATAAGCACCGAACCGTCCACCGGCAACCTCTACGTGGTCGATACCGGTAACAGCCGTGTTCAGGAGTTCTCTTCCACGGGCGGTCGTATCACCAAATTCGGCTCGGTGGGCTCGGGGCTCGGGCAGCTATCCGAACCCAAGGGTGTCGCAGTCAGCTCATCGGGTGGGATCTATGTGACGGATTACAACAACAGTCGGGTGGAGGAGTGGGCGCGCTCGACATGGGTGCCCACGACCGGCAAAGGCCCAGCCGCGAGTGCCTTGACGACATACTCTTACAAGGCCGTGACGGCCGAAGGCAAGACAATCATCGAGCCTTCGGAGGAGCTCGGCCCCAAGCCCGAAGGAGCCGTGTGCTCGGCTGAACCCGAAAAATCGAGCAAAGCAGAAAAAGAAAAAGAAGTAGGATGTCGTGAGTTGACGTTCAAGTACGGAACGAAAACTGGAGCGGGTGAAAAAGAGATCGAATGGGGTGAATACGAAGGCCGATTGATGGAAGTAAAATTCACCGCATACAATCCATCCAGCAAAGAAATGCAGACTGTCCCTGTCGCGCAGTATGCGTATGACCAACAGGGCAGGCTGCGCGCGGAGTGGGATCCGCGGATTTCTCCGGCGCTAAAGACGATCTACGGCTACGACGCCGAAGGGCATGTGACGGCGCTGACACCGCCGGGCCAGGAGTCGTGGGCGTTTACGTATGGGACGATCGCCGGTGACTCAAACACAGGGCGGCTGCTGAAGGTTATGCGAGCGCCGGCTTCGACGACACTGTGGGCAGGCAGTGTGCTTTCTGGCATATCCCCGTCTATTGAAGGATCGCCGGTTGTGGGCAATACGATGAGGGCGAGTGCGCTCGAAAAATATTGGGGAGGCGAACCGATCGCGTTTGCCTATCAGTGGGAGAGTTGCAATTCAGAAGGAAAAGGCTGCACCCCCATACTTGGTGCTACGAACGCAAATTACACCGTGGCGCTGGGCGATGTCGGACACAAGCTGGTGGCACAGGTGACTGGGACGAACGGCGGTGGATCTGCCTCTGTTACTAGTGCAGCGTCGAGTCTTGTAGCCGAATGGAAACCCGAAATCTCTGAACACTCTTTGCCGGCAGGCAGCGAACCAACGGGCATAGGAGCAAAAGGAAGTGTGTACGCAAATAGTCACAGTAATAAGATTGGCTTTATCGCCGAATCTGGGGAAGTCACTGAATATGCGTTGCCCACAGGGAGCGTGCCGGAGGGAGTGGCACCCACGGAATTGGGCATTAATTACTGGTTTACCGACTACGGTACCAGCAAGATCGGGAAGATCAGTGTCATCGGCAGTATCACCGAATATGCGTTGCCGGCAGGAAGTAAACCCATGGGTATCACCGTTGGCCCTGATGGGAATCTGTGGTTTACTAATTATGGTACGAGCAAGATCGGTAAGATCACGACCTCCGGGACGATCACCGAATACGCACTCCCGGCGGGAAGTGACCCAAGGGGCATTACTGAAGGCCCTGATGGGAATCTGTGGTTTACCGATTATGGTACGAGCAAGATCGGTAAGATCACGACCTCCGGGACGATCACCGAATACGCACTCCCACTGAGTTATCCGTACGCTATTGCCCAGGGCCCCGACGGTAAGCTTTGGTATACGGATTATCTAACGAACGAGATTGGCAAGATCACGACAGCCGGAGAAAAAGTTGCTGAATACGCTCTGCCCAGCGGAAGCTCGCCTAGCGGCATCACCCAGGGCCCCGATGGGAATCTGTGGTTTACCGATTCTGGTACGAGCAAGGTCGGTAAAATCACAACATCGGGTAGTATTTCAGAATATGCACTGCCTGCCCACAGTGAACCGACGGGCATCGGAAATCGCGGATCGAGTCTTTGGTTCACCGAGTCTGGCACCAGTAAGATCGGGTCCATCGGCGCCCCTAAATTGACGGCACAGGCGCAGCCCCAGCCGGGTTGGACGCTTGAGTACCATCTGCCTGTAGCTGGGACAGGACGCCCAAACCTGCCGAATATGACGAAGGAAGAAGTGGAAAAGTGGGGTCAGAAGGACACGAGCGAAAGCGAAGACAATGATCCCGCCGAAGGCATGGCGATCTTTCCGCCAGATGAACCACAGGGCTGGCCGGCGTCCAGCTATAAGCGTGCGACGATTGACTACGTCAATGAAAAGGGCCTGTCGGTCAATATGGCGACGCCGAGCGGCGGGATATCTACGACCGAATACAACGCGCTCAACGAGGTGGTGCGTACGCTCAGTCCCGATAACCAGGCGAAGGCCATGGGTGAAGGCTGCAAATCGGTGTCCAAAAAAGAATGCAAATCGGCCGAAGTCGCCGAAAAATTGGATACAAAAACAGAATATAACCTCGAAGGCAGTGAGGTAGTCAAGGTTGTCGGGCCGGAACACAGCGTAAAACTGGCCAGTGGCCCGGAAGTCCAGGCGCGTGCCGTTACGCATGACTACTATGACAAAGGCGCCAAAGAAGTCGAAGAAAAAACTCATGAAAAGTATAATTTGGAGACGCAAGCCATTGAAGCCGCTTTGCTTTCAACCGGTGAAGAAAAGGATCAACATGAAACCGTCACCTCCTATGGCGGACAGGAAAACCTTGGTTGGAGACTGCGTAAACCGACGTCAGTGACAAGAGACCCAGGCGGACTGAACCTAAAGACCGCGACCGTGTATCAGGAAAACTCTAAAAAAGAAAGCACCGGGGCGGTGGTTGAAACGCGTAGTCCCAAAGGCTCGGGTAGTGGATCTTTTGTGGCGCCGGCGTACGGTCTTTCGATAGGCAGCGTGGGTTCTGGAAACGGCCAGTTCAAAGAACCACGAGGTGTGGCAATCGATTCGAGTAATAATATATGGGCTGCTGATAGTGAAAATAATCGCATCGAGAAGCTCTCTCCGACTGGTACGTATATCGCGGCATATGGGTCAAGCGGCAGTGGCGCCGGTCAGCTCTCCGGCCCTGCCGGGATCGCCATCAATCGGAGCAGCGGGAATGTTTATGTCTCTGATCGATTGAACATGCGCGTGGAGGAGTTCTCGTCCGCAGGCGCTTTTGTGAGGGCGTTTGGTTTTGGCGTCAGTGACGGCCTGGAAAAATTCGAGGTTTGCACGAGCAGTTGCCAAAAGGGGAATGAAGGTTCGGGTAATGGCCAATTCCATACGCCGGACGGGGTGACGGTCGATTCCGCCGGTAATGTGTGGGTCGCGGACTATGGCAACAACCGTGTCGAGGAGTTCTCGTCCGAAGGCTCGTTCATCGCGGCTTATGGATCGCATGGCTCGGGTAATGGTCAGTTCCAGTCACCGGAGTCGGTGGTTTATGACGATGGGCTCATATATGTTGTGGATACTGGGAATAACCGGATAGAGGAGCTATCCACCAACGGTGCATATCGTGGGCAGTTTGGATCGAGCGGCACTGGGAACGGCCAGTTCTCCTCGCCGTCCTTTATCGCTGCCGATCCCGTTACCGGTAGTCTCTACGTTCTCGATGTGGGCAACAGCAGGGTCCAGGAGTTCACGTTGTCGGGGACTTTCCTGGGCGCTTTTGGCTCCAAAGGCACTGGCTCCGGGCAGTTTGCGAGCACCGAAGCGTTCAGTCCAGATGGGATAGCGGTCAGTGCTGCCGGGAACGTTTATGCGGCGGATACCCCGGATAACCGCCTGGAGGTCTGGATCCCGATCCCCGGTCCTGGCCCCGTGGGCTACACGTCACAGTTCGGATCTCTCGGCAGCGGCAACGGCCAGTTCCATTTGCCTGTTGGTGTGGCGCTCGACGCGAGCGGTAACCAGTGGGTGACCGACTATTCTAATAGTCGCATCGAGAAGTTCTCATCCACGGGCACGTACCTCGCGAAATACGGCGAATCGGGTACCGGCTCGGGACAGATGATCGAACCGGATGGTATCGCGATCAACAAATCCAGCGGGAATGTCTATATCAGTGATCAGGCAAATAATCGTGTTGAGGAGTTCAACTCATCGGGGACGTTTGTCTCTGTTTGGGGCTTTGGCGTGAGTAACGGTGAAGCAAAATTCCAGGTTTGCACAGCGAGTTGTAAAGCTGGTATCTCCGGGTCGGGGAGCGGTCAGTTCAACAGACCTGGTGGTGTCTCGATCGACCCGAGCGGCAACGTGTGGGTGGTGGATGAGAGCAATCATCGCGTGGAGGAGTTCTCCTCGACAGGCAGCTTTATGGCCGCTGTTGGTTGGGGTGTCAAAGACGGGAAAGCAGAAGCAGAGGTTTGCACCACGACCTGCCAGGCGGGTATATCCGGCTCTGGCAACGGGCAGCTCAACAAGCCCGCGTATATTGTGGCGTCTGACAGCAACATCTATGTGACCGACTACAACAACAACCGTGTCGAGAGATTTTCTACCGCTGGCGCGTATGTCACCCAGTTCGGATCAGCCGGCTCGGGGAACGGACAGTTCAAAGGGCCCGCCGGCATCACAGCGGACGCATCCGGCAACCTCTTCGTCGTTGACGACGAAAACAATCGGGTAGAGGAGTTCACGCGCTTCGGAACGTACGTCACGTCATTTGGAACCAAAGGAACAGGCAACGGACAGCTCAACGAACCCGAAGGAATCGCGGTGGCCTCGACTGGCGCGTTGCACGTCGTAGACAGCGCGAATAACCGCATCGAGGAATTCACCCCACCATCAAGACCCGGCAACGAAGGCGCTCACGATGCGAAGATCGTCTACTACAGCGCCAAAGGCGAAGCCGAAGTAACGGCGTGCCAGAACCACCCGGAATGGGTGAACCTGCCTTGTCAAACAGAACTGGTCGCGCAGCCCGGGGTGAGCGGCGCGCCGGAACTGCCGGTGACAACGACGACGTACAATGTCTGGGACACTCCTGAAACGATTACGGAAAAATTTGGTTCCACGACGCGGACGAAGAAGGAGTCGTTCGATGGCGCTGGGCGCGAGGAATCGAGCGAAGAGCTCTCGTCGCCCGCCACCGATAAAGCGCTGCCGAAGGTGGTCAATACGTACAGCAAAGAAACAGGCGCGCTGATTGAACAGAGCACCACGATCGAAGGCAAAACTAAAGCTATCACGAGCGTCTTTAATTATCTCGGACAGCTCGAAAAGTACACCGACGCAAACGGTGGTGTTACGAAGTATGTGTACGAAACCAGCGGTGATGGTCGGCTTGACGAAGTCAACTATGAAATCGGCGCAGAAAAATTCGAACAGACCTATGCTTACGATCCGACCACGGACCTTATGACGTCACTATATGACTCGGGCCTAAAAAAATCGTTCACCGCGACATATGATATCGAAGGCAAGATGCTCACCGATACCTTTCCCGACAACCTCACCGCCCACTACACGTATAACCAGGTCGGCGCGGCGACGGGAATCAAGTACGAAAAGAACGCTTACTGCGCCAGCAAATGCCCCGAAACATGGTTCGAAGACAATATCGTGCCTTCCATTCACGGCGAAGCGCTCAAGCAGACGAGCACACTGGCCAAAGAGAGCTATGTCTACGACAACGCCGGGCGTCTCACCGAAACTCAGGAAACGCCGGCGGGCAAAGACTGCACGGCGCGGTTGTACGCCTACGACGAAGAATCAAACCGCACGAGCCTGACCACCCGCGAATCCAGCACCGAAGCATGTCCGACCGAAGGGGGGCTGGTCGAAAGTCATTCCTACGACAGCGCCAATGCTCTGATCGATGCTGGCATCACCTACGAAACATTTGGAAATACGACCAAGCTGCCGGCTCCAGATGCCGGCAAATATGAACTGAAAAGCAGTTACTACGTCGACAACCAGGTCGCCGGCCAGGAACAGAACGAAAAGGCGCTCAACTACACCTACGACCCCAGCGGACGTACTGAGGAAACCGAAACTATCGTCAAAGGTAAACCCGAACCGATTACCGTCTCTCACTACTCCGGTCCCGGCGAAGCTCTCATGTGGACCGCTGAAGAAGAAAACAAAAAATGGAGTCGTAACGTACCGGGCATTGACGGTGCGCTTGATGCGCTGCAAACCAGCACCGGCGAAATTGTCTTGCAGCTGCATGATCTGCAGGGTAACGTCGTCGCGAAAGCTGGTCTCGGCGAAACCGAAACAAAACTCTCTTCCACCTACAACAACACCGAATTCGGCGTGCCCACCACTTCGAGTCCGCCGAAGTACGCGTGGCTCGGAGCCGGCGGGGTGTCGAGCGCGTTGCCGTCGTCTGGAACGATCACCCAGGGCGGGGCATCGTATGTGCCTCAGATCGCGCGAAGCCTGCAGACCGCACAGGTAATACCACCCGGCGCCTTTCCCAATGGTGCTGGTTCGGGGTCGCCATACACCTCGACGGTGTCAGCGGCGTCGCTGGCATCTGCTCAGGCCGAAGCGGTGAAAGCCACCCAGGAAGCGGAAGCTGCACGGCAGAAAGCTCGAGAAGAAGAAGCAATAGCGGCTTGCGAAGCAAACCCGCTGTCTTGTGGGGAAGAAGGGGATCCGACCGAACACTATTTCGCGTGGGAAGCCAAGGAAAAAGGCGAAAAGATGATCGAGGCCTCTGAAGCCGGGGACCTCGCGGACTTGCTTGGATATATTGTGTCATTTGTTGAGTCCCCGGCAGAGGCGATCGGCACACTATTTGGCGAAAGCGATGTCGAGGCTTGGGGTAAGCACTTCGGAGAACTGCTCGTAAAATGCGCTGAAGAATTGCACCGTACCAAACACTCTCATGGCGGATGCCGTGCGAACATCAAGGACATTACACCCTTTGGTTTCGATACGGGCATCATCAACTTCAATGCAGTCCCTGAAGTGTCGTGGTGTGAAGGAATGTCGAGCGATAGAAAGGAAGTACATTGGTGTACCCTGGAGTCGTATCCGGGTGAGGGCACGGAATATCAGGAGGCGTGATCGTCGCGTGGCAGCCTGTGATGATGCTTAAGCGGTGGCCGATGGTTCAACCAGTGGGTGTTGAGATCTGATGCCCTCGGTTACGGCAGGCAGATCGACCACGAACCGAGCGCCGTGAGGAGCCCGGCTCTCCAGCCCGACCGACCCCCCATGTGCCTCCGCCACGGCGCGCACGATCGCAAGCCCCAGTCCGAAGGACCCGCCGCGATCCTCGGCGCCACGGACGAAACGCTCGAACAGGGTGGGGGGCCAGCTCGGCCTGACCACAAGACCAAGACGGCGCGATCGGTATGCCCGGAGGTAGGCTTGGAGCTCAGGCAGTGACCAGTTGCAGGCCGGAGATGCTCGTGAAGTGACGGGGGTTGAGTGTCGCCAGCGGCGTAGCGTGAGTCAGACAGCAGGCTGCGATCCAGGCGTCGTTGGCCGGCAGTGGTTCTCCCGAGCGTAGGGCGAGTCCTGTGATCTCACCCCAGCGGCGGGCGACTGCGTCGTCGGCGTGAATGACGACCACTCGGGTCAGCCAGCGCTCGAGGGCGCTCACTCGCCGCGGGCCCCAGTCGGCGTGGGTCGCGCCGCGAAACAACTCGCCGACCGTGACAAAGGTGACGCACGGCGTAATACGCCGGATGCGCCGCGATACAGCGGACGGCAGCGTATTTCGCATGAGCCTGGACACGACGTCCGTGTCGAGCACGATCGCCTCAGCGGTCGTGGTCACGTTCAGAGCGGATCGTGGCGTTGAATCGGTCGATCTCCTCGTCGGACTCCCATATGTCTGAGTCTGCCAGTGTGGAGGTGTTGGTGAGTGGTTGGATGCCCTGTTCGCGTGCCAGCGTCGCAAGCGTCACGCTGGGAGCAGCCGGCTCCGAAAGCCCCGGATCGAATCCGCCTGTGCGGCGTTTCAGCGCCTCGACGTCGGCGCGTCGCAGGCGGCGCACCCCGGACGGGAGGCGAGCGGCGGCGATAAGCCCGCGGTCCGCATAGCGGCGCACAGTGCTCTCGTGGACACCCAAGCTCTCCGCGGCCTCGCGTAGGGTCACGTAGGTAGGTTTGGCAGCCATGCAATAGATGATAGCGTCGCGTGACTCGCTTAAGCGGCGGCCGATGGTGCCGCCGATCGTGACTGTGGTGCAGCGCTCTCGGTTACGGCAGGCAGATCGACCACAAACCGAGCGCCGTGAGGAGCCCGGCTCTCCAGCCTGACCGACCCGCCATGTGACTCCGCCACGGCGCGCACGATCGCAAGCCCCAGTCCGAAGGACCCGCCGCGATCCCCGGCGCCGCGGACGAAACGCTCGAACAGGGTGGGGGCGATCTCGGCGGGCACGCCTGGACCGTTGTCCTCAACTACGAGCTCGGCCTGACCGCCGGTGGTGTCGCCACCCGAGCCCGCGACCACCCGCGTAGAGGCCCGGATCTCGCTCCCGGGCGGGGTGTGGCGCAGAGCGTTCTCGATCAGGTTGATCGTGAGGCGGTGCAGCTCGTCGCGAGAGCCCTCCACGGGGGCGGTCTGCACGTCGAGCTCGATGTCGTGCGTGTCGCTGACGGGGCCGAGCTCGCCGGCGGCCTCGACCACGATCTGGGCGAGATCGCACGGCTCATGCGGCACGACGCGGCCGACGTCGGTGCGCGCGAGCAGCAGCAGGTCGGCGACCAGGCGGCGCATCCGCCGGGAGGAGCGCAGAGCCGAGCGAGCGGCGTCGCCCTGATCTCCGTGCAGCGTGTCGGCCAAGAGCTCGAGGTTGGCGAGCACGCTCGTCAACGGCGTGCGCAGCTCGTGTGAGGCGTCGGCGACGAAGCGGCGCTGGCGGGCGAGCATCGCCTCGGTCTCCCCGCGCGCGGCGTCGAGCTCGCGGAGCATCCCCTCCAGCGTGCGCGCCAGCTCGCCGACCTCGTCGTCGGCCTGTGGTTGCGGGACCGTGCGGGAGGGGTCGCGGGTGCGCGCGATCTGCTCCGCGGTGGCGGTGAGCTCGGCGATCGGCGCCATCGCGCGCCGCGCGATCGCGACCCCCGCGAGCAGCGCGAACGCGGCGCCCGCGAACACCCCCAGCAGCAGGAACAGCTCGACGCGGGCGATCGTCGCGTTGGTGTCGGCGACCGAGCGACCGTACTCGATGACGACCCGTCCGATCGGCTCGCCGCTGCCGGCGATGCCGATCGTCGCAGGGAGGCTCACGACGCGGTAGCCGGCGACGGTGTGCGGATCGTCGGAGGGGGCGCCGAGGTTGGGCGCGCTCGAAGGCGCCTGTTCGACCGTCGCTCCCCCCAGGGTGAGCACACGGATGACGGCGCTGTGCGGTGGGGTGACGAGATCCTCCAGCGGCGGCACGATCGATTCGATCTTGTACGTCGCTGGGTTGACCCTGATGCTCAGCTGCTTGGGGAGCTGCTGGGCTGTCGTTTCGACGTCGTGGTTGAAGTCCGAGCGAATGCGCCTGACCGTGAGCGAGCCGATCGCGATCGCGAACGCGCACAGGATCGTGAACGTCAGCAGCGCGGAGACGCCGGCCAGGCGGGTGCGGATCGGCAGGCGGTCGAACGCCGCCGTCAGCCGAGTGAAGAATGAGACGATCCCTGAGCGTCTCATGACCAAGCTGGGCGACGCGGGACGACGAAGGGCGTACCGGTAGTACGTCCGAGGCGGCACGTGGCGATCCAGCGCCGTGTCAGGAGATGCTCAGGCGCGGAGGACGTATCCGGCTCCCCGGATCGTGTGGAGCAAGCGTGGCTCGCCCTCGGCCTCCAGCTTGCGGCGCAGGTTCGAGACGAACACCTCGATCGTGTTCGTCGTGGAGAACGGGTCGTATCCCCACACGTCGTCGAGCAGGCGCTGGCGGGAGATGACGATGCGCTCGTTGCGCATCAGGTACTCGAGCAGCTCGAACTCGCGCTGGGTGAGGTCGATCGCGCGCTCGCCCCGGATCACCTCGTGCGTGTCGGCGTTCAACGACAGGTCCGACACGCGCAGCGGCGCCGAGCCGCGCGGCGGGCGGCGGCGCAGCAGCGCGCGCATGCGCGCGAGCAGCTCCTGGCGCTCGAACGGCTTCACCAGATAGTCGTCGGCGCCGGCGTCCAGCCCCTCCACGCGCGACTCCAGCGCGTCGCGGGCGGTGAGTATCAGGATCGGCACGTCGTCCTCGGCGCGTAGGCTGCGCGCGACCTCCAGGCCGTCCAGGCCGGGCAGGCCGAGGTCGAGGATCACGAGGTCGGGCGCGAACGCGCGACCGTGCTCCAGCGCGGCGGGACCGTCCGGCGCGGCGCGCACCTCATAGCCCTCCATCCGCAGCGAGCGCTGCAGGGCCTGGGCGATGTCCTCGTCGTCCTCGACGACCAGCACTCTGGGGGCGCGGGCAAAGTCGTTCATGAGCAGGGTTCTTTAAGTACCGAAGCGCAGTAAAGCGATCGTAAGGGTTCATGCGGACCGCCACAGGCAGGTTACGGGGGATCGGCGTCGAAGTTGCGCGGGATGAGTACGACTCGCAAGCGTCGCTCGACGGCGACGCGCAGGACGGCCGCGAAAAAGCCCGCCACGGCGCGCACGCGTACGCGTGCGCATTCCCGTCGTCGCGGGAGCAGCTCCAGGGGGTTCGCCCCGCGCGAGGCGCTGATGCGGCTGTGGCCGGCGCCGCTGGCCGAGCTCGATCAGCGCCAGATCGACATGCTCGGGTTCGCGACGATCGCCGTGGGCGTGTTCATGGGCTTCGTCCTGTATGGCGGCTGGAACGGCGGTCGCGTGGGGCAGGGGCTGGCGGAAGCGCTCGGCTGGTGCGTGGGCGAAGCCAAGGTGTTCGCGCCGATCGCGCTCGTCGTGGGCGGCGGGGCGCTGCTGGCGCGTCCGGCGTGGCCGCAGCTGCGGCCGCTGCGCACCGGCGCGACGTGCCTGGCCGCGGCGGTGACGATGGCGCTCGCCGCGGGGACGCTCGGGGTGAGCTCCAGCGCGAGCCCGAACACGGGCGAATCGTCGTGGTCGGGCGTGTTCGTGCAGGCGCACGGCGGCGTCGTCGGCGAGGCGCTGTACCAGGTCACGCACAGGCTCGTGCAGAGCGTGGGCGTGGACCTGCTGATCGCCGTGTTGCTGTTTGTCGGAGTAACATTGCTGACCGGCGCCTCACCGGCGGGCGTGCTGCGCTCCGCCGCGGGGCGGACGGCGGTCTGGACGAAGGTCGGGATCGAGCGGCTGCGGACGTGGATGCGCTCGCGGCGGGCCATAGCCGGCGGCGACGGGGTCACGGGTGGGGCAGGAGAGGGCTTCCCCCTTGTTACGCCTCCCGCCGCCGGCTATGGCCCGCCAGAGATGAGTCCTCCGGAGCCCGCCCCGGAGGAGCTGATCGTCAGGGCGACCCACGTCGAGGCGCCCTCGCGCGACGGGGTGGGAGTCGACGAGGACTGTGCCGGCGAGGCGCTGCCGGGCGCGGGCGAGGAGATCGCCATAGTAAGAGCCGGCGACCGCGCGGACGGGGAGCTCGCGGACGATGGCAGCGAGGGTGAGGACCCCGAGGAGGAGAAGATCCCCGGCGTCGCCCACGCCGACGCCGACGAGGATCCCGGTCGACTGACCCCGCAGGGCCGCTACCGCGACAGCGTGACCGAGGACCCGGAGTTCGTGTGGGAGCTGCCCGACGCGGGCAGGCTGCTGACGCGCTCCACGGGCGAGCAGTCGCGGCCGGACACGGCTGGGCAGGAGCGGATCGCGACGAGCCTGGTCGAGGCGCTCGGTCACTTCGGCGTGCAGGCGAAGGTGATCGGGACGGTCGCCGGTCCGCACATCACGCGCTACGAGCTGCGCCTGGCGCCGGGCACGAAGGTCGCCAAGGTCGCGCAGCTGAAGGACGATCTCGCCTACGCGCTGGCGGCGACGGACATCAGGATCCTCGCGCCGATCCCGGGCAAGCAGGCGGTGGGCGTGGAGGTTCCGAACGCGCGACGCAAGGTCGTGAAGCTGGGCGACGTGTTCCAGCAGCCGCCGAAGGACTGGTCACCGCTGACGGTGTGGCTCGGCAAGGACGTGGCGGGCAAGGCGATCGGCGCGGACCTCGCGAAGATGCCGCACCTGCTGGTGGCGGGAACGACCGGCGCCGGCAAGTCGGGGGCGATCAACGCGATGCTCTGCAGCGTGCTGCTGCGCGCCAGCCCGCACGAGCTGCGCCTCGTGCTGGTCGACCCCAAGCAGGTGGAGCTCAACCACTACGAGTCGATCCCGCATCTGCTGACGCCCGTGATCACGAGCCCGCGGATGGCCGCCAACGCGCTGCAGAACCTCGTCAAGGAGATGGAGCAGCGCTACGGGATCATGTCGCTCGCACGCACGCGCAGCCTGATCGAGCTCAACAAGGCGCGTGCCAAGCGCGACGAAGCGCCGCTGCCGTACATCCTGTGCGTGATCGACGAGCTCGCCGACCTGATGATGGTCGCGCCCGCCGACGTGGAGGACTCGATCATTCGCCTCGCGCAGAAGGCGCGGGCGGTCGGGATTCACCTCGTGCTGGCAACGCAGAGCCCGCGCGTGGACGTGATCACGGGCATGATCAAGGCCAACGTGCCCTCGCGGATCGCCTTCGCGGTCTCCAGCCAGACCGACTCGCGCGTGATCCTCGATCAGAACGGCGCGGAGTCGCTGCTGGGACAGGGCGACATGCTGTTCAGTCCCGTGGGCAGCTCGCGCCTGCAGCGCATCCAGGGCGCCTACGTCGACGAGGGGCAGATCGCGAGGCTGACTGAGCTGTGGCGCAAGCAGGGCGAGCCCGAGCTGCGCGAAGAGCTGTTGGAAGAGGTCGAGCCGTCCGAGCCCGGGGGAGCTGGCCAGGACGAGTTCGATCCCGACGAGGACCCGCTGCTGAAGGACGCGATCGTGCTCGTGGCGGAGATGGGGACCGCCTCCACGTCGATGCTGCAGCGCCGGCTGCGGCTGGGGTACACGCGCGCCGGCAGGCTGATCGACATGCTCGAGCGCCGCGGCGTGATCTCCGGGTACGAGGGCTCAAAGCCGCGGCAGGTGCTCGTCAGCGAGGCCGACCTGCCGCGGGTGCTGGCCGGATTGCAGTCCCCGCCCACCCTGCCCCCGGCGCCGGTGGAGTTGTGAGCGGTGCACGAATGCGTGCCGGAAAACGTGTGAAAGTCCCAACCCTCTAGCCTTCACGCGGATATGCCCGAGATCGGCGAGACGCTGCGCGAGGCGCGGATGCGCGAGCGCATCGACGTGTCCGAGATCGAGGCGCAGACGAAGATCCGTGCGAAGTACCTGCGCGCCTTGGAGAACGAAGAGTGGGACCTGCTGCCGGGGCCGACGTTCGTGAAGAGCTTCCTGCGCACCTACGCGACCGCGCTGGGGCTCGACGGGAAGGCGCTGGTGGAGGAGTACCGGTTGAACTACGAGCGCCCGAGCGAGCCGCCGGAGCCGATCGTGTCCAGCCCGCGGAAGGTGCGCATGCCCCGCGGGTCGGGCGGTCCGGGTCCGTCGCGCGGATACATGGCGCTCGTGGGGATCGTCGGTGTCGTGATCGTGCTGTTGATCGTCGGGTTGCTGTCCGGCGGCGGGAAAGGCGGATCGACGGACAGCACGAGCGCGCGAACGAACACGACCGCCAAGCACCGCGCGGCGCACCGGGGCACGGCTCACCACCATGCGGGCGGGACGTCCACGAACACGACCAGCGCGGTCTCGCTGTCGCTGCGCGCGACGGGGACGGTGTACGTGTGCCTGATCGGAGAAGGCGGCAGGAAGCTCGTCGCCGGACAGACGCTTGAAGGGGGCGCACGGACGCCGACGTTCCACGCCAGGCACTTCGCGCTGACGCTGGGCAACAACGCGGTGACGCTGACGATCGACGGCACGCCACGAGCGGTGCCGGCGAGCAGCGGCGCGATCGGCTACTCGATCACGAAGGCCGGTCGCAGGACGCTCACACCGGGACGTCTGCCGACGTGCACATGAGCGTGCGCGCGGGCATAGTGGTCACCGGCACCGAGGTGCTCGACGGCCGCGTGCGCGATCGCAACGGGCCCTGGCTGGCCGACAGGCTGCGCGAGCTGGGGGTGGACCTTGCGTATGTGACGATCGTGGGGGACCGGACCCGGGACATGGAGCGGGCGCTGCGGTTCATGGCCGAGCAGGGGATCGACCTGGTGCTGAGCAGCGGCGGGCTGGGGCCGACCGCGGACGACCTCACGGCCGAGGTGGTGGGACGGTTTCAGGGTCGCGAGCTCGTGCTGGACGAGTCGCTGGCGGAGCGCATCGAAGCGATCGTCAGGCCGTTGCTGACGCGCTGGCCGAACCTCGATCCCGAGGCGATCAGGGTGGGCACGCGCAAGCAGGCGATGGTGCCGGAGGGCGCCACGGTGCTGGAGCCCGTTGGCACCGCGCCCGGGCTGGTGGTCCCGCCAAGCGCGCCCGGAGGCGGTCCGACGGTGGTGGTGCTGCCCGGACCCCCGCGCGAGCTGCAGCCGATGTGGAGCGCGGCGATCGAGACGGACGCGCTGCGCGCGGCGATCGCAGGCGCGACGGTGTACGAGCAGCGGACGCTGCGGCTGTTCGGGATTCCCGAGTCGGAGATCGCCGAGACGCTGCGCCAGGCTGAAAGGCAGGGAGTCGAGCTCGGGAGGCTCGAGGTCACGACATGCTTGAAACGCGGCGAGATCGAGGTCGTGACGCGCTACGAGCCGGAGGCCGCGAGCGTGTATGGCGAGCTCGAGCGGCTGGTGAGAGAGCGGCATGCGGACACGCTGTTCTCGACCGACGGCGACACGGTGGACGCGCAGGTGGCGGAGATGCTGCGCGAGCGCCGGTGGACGATCTGCGTGGCGGAGTCGTGCACGGGGGGAGAGCTGGCGTCGCGGCTGACGGCGCCGGCGGGCGCCTCGGAGTACGTGAAGGGCGGCGTGGTGGTGTATGCGAACGACGCCAAGGTGGCGCTGGCGGACGTCGATCGGAGGTTGATCGAGGAGCATGGGGCGGTGTCCGAACAGGTCGCCAGGGCGCTGGCCGAGGGGGTGCGCGCGCGGATGGACGCCGAAGTGGGGGTGGGGGTCACGGGCGTTGCGGGCCCGGGCGGCGGAACCGAGCAGAAGCCCGTGGGGCTCGTTTGGCTGAGCGTGGTTGGCCCCGCGGGCGCGACGCTCACGCGTTCGGTGAGCCTGCCGGGCGCACGCGCGGACATAAGAGACCGAGCGACGACCGTGGCGCTGCATCTGGTGAGGCGACTGCTGCTGGGAGAGGCCGACGGCTGAGCGCCGCCGGCCATCCCAGGGCTTGGGCTATGCCGCAGTGACCGCGACGACGCCGACGTAGAGGCGAACAGACGTTCCGTCCGAGGCGTTCCGTAGCTTCTTCTGTCCATCTCGACCGGAGGAGCCCAACCATGCCCGTGAACGAAGAGGAGAAGGCCGCAAAGGCACGCGACGCAGCCCTGAAGGGGGCGCTCACGCAGATCGAGCGCGAGTTCGGCAAGGGCACGGTCATGCGCATGGGCGACGAGGGCGCGCAGGTGCGCGTCGACGTGATTCCCACGGGCGCGCTGTCGCTCGACCTGGCGCTCGGCATCGGAGGAGTGCCCAGGGGACGCATCGTCGAGGTGTACGGCCCGGAGTCCTCCGGCAAGACGACGCTGATCTACCACGTGCTGGCGGAGGCGCAGAAGCTCGGCGGGGTGTGCGCGTTCATCGACGCCGAGCACGCGATGGACCCGCTGTACGCGCAGGAGATCGGCGTGGACATCGACGAGCTGCTCGTCTCTCAGCCGGACTACGGCGAGCAGGGACTGGAGATCGCCGACATGCTCGTGCGCTCCGGCGCGGTCGACGTGGTCGCGATCGACTCGGTCGCGGCGCTCACCCCGCGCAAGGAGCTCGAGGGTCAGATGGACGACATGAGTGTCGGCGAGCAGGCGCGGATGATGTCCAAGGCGATGCGCAAGCTCGCGGGCAACCTCAACCGCACGCAGACGCTGTGCATCCTCACCAACCAGATTCGCGAAAAGGTCGGCGTCATGTTCGGCTCGCCAGAGACCCAGCCGGGCGGGCGCGCGTTGAAGTTCTACGCCTCCCAGCGCCTGGACATCCGCCGCATCGAGACGCTCAAGGACGGCACCGAGGCGGTCGGCAACCGCGTGCGCGTGAAGGTGGTCAAGAACAAGTGCGCCGCGCCGTTCAGGCAGGCCGAGTTCGACATTGAGTTCGGCAAAGGCATCTCGACCTCGGGGTGCCTGCTTGACCTCGGGATCGAGCACGACGTCCTGTCCAAGTCGGGATCGTTCTTCTCCTATGGCGAGGATCGTCTCGGTCAGGGCCGCGCCGCCGCCAAGGCCCACCTCGACGCCAATCCCGCGGTGGCGAAGGAGATCGAGCAGAAGATCTACGCGGTGCTGAAGATCGGCCGCGAGCACGTGACGCCGATCGACAGAGACAAGGAGGTCCCGCCCGTGGAGGAGCCAGTCGTGACGAAGCGGAGCCCACTGGAAGCCGCCGCAGCCGCTGCTTGAGCATCTTCACGACGGCGGGTTAACCTGTAGGAGGTATGAAGAGTTATCACCTGACCACCTTCGGCTGCCAGATGAACGAGCATGACTCGGAGCGGATGAAGGGCATGCTCGAGTCGCTCGGCTACGCCGAGGTGCCGGAGCGTGGCGAGGCGGACCTGATCCTGTTCAACACGTGCTCGATCAGGGAGACGGCGGACAGCCGCTTCATCGCGCACCTGGGCGAGGCCAAACGCCTCAAGGGCGAACGGCCCGAGCGCGTGGTGGGGGTCGGCGGGTGCTGGGCGCAGTCGGTCAAGGAGGAGGTGTTCGAGCGCTTCCCGTTCGTGGACGTCGCGTTCGGCCCTGGGCAGGTGCACAAGCTCGCGGAGTTCCTGACCAGCGAGTCGCTGAGCGCGCAGGGGTACTTCGAGTTCGAGGGGTTCACGGGCCATCTGCCGGCGCGCAGAGCGCGGGCGTTCCAGGGCTGGCTGCAGATCAGCGTGGGCTGCAACTGCGCGTGCTCGTACTGCATCGTGCCCTCGACACGCGGGCGGGAGGTCTCACGACCACTGGAGGAGCTTGCAGCCGAGGCGCGGACCATGGCAAGCGAGGGCGTGCGTGAGGTGACACTGCTGGGACAGAACGTGAACTCCTACGGACGCGACCTGAGACCGGAGCGTGCGACGTTCGCGCAACTGCTGGGGGAGATTGACGCGATCGATGGGATCGAGCGCATTCGCTATACGAGCCCGCACCCGAAGGACATGCGTGAGGACGTGATCCGCGCCCACGCGGAGTTGCCGGGCGTATGCGAGCACATCCACCTGCCTCTGCAATCCGGTTCCAGCCGGATCTTGAAGGCGATGCGGCGCACGTATGACCGCGAGCGCTACCTGGATCGGGTCGCGCTGATTCGCGAGCACGTTCCCGATGCGGCGCTGAGCACGGACATCATCGTCGGGTTTCCGGGGGAGACCGAGGAGGACTTCGCGCAGACGCTGGAGATCGTCGAGAAAGTCAGATACGACGGGGCGTTCACGTTCGTGTTCTCCCCGCGCAGGGGCACCGTGGCCGGTGGCATAACGGAGGGAGTCGTGCCCCACCCAGTGAAGGTGGAGCGAATGGGAAGGCTCGTGGAGGCGGTCAAGCGCAATGCGCACGAGCGCGCACAGAGGTTCGTGGGACGCACGCTGGAGGTGCTCGTCGAAGGACCCTCACGCACCGATCCCGAGCGACTGCGCGGCAGGACTCGTCACAACAAGGTCGTCAACTTCGCTGGACTGGCGCAGGCGGGCGAGTTGACCCAGGTCCACATCGACTCCGCCACGAGTCAGACGCTGTCCGGCGAGGAGTCTCTGCTCGCCCGAGTTGCCGGCTGACCACGAGAGAGCGATCCGTGCACGCCGGTCTCAATGACGGACCGGCGCGGACGCGGAATCGCCCACGCCCGCGCCGACATGGCCCGTGCGCCTATTGAGACGTCGCGCCCGGCGGCGGCCCCGGGGGACCGTTTGCGCCCGCATTGGCTCCAGAGGAGCCGGACCTGGAGCCCATGTTCGGACACGGATGTTTGCCCGACGAGCCCGCTTTGAGCGGCGTGCCCGATCTCTGACTCGGTGCTGGGCCCGAGGGCGTTGTCGGGGTGGTCGTGCTCGGCGTGGACGTGGCCCCGGTGGAATCGGTCGCGCTCGTACTGCCGCTGGGAGAGGCCGCGGCTCCGGCGATGCCGGCGACAGCGCCCCCGGTGGCCAGAGCGCCGGCGACCATCGTGGCGCCGAGCATTTTCGAGATGTGCATTGGGTCAAACCTCCTGGGATGGGAACGAGAGGACTGCTTGTGTGCGAGCCATCGTCCACCTGGGCGCTAAGCGGACCCGTAGGCGCGGGTAAGGCGTGGCGTAGATGTGTGTAGGAAGTTGGTAAGGGAAGGTCTGTTGCGCCGTGTTGGGAGCTGACCCACATTGTCCGACCCTGCGCCAGTTTTTCGCCTGTCTTACGTCGATTTCCGGGAACCCAGGTCTGCGATGATGCGACGCATGCCAGCGACTCAGAAGGAATGGATCAAGTACCTCCAGGAGCAGGGCTGGACACTCGACCGAGGCGGGAAGCATCAAGTCAAGATGACCAAGCCGGGGCAACGCCCGATCACGCTCCCGGAGAACAAGCGCCGGGCTTATTCGAAGGGCTTTGAGGCCCAACTGCGCCGCGAGGCCAGCCAACAGGACTAGTCGCCTTGACAAGCAACAATCAGTCTTGACAAGACATCATGATCCGATCATCTATCATGAAAGACGATGTCCGAACGTCAACAATTGAATGTCAGCGTTCGTCAGGAGGATGGTGCGTTCTGGGCCACCGTGAACGAGTACCCAGGGGTTTTGGCTACGGGGGATGACCTTGATGAGTTGCGCGAGAGTCTCCAGGAAGGGATCTCTCTCATCCTCGCGCCTCCAGACGGGGAGCCGCCGGCAGTGAGTCTGAGCGAATTGCGCCTAGAGCCGGTTGCGATCGCAGCAGGCGCAGAACTCGTCTACGCCTAACCTACGGAGGACGCACGAGGCGCCCATCGCCCGTCTCAGCGCTTGGAGCGCTGGCCCTGCTCCATGTCCTTGGCGATGCCCTCGGAGCCCAGCCGCCGCGCCACGCGCGAGGCCAGCTCGGGGGCGATCCCGCCGAAGGTGGCCCCGGCGCGCATGCTCAGCGGCGCGACGTCGACCTCGGCGCGGTTGCGCTCGATGGCGCTGAGCACGGCGCGGGCGACGTCCTCGGGGCTGGAGGTGCCGACGCCGGGCGGAAGCTTGACTTGCGCCTCGGCGAACATGCCGGCGTCGCGGATGAAGCCGGGGAAGACAGCGGAGACGCCGACACCGCTGTCGTGCAGGTCTGCGCGCAGCGCGGAGGCGAAGCCACGCAGGCCGAACTTGGTGGCGTTGTAGATGCCGGTGCCGGGCGTGGCGGACTTGCCGGCGAGCGATGACATGAACAGCAGGTGTCCCCGGTCGCGCTCGGTCATCTTCGGCACAAGCGCGTGGGCCAGTGCGATCGGCGCGCGCAGGTTGACGTTCAGGGCGCGGTCGATCTCCTCCATCGTGAAGCTGTCGAGGGTTCCGGCGGCGGGCAGCGCCGCGTTGGCCACGAGGACGTCGACGTCGCCGGCCTCGGCGAGGAGGCGATCGACCTCGGCGGGAAGGCTCAAGTCGACGGCGAGCGCGCGGGAGCCGTTCAACTCGGCGGTGAGCGGCTCCAGCACGTCGAGACGGCGCCCGGTCAGGACAAGCTCCCCGCCGCGGGCGTGCAGGGCGCGTGCGATCGCTTGCCCGAGGCCGCCGGTGGCACCGGTGAGCAGGATCGTGGAGCCAGAGATCTGCATAGGGTCCGTAGAAGAATACCTTGGTGCCCGAGGAACCCGTTCCGCGGCACCAGCCGCCACCCACGATGCTCGACGTGCCACCAGCACGCCTGCGCTCGCGTGCGTCGTCTGGCACTCGCGCCCCGACCCCCTCGAACCCCAATCTATTCTTCTACGAACCCCGAACTGGGAGCCTACGTCAATGCAGGTCATCGCGCTGTTTGGACCCACGGGTGTCGGCAAGACGGCGGTCGCGCTCTCACTGGCGCGGCGACTGCGCGAGCGGGGAGAGGATCCGGTGGCGGTGTCCGCGGATGCGCTGCAGGTGTACGAAGGAATGGAGACTCTGACGGGTGTCGCGAGTGAGCTGGAGCGAGGGGAGCTCGAACACCGGCTGGTGTCGTTCTTGGCGCTCGGAGCGACGTTCAGTGCAGGACGGTATGCGAAGCTGGCGCACGCGGAGATCGACGGGCTGCTCGCGCGCGGAAGGCGTCCGATCGTGGTGGGGGGTACGGGCCTGTATCTGCGGGCGGCATTGACCAACCTGGACATGAAGCCTCCGCCGGTGGAGGGTGCTCGTGAGCACTGGCGGGCGGAGCTCGAGGAAAAGGGCGCCCCGGCGCTGCACGCGATCCTCGCCGAGCGCGCGCCTGCTGTTGCGCAGGGGCTGAGTCCGAACGATCGCCAGCGTGTGATGCGTGCGCTGGAGCTGGCTGACGCGGGCGAGCTGCGAGCTCCGGACGGAGAGTCCCAGCTGTGGAGCGAGGACGTGCGCCGCCCGACGCTGCTGGTCGGCTTGACGATGGAGCGCGAGGCGCTGTATGAGCGCATCGACGCCCGCGTGCAGGCGATGCTCGAAACCGGGGTGCGCGAGGAGGTGGAGCGCGCTGACGCCGCTGGAGCGTCTGAGACGGCGCGCAAGGCGCTTGGGTTCGAGGAGCTGCTGGCGGGGGACGTGGAGGCGATGATGCGGCGCACGCGCAACTACGCCAAGCGTCAGCTGTCGTGGATGCGCAAGCTCGCGGGAGTGCACGTGATCGACGTGACAAGACGCGACCCGGACCCCGTGGCGGGGGAGATCATGGAGGCGCTGGGGCGCGGGCCGGCGCACGAAGGCCGAAAGCGGTCGGATGAGCCTCACGAAATAGACTGCGGCGCCTGATGAGCGTGAGCTTCGAGAAATGGCAGGCGCTGGGCAACGACTACATCATCATCGAGCGCGATGAGCTCCCGTTCGAGCTGACGCCGCTGCGCATCGCGAGCCTGTGCTCGCCCCATACGGGAGTGTTTGGGGACGGCGTGCTGTTGCTGTCAAAGCCCGAGGATCCGCGGTTAGTGGCGCGACTGGAGATCTTCAACCCCGACGGCTCGCGGGCGGAGCTGTCGGGCAACGGTGCGCGCCAGGCGATCCTGTATCTGCGCCGCCGCGGCTGGACCGATCAGAACCAGTTCTCGATCGCGACGGACGCGGGGGAGATCCGCCCACAGATCCTGGGCCCGACGATCTGCAAGGTCGACATGGGCTACGCGACCACCAGCTCAAAGGACTATCCCGGCGGCGCCGGGGACGGTCTCGGTGAACTGCAAGTTGGTGGGCGCACTTGGCGCTTTCAGCACGTGTCGATCGGCAACCCGCAGTGCGCGATCTTCATAGCGGACCACGAGCTGTTTGGAGAGCTCCCTCTCGACTCGATCGGGCCGGAGATTGCAAATCACCGTTACTTCCCCAACCGCACGAATGTCTCGTGGTACGCCGATTCGGGCGCGGGGCGCATCTTCGCGCAGATCTTCGAGCGCGGGGTGGGGGAGACGCTCTCCTCGGGAACGGGCGCGATCGGCGCGGCGGTCGCGCATGTGCTGCGAGGCGGTGAAAGAGGCGCGGACGGTGCGGTGACGGTCGCAATGGACGGCGGCGAGCTGCAGGTGGAGGTGGCAGAGGATCTGCGCGTGCACCTGACTGGCTGGGCTAGGCCCGTGTTCGTGGGACGCCTGAGCGAGGAGTACATAGAAGATCTGCACGAGACTGAAGGAGCCGAATGAGACCGAGTAAGAGACTGGAGCGGATCCCGCCGTACGCGTTTGCGCAGCTGGAGGCGAAGATCGCGCAGAAGCGCAGGGAGGGCGTGGATGTGATCAGCCTGGGGATCGGCGATCCGGACCGCCCGACGCCGCCACTGGTGGTGGAGGCGATGCAGGAGGCTGTGAGCGAGCCGGGTACGCACAAATACCCGAGCAATCGCGGTCGCGAGGAGTTCAGGGGGGCGGTGCGGGACTTCTATGAGCGGCGCTTTGACGTGAGGCTCGACCCGGAGAGCGAGATCGTGCCGGCGCTGGGGGCGAAGGAGGCGATCTTCAACCTGAACCTGGCGTTCCTGGACCCGGGTGACTACGCGCTGGCGGCCGATCCGGGATATCCGGTGTACACGGGCGGGCCGTGGCTGGCGGGCGGGGAGCCGGTGCTGATGGCGCTGCGCCCGGAGCTGGGGTTCGTGCCGGACCTCGGCGCGATCGAGGATGAGATCGCGAAAAAGGCGAAGCTGATGTTCCTGAACTACCCGAACAACCCGACGGGCGCGGTTGTGCCGGAGGGGTTCTTCGAGCGCGTGGTGGAGTGGGCGCGCGCGTATGAGGTGCTGGTGGTGCACGACAACTCCTACTCGGAGATCTCCTACGACGGGTACAGGGCACCCTCGTTCCTGCAGACGCCGGGAGCGAAGGAGGTGGGCGTGGAGGTGTTCTCGCTGTCGAAGGGCTACAACATGACGGGCTGGCGTTGCGCGGTGGTGGTTGGAAACGCGCAGGCGATCGAGACGTATTGGCGTTTGAAGACGAACATCGACTCGGGCATGTTCGACGCGGTGCAGCTGGCGGGGGTGGCGGCGCTGTCGCCGGACGCCGACGTTGAGGTGGCGGCGATGAGCGAGCTGTACGTGCGCCGCCGCGATCTGGTGTGCGAGGCGCTCAGAGGGATCGGCGTGGACGTGAAGCCGCCGCGCAGCACGATCTACGTGTGGGCGCCCGTGCCAACGGGGTTCGCCGGCTCGGAGGCGTACTGCGAGCACGTGTTGGAGCAGGCCGCGGTGGTGCTCTCACCGGGCGCGATCTACGGTCCGGCAGGGGAGGGTTGGTTCAGGATCTCGCTGACGACGCCCGACGACAGGCTGCTGGAGGCCGTGAAAAGGCTGGGGGCGCTCGCGGGGTAGGGATGGTGGGTAAGCCATGGGTCAGTCCTTGCATCGAGTTGCTGTCGGCGCCGCTTTCGATTGCGGTCGGCGTTGAGGGAGCATTGAGAAACCACGCCCCTCGGCGACCTACACTGAGATGCAGTGGAACTCAGGGTCCGCGCCCCAATATCTGCCGGGATTGAGACCGCCGCTCCGCGGCGTCAGACGCCACCCACGATGCTCGACGTACAACCAGCACGCCTGCGCTCGTGTGCGGCGTCTGCCATCCACGGCCCGACCTCCTCAACCCACCACCTCTTGTGACGCGAACCCAGACCCAGCGCGCACGCCAGCGAGCCTTGTGCATCGCCGCCCTGCCTGAAGGCGAGAGCCTGGAGGAGTTGGGCGAGCTGCTGCGCACCGCAGGAGTGGCGGTCGTGGGCGAGCTGGTGCAGCGACGGGAGGAGCCTCACCCGAACACGTATCTGGGCTCGGGAAAGGTGCGGGAGGCGCAGGAGGCCGCAAAGGAGTGCGACGCGAACGTGATCGCCTGCGACGACGAGCTGAGCCCACGTCAGGAGCGCAATCTGGAAGAGGCGCTGGGGTTGCCGGTGATCGACCGGACGGCGATCATCCTGGACATATTCGCCGACCATGCGGCCAGCGCGGAGGGCAAGCTGCAGGTCGAGCTGGCGCAGCTGGAGTACAACCTCGCGCGGATGCGGGGGCTGTGGAGCCACCTGGAGCGCCTCGGCGGCGGGATCGGCACGAGGGGACCGGGGGAGAGCCAGATCGAGACCGACCGGCGGCTGGCGCGAGATCGGATCGCGGCGCTGCGCCGGCGCTTGGAGCACGTGAAGGGGACACGCGCGGTGATGCGCGCCGAGCGCGAGCGCGCGGCGCTGCCGACGGTGGCGCTGGTGGGGTATACGAACGCGGGCAAGTCGACGCTGCTGAACGCGCTGACGGGCGCGGAGGTGAGCGTGCGCAACCGGCTGTTCAACACGCTGGATCCGACGGTGCGGACGTGGAAGCTGAGCGGCAGGAAGCATCTGCTGAGCGACACGGTGGGGTTCATCCGCAAGCTGCCGCACCAGCTGGTTGACGCGTTCGGGGCGACGCTGGAGGAGACCAGGCGCGCGGAGCTGCTCGCGCATGTGATCGACGCGAGCGCTCCGGGGGACGAGCGGGAGGCAATGAGGTGCTCGGTGGAGGAGACGCTTGAGGAGATCGGGGCGGGGGAGAGCCGGCGGGTGCTGGTGCTGAACAAGGTCGATCTGCTGGATGAAGAGGAGCGCGAGGAGCTGCGCACGAATCATCCAGAGGCGGTGCTCGTGAGCGGTGAGAGTGGCTATGGCCTGGAGGAGCTGGGGGAGAGGATCGAGCGCGAGCTGGCGCACACGCTGCGCTCGGTGGAGCTGCTGGTGCCCTACGCCAACGGCGGCAGCCTGGCGGAGCTGCACGAGGTGGCGGGCGAGATCGCACGCCAGGACACGCCCGAGGGAGTCAGGGTGCGAGCGCTGGTGCCGGCGCGGTTGGCGGAGCGCTTCGCCCGTTTCGCCGTGGCCTCGTAGGCCAGGCGCGAACGTCAGCGGTCGTCGCCGTCGCCCGACAAGACCCCGCGCTGCTGGCGCGAGAGCAGCTTGTCGAGGTTCGTCTGGGCGATCTCGTCGAGATCGAGGCCGAGCTCGCTCGCCAGCTGGGCGACGTACCAGAGCACGTCGCCGAGCTCCTTGGACATCGCTGCGCGCCGCTCGTCGGAGACCTGGCCGCCGTCGTCGCGAATCGCCTTCTTGGCGTGCTCGGCGACCTCGCCGGCCTCGCCGGAGAGGCCGAGGGCGGGGTAGGCGAGCCATGCTGACGCCTCGCGCGGATACTGGGCGGTGCGGTGAGAGAGGCGCTGGTACTCGGAGAGATCCACAGTCGTTAAAACAGCTCGACCCGCCAAGACGGGCCGGGTGCAGGAGGAGCTACCTCCAACCGGCTGATACCCGAAGCCGATCATAACAGAGCCACTCCCGGCAGCAAAACCCGGTAGTGGGTCAGTTTGACCCAAAACTGACCCACTACCCAAAACCCGCTGGCTCGGTCATTATCGTGGCGGGAGCTGTCCGCGGGCGCGTGATTTTGCACCCTTTGACCAAGCTCAGCGGGTCATGTTGCGGCGGGCAGGAGAATCGAACTCCATCCGAGGGCTACCCCGAATTCCCGGGTATCAACCGGTCGCGTCACCTCGACGCTGCACCCGCCGTCCAGCGATCGCACGCACGACCTGGGACGGTATTCTCGGGGCAAGAAACAAAGATCCCCCTAAGGCAAACCCTTCGGTAGTGTGTCGCGGATGGAGGGGTCGTTGTCGTTGCGTGGCGTGTGGTTGAGCTATCGGCGCGGGCGCCGGCACGTTGTGCGGGTGCTGATGGACGTCTCGCTCGACGTGCATCCGGGCGAAGTCGTGGCGGTGCTCGCGCAGCGGGCGCAGGGCAAGACGTCGCTGCTGCGTGTAGCGGCGGGGATAGAGCGTCCCGACAGAGGCGGTGTGCTGTTCGCCGGCGAGGACATGTGGCGCCCGGCGGACACCGACGGTCGGCACGCTCGTCGTCGCCGTCGTTGCCCGCGACCGCTGAAGGCTCCGATCGCACTCGTGCGGTCGGCTCCGCCCGACGTGGACGTGCCGATGGGCGAGGGCATCGCGCTGCCGCTGACGGGCGCGCACACGGGGCGCGAGGCGCGCGAGCTGGCTGGGCGGGCGCTGGAGGAGGTCGGCGCGGGGGAGTGCGCGCCGCGGCGCTGGAGCGATCTGAGCGACGGCGAGCGGGCGCGCGTGGCGATCGCGCAGGGGATCTCGCGTGAGCCCGAGGTGCTGCTCGTGGACGATCTCACCGCGACGCTCGACCTGGGCGAGACCGAGGACGTCGCGATGCTGCTGCACTCGCTGGCCGCCGCGCGCGGGCTCGGCGTGCTGATGAGCGTGGGGGATGCGCGGGCGACGCGCTGGTCAGAGCGCGTCGCGACGCTCGCCGGCGGGGCGCTGATGCTGGAGCCGGAGCCCCCGGCGTATACAAACGTCGTCAGCTTCCCCGGCGGATAGGAACATAACGCTCGATGTGCCGCTGCGGTCTATTCATCCAAATTGTTCTGCCCCAAGAAGCGACGATTCCTATTACGATTAGTTGACATGGCCAGCACCGTCCAACAATCCGAGATGTCAGCGGGCGAGATCGTGCTCGGCCTGTTGATCGAGCAGCCGGACAGCTGCTACCACCTCGACAAACGCATCGCCGAACGCCTTGGCTCGGCCCAGTTCAGCCGCGGCGCGTCGTCCAGGGCGGTGGAACGGCTCTTGGAGCGCAAGCTGGTCCGCCCGGCGGACGTGCAGGAGCGGGCCGAACTGCGCGTCGTGGACGGGCGCAAGAAAACGATTTACGAGGCTACCCCCTCGGGGGTCGATCACTTCGAGCACTGGTTGCGTGCCTCGACGCAGACCCCGCCGGTGCGGGAGGAGCTGCACGCGAAAATCGCGCTGTGGGGATCGGCTGAGCTGCCGCGGCTGATCGAGATCGTGCGCGAGGCGGAGTTTGCCTGCACGCTGCAGCTGCGGGACTCCAATCGGGACATGCGGGTCGAGCGGCAGGCGAGCGAGGAGAGCGAGTGGGAGCGGACGATGCAGCTGATCGTCTCGGCTGGGGAAGCCACGTGGTGGGATGCGAGGATCAAGTGGCTGCAGGACGTGCGCATGTATCTGGAGCGCGAGCATGTCCGTCGGGAGGCCGGAGCGGGTCCGCGGCGGACCCGGGCGCCCGCGCGGTGATGGATCCCGTTCTGTCGCTGCGGGGAGTGTCGTTGAGCTTTCCGCGCGGGCGACGGCACGTCGTGAGGGTGCTGGTTGACGTCTCGCTCGATCTGCACGCGGGGGAAAGCGTGACGGTGCTCGCGCGGCGCTCGCAGGGCAAGACCTCGCTGCTGCGCGTCGCGGCGGGGATGGAGCGACCCGACCGGGGCAGCGTGACGTTTGCGGGGGAGGACGTCTGGCGGTTGTCCGACCGGCGGCGCTCGCGACTGCTGAGCTCGGAGATCGGGCTGGTCGAGCGTGCCGCGCCGCACCTCGACGTTCCGGTGCTCACGGGCGTGGCTCTGCCGCTGCTCGACAGGCACGGTCGGAATGAGGCCTACGCGCGAGCCAAGCGCGCGCTCGCGCATGTTGGCGCGAGCGAATGCGCGCGCCAGCACTGGGGCGAGCTGGCGGACTCCGAGCGCGCGCTGGTCGCGCTCGCGCACGGAATCGCGCGCGAGCCGCGAGTGCTGCTCGTGGACGACCTCGCTGCGACGCTCGGCATCGAGGAGCGCGCCGACGTCGCCGAGCTGTTGAGCGCACTGGCGGTCGAGCAGGGAATTGCGGTGCTCCTCTGCGCAGGGGATTCGGGGCCGAAGCCCAACTTCGATCGGGTGGCCTCGCTCGGCGGGGGAGAGCTGCTGGTTGCGCCGTCTGCGCCGGTGGAGACGAACGTCCTGAACTTCCCGGGCGAGCATCGGCGCCGCGCACACCGCTGATGCTCGAGCTGCACAACCTCGTCAAGCACTACCACGTGGGCGATGCCGAGCCGGTGCGAGCGGTGGACGGGGTGTCGCTGTCGATCGCGGCCGGAGAGCTCGTGGCGTTGTATGGACCGAGCGGATCGGGCAAGACGACGCTGCTGATGCTGATTGCGGCGCTGATCGAGCCCGACAGCGGCGCGGTGCTCGTCGCGGGGCGCGACCTGTCCGGGCTGAGCGACGCCGAGCGCTCGCACTACCGGCTGCGCGAGCTGGGGTTCGTGGATCAGACCTCGGATCTGCTGCCCGGTGGCAACGTCGTGCAGAACGCGGCGATGAAGCTGTGGCTGCTCGAACACAACCGCGACGCCGAGCACCGGATCGAGCCGCTGCTCGTGCGCCTGGGACTCGGCGACCGCCTCGCCCACCGCGCCGATCAGCTCTCGATGGGCGAGCGCCAGCGCGTGATGATCGCCCGCGCGCTGTCGACCGGCCCGAAGCTCGTGCTCGCCGACGAGCCGACGGGCAGCCTCGACACCCATCGTGGTCGTGAGATCCTGCGGCTGCTGGTGGAGGTCTGCCGCGAGCAGGACGCGGCCGTGCTGCTCGTCACTCACGATCCGCAGGCGACGGCGTTCGCCGACCGGGTGCATGCGCTGCGCGACGGGCGTCTCGTCGACTACGAGCCCGACCACCTGTTCCTACCCGCACGGGCGCCGGAGACCGCACGGTAGAGATGCGGCTGTCGAACATCGCGCACCTGTACATGGTGCGGCTGAAAGCGCGAGTGGTGCTCGTGCAGGAGCTGTTCGCGGTGCTCGGGATCGCCGTTGGCGTGGCGCTGCTGTTCGCGTCGCAGGTCGCGAGCACGAGCCTGGACGCGTCGGTCGCGCAGCTCACCAGCGGGGTCGTTGGACAGTCGACGTATCAGTTGAAGGCGCGCGGTCCGCGGGGGTTCAGCGAGTCGTTGGTCGAGGAGGTTCAGCGCCTCCCGGGTGTGCGCGCGGCGGTGCCTGTGCTTGAGGTGCAGGCGAGCGTGATTGGCCCGCACGGCACTCAGCCGGTCGATCTGATCGCCACCCAACCCCGCGACGTGCACCTCGCCGGACGGCTGTTGCGGCACTTCACCGGTGCGCAGCTTGTGGGTAGGCGCGTGCTTGCACTGCCGGCGCCGATCGCGAGCAAGCTCGGGGTTGGCCCGCTGCAGCTCGTCAAGCTGCAGGTCGGCCCGGACGTCGTCCACGCGTTCGTCGGTCTTGAATTGACGGAAAGGAGCATCGGGGTGCTGGCCAACAGCCCGATCGCGTTGGCGCCGCTTGGCTACGCGCAGAGACTGACCGGAATGAGGGGTCGGATCACGCGAGTCCTCGTCCAGGTGCGACCCGGAGCCGACAAGGCGGTGCATGCGGGGCTCGTCGGACTGGCGGCGGGGCGCATGAACGTCGAGCCCGCGAACTATGAGGCGACGCTGTTCAGTCAGGCCGCGGCGCCGGTGGATCAGTCCACGAAGACGTTCGCGGCGATCTGTGCGTTGGTGGGGTTCATGTTTGCGTACTGCGCGATGCTGCTCACGACGGACTCCCGTCGAGCGCTGATACGGGAACTGCGACGGGGCGGTGCGACGCGCTGGGAGACGGTCAAGACGCTCCTGTTCGACGCGCTCGTGCTCTCTGCGGTTGCCTCCATCCTCGGTCTGGCGCTTGGCGATCTGCTCTCGATCGTCGCGTTCAGCTCACCCCCGGGATTTTTGTCGCTCGCGTTTCCGATCGGCTCGCAGCGCATCGTCACCTGGGAGAGCGTCGCTGTGGCGATCGGCGCGGGCGTGATCGCTTCGTGCATCGGCGTGTTGACTCCGGTACGGGACGTCTGGGCGCGTGCCAGGCGGGCGGAGGCCCCGCGCGAACGCTCCCTGCTGGACGCGCGCAGGACAGGAATGCTCATCGGCGGTTGTGCCTGCATCGGGATCACGACGATCATTCTGTTCGCCGCGCCACGGTCGGCGGTCCTCGGCATTGTGGCTTTGATCGTCGCGCTGCTGCTTCTGCTGCCGCTCCTGCTCGAGGTGATCGCGGCGGGCTTCGAGCGGCTGCAGCGTCTGTCTGGTGTCGGAGCCACCGAGATCGCGGTGATCGAACTGCGTTCTCCGAAGACGCACACCCGGTCGATCGCGATCGCCGCGACTGCGGCCGTCGCCGTTTTCGGCAGCGTCACGATCCAAGGGTCGCGTACCAATCTCGAACACGGTCTGGATCGCTCGTTTCACGGCATAACGTCGGTGGCAGACCTGTGGGTGGCGCCGTCTGGAGAACAGAGTCTGTTTACGACGACACCGTTCAAAGACGTCGACACGTCGAGGCTTGCGCGCATACCCGGTGTCCTGTCGATCAGTCCGTATCGAGGCGGGTTTCTCGAATACGGCGGGCGTCGTGTGTGGGTACTGGCTCCACCATCGACGACGTCGTTCCCCATACCTCCGAGCCAACTCGTCTCCGGTGACCTTGCACTGTCGGAGTCGCGACTTCGCACCGGTGGCTGGGCAGCCATCTCGAAGACGCTCGCGGCCCAGCATCATCTGCGCGTCGGGCAGACCTTTGTGCTGCCTTCGCCTCGCGAGACCGCGTTTCGGGTCGCAGCGCTGACGACGAACCTGGGATGGCCTCCGGGCGCGATCGTCCTCAACGGCGAAGACTACGCGCGGGCGTGGGAAAGCCCCGACCCGAGCGCGTACGACGTGAAGCTGGCCTCCACTGCGTCGCCTCCCGTCGTTCGCGGGGAGATTCGGACCGTCCTGGGACCGCGGTCGGGGCTCGCGGTCGAAACCGCGATGCAGCGCGAACTGGCTCAGCAGGCTGCGAGTCGTCAGGGGTTGGGGCGCCTCTCTCAGATCGCCCTGTTGGCACTGGTGGCCGGGATCCTGGCAACCGCGACGGTGATGGGCGCTACGGTCTGGCAGCGCCGTCGCCGGTTCGCCCGCATGAAGGTGCAGGGCTATGACACCGGGACTCTGTGGCTGGCGTTGATCTGCGAGAGCGCGCTGCTGATCGGCGCCGGGTGCTTGATCGGAGCGTGCCTCGGCATCTATGGGCAACTCCTTCTGGGGCATGCACTCGTGAGCGTTACGGGCTTCCCGGTCGTCCTTTCGGCCAACGTGCTCGTGGCTCTCGTCAGCTTCGCGCTGATGACGGTGGTGGCGGCCGCATGTGTGGCAATACCGGGCTTTCGTGCCGCATGCGTGGCTCCGTATCCGTGGCCTGAGACCTAGTCTCACAGACGTTTGCACAAGCGTTCCGGCCGTGTCTGCGGAATCTCTCTTGAGTCTCGAGAGAGATGTCATGAGATTGTTCGCGCCAACCCTCTAGGCTTGTAAATATTAGTGCCGTTGGAGTTACTGGTATTCTGTTTCTGTCTCCAGCACAGTTTTCGACGCTCATCGCAGCGATGGTCCGCGGACTGCTGTGGAGTCGACGGGCGACGTCGCGCGAGCTGTGTGCCTGGCGCCGGCGTGCTGAGGCAATGCCGGATGTTGCGACGCGCGCGGATGCACTTGACTCGCTCGTCCTGAAGCGCGACAACGTAGAGGGCGCTTCGCTGTTCTCGATCCTGCCAAGGCGTCGGAACAAGCAACTCGTCAAACTGCTGGTCTCCTACCAGGTCATGTGGGACTTCCTGGACAGCGTCAGTGAGCGTGGGGCGAGCACGGGTCACGCAAACGGGCGCCAGCTGCACCGAGCACTGGTCGAGGCGCTCGACCCGGAGGCGCCGATATCCGACTACTACCGGTATCACCCGTGGAAAGACGACGGTGGATATCTGCTTGCGCTCGTTGAAGCATGCCGGCGAATGTGCGTCGAGCTGCCGTCATATCGACAGGTGCGTAAGTCAATGCTCCATGGCGTTGAGCGCTGCGCGATTCAACATCTCAATCATGAGCCCGAGCCACGACGTCGCGATGCGGCGCTGAGGGACTGGGCAGAACGTGAACATGGCGATGGACGGGAGCTCCACTGGTTCGAGTCGACAGCGGCCGCGGGCGCTTTCATGCCCCACGTCCTGTTCGCGCTTGCGGCGGAACCGGTGTGTGAGTGGCGCGACCTGATGGCAGTTCAGTCGGCCTACTTTCCATGGGTTGCACTTGCAATCACGATGCTCGACAGCTATGTCGATCGGACGCACGACGTCGTCAACGACAGTCACAGCTACATTTCCCACTATCCCAGCGAGATCGTCGCATTGGAGCGACTTGTGGCGATCATCCGGCAGATGGTAAGCCAGGCGCGAGGTCTTCCCAACGGACGGCGGCATGTCGTTTTGACGGAGGGAATCGTGGCGATGTACCTATCGACCCCAGGCATGGGCAGTCCCAAAACCCGAGAGACGACACGCACGCTTGTCGACGCCAGCGGGCCTCTCACAAGACTGCTGCTGGTAGTCGCACGCGTGTGGCGGGCGACGAGATCAAGGGACGTCCATTCCGTCGACTTCTGCCATGGGCTGCCCCCCGGCATGCCTCTTCCCACGCCGGTGCTGACATACGCGTACTGGAGATCACCGTTTTCGTACATGGAGCGATGCAAAGATCGGTATGGCAAGCGCTTCACACACAGGATGACGAGTTTCCCCCGGCTTGTGTTCCTGTCCGACCCGGCCGAGGTGAAAGCGATGCTTGCAGCCCCAGCCGACATGCTTCATCCGGGGAAGGGCGGCGCGAAGATAGCGCCGATCGTCGGTCGATGCTCCTTCATGCTTTTGGATGGAAGCGAGCATCTGAACGGACGCAGAGCGGTGCTGCCGGCGCTGCGCAAGCGCATGGTCGAGACAGAGAGCCTGTGGGGGATCGACACCATGCGACGTACGATCGCCTTATGGCCGCAAGATGCGTCACTCCCGCTGCATCCGCGCCTGCGTGCGCTGACCCTGAAGGTGATCCTGCAACGCGTGTTTGCCGGCGGGGAGCGTCAATACGAGGACCGTCTGTCGGTCCTTCTTGACAAGGTGCTGGCAATGTTGGCTGTCACGGGCAGTGTCGTGTTTCCGGTGCCCAATCTCCGGCATGGCCCGGGACGGACGATCTGGAGGCGCTTTCAGGAGCATCGATCCGAAGTGGACACGCTGATCCACGCGCTGATCGACGAGCGCCGCCACTCGGTTGACGGTGCCAGTCCTGACGCGCTCGCGGCGCTCCTCGCGGCACGCAGCACGGACGGCACGCCGATGACCCGCGCGCAGTTGCGCGACAACGTCATGTCGCTGATCCTCGCCGGGCACGAGACGACGGCCTCGCAGCTCGCGTGGGCGTTTCAGCTGCTCGCGCACAATCCGCGCGTGCAGCGACGGCTGATCGAGGAGATCGACGAAGGCGCGGGCGACGCGTACATGACGGCGACGATCCAGGAGGTGCTGCGTCATCGGCCGGTGTTCCTGTTCACGATTCCACGCGCGGTCGTGCAGCCGATCGAGATCGGCGGATGGACATACGAGCCGCCGGCGCATCTGCTCGGATGCATCTACCTGCTGCACCACGATCCCGACGTCTATCCCGAGCCGGACGAGTTCCGTCCCGAGCGCTTCCTGGAAGGTCAGCCCAGCCCGCACGCCTACCTGCCGTGGGGGGGAGGACGCCGGCGCTGTCCGGGCTCGCATCTGGCGCTGCTGGAGATGCAGACGGTGCTGCGCACGGTGCTCGAGACGATGACCGTCAGTCCCGCGAGCCGGCGCATGGAGCGCCCGCGGTGGCGCAGCGTGATCGTGACGCCGCATGCCGGATCGCGCGTCGTGCTCCGCTCGCGCGAGTGCCGGCCCGCCCCCGGCAGGCGCGCCCGGCGGGCGGCGATCGGCGCCTGTCCTGCACCGATCCACACCGCCGATCTTGCCGAACATGGACCGTAGGTCGTGACATAGCGACATGTCGCTATACACGGGCATGCGCGGCCGTCATGATGAGCGTGGTGGTAAGGATTGACACTGCCGACCGCGTCTCGCCTGACCTTCTCAGAGGGCCAGGCGTTGCCCGGCAACCCCGGGTGGCGCGTGCGGCTTGTCACCCCACCCTTACCTCCGTCTCGCCAGAGATGGGCCGGACGTCGTCATGCGGCGTCCGGCCCTTTCGGGCCCGCGCCCCGAGGATCACGTCGGTCGGCGCGTTGAGCGTCCGCCCGCACCTCGGGCCGGCCGGGACGGTCGACTAGCGATGCCGCCTCGCGCCGGTACCAGCTATCCGGACACGTGGAGGATCCCCGACCTCTCCGAACCCCGGTATTCGCAGTCGCTGGAGCGGGGCCTGGCGATCCTCGAGTGCTTCACGCCCGAGACGCCCGTGCTGGGGATCGCCGACGTCGCGGAGCGGCTGGGGATGAGCCGCTCGACGACCCATCGCTATGTCATCACGCTGCTCGCGCTTGGACATCTGCGGCAGGGAGCAAGGCGCAAGTATCGGCTCGGGCTGCGCGTCACCGAGCTGGGGATGGCGGCGTTGAACGAGACGAGCCTGCGCGAGCAAGCCCACGCGGATCTCGCCGAGCTTGCGCACAGATCGGGCTATGCGACGAGCATCGCCCTGCTCGAGGACGACGAGATCGTCTATGTGGACCGCGTGCAGGGGTTCCGCCGTCGCCAGCGGGTACCCGGCCCCGACGTGCAGGCCGGAGCGAGGCTGCCCGCATACTGCACTGCGCTCGGCAAGGTCCTGCTCGCACACCTGCCCGAGCAGCAGCGTCGCGAGGCGCTGTCGCACGCAGACCTCAAGCGCCGCGGACCGAACACGATCGTGACGAAAGGCATGCTGCGCGACGAGCTCGCCCAGGTCTTGGAGGAAGGTCTCGCCGTCGAGGATCAGGAGTTAGCGAGCGGCAGGGTGGCGATCGCCGCCCCGGTGTTCGACGAGGCCGGCGAGATAACCGCGGCGATCGACTTGACGGCCGGCGCTCCGGGAATCGCGGTCGAGGAGCTCGCCGACGCCCTCGGCGCGCATCTGATCTCCACTGCCGACCGCATCTCCTCCCGCCTGGGAAACCGGCGGGAGAGCGAGGGACGGGACTGATCGGGACTCGGGCGCGGTGAAAGCCACCGACTCCGCGAAGCGCTGAGGCTGCGTGCCCGCTTTGCAAGCGCTTTCTCCTGAGGCGTTCCGCGACGGACTCGGCCCGCGGACCCGCTGGCGACCAGGTCTCGCCCAACCCCAACTCACAAACCTTGCGGGCGCCCCACCGGCTGCTCGCCACGCGTTCGCTCACACCCCCGCGGCACGACGAGCGCTGCGATGCGCCTCGCGCTCCGGGCCATCGTCCAAGGGGCTCAACTCACTTGGGTCGATGCGCAGCGCGGTGGCGATGAGCCAGTCGGCGAACCAGGCGTTCTTGGGCAGCAGCGGGCCGTGCAGGTAGGTGCCGATCGTGGTCCCCGCCCGGGCGCCCTCCTTGCCTGAGCGGCCGTCGTTGCCGTGACCCTCGAGGACACGTCCCAGTGCGTGTGCATTCTCACCGAGATGGGTGCGCCCGCCGTGATTCTCGAACCCCGCCAGCACGCGCCGATCGCCCTCGCCCTCGAGCGAGACCTCGATCGCGACGTTGCCGATCAATCGCGGGCCGGGATCGCGGACGGTTTGCACGTCGAGCAGCCCGACGCCCTCGATCTGCTGCTCGCCGAGCGTATAGGAGTGCCCGAGCAGCTGATATCCGCCGCACACGCCCAGGATGAGCGCTCCGTGCGCGGCGGCCTCGTGCAGTGCCGTGCGCTTGGTCTGAAGCAGGTCCTCGGCGCACAGTCGCTGGTCGCGGTCTTGGCCGCCTCCGATGTAGAACAGGTCGTGCGCGTGTGCGTCAAGTGGCTCGCCGAGTCCGCTGCCCGTGAGCTCGAACCCAATCTCCCGCCATTCGCAGCGGCGCTGCAGCACGAGCAGGTTGCCGCGATCGGCGTAGATGTTCATCAGGTCCGGATACAGCGCACAGACCCGCAGTGTGTGTTCACTTGCGGTGCTCAGAGCCATGAGCTGCCCACCTCTCCGCGTCGCACGAGCAGCTCGCGCAGCGCGAGCATTGCGGTGTACGTCGGCAGCGCATACAGCGGCTGACCGCCGTCGGGGTCTGGCCGATCGGCCGTCGCGGCGGTGAGCGCCTGCCCCAGGTCCTCGATGACGCGGATGCGCTGCGGATCGACCCCGGCGTACTTCAAGCGCAGCGCCAGCTCGGGTGCGCGCGTGCCGGCGCACGTGGCGCTGCGCACGCGCCCGGCCAGCAGCTCGTAGTCGGCGTCCCAGATCCAGGAGACGTCGCGCCCGTCGGCGATGTTGTCGTTGAGCACCCCCAGCAAATCGTGCTCGCCGGGCTCGAGCGCGAGCGTGCGCAGCACCTCGTTGGTGCCCGCGGGGTTCTTGACGAGCAGGATCTGCGTCTTGCGGCCATCCACCGTGACGGTCTCCGCTCGCCCGAAGGCGGCCGTGGCGTTCTGCAAGCCGGAGAGGATGTCGTGCAAGGGTATCTCCAGCGCGACCGCCAGCGCCGCCGCGGCGAGCGCGTTGTAGACGTTGTAGAGCCCGGGCAGCCTCAGCGCCACCTCGGCCTCGCCCGCGGGGACGCTCAACCGGAATCGCGCCCCGCGCACGCCTTCCAGGGTGACCTCGCCGGCGCGGACGTTGGGGGAGGGTCGCCGCCGACCGCAGCTCGGGCAGTGGTAGTGCCCGAGATGACCGAGATAGACGGCGTCGAACACGTATGGCGCGCCGCAGCGGCGGCAGTGCTTGGCGTCGGCGGCGTGCGCCATGCCGGCCAGTGCGAGCGAGTCGTCCTCGACGCCGAAGTACACGACCGGACCGACGTCGCTCTCGCCGCCGTCGTTCGTACCGGCGCGATCGCCATGGGCGCCACCGTTCGCGGGACCGATACGGTCGCGCCCGAGATCGGCCACGAGCGGATCGTCGGCGTTCAGCACGAGTGTCGCCGACCGCGCCGGTCCGCTTGCGAGCGCCGAGACCCAGCTGTCGGCGATGGTCTCGAGCTCGCCGTAGCGGTCGAGCTGGTCGCGGAACAGGTTCGACAGCAGCACCGCGCGCAGCCCGCGCAGCTGCTTGGCGACCTGCTCGAGCCAGAGCTCGTCGACCTCGAACACACCCAGCTCGCCTGCGATCCGTCCCTGCGGGCGAGCGGCCGACAGCAAGGTCGAGGCGATTCCGCCGGCCATGTTCGCCCCCGCCTGGTTGTGCACGAGCGCGACGCCGTGGCGCTCGAGGATGCAGGCGAGCATCGCTGCCGTCGTCGTCTTGCCGTTCGTCGCGGAGACGAGCACGCTCCCCCGATCCAGACGTGCGGAGAGCGCGCCGAGCGCGCCCGGCTCCAGCCTCAGCAGCACCTTGCCGGGGGCGCTTGTCGCTCCCCCTCCACGCAGACGCGAGAGAGCACCGGCGGCTCGCGCGAGCGCGAGCTTCGGCCCGAGCAGGCTTGCCATCAAGAGTCCTCGAGCGGATGCCTTGACGAGGGTGCAGACGCTCCGGGCGCGGACGGCGATGGGCAGGAGGAGCTCAGCGATCTGGGTGAGCCAAAGGCCGCGTTCGCCGCCACATCGTCCGGGACGAGCACTTGCACCACCCCCGCCAAAGCGCGCACGCGCACGGGCAGCTCGCCGATCGGATCGCCGTCGGCGTACGTCTCAAACGGACGATCGGCGCCGACGGAGATCTCGCGCGCGCGCCAGACACGCACTCCGGGCTCCGACACGTGCGCTCCGCTGAACACCTTCGGCAGTATCTTCGTCACGAACCTGAGCTTGCTGACGTTTTCCAGGACGACGACGTCTAGCAGGCCGTCGTCCAGCAGTGCGTCCGGCGCGGCGCGCATCCCGCCGCCGTAGGAGCGGGAGTTGCAGGCGCCGACGGTGTACGCCAAGACGCTCACGCGCTCGCCAGGCGGATCGAGCTCGATCTCGAACCGGGCCGGATGCCACGCGATCAGCGCCCGCAGCGCACCATACGCGTACACCAGACTTCCAAGCCAAGACGGCGCCTGGTTGGCGATGCGGTTGGCGTCTGAGTCGAACCCGACCGAGGCGATTCCCACGAACGCCCGCCCGTCGATCTCGCCGACGTCCATCGCGCGTGGCACTCCCTGCGCGATCGTTGTGCAGGCCTCCAGTGGATCTTGGGAGATTGCGAGCACCCGCGCGAGGTCGTTGCCACGACCTCCCGGCAGGACACCGAGCACGGCCCCGGGAGTCTCGCGCAGCGCGTCGGCGACCGCGCCGATCGTGCCGTCGCCGCTGAGCACCGCCACCGTCTCGCCGGCACGCGCTCCTGCGAGGGCGAGCGCGCGGGCGTGCTCGAGGTCGCGGGTGTCCTCGCGACGCACCTCCAGGCCGAGCTCGCGCAGCCGGCGCTCGACACCCGGAGCGGCCTTGCGCGCCCGGCCACCCCCGGCGGACGGATTCACCAGCAGGCACGTTGGGGCGCCCACTCAGCGCGTCCAGTCCTGTGAGCGCATGAACGCGATCACCTCGTCAGGACGATCGGTGACGACGTAGGCGTCGATGATCGCGCCCGCGGAGTTGATCGTGATCGACAGGCCCGAGTCGACCCGACGCACCTTCGAGATCGCCGCGATAGGACGCCCGGCGCCCATCCGCGGCTTGACACGGCCGGTGGCCACGCGATGCACCGCCTCGTGCTCGGCCAGCGTGTCGAGCAGGCGCCGGTAGTCCTTGCGCGAGGTGTGCTTGTGATGCGTTTGTTTGGCCATCGGAGACATCTTCGCGCAACTCCCCGATGCATCCGCTGAGCAAGCGCTCAGGAGCTGCCGCGAGCCTCGGCCTGTGCGCGGTTGCGTCGGCGCCGGCCGATCGCGGCGATCACCGCGAGGACGGCCGCCACGAGGAAGAGGCCGAGCAGCACGCCGGGCGCGATGCCCAGCCCGCCGAACGGCAGTGAGATCAGCTCGACGATGCCGAGCCCGATCGCGAGCAGCACCACGATCAGGATCACGATCAACACGATCCCGCGCACGCGCGCGAGCATGCCGGCGGAGCCGGGAGGGATGAGCAGGCCCATCGCGCGCAGCGCGAACATCTGCCGGCCGGTCGGCGGGGTCTGTCCGAGGCGCTCGACCGCATCCTTGAGATCGCCCGCGCGACGTTCGGCCAGCGCCAGCGAGGCGTCGGCCATCCGTCGCAGCTGCATCCGCTCCTGCGGGCGGGCCGCGGCGATCGCGCGCTGGAAGTAGCCGCGCGCCTCCTCGGCGTCGAAGCGCTCGGACGCGCGCGCCCCGAGGATCGCCAGGGCGGCCGACTTGTACTTGGTCTCGTTTTCGAGCTCCTCGTCCGAGCGCTGCTCGAGCGCCTGGATCGCCTCCAGCCCGCCGCGCTGCTCCATTCGGATCTGACGTTGTTTTGGCGCCATCGCGCGGTCATTCTACGGTCTGCGCGGCGGTCGTCGGGTGCGGAGGTGTCGGCGAGGGTGACAGACACCCGCCTCGGCAGCACGCGGGCGCCGGGGAGACTCGATCGGGACGTGCTCCTGGGCGCGCCTCAGGCGATATTCTCGGCTGCATGCTCATCCGTCTCGCGCGCCGATCATGGGTCGGCCTTGGTTGCCTGTGCGCGGTTGCGGCGCTCGTCCCGGCTGCCGTGTGCGCACCCTCGGCGGTGGCGGCGAGCGCGGCCGGTGGGAACGCGTTCAGCGAACTGACCGAAGGCGGCAAGCAGGCGTCAACCGCGACGACCCCAACCACCACTACGACGGAATCCACGGCGTCGACGACGACGTCCAACTCGAATACGGGCAGCGTTCTGCTGCTGGGGCTCATCGCCGCGGGGGCGCTGATCGCCGGGATCGCGTTCATGATCCTGCGCGATGCGCATCGGGTTGCACCCGTTCCCGACGGACAGGCGACGGCCGAGGGACGATCCGCCCGCGACATGGCTGCGATGATGCGCAAGCGTCGCGCGAAAGCAAAGGCCGCGCGTCGTCAGCGCAAGCGCAACCGCTGAGCCCGCGAGCACTGAGACGCGGCGCTGCGTCCGCGCACCGGCGTCATCCTGGTGCCGAGTCTGGCGCTCCCAGTCGAGCGGCGCATCCGTCGTGGGGAGGGGTAGGGCGTCTCCGAGCCATGCGGTCCGCGCCGGCGCGGTCGCGGGCGGGGAGACCGCGGGTGCGGATCCAGGGGCGAGGCTGAAAGCGCCATGCTGCCGCCGTCGTCCTCGGAGTCCCCGGCCCCGTCCGCCGCGGCCGGGGTGGCACTGACGCTCATCGCCTGATCGTTGCGGAACGGGATCCACAGCATGAGCGCTGCCAGCGGCAGCTTCATCAACCCGAGCAGGACGATCACCATCCACAACGACATACTCACAGCGATGCTACTACCGCCCGGTGCACATGTCTGACGATCTGCTCGTGGGCGCCACGACGCCGGCCCGGCGGTGACGGTGAGCGAGGATCTGCAAGCCCTGCGAGAGGACGTCGTCGGGTGCCGGCGCTGCCCGAGGCTGGTGGCCTGGCGTGAGCAGACAGCGCGTGAGCGCAAAGCGGCGTTTGCCGATCAGCAGTACTGGGGCAGGCCGCTGCCCGGCTTCGGCGACCCGCGGGCGCGCGTGCTGGTGCTGGGACTCGCGCCGGCCGCCCACGGCGCGAACCGGACCGGCAGGATGTTCACCGGCGATCGCTCGGGCGACTTCCTGTACGCGGCGATGTGGCGTGCCGGCCTGGCCAGCCAGCCAACCTCGACGGCGCGCGATGACGGTCTGCGGTTGCGCGACGCGTGGGTGACCGCGGCTGTGCGATGCGCGCCACCGGCGAACAAGCCCACCCCGGAGGAGCGCGATGCGTGCCTGCCCTGGAGCGTGCGCGAACTGGAGCTGCTGCAGCGGGTGTCGGTGATTCTGTGCCTGGGCGCGTTCGCGTGGGATGCCGCGCTGCGCCTGAGTGCCGCGGTCGCATTCGGCGGCGCCGCTGGCTCGTCAGAGGCCCCGCCGACGATTACCGTGCAGCGCCCGCGCCCGCGATTCGCTCACGCCGCGGAGTATCAGGGCGCGCGATACACGCTGCTCGGCTGCTACCACCCGAGCCAACAGAACACGTTCACGGGCAGGCTGACCGAGCCGATGATCGATGCCGTGCTCGCGCGCGCCCGCGATCTGGCCGGCGGAGGAGGTACGTGAGTCAGACCGCGATCAGCACACGGAGCTTCTCTGGCATGATCGCCAGGATCGCATCGATCTCATCCGGGGTGAGGCGCTTGCGCAGGACCGCCGCGACGGCCGTGACTGCAACGGACGCCTCGGTCTCACCGGAGAAGCGGCCCTCGCTGACGACGTGCTCGAGGAACGTGTCGCGGGTGTGGGGCGGCATCGGCGTGCGACTCGGATCCCAGTCCTCGTAGTAGATGCCGCGGATCAGGGTCGGCAGCTGCGCGGCAAGCTTCGCCGCCACGTCGATCGTCAGCCGGTCGCGCAGGACGTGCAGCACAGCTCGCAGCACGCGATACGCATACTGGCGATCGCCGTTGCCGAGCTCAGTCGCGACGTCCTTCAGCCAACTCTGCGCCTTTTCGACGCTGCGCGCGATGATTGGGGGCTGTGACTCAAGGTCGCTGCTGTGCATCTCGATCTCTTCCACGCAGCCTGATTCCTGAACTAGTTGACATAACATAGATTATCGCGCGTGAAGGGGTAGTGCATCAGTTTGGGTTTCTGAGTGCGGCGTATCATTCATATGAGACCGGAATCCTGGCCATGTGAGACCGGCCAATCCCGCTCATGTGGACGCGAGCCGCGGGCTTAGCCGTCGTTGCGTGGTGTCAGATTTGGAAGGAGTCGACGCACAAATAGATCGTACGTACAAACGGGATGCGAAGGGAGCGGCGAGTGGCGATCCAGACGGACTATCTGGTGGTGGGGGCGGGCGCGAGCGGCCTTGCGTTCGCGGACGCGCTGATCGCCGAGGATGCGGATGTCGAGGTGACGATCGTCGACCGCAGGGAGGTCCCCGGCGGTCACTGGCGGGATGTGTATCCATTCGTCCGCCTGCATACTCCGTCGGCGTTCTACGGGGTGAACTCGTTGCCGCTGGGCGAGGATCGCATCGACCAGGTCGGCGAGAACGCCGGGTTCTACGAGCGGGCGACGGGCGGTGAGGTCCGCGAGTACTTTGCCGAGGCGGCCGAGCGGCTCGCGGGCACGGGTCGTTTGCGCTTGCTCATGCGCCACGAGCACCTGGGCGGCGGGAGTGATGGTGGGCAGGTCAGAGACCTGGGTACGGGGAAGATTCACGACGTCGCGGTAAGCCGGAGGGTCGTCGACGCTCGATATCTGGAGGGGTCGATCCCGGCCACCCACGCGATCCCGTTCGACGTGGCACCGTCCGCACGGGTCGTACCCGTCAACGATCTGCCCGCGGCGGCCGGCTCGGGCATTTCCTACACAGTCCTTGGGTCCGGCAAGACGGCGGTGGATGCGTGCATGTGGCTCCTTGACAACGACGTGGCGCCCGACCGGATTCGCTGGATCCGGCCCCGCGATGCGTGGTTCTATGACCGCCGCCACTTCCAGCCGCTGGATCAGGTCGCCGGGATCATGGAGGGGATCTCCCTCGATGCCGAGGCCGCGGCCCATGCGTCCGACGTCGACGCCCTGTTCGAGCAGCTCGAGGCTTCGGGGAGGCTCGTACGCATCGACCGTTCCTGGCCGGCAACGATGTACCGGGGCACGATGCTCAGCGCAGGCGAGCTCGACGCGTTGCGCCAGGTCGAGGATGTGGTCAGGCTCGGTCGGGTACGACGGATTGAGGCCGATCGGATCGTGCTCGAGCACGGAGAGGCTCGAACCGCGCCGGATGTCCTTCACGTGGACTGCACAGCGCTCGGCCTGAACAACGCGCCCGCCACCGCCATCTTCCAGCCAGGGCGAATCGTGCTCCAGCAGGTGCGCTACCTCTCGCCCTGCTTCAACGCAGCCCTCATCGGCTTCCTCGAGGCCCACATACATGACGACACCGACAAGAACCGGCTGTGCCCGTCTACCCCCTACCCCAGCGGCATCCACGACTGGCCGCGCCTGATGAGCGCCACATGGAGTACCGAGACGAGATGGCTGAGCGAGCCCGAGCTCGCCACCTGGATGGCCGTGAGCCGGCTCAACCTGATGCATGCGCTCACCGACCACGCGGCCGAGCCGTCCACACGGACGGCCGTAAGTCGATACCTCACGCACGTCGACACAGCAACTGAGCGCATGCACAACTGGATCGAACGACTTGACCCTTGACTGTTACCCCGGGTTCGTGGCTGCGACGATCCAGACGGACCCGCGGCCGACTATGGAGCCATCGGGCTTCTGCCAGGCCGCGTAGTGGTCCCTCAGGGCCTCAGCGATCTCCCCCCGACGGCTCTCCCCATACTCGCCGTTCAGGCGGATCAGCTCGGCGCCGGGCCCGATCGCGAGCAGGGAGTCGATCGCCTCGTCCATGTCCGCGCCCATGAAGTAGTCGAAGTCGCGCTGATGCAGCTCGATCTCGTCGAACCCGGCGGCGTCGAGAATCCCGCGGGTGGTCTCGGGATTACCGAGCGAGAATGGGCCGGGCCCGCAGGTGTCGGCCACATACTCTTCAGGGCGCGAGAGGAACCGCTCAACGACCTGCTCTGTCTCCGCCCACATCGGGCTATCGGCCTTGCGGCGCCAGCAGACCTTGGCGAGCCTACCGCCGGGCTTGAGCGAGCCACGGATTGCGCGCATAGCCGGAACCGGTCCTGCGAAGAACTGCGTTCCCATGCGCGAGAAGGCGTAGTCGTAGATGGGATCCCACTCAGCCGTCTGCGCATCGGCGGTCTCGAACGCAACGTTCTCGACCCCCGCCTCGACAGCCTCGCGACGGGCGTCCTCTATGAACCGCGGCGAGGAATCAATGCCTAGCGCGAAGCCTCCCGGTCCGACGAGCTCAGCCAGCTGCTGAGTTGTCTCGCCGAAGCCGCACCCGATGTCAATGCAGCAGGCACGCCCGGGCGGCGGAAAGAGCTCGAAGGCCTCCTCGGTGATCTCTGTCAGCGCGCCCACGAGCACCCTGCGGTTCGACTTCCACCGCTCATACAGCACCGTGTCCCATGCACGCACCGCTTCCTCGTTAGCGACCGCCACCGCGCCCTGCCGCTGCGCCATCGGCCGATACTACATCTCAACGCTGTTCCGCGTCACCGGCTTCGTCACGCCGTGAGTAACAGCGAGCGGCGCGCGCGGACCGATCGGTTGCGTCGACGCGAGGCTTGAAAGCGGTTCATGCGATCTGCTGCCTCCGCGGCCCCGCGGGCATCATCGTCGCTCTGGCCGAGCAGATTGGCTGACCGGTCCGTCCGCCGTCAGCCTCCTCGCCAGCGTTAGGAGGACTCGGCTGCGGTACTGCTTGATGAGCTGTGCTCAGTCCGCCTCGTCTTTGTCGAAGACCGGACTCGATGTCGCGTCAGCGCTGCTGCACCGGCGGCGGCGGTGCGACCTCCTGAGCAATAGAATCGTGGCTGTGCCGTTCACGCTCAGGAACCTCAGGGAGGATCTGGAGGACCTTGGGTCCAACTTCGACGGCGCGCCGGACCTGGAGTTCCGCATGGCGAGCAAGGCGCTCGAGCTCGAGCAGTCCGGTCTCAGCCATCAGCGCATTCCGCCCGACTATCGCTTCCCGTACGGCCACACGCACAAGGAGCAGGAGGAGGTGTACGTGGTCGTGGGCGGGAGCGGGCGGATGAAGCTCGACGACGAGATCGTCGAGCTCAAGGAGTGGGACGCGGTGCGCGTCCCACCCGGTACGTGGCGAGGCTACGAGAGCGGGCCAGAGGGCCTCAAGATCCTCGTGTTCGGTGCGCCCCATCTCGGCGAAAATCCGCGAGAAGACGTCGAGGGTCAGCGGGACTGGTGGGCCGACTAATAGCGCTTCGCGTCTCGGGCGGGTCCACAAGAGCGCCCACGCAACCGAAGGAGGACCGTGATGCGGAAGCTGATCTACTCGATGACTGTGTCACTGGACGGCTACATCGCCGGGCCCGATGGCGCGATCGACTGGTCGGTGCCCAACGAGGAGCTGTTTCTGTTTCACACCCAGCAGGTGCAGGAGACTGGCGTGCATCTCTGCGGACGGCGGCTCTACGAAACGATGGTCTACTGGGAGACCGCTGAGGAGAGTCCGCTCCTCGCGGAGCACGTCAAGTTCGCCCAGATCTGGAAGGCCCTGCCGAAGGTCGTGTTCTCCACGACGCTTCAGAGCGTGGTCGGCAACACCAGGCTGGCCAAGGACGGCGTCGGCGAGGAGGTCTCGAGGCTCAAGGAACAGCCCGGAAAGGACGTCGCCGTCGGCGGCGCCGGTCTCGCTCGTGCGTGTATGAAGCTGGAGCTGATCGACGAGTGGCGGCTGTTCGTCAGTCCGGTCCTACTCGGCGGGGGTACACCCTACTTCCCGACCCTGGACGAAAAGATCAACCTGGAGTTGGTCGAGACGAAGACGTTTGGCTCTCGCGTCGTTTACCTTCGCTACAGGCGCGTGCCAGACGACCTGTAGGTGATCGTCTCCACTCACGCACGGGACGCCGCACCCACCTGGTCTTTTTTGCCCAAGTCCAGAATTTTCGGTGCTCTCTTCGTACGGCTGGCGCGGGCGATGTGAACGGCGAGGGGCGCCCCGTGCGAGCCCGGGGCGCCCCTGTGCCGTGTGTTCTCTACCGCGTCGTGTTGCTAGGTGGCCGAGCCCTCCTGGCTCTGTTCGTTGCCCTGGTTGGTTTCGTTGTTGTTTTGTGAGGACGAGGAAGTGCTGGCCTCGTTGGACTGGTTGACATCACCGCTCTGGCCGTCGCCGTTGTGGTGATCGCAGCCACATGAGCTGCCCTGACCGTCCCAGGTGGAGGAGGATCCTTCCGAGGACGGCTTGTTTTCGTTGCTCTGCTCGTTGCTGGCCGAGCTTTCGCCCGACTGGCTGGTGCTGTTGCTGTTCGAGCCGGACTGGCTCTGATCGACCTTCTGAGCGCCCTGACCCTTGTCGCCGCCCTGACCGCCGCAGCCACAGGAGCTCTCGTGGCCGTGGTGATCACCGCTGCTGCCGGTGGCGGTTCCCTGCTGGCTCTGGGTGTTGCCTTGGCTGGTGTTGTTGTTGTTCTCCGAGGACGAGCTGGTGTCAGCCTTGTTGGACTGATGCACGTTCCCGTCGTTCGACCCAGGGCTGTCGATTGCGACGGGAGCGTTGATGTTGATCTGTTCGTTGGAGGCCTTCGACTTGGCTTCCTGGTTGGTTTTATTGCCGTTCGAGCCGGACTGGCTCTGCTCCACCGTCTGGCCACCCTGGCCCTGACTGCTGCTGCAGCCGCAAGAGCCATGGTCGCCGCCGTTGCCACCGGTGGCGGTTCCCTGCTGGCTCTGGGTGTTGCCCTGGCTGGTGTTGTTGTTGTTCTCCGAGGACGAGCTGGTGTTGCCCTCGTTGGACTGGTTCACGTTCCCGTTGTTCGATCCGGGACTGTCGATTGCGACGGGAGCGTTGATGTTCGTCTGCTTCGAGGTGGCTTCGCTCGAGGCGGACTGTTCGGTGGTGTTCTGGTTGGTGGCGGTCTGTGCCTGTTCGACCACGCTTCCGATCAGACCGCCTCCTTGGTTGCCCGCTAGCGCTGCACTTGGGGCCAGCGCGAGCGCGCAGACGCTCGCGGCCATGGCTATGCAATGGCGTTTCATGAATCAGCTCCTTTCGAGCTTTTGACTTGATTACCGAGGACCCGCCCGCAAAAGGCACGACAGCCTCAGGGGTGGATCCGGATGCTGGATCGGACGATCCAGCACCGACGAGTCATCCCGGAGGAGCTAGCCGGGACGCTCGGGAATCAAGACGAAGGGCGCTGCAGGCCACGACTCGCTCGCAAGCCGCATACGGCGCCCCGGCCACGAAGCCCCCAACGCGAGGAGGCCCGCAAGAGTGAGAAAGAGTGAGAAACCAAAGGCCGCGGCGCCCCCGTTCGCCAGCGAGAGCCCTCCCGGCGCCGGGCTCGGAGGCCGGCTCGCAGGGACTCCGGGCGCCCGCGACGCGCCGGCGTGGGGCTCGCGTGAGACAGGGGCCGCAAGCAGGCCGCCAGCAGCGGCTATCGCCGTGGAAGCTGCGCCGACCGGGAGGTGGGCCGAAAGCGAGCCCGGCAGGCCAGCTGCCGCAGGCCCCGCGCCGCGTGGTCCGAAGGAGATACTCGAGGACGGTGCTTCGCCTGGACCGCCGCTCCTCCCGCCGCCCGCGAGCAGACCGTGGATCGGGGAGCTGGTTGCCTCCGGCGCCGGAATGACCGAAGTGGATCCTCCACCACCGACCATCGGCTTGCCGGACGGCAACGGAAGCCTTGGAGCTCGACCGCCGATGCTCAGGAGAGAGCCCGACGGCGGCGGAGGCGACGAGGAGGAGCGGACAGGCAGCGCGGCGAGCCGATTCGATCCGGTCTGGGTGGCGGAGGTGATCGTGCGAATGGCGCCTTTGCTGACTGGCGCGAGGAGTTTTCCAGTGGTCTGCGTGACGGGCGCGACGGCCTGCATGGCTGCTCTGGTCACGGGCGCGATGACATTGTCCGCTGTCTGGTCAGCTGGAGCTGCCGTCTGCGTGACTGCTTTGCTCACCGGCGCGAGGAGTTTTCCAGTGGTCTGCGTGACGGGCGCGACGGCCTGCATGGCTGCTCTGGTCACGGGCGCGATGACATTGTCCGCTGTCTGGTCAGCTGGAGCTGCCGTCTGCGTGACTGCTTTGCTCACCGGCGCGAGGAGTTTTCCAGTGGTCTGCGTGACGGGCGCGACGGCCTGCGTGGCTGCTCTGGTCACGGGCGCGATGACGTTGCTCGCTGTCTGGTCAGCTGGAGCTGCCGTCTGCGTGACTGCTTGACTCACCGGCGCACCAACGCTGCCAACAGCCTGCGTAGCCGGAGCCGCGGTCTGCGTGACGGCTCCGCGCACACTCCCCAGCGTGCCGGTCACAGCACCTGCGGCGCTGGCCTGGCCGGCAAGCGCGAGCGCCCCCAGCAGACTCGAGAGAACAGCACACGCCACCAGACGGACAATCCACGTGCCCGACGTCCAAACAGAGGGATAATGAGCCTTGCGGAGCATCGTTCCTCTTTGCGTAGGTTCCCAAAACCAAGCGGAAAACGCACCTCAAGTCACAGAACACTCGCAAAATGCGGGCTTTTTAGGACCAATGTCTGATGTCTGGTCAGTCTCGCGCGCCTGCGCGCGAGTCCCAGATCGGCCTCCACTGCTTTTGTCCAGTCCCGGATTCGGCGTCGAAGGTCGTCGCGCGTCTGTCGGGCCGACCAGGGTCCTCAGCCGAGCTGCTCCGCCAGCTCGACGATGATCCCCTCCGGCCCGCGGACGTAGCAGAGCCGATAGCTGTCCTTGTAGCGCTCCACCTCGCCAACGAGCTCTGCGCCACGGGCTCGCAAGCCGGCGACGACGGCGTCGACGTCGTCCACTGAGAATGCGACATGGCGGATGCCCGCGGCGTTCGCCGGCGCGAGGCGGTCGCCGCCCGGGCCCGACGGAGCGTGGAACTTCGCTAGCTCGAGCCGTCCATGGCCGTCCGGGGTCTCCAGCATCGCGATCTCCGCCCGAACGCCCTCGAGCCCCACCACACGGTCCACCCAACCGCCCTGCACCGACGCCTCGCCCTGCAGCTCGAGCCCGAGCTCGAGGAAGAACGCCGTCGCGGCTGCAAGGTCATCGACCACAATGCCCACGTGCTCCATGCGCCGGATGGTCATGCGCTCGACTGTAGCGACACGGCGGCCCCAGCTGCAGCGTCTTCCGGCTGCCGATCGGCTGAGGGGAACGCGCCGTCCATTGGTCTGAAGAGACCAGCGATGAGCCGCTCGACTCAATCGGGTCATAGTTGTGAGCGTGCCGGACGCAACACCGCAACGCAGCTACGGCAAGGTCTTCAATCAGGTGGCGGCCGAGTACGACCGACACCGCCCAGCCTACCCCGAGCAGCTGATCGATCTCGCCTGCCTCCTCGCCGGTCTCGAGCGCGGCGACCAGGTGCTCGAGATCGGTTGTGGGACCGGACAGCTGACCCGCAGCCTCCTGGCTCGAGGCTTGCGCGTCACGGCGATCGAGCCGGGCGCTCAGTTGGCGGGGCTCGCTCAGCAGCGACTCCAGGGCATGGGCGAGCTGGAGCTCGTGAACGCCCGATTCGAGGACGCAGGACTCCCCCACGCGCACTTTCGGGCCGTCTTCTCGGCTTCTGCGATCCACTGGGTCGATCCCGACGTCGGCTGGCAGCGCGCAGCTGACGCGCTCGCGCCTGGTGGGACGCTTGCGCTCATCCAGTACTTCGGACTGCACGAGCCGCACAGCGCCGATGACCAGCAGGCGCTTTTGAGCGCAATGACCGCGATTGCGCCCGAGATCGCTGCAAGCTGGCCGCGCTATCGGGATCTCGCGAGCACTCTCGCTGGCGCTCGCGAGCGCCGCGAGAACGTCTCAGAGGTCTGGGCCTGGCTTGGCGGCTACGAGATGACACGCGAGTACGCGGCCCGTCTGTTCGACGACGCGCAGATCGCCGTGGCGCCGACGCCGATGGAGCACACGGCGGCCGAGGTCAACGCCCTGCTTGGCACGACGTCGTTCTGGTCACGACTCTCGCCTGAGCAACGCCAGGCTGTGGAGAACGCGAATCGGACCCTGCACGAGCAGCTTGGGCGCCCGATTCGCTCGAGCATCCTCGCTTGTCTGGTTACGGCTCGGAGCGGGGACTCCAGATGACAGTTGTTCCCGCTGCCCAATCAATCCCTTGACCGACTCCGTCAAGTACCACGGAGAGCTCTCCTCTGCACAGTGTCTGCGAAGGTCTCAGGCGCCGACGTAGGCCGCGAGATGCTCGCCGGTGAGGGTCGAGCGGGCGGCGACGAGATCGGCGGGGGTACCCTCGAAGACGATCAGGCCACCGTCGTGGCCGGCGCCCGGGCCGAGGTCGATGATCCAGTCGGCGTGTGCCATGACCGCCTGGTGATGCTCGACGACGATGACCGACTTGCCGGAGTCGACGAGCCGGTCGAGCAGGCCGAGCAGCTGCTCGACGTCGGCGAGGTGCAGACCCGTGGTCGGCTCGTCGAGGACGTACACGTCGCCCTTCTCGGCCATCTGCGTAGCCAGCTTGAGCCGCTGTCGCTCGCCGCCGGACAGCGTGGGGAGTGGCTGGCCGAGGCTGAGGTAGCCGAGCCCGACGTCGGCGAGCCGGCCGAGGATCTTGTGTGCTGCCGGCGTCTTCGCCTCGCCGGCGCCGAAGAACTTCTCGGCCTCGACCACCGGCATCGCGAGCACCTCGCTGATGTCCTTGTCGCCGAGCTTGTAATCGAGCACCTCGGCCTGGAACCGCTTCCCCTCGCACACCTCGCAAGGGGCGGCAACACCGGCCATCATCGCCAGGTCGGTGTAGATCACGCCGGCGCCGTTGCAATTGGGGCAGGCGCCGTCTGAGTTGGCGCTGAACAGCGCCGGCTTCACGCCGTTCTCCTTCGCGAACGCCTTGCGGATCTGCTCGAGCAGTCCGGTGTACGTCGCCGGGTTGCTGCGCCGCGAGCCCTTGATCGCTGCCTGATCGATCGAGACGACCCCGTCCCGCCCGGCGACTGAGCCGTTGATCAGCGAGCTCTTGCCCGAGCCGGCCACGCCGGTGATGAGGACCAGCACGCCGAGCGGGACGTCGACGTCGACGTCCCGCAGGTTGTGGGTGCCGGCGCCGCGGATCTCGAGCGTGCCGTCTGACGTCCGCACCTGCTCCTTGAGGGTGGCCCGGTCGTCGAGGTGGCGGCCGGTGATCGTGCCGCTGGCGCGCAGCCCCTCGACGGTGCCCTCGAACACCACCTCGCCGCCCTCGGTGCCGGCGCCAGGGCCGAGATCGACGACATGCTCTGCGATCGCGATCGTCTCCGGCTTGTGCTCCACGACGAGCACGGTGTTGCCCTTGTCGCGCAGCGCCAGCAGCAGGTCGTTCATCCGCTCGACGTCGTGCGGGTGCAGCCCAATCGTCGGCTCGTCGAAGACGTAGGTGACGTCGGTGAGCGAGGAGCCGAGCTGGCGGATCATCTTGACGCGCTGGGCCTCTCCGCCCGAGAGCGTGCCCGACGGCCGCTCGAGCGAGAGATAGCCCAGCCCGACGTCCACGAACGAGTCGAGGGTCGCCCGGAGCGCCTGCAGCAGCGGCGCGACCGACTTGTTCTCGAGTTTGCTGACCCACGCGGCAAGGTCGCTGATCTGCATCGCGCCGGCCTCGGCGATGCTGATCCCCTTGATCTTCGACGAGCGGGCCTGCGCGCTGAGCCGGGTCCCGTCGCACTCGGGACAAGTGGTGAAGGTGACCGCCCGCTCCACGAAGGCACGGACGTGCGGTTGCAACGAGTCGACGTCCTTGGCGAGCATCGACTTCTGGATCCGTGGGATCAGGCCCTCGTAGGTCAGGTTGACGCCGTCGACCTTGATCTTGGTCGGCTCCTTGTAGAGGAGGTCATCGAGCTCCTTCTTGGTGAACTTCTTGATCGGCTTGTCCGGGTCGAAGAAGCCGCAGCCCATGAAGACACGCCCGTACCAGCCGTCCATGCTGTAGCCGGGGATCGTCAGCGCACCGTCTTTGAGGGACTTGCCGTCGTCGTAGAGCTGAGTGAGATCGACGTCGTTCACCGAGCCCCGGCCCTCGCAGCGCGGGCACATGCCGCCGAGGATGCTGAAGCTGCGCTTCTCCTTCGTCGTGCGGCCGGCACGTTCGAAGGTGACCGCCCCGGCGCCCGAGATCGAGGCGACGTTGAAGGAGAACGCCTGGGGCGAGCCGATGTACGGCTTGCCGAGCCGGCTGAAGAGGATGCGCAGCATCGCGCCCGCGTCGGTGGCGGTGCCGACCGTAGAGCGAGCGTCGGCGCCCATCCGCTCCTGGTCGACGATGATCGCCGTCGTCAGCCCGTCCAGGACGTCGACCTCAGGGCGCGCAAGCGTCGGCATGAACCCCTGCACGAAGGCGCTGTAGGTCTCGTTGATCAGCCGCTGGGACTCCGCGGCGATCGTGCCGAACACCAGCGAGCTCTTGCCCGAGCCGGACACGCCCGTGAACGCCGTCAGCCGGCGCTTCGGGATCTGGACACTGACGTCCTTGAGGTTGTTCACGCGCGCGCCGTGCACGCGGATCGACTCGTGGCTGTCGGCGGCGCGCAGCGCAGGCGTCCGCGTGCCCGTTCTCGTGGCCTTGGCCATCAAGGGTCCTGGAGCAGCCCGAGGACGTTGCCATCGGGATCGGTGACGGTGGCCACCAGACGCCCGCCACCGACGTCGTGCGCGGGTTCCTTCACGGTGGCGCCCGCGGCGGTCACCTCGGCGAGCTTCGCCTCGACGTCCGGCACGCGCCAGAAGGCCACCGGCGAGGTCATGCCCTGCGGTCCACCGTTCGGCACCAGCCCGATGTGCTGGCCCTCGGCCTCGAAGCCGACGTAGTAGTCCGAGTCGGCCTGCGGCGGTACGCCGAGCAGAGCGGTGTACACCGCCTTGGCGCTCGCCAGGTCAGACACTGGATGCAGCACGATCTTGATTCCCTGAGTGGAAGAGCCGGTCATGGTCACTCCTGAAGTCGTGGGTCACATCGACCCAATATGCCTTATTGAGGTTTAAGACGAACGGGAAGCCCGGAATCGACGTGCCGGGCTTTGCAGTGTGCCCGACCATGATCCACAGCCACGTCCTGCCGTATGCGACGTCGTTGCGAACTTCGAAGTGGACTTGCAGGCAGGGCCGCATGCGGCCCTGCTCGGACCCGCACATGTGCGGGTCCGCCGGCAGGCGCATGCGCCTGCCGGAAGCCCGGCCGCATGCGGCCGGGCTCGGACCGATCGAAGATCGGTCAGCACATGCGCGACACCCCCTCCCCTCTCGCGCCTCTTCTTCGAGCACCCTCACGTCACCAGCCGCACGATCGCAGTCACTCCCACGACCACAATCAATGCGCGCAACGCATCCGGGTGCAGGCGTCGCCCGTAGCGCGCCCCGAGCTGCGCTCCGACGATGGAGGTCACGGCGATGATCGCCGCGGGCCCCCAGTCGATGTGCGCGGCGAACACGAAGTACAGCCCAGCCACGCCGTTGGTCAGTCCCGCGAGCACGTTCTTCAGCGCATTCGTGCGGTGCAGGTCCTGCCTCAGCGCCACGCCCAGCACCGCCAACAGCAGGATGCCCTGCGCAGCGCCGAAATAGCCGCCATAGACGCCGATCGCATAGACCGCGAGAACGACCGGCAGCGCGCCATGGCGGTCGAGGTCGATCTCGCGCTCCAGCAGCCATGCGTTCATGCGCGGCCGCAGCAGCGTGAGCACGAGCGCCAGCGCGATGAACACCGGCACGACGGCCTTGAATGCGGAGGCCGGCAGCACCAGCAGCAGCACGGCCCCGGTGATGCCGCCCAACACCGACGTCGAGCCCAGTCGCAGCGCCCGCGCACGCTGGCCTGAGAGCTCGCGCCGGTAGCCGATCGCGCCGGAGACCGATCCCGGCACCAGCCCGACCGTGTTCGAGACGTTGGCCGTCACCGGCGCATAGCCGAATGCGAGCAGCACCGGGAACGTGATCAGGGTGCCGCTGCCGACAATGGTGTTGATCGTCCCCGCCGCCAATCCGGCGAGGGCGATTGTGATCACCTCGCCGATGCTCATACGCGCCGACACGATCCTATCGGGGCTGACGGCGCCGGCACCGGCGTTCGTCCAGAATCCGTCCAGGCAGATTCGATCATGTCATATGCATGCGGTAGCCTATGTGTTGATGAGCGCGTTTGTGAATCGTGTGAAAACGATTGGCGGACGATTGCCCGGGCATCGCCGTGACGCGCACACCGACGGCTCGTCTCTTCCGGCGCGCGCGCCCCACAGCAGGGCGAAGCTGGCGATCGCACTGTCGGTGGCGGTAGTCGCAGTCACCGCTGCGGTGGTGATGCTCGCCCGCGGGCACAGCGTCGACGGCCTGCTGGGCTCCCACCCGGCGAGCGCCGCCTCGGCCTCCGCCGAACCGTTGACCCCGACCCGGCTCGTGACGCTGCCGCCGCGCCACGTCGTCAACGGCACCGAGCCGTTGACCGTGACGCTGTCGGGGCCGCCCGCCGCGAGCTCGCCGACGCCGACGCTGCGGCCGGCGCTCGCCGGCACCTGGAGCGTGGTCGGCGACTCGGAGGTGTTCACGCCCGCCTCGACGCTGCTGCCCTGCTCGACCTACACGCTGACCATGTGGGCCAACACGCTCGCCACCGGCCATTCCCGGCTGGGCAAGCGCCGCACGATCGGCTTGAACGTCGCCTGCCCATCCATCGCCGCACTGCAGCAGAGCCTCGCCCGTCTGGGCTACATGGGGGCAACGTTCCATCCGCTCTACGACGTGCGCATCCCATCCGGCCGGGAGACGCGCCGCGCGGGCGCCGAACACGCGTTTCACCCGCCCCGCGGCGTGCTCGTGCCCGACGCCGCCGATGCCCCCGCGATCGAAACCGGGCACCTGGACGAGACGACGCGCGGCGCGCTCAGCGTCTACCAGACAGATCACGGGATGGAACCGACCGGCGAACCGAGCTACGCCACATGGGTGTCGCTGCTCGCGTCGGAGAGCGACTACCGGCGCGATCCCCGACCCTACACCTGGGTGACGGTGTCCGAGTCGCTGCCGGAGACGCTCGAGGTGCACGTCGGACACCACGTCGCGTTCAGCACGCCTGCCAACACGGGCGTGCCGGGTGCGGAAACCGCGCAGGGAGCGTTCCCGATCTTCTCTCGCCTCACGTCGACCACGATGACCGGCGAAGACGTTGACGGGACAAAGTACAAAGTGGAAGACGTGCCATGGGTCAACTACTTCAACGGCGGCGACGCCGTGCACGGCTATGAACGCGGCTCCTACGGCTTTCCCCAGTCCAACGGGTGCGTCGAGCTGCCGATCGAAGCGGCTCACACCGTGTTCGACATGCTGCAGATCGGCGACGTCGTCGTTGTGAGCTAGTAGGTGTCGAGACTCGGCCGAGACAGCGGAGGCATGCGCTTGTCGGGAACCTCACGCCGCGGGACTCGACCGTCGTGAAGCGCGCGCCGCGACGTCACCCGCGTGGCTGGGTGCGCCACTACGCGGGCTTGCTCTCGCCCGGCGGCGCGGCGGCGGCGCCCGTCGTGCTCGAACGCGGCAACCGGGAGCGGCTTGGCCGGCTGACCGCGACCGTCGGCGATCGCGCTCGCCAGCGGGTCCGGCCCACCCGTCCGCGGATGCGCGCGCTGATCGCCGCTCCGGGCGGGCGGCTGCGCTGGCGCGACGTCCCGGCCCCACCGCCGCCCGGGCCGCTGGGGGCGGTCGTGCACCCGATCGCCGCATCGACGTGCGACCTCGACTGCCCGCTCGCGCTCGGCGCTACGCAGCTCCCTCTTCCCCTCCATCTAGGACACGAATGCGTCGCCGACGTCATCGCCGTGGGCGAGCAGGTCACCGCCGTGAAGGTCGGCGACCGCGTGGTCGTGCCGTTTCAGATCAACTGCGGCGTCTGTGAGCCGTGTCGCGCCGGGCGCACCGGCAGCTGCCTCGGCGTCCCGCCGATCTCCATGTACGGCATGGGGTTGGGCGCCGGGCACTGGGGCGGCGCGTTCTCCGACGAGCTCGCCGTGCCCTACGCCGACGCGATGCTCGTCGCGCTGCCCGACGGCATCGACCCGACCGCCGCCGCGAGCGTCGCCGACAACGTGTGCGACGCCTACCGCCACATCGCGCCCCATCTGCCACCACTGCTTCAGAGCGATCCCTCCGCAGAGGTGCTGATCCTCGCCGCCACCACCCCAAAGACCCTGTTCACCGCGAGCCTGCCGCTCTACACCGGTCTGATCGCCCGCGCTCACGGCGCGCGCAACGTCACGCTCGCCGATGCCCGACCGAGCGTCCGCGAGCACGCGCAGAGCCTTGGGCTCGACGTGCTGCATCCGCGCGAACTGCGTCGTCGTCGTCCCGCTCCGCTCGTCGTGGACGTCAACGCCAACGAGGGTCTGGCACTCGCCAACACCGCCCCCGACGGCATCTGCTCGAGCTCGGGCGGACTGCACCGCAGCGGCAGCATCCCCCTCCTGAGGATGTATGTTCGCAACGCCGCGTTCTATGTCGGGCGCACGCACGCACGAGCCCTGATCCCCGAGGTGCTCGATCTGATGGTGGACGGACGCCTGCGCCCGCAGGACGTTCCCATGAACGTCGCGCCTCTCGACGACGCCATCAGTACGCTGCGCGAGCACTTCCTCGGCGGGGAGAGCGTCAAGACGGTGCTGACAGCGGCGTAGCCGACGGCGAGCGCCCGGGGCGCGCGCAGGTCGTCCGAGGAGAGCGGGACACTGCCGATGCGATGCACCTCAGCGGATGGCGGGCTCCTGACGGCGAGGATCGACGATGAGCGTCCTGCGGGAGGCCAGGCAGACGCTGTGGCCACCCGTCGGGGATCGACACGGCCCGCTGGCGCCGATGCTCGTCGCGCTCACGGTCGTGACCGGCCTGGTGGACGCCGCCAGCTACCTGAAGCTCGGGCACGTGTTCGTCGCGAACATGACCGGCAACGTCGTCTTCCTCGGCTTCGCCCTGGCCGGCGCGAGCGGGCTCTCGGCGGGCTCCTCGCTGGTCGCGCTGGGCGCGTTCCTGCTCGGGGCGCTCGGCGGAGGGTGGCTCGGCGGGCGTAACCCCGAGCACCGCGGGCGCATGCTGCGGGCCGCGGGCTGCGCCCAGGCGCCGTTGATGGCCGCTGCCCTGCTCGTGGCCGCGCTCGGCGCCACCCCGCCCGACCGCGGCGTGCGCCTGGCACTGATCGCCCTGCTGGCGCTCGCGATGGGCGTGCAGAACGCCGTCGCCCAACGCCTGGCGGTGCCCGAGCTGACCACGAGCGTGCTGACGAAAACGCTCACGGGGATCGCCTCGGAGGCCGGCATCCTGGGCGGAGCCGGTTCGAAGCTCGGGCGGCGGACGATCGCGGTTGCCGCGATGCTCACGGGTGCGCTGATCGGGGCGGTGCTCGTGTTGAACGTGTCCGTTGCCGCCGACGTCGCAGTGGCGCTCGGCCTGGTGCTGTTCGTCATCCTCGCCGTGCATCTCGCCTCGCGCGCGGATGCGCCCTGGACGCGCCCCTGAACGCCCGCGATCCTCGATCGACGACGCGCCACCCTCCGCACTGGAGCAGCTACTCGCTTTGAACGCTCTGCTCGTCGCCATCGGGATTCTCCGCGGCCGGGACCGGCGGGTCGGGCTGAGCAGTCGCGGCCAAGTGAGCGCCGACCGCGCCAAGCGCCCCGCTGACCAATGCGGCCAGCGCCCAGCCCGCCCCTGAACGCTCCCGGCCAAGCGCGGCGTCCAGCGACAGGTCTCCCGGTCCCACCTCGACAAGCGCGAGCGCGGCGGCGATCAGAACGACGTTGTACTCGTAGCCTCCGTCGGTCACCCAGGGGCCGTTCTTGGCATGCACTGTGTGGATCGCCGTCATCATCGTCGCGGTCAGCACCGAGGCGGCGAAGGGTGTCGCGAGCCCGGTAGCGAGCAGCGCTCCGCCTCCTGCCTCGGCGGCGCCGGCGGCGATCGCGTTGGGTCGGCCCGGTCGCAGGCCGAGCTGCTCAAACCCCTGAGCGGTCGCATCCAGACCGTTCCCGCCGAACCAACCGAACAGCTTCTGCGTCCCGTGTCCGACGAAGAGTCCGCCTACCGTCGCACGCAACAGCAATCGTCCTATCTGCATGTCAGGTCCTTTCTCTCGATCTGCATGAGTGAGCCTCTCCCCCGCCCCTACGGCACAGCCGGTACCACCACTAGCGGGCCGTCGGCGACCAGCAGCCGGTCGGTGTCGAACGTGGCCTCGGACAGGCGCTCCACGTGAGCGGCGCCCTCCAGAAACGCGTCGGCCGTCTCCAGGAAGCTGATGCGCGGCGTGCGGTAGTGCATCGGCACGACCCAGCGCGGCTGCAGGCGCTCGATGATCGCGGCGGCCCCGTCGGCGCCGATCGTCGGCCCGCCGCCCACGGGCAGGATCAGAAGGTCGACCGTGCCGATCGCGGCGGCCTGCTCGTCGCGCAGCGCGCTTTGGCCGAAGTCGCCGAAATGGCATACGCGCAGGCCGTCGAGCTCGAACACGAAGATCGTGTTCGGCCCCCGTTCGGTACCGGCCGCCTCGTCGTGCTCGGAGGCGATCGCCGTGACGGCGCCGATCGGCGACTCCAGCATGCCGGCGGTCGAGCGCAGGACCGTGGGGTCGCCGCCGATCGCATCTACGCCGTTGTGATCGAAGTGCTCGTGCGTCACCAGCAGCAGATCCGCCTCGACGCCCTCGATCGGCGGATAGTCGAACTGCATGCCGTGGCTCGCCGCCATCGCCGACATGTCCGCGAACGGGTCGATCGCCACGGTCGTCTCTGAAGTGGTGAGGAGAAAGGCGGACTGGCCGTACCACTCAACTTGCATGCTGTTCCTCTCGGGTTCGGGTTGGGATGATTGCGCTCGCCCCGCTGCTCGCCGCCGCGCCGTTCGCGGCCGACGTTCCGTTCGTCGGGACGCTCGCCTGAAGAATGTCGGCGCCGGTGGTGTCCGCCGAGCCGTAGTGATACTTGCCGCCGCGCATCAGCGATGCGCCCGCCGCGATCAGGCAGGCGACGATCGCGAAGGCGAACGCCTCGTGCAGGCCAGCGCGAAACGGAGCGGAGATCAGGTGCGGGAAGAACGAGTGGCCGACGAGCGCCGCGCGGTTCGCCGGCGCCAGCGCGCTCAGCGCGTGGGCGCCGACGAGGTGCTGAATCGGGTTGTAGCCGAGGAAAGCGGCGAACAGGATCGACACCGGCGGCAGGTGCGCCACGCCGGCGGCGGTCGCGACGCCCGCGCCGTGGGCCTTCAGCCCGGCGGTCATCGCCGCGGGCAGGCTGGAGGACAGGCCGAAGATCATCAGCGTGAAGAAGATCCCGATCGAGAGCACCTGAGCGGAGTTCTGGAAGGTCTGGTTCATGCCCCCGCCGGCGCCCCGGTCGCCTGCCGGGAGGCTGTTCATCACGGCGGCGCGGTTGGGCGAGGCGAACATGCCCATCGAGACGCCGTTGAGGAACAGGATCGCGGCGAACAGCGGATAGGGGAAGTCGATCGGCAGCAGCGCGAGCAGGAAGAAGCTCAGCGCCGCGCCGAGCATCCCACCGGTCGCAAACCAGCGCGCGCCGAAGCGGTCGGAGAGGAAGCCGGAGGTCGGGCCGGCGATGAGCATGCCGACGATCAGCGGCAGCATGTAGATCCCCGCCCACAGCGGCGTTTCGGTGAAGTCATAGCCGTGCTGAGGCAGCCAGATGCCCTGCAGCCAGATGATCAGCATGAACATCAGCCCACCGCGAGCGACGGCCGAAAGGAACGTCGAGAGCGTGCCGAACGTGAACGCTCTGATCCGGAACAGCGGCAGCCGGAACATCGGGTCCGCGACCCGCCACTCGATCAACGCGAACGCCACGAGCGAGGCCAGGCCGGCGCCCAGCAGAGCGATCACCTTGGGGCTCGTCCAGCCGGTGGCGTGGCCGCCGTAGGGGCGGATGCCGTAGGTGACCGAGACCATGATCAGGATCAGGCCAAGCGCGAACGTGAGGTTGCCCCACCAGTCCACACGCGCGCGCTTGGGCGTGCTGCGCTCCTCGAGCTTGAGATACGCCCACACTGTCCCGAAGACACCGATCGGCACCGAGATCAGGAACACCGCGCGCCAGTCGATCGGCGCGAGCAGGCCGCCGAGCACGAGCCCGATGAAGACGCCGCTGACGCCGACGATGTTGTTGATGCCGAGCGCCATCCCACGCTGGTTGGCGGGAAACGCGTCGGTCAGGATCGCAGCCGAGTTGGCCAGCAGGAAGGCCGCGCCGACGCCCTGCACGATGCGAAAGACGATCAGGTACAGCGCCCCGGCGCGCCCGGTCATCCAGTCGACGGTCAAGAACAGCGACGCGACCGTGTAGACGAGGAAGCCGAGGTTGTACATCTTCACCCGGCCGTACATGTCCCCGAGCCGTCCGAGGCTGACGATCAGGACGCTCGTGACGACGAGGAAGCCGAGGATCATCCACAGCAGGTAGAAGCTGTTCGCCGGCACCAGCGGATCGAGGTGGATGCCCCTGAAGATGCTCGGCATCGCGATCAGCACGATCGACCCGTCGAGCACCGCTAGCAGCACGCCGAGCGTCACGTTCGACAGGGCGATCCACTTGTACTTGTCGCTCGGGTCGCGCGACTGCGTGGGGGCGCGCGGTGCGGTGACGGCAGCCATTGCCCCCACGCTAGCAACCTTACGGTCACGTAAGGATCAGCTTGGTCGCCCCCGCGGCGCCCATGTGCGATTACTGCACGGTCAGCGTTCCTTCCATGCCCGCCATGCGATGGCCGGGAACGGAGCAGAAGAACTTGTAGGTGCCGGGTTTGAGGTTCAGCGACAGCGTCTTCGAGCCACCCTGGAACGTCGGCGTGGCGCCGACCTGCGCGCCGGAGGACGATTCGACCGTGACGTTGTGTCCCAGCGAGGACATGTTCGTGAAGTCGATCGAGACCTTGCCGGCTTTGGCGGTCAGCGACGTGGTGTTGTACTTCAGTTCGCCTTCGGGGTTGGCGGCGAGGCTCAGGGTCTGCCCCGTGCTCGTGCCGCCGCCGGCCGGGGCGGGAGTCGACGAGGAGGACGTCGTCTGGGTGGTGGCCGTAGCGGCGGGCGTCGAAGAGGAGCTCGACGTCGAACTGCTGGAAGAGCCGCAGCCGGCTACGAGCAGCGCGACGAGCGCGAGTCCCAGCAAGGTCGATCGGCGGATCCTCGTTGCGCTCTTCTTGCCCGTGGCTGTCGTGTCGGTCATCGTCCGTCCTCCTTGTGGTCGCTGTCGCCGCATCCTCTTGTCGGGATCATCGCAGGCTTATGAATTGTCGAGCTTCTCACCGCTCGGCTTCAGCTCATACCACTCCGCGCCGAAGCTGTCGATGCCCTGGCCGTAGGTGTCACCGTCGTCCTCGTCCTTGACGTAGTAGTAGAGCGGATGGCCCTTGTAGGTGACCTGCGTCGTACCGTCCGAGCGCGTGATCGTGCCCAAGTCGGTGGCCTGTGCGGCCCCGTGGGCGGCGGGAGCGCCGGTGGTCGTCACTGGCGGCCACACCTGCGCGCACTCGCCGGAACAGGCCGAGGTCGAGCCGTGGTCGGCCTCGAACAGATAGACGGTGAGCCGCTTGGGACCGGCCGCGAGGATCGTGTCGTCCCCGGCGTGCTTGCTCACGATCAGCACCCCGGCGCTCGCGGAGGTCGCGGCCGTCTGGGTGGGCGTGGTTTCCCCGTAAGCCGAGTTGCTCGCCGCGCTCGTGCTTTTCGCGGCGGCGCTGGTGGTTGCAGTGCTGCCGCCGCCGCCACAGCCGGCAAGCAGGGCGAGCGTCGAAGCGGCGGCGGCGGCAAGCGCAAAGGGGTTTCTCACGGGGGTCTCCTGATCCTCGGGATAGCGACACGAGCGCGTTCAAGCCCTCAGACGCCGCACATCGGAGAACCTTCCCGCGCTCGAAGCAATGAGCTCCCGTGTCTCGCCTGCGCTAGAACAGGGATTCCTGCGAAGACGGGGAGCCCACGGCGGTGGATGCGCTCGACGGCGGGGTGAGCGGCGGACGTACCTGCCTGAAGCCGGCAGGACGAGCAGCATGTCCGCGCACGAGCCTCGCCAGGCGCTCGCGTTCCTCGCGCGGCGCGTACGCGCCGCGCCGGTAGAGCCGCTCGTAGCGCTCGACGAGGTCTGGCCGCTGGGTCTGAAGCCAGCCCATGAACACCTCGCGCACCTCCCCACGCAGGTGCAGCGCGGCGCCGCCGATGCTCGTGGCGCCGGCCTCCGTCGCCCGCGCCAGCAACGGCTCGACTTGATGAGGCGCATCATTGATCCCGGGCATCAGGGGCGCGATCAGCACACCCGTGGGAATGCCCGCGCGGTTGAGCTCGGCGACGGCCTCCAGGCGCGCGCGGGGGTTCGGGGTGTGTGGCTCGGTGGCGCGCCAGGCGCGCTCGTCCAGCGTCGGGATCGACAGGCTCGCGCTGATCTGCGTGCGCCGCGCGATTTCGAGCATCAACGGAAGGTCGCGCAGCAGCAACGGCGACTTTGTCAGCACCGAGCACGGGTTCGCCGCGTCGCGCAATGCTTCCCAGATGCCCTCCATCAGCCGGTAGCGGCCCTCCACCCACTGATAAGGGTCGGTGTTGGTGCCCAGCGCGACGTGCTCCCCCTTCCACGAGGGTCGCGCCAGCTCGACGCGCAGCACCTCTGGCGCGTTGACCTTGACGACGATCTCGCGCTCGAAGTCCCGGCCTGCGTCGAAGTCGAGATATCTATGGGTTGGCCTAGCGAAACAATAAATGCACGAATGTGCACATCCCCGATAAGGATTGATCGTCCAGCGGAACGGCATCCGCGACTTACCCGGTACGCGGTTGAGCACCGAGCGGGCGCGCACCTCGTAGAAGCGCGTCTCCAGCGCCTCGGGCGCGTCGAAGCGGCGCACGATCGCCTCGTCGCGGTAGCCAGGCAGCCGTCGCTGTTCGTCCTCGCTCAACGTCAGGTTGGACCATCGCACGAACATATGTTCGCATATCGTGCGGATGGACACGCGATTCGACCGACCGACCAGCCTGGATCGGCGAGGGCTCTGCCGCGGGGGCGAAGGGTCGGGGGCGACGGTGCGGCGCGCGAAGCCGCTAGCCGACCTGGCCGGACGGGCGAATCAGCAGCTCGTTGACGCTCACGTTAGGCGGCTGGCCGATCGCGTAGAGGATCACGGTGGCGATGTCCTCGGAGGTCAATCGCTCGACCCCCTCGAAGCGCTTGGCCATCTGGGTGAGCACCTCGGGGCGGTTGTGGCCGGCGAGCTCGGTGGCGACGGCTCCGGGCTCGATCAGAGTCACGCGAACGCCGAGCGGCACGGCCTCCTGGCGCAGCGACTCCGAGAACGCGCCGACGCCGAACTTGGTGAGGTTGTAGACGCCCGAGCCCAGGCGCGCGACGCGGCCCGCGACGGAGCTGACGTTGACGATGTGCCCCGAGCCCTGCTCGCGCATCAGCGGCAGGGCGGCGTGGGTGCAGTACAGGACGCCGAACACGTTGGCGTGGATCATCCGGCGCCACTCCTCCGTGGGGGCGTCGGCGATCGGGCCGAGCAGCATCACGCCGGCGTTGTTGACGAGCACGTCCAGACGCCCGAGCTCGGCGTGGGCGCGGCGCACGAACTCCCCCGCCTGCTCCTCCTCGCCCACGTCGGTGGCGATCGCCACGGCGCGGCCGCCGTCGGCGACGATCCGCCCGGCCAGCTCCTGGATGCGATCGACGCGGCGGGCGGCGAGGGCCACGGCCGCGCCCGCCCTGGCGCACTGAAGAGCGGTCGCCTCGCCGATGCCGGACGAGGCGCCGGTGACAGCGACGACCTGGCCGGAGAGGTCCGCGGAGCTCATTGGTCGAGAGTGTAGGACCTCCAACGCCGTGCGGACCCGCGGACGCGCCCGACTCGTCTCGTCGTCGTCCGTCGCCCCGCCTACCCTCGACGTGAGCGATAGGACAGGCCCGAAAGTGGGTAGACAAACGAGACTTGGGCCGGTCTGAGGGGCTGCAGGTGCTCCGGAGCGTGCATGCGCGCGTGCGAGGAAGTGCGCATGCGGGGACGCGCACGGGCGTCAAAATGGGCCCGAAAGACCGGCAGAGGGGGAAGAAAGCCGACAGAAAAAGCGTGGGACAGGCAAACCAAACAGCAGGGAGCGGCGTACACAGTGTCGAACGACACCCCGATCGGCGGTCCACAAAGAATAATTGACAACGCAACTATCGCGGCGTATAATTCCGACTGCAAGCATCGGATTAGAAGGGCCTCATATGGCAGACACAATTCGCAAGATCCCCAAAACACCAGCAAAACCGGCTGACAGCGCCGCCACCGCCGCGCTGGACAGCTTCATTCCCGAGTCCGTCGACCAGCTGCTGGCGCACTCGCGGCGCTACCCCCTGCTCACCCCGGCTCAGGAGATCGAACTGGCGCAGAAGATCGAGCGCGGCGACCTGCAGGCCAAGGAACTGCTCGTCAACTCCAACCTGCGCCTGGTCGCCTCCAACGCTCGGCGCTACCAGAACCAGGGACTGCCCCTCGCCGATCTCGTGCAAGAGGGCATGCTGGGCCTGATCAGGGCCAGCGAGAAGTTCGACTGGCGCAAGGGCTTTCGCTTCTCAACCTACGCGACGCTGTGGATCAGGCAGGCGATCCAGCGCGGGCTGGAGAACTCCGGCCGCACGATCCGCCTGCCCGTGCACGTCGCCCAGCGCTCGCGCAAGGTCGGGCGGGTCGAGCGCGAGCTGTCGGTCAGGCTCGGGCGCGAGCCGACCGTCGAGGAGCTGGCCGCGGAGACGGGCCTGGAGATCGAGCAGGTCGAGGAGGTGCGCCACCAGCGCGCCGCCCTGGTCAGCCTCGACCAGCAGGTCGGCGAGGACGGTGACACCGCCCTTGGAGATCTGCTGCCCGCCGAGCAGGAGGCGCCTGAGGAAACCGCCTGGGAGAACGAGCGCGAGCGGATCGTCCATGAGGCGATCTCGCAGCTGCCCGACACCGAGCGCACCGTGCTGACGCTGCGCTTCGGCACCGGCCGCGAGGAGCCCCAGACGCTGACCGCGATCGGCAAGCGGCTCGGGTTCTCCGCCGAGCGGGCCTCCCAGCTGGAGCAGCGCGCGCTGAAGAAGCTCGCGGAGTCGCCAGAGATGGCGGCCCTCAGAGAGGCAGCCTGACGCCCGACTACGGCCTGCGCGGACTCTCTGCGTCCTCGTCGCTCGGGTATGCATTAGGCCACGCTCCTTGCGTCCTTGATCCGCTCGACCCTCGAACGTCAGGAAGGTTGGCAGTAGACCCTCGCCGGACAGGAACGTCTGGCGGGGGTCCTAGACTGCTGCGCTGAAGTTCCGACTGCACGGACAGGAGCACACGATGGCAGACACGCCCAAGTCAGCGTGGGAGCGCACGGTCGAGCTGACGATCGCCGTCGGCGAACGCATCCTGACGCCGATCGAGCGCTTCATCGGCAGGCGCTCGCTCGTGGGCGACGCGACGTTCTTCCCGCTCGAGCGCTTTCCCTGGGTGGCGCACGTCGAGCGCAACTGGACGGTGATCCGCGAGGAGCTCGAGCGCGTGCTCGAAGACCGCGAGGCGCTGCCGAACTTCCAGGACATCTCCAAGGACCAGATCGAGATCACCGACGACGACCGCTGGAAGACGTACTTCCTCTACGGATACGGCTTCGAGGCGAAGCTCGGAACCGAGACGTGCCCGCGCACGGCGACGCTGATGCGCGAGATCCCGGGGATGACGACGGCGATGTTCTCGATCCTGTCCCCGCGCAAGCACATCCTCGACCACCGCGGCCCGTACAAGGGCGTGCTGCGCTACCACCTCGGCCTGATCGTGCCGCGGGACGCCGAGTCCTGTCGCATCCGCGTCGGCGGGGACTTCCGCCACTGGCAGGAGGGCGAGAGCATGGTCTTCGACGACACGTTCAACCACGAGGTCTGGAACGACACCGGCGAGACGCGAGTGGTGCTGTTCGTGGACGTGCTCAGACCCCTCCCCTCCCCCTGGTCGCAGATCAACCGCGCGATCGTCAAGGCGATCTCCTACTCGCCGTTCGTGCTCGACGCCAAGCGCAACCAGGAGGCGTGGGAACGAAGGTATCGGGAGCGCAAGCGCGAGCAGGCCACGACGACGACTACGGCCGCCGATAAGTCGCGTAGGTGACGGCCGCTTCGCCCATCAGCAGTTTGCCGGTTCCGTACTCGCTCTCGGCGATCGTGGGCGCGAAGCCGGGCGAGAGTGGGATCTTCTTGCTGAGCGCATACAGCACGAACTCGATCGTGCTGCTCTTGCCGTGTGGCGGGCAGATGCCGCCGTAGCCGCTCTTGCCCTGAGTGTCTGAGCCGACGATCCCGCCCGCGGGCGTCTGCCCGGCGGCCACGCCCTTGCTGCTCGGGTCGACGTCGCCGACGATCCAGCGGATGCCGCTGGCGGGGCCGGTGGCGCTGTCGTCGATGACGAACAGCACCAGCGCGGCGGCCTTCGAGGGGACGTTCCGCCATTCCAGCGGCGGGCTGACGTTGGCGCCGTCGCAGGTGTATTGCTGGGGGATCTCTCCGTTGCGTTCGAACGCGGGACTGGAGATCGCCATCTGGCCGGCGATCGGGGCGGGAAGCTCGCCGCCGGAGCTGGAGGCTTGCGACGCGGACGAGCGCGCGGCGCCGGTCGAGGCCGAGCTCGAGGTTGAGTCGCGGGACGAGTGGCCGGCGGCGGTCAGGTTTTCAGGCGGACCCTTGTACTCCGAGCAGTCTTCCATCACATAGCCCGGCTTGCAGGTGGTGTAGCCCCGCCAGTGCTGCTGAAACGCCTTCTCGAAGCTCGCGAGCACGGCCCGGCTCTGCGAGTGGCTCTTGCCGGCGCTGACCTGCGCCACGATGCGCGACTGCAGCAGTTCGACCCGCACGCGCGCGAGCAGGTCGGCTTCGGTCTCGCCCGAGGAGGCGAGGAACTTCTCGAACGAGCCCGCCTTGGCAAAGCTCTGCTGCCTGATCTGCTCGAAATGCCGCTTGACCTCGGCTTCGGACACCGAGAGCTTCCGTGCCGCCGCCTCCTCGAGCACCCATTGGGAGGTGAGCAGGAACGCAAGAGCCTCATGGCTCGAGTTGGCGCCGGTGCCGAGTGCCTTCTCGACCGCGAGCCAGTGCTCGTAGCTGGTCTTGGGGATCGGCGTGCTCGACACGAGCGCAACCGCATCGACACTCGACGTGGAGCCCTGCGTGGAGGCCGCGGGCGAGCTCGGGACCGTCGCCGTCGAGGAGACCGCAGCGGACGAGCCACCGCCACAGCCCGCAGCCATCCCGCCGGCGAGCACCGCCAGGACGGTCACGACTCCGAACCTCGAAACCCCTCGTTCCAGAGCTCCTCCCCGCATTCTGGCGTGAGCTTAGTCCGCCGTCCTTAAGCGCATCGAAATCCTGAGCTAGTCGTGATCGGTGTGCACGGACACGTCGATCACCTCCGGGTTCCCATCCCTGATCTCGCGCTCCAGCCGATCCGCCAGCACGCGTGCGTCCGCGAGCGTGCGGTCTGCTCCCAGGCACACCGTCAGCACCGCCCGAGGGCCGTGGCTGAGGTGGCGCGAGCCGAGCGCGGTGTCGGGCTCGACGTGCACGATCACGTCGCTGCCGGGCAGGTCGCGCCCGATCGCCTCCTCGATCGCACTGGCGACCGCGTGGCCGTGCGCGAGGTCGGCGTCGGGCTCCACGCCGACGACCACGTCGACGAAGTGGCGACCGCCGGACTCGCGCATGCGCAGGCGGCTGAGCGTGACCGGCTCCTCGATCCCGGCGATCGCCGCGCGCGCCGTCTGCTCGGCCGGGCCCGAGGCGGTGTCCATCAGCACGCGAATGTTGCCCCGCATCAACCTGCCGGCCGAGTAGAGCACGAGCCCGGCGACGAGCAGCGCCGCGATCGAGTCCGCCTGAGGATGGCCCGCGCGTACGAGCACTAGCCCGATCAGCACCGCGATCGAGCCCACCAGGTCGAGCGTGAAGTGCAGCGCATTCGCGCTCAGCGCTGCGCTTGCGTGCTCGTGCGCGGCGCGGTGCAGCGTGCGCGAGCGACCCGCGTCGATCAGGATCACCGCGCCCACGACCGCCAGCACGTACCAGCGTGCGTCCACGCTGGGACCGTGCCCCGCGAGGCGGTTGATCGCCTCGTAGGCGATGACGATGCTCGCGAGGATCAGGATCGCAGACTCGCCCAGCGCCGACAGGTGCTCGGCCTTGCCGTGCCCGTAGGGGTGCTCGCGATCGGCCGGACGCCCCGCGACGCGCACGGCGAAGAACGTGAGCAGCGCCGCGACCAGGTCAGTGGCCGAGTGAATCGCCTCGGCGATCAGTCCCAGGCTGTGCGCGAGCACGCCCACGACGAGCTTGATCGCCACCAGCGCCGCCGCGGCCGCGACCGACATCAGCGCCGTGCGCTGAGGTGCGGGCAGCGAGCGTCTGGTCATCGTGCGAGGGTAGTGACTGCCTGAGTTGCTCCGTCCGCTCGCTCCGCTCAGCAGGATCAGTGTCGAAAGCGCTCACATTCGGCGCACGCGTCATGCGACGGACACGGCTAGAGGGCTCTTCGCCCGCGCGGGCTCGTCCCAGACGAGCTCAGACGTTGGACACGTCCAGCCCCGTTCCCTGCAGCAAGCTGTTTGCCTGGGAGTTCAGGGTCGTGAACTCGCCCGTCAGGATCAGCAGCCCGAGCGCAATCATGATCGCTCCGCCGACGCCGATCACGATCGGGAAGTGGCGCTTGACGATGCTCAGCGCGTTCGTCGCCCGCTCGAACGCGAGCGCGATCGCCAGAAACGGGATCGCCAGGCCCGCGGAGTAGAATGCCAGCAGCAGCGCCGCATGCGCGGCCGAGCTGGAGACCGCCGCCTGCGTGAGAATCGCGCCGAGTGTGATGCTCGTGCACGGCGTCCATGCGATCGCGAACGCCGCCCCGGCGATCAGCGGCCCGCCCCGGCCGGCGAGCCGCATCAGCGACTCGGAGTGCCACTGGAAGTTGAGCCGCTCCACGAACGGCGTCGCGAGGAACACGACGCCCATCAGCACGATCACCACTCCGCCGAGGAGTTCGAGGGTCTGTTTGTGGTCGTTCAGCGTCGAGCCGATCGCCGTCGCGCCCAGGCCCAGCAGGATGAAGATGGACGAGAAGCTCGCGATGAACAGCAGGCTCGGCACGAGCACCCGCCTGGCCCCCGCATGCTGCATGTCCGCGGGCGCGACCCCCACGACCGTCGACAGGTACCCCGGAACCAGCGGCAGCACGCACGGGGACATGAACGACACCAGCCCGGCCGCCAGCGCGATCGGGATGCCGACCCCGCCGGCGGTGTCGGTTGTGGCGGCGATCAGCGGAGCGAGACTCGTCATGGAAGCGTGACGGCGGGGTCGCGCTCGGCGTGTTCGGGACCGGCAGGACCGCCGAGCGACGGCTCGCCCGCGGCGGTTGACTCCCCCAGAGCGGCTCGCAGCGCGGCGAGCTCGCGCTCCAGCCGAGCGACACGCTCCTCCAGACCCGGGGTCACCGCAGCGGTGGTGGAAACCGCGAACGGGCGAGCGCCATCGGTCGAGCGCGATGACGGAACGGGCACGGCCGGCGAGGCGGTCTCGTCGAGGTCGGCGCTGAGCAGGTGCCCATACCGCTCCTCCTTCTGCCCCGGCCGGCGCTCCAGGCGCATCGCCAGCTCACGCGCGATCAGACGGTCGAGCGTGTCGTGCACGGCGTCCAGGTCGGCGAACGCGTGCATCCGCTCGGCGCGCTGCTTGAGCTCCCCCGGCGTCTGCGGCCCGCGCAGCATCAGCACGCACAGCACCGCGTGCTCCTCGCCGCTCAACGGCAGTGCTTCGGCCAGCAAATGGCGATACTTCGCCGCGCGGCTGCCTCGCCCGCTGGCCAGACGCGCGTACCCGCGGCGCTCCAGCCGGTGCAACGCGTCGCGCAGAGTCGCCTCGTCGTAGTCCACAACCGGGTCGCGGTTGGTCGACTGGTTGCACGCCAGCCGCAGGCTGTTGAGCGTCAGCGGGTAGTGGTCGGGCGTCGTCAGCTGCTTTTCGAGCAGGCATCCGAGCACGCGCGTCTCCGAGGCGGACAGGTTCATCGCGTTAAGCCTACGACGCGACGCGCCCGCCGCGCCGCCCCACCACCGTCTTGGGTCGCGGTCCTCTTCTCAGGTCACCTTCTAAAGTCTTCTGGCGTGAGCGCCCAGCCCTTCGCCCAGGGACACGGCGCCGGCGGTGGCGGTGGCGGCGGCCGCCGCTCCCTGCAGCCGGAGCTGCGCCCCGAGGACGTCCCCGACCGTCCGGTCTCCCTGCGGCGCATCGGTCGGCTGTTCGTCCCCTACCGCGTGCGCCTCGGCCTGCTGCTCGCACTGATCGTGCTCGGCTCGATCCTCAGCGTCGCCTCGCCGTTTCTGCTGCGCGAAGCCGTCGATGAAGGCATCATTGGGCACAACCTGCAGCTGCTCACGTGGCTGGTCGCGGGGATGATCGCGCTGGCGGTGATCAACGGCGTCATCAGCGTCGCCCAGACGTGGATCTCAAACCAGGTCGGCCAGCGCGTGATGCACGACCTGCGCGCGGCCGTCTACGCGCATCTGCAGCGCATGTCGCTGGCGTTCTTCACGCGCACCCGCTCCGGGGAGGTGCAGGCGCGCATCGCCTATGACATCGGCGGCATCGACGACGTCGTCACCTCCACCGCCACCTCTACCGTGTCCACCGTCGCCACCGTCACGGCGACGGTCGTGGCGATGTTCGCCCTCAGCTGGCAGCTGACCCTCTTCTCGCTGATCCTGCTGCCGTTCTTCGTGTGGCTGACCCGCCGCGTCGGCAACGAGCGCCGCCGCATCCAGTCCGTGCGCCAAGGCCGGCTCGCCGACATGTCCACGCTCGTGGAGGAGTCGCTGTCGGTGTCGGGCGTCCTGCTCGGCAAAACGATGGGCCGCTCGCACGAGCTGGTCGACCGCTTCTCCTCGGAGTCCTCCGAACTCGCCGACCTCGAGGTCCGTGCGCGCATGGCCGGACGCTGGCGGATGGCCTCGGTGCAGATGAGCTTCGCGATCATGCCCGCCGCCGTCTACTGGTTCTCGGGCTACTCCATCGTCCACGGCCAGGACGTGATCTCGATCGGCACGGTCGTCGCCTTCACCACGCTGCAGACGCGCCTGCTGTTCCCGATGCAGCAGCTGCTGTCGGTCGGCCTGGAAGTCCAGACCTCACTTGCCCTCTTCGGGCGCATCTTCGAGTATCTCGACCTGCCCGTGGACATCGAGGAGCGTCCAGACGCGCGCACGCTGAGCGATGTGCGGGGCGATGTGCGGTTGGAGGACGTGTGGTTTCGCTACGCCCCCGACTCGCCCTGGACGCTCGAGCAGATCGGCGCCGAGATCCCGGCCGGCACGCGCACCGCGCTCGTCGGCGAGACGGGCTCGGGCAAGACCACGCTCGCCTATCTCGTCGCGCGCCTGTACGAGCCCCAGCGGGGCTGCGTGTCGATCGACGGCGTGGACGTCCGCGACCTGACGCACGAGTCGCTCGCGGCGACGGTCGGGCTCGTCTCCCAGGACACCTATCTGTTTCACTCCTCCATCCGCGACAACCTCCGCTTCGCCTGCCCCGAGGCGAGCGACGAGGAGATCGAGGACGCCGCGCGAGCAGCGCAGATCCACGAGCTGATCGTCTCGCTGCCCGACGGCTACGACACGCCCGTGGGCGAGCGCGGCTACCGCTTCTCCGGCGGTGAGCAGCAGCGCATGGCGATCGCCCGCACCGTCCTGCGCAATCCGCCCGTGCTGATCCTCGACGAGGCCACCTCGGCCCTGGACACCGAGACCGAGCGCGCCGTGCAGCTCGCGCTGGACGAGCTCTCGCGCGGACGCACCACGCTCGCGATCGCCCACCGCCTCTCCACGATCCGCGACGCCGACCAGATCCTCGTGCTCGACTCCGGGCGCATCGTCGAGCGCGGTACGCACGAGGAGCTGGTGGAGCATGGTGGCCGATATGCAGCGCTCTTGAGTGGCGCCGAGGTCGGCGAGGACCGCATCGCGGACTCGGGCGCTGCGCTGGCCTGAGGCTCGGGGAGACTTGTCCCGGAGCTAGACGCGATCCCGACTTGCCACGATGGCGACAGGCCTACGGGGCGGCGCGGGGCGGGGTGTGGAGGAGTGTTAGCTTTTTCCATTTGGTCTATCTACTGCACATACGTAGATGCCAATGTTGTCTTTTGATCTTTATGTTGGCGAGGGGAGCTACGCCGTCGCGTCGATGTTCAAGCGCACATAGTCCACGACGACCGGCTCGCCGAGCTCGTCCATCACCGCATCCATGAACGGCTCACGCAACGACTCCGGCAGGTGCTGGACGTGCGGTCCGAGCACGATCGTGGACAGAAACTCGCGCGCGTGCTCGGGCTCGGTCGGCGCCGGTGTGAGCCAGCACTCGGCGCGCGCGAACCCCGCGGCGAGCAGCCGCGAGCGCGTGTCCGCTGGATTCGCATAGTTCCACGGCGGCTGGAAATCACGGAAGTGCTCTGCATAGGGCTCGCGCGCCATGACGATCCCCGCACGTCCGCGCAGCTTGGTTATGTTGCCCTCGCCCCCACACTGCGCCACGAGCCTCCCTCCGGGGCGCAGCACGCCATGGAGCGCGCGAAACAGCGCCGCATGATCGGCGACCCAGTGAAACGTGGCGGTCGAGAGGATCGCGTCGACGGGCTCCTCCAGCTCGCGCTCCAGCTCCAGCAGGTCAGCGCGGCGAATGTCCGCGTCGACGCCCAGCCGCTCGCGGGCGGCGGTGACCATCGACGCGGACACATCCACACCGATCGCGTGCCCGCGCGGCAGGCGTGCGATCAGCGCCTCGGTGACCCGCCCCGATCCGCAGCCGGCGTCGAGCGCCGTCTCATCGCCGCGCAGCTCCAGCCGGTCGAGCACCGCCTGACCCAGCGCCTGCATCGGACCGGATATGCGGTCGTAGCTCTGGCCATCCCACTCGCGAACCTCTGACATACATGTGTACGCTATCACGGACGACCAGCGCGGGCTGTCCGCAGAAAGACCGGCGCTCGGCTCACATGTCGGCGGCGAGCTGCAGCAGCGCGCGCGAGACCCGCCCCCCCTGCCACGCCAGCGGCGACTGGCCGGACTCCTCCACCAGCAGGCTCGCGCCGGGGATCGTCTGCGCATAGCGTTCGCCCACCGCCAGCGGGTGCCCCGGATCGGCCTCGTCGCGGGAGGCGATCACGAGCGTCGGCGCCTGGATGCCGGCCAGCTCCTTAAAGCGCGCGAACGGGCGCGATCGCGGCACGACACCCAGCGCGTCGGCGACCGCCTCGGGATGATCGTGGGCGGACAGGCGCTGATCGACGACCTTTTCCACTGTCGCCCGCCACGCGTCGGGCACGGACGCGAAGTCATACGCCGCCAGAAATCCCTCAACCCCACCCTGGCGCAGTCCTTGCGCGAGCGCGTCCCACCCCGCGAACTCATCCTCCGCTCCCGTCATGTGCGCGTCGGGGTCATACGCGGGCGTGATCACCCCGAGCGCCGCCACGCGCTCGGGGTGATCCAGCGCGAAGCCGACGATCGTGTGAGCGCCCATCGAGGCGCCCGCGAGCACCGTCCGCTCGATCTTCAGCGCGTCGAGAGCCGCGAGCAGGTCTCCCGCGAGCCGCTCGTATCCGTAGGCGGCCGGATCGCGCGCCGGCGCCGAATGGCCGTGCCCGCGCGCGTCGTAGGCGACCACACGCATGCCCGAGCGCTCCAGCAGGCGCGAGCCCATCACCACATAGCGGCGCGTCGCCGTCAGGCCGTGCAGCAGCACGATCGGTGGGCCTTCGCCGGCTTGTTCACCCGCGAGCTCGACCCCGTCGTCGGTTGCGATACGTAGCTCGGTGGCGCCCAGGCGCGAGCCCTCAGGCATGCACCGCGGTGTGGGCGCGTACCAGCTCGGCCGAGCGCTGCGGCTGCTCCCAGAAGAACAGGTGGCCGACTCCCTCGAAGATCTCCAGATGCGAGTCGGGGATCAGACCGGCGATCATGCGGCCGTTCTGCACCGGGAGCATCTGATCGAGCGTGCCGTGGATGACGAGCGTCGGCAGCGCGATCTCGGGCAGGCGCGCGGAGGTGTCGTGTTCGGTGATCGCCCGCATCTGCTCCATGATCACCTCGACCGGTACGGCTCGGCGCAGGCCGATCTCTCGAAAACGCGCATATGCCTCGTCATTGGCTGCGAACTCGGGCGAGACATTGACCTCCCAGCCGGTCCGCAGAGCGCGTTCGCGATCGCCCGACATCATCCCTTCCGCAAGCCGGCGCATGACCTCTTCGGAGGCGACCGCGCTGCCCTCGCCGCCGCAGTATGTGCAGCCGAGTGCAAGCGCTCGAACGCGCTCGGGATGGTTCAGCGCGAGCTCCTGGGCGACCATTCCCCCCATCGAGATCCCCAGCACGTGGGCGGACTCGATCTCCAGGGCCGCGAGCAGGCCGACGGCGTCCTGGGCGAGCTGGGCGATCGTGACCGGCCCCTCCAGGCGACTGCTGGCGCCGACGCCGCGGTGGTCATAGACGATCGTCTCGAAGTCGCGGCGCAGGTCGGCGAGGAACGCGGGGTCCCAGTGATCGAACGTGCCGCTCATCCCCATGATCATCAGCAGCGGCGGACCCGAGCCGGCGCGCTCGCAGCTGAGCTCAATCTCCCCCACGCGCGTGAGCTGCATTCCTCGATCCTATACCCGCAGCGACATTTGATCCACTGTCTCGCTGGAGTCCTCTGCGCCCGCGCCATTCTCGTCGGTGTCCGAGGCGGAGATCGCGGAAGTCTCGGAGGAGCTCAATCCGGCGACCCGCACGCCGAGCAGGCGCACCGGTCGCGCGGGCGCATACTCTGCGAGCAGACGCAACGCGACCGAAGTCACTCGCTCGACGTCGTTGGTGGGCGCGTCGATCGTATGCGCGCGGGTGGCGGTGGTGAAGTCGGCGAGGCGGATCTTGATCCCGATCGTGCGTCCGCTGCGTCTGTGCGCGACCAGGCTCGCGCACAGCTCCTCGGCCATCACCGTCAGCGACTCGCGCAACTGGGCGGGGTCGGAGACGTCGTAGTCGAACGTCCGCTCGCGCGACTCCGAGACGACCTTGCGCGCGGCGCCCACGACGCCGTCGTGTTCGAACCGCGCGCGGCGGCCCAGCTCGATCCCGAGGTTCGGTCCGAACCGCTGCACCAGCGCGCGCTCGGGCGCCGCGCCGACGGCTCCGAGCGTCGTCAGCCCCAGCTGCGCCAGCCGCGCCGCTGTCTTCGGTCCGATCCCCGGCACGAGCCCGGGCGGAGCCTGCGCGAACCGCGCGCATGCCTGCTCGCGGGTGAGCGCCACAAACCCGGCGGGCTTCTCCGCATCTGAGGCGACCTTCGCGACGAGCTTGTTCGGCCCGATCCCCACCGAGCAGGTCAGTTCGGTCCGCGCACCGATCTCCGCGATCAGGCGGCGCATCGCCGCGCGCGGAGAGAACAGCCCGGCCAGGTCGAGGTAGGCCTCGTCGAGGCCGACGACCTCGACCCGCTCGACGTGAGCGCGCACGATCTCCATTACCTCGCGCGAGGCCCCGCGATAGGTCGTGAAGTCGGGCGCCAATACCACCGCCTGCGGACACAACCGGCGCGCTCGCGCGGCCGGCATCGCCGAGCCCACCCCGTACTTGCGCGCCTCATAGCTGGCGGTCGTCACGACCGCCCGTGGTCCACTCCCCGCCACGATCACGGGCAATCCCCGCAGCTCTGGGCGGCGGCGCAGCTCGATCGAGACGTAGAAGGCGTCGGCGTCCAGGTGGGCGACTCGCAGCTTGCTCGGCTCGGCGGACACTTCCTTCAAATCTAGCGCCGGAGGCGGCGGGTCGCGCAACTGCTCCCAGCGACGTTGGGTGGGTCAGTCGCCGCTCTCCGAGGAGAACTCGACCTGCAATCGTTTCCCAAACGGAGAGCCATTGGTCATGGCGACAGTCTTTCATGGCCCACCGACCGCCTGCGTCGCACGACATGGCTCGTGGCTTGCCAGTGCAGGTCCGAACGATGGCGCGAGCAGGCTGCCCGCGCTCAGCGCAGCGTGAACGAGCGCGTGGTGATCCGCCTGCGCCGGCCGGTGCCGCTGATCAGTGTGAGCGTGTAGTTGCCGGGCTGCAGCCGGCGGAGGGGCAGCAGCCGCAGGCTCATGTGGCCGCGCGCGAGGCGGGCCGTTCCTGCCGCGTACACCTTGCCGTGACGGGAGAGCCTCGCCCGCGCGGAGGAGCCTATGGCGGCGAGCTTGACGGTGCCGGAGACGAGCTTGGACGTGCAGTGCTGCTTGCCTTTGACCGTCTTGCACGTCACGAGCTCGACCTGACCGGCGGGACCAGCGGGTCCCTGGGCGCCGGTCGGGCCTTTTTCGCCCTGCGTGCCCGTGGCGCCTTTTTCGCCTTGCGTGCCGGTGGCGCCGGCTTGGCCTTCTTTGCCGGCCGGGCCCGCGGCGCCGGCTTTCAAGAACACGGCGGTGACGTCGGTGGTCTGCGCCCGCTGCACGTTGCAGGTGCTCGGCGTCGGCGTCGGCGTGCATCCGATCCAACCGGCGAATTCGTAGCCCGCGCCGGCTTTGGCCGCCGTCAGGGTCACTTCGCCTTCGAATTCATGCGTGCACTGCGCGGCCGAGCACGCGAGCCCCGCCGGCGTGGAGGTGACTTCGCCCTCGCCCGTGATGGACACGGTGAGCGGGAAACGGGCCGGCGCGCCCTGGTAGACGAAGACCTTCTTGTTGCCTGCGTCGGCCACGTAGACTTCGCCGGTCTTTTCGTTGACCGCGATGTCTTCCAGTTCGTTCGAGAAGGTCCCCGAGCCGAATTCGCCGCCGGTTCGCACCGGGGTGGGCATCGCGAACCCTTCGACCACCCGCCCGTGGATCGCCACGTAGCCGACGTCGGTCGCGCGGTCGATCCCATCCGCGCCGGCGCCTTCGACTTCGGGGACTTCCGTCACCTTTTCGGCGCTCGTCGCCGTGTCGGAGCTGCGCCAGATCTCGGCCGGACCCGCGCCCGGGAGCGCATGGTTCGGGTTGCCGTACAGGAAGACGTCGCCTTTGGAGTCGACCACGACGCTGCGCTCGGACCCTTCGACTTCGAAGCTCGCGACTTCCGTCGTGCCCCCGGGCGAGAACTCGCGGACCAGTTTGGCGCCGGGGTCGCTCACGTAGACGTCGCCGCTCGCATCCGTGGCAACGCCTTCGGGTTCCGCGAAGGGCGCGGCCGATTCGCCCACCTTCGATTCGTATTTGAATTCGCCGCCGCTCAGCTTGAAGCGATCGACGACTTTATGCCCCCGATCGACCACGTAGACGGAGCCCGCGGCGGCGCTGGTCGAGTCGTCCACCGCGACGCCGACCCACTCTCGCTCGAATTCAAAGCTCGTGGCGGGCGTATTCTCGCCCGAGAACGTCGTCGGCGCACCGCCGGCGGGCGAGCCTCCCCTTGCGCCGAATACGCTGACCATGTCGAAGTCTTCGCCGCTCACGGGGACGAACACGTTCCCGGTCGACTCTTCGACCGCCAGGCCTGTCGGCCTTTCGAAGGGACCGAAGCTGTGGAGATAGGTCGCGGGCGAGGCGAATGCGCTCGGCGTGACCGACGCCAGCACGGCCAGCGTCGCGCACAACGACGCGAACATGGCGACACCGCGCTTGCCGACCCTATGGGTGACCCGAGCTTCCCCTGCGCACCCGTACAGCGATGACCTCATAGCCCCTGCCCGATCTCATAGCCCCGCTTGCGCCGGGCATCTTACCAGGCACGCCGCGACGCGCTCACCACCAGTGACCGTCCTCAGACGACGGGCGCGGGCGTGCCCTGGACGCTGGCCGCGAGCGCGGTGTCCCAGTCGCAGACCGCGCAAGCGTGCGCGCAGGCGGAACGGGCGAACTCGAGCGCGAGCGCGTGCGGGTCGGGCGTGGAGACGAGGTCCTGCCAGTCGAGGACGTACTCGCCGAGACCCTCCTCCCAGCGCGCCTGCGCGGGCGCGAGCGTGGCTGCCGGGAAGCCCTCGGGGGCGGGATGAGCGTAGGCGTAGAAGGCGGCGCGCTCGTGGCGCGCGTCGCCGGGCCACCAGCCGACGGCGATCTCCTGGACGTTCATGGCGTTGCGCATGATGAAGTCCTGCGACGGCGGCTCGGCGGGCAGGCCGGAGAAGAGGTTGACGGCGAGGTCGAAGGAGCCCCACCACGCGTTCACGGGCGTGCAGCGCCCGCGATAGGGAGCGCGAAAGGCCGCGAGCACGAGCGCGGCCTGCGTGGCGGCGGCGAGATAGGCGCCGACCTGGGAGGTGTCGTAGCGGGCGTGCTCGTCGTCCTCGTCCAGCGGCACGCTCCAGGGCACCTCCTGGGGCGTCGTGTCCATCTCGACCGCGCCGGCCAGCTCGCGCACGCCGACGAGCACCTCGCGCGTGACCTCGCCCACGGGCCTGTCGGGGACGAGCGGCACACTGCGCACCCCTCCGTCGCTGTGCTCGACGAGCACCGCATGCGTGCGCAGGTCGAGCGTGACGACGATCGCGCCCGAGCCGTCGGGCGCCGGCAGCGGCAGCGTCTCCCAGCCGCGCGCGGTGAGCCGCAGCGCGGCGTGCTGCAGCTGCGGCTCGGGCGCAGCCAGCGCGACCGCGAGCTTGCCCAGAAGCTGGGTGTGCGCGTGCAGCGTGTCGCAGGTCTCTCGCCACTGCTGATATGAGAGCGTGGGCCATTGCGAGGACATGCGCATACGCTAGCGCTCTCATCATCGAACGAAGGGGAAGCCGTGGATGCCGTGAACCACCAGATCAGACTCGCCGCCCGCCCGGTCGGGCTGCCCAAGCCGAGCGACTGGTCCCACACCGAGGAGCCCGTCGCCGAGCCGGGCGAGGACGAGGTGCTCGTCAAGATCCTGTACCTGTCGCTTGATCCGGCGATGCGGGGCTGGATGAACGACGGCAGGTCATACATCGCGCCCGTGGGCGTCGGCGATGTGATGCGCGCTCTGGCCGCCGGTCGCGTGGTCGCATCCAAGCATCCCGGGCTCGCCGTCGGCGATCACGTCACCGGCCTGCTCGGCATGCAGGAGTACGCCGTCGTCAACGGCAATGCGGTCGGCAAGGTCGACCCGGGGCTCGCCTCACTGCCGACATACCTCGGCACGCTCGGCATGCCGGGCATGACCGCCTACTTCGGCCTGCTCGACGTCGGCCGTCCCGCCGAGGGCGAGACGGTGGTCGTCTCCGGCGCCGCCGGCGCCGTCGGCGGGGTCGTCGGACAGCTGGCCAAGCTGCAGGGCGCCCGCGCCGTCGGGATCGCCGGCGGAGCCGAGAAGTGCCGCTACGTGGTGGAGGAGCTCGGGTTCGACGCCGCCATCGACTACAAGTCCCAGGACGTCGCCGAGGGTCTGCGCGAGCACTGTCCGCAGGGGATCGACGTGTACTTCGACAACGTCGGCGGCGAGATCCTCGACGCCGCGCTCGCGCGGCTGGCGCGCCACGCGCGCGTGGTCGTCTGCGGCGCGATCTCTCAGTACAACGCCGCCGGCGCGATGACCGGCCCATCCAACTACATGTCGCTGCTCGTCAACCACGCGTCAATGACCGGCTTCGTGGTCTCCGACTACGGCGAGCGCTACCTCGACGGCGTGCGCGAGATGACCGGCTGGCTCACCGCCGGCAAGCTCGTCTCTCGCGAGGACGTCGCCAAAGGTGGCATCGAGCGCTTCCCCGAGACGCTCCTCCGCCTGTTCGAAGGCAAGAACACAGGCAAGCTCGTGCTGCAAGTTGCCGAGGACGAGTGACTGCCGACTCGGCGAGCCTAGAGCCCACGCCCGGCGAACTCCAGCATGTGTTCGAGGTGGGCTTCGAGCGTTTCGAAGTCGTGTTCGCCGGGGTAGACGGCGCTGTGGGCGTCGGCTCCGGCGGCGCGCAGGGCGGCGGCGAACGGGGCGTTCTCAGACGGGTCCGCGATGTAGTCGGAGGCCGCCCCATAGACGTACGCGCGCAGTCCCAGTCCTGAGATCGTCGAGCGGTCGGCGCGCAGCCGGCCTTCGAGGCCGTTGAAGAAGCCGAGCCAGCTCTCCACGGCCGCGAACGTCTGCGGGTGAGTCAGGGCCAGGTGCATCGCGCCGTATCCACCCATCGAGTACCCCACGATCGCGCGTGCTGCGCGGTCGGGGATCGTGGGCAGCATCCGGTCGATGAGCTGCTGCACTTCGAGAACGTACGCTTCATAGTCCGCACCGTCGTGATTCAGCCAGTTGTTCGTGCCTGGGCCTCCCTGGACCATGACCGCGATCGTCGGCGGGATCGCGTGCCGGGCGATGAGTCCGTCGAGCGTGCCCTGCACGCCAATCTGCAGGAACGAGCTGTCGGTCTGGTCCTCGCCGTGCAACAGATAGACGACCGGATAGCGCGTCGCGGTGCTTGCATAGCCGGGCGGCAGGTAGATCAGGAACGAGCCTTCCCCGTGCAGCGCCTGTGAGGTGTAGCTGCTGGAGTCGATCGAGCTGCCCGCCACGTCGCGGCTCACGGGCGCCACCCTCGGCAGCGGTTGCGGCGAGGTCGCGATCGAGCGCGCGAGTGAGAGCTCTGCCGCGGACTGGCCCGCCGTGGCGCGAACGCCCACGAGACGTTCGAAGTTGGCGCGGCCGTCCAACGCCAAGCCGACGCACACGGCCGCCAGCGCGGCCAGCAGCAGGCTCGTGCCGTACCGCCGCCGCAGGGTGCGCTGCAGAGGTCGTGCCCCCGGGAAGGTCGTGGCCTCGCTCGCCTGTGCGCGACGCGGCAGCGCGGGGACCCAGGGGGGCGGCAGCAGCTCAGCCGCGACTTCGCCGCCGCTGCTGCCGGGCCAGGCCCAGTCGCCGGTCCCGTCCAGCCACACCTGTGCGCGCAAAGGTCTCACGTCGTGCATTGAACGAACGGTGGGCGCCGATGCCAAGCTCTGCACGAACGCTCTCAGGACGGCCGGCTGCTGCGCGTCGTCCTCACAAGCGGGGGACGCGGGTCCTCCGCGCGCCCACCGACACGGCTCAGCGCGTGCTCCAGACCGCACCCGTGTCGCCAAACCCGAGCGCCCGCTTGGTCGCTTCGGTGAGATCGAATTCGCGCCCGGCCACGTACGGTCCGCGGTCGATCACGCGCACGCTCACCGTGTGGCCGCCATAGCGCAGCGTGACCTCCGAGCCGCACGGAAGCGTCTTGTTGGCCACGCCCATGGTCGCGCTCGTCAGCTCTCCCCCACACGCCAGCCCACCGCCGCCGCCATACCAGGAGGCCTGTGCCAGGCGATATACGTTCAGGCGTCCCAGCGCACGGCGCGCCCCGGGATCCGACGCGTCCCCCGCGAACCGCAGTCGCACCCGCTCGCTGCCCGTGCGCCGGGGGACGTAGCGCACACGAAAACGACCCTCCCGGCCTGTGCGCGTGCTCGCGAGCGCGCTCCAGCCGTGCGCGCCGAGTGCCTGCAGCGTGACCACCCGCCCGGCGAGACCCGGGCGCAGGACGCCCGCGATCGAGCTCGTGCGATCCGCCAGCACGTTCAGGTCGGGATGGCGCACGGCCAGCGAGACGCGCTCGGGCGTCACGCCCAGTCCGGCGAGTCCGGCGACACCGGGCGGGGATCCAGCGGTCGTGACTTCGATCGCGGATGCGAGTGGCGGCGTTGCGGGCGCAGCGGGCTGCGCTGACGTCGCGGGGACGTACATCGAGGGAGAGCCTCCTGGGTGTCCGCCTACGGGGTTAGCTGTCGGGCTCACGCGCAGGCGAGGCACGCAACGAGCGCGCATCGACCGGGCGTTACAGCCGCATCAGCGGCCGATTCGCCCCATCCGGACCGACCTCAGTGAGGCGATCCGGCAGTGGGTCCCCCGCTCGCATCCATCCACGGACACGACTCGGCAGGGTCGAACGTGCTTCGAGGCTAGCGACCTTCGCACATGACAGTGTGTGCGGTGTGACACACAGTCATTCGCCGTGCAAGCGATCGGACCACCGGCTCAGCAGACCGGCGACGCTCTCCGACGGTGCTCAGCTCACGTCAACGGCGTTGATGTGCTCCTGCGTGATCTTGCCGTCGCTGGGCACGTTGGGGTGGTGGACGTGGCAGAGTTTGTAGCGGCCGTGGACGAACCGTCCGAGCCGGTGGCAGCCGGTCTTATGGCATTCGAGATGTTTGTACACGCCGAGCACGAACGCGATCAGCGTGATCGTGCTGGCGAGTTCGACCCAGCTGTCGGTGACGACCTGCGGCTGGCTCCAGAACGTCAGCGCGAGGATCACGCCGACTCCAGAACACGTCGTCTCGGCTTCCGCTCGTCACGCATTTGACAGAAGCGTAACGCCCGTCGTTGACGTGAGCGTCCGGACCCGCGACAATCCACGCGATGGCCAATCCCGACCGCCTGTCAGCCCTCGACACAGCGTTCCTGCACCTGGAGGACGACTCGACGGCACACATGCACGTCGCCTCGGTGATGGTGTTCGAGGGTGTCGCGCCGACGCCCCAGGAGCTGATCGAACATGTGCTCGGCCGCCTGCACCTGGTGCCGCGCTATCGCCAGCGCCTGGCCTACGTTCCGCTCGGGCAAGGACGACCGCTGTGGACCGACGATCCGCACTTCAACCCGCGCTACCACATCCGCCACACCGCGCTGCCGCGCCCCGCCGACGAGGCCGCGCTGAAGCAGCTCGCCGGGCGGCTGTTCTCCCAGCGCCTGGACCGCTCCAAGCCGTTGTGGGAGATCTGGCTCGTGCAGCGGATGGCGGGCAAACGATTCGCGTTGATCGCCAAGACTCATCACGCGCTCGTGGACGGCATCTCGGGCGTGGACATCACGACCGTCCTGTTCGACACCTCCCCCGAGCCGGCCGGCACCTCGCGTCCGCCGGCGCCGTGGACGGCCAAGCCGCTGCCCGGCTCCGCCAAGCTGCTCGGCGAGGCGCTGCTCGAGCGCGCGACCGTCCCCGCGGAGATGGGCCGGGGCACGCGCGCGCTGCTGCGCGCGCCGCGCAGGGCCGTGGCGCAGGTGAAGGACAACGTCGTGAGCGTCGGCGCGACCACGTTCGCGGGCATCAGCTCGCCGGCTCCTCCGAGCCCCTTCAACGTCGACATCGGACCCCACCGCCGCTACACCTGGGTGGACACCGAGCTGCCGGTCTTCAAGGCGATCAAGGACTCGTTGGGAGGCACGCTCAACGACGTCGTGCTCGCCTCGGTCAGCCTCGCGCTCGGGCGCTACCTGCGCGGGCAGGGTCTCGACACGGAGGGGCTCGTGCTGAAGGCCATGGTCCCGGTGTCGGTGCGCGCCGACTCCCAGCGCGGTGCGCTCGGCAATCAGGTCGCCGCGATGTGGGCGCCGCTGCCCGTCGGTGTCGAGAATCCTGCCGACTGCCTGGCGCAGATCCGTGACGCGATGGAGGATCTCAAGGAGTCCGGGCAGGCTGTGGGCGCGCAGGTGCTCACCAACCTGGCCGGCTTCGCTCCCCCCACGATCCTGAGCCAGGCCGCGCGCCTGCAGGCCCGCCAGCGCTACTTCAACCTCGTCGTCACGAACGTCCCCGGTCCGCAGTTCCCGCTGTATCTGCTCGGCCGGCGCCTGCGCGGGCTGTATCCCGTCGTGCCCCTCGCCCGCCGCCAGGCGCTGGGGATCGCGGTGATGAGCTATGACGGCCATCTCGGCTTCGGCCTGCTCGCCGACTACGACGCCGTCCCCGAGCTTGAGTCGATCGCGCGTGACCTCGACCGGGCGATCGCCTCGTTGGCTCGCGCCGCGGGCGTGCGGGCACCGGGCAAACGCTCGGCCAAGAAAGCCGCTTCGCCCAAGACGGCATCGGCCAACGGCTCCGGCGCGCGCGGCAAACGCGCCGGTAGCAGGAGCGCCGCGGGCAAGCGCACCCGCGCAAGCTGAACACCGACGAGGTCGCCGCGGATCCAAGCGATCTGGTGCTCGCGACGATGCCGACCACCACGCGGCTGGGCCGTATGCCATTCGTGAGCGTGGCTCACAGCACGGATACGATCCTCTCACGTTGCGCCTCGCCCTCTGCCAGATCAACACCACCGTCGGCGACGTCGCCGGGAACGCCCACCTCATCCGCGACGGGCTGCGCTCCGCGCGCGTGGCCGGCGCCGAGCTCGTGCTGTTTCCCGAGCTGGCCCTCACGGGCTACCCGCCAGAGGACCTGCTCCTGCGCGAGCACTTCCTCACGGACGCGCGCACCGCGCTGAACGATCTCGCCCGCGAGGTTACCGACACGACCGTGATCGTCGGCTTCCCCGAGTTCGCGGACGGCCATGTCTACAACGCCGCCGCGGTGCTCGTCGACGGCCACGTCCAGTCCGTCTATCGCAAGCTTCACCTTCCCAACTACGGGGTCTTCGACGAGCGGCGCTACTTCACGCCGGGCTCCACCGGTGCGACGATCGACGTCGGCGACCACCGCGTGGGACTGACCGTGTGCGAGGACCTGTGGCAGCCCGGTCCGCCCGCGACCGAGGAGTCCGCCGCCGGCGCGAGCCTGCTGGTCAACGTCTCCGCCTCCCCCTACCACGCCGGGAAGGGCGCCGAACGCGAGCGGCTGTTCGCGCATCGCGCGGTCGAGTCCGGCGCGTACGTCGCGTTCTGCGCACTCGTCGGCGGCCAGGACGAGCTCGTGTTCGACGGCCACTCCTTCGTGCTGGACCCGACCGGCGCGACGATCGCCCGCGCCGGGCAGTTCGCCGAGGAGCTGCTCGTCTGCGACCTCGACCTTCCGCCCACCGGCGATGCGCCATCCCTTCCTTCCGATGCCACCGGGACCGGCTCGGGGAGGTCCTTCGCTCCCGTTGCGAGCACCGCGAGCCTCCCGCCCTCCGGGGCCCCGAGCTCTTTGCATCCACCGCTCGCGCCCGTCGAGGCCGAGGTGTACGCCGCGCTCCAGCTCGGCCTGCGCGACTACGTCGAGAAGAACGGCTTCGCCCGCGTGGTGCTCGGGCTCTCGGGCGGCATCGACTCCGCGCTCGTGGCCTGCCTCGCCGCCGACGCCCTCGGCCCAGAACGGGTCAACGTCGCGATCATGCCCTCTCCCTACTCCTCCGCCGCCACCCAGTCCGACGCCCATCTGCTGGCCGACGTGCTCGGCGCGCGCGCACACGAGCTGGCGATCGAGGCGGTCATGGACGCCTACACCCGCACCCTGCACGCAGACTTCGACGGGTTGCCCCCTGATCTGACCGAGGAGAACCTCCAGGCTCGCATCCGCGGCAACCTGCTGATGGCGCTCTCCAACAAGTTCGGCTGGCTCGTGCTGACGACCGGCAACAAGTCGGAGACGTCGGTCGGCTACACGACGCTGTACGGAGACCTGGCCGGCGGGTTCGCAGTCATCAAGGACGTCCCCAAGACGCTCGTCTACCGCTTGTGCGAGTGGCGCAACTCGCCCGCCGGCGCCACCGCGGTCGATGGCGCACCGCCGCGTGCACCGGCGCCGATCCCCGCCTCGATCCTGACCCGTTCCCCCACCGCCGAGCTGCGCCACGACCAGCGCGACGAGGACTCGCTGCCGCCGTACGAGCTGCTCGACCGCATCCTGCACGGCTACGTCGAGCTCAACCACGGCCGCGAGCGGCTGATCGCCGACGGCCTGCCCCCGGACGAGGTGGACCGCACGATTCGCCTCGTCGACCTCGCCGAGTACAAGCGCCGTCAGGCGCCGCCCGGGATCAAGGTCACCACGCGCGCCTTCGGGCGCGACCGGCGCATGCCCATCACGAACCGCTACAGAGGTTGAGCATGCGTCCGCGCGTCCGAGCCCTCGCTGCGCTCGCCGCTGCGCTCTGCGCGCTCTGCCTCTGCGCGTGCGGGAACACGCTCCAGGATCAGCCGATCCCGCACAACTCACTCGAGAGCATGCTGCTGGCGCCCTATCCGGTGTACTGGCTCGGCGGCACGTTCCATGGCCTGCGGATAACCGAAGCCTCACACGATCCCAGCGGGGCTTTCACGGTGCAGTACGGCGACTGCCTGGAAGGCGGCCAGTCCACGTGCGTGCCGCCGCTGAAGGTCGTCACCTCGCCCGACAACGGCTTCGTCCCCGGTGAAGGCTCCACCACCTCGCGCACATCCGCGGTCCTGCGCGGCGTCCGCGGCTATCTCGCCGCGCGGGGCAACGCAATCTCGATCCCCACGGGCGGGGTGATCCTGGACGTCTACGCCCGCACCCCGGCGCTCGCGCTCGCCGCTGCACAGACGGCCGTGCCGATCAACTCGCCCGGGTCGCCCGGCGGTCCGCTGGCGGTGGCCCTTCCCGACACGGGCTACGGCGAGCGTCCGCTGCCGTCCCAGACGCCCAGTCCGCTGCGCGCCCTGGGCTGACTTCCCGGGCGACGTCGAGCAGGGCCTCGCGGCGCGCCCGCCTCAGCCGCCGTCGGGCGCCGGGCGCACCGCGATCGTCATGCGCGTCACCGCGCAGGTCCTGCCCTCGTCGTCGCTGAACGTCACGTCCCACACCCACGTCGTCCGGCCCCTGTGCAGCCGCACTGCCCGGGCGTGCACGGTCCCCGCGAGGATCGGCCGCAGGAAGCTCGTGCTGTTGGACATGCCCGTCGCCAGCTTGCCCTCCGCCATCACCGCCGCCGCGGTCGCCAGCGAGGTCATCGACTCCGCCAGCGACGCGTACAGCCCGCCGTGCACCAGCCCCAGCGGCTGCTTGACCTCCTCGCGCACAGCGACCCGCGCGTGCACCTCGGCGTCGGAGAACTCCACGAACTCCAAGCCGTAGTGGCGGTCGAACCCCGTCACCGACTCGTTCAGCCACTCGATGCTGGGTTCGATGCTGGGGAGAGCGGGCGTTGTCATCGCGGCGCCACGATAGCCTACCCCGGCGATGCCCCGACTGGAAGACCTGCCGCCGGACCTGCGCGCGACGCTGTCGCTGCTCGTGGACCGCGGCAAGAGCTACGCCCAGGTCGCCGAGCTGCTCGGCATTCCCGAGCAAGCCGTCCGCGACCGCGCGCACGCCGCGCTCGATGCGCTCGCCGGCACTCCGGGCGAACCCCCGTCCGCTCACTACGCCGTTACCGCCACCCCCCCCTCGCACGCCCCGGCGCCCGGCGGCGGGCGCACCGCCCGGCGGACAGTCTCGAGCGTGTCCGACGCCGCCTCGGGACTGCCGGTGTCCAGACGCGGGGGCGCTCTGCTGCTGGCCGGGATAGTCGTGGTCGTCGTCGTGGTCGTAGTCCTGCTGACGAGCGGCGGCGGCGGCGGTTCGTCCACGAGCACCGGGACGAGCGCGGCGGCGAGCACGAGCACCGGCGGGCATACCGCGTCGAACCCCACGTCCGGCACCACGTCGAGCTCCACGACGGGCTCCAAAGCCAGGGTCACCAACCAGCTGACGCTCACCGCGCCCGAACCCTCCAGCAAATCGATCGGCATCGCCGAGATCCTCGCCGAAGGCTCCCAGCACGCCATCTACGTCGCCGCCGAACACATCCCCCCGACGCACGGGTTCTTCTACGTCCTGTGGCTCTACAACTCGCCCTCGAGCGCCCAGGCGATCGGCAAGACCACGGTCAGCTCCACCGCCCGCATGCAGGTGGGCGCGCTGTTGCCCGCCAACGCCGGCGACTATCACCAGCTGCTGCTCAGCCGCGAGACCACCGAACGGCCTTCACAGCCCGGCCCGACGGTCCTCTCGGGCGCGTTCAGCCTCACCAAGTAGGCCTCAGTCGAGAGCGCTCCCTCAACGCCGACGGCAATCGAAAGCGGCGCCGAGGGCAACTAGACGGGGCACCCGGCCATGGCTTGCCCACCCGACTCAACCGCCTGACGGCAGCAGCTTGCCGGGGTTCATGATTCCCGCCGGGTCCAGCTCCGCCTTCAACGCCCCGATCGCCGCCACGCCCTGCGCGCCAATCTCGCTCCTCAGCCACGGCGCGTGATCGCGCCCGACCGCGTGATGGTGGGTGATCGTGCCGCCGCCCGTGACGATCGCCTCGCTCGCCGCGCGCTTGACCGCGCGCCACTGCTCGACCTCGGCGCCCTCGCGCTGGCGCGCGATGAACGTGCAGTACAGCGACGCGCCCGTCTCATACAGGTGCGAGACATGACACATCACGATGCCCGGCGTGCCCTCCTCTGCCAGTGCACGCTCGATCGAGCCCGTCACCGCATCGTGCAGCCGCTCCACGTTCGACCACCGCGTCGCGGTCTCGAGCGTCTCGACCATCACGCCGTGGCTCAGCAGATCGTCGCGCAGGTACGGCGCCTGATACCTGCCCTGGAGCCACGCCCGCCCCGGCGAGCCCCCGAGCGCCACGCCGCCATCACGGCGCGCCAGCCGCAGCGCCCGCCCGCGCCTGACCTTGACCTCGTCCCGCTCGCCTTCGAACCCGAGGATCGCGATGCACCGCCCCGTCTGCTGGCCGGTCTTCGATCGGTCTCCGCGTCCACGCGCGGTGAGATACGTGCGTCCCACCCGTCCCTTCATGCCGCCACCACCGGCGAGTGCCATCGACATGCGCGTCTCCGCCTCATCGGACAGCCGCGCCACCTCGGGCATCGCATGCTCCTGGGCCATCGCCCTCAGCGCATGCAGGCCCGCGGCGAAGCTCTCGAACATGACGCCCTCATGTCTGCGCTCCGCCGGTGCCCGGCGCATCCGCAACGAGACCTCGTCGATCACGCCCAGCGTCCCCTCCGAGCCCACGATCAGCTCGCGCAGGCCGGGCCCGGCCGCGCTCGCGGGCATTGGGGCCAGCGCCATGTCACCTGCGGGAGCGGCCATTCGCAGGCCGAGCACCATCTTGGCGATGCTCCCGTAGCCACTGGAGGCCTGTCCCGCCGAGCGGCTCGCCGCGCACCCGCCGAGCGTCACGTACTCGAACGACTGCGGCCAGTGCCCGAGCGTCAGCCCCTCCGCCGCAAGCGCCCGCTCCAGGTCCGGTCCGCGCATGCCCGCGCCGACCGTCACGATCCGCGACTCCCGGTCGAGCTCTGTGATCTGAGCGATCCGACGCGTGTCCAGCGCGATCGCCGCGGCATGCCCACCCGACAGTGGCTCTACGCCTCCTACCACGCTCGTCCCTCCGCCGAACGGCACGACCGCCAGATCTCTGCTCGCACACAGCTCGAGCACTGCTCGCAGCTGCGCATGGCCGTCGGGCAGCACGACCGCGTCCGGGGCCCCGGCGGGCGTGCCCGCGCGCATGCGCACGAGATCCACATACCCCTTGCCGGCAGCGTGCGTCACCCGTTCGAGGCGATCGTCCCTGACCGCCCCGACACCGACGACTGCCGCCAGGGCCGCCCTCGCGTCCTCGTCCAGACGCGTCCGCGGCAGCCTCACCGCGTCCAGCGCAACCGGTGGTCGCGGCGTCTCGCAGACGCCGACGGTGTCACGCAGCAGCTCCAGGGTGTGCGCATTCAGCGCCGGACCGCGACCCGGGTCGCCCCATCCCCACCAGCGCATCCGCCGCGCAGACTCCGACGAGCGCTCCGCCGACTCGCGCGCGCGAGAGGACGGTGGCGATGACGACGACGGCGCGCCCGCCGACTCAGCCACCGAGCCGCTCCAGCCCCACATCAGCGGTAGGGGAGCAGCAGGCCCCCCTCCCGGCCTCCCCCCGCGCCCGATGCCCATCAAACGAGAACCTCACACTCGACCCCCGATTCGCTCCAGCCCATCCAGTGCCTCTTCGATCGTCCTGGTCGCCGCTTTGCGGACCATGTAAGCGCCGAAGCGCGAGAAGAACCCATTCAGAGCCTGTCTCAACTCGATCGTGACCTCCGTCGCCGACTGCACCCCGGGCTCCACCGGACCGGGCCTGAGGCGAACCTCGGTCTCAGCCCTCTTCAGCAGCCGCGCGAACGGACTGCCCTCCAGGCGCTGCTCCCAGCACAACCGTCCCTCGCGCTCCTCACACGCTGCCAGCGTGAAGTCCGCGCGCACGTATTTGCCCGCGCCCGTGATCAGCACCTCGGTGAACTCAGTGTCGGTCACGTCCTCCACGCGGTTCACCCGCGGCCACCATCGCGGCAGGTGGTGGGGGTCGCAAATCGTCTCCCACAGCTCTCGCGACGGGGCCGCGATCGTGCGGGTGCGGCGCGCAGTCGGCATCGGTCTCTTCTGCTCCCAGTACCGTCGCCGCGTCAGGACTCGTAGGAGATCAGCGCATGCGCAGCGTGGGGCTCAAGCCGTGCGCGCCCGCCCAGGAACTCGAGCTCGATCAGAAACCCGCAGCCGACGACCTCGCCGCCGAGACTCTCCACGAGCTCGCACAGCGCCCGCGCGGTGCCGCCCGTGGCGAGCAGGTCGTCGTGCACCAGCACCCTGCGGCCGTCCCCGAGCGCGTCGGTGTGCAGCTCGAGCTCGCCCGACCCGTACTCCAGCAGGTACTCGGCGCTGACGGTCTCATACGGCAGCTTGCCCGGCTTGCGCGCCAGCACGAACCCCGCTCCCAGCTCCAGCGCGAGCGCCGGCCCGAGCAGGAACCCGCGCGCCTCCGCGGCGATCACGCAGTCGACGTTCAGCGGCCGCGCGTACTCCGCCAGGCCCCGCACCGCCGCCCTCAGCGCATGCGGATCGGCCAGCAGCGGCGTGATGTCCTTGAACCCCACCCCCTCCTGCGGGAAGTCCGGGATCTCCCGCACGAACTCCCGCAGGTCGCTCATCAGCGCACGATCTTGCGCAGGTCGCGCACCAACAGCAGGTGCTTCAGGTGCGTCGCGACCGCCGCCAGGTTCTCCAGCGCCTCGACCGCCTCCTTGCGCCGCTGAGGGTTGCGCGAGCGCAGGGCCGGGGCGAGGATCTGCTGCAGCAGCGTCGCCTCACGGTCGGCCGAGGAGCGGAACACGCGCAGGTTGCGCCCGCCCACGCCGTAGCGCGCGAGCTCGGCCACCGCGCCGATGATCTCGCGTTCGGTCTCGTCGAAGTAGCGCACGCCCCCGCGCAGCTCGCCCTTGATCACGCCGTACTCCTCCAGCTCTCCCACCAGCTTCCCGTCGGCGCTGGTCTCCTCCAGCACGTCCTCCAGTGAGTACAGCGCCCCGGTCGCCTCGCGCACGCTCACACTGGTGCGCCACGGTCGCATCCCCTCGCGTCCACCACGCTTGCCCGGTACGGATGCGGTCGCGGCGCCATCCCCGGCGCGCCCGGTCGCGAGCTCCTGGCGGATCACGCGCAGCGGCAGGAACTCGTCGCGCTGCATCCGCAGGATCGTGCGCAGGCGCGCTACGTCTCCCTGGGTGTAGAGCCGGTAGCCACCGGGGGTGCGCCGCGGCGTGAGCAGCTTCTGATCCTCCAGGTAGCGGATCTTGGAGATCGAGACGTCCGGGAACTCCTGCGCCAGCGCCTTGCACACGGTGCCGATCGTGATCGACTTCTGCCGCGGCGCGCCGGCTGCGCCCTCGGCCCGCTCCAGCTCGGCGTTCAGCTGCTCGACGTCGGCCTGGGGTGTCTGGGTCTGGGTGGTAATGGCCATCGGTGACCCCTAGCGCGCGTGGAACGTGAGCTTGTACTTGCCGATCTGCACCTCGTCGCCCTCCTCCAGGCGCTGGGACTCGATCCGCTCGCGGTTGACGTACGTGCCGTTCAGCGAGCCACAGTCGTCGAGGTGCCATTGACCTGAGCGCTCGATCAGCAGCGCGTGATCGCGCGAGACGGTCACGTCGTCGAGGAACACGTCGGAGTCCGGCCGGCGGCCGATGCTCATGCGCTCGCCCTCCACCGGGAAGCTCTCGCCGACGCGCCCTCCGCCCGTGCGGATCACGAGCGCCGGGCCGTGAGCCGTGACCTCCTCCAGCTCGACCGGCACCAGCTCGCCCGCCTCGTCGATCCGGTAGGTGGCGGTGACCGGCTCGCCGCTTCCCTCCGCTCGCGGCAGCAGCGCGCCACAGCGCTGGCAGTAGTTGGCGCCCTCGACGTTGACGAACCCGCACTCGGTGCAGTGCAGAGCCATTTGACGATCCCTCTTTCCGCTCCGCTCTACCCGGCGTCGGTGGGGACGGTCGTCTGGCGGTTGGCGAGAATGTCCGTCAGCTGCTGCACGTCATCCCCGGTGATCACTGGGGAGTCTCCGCCGTCGTGCTTGTGGCGCAGCCTGTTCACCAGCTCGGCGCGCAGGATGTCGATCTTGCCGTGCAGTATGCGCCGCTTGTAGGAGACCTCCGTCTCCTCGTCGGTCAGCTCTTTGATGAGACTCTTCAGCTCGTTGTCGTCCAGCGAGCCGAGGTCTGGAAACGTGTCCATGAGTTTCGATCTCCTATCAGGCTTTCCCGAGTCAGTCCTGCTCGGTGCGCAGGCGACGTTCCATGCCTTCCCCTCAGACTGTACCGTAAACCTTAGCTTGAGGTTGGGGTTCGCGGAGGCTGGGGCCGGGAGGATGCTTGCAACTGTGCCCGTCCCGCACGCGCGTACATCGCGGTCGCCGTCAGCGCGAGGGCGAGCCCGACGTACAGCAGCACCTCGCCGAGCCTCTGCAGACCCGCCATCGCAAAGAAGAACGCACCCATCACCGGGGCCACGCCGAGCCGGCCCGGCCAGTTGATGCGCAGCTCCACCCCGTGCGTCTGCGCGTAGCGTCCCAGGGCCAGCATCGTGAGCTCTCGTGCGATCAGCACCGCCAGCGCCCAGCGGGGCAGCAGCTGAAAGCTCCAGCACACGACCACACCCGAGATCACCAGCAGCCGGTCGGTGATCGGGTCCATCAGCGTGCCCAGCCGGCTGTACTGGCGGGTGACCCGCGCCGCGATGCCGTCGGCGTAGTCGCCCCAGCCGATGACGGCGAACAGCGTCGCCGGTCCCGCGCCCGTACCATCGGCGCTCGAGAACGCGACGACCAGGAACACCGGGATCAGCGCCAGCCTGACGAACCCGATCGCGTTCGGGACCGTCCACGGGCGCAGCGGCTGCCCGGCCAGCGTCTCCGGCGGCGGGGGACCGGAACGGTCCAGACCCACCAGCCGGCGCAGCGTCAGGGTGGGGCCGCTCCGGGACTCATGCGACGCCGGGGCGCTGCCGGGCTCCGGAGAGGCTCCTGCCCGACACCCCGGAGGTCGATCTAGGGGAGGCTCCGCCACAGCTCGTCCACCGCCCGGACCAGCCCGTCGGGCTCGCCCTCCAGCGGTACTCCCGGAGCCTGCACGCGACCACGACGAACCTGGACCTCGATCTCGCCTGACTCCAGCGTGCGCCGCCCGACGGTCAGCCGCAGCGGACAGCCCAGCAGCTCGGCCTCGGCGAACTTCTCGCCTGGTCCCAGCTCGCGGTCGTCATACAGCGTCTCGATCCCGCCGCCGCTCAGCGTCTCGTAGACCGTCTCGGCAGCGTCTCGCTCGGGCGTGCCGGGCTTGCCGAGTCCCACCAGGTGCACCGCGAACGGCGCCAGCGACCGCGGCCAGGAGATGCCGTGCTCGTCGGCGTACTGCTCGACCGCGGCCGCGACGATCCGCGCCGGGCCGATCCCGTAGGAGGCCATCCACACCGGCTGCTCCTCCCCCTGCTCGTCCAGATAGGAGGCACCGAGCGGAATTGAGTAGCGCGTGCCGAGCTTGAATATGTTGCCCACCTCGATCGCCGGCTCGATCCTCAGCCGCTCGCCGTCTTTGAAGTAGTCCTCACCGACCTTCTTCACGTCCGGGCTGTTGGTCGCGACCTCCACGTTGGCGGCATAGCCGTCGTCGCCGAGCACGACCTCGTCCTCGCCGGCCGGACACGGCGCCATGTACTCGTGGGCACCCAGCCCGCCCATCATGCCCACGTCACCCTCCACCCGGTACCAGCGCAACCCCGTGCGCTCCATCATGCGGTCGTACGCGCCCACGTGCAGCGCGTAGCGCTCCTCCATCCCCGCCCGATCGCGATCGAAGCTGTAGGAGTCCTTCATCACGAACTCCCGCGTGCGCAGCACTCCCGCGCGCGGGCGCGGCTCGTCGCGCTCCTTGACCTGGAAGTGGTAGACGATCTGCGGCAGGTCGCGGTAGGAGCGGATCGTCTGCGCGGCATGAAACGTGACGGCCTCCTCGTGGGTCATCGCGAGCACGAGCTCCGAGCCCTTGCGGTCGCTGAGCTTGAACAGCTCGTCGATCTCAATGCGCCCGGTCTTGCGCCACGGCTCGGCCGGCTGCAGCACCGGCATCAACAGCTCCTGCCCGCCGATCGCGTCCATCTCCTCGCGCACGATCGCCACCACGTTCTGGTGCACGCGCCAGCCCGCCGGCAGCCACGTCCACATGCCCGCGCCCATCTGCCGGATCAACCCTGCCCTGACCATCAGCTTGTGCGAGATCGCCTCCGCGTCGGCGGGCGCCTGCTTCTCGGTCGGGAGCATGTACTCGGACAGGCGGGGCATTGGACGGCAGAGCCTAAGGGTTCGTAGAGAAATAGGTTGTGGACTGGGGTGTTTGGATGGTGGATGCCAGACGACGCACGCGAGCGGAGGCGTGCTGGTGGCACGTCGAGCATCGTGGGTGGCGGCTGGCGCCGCCAGACGGGCGCATCCAGGCCGCAAGATATTTCTCTACGGACCCATATCCATGCCCGCGCCCGCGAGGGTCCGGGCGATCGGCCGGAGCGCTGCCCTTTGATAGAACAGCTTGCAAACCACGACCATTTCACGAGACCTCGACAAGGAGCCCCCATGGCCTACACCGTTCCGCCGCTCCCCTACGCCTACGACGCGCTCGAGCCGCACATCGACAAGGCGACGATGGAATTTCATCACGACAAGCACCATCAGGCGTACGTGGACAAGGCGAACGCCGCGCTGGAGGGCACCGAGTGGGCTGAGAAGCCCGTCGAGGAGGTCCTGAAGAACCTCGACAGCCTCGGCGACAAGAAGGGCCCTGTCAAAAACAACGGCGGCGGCCACTGCAACCACTCGCTGTTCTGGGAGAGCATGAGCCCGGGCGGCGGCGGCGCACCCTCAGGCGCGTTGGCCGCGGCGATCGACTCGACCTTCGGCTCCTTCTCCGACTTCCAGGCCAAGCTCAAGGCGACCGGCGTCAATCAATTCGGCTCGGGCTGGTCGTGGCTCGTGCACGACGGCTCCGGCCTTGCGATCGTCGGCAGCGCCAACCAAGATTCGCCGATCTCCGACGGCAAGACACCGCTGCTCGGCGTGGACGTGTGGGAGCACGCCTACTACCTGAAGTACCAGAACAAGCGCCCGGACTACATCGACGCCTGGTGGAGCGTCGTCAACTGGGAGAAGGTCGCCGAGCGCTTCGCCGCGGCGAGCTGACGTCGACTCGACTGACGTTCGCTGAGCATGCTGGCCGATCTGAGATCCATCGATCTCCGATCGGTAAAGGACGCAGGAAGCGTGGCGTACCGATCGTCGATCAGATGCGATCGACGATCGGCCAGCACGCGAGCGACCGAGGACGCCGACCGATCGAAGATCGGCCAGCGCCGCCCAGCGGGCGTCAGCTGCGGATGAAGCGGCGTCCCGCCACCGGCGAGACGGCCTCGTCCAGCTGCGTCGCCGGCGCGAGCATCGACGCGAGCACCTCCGCAGCGCTCGCGTCGTTCTCCGCAGCGGCCGCTTCCAGCGCGGCGATGCGCTCGGGCGTCATCGCCGTGGCATCCTCGTTCTCGGCGAGCCAACGGCGCGCCTCGGCGGCGGCCGTCTCGTCACGCTGCACGGTCTTGCCGGCGGCGTAGTAGCGGTCGATCTCCTTGAACAGCTCGTCCACGAGCTGCTCCGTCGGCACCTTCTTCAGCGGCTCGCCCTTGGAGTAGATCATGCCCATGTCTTTCGCGCCGGTGATGCCGAAGTCCGCGTGGCGCGCCTCGCCGATGCCATTGACCGCGCAGCCCAGCACCGACACCTCGATCGGGTCCTCGTAGGCTTCCAGCCGGCGCTCGACTTCGACGACGACGCTGTCCATGTCGAACTGCAGGCGCCCGCACGTCGGGCAGGCGATCAGGTCCGGGCCGCGCTCGCGCAGCTTCAGCGCCTTGAGGATCTCCCACGCGACCTTCACCTCCTCCTCGGCGTGGAAGGTCGAGAGCGAGATGCGGATCGTGTCGCCGATCCCGTCCGCCAGCAGCGTGCCCAGGCCGACGGCCGACTTCAGCGAGCCCGACCACTTCGTGCCGGCCTCGGTCACGCCCAGGTGCAGCGGGTAGGGAATCCGCTCGGAGAGCATGCGGTTGGAGGCGATCGTGTTCGGCACCGAGGTCGACTTCATCGAGACCTTGAAGTTGGCGAACTCCAGGCGCTCCATCAGCTGCACCGTCTCGATCGCCGCCGTCACCAGCGCCTCGACGGGGTTCTCATACTCAAGGTCGCGCAGATGCTTCGGCAACGAGCCCGAGTTGACGCCCACGCGCAGCGGCGTGCCGCGCTGCTTGGCCAGCGCGATCACCTCGGCGACCTTCTCGGGTCCACCGATGTTGCCGGGGTTCAACCTGACGCAGTGCGCGCCGGCTTCGATCGCCTTCAGCGCGAGCGTGTGGTTGAAGTGAATGTCGGCGATCACCGGGATCGGCGAGTCCGCGACGATCGTGCGCAGCGCCTCGGCGTCCTGCTCGCGCGGCACCGCCACGCGCACGACGTCGGCGCCCGCCTCGGCGACCGTGCGGATCTGCGCCATCGTCGCCGCGAGGTTCGCCGTCTCGGTCTTGGTCATCGTCTGCACCGCCACCGGCGCGCCGCCACCGATTGGGACCGCACCCACCTGTATCTGCCGCTCAGATGCCATAGGGGTTCACGCCAGAATAGATGGTGGGATCGAGGTGGCCGGGCCGTGGATGGGATGCGCCGAACGCGAGCGCAGACGTGCTGGTGGCACGGCGAGCATCGCGGGTGGCGCAGCACGCCGCGGAGCGGTCGCATCGGACCGCCAGATATTCTGGCGTGAACCCCATAGCCTGATTCTACGATGCCCGACGTCTACGCCACCGCGCACGGCCCGCTCGCACGCTTGGCCTCGCCCTTCGCCACGCGGGCGCGCGCTCGCAGACACGAGCGGTTCTTCGCGCTGACACGGCTGCCCGAGGGCGCCCGTGTGCTGGACGTCGGTTGCGGGCGGCTCGGATTGCGCGCGCTGGAGCCGGGTCTGGACGTCACGGGCGTCGATCTCGCCGCGCGCCCGGACTACCCGGGAGCGTTCGTGCGTGCGGACGCATCCGCGGGCCTGCCGTTCGCGGACGGGGAGTTCGACCTCGTGTACTGCTCCAGCGTGATCGAGCACGTGCCGCCGTCGCGCCGCGCCGCGTTCGCGGCGGAGGTGCGCAGGGTCGGGCGCGGCTGGTTCGTGCAGACCCCCGCCTACTCGTTTCCGCTGGAGCCCCACTCGCTGCTCCCGCTCGCGCACTGGCTGCCGCCACGCGTGCGCAGGTCCTACTGGCGGCTGGGCGCGGCCGGCGAGTGGGAGGAGATCGAGCTGCTGCGCCGGGCCGAGATGGAGTCGCTGTTCGGGCCGGCACTGCCTGAGCGCGCCGGCGGACTGGTCAAGAGCTGGGTGTGCGTGCGCGCGCCGGGTTGAGCCGAGAAGTGCCTACGAGCTTGCGACGGCCGGTGCGTGTAGGCGATCGGGCCAGGACGAGGCGTCGGTCAGCCGCCGAGATGGGCGATGTCGTTGGACAGGCCGTTGATGAACAGGAACGCGAACAGCACGATGCCGACGGTGCTGTAGCGCCACATCGCGGCGACCGAGATCCGCCGTCCGCGTACCTTTTCGGCCAGCGCCCACGCGACATGACCGCCATCGAGCGGCAGAAACGGGAACAGGTTGACGACCGCGAGGATCAGCGAGATCAGACCGAGGATCACGAGCCCATAGCCGGCGCCGTCCGCCACCGCTTCGTGGGCGATCTCGCCGATGCCGACGATCGTATGGACTTCGTGGCGCGCCTTGGAGCTCGTGTACGCGCGCCCGATCCCTGTGATCAGATTGCCTGTCGCGCTCCACATCTCGTGCGCCGCCACACCGGCGGCGGCGAGCGCGCCGAACTGCTTGGGCGTGGCGCCGAAGTCGAAGCCGACGAGCATTCGCTGCGCCGCGGTGCTGTAGCGGGGGTACACGGACAGCGTGAGCACCTGCCCGGAGCGCTTGACTGTCAGCTGCACGGGCGTGGCGGCCCGGCAATTGGCGCTCAGCACGCCGGCGCAGCGATGCGCGGCGATTGCGTGCATCGCCGACGCGACCGTCACCGGCTGCCCATCCACGGCGAGAATCCGGTCGCCATGCCGGAGCACGCCTTGTGCGGGCGAGCCCTTCTCGGTTTCCTGCACGGTTGTCGCCGGGACGAGCGTCTGGATCGAGGAGTTGATGTTGCCGAGCGTCAGATCGCCGTTGTAGCTGGAGCTCGCGAGGATCGCCCAGAAGATCGCGAAGGCGATCAGGAAGTTCATGCCGGGGCCGGCGAGGATCACGACGATGCGCTTCCACGGCGGCTGGTTGCAGTAGGCGCGCTTGGCCACCTCTGGGTCCATGCCCTCGAGCTCTTCGGGGTTCATGCCCGTGATCTTCACGTACCCCCCAGCGGGGATCGCGCCGATCATGTACTCGGTCTCGCCCCTGCGGATGCCCACGAGCTTGGGCGGGAAGAACAGCGAGAAGCGCTCCACGCGCATGCCGACCGCCTTGGCGGCGAGGAAGTGTCCCAGCTCGTGCAGCACGATCAGCGCCACGATGCCGAGGATCGTCAGGACCCAGCTCATGCGATCAGTTTGGCAGGCACGACCGCGGCTGCCCGTCGGTTGCGCGCGGCGGCGCGACCTCAGCCGAGGGCGACCACAGCCTCTCCGGCGAGCACGCGCGCCGCGCGATCGGCTTCGTAGAGCGACTCGAACGCGCGGACGGGCTCGGTGGGCAGCTCGGAGAGGGTGCGCTCGATCGTCTCGGCGATTGCGGTGAAGGGCAGGCGGTCATCGAGGAAGGCGTGGACGGCGATCTCGTTGGCGGCGTTCAACACGCACGGCGCCGTGCCTCCTGCCAGAGCGGCCTCGCGTGCCAGACGCAGACAAGGGAAGGCGTCGAGATCGACGGGCTCGAACGTGAGCGAGCCAACCGCCGCGAGATCGAGCGGTTCAATCGGCAGGCCCACGGACTCGCCGGAGTGCAGCGCGTAGGAGATTGCGACGCGCATGTCGGGGGGGCCCAGGTGGGCGAGCATCGCCCCGTCCGCGAGTCCGATCAGGCCGTGGACGAGCGACTGTGGATGCACGAGCACGTCGATCCGCTCGTAGGGGACGCCGAAGAGGTGGTGGGCCTCCATCAGCTCGAGACCCTTGTTCATCATCGTGGCCGAGTCGATCGTGATCTTGCCGCCCATCGCCCAGGTGGGATGGGCGAGCGCCTGCTCGATGGTCACCCCCTCCAGCTGTGAAAGGGTGTAGCCGCGGAAGGGTCCGCCACTGGCGGTGATCGTCAAGCGCTCGACCGCGCCGGGGGACTGTCCGGCGATGAGCTGGTGCAGGGCGGTGTGCTCGGAGTCCACCGGCACGATCCGTGCGCCCGTGGCTTGCGCGAGCGCGCTCACGAGCTCGCCGCCGACGACCAGCGACTCCTTGTTGGCGAGGGCCAGGTCGATGCCCTCGCCGAGCGTTGCGACGGTCGGCCCGAGCCCGGCCGAGCCCACGAGCGCGTTCAGGACGAGATCGGCGCCGGACTCGACCACGAGCCTGACCAGACCCTCGGCGCCAGCGAGCACCTCTCCGTCCGTCCATGCCTCGGCGGCACGGGCAGCCGCATGCTCGTCGGCGAGCGCGATCCGCCGCACGCCGTGGGTCCGTGCCTGCTCGACGAGCGTCTCCCAGGAGCGCTCGGCGGAGAGGCCGACGAGCTCGAACTGATCGGTCTCGCGAGCGCAGACGTCCAGCGCCTGCGTGCCGATCGAGCCGGTCGAGCCGAGCACGAGCAGACGCCGCGAGGTCACTCCGCGATCGGGCCGGGGCCTGCGGGCGCGGAGCTCTTTGCGCGACTTCGATACCAGGCGCTCACCACGCCGGCCAGCCCCAGAGCGCCCGCGGCGGCGATTGCGACTGCGCCAAGCGCGGCTCTGCCCAGCAGGCGCCGCAGACGCCGGCGAACGTAGAGGAAGCCGGTGCTGGTCGCTATGAACAGGAGCGCGTCGTCGACCTGGCGCTCTATCCGCTTGGAAGTCACGCGCCGAGTCTACATCGCGTCTGCCCGCGAACTCGATCGAGACGGGCCGCGGGCCGAGAGGGCTGCGGGGCCCGGCGCGAGCGATCAGTGGACGTAGGCGTACCAGACGTAGTAGCCGACGACGGCCGCGAACAGGACCGCGTCGAGCCGGTCCAAAGCGCCGCCGTGGGCGCCGAAGACTCCGCCGGAGTCCTTGACGCCGGCCTCGCGCTTGACGAAGGACTCGAACAGGTCCCCGACGGGCGCGACGAGCGCGACGCCGAGTCCCAGGACGAGCGCGTGAGAGCCCGGCAGCCAGTCCTGGTAGCGCCCGGCGAGCCAGACTCCGGCGATTGCGAAGGCCATGCCGGCGAGGAGCCCCTCAACGGTCTTGCTCGGGGAGACGTGCGGCGCCAGCGGCCGGCGTCCGAACATGCGGCCGCCGAGATAGGCACCGGTGTCGCCCAGGAAGGTGCCGACGAGCACGTCGATCACGACCCCTTGGCCGTGCGGCAGCTCTCGCAGCAGAACCGCGTGCGCGAGCGCGAAGCCGATCCAGTAGATCCCCAGCAAGGTCACCGCCAGCCCGGCGACGCTCGGCCTGGGCTGCAGAAGCGTCAGCGCGAACAGCACGGGCAGCGCCGCGACGGCGACGAGCAGGATCTGGAACTGGCCTCCATACAGCGCCGCCGCGAGCAGGCCGGCGAGCACGAGGAAGCCCGCCAGGCGGGCAGGTTGGGTGCGCGCGTACATCCCGTAGAGCTCGTGCATGCAGAGGCATCCGAGCACGAACAGGCCGAGCGCGAAGATCGAGCCGCCCTCGATCACCAGGAACAGCGCCAGCGCGATCGCCGGCAGCGCGACCAGCACGCGCGCACCCAGATCCGAGCGGGGCGCGCCGAAGAACGTTGCTGAGCGCCGCGGGGAGGCGGCTGAGCCGTCAGTCCGTGCGCGCGCACGGGATGTTCGGCGAACGCCCGCGGGCATCAGCCGCTACGACCTGTCAGCGACGCCGGCGCCATCAACGCCCGCCGAACCTGCGCCGGCGCTCGGAGAACTCGGCCAGGGACTCTTCGAGCGCCGCGCGCGTGAAGTCGGGCCACAGCTCGTCGCGGAAGACGAGCTCGGAGTAGGCGGACTGCCACAGCAGGTAGTTGGACAGTCGCCGCTCGCCGCTGGTGCGAATGATCAGGTCGGGGTCGTGCATCTCGGGCGCGTACAGCAGCGCGCGGAAGTCGGCTTCGGTGCCTCCCTGAAAGGCGCGCGCGGCGTCGAGTATCTCCGCGCGACCGCCGTAGTTGAACGCGACGAACAGCGTGATCCGCTCGTTGGCGTCGGTCAGGGACTCGGCCCAGTCCATGCGCTGCACGAGCTCCGGCGAGACGCCCTCGCGACGACCGATGAAGCGCATGCGCACGCCTTCGGCGTGCAGCTCGGGCGTCTCACCGGCGATACGCCGGGCGAACATCTCCATCAGGCCGGCCACCTCCTCGGGTGGGCGCGACCAGTTCTCGGTCGAGAAGGAGTACACGGTCAGCTCGCGCACCCCGAGCGCCACCGCGTCGCGCAGGCGCGCCTTGACGGTGTCCGCGCCGGCGTCGTGACCGTCGTTGACCGGCAGGCCACGAGCGCGCGCCCAGCGACCGTTGCCATCGGTGATGATGGCGACGTACCGCGCCGCCTGGAGATCCCGGCCCTCCCGTTGCGCGGCGGGCGGCATCAGACTTCGAGGATCTCCTGTTCCTTGGTGCTCAGCACGCCGTCGAGTTCGCCGATGCGCGCATCGGTCAGCTTCTGCAGCTCCACCTCGGCGCGATGCTCGTCATCGGACGAGGCTTCGCCCTCGGACTTCAGCTCGCGCAGGTGCTGCATCGTGTCGCGGCGGACGTTGCGGATCGCCACGCGCCCCTCCTCGGCGAGGTTGCGCACCACCCGGACGAGCTCGTGGCGGCGCTCCTCGGTCAGCTCGGGCACCGCCAGGCGGATCAGGTTGCCGTCGTTGGAGGGGTTGAGACCGACGTCGGACTCGTTGATCGCTTTCTCGATCTCCTTGATCGAGGACTTGTCATATGGCTGCACGGTGATCAGGCGCGCTTCGGGCGCGGAGATCGTGGCGAGCTGGTTCAAGGGCGTCATCGCGCCGTAGTAGTCGACGACGATCCTGTCCAGCAGCGCCGGGCTCGCCCGCCCGGTGCGCACCGAGGAGAACTCGTGCTGGGCGGACTCGACGGACTTGGCCATCCGCTCGCGCGCATCCTCGAGCAGCACATCGATCGTCTCAGCCGCCATCGCCGTCTCCCTCCTCTGCAGTCGGTGTTGATACGAGCGTGCCCACGCGCTCACCGGAGATTATCCGCGCGATGCTCGCGTCATCGTCCATGTTGAACACGTTCAATGGCATCGCGTTCTCCATGCACAGCGCGAGCGCCGTGGAGTCCATCACGCGCAGCCGCCGCTCGATCGCCTCCATGTGGGTGATCTCGGGGATGAAGGTCGCGTGCGGATCGGTCGCGGGGTCGGCGGTGTAGACGCCCTCCACCCCGTTCTTGGCCATGAGGATGATCTCGGCATGCATCTCGGCGGCCCTCAGCGCCGCGGCCGTGTCGGTCGTGAAGAACGGGTTGCCGGTTCCGGCCGCGAAGATCACGACGCGGCCCTTCTCCAGGTGGCGCATGGCGCGACGGCGGATGTAGGGCTCGGCGACCTCCGCTACGCCGAGGGCGGAGACGACGCGCGTATCGGTGCCGATCTTCTCCAGGGCGTCCTGCAGGGGCAGCGCGTTGAGGACGGTCGCGAGCATGCCCATGTAGTCGGCGGTCGCTCGATCCATCCCGGCGGCGGCGCCCTGCATGCCGCGGTAGATGTTGCCGGCGCCGACGACGATCGCGACCTCCACGCCACGATCGCGCACGGCGCTCACCTGCTGGGCGACGGCGGCGACGCGCTCGGGATCGGTGCCGAACTCCAGTCGGCCCATGAGGGCCTCGCCGGAGAGCTTCAGCAGGATGCGTTTGAACGCGGGGTCGGACATAGCGAGGAGCGTATCCGTATCAGGCCCGGCATCTCTGTGTGCACGCGGCTGCTTGGCGCGCGGGTGCGGTCGTGGCGCGCGCCAGGGTGGGTCAGCGTCGTTGGTAGGCGAAACCCGCCAAGCCCGAATATTCGGCGGTGTGCAGCGCTTTTTTGAAGAAAGCGCTTGCGTTGAAGCCGGGCGTGGCCGAAACCGAGTGCGGCATTGCGAGCAGCGCCACCGCATAGCGCTGCTGGCCTTCGCTCTTGGCCGGACAGATCGTGTAGCGGCTCTGCCCGAGACTGTTGCGTCCGACGATCGACCCGGGCGGAAGCTTGCCGGCGGGGATGCCTTTGAGCGTGGGATGGAGGCCCGCCACCGCCCAGTCGACGACCGGTCTCACGGTGGGTTCACTTTTGAGATCGAGAACGAACAGCGCGAGCTCGGCGGTGCCATGGGGGATCGCTCCCCATCGCAGGGGCGGCGACACACCGGCTCCATCGCAGGTGTACCGCGCCGGGATCTTGCTGTCTGCTCTGAACACCGGACTGGACACCAGGATGGTGTTGTTGGGAGTGTGTTCTTTGGGCGCACTCGTTTTGGAAGCCTGTGCATTGGTGAGGGTGCTGCTGGATGTGACGCCGGACGTCTGCGTGCTGGTGGCGGCGGACGCAGTCTGGCTTGAGCTCGTGGAGGAGGATTGAGACGTCGAGCCAGAGCCGCCGCACCCGGCGAGCGTCAGCATCAGCATCAGTGCGCCACTCACGACTGTTTTCAGCAGTCGTCCCATCGACGTTCCTTCCTGAGTCGGGTTCCGGATCCGGTTGCTTGTAGGAGCGCACGCTACAGATCGACGGCTCGAATTCCCAGCGATTTCCGCGATTGTCTCTAGGGCTCGGCCTGGCGCGTGAGAGAGCGACCGGGGTCACGGCCGGCGCCGCGTTCGCGGCCTACTGCCCGACGGCGAAGCGCGTAAAACGGCGAATGACGACGTTCTCGCCGGTCGTCGCGGTGAGCTCGTCGCGCAGCTGCTGGACGGTCTTGCCGTCGAACTTGGGGTTGTGCAGCTCCTGCTCAAGCAGCACGATCGTCTGATACCAGGAGTCGAGCTTGCCGGTGACGATGCGCTCGCGCACGTTCTCGGGCTTGTCGGCTGGTGCCTCCCGCTCGTAGAGGCGCGCCTCGGCGTCGCGCTCGGAGTCAGGTACGTCCTCGCGGCTGACGTAGCGGACGGTTGGTGTGGCGGCGATCTGCATGGCGACGTCGCGGGCGAAGGTCACGAAGTCGTCGTTGGTGGCGACGAAGTCGGTGTTGCAGTCGACCTCGATCAGCACGCCGACCTTCGCGCCCGCATGGACGTAGGCCTGGACGGTGCCCTCGGTGGCGACGCGCTCGCCGAGGTCCTGAATCTTCTTGCCCTGCTTGACGCGCAGAAGCTCGATCGCCTGCTCGAGGTCGCCCTCGGCCTCGGTGAGGGCCTTCTTGCAGTCCATCATCCCCGCGCCGGTGCGATCGCGCAGAGCCTTGACGTCGCTTGCTGAGATCTCGACCGTGCTCATGCCGCGCCGGCCTCCCCTCCGGCGGTGACCTCGACGGTCTCGGCAGGAGCCTCGGTCGCCGCAGGAGCCGAAGTCGCCTCAGCCGCCGCGGGTGTCTCAGTCGCGGGAGGCGTCTGAGTCGCGGCAGGCGCCTCGGCAACCGCGGGCTCGGCGGCTGCCGCGGGCTTCTGCGGAGCGGGGGCAGCCGCCGGTGCCGCGGTCGCGGCGGCAGCGGACTCTCGCGGGGCGGGAGCGGGCGCGGACTGCGGCGGTGAGGGCGGCGCGGGTGTGGGCTCGGGGGGCGTTGCCGCGCTCTGAGCCTGCGCGGCGGCGGCTGCGGCCGCGGCTTGGCGCTCGGCGGCTTCGCGCTTGGCCTGTTCCTCGGCCTCGCGAGCGGCCTGTTCCTCGGCCTCGCGACGCGCGCGCGCCTCGGCCTCGATGCGGGCGCGCTCCTCGGCTTCCTGGCGGGCGCGTTCCTCCTCGGCGCGGAAGACGGAGTGCCCCTCGGCGACGACCTGGCCGATCGCCTGGGTGATGAGCGCGCAGGAGCGGATCGCGTCGTCGTTGCCGGGGATCACGAAGTCGATGCCGTCGGGATCGCAGTTGGTGTCGACGAGGCCGATGATCGGGATGCGCAGCCGCTGGGCCTCTTTGACGGCGATGACCTCGGTTTTGAGATCGATCACGAACATGGCGTTGGGCACGCGCTGCATGTTCTTGACGCCGCCGAGGTTCGCTCGCAGCTTGGCGAGATCGGCCTGGGCGGCCATGCGCTCGCGGGTCGGCAGCAGCGCGAGCTGGCCCTCGGCCTCGAAGCGTTCGAGGTCGTGCAGCCGACGAATGCGCTGGTTGATCGTCTGGAAGTTGGTGAGCAGCCCGCCGAGCCAGCGATGGTTGACGTAGGGCATGCCGGCGGACTCGGCGACGTCGCGGATCGTGTCGCGGGCCTGCTTCTTGGTGCCGACGAACAGGACGGTGCCGCCGCGATGGGCGAGCGTGCCGGCGAACTCCTGGGCCGCACTGAGCAGCGAGGAGGTCTTGAGCAGGTCGATGATGTAGATGTCGCCGCGCTCGCCATGGATGAAGCGGCGCATCTTGGGGTTCCAGCGACGCGTCTGGTGGCCGAAGTGAACGCCGGCCTCCAACAGCTCCGCTATGCCTACTTGAGCCTGAGCCACGAGTGGTGCTCCCTTGTATGTTTGTGTGGACGTGCTGCCGCGCGGTCGTAACGGACCCGGAGATGGCTGAATGAGGCTTGGTCGCCGTCCGGGCAGGGCCGCGATCGAGTGCTCCGCGCGGGTGGAAGGTTGAAATGAACCCGTCAGGATAGCCGACCACCGGCTCCGCCGGCGGTGCCCGCCCGCTCCAATGCGGCCTGCAGGTCGGGTGGCAAGGACGAGACGACGTCGATCGGCGCGTCGGTGAGCGGATGTGCGAAAGACAGGCGCGCGGCATGCAGGAACTGGCGTTGCAGTCCGAGCGTGCCTGCAGCGTGGCCGCCGGCCGGCGGCCCGTACTCGGGATCGCCCGCGACGGGATGACCGATCGCCTGCAGGTGGACGCGAATCTGGTGGGTGCGCCCGGTGTCCAGGCGCAGGCGCAGCAGCGTGAACGGGCCGAGCGGGCGCTCGATCTCGAAGTGGGTGCGGGCCTCGCGCGGGTGAGCGCCGTCGATCGCCATGCGGGTGCGCACGCGCGGATCGCGCCCGATGGGGGCCTCGATCGTGCCGGTGCGCGCGGGTGGGCGACCATGGACCAGCGCGAGGTACTCGCGCACGATGCGCCGGTCGGCGAGCGCGTGCTGCAGGCGGCGGTGAGCCTCGTCGGAGCGCGCGACGACGAGCAGGCCGGAGGTGTCGCGGTCGAGGCGGTGGACGATGCCGGCGCGTTCCGGGTCGGGACCACCGGCGGCGGTGGACCCCAGCAGTTGGGCGAGCGTGCCGGTGCGATGGCCGCGCGCGGGGTGCACGACCAGACCTGGTGGCTTGTCGATCACAAGCAGATGCTCGTCCTCGTAGGCGATCGCGAATTCCTCGGTCATGAGACTGGTGGGTGAGACGGAAGCCCGCGTCTGCGTCGAGTGCTGTCGGCGCCGCTCACCGCAGCGGTCGGCGCTTGAGAGGTCGAGCGCATGGGCTTGGCGATTATCCGCCGTGTTGGACGCGCTCGTGCGATGCGGTGCGGGGAGACTCGATCGCGAACAGGAGCAGGACGACGCCGAGCACGATGGAGGCGTCGGCGAGATTGAACGGCGGCCAGCCCAGCGGCAGCTGGACGAAGTCGACGACCGAGCCCGTGCGGATGCGGTCGAGGAGGTTGCCGAGAGCGCCGCCGAGGAGCAGGCCGGTCGCCAGCCAGATCAGCGGGCGGGAGGCGTGGGTGGCGAAGTAGGCGAGCAGGCCCAGCAGGGCGAGCCCCACGAGGATGGCGACCAGGGCGCCGTGACCTGCCTCCAGGCCGAAGGCGACGCCGTGGTTGCGGGTGTGCACGAGGTGGACGCCGGGAAACACGGCGATGCGTTCGCCGGGGGCGATCGAGTGCGCGACCAGATGCTTGGTGAGTTGGTCGAGGGCCAGCACCAGCACGAGCACGAGCCCCGCGCGGGCGTATGCGCTTGAGAGGGCAGCGCGCACGGGCGAGGTCAGCCGTGGACGATGCCCTGAATGACGATCGAGTTGAAGATCCCCAACACGAGGATCGCGACGATCGGGCTGAGGTCGAAGCCGCCGAAGCTGGGCAGCAGGCGGCGGAAGATGCGCAGGAAGGGTTCGCAGACGTCGCGCAGGAAGCCGAGGATCGCGTCGGTCGTGCGCGAGTAGGGCGGGCGCAGGCCGGCGGCGAAGAGGAGTTGGACGACGATGTGGAGGATGATGAGGAGCGTGTAGACGTAGATGAGCGTCGACAGGTAGTCGGCGATCTGAGTGCGGGCGGTGGCAAAGACGAAGAGGGTCATCGTCCGCTGGGCCCACCGTCGAGGACGGCGTCGAGGGCGTCGCTGAACGCGGCACGCAGTCCGGCGCGCTCCAGGGCGTCGAGGCCGCGCGCGGTGACGCCGCCGGGCGAGGCGACCTCGCGCCGAATCGCCTGGGTGTCGTTGGCGCGCCGGCGCAGCAGCTCGGCGGTGCCGGCGAGGGTCTGCACGACCAGCTCGGCGCCCTGGGCGGCGGGGATGCCGTGGCGGACGCCCGCGTCGACCTGCGCCTCGGCCACGAGCGCGACGTAGGCGGGCGCGCAGGACATCAGGCCCATGGCGACGTCCACGAGCGCGTCGGGGAGGACGACGAGCGTGCCCAGCTGGGCGAAGAGGTCGTGGACCTGCGCGTCGAGGGTGGCGTCCTGGGGCGGGCCGTCCGCCTGCACGACCGCCCCCTGGCGCACCTCGACGGGGAGCGAGGGAATGAAGCGATAGACGGGCCGATTGGGGTAGGCGGCGCGCAGCGCGGGGAGCGGAGTGGCGGCGAGGATCGAGGCGACGGCACGCGCGTGGGGCGCGACGTCGGCGGCGACGTCGCCGAGCTGAGCGGGCTTGTGGCAGAGCACGAGCAGATCCGCGCGCTGGGCCACCTCGGTGTTGCTCTGCAGGGCCTCCCCTCCCACCTCGGCGGCAAGCGCGGCGGCACGCTCGGGCAGCGGGTCCGAGCAGAGGACGGGGCGGCCCCACCCACGCGCGAGCGCGCGTGCCATGTTGCCTGAGCCGATGAGACCTATCTGCATGGAATCCCTGGTTGACATCGATTAGCTCTCTCGCGCAACTCCGCCCCCTGAGGTGCGAGAGTCAAGACTGGCAAGGACGCAGGGAGCGAAGTGTGCAAATCGCACATGAGCGACTGAGGACGCAGCCAGGCGAAGGCTATCGCGCCTCAGGTCAGGACTGGTTGAAGAAGCCCTTCTCTATCAACCGCGCGCGCTCCTCGGCGGAGATCTCGACGTTGCGGGGGGTGAGCATGAAGACCTTGTCGGCGATTCGCTGCATGCCGCCGTCGAGCGCGTAGGTGAGGCCGGAGGCGAAGTCGATGAGGCGCTTGGAGAGCTCGGTGTCGGAGGACTGCAGGTTGAGGATCACCGGGACGGAGTCCTTGAAACGGTCGGCTATCTGCTGAGCGTCGTTGAAGGACTTGGGCACGACCAGGTGGACGCGCACGTCGCCGTTGCCGTTGCCGGTACGCACCGAGCGCAGCGCGGTGGCCGAGCGCGCGCGGGGCTCGTCCTCGGCGAAGATGTCGTCGAACTCGTCGCGACGGCGACGCAGGCGACGGACGTTGGGGCGCTCGCGATAGCGATCCTCTGGGTCGGGCTCGGGCAGGGGCTCGTCGTCGTAGTCGTCGTGATACTCCTCGGCGAGGCCGAAGTAGACGAGGGCGCGATGCCAGGAGTCTCGAAAAGCCATAGGTACAGGTGCGGAGTTCGCGCGGAGGGCGAGTTTCCCTGCTAATGCTAACCATCGGGCGCTCCCGACGGGAACCCCGCTAAGAGTACAAGCTCGTGCCTATGCGCACAATTGTGGCGCCCTCCTGCACCGCGACGAGGAAGTCCTGGGAGGTGCCCATCGACAGCTGGGGCAGATCGCGCGCGGCGGCGAGCTCGCGCAGGGCGGCGAACCAGCGGCGGCTGTCCTCGGGATCGGAGGTCAGCGGCGGCATGCACATCAGGCCGGCGACGGGCACGGGCGCGCGCTCCAGGTAGGAGTCGAGCTCCTCGGGCGAAATGCCCGACTTGCCGGGCTCGCGGGCGATGTTGACCTCGATCAGGATCGTCAGCTCGGGGCGGGCGAGCGCGCGGTGGCGATCGAGCTCGCGCAGCGCCGAGGTGGATGCGACGGAGTGGATCAGGCGTACGTGGGGCAGAATCGTGCGCACTCGGCGAGACTGCAGCGCGCCGATGAAGTCCCACGCGAACAGCTCGCCGTAGGCGACGGCGCGGGTGGCGAGATCCTGCGCGCGGTTCTCCCCCACGAGCCTAATTCCGGCGGCGGCGAGCGTGGGAAGATCCTCGCTGAGGACGTACTTGGTCGCGGCGAGAATCTCGACCACGCTTGGGTCGGTGTCGGCCTGGCGTGCGGCGTCGGAGATCTGCTCTCGCACCGCGGCGAGGCGGACACGAACGGACTCAGGGTCGGCGACGCGGATCGGCTCAACCACCGCGCACGTCCGACCTGCGCCGTGTCTGCGAGGATGCGCTCGATCGGCCGAGAGCGCTCATTGCCAGCCACGCGATGCCCGCCTGGCGTCCCGCACGCGTGGATTCGCGGCGGTATGAGAAGAAACGCTCGTCGCAGATCGTGCACGCCGCGACGTCCTGCACGTCGTCCACCCCCGCGGCGTGCAGTCGATCCCTGGCAAGTGCCTTCAGGTCGATGCGCCGACCGCTGCGATGCGCTCCCGCGAACGCTGCATGCACCTCCTCTCCGACCTCGTAGCAGCATGGTCCGGCACCGGGACCGATGACCGCCGCGACGTCACCTTCGCCACCGAGCTCGCGCAGCGCAAGCACGCCCTCCTCCAGCACGCCGGCGGCGAGTCCGCGCCACCCGGCATGGACCATCGTGACCGCACCACTGGCCCCTAGAGCCACGGGCAGACAGTCGGCTGTGAGAACCATCACCCCCACCCCACGCATGTTTGTTGCCTGACCGTCGGCCTCTACCGCGGGACGGATGTCCTTCGACGCGGCGGCCTGCGGGGCGCCGAGCACTCGTCGCACTGCGGCGCCGTGTACCTGATGACCACGCGCGAGCCGCCGCAACCCAAGCTGCTCGCGCAATTGCTCACGCGCACGCCCACCGTGCTCGGCGTCGCTGCCGCCGACGCTCGACAGGTTGTGCTGCAGGCGCGTGGTGAACACCGCATGTCCGGCGCCCGGCAGATCGAAGCGCATCATTGGGACGACCGCTCCAAGACAGAACGGGTTGGCGCTCGAAAGCCGAACCGCTCGTAGAGGCCGTGTGCATCCTCGGTGTGGAGCAACCACCGCAACGACGCCAACGGGCCCTGCTCGACCAGCTCGCGCACGATCTCCGCACCGAGGCCGCGACCGCGTGCCTCGGGCAGCACAAACAGGTCGGCCAGATAGGCCAGCGAGACGCCATCCGAGATCGCCCGTGCGTAACCCATCTGGCGTCCTTCCCAATAGCACCCGACGACACGCGCCGCGGCACGATTCAGTTCGACTTGGTGCTCACGCGTGCGTCCCCGCGCCCAATAGGAGTCCTCGGAGATGTAGCGATGAACTATGTCGATGTCGATTCGAGCAGGATCGTCGTCCAACTCATAGCCGTCTGAGAGCACTCGTCTGCGCCCTCGGTGAGATTGACGGGGCTCACCGTCCAATCCCTCGATGAGCTCGACCTCACATCGCAGCGAGGGAGCGCGGGTCAACTTACGATCAGCGGTCAGCAAAGTTGCGTCGAGAGTCTCTGCGAGAGCAACGTAGGCGGCATCGTAGGGAGTGAGGTTGTGACGAAGCTCCCAGACACGGGCCATGAATGGTTGGTGCGATGCCCGAATGAGACGCAACGCGGCGAGATCGGTGAATGCGAGCTGCGCCCTATCGTCATCCAAGCGTCCTGCGCGAAGTGCGCCTCGCCACACCGCTGCAACCTCGAGATCGACGATCTCTGGCGCAAAGAGATTCTCTTGGTCACCGAGTTGATCGCGAGTGCGTGTCGCCTCGGGCGTATCGTAAGCAAGCGCAGGAGCAAGGACCGAAGCGTCGACGACGATCACTACGAGCGTGCGTCGCGTTCTTCGCGTATAACCCGCGCGGCGAACTCCGGGGAGACACGGCCACCGCTGCGCTCTTTCTCGATCCGCTCGAACAGTTCCTTGATCGTGGGCTTGCTCGCCTGCTCTTCCAACTGGGCGAGCAGATATGCCTGCAGCGACTGGCCCGCCTTGCCGGCCCGTTCGCGCAGGATCTCGTGGACGTCCGGCGGCACGTTCTTGATCTGCACGCTCGGCATAGCCTCAGTTTAGCGCCATTTTGGCGCCACTGCGCAGACCCTCTCTACGCTTCCAGGGCTGCCCTCAGCTCCGCCTCGCGCCCCTCTCCGTCGAGCTCGCCGTCGAGCTTTGCGTGCAGAGCAGCCTCCAGGCGTCGTCCTACTTCGGGGCCTTGGGGAACGCCGGCGGCGAGGAGATCGTCGCCGGTGATCTGCAAGCGCAGGCCGTGAAGCTCGGCGAGCCAACGACGGGCGCCCTGGGTGATGGCGCAGTCTTCGCTCTTCGCAAACATGGTGCCCAGCGCGCCGATCAGAGCGACGGCCTCCAGCGATGAGCGCGCAGCGGCCCGGTGAACCTCCGCAGGGGTATGCGCATGGAGCAGCCCAAAGGCGATGTGTGGTCCGTCGGCCAGCGCCTTAACCACCAGGTCTCGATCGGTCGCCAGGAATTCCAGCTCATCCAGCAACCACCCAGCCTGCTCGCGATCCCGCTCCTCACCTTCGTAGTAGATGGGATACCCACCGGGGGTGAACAGCGAGGTCAGCAGCAGCAGATCCGGGCGGGTGTCGCCGTCCGCTTCGGCGAGGAGGGTGAGCGCGTGGCGAGTCACCGGCTCGTTAAAGGTCAGCGCTGAATCCAGCGCCCGCAGCAGACCGAGGTCATCGATCGAGGCGATTGCGCCCACGATGTCCGGCTCACTCAACGCCAAACGCAGCTCCACGCCGAGACGAGCGAGCGAGACGGTGTTGAGCGCCCGGATGCGCACGGCCGCAGCGGCCAGGTCAGCGGTGTGCTCCTCGATCGTGAAGCCCAGCCGCGCGCGGTATCGCGCCAGGCGCAGCAGGCGGGTGGGATCGTCGAGGAAGCTCGCGTTGTGCAGGACGCGCAGTCGCCCGGCTCGCAAATCCGCGAGCGCGCCGGGTGGCGCGCGCACCTCCCCGGGACGCGTGGTGTCAAGCGTAACGGCAATCGCGTTGACGGTGAAGTCCCGGCGCCGCAAGTCTTCCGCGGGCGTGCCCGCGCGCACTTCGGGGAGAGTCCCGGGGACGGGATAGAACTCCCCGCGTCGGGTCGCGACGTCGACGCGCCCGCCGGCCCAAACGACGAGCGCCGTGCCGAATCGCTCGTGCTCGATCGTGTGGCTCGCCGCGTCCAGGCGTGAGGCAAGCTCGCGAGCAAAGATGGAAGCCGCGCCGGGAAAAGACTCGCGACCCCCCACCACCACATCCAGCTCGCGCGGGTCGCGACCGAGCATCAGGTCGCGCACGGCGCCGCCGACGAGCGCAACGTCGGTGCGTCCGCGGGCGAGGTCGAGCAGCTCGCGCCCGCCGGGCAGCTCGCGCAGGCGTTCCAGCACGACGGTCGCATCGAGGGTGTGCTCGCCCATCTCGGCAATCGCTCCCGCTGATCCTCAGGTGACGCGCACGGGGACGCCCGCTGCGGTCAGGTGCGCCTTGGCCTGCGAGATGGTGAAGCGGCCATAGTGAAAGATGGACGCGCACAGCGCCGCGTCCGCGCCGGCGTGCAGTGCCTGCTCGAGGTGCTCGAGCTCACCGGCGCCGCCGGAGGCGATCACGGGCACGCCGACGGCCGCGCTGACGGCGGCGGTCAGCTCGAGGTCATAGCCGTCGGAGGTGCCGTCGCGGTCGATGCTCGTCAGCAGGATCTCCCCCGCTCCGCGCTCGGTCGCCTCGCGCGCCCACTCCACCACGTCACGGTCGGTGGCCGTGCGCCCGCCCGCGAGGTAGGCGTCCCAGCCCATCGGGGCGCCCGGATCCGAACCGGGGACCTCACCGACCCGAACGGTGCGCGCCTTCGCATCGATCGCCAACACGACGCACTGCGAGCCGAACACGCGCGCCATCTCGTCGATCAGCTCCGGGCGGCGCAGTGCGGCGCTGTTGATCGAAACCTTGTCGGCGCCGGCGTCGAGCACCACCTGGGCATCCCGCACCGAGCGGATGCCGCCGCCGATCGTGAACGGCACGAACACCTCGTCCGCGGTGCGACGCGCGAGCTGGGCGATCGTCTCGCGGCGCTCGTGCGTGGCGGTGATGTCGAGGAACACGAGCTCGTCGGCGCCCTCGCGGTCGTAGTGCGAGGCCAGCTCGACGGGGTCGCCGGCGTCGCGGACGTCGACGAATTCGACGCCCTTCACCACACGACCGGCGTCGACGTCGAGGCAGGGGATCACGCGCTTGAGGTGCACCTGCCCACCGTAGCGGTCAACCGGCGAGCGCAGCCTGGGCCTGCGCGACGGTGAAGCGCCGCTCGTACAGCGCCATGCCGACGATCACGCCCTCGAGGCTCTCCTCCCCCAGTCCGGCCAGGCCCTCGAGGTCCGCCAGCCGCCCGACTCCGCCGGAGTAGATCACGCTGCCGTCGTGCGCCGCCCGCGCTACGCGGCGCACTTCCTCCAGGTCCGGACCCTGCAGCATGCCGTCGCGGTCGACGTTGGTGAACACCAGCTGCCTTGCCCCGCGCCGCGCGAGGCTGTCGATCACCGCTGCGGTCGTAATCTCGGTCGTCTCCGTCCAGCCGGCAGTGGTGACGTGGCCGTCGCGCACGTCCACCGACACCAGCACTCGCTCCGGACCATGCTCGCTCAGCACCTGCTCGAGCAGCCCCGGCTGCGTGAACGCAGCCGTGCCCAGGATCACGCGCGTGGCTCCCGCGAGGAGTGCGTCGCTCACGGCCGCGGCCGAGCGCAGCCCACCGCCGTACTGGACCGGCACCGCCAACTCGCCGGCGATTCGCCGCAGGTGATCGAGATTGACCGGCGCGCCCGACTTCGCGCCGTCGAGATCGACCACGTGCAGACATTGAGCGCCTTCCTCGGTCCAGCCGCGCGCTGCCGCCAGCGGGTCCTCGTCGTAGACCTTCCTCGCGTCGAAGTCGCCCTTCACCAGCCTGACCGCGTTGCCCTCGAGGACGTCGATCGCCGGATAGAGCTTCATGCGGGGACGACCGCGCGACCGCACAGGCGCGTGAAGTTCGCCAGCAGCGCCAGCCCGTGCGTGGAGGACTTCTCTGGGTGCGACTGCGTGCCGTACACGTTGCCCTGCCCGACGACCGCCGCGAAGGGCTCGCCATAGTCGGCGGTGGCCAGCACCGCATCCTCGTCGGTGGGATGGGGCGCGAAGCTGTGGACGTGGTACAGGTAGCTCGGGTCGGGCAGTCCGTCGGCCAGTGGCGTGGCTTGGCGCCAGTGCACCTCGCTCCAGCCGATGTGCGGCAGCTTCAGGCCGGGCGCTTTCAGCCGGCGCACCGTGCCCGCCAACAGCCCCAACCCCTCGGCGCCGTCGTGCTCCTCGGAGCCCTCGAACAGCAGTTGCATGCCCAGGCACAGCCCGAGCAGCGGTACGCCGGCGCGGGCTCGCTCGATCAACAGCTCATCCAGCCCGAGCTCACGAATCGCGCTCATTCCAGCCGGAAAGGCGCCGACGCCGGGCAGCACCAGACCGTCCATCTCGCGCAGAAGCCCGGGGTCGCTGCTGGCCTGCACGCGCGCACCGACGTGCTCGAACGCCTTCTCGGCCGAGCGGCGATTGCCCATGCCGTAGTCGACCAGCCCGATACGGGCGGGCTCCTGGCCCGGATCGCTCATGAGGTCAACGTTCCCTTGGTACTCGGTACGCCGCTCTCGGCGGGGTCGATCGCAACCGCCTGGCGCAGCGCCCGCGCGAACGCCTTGAACGCGGCCTCGATCATGTGATGGGCGTTCGTGCCGGCTTCGATCCGCAGGTGCAATGTCAGCTTCGCGGCATTGGCGAGAGCCCGGAAGAACTCCTCGGTCAGCTCGTGCTCGAACCCGCCGGTCGCGCCCGCGGGCAGTTGCGCCTCGAAGACGGTCAGCGGACGCCCGGAGACGTCGATCGCGCAGCTCGCGCGGGCCTCGTCCATCGGCGTGACGATGGCCCCGTAGCGGACTATCCCCGAGCGGTCTGAGAGCGCACGGTCGAGCGCTTGGCCGAGCACGATCGCGGTGTCCTCGACGGTGTGGTGCGCGCCGGTCTGCAGATCGCCGCTGACCGTCACGTCCAGGTCCAGTCGCCCGTGCCGCGCGAGCAGGTCGAGCATGTGGTCGAGGAATCCGACGCCGGTGTCGCGCGTACCGGCGCCGGAGCCGTCAAGGTTCAGCGACAGATGGACGTCCGTCTCGCCGGTGCGGCGCTCGATCGTGGCTGTGCGGGATGGCTGGGTGTCGGTCATCGGTCTCGTGGGCTGTCGGGACGAGCTCGGCCGGTCCGGTGCTGAGGACCGCTGGCGTCCCATCAGGTTACGCGTCGTCTGCGACGGTACTCTCGGCCGCGGGGTCCAGCGCGCGGGCCTGCATCGACTCGGCGTGTGCTTGGAACCCCTCGGCGCGGGCGATCGGCGCCCCGGCTGCGGCGAGCTTGCGCACCGTCTCACCGTCCACCGGGCCGAGTCGAACCTCGCTCATGCGCCGGCGAAACTGCCGTGGCGAGAGTGTCGAGCCGAAGCGGGCCGAACCGTCGGTCGGCAGCACGTGGTTGGAGCCGGCGACATAGTCGCCGAAGGCCGTCCCGGCACTGGCGCCGACGAACACGCAGCCGGCGCAGCGCACCATTCGCGCGAGCGCCTCGGGCTCGGAGCCGATCAGCTGCAGATGCTCGGGCGCGATCGCGTTCGCGAGCTCGATCGCCGCGCGCGCATCGGCGGCGTGCACGAGCGCACATGCCGCATCGGCCACCGTGGGATGCTCCACCACGAGCCCCTCCAGCGCCTGGCTCAGCGCGTCGAGCACATGGTCCGACGGTGAGATCGCCATGACGAGGCTGCCGTCGCCGTGCTCGCCCTGCGCGAGCATGTCGAGCGCCGCCAGCCGCACCTCACGGGCACCCGCGTCCTCGCCGAGCACGACCAGCAGGTCGCTCGGGCCCGCGAACCCGTCGATCCCGACGGTCGCCGAAAGCGAGCGCTTGGCCTCCTGCACATACAGGTTGCCAGGCCCGACGATCACGTCGACGCGCCGCACCGTCTCGGTTCCGTAGGCGAGCGCGGCGATCGCCTGGGCGCCACCCATCCGGTACACGCGCTGCACCCCGCACAGCCGGCACGCGCCGAGGATCACCGGATCGATCTGCCCGTCGCGTCCGGGGGGAGCACACACCGCGACGTCGATCACGCCTGCCGCGCGCGCGGTGACGACCCCCATGACGACCGTGCTGGGGTATGGCGCGCGCCCTCCCGGCACATACACCGCGGCGGCCTGCACGGGCACCTCGCGCAGCACGACCTGCTGTCCCTGCGGCAGCTCAACCGCGACGTCCTCGCTCACGCCGGCCTGCGCGACGAGCGCGACGTTGGCGATCGCGACCTGCAGTCCCGCCACGAGCTCCAGGTCCAGCAGCTTGAGCGCCTCGTCCAGCTCTTCCGCGGGCACGAGCAGCGCCCGGGGCGCCGCCCCGTCGGTGTCGAAGCGCGAGGTGCAGTCGAGCACGGCGGCGTCGCCGCGTGCGCGTACGTCGGCCACGATCTCGCGCACGGCCTCCGCGACGCTCTCGCCGGCGGGCACCAGCGAACGCAGGTGGGCGGCCGCCGGCAGCGGGCCGCCGAGTCCGTCGATCTGAGCGATGCTCAGTCGCTGCAAGCGCATCGGCTCACGAGACCCCGCGCGCGGGGATGCGCTCGCGCAGCCGCGCCAGCAACTGGTCGATCTGCGCTGCCTTGAGCTTGTAGGCGACGGGATTGGCGATCAGCCGTGCGGTGCACTCGACGATCTCTTCGCGCACCACCAGTCCGTTCTCACGCAGCGTCGTACCGGTCGCGGTGAGGTCGACGATCGCCTCCGCGAGCCCGGTCAGGGGAGCCAGCTCGACGGAGCCTTTGACCTCGACGATCTCTCCCTGGCGGCCGGTCTCCTGGAGATGGCGCGCGGCGATTCGGGGGTACTTCGTCGCCACGCTCATCGCGCCCAGCCGGCGCAGCGCCTCAGCGGCCGGATCCTCGCCGCGATCGTTGACGCGGTCGGCGGTGGCGAACACCATCGTGCAACGTCCGTAGCCGAGGTCGAGCAGCTCATAGATCTGTCTGCGCCCGCGCTCGCGCGCACCGGCGCCCGGACGCTCCAAGAGCACGTCCTTGCCGGTGATCCCGAGGTCCGCCGCACCGTCCTCGACGTAGGTCGGCACGTCCGAGGGGCGCATCGTGATCACGCCGATGTCCTCGAACAGCAGCTTGCGGTCGTTGCCGCGCAGCTCGGCCGTGTCCAACCCGAGCGAGGCGAGCAGCTCGACGGTGCCCGCGAACAGCGCTCCGCGCGGCACGGCGATCGTCAGGTCATCGAGCCAGTCGGTCATCGAGGCGCTCCGGTCATCGCCATCATCCCGACGCCACCACGACGCCCGTCCCGCGCTCCTCGCCCGTGAGCGCGATGTGCAGTCGTTCGACGTCCAGCGCGAAGCCGACCGCGGGTCGCCCCCCGCCGAAGCTGCTCAGCAGATCGTCATAGCGCCCGCCGCCGCCGATCGGGACGCCGAGCGCCGGGTCGTACACCTCGAACACCGCGCCCGTGTAATAGCCGATGCTGCGCACCAGTCCGAGATCGAAGATCACCCGCGCGGCGACCCGCTCGTCCAGCAGCTCGCTCACCTGGCGCATGCCGGCGACCGCGTCGGCCGCCGGCCCTGGCGGCTCGGCCAGCACCTCGGGCCCGCCCCGGCGCTGGGACAGGCTCAGCAGCAGCGTGGATGCCTCATCGGAGGCGCCGATCCCCTCCAGGCGCTGCTCGAGCTCGACGAAGTCCCTGCTGGCGAGCGTCTCCAGCAGGCCGGCGCGGACGTCCGGAGCGATCTGGAGGCGATCCATCAGCGTTGCGAACAGCGAGGCGTCGCCGAGCCCCACGCGGTAGTCCTTCAAGCCGGTCGCATCCAGCGCGTCGCACAGCACGGTCAAGGCCTCGGCGGTACCCTGAGGGGCGGAGGAGCCGATCAGCTCGATGCCGGCCTGCAGCAACTCCCGCGGCTGACTCCACTGGGGGCGAGTGCCGCGGTAGCAGTGCGCGAAGTAGCAGAACCGCAGCGGTTCGCTCACCCCCGGATAGCGAGTCGCGACGAGCCGGGCGATCGGCACCGTCATGTCCGAGCGCAGCACCAGCGTGGCGCCGCTCTCGTCGAACACTCGGTGCACCGGTCCCGTTCCGTCGATGCCGGCATGTGCGAGCACGGACTCGTACTCGAGCGCTGGCGTGTACACCTCGCCGTAGCCGTGGCGCTCGAACACCGCGCGCAACGCGTCGGTGATCGCGCGCAGCTCGCGCGTCTCGTCGGGCAGCACGTCGCGCGTGCCACTGGGGATCGGGTGCATCATGGAATCGGTCTCGCCATGGCGGGTTCGCAGGAGGATATCCGGGGTCTGAGGAGCGGCGGGTGACGAGGACGCGTACCGCCGCGGCCCTCCGCCGTTGCTCGCGCACGCGTCCGCGAACGTCTCAAGCGTGAACGGCGGGCTCCGTGGCGACGCGCTCGATGCGGGCGCCGAGCTCGCGCAGGCGCTCGTCGATGCGCTCGTAGCCGCGATCGATCTGGCGGATGTTGCCGATCTCGCTGCGTCCCTGCGCGCACAGCGCCGCCAGCAGCATCGCCATCCCCGCACGGATGTCCGGCGACTCCACGCGCTCGCCGCGCAGCCTGCGCGGACCGGTGACGATCGCGCGATGGGGGTCGCACATGACGATGTCGGCGCCCATCAGGATCAGCTTGTCGGTGAAGATGAGGCGATTCTCGAACATCCACTCGTGCACGAGGATCGACCCCTCTGCCTGAGTGGCGAGTGCGACCGCGATCGACGTCAGGTCGGCCGGAAACGCCGGCCATGGGCCGTCCTGGACCTTGCTCTTGTACTCGCCCACGTCCGCTTGCACGACGAGCTTCTGCCCACCCGGCACCAGCACGTCGGTGCCATTCAGCTCGGTGCGCAGACCCAGGCGTTCGAACACGAGCCGGATCATGCGCAGGTCCGCAGGGACGGTGTCCTTGATGCGCAGTTCCCCACCGGTCACGCCCGCCAGAGCTATGAAGCTGCCGATCTCGATGTGGTCGGGCGCGACTTCGTGCTCGCATCCGTGCAGCCGCTCCGCGCCGTTGACCGTCAGCAGATTCGAGCCGATGCCCTGGACGTCCGCTCCCATCTTCACGAGCATGCGCGCGAGGTCCTGCACGTGAGGCTCGCTCGCGGCGTTGCCGATGACCGTCGCCCCCGGCGTGAGCGCCGCCGCCATCAGCGCATTCTCAGTCGCCATCACCGAGGGCTCGTCCATGAACACGTCCGTCGGGCGCAACCCCCGCGGCGCGCTCAGCACTATCTCGCGGGCGCATTCGGCGCTCGCACCCATCGCGCGGAAGGCATCCAGGTGCGGGTCCAGCCGCCGGCGTCCGATCACATCGCCGCCCGGCGGCGGCATCACCGCACGGCGAAAGCGCGCGAGCAGCGGGCCGGCCAGCAGAAACGAAGCCCTGATCAGCTCCGCCAGTTCGGGATCGATCTCCACCTCATGCACCGAGCTCGCGCACAGCACGACTTCATTGGGCCCTCGCCACGCCACCGCGACTCCGATGGCTTCGAGGATGCGCAGCATCGCGTCGACGTCCCTGATCCGCGGGACGTTGCGAACGACCACCTCGTCCTCGGTGAGGATCGACGACGCAAGTATCGGCAGCGCGCTGTTCTTGTTCCCGGCCGGAACCATCGTGCCGGACAGCGGCATGCCGCCTTCGATTACGAACTTCTCCATGGGCTGAACGCGCGCTCGCCGGCCCAGGATCGGGCCACCCGAGGAGCGTGTGCCAAGCGTAACAGCCATCTGCAGCGGTGTTCGCTCCCTGCATCGATCGCCCTGCATGACCCGTCGCGACGCGTCCGCCCATCACGCGACGCAACTTTCCTTGCAGACTCTCTTCCCGTCTTCGGCTCTAGAATGCGTGTTTACAAGGTTATGCACGGATACGTACGTACGTTCGTGCGAATCCGTCCGCGCGTAGCCTATCTTTACGAACACATGTTCCCCCGGAGCACTCCAACCCCGCTCACGCGCCGAGCGCGCAATGCGCTCTCCCTGGCCCGCTCGTTCCTGTTGCTCGAGGACGACTACGACGTCGACTGGGAGGTCGACCAGGACGAGTCTGGCCGGGACCGATCGAAGATCGACGGGATCTCCGATCGGCCAGCGCGTGAGCGGGCATCCATGCACCACCCTCATCGCACGCCCCTTCGCAGTCGATCTGCACGAGTACGCGCGGGACAGCCTACTCAGACCCCACAAGTTTGCCTGTGCCCCGTTGAACGCTCTCCGACAGTGGCGGTCAGGCGCACGACGTCAACGAAAACGGGCCGCCCTCAGGCGGCCCGCAAGTAAAAAAACCGGCGGCGTCCTACTCTCCCAGGCCCTTGCGAGCCAAGTACCATCGGCGCTGAGGGGCTTAACTGCTCTGTTCGGAATGGGAAGAGGTGTTTCCCCCTCGCAATAGCCACCGGAAAAAGGCGAGAGACCGAGGTGACGTCCTCGGTCCTTCAAAACTGCACAGCGCCACAGCGAGCATCACACGCCCCTGCATGGAGGCGCATCAAAAAAATCCGTCAAGCCCTCGACCAATTAGTACCGGTCTCCTTCGAACGTTACCGTCCTTCCAGATCCGGCCTATCAACCTGGTGGTCTACCAGGGGTCTTACTCCCTCTAGGGGATGGGAGAGCTCATCTCGAGGTCGGCTTCCCGCTTAGATGCCTTCAGCGGTTATCCGATCCACACGTAGCTAGCCTGCAATGCCCTTGGCAGGACAACAGATACACCAGAGGTGCGTTCATCCCGGTCCTCTCGTACTAGGGACAAATCCTCTCAACTCTCCAACGCCCACGGCAGATAGGGACCGAACTGTCTCACGACGTTCTGAACCCAGCTCGCGTACCGCTTTAATGGGCGAACAGCCCAACCCTTGGGAGCGACTCCACCCCCAGGATGCGACGAGCCGACATCGAGGTGCCAAACCGGGCCGTCGATGTGGACTCTTGGGCCCGATAAGCCTGTTATCCCCGGAGTACCTTTTATCCGTTGAGCGACGGCACTTCCACTTGCTACCGCCGGATCACTAAGACCTGCTTTCGCACCTGCTCGACTTGTCAGTCTCGCAGTCAAGCTCCCTTGCTACCTTTGCGCTCTACGCACGATTTCCAACCGTGCTGAGGGAACCTTTGCGCGCCTCCGTTACATTTTGGGAGGCGACCGCCCCAGTCAAACTACCCGCCTGGAACTGTCCAGCACCCGGATTCACGGAATGCTGTTAGAAATCCAATACACCAAGGGTGGTATCTAAAGGTTGGCTCCACGCCGGCCGCAACCGGCGCTTCAAAGCCTCCCACCTATCCTGAGCGAGATGCACCGAATCCCAATACCAAGTTGTAGTAAAGGTTCACGGGGTCTTTCCGTCTAGCCGCGGGTACTCGGCATCTTCACCGAGACTGCAATTTCACCGAGCCCATCGTTGAGACAGCGCTGAAGTCGTTACGCCATTCGTGCAGGTCGGAACTTCACGTAATCTCTCGTCACCCGAGAGCGCAGACTATACCTTCACCTCATCCAGCACCCTTAGAAGCGTGGTCTTCGAGCGACGCCGCTTTCCCAAATTCATCTGGTAGGCGATGTCCACAATCTCTCTCAGACCTTCACACTGCAGATGATCTCCTTGTTCGATCATCTGGCAGACACGGGAGAAGCCTGCACAGCTTCTCGCCTTATCTCCCCGCAAAGGGAAACGTTCAAAATGAGGCAAGATCCTATCAGTGAGATCCCCAATTGAACGCGCCTCATACTTGAAGGTGCGATCATTTTTGGACTCACGGATCCAACCACAACCAAAGAACGCTTGCAGATCTTCCAGCAATCCTAGATCCCTCTCATTGAGCGAGAGCGAAAACGATGGTCTCACCTCGAGACCGGTTCGTAGCTTCGCACGAATGGCAAGCGAGATGCAAAAGCATCCCTCGCCATCCGTCAGACCTGTGACATACCAGGGATCCAGCGGCACTACCACTTCATAGGCGCCTTGTCTTTCGATGAGGGCCGGCGTATTGCGCGTCACATAGATTTTCGAACTTTCCGAAGTGTGACACGCCTCTCCTTTCGGATCAGTCGTTAGGGGGTCACTAGGACTTCCCTCGGGATTGCCCGCTGCCACTGTGGCAGGGAGGGTTTCCCCGATATGAGCCGGTTCTCGATCGCCTCTCGCGAGGCGGTGGGGCAAGTGTTTGTGCTTACCCGACAAGGAATTTCGCTACCTTAGGACCGTTCCTTACTGTTACGACCTGGGTTTCTACACCCAGGCGGTCGGCGCATTTCTGGCCGACTCTCATGGTCGCCCATGAGAGCGGACTATCTCATCCCACCCTCGGTTCGGAGGATGGGCTTGGCGTATAGTCTCTGAGGATTCCCAGCGCTTTCTACGCCGCTCAGGACACCGTCGAAACGGAAAACCGTCCTGATACGACTCGGCTCTGGGCCTTTCCTGCTGATTGTCCGCACCCGACACATTTTCACGATACCGCCCCAATCGGACGGAATACGTAGTGCGGGATACTCGGATGTTCCAGCATATAGCCAAGTTTTACAACTACCTCGGTCAACTGATAGTTACGGCCGCCGTTTACCGGGGCTTAGCTTTGCTGCTTCGGGTCAAGCCCTAACAACTCCACGTAACCTTCCGGCACCGGGCAGGCGTCAGCCCCTATACGTCGTCTTACGACTTAGCAGAGACCTGTGTTTTTGGTAAACAGTCGCTTCAGCCTATTCACTGCGGCCCCCTCGGGCTCCAGACGCGAGGTCCTTCACCCTACTGGGGCGCCCCTTATCCCGAAGTTACGGGGCAATTTTGCCGAGTTCCTTAACGATGGTTATCTCGATCACCTTAGTATTCTCTACTTGCCCACCTGTGTCGGTTTTGGTACGGGCACGCGCTTCCTCCCTAGAGGATTTTCTTGGAGGTATGGCGTCGGGGACTCGCCGGCTTAGAGCCAGCTGGCATCGCACCTCGGGTTAATGCAGCCCCGCATTTAACAGGGGCCGCCCCTACATGCTTACCCCAGGGCAACCATCGCCTGGGTTCCCTTAGCCTTCCTCGTCCCCCCATCGGTCAAACGGAAGCGACGTGGTACAGGAATATCAACCTGTTGGCCATCGACTACGCCTTTCGGCCTCGCCTTAGGTCCCGACTAACCCTGAGCAGACGAACTTTACTCAGGAATCCTTGGGCAATCGGTGGAGGGGATTCTCACCCCTCTTTCGTTACTCATGCCGGCATTCTCACTTCCCATGCCTCCACGGCTGGCTTACGCCGCCGCTTTACTGGCATGGGAACGCTCTCCTACCGCGCGCTATCGATCCGAAGACCTATAACGCACCCGCAGCTTCGGTGACTAGCTTGAGCCCCGTTACATTGTCCGCGCTCGAACACTTGACCAGTGAGCTGTTACGCACTCTTTCAAGGATGGCTGCCTCTAAGCCAACCTCCTGGTTGTCTATGCACTCGAACATCGTTTCCCACTTAGCTAGCACTTAGGGACCTTAGCTGGCGGTCTGGGCTGTTTCCCTTTTGACGCTGAAGTTTATCCCCCAGCAACTGACTCCCGGAGTAAACGTGATGGTCTTCGGAGTTTGCCTGAAGTCGGTAACCTGGTAGGGCCCCTAGTCCAAACAGTGCTCTACGGCCAACACGCAATTTATCCGAGGCTATACCTAAATATATTTCGGAGAGAACCAGATATCACTGAGCTTGATTAGCCTTTCACTCCGACCCACAGGTCATCCGCCCAGTTTTCAACCTAGGTCGGTTCGGCCCTCCACGAGGTCTTACCCCCGCTTCAGCCTGCCCATGGGTAGCTCGCTCAGTTTCGGGTATACCGCCTACGACTGTGTCGCCCTGTTAGGACTCGCTTTCGCTACGGCTCCGCTCATCGCTTAACCTTGCCGCAGACGAGTAACTCGCCGGCTCGTTATGCAAAAAGCACGCGGTCACAGGACTAGCCTGCTCCCACCGCTTGTAGGCACGCGGTTTCAGGTACTATTTCACTCCCCTTCCGGGGTACTTTTCACCTTTCCCTCACGGTACTTGTCCGCTATCGGTCACCAAGGAGTACTTAGCCTTGGAGGGTGGTCCCCCCAGGTTCAGTCCGCGTTTCACGGGCGCGGACTTACTCAGGAACGTCTGACGGAAGGTCATGCAGTTTCGTCTACGGGACGATTGCCCTCTATGGTGCGCGGTTCCACGCGCTTCGACTACCACATGACTTTGTAACTTCCGCCGAGCCGGTCACGGCTCGGAACAAACGCCCTACAACCCCTGCTGCGCAACGCGTGACCGCTTACACGCAGCAAGTTTGGGCTGATCCCTTTTCGCTCGCCACTACTCAGGGAATCTCTGTTGATTTCCTTTCCTCGGGGTACTGAGATGTTTCACTTCCCCCGCTTGTCTTCCGCCGGCCTATGTGTTCAGCCGGGGATAACGCCGCATTACCAGCGCTGGGTTTCCCCATTCGGGAATCCACGGGTCAAAGGCTATTCAGCGCCTAACCGTGGCTTATCGCAGCCGTTCACGCCCTTCATCGACTCTTGGTGCCAAGGCATCCACCGTGTGCCCTTACTATCTTGACGGTGATCTGGCCCAACGTGACGTAACCATCCTTTGCACTCCTTGCGGAGCACGGCGGGACGGATCGATCACGGAGGGCCCGGTGATACCCGTTATTCAGCCGCCGCTTATCGATGGCGGCTGATGTGGCTTCTGTGCAGTTTTCAAGGACCGTGGAGAGTCACCGTTACATAGCCCAACGGATCTCCGTGCTTAGTTTGGTCACGTCATCTGCGACATGGCCTCACGGGGACCGACGGACTAGGCCGGTCTCTCAAAACTCAACAGCATGCTGGGATCGTTTTGCGACCGAGGCCGATTGTGCACCCAAGTAGGAGGGTCACGCACGACTTACGGTCATCCAGCCAGGTTCGGTCGACATGCTAGGCCCGACCGCTCGTATGCCGGCCGGCCCTTCGTGCTCTCAAGGAGCGCGACGCCGGACGGTCGCTGCGATCGGGGCACTGTTATGTGCTCCCTAGAAAGGAGGTGATCCAGCCGCAGCTTCCGCTACGGCTACCTTGTTACGACTTCACCCCAGTCACGAGCCCCACCTTCGACGGCTCCCTCCCTTGCGGGTTAGGCCACCGGCTTCGGGTGTTGCTCACTCCCGTGGTGTGACGGGCGGTGTGTACAAGGCCCGGGAACGTATTCACCGCGGCAATGCTGATCCGCGATTACTAGCAACTCCGCCTTCATGCAGGCGAATTTCAGCCTGCAATCCGAACCGAGACGCACTTTAAGGGATTCGCTCCACCTCGCGGTATCGCAGCCCTCTGTATGCGCCAATGTAGCACGTGTGTAGCCCTGGACATAAGGGGCATGAGGACTTGACGTCATCCCCACCTTCCTCCGGTTTGTCACCGGCAGTCTCGCATGAGTCCCCAACTGAATGCTGGCAACATGCGACGGGGGTTGCGCTCGTTGCGGGACTTAACCCAACATCTCACGACACGAGCTGACGACAGCCATGCACCACCTGTGAAAGTGCCCCGAAGGGAAGGCGTGTTTCCACACCGGTCACTCACATGTCAAGCCCAGGTAAGGTTCTTCGCGTCGCGTCGAATTAAACCACATGCTCCGCTGCTTGTGCGGGCCCCCGTCAATTCCTTTGAGTTTTAGCCTTGCGGCCGTACTCCCCAGGCGGGCAACTTAATGCGTTAGCTTCGACACAGGGGGAGTCGACACCCCCCACATCTAGTTGCCATCGTTTACAGCGTGGACTACCAGGGTATCTAATCCTGTTTGCTCCCCACGCTTTCGCGTCTCAGCGTCAGTCACGTCCCAGCGAGCTGCCTTCGCCATTGGTGTTCCTCCTGATATCTGCGCATTTCACCGCTACACCAGGAATTCCACTCGCCCCTTCCGGACTCTAGCCCGACAGTATCCACCGGCATTCCAGGGTTGAGCCCTGGACTTTCACAGCGGACTAATCGGGCCGCCTACACGCTCTTTACGCCCAATGATTCCGGACAACGCTTGCACCCTACGTATTACCGCGGCTGCTGGCACGTAGTTAGCCGGTGCTTCTTGTGAAGGTACCGTCACTCCGTCCGGCTGTTCACCGGAGAAGCTTCGTCCCAACTGAAAGGGGTTTACAACCCGAAAGCCTTCTTCCCCCACGCGGCGTTGCTGCGTCACGCTTTCGCGCATTGCGCAAGATTCCCCACTGCTGCCTCCCGTAGGAGTCTGGGCCGTGTCTCAGTCCCAGTGTGGCTGATCGTCCTCTCAGACCAGCTACCCATCGAAGCCTTGGTGAGCCGTTACCTCACCAACAAGCTAATGGGCCGCGGGCCCATCTCGATGCGGAGGCCGAAGCTTCCTTTCCCCTTGCGGGCACATCCGGTATTAGCCCGAGTTTCCTCGGGTTGTCCCGGTCATCGAGGCAGGTAACCCACGTGTTACTCACCCGTTCGCGGCTCTGCCCCAGGGCAAGCCCTGGTTCGTCGCTCCACTTGCATGCGTTAAGCACGCCGCCAGCGTTCGTCCTGAGCCAGGATCAAACTCTCCGTGAAGAACTTCACGAAAAGCTGTCATGGAGTTGCCGGTCATCACTTGCGCGATGGCCGGACGGACGGGACCCATACACCGTGGTCCCGAACCATGACGGGGTACTGCTTCTACTTTGACTCTTTGGTCCGCCAACGGATGCCGGCCGATCTTCGATCGGCAAAGCGCTCCCGTCGGCGGGTCGAACCTGGACGCACACCACGATCGAGGTCGATCGTAGGTGCGCATGCTGTTGAGTTTTCAAAGACCGCCGTCATCACGCCTCTCCGTCAGGCTTCGCTTCCTTCCGAGAAGACCGATCGACCCTGCGTCCTGAGACGCATTTCGGGCCGACCGCGGAGTATAGCGCTATCCGGCGCGCAGGCGTCGGAAACGACGCTTGCCCACCTTCAGCAGCGCACCGTCGGCTCGCTCTACGGCCACGTCGTGCTCCTCGAGGCCCAAGCATAGCGTCATCCAGCGACACCCCGCCCTGTTCTATCAAGCGCCTGGCCTCTGAGCGGGAGATGCCGAGCGCGTCGGCCATCACCTCGGGCAGGTGGACCTGGCCGGCCTCGTCGGCACTGACGTCAGCCTCCTCGACCTGCTCGGGCTCTCGATGTTCGAGGTGCACCCGGTCGAACTGGCGCTCTGCCGCTCGCGCGTCAGCTCCGGAGTGCAGCCACGTGACGATCTCACGCGCCAGCGCGCGCTTGACGTCGCGCGGAGAGAGCTCGTCGCCCGGAGGCTCTCGGTGCAGCAGCAGCCGGTAGTAGTCGTCCATCGCCTCGTCCGGGATGCTCAACGTCTTGCCGTACATCTGCTCAGGGGCGTCCGTGACCCCGATCTGGTTGCCCAGCGACTTGGACATCTTCTGGCGCCCGTCCATGCCCACGAGGATCGGCATCGTCATGATCGCCTGCTCCGGCTGTCCGAACGCGCGCTGGACGTCGCGCCCCAGCAGCAGGTTGAACTTCTGGTCGGTGCCCCCCAGCTCCACGTCGGCCTTCACGGCCACAGAGTCATAGCCCTGCAGCAACGGGTACATCAGCTCGAGCATCGAGATCGGCTGCGACGCCGACCAGCGTTTGGCAAAGTCCTCACGCTCGAGCAGCTGCGCCACGGTGCTCGTGCGCACAAGCCTGAGCAGCTCGGCCATCCCCATCTCCAGCCACTCGCTGTTGCGCCTGACCTCCAGCCGCACCGGATCGGGGTCGAGTATCTTCAGCGCCTGCTCCTGGAACGTTGCCGCATTGGCGTCGATCTCTGCGGCGGAGAGCATCGGGCGCAGGCTCGATCGCCCGGATGGGTCTCCAACGCGAGCGGTGAAGTCTCCAACGATCAGCACGATCTTGTGGCCGGCGTCCTGGAGCTCGCGCAGCTTCCCCAGGACGACCGCATGGCCTAGATGAATGTCGGGCGCGGTCGGGTCGATCCCCAGCTTGACCCGTAGCGGCCGTCCTTCCACGTGCGCCGTCTGCAGCTTCGCAGCGAGCGCACCCTCGGGCAGGCTCTCGACGGCATTGCGTGCGAGGCGAGCGACTTCCTCGGCAGCCATCTTAGGTGCATCGAGCATCGGGGGCCAATGCTAGACTCTCGCGCTCTGTGGAGTCCGCCGCACTGCCCGCCCGCGGCCGGCCGCGCTTGAAGAGGCTGCGCTTCGTGGCGATCCTCTTCGCCGTCTTGCTGCTCGGCCTCGTCTCCTTCGTCTTCGGCATGTTCGTCGCCGTCGCGTCCGACCTGCCGTCGTTGACCAGGTTCTCCCAGCTGAAGGATGCCCAGAGCTCGACGATGCTCGACGACCTGGGTCACCCGATCGGCGTCCTCAGCCAGCAGAACCGCGTGATCGTGACGCCCTCGCAGATCCCCCAGATCGTCAAGGAGGCCGTGATCTCGATCGAGGACAAGCGCTTTCGGACCAACAGCGGCGTCGACGTGCGCGGCATCGCCCGTGCGTTCGTTCAGGACGTCTTGCACAAAGGCTCCGTGCAGGGCGCATCCACGATCGAGCAGCAGTTCATCAAGAACGCGCTGCAGGCCCAGTCGCATCGCACGATCTTCGAGAAGCTTCGCGAGGCGGCGCTGGCCTACCAGCTCTCCCACAAGTGGTCGAAGGAAAAGATCATCACGGCGTACCTGAACACGATCTACTTCGGCAACGGCGCCTACGGGATCGAGGCCGCCGCGCAGACATACTTCGGCCATGACGTCAACCATCTCGGCTGCGGCACGCCCAACCATCAGCTGTGCGTCGAACAGCTGCAGCCCTGGGAGGCGGCCCTGCTGGCCGGGATCATCCAGGACCCAACCGCGTATGACCCGGCGAACCACCCCGTGGCCGCCCGCACGCGCCGCGACGTCGTCCTGCGGCAGATGTTCGAACAGGGATACCTCACGCGGATGGTCTACGAACAGAGCGTCGGGCAGGCCCTGCCTGCGGCGACGGACATTCAGGCACCTCAGGAGCAGACGGTCGAAGGGGTCGATGCCGGCTACTTCACGAGCTGGGTGCAGCAGCAGGTGATCGAACGCTACGGCGCGCCGCGCGCCTTCGACGGCGGGCTGAAGATCAAGACGACGCTCGACCTCGAACTGCAGCGCGCCGCCGAACACGCGATCGAAGGCTACCTCGCCTACTCCGGGGGGCCGACCGCCTCGCTCGTGGCGATCGAAAACTCGACCGGCGAGGTGCGCGCGATGGTCGGTGGGCGCGACTACGACGAAAGCCCCTTCAACCTCGCCACCGAGGGGGAGCGCCAGCCCGGCTCCTCGTTCAAGGCCTTCGACCTCGCGGGCGCGCTGGAGGACGGCATCTCACCCGACTCCACCTGGACCTCCAAGCAGAAGGAATTCATCGTCCCCCACACCGGTGGGCACGAACGGTTCGTCGTCCACAACGACGAAGGCGCTTACACCGGCTCGAACACGCTCACCGGCGCCACGGCCTACTCCGACAACTCGATCTACGCCGAAGTCGGTCTCACGGTCGGCACCGAACGCATCGCGCGCTTGGCCCACCGCATGGGCATCACGACGCCGATCTCGACCAACCCGGCGATGACGATCGGTGGGTTGAAGGTCGGCGTGACGCCGCTTGACATGGCCCACGCCTACGAGACGATCGCCCACGAGGGACGGCGCGTCAGCGGCACGCTGGCCGAAGCCGGCGCGCCGGTTGGGATCCAGGAAGTCGCCTCTCCATCCCGCCCGCTCCCCGACGGCTCCCACCAGGACGTCAATCGCGTCGTGACCAAGCCCGTGCTGTCGCCTGGCATCGCCGCCACCGAGACGTCGGTGCTCGAAACGGTGCTCCAGTACGGCACCGCCCGCGCGGCCGCGATCGGCCAGTTCGCTGCCGGCAAGACGGGCACGACCTCCAACTATGGCGACGCCTGGTTCGTCGGCTGGGACAGCAAGTACACAGTCGCAGTGTGGGTCGGCTACCCAAACGGCCTGGTGCCGATGACCACCCAGTTCAACGGCGGCCCCGTGCTCGGCGGCACGTTCCCGGCGCTGATCTGGCACGACTTCATGATCTCCGCCCTGCACGTCGACAAGACCCGCGCCGAACAGGCGGCCGCGCAGGACGCGGCGCGAGCAGCCGGTAAGCACGGCCAGCCCACCACGAGCGCCTCCGAAGAAACGGTCGCGCCTGCCAACGGCCCCGCCGGAGCATCGCAGCCGGGCGAAGAAGGCGCCGCCGAACGGCATTCCAATCCCAACACGGGCGGCGGCGGGGCCGAACACGGATCTCCCCCACCCGCGCCGGCCGCCCCCACTCCCTCCCCCCCGTCCACTCCGGCAGCCCCTGGCCCGGCGGAAAGCTCGCCGCCGTCCAAAGGTGGCGGCGGCGCCAGCTCCGAAGCGACGGGCGGAGTCAGCGCCAGCCCGTAGGACGCGGACTCGACACGTGACGGTTGCCGGCAACGCAGAAACGCCAAGGCAACTCGACGGCCTTGGTGATTCCGACCCGCGTACCGACCACGATCGGCTCCTGCCACCCATCCGCGGGCGCGCTGATCTTGACCGGACCGGTGCACAGGTCACCGCCATTCTCCGACAGCCAGACCCCCAGCGCCTGGGTCAGCTTGCCCGGACCGGAGCACAGTTCGGTGTCGCGCATCGACCTGCCGTTCGACGACGTCCAACTGATGGTCGTGCGAGCGCCGTTCGCTTCGCGACGTGTACGCATCTCCTCGACTCCCTCGAGCGGCTGCAGCGCGCGGATCAACACCGCAGCGCCGACGCCCTCTGGCTCGCAGACCGCGTTGAGCAGCGCGTGAACGCCGTAAGAGCGATACACGTAGGCACGCCCGGGCGCGCCGAACAGAGTCTCCGTGCGTGGCGTCAGTCCGACGAACGCGTGACATGCCGGCTCGCTCTCGTGGTAGGCCTCCGTCTCGACGATCACACCGCCGATCGGAGATCGCCCGACGCCCGCGAACGAGACGGTGCAGCCGATCAGATCTTCGGCCACCTCCACGACCGGGCGGTCGTAGAACTCGGCCGGCAGCCCCTCAGCGATCGAGCGGGTCATCGAGCGTCGCCCGGGCCAGCTCGACCTGCTCACGCACGCGCGCGAGCGCAGTGCCGCCCTCGGAGACCTTGGACTCCAGCCACGAGCTCTGCGTGAGCACCTCGCGGAACCGCGTCTCGTTCGCCGCCAGCGTCTCGCTGTGCGCCGCGAGCTCCTCGACAGTCAGCCCAGACAGCTGCCGCCCGCTGTCGAGCGCCGTGCGCACCAGGCCGGCGACGACGCCGTGCGCCTCACGGAACGGAACGCCGAGTCCCACCAGCAGGTCGGCCACGTCGGTCGCGGCGATCAGCTCGTCCGCGGCAGCGTCGCTCAGGCGCTCGCGGTCAAAGCGCACGCCCGCGACCATGCCCGTCGCAGCCGCGAGCGAGAGCTCGATCGTGTCGGCGGCGTCGAACAGGTGCTCCTTGTCCTCCTGCAGATCCTTGTTGTAGGTCAGCGGCAGCGCGTGCATCACGCCGTGCAGGGCGCCGAGATGGCTCACCACGCGCGGTGCCTTCCCCCGCAGCAGCTCGGCTGCGTCGGGATTCTTCTTCTGGGGCATGACCGAGCTGCCCGAGCTCCACGCGTCCGGCAGCTCGCAGAAGGAGAACTCGACGCTCGACCACAGCACCAGCTCTGCCCCCATCCGCGACAGGTGAGTGGCGCAGGTCGCGGCCGCGTTCAGATAGTCGAACACGAAGTCCCTGCCGGAGACCGCGTCGATCGAGTTGGGTGAGACCTCCGCGAAACCGAGCTCGCGCGCGAGCATGCGCCGGTCGGTGTCGAAGCTGACCCCGGCCAGCGCACCCGATCCGAGTGGCAGGCGCGAGGACTCGCGCAGCGCGAACTCAAAGCGCGCGCGATCGCGATCGAGCATCCAGAAGTACGCGAGCAGATGGTGCCCGAGATACACGGGCTGAGCGCGTTGCAGGTGGGTGTAGCCGGGCATCGGCCAGTCCACGTGCTCCTGCGCGCGCTCCAGCAGCGCCGCCATCAGCACGCCGAGCGCCGCCACCGCGGCGTCGGCGCGCTCGCGCGTGTACATGGCGAGATCGGTGACGACCTGATCGTTGCGCGAGCGCGCGGTGTGCAGCTTCCCGCCGACCGACCCTGTGAGCTCGATCAGGCGGCGCTCGATCGCCATGTGGACGTCCTCGTCGTCCTCCGCGAATGGGAAACAATCCTCGGCGAGCTCGCGCTCGACCGCATCCAGCCCGCTCAGCAGTGCGTCGCGGTCGGCCTCGGCGACGATTCCGCACGCGGCGAGCATGCGCGCGTGCGCGCGAGATTGAGCGACGTCGTATGGCCACAATCGCCGGTCAAAGCCGATCGACGCGTTCATGCGCTGAAAGTCGGGGTGCTGGGGCTCGCGGAAACGAGACATGCCCTGAGTCTATGGATGCGCGACAGTCGCCGGCCTTGTCGGTTCGGCGACCGGATTCACTCGCCTGCTTGGCCAGGCCATCCCGCGCGGAGATCGTGATCGTCGTTGAGATCCCGGGCCGTCCGAGCAACGAATGGCTCGTGCAGCCGATACCATCAAGGAAGACTGCTGCAGGAGGAGCACGATCTGATCGACGGCGTGTCACGAGCCGTTTTGTTCACGATGTCACCAGGGGCCAGGACACCGCACGAGCAGACCGCTCCCCCGGGAACTCGCCTTCCCCGGGGACCGCACGCGCTTACGCGCAAGCAGGTGAGCACCAGCCAGCGCGGGCGCCTGATCGTCGCGATGGCCGAGCTCGTCGGCCACGACGGCTACACGGCCACCACCGTCGCGGACGTGCTCGCGTACGCCGGCGTCTCCCGCAGGGCCTTCTACCAGCATTTCGCCAACAAGCAGGAGTGCTTTCTCGCGGCCTACGACGCGATCGCGACCGAAGGCAGGCGCGAGGTCTCCCGCGCCTATGAGGCCGCCGCCAATCCGGCCGAGGGAGCGCAGCTGGCGATCGCAAAGCTGTTCGAACGCGCGATCGCGAACCCCGGCGGCGCGCGTGTGGCGCTGGTCGAGGCCGGCGTCGTCGGGCAGGCGGGAATCGAACGCCGGGAGCGGCTGATGAGCGAGTACGAAGGCCTGCTGCGCGACATGCTCGGACTGCCGGCCGGGGCGGGCACCGTGCCCAACCCCGTGCTGCGCGGGATCGTCGGCGGTCTCAACGGCGTGCTGAACGCGCACGTGCGCAGCGGCCGGCTGGAGCAGCTGGTCGACCTCATACCCGATCTCGTGGGATGGGCGACTTCGTACAGCCCTCCGTCACCGTCGACGACGCGACGTCTGGCCCAACCCGTCAACAGCCGCCGGCTGCCGGCGGGACTTGTCGGCGGACGCGCGCCGGGCACGCTTGCGGTCAGCGCCACACCGCTCGCCGGTGGCCGCCGCGGGCTCGCCCGGGGCAGGCACAGAAGCGTCTCGCGCAGTCTGGTCGTGCACAGCCAGCGCGAGCGCATCCTCGACGCGGTGGCGAACCTCGTCGCCGACGACGGCTACAACTCCCTGACCGTCGAGGGCATCGTCGAGCGCGCCGCCGTCTCGTTGCAGACGTTCTACGAGCACTTCACCGGCAAGGAGGACGCCTTCCTCGTCGCCTACGAGCTCGGCCACGCCAAGGGTCTGTCGATCGTCGAACGAGCCTTCGCCTCCCGGTCCGACTGGCGGATGGGCGTGCGGGAAGGCATCTCGGCACTGTTCGGCTTCCTCGCCTCCGAGCCCGCCTTTGCCCAGCTTGCGCTCGTCGAGGCCCTGACCGCGACGAGCCAAACGGCCGAGCGCGCCGCCGACGGGGTCGCCGGCTATGCCGAGATGCTCATCCCCGGGGCAGAACAGGCGACCGACCTCGTGTTGCCGCCCGCCGTGACGATCGAAGCCATCGCCGGCGGCCTGTTCGAGCTGTGCCTCACCTACGCGCTGCTGGGGCATGTCGAGACGCTGTCGGAGCTGCTGCCCCGCGCGACCTACTTCGCGCTGGCGCCGTTCATCGGGTCCGAGCAGGCCTGGCGCGTCGCGGCCGACGCCCGCATCATCTGAGATTGCCGACAGCGGTCGGCGCGGTTGGCGCGATCGGCCCACATACGTTTCGCGGGCGCCGCGCCCCCTGGGGATGGGCCGCGACGCCCGCTCGTGTTCTCCGTGCCCGGCCGGCGGCTCGAGTACGCCACCGCCGGATTTCTCGAGCGCCGCCGGAGAGGGTAGCGACGCTCAAGCTTGTTTGAAGAAGCCCTACCCCTCCTCCTTGAACGTCAGCTTCGCGCTCTTGGACTGCTTCTTACGATCCTTGCCCGTGCTGGGCGTAAAGGCGACTCTCACGGTCGTCTTCAGCTTCCCGGCCTTCTTCTCCTTCAGGGTGAAGGTCACGTCTTCCTGACCTTTCGCGGTCTTTGTCTTCGAAGTCAAGCCCATACCGCTCGCTGTGATCTTGCCTGCCGCCGGAGCATAGACAGAGAGGGTCAGAGTCTTCTTCTTGATGCTGTGGGTAAAGGAAAGGGAGGTGGAGCACCCTTCTACCGTTATGGGAGTGCTCTTGTGGACTTCGGCGCCGTTCTGGGCGACGAATTCGGTTGGCATCGTGAGCTTCTGCCCGCAGAAGCTGTAGTGGTCCTTTTGAGGGAGGTTGGCCGTCAATGCGGAGAACTTGCCCTCCTGCAGCGTCAGTTCGAACGTCGAGAACGGCTGATCGGGGACCGTCTTGAAGTCGGTCGAGGTGATCCCGGCTTTGCTGATGAACGTCGTGCCGACGATGTCGATCGTGACGTTGTCGCCCTGCAGCACGATCTCCACGCTCGGGAACGCTTCGCCGCCGTGACTGACGAAGATCGCCGGGCCTTCCAGCGGCACCGGCAGCACCGGCGTGTGCACGACCGCGTAGCCGATCTTCGATTCCGGCGGGCACCCCGCCGGGTTGGCTTCGAACTGCTTTGCCGTGCACGCCTTCTGCAGCGTGGTCAGGCGCGAGGGCAGCTGCTTGGGCAGTTCGACTTTGACTTTCGCGATGTCCGCGTCGGTCCCCTGCGGCACGTTCGGGTAGGTCAGCTTCGTGGTCAGGCTCGCGCCGTCCGCTTTGCTGGTTTTGCCCGAGGTGGAGACAGTGAGTTTCGGTTCGAACTTCAGCGCGGCGCAGTTCGTGACCTGGTAGGGCAGTTCGATCGTGTCCTGGGCGTCTTCGGTCGAGAACAGGTGCCCGGTGAGCTGCATCTTCGCGCAGTTCGTGGGGTTGAACTGGAAGTTCGGCCTGGTCGTCGTGCCGTTGACCTGCTGGACTTCGAGCGGGATGCCTTCGAGCATCGTCGGGATCGAGTGCTCGGTGCCGGGCGGGTTGGTGGTGATCGTCAGCGCGGAGGTGATCGGGTTGATTTCGGCCTTTCCGCGCACGACCAGGCAGTCGCACGCCGGGTGATGCTTGGCCGTTTTCTCCAGATCGAACGGGCCCGCCTTCGCCGGGACCTCGAACGTCAGGCCGAACGGCGCGCACCCGGGGGTGCTCATCGCGCAGCCGCCCGTGCCGTTGTAGGGGCCGGTGAGATAGAGCTTGCCGCCCGTCACGGTGAACGGATGGCTGCCGACGCCGACAGTGACCGTCGTTTCGCCGATTTCGCTGCTTTGGGGGCACAGGCCTTCGTTGGCCTGCGGTTCGGGGCACACCGCGATGTTGGAGATCCTCCCCGACAGGCCCGGGGGCAGCGTCCCTTGCAGCGACTGCACGTTCTGTTCGCCGTCATGACGGATCGCCGACAGCGTGAACGACGTGAATGCGCCCGCCTGGATGTTCGTCGACCCGGCGTTCGCCGAGGTGTTGAACGGCAGGCTCGCACCGGGACATGGAGTCCCGTACGGGCCGTGTTCGATCTGGAAGGACGAGATTGTGTGCACCGGGCCATTGCCATCCCACGGCGTGAACGACGCTTTGGTCGTGTACGTCCCGCAGCGCGAAGGGGTCCTCAGCGGTGCGCGTTCCCCGCCGAAGAAGTGGAATTCGGCTTCTTCGATCGGATCGTTCGGGATGTTCTTGAACGTCGTGACGATCTGCCCCGGAGCTTCGCACGAGACGCCGTCGAGCACTTCCCCCGCGTTTTCGCACAGCGAGACCTTGCCCGTCAGCTTGACGAGCGTGCCCGAGACGGGGTCTTCCGCGACGAGATACAACGCCAGGAGGCCCCCGAACGGGTTCGCTTCCTGCGCCGCCAGGTACACCGTGCCTTCGAGCGGGTTGGGCAACAGCGGCGTCCTGCCTTTCACGGTCCCGATCTTCGACCCGTTCGGACAGAAGTTCCTGCCCGGTTCCGACGCTTCTTCATAGCCGGCCGCGAGCGCATCGACGCTTTCCGGCAGATACTGCGAGAACGTCGCCGTCTTGTCGCCGGGTTCGAGGATATTGAATTCCTTGAAGCCCAGGTAGCCGAACTGATCGCCCGGACTGCCGAGCGCACCCGGCGCCAGCGTGCTCGGATCGCCCGAGCACGCTTCGAGCCCATCCGCGTCCGCCGGGTTGATCGCGACGCCCGGGGGGAGCGCCACCGTCAGGTCTCTCAACCCCGACTCCGCCAAACCCGTCGGGTTCAACGCCGCCTTCTGCGAGATGTGCACGCCGGCCACCAGCCCCGACGAGCTGCTCGCGTCGGGCACATCCGGTTTGGTTTCGATCGTCGGCGGGAACACCAACGGTGCGCAATCGCTCATCCCGGGAGCGACCGAGCTTGCGGTCGCGAAATGTCCGGCGTCCTGGTATGAGTCCCCGGAGACCGTCGACGTCAACGGCCCGTTACAAGCCGTCGGCAACGTCAACAGAGGCTTCGTCGAACCGAGAGGCGGGACACCAAAGATCGTCACAGTGTTCCTGAACAGCGGCACTGTCGCGGGGATGCCTTCGGAGACCGCGGTCCCCCCCGAGTCGCCGCCCGCGGGGACACCGGCATCGATGAACGCGTCCGGGAGGAGGATTTTTGCGGCCATCTGGAGCGCGACGCCGGGAGGCGGCACGACATTCACCAGCTTTTTCCCCTCCAATTGAACAGCGTGCGACCCCGCGCCGTTGAATTCGCTTTCAAGCGTGCCGAGTTCCGATTCCGGCGGGCAGGTGTCGTGGAGCGACCCGGGCGCCAGCTGCGCCAGCGTGCACTTCTTCGCCGTCGCGTTCGGGTCGCCGTAGAAGCCGGGCGGGAAGTGGAAGATGAGATCCTTCACGTTGCCGGCCGGCAAAGGAACGTACAGCAGGCTGGAGTTACTTTCCAGGGTGCCTTCCCGCACGACCTGGGTGTTGAACACGATGTTCGTCACCATCTTGTAGGGATGCGAGCCGGCCTGCACGTCTGGTGTGCTGTCCCGGTTGAGGAACGAGACTTCGAACTGCTTGAATCCAAAGCCGGCGCTGGCGGTCGGGAACAGCCCGCCGCTGTGGCTTTCGCCGTTCGCGTTGGACACTACGAGCCGGTAGTGGTACAGCGACCCCGGCTGCAAAGCCGCTTCGGGTGGCAGGCCAACGTCGGCGTGCACGGCGACCGGCCCATTGCCGGCGCCGATCGGTTCGCCATGCGCGGTGACACACGGAACGCTGTGTTCGAGGAGCGCGATCGGGAGCCTCAGGTCGTTCGACGGGTCGGTGTCGTACTCAAACCGACATTCCGTCACCGCGACACCGCGCGGGTCGACGCTGCCCTGTAGCGTCGCGCTCGTCTGCGTCACACCCGAAGGAGCAGCCACGACAGTCACCGGGCCGGCGCTCCCGAACACATAAACCTTGCCGTCCGCGGGGTTCGACACATACACATCGCCGGTGGCGCCGTTGACCGCGATCCCGCCCTGTTCGTGTTCAGACGAGCCCGTCAGCTCGAGCGAGCCGAAGCTCGACACCTCCGTCCCCGTGGCCTTGATGTCCTGTTCAGTTTCGCTGATGGAGAGTTCTGGTACCCCGTTCATCTCGCCCGTGTCCCACTCGCTGACGGAGTGCGCAAGCGCAGACTGGTCATCGACGTACACGTGGCCGGTCGCGGGGTCGACCGCAGCCGCGACGCCCGCGGAGCCGCCGTCGACCCGCCCGTAGTGCGTGCCGTTGGGGCCAAGCCTGGCCACGCAGCCGCATCCGCCGCTGCTTTCCGGCGAGAGCAGCGGATAGTCTCCCCCCGACTGCCCGGCGGTCGCGAAACCATACACCTGAGTGCCACCCGATGGACTCGTTGAGTTCGCGGCGAGATCGACCCCGACGAGCGCGAGGAAGTCGTTCACCGCCGAGTCGTCGAACACCTCGACCGCGAGCTCCACGGCACTTGGGCCTCTGACGTCGACCCTGACGTTGCCGCTCGGGTCAATGCCGATCCCAAGGGGTGGGTATGTGAACGGACCTGTGATTGGGGTCAAGGCTTCCCCCTTTGCGTTGAACTTGTCGATCACTTCATGTCCCGCGTCCAGGACGTACAGATCCCCCGCCGAGGGGTCAAATTTCGTGCAGGCCGCACCGGTCAGAACCGGCGTCTGCTGCGCGCAGGAGTTATCGACCGCGAGCGCCGCGGGGTTTCCAGAATCTTTCGCGAATGGTTCTGTGGAGAACCCGAACGGTCCGCTGGGCGTCCCGGTAAGTTGGTTGCCCGTGATATATGCACCACATGTTGTGCATTCAAATGCGACAGGGGTGCCGTTCGCGTCGAACTTAGAGACCGTGTCCGTGCCGATGTCGGCGACATACACGTCGCCCGTCGATTCTTCCACCGCGATCCCATTTGGGTTGGAGAAGGTTTCGGTCGCGCTGCGACCAAAGCTGATGTTGGTGAAGGGATGTGTTTCAGCGAGTGCCAAGGGCGAGCCGAACCCCATCGCCGCCAGCAAGGCGATCAAGAATGTGCTTGGCGCTACGACTCTTCTGAAAAACACCAGATCACCTACCGGTCTTGTGGTTGGTGTGGGCAGACTTCTTGGCCTTCTTGAACTTGACGCACTTGCTCTTCTTTTTGACGTAGCCCTTCTTGCATTTCTTGGGCGTCGGTTTTGATTTCGGCGGCGGACTGACAGCAGGCGGTGGAGACACAAGATTCCCGACACCTGAAAACGTCTGGCTGGCCGGGGCACCGAAGATCGCGGGTGCGGGTGTGGGTGCGGTACGGCACGCTTCGGGCGTCGTGCACGGCGGCGGCGGGGCCTGTTCGGGGAAGCCGCCGTCGACACGCACGTCATAGAGCGAGGGCGCTTCGTCCTGGGTGTCGCGGGGGACGAGCTTCTGGAACTCGTGGATGAACACGTCGTCGCCGTTCGGGCTCGCGTCGACGAGGAACGTTTCGAGCGAGCCCGTGCCCGAAGAGAGCAAGGACAGGCAGCCCGCGGGTTCGGCACAATGACCCACACCGTCGGGCTCGAACTCATACACGTCGGTGCACGCCGGGAACCCACTTTCATTGCGGCAGCCCGACTTGCCGTTCGTGTCCGCCGGCACAAGCCCTTCAGCGGAGTCGAAGAACACCTGGCCGTTCTCCGAGAGCTGGCGCGGCGTCACCCGCCCGGCTTTTTCTTCGATCGCGCCCCCTTCTGAGTCGGGGCCGCCGGCGTGCGAGATCCCGCGTATTGCGAACGCGGTCGGGCGTTCGCCGCTGGGGTTGCACGACGCGCACGCGAGGCTGTCAGCCCCGGCGTCATACAGGTAGAGCTCGGTCGCGGATTCGGCGTTCAGGTTGAGGTTGTCATAGCCGGTCAGAGCCCGGTTGGATTCGAACAGCAAGAACCCGCCGTTCGCGGATACCTGGAAGTGTCCCGCGCCCCAGGCGATGAACGCACTCACACCGCCATGCGAGAGATACAGGTTGTCCTCGCCCGATTTCGGCAGTTCTTCGTGCTGGTTAGGCTGAGAAGGCAGGACACCCATCGCGCTGAAATACACCGAGGAGCCGTCTTCACTGACCCCGAGCACGCTCTGGACTTCGGCCTGTTTGACGGGGGTGAGGTCGGTCAGGCCGGCGGAGGCGCCCGCTTCATAGCGGTAGAGGTTCTTGCCGCTGCCGGGCACTGTGTCGCTCGTGAGCGCGGCGGAGTCTTCGTCGGTAAAGAACACAATCGAGCCGTCCTTGCTGATGCCGCTGACGGCGGGCGAAACCGCGTGCGCCACCGGCGTGAGGTCGGTGAGGCGCTCACCGGCCGGCGCGCCTGAGTCGTAGCGGTACAGGTTCGTGCCGCTGCCGGGCACCGTGTCGCTCGTGAGGCCGGCCGAGGCGTCGGCGCTGAACAGCGCGACCGAGCCGTCGTGGCTCGCCTTCAAAAAGGTACCGCCACCGCCCGCTCCACCCGCCTGCGACGCATCGAGCTGCACGGTTTCCGAGCCGTCCACGCGGGCGTATAGGTCGCCGCCGGCCGTGAAGAACACATGCGAGCCGTCCGCGGAGATCCCCGCGAAGGACCCCACCACCGGCGCGCCGTCGGGCAGCACGGTCACGAGTTGGACGTGGCCGTCGCTCCATTCGTAGACGTCGGCGGCGCCGGTCGGCGCGCCGGGGCTGAGCAGCGCTTGCTCGGAGAAGACGATGCGGCTGAAGTCGCTCGACTCTCCCAAAAGCGACGGGGTCGCGGGAGCAACGCCTTCAGGGGTGACATCGATCAGCTGGTAGGCGCCGGTTGCATCGTCGCGCACGAACAGGTTATCCAGTCCGGCTCCGCGCGGTTCGCCGCTGACCAGTTCCGGGTCGACGCCACACGGATTTCCAGCGCTCTCGAGCGTGACAATCGCCTTCGAGAGATCTTCGGAGAACGCGGCGCTCGAGAGCCCTTCCTGGCATACGTTGTAATAGTCCGTGGGTGGAAACACGTTCTGCGAAGACCAGCCTGCGGAGCCGCGCGTCGCGACGTAATCCTCGCCCGCGCTAGGAGAGCCCGGCAGGACGTCTTCGGCGAGGAACACGAGGCCGTTGCCGTTGCCTTCCGCGTCGGCCGCCGCACGATTGTCTCTGAGGGTCTCATTGAGGTAGAGTTCCCCCACGCCGTTCTCGCCTTTGTTCTTGTCGGGCTGGGCACTGTCCTTGTTCGGCGGCGTAACGAGCTCGTACGCGCGGCAGTCGGGCAAGCTCGCCGAGAAACCAGTGCGGAGCGCCTCGTTCGGGCACCCGGTCGCGGCCCTGGTCGTGAACGTCTGATCGCTCCCCACGACCGGCTCCCCGAGCGCGCCCGTCACGACCACGCGATAGTGGTAGGTCGTCCCCGGCTCGAGGCCCGAGACGCCCGCCCACACAGTCCGCGCGACGAACCCCGCGCCCGTATCGCCTTCCGGGAACGGGACGGTGGTCGGATCGTTGGGTCCCGCGAAGCTTTCCCCGTTGGCCTGGAACGCCGCTTCACCGAGATATTCAAAACGGTAAGAAGCAGCAAGCCCACCCGGGCTGACCACCGCCCCGAGCTTCGCCGCGGACGCGCCGACTTCCACGGCCGACTCGCCTTCCAGCGCCGGCGCGACCGGCGAGCGGTACTCCAGCACACGGCCGGTGCTTTCTCCCGGGGCGGAAGTAAAGACGGCTTCGCTCACGTACACCTCACCCGTCGCGTCGCTGACCGCGACCATGTCCGGCACCGGCTCGCGTTTGCGGCCTTCGCCGAATTCGGGACTGAACTGTTTGGCGCCGATCACGCCCGCGCCGAAGTCGCCGACCTGCGCCCCCGCCGGGTCGTACTCGACCAGGTGCGAGCACGGCGGTTTGATCGCCCCGCAGAAATCCCTGCTGTTGTCGACGATCGCGAACACGTCGCCGTGCGCGTCGAGCGCGACCGATCCGACGCCTTCGCTCGGGATCTCGCCACCGGGAACCGGCTCATCCGCCGGCGAGAGCTCCTCGATACGGTTGTTGCCCGTGTCGGCGACCCACAGATTCCCCGCGGGGTCGATCGCGACAGCGGTCGGGCCCTGCAACGCGCCGGAGCCCGAGCCGCCCGTGAATTCATGCTTGACTTCCCATTTCCCGGGTTCGGTTTTGTTTTCGCTGTACTCGAGCACCTCGTTCTTGGGCGCGACGGGCACATACACGTTGCCTTCAGAGTCCGCGGCGATCCCCACAACTGTAAAGGCAACGATACTCGGGTAATTTGCGCTTGGTTCTATCGGGAATGAGCCAACTGACGAGCCGCTCACCGGATCAAAGACGTCGATTTCGTTCAAAAGAGCATCGAGTACATACACATCCCCATTGACAGGGTTGACCGCCGCGGCGCCATAGATCGACGGAGGTTCAGGTTCAGACCTTTCCCCGAACGGCGACGGCGGGGACAGCAGGCCGCCTGACCCGTCGAACTTGTTTATGCGCCCCGGGATCAGTTCGTTTTCCACTTCACTTTTGGAAAAGTTGTTCAGGAAACCGGCCGCATAGACGTCGCCGGCCGACGAGTCAAACGTCGTACAGGCTTCACCGGTCAGCGGCGGGGAGTGCTGTGAGCAGGAGTTGTCGACCGCGACCCCAAGCGCACTCGCCGATTCGAGCTGGCCATCCGGGATAAGCCTGGGGACTTCAGCTCGCGCATCCTCAGAGGACGCAAATAGCAGAGCGGCGGTAAGACAGATGACAAGCGCGACGAGCACATGCACAGAAACGTGACTCAGCACCGCGCAGACCACCGCGACGAGAGCTTTGCGCAACCAGGCGACCGTCTCCGACACAGGCCGGCGCCGACCACGATCAAGGTCTTCACCGCTCACCAGTAGTTGCTCCTCTATCCCCGCTGCGCTCAAGGCTCTCACCCCCCTCGTTGTTTTCGTTGCAGTGCACCATCTGCTCATCATCATCGACGACAATTTCCGTCACTTCCCCACGACGGTGGGGCGGCATACATGCCGCCCCACCGCACCGACAACACGCTAACCATGCATCACGACACGCGCACGCACGCTATACGTCGGGATCAGGCAAGCGGGGCCTGTCGGTTTACGGGCCGAACGAGATTGCCAATAATAATGTTGACGATGGGTTCTGTGTCAAGACGGTCCCGTTTACTATGCCTGATTTTGCCCCGCCCACGCTGCATTTAGAAGCCGGTCCTCCGGTAGCTGAGCTGAATGTACCCAGTACTCCAGATCCAGCTATGTTTTCCATGAGAGTGCTGTTAGGCAGACCTGGTTCTTCTTCGCACGTGTCTGTCGTTTTCCCGCCAAGGATGTTGGTGCACGTAACTGCGTAACCCGGCGCACCGGCTCCGTCACCTAAGATTAAGTCACGCACTTCTCCACTTTTGTGTAAAAGGAGTTCCGTATGCCAGGGCAGGTGTACCGCTTCGGCGGTTGGTTCCGTCCCTGATTTACAGGCACCAACTTTATCAAACGCGCATGAGATTGATTTTTTTGTTCCTAATAATTCTAACGTGATCGTTTCTGTTAAAATCTAAACCGTGAGGACCAACGGTCCCCGAGTCGAAACCATGACAGTGGACCTGTACCGCACCACCCGTTGCTTTTTCGTCCTCCAATAAGAGTAAACCTTCAGAGTGGACTTTTATCGGTTCGGCGAGTAATAAGTGGATCCCAGACTGGTCGTGGATAAGTAACCACTGGTGTAATTCAGTCGCCGCCGACGCGCTCCCTGCCGCCACCACGCTCATGAGCAGCGCGGACGCGAGGGCGAGTCCCAGAATTTGTATACGTAACATATGTTGCAATGCTCCTTTATCCCTAGAGGGTTGGTTGACCGGCATCCGAAGGCGCTCGTCTTTCAGGTCAGAGACCTCCGGGGCCAATCCTTGCCGCCCGTCCTCTTCGGAGGGGCGGAACTGCATTTGGGAATGTCGCAGAGACCATACCTCGCTGTCAAGGCCAAAGTAGAGCCCTGTTTCTCACTCGGCTCCCAAGACCCTCCAGTCTGGCTTCCAGCCCCTACAGCCGTGCCAATTCTCCATTTTCGGAAGATAGGACGAGCGCCGCGGACGACTTCTTGCCGCAGCGACCGAGATCGCCATGACGCTCCAAGCCGGACCACCGGCCCACCCAATGAGATTGCAACAAGTTGGCGACTGCTGGACCGACGCCGGGGCGCCCATCAGGTCTGGGTCGTCCCGACGCCGGCGTTCGCCCGGAGGTCAGGGCGCCCAGGTCTTACCACATCTCCAAACCGTGTCAAGCGGGCCTCCGCACCACATTCCTCCGCCTGTCTCCGACTCCGCCCGCGGTGCCACCGGATCGCTGCTCAGCGCCGGGGCGAAGCGCCCCGCCCGCGCCGCGAACAGCCGCTCGAGCTCCGACACCCGCAGACCCGTCACTTCCCGACGACGGTGGGACGGCCTGCATGCCGTCCCACCACACCAACAACACGCTAACCATGCATCACGACAAGCGCACTCACGCTGTCGTCGGGATCAGGCAAGCGGGACCTGCCGGTTTACGGGCCGAACGAGACTGCCAATAATAATGTTGACGATGGGTTCTGTGTCAAGACGGTTCCGCTCACTAGGCCGGATTTTGCCCCGCCCACGCTGCATTTAGGAGGCGGTCCTCCAGTACCTGAGCTGAATGTTCCCAATACTCCAGATCCGGCTATGTTTTGCATGAGGATGCTGTTAGGCTCACCTGCTTCTTCTTCGCACGTGTCCGTCGTTTTCCCGCCAAGGATGTTGGTGCACGTAACCGCCCAACCCGGGGCACCGGCCCCGTCACTTGTGATTAAGTCACGCACTTCTCCACTATTGTGTAAAAGGAGTTCCGTATGCCAGGGCAGGTGTACCGCTTCGTACGTCGGTTCCGTACCCGATTTACAGGCACCAACTTTATCAAATGCACACGAGACTGATTTTTTTGTCCCTAATAGTTCTAACGTGATCGATTCTGTTAAATCTAAACCGTGAGGACCAACGGTCCCCGCCTCAAAAAGATGGCAGTGGATCGCTACCGCACCACCCGTTGCTTTCGTGTCTTCCAATAAGAGTAAACTTTCAATGTGGACTTTTATCGGTGCTGCAAGTAATAAGTGAATCCCAGACTGGTCGTGGATCAGTAACCACTGGTGTAATTCAGTCGCCGCCGACGCGCTCCCCGCCGCCACCACGCTCATGAGCAGCGCGGACGCGAGGGCGAGTCCCAGAATTTGTATACGTAACATATGTTGCAATGCTCCTTTATCCCTAGAGGGTTGGTTGACCGGCATCCGAAGGCGCTCGTCTTTCAGGTCAGAGACCTCCGGGGCCGATCCTTGCCGCCCGTCGGCTCTATTCCGACGAACGGAACTCCACGCATGAGCTTTGCAGAATCCTCCGTCAAGCTCAAGCACCCTGCGCCCGGGGATGAGAGCCTCCAGGTCTTCAGCGCACTCAGCAGACCGCCCGCTTGAAGTAGATCCCTGTTTCTCACTCAACCCCGCACCACACCACCTCCCGCCCGAAGGGAGTCACGCGACCCAATTCTCCATTTCCGGAAGATTGGAGGCGCGTCGCGGCGACTCCGCGCCCTGACGCCCGGCGATCGCCACCACGCGCCCGCCTGACCACCGCTCACCGGTGAGATTCCAACAAGCGACATCCGCACTTTTCCCCAGCAATACAGAGGGAAACCCCAGATGCGCCGAGGCGCATCTGGGGTATGATGTAGGTGATCCCACCCGGCTCCACCCGGGTTGGGGGTTGGTAGGCCGACGCCGGGGCGCTCGTCTTTCAGGTCAGAGACGTCCCGGCGCCGGCTGTTGCCCGGAGGTCAGGGACACACAGGTCTTACCAGATCTCTGAACCGTGTCAAGCGCGTCCGATCTGAACGCATCCGCGGCAATCACCGGGCCCGCCGGGGCGACCGCCAAAAGCGCCCCCGACCATGCCGCCCGGTGCGATGACCGGCGCCGACAACGTTGTTCGAAGCCGCAGGCTCTGGGTCACCCAAAACAAGCGCCGGGTCCTACCGCCCCACCGCCCGAACCAACTCCCGGGCCACCCGTTCAACCTGCCCAATCGTCATCTCCGGAAAGAACGGCAGCGCCAACGAGCGCGCCGCCACGTCCTCACACACGGGCAGCTCCCCCGGCCGGTGCCCGAACCGCTCGCGGTAGTAGCCCATCAGATGAATCGCGGGCAGATACGGCTTGCTCTGCACCCCGTTCTCAGCGAGCCGACGTAGGACTGTGTCTCGCTCCACCCCGTCGGGCAGCTGCACGACGAACACGAACCATCCGCGCCGGTCTCCATCACTGTCCACGCACGGCAGCCCCAACCCCTCGACGCCGGCGAGCGCCTCCCGATACCACCCAGCCACGCGAGCCCGCAAGGCGAGCATCTCATCCAGCCGCCCCAGCTGAGCGATCCCCAGCGCGCACGCGACGTCCGACAGCCGGTAGTTGAACCCCAACCAATCGTGATCGAGCCATCCCATGTCCCGAGCCCTACCCTGATTGCGCTCGGAGTCGATCCGCTCCTTCAGCTCCCCATCGGCAAGCGTCACCATCCCCCCCTCGCCAGTGGTGATCTGCTTGTTGGCGTAGAACCCAAACACAGCCGGATGCCCCCGCCCCCCCACAGCCATGCCCCCATCCCCGTGCACGGCCCCCAACGCCTCACACGCGTCCTCGACGATCCCCAGTCCATGCCGCACAGCGATTCGCTCGAACGCCGGCATGGCAGCGGGATAGCCAAATATGTGCACGGGCAGGATTGCCTTCGTCCGCGAGGTCACAGCAGCCTCAGCCGCGGCCGGATCGAGGTTGAGGGTCACGGGATCGACGTCGGCAAACACCGGCCGAGCCCCCTCGTACACAGCGGCGTTAGCCGAGGCCACAAACGAGAACGGGCTGGTGATCACCTCATCCCCAGCCTCAACCCCCACGGCCCGCAGCGCAAGGTGCAACCCAGCCGTCCCACTGCTCACAGCACAAGCGTGCTCCACCCCAACCCGAGCAGCAAACAAACGCTCGAACTCCCCCACCCGAGGCCCCAAGGAAAGCTGTCCAGACCGCAGCACCTCCAACACAGCCAACTCCTCAGCCTCTCCCAGCATGGGCTTGGCCAAAGGAACAAGGCCGTCAACGTCAGCGTCACCGGGGCTGTCTTCCGGTCCTCGGCGGTTCGACGTCCGATCGGCCGGCCCCGCGCCCTGCACCGCCTCCGAGCCCGTCACTATGCGTTTCCGGCCGAGCGGAGCGTCGCAACCGACGAGGGCTTGCCACCCAGCATCCCAAACTCCAGCGAATCGACCAAAGCATCCCAAGAAGCGGCAATGAGATTCTCGGAAACCCCAATCGAGCCCCAGACGTCCTTGCCATCCGAGGCGTCGATCAAAACCCGCGTAACAGCCCCGGTCCCCTTCGTCTCGTCCAGGATCCGAACCTTGAAGTTGACAAGGTCGACGTCCTTCAGATGCGGGTGAATCTCCCCGATCGCGTCGCGCAAGGCCTTGTCGAGAGCATGAACGGGCCCATTGCCCTCGGCGGTGCGCACATAGCGCTCACCGCCGACCCAGATCTTGATCGTGGCCTCGGTCGTGGCCCGCCCGTCGGCGTGCTGTTCCACGATCACCCGCCAAGACTCCAACTTGAAGAGAGGCTCGTACTCGAGATTATCCGCCTCCCGCCGCATGAGCAGCTCGAACGACCCGTCGGCCGCCTCGAACTGGAACCCCCTGTGCTCGAGCTCCTTCACCCGCTCGACGACACGCCGGGTGAACTCCTCGTCGGCGGCGATCCCCGCCGCGCGGGCCTTCTCCACGATCGTGGCGCGCCCCGAGAGCTCGGAGATCAGCACGTCGCTGCGATTGCCGACGAGCGCCGGCTCGACGTGCTCGAACGCCTCGCTTGACTCGCGCACCCCCGCGGCGTGCAGTCCCGCCTTGTGCGCGAAGGCGTGCTTGCCGACGTAAGGCTGCGAGGGGTCGGGCGTGCGGTTGAGCAGCTCGTCGAGGAGATGCGCGGTCTCGGTCAGCCGCGCCAAGCGCTCTGCCGGGAGCACCTCGTAGCCCATCTTCAACTGCAGGTCGGCGATGATCGTGACGAGGTTGGCGTTGCCGGTGCGCTCGCCGATCCCGTTGATCGTGCCCTGCACCTGCGTAGCACCGGCATCGACGGCGACGAGCGTGTTGGCGACGCCGCAGCCGGTGTCGTCGTGGGTGTGGATCCCGAGCGTGACGTCCGGCACCTGCTCGCGCACGGCGATGACGGCCTCGCGCACGTCCAGCGGCAGCGACCCTCCGTTGGTGTCGCACAGCACGACCCGCTCGGCGCCGGCATCCGTCGCGACGCGCACGCATTCCAGGGCGTAGCCGACGTCTTCCTCGATCCCGTCGAAGAAGTGCTCGGCGTCGAACAGCACGCGCTTGCCGTGCGCGAGGAGGTAGGAGATCGACTCGCCGATCATGCTCAGGTTCTCCGCGCGCGTCACCTTCAACACCGTCTCGGCCTGCAACGCCGAGCTCTTGCCGACGAGGGTGCACACTCCCACGAACGACTCCGCGAGCACGCGCAGCCCCTCGTCCTCGGCGGCGTCCACACCGCGCCGGCGCGTCATCCCGAACGCGACGATCTCGGCACTCTGCAACGTCTCCCCCTCGAGCAGCTCGAACAGCTCGAGCTCCTTCGGGTTCGACGCCGGAAACCCCGCCTCGATCATGTGCACCCCGAGCGTGTCCAGCGCGCGTACGACCCGCACCTTCTCCGCGGCCGTCAGCGTCATGCCGCCGCCGCCCATGCCGTCGCGCAGGGTCGCGTCGTATAGCTGGATGTGAGACATGGTCTACCCGGCCGCAGTGGTCCCGCTCGGCGCGACCGCCCGCGCCGCATCCGGGCCGGCGCCGTCCGGCGTCTGCAGTGCCTCGGGCGCGACCACGTCCAGCCACTCGCGGTAGCGCTCTGAGCGACCGTGGATGGCATCGTCGAACGCGGCCTGCAGCACGCGCGTGATCTCGCCCGGCTCGCCCGTGCCGACCTTGTGGTCGTCGACTTCCCGCACGGGCACGAGCTCGGCGGCGGTTCCCGACAGGAACACCTCGTCGGCCAGGTACATCTCCGCGCGCGCCACGTTGCGCTCCACGACCGTGTAGCCGAGGTCTTGGGCGATCTGCATGACCGAGCGGCGCGTGATCCCGTCGAGGATCGAGTTGTGCTGTCCGGGCGTCGCGATCTCGCCGTCGCGCACGATGTACACGTTCTCGCCCGTGCCCTCGCACACGTGGCCGTGTTCGTCGAGCAGGATCGCCTCCTCATACCCGCACTTCGTCGCCTCGATCTTCGCGAGCACGCTGTTGAGGTACTGGCCCGAGGCCTTCGCGTGCGGGATCAGCGAGCGTGGACCGATCCGCTCCCACGAGGAGACCTTCGCGCGCACGCCGTGACGCATGCCCTCCTCGCCCAGATACGTTCCCCACTCCCAGCACGCGATCGTCACGTCCACCGGGGCGTCTAACGGGTTGAGCCCCATCGTGCCGTAGCCGCGGTAGACGATCGGGCGGATGTAGCAGGAGCTCAGCCCATTGCGTGCCACGAGCTCGCGCGTGGCCGCGCGCAGCACCTCGTCGGTGTAGGGAACCTCCATGTAGTACAGCTCGGCCGACTTGCGCAAGCGCTGCACGTGCTCGGCGTTGCGGAACACCGCCGGCCCGAGCTCCGTCTCATAGCAGCGCACCCCCTCGAACACGCCCGTGCCGTAGTGCAGGCCGTGCGTCAGGACGTGGACCTTGGCGTCCTCCCATGCGATGAATTCTCCGTTCATCCAGATGAGGTCCGTGGGGTCCACTTTCATCTCGCTCCTGTTTTAGGGGTCCTAGAGATTGTCGAGCACTGCCTTCGTCGCGCTCGCCGTCCCGTCGGCGCCGCCCAGGTCGGGGGTGCGCAGGCCGGCGTCGAGCGCTTTCTCAACGGCCGATTCTACCGCCGTGGCCGCGTCCGGCAAATCGAGTCCGTGCCGCAGCATCATCGCGACCGACAGCAGCATCGCCAGCGGATTGGCCGCGCCGGTGCCCGCGATGTCCGGCGCCGAGCCGTGCACGGGCTCGAACAGGCCCGGTCCCTCGCCTCCCAGCGACGCGCTTGGAAGCAATCCGATCGAGCCGGTGATCATCGCGGCCTCGTCGCTGAGGACGTCCCCGAACATGTTCTCGGTCAGGATCGTGTCGAACTCCCGCGGTGCCGCCACCAGCTGCATCGCGGCGTTGTCCACGAGCACGTGCTCGAGCGCGATGTGCGGAAACTCGCGCGCGTGCACGCCGATCACGACCTCCCGCCACAGTCGCGAGGTCTCCAACACGTTCGCCTTGTCCACACTCGAGACCTTCGTCCGCGCCGCTTCGAACGCGACGCGGGCGATCCGCTCGATCTCCGCGGTCGTGTACGCGCACACGTCGCTGGCCGCTTCGGCCGTGCGTGTCTTCTCGCCGAAGTAAATGCCGCCCGTCAGCTCGCGCACGACCAGCAGGTCGGTCCCCTCGATTCGCTCGCGCTTCAACGGCGAGGCCTCATACAGCGCGGGCAGAGGCTTGACCGGGCGCAAGTTCGCGTACAGCCCCAACCCCTTGCGCAATCCCAGCAATCCCTGCTCGGGACGCGGCTTGGACGGGTCGGTCGTATCCCACTTCGGACCGCCGACGGCCGCCAGCAGTACCGCGTCCGCCTTGCGACACGCCTCGAGCGTCTCGTCGGTAAGCGCGACGCCGTGGGCGTCGATGGAGGCGCCGCCGAAGGCATGCTCCTCGAACTCGAACTCCCCCAGCCTTTCCAACGCCTCTAGGGCGGGGGCCATGATCTCCGGGCCGATCCCGTCGCCGGGCAGCGTGACGATGCGATGACTACTCATCTCGCACCGCGCCTACAGCGCCGTGGTCGCGACGCTTGCCCAACCGACATCCTCGTGTTCGTGCTCGAACTCCGCGATCTCCGCGGACTGCTCGAGCGTCAGCGCGACGTCATCAAGCCCATTCAGTAGGCGATGGCGGATTTCGTGGTCGATCTCAAACGCCACCTCGCGTCCAGCGAAGCGGACCTCCTGCTCAAGCAGGTCGACCTCGCCGGCGCCGGCATGAGCCAGCGCGCGACAGTCCTCGGCGCCCAGCACGACCGGCAGCAGGCCGATCTTCGTGCAGTTCGAGTAGAAGATGTCCGCGAAGCTCGGCGCGAGGATCGCCTGAAAGCCGTAGTCCTGCAACCCCCACGGCGCGTGCTCGCGGGAGGAGCCGCAGCCGAAGTTCTCACCCGCGACCAGGATCGGGTTGGCCGGCAGATCCCACCCCCGCTCCTTCGCCCAGTCGTAGAACAGGAACTCGCCAAAGCCGCTGCGCTCCACGCGCTTGAGGAACTGCTTGGGCATGATCTGGTCGGTGTCCACGTCGGCGCGGTCGAGGTGGCTGACGGGTCCTGAGATGACGCTGATGGGATCCATGGAGACCCTCCTAGCTCCACTGGCGGATGTCGACGAAATGGCCCTCGATGGCTGCGGCGGCGGCCATCTGCGGGGATACGAGATGGGTGCGCCCGCCCCTGCCCTGTCGACCCTCGAAGTTGCGGTTGGAGGTAGAGGCGCAGCGCTCACCAGGCTGCAATATGTCGGGGTTCATCCCCAGGCACATCGAGCAGCCGGCCACGCGCCAATCGAACCCGGCCTCGCGGAAGACCTTGTCGAGTCCCTCCGCCTCAGCCTGCGCCTTGACCTGCTGGGAGCCGGGCACGACCATCGCGTCGACGCTCGACGCGACCTTGCGGCCCGCCACAACCTCGGCGGCGGCGCGCAGGTCGCCGATGCGCGAGTTCGTGCACGAGCCGATGAACACGCGATCGAGCGGGATCTGCTCGATCGGCGTGCCGGGCTCGAGCGCCATGTAGGCCAGCGCGCGCTCGGTCGCCTCGCGGTCGGCGGGGCTGTCGAACTCCTCGGGCGCGGGCACGCTGTCGGTGACCGCGCGCACCATCCCCGGGTTCGTGCCCCATGTCACCTGTGGGGAGATTTTCGTCGCGTCGATCGCCACCTCGCTGTCGAACTCGGCGCCCTCCTCGGTGGGCAGCTCGCGCCAGGCCGCAACCGCCTCCTCGAGCTCCTCGCCCCGCGGCGCACCGGGCCGCTCGGTCTCTGTGAACCACGCGAACGTCGTCTCGTCGGGAGCGATCATGCCGGCGCGACCGCCGCCCTCGATCGTCATGTTGCAGACGGTCATCCGCCCCTCCATCGACAGCGCCTCGATCGCCGGGCCCGCGTACTCGACCACGTGTCCCGTCATCCCACCGACGCCGAGCCGCCCGAGCGTGCCCAGGATCAGATCCTTGGCGGTGACGCCAAACCCCAGCTCGCCCGCGTAGACGATGCGCATCGAGCGCGGCCTGTGCTGGACCATGCACTGCGTCGCCAGCACGTGCTCGACCTCGCTCGTGCCAATGCCGAACGCGAGCGCCCCGAACGCGCCGTGCGTGGAGGTGTGCGAGTCCCCGCACACGATCGTCATGCCCGGCTGGGTCACGCCCAGCTCGGGGCCGATCACGTGCACGATCCCCTGCCGGTCCGATCCGAGCGAGTACACGGGCACGCCGAACTCCGCGCAGTTGCGCTCGAGTGTTTCCACCTGCACGCGCGAGAGCTCGTCCTTGATGCGCGCCGCCACGGGCGTACCGTCGGTCGGCGTGTTGTGGTCGGCCGTCGCCAGCGTGCGATCGGGGCGGCGCACCGTGCGGCCGGCCAGGCGCAGCCCGTCGAAGGCCTGCGGGCTCGTGACCTCGTGGACCAGGTGCAGGTCTATGTACAGGAGCCCATGGGCGACCTCGTGGCGCTCCCAGATCTTCTCGAACATCGTCTTTCCCATCGCGGGCCTCCTAGCTGCGTCTCAGACCGGCGCTGACGACGGCCAGAAACGAGGCCGCCTCCGCGCCGGATGGGTTCTCGAAGTGGTGGGGCAGGTCGGCGTCGAACGTGACGCAATCGCCCTCCTCCAGCTCATAGCGCTGCCCGTCGCATACGAGCACGATGGCGCCATGCTCGACGAGCGCCGTCTCACGACTGCCGGGCTCGTGCATCGGCGGGTCGTCCGCGGCGCCGGTGGCCCCGCCCGGCGCGAGCGTGTGGCGCGAGAGCTCGGCGCGCTGACCGGGCTGCGCGGCGGTCATCACCTCAAAGCTGTGTCCCCGTCGCCTGTTGCCACCACGCTGACGCTCCTTCGGGCGAACGACCGTGACGGCGCCGTCCTCGTCCAGGCGCAGCAACTGCGACAACCGCAACTCCAATCCTGCGGCGATGCGCGCGGCGACCGTCAGCGTCGGGCTCGTCTCTCCCCGCTCGACCTGCGAGAGCATCGGCGCGCTCACGCCGCTGCGCAGCGCCAGCTCGCGCAGCGACAGCGACTCGGACTCGCGCAGCGCCTTCACGCGCGCGCCGATCGTGACCGGATCGAGCGGGTCGATCGCCGCTGCGAAGTGCGGCTCGACTGATGTTCGGGCGACCGTCGGCGTCATACGCGCGTACGTTATCACAGACGCACGTATGACGCTCTACACGCTCGTCCCGCTCAAGGCCCAGCTGGCTCGGGCAAGCCGACGGCATCCGCCGAAGCCAGCGCACGAGCCCGCGCGACCGACAGCGCGCGCACGTACGCCCGCGCGGCCGCGTCGATGATGTCCGTCGAGACACCCTGCCCCGCGCCGGAGGAGCCGTCCACCTCGACCACGACCGACACCTCGCCGAGCGCATCCTGGCCCTCGGTGACCGCGCCGATCGTGAACTCGCCGAGCTTGGCCTCGATGCTCGCGGCCGCATTGATCGCGCGGAACACCGCGTCGATCGGCCCATCGCCGGTGAACGAACCCTCGGCTGAGCCGCCGTCGGGCAGCGTCACCGACACGCGCGCGTGCGGGGGGCGGCGTGAGGAGGCCTCGACCTCGAACCACTCCAGCGCATATCCGGGGATCTCCTCGCGCAGCTCGTCGGTCACGAGCGCCTCCAGGTCCATCGCCGTCACCTGCTTCTTACGATCCGCGATCTCCTTGAAGCGCTTGAACGCGGTGTTCAGCGCCTGCCCGTCGAGCTGGAAGCCCATCTCCTCCAGCGCGTCGCGCAACGCGTGACGGCCTGAGTGCTTGCCCAGCACGAGCGAGTTGCTCTTCAGCCCCACGGTCGTGGCGTCCATGATCTCGTACGTGGAGCGCTCCTTGAGCACGCCGTCCTGGTGGATCCCCGACTCGTGCGCGAACGCGTTGCGCCCGACGATCGCCTTGTTCGGCTGCACCTGATAGCCGGTCAAGCGTGAGACCAGCCGGCTCGTACGAGCCAACTCCGTGGAGTTCACGCCCGTGTCCATGCCTATGTCGGCGCGGCGTGTACGCAGCAGCATCACGATCTCCTCGAGCGAGGCGTTGCCGGCGCGCTCGCCGATCCCGTTGACCGCACACTCCACCTGCCTGGCCCCAGCCAACACGCCGGCAAACGAGTTGGCCACCGCCAAGCCAAGATCGTCGTGACAGTGAACCGACAGCACAACATCGCGCAGGTCGGGAACCAGCTCATACAGCCGCCCCAGGAAAGCGGTGAACTCCTGAGGCATCGTGTAGCCGACCGTGTCGGGGATGTTGATCGTCGTGGCGCCCTCCTCCAGCGCGATCTGAATCACCTCGGCCGTGAACTCGACTTCCGCCCGAGTGGCGTCCATCGGCGAGAACTCGACGTCGTCCAGGTACTGCTTGGCCTGCGCCACGGCCGCCCGCGCCTGACCCTTGACGTCCTCGCGCGTGGTCTGCAGCTGGTGCACGATGTGAATGTCCGAGGTGGAGATGAATGTGTGGATGCACGGCCTTTCCGAGTCCCTGACCGCGTTCCAGGCAGCGTCGACGTCCTGCTTGCTCGTCCGCGCCAGCCCGCAGATGACGGGCCCTTCGACCTCGCGCGCGATCGCCTGCACGGACTCGAAGTCGCCCGGCGAGGTGATCGGAAAGCCCGCCTCGATGACGTCCACGCCCAGCCGCGCGAGCTGGTGGGCGATCTCCAGCTTCTCCTGGCGGTTCAGCGAGATGCCGGGCGACTGCTCGCCGTCGCGCAGCGTCGTGTCGAAGATGCGAACGCGCGCCTGCTCGGTCCGCTCCGGGGTTGGCGATATTTCGCTGTCACTCATGTCGTTCCTCACGATTGTTCCTTTCAAAGTCTCGATTACCTGCTGCTCCGTTGGTATGCGGCTACGCGGCCGCCACGCGCTATTCCCCCCGAGGGGGGAGGAGCAGGAGAAGCAGGGACGAGAGCTGGAACGACATCTACGGCGCAGACTAGCACTCACACGCCAAGAAGCAACCGCTTTGGAAGGCGGCGAACTCGCCGCGCGACAGCGCCCGTTACGGCGTGAGTATTACCTTCCCGACGTTCTTGCGTTCGGTGATCATGTTCTGCGCCGCGCCGGCTTCCTCGAAGGAGAACGTCCCGGCGACGACCGGTTGGACGATTCCGTCGGCGGTCATTTCCGCCAGCGCAGCGCTGACCTCGGCGCGGCGACGCTCGTCCTGGGAGAGCGTGTACATGTTCAGGCCGATCACGGCCTTGGAGGCGGACATCTGCTTGATCATGTTGAAGCGGGGCATGCGCAGCGCGGTTTTCAGCGCCGGGATCGGGTTGCGCCGCTCGCCGGAGACCACACCGGAGGCGCCGAAGGCGATCAGGCGCCCGCCGCCGCCGAGCAGCTCGTAGCTGCGGCGAAAGCTCTTGCCGCCGATCGCGTCCATGATGACGTCGAACGGAGGTAGGCCGCGCTCCCATCCTGACTTGGTGTAGTCGAGCGGGTGGTCGACGCCGAGCTCGGAGATACGCGCGTGCTTGCCGGGCGAGGCGGTCCCGTAGATCTCGGCGCCGGCGCGCTTGGCGACCTGGGTGGCGGCGATGCCGACGCCGCCGGCGGCCGCCTGGATCAGTACGCGTTCGCCGCTGCGTAGGCCGCCGAAGCGCAGGAGCCCCATCCAGGCGGTGCCGTAGTTGACGGGGATCGAAGCGCCCTGCTCGAACGTGAGCCCGTCGGGCAGTGCCAGCACGCCGTCGGCAGGCGCGACCACCTGCGAGGCGTAGCCGCCGAACTCGGTGCCGGCGACGACGCGCTGACCGGGACTCAAGCCCTCGACGCCCTCGCCCAGCTCGAGGATCGTGCCCGCCACCTCGTAGCCGACGACACACGGCGGCTTGGGCGCGTCGGGATAGAACCCGAGACGCGCCATCACGTCGGCGAAGTTGATCCCGGCGGCAGCGACGTCGATGCGCACCTCCCCTGGGCCGAGGGTCGGGTCAGGGCGCTCCTGGACCTGCAGCACCCCGGGTCCCCCGTGCTTGGTGATGACGACTGCACGCATCGGGGTTACCCTATCCGATCGACTCACATGGGCCGGCTGTCGGAACTGATTCTCGCGTGACACGGACCGAACTTGCGTGACACGGATGCGCTCAGTGCTGACGTTTGCCGAGCGCCGTCGTGTGTTGGGGCTACGCAACCGCTTCGTATGGCGACACCCGCGTTGTGGCTTGCCCGGCCGATGTTGGTGTCGAGTAGAGCGCAGTGATCCAGGTCTTGTGGCAATGCGACTGTGGCGGCAATCCTATGCGGGCGGCAGAGAAGGTTGTCTGTCCTACGCGGGGTTCATTTACCCAAGATCCACCGACCAGCCGTTGACGAAATTGTCGGATGCGACGATCTCCTGTACGACCTCAGCGGGTACGCGCGCGTCGGTCGTGACGACCATCGCGGCCAGGCGCCCGTCCTCGCCGTCGGCGTGCGCGGCGCCCTGCCCATCGGGAACGTGACCGACGGCGGCGGAGGAGATGTTGATGCCGTGCGTGCCGAAGATCGTGCCGACGCGGCCGATCATCCCGGGCAGGTCCTGGTAGCGGAAGACGGTCACGTAGGGCTCGAGCTCGATCGTCAGGCGCCGACCCTGAACCTCAACGAGGTGGGGCACGCGGTTGGGGCCGATGCCGGTGCCGGCAACGGCGACGCGCTCGTCTCCGGCCGCGACCGTGACACGAATGAGCTCGTTGAAGTCCTGCGCCTCGGAGACGGCCTTCTCCTCCACGATGATCCCGCGCTGCTGGGCCATGGTGGGGGCGTTGACGAGGTTGACCTCCTCCTCCGTGCGGCCCTGCAGCGCGCCCTGGATCACGGCGAGCGTCAACAGGCGCGTGTCGAAGTCGGCGATGCGCCCGAGGAAGGCGGCCTCGATGCGCTCGACCGAGCTGCCCTCGGCGAGCTCCATCGCCAGGCGCCCGAGCTGGGTGGCGAGTGGCAGGAACGGGCCGAGCACCTCCATGTCCTCGGCGCCGATCGCGGGGATGTTCACGGCCGTGGAGACGACGCCCCCGGTGAGCGCGGCGAGCACCTGCTCGGCGCTCTGATACCCGGCGCGGTCGGTGGCCTCGGCGGTCGAGGCCCCCAGGTGCGGGGTGACGACGACCTGGGGATAGCCCTCCTCGAACAGCGGGTAGTCGGTCATCGGCTCGGAGGGGAACACGTCGAGCGCGGCGCCGGCGACCTTGCCGGAGTCCAGCGCGGCCTGCAGCGCAGCATCGTCGATCAGCCCGCCGCGGGCGACGTTGAGCACGCGCACGCCGTCGCGCATCTTGGCGAACGCCTCGGCATCGAGGAAGCCTTCGGTCTCGGGCGTCTTGGGCAGGTGCACGGTGATGAAGTCGGCCTGCGCGTACACGTCCTCGGGCGAGTCGGCCTTGTCCACCCCCAGCTCGCGGTAGCGCTCGGCGCTGACGAAGGGATCGAACGCGAGCACGCGCATGCCGAACCCGCGCGCGCGCTGGGCGACGAGCTGGCCGATGCGCCCGAAGCCGAGGACGCCGAGCGTCTTCTCGTACAGCTCAACGCCGGAGTACTTCGAGCGGTCCCATTTGCCTTCGTGCAGCGACTGGTGCGCCTGCGGGATGTTGCGGGCGAGCGCAAGCAGCAGCGCGAGCGTGTGCTCGGCGGCGGTGACGACGTTCGACTGAGGCGCGTTGGCGACGACGATCCCGCGGCGGGTGGCGGCGGGCACGTCGACGTTGTCCACGCCCACGCCCGCACGCCCGATCACGCGCAGGTTGACGGCGCGCTCGATCAGCTCCGCGGTCATCTTCGTGGCCGAGCGGATGAGAATGCCGTGGTAGGCGCCGATGCGCTCGTTCAGCTCCTCGTCGGTCCAGTCGATGCCGAGATCGACGTCGAAGCGCGTGCGCAGCAGCTCGATGCCCGAGTCGCCGACCTTCTCCTTGACGAGGACTTTCAGACGCTCTTGGGTGTCCGGTGTGGCGGGGCTCACGACGCGCTCCTCTCAACCACCCAGTCGACACACGCGGTCAGAGCGCGTACGTCGTCGGGTTCGACCGCGGGGAACATGCCGATGCGCAGCTGGTTGCGCCCAAGCTTGCGATAGGGCTCAGTGTCAACGATCCCATTCGCCCGCAGCGTTTTGGCGACCGCGGCGGCGTCAACCTCCGCGGCGAAGTCGATCGTCCCGACGACCAGCGAACGCTTGGCCGGGTCGCCGACGAACGGGGTGGTATAGGGAGTCCGCTCGGCCCATTCATACAGGTGCGTGGATGACTCGCGCGTGCGCGCCACGCACCAGGCCAGGCCGCCTCCGCCGTCGGGGGCGTCACCTTCGAGCATCCAGCCAATCTGGTCGGAGAGCAGGAACAGTGTCGCCACTGCGGGCGTGTTGTACGTCTGGTCTTTGAGCGAGTTTTCCAGGGCCGTGCTCAGGGAGAGGAACGGAGGTATCCAGCGATCGGACGCAGCCAGCTCCGCTATCCGCTCCTGGGCGGCGGGACTGAGCAGCGCGACCCACAAGCCGCCGTCGGCCGCAAACGACTTCTGCGGAGCGAAGTAGTAGACGTCTGCCTGACTCACATCGACCGGCAGCCCGCCGGCGCCCGAGGTCGCGTCGATCAATACCAGCGCGTCGCCCGTCGCGGCGGGCCTCGTCACCGGGACCATCACCCCGGTCGAAGTCTCGTTGTGCGCCCACGTCACCGCGTCCACAGGCTCGGCCGGGGTCTGCAGCGCGCCGGGGTCCGGAGCGTCGCCGGGGTCGGCGGCGACCTTGATCGGATCCGCCAGGAAGGGCGCGCCGGCCGTGACCGAAGCGAACTTCGAGGAGAACTCGCCATAGGTCAGGTGCAGCGCGCGCTCGCGCACGAGCCCAAACGTGGCGGCGTCCCAGAACGCCGTCGCGCCGCCATTACCGAGCGCGACCTCATACCCATCAGGCAGCGCGAACAGCTCGCGCAGCCCAGCGCGGATCTCGCCGACGAGAGACTTGACGGGCTGCTGGCGATGCGAGGTGCCCATCACGGCGGTGCCGGTGCCGGCGAGGTCCGTGACCGCGTACGGTCGGACCTTCGAGGGCCCGCAGCCGAAGCGCCCGTCGGCGGGCTTCAGATCGTCAGGGATGACGAGTCGCGTCGTATCTGTGGTTGGCGTCATGGGGCTTCCTCAATGGTCGGAGGTCGAAGAATGCCCAGGCGCGCGGCGTGAATGCTCGTCGCTCCCCGGTGGTGAACTCCACCTAGTGCGCCAGTCGCGACGACGGAGCGAGTGTAGCGAACACCGCCCGGAGCGCGTCAGAAAGAGGGCTTGATCCAGTCCATGTGCGAGCGCAGCTCGCCGCCGACGTGCTCGACCTGGGTGTCGGCCTGCTCTGCGCGCATGCGCAGGAAGTTCTCCTGCCCGGCGCGGTTCTCGGCGATCCACTCCCGCGCGAAGTCGCCGGACTGGATCTCGGTGAGGATCTGGCGCATGGCGGCGCGGGTCTCGTCGGTGATGACGCGCTTGCCGCGGGTGTAGTCGCCGTACTCGGCGGTGTTGGAGATCGAGTAGCGCATGCCCGCAAGGCCCTTCTCGTACATCAGGTCGGCGATCAGCTTGAGCTCGTGCAGGCACTCGAAGTAGGCCATCTCGGGGTCATAGCCCGCATCGACGAGCGTCTGAAAACCGGCCTGGACGAGCTCGGAGGCGCCCCCGCAGAGGACGGCCTGCTCGCCGAAGAGGTCGGTCTCGGTCTCGTCCTTGAAGGTCGTCTCGATCACGCCGCCGCGGGTGCAGCCGATGCCCTTGGCGTAGGCGAGCGCGAGCGCGCGCGCGTTGCCGGTCGCGTCCTGGGCGACGGCGATCAGGCCGGGAACGCCGCTGCCCTCGGTGAACTGGCGGCGGACGAGGTGTCCGGGGCCCTTGGGCGCGACCATGCCGACGTCGACGCCGGCGGGGGGCTCGATCTCGCCGTAGTGGATCGAGAAGCCGTGGCCGAAGAGGATCATGTTGCCCTCGGCGATGCCGTCGCGGACGTCTGACTCCCACACGTCGTGGTGGCGCTCGTCCGGGAGCAGGATCATCACGAGGTCGCCGCGACTGGCGGCGTCGACGACGGACAGGACCTCGAGGCCCTGCTCGCGCGCCTGCGCCACGGAGGCGGAGTCGGGGCGCAGCCCGACGAGCACGTCGACGCCGGAGTCCTTCAGGTTGAGCGCGTGCGCGTGGCCCTGGGAGCCGTAGCCGATGATCGCGACGGTCTTGCCGTGCAGGAGCGTGAGGTCTGCGTCGTCGTCGTAGAGCATGGGGCCGGAGGCTATCGGTTCGACGCGCGATCCCGAACCCCCGGGCCGGCCGACGTCGAACCGAGAAGGCCCGCGCGAACGCCCGGACGAAGCGTGACCCTCAGGCGCTCGCGGAGGCGACGAGCGTGCGTCCGGGGATCGCGAGCGTGCCGTCGGGTTCGGAGAAGGGCTCCAGGCGCGCGCCCAGGCCGGCGCGGATCTCGGCGATCTCGTCCTCGGGGCGGCTGAGGACGGCGTTGTGGAAGGCGTGGGCGACGTCGAGCGTCGTCTCCCAGTAGTCCGCGAAGGAGGGATAGCGCTGCTCGATCTCGAGCGACTGCACGTCGACGTCGGCGAAGCCGGCCTGCGCGAGCAGCTCGCGCACGCGCTCGGGGTCGCCGAGCGCGAATGGGCCGGGCGTGCCCGGCGCCGGAGGCGAAGCGAGACCGCGCTCGATCAGCTCCAGGTTCGGGAGCAATCCCCAGGGGTTGTGCTGGACGGAGTCCCACACGGCCAGCGCGAGGCGCCCCCCGGGGCGCAGCACACGGCGGGTCTCCGTCAGCGCGGCGGGCGGGTCGGCGAGCAGCATGTAGCCCCAGCGGCAGAGGACGGCGTCGACGCTCGCGAGCGGCAGGTCGATCCATTCGGCGCCGATGACCTGAAACTCGATGTTGCTGAGCCCCAGCTCCACGGCGCGGGCGCGGGCGCCGTCGAGCATCGCGTCGGCCTGATCGGAGACGATCACGCCGCCCATCGGGGCCACCTGCTCGGCGGCGAGCATGCCCGTCTCCCCCAGGCCCGCCGCCAGCTCGAGTACGCGCTCGCCCGGCTGCAGCGCGACCGCGTCGAGCATCCACGCCGACACGTGCGCGCTGAGCCTGCGGATCGTCTCCTGGCGGCGCGTCCAGCCGGCCGCCGCTGCTTCCCAGCCGGCAAGGCTGTCTTCCCGGTGGGCGTTGGCGTCGAACGCCGCGTCGCCCTGGCCGGAGCCGGTGGCGGCGGGTGCGTCGTTGTGGTGTGGGTGCGCGCTCACGAGAGGTTCCTGCGCAACAGCTTGCCCGACCGCGTGCGCGGCAGGGGCGTGGTGGCGACGTCGAGCTGCTTGGGCACCTTATAGCGGGCCAGACGCTCGGTGCAGTACGCGCGCAGTGTCTCCCCCTCGACCGCCGACCCCGGCCGCGGCACGACGATCGCCGCGACGGCCTCCCCCCAGGTGGCGTCGGGACGACCGAGGACGGCCGCCTCCAGCACGTCGGGGTGGGATTCGAGCACGGCCTCGACCTCGGCCGGAGCGACGTTCTCGCCGCCGCTGACGATCGTGTCGGCGGCGCGTCCGGTGACGCGCAGGAAGCCGTGCCCGTCGAGTGAGCCGAGATCGCCGGTGTGCAGCCAGCCGTCTGGGTCGCGCGCTCCCGGCGCGACCGTCGGGCCGCAGACCATGATCTCGCCGACCTGGGACTCCACCCCATCCCCGCCCGCTGCGTGGTCGGAGGCTCCGTCGATGCGCACCCGCGTGCAGAACAGCGGCGGGCCACCGGTCGTGACCTGCGAGCAGGCCTCCGTCAGGCCATACGTCGAGCTGACGGGCACGCCGGCCTCGTGGGCGCGTTCGATGAGCGCCGCGGGGACGGGGCCGCCTCCGGTGAGCGCCCAGCGAAGGGCGGACGGGCGAGCGAGCCCGGCGTCGAGCAGCCGCGCGAGGGTCGTGGACACGAGGGAGACGAGCGTGACGTCCTGTGTGCGCAGCGCGCTCAGGACCAGGTCGGTGTCGAAGCGCGGGTGGACGACCGCCGTGGTGGCGTAGATCGCGGAGCGCACGAGGATCGACAGGCCACCGACGTGGGAGACCGGCAGGGCGCACAGCCAGCGCTCGCCCGGGTCGTGGTCCAGCGCGACGGCGGAGCCGAGGGCGCTCCACAGGAAGTTGCCGTATGTGAGCTCGATCGGACGGGGCGAGGAGGTGGTGCCGGAGGTGTGGATGACGGCGGCGAGGGCGGCGAGCTCGTGATGGCGTTCGCCGAGCGCGAGGTCCCGCCCGGGCTCGACGTCATCGCCGGTGGCCAATGTCTCCGACACGACCAGGGTCGCGCCATCACAGACCTGAGCACGCTCGGCCTCGGCCAGGCGCAGATCGACGGGCACCGCCACCGCGCCGAGCAGGAGGCAGGCGTGGAGGGCCTCGGCGAAGGCCAGGCCGGGCGGCAGCGCGATCGCGACGCGGTCCCCGCGCCTGACGCCGCGGGCAGACAGAGAGCGCGCGCCGAGGCGCGCGGCGGCGTGCAGCTCGGCGTAGGAGCACGCCGGCGCACCGGCGGGACCCTCGACGGCGATCGCCCCCGGGTGCGTGCGCGCGGCGCGATGCAGCCAACCCTCGACGATCATGCGCGAAAGGCTAGCTGTAGCCTTGTCCGCTGTGTCGATGACGTGGACAAGCGCGGGCGAGTTCGAGGACGTCCGCTACGAGAAGTCCGGCGAGCCCTCCGCAAAGACGGGGATCGCGAAGATCACGATCGACCGCCCGGAGGTCCGCAACGCGTTCCGGCCGCAGACGATCGTGGAGATCTCGAGGGCGCTGGAGGACGCGCGCGAGGACACTGAGATCGGCGTGATCGTGCTGACGGGCGCGGGCGAGGAAGCCTTCTGCTCGGGCGGGGATCAGCGGGTGCGTGGCGATTCGGGGTACCTCGCCGAGGACGCGGCGGGCAGAGCGGGGATCGGCCGCTTTCACGTGACCGACCTGCACGTGCAGATCCGCCGGCTGCCGAAGCCGGTCGTGGCGATGGTCGCGGGGTATGCGATCGGCGGCGGGCACGTGCTGCACCTGGTGTGCGACCTGACGATCGCCGCGGACAACGCGAAGTTCGGTCAGGTGGGGCCGAAGGTGGGCTCGTTCGACGGGGGCTTCGGCGCGGGGCTGCTGGCGAGCCTGGTGGGCCCGAAGAAGGCGAAGGAGATCTGGTTCCTGTGCCGGCAGTACTCGGCGCAGGAGGCGCTGGAGATGGGGATGGTGAACACGGTCGTGCCGCTCGCACGGTTGGAAGCGGAGACGGTGCAGTGGTGCGAGGAGATGCTGGCGCTGTCGCCGTTCGCGCTGAGGCTGCTGAAGGCGAGCTTCAACGCCGCCGAGGACGGGTTGACGGGCATCCAGCAGCTCGCGCACGACGCCAACCTGCTGTTCTACGGCAGCGAGGAGGCCCAGGAGGGCCGCAATGCCTACCGGGAGAAGCGCAAACCGGAGTTCGGGCAGTTCCCAAGGCGCGCGTGAGTGCGGTGACGCAGACGACAACGCTTGCCGCACAGGGCGCTACGGGCACGACCGAGCGCCCGAGCATGGTGCGGATCTGGGTGATGGCCGCGCGCCTGAGGACGCTGCCCGCGGCGGTCGCGCCGGTGCTCGTGGGCACCTCGCTGGCGTTGGGCGCGGGAGTGTTTCACCCACTCGCGTTCGTCGCCGCGTTGCTCGGGGCGGTGTTCATCCAGGTGGGGACGAACCTGTCAAACGACTACTCCGACGCGCGCCGGGGCGCGGACACCGAGGATCGACTGGGGCCGGTGCGGGTGACGGCCGGCGGGCTGGTGCCGCCCAAGCAGGTGTTGATCGCGACGTACGCGACGTTCGGGCTGGCGGTGCTGTGCGGCGTGTATCTCGTCGCGGTGGCAGGGCCGGAGCTGATCGCGGTCGGGGCGGCGTCGATTCTCGCGGGCGTGCTGTACACGGGCGGACCGAGGCCGTACGGGTATGAGGGTCTGGGCGAGGTGTTCGTGTTCCTGTTCTTCGGCGTGGTTGCCGTGACGGGCTCGTATTTCGTGCAGGTGCAGCAGCTGCCGTGGCAGGCGTTCGGGTGTGCGGTGCCAGTGGGACTGCTGGCGAGCGCGATCCTGGTGGTGAACAACGTCAGGGACGTCGACACCGACCGGCGCGCGGGCAAGCGCACGCTCGCGGTCAGGCTGGGAAGGGAGCGCACAAGAGTCCTGTACACGGCGATGGTGGGAGGCGCATTCGTGAGCGCACCGGCGCTGTGGGCGCTGGGAATGTCACCGTGGCTGCTGCTGAGCTGGGCGGCGATCGGGCTCGCGGCAGGGGTCGTGAGGACGGTGAGAACACGAGTGGACGGACCGGCCCTGAACGGCGCGCTGGCGAAGACGGGCATGCTGCAGATGCTGTTCTGCGTGCTGTTCGCCGCTGGAATCCTCGCGAGCGGCGGGATCTGAAAGCGGTGATGAACCGGGTGGGGCTGAGGAGTGGGTGAGCCAGAGCCCCGTGTCTTCGTCTCATGCAGTCGGCGCCGCTCACCGCAGCCGCCGGCGTTGAGGGAGCGTGAGAACGCAAAGTGAACCTCAGCGTCGAGCGGAGAACCCTGCGCCTGAGGAAACCGTGGGTGACGGCGCATGGCACGGTGAGAGAGCGCGAGCTGGTGGTGGTCACGCTCGAGGACGGGGAGGGGCCGGCGGGGTACGGCGAGGCCGCTCCGCTGCAGACATACGACGGTGTGAGCGTCGAGAGGGTGAAAGACGCCCTGGAGCGTTACAGGCGGGTACTGGCCGACACAGAGGGCATGAACGGGGTGCAGATCGTGGAAGCGTGCCGCCGCGAGGAGGACCTGCCCCAGGCGCTGGCGGCGATTGACATGGCACTGTGGGATCGTGCGGGCAAGCGCGCGGAGGAGCCGATCGCAAGTCTTCTGACTGACGATCCCGCGCGTGAGGTGCATGTGAACGCGACGATCGGAGCGACCGACCGCATGAGTGCGGCCGAGCAGGCGCAAGCGGCTGCGGAAGCTGGGTATGAGTGCATCAAGCTGAAGGTGGGGACGGGGGACGACGCGGCGCGCGTGGCGGCCGTGCGCGCGGTGAGCGGACCGAGGACGGCCCTGCGCCTGGACGCCAACGGCGCATGGACGGTGGAGGAGGCGGTCAGGGCGATCGAAAAGCTGGCGCCCACGGGCCTGGAGCTCGTGGAGGAGCCGACCCACGGGCTGCACGCGATCAGGGAGGTGCGCGAGCGCGTCAGCACGAGAGTCGCGATCGACGAGACCGCCGCGGAGCACGGCGCGCTCGGCGCGGGAGTGGCCGACGCGGTGTGCCTGAAGATCGGCCGCTGCGGGGGGATCTCGGGCCTGCTGGCAGCGGCGACGCTCGTGCGCGCCTCGGGCGCGGAGCCCTACGTCGCCTCCACGCTGGACGGACCGCTGGGGGTGGCAGCCGCGCTGCACGCGGCCGCGGCGCTGGCCTCACGCGGCCCCGTTCCGGCGTGTGGACTGGCAACGCTCGGGATGTTCGAAGACGTCGAGGACCAGCTGCCTGTCGACAGAGGCGCAATCGCGCTGCCCTCGGGTCCGGGACTGGGCGTCAGACCGTTGTGAGAGGCCAGATCAGGACCGATGCCGCTCACCGGACGACTGGCGCTTGTGAGGCCGGGGCGCCCTGACCCGAGGTCAGCGAGTCAGGCTCGTTGTGGGCACCGGCGCTGTGGGCACCGGCGCTGTGGGCACCGCCGCTGTGGGCAGGTCCGCGTCGAGCAGGCTCTCGACGGCATCGACCGAGGTGGGAGCGCCCATGAGCAGTCCCTGTGCCATCGTGCAGCCCTTCGCCTGCAGGGCCTCCAGCTGCTCGCCGGTCTCGATCCCCTTGGCGATCACCGTCAGCGAGAGCTCCCGCCCGGCGAGGAGGATGGTCTCCAGCAGCCAGCTGCGGTAGTCCTCGGTGTCCGACGCGGCGAGGGAGCTGCGATCCACCTTCAGGCAGTCGAGCGGCAGCCGCTGCAGGTCGGAGTGGGAGGCGTACGCGCTGCCGAAGTCCTCGAGCGCGATGCGCACGCCAAGCTGCTTGACCTCGCGCAGGCGCTCGGCGGCGGTCTCGATGCCTCGCATCACCGTTGTCTCGGCGATCTCGAGGGTGAGCAACGACGGCTCGATGCCCGACTGCTGCAGCGCTCGGCGTACGTCGGTGATGAAGCCGTCGCGATTCAGCTGCACGGCCGACACTTTCACCGAGATGCCGACGCGAGCGCCGCCTCCGGCGGCGGCGCCCCTCGCCAGGTTCCAGGCAGCGGCTCGGCTGCAGGCCTCCTCGAGCACCCAGCGACCGATCGGCACGATCAGCCCGGTTTCCTCGGCCAGCGGAATGAAGTCGGCGGGCGCCAGGACGCCCTGCTCGGGGTGCTGCCAGCGGATGAGCGCCTCCAGACCCACCACCCGTCGCGGGCTCAGATCGCAGATCGGCTGGTAGAGCAGGAAGAACTGCCCCTCCTGCAGCGCTGTGTTCAGCTCGACCTCGAGCACCCCGCGACCCTCGATGACCGAGCGCATGTTCGCGTTGAAGAGCGTGTAGCGGTCCTTGCCCGCGGCTTTGGCGGCCAGGTGCGCGTCGCGCAGGAGATCCTCGGCGATCGTGTAGCGCCCGAAGGCGACGCCGATGCTCGCGGTCAGGACGAAGCTCGGGCCGAAGCCGTCGAGCTCGACGGGCTCGTGCAGGGCCTCGATCACGCGCCGGGCGAGGGAGTCCAGGCGCACTCCGCGAGCCGCCGATTCGACCAGGACCACGAACTCGTCTCCGCCGAGCCGCCCGACGGTGTCGCCCGTTCGGATGACTCGCTCCAGCCGCTGCGCGACGATCTTCAGCAGCTGGTCGCCGGCGGCGCGTCCGAGCCTGTCGTTGACGTCCTTGACCCAGTCGATTTCGATCGACAGCGCTCCTGCAATGACCTCCGAATGGCGGCCTGCTCGTGCGAGGATGCGCTCGGCGCGATCCAGCATGAGCGTGCGGTTGGGAAGCCCGGTCAGTGCGTCATAGAGGTCTTCACGAGGGGTCTCGTCGGGCTGTGATGCCCGTGTCCGCGAGCGATCGGCGCTGAGGACGAACACGAGCAGGCCGAGCAGCAGGCTCAGCAGGACACCGCCGATCAGCAATGCCAGCGCGTGCCCGTCTGCGAACACGCCCGTGCCGGCCGCGGGCGCGAAGGTCTTCACGGTCCAGCCGTCGTGAAGGCTGGTCGCCGTGCTCTGCGCGCCGACCGGCGCAGCGCCGGCGGCGAACATGACGTTCGCGGAGCCGGCCCGGTAGCGCAAGCGCAGCGCGTAGCCCGGCTGGCCCGCCAGCGCTTCATGCAGCACGACAGCGGGCATGAGCACCTCGCGCAGCCATCCCACGGATGCCGCCGTGCGTCCGAACACGCTGCGTGGCGTCACGTAGCCGCGGTACACGGGTGTTTCGATGGCCAGCGCTGTGCCGCTCGCCGAGGGGACGGGGGTGTAGACGCTCAGTCCGGTGTCCCGACTCAGCAGCAGCGCGGGCGAGGCGTGGGCGGGTGTGAGGAGACCGAGAGCGTCGAGCTCGGGATAGCGACGTTGCGTACGCGCCCATTTGACCCACGTCGCAAATTCGGCGTGCGTGGCCTTTGGGTGGGACGCGAAGAAGGTGCTCGCGCTGACGACGAGCTGTTCCTGGTGGCGGATGGCGATTCTCAACGTGGAGGCGATCGACGTCGAGGTCTGCTGGAAGGCCCGCCGTCCACTGGCGGCGTCGTTGCGCGCCACGGCGCGTGCGCCGAGTGTCGAGCCGGCGATTCCGGCGAGGACGCACAGCACGGCGACCGCGGCCCAGACGCCTCTGCGACTCCGGACCGCGCGCATTACGCGCCCGGGCGTGTCCTCGCTCACAGCGGTGTCGCCGCTCGCAGGGGTGTCGCCGCTCGCAGGGGTGTCGCCGCTCGCAGGGGTGTCGCCGCTCGCAGGGGTGTCGCCGCTCGAAGTCGTGCCCCCGCTCGGGGCCGTGCTCCCGCTCGTAACCGCGTCGCCACTCGCAGCCGGCAGCGTGGAGGTCGTCGTCGGGTGCGGCGGAGCGCCACCGCCGGCGCCCTGCGACTCACCGGCGGGCGGAGCCGTGCTCTGCACGGGCTGCTGGGGCGAGCCGCTCCCTGCCGACTCCGCGGCGGAAGGATCAGAAGCGCCGTTGTCGGGCTCGGGGTCGGGTTGAGGGGTTTCGCTGTCTGGCATGGTGATTTAGCTTTGCCCACAAAGAGGTCGCTCGCGGCCTTATCGGCCCGGATGCGAATGGCCCTTGAATCGTGCACACATTTGGACCAATGGCTGATGAGGACACCAGCGGCGCGGGTCACGGATCGATCGCGATCTGACCCGCGACCGCGGCCGGGCTCTCCAGTGGCAGACCATGGCCTCCGGGGATGACGGCCAGCTCGACGTCGGGCAGCAGGGCGACCATGCGCCGAGCGAGCGCCTGGAACTTGGCGTCGCGATCGCCGACGAGGACCGTCACGGGCATGGTGAGCTCCCCCAGACTGTCCCACAGCGGCGCCATCTCCCCCGTGCCGAGGCCGCGCAGCGCGGCGGCGAGGGCATCGGGGCGGTTGCGGCGCTGGTCTTCGCGCGCCAGGGCGCCGACCTCGGGGGGCTCGTCGGCGAACAGCGGCTGGGTGCGCCAGCGCTCGACGAAGTCCTCGAAGGGGACGCATTCCAGCTCGTCGGCGAGACGCTGGTCGGCGGCGAGGCGCTCGGCGCGCACGACGTCGTCCTCGATGCCGGCGGTGGTGGAGACGAGCACGAGCCGGGATACGCGCTCGGGGACGGCCAGCGCGACGTGCAGGGCCACGCGCCCGCCCAGGGAGTAGCCGCAGAGGGCGAAGCGCTCGGGCGCCAGGGCGAGCACGTGCTCGACGCAGCCGGCGAAGGAGATCGGGCGGGTTGCGTCGGCGTGCTCGCCGTGCCCGGGCAGGTCCAGCGCCAGTGGACGGCAGCCTGCGGCATCCAAGCGCTCGACGACGCCGTCCCACGCGCGGTGGGTGCCGCTGAAGCCGTGCAGCAGGACGATGGTCTGCGGGGCGGAGATGGTGTCTGTCATGGTCGTATACGCGAGCTGTGGCCCTGGATGGTGGTCCCGCGAACATGCGGGAGAACCACTCTATGACCGGTCGCACGAAGGGAAGGGCCGTGGCCGAGTAGCGTTCGCTCCGTGAGCGCGGCCACCGACACGTACGTCCTCCTGCGCGCGTTCGTCGAGGAGCTCGCGAGATGCGGGATGCGGGCGGCGTGCACTTCGCCGGGATCGCGGTGCGCACCGCTGGTGTTGACGCTAGCGCGCGAGGAGCGGCTGGAGTGCTACTCCCACGTGGACGAGCGCTGCGCGGGGTTCTTCGCGCTTGGGGCGGCGAAGGCCTCGGGGCTGCCGGTGGCGGTGACGTGCACGTCGGGGACGGCCGTGGCCGAGCTGCTGCCGGCGGCGATCGAGGCGTATGAGGCGCGCGTGCCGCTGCTGTTGCTGAGCGCCGACCGCCCGCCGGAGCTGCGCGGCAACGGCGCGGGCCAGGCGATCGACCAGCTGAAGCTGTTCGGCGAGGCCGCGAAGTGGTTCTTCGAGGTCGGCACGCACGAGCAGGCGACTCCCGCGCGGCTGCGCTGGATGAGGACGCTGGCGTGCCGGGCGTACTGGACGGCGCTGGAGGGCCGGCCGGGGGTGGTGCATCTGAACTTCCCCTTGCGCGAGCCGCTCGTGACGGAGGAGCCGTTGCCGGCTGAGGAGACGGGCCGCGCCGCAGGACGACCGTACGTGCGCCGCCCGCCGACGCCCGCCGTCGGCGAGACGCGACTGGGGGAGCTCGTCGCCGAAGCGCGGCGCGGCGTCGTGGTCGCCGGCCGCCACGAGCGCGAGACTCCGCTCGGGATCGCCGCCGCTGCGTTCTGTGAGGCGATCGGCTGGCCCCTGCTGGCAGACCCCTTGTCCGGAGCGCGGCGCGGCGCCGCCGCCATCGCCCATTACGACGCGCTGCTGCGCGACGACGCGTTCGCCGCCACACGGCGTCCCGACCTCGTGCTGCGCGTGGGAGATCTGCCGGTCTCCAAGCCCCTGCGGACGTGGCTCGCGAGCATGGAGGATGTGCGTCAGGTCGCACTCGACCCCGAGGGCGCATGGCAGGACCCGGCGTCGGTGCTCAGCGACTCGCTCGCGCTGGAGCCCACCGCGGCCCTCACGGAGCTGACCGCGACCATCGCGGTTCCCAACGACCTCATATCCATGGACGGGCAGGACGATCCCGAACGTCCTCCCCTGCACCCTGCCGATCCCGACTGGGCGGCGAGCTGGCGCAGCGCCGACGAGCAGGCTGCCGAGGCGATCCTCGGCGTCCTTCACGGGGACGGACTCGACGAGCCATCCGTCGCCGCCGAGCTGGGCGTGCTGCTGCCCGAGGAGGCGATCCTGTTCGTCGCATCCTCGATGCCCGTTCGCGACGTCGAGACCTTCTGGCCCGTACGCGAAGACCCCCCGCGCGTGCTCTGCAATCGCGGCGCCAACGGGATCGACGGCACCGTATCCAGCTCCTTCGGCGCGGCCGCAGTCAGCGATGGCCCCGTGGTCCTGCTGATCGGCGACGTCGCCCTCGCTCACGACATCGGCGGCCTGCTCGCGGCCGGCCGTCTGGAGCTGAAGCTGACGATCGTGCTCCTGGACAACGACGGCGGCGGGATCTTCGACTTCCTCCCTGTCTCCCGGACCCGGATGGCGCGCGCGGACAAGGACGTCTACACGCGCCACGTGGCCACACCCACCGGTCTCGACTTCGCCCTCCTCGCGGCGCTGTACGGCTTCGTCCACGAGCCGGTCGATGCGGTTCCCGGCCTGCGCATCGCCATGGAGCACGCGCTCGCGCCCCAGACCGGCCCCACGCTGATCCATGTCCGCACCGTTCGCGCCGCGAACGTATCGCTGCACCACAGGACCTGGAGCTCCGTCTCGACGGCGCTGCAGAGCGCTCCGTGAGCTAAGCGGACGCCATGCAATCCAGCTGTCCACAGAGCGTCTACACTACGTCTCATGGCTGTCTCGGCGAAGGCCGACAAGACCTACAGCTTCCGCGCGCCACAGGCGTTCGGCGAGCGGATGCGAGGCGCGCGCGCGGCGCTGCCGGCGATCCTCGCCGATCCCTCCGAGTCCGAGCATTTCACGCGTGAGTTCGAGGTCGCGCTGCTGCGACGGCTGCATACCCTGCCCACGACCTCCGGCCAGGCGGAGTTCGCGCGAGCGGTCACCGAAGCCCTCGTAGTCACGGCCGAGCGCGCCCGGCGCGAACCCGAGCTGATCGAGCAGCTGCGCGCGTTCGACCGACAGGACACCGAGGGGGACGCCTGGCGTCAGGGGGCAATGCGCGCGTTCGCGCGCGAGGCCGACGACGAGTGACGTGTACGAGCGCGGCGCCGTCTGGACGGCACGTCTTCCCGGCATCGGGCCCAAGCCGGTGGTGATCGTCTCCGATCGGGCCGTGACGCTCGCGCTGCACCCGATCGTCGCGCGCGTCACGAGCGTGGAGCGTGAGCGCACCGTCTCCACGGCGGTAGCGATCGAGCCGGGCGAGGTCGAAGGTCTAACGGAGCGAAGCTACGTGCTCTGCCACGACCTCGTCACGCTGAACGATGGCGACCTGGTCAGACGTCTGGGAATCGTCCCCACCCAGCGACTGCTCGACATCGAGAACCGCCTCGCCTTCGTCTTCAGGATCGGTGAGTAGGCTGCCATGAGCGCGACCGCGGCCTACCGCTGGGGACGGATGATCGCGCGGCGGCGGCGGATGGTGCTGGGCGTGTGGGTGTTGGTGTTGATCGCGTGCGCGGCGTCATACCCGGGCTTGAAGCGCTCGCTGGGGGCGCCGAACTATGGGATCGACGGGGCGGAGTCCTCGCGCGCGGCGCAGCTGCTCGAACGGCGCTTTGCCGCCCACGGCGCGGAGCAGGACGTGCTCGTGTTCGACTCTCCCACGCGCCGCGCGAGCGAACCGGCCTATCGCGCGGTGGTTGACCGCGCGCTGCTCACGGCCCATGGCAAGGACTATGTGAAGGGCGTCGCCGGCCCGTATGACCGGGGAGCGCGCGGGCAGATCTCGAGCGACGGTCACGCGGCGATCGCGCTCGTGGGCATCGCGGGGGACCCGCGTCAGCTGATCGAACGCGCGACGCGGCTGCAGGAAGCGCTCGACCCGCTCGCGGGCGGAGGGGTGCACGTGTGGCTGACGGGATATTCGCCGGTCGCGAAGGACATCACGACGGTGGAGAACGAAGACGTCGAGCGCGCGGAGACGATTGGGGTGCCGATCGCGCTGCTGGTTTTGCTGCTCGCGCTCGGCGCGGCCGTCGCGGCGGTGGTGCCGCTGGCGATCGCCGGCAGCGGGCTGCTGTTGACATACGGGTTCCTGGCATTGCTGGCGACGATGCTGACGTTCGACAGCTTTCTGACGACGATCGTGACGATGATCGGGGTCGGCATCGGGATCGACTATGCGCTGTTCGTCGTGAGCCGCTTTCGCGAGGAGCTCGCGCAACGCAGGAGCGCGGACGGGCCGGTGAGCAGCGATCAGATCGAGGATGCGGTGGGGACGGCGATCGCGAGCTCGGGCCGCACGGTGCTGTTCTCGGGCGTGGTCGTGGCGCTCGCGCTGGCGACGCTGGGGGTGATCAGGGCGCCGATCTATCGCGAGTTCGCGCTCGGAGCCGTGTCGGTGGTGGTGTGCACGGTGATCGTCGCGCTGACGCTGCTGCCGGCCGTGCTGGCGCTGCTCGGACCCCGCATCGACCGGGGGGCGCTGCCCGCAAGGATGCAACCGCGTGATGCCCGTCCGGGGGCGAGCGACGGGCACGGGGTGTGGGCGCGCTGGGCGCTGGCGGTGATGCGACATCCGGTGCTCGCGGCGGGCACGATCGCGGCGGTGCTGCTGCTGGCGGCCGTCCCCCTGTTGAGCCTGCGCACGGGCGTGGACTTCGGCATCGCTTCGCTGTCGGGGACGCCTTCGGGCAAGGGCGAGCGGGTGCTTGCGCGCTCGTTTGGGGCGGGCGCGCTGGCGCCGATCGAGATCGTGATCGCGGGCCACGGCGGCGGCGGCCCGCTCGACCGCACGGACGCCGCACGCGCGGCGAAGCTGGCGCGCGAGCTCGCCCCCACCGCTCACAACGACGTCGCCGCGGTCGTGGCGACGCCGGGTCGTGACGCGGTGCTGCTGACGGTGGCGCCGGTGACGTCGATCGACTCCTACCGCTCCGAACAGCTCGTGCGCCACATCCGCTCCACGCTCCTGCCCCCGATCCGGGCCGGCGGAGGGCTCGAGGTCGCGGTCGGAGGCGCGACGGCGAAGATCGTGGACCTGTCGAACGAAACGGCCGCGAAGGTTCCGCTCGTGCTGGGGCTGATCCTGGCGCTGTCGCTGATGTTCCTGACGGTCGTGTTCCGCAGCGTCGTGCTGCCCGTGAAGGCGGTCGCGATGAACCTGCTGGCGACGGGCGCGACGGTGGGAATCGTGATCTTCGTCTTTCAGCAGGGCAACGGCGAGCATCTGCTCGGGTTCACGAGCACGGGCTTCATCCAGGTGTTCCTGCCGCTGTCGATCTTCGCGCTGCTGTTCGGCCTGTCGATGGACTACGAGGTGTTCCTGATCCGGCGCATGCGCGAGACGTGGCTGCAGAGCGGCGACAACGAGCTCGCGGTCGCGACGGGAGTCGAGCACACCGCCCGCCCGATCACGGCGGCCGCGGCGATCATGGTCGCGGTGTTCGGCAGCTTCATCACCGCGAACGTGCTCGAACTCAAGCAGTTCGGCCTCGGCCTGGCGCTGGCGATCGCGATCGACGCGACCCTCATCCGCCTCATCCTCGTGCCCGCGCTGATGCGCCTGTTCGGCGCACGCAACTGGTGGCTGCCCTCATTCGGGCGATCTCGTGGCTCGCTCCACACGCCCACCGGCGTGGCCGCCGGCTCAACCCGCGAGTAGCGGGAGGAGAGCCTGGAGCTTGACCTCCGTCTCGGCCAGCTCGGCCTGCGGGTTCGAGTCGCGCACGATCCCGTTGCCCGCATAGCAGCGGGCGACGTTCTCGCGCAGCAGCGCGCAGCGCAAGGCGACGCAGAACTCACCGTCGCCCGTCGCGTCCGTCCAGCCGACCGGGCCCGCGTACCAGCCGCGGTCCAACCCCTCCAGCGCAGGGATCAAGGGGGTGGCGACGTCGCGCGGCTCCCCCCCACCGCCGGAGTCGGGTGCATCAGCCCCGCCAGCTCCAGCGCGTCGATCGGGGCGGCGAGCTGCGCCCTTATCGGAGTCGCCAGGTGCTGGATGTTCGCGATCTTCACCAGCTCCGGCTCGGGCGCAGCGGCCACCCACACCGCGTACGGGCGCAGCGTGCGCTCGATCCGTCGCGCGACGATCGCGTGCTCCTCGCGATAGCTTTCGTCGCGCAGCAGCTGCTCGCCCAGATGGTCGTCCACCGCGGGGTCGGCGCTGCGCCTGGTCGAGCCCGCGAGCGCCAGCGTGCTTACGCGGTGGCCCTCGCGACGGACCAGCAGCTCGGGGCTGGCTGCAATCAGCGTCGCGTTTCCGCGACCCACGCAGAAGCAGTAACAGGCCGGGAACGCCTCGCGCAGCACGCCCAGCATCGCCGCCGGGTCATACCTCTGCGGGGCGTGCGCCTCCACCTCGCGGGCGAGCACGATCTTCTCCAGCCCGCCCTCCCTGATCATTGCCGTCGCGTGCTCCACCGCCGCCTCGTAGTGCTCGGGCGGCATCGCGCTCGCGACCCTGTATTTGCCCGTCGGCGCCGGGTCCAGCAGTGGCAGCGCTCGCTCCTGCAGCTCTGCCAACCGTTCTTCCAGCCGCTCCAGCACGCCTTCGGAGGTGTCGTCGCCCGCCATCAGCGCAGCCAGCGTCAGCCTCACGTCCGGTTCGTCGCGATCGCGCTCGCGCGGCCCTTCAGCGGCGCGCCTGATCGCAATCTCCGGGACGATCAGCGAGGCTGGATCGAACCCCTCCCACGCGGGTGTCCTGCCCCCCTCAGGCGCGAACGCGAACCCACCAACGGCGACCGGCCCCGAACGGTCGGGGTCGTCCAACGGATCGCCCACCGCCGTCGCCGCCAGTCCGCGCCAGCGGTCGGCCACGCTCGCGAACCGCTCCTCGCCTGAGCTGCTCAGGCACACCGCCTCGCCCAATGCCGCGAGCGCCGCCCCGCCCCTGTCGGGCTGCTCGAACGCGAACCACGGCTCGCCCTCGCGTCTACGCGACGCGCACACCACGGCGCTGGGGTCCACCGAGCCCGGCAGTCGCACCGTGCTCGTGGCCAGCGTCGGCTCGCCACTGCGCCTGGCCCTGCGCAGCGCCAAGTCCAGCCGCGCCCCCATCCGTTCGCGATCCTGCTCGCTCAGCGCGAACGGATTTTCCAGGCGCTGCGTGTCGGTTATTGCCTTTCTGCCTTTCACAGCTCTCGCAATGTCAACAGCTGCGGTAAGCGGCTTGGACCGCAACTCGATGCAAGGACTGGCTTTGGCTTACCCACCATAGCCCGCATCTTCTTGCGTCTTTCTACGTCTCCACTCTGCCGCGCGAAATCGCTATCTCACCCGTGCGCATCATCTCGATCAATCCGAACGGGCGCACCATGCCCTCGAACGCCTCGATCTTCTCCGTCGTGCCCGTCACCTCGACGATCACCGAGCGCTTCGTCACGTCCACCACCTTGCCCCTGAATATCTCCGTGATCTGCATCAGCTCGCCCCGCTGCGCGCCGTCAGCCGAGACCTTGAACAGGGCCAGCTCGCGCGCGACCGTGTCGGCCGGCTCCAGGTCGCGGATCTTCAGCACGTTCACCAGCTTGTGCAGCTGCTTCGTCACCTGATCGATCGGGTGCAGCGCGCCGTCCACCGTCAGCGTCACCCGCGAGATCTGCTCGTCGTCGGTCGGCCCCACTGTCAGCGTGTCGATGTTGAACCCCCTGCGCGCGAACAGCCCCGCGATCCGCGTCAGCACGCCCGACTTGTTCTCCACCAATATCGACAGCACGTGCTTGCGCCCCGTCCTCAGACCAGTGGACGCCTGCAGCTCCTCGAGGCTCAGCGGCGCCTTTGTTCCAGGTTCGCCCATCGCCGCGCTCACCCAACCATCTCTCTGGCTGCCTGACCGGCCGGGATCAACGTAGAGGCGGGAGTGGGGCAGGCCCCCTCCCGACCACCCCCCAACCGAAAATCACGCTCATCCGACCATCTCCCGCGCAGCTTGACCAGCGGGGATCATCGGATACGTGTTCTCCTCGCGCGTCACCCTCACGTCCACGAACACCGGGCCGTCCGTCGCGATCGCCCGCTTCATGTCCTCCACGAGCGTCCTCTTGTCCTCGAAGCGCATCCCCGTCGCGCCGTACGCCTCCGCGAGCTTGACGAAATCGGGGAACTCCCCCGTCTCCACGTGACTGTATTTGCCGTCCCAGAACAGCTCCTGCCACTGCCGCACCATGCCCAGGTACCCGTTGTTCATGATGAACACCTTGATCGGGATCTTCTCCTGCGCGCACGTTGCCAGCTCCTGCGCGTTCATCTGCACCGAGCCGTCCCCCGCGACGCAGCACACGAGCTGATCGGGGCAGCCCACCGCAGCGCCCATCGCCGCCGGCAGCCCAAACCCCATCGTTCCCAGCCCGCCCGAGTTGATCCAGCGCCGCGGCGCCGGGAAGTCGTAGTACTGCGCCGTCCACATCTGATGCTGCCCCACGTCGCTCGAGACGATCGCCTCGCCCCTCGTCGCCTCGTACAGGGCCTGAATCATGAACTGCGGCTTGATCTCGTTGTCGCTCGAGTCCTCATACCCCAGCGGGTACTTCGCTTTCCAGCCATCGATCCGCTGCCACCAGTCACCCAGCCGGGCAGTGTCGGCGCTCAGCGCCCGGTACTCGACCGCCAGCTTGCCCAGCACGTGCTTCGCGTCGCCCACGATCGGGATGTGCGCCGGCACGTTCTTCGAGATCTCCGCCGGGTCGACGTCGATGTGAATGAACTTCGCCTTCGGCGCGAACTCCGACAGCTTGCCCGTTATGCGATCGTCGAACCTTGCGCCCACCGCGCAGATCAGGTCGGCCTCGTCCATCGCATAGTTCGCCGCGCGCGTGCCGTGCATCCCCAGCATCCCCAGCCACTGCTCGTGCGGGGCGGGAAACGCGCCGAGGCCCATCAGCGTGCAGGTCACGGGGAACCTGTCGCATGCCGCCAGCTCGATCAGCTCCGCCGACGCATTTGCGTTCACGACGCCCCCACCCGCGTATATGACCGGCCTGCGCGCCGACGCCAGCGCCTTCGCCGCTTGGCGGATCTGCTTCTGATTGCCCTCCGTCGTCGGCTGATACCCCGGCAGCCGCACGTCCGTCACCGGCTCGTACTCGATCTCCGCGCGAGACAGATCTTGGGGAATGTCCACCAACACGGGTCCCGGTCGGCCCGTGCGGGCGATGTGAAACGCCTCGTGTATCGCCCGCGGAATCTCCCGCGGGTCCTGAATCATGAACGAGTGCTTCACGATCGGGATCGTGATCCCCAGCGTGTCCGCCTCCTGAAACCCATCCGTCCCCAACAGCTCCGTCCTGACCTGCCCAGTGATGAACACCACCGGCACCGAGTCCATCATCGCGTCCGTTATCGGCGTGATCAGGTTCGTCGCGCCCGGCCCGCTAGTCGCAAACGCCACCCCCACTTTGCCCGTCGCCTTCGCATACCCCTGCGCGGCGTGCCCGCCACCCGCCTCGTGGCGTACCAAGATGTGCCTGATCCCGCCGTTGACGAACGCGTCGTACGTCGGCAGGTTCGCCCCGCCGGGCAGCCCGAACACGACGTCCACGCCCTCGGCCTTCAGGCATTCCATGATTGCGTCCACCGCGCGCATAGCGGCAGTTTACCAGCGGGTTTTCACGCCGATCTCTAGCGATCCGGTCCTGGCGGTCGATGACCATGCTGGCCGATCGGAGATCGCATCTGATTTCCGATCGGTAAGGACGCAGGGAGCGAAATGTGCTGGCCGATCGACGATCGCATCTGATCGGCGATCGGTACATGAGCGACCGAGGACGCCGCCTCGCGCCGCGTCAGCGATCGTCAGGAGCTGCCGATGGCCACGCCGATGGCAAGCGCAATCGCGCCCCCCACCGTCACGACCAGCAGCGAGGAGCGCATCGACACGTGCAGGAACCGTTTCCTCACCCACGCGATCCCGAACAGCTCGACCGCCACCACGCACCCCGCGACGATCAGCGCCTTGTGCACGTCGGAGATCAGGAACGGCAGCGTGTGGAACACGCCCCCCAGCGCCGTCATCCCGCCGGTGATCGACCCACGCACCACCGCCGAGCCGCGCCCGGTCTCCTCACCCGTGTCCGACAGCGCCTCCGACCAGCCCATGCTCACGCCGGCTCCCAGCGCCGTGGCGAAGCCTACGAGCAGAGCCGTGTGCGAGCTCGAGGAGATCGCCGCGGCGAATATCGGCGCCAGCGAGGAGACCGTCCCGTCGATCATGCCCACCAGCGCCGGCTGCACGACGCGCAGCACGAAGTCGGTCTCGTCCTTGAACCCCGCCCGGCGGATCAGGCGGGCGATCAGACTTTCGCGTGCGGGCCCGCTGGTCGCGTCGGCTGCATCCATCCACCAGTTATAGACAGACCCCGACTTCGGGCTCCCTTATCTCGGCGTCCTCGCAACGCCCGGCGACAAACGCCGTCCTTCAGGGTCGCGCGGGCGGCGGCGACCGGTAGGGAGCCACCGATTCCGGTGCGATCACGACGTCCGGGTACTCCAGCTCGGTGCCGCACTTCGTGCATATCGCGTCGTACACCTTCGTCACCCGTCCGCACCGCGGACAGGCCCGGCGCGGCTCGTTGCGCTCGGAGCGATACACGATCGCCGTGGCCAGGCCGATGATCGGCACGACCGCCGAGATCAAGAACCACAGCCAGAACGAGCTGCCCTTGATTTTGCCGACGATCCCACCCGCCAAGCCGAAGCAGATCGCGATGACGATGTAGGCCATCTTGCCCGCGCGCCCCCTCGCCTCAGAGCAGGACGCGCACAGCCCAGACGACGGCCACGATCGCCGCGATCACGAGCACGAACCCGGCGACCGCCACGGCGACACCGATCAGCACGTGCAGCAGGAAGTACCCGACGACAAGCAGCACGAGCACCGCCACGACCGTGCGGGCGAACGAACTCGACGAGGAGGACCGTTCTTGGCTCATCACTCCAGGTTAGCCGACGGCGCGGCCAGAAGGCGACGGTGCGGCCGGACGGGAATCGCCACCCCGCCCGGCCGCGCCCCGCTCACTTCCGGCCGAGGGAAGCCGGAGGAGACCTGTGTGAGGAGACTTCGCTCATCCCTGAGCGACGGCCGACACTCGCCAGCCGATAACGACGAATTCGCGGCCCTCGACTCGACGCGACCTCCCCCTGCTCCGGCAACAGCACGAACCGGCGCGGGGACTGGGCGATCGAGTTGGCCACTGGTGGGTTCATGGCCAGCATACTGGCGCATCCCCGCCGTCCTGCCTTTGGCCCACAGTCCAAAATGCGAGTGCGTCGTTTAGACCCCGAGCTGCTCGTGGACGAGCTTCGTAACCTCGCCGCCGTCGGCCCGGCCCTTGGTCTCGCGCATCACGTGCCCCACGATCGGTCCGATCGCCCGCGCGTTGCCCTCGCGCACCTGCTCGGCCGCGTCGGGGTTGGCCTGCAGCGCCGCGGCAACGATCTCGCCCAGCTCATCGCCTCCGCCGATCGCCTCCATGCCCTCTTCGCGCACGATCTCCGCCGGATCCTCGCCGCCCTCGGCCACAAGGCGATCGAGCACCTGCCGGCCCGCGCCGACGCTGATCCGCTTCGCCGCCACCAGTCCCACGAGCGCCGCCAGCGCACCCGCCTGCACCCGCGAGTCAGCCGGATCCTCGTCCTCGCGCAGGCGACTCAGCAGATCGGTGGCGATCCAGTTCGCGAGCGCCTGCGCCGGCGGCGGGGGATCGGCCGCGGTCGCGAGCGCAGCCTCGAAGTAGTCCCCCAGCTCGGCCCTGAACGCCAGCAGCCGCGCACTGTCGGCGCTGAGGAGCAGCTCGCGCTCGTACCGCTGCGCTCTGTCTGCCGGCAGCTCTCCCAGCGCGGCCTGCGCCCGCGCGCGCATCTGCTCGTCGATCGCCACCGGCACGAGGTCCGGCTCGGGGAAGTAGCGGTAGTCGTGCGCCTCCTCCTTGGAGCGAAGCGTTGTGATCGCGCCCGAGGCGGGGTCGTAGTGCAGCGTCTCCTGGACAACCTGCCCGCCGCCCCGCAGGATCTCCTCCTGGCGGGCGATCTCGGTCCTGATCCCGCGCTCGATGAAGCGGAACGAGTTCATGTTCTTCAGCTCCGTCTTCGTTCCCAGCTCATCCGTCCCGACCGGCCGCAGCGAGATGTTCGCGTCGCAGCGCAACGAGCCCTCCTCCATGTTCACGTCGCTGACCTGCAGCTGGCGCAGGGTGGTGCGCAGCAGCTTCAGCCACTCGCTCGCCTGCTCAGCGCTGCGCAGGTCTGGCTCGGTCACGATCTCCGCCAGCGGCGTGCCGCCGCGGTTGAAGTCCACGACGCTCTCCCGCGAGCCGTGGATGCGCCCGCTGTCGCCGACATGGGTCAGCTTGGCCGCATCCTCCTCCAGGTGCACCCGGTGGACGCGCACCTCCCCCAGCCGGCCACCGTTGCACAGCGGCTGGTCGTACTGGGAGATCTGATAACCCTTCGGCAGGTCCGGATAGAAGTAGTTCTTGCGATGAAACAACGATGTCGGCGCCAGCTTCGAGCCGAGCGCCAGCCCGATCGTCAGACCCAGATGGATCGCCTGCGCGTTGGCCACCGGCAGCGCGCCCGGCAGGCCCAGGCAGACCGGGCACGTGCGCGTGTTCTCCGGCTCGCCGAACGACAGCTCACAGCCGCAGAACATCTTCGTGCGGGTCTTCAGCTGGACGTGGATCTCCAGGCCGATGACCGGTTCGAGCTCAGACACCGGCACGGCTCCTCATGCCTGCGGACTGGGCACCGAGAAGCCGTTGCCGCTCACCGCGGGCGCCTGCGCGAGCGCGACCTCGCGCGGCAGCGACTCGCGCGGCTCGTCCGCGCGCAGCGCCCCCGCGACCTCCACCACATGCGTGGTCGGCGCCACACCCTCCAGGTCGAGCTCGCCGATGCGCGCGACATGGTCGAGCACGGCCGACAGCTCTCGGGCCAGCGGCTCGATCTCCTCCTCGCCCAGCCGCAGACTGGCCAGGCGAGCGACGTGCAGGACTTCGTCGCGGTCGATCACGACGCGCATTCTATGGGGCGTCTCGGGGAGAGCCCGCCGCGCGAAGACGCGGACTTGGTGCGGCGGTGTGCTATCCGGCAGCGCCCGTGCCGTTGGGGTGGGGGTCCGGCGGTGGCAGCGGCGGTGGGTCTGCCGGCTCATACAACGATGGGCGTTCGTCGCGCAGCGACTGCCACGAGCCGGCGAGCATCAGGATCGCGCCGGCGAGCGCCAGCCAAGCGCCCGCACACAGCGAGGTCGCGTGTTCGGGACGCTCGAGCACCCGCACGATCGCGGCGATGACGGCGACGGCGCCAAACAGCGTGCTCCACACCCCCGCAGCGACAGGCAGCGCGGTGCTGCGCTCGGTGATCGTGCTCACGACCAACCCGAGCGCCGCGGCTGCCGCCGCGATCAGCAGCACGAGCGCCGGGCCGAACGTGTCCCATGCGCTGAGCTTGCCCAGGGAGTTCTCATACCACGGCTCAAACAGCGACACGATCACGCAGATCGCGCCAGCCAGCGCGAGCAGCTCGCCGAGGCGCAGACGGCGGAGACTCACGCGAGCCCTGCCTGCATGCGCGCCGCCTGCAGCGTGTTGCGCAGTAGAAACGCGATCGTCGTCGGACCCACGCCTCCCGGCACGGGTGTGATCGCGGAGGCGACCTCCACGGCGGCCGCGTAGTCGACGTCGCCGACGAGCCCGCTCTTGTTATGAGCCTCCTCGGGCGTCAGCCGATTCATGCCCACGTCGATCACTACCGCGCCCGGCTTGACGAACGAGCCCTCGATCAGACGCGGGCGTCCCACCGCGGCGATCAGCACGTCCGCGCGGGCGCACACCGCGCGCAGGTCGCGCGTACGCGAGTGGCACACGGTCACGGTCGCGTCGCGTGCGAGCAGCAGCTGCGCCATCGGCTTGCCGAACAGGTTCGAGCGCCCCACCACAACCGCCTCGGCGCCCGCCAGCTCGATCTCGCTCTGGCGCAGCAGCTCGAGCACGCCCAGCGGCGTTGCCGACACGAGCCCGGAGCGTCCCATCGACAGCAGGCCGGCATTCACCGGCGTCAGCCCATCCACGTCCTTCTCCGGCGGTACCAGCTCGGTGAGCGAAGGGCCGTCGAGCGGCTCGGGGACCGGCAGCTGCAGCAGGATCCCACTCACATCATCGTTCTCTGCCAGCTCGCGCAACCGCTCCGCGACCTGCGCGTGCGTCGAATCCGCCGGCAGGCGCACGTCGAACGCCCGCATCCCCGCCTGCGCGCTCGCCCGCTGCTTGCCGCCCACGTAGATCGCCGACGCCGGATCGTCGCCGACGAGCACCGTCGCCAGGCCCGGCGTGCGGCCGGTCTGCGCATTGAACGCACGCACGCCCTCGGCGACCTCCTCCCGCACGCGCGCGGCGATGGCCTTGCCGTCGATGATCTGCGCCGTCACAGAGTGGATCGTATGCTCAGCGGCGGCTGACCGGCGCGTACTCGGCCATCAGCTTGCGTTCGGACCCGTCGCCGGCGAAGCGCACGACGATCACCCCGCCCGGCTCCACGCCCGTGACGACGCCCTCGCCGAAGGCGGCATGCACGACGTCCTCGCCCATGCGATAGGTCTTGGCGGGGACGGTCTCGGCGGCGCGCGAGGCCGCCCAGCTCTGCGGTGAGCGTCCGCCGATCGTCCGCCCACCCGCCCCCACACCGACGGGGGCGGCGCCGGCGCTCAGCCGCATCTCCTCCTCACGGTCGGTCAGCTCGGCGGGGATCTCGTCCAGAAAGCGACTGCGCAGCCCGTATGTGGCCTGCCCGAACACCGAGCGTCGGCGCGCGTAGGTGAGATACAGCTCGCGCTTGGCGCGGGTGACGCCGACGTAGAACAGCCGCCGCTCCTCCTCCAGCCCGCCCTCGTCCAGCGCGCGCGAGTGCGGGAACACGCCGTCCTCGCAGCCGGCGATGAACACGATCGGGTACTCCAGGCCCTTGGCGTTGTGCAGCGTCATCAGGGTCACGAGCCCCTCGTCCTCGCGGCGAGAGTCGGCGTCGGCGACGAGCGCGAGCTGCTGCAGGAACAGGTCCAGGGTGTCCTCCTGCTCGGTCGCGGCGGCGTCGAACTCGCGCGCGACCTCCACCAGCTGGTCGAGGTTTTCCAGGCGCCCCTGCGCTTCGATCGTCTTCTCGGCACCCCCCAGCGCCTCCGCTTCCAAGGCGTCCAGGTAACCGCTGCGCGAGAGCACCGCGTCGAGCAGGTCCCCGACGGGGATGCCCTGCTGAGCGAGCTCCGACAGCTCGGCCATCGTCGACATGAACCGCTTCAACGACTTCACCGCGGCCGCGCCCAGGCCCGGGATCTGCTCGGCGGCGGCCGCCGCCTCCCACACGGACACGCCCACGGTGGCGGAGTGCGCGACGATCCGCGACAGCGACGTGCGACCCAGGCCGCGGCGGGGAGAGTTGACGATGCGCGTGAACGCCACCACGTCGTAGGGATTGGCCAGCCATGACAGGTAGGCGATCGCGTCCTTGATCTCCGCGCGCTCGTAGAACTTCGTCCCGCCGATCACCTGGTAGGCGATCTCGCGGCGCACGAGCGTGTCCTCGATCACCCGCGACGTCGCGTTCGTCCGGTACAGCACCGCGATCTCCGCGCGCGAGGCGCCCTCGTCCACGAGCCGCTCTATCTCCCCCACGATGAACCGCGCCTCGCCGTGCTCGTCATCCAGCTCGCGCACATGGATCGGCTCGCCGTCGCCGCGCTCGCTCCACAGCCGCTTCGCGATCCCTCCGCGGTTGTTGGCGATCACCGCGTTCGCGGCCGACAGGATGCGCTGCGTCGAGCGGTAGTTCTGCTCGAGCTTCACCACGCGCGCGTCGGGAAAGTCGTCCTGGAAGTCGAGGATGTTGCGCACGTCGGCGCCGCGAAATCCGTAGATCGACTGCGAGTCATCGCCCACTACCGCCAGATTGCGATGGCCCTCGAGCTGGACGCGCTCGCCGCGCTTCGGAGCCTTGCCGCCACCCACAAGCAGCTGCAGCAGCCGGTACTGCGCGTAGTTGGTGTCCTGGTACTCGTCCACGAGCACGTGCCTGAACGCGCGCGCGTAGCGCGTGCGCACCTCCTCGTAGAGCTCCAGCACGTTGACCGCGCGGAACAGCAGGTCGTCGAAGTCCATCGCGTTCATCCGCAGCAGGTCGCGCTCGTACAGTTCATAGGCGTCAGCGACCATCTCCTCAAACGGCGAGCCCACCGCCTGGCGGTAGTCCTCGGCGGCGCGCAAGCGATTCTTGGCGGCCGAGATCTGGCTGTGGATCGCCGCGGGCGTGAAGCGCTTGGGGTCGATTCCCAGCTCGTCGATGCAGCGGCGCGTCAGCCGCCGCGCGTCAGCCTGGTCGTAGATCGTGAACTGACGGGTGTATCCGAGACGCTGCGCCTCGGAGCGCAGGATGCGCGCGCAGGCCGCGTGGAACGTCATCAGCCACATCCCGCGCGTATTACGCCCCAGCAGGCCCTCGACACGTCCGCGCATCTCCTGCGCGGCCTTGTTCGTGAACGTGATCGCCAGGATCTCGTTCGGGTGCGCCTGCTCGGTGTAGATCAGGAACGCGATCCGATGCGTCAGCACGCGCGTCTTGCCGCTCCCGGCTCCCGCCAGGATCAAGAGCGGTCCCTCACCGTGCGTGACCGCCTCGCGCTGAGGCTCGTTCAGCCCCGCCAGCAGACGCTCGATCCGTCCTTCCTCTTCGGGTGAGCGCTGGCCGGGCGGCCTGGGCTCGTCGAGACGGTCGCTCGGCACGCTCTCGGGCTCGGCGTTGGCAGGATCCGATGCTGCCTGCACCCCATCGGGCACGAGATCGAGGCTCTCCAGCCTCACTTGGGCGTCGTCGGGCATTCAACCTCAGGATAGATGCGCGCTCGGCGGGTGCCCCTCCCGCCTTGACGTGGCCGCGACCCCCGCCGCCCCGCCCGGCTCAGGCGCCGGCGAGGCGCGTCAGCGCCTCTTTTTCCTCTTCGGCTTTGGCTTGTGCAGCGTGATGTGCGCACTCGCCGTCCTGGCTTTCAGACCGGCTGCGTTGCCCACTTCGAGCTTGAACGTGAGCTTCTCGCCATATGGCAGCCGCGATGCCGTCGCCTGGAACGATCCCGGCGTCGTGAGCGCCTGGGGCGACGTCTTCACCGTCTTCGTCTTATGGCAGGCGGCTTTCTTGGACGTCTTTCTGCCTTTTCTCTTCGGACACTTCGCAACGACCGAGTACGACACTGTTGGTGCGAGACCCAGCGCCACCCCGTTGGGATCGGAGGCGACGAACACCAGCGTGCACGCTTGCAGCTTGCACTTCAGCGTCTTGATCGCGGTGGTCGGGGGCGTCGTGTCAGCCGCGATCGCAGGTGACGTACCGCTGCGGAACGTGGTCACGCCACCAGGGTTGCTGGCCTGCACGATGCACACAAGCGGAATGCCGACGAGGGTCGCAGGGGGAGTGAAGACGTCCACAGAGCCGCTCTGGAGAAACTGGGCGGAAGCGTTTTCCTCTTGAAACGTGTACGTGAACGACGGAGAGCCGCTCCATGCGCCCGGTTCGCACGTCAGCGGGCCGAGGGCGACCGGGGCGGACCCGACCGACTTGATCACCGGGGGTGAGGTCGGACGCGCGGCGATGGGAGGCGATTCGTTGCCCTTGATGAATTCTTGGATCTCGGGCGCGGCCACGTTCGAGAAGCCATCGGGCTGACCCACCGGGCAGCCGTTGGGCCCGAAGTCGACGATGCCGACCTGCACGGCGGGGCTGCCTTCGGTCAGCGGTCCGCCGCTGTCTCCCTGACAGGTCGCCGAACTCGACGACTCGGCACAGAGCAGCACGGCCGAGTTGACCCCCACGGAGCTACGACAGGCGTCGCTGCTGATGGCGGTGAGAGTCGTCGAGTAGAGCTTGCCGTCGGGTTTGGAGCCTTCGGCGCCGCTCTCTCTGCCGTATCCGCTGATCGAGAGCGTGGTTCCTGGAGCCGGAGTGGCCCCGGGAGCTACCAGCGAGATTGCCTGGGCATGCAGTTCCGGCGAGAGTTGAAACGGTGCAGAGAGTTCGAGTACCGCGACGTCGTCCTTGATGTTCGGCAGCACGGTGTAGTAAGGATCGGTGCGGAAGCTCTTCACGCTTTGTTCTTGAGCGGTGATTGGCGACACGCCAAAGCCCAGCACCACTTCAGATGCACCCGCCTCGACGAAGACGTCGCTCGCCGGAAAGGGAGTGGTCGAGCCCTCGTGATCCACACAGTGAGCGGCCGTGAGGACGTGGGTCGCGTCGAGGATCGAGCCGCCGCATGTCGCCGCCTCGCCGCCCCCCTCTTCCACCAGGACGAACACCTGCCAGGGAAACTGCGAGATCGAGGATTCCTGCCCGTTGACGATGTAGGGGACAAGCGGCGCACCGCCGTCGCCCAAGGACTCGGCGAGCGCCTGTTGAGACAGGGCCGCCATGACCAGCGCCAATGCGGCAACGCACGTGGCAAGGACGGCTGCGACACGCCGACGGAGATGATTTGCATGCAGGTCCGGGCTCACGAGGGACGACATGTCTATCAGACGCATCCGACGCGGGAGCCGGCATTGCGCTTGATGCTGACGATGGCGCTGCGCGCCGATTTGCGAGCGGCCTACCCCCCGGCCGGGTTCGGTCCGCGGACCGAGCGCAGCGGCGTGACCTCCGCGACCGGAGCGTCGGGCTCCTCGCCGGAGAGCTCGCCGAGGGCGCGCTCCAGCGCGCCGATGCGACTCGCCAGCGCCTGGATCGCCTCGGCGATCGGGTCGGGCAGGTGAATCCAGTCGGCGTCGGGACCCTCGACGCGGCGGCCGTCCACGCGCACCGGGTGTCCCGGGTTGCCGACGACGGTGGAGTTCGGAGGGACGTCGGTGATGACGACGCTGTTGGCCCCGATCTTCGCGCCGTGACCGATCGTGATCGGTCCCAAGAGCTTCGCGCCCGAGCCGATCGTGACGTTGTCCTGCACCGTCGGATGGCGCTTGCCGGTGGCGAACCCGGTGCCGCCGAGCGTGACGCCCTGATACAGCGTCACGTCGTTGCCGATGACGGCGGTCTCTCCGATCACGACACCGGCGCCGTGGTCGATGAACAGGCCCTCGCCGATGCGGGCCGCGGGATGGATCTCAATGCCGGTCAGCGCGCGCGAGCACATCGAGATCGCCCGCGGCAACAGCGCCACGCCCGCCTCGTGCAGCGCGTGCGCGGTGCGGTGGGCCAGCAGCGCATGGATGCCGGGCCAGGTCGTGAGTATCTCCACCCGCCCCACACCGCGAGCCGCGGGATCGCGGTCGCGCGCGGCGTCCATGTCGCGACGCAACTCTTTCGCGAGGAGTGCGAGCACGCTGAGGCCGGGCATGCGAACAGCGTAGCGCCGTCGTTACGCCCACTCCGCTGGACTTCTGCGACGAAGTCGTGCAAGCAACGCATCTGACGCCACACGGCGGCCGGGCACGTGCCGGTCATTCAGAGCAACGCATCTGACGCCACACGGCGACTGGCCGCGTGTGGTGGCACGTGGACAGCGCCGGGTGGCGTCAGGGAGCGAAGAAGGCCTGCGAGACGTAGCGCTCGCCGGAGTCGGGCATGATCGCGACAATCCTCTTGCCTTTGGACTCCGGGCGCGCGGCGACCTGCAGCGCCCCCCACAGCGCGGCCCCACAGGAGATCCCGGCGAGCACGCCCGTGCGACGGGCACAGTCCCAGGCGGTGTGGATCGCGTCGTCGTCGGAGACGGGAATCACCTCGTCGAGCAGCTCACGGTCGAGCACGGCGGGGACAAACCCCGCACCGATGCCCTGAATGCGGTGTGGACCTGGCGTACCTCCAGACAGCACGGCCGAGCCGCTGGGCTCCACGGCGACGATGCGCAGGTCGGGGTTGCGCTCGCGCAGGTAGCCGCCGGCGCCGGTGATCGTGCCGCCCGTGCCGACTCCCGCCACGAGCACGTCGAGGCGACCGTCCAGCGCACGCTCGATCTCCGGCCCGGTCGTGCGCCGGTGAACCTCTGGGTTGGCGGGATTGGAGAACTGATCGGGCAGGAACACGTCGGGCCCTGAGGCCATCGCGCGCGCGGCCGCCACCGCCTCCCCCATTCCGCCCAGGGACTCGGTGATGTTCACCCGCGCCCCATAGAGCCGCAGCAGGCTCTCACGCTCACGGGACATGCCCTGTGGAAGGGTCAGCACAAGGTCATAGCCCCGGGCGGCGCACACGAACGCGAGCGCGATGCCGGTGTTGCCGGAGGTCGCCTCGACGATCGTGGTGCGACCCGGCTCGATGCTGCCCTCCCGCTCGGCGGCCTCGATCATCGCCACGCCGATCCTGTCCTTGACCGACCCGCCGGGGTTCTGTGACTCGAGCTTGGCAAACAGCTCCACGCCGCCGTCCGCAGCCGGTCCCTCCAGCAGCTGGGACAAAGCGATCAGCGGCGTGTCCCCCACCAGCTCCGCAATGTTGATCGGGATTCGGGACATATCGCCCTCGACAATAGTGGGCGCCATCGCCGAGAGCGTGCTCAGCGGGCCTCGCGGGAGCTCAGATGTAGTACATGCTCGCGCCGGCCTCGCGCGACTCGCGCTCGATCACGTCGGCGATCGTGGTGTGCGCGAGCACCCTGCGCGCGGCCTGCGCCGCGTCGGCGAACACGCCCTCGGCGTCGCGACCGAGGGGTCCATCGAGCAGCTCGACGATCTCCAGCACGGTCACGCTCGAGGGCTCGCGGGCGAAGCGGTAGCCGCCCTTGACACCACGCTGGGAGCTGATGACCCCGGCGCGCCTGAGCACGGCGAACAGCTGCTCCAAGAACTGCACCGGCACCTCGCGTCGGCGCGCCAGCTCCCCGATCGGCACCGGGTTCGAACCCGTGCTGCGTCCCAACTCGGCGAGCGCGAGCACGGCGTACGGGGACTTGCTGGTAATCGACAGCATCGCGTAGGGCGATGCTAGGGAACTACAACCAGCCGCGCTCAGTCGCTATCAGAACAGCCTGCGCGCGATCGACCGCGCCGAGCTTGCCGTAGATGTTGTGCAGGTGGGTGCGAACCGTGCTCGTGGAGAGCATCAGCTCGTGGGCGATCTGCTTGTAGACCTTGCCTTCGGCGAGGCGTTGCAGCACCCCGAGCTCGCGTCCGGACAGTGGTGAGGGATCGACGTGGCGCTGGCGCTGGCCGGCGGTGCTCGGCAGCTCGTACATCACGCGCCTGAGCTCGTCCGCGCCGAGGCCGAGCATGCGCGCGGTCTGCAGCATCTCCCCGGGCGAGACGATCGAGCCCTGCTCGTAGTGGGCGAGCATGTCCGCGAGGCGCACGAACGCGACCTCGCCCTCGACGTCGGGATTGTGGTGGCGCTCGATCGTAGTCGCGACGTTGCTCGGCAGCCCCCAGCGACGGATCAGCACGCCGCCGACGAGCGCATGGTCGACGCCCAGCTCGCGACGCTCCTGGTGAATGCGCTCCTCGGGCGTCTTGGCGCCGCGGTGGACCTGCGAGGGATAGCCGGGATAGGCGTGCAGCAGCACCAGCTTGCCGACGTCGTGCAGCAGGCTCGTGACGGTCAGGCGGTCGCGATGCTCGTAGCCGACCTCGGCGGCGAGCCGATCGGCCGCATGCTGGGTGGACAGTGCGTGCAGCCGGAAGCGCTCGGGCGCGGCATCCCACACGCTGGAGCGCTCGAAGAAGTCGAATGTCCGCACCCGTGCAGCAAGCGCCTGCACGGTCTGCTCGTTGAGCACTTCCACGGCCGCGACGATCGTCTCCACGCGTCCGCGTCGGCTCTGCACCTGATTGGCGAGGCGCAGCACGGCGATGCTGAGCGCGACGTCGGACTCCACCGCAGTGACGACGTCGGCGGTGGCGACGTTGTCCTTCTGAACGACCGAGAGCAGACGGTTGCGCGACTCCGCGAGGGCGGGGAACGCCTCCAGCGCTTCGAACGCGCTCGTCAGGCGCCGGCCGTGGCCCTCGCCCTGGCGTCGGGTCGAAGCCCCGGCGGGAGTGGGTGCGCCCCCGGCTCCGTCGGGCGCCGTCGGCGTGTCGGGTGCCAGAGCCACAGCTTTAAGGGCGGCGCGCTCGCGCGCGGTGACGGGCGCGGCCTTGCGGGCGCCGCTCTTGGTCTTGGTCGCTGTTGCGGGCATCGTCGAGGTCCTATCGGCACGCCTGGACGAATGGTTGAGAGGAATCTTGCACCCAGCCCTCGATCGGCCGGTGGCATCGGGCGCGGCCACGTCGCGCACGCCCCCGATGCGGCGAGCGCCGATGGGGCGTCAGCCGGCTTGCGCGGAATTCGAGCGCGGCGCTGAATCCAGCGCTCGGTCGATCCGAACCAGTGTCTCCTCACGGCCCAGCAGCGCGACGCTCTCGAAGATGCCGGGCGAGATCGTCGTCCCGGCGATCGCCACGCGCAGCGGCTGATAGACCTCGCGCGGCTTGGCCTGCAGGCGCGAGACGAGCGCCTCCAGCGCCGACCCCACGCCGGACTCGGAGAACCCGTCGAGCTCGGCCAGCGCCTCGCGCGCCTGCCTCAGCGTGGCTGCACCCTCCTCGCCGAGCCAGCGCTCGCGAGCCTTGGAATCGTCCACCGGGCTGTCGAGCAGTGGCCCGGTCAGCGGCCAGAAGTCCGCGAGCGTGTGGATCTTCTCCTGACTGATCTCGACGGCGCGCGGGAGCCTGCGATCCTCGGCAGCCTGCGCGTGGCCGCCTTCGCGCAGGAACGCCCCGACCCGACCGGCGAGCTCGTCTACGGGCAGGTCGCGTATCCACACGCCGTTCAGCCAGCGCAGCTTCCTCTCGTCAAAGCGCGCCGGATTGCGGCTGACGCGATCGAGCCCGAAGCGCTCGATCAGCTCCTCGGTCGCGAGCACCGTCTGATCGTCGCCGGCGCCCCAGCCCAGCAGCGCCAGGTAGTTGCGCACGGCCTCGGGCAGGTAGCCGGCGTCGCGCAGCTCCTGCACGGAGGCGGCGCCGTGGCGCTTGGACAGCTTCTTGCCGTCCGGGCCGTGCAGCAGCGGCAGGTGCGCATAGACGGGAGGCGGCGTGTCGGGGCCGAAGCCGACCGCTCTCACGGCTTCCAGCACGAGCAGCTGCTTGGGGGTGTTCGACAGGTGATCCTCGCCACGGACGACATGGGTGATGCGCGCGTCGAGGTCGTCGATCGCGACCGCGAAGTTGTAGAGCACCGAGCCGTCGGCGCGCGCGATCACGGGATCGTCGAGATGGACGTGCTCGAAGCGCGTGTCGCCACGGACGGCGTCGTGGACGACCGTCGCGCCCTCCTCGGACACCCGCAGCCGTATCGCTCCGTCTTTCTGACTCCCCGCCCACCCCTCGCCGCGGAAGCCGCGCTCGGCGCCGTGGGCGAGCTTGTAGGCCTTGACGTCCTCGGCAGTCGCGCTGGAGCGGTAGGCGTGCCCGCCGTCGAGCAGCGCCGCCAACGCCTGCGCGTGACGCTCGGAGCGTTCGGTCTGCATGATCGGCCCCTCGTCCCAGTCGAGCTCCAACCAGCGCAGCGCATCGAGGATCTGCTCGACGTTCTCCGGAGTCGAGCGCTCGCGATCGGTGTCCTCGATGCGCAGCACCAGCTCCCCGCCGTGACCGCGAGCGAGCAGCCAGTTGAACAGGGCGGTGCGCGCGCCGCCGATGTGCAGCGCGCCGGTGGGCGATGGGGCGAACCGCACGCGCATCGGGCGCTCGGCGTTGGGGGACTGTCCGGGGGCGGCGGAAACCATAAGGTTCGCGCCATGCTAGTCGGAGCGCACGTCTCGCCCGCCGGCGGTCTGCCCAAAGCGATCGAACGCGGAGTGGAGCGCGGCTGTGAGGCGATCCAGATCTTCAACCAGTCGCCGCGGATGTGGCGACCCACCGCCTACACCGAGGAGGACTACGCCGCGTTTGTGGAGGCGATGGACGACAGTCCCATCGACGCGGTGCTGATCCACGCCGTCTACCTGCTCAACTGCGCCAGCGAGGATCCGGAAGTCCGCGCCAAGTCACTCACGTCACTCACGCACTCCCTGCGCGTGGGCCAGGCGATCGGGGCATCAGGCGTGGTGCTGCATCCCGGATCGGCCAAGACGGGACATGTCGGCGAGGCGATCGCGCGCGCCGGAGAGACGATTCGTGAGGCGCTGGCCGACAGCGAGGGCTGCGAGCTGCATCTGGAGAACACCGCGGGCGCGGGCGGCACGCTCGGGCGTTCGTTTCAGGAGCTGGCGCAGCTGCTGGACGCGGCCGGTGGAGACGAGCGCCTGGGGGTGTGCCTGGACTCCTGCCACCTGCTCGCCTCCGGGTATGACATCCGCACCACCGGCGGCATGAGCTCGGTGCAGCGCGAATGCACGCGTGCGCTTGGCCGCGGTCGCGTGCGCTCGCTGCACCTGAACGACTCCCAGACGCCGCTGGGCTCCAACCGCGACCGTCACGCGAACGTCGGTGCGGGCGAGCTCGGCGAGGAGGGCTGCATGGCGTTCCTGTCCGCGCCCGGCTTGCAGCAGCTGCCGTGTGTGCTGGAGACGCCGGGCGAGAACCGCGAAGGCCCCTCGCGCGCGGAAGTAGCGCTGGCGATGGAGCTGCGCGAGCGAGGCCTGCGGGCGCGAAAGCACAAATAGGACCCGCGTGCGCCGGGTCTGTCCGGCGAGCCGACAGGACGTCGAGTGGTGCAGGACGCGGGTCGCGCGGACGGGCGCCCAGGTCAGCCGGCGAGCGCCTCGGCGACCGCGGGCGTGGAGGTGGAGGTGGAGGTGGAGGTGAAGATGCTCTCGAGCTCCGCCCGCACGGTCGGCGTGTTCTGCACTCGATAGGACTCGCCCAGACGCAGTCGCCGCATCCCCTCGTCAGTGGCGATCTCGATCCACATCTCCGCCGGCCCGGGGTAGTCGACGGCGAGCTGCTTGACCTCCTCGATCGCGCTCGGGGACACGCCCGCGAGGTTCACGCGCACCGACACGGGCTTGGCGAGCGCCACGGCCGTGCGGGCGTCCGCGTCAGCCTGCTTGCCGGCATCGGCGATCTCCTGCTCCGAGGGGGCGAACACCTCGGCGGTCTGAACGATGAGGCAGGTCTTGCCGGCTTCCTTGTGGTCGACCCGTCCGCGCACGAGCACGACCTGGTCGACCGCGAGCGCGGCCTCGTGCTCGGACAGAGCCTTGCCGAACACGAGCATCTCCACGGCGCCGCCGAGATCGTCAAGCGTGGCGAACATCATCGGGTCGCCGGAGCGGGTGCGGATGCGCTTGGCCTCGACGATGATCCCACCGACCGTCACCCAGTCCTTGTCGCGGCGGTCCGACAGCGCCGCCAGCTGACAATCGGTGCGTGCGCGCAGGATCTCGCGCAGCGGCTTGAGCGGGTGCGCGGACACGAACAGGCCGATCGCCTCCTTCTCGACCGCGAGCAGCTCCGCCTGGTCGAACTCCTCGGCCGGAATCGGGGGGTGGGCCGGCCGGGCGAACGCCGCGAGCACCCGAGGAGCCCCTGCCGCAACCGCTCCCCCGCCGAGCCCGCCCGCCTCGCCGGTGGCGCCTTCAGGGGACTGAGCACCCGGCTCGGGGGCGAGGTCGAAGATCGAGCCCTGGCCGATCTGCGCGTCCTGCTGGGCCTTCTGGCCCGCGGCCTGCGCCTGCTCGAGCACGCTGAGCATGCCCTTGCGGCTCGCGCCGGTGGAGCCCAGCGCGCCGCACTTGACCAGCGCCTCGATCGCCTTCTTGTTGACCGCGCGACTGTCCACGCGCTCGCAGAAGTCCCACAGCGAGGAGAACTCTCCGCCCTCCTCGCGCGCGCGCTTGATCGCCTCCACAGCCTGATACCCAACTCCCTTGACGGCGTCCAGGCCAAAGCGGACGTCGCCGACTCCGCCCTTTGCGCTCGGCGCCCCGACCGTGAACTGATGATCTGAGAGGTTCACGTCGGGCGGCAGGATCTCGATGCCCATCTCCTCGCAGCGGGCGACGAAGAACGGGACCTTGTCCTTGGTCGACATCACCGAGGAGATCAGCGCCGCCATGTACTCGGCGGTGTGGTTGGCCTTCAGCCAGGCGGTGCGATACGCGATCAGCCCGTAACAGGCGGCGTGGCTCTTGTTGAACGAGTAGTCGGCGGACTTCTCGTTGGTGTTCCACAGGAACTCGATCACCTCTGGCTTGGTGCCGGATGCGCGACAGCCCTCGACGAACTCGGGCTTCAGCGCCGCCATCGCCTGCCGGTTCTTCTTGCCGATCGCCTTGCGCAGATCGTCGGCCTTCGCGCCGGAGAAGCCCGCGAGCTCCTTGGAGATCTGCATCGCCTGCTCCTGGTAGAGGATCACCCCGTTGGAGGACTCCAGGATCGCTCGCAGGCGCTCGTCCGGATAGGAGATCGCCTGCGGGTTGTGCTTGCCCCGGGCGTACACCGGTATCTGGTCCATGGCGCCCGGACGGTAGAGCGCGTTGAGCGCGACGAGGTCGTTGAACTCGTCCGGACGCACCTTCCGCAATGCCTCGCGCATGCCCTCGGACTCGAACTGGAACACACCGGTGGAGTCGCCTCGCGCGAGCATCTCATACGTGCGCGCGTCATCCAACGGCAGCGTCGTCATCTCCGGGCGCTGCCCCGTGGAGCGCTCGATGATGTCCAGCGCGTCCTCGATCACGTCGAGGTTGCGCAGCCCGAGGAAGTCCATCTTCAGCAGGCCGATGTCCTCGATCGGCTTCATCGAGAACTGGGTGACGGTGCGAAATGCCCTCTCTCCGTTCTCATCCGCGCCTGCGTCGGCGAGCTGCAGCGGCACGATGTCGGTCAGCGGGCGGTCGGCGATCACGACGGCGGCGGCATGGATCGAGCTGTTGCGCACGATCCCCTCCAGCCCCTGCGCCACGTCGACGATCTGCTTTGCGACGGGCTCCTCGTCGCAGGCCTTGCGCAGCGGCTGCCCCGGCTTCAGGCATTCCTCGAAGGAGGGTGAGCGGCCCATGATCGGGTCGGGGATCAGCTTCGCCAGACGGTCCCCTGTGCCGTAGTCCAATCCGAGCACTCGCGCCGCGTCGCGGGTGGCGGCGCGCGGGAACATCTTGCCGAACGTGACGATCTGCGCGACCGACTCACGCCCGTACTTCTCGGTCACGTACTTCATCACCCGCTCGCGCCCGCGCACGGAGAAGTCGATGTCGATGTCCGGCATCGACACGCGCTCAGGGTTCAAGAACCGCTCGAACAGCAGGTCGTAGCGCAGCGGGTCGACGTCGGTGATCGCCAGGCAGTAGGCGACGATCGAGCCGGCGGCGGAGCCTCGTCCGGGACCCACGGCGATGCCGTTCTCCTTGGCGTACCTGACGAAGTCCCAGACGATCAGGAAGTAGGCGTTGAAGCCCATCCGGTCGATCACGCCCAGCTCCATCTCCATGCGCTCGATCGCCTCCGCCGGCGGCGGATCGCCGTAGCGCAGCTGAAGGCCCTCGAGCACCCGCGCACGCAGGTACTCGCTCTCGCTGGAGCCGTCGGGCGTCGCGTAGCTGGGGATCAGCTGCTTGCCCAGCTCCAGCTCCACCGAGCAGCGCTCGGCGATCTCCAGCGTGTTGGCGATCGCCTCGGGCCATTGCGCGAACGCGTCGGCCATCTGCGCGTTGTCGCGCAGGAAGAACTCGTTCGTGTCGAACGTCAGCTTGGGCGCGGCGAGCGTGCTCTTGGTCTGCACACACAGCAGCGCGGTGTGGTGGTCGTAGTCCTCGCGGCGCAGGTAGTGGACGTCGCCGGTGCCCACCAGCCCGGCGCCGAGCTCGTGGGCGATGCGCACGATCCCCTCGTTGCACTTCTCCTGCTGGGCGAGACCGTTCTTCTGCACCTCGAAGTAGACATTGTCCGGGCCGAAGATCCGACGCAGATCGTCGGCATGGGCGCGGGCGTCCTGCGGTCGATCCTCCAGCAGCCGCTGACAGAAGCGCGAGGCCAGGCAGCCGGTGAGCGCGATCACGCCATCAGAGTGGCGCTCGATCTGGTCGAGGTCGACGGTCGGCTTGCCGCGGTTGAGTCCTTCCAGGAAGCCCGCCGAGGAGAGCTTCACCAGGTTGCGATAGCCCTCGTCGCTGCACGCCAGCAGCGTCAGGTGGTTGCGCTGCACCTTCGGCGAGCCCGGACCGGCGGACGCCGCCAGGTGGTCGTCGACGAGATAGATCTCACAGCCGACGATCGGCTTGACGCCGTGCTTGGCGCAGGACTTGTGCAGCTCGACGGCGCCGTTCATCACGCCGTGGTCGGTGAGTCCGAGGGCGGGCTGGCCGAACTCCGCGGCGCGCGCGGCCAGCGCTTCGATCTTGCACGCCCCGTCGAGCAGCGAGTACTCGGAGTGGACGTGCAGATGGGCGCAGGTGGGGACGGACACCGGCATCGATCTTAGGGTCCGCCGCGGCGGACGTTCAGCGCCCGCGCCGCTGTTTGCGTCTTAACCGCCAGCGGCCGAGGAGCGACATGCTGTGCTTGTGCGACGGGCGCACGACGGTCGGGACGCTGGGCGTACCAGGCTGCGCCGCGACGCTTGCCTGCGCACGCGCGCGCAGTCGCTCGACGGCGGCTGCCAGCGCGTCGGCCATCTCCTCGCTGCGCGGGTGGACGGATGAGGACTCCCGCGGAGGCTGGGCATCGATGGCCGTGCGCAGCCTCGTCGCCACGCCCTTCAGCTCGCTGACGGTCGCAGCCATCCGACGATGGCTCTCGCGTATCGCGGCAAGCGCGCTCTCCACGTTCTCCAGCCGCTCAGCCAGCTCGGAGGTTCGCCGTCCATCCTGTTCGGCTTCCTGCAGGCGCCGCTGCAGGCTCGAGACGTGGCCCTCGAGCGTCTTGACGGTCGCCTCGGCCGTCTCGGCGCGGCGCAGGAGGGCGTTCTCGCCGGACTCCGCGGCGCGGAGCGCACGGCGCTCGGCGAGCAGGTCGCGCTCGTTCGGGGGTTGCGAGGACCCCCCTCGCGGGACGGGCGTCTGTGACGATGAAGAAGATCCCTCGGCGATCATTGACTCCTCGGAGCGTACGTCTCCGACCGGACGCCTCCGGCGCACGCGGGGGACCTGGCTCAGGAGTCGTTGCGCAGGCGCCAGGCCATGCGCGACTGCAGCGAGAACAGCTCGATGAACCCGGGCGAGGCCGCCTGGGAGAACAGACCGCCGGACTGTGAGAACGACGCGAGGCTCGCGTCGTAGACCGCGTTCGGCGAGGAGCGCGTGAGGATGCGGACGCTGCCCCGGTAGAGCTTCAGGCCGATCGTGCCCGTCACCTGCTCGTTGACGCTGTCCATGTAGGCGTCGAGGTCTGCGCGCAGCGGCTCCCACCACAGGCCGGCGTAGACGAGATAGGCCCACTGACGGTCGAGCTGGGGCTTGAACTGGTTCTGGTGGATCGTGCACACCAGCCGCTCCAGCTCCTGGTGGGCCGCCAGCAGGATCGCGGCGGCAGGCGCCTCGTAGACGTCGCGGACCTTCAGCCCGACGATGCGATCCTCGACGTGGTCGACGATCCCCACGCCGTGGCGCGCGGCGATCTCCGCCGCCCGTTCGATCAGCTCCACCGGCTCCAGGCGCTCGCCGTCAAGGGCCACCGGCACGCCGCGCTCGAACTCGACCTCGACGGCCTGCGCCTCTTCGGGCGCCTCCTCGGGGCGGGTGACGAGCTGAAACACGTCGTCCTCGGGGGCGTGCGCGAGATCCTCGATCCAGCGGCCCTCCGAGGAGCGCCCCCAGAGGTTGTCGTCGATCGAATAGGGCGCGACCTCGATCCCGCCCTTGATGGGGATGCCGTGCTCGCGCGCGTAGGCGATCTCCTCCTCACGGCCCATCTGCCACGAGCGCACCGGCGCGATCGTGCGCAGCTCCGGCGCGAGCGTGGCGACGGTCGCCTCGATTCGCACCTGGTCGTTGCCCTTGCCGGTGCAGCCGTGGGCGATCGTGTCGCACCCGCTCGTGCGCGCGTGCTGCACCGCGAGCTTGGCGATCAGCGGGCGCCCGAGCGCGGTGAACAGCGGATAGCCGCCGCCGTACAGCGCGTTGGCCTTGATCGCCGGGAGCAGGTACTCGCGCGCGAACTCCTCGCGCGCGTCGACGACGTGACAGTCCAGCGCGCCGAGCTGCAGCGCCTTGGCCCGGATCACCTCGTAGTCCTCACCCGGCTGCCCGAGGTTGACGGTCAGGCACACGACCTCCGCGCCGTAGCGGTCCTGGATCCACTTCAGCATCACGCTTGTGTCCAAGCCCCCGGAGTAGAGCAGCAGCACGCGACCGACCTGCTCGGGGTCGGCCTCGTAGGAGGCGGTGCGCGGGGGAAAGCCCTCTGTGGATGCGTCAACGCTCATCGCGAGGCGCGAACCCTACCCGCCGTCGCCCGCGAGAAGCGCCGCGCCCAGGCGCTCGAGCGCCGTGTCGATCTCGGACTCGCCGACGATCAGCGGCGGCAGCAGGCGCACGGTGGTGGGGCCGGTGGCGTTGAGGATCAGGCGCTGCTCGAGCAGTGCGCGGCGGACGACCTCGGGCGCGGGGACGTCCAGCTCGCACGCGAGCATCAGGCCGCGTCCTCGTACCGACAGTACGTGCGGGAGGGATTTCAGCCCGGTGTGCAACCGGTGGCCGAGCGTGGTCACGCGCCCGAGCAGCGCGGGATCTTCGATGACGTCGAGTGCGGCGAGAGCGGCGGCGGCGATCACGGGGCCGCCGGCGAACGTCGAGCCGTGATCGCCGGGCTGAAACACGTCGGCCAGGTGCGGGGCGGTGAGGAGCGCCCCGATCGGCAGGCCGCCGCCGAGCGCCTTGGCGACCGTCATCGCGTCGGGGGTGACGCCGGTCTGCTCGTAGGCCCACAGCGTGCCGGTGCGGCCCATCCCGCACTGGACCTCGTCGAACACGAGCGCCGCGCCGTGCTCGTCGCAGGCGTCGCGTGCGGCCTGAAGCGTCTGCAGCGAGAGCACGTTCACGCCCGACTCGCCCTGGATCGGCTCGAGCAGCACGGCGGCCGTGTGAGCGTCGACGGCGCCGGCAATCGCCTCGGGCGTGGGTTCGACCGCGCGAAAGCCGGGAACGAGCGGGGCGAACGGCGCCTGCTTGGCCTCCTGGGGCGTGGCCGACAGGGCGCCGTACGTGCGCCCGTGAAACGCTCCGTACACGACCACGACGTCGCCGCCCGGGTGGGCCTTGCGCACGAGCTTGATCGCGGCCTCGCTGGCCTCCGCGCCGGAGTTGCAGACATAGACCTTGCCTTGAAGGCTCGACTCAGCCAGACGCTCGGCCAGGCGCATCGCGGGCTCGGTGTAGAACAGGTTGGAGACGTGCATCAGCCGGCCGACCTGCTCGCGCACAGCCGCGACCACGCGCGGATGGCAGTGCCCGACGTTCGTGACGGAGATGCCGCAGAGGAAGTCGAGGTACTCGTCGCCCTGCTCGTCCCACAGCCAGGGACCCTCGCCGCGCACGAACTGCACCGGAGAGCGCGCGTAGGAGGGAATGACGTGCTCGCGCTCGAGCACCTGCAACTCCGACAGCGTCACGCGGCTGCCTCGATCTTGGTTCCGATGCCGGCATCGGTAAAGAGCTCCAAGAGGAGCGAGTGCGCGAGCCGACCGTCGAGGATGTGCGCAGCGGACACGCCCGCCCCGATCGCGTCGACGCACGCCTGCAGCTTGGGGCGCATGCCACCGTCGAGCGAGTCGAGCGCCGAGCGGATCTCGGCGGTGCTGGCCTGCCCGATCAGCGAGTCGGGATCGGCCGGGTCGCGCAGCCAACCGGGGACGTCGGTGAGGAAGACGACCTTGTAGGCGCCGAGCGCGCCGGCGACGGCGCCGGCGGCCTCGTCGGCGTTGACGTTGTAGGAGTGCCCGTCGCGGTCGGCGCCGACGGAGGCGATCACCGGGATGTAGTCGGACGAGACGTGGTTGAGCACGTCCACGTCGACGTGGTCGATGCGCCCGACGAAGCCGACGTCCTCGCCTCCGGGCGCAGTGCGGCGGGAGACGCGAAACAGCGAGCCGTCGTCGCCGCACAGCCCGATCGCGGGCTGACCATGGCGGTTGATGCGCAGCACGATCTCGGTGTTGACCTTGCCGACGAGCACCATCTTGGCGACCTCGACGGTGCTCTCGTCGGAGACGCGCAGTCCGCCGACGAACTCGACGGGCAGGCCGAGACGCTGCATGTAGGCGGTGATGTCGGGACCGCCGCCGTGCACGACGATCGGGTTCAGGCCGACGTACTTGAGCAGCACGACGTCGCGCGCGAACTCCTCGCGCAGCGCCGAGTCCTCCATCGCGGCGCCGCCGTACTTGATGACCACGGTCTTGCCGTGAAACTCTCGGATGTACGGGAGCGCCTCCAGCAGCGTGCCTACGTCTCTCATGAAACAGTCCTCGGGTTGTATGGGTGGGAGACAATTACGGTGGGTACCCGAATGCCTGTCCGCGTGGCCGCTCGCACCTCGGACTGGCCTGGCAAAAGCGCTTTGGGTTGGTGAACCAGGCTCATGTCATGTACTCCGCGTTGATGCGGACGTAGTCGTAGGACAGATCCGAGAAGAAGACCTCGGTCTCCGCGCCATCGCCCGGAAGGGTGATCTCATACTCGACCTCCGCACGTTCGAGCGCCGGCCTGAGTCTGGCCTCGACCTCTCCGTCATCGAGCACAGCGGCGCCGGCCGAGCAAACCTGCAAGCCCTCGATCGAGACGTCGAGCGGCAGGTGTCCCCCACCGAGGCCGCCGCCACCGAGTGCGCCACCCACAGTCTGGACGATCCTCCCCCAGTTGGGATCGGCGCCATACAGCGCGGCCTTCACCAGCGGCGAGTTGGCCACCGCCCTGGCGGCGGTCTCCACCCGGCATTGATCGCCGCCGCGCACCACCACGCGCGCGATCCGCCGCGCACCCTCCCCGTCGGCGACCATCAGAATCGCCAGCTGGCGCAGCAGCGCGTCCAGTGCCTCCCCGACACGGAGCTCGTCCTCACTCTCGGGAACCACCTCGACTCCGCTCTCGCCCGAGCAGATCAGCGCCGCGGTGTCGTTGGTGGAGAGCTGCCCGTCGACCGAGCAGCGGTCAAAGGAGCGCTTCAGGCACACCGACAGCAGCAGCTCGGCCGTCTCGGGCGCGATCTTGGCGTCCGTCTCAACAAAACAGAACATCGTCGCGAAGCGTGGGGAGATCATCCCTGCCCCCTTGCATTGCGCGGTGAGCCTGACCGTCCCAGAGGACAGCTCGACCTCGAGATTGGCGCGCTTCTCGAACGCGTCGGTCGTCTGGATCGCCTGCTGGAAGCTGACGTCGCCAGCGGAACTGAGGTTGCGCTGAGCCTCGAGAATGCCCCTCAGCACCTTCTCGACCGGAAGGTAGTCGCTGATCCCCCCGGTCGAGCCGAGCAGTACCTCGTGCGGCTCGACGCCCGTGGCCATCGCCGCTGCGCCCTGGGTCTTGGCGGCGTCGTCCATCCCGCGTTTCCCGGTGGCCGCGTTGGCGCAGCCCGAGTTGGCAAGAATCGCGCGCAGGGAACGCAATGAACAGCGCTCCCGGCTGAGCATCACCGGAGCGGCGGGTGCACCTGTGTCGGCGAAACGAGCGGCGCTCACGGGGCTGCGAGCGTCGCAGACCAACAGGCCGAGGTCGGGGCCGGCCGAGGGCTTGATCCCGCATGCCACTCCGGCCGCCCTGAAGCCCTTTGGCAGTCCCGCCTCCGGACCGAGGTCGTTTACGTGCGCCGGCTGCTCCACCCAGCGCGAGTGGAAGAACGGCTGTGGCGGTCCGGCGGCCGTCCTGTCGCCCCACACGTCTTTACCCGCGCTCATGTGATCCCCTCCGTCTCGGGCAGCCCGAACATGACGTTGAGGTTCTGCACTGCCTGCGAGGAGGTGCCCTTCCACAGGTTGTCGATCGCCGAGAGCACGACCACCTTGCCGGTGTGCCCGTCGGCGGCGGCGAACACGCGGCAGAAGTTCGTCTCCTGCACGTCGCGCGTGCCGGGAGGCTCGGCGACGACCTCTACGAAGGGCTCGTGGACGTAGGCGTCGGCGTACAGCTCGGCCAGCTCGGCCGGCGCCACGGTGCGGGTGGTGGTCACGTAGCAACTCGCCAGCTCGCCCTGGTCGAGCGGGACGAGATGGGCTTGGAACTGAACGGGCATGCCCGCGCCGAGCAGTCCCAGCTGCTCCTCGATCTCGGGCGTGTGCCGGTGACTGGCGACCTTGTAGGGGAGGATGTTCTCGCCGGCCATCGACAGATGGGTGGTGTCGTCGAACGTGCGCCCGGCGCCGGAGATGCCCTGCTTGGCGTCGATCACGACGTCGGCGATCAGCCCCGCGCGGGCGAGCGGAGCGAGCCCGAGCACGGCCGCCGTCGGATAGCAGCCGGGGTTGGCGACGATCGCCGCGTCGGCGATCTGCGCGCGGTGCAGCTCGGTCAGCCCATATGCCGCTTGGTCGAGCAGGTCCGGACGCGGGTGCGGGCCGTACCACTGCTCGTACGTCTCGATCGACGCGAGCCGAAAGTCCGCGCTGAGGTCCACGACGCGCGCGCCGAGCTCGCGCAGCGCGCCGACGGTGGGCGCGGCGGCTGCGTGCGGATAGGCGACGACGGCGGCGTCCAGGCGTCCGCCGGTGTCGTGCTCGAGCGCGAGCCGGTCGAGGTCCAGCTGCTCGATCTGCAGCGGAACGCGATGGCGAGGGTAGAGATCGTCCAGGCGCCGGCCGACCTCTGAGCGCCCGGTCACGCCAATGAGCTCGAAGCCGGGGTGGCGCCAGAGCAGGTGTGCCGCGAGCGCACCCGCGAACCCGGTAGCGCCGGCGACGAGCACCCGCGGCGAGCCCGCGGCGAAGACCTGCGGAAGGTCCGTCGTGTCAGCCACGAAGCTCACCCCCCAGCTCGCTCAGGGCGGCGAGGATCCGCTCGCGCACAGGGGCGACGTCCTCGTCGGTCAATGTGCGCTCGAGCGCGCGGAAGGACATGGTCAGGGCGAGCGAGCGCCGTCCCTCCCCTACCTGAGCGCCGGTGTAGACGTCGAAGATCTCGGCCGTTTCGAGCATCTCCCCTCCCACCCTGCGGACGAGATGCAGCAGCTCGCGCGCGGACACCCCTACGGGCAGCGTGACCGCGAGGTCCTGGCGCAGCGCCGGGAACGGCCCGAAGGCGGTGAACGAGACGACCTCGGGCGCGACCGCGGCGAGGATGCCGAGGTCGATCGCGAACGTCGCCGTGCGCCCCAGATCCCAGCTCTCGGCCACGCGTGGGTGCACCTCGCCGAGGAAGCCCAGCCGCAGCGGCTCCGCGGAAGGGCCGCGCGCGAGTACCTCGGCGCTGCGGCCGGGGTGCAGGAACGGCCAGTGCGGGGCCTCGCGCACCGACCAGTGGACGTGGAAGCGCTCGAGCAGTGAGCCGAGCAGCGCCTTGGCGGCGAAGAAGTCGACCTCACCGCGGCGCCCGCGCCAGGAGGGAGGCTCCAGCTCGCCGCTCAGCAGCACGCCGAGCGCCTGATGCTCGTCGGCGGGACGATCATCGGCAGGGCGCTCGCCACCAGTGGCGGCGTCGGTGGCGGCGTGCGGCGCGCGGTAGACGGCGCCGGACTCGAAGATGGCGATGTCGGGGCCGTTGCGCGAGATGTTGTGGCGCGCCGCGTCCAGCAGCGAGCCGAGCAGCGTCGGGCGCATGATCGACTGGTCCTCCGAGAGCGGGTTTTCGATCCGCACCACGCTCCGCAGGGGATGATCGTCTCCCAGCAGCAGCCGGTCCAGCAGGGCGGGCTCGGCGAAGCTCCAGCCGACGATCTCGTGCAGGCCGCGCCCGGCGAGCGCGTCCTCGGCGGCGCGACGCACCCACTGGGCGTGCGTCAACCGGCCCGCCGCGCCGCGGCGCGCAGGGAGCGTGACGGGCAGGCGCTCGAGGCCGTCGATGCGGGCGACCTCCTCGATCAGATCGATCTCACGCGTGACGTCCTCGCGCCGGACGGGCGGCGGGGTCGCCTGCAGCCCGTCGGGCGCATCGGCGGTGTCGAAGTCCAACGCGTTCAGGATCTCTGCCTGGCGGGCACGAGGAATCTCGATGCCGAGGATCGCGCGCACGCGCGCCTCGCGCAGTCCGATCGCGGGCGGCGGAGCGCCCTCGCCGCCGACGTCGATCGTGCCCGGCAGCAGCGTCGCACCACAGAGCTCGATCATGAGCCTGGTGGCAACCGCTTGCGCCCACAGGCACTGCTCAGGCGCGAGGCCCTTCTCGAAGCGAGCAGAGGCCTCGCTGCGCAGGCCGAGCGCCCATGAGCTGCGGTGAATGTTGGGCCCGAGCCAGTTGGCGACCTCCAGCAGCACGCGCGTCGTCTCCGGCTGAACCTCCGAGCGCTCACCGCCCATCAGCCCGGCGATCGAGGTCGGCCCGTCGGCGTCCTCGATCACGACCATCTCGGAGTCGAGCGTGCGCGTCTGCCCGTCTAGCGTCGTGACCTGCTCGTCCTCGCCGGCGCGGCGGACCGTCAGGCGCGCGCCCGCGACGCGGTCGAGGTCGAAGGCGTGCAGCGGCTGGCCGGTGAGCAGCATCGCGTAGTTGGTGACGTCCACGACGTTGTTGATCGGCCGCTGCCCGGCGGCGCTCAGCCGCGCGGCGAGCCACGGCGGGGACGGGGCAATCGTGACGTTCTCGAACACGCGCGCGGTGAAGCGCGGACAGAGATCGGGACACTCAACGGTCACCTCGGCGCCGCTCACGGCGCCGGGCGAGCCGGGGTCATCGCGCCAGGGCTCTGCTGCGAGCGGGGCGCCGGTGGCGGCGTGCAGCTCGCGCGCGACCCCGTAGACGCCGAGGCAGTCGGGGCGATTGGGCGTCACCTCGAGCTCGATCACGTCGGTTGAGATCGGCAGCACGTCGGCCAGCGGAGTGCCGAGCGCTGGACGATCGGAGATCCCGTCGATCTCCGATCGGTCGGCGTCGAGCTGGGCGTCGTCGAGGACCATAATGCCCTCGCCGCCCGCCCCGATCTCCAGCTCGGAGGCGGCAAGGATCATGCCTTCGGAGACGACTCCGCGCAGCTTGGCTTGCTTGAGCTTGCTCCCGTCCGGCATCCTGGCGCCGGGCCTGGCGACGGCGACGGTCTGTCCGGCGGCGACGTTCGGGGCGCCGCAGACGATCGTCGCGGGCGACTCCTCGCCGATCTCGACGGCGCAGACCTTCAGCCGATCGGCGTCGGGGTGCTGCTCGGCGCTCAGGACACGCCCCACGACGAAGCTCTCCGTCGAGGGAACGCCGTGGTGGTGGATGGCCTCGACCTTCGTGCCGGTCATCGTCAGGCGCTCCTCCACGCCGGCGACGTCGAGGTCGGGGTCGCAGTATTCGCGCAGCCATGTCTCAGGAACGCGCATCAGAACTGCTCCAAGAACCTGAGATCGTTTTCGTAGCAAAGACGCAGGTCGGGGATGCCGTGCATGAGCATCGCGATCCGCTCGATGCCCATGCCCCAGGCGAAGCCCTGCACGCGCTCGGGGTCATAGCCCGGGGAGTTGGCCTCGGTGGTGTCCACGTAGGAGTACACGTTCGGGTCGACCTCGCCCGCGCCGAGCACCTCGAGCCAGCCCTCGCCCTTGCACAGGTAGCAGCGCGAGCCGTCGCGCAGACAACCGCGGCCGTCGCAGTGAAAGCAGGAGACGTCGACCTCGACGCTGGGCTCGGTGAAGGGGAAGAAGTGGGGACGCAGCCGCACCTCGCGCTCGTCTCCGAACATCTCGCGCGCGAACACGAGCAGCGTGCCCTTGAGGTCGGCGAGCGTGATGTCCTCGTCCACCGCCAGGCCCTCGATCTGGTGAAACTGGGGCGTGTGCGTGGCGTCGGAGTCGGGACGGTAGACGCGCCCGGGAATCACCACGTACAGCGGCGGCGGATGGGCCTCCATCGCGCGAATCTGCATCGGCGAGGTGTGGGTGCGCAGCACGAGGTCCTCGGGGTGTCCCAACCGCTCGCCTGGACTCACGTCACCCGGTGCGCCCGCACCGCGCGGGGCAGCCGCCGCGGGGGTCGTCTCCGGGGAGGCGACGTAAAACGTGTCCGTACGCGCGCGCGCGGGGTGCGTGGGAGAGTGGTTGAGCGCGTCGAAGTTGTAGTGAACCGTCTCGATCTCAGGACCCTCCATGACGGTGAAGCCGAGCCCGAGGAAGACGTCTTCCAGACGCCGGCGCGTGCTCGTCAGGACGTGCAGCCGCCCGAGCGGCTGAGGGGGTGCGCCGGGCAGCGTCACGTCGACGGCGTCCTCGCGCAGCCGGCGCTCCAGCTCGGCGCCGCTCAGCTCGGCGGTGCGCGCCTCGATCAGGCCCTCCAGCTCTTGGCGCGCCTGGTTGGCGGCCTTGCCTACCGCCGCGCGCTGCTCGGGCTCCAGCTCGGCCACGCCGCGCAGCAGCTGGGGCAACTCGGCCTTGCGCCCGAGATAGCGCACCCGCAGCTCCTCCAGGGCCTCACCGCTGCCAGCCCCGGCGATTGCCGTCCGCGCCTGCGCGCTCAGCTCGTCGATCCGCTCGATCATGACGCCCGGACCCTAGTCGAGGTGCGGGTCGTAGTCTCGTACAGCGCCACGGTCGCGGCCATGGCGGCGTTGAGCGACTCGGCCGCGATGGGGATGTGGGCGACGTGCTCGCACGCGCTCACGACCTCCTCGGGCAGCCCGAAGCGCTCTGAGCCGACGAGCAGCGTGAGCGCTCCCGAGCCTTCGTTCGCATCGCCGAGCCGCGCGCACAGCTCCGCCAGCGGCTCGCCCGCGCCGGCGAGGAGCGCGATGCGCTCGCCCGGCAACGACGAGACGTCAGGGAGCCCCGCCGTGCTTGTCAGCCGCGCGAGCCCGACCGCGAAGAGCGCGCCCATGCTCGCTCGCACGGCCTTGGGCGAGTAAGGATCGGCGCAGTCCGGCCCGAGCGCCACGCAGGAGGCGCCGAAGGCGAGCGCACCGCGCAGCACCGTGCCGACGTTGCCGGGGTCGCGGACGCCGTGCAGGTATACGCACAGCGGGCCCACGGGCGCATCGAGCCAGCGCTGCTCGTAGACGCCGATCGCGCGCGTGCCCGAGCCGAGCGCCGAGACGGCCGCGAGCGCCTCGGGCGCGACGTCGGTGAACCGCGCTCCGCCGAGCTCAGAGCCCGCCACGCGGTATCCCTCCACGGCCGGCCACCCGGCGCGCTCGGCGGCCATGATCAGATCCTCGCCCTCGGCGGTGAAGCGCCCGGCGCGCTCACGCTCACGCCGCCGCGCGAGCCGGCGCAGGTCCTTGAGGTGCGGGTTGTGGGGGGAGGTGATCGTCATCGCGGGCTGATGTGGTGAGTGCTCGGCTGTGGTCGGTCGTGGGGCCTGTGGTGGATGTGGTCTATGTGTGACGGACATGAAGGTCAGGCGGTCGGGCGGCGATTCGGGTGGGAGCACAAAAAAGGCGCCGTCCTGTGAAGGAGCGACGCCCGGAGCGTGTCGATGTCGGTGGGGTGCTCAGGCGGCCGACGCCGACGCCTCGCGGGCGGTCTCGGCGAAACGTCGGAACGTGTCGGCGTCGCGCACGGCGACGTCGGCCAGCACCTTGCGGTCCAGCTCGATCCCGGCCAGCGACAGGCCGTGCATGAACTGCGAGTAGCTCATCCCGTTGAGGCGGGCGGCGGCGTTGATGCGCGTGATCCACAGCCGGCGGAAGTCGCGCTTGCGGTTGCGCCTGTCGCGGTAGGCGTAGGAGTCGGCCTTCATCAAGGCCTCCTTGGCGCGCTTGTAGTTCGAGTGCGCCTGGCCGCGGAATCCCTTCGTCTGTTCAAGCGTCGAGCGACGCTTCTTGCGTGCGTTGAGCGAGCGCTTCACCCTGGTCATTTGCCGACTCCCAAGAGCTTCTTGACACGCGGCGTGTCATGGTCGGAGAGCATCGCCGGGCGCCCCAGGGCACGCTTGTGCTTGGGCGACTTCTTCTCGAGGATGTGGCTCGTGAAGGCGTGCCTGCCGCGCACCTTGCCGGAGGCGGTGACTTTGAAGCGCTTCTTCGCGCCGGAGTGTGTCTTCATCTTGGGCATGACGAGCGCAACAGTATGACATGCCCGGCCCGATTCGCCGGCTCCGATTCGCTCAGGCCACGTCGTCCCCGCCGGCCCCCGTCGGGGACTCGGGCGCAGACTCGGCGCCGGCGGCCGGACTTGCGCCATTCTCGAGCACGGCGGCCTCGACGGGAGCCTCCCCATCGGGAGATGCGCCGTCCGGCGCCGGACCGTCCCCGTCCACGCGGCCCGCGAGCACGGCTTTGGAGGGGGCCATCATCATCGTCATGTTGCGCCCTTCCTGCATCGGGCGCTGCTCGACGACGCCGAGCTCGGAGAGCTCCTCGGCGAGGCGGTCGAGGATCGCGGTGCCGCGCTCGGGGTGGGTGACCTCGCGCCCGCGGAACATGATCGTGACCTTGACCTTGTCCTTGTGGCGCAGGAAGCGCTCGACGTGGTGCTTCTTGGTGTCGTAGTCGTGCTGGGCGATCTTCGGGCGGAACTTGATCTCGCGCACTGTTATCTGCTGCTGGTGCTTGCGCGCCTGCTTGAGCTTCTGGGCCTGCTCGTACTTGTACTTGGAGTAGTCGAGCACGCGGCAGACGGGCGGACGGGCCTCGGGAGCGACCTCGACGAGGTCCAGGTCGCGTTCCTGGGCGAAGCTGAGCGCCTCGGGCGTCTTCATCACGCCGATCTGATTGCCCTCGTCGTCGATCACGCGCACCTCGGGCACGCGGATGCGCTCGTTGACCCTGGTCTGGTCCCGCTCGGGCGGGCGCCGGTCGAACCTGCGAGGTACCGGCACTAGCTGTCGTGGCTGCTACGCGTCAAGCTGAAGCTCTAGGCGTCGCGCTCTGAGGATGGGCGGGGTCTCAACGGGGCCGAGTATAGCTCTCCGCGCAACCGCTCGCCGAAGCTCGTCAGCGAGACGGCGCCGGTGTCTCCGCCGCGGTGCTCGCGCACCGACACGCTGCGATCGGCCTGCTCGCGTTCGCCGACGATGAGCATGTAGGGGATCTTGCGCAGCTCTGAGTCGCGGATCTTGCGTCCAACCGACTCGCCGCGATCGTCGCACTCGACGTACGCGCCGCTCGAGCGCAGCTCCTGCGCGACACTGTGGGCGTAGTCGTTGTAACGGTCTGAGAGCGGCAGCACGATCGCCGGCACCGGGGCAAGCCACAGCGGCAGCTCGCCCGCGTAGTGCTCGAGCATGATCCCGATGAAGCGCTCCCAGGAGCCGAAGCACGCGCGGTGGATCATCACGGGCGTGTGCTCGGAGTTGTCCGCGCCGGTGTACACCAGACCGAAGCGCGCGGGCATCGAGTAGTCGAGCTGAACTGTTCCCAACTGCCACGAGCGCCCGAGCGAGTCGGTCATGTGCATGTCGATCTTCGGGCCGTAGAAGGCACCGTCGCCGGGGTTCAGCTCGTACTCCAACCCCTGCTGGTCGAGCGCCGTGGTGAGCGCGCCCTCGGCACGATCCCACATCTCGTCGTCGCCGATGCGCTCGGCGGGGCGAGTGGAGAGCTCCAGGCGCACGTCCAGGTCGAACAGGGCGTACGTCGCGAAGGCCAGCTCCAGGCAGCCGGCGACCTCGGCCTGGACCTGCTCCTCGGTGCAGAAGACGTGCGCGTCGTCCTGGGCGAAGTGACGCACGCGCAGCAGCCCGTGCAGCACGCCCGAGGCCTCGTTGCGATGCAGCAGTCCCGGCTCTGAGTAGCGCACGGGCAGGTCGCGGTAGGAGTGGCGACGCATCGCGAACAGGTGCGCGTGACCGGGGCAGTTCATCGGCTTGACCGCGCCCATCTCCTCCCCGTCTGCGTCGACGGCAAGGAACATGTTCTCGCGGTACTTGCCCCAGTGCCCGGAGGTCTTCCACAGCTCGGCGTCGTAGATCAGCGGCGTCTTTACCTCGGTGTAGCCGCGAGCGGATGCCATCTCACGCGAGACGGCGACGAGCTTGTTCCACAGGCGCGTGCCGGCTGGCAGCCAGAAGGCCGCACCGGGCGAGACGTCGGAGAAGGTGAACAGGTCGAGCTCGCGCCCGAGCTTGCGATGGTCGCGCGCGCGCGCCTGCTCGAGGCGCTCGAGGTGCTCTTTCAGTTCGCCGGCGGAGTGAAAGGCGGTGCCGTAGATGCGCGTGAGCATCGTGCGATCCGAGTCTCCGCGCCAGTAGGCGCCCGCGACCGACTGCAGCGCGAATGCGCCGATCGAGCTGGTGCTCGGCGCGTGCGGCCCGCGGCAGAGGTCGGTGAACGGTCCGTTGGTGTACAGCGACACCGTCTCCAGCGGATGCTCTGAGGGGGCGGCGCTGAGGAGGTCGTCGATCAGCTCGACCTTGTAGTCCTGTCCCTCAGCGACGAACCGCTCGCGGGCCTCTGCGGGCGTCACGTCGCGGCGATCGAACGTCTCTCCCGCCTTGACGTGCGCGCGCATCCGCTCCTCGATCGCCGGGAACTGCTCCTCGGAGACGGATACGCCGGTGGGAAACTCGAAGTCGTAGTAGAACCCCTGCTCGATCGGCGGCCCGATCGAGATGCGCACGCCGGGGTACAGCTCCATCACGGCGGCCGCCAGCACGTGGGCGGCGTCGTGGCGAATCAGTCGCAGCGCGGGCTCGCCGCTCTTCTTCGTCAAGATCGCCACATGCGCGCCGTCGGGCAGCGGCCGGGACAGGTCGCGGACCGCGGGCGGCTCACCGCCGCCATCACCCGCCTGCGGATGGCTGACCTCGATCGCCAGCGCCGCGCGCGCCAGCCCGGGCCCGATTGCCGCGGCGACGTCCGCGCCCGTGGCGCCGTCGGGCAGCTCCAGCGGCGTTCCGTCGGGAAGTGTGACCGTGATCGACATGCAGCGCTGGAGGCTACCCTTCCGGCGGACGTGCTCGCCAGACGCGGCGGCGACTCACCTCAGGCGACGGCGTCCGGCACAGGGCCCACGTCGACGCGAGTCGAGACTCGATCCCGCATATTGAGAAACACGGGGTTGAGACACTAGTCTGCGCATGGCATGATCGCGCGTATGCCCAAAGACGAGCCGATCTCCATCTCCATCAAGCTCTCGCCCACCCAGATCGACGACGTGATGCGCGCGGCGTCGCGCAGCCGCGCCCCGAGCATCTCCACGCTCATCGCCGACACCCTCAACGCGCCCCTGCGCGCCAACGGCCGCAAGCGCTCGGCCAACGCGAGGGCGAGTGCTCGGCTCAGCGGGTACATGCCGATCGGGGCGGTCGACCCGCGCCTGTCGCGCTCGCTGCTGCGGGGTCTGTCGATCCTCACCTGCTTCGGCCCCGACGGCGGCTCGCGCGGGATCGTGGAAATCGCCGAAGACCTCGGCATGAGCCCGTCCACGACGCACCGCTACGCGCTCACGCTGGTGGAGCTGGGCCTGCTCGAGCGCTGTCCGGACACGCGCAAGTACCGGCTGCCGGGTTGATGGGGTGGGCCTGGCCGCATGCGGCCAGGCCGGGGGTGCCGCATGCGGCACCCCCTCGGAGCCGCGCATGCGCGGCTCCGCCGTTGGCGCATGCGCCAACGGAACGAGCAGCCGCATGCGGCTGCTCGACCTTCCTCGCATGCGAGGAAGGTCCCCTCAACCGAGCGAGGGCGACGAGGACTCGAGCAGGGCCGAGCGCACCTGCTGCGGGCGGGCGCGCTGTATGCGAAAGCCGGTCAGCTCGAGCATCTCCGGGAGCTGACGGACGGGATCGCGATCGCGATCGCGGTTGCGCTCGTCGAGCTCCTCCCACGCCACGAGCTGGTCGTGGAGCTTCAGCTCGTCGTTGCGCGGGCGCCCGAACCGCCAACCGTCGTCGAGCTTCGCCCGAACCCAGCGGTCGTGCTCCTGGCGAGCGAGCCTGTCGACCTCCGCGTCGGTGAACGCGAACGGCGGCTCGTCGGGATCGCGCAACGCCATCGGCACGAGGATGCATCCGGTGGTGGCGAGCTTCTCGCCGATCCCGTCGGCGAACTTGCGGTTGTCCTCGCGCATCGCCTCCTCCAGCTGCTCCCACGGCCGCATGCTCGGGTTGTGCTCGACGCTGTCCCCAGCCGCGAGCTCGTCGCGAACGTACTGTTCGTGCTTGGCTCTTGCGAGGACCTCGTTGGTCCCGCGCAGCAGCAGCTCGGGGGAGGCCGCCCGGCTCAGCAGCCCGAACGGGGCGACGTTCGCGAACCGTCCGCCTTCGGCCGCCAGCACCTTCGCCACGCCCGCACGGGCATCGGCGAGGACCACCGCGATCGGGACGTGCAGGGAGTCGGGCGCCGCGTGCAGCGCCAGGGCCGCGATCAGCGCGTCGTCCTCTGCCTCGATGCAGACGTAGGCCCGCGTCACGTCGCATGTCCCGTCCCCGTCGAGCATTGCGCTCCCGGATTGAAACGCCGCGGACTCAATCGGGCACGGTCTGCTCGCCAGCGTGCAGTAGCGCTCGAGCTGTGGACAGCGCTCGCGCAGGCGGCCGAGATCCTCCTCGGCGCGCCCGCCGGCGAGCGTGATGCGCAGCTGTTCGACCCTCCCCCGGCGCTCGCCGCCCCACTGCCGTGCGATCCGCAGGACCAGCTGCTCGCCCAGCCCGTCGAGGCCCACGAGCAGGACGTGCGGCCCGCGCGCTTGACCCTCCTCAGCGGTCGCGGCGTCTTTCGGCGCAAACGGCGGGTGACTCTCCAGCAGCAGCTGCGCTCCGAGCGCGTAGACGTTGAAGTACTCGACGCGCAGGCTCCTCGGGTGCGTGCCGAACGTCGAGGCGTCCTCCGCCAGCGAACGCCACAGGTCGAGATCGAGCAGTTGCGCGAACACCGTGAGCACTCCTCGGCGCGCCGCCGGGGAAGCCGCCACGGCGGCCGCGGCGACGTCGACGTTCGTGCCGTCGCTCCCGCACAGTGCCACCAGATGACGCGCGCGCCCAACCGCCGCCTTGCGCAGCAGCGCGCGATCGGTCGCGTCGCCGACGAGCACGCCGATGCCGCGCTCGCGGGCGCCGGCCAGGCGCGTATTGGCTGCGTCGCTCTCGATCACGACCACGCGCACGCCGCGATCGCTGAGCGCGAGCGCCAGTGACGCACCGTCGCGACCGAGACCCGCGACGATCACGTGCGCGCGCGCGAACAGGCGAATGCCGAGGATCTGCGCCTGCTCGCGCGAGAGCAGCACAAGCGCTCCGACCGCCGCGTAGCCCGTCAGGACCGGCGCGAGGATGCGCGCCACCTGCAGCGCGGGCGGCACCGGCGGTTCCACCGCGCCACCGAACGCGAACAGCGTCATCGCACGGTACAGAGAGTCCAGCAACCCATAGTTGAAGCCGTGCAGCTGCTCGAAGCCGATCGTCCCTAGTACCAGCACGAGCAGCCCGAGCCCGATCAGCACGAAACCGCGAGCTTCCTTCCACACCGGCTGCACGCGCCCTCGCCACAGGCGACGAAGCGTGCTGCGCCCGTTGCTCAGACTCCTCCCGGCGGCTGGCTCTTGCGTAAGTGTCAGTGTGGCCTCCGAGTCTCACGCTATCGCTTCCTCGGACACCGCGCCGGCGAGATTCAAATGGGCGACGAAGTCGGACCTGTCGATCCTGCGCTTGCAAACAGCGCTCGGACGGTCCACAATGTGGCTGCGAGGACAGTGAGCGCCGAGAACCTACAATCGCTTGCAGGCGCGCCGTCCTCGGACGGCTCGCTCGTCACGCCGTTGCGGGTCTTTGTCAACTACCGTCACGCCGACACCCAGGGGACTGCCTGGGCGCTTTACTTCAAGCTCACAGAACAGTTTGGCGAGGCGAACGTGTTCTTCGACAACGGATCGCTGCGCCCCGGCACGCAGTGGCTGCAGGAGATCAAGGCGCATGTGCACAGCGCCGGCGTGTTCATCGTGCTGATCGGAGCACAGTGGACGTCCACCCTCACCGCCCATCAACAGCGAGGCGGCGAGGACTATGTGGCGAAGGAGATCGACCTTGCGCTGCGCAACCCCCGGCTGACCGTGCTGCCGGTGCTCGTGGACGAAGCCCAGCCCCCCCGCGCCGACGAGCTGCCACCGATGCTCAGAGCGCTTCCCGACCGCCAGGTCGAGCGCCTGCGCCACACGCACCTGCAGGAGGACGTCGCGCATCTGATCGCGGGGCTGAGGAGCGCCAGCCCCCTCCCCCATGCGGAGCCGGCCGCCGCATCCTCAGCGCCGCTCACCCACTCGCCGCTGCCTCCTTCGCCGCTCTCCCCCTCGCCACTCACCCCTGCGCCGCTCCCCCCATCGCCGCTCGGTCCCCGTCCCCCGATCGTGCATCCCGCCCGCCGCGACCGTCCATCCGGCGAGGAGCCCCGGCGGCAGTTCGCTCCCGAGCCCGACGAGGATCACTATCGGATGATCGCTCGGCAGGCCGGCAATCTCGTCGTCTTCCTCGGCGCGGGCGCCAACGCCGAAAACCGCGACGGGCCGTGGCTGGAGGGCTCGGGAGCGCTGCCCGACGACCTCGACCTCGCCGGCTACATCGCCGCGAAAGTGCAACGCCAGGGCGCCCCCGCAGACCTGGCGGAGGTCGCCCAACACGCGAGCGCGATGTGCGGCGAGCAGGAAGTGCTCCAGTGGGTCCGGCAGATCCTCAGGGTGGAATCCGAGCCGTCTCAGATCCACGAGCGCCTCGCGCGGCTCCCCGCGCGGATGCAGGAGCTGGGACTCGAAAAGCGCCATCAGCTGATCGTCACCTCGAACTACGACGACGGGCTCGAGCGGGCGTTCCGAGCCGCGGACGAGGACTTTGACGTCGCCGTCTACATGGCCCCTGCCACGGAGGAGGCGGGCAGGTTCGTGCACCTGCCCTGGGAAGCGAACGAGCCACAGTCGATCCCCAAGCCCAACGACTACTACGAGTTTCCGATCAACGAAGACGGTCGGCTGACGCGCACGGTGATCGTGCGGATCAACGGCGCGGTCGACGACCGTGCGCTGGGCTATCGCTGGGTGAACAACTATGTGATCACCGAGGACCACTACATCGACTACTTCGGCGGTCACGCCGCCGAGGAGGTCGTGCCGGCGCAGATCCTCGCGAAGCTGCGACAGGCGAGCTACCTGTTTCTCGCCTACACCATGACCGATTGGCGTCTGCGCGTGTTCCTGCAGCGGATCGCGCAGGGCCAGACGCTCGGACGCGCCAAGTACTGGGCGATCGAGCGCGATCCCGACATGCTCGAGCGAGAACTCTGGCAGCAGGCCGGCGCCAGCCTCTACAGCGCCAGCCTGAGCGACTATCTGCAAGGGCTCGATGACTTTCTCGTCGCCCACGCCGGCGAACTGCGGGCGTGAGCGCGACCGCGGAGAGGGTCGAGCGACGCGAGAGCCCCTACTTCGGGCTGCGCTACTTCGAGGAGCACTACGGCGCCTGGTTCTTCGGCCGCGACGCCGAGCGCGCCAAGATCATCACCAACCTGCGTGCCGCCCGGCTGACGCTGCTGCACGCCGAGAGCGGCGCCGGCAAGAGCTCGCTGCTGCGCGCCGGCGTGGCCTGGCGGCTGCGCGAGCTCGCGCGGGAGAGCTCCGCCGGCGAGGGCCCGGCGGTCGAAGTCCCGGTCGTGTTCAAGTCGTGGAAGGACGACCCGGTTCCCAAGCTGATCGACGCCGTCGAGCGAGCGATCGAGCCGTTCCTCGCGGGCCGGCCGATGCCCGAGCTTCCGCGCGAGAATCTCCAGGCGGCGATCGCGACGGCCGCCGGGGCGATCGACGGCCGCCTGCTCGTGATCCTCGACCAGTTCGAGGAGTACTTCGTCTACAGCCCGCTCGAGCCCGTCCCCGAGCGCTTCGCCGAGCAGCTCGCGCGCTGCGTCAACCGCGCCGATCTGCCGGCCAACTTCCTGATCTCCATCCGCGAGGACGCCTACGCGAGCCTGGGCGAACTGTTCAAGGGCAGCATCACGAACGTCTACGGCAACTACCTGCACATCGAACATCTCGATCGCGACGCCGCCGAGAGCGCGATCCGTGCGCCACTCGAGCTCTACAACGGCCAGCCCGGAGTCACACCCGTGGCGATCGAGCCAGGGCTCGTGGAGGCGGTGCTCGACCAGGTTCCCGCGCACCCCGCGGCCGAACAGGCGACAGAGACGCAAACGCAGGCACAGGCAGGCGCGGATGCGCACCGCAACGGTGACCGGCGCGTGGCGACGCCGCTGTTGCAGCTGGTGATGCAGACCGTCTGGGAACGCGAGCGCGGCGAAGGCTCGACGCTGCTGCGACTGTCGACGCTGCAACAGCTCGAGGGCGCCGAGAGCATTGTCGACACTCACCTGCGCCACGCCCTGAGCGAGCTGGGCGAGCACGAACGCGACGTCGCGATCGACGTGTTCGGCGATCTCGTAACGCTCTCCGGGGGCAAGATCGCGGTATCCGTCCCCGACCTCGCCGGACGCACGGATCACAGCGAGGCCGAGGTCGCCGGCGTGTTGGCGAAGCTCGATCAGGCGCGCATCGTCAGCCCGGTGGAGGCGCCTCCAGGACTGGATCGGCTGCGCTACCGCCGCTACGAGATCTTCCACGACGTGCTCGCGCCGGCCATCAACCGCGCGATCGCCGCCCGCGCGGCCGAGCGCCGCGCGCGGCGGCTGCGCAGGCTGGTGGCATCGGCCGTCGGGCTGCTGATCGTGGCGCTGGCGCTCGGGGGCTTCTTCGTCTACCTGTGGCGCACCGCCGAAGCGGAACGCAAGAGCGCCGAGTCCGTCGCCTATGCGGCGAAAGCCGAGAAGCTGATCGACTCCGAACCCGAGCTGGGGGCGTCGCTGGCGCTGCGGGCGCTGAGACTGCACGACACACCCGAGGCCGAACAGGCGCTGCGCGACCTGCTGCCCGCCGTGCAGCTGCAGGATACGCTCGGCGCGGCGGCGCTCGTGATCGACGCCACCTTCAGCCCGGACGGCAAGCTGATCGCCGGCGGCCTGGAGGATGGCGCTGTCGAGATCTGGGACGCGAGCACGAACAGGTCGCTGGGAACACTCGGCACGACCGGCCTGACAGCACTCGACAGCGTGGCCTTCAGCGCCGACGGAAAGCTGCTGGTGACGACCTATGGAGACGGCACGGCGCGGATCTGGAATGTCGCGACGCGCCGGCAGGTGGGTGACACGATCTTCGTCTCACGAGGCGGCTTCACCGTCTGGAGCGCCGCCTTCAACCCTGCCGGAACGGAGATCGCGACCGGTCTCGACGATGGCACCGTCAGGGTGTGGGACGTGGCAAGCCACAGAGAAGTGGGCGTGTTCTCAGATCCTGATGAAGACGCCATCTTCGACGTGGTCTGGAGTCCCGACGGCAAGCTGATCCTTGCCGCCGGGCAAAACGGCATGGCGGAGATCTGGAACGCGGCGGACTTCGGCAACGTCCCGCTGCGCAAGCTGGCTCCACCGCATGGGCGGGGCTGGATCGAGAGCGCCGCCTTCAGCCCGGACGGCGAGCGGATCGTAACGGCCAGCAGCGACGGTGAAGCCTGGCTCTGGGGCTTGGACAGCCGCCGGCCGCTGCGCGAGCTTCCGAGCAGAACCCGCGGCCTGAACAGCGCGGCGTTCAGCCCCGACGGCAACTCGATCGTGACCTCGAGCCTCGACGGCACCGTGGAAGTCTGGAACGCGAGCGGGGACGGCACAACGCCGACAGTCGAACTGAAGCCGCATGGTGTCACTGCCAGCGTGCTCTCCGCAGCGTTCAACAGGACCGGCGAGGAGGTCGTCTCCTCGGGTGGCGATGGGGTGGTGCGCGTGTGGGACGTGGCGGCGCGCAGAGAAGTGGCCAAGCTCGACGGACCGTCGGGCGGCGCCAGCATCAGCGCCGTCGCCTTCAGCCCCGACGGCAAGCTGATCGTGACCGGCACGTATGACGGGGCGGCGCAGGTGTGGGATGCCACTGCAGGACAGACCCGTGTGGTCGTCGTGCCGCCAGAACGTGAAGAAGTGACGAGCGTGGGATTCAGTCCCGACGGGCGACTGTTCGCAACGGCCAACGCATCGGGCAACGGCTTCGTCTGGAGCGTCGCCGGCGGCCATCTCGTAGAGGAGCTGGACGAGGCGGAAAAGCCCATGAGCAGCATCCAGTTCAGTCCGACCGACGCGAGACGCGTGCTCACCGCCAGCGAAGACGGCACCGCGCGAGCCTGGGACCTGGCAACAGGTGAACCGGTCTGGACACGGCGCGCACCCGCTGGTGAAGCGATCGCAAGTGCGGTGTTCAACGCAAGCGGGACGCTGGTCCTCACCGCCGGCCGCGACGGCATCGCTCAGGTGTTGAGCGCCGCCACGGGAGATCCCGTCGGGCCCGCGATCAGAGACCCCGATCCCGACCCGTCGTTCCTCAGTGCGCACTTCAGCCACAACGACAAGCTGATCGTGACCGTCGGGGGCGATCACCGAACGGCGCGCGTGTGGGACCGGCGGACGGGCCGGCAGGTCGGCCCCACGCTGAGCGAGCCCGGAGGCGCCGGCATGACCGATGCCGAATTCGACGCCGGGGACCGGAATGTCCTGACCGCGAGCTCCGATGGCACCGCCGGCGTCTGGTCCATCGCCAGCGGTCGGCGGCTGCTCGTCCTGGCGGGACACTCCGGCGGTCTCGCGAGCGCCACCTTCAGTCCCGACGGCTCCCGCATCCTGACCGCGAGCTCTGATGGTACCGCCAAGCTGTGGGACGCATACCCCGCCGAGGAGCAGGGCGCGCCCCTCCAAGCGCCGGGCCAAAACCAGCTGCACACGGCGGTCTTCAATCGCGCCGGAACGCGGATCGTCACCGCCGGCAATGACGGCGTCGCGCGGATCTGGGACACCGCCGCCGGACACCGGCAGATGGGCGTCCCGCTGGTCGAGCCGCACGCACCCAACCGGGCCCTGGCGAGTGCCGAGTTCAACCCTGGCGGCAGTCTTCTGCTGACAGCCAGCGAAGACGGGGCCGCACGCGTGTGGAGCACGGTGAGCGACAGGCAGCTCCACGTGCTGGGCAAGGCCGGTGGGCCGTCGCTGGTAGACGCCCGCTTCAGCCTCGGCGGACGCCTGATCGTGACCGTCCAGCGAGGGACGGCACAGGTCTGGAGCGCCACCACCTATCGGCGAGTGGGGAAGCCGATGAGCGATCAGGACGGAGGGGACTTCACCTCGGCGGAATTCAGCCCCGACGCAAGCCGGATCGTCACCTCCGACGGCTCCGGCTACGCGCAGATCTGGAACTGGCAGGCAGGCAGACCGCAGGGCACGATCAGCGAACCCGGAAGCCCCGAGCTCTACGACGCCGCTTTCAGCCCCGACGGGCAATACGTGGTCACGTGCAGCGAAAGCGGAACGGCGCGCATATGGAGCGCCTCCACGAACGCCGCGGTCACGGCTGTCACCGAGCCGGGACGCGATCCCGATCCACCATGCGGTGTTCGGGCCTCACGGCTGGCTGTTGACGAGCAGCGCCGACGGGTACGTGCGCATCTGGGAATGGGCGCGCGGTCAACGCGTTCTGCGCAGCCCGCGGCTGCTGAGCTCCTTCGACGCCGGCAACGAAGTCTCCGACGCCGAGTTCAGCGCCGACGGGCGGTTCGTGGTCACGGCCGGCGAATACGGTGCGGCGCGAATCTTCTCCACCGAGCTGGCCGACCCGATCCGCACCCTGCAGGCCGACGCCGAACGTCAGATCACGCGCCGGTTCACGCCTGGCGAAGAACACGCCTATCTCGGCGAATGAGACGTGCCGGCACGTCTCCCGCGCGCTCAGGCGGGCCTGCGCGCGCGATTCTGGTAGACGGCGGTGATGTGCGTGTCGAATCCATGCCTGGCGGCACGCAGATACAGCCGCCAGACGCGTGTGCGCTGCACTCCGGCCAGCTGCTCGGCCCGCTCCAGGTGCTCGTCCAGGCGCGCGGTCCAGTCACGCAGCGTGCGGGCGTAGTCCTCCCTGAACCCCTCCACCTGGTCGATCCGCAATCCGGCGCGTTCCAGCGCGAGCTGGACCCGCGAGAGCGGCAGGGCCTCACCGTCGGGGAACACGTAGCGCATCGAGAACTCGTCCTCGAGCGAGTCATACTCGGGATCGAGCGCGGCGATCGCATGATTCAGCAGCACGCCGCCCGGGCGCAGCAGCCCATGCAGCGACCTGGCGTAGCGGTCGATCTGACTCTCGCCGACGTGCTCGGACATGCCGATGCTCGCGATCGCGTCAAACGACGTTCGCGGCAGCTCGCGGTAGTCGGCCACGCGGATCTCCACCCGCTCGCTGCACCCCGCCGCCGCGACCTTCTCTCGCGCGAGCTCGGCCTGCGACGGGGACAGGGTGATGCCCGTGACCGTGACGCCGTAGTGCTTGGCCGCGTGGATCGCGAAGCTGCCCCACCCACAGCCGACGTCCAGCACCGCCATCCCGGGCTGCAGCTCGAGCTTGCGCGCGATCAGATCCAGCTTCGCCAGCTGGGCCTCCTCCAGCGTCTGCGCGCCCCGCGAGTAGATCGCGCAGCTGTAGGTCATCGACTCGTCGAGGAACAGCGCGAAGAAGTCGTTGCCGACATCATAGTGGTAGCGGATGGCGGCGGCGTCGCGCTGCGGGCTGTGACGCTCCCCGCGCAGGATCAGCTCGAGGCCCGGCCGTCGCGGCAGCCCGCCCGGCAGCGCGGCGAGCGCGACTCCCAACCCCAGCCGCACCCGGTCGGAGACGCTCAGCGGCGGCGGCTCCCAGTCGTCGACCACGATGAACGCCCTGTCGAGATCGTCGACGTCCAGCGAGCCGTCCACGTAGGCGCGCCCGAGACCGAGCGTTCCCGGCGCACGCAGGAAGTGCGACAGGGCCGACGGGTGTCTCACAAAGAAAGTAGGCGCCCCACCGCTCGTCGCCTCGACGCGCCCGCCATCCCAGAATCGAACGTGAAACGGCCGCTCCGGGAGACTCTCCCGCAATGCGCGGCTGAGCGGGCCGCTTGCTCGGACGAGGGCCATCGTGTCCACCTTAGCCCCGTCCGCAGTCCCGTCCGGGCAACGGAATGCTACGCTGCGCAACGTGCGGCTCGCGCCGACAGCGCCATTCGCGGCCGGGACCTTGATTCTCGGCTACGCCGTCGCGGCGAGCATCGGCTCGCGACCCCTCGGCGGTCTCGTCCTGCTGATCGGCGGGCTCTGCTGCGGGTGGGTCTGGATGCAGCGCCATGGGACCCGAACGGCGGTGACGCTACTCGGCGTGGGTCTGTTCGCGTTCGTCCTCTCGCACCTGCTGGCGCTGGCGATCGGCGCCTGGCCCGCGGTACTGCTTGTCGCGGCGGGGATGGCGTGTGCCGCCTGGACTTGGGCCGATTCGCGAGAGGTTGGGGCCGAGGCGTTTTGATCGGCGCGTCGCTCTAGGCGGCACTGCAGTGGAGGCGATGCGGCTGGTCGAGCTGGACAGGCTCTCGGAGCCTTGCTGGGATGAGCTGATCGCAGGCGAGCGTGAGCCATTCGGCGGCATCGGCGAAGGCCTGGCCTGGCGCGAGAAGACTCGCAACATCGGTGTCCGCGCGGACGACGGTCGGCTGCTGGGCGCCGCCGGCGTGGTTCTGGCCGAGGTGCAGGTCGAGCAGGAGCCGCCTTTTCACGTCGTCGGCCTCGGTGGCCTGATCGTGACCCGCAGCGCGAGAGGGCGCGGGCTGGCGCGCCTGCTCTTCCAACGCCTGCTCGAGCTAGCGGGCGAGTTCGAGGCTCAGCGAGCGGTGCTCTTCTGCCTGCCCAGCCTGATGCCACTGTACGGCAAGTTCGGCTTCGTCTCAATCGACGCGCCGGTCTGGGCCGACCAGCCCGGGGGGCGGATCGAGATGCCCCTGCCGGCGATGTGGAGTGCCCTCGGCAACGACGCCAGCTGGCCCTCCGGGCGTGTTCAGCTGCTGGGGGAGCCATTCTGAGTCATCGGCCCGCAGACTTCGGCTCTCTTAGTCAAAGAGCTTACGACGCTTGGAAGATCGGTGACAGTGAGACTCTGCCCACCACAGGCGCGGAACGCCTGCCATACCGTCGCACGCTCTCGACCGCCGCACGAGCCTGAGCGACACTCAGCGGCTCCATCGGCCGGTCAGTCACGATCACGAAGAAGCCGTCTCGCTCCTCGACACGAGCGGGCACATCCGCGACCGTCAACTCCAGTCTGCCATCCGCAGCGGTCAACTCCAGATCGGCTGGACCGTTAACCCCCGAGCTCATCCCGCAGAGACTTCGGGATTACCAGACGCCCGACTCCGTCGATGGCAACTCGCATGCCATCAGATTACCAACCTTAGAGCGCCTAACAGAATGAGTGTTGTAGGTGTTTGTGGCAGATGAGGGCGCAGCCGATGGTGAGGAAGGCTTCGTGGATGTCGGCTCGGCGGTCGTAGCGGCGATCGAGGCGCCGGTTGGAATGAAGCCATGAGATTGTGCGCTCGACTACCCAGCGTTCTTTGCCGAGGCCGGAGCCGTGGCCGGTGCCGCGTTTGGCGATCCGGGGTGTGATGCCGCGCTCTTTGAGCGCTTGACGGTGCTTTCGGCTGTCATAGGCACGGTCAGCGAGCAGCGTCTTGGGCCTGAACTTCCCGTAGCGGCCGGTCGGCGGGACGCGATCAACCAGCGCGATCAGCTCGGTGATGTCGTTGCGGTTCCCAGCGGTGAGCGTCACGGCCAGAGGGATGCCCTGACCATCGCAGATCACGTGGTGCTTGGAGCCCGCCCGGCGGCGGTCGACCGGTGAGGGGCCGGTCTTGGCGCCCCCCCTTTGGCCCGCACGTGTGAGCTGTCCACGGCCACCCTGGACCAGTCGAGTTGCTGGGCGTCTTGTAACTCATCCAGCAGTACCTGGTGCAGGCGTTCCCACACACCAGCTTCGTTCCAGTCGCGCAGTCGCCGCCAGCAAGTCATCCCCGATCCGCACCCCATCTCTTGCGGCAGATTCTCCCACGGGATGCCCGTTTTCAAGACAAACAGGACGCCCGTCAACGCCGCCCGGTCTGGCACACGCTTGCGACCCGGATACCGATACCGCCGCTGAACAGCAGGCAACAGCGGCTCGATCCGCTCCCACAAACCATCACTGACCAAAGGTTTCGCCATAGCCACCATCTACGACAGCAGCATCCCAAAACCTCTTTTTGTTAGGCGCTCTTAGGGTAGGTTGCGTCGCCACCAGCGCCAGCAAGCCGCGCTGACGAGCAGCGATTAAGGCCTTCGACCGCTCGCCAAACCGTGACTTGAAGTACCACGGCAGAACCAATCAAAAATCAAAACCCGCTCATTTGAGGCTGTTGCGCAAAGGTCGTCGTGAGGCGGCCTTTGTCGTTTGGTGGGGATCGGGACGAGTCGTGTCGAGAGCGGTACTCCCGATCAGTGCCGGAAACGTGCCGGCTCAGGCGGCTGAGGGGCCGATCCCGGTGCGATAGAGCTTGAGGAGGTTGTGAGTGGCTGCGATCAGGCGCCATTCGGCGCGGCAGGCGGCTAACCCGCGTCGGTGGAACCTGGTGATCCCTCGGTTGAACTTGGTGTTGGCGAACACGGGCTCGATCATTTGTTGTCGGCGCCGGTAGAGCGCCTTCCCGTCTGGGGTATCGAGCAGCCTGTCGATCCGTTCGGCCTCGGGTCCCTGCTTCGGTGACAGCTTCCGCGGTTTCGTTCGATGGGAGGCGCTTGTCGGGACGATCACGTTGATGGCGTCCTGTCCGAGCGCGGCGATCTGCGGTGAGTTCCAGTAGCCGCCGTCCGCGAGCACCGTCCCAACCGCCCGATCAACACCCGCGGCCACAACGGTCGTGAGCGCTTGTCGGATCATCGGTTCCAGTTGCCCACCATCGCTTGAGTCCTGAGTGATGTCGGCAGCAACGATGATCTGGCCGGTCGTCGCAACAGCCTGGGCGTTATAGCCCTGGACGGGGGCTCGTCCTCTGCGGGCGATCAGCCGCGAGTCCGGATCGGTCGTATTGATCGACGCCGACTCAAGCGCCGCCGGGTCGGGCGGGAACGGCTTGCGTCCGCCGAGCTTGCGGCCATGTTCCGCCTCCCACTCAGCACGACGTCGCAAGTGCTCTTGGTGGGCCTGCTCAGCACGAGCCTGCTCGGCCTCGAGCTCCTCGCGGCAACGACGCAACCGAGCAAGCCTGGAGCGACGGTCGCTCAGCTCGGCCGGCATCTCGTCACCGCGGGCCTCACCGAACTGCTCGTCTTCGCGTGCGTCCGTTTCGGCAGCCTCACCAAGGATCCGGTCGACCTCTTCCCGGATAGACGCGTGCGTCCGCGTCGACGCCCACGCCGCATTCGCCGCGATCGCGGTGCCATCCACCGCCAGCAGCCCAACCGACACCAAGCCAGCCCGCCCACACAACTCGAGCACCTGCGTAAAGATCTGCGCAAGCGCCGTCTGATGACGCGCGCGGAACCGCGCGATCGTGGTGTGATCCGGCGCTCGATTAGCGCAAATCACCCTGCTCGGAACGTCCTCCCGACAACGCCGCTCGATCGCCCTGGAGGACCGCTCGCCCACGGCATAGCTATAGAGCAACAACGCGACCATCATCGCCGGATCGTGCGCCGCGCGACCGTGCCCGTCAGCCCGATAAGCACCATAGAACCCGGCGAGATCAAGCGTCTCGACGGCGTCCAACACGAACCACGCGACATGGCCCTCATCCAGCCAGTCCCGCAAGCTGGGCGGCAACAACAGCTCCTGCTCCCGATCACACAACAAGAAGTTCTGAGCCATACCCAAGAAGTCTTAACCCCGCCCCGGACGCAACAAACCCCGCTTACACGGGGTTTGCGCAACAGCCTCATTTACAGGGCTTTTCCTATGGGCGATACTGGGCTCGAAGGAGCGCCTGGGCCTGATGCGGGCTGCTGTGAGGCGTGCCGGCGGCTCTGAGGTGTTCTGAGATCACCTGAGATTCGCTCAGGTAGGGACCACGGGAAGGACCACGGCCTCGAGTGCCACGGCCGCCGTCCTGCCGACGACCTAGAGTCCCAGCGCATGGCAACAACGCACGAGGAAGTCGCACTACAGCTATCCACAATGGCGCTCGCGAGCCAGGGCGACAGCGAGAGCCAGATACGGGCCAAGGCGACCTCGATCCTCTCGGCGGCGTCGATCGTCGTGCCCGTCGCCGGCGTCGCGATCGCGAAAGGGTCCGCGTGGCCCATCATCCCTCTGGGGCTCGCGGCTCTGGCCTACCTCCGATGCGTGTGGACCTGCGCAGCGGCGCTGCTGCCCCGAAACATCGAGGTAGGCCTGCTCGGCGGCGAGATGCTCAAGCTCGCAACCGACAGTGGCGCCGACGTCGAGCAGATGCAGGCCTCCGCCTCAAGCTACATGGACGGCCTCTATAGAGACAACCAGCTCATCCTCGAGAAAGCGTCCGAAAACGTGAAGTACGCTGTCATCGCCCTCGGCATTGAGATCGTGGCGTTGACCGCCGCGATCCCCGTTACACTCTTGACCTGAGATGCGAGCACGCACCCAGCCCAAACCGGCTCCTCCGAGCCCAATGCCGCCGGCTCCTCCGCCGAACGTGATCGCAGTCGAGATCCGCTCGCCTAAACCGACCGAGTAGCGCGGGGAGTTCCTCACCCCGCCCGCCGGTAGCGGATGTGCGTGGCGAGCGGAGAGTGGAGCACCTCGACCGGCTCGAACCCGAGGGACTCGACTCCGTCGAACAGCCGCTCGCCGGACCCGAACAGGACGGGAACCACATCGAGCGTGAGTTCGTCGATCACTCCCGCGGCGAGCGCCTGACGGACGGTCGAGGCCCCGCCCGCGATGTCGATGCCATCCTCGCCGGCCGTCTCACGCGCCTGCGCGTAGGCGGCCTCGAAGCCCTGGGTGACGAAGTGGAAGCTCGTGCCGCCCTCCATCTCGATCGGCTCGCGGGCGTGGTGGGTGAGCACGAAGACCGGCGCATGGTAGGGGGGCTCGGAGCCCCACCATCCATCCCAGTCCTCATCCCACTCGCCGCGGATCGGCCCGAACATGTTGCGGCCCATGACGTAGGCCCCGCGCGGTCGCATGAGCCAGCCCTCTGCCGTCGCGTCGGCGTCATTCGCGCGCTCGTCGCCGAGGTGCCAGCTATGGACCTCCCTGCCGCGCTTCCCCAGCGGGCTCTCCCGGCTCTGGTCCGGCCCGGCGACGAAGCCGTCGAGCGAGATCGACATGTGGCAGGTGGTGTCCGGCATCGGCGTCCTCCAAGTGATTGCGATTTGCAAGCGTCGGCACCGTACCGCACGGGAAATGTGGTGGCAAAGCTGCAAACACCATCTACGTCATCGCGACGCGTCCGGCCCTCAGAAATGGGCGATACTGGGCTCGAACTCGCCTCTGGCGCCCAGGTAAGGCTACATAGCCCGGTTTAACTGGCCTACGGTGCTGTCAGATCGGCTCAGGTTTGCTCAAATTGCTACCAAGATTGCTACCAAGTCCCGCGCCGTTCGCGGCGCTGGTAAGGATCGCTCGCACGCCTCCTGTTCGTCCTCAAGCAGCGACGCCATCAGCGCCGACGGCGGCTACCTCTCGTCAAGGGAAGCAAGCGCCGCGGCCCTGCAATTGGGCGAATCTCAGGACGGCTACGTTGCGGTCGGCGGGTCTTGATTCTGGTTTGGTGTTACTCGGCCGGCGCGCACAGCGTCAAGTCGCGGCGGGCCTCGGTACGAACCGCTGGATCGCCTCGTATGCGTGGTCTTGGATCTCCGGGTCGCGGAAGTCGGGAAGGATCTCGGCCTGGTCGATGACCGGTCCGGTGATCGTCTTGGCGGCGCTTGCGTAGAAGACGCCGCTCTGCAGTGACTCGTCCGTGAGGGCTTTGACGAATCGCTCGGCCCCGACGTCGAGCTTGTGCCCGATGCGAAGGGCAGGCAGGACGTATGGGAGCACGATCCGGCTGGCGATGATCCGCACGGGCGCGGGCTGGTCGCGCAGCACGTCGGTTCCCGCGGTGTTTCCCGGCGACATCGTGATGAACCTGAGCTCGGGGTGCATGCGGGCCATCGCGCTCATCCACAGCGCGCCGAGGTACTTGATCTGGCTGTAGGAGAGCATCATGTCGAACTTGCCGCCTCGGAAGAACGAGCCGTCGATCACCGACGCGAACTCTTGTGAGCTGTGATCGGTGAACCTTGGTCGAGCGATCCGCAGCTTCGGGATTCCACGCGCCCCCTCGCTGCCTGCGAAGACCGCGACATCGGTGAGCAGCCCGGCTGCCAGCAGATTCTCGAGCAGAACCACGTGACCGAGCAGGTTCTGGGCGAATAGCTCAGTCACCCCGTCTTCTGTCAACGATGCTGGCGTGTGGCCGCCGATGCCGCCGGCGATCATTGCGAGCGCGTTCAACGGAGCGGCGATCGTGGCCACCGCAGCACGTACCGACGCAAGGTCTGCAAGGTCGATGATCACTACCTCGAAGATCTTGCGTCCGCTGACCCTCTCCAGGTCCTCCCTTGCGCGCTCCGCCTTCTCCGGATTGCGGCAGCCGAGATAGATCCGCTCGAAATCATCGCGCAGCGCCAGCTGCCTCGCCGTCTCCTTACCGAGGCCGGTATTGGCGCCCGTCATAAGGATTGTCTTTCCTGCTGTGGTTTGCATTTGGGGACTTGGCTCCTTTAGGTGAGGACATGGTCATTGGTGATCGCGGCATCTCCTCCCCTCTCAGACGGCGAGGCGGCCGCCGTCGACGGGGATGATCGCGCCGTTGATGTAGGCGGCCGACGGGGTCGCGAGGAACGTGATGACGTCGGACAACTCGTGGACGTCAGCGACCCGGCCGAGCGGAATCGTCTTGGCGAACTCTTCGGCCATCGCCAATTTCGGCTCCAATGACGGCGTCAACGTCGGACCGGGCGCGACCGCGTTGACGCGCACGTTCTGCGGCCCGAATTCGGCAGCCCAAGCCTTGGTGAGCAGCTCGATCGCCGCACGCGACGCGCCGTAGGCACCCAAGCCCGGCTGGCCGTAGCTCGCGACCATCGTGGAAACGTTGATGATCGACCCACCGCCGCGGGCCGCGATCTTCGGGGCGAGCGCGGCGACTAGGAAGAACGGCGCCTTAACGTTGATCTGGAACAGCCCGTCGAACGCCGCCTCGTCGGTGTCAACCGTCGGCCCCATCGCCGCTACACCTGCACAGTTGACCAGGACGTCGATCTCGCCTGCTGCGTCGGCAACGCGGGCCACCTCGGACATCTCCGAGAGATCAGCGGCGATGAACTGCGCGTCGTGCCCACCCGCCCGGATCTTCTCCACGGTGCTCGCTCCGCGGGTCTCATCGCGCCCGGTGATGATCACCGACGCGCCCTTCTGAGCCATCGCCAGTGCGGTGGCGGAACCCATCCCGGATGTGCCGCCGGTGATCAGGGCGGTCTTGCCTTGAAGTGACATGTATCGCGCTCTCCCTTTGAGTGATTGTCGCGACCCCCGTAAATGGAGCGCGCGTTCCACTCTAACACAGAATGGATAGCGCACTCCATTCTGTTGGTAGAATCTGCGATATGAACACGGCCAGCCCCTCCTCTCGCCCGTTGACGCGCAAGGGCCAAGAGACCCGTCAGCGCATCGTTGACGCGGCGGCCGGATTGATCTTCCGGCAAGGCGTCGCCCACACGACGATCGAGGACGTACGCGCGGCAGCGGACGTCTCAAGCTCGCAGCTCTACCACTACTTCGAGGACAAGACGGCTTTGGTCTGGGCCGTGGTTGACCACCAGGCCGACACGATGGTCGGCGGGCAGGTGATGTTCGATTTCAGCACGCTGGATGGCCTCCGAGCCTGGCGCGACTTCGTGATCGCGGCCCAGCGCGAGCAGCACTGCATCGGCGGCTGCCCAATCGGCTCTCTCGGAGGCCAGCTCGCCGAGACCGATCCCGACGCGAGAGCCCACGTCGCCGAGGGCTTCAAACGATGGGAAGCCACTATCCAGACCGGCCTACGAGAGATGCACGCACGAGGCCAACTCCCGCCCGACACCGACCCCGACACCCTCGCCCTCGCGCTGCTAGCCGCCCTGCAGGGCGGCCTGCTCCTCACTCAGGTCAAACGCGACACCAAGCCGCTAGAGGCCGCGCTTGACGCAATGCTCGAACTCATCGCCCGACTCAGCGGCGGCAGCTAGCACGAAGATACCGCCGGACCGCTGTGGCGTCTCACCGAGTGAGCAATCGAGGGCGCGACAACTCCACGCGCACGCGGTTGCGAACGCTCTCGTGTCCGTGCGCGCCGAGGGTCAGGCGTGCGCGAGGGCGCGCATTTGGCGCACCGGGTGACGCCCCAGACGACTCAACGTCGCGTAGGACGAGGGGTGCCCATGCGTTCGGGGCGCGACGCTGACGGGCACACGGCCCGTGAGTCGGTCGATCACACCGCGGCGCAGCGGCACCAGCAGCAGCTCGGTGTCCTCGCCGACAAGGACGGTCGCCTGCCCTTCGATCAGGTTGCGCCACAGAACGTCGTCGGTCCATTCCTCATCGCTGGGAATGAACGCGACATCCGCCGGGTAGCCGAGATCGTCGTCGCTTCGCGACGCCGCCATGAACAGCTCATCAGTCTTGTCGGTGATCTCGCTCATTGCAGGTACTCCCAGCCGTGAACGATATCGCGCCACTCACGTAGCAGCTTGAGTTCGGCCGCGTACATCGCGTCGTTCACCGGGCCATACGTGACGATGGGAGGCTGCTTCTCCAGGCCGACGTACACGTGCTCGTGGTGCTCGCTCGGATCGTGGGCGTTGTCGAAGGTGCGCACCGTGCGCCAGCGGCCATCCCGCAATACGAGGAGCACGATCGCATACTCGACGGGGTGCTCGCTCGAACGCTCTATCACGAGCTGCACATCGGACGCCAAGAAGCGGCGTCGAGTCCGATCCTTAGGCATCTTTGAGCGCCGTCACGTCGTCTGCGAGGCAAGCGGTCGGCTGCTGCCACCCGACCCAAAAGCCGCCTCCACAAATGCCGACTCGTGCGCGCTCGGCGAGTAATCCGCGTAGCGCTGGGTTGTCTCGATGTCCCGATGCCCCATCCACTCCTGCAAGGTCCGCATGGGAACGCCAGTACCAGCCATCGCCGTACCGAACGTGTGGCGCAGATCGTGGAAGCGATGCGACAGCTCAAGCTGCGCGGCCTTGAGCGCCCGGCGGAAGCGCCGCAGGATCGCCGCCTTGTCGAGCGGCCCGGCCGTGTGGGGATCGGCGAACACGAGCGCATCGCCACTGCTCTCCCCCACTGCGCGGCTGAGCCGGTCAAGCTCTCCCGCAACCTCGTCGGCCATCGGAACACTGCGCGTCGAGCGACGGGACTTCGGAGTGCCGAACTCGCCCAGCACGTAGTTCTGGCGGACCCTGATCCGGCCGGCGGTCCAGTCCACGTCGCGCCATCGAAGCGCCACCAGCTCGCCCTGCCGCAGACCGGTCATCGCTGCCGTGAGATACATCGCACGGTCGATCTCGCGGTAGGGCCCATCGACAGCAGCGTCAGCCAGCGCTCGCACCTCAAGCGGCTCAAGGAACCTGATCTCGGCGCACTCGGGCTTGCCGGGCAGCTCGATATGCCGGGCGACGTTCACGGGCAGCCATCCCTTGCGCTCGGCGAACCCAAGCAGCGCCGAGAGGTAGCCGATGTAGTTACGAACGGACTTTGCGCCGACAGGACGCCCATAGCGACGGTCCCCCTTCGCCTTCGGTCCGGGCCTCTCGCCCTTCTCCATCATCGTCATCAAATCCTGAACGTCCTGGGCCGTGATCCGGCGTAGATCGCGCTCCGCAAAGAACGGCTCAAGCCAAACGCGCAGGATCGACTCCACAGCCGTCGTCGTCGCCTTCTTGCGGCTCTGACGTTCCAGGTTCGCGAGGTAACGGCGTCCCAGCTCGGCCATCGTCAGCGCATCGCCAGTCGTCATCCGGGCGGGCTTCGTCTCCGCGATCAGGCGTCGCAGCTCTGCCTCGGCCTGGCTGCGTGTCAGGCCATCACGCGAGCCCTCGACGCGCATCGGGCCAACACGACGCTTGACCTGCCGGCCACCGTCCGCACGCCAATGCGCATACCAGACGCCCCCACGCGCGTAGAGCGAGCCAGCGCCGTAAGGCCGTCGGGGCATCTTCCTAGCTGTCGCCATCACTCATCGTCTCCCTGATCGCGCACCACCATCGGCCGCCCAAGGTAGCGGGCGCTGCGGCTGCCTCAACGCGATAGTCGTCTCGTTAGTCAAGACGTCTCCCCTGCTCTGCCTGTCGATCGACAAGCAGCGAGCGCGCTGTACGCGAGGCTGCACCTCGCGTACGCCACGGCCCCCGCATCCGCGCTCGCCACCATTCCTCCAGATCGTCCGCGTTGAACCGCACATAGCGACCGAGCCGCACATGCGGAATCCGGTTCGCTCGTGCCTCAGCGAGCACCCACGACGCGGGTACCGACAGCAACCGCCCAGCCTCCATCGCATCAAGGAGGGGCGAGAGAGGCGCAGCTGCTGACGCGGGCGCGTCTTGTGGTGGCTTTGTGGCTGCCATCACGGTTAACGACCCCGAGCCGCGAAAAGCGGCCAACGAATTTCCGCACACCAACCACAGGACCGTACAGACGGCCGATCAAATCGGCGCGTCCATCCTCTCAGACTCCGCGTCCGACGCCGTCGAGGCAAGCATCGACGACTTCGCACCGAGATCGACACCGCAGAGAAGTCACGCGGCCGCAGCCAGGCCAGGCCCGACCTCGACATCGCGGCCCTGCCCGGCCGCTCCAACTGCCAGTACAGACGATATGCACGGGTGTGCGTGGGGTGTGCGAACGCTGTGTAAGTCGTTGGCCGCTTTGGGCCGCCCAGGGTCATCACTTATGTGATGACCGCATCGAGCATCCCTGCGGCTGGAGGTGGCGGCTACGCGCGCTACTTGGAGAGCAAGACCGTCGCGCCCGAGCGAGGCGACTACTACCTGACCCCGGACGGGGAGATGACGCAGGCCCCTGGCCGTTGGCTGGCGGACCCCGAGACGCTGGCTCGGCTGGGGGTGGGGGCCGGCGAGCCGGTCGAGGGCGCAGACTTCATCGCGCTGATGGATGGTCGCCACCCAGGCACGGGCAGGTGGCTGCGTCCGGAGGGCGCGGGCGGCGGTCGGGGCGGCGGGATCGATGTGACGTTCAGCGCCCCGAAGTCCGTCTCGACGGTTTGGGCGCTCGGTGATCCGTGGCAACGCGAGCAGATCGAGGCCGCGCACGCCAGAGCCGTCAAGAGCACCGTGCGGTATCTGCGCGAGCAGGTGCCGGTCGTGCGCCGCCGCTATGACGGCCAGGTCGTGGAGGAGCACGCCAAGGACGTGATCGCCGCCGAGTACCGACACACCACCGCGCGAGGGGTCAGCGGGGCGCGGGCGCCCGACCCCCAGCTGCACAGCCACGTCGTCATCAGCGGCGCGGTAAGAGAGGACGAGCGAATCGTCGCGGTAGCTTCGCGGCCGATCTTCCGCTCAGCCCGCGAGCTGGGCGCGTTCTACCGCTCCGCACTCGCCGAGGAGCTGGCCGGCGAGGGCTACGAGATCGAACGGGGCACAGGCAATGACGGCCGCTACTTCGAGATCGCCGGCGTGCCACGAACACTGATCGAGGAGTTCTCTGGCCGCTCGCGTGAGGTCGCCAGGGCGGCCGAGCGGTTTCGTGCCCGCTACGGCCGTGCGCCGGAACGCGGAGAGCTGCGCAACCTCGCGCTCGAGAACCGCCGGGCGAAGGAGCTGACCACACGCGGCGACCTGCAACGTGTGTGGAGCGAGACGGGCCGGCGTCACGGCTTCGGCCCCGACGAGGCCGTGCGCTTGATCGGGGCGCCCGAGCGGCCGAATGTTGAGCGGCCGATCGAGGACCGAATCGAGGCGAGGCTCACAGAGCAGCACGCCGTGTTCCACGCACGCGATCTGCACGCCGTCGCGCTGGAGCAGACAGTGGGCGAGATAGCACCCGAGCAGGCGCTCGCCGTCGCGAGGGAGATGATCCGCGACCGGCGAGTCCTCACGTTGGAAGGCGGGCGGATGACCACGCTTGCCGTGCGCGCTCAGGAGCAGGCGATCGAACGCCGCGCCGAGCTGCTCGCCCGGCGAGCCGGCCGAGACATCGGCGAGAGAACACGCGCCGACGCCACACGTGCAGTCGCCGAGCGCATCGGCGCACCATTGAGCACCGAGCAACGAGCCGCCTTGGAGGTGCTCACGGGACCGGAGCGCCTTGCCGTCCTCGTCGGCCCTGCCGGGACCGGGAAGGGCGTCGTGATCGACGCCGCCGCTCGCGCCGAGCAACACGCCGGCCACCGCACGATCGGCGTCGCTGTGTCCGGGTCTACTGCCGAGCGCCTTGGAGCGGACAGCCCGGCCCTCACTGGACACACGCTCACGCTCGACGCGCTCGTCGCCCGCGCAAACACGGGGATAGTCGAGATCGACCGGGACACGACGATCGTCTTGGACGAGGCCGGGATGGTCGATCACGCTCGGCTCGATGCGTTGACCGAGCTTGTCGAGCGCTCAGGGGCGAAGCTGATCGCGGTCGGTGACGGCAAGCAGCTCCCCTCGATCGGCCCGGGAGGCATGTTCGACAGGCTCACAGGCCACGCGCCGACCGCCGAACTCGCGGACATCCACCGCACCAGCGACGCCGGCGAGCAGAAAGCCTGGAGAGCTCTACGTGCTGGCGAACCCGAGCGCGCGATGGCGCACTACCACTCCCTTGGACGGCTGCACCTCGCGGACACCCGCGACCAAGCAGCCGAGAACGCCGTCCAAGCATGGGGGCAGCTCACCAGCGAACACGACGACATCCGTTCGGTGGCGTTGATCGCGGACGCCTCAAACCAGGAGATCGACCGTCTCAACGCCCGCGCTCAACATCTACGAGCCGAACGCGGCGAACTCGGCCACCAAGAGATCGCCCTCCCCAACGTCCACTACGGCCTGCGCGACGGCGACCTCATCGCGTTCAACGCCCAGCACCATCTACGCGGACAACCCAGAATCGAGAACGGCACACGCGGCCAAGTCACCCACGTCCACGGACACGGCGTGACGGTCACGCTCGACGGATCAGGGCGACGAGTTCAGCTCGCCAGCGAGCACCTCGACTCGCTACGGCTGGCCTACGCCCAACACGTCTACCGCCAGCAGGGCGCAACCGTCGAGCGCTCCATCGTCGTCACCGGCGGCTGGCAAACCAGTAAAGAGACCGCCTACGTCGAGGCCACACGCGCCCGCCACGGCACCGACTGGTACATCGCCCGCGACCAGCTCGGCGACGACGGACAAGACGCCGACCGAATCAAACGACTCGCCCAGAACATGGGCCACAGCCGCAGACAGGCACCATCACTCGACTACCGGGAGGCCGACGACCTCGGCTGGCAACCCAGCCGAAACCCACTACGGCTGCGACACATCCTGCGGCCCGGCCACTGGCTCACACGACAGCCATCCCGCGATACGCCCGACCGCAGCGTTGGACGCGGACGCTGACTAGTGCAGCCTTTCCGAAGTGACTTATCGATTCGCGCGTTGGCGAATAAGCGCATCTCATGCAGTTCTTCGGGGTGGCCAACTAGGGGCGAAGTCAACTGCTATGGAGCCGTCGGTTCGTGGCCACTGAGCCATGCGGCGAAGGTAGGTGCGTCGAACGCGCCGGCGACTCGTGCGACGTCGTGGTCCGCTAGGAGAGCGGCGATCATGACTCCATCGAAGCCGATGACGCCGCTCTGCTTTAGAAGCTCCCACGAGTCACCGCTCATCTTTCCACTCGTTGCGAACATGAAGAACACGGGATCGCACACCCTCAGCGGTAGTTCAGGGTAGGGATTATTTGGGCGACTAAAGGCTTTGGCTCGGGCTAGTGTCACGGAGCCAACCAGCTCGCGGATGTCTGGTGTCGCGACATCGGTGGAGTTGTAACGCTTTGCTTGACCGACGAGCCAAACACTAAGTAGGCGATGTCCCCCTGGCAGCGCTATGAGGGACTTCAGTTGATCGCCGAGGTCCCACTTCCCAAAGAAGTCGATTCCCTCATCGTGAGAACGCCGAGTGACCTTAGGCTCGGACACTCCGATGAGTGCCAGCAACCCTCGACATAGGGCCTCGAATTGTTCGGGCGTGAGACTTCGGAGGGCGGTGTGGTAATCGGCTAGTGACAGGCGACGTTCCTTGGCCTCGCGGACCGTTACGTCGTCGGCTGGCTCGACGAAACATGGGCCTTGCAGCATCTCCTGAGTCGAGCTGTTGAACTCAAACTCTGGGACTCGTCCCGCCTCAACCGCCCGGCTATATTCGCGTCGCGCGAGGACCAAAAAGCCTTTCTCCAGCTTTTCCCCAAGCACTTGGCCTTCACTTGCAGATTCCGCCCAGCCCTTGTTGACGGCTATCGCCGCGATCCACTCGCGAGTGCGCGAAGGTGAGGCGTCTGCCGTCAAGACTGACGTAAACTCGACGAACACACTTTTTGCCGTCACGGACAACGCTAAACCTCACGCCTGGAGCTTGGAGCGAGCCTCCAGAAGCTCAGTTACGACGGCTTGCAGCTTCTCGATTTCCTCGACCTCATCCGATCGAAGCCGGGACAGCTCAAGAACACTGACGGCACTCAGCGCAGCAACAGCCTCCGAAACTTGGCCCACCCACGACCGCGCAAGCTCTTCGGCCTTGGCTAGCCCAAGCGCATCGCCATAGGTTCGAGTGCGATCGAGCAGAGCACGCTTCGCCTCTGGTACAGCAAGGATGTCCTTTAGGTCGCGAACGTGCTCTCGCGTCGGCAGCTTAGGGCCGACTTCGTTGCCCTCATCATCCTCGCCGGGGGTGATGAGGTCGTAGAACTGCTCTAGGGCCTCCGTGGCCGCGAATTCTGAGTTTTCCTCGCTCCACTCAAGCCACTCTCTGATCTTGGGCTGAGCCACAGCCTCGTGAAAGATCGGGTACATCGTAGGCTCCGCAGCATCACCAAACTGCTCGTTTCGCTCCATCTGTTGCAGCGCGCGATAAGCGCGATATCGCCGGTTGACCTCCCACGCCGACATCGCTAGCCGCGAGGCGATGTCGGCCATCTCGAGGTCGTGGGTGTCGCGGAGTTCGGCAACGAGCTTTGCACGCTGATAGCCACCCCACTGCCGGATGCCGCCTACGTGACGGACTCCCATCAGAGCGAGGGCGACGGCGTCATCGGCGTCCGCGCCAAGATCGATTACGGGCACAGCTTGAAGCACGTTCTCGACCTCGGTTGGAATCGAAGCGCCGGCGGCATGGTCTTCTTGGATCCACCGGAGCGCAGCAACGCGTCGATTGCCCTCGACGACGACGAACATGTCCTCGCCCTCTGAGTAGGGGCGAACAACAATGCGCTCAAACGCCAAGAAGCCGTTGGTGAGGATGGACTCCTTAAGAGCACTCAGCCCCTCGCTTCGCAAGCGGCGAGACGCTCTCTCCTGGACCGACTCTTGGTGAAATCTCGCCGGGTCGGCTGCGACGAAATCCGTTGCGTCTTGAAATCGATAGTTGTTCGGGTCGAGCAGCAGCTGATCGAGGCGCAGCTCCCGCTCAGCGAGATCAGTCATTGCAGGAGCCTATCGGGCCTCGCCCCAGCAACGATGGGCGGAACTACTCGTCCTCGTCGGACTCTACGTCTACCTCGACGCCTGGGTGGCGCTCTTTGAAGGCATCCACGATGCGCTTGACAGCCTCAACGGCCGCGTACCCCACCACGCCGTCTTTCGCCGCCGTACCGATTTCCATCGTGACGTGGACCACATCCTGTCCGACTCCGCGCTGCTCCATAGGCGGAGGGAACTCCGCTTCGAGGCCACCGTCAGAAAGCTGCCGCGACAACATGTGCGCGCCCCGAATAGGCCCTGAATAGCGGACTCGGATCACGTCACCGGTTCCGTGCCGCCGCGATCAGTGACGCGTGTCGCGTGGTGGATCTGGGTCGGGCCTGTTGATCGTGTTTGAGTTGCGGATCTGGCCGTCAGGTCGGTGGATCACGACCTCACCGCCGCTTGGACGGTTGTGAAGGTGCTGGGTAGCGGCTGCCTGGGCCTCGGCCTGCGTCTTGTACAGGCCACCCGCACGCTCTGCGCCCTCGGCTTTGTCCGCCCACTGGCCGTCTGGCCTCTGCGTGACGTGCCTTCGTTGCCCTGGCATCAGTCCTCCAAGAGATCGAACGTATGTACGTGGCAAACGATACCCGCTCCACCGGCGGAGCTGAGCGAGGCAGATGCGACCCAGGTGGTCTTTGCGGTAGCGATCCCCTGTACGTCTTTTTGCCGACCCGAGCGTTGACCTGCCCAGGCAAGGCAGGCTTACCGTCGCCTTTGAGGTAGAGCCCTCCCCGCTCGATCTCGTCAGCCAGTTCACGGGTGCTCATGCCAGCGGGCCTGTCGGCTAGCGCCGCGTCTATGGCCTGGTGCAGCTTCACCGGCACATCCTACGGCTCGGAGGATTGCTACCAAATTGCTACCAAGCCCGCTCTCATGGGCCGGATAATCCTTGCCCTGGAGCCAAATCCGACGATGGGCGATACTGGGCTCGAACCAGTGACCTCCGCCTTGTCGAGGCGGCGCTCTCCCAGCTGAGCTAATCGCCCTGGGATCGAATCCAAGCCTATCAACGCGCAACGGCCGCGATGACCTCGGCGCACCGGAGCGTCTCGCGGCGCTTCGTCGGCAACACAGGGCCCGGGCGGAGCCTCCCAGCGCGCCCGGGCCTCGCGAGCTCAGGGCACGATGATCGTCTGGCCTGCACCGCCGACACCGGCCGATTCCGAGCCGCTGGAGCCGACTTCTCCGGGAACCACCACGCCGCTTGAGCCGGAGCCTTCGCCGCCGCTTCCACCTTCGCCGCCGCCTTCAGCGCCGGCGCCGCCCGCTTCGACTTCGCCGTATGGGCTCTGCGAGCCATAGGGGGAGCGACCACCATTCGGCGACTGCGCACCGCCCGTGCCACCTTCGGTCTGGACCGTGCTCTGGCTGGCCGAGGCGGGGGAGACGCCTTCGCCGGCCTCGATCTTCTTGACGGCCTGGGCGACCGTGTCCGACGCGATCGCAAACCCGACGCCCGTGCTCCCCGGCTGGGAGCCTTCCGAGCGCGCTGCGTCGCTGGCGATCTGAGAGTTGACGCCGATCACTTCGCCCTGTTCGTCGAGCAGCGGTCCACCGGAGTTGCCCGGGTTGAGCGCCGCGTCGGTCTGGATCGCGCCGGTGATCTTCGAGCCGTCGGGGGCCGCGATTTCGCGGCCGAGCGCCGAGACGATGCCGCGGGTGAGGGTCTCGTTGAGGCCGTATGGATTGCCGATCGCATACACGGCATCGCCGACCTGCACGGAGCTCGAGCTCACGAGGTTCAGCGGATGCAGCCCCAAGCCGGAGGGATCAATGCGGATCAGCGCCAGATCCTGATTGGCTTCCTCGCCCACGAGCGTCGCCGTGCGGGTCACGTTCGAGGACTTGCCCGGGCCGGCCACGATGCTGCTCGCGCCCGCGACCACATGATCGTTGGTCAGGATCAGGCCCTGGTCGTTGAGCACGATGCCCGTGCCGCTGTCTTCGCCCTCCGACGTGACGGCCTTGATCGACACTACGCCAGAGGAGTCGCGCTGGTAGACCTGAGTGGCCGTGAGCGCCGTCGATGCGACCTCACGGCGGGTTCCCGTCGATACGCCGCTACGGGCCGATGCGCCCGTTGCGCGCCCGGTAGGCGCGGAGCGCCCTCCGCTGCCTGAGCCGAGCGCGAGCACTGCAACGAGCGCAACGGCGGCTCCAGCGAGCGCCGCGAGCAGCATGGGTGCGAGTAGACGTTTCACGACCACCTCCAGGGTTCAATGGGATGAGGCCATGATGCGCGCGCTCGCTGTGCGGGCGCTAACAATGTCCCTAACGGTCGCTAACGAAGCGAGAAAAGATGGATAACGGGACCCGAAGCACCCGATAAGGCGCCGCGGCGGCGGACGGTCTGTCAGCGTCGCGAGACGATTCGGGATGGAATGGAAATGACAGCGTGGCCCGATAACCTAAGGAGGCCTCCGGCGACGTAGCGCAGTTCTCGGCGACGTGGCGGAGTGGCTACGCAGCGGCCTGCAAAGCCGTCTACACCGGTTCGATTCCGGTCGTCGCCTCTGCCGGAGGGCCGGTCTCGACGCAGCCGCGCCGAGACCGGCCGCCTGCTTCCTGTCGCTGCGCCGCAGCGACTGTCCCCCACCCTGCTCGTGCCACACTGCACGCATGCGCCAGCGAGTCACCGTGATCACCCTGGGCGTGCGCGATCTCGCGCGTGCGCGGCGCTTCTACGAAGCTCTCGGCTGGCACACCGGCGCCGGGCCGGACGACGACGTCGTGTTCTTTCAGGCCGGCGACATGGTTCTGTCGCTGTGGGACCGCTCCCGTCTGGCGCAGGACAGCTGCGTGGCGGACACCCCGGGCTGGGGCGGGGTCACGCTCGCGCTGAACCTCGCCTCGCCCGCGGAGGTCGACGAGGTCACCGAGCAGGCCCGCGCCGCCGGCGCGACGATCGGACGCGAGCCCTCGGAGACGTTCTGGGGCGGCTGCAGCTCAGTGTTCCTCGACCTCGAGGGCCATCCCTGGGAGATCGCTCACAACCCCCACTGGACGCTCACACCCGACGGTGGCGTCAGGCTCGGCTGACGCCCGACCCGCCCGCGAGCGCCACCCCGAGCGCTGCCGCAACGCCAACCGCTGCGGTGAGCGGCGCCGACAGCAACCAGACGCAGGAACCGGCCATGGCTCACCCACCCAAGCCCAAGCGCCCCCCTCCCGCGCTCACCTCCGGCCCAGCGGCACTACCTGACGCTCGCACGAGTAGGCGCCGCCGCCCTGCAGACGCAGACGCCACGACCAGCCTGTTCGCCTGGCTGGCCGTGGCCCGCCCACCCTCGTGAGCTACCAGCGGCCGTACCAGCGTCGGCGCCCGACTCCCGCGTCCACGCCGCCGACGACGAACCCGAGCAGCCATAGCGCGACGGCCACCAGCAGCACGAGCCACAGCACGTGAGCCGCAAACCCCAGACCGCCGAACATGGCGAGAATCAACAGCAGAACGATTAGCGCGACCATGATGTCTGTTCTCCTCTTTTGGTTGACCTCACGTCTACCCGGCTGGCGCGCCGTCAAACGGCGTGTCATGTGGTCGCTCTCGCGTGTCCTACTGAGCCGCCAGCAGCGGCACGTCGTGGGCGAGTTCGGCGGGGATGAAGTTGTAGGCGTAGACGGTCGTGCGCTTGCCCGACGCGGAGATGCCGTAGACCAAGCCGGAGTGATTGACGAACTGCGGCTGCTGCGCGTCGCGTTCGGAGCCGACTCCCCAGGCCTTCCACACGGGCGCGAGTTCGCGGGCGCTGCCGGTCAGGTAGAGCATCCGCCCGGTCATTTTGTGGCGCGCCAGGAACGCCGCGACGGCCTTCGTGGTGTCCCCGCGAGGATCGACCGAGACGGCGATGATCTGCACTTGCGAGGCGCGCGACCCCAGCAGTTCGAGCGTGGCGTGCAGGCTGGCGGTGATCAGCGGGCAGACGTCGGGGCAGTTGGTGTAGAGGAACGTCACGAGCACCGCGCGACCGCGGTAAGAGGCGATGTTGACGGGCTGCCCGAGGTAGGTGTGCAGCGCCAGCGCCGGCGCGGGCGAGGCCGGGGAGAACACGCCCTCGGCGCGGAACTGGCCGTGGGCGGAGACGGCGCCGGTGGCCTGCTGGCGCGAGGGACCGCCGATCGACAGCACCGCTACGCCGCCGGCGATGACGACGAGCACGAGCAGGGCGAGCAGTATGCGAGGGTTCAGTCCACGCGAGCGCATCGCTGCGACGTTACCAACGCACGGTGGGTTCGTGTCCCGGTTGAGCGAGGTCGTCGGGCGAGCTCCGTTGGCCAGGCACGTCCGGCCGCGGGCTGTGGAGGCGCCGAGACCGGGCGCGGCGCAGGGCGAGCTGGTGACGACCGCCGCGGTACGCGTGTGTGGAATGCGGCGCTTTCAACACTCATCCTGCTGAACGGAGCCCGCGGGCGGCGCCACGTCGGCAAGAAACGTTGCAGACCTGCCGATGTGATGCAAATTGCAGAGCGACCTGTTAGGTTGCCCCGCGTTCGTGCCTAGTCCTTGACCTTACGGGGTCGGGGAGCGGGGGACCCAGTTGCGGCCGCAGAGGGCCGCGGGGGCGAATCGCCACCACAGCGTGGCGTAGCGCACGTGCGCGAGCCCGACAGCTAACCCCGTAGGCGCCACCGCGAAGTCGAAAGGACGTAATGCATGCCGGGTGAGCCGTCGCGTGATCTTGCCGTACTCGACCCCTGGGAGGCCTCCTACGCCCGTTCTCGCGCGCGCCGCGAGCGGGGGCAGAGCAAGCGCCGCAATGGCGCCGTCGGTCAGCAGTCTCCCCCGTCGCTGACGACGCTGCTCGGCGTTCGTGGACAGCGCGGTGCGAGCGCGCGGGACCTGGCCGCGGCCGACCCGTGGGAGCTGTCGCTGGGGCGCTCTCGTGCGCGCAGGCGCGCGCGAGAGCTGCGGTTCGTCCCGGCCGGAACGCGCGCGAAGCGGATCTCACTCGGCGCGCTGGTTGCGCTGAGCGCCGGTCCCGCCGCGAGCCTGGCCGATGCGAGCGCTACCGCCCCCTCCGCGGCCGAGCCGCCGACGACGACCGAACACGTCATCGAACTGAGCGAAGGCGACGAAGGACGGCAGGTGGAACTGCTGCAGCAGGCACTGGGCGTCCCGGTGGACGGGGTGTTCGGCCCCGCGACCGAGGCGGCGGTGCAGAAGTTCCAGGCGAGCCACGGGCTGACCGTCGACGGGATCGTCGGGCCGCTGACGAGCGCGGCGCTGCGCGGACGGGCTCCGGCGCGCGCAGCGGTGGCTGACGTCTCCAGCGGCGAATCCTCGGGCGAAGGCTCCGCCGGGGGCGCCGTGGCGCAGCTGCAGAGCGCGCTGCACCTCACCGCCGACGGCGACTTCGGACCAGAGACCGAGGCCGCCGTGCGGCGGCTGCAGGCCCGGCACGGGCTGACCGTGGACGGGATCGTCGGCCCGGCGACGTGGAGCGTGATTGGCGTCAGCGGTCAGGAGACACTGAACCCGCCCGTCTCGGCGATCGCGGGCTCAGACCACGGCCATCACGCCAGCGCCGGCGCAAGCTCGGGCGAAGCGTCCCCCGCAAGCGGCACGGAAGACGCCGGCGGCGGCAATGCGGTGGCGCAGCTGCAGAGCGCGCTGCACCTCACCGCCGACGGGAGCTTCGGACCGGAGACCGAGGCCGCGGTCAAGCGGCTGCAGGCCCGGCACGGGCTGACTGTGGACGGCGTCGTGGGACCGGCGACGTGGAGCGTGATCGGCGTCAGCGACGCACAGACGCTGAACCCGCCGCACTCGGCGCTGAGCGGCGGCGGCGGCGACGGCTCCTCCTCGAGCACGGCCGGTGGCGAAGGCGCCGGATCGAGCGTCGTCGCGCGCGTGATCGCCGCCGGAGATGAAATCGCCACGCGGCCATACGTGTTCGGTGGCGGGCACGGCTCGTTCCAGTCGGTCGGGTATGACTGCTCGGGGTCGGTGTCCTACGCGCTGCACGGCGGCGGCCTGTTGAGCTCTCCCGAGGACTCCTCGGCGCTTGAGTCCTACGGCGAAGCGGGGCCGGGCAGGTACATAACGATCTATGCGAACGCCGAACACGCGTGGATGGTGGTGGACGGCAAACGGTTCGACACGATCGCCCAGCAGGAGACGGGCACGCGCTGGTCGAGCACGATGACGTCCACGGCAGGCTACGTGGCTCGCCATCCCGACGGGATGTAGCGCCGGCCCACGCGCCAACGCCAACGCCGGCAGCTCTGGGCGCGCCCGGGCGGCCCGGGTGGCGTCTCCCTTACGAGAGGAGGTGCGCCACACCGAGCCTTTGCGCATGCGTGCTCCGACGGAACAGCTGACACCATAAGCTCCCTCGACGCCAAAACCAGTCCTCTAGGAGACTAGTTTTCATGCCTGCAAGGGACAAGACACAGTCTTGACACAAAGGGCGCTGAAAGGCACTTTCAGGTCCCCCTGAGAGTTTCGTCCCAAGCGCGGCCTAGCTTGGATGCCTCCCGCAACCACAGGAGGCAGAGAACGATGCTGGCACGCACGAGGACGTTCACGATCGAGGGGCTGCAGACGCGAGCAGTGACGGTCGAGGTCGACATCCGGCCGGGGCTGCCGGGGTTTGCGATCGTCGGGCTCGCCGATCCATCCGTGCGCGAGGCGCGCGAGCGGGTGCAGGCGGCGATCCTGAACTCCGGCTATGAGTTTCCGGCGCGGCGAATCACGGTCAACCTCGCGCCGGGGGACGTGCCGAAGGTGGGCCCGGGGCTGGACCTGGCGCTGGCATGCGGGGTGCTGGCGGCCAGCGAGCAGTTGCCGCAGGAGCGCCTGAACACGCACGCGCTGTTCGGCGAGCTGGCGCTCGACGGCGGTGTGCGGGCCTGCCAGGGCACACTCGCGGTGGCGCAGGCGTGCGCTGAGGAACGGGTGGCGACGCTCATCCTCGCCCCCGAGCGAGCGCGGGAGGCGATGCTGGTGGACGGGCTGACGGTCGCGCCCGCGCGCGAGCTGCGCAGCGCGACGCGGGTGCTGAGCGGCGGTCCGCCGGACTGGCTGCCCGAGCCGGACGGTCCCGAGCCGGGTGGCGCCGGCGCGAGCGCGAGCGCTCCCGATCTGAGCGAGGTGCGCGGCCAGCACCACGCGGTGCGGGCGCTGATCGTGGCGGCGGCGGGCGGGCACAACTGCCTGCTGAGCGGCTCACCGGGGACGGGCAAGACGATGCTCGCCCAGCGCATCTCCTCGATTCTGCCCGAGCTGAGCCGCCCGGAGGCAATCGAGGTGACGCGCATCCACAGCATCGCCGGGGAGACCGAGGGCGCGCTGGCCCAGAGCAGGCCGTTCAGGGCGCCGCACCACTCGATCACGACGGCGGGGCTCGTGGGCGGCGCGCGCAAGGGGTGGGTCGGCGAGGTGGTGCTCGCCCACCGGGGCGTGCTGTTCCTGGACGAGCTCTCGGAGTTCGCCAAGCCGGCGCTCGAGGCGCTGCGCCAGCCACTGGAGGACGGGCGCGTGGCGATCGTCAGGGCCAGGCACTCGGCGGTGTATCCGGCGCGGTTCATGCTGCTCGCGGCGACCAACCCGTGCCCGTGCGGGTACGCGGGGGAACGCGAACGCTGCCGCTGCAGCGAAACCGACATGGCGCGCCACCGACGCAAGCTGAGCGGGCCGCTGCTGGATCGGATCGACCTGCAGGCCAAGCTCGAGAGCTCGGGCAGCGAGGGGTTGAGCGCCGAGCCGTGGACGAGCTCGCGCAAGGCTCGCGAGCGCGTGATGCAAGCCCGCGAGCGCCAGGCGCGACGGCTGCGCGGGGAGTGCACCACGGTGAACGCGCACATGGACGTGCGCCTGCTCGAACGGCACGCGCGGCTGGACGAGCGGGGGCAGAGAATGCTCAAAGACGCGCAGGCGCAGGGGACGCTGAGCGCGCGCGGGCAGCACCGCACGCTGCGCGTGGCGCGCACGATCGCCGACCTGAACGGATGCGAGCGGGTGCGGGTGCGCGACGTCGGCGTGGCGCTGTCGCTGCGCCCGGAGACCGGGCTGCGGGGCAGCCGGGCAGCGTAAAGGGCGTGTGCGATGACCAGCCAGATCAGCACCCCCATCCCGCGAGCGGGCATCGAGACGGTCTGTCGGGACTCCCCCGGCTACCCGCCGGACCTGCGGAAGAGCCCGGGCGCGCCGAGGATGCTCTATGTGGCCGGCGGCCGCGAGCGCCTCGCTCGACTGACGGCCGCGCCGATGGTCGCGATCGTGGGCAGCGAGCGAGCGACGGACTACGGGATGGAGATGGCTCGCAGCCTTGCCCGCGGGCTGGCCGTTGCGGGCGTGACGGTCGTGAGCGGATTCGCCAACGGCATCGCCGCCGCCGCGCACGCGGGCGCATTGGAGACGGACGGACCGACCGTCACGGTGATGACCGGGGGCGTCGACGTGGTGGCGCCGGTGAGCAGGCGCGGGTTGTACGAGCGCGTGATCTCAAGCGGATGCGCCGTCGCCGAGACGCCCTGCGGGATGACGCAACGCCGCTGGGGCGCCATCACCCGGGCACGCACGGTCGCGGCTCTGGCCGCGTTGACGATCGTGGTCGAGGCCGAGGACAGCCCATCCGAGCTGCGCGTCGCCCACATCGCTCAGGGGCTCGGGCGCACCGTGGCGGCGATCCCCGGTCGGGTCACCTCGCCGGCGAGCAGAGGCACGAACGCACTGCTGGCGCAGGGCGCGCCGCTCGTGCGGGGAGCAGCCGACGCGCTCGACCTGCTGTATGGGGTGAGCCCGGGCCAGCTCGACACGCCCTCGCTGCCGAGCCGGCTGCGAGCGGACCTGCGCGTCACCCTGGAACGGGTGGGCGACGGAGCCGACACCCCCGGAAAGCTGACCAGCGCGGGGGAGGATCCGGGCGAGACGCTGCTGGCGCTCGCCGAGCTGGAGCTCATGGGCCTGCTCGGCCGGGGCGACGGCGGGCGCTACGTGCCTCGTCAGGGCCTCCTCGGCGAATAGCTCGGCCCCAGGCGGCACGGCGCACCACCCGCAAGATCACCCACGGTGGCGGCGGCGGGACGACCCCGGTCGTCCCGCCGCCTGGTCAGTTAGGGTGTGTTCGCTGGCGACGGTTGCCGGAGAGTGATGAGGCCCGCTCCATAGGGTCCTGCGGGACCCTTGAACCGCGGCGTGTCCGCTGATGGCTTCTACCGAGACAAGCCCCGAACGGGAGGACTTACTCCGGTGGACACCGACACGCCCCAATCCAGAGCGCCGATCGAGGACGTGGGCGAGCTGCCCGAGTCCTTCCGCGCCGCGCACCCCCGGATCAGCCTCCTGGAGCTCGCGATGGTCGGCGCCGGCGGAGCCGTCGGCGCCCTGGGCCGCGTCGGATTGGAGCAGGCCTGGCCCACCGCCACGGGGAGCTGGCCGTGGGCGACGTTCGCGGTGAACATCCTCGGCGCCTTCCTGCTCGGCTGCCTGATGACGGGGCTGCGCCACGGACCGGTCTCGATCCCCACCTACAGGCTGCTGGGAACCGGCTTCTGCGGAGCGCTGACGACGTTCTCGACGATGCAGCTCGAGCTGCTGCAGATGCTGGACCGCGCGCGATATGACCTCGCGATCGGGTATGTCGGCGCGAGCGTCGTGTGCGGCTACGTTGCGGTGTCGATCGCGACGCGACTGACCGCACGAGCAGCCATCGGAACACCGGCCGAGGCCGAGGCGTAGCGATGAGCGCACCGACATGGACAGCCGTGGCGGCACTCGGCGCGCTCGGGGCCGTGGCGCGACTGCTGGTGGAGGACGTCGTCTCCTCCAGGCTCCCCCTCACGTTTCCCGTCGGCACGCTGGCGGTGAACCTCAGCGGCGCGTTCGTCCTGGGCCTGCTCGCGGGCGTCGCCTTGACCGGCAACGCGCTCGTGCTGGCCGGCAGCGCGACGATCGGCTCCTACACCACCTTCTCCACCTGGATGCTCGAGACTCACAGCCTCGCCGAGGACGGACGGCGGACGGCCGCGATGGCGAACGTGCTCGTGAGCGTCCTCGTGGGGCTCGGGGCTGTGGTGTTGGGGCGAGTGGTTGGAGGGGCGTTCTGAGGCGATCCGGGCTGGCCGAGCCGGGTATAGTTGCGCCACGCGCGGATGTAGCTCAGTTGGCTAGAGCGTCTGCTTGCCATGCAGAAGGTCGAGGGTTCGAGTCCCTTCATCCGCTTACGGAAAAGCCCTGCTCAGCGCGGGGTTTTTTCGTTTCGGAGCGCGGTGCGAGGTGCTGGCGAGGAGTGCGGGTACCACTTGCGGGTACCAAATCAGGGACTGGCGCGCACGCCTTGCAGCTCGGTCATGTTGAACAGCGACCGCAGCTTCAGTCCCTCTCGGTCCAGGTTCTCCTTGCCGCCCGCTTCACGGTCGATCACGCATAGCACGGCCACGATTTGCGCCCCGCGCTCGCGCAGCGCGCGACAGGAGTCGATGACCTGCCCGCCAGAGGTGACGACGTCCTCGATCACGACCAGACGCTGTCCATCGACCTCGCCGCCCTCGGCCAGATGGCACGTGCCATATGTCTTGGCCTGCTTGCGGACGAACAGCGTCGGTATGCCGGAGAGCTGGGAGGCGACTGTCGCGAGCGCCACGCCTCCAAGCTCCAAGCCCGCGAGCGCATCGACATCCTCCGGCAGCAGCGCAAGCAGCGCCTCCGCGACATCGCGCAGCAGGAGCGGGTCCGACTCGAACAGATACTTGTCGAAGTATTCCCCGCTCGTCGCGCCGGAGCGGAGGCGAAACTCGCCGGTCAGGCGCGAGCATTCGTAAACGCGACGCGCGAGCTCGACAGATGGTTCAGGCATCGAGCTCAGCCTACGAGGCGGGCCGGATCGTGCCATTGCGCCAGAGCCGCAATGAATGGCTCGCGAATCACGGCGTCGCAGTGCTGTTCCTCGAGCCTGCGCTTCTCAGCGTCCGGGTCCTCGCCGGCCGGATAGTCGTGTCCGGGGCCGCAGGCGAGCGGTAGAGGGGAGCGGCCGTCCCAAGCTGTCCCAGGGAACGTCGCGTCAACGGTAATGCGCTGTCCCTCGACGGCGACCGTGAGATAGCGGTGGACATCGACGAGTCCGTCCTCGGGCACCACCTCGGCAACGTGTGCGCCGAACAGCTCGCCGGCGCGAGCCCGATCCAACTTGTAGACGCGGTGGATGAGTAGCGGCTCGGTCTCTGGAAAGCGCTCGGCCAAGACGTGGGCGAGAAACAGGTGCTTCGTGGAGCACGTGCCACGGCGCTCGCGCAGCATGCCCTCAACCGTACGATCGCTCGGACGACCGTAGGGGAGCGCGCGCACGGCCTCGATGAGATCGATCAGGGACGAGTCGGGAGAGAGCAACGCGTCGATCGCATGAGCATAGATCCGGGATACCGCTCAGTTGCAGCACCATGTTCGGGTAAGCCAACTCTTGGTAGCCTCGCCGGCCCGCAATAGCGCAAGACCGCTGCGACACCATTCAGACCAGTCCCATCGGAGGCCCTACTGATGAACCGCAAACAGTGGCTGATCCTTTCCGGTATCGCGATGGTCGTCCTCACGATCGTCCCTGTCTTCCTCTTCGAAAAACGCTTGGAACACACAGGCGGGCCGGGGATCGTCGGATTCGAGTTCGCCGCGACCAAGGCGCGCGCAGCCCAAATCCTCGCTGAATGGGGTTCAACGGGTCGCCGCGTCGCCCGGCTCTCACTCTTCGTCGATTACGCATACATGCTCAGCTACGGCGGGTTCTTCACGCTCGCTGGCTTCGCCACCCGGGATCTCGCGCGGGCACGCGATTGGCGGCGCCTCGCTGCCGCCGGGGCGATCCTTCCGTTCTTTGCGGCGGCTGCGGCGACGTTCGACGCCATCGAAAACGTCTTCCTTCTGCTCGTGCTGGGTGGTCACGGTGGCGAGAGCGCCCCTTTGATCGCAACTGTCTGCTCCAGCATCAAGTTCACGCTCATCGCGATCGCAATCGGATATGTGCTTTGTGGGTTGGCATGGCGGGCTGCAACGGCGACCAGAGGGAAGCTGACCTCGACGTAGGGGCTCCTCAGCCGGGAGTCATCGTCCCGTCAGGCAAGCCGTCTCGCAATGGCCGTTCTTCGTTGCCGATGGTCGGGAGCTTGATACTCAACGAAGCCGTCCGGTCCGGCAGCCTGTCGCAGGCTCATCGTGTTCGCTTGGGCGCTGTTGTTCTGATGATGCGGTTGATGGCACGGGCGATCCCTGGTATGCGGCTGCGGCGGCTGGGGGCGATCGGGTGGTGGAAGTCTCGCCCGTAGTCGCGGTCGGGTAGCTCGGGGTGCACGAGCGAGGGTGTTTGCGCGCGGCTTTGACGCATCCTGTGGGCGAGTTGCATGACGCGCCGCTCGTCTTGGCCCTCGATGCCGAGCTCGTCGCGTGCGAGGAACCACTCGGTGGCTTGGCGGGCGCGGCTGGCCTCGACGTAGGCGGTCTCCTTGCTGGTCTGCCAGCCGCCGGTAAGCACGATGGAGCGCTCGAAGGTGGCGCCCTGCTGGCGGTAGACGTGCTGGGCGTAGCCGAGCCGCAGAGATTCCAGATCCTCCCCCGCGAGCCCAACCTTCCGGTCGGAGCCGTCGAGCGTGACGGTCAGGCCGCCGTGTTCGTCGATGTGTGTGACCTGGCCGCGTGAGCCATTCTCGACGCGGGCCTGTCCTGATGGTCCGTGTTGCGCGGTGAATGAGATCAGGTCGCCTTCGCGCAGCCCGTAGTGCTGGTGTGGGAGCGGAATCACTCGCGCGCCGAGTTCGCCGCGCTGGACACGGAGGTGTTGGGCGCGGGCGTTGAGCCTGTCGATCTCCTGGTTGGACGCATCGGCGATCAGCGCGACCTGGCGAATGTCGCGGCGTTCGGTGAGCGCTGCCCAGCGTTGTACAGCAGCCTCGCCGGCCTCGTCGCGGGTGTCTGCGAAGTAGAGCTGCCCGCGGGCTTGGTAGTGCGCCATCGCGCGCTCGGGTTCCCCGGTGCGTAGCGCCGCCCAGGCTTTGCGCTCGTGCGGGTCGTGGGTGCGGTGGATGTCGGCGAGCTCAGCGACGGGTGCGTGCTCGGCGATGCGGTCGAACATGCCGCCTGGGCCGATTGAGGGGAGCTGCTTGCCGTCGCCGACGGCGATCAGCTTCGCTCCCGAGCGCTCCACGAGCTCGGTGAGTGCGTCCAGGCGCTTGTGGTCAACCATCCCGGCCTCATCGAGGAACACCGTCGTGTCCCGGCCGACCTGAAGGGTGCCTGTGTTCGCGCGAGCGACGAGTGCGTCGAGGGTGAGCGTGCGTTCGGCAAGCGCGGGGCTGTCGGCGCCGAATCGCTCGGCGGTGGAGCCAGATACGGCCACGCCGATGGTTTCGCGGCCGGTGAGCTGCTCTGCGCGTGCGGCCGTGTCGATCACGACACCCTTGCCGGTCCCGGCGGGGCCGACGAGAACTGAGACTCGCTCAGGCCCTGTCAATGTGCGCAGTGCTTGCTTCTGCTCGGTTCTCGAACAGCAGGCGCGCGAGTTGGCGCTGAAGATCGGTCGGTAGCACCGCGTGGGTGATCGGCCAGCAGATGATCGAGAAATGCTGCGCCCAGGCCCCGGTGGGCTCGGCACCCCCGAAGGACTGCGTGAACCGGCGAAAACTCGCTCTCAGAAGCTGGCGGTCGCCGTGCTCCGCCCACCCCGGCGTGACAGCTTCGAATGTCTGCCAGAACTCATCCCTAGAATATTCGTATCCGATCTCGCTCGCATAAACGATCAACGGAATCCACAGATCGCCGCGGACGCGTCCTTGCCGGACGCTTGAAGTCACCTGCTCCTTGAGGAAGACCAGCTCAGCTTGCGAGAGGCCGTGCTCAAGAGCGAAGGTCGGGCTGCCGGTCGGAGCTCGCTGCTGACGAAGCATTAGGAAATGGGCCTTAAGACGCTCATGGAGGAACGCGAGCTCTTCATCTCTGGTGTCGCTGGTCTCCTCCATAGGCTCGCGAGCAAAAGCTTGCCACGTCGATTAGACACGAATGGGCACAGAGCGCCCAATTCGCGGGTAGTCGTGCGGCATCGAGTTGTGACGCGCAGGTGTGGAGACGGAGCGCAGCATCGCTTAGAGCGTGAGGGGGAGGGCCAAGCTTAGTCACTGCATAAGGCGACAAGTCTGTCAGATCGAATATGCAAAGCCTCGCTGCCATAAGGCCGGTCGACGGCGCGTTGCACCTATGATACGCTCCAATCACCCACGAGCCAGGAGTGTCGATGAGCCGGACCAGCTTCCATAAACGTCGCAGCGCCGAGCGGATGCGTGATCCAGAGTTTCGCGCCGAGTACGAGCGCGCACGGAGCGAGATCGAGCAGATCGACTCTGTTGTTCGCTCTCTCGACCAACTGCGCGAGAGCACGGGGATGAGCAAGACAGACTTGGCGCGGCGCATCGGGCGCAACCCGTCGAGCATTCGCCGTCTGTTCACCGCGGCGTCGAACCCCGAGCTGAGGCTCGTGGTTCAGATCGCCAATGACCTCGACGCGGACATCATCGTTGTCCCGCGCCGCAAGAAGCGCGACCGCCTCAAAGACACCGAGCGCGCGAGCGCCACCGCCGCCTAACCGAACCCGAGCCGCCGAACCCGAGGCTACCCTCAACCGGTGACCTGGCAGATTGAGTACTACGAGCATCAGGACGGCAGCGTTCCCGCCGCAGAGTTCCTCGATGAGTGCCCGACCAAGATCGACGCTCAGTTCAACGCTGTTCTTGATGCCGTCGCCGTCGCTCCCCCGCCGCAGTTCAGCGGAGGCGGGAAGTGGGAGGCAATGCACGGCAACATGGGCGGCTACTACGAGATCCGCCTCACCGGACCGGGCCGCGAGCAGTTCCGCCTGTTCTGCCTGCTCGAGAACGCCGAGCCCGTCGAGCTGCGCCGCAGAGGACTGAAAGGGCCGAGCATCGTCGTCATCAACGGCATGCGCAAGCCGCACCGCACAACCTTTACCGACCGGGACTACCGCAAGCACGTGAGAGCCTTGGGCGAGAACCATTTGGCGACCATTCCCCGGCACCTCGTCCGGTAGCCGAGCGAATTTGCTGGCCGGTTTGACCCTCTTGTGGTCAGCAATAGGGATGAGACAGCAACAATTGGGTTCTGATCCCACGGCAAGCCTCGTGCAAGACCCCCGCGGCGGTCCCGGTGGGGACGCCGGCAAGGTGGAACTTTCCGTCGCGCTCGATGAGTTGATGACCGCCGAGCAGGTCGCAGCACTGCTCTTGCTGCCGGCGTCGACAGTCAAGGACTACGCGCGCCGCGGGGTGCTCCCGTCGATCAAGCTCGGCAAGCACCGCCGCTTCGTGCGCTCTCAGGTGCAGGGAGCGATCGACGTTCTTGCGCGGTCCTCGCGCTAGTGCGAAGCCGGCTGGGGGAGCAACGTGCGCGTGCTGCCATCGGCGGCGACGAGCACGATGGCGTGGCCTTCGTCGGAGGCTCTGCGGATCTCGCCGCCAACCGAAGGGGGGAGACGCCTGTGCCGAGTCAGGCGGCTGTCAATGCCTCGGATAGTGCGTCGGGGCTAACGACGACGCGCTTGGGGACTGTGATGTTGATGGCGTGGTCGCGTTGGAGCAGCCACTTGGCGTTGATGATCGTGACGCCGATCACCTCGCCGCGGTCGTTGAAGCGCAGTACATGTCCCTCGGGTGTCGCCTCGCTGTCGGCGGCGGCCTGGTGCTCACCGATGTGCAGGTAGAGGACGTCGCCGCGGTCGTCGTAGGAGGTGTGGTCGAAGGTCAGGCTGCCGATCGTCACGATCATTGGGTTGTCCATCCGGGGGGGTCTTTGCGGTTGGCGTAGGCAGTCACGATTCGCGCTGGCGTCTGATTTGTCGTTGCCAGCGCTCATTGCTTGCTCCACGACTCGATCATAAGACCGCGCAGCCGATCGAGCAGGCGTGTGAAGTCGGCGCTCACGCCGCAACAGCCCGCTCGGCAGAAACAGCGCTCGGCAGGTCCTGCGCGAAGATTCGAGACAGCTTCGCCGCGTCCTCCGCGGCCGGACGAGCGTGCAGATACCGCGAAGTCGTGCGCGAGTCGGCGTGGCCCATCATCGCCTGAACATTCACGAGGTCGAAGCCCTGGGCGGCAAGCGTCCCGAACGTATGCCGCAGGTCATGGAAACGCAGCGTCGGCATGTCCTCGTTCTTGGCAACGGCGGCGTCTCGCGCGGCCTTATAGCGCCGCCTGAGCGCCGAGGGATCGAGATGCTCTCCGGTTCGCGCGCAGAACACTAGATCGGCGGGCCGCGTGAACATCGACCGCTGTGAGAGCCGGGCAAGCGCCCGTGCGGGCTGGTCGGCCAGCGGCACGGTGCGGCTTCTCCGATCCTTCGTGCTGTCCTCCTGGCCGAGCACGAAGCTGCGCTGCACGTGCAGGCGCTGGGCGTCCCACATGACGTGCCGCCAGCGCAGGCCCAGACACTCGCCGAGGCGCAGCCCGCAGAAGGCCGCCACAAGCACCACGCACGCGTCCTGTTCGTTCTCCAGCGCGCGCACGGCCTGCTCGTCGTTTGACAGGTGCAGGCGGTTGTTACGGTGCGGGCCGGTGGCGGCCATGCACAACTCCACTCACCCCTTCTGAGGGCAAGCGACCTGCGACGCGGAGCACGCATGCAAGCGTCGAGACGATGAGTAGCGAACGGTCACGGTCTCACGCACGGTTGTCGGCGAGCCGCTGCGCGGATGAAAGACGATCGTGACCGGCGTGCGCAGCGACCGTGAGCTCTTCAGGGCGCCGAGGGCGCTCTTGGCAGGCTTGATCGTGACCGTCATCGTGTCCGCCCCGGGCGCGGTGGCCAAGGCCGTCCCATAGGTGATCTCACGAGCGCGCTTGCTCTTGCGCTTGCGCGATCCGTCTGCCGCCTTGCGGACCGACGCAGTCGCTCGGGCGTCGATCGAGCCCGCGCCGGGAATGTCGAGCCTGAGCACGATCTGACCATCGCGGCCGGCATCGGCGCTTAAAACCTCCAAAACGCCCGGCGGCGGCTTCGACGGTCCCGTCGCGGTTGTGGTGGTGGAGGTCGTGGGTCCTGCAGGCGATCCGCCATTCCCGGGTTCGCCGCCGCCTCCTCCTTCGCCGCCAGCCTGCGGCGCGAACGTACCGGTGACCGCATAGCCAGCATCGTCGACGGCCACACACAGCCCTTCGGGTACACACGAGACGCTCGTGAGAGCGTGACCCGAGTCCATCGGGACCGCGCTCCACGCGCCGGCGCCACCAGCCGGGTCGGTCGAGGCGAGCACGTTTCCGGCCGCGTCGACGACCACGCACAGCGATTCGGAAGTGCACGAGACGCCCGCAATGGCGTTGCCGCCGTCCACGTCGCTGACTGTCCAGGTTGGTGTGCTTGCGGCCGGATCAGAGGAGGTCACCACCTCACCAGCGTTATCGACAGCGACGCAGAACGAGGCCGAAGGGCAGGAGATTCCGTCGAGCAAGTGCACGTCGACTGGGCTGATCGACCAGATGCTTTCGTCGGAGGCCGGGTTCGTCGAGGCCAGCACGTTGCCCGCGGCGTCGACCGCCACGCACAGCGCTTGCGAGGCGCAGGAGACGCCGAGGATCGGGTCTGCGTAATACGGCGTGGAGACTTTATTGCCGCTGCCGATGAACTGGTTCGGTTCGACGGTGTGCCACTGACTGGGACCGCCCGCCGGATCTGTGGAGGTCGCGAGCGTGTTGAAGTCGTTGAAGGAGTCCATGTCGGCGACACACAGCGAGCTCGACGGACAGGAGACGGAGGCGCTGGGACCGAAACTTCGACCGATGATGATTCCCGGGTAGGCCCAGGCGTCCTGCTCGGTCCAAGTGTGCTGTCCGGCCGGTTCGCCGGAGGTGCTGACCCAGTAGTCCTGATTGCCGATGTTGGTGGTCGCGCAGAACGTTCGCGAGGCGCAGGAGACGCCGTAGCTCGACAGCGGCCCGCCATCTTCGATCGTCCACGCCGGGGCGCCGGCCATTGGATCGGTCGAGTCCAGGACGTCGCCGTACTGATCGGTGACGAGACACAGCGCGGTCGAGGCGCAGGAGACGTTGCGCAGTCCGACACGACCGTTGTCGTCCACGCGGGCGCTCGTCCAGCTGGAGCCCCCTTGCGCCGGTTCGGTGGAGGTGAGCACGTTGCCGTAGCCATCCACGGCCACGCACAGGCCGGTGGTGCACGAAACGCCCCACAGGTATTCGCCGGGGTCGACGTGGGCGGCGCTCCACGCGCTCGTTCCCTGCTCGGGTTCGGTTGAGGTGAGCACGTCGCCGTAGCCGTCGAGCGTCACACACAACGATTCGGACGAGCACGAGACACTGCCCAGCGGGTGTTCGGAGACCGCGGCGGAGCTCCACGCGGCCATCCCCCCTGCCGGTTCGTTCGAGGTCAAGATGTGTCCCGCGCCATCCGCGGCGACGCACGACGAGCTCGACGGGCACGAGATCCCGAAGAGCGGCGCATCGCTGTCGATTTCCGTCGATTTCCACGCCTGCTGCCCCTGCGTCGGTTCCGTGGAGGCGATCGCATACCCACTGGTGTCGACCACGACGCACAGCGACACCGACGCGCACGACACGGCTTGCGGCAAATGTTCGAATTTGTGCGGATTGTCCACATGCGTCACGGTCCACGCCCCCGCCCCGCCGGTGGGATTCGTGGAGACGACGACGTTCCCGGCTTCATCGACAGCCACACACAGCGGCCCCGCCACGCAGGAGACGCCAACCATGGGATTGGCGCCGTCGACATTGACGGTGTGCCATTGACTCGCCCCACCCGTGGGGTCGGTGGAGACGACGACGTCTCCACCTCGGTCCACAGCCACGCACAGCGGCCCCGCCACGCAGGAGACACCCACGATGATGTTGCTCTGCGGGTCCGCGCTCACGACGCTCCAAGCTTCAGCGCCTGCCGTCGGGTCGGTCGAGGTGACCACGTCGCCGAACCGATCGACGGCCACGCAGAGACTCGATGACGGGCACGACACGCTGTCGAGACGGGGCTGGCTGTCGATCAGCGCCGGCGCTGACCAACTCAGCGGCGAGGCGGCCAGTGCCGCGCCGGCACCAATCAGGAGGCCACCCGCGAGCACTGCCGCCAAAACCCCGGCGAGGCGAACCGCCCACCACTTTCCCCACCGCTCGCCGAGAGCGCAGGGCACCTGACCCTCGTCTTCAACTTGCTTGACTATAGAGTGCAATCGCATAACTATTTGGAATTATATCGGTTCTGCGCGTCTCTGTCCGAGGGGCAAACAGACCTCGAGAATGTCACTGTCCTCGAGGCCTCGTCATGGATATGGGACATCCTATGGGATCAGCATGCCGACCCTACTGGTGCCATTGTCCACGAACCATAGATTATTGTCAGGGCCCGTGGCGATGTCAAACGGGCCGCTTTTTTCGGGCAGGGAATATTCGGTGATCGTGCCCGACGTGGTTATCTTACCGACCTTGTTGGAAGTGTAATCCGTGAACCACAGCGTGGCTTCTTTTTCCGGACCCGCAGCAATGCCGAATGGTCCGCTTCCCGCCGGCAGGGCGTATTCCGTGATCGTTCCCGACGTCGTGATCTTACCGATCTTATCTGTGCCACGCTCCGTGAACCACAGAGCATTTTCTTTTTCGGGACCGGCCGTGATAACTTCGAGTTTGCTGTTTTCAGGTAGCGCGTATTCTGTGATCGTGCCCGTCGTGGTGATCTTACCGATCTTGTTCGTACCACGCTCTGTGAACCACAGGGCATTTTCTTTTGCGGGTCCAGCCGTGATGCCGATCGGTTCGCTTTTTTCGGGCAGGGAGTATTCGGTGACCGTGCCCGTCGTGGTTATCTTACCGATCTTGTGCGCGGCACGCTCCGCGAACCACAGATCACCGTCGGGGCCCGCCGTGATGCCTTTTGGTCTGCTTTCCGAGGGCAGGGAGTATTCTGTGATCGTTCCCGCCGTGGTTATCTTACCGACCTTATTGGTGTTCGCGTCGGTGAACCACAGGGCATTTTCTTTTGCGGGACCCGGCGTTATGGTATACGGTTCGCTTTTTTCGGGCAGAGAGTATTCGGTGATCGTTCCCGCCGTGGTGATCTTACCGATCTTGTTCGTGGAGAAATCTGTGAACCACAGGTTGCCGTCGGGACCTGCCGTGACGCCAGTCGGTCCACTGCCCGAGGGCAGCGCGTATTCGGTGATTTGGCCAATTTCGATCGCGCCGTCCGGCGTGCCGTTGCCACTCGGCCCATCGTAGCCGGTTTCCGCATTGCAGAGAGACAGCGGGGAGCAGCCTTCTTCAACGGCGAAGTTGGTGCCTTTTTTGATGTCGAACATGTGCCTCGCGTCGACGTAGATCGCATCAGCGCCTTCCAGAGACCGCGCGTAGCTCGTGCTCAGCGCCTCGACTCCGGCGATCAACGGAGAAGCGACGCTCGTGCCACCGACGTCATGCCATTTTTCACTACGACTGTAGGTGTCATATATGGAGACGGGAGTGCTCGGGTCGGCCACGGCTGCCACGTCGTTGTCCATGCGGTGTTCGCACGCGGTGTAGAAGTCTTGCCACCAGGGCTTGCTCTGCGTTTTGCTGCAGCCGCCGCCGCTGCTAAAGAGGCCCTCCGTCCCCCATACGGTCTCCGCCCAGCCACGACCTCCTTCTTCGGTCGGCAGCAGCGTCGTGCCGCCGACGGCGATCACGTTTGGCACGGTGGCCGGGAAGCTCGGTGTTTTGGCACCGTCTTCCCAGTTGTCATAGCCTTCATCGCCCGCCGAGACCGTTACCGGGACTCCAGGGTGCGTATAGTCGGAGTCGTATTTGGCAAAGCCTTTGCCTTCCGATTCATATTGTTCAGGCTCGCCGTAGCTGTTGCTGATCTCGGTCGCACCCAGTTTGGCGGCCTCATTGGCGGCTGCCGCCAATTCTCCTATGTTTTCTGCGCCGTTGGCCTCCATCAAAAGGATATGGCATTCAGGACATGCGGCCGATACCATGTCGAGGTCGAGCGAGATCTCCACTGACCAGCCGGCTTCATTTTTGGGATATGCTTCTTCTTTTCCTTCCTGGTTGACCTTTTTGAAGCAGCCGCTGGCTTTGGTGCATTCCGAGAGTCCGTAATGCGACCTGTAGGCTGCCAGATCAGATTCCGCGTTGGGGTCGTTGTAGGCATCGACGATCGCCACGGTCTGTCCCGAGCCACCGGTGGAAGGGAGCTTGTACGCCGACCGCAGGTCGCTGGGATCGAACCCTCCAAGCTCTCCGCCCCCGGCCGTGTACGTTTTGACCCCTTCTTTCGTTTGATCGAGTAGCACATAGCACGTCGGCTTATTGCCAGATGCTTCCGGGCAAGCGCGTTCGACTGACGCGTAGGCTGCGGCGTTCCACACGCAGGCGCTGAGCAATGCGACGGCGACTGCGGAGAGCAGGCCAGTTGGGCAAGTCCAGCGGCCTGCACCACGATTGCATACCAGCAGACGATTCCTCATGATTGCCCCCGGGATCTGAGTCATTTGAAAAGTTCAATAAAACGGACGTTTGATAGGCTTACGATCAAGGCCTCGAAGTCGGAGTGGATGTTCTGTAAGTCGGTGCTCGTCTATAAAATGGACGCGCGCCACTCTAGCGTCTAAACGGGCAGATTCTATCTTCGGGAACCAAAATTGGTGCAAATTGCGGGAAAATCAGCAGGGGTCGATCCCTCGACTGCAGCTTGTTGTCGCTGGGATAGCCTCGGTTCGAGGTCGCGATTCGATGCCCGGATATCCAGATGTCCGAGCCGTTGCGCAGCCACGGCGATCCACGCAGGTCCGTGTCGAGGGCGCCACGATCATTTGGCCTACGCCACGATCATTTGGCCTACTATGGCTTGGACGTGACGCCCAGCCGCTCTATCTCCAAGGGCGCGCCGGAACCTGGAGCCACGCCCCTCGCGGCCCCTGGCCCTTGGAACCAGGCCTCTCGCACCGTAAGCGCACAGAACGCATAGACCCACGAACCCACGACCACAGGAGCGACGCGCATGGCAGCCACCGACACCGACACCACATCAGGGCAGCTCGTGACGGGAGTGGACTTCGTCGCCCTCTCGACCAAAGACCTCGACACCGCCGTGAGGTTCTACGGCGAGACGGTTGGATTGCCGATGTCGGTGCACCTGCAGGAGCGCAACTACGCGGAGTTCGAGACCGGGAACCTGACGCTGAGCGTGATCGACGCGGAGAAGATGGGGATGGAGCATCAGGTGCGCGGGCATGAGATCGCGCTGCACGTCGAGGACGTGCAGGCAGCGCGCAAGACGCTGGAGGCGCGTGGGGTCGCATTCCGCGGCGACACGCTGGATACGGGCGTGTGCCACATGGCGCTGTTCAGCGACCCGGACGGCAATCCGCTGATGTTGCATCACCGCTACGCACCGCGGCCCCCGCGAGCCTAGCTCGCGTACTGAGCGCCGGCATTCGCCGCCCCGGTTGAGTACCTCCCCCTACCCAGGGCTTTCACCTCGGCAAGCCAGCCCCGATCGAGAGCCTGCTCGGCTCGCCGACCGCGCAAACGTCGTAGCGCTCAGGTCGAGGACAGCAGCGCGGCCGGGACATAGTCGCCCTCGGGCGACTCGATCGCCTCAGCGCGCCGGGCGCTCTTGACCCCATACAGATACCTGTCGGCGCGCACCAGCGGAGCGTCCAGGCTCTCGCCAGGGTGCCACTCGCTCACGCCCACCGACCAGCCGACCGGGTCCTCGCCGTCGCGCAGGCGCTCGAGCACGGCCTCCGCTCCAGTGGAGGTGGTGGCGGGCAGCAGCAGCACGAACTCGTCGCCACCGTGGCGCGCGAGGATGTCGCCGGGGCGCACGCGCGCGCGCCAGGCGCGGCCGAGACCGGCCAGCAACCGGTCGCCGGCGGCGTGGCCCTCGCGATCGTTGATCTGCTTGAACCCGTCGAGGTCGAGCACGGCCAGCGTGAGCGGGCTGCCCGTGCGATCGGCCAGCGCGCGCTCGCGCAGCGCGGCCGTCTGAAAGCCGCCCCGGTTGAGCAGGCCCGTCAGGTGATCGGTGCCCGCCTGCAGGCGCATGTGCTCGCTGAGATTGCCGAGCACGATGCATATTGACCAGATCGTGGCAATCACGATCGTCCAGTAGACGACCACGTCGGACAGGCCGCTCACGAGCAGACCGACGCTGAAGCCGACCGACATCAGCAGGCCCTGGAGGATGACTCCCCGCCGCGGGAAGAAGTGGGCCGCGTAGATCGCGATCCAGGGATATGCGAACGCGGCCACCATCATGCCTCCGTGGGTGGCCGAGTGAGCCACCAGCCAGCTGGCGGTGATCGACCCGACGGCCGCGATGAGCTCGAAGCCGAGCAGCGGGATGCGCCATCCGACGAGCCAGATCGTGGCGGCGCAGAGCACCCCGATCGCACCGACCGTCCCCACCGTCACCACGGGCTCGCTCGGGCTGAGGGGATAGGCGGCGGCCAGCAGACCGATGAAGCCCTTGAACAGGAAGAGCAGCGACAGCGACCACACGATCGCGGGCCGGCGCTCGGTCAGGCTATCCACGATCGAGCGGGTTGCGGCGATCGGGCCGCGCGAATCCGGCGGCCGGCGGCCGGAGCACTCGAGATGGCTTGCTTGCGTGTCGGGCACCTGCCTGACTATTCGGTCACGCCCCCGCCGGGCTTGAGCCATCGGGGCGGTTGACAACGAACCTTCAACGCCGTTGCCGGCCCCTGCGCCCGCACGCACTACCCTGGACGAAGATGCTGTTCACGCGCAAGCCCGCCGGCATGGTCGACGCGGCCACGGCCCTTCCAGGACGCGCGGCCGAGATGCCCGTGCCCGAGCGACACGAGGTGCTCGGCACGCCGCTGCACCCGCCCTTTCCAGACGGGATGCAGAGCGCCGTGTTCGGCATGGGCTGCTTCTGGGGCGAGGAGCGCGTCTTCTGGGAGGCGCCGGGCGTCTACACGACGGCCGTGGGCTACGCGGGCGGGTTCACGCCCAACCCGACCTACGAGGAGGTCTGCTCGGGTGCCACCGGGCACACGGAGGCTGTGCTCGTCGTGTTCGACCCGGCCGTGACGAGCTACGAGCAGCTGCTGAAGCTGTTCTGGGAGGGCCACGACCCGACGCAGGGCATGCGGCAGGGCAACGACGTCGGCAGCCAGTACCGCTCAGCGATCTACTGGCAGGACGAGGCCCAGCAAGCCGCGGCCGAGGCCTCGCGCGATGCCTACCAGCAGGTGCTGACGGCCGCCGGCCACGGCACGATCACGACCGAGATCGAGCCGGGGAGAGCGGCTCATCCCTTTTACTACGCCGAGGACTACCACCAGCAGTACCTGGCGAAGAACCCAGGTGGTTACTGCGGTCTGGGTGGCACCGGCGTGAGCTGCCCGGTAGGTCTTACAAGCAGCTCCTGAACAGCCGCGGCCCCGCCGAAGCGAGGCCGCGAGCCGTCTCGTTGTCCCACCGAAACACGCCCTCCGCCCGTGGGGTGAACGGAGGGCGCGGTCCGGAAGCTGTCGTCTGGTCTACGTCGCGCTGCCCAGCGCGGGTTCGCTGCCCGGCTGCCATGCCGGTGCGTGCGGTCCGCCGAGTGTGGGCACGTCGGAGGGGTAGACCTCGTTGCCGTGGATCGCGTGATCTCCGATCTCGAGCTCCTCGTCGGTGAGGCGCAGCGGGATGAAGATGCCCACGAGCTTCAGCAGGATGAACGTCATGACACCGCTGAACACGATCACCCACGCCGCCGTCTCGGCCTGCCAGCGCAGCAGTTTCCAACTGCCGCCGTTGAACACGCTCGAGAAGCCCGGCAGGCTTTCCGCGCCGCCGATCCCGATGTACTCGACCAGGTGCGGGTCGGCAAACAACCCCACCATGAGACCGCCGCACAGACCCGCGATCCCGTGGGTGTAGATCACCCCCAGCGTGTCGTCGACGTGTCGGAACACGGGCGCCCGACTGAGGAAGCGAATCGACATCCACACGATCGTGGACGCGATAACACCCACGGCGATGGCACCGTAGCCGTTGACGAAACCGGCGGAAGGCGTGATCGCCACCAGCCCGGTGATCATTCCGTTGACGGAGCCGATCAGCGACGGCTTGTCGCGGAAGATGTAGTCCCAGGCGATCCACACGAGCATCGCCACGGCGGTGCACAGGTTCGTGTTGACCACGGCCGCGGACGCGTTTGCTCCCGCGTAGTAGGAGTCCCCGCCGTTGAACCCGTTCCAGCCGAGCCACAGAAGGCCCGCGCCCGCGGCGACCATCAACAGGTTGTTGGGCGCATCGACCTCGCGGTCTCGCTGCAATCGCGGTCCGATCACCGCCGCCGCCACGAATCCGGAGATACCCGCGGCGAGATGGATGACGTAGCCGCCTGAGTAGTCCAGCGCGCCGTGGGCCGCGAAGTAGCCGCCGCCCCAGATCAGGAACGCGTTGACCGTGTACACGAACGTGATCCACAGCAGCACGAACGGAATCCACGCCTTGAAGCTGATCCGCCCGAGCACCGAGCCGAGCATCAGGATCGGCGTGATCGCCGCGAACACGAACTGGAAGTAGACCAGCGAGGCCTCCGGGAAATGGAAAGCCGGCCCGGTCGTGATCGACGGGATGATCGCCTGACCCTCCTCGGCCCCGGTCGACAGAACGGTCCCCGACTTGCCCCACATCGTGTCGAAGAAGCCTTTCCCGTGCCCAATCGGGCTGCCGAAACCCATCTTGAACGCCCACAGGCACCAGGCGACCATCACGAGACAGAACGCGACGAACGTGAGCATCATGCTGTTGACCGACCAGCGCTTCTGCATGACCCCGCCGTACAGCACGGCGAGACCGGGGAGGCTCATCAGCCCGACGAACGTCGCGGCGGTCATCTGCCACGCGTTGTCTCCGGCGTTGAGCCACGATGGGTATGAGAGCCATTCTGCTGTGGCAAGGACGGACATACGCCTCCATTTCTCTCTGACGATGCAGCCGAGCCGTCGCTCGCCCGTGCGGACGACGATCACGACAATTGCGGTCCGCGTATGTAAACCGGCACCGGCGCGGGCGGGTAGGGACACACTGGCCAACAGTTGGCGGGCGGGTTTCGACATTTGTATAGACGTTGTTCACCGCGGGCTGTCGGGGGACCGAGACCGGGCCGGCCGGCGAGTCGGGCGCTGCGCGACCGCAGTCGATCGCGTGCGCTGAAGGCAGCGATCGCCGACCCGATCCTGCTGAACGGATGCGACGCTCCGCGACACGCGGGGCCCACACGGGCGGAGGGGATGTCAGCCGTATGGAAAGCCGGCGCGCCGGCAGGCCGCGCGCAACTCGTCCGCGACGCCCTTGAATCCGCCCGGTGAGGCACACACGTCTCTGGCTCGCGCCCCGCACGCGTGCTCGGTGGCGCCGCCGAGCGTCGAGGCGAACGTCACTTCGATGCAGTCCCGGCGCGCGGGAGCGCCGCTGGTGAGCGCGTAGGCGCCGAGACCGATCACGGCGAGGACGACGCATGCGAGCAGCGCGGCGACGACGGTCCGCTCGCGCCGCCCCCAGCGCAGCGGCTCGGACAGCCGCTTGGACTGATCCATCATGATCACGGCGGCGAGCCTACCGATCTATGCTGCGGATGAGTCGGGCGCGGCGCCGTCCGGCGCGGGCTCGGCCACCGACTCAGATCCTGCCTCGGGCTGGAAGGAGAGCGCGGCCGAGTTGATGCAGTAACGCTGCCCGGTCGGGCCGGGACCGTCGTCGAACACGTGCCCGAGATGCCCGCCGCAGGTGCGGCAGACGACCTCGGTGCGGCGCATGAGCAGGCCGTTGTCGGGGCGCAGCTCGACGGCCTCGGCGACGGCCGGCTCGGTGAAGCTCGGCCAGCCCGTGCCGGAGTCGAACTTGGTGTCGGAGTCGAACAGCTCCGTGCCGCAGGCGGCGCAGCGATAGGCGCCGGAGGCCTTGTTGTAGACGAGCTCACCCGTGAACGGCGCCTCGGTGCCGGCCTTGCGCAACACCTCATACTGGGCGGGCGTCAGCTGCTCCCGCCACTCCTGCTCGGACTTGACGACCGTCGGCTCGTCCATAGCTCCAGTTCTAGCACTCTCCGTCCCTTCCGACCCTCCGTCCCTCCCGCAAGCTCTTCTGACCCTGCTAGCATGATGTTTACGTTCACGTCAGCTTTGCACCGTACCGAGGAGCCTCGCTTGACCGCCACCACAGCAACCGTCCCGTCCCCCTCCCCCAACAGGCGGGGATCGCGCATCGGCGTCGCCGAAGGCCACGCTCACTACAAGTGGTGGGCGCTGTCCTGCACGAGCCTCGGGATGCTGCTCGCGGCGACCAACTCCGGCACGCTGATCATCGCGCTGCCCGATCTGGAGCGCTCGCTGCACGCGAGCCTGCTCGCGCTCGTGTGGGTGATCCTCGCCTACCTGATCGCCGCGACCGTGCTCGTGCTGATGGCGGGGCGACTGTCAGACCTGTTCGGGCGCAAGCGCGCCTACATCGGCGGGTTCGTGGTGTTCGCGATCGCCTCGCTCGGGGCCGGGTTCTCTCCCGACGCGACCGTTCTGATCGGCTGGCGCATCCTGCAGGGCATCGGCTCGGCGTTCCTGTTCGCGAACGCCGCCGCGCTCGTCACCGACGCCTTCCCCCGCGAGGAACTCGGCCTGGCGATGGGCGCCAACACGATGGTCGCGGCGATCGGGCTCGTGCTCGGACCGGTGCTCGGCGGCGCGCTTGTGGCGATCAGCTGGCACTGGGTGTTCTGGTTCAACGTCCCCCTCGCGCTCGCGGGCGCCGCGTGGGGCGGGCTGATCCTGCGTGAGCTGGCCAAGCGCGAACACGTGCAGAGCTACGACGTGCTGGGCACCACTACGTTCGTGCTCGGCCTCACCGGCCTCGTGCTAGGCGTCTCCAAGGGCGGGCTCAGCGGCTGGAACGACACGCTCGTGATCGTCGGCCTGGCCGCCGCCGTCGTGCTGCTGCCCGCGTGGGTGCTGATCGAGCGCCGCTCGCGCGCGCCGATGCTCGACCTGACGCTGTTCAACAACCGCCTCTTCGCCGCCGCGACCGCCTCCGCGTTCATCAACGGGCTCGCGCGCTTCGCGCTGATGTTCCTGTTCGTGTTCTACTACCAGGGCGCCCAGTCGAACTCGCCGATCGAAGCGGGCATCAAGCTGATCCCGCTCGCCCTCGGCATGCTGATCGCCTCGCCGCTGGCGGGGATATACGCCGACCGGCACGGCTCACGCACGCTCGCCGCCCTGGGCATGCTCGTCAGCGCCGTCGGCCTGGCGGGAATGACGACGCTGGGCGTGGGCACCGCCTACTGGCAGAGCGCGCTGTGGCTGGCGCTCGTGGGCGTCGGCTCGGGCATGTTCAACAGCCCCAACACCGCTGCGATGATGGGCGCCGTCCCCGCGCAGCGCCGCGGGATCGCCGCGGGGGCGCGTACGCTCGTGCAGAACACCGGAGCTGTGCTCTCGATCGCGTTCGTGCTGGCGATCGTCACCTCCTCGATACCGAAATCGACGCTCTTCGCCGTGTTCTCGGGTCTGGCCAAGGGCCTGTCGGCCGAAAAGCTGGCGCCGTTCATCCACAACATGCACGTCGCCCTGTGGGTGCTCGCGGCAACCTCACTGCTCGGTGCGTTCGTATGCCTGCTGCGCCCCAGCCACGTGAAGTCCCCCGCCGAGGAGCCAACCCCCCAGCCCGTGCCGCCCGCGAGTTCGCGGGGCCGGACACCGATCGAAGATCAACGGGATCTCCGATCAGCCAGCACCCCCCACCTCGGGATCTCCCATACCCGCGCGGAGGCGCCCCAAAGTAGCCCGAGCCCGTCCACCCCGGACCAGGTCGGCGTCCACTCGCGGAGAATCCCATGAGCGGGGACGCGCCCAGCCTGAGGATCGGCGACGTAGCCAAGCTCGTGGGCACGACGCCGCGGACGATCCGCTACTACGAGGAGATCGGCCTGCTGCCGCAGGAGCCCGAGCGCCCCTCCGGAGGGCATCGCGTATACACCGACGCCGAGGTCGAGCGGCTGCGCGAGGTGATGCGTCTGAAAGAGCTGCTCGGGGTCACGCTCGATCAGCTCAAGACTCTGCTCGCCGCCGAGGAGTCGCGTGCGAGCGTGCGCGCGCAGCTGCGCCGCGAGGACGTCGACCCGGCGCGCCGCCGCGAGCTGCTGGACGAGGCGCTCGGCCACATCGACCGTCAGCTCGAGCTCGTCGAGTATCGCGCCGCCGAGCTGGCCAACCTCAAACGCGAGCTGAGCGAGACCCGCAAGCGCGTGCGCCGCAAAATCCGCGAGCTGGACGCGCACGCTGAGGGCGCGTTCCCGCCCGCGCCCGCATCCACCCCGGCTTCCACCTCCGCCGGACCCGTCGCATCGCCCGGCATCCTCGATCCCCCCGCATCGCCCGAGCCCGCGCCGGAGCCCGCACGGTGAGCACGGCGCCCGCCACCCCCATCGCTGCCGACCCGGCGGTTCTGGTGGACAACCTACTCGTCCGCTTCGAGGAGGTCACGGCCGTGGGCGGCGTCTCCTTCGCGGTCGCTCCCGGCGAGGTCTTCGGCCTGCTCGGGCCCAACGGCGCCGGCAAGACGACCACGATCCGCGTGCTCACCACGCTGCTCGCGCCGACCGAGGGTCGCGCGCTCGTGGCCGGGTATGACGTCCGCGCCGACAGCCTCGCGGTGCGCGCGTCGATCGGCTACATCCCCCAGGCCATCTCCGTCGACGGCGCGCTCACGGCCTGGGAGAACCTCGACTTCTACGGTCGCGTCACCGGCGTGCCGCGACGCGCGCGGCACGCGCGGATCGCGGAGGTCATCGAGACGATGGAGCTTCAGCAGATGCTCGACCGTCTCGCGCGCACGCTCTCGGGCGGCATGCTGCGACGGCTGGAGATCGCCAGCGCGCTGCTCAACCGCCCGCAGGTGCTGTTCCTCGACGAGCCCACCGTCGGCCTGGACCCGAACGCCCGCGCCCTGGTGTGGGCGCGGCTCCAGGCGCTGCGCGAGCAGACCGGCACGACGATCCTCGTGACCACCCACCTGATGGAGGAGGCCGAGCGCCACTGCGACCGCCTCGGCGTGATCGACCAGGGCCGGCTGATCGAGCAGGGCGAGCCCTCGGAGCTGATCGAACGCCATGACGCCGACAGCCTGGAACAGGTGTTCACGACCATCACCGGTCGTCCCATCGACGGGGAGACCGACGGCGACGACGAGGAAGGGAGGCTCTCCGATGTCCGCGCACAGCGCCGCACCGCCCGCCGCCTCAGCTGATCGCCGCGGCTCGCCGCATGCTCTCACGACGGGCCCGCTGGTCCGTGTGGCGGAGGGCACCCTCGCGATGGCACAAGCCGAGCTGCGCAAGCTCCGCCACGACCATCTCGACGTCGTCACCCGCTCGGTGCAGCCGCTGCTGTGGCTGTTCATCTTCGGCAGCGCCGTCGGCGGCGCGCACCTGCTGAATCTCGGCCACCTCGAATACCGTGCCTATCTCGCCCCCGGCGTGATGGCCCAGGCGGCGATGTTCATCGCGATCTTCTTCGGGCTCTCCGTCATCTGGGAACGCGACGTCGGCCAGCTGCAGCGGCTGCTCGCCACGCCGCTGTCGCGCGCCTCGATCGTGCTCGGCAAGGCCGCCGGCGCATGCGTGCGCGCGCTCGTGCAGGCCGTGCTCTTGCTGGCCGTGCTCGCGGTGGCCGGCATCGGCGTGCGCTGGACGCTCACCGGTGTGCTCGGGACGCTCGCGATGCTGATGCTCGGAACGGCGGCGTTCGCGTGTATGTCGATGCTGCTCGCGGCCGTCGTCAAGGAGCGCGAGCGATTCATGGGCATCGGCCAGCTGATCATGATGCCGCTGTTCTTCGCCTCCTCCGCGCTGTACCCGCTGGCCGTGATGCCCGGCTGGCTGCGTGCGATCGCGCGCGTGAACCCGCTCACCTACGAGGTGCAGGGCCTGCGCCAGATGCTCGTCGGCGTCGGCGGCGTGGGCGTCGTGTGGCTCGACTTCCTGGTCGTGGCCGCGTTCTTCGCGGTGATGCTCGCCGCCGCCACGCGCGCGTACCCGAAGGCGATCCTGTGAGCGGACTCCCCCGCCCGTGTGCGGTCGCGCGCCGGTGCGTGCGCGTCGCGCGCATCCGCCCGAGCTCGAGTCGAGCGTGCACGCGCGCGTACGACCGATCGACACCGACACCCATACACCGAGAAGGGAGTAGTCGCTGAGATGTCCCCCACAGTTGAGGTCACGCCGAGCCCTGAGGGCGTGCCCGGAGCTGTCACCGACCCGGCGTGCGTGCGCGGCGACGACATCCACTACCCCGGCGCACACGACGACTCGATCGGCGGCTACCTCGCCGTCCCGGCCGAGCCCGCGGGCGAGCACGGCCGTCCGGGCATCGTCGTCATCCACCACGCGGGTGGCCTTGACGCGCACACCCGTGACATCACCAACCGCCTCGCCAACCTCGGGTACGTCGTGCTCGCCCCAGACCTGTTCACGCGCGAGGGAGGACCGCCACCGCTGGACGACCTGCAGGCGATGATGAGTCGCCTGTTCGCGACGTCCGACGAGACCGTCCTCGGCGACCTCGAGGGGGCCGCCGATCTGCTGCGGGCGCGCGAAGACTGCGACGGCAAGGTCGGCTGCATCGGCTTCTGCATGGGCGGGCGCTACACGCTCCTGCTCGCCTGCGCCTCCAATCGCCTGGACGCGGCCGTGGACTGCTGGGGCGGGTTCATCGACATGGCGACCCCCGACGAGCGCTCGACCCCTGAGCGCCCCACTCCCCCGTTGGAGCTGGCCGACCGCCTGTCCTGCCCGCTGATGGCGGCGATCGGCGCCGAAGACCACAACCCCTCACCGCAGGTAGGCGAGCAGCTGCGCGCCCGTGCCGGGCGATCTCCGATCGCTAAGAGCGGGCGGGAGGTGAGCGTTGAGGTGTACGAGGGCGCCGGACACGCGTTCTTCGCCGACCACCGCCCCTCCTACCGCCCGGAGCCGGCGAGGCGACTGTGGGAGCGGATCGTCCCGTTCCTCGCCCGCCACCTGCAGGAGGCCTGATCGCGCTCCCTCGCTGGATGGCCGATCGCGCTCGCCGGGCGGGATGGCCGATAACGCTACCCACCGACGGGCCGCGCGACGCCGAAGACACGCGGCGACGTTCATATAGTGCGTGCGCAGGCGGCAATCCAACGACGGTGAGGAGCTTCTTCGATGATGGAGCGCAAGTGGTGGACTCTGATCGCGGTCTCTGTCGCGATCTTCATGCTGCTGCTGGACATCACCGTGGTGAACGTCGCCCTGCCCGACATCCAGCGCTCGCTGCACTCCTCCTTCTCGGACCTGCAGTGGGTCGTCAACGCCTACGCGCTGACGCTCGCCGCGTTCCTGCTCACCTCCGGCTCGGTGGCCGATCTGATCGGACGCCGGCGCGTGTTCGTCGTGGGCCTGGTGGTGTTCACCGCCTCCTCGGCCGTGTGTGGCCTGTCAACCACACCGCTGATGCTGAACCTCGCCCGCGCCGTGCAGGGCACGGGCGGGGCGATGATGTTCGCGACCGCCCTGGCGCTGCTCGCCCAGGCGTTCCATGGCAAAGAGCGCGGGACGGCCTTCGGCGTGTTCGGCGCGGTCACCGGCGGAGCGGTGGCGATCGGGCCGGTGCTCGGCGGAGTCATCACCTCGGGCATCGGCTGGGAATGGATCTTCTTCGTGAACGTGCCGATCGGCGTGATCGCGGTGTTCATCGCGCTCACCCGCGTGGCGGACTCGCGCGACCCGCACGCCACCGGCGTGGATTGGCCTGGCCTCGTGACCTTCTCCGGGTCGTTGTTCCTGCTCGTGTACGCGCTCGTACAGGGCAACGAAAAGGGCTGGGGCTCGACGGAGATCGTCTCCTTCCTGATCGGCGCCGCGGTCCTGATGGTGCTGTTCCTGATCGTCGAGCTGCGCCAGAGCCAGCCGATGCTCGACCTGTCGCTGTTTCGCCGCCCCGCCTTCAGCGGAGCGAGCATCGTTGCGTTCTGCCTGTCGGGCTCGTTCTTTGCGATGTTCCTGTACCTGACGCTCTACATCCAGGACGTGCTCGGCTACAGCCCGCTGCAGGCGGGACTGCGGTTTCTGCCGTCGACCCTGCTGTCCTTCATCGTTGCGCCGATCGCGGGCAGGCTGAGCGTGCGCGTCCCCGTGCGCCTGCTGCTGGGCTCGGGCCTCTTGCTGATTGGGATCGGCCTGCTGACGATGACCGTCGTCGACGCCGCCTCGACCTGGACCGCGCTGATCCCCGGTTTCGTGCTGGCGGGCGCGGGCGTGGGTCTGGTCAACCCGCCGCTGGCCTCCACCGCGGTCGGGGTGGTTCCCGCCGAGCACAGCGGGATGGCCTCGGGGATCAACTCGACCTTCCGTCAGGTCGGCATCGCCACGGGGATCGCCGGGCTGGGCGCCGTCTTTCAGCACAGCGTGACCCACGGCACCACCGCCGCGCTCGTCGCGAGCGGGCATGCGCGCGAGATCGTGAGCACCGCCCACGGCCAGCTCGGCACGCTGCTGGAGTCCGGCGAAGTCACCCGTATCGCGCAGTCCCTCTCCCCCGCCGCACGAACGGCGCTGGATCACTCCTATCGCGTGGGTTTCACCGGAGCGTTCACGACGATCGCCGCCATCGCTGCGGTGGTTGCGCTCGTGGGAGCTGCGCTCGCCTTCGTGCTGGTGCGCACGCGCGACTTCGTCTCCGCCGGGGAGGTGCCGGTCGCGCAGGAGGAGCCCGAGCCTCTGATGACCGCCGCGAGCTGAGACCTCGCGGATCACGGCCATCTCCACGCGGGACGCGATCAGTCCGCGGGGCCCCTCGCGTCGTTATGCCCATCACACGCGATGACCGGCAGCCGTGGATAGCGTGGATAAGCTGGGTCGGTGCGCGAGCGAGCGCACAGCGAGAAGACCGACCCGCGGGTGTTGCGCACTTCGACCTGATGCTCGCACGTGTCGCACAGCCCCGCTCCCAGGCCGGGACGTGGGGGCAGCGATGGGCCGGAGGACATGACCGCAGCGTAATACGAGCGCTGCCGATGCCTTCGATCTCCGACCAATCGCTACCGCCGGCCGGCCCCCTGCAATAATCGTTGACCGTACAACTATGACGACCTTCTATCGACTACTCGGATTTCTGCGTCCCTACAAGCGCGGCATGATCATCTCGTGGACGCTGGCGAGCTTGGCGATGGTGATGACCGTCGCGCTCCCCGCCCTGACGGGCCGTGCGGTGCAGATCATCAGCAGCGGCGCCCAGCAGCAGCACTCCGCCGCGCGGGCAAGCGAGCGTCACGAACTGACGCTGATCGCCGGCGCGATCGCGCTCGTGGTGCTGGTGCGCTGGGGCCTGACCTACTGGCGGCGGATGGTCGCCGGACGACTCTCGCTCGGCGTCGAATACGACCTGCGCAAGCTGCTCTACGGCCACCTGCAACAGCTCGAGCTCGGCTTCTTCGACCGCCAGCAGACGGGCCAGCTGATGTCGCGTGGAACCGTCGACCTGCAGGCCGTGCGCTTCTTCCTCGGCTACGGGCTCGTGTTCATCCTGCAGTCGATCCTCACGATCGCGCTCGCGGGGATCGTGATGATCGCGACCGAACCGCGCCTGGGCCTGATCTCACTCGCGCCCGTGCCGTTCGTGGTGCTGATCTCCTACCGCTACGGCCGCCGCGCGCGCCCGGCGATCCAGGAGACGCAGCAGCGCATCGCCGAGCTGACCGCTGACGCCGAGGAGAACATCTCCGGCGTGCGCGTTGTCAAGGCCTTCGCCCGCGAGCCACGCCAGCTGCAGCGCTTCCAGCACAGCGTCGGACGCGTGTTCGGCCAAGCGATGGTCGCCACCCGTCTGGAAGCGAAGTACAACCCGATGATCGGCTTCCTGCCCCAGCTCGGCCTCGCCGCCGTGCTGCTGATCGGGGGCAACGCGGTGATCCACGCGAACCTGACACTCGGGCAGTTCACGGCGTTCTACCTGTACCTGAACATGCTCATCGCCCCGATGCGCACGCTCGGCGTGATCCTCAACCTCGCCCAGCGGGCCACCGCTTCGGGCGCACGCCTCTTCCAAGTCCTCGACCGCGCCCCGCGCCTGACCGAACCGCCCGATGCCCCACCATTGCCGGCAGGCAACGGGCACGTGCAACTGCAGGGCGTCACGCTGCGCTACGACGACTCCGACGAGTTCGGCGCGGCCTACTCCGCGACGCGCTCACCGAACGGCGATTCGCCCGCGCACGCCGCGCGAGCGGTGCTGAGCGATATCGACCTGGACGTGCCCGCCGGGTGCACGGTCGCGCTCGTGGGCGGCACCGGCGCGGGCAAGACCAGTCTCGTCTCGCTGATCTCGCGGCTGTACGACGTCAGCTCCGGGCGCGTGCTGCTCGACGGCGCCGACGTGCGCGAGGTCAACCTGCGCTCGCTGCGCCAGGCCGTCGCGGTCGTCAGCGACGATCCGTTCCTGTTCTCGCAGACCATCGCCGAGAACATCGCCTACGCGCACCCCGACGCCACGCTCGAGGCGATCGAACAGGCCGCCCTCCGCGCTCAGGCCCACGAGTTCATCGAGCGCCTTCCCGACGGTTACGACACCCGCGTGGGCGAGCGCGGCCTGACCCTCTCCGGCGGCCAGCGCCAGCGCCTGGCGATCGCCCGCGCGCTGCTCGCCGACCCGCGCGTGCTGATCCTCGACGACGCCACCTCCTCGGTCGACGCCTCCACCGAGCGCTCGATCAAGCTCGCGCTGGACGAGGCGATGGCCGGTCGCACCACGTTCATCATCGCCCACCGCCTCTCCACGATCGCGCTGGCCGATGAGATCGTCGTGCTCGACCACGGCCGGATCGCGGCGCATGGCAATCACGAGGAGCTGTTGGAGGCCTCCGAGTTGTACCGCGAGATCGTCGAGAAGGGTCTCCCGGACCAGGTCTTCCTAACACGGGAGCTGCCCAGGGAACGAGAGGTGAGCGGGATATGAGCGCGCATGGCGGCGCACGGATGGTGGGCGGCGGCCCCATGCGCTCACAGTGGGCGGGCGAGCGCGCCACGAAAGGCACGCGCGGGCGCAACCTGCGCGGCCTGCTGAGGCTGTTGGGGCCCTACCGCCTGCGCGTGAGCGCAATGCTGACGGCGCTCGTGCTCGGCACGGCCGCCGCGCTGGCGCCCCCGCTGCTGGCGAAGATCGCGATCGACGAAGGGATCGACCGCCACGACACCCACACGCTCGTGCTGGTCGTGATCGCGTTTCTGTGCTCGGCGCTGCTCGTGTGGGCGATGACCTACGTGCAGACCTATCTCGTGGGCTGGGTCGGCCAGCGCGCGCTCGCGGACCTGCGCATCCGCATCTTCACCCACCTGCAGCACCAGCCGATCGGCTTCTACGAGAGCCGCCCGGCCGGGGTGCTGATCTCGCGCATGACCAACGACGTGGAGGCGCTGGAAAGCCTCGTGACGGACTCGGTGGTGACGCTGTTCCAGGCCGGTCTCACGCTCGTCGGCGCGGTCGCAGTGCTGCTGTTCCTCGACGTGAAGCTCGCCCTGCTGACGTTCTGCGTCGTCCCGTTCGTGCTCGTCGGCTCGATCTGGTTCCGGCTCGTCTCGGCCGGCGCGTTCCGGCGCACGCGAGAGACGATCGGCTCGATCACCGCCTACCTGCAGGAGACCCTGTCCGGGATCCGCGTAGTGCGCAGCTTCGGGCAGGAGCCCCGCCACGAGGCGCGATTCGCCGAGCTCAACACCGAGAACTGCGACGCGAACATGGTCACGGTGCGACTCAACGCCGCCTACTTCCCGACGGTGGAAATGTTCTCCGGCATCGCGCTCGCGGTGATCGTCCTGTACGGCGGCTTTCAGGCGCTGGAAGGCCACATCACCGCGGGCACCGTCGTCGCGTTCGTAGGGACGCTGTCGTATCTGTTCGAACCGATACAGCAGCTCTCCCAGCTCTACACCACCTACCAGTCGGGGATGGCGGCGCTGGAGAAGATCTTCCAGCTGCTGGACGTCACACCGGATCTGACCGACCAGGCCGGGGCGCTCGAGCTCGAGCGCATCCGCGGGGAAGTCCGCTTCGAGGACGTCTCGTTCGCATACAACCCCCGCAGGAGCAGCAACCGCGCGGCCGTCGCGAACGCGGACGGGTCATCCGAGGAGACGCCCGACGAGGCGCCCGAGGAAGTGAAGGCGCTGGAGGACGTCGATCTGACGATCCCCCCCGGCCAGACGGTCGCGCTCGTGGGCGCGACCGGCGCGGGCAAGTCGACGATGGCCAAGCTCGTCGCGCGCTTCTACGACCCCACGTCTGGGCGCATCCTCGTCGACGGGCACGACCTGCGCGAGGTCTCCAGCGACTCGCTGCGCTCGCAGATGGGGATCGTGCCCCAGGAGGCGTTCCTGTTCTCGGGCACCGTCCGCGAGAACATCGCCTTCGGCAGACCCGACGCCAGCGACGAGCGGGTCCGCGAGGCCGCCGCGGCGGTGGGCGCGGAGGAGTTCATCGCAGAGCTCTCCCACGGCTATGACACCGAGGTCGGCGAGCGCGGCGCGCAGCTGTCCTCCGGGCAGCGACAGCTGCTCGCGTTCGCCCGCGCTCTGGTCGCCGACCCGCGCATCCTCGTGCTCGACGAGGCCACCTCCAACGTGGACCTGCACACCGAGGGCCGTATCGAGGCCGGCCTGCGCCGCCTGCTCGCGGGCCGCACCGCGATCGTGATCGCCCACCGCCTGTCCACGATTCGCCAGGCCGGGCGCATCGTCGTGCTCGAACACGGCCGCATCGTCGAGCAGGGGACGCACGACGAGTTGATCGCAGCCGGCGGGCGCTACTACGAGCTGTATCGGGACTGGGCCACGCAGGCGGCGGCGTAGCCGCAACCTATGGGTGCCGGTCGATGGCGCACCACGACTGCGGGGGATGGATTCGAACCATCGTGACGTGCTCCAGAGGCACGCATCCTGCCGCTAGATGACCCCGCAAGGGACACTCAAGGATAGCCGCTGCGGACACAAAGCTGCCTCCTCGGTGACTGCACATGCCGCTGGCCTTACCCACTTTCCATCCGCATAGTATGAGAACATATGTTTGTGTCAGAGACTCGCGCCTCTGTGGCTCAACTTCTTTCCGAAGAACTAACCCTCAACGAGATTGCGCACCGGCTCGGAGTCGCACGGTCAACAGTTGGCTACCACACCGGTGTTCTGAACCGAGAGCGCGATCAACGACTTCTCGAGTTGGATCGCGGGATGGGGCGCACAAGGCCCGTCGCCGCGCCAGAGGTCACCAGGGAGCGGGTGCGACGCTTGCTCGAATCGGGACGCACCCGCTCTGAGATTGCTGAGACGCTTGGTTTGGCACGCTCGACCGTCACGTACCATGCAGTCCGTCTTGGCCGAGACATCGATCACCGGTGTGCACGACGTTATGACTGGGACGCGATCCGCCGCTTCTATGACGCCGGTCACAGCGTCGCGGAGTGCCAGTCAAGATTCGGTTTCAACAAGCAAACCTGGCATGCGGCAATACAAAGGGGATTGATCACACCACGCCCTGCTCGAATGCCCCTCGAGAAGCTGCTTATTGCTGGCCCGCGACGCAGCCGCGGCCACCTCAAGCAACGCCTGTTCGACTCCGGGATCAAGACACGCCGATGCGAGTCATGTGGCCTGGCTAAGTGGAACGGCCAACCGATACCCCTCGCGCTACATCATGTCAACGGCGAGCGCCACGACAACCGACTGGAGAACCTTCAGATCCTCTGCGCGAACTGTCATGGTCAGACCGACACTTGGTCCGGGCGCAACAACAGGCGGCGACCCTCGTCTACGGAGCACGCCAGGGGACCAGCTCGCTGCATGGCCCCGTCGGCGTAGAACCGGCCTACGCCTGCGCGGGCGATCCGTCCGGCGCGAAGTAGGCGGTGATCGACTGCTCCAACCCCGGGTCGAGCACGAGCAGCACCTCGTCGCCGTCTTCGATGACGGTGTCGGGCTTGGGCACGAAGCCCGACCCGCCGCGCAGCACCGAGATGATCAGGCTGCCCTCGGGCAGGGCTATGTCTGAGACGCGCTCTCCTATGACGGGGGCATCGGAGCTGACCTCCAGCTCGATGATCTCCAGGCGCTCCTCTTCGAGTGCCAGCAGGTGCACGAGGCCGTAGCGGGGCACCTCGTGCTCGATCAGGCGCAGGATCAGGTCGGTCGCGGACACCGCGGGCTGGATCCCCAGCAGGCGGAAGTGGTCGTGGTTGCGGGGGTTGTTCACGCGGGCGATGATGCGATCGCACAGGTACTTCTCCTTGGCGACCTGGCAGACGAGCATGTTGTCCTCGTCATCGCCCGTCACGGCGATCACGAGGTCGGCGCGCTGGATGCCGGCGCGCTCGAGCACCCACAGCTCGGTCGCGTCACCGTACTGGGCGGCGTGCTCGAACTCCTCCTCGATCTGCAGGTAGCGCGGGCGCGAGGACTCGATCAGCGTGACCTCGTGACCCTTGACGATCAGCTCGCGGGCGAGGTTGCGGCCGACCTTGCCGGCTCCGACGACGATCGCGTACACGTTCGTGCTCTCAGGCGGGCTCTGGCGCGAGGGCGCGCTCGAACATCTCGATCGCGTGCTTGGTCGGGGAGATCGTGTCCAGACCCTGTTCGCCGTACCAGTTGGCGCGAGCCGGGTCCATCACACGCACGATCACCTTCTCTACACCGAAGCGCTTCTGGGCGATCTGGGCGATGATCAAGTTGGTGTTGTCGCCGTCAGTGGAGGCGATGAACACGTCCGCACGTTCGATCCCGGCGCCGATCAGCGCATCGGTCTCCAGCGCGGTGCCGACCGTGAACTGGCCTTCGGCGTCCTCCCAGCTGCGGCCCTGACCGGCGTCCAGGCGCTCGTGCGAGAGCGGGTCCTCGTCGAGCACCGACACTTCGTGCCCGGCGGCCAGCGCCGACTTGGCGACGGCCGAGCCTACGCGGCCGGCGCCCACGATCATTACGAACATGGGGTTGCCTCAGACCGCCAGATGCTTTTGCCCGGACGCATGAGCGGTGAGATTAGACGATGCGCGGCATCGGCTATGGGCTCGCGGCGGCGAGCTTCTCCGGACGCTCCGCCGCGTCGTCCCGGGCTGCCGGCGCGGTCACGATCACGCGACAGCCGGCCTTGGCGATGACGTACTTGGTGACGTCCCCCACGAAGTCCTCCAGCGGACCGCCGCGGCCTCCCAGGCGGGCCCCGCCGCGGATGCGCGAGGGCTCCTCGGCGGCGAGCACGATCGCCTCCACACCGCGACGCCGGGCCTCCTCGACGATCGCATACCCGGCGCGCCGCGTCCGGACGGTGGCGGTGGCGACCTGCACGCCTGTGTACTCCTCCCCCACGACCTTCGCGCGCGCGAGCGCCTGGCGCGCGTGCTTGACCTGCGCCTCGGGCAGGCGCGCTTCGAGCGGCAGCGACATGGGGATCACGAACATCCACACGGCCTCAATCGTCGCGGTGTCGATCGCGGCCTCGTCGGTCTGCTCGCCGGAGACCAGCAGCGCGGCGGTCTGCACGATGTCCTCGTCAAGGCTCGTGCCCAGCAGCGGCACGAGGATCGAGCCGTAGTCGCGTTCGGCGGGCGGCTCGGAGCGCAGCATCTGCGGCGAGACCGTGACCCGCCGCAGCAGCGAGGTCTCGTCCGCGCGGCGATAGATCACATACAGCGCGATCCCGATCGCCATCCACGCCAGGCCAACATAGCGCGCGGGTTCGTGCACGACCATCACGGCCACCCAGCCGGCGGCCGAGACGAGGGCGCCGAACGCCGCCGGCAGCGGCAGCTCGCCCCCACGCACCCTGATTGACAACGGCACCTTGTAGGGGCGGTCGCGGTCGGGCTCGGAATAGCGCAGCTTGCAGATCGACAGGTGCGCGATCGTGAACGCGAGCATCGCCCCGAACGCGTACAGCCCGACGAGGAAGTCGAGGTTCTCCGAGGCGGCCAGCCCCGCGGCGATCACACCCGCGAGGATGATCAGCACGTACGGGGTCGAGCGCTGCGGGTGCAACCGCCCCAGGCCGCTGGGGATCTGGCGGTTGGTCGACAGCGAGTAGGCCAGGCGCGACAGGCCCAGCATCGCCGAGTTGGCGGCCGCCACCAGCGTCAGCGTCGCCAGCGCCCCGACGAGATACACGAGACTCTGCGCGAGCCAGTGCGGATGCATCTGCGTGACGATGCCGATCACCGGATCGTCCAGATAGCGCCCGGCCAGCGCGGTGTGGCCGTCGTGCACGGGCAGCGCCGTGACGGCCACGACCGCGATCCCCACGTACCCGAACACGACCGTGGCCGTGCCGCTGGCGACCATCTGGCGCAGGCCCGCGCGGCTGATGCGCACCTCTCCCGCCAGCCCAGCCGCGGACTCCAGGCTCGTGAACGCGATCGCCGCGATCGTCAGGGCGAACACGAAGCTCGACCACGTCGGCGCGCTGCCGAGATGGATCGGGGAGAGCAGCGTGTGCGGGTCGAAGAACAGCACGAGTCCGAGCACGACGATCAGCAGCTGCAACGCCAGGTCGCCGATCACGAGCATCCCGATCCGCCGCGCGCGGCGGCCGCCGAAGCCGCGGATGTTGGCGAGCACGACCCACGCGATGAACGCCAGCGACAGCAGCAGGGCCTCGTCGCGGTTGCCCAGCGGATGCCAGAACACGCGCAGGTACTGGGTCGCCGAGTAGGTCGTGACGGCGATCAGGATGATGTAGTCCAGGAGCACCGCCCAGCCGGCGACGAAGCTGACGAGCTCGTTGAACGCGTACCGAGCGAACACGGTCGACCCACCGCGATCCTGGTGCAGGGAGGCGCCCTCGACGTAGGTGAGCGCGGTGAGCCCGAAGAACAGCGCCGCGAGCAGAAACACGAGCGGGGTCAGGCCGAGCGCGTGACCGGCGATCACACCGAGCGAGAAGTAGATCGCGCTGGCGAGCGAGGTGTAGACGATCGCGAACAGCCGCGGCGAGCCGATGCTGCGTTTGACGATCACCCGCGAGCGCGCCGCCAGCTCGGCGGTTGCGCGCTCGACCTCCTCCACTCCCTGCTCGACGTCCACTGCGGCCTGCTCCAAGGCCGAGCCGTCGTCCGCACCCGCGGACTGAGGAGGATCCTCCGCGGAGCTCATGCTCCCCGGCTCCTCCGTGACTCCAGGTACAGCCGTCCCCCGCCCGCGGCGAGGAACAGCACGCCCAGCAGCAACCGGGGCGAGACGATGCTCCCGCGCCCGCTCACGGCCTGCACGACCAGCGCCACGCCGATCGCTCCCATCAACAGGGAGAGAACGAACGTGCCCGCGCGGTGAGCCTGTCGGCCAGTCATCTCTTCGCTGAGCTTACGCCGAGGCTCGGGGACCTCGACGTAGTCGACATGCGACGTCTTTCAGGTTATGAGCGGAATGATCAGGATCGCCACGATGTTGGCGACCTTGATCATCGGGTTGATCGCCGGCCCGGCGGTGTCCTTGAACGGATCGCCGACCGTGTCGCCGGTGACCGAGGCGGCGTGGGCTTCTGATCCCTTGCCGCCGAAGGCGCCGTCCTCGATCAGCTTCTTCGCGTTGTCCCAGGCGCCGCCGCCGGAGGTCATCATCACGGCGAAGAAGTAGCCGACGACGATCACGCCGATCAACAGGCCGCCGAGCGCCTGCTGGTCGATCAGTCCGACGATCAGCGTCAAGAGGATCGGCAGCAGCGAGGGCAGGATCATCTCGCGCTGGGCGGTGCGCGTGACGATGTCCACGCAGGTCGCATAGTCGGGCTCTTCGGAGTAGTCCATGATCCCGGGGTGCTCGCGGAACTGGCGGCGCACCTCCTCCACCACCGCGCCGCCGGCACGACCGACGGCCTCGATCGAGAGCGAGGCGAACAGGCACACCATCAGCCCGCCGAGGATCAGCCCGATCAGCACCGGGGGTTCGTTGATGCCGAACGAGATCAGGTGCCCGGCCTTGAGCTCGAGTTCTTTCTCAAAGCCGGCGAACAGCACGATCGCGGCGAGCACTGCCGAGCCGATCGCGTAACCCTTGGTCACGGCCTTGGTCGTGTTGCCGACCGCGTCCAGGCGATCGGTGACCTTGCGCACGTCCTCGGGCAGGTCCGCCATCTCGGCGATGCCGCCGGCGTTGTCGGTGATCGGCCCGAACGCGTCCAGCGCGACGATCAGCCCGGTCAGCGACAGCAGCCCGACCGCGGCGACGCCGATGCCGTAGATGCCCGTGATGCCGCCGCCGGCGAGCTTCCACGAGCCGAGGATGCCGAGCACGATCACGATCGCCGGCAGCGCCGTGGCCTGCAGGCCGGAGGCGAAGCCCTGGATGATGTTCGTGGCGTGGCCCGTGATCGACGCCTTCGCGGTCTTCTGCACCGGCGAGAAGCGGGTTGAGGTGTAGTATTCGGTTAGTCCGAACAGGAGCGCCGTGACGGCAATGCCGATCAGCGAGCACAGGTACAGATGTGTCCAGCTGGGCGTGTTCACCAGATTGCCCACGACCCTGAACGTGATGCCACGCATCAGCCAGTAGGTGATCGGCGCGAACGCCGCGGCCGCGATCAACCCCGAGACGATCAGCCCCTGCAGCAGCGCCCGCTCTACGTTGTCGGTCTTCGTGCGCACCGCGAACGTGCCGATGATCGAGGCGATGATCGCGACGCCGCCGATCACGAGCGGGTAGAGCACCACGCGCGTGGACTCGTGGAAGGTGAGCACGCCCAGCAGCATCACGGCGATCGCGGTGACCGCGTAGGTCTCGAACAGGTCGGCCGCCATGCCGGCGCAGTCGCCGACGTTGTCGCCGACGTTGTCGGCGATCGTCGCCGGGTTGCGAGGATCGTCCTCGGGGATGCCCGCCTCGACCTTGCCGACCAGGTCGGCGCCCACGTCGGCGGCCTTCGTGAAGATGCCGCCGCCGAGCCTCGCGAAGACCGAGATCAGCGAGCCGCCGAAGCCGAGCCCGATCAGCGCGTCGACCGCGGTCTTCGGGCTGTCGTTGAAGATCGACGTCAGCGCGCCGTAGTAGCCGGCGACGCCGATCAGCGCCAGCCCGACCACGAGCAGTCCGGTGATCGCCCCGCCGCGGAAGGCGACGCTCAACGCGGGTGAGACGCCGCCGCGAGCGGCCTCGGCCACACGCGCGTTGGCGCGCACGGACACGTTCATGCCGATGTAGCCGGTCGAGCCCGAGAGGATGCCGCCGATCGCAAAGCCGCAGGCGACGGCGATGTTCTGAATGAAGATCAGCGCGACGAACAGCACCACCCCGACGAGCGCGATCGTCGTGTACTGGCGGTTAAGGTAGGCGCGGGCACCCTGTTGGACGGCCAGCGAGATGCCCTGCATCTTCTCGTTGCCCGGCGAGAGCGCGAGCAGGGATCGCGTGGTCACCAGGCCGTAGATCACGGCACAGGCGGCGCATAGGAGGGCGACGACGACCCCATGGTTCGTCAGAAAGCTGCTCAACGGTTAATCCTCCGCGGTCTGATTGGCGTGCCGCGCGAGGATCGCGCGCACATTTCTCGCCCGAACGCGTGCTCGTCACGTGACGAGCACGCCGTCCGGCGTAAACGCGCGGGCAGTCTATCGTGCCGGCCCGCGGAAAGCCGGCCGGCTACTGGCCTATCCCTCCAGGACGTTCCCGGCGGGATGCGCCCTACTCAGCGTCCGGGCACCCACAGTCGTGCCGCTGGATTGCGCCGGCCCCGGCCCCGCGGGCTTCTCCCCCGCCGCGGGAGCCTCCGGCTTTGCCGCCGGGGGAGCCTGAGCGCCGGGCGGATTCGCCGGCGCGCTCGCTCCGCCGCCTCGCGCGCGTATGCCATCTGCAGCTGCGAGAGCGCGTCACGCAGAGGGCGCAGACTCTCGGGCTCGCGACGTTCGAGGATCGGCAACAGCGCGCGCACGCCGTCGATCGCGTCGCGCACCTGCTCCAGGTCGCGTGAGGACTCGGCCGCCGTCGCACCGCCCTCAGCGGTGAGCCCGAGCCGATGCCCGCCGACGTTCAGCAGCGAGACGACCGCCTGCAAGATCATGTCGGTGCTGGTGACGCGGCTGATCTCCGCTTCGTAGGCGGCTCGCAGCTGCTCCTCACTGGGCTGACCCTCATGAGCTTCGCCGGTCTCCGGCGCGCTCGCCGCTTGAGCTGGATCGGTGCTCACACCGTCACCTCCTGGGAATAGGTGTCTGCCTTGTCTCTGCGACCGAGGCCGCGAACACCTCCTCGCGCGTGGCGCCCGCTTCGATCATGCGCCGCTGGCGCTGGGCTCCGTTGCGCTCCGGGAAGGCGGGCTCGACTCCCAGCTCGGCGCGCACCGGCGCCGTCCATGCGAGGAGCCGTTCGATCGCCGCGCGGGCGGGGTACTCCTCGCCGCGCTGCAGGTCGACCAGACGTCCGTCGAGCCCGTAGCGGATCGCTCGCCACACGTTCTCCTCGATCAAGCGTGGCGGCAGGTCGGCGAAGGGAACGCCCTCGTCCACGTCGCGCACCGCCTGGGCGATGCACGCGACCATCAGCGCGGCGAGCGCGTCTGACTCCTGTGCCGTGGCCTGCGCGTCGCAGATGCGGACCTCGACCGTGCCGAAGCTGAAGTGCGGTCTGACCGACCACCACACCTGTGTGAACTCGACGATCGAACGGGTGTCGCACAGAAATTGGACGTACTTGCGGTAGGCGTCCCAGCCGCCGAACGCGTCGGGCACGCCGCAGCGCGGGAAGCTCTTGGTGAAGCTCTGCGTGCGCGCCGAGTGCAGCCCCGTGTCGCGCCCGTCCAGGTAGGGGGAGTTGGCGGAGATCGCCAGCAGCAGCGGCAGCACCGGGCGCAGGCGATCGCAGGCGCGCACGGCGCGGTCGACGTCGCGTACGCCCAGATGCACGTGCAGGCTGAACGTGTTGTTGCGCCACGCCACGTATTTCAGCCCCTCCTCGACGCGGCGATAGTGCTCGGTGTCGATGATCGGCTGCTCGCGATAGTCCGCCCAGGGATGGGTCCCGGTCGCCCCGAGCGCCACGCCCTGCTCGCGCGCGAGCGCGAACAGGCGCCCGCGGCGATCGCGCTGGCGCTCGAGCGCGTCGTGGAGGTCGCCGCCGACGCCGGAGATGATCTCGATCTCCGAGGAGATCAGCTCGCCGGTGATGTGCTCGTGCAGGATCGGGTCGCTCTGCGCGACCGTGCGCAGCTGCTCGAAGCGGGGCGCCAGGTCGAGCGTCGGCGGGTCGAGGATCGAGAACTCCTCCTCCACGCCGACGGTCTGCTCGGGAGCCTGCGCGAACGTCTCGGCCACTCTGTCTAGATCCAGGCTGGTCATGGGGATCGGGGAGTCTGCGATCGGGCGCGGAGGGTTCAGTGTGACGAGATGCGCCCGCGGACCGTGGGCCTCAGGTCAGGTAGAAGTACAGCGCGTAGAGCAGATCGACCGCCGGGCTGGAGGTGTGGACGGTCACGTCGGGCGGGACGGCCAGCAGCGACTCGGAGTAGTTGAAGATGATCTTCACGCCCGCATCGACGAGCTCGTTCGCGAGCTCCTGAGAGGCGCCCGTCGGCACCGCCAGCACCCCGACGACGATGTCCTCGTCCTCCACCACCTGGCGCAGCTCGTCGATGTGGCGCACCGTCTGGCTGCCAACGCTCGTGCCGACCTTCGCGGAGTCCACGTCGAAGATCGCGACCACGCGAAAGCCGTGGTCGGCGAAGATGTCCGAGGAGGCGATCGCCTTGCCCAGGTGCCCGGCGCCGAGCAGCGCGATGTTGTGCTGACCGGCGGTGCGCAGGATCTTGCGAATCTGCGAGACGAGCGCCTCGACGTTGTAGCCGACGCCGCGCTTGCCGAACTTCCCGAAGCCGGACAGGTCGCGGCGGATCTGGGTGGAGTTCACGTGCGTGTAGTCGGAGAGCTCCTGCGAGGAGATCGTCTCCTTGCCCATCTTCTTGGCCTGCGTCAGCACCTGCAGGTAGCGCGAGAGTCTCGCTGCGACCCCGAGCGACAGCCGCTCGGCGACGATCGTGCCGTTGTGCTCGGCCGCGGACGCCGTCGTCGTGGACTCGCGATAGCTCATGATCGTGACTCTAGACGCTCGCGCAGGATCTGCTCATCGACGACATAGTCGAACAGCTCCTCGCCGTCGAGGGTGACCACGGGAATCCGCTCGAAATAGGCGCGATGCAGCGCCTCGTCGTGAGTGATGTCGCGCTCGCGCAGCTCGAACTCCAGCTCGGCTTTCAGCGCGCGCAGGTGCTCGAGCGCCTCGCTGCACAGGTGGCAGTCCGGCCGGGAGTGCACCGTCACCACGGCTCCGGTCGCGCCGGGGCTGCACCCCGCCCCTCACAGCGGGCGTTCCCCGGTCGCGTAGGCGTCGAGGCCCAGGTAGTCCGGGTAGGGGATCGGATCGACGTACCGCGCGGCCGAGGCGATCATCGCCGCGTTGTCGGTGCACAGCGCGCGCGCGGGCACGTGCACGCTCGCTCCGAGCGAGCGCAGCCGCCGGCGCAGCTCGCCGTTGGCGGCCACGCCCCCGCCGACGGCCAGGCGGTCGATCCCGGTCTCCAGCAGGCCTCGCTCGGCACGCTCGATCAGGCTGTCCACGATCGCCGCCTGGTAGGAGGCCGCGAGATCGGAGGCGCGCGCGTCGATCTCGGCCGCCGACATGTCGCGCATCCGGTACAGCAGTGCGGTCTTCAGTCCGGCGAAGGAGAAGTCGAGACCCTGCTCGAACGCCTGCCTGCTCGTCCCCTTGCCGCCACGGGCGCGCTCGGCGGCCGAACCGGGGAACGAGTACGCGCGGGGATCGCCACTCGCCGCCAGCCGCTCGAGCGCCGCGCCGCCGGGATAGCCCAGGCCGAGCATGCGCGCCCCCTTGTCGAACGCCTCCCCGGCGGCGTCGTCCAGCGTGCGGCCGAGCACGCGGTAGGAGTCGTGCTCGGTGACGTGCGTCGAGCAGCGTGTGCCCGCCGCTGGCGATCAGGCACACGAACGGCGGCTCGAACGCCTCGGGCTCGGCGCGCTCTGGCTCCGCGTCATCGCGCTCGGCACCCGGCCTGCCGGGCTCGGAATGCGCGGCGTTCGGCGAGGGGACGATGAAGTTGGCAGCGACATGGCCCTGCAGATGATCGACCGGCGCGAACGGCAGCTCTTGCCCTGCCGCGAGCGCCTTGGCCGTGGAGAACCCCACCAGCAGCGCGCCGACCAGCCCCGGACCCTGCGTAGCGGCGATCAGTCCGACGTCGTCAAGGTCGATGCCGGCTTCGGCGAGCGCCTGCGCGACCACCAGGTTGACCAGCTCCAGATGATGGCGGGAGGCGATCTCGGGCACGACGCCGCCGTAGCGGTCGTGCACGCCCTGAGAGGAGATCACGTTCGAGCGCGCGTGTCCGTGCGCGTCGAGGACCGCTGCGCAGGTGTCGTCGCAGCTGCTCTCCAGGGCCAGGATCGGCCCGGGCTCGCTGTCGCTGATGCTCATGCCGGGCCCGGGTTGGGCACGTCGTCGAGATGTCCCCGCAGCGTCGCCGGGGTGCGCCACATCACGAGCGCGTCCTCGCCGTTGTCCTGGTAGTAGCGGCGGCGCAGCCCGGCGGCGCGAAACCCCTCGCGTTCGTACAGGCCGATCGCGAGGCGGTTGGAGCGGCGCACCTCCAGCGTGTAGCGGGCCGCCTCGTCGCCGACGCGCTCGTACAGCTCGGCGAGCAGCGCCGAGGCCACCCCCTGCCCTGGTGCTCGACGTCCACGGCGATGTTCATGACATGCCAGACGGTCTCATACCGCGAGCAGATCAGATAGCCGATCAGCCGCCGCTCGCGGCCGGTCGAGCGCGTCATGGCGGCCAGGCAGATGCCTGACTGCTTGGAGAGCTCCAGCACGAACATCGCCAGCGACCAGGGCGTCGGGAACACGCGCCGCTCGATCGCGATCACCTGCGGCAGGTCGGGATACAGCAGCCGCCTGATCTCGACGTGGCGCGGGGAGTCGATCCCGCGCTCGGCCACCCAGGAGGAGCTCACGTGCCTGCTCCCCCGCCGCGGCGGCGTGCTCGAGCGCCAGCTCCGCGTCGGGACGGCGCCGGTAGTCCGGCAGCACTGTGTCGATCGCCTGCGCGAGGCCGCTCGCCGCCAGCGCGCAGATCGCCTCGCCGCTCACCCGATGCAGCGGCGAGTCGTCTGCGAGCACGCGAACCCCCAGCGACTGGAGCGTGTCGTGACAGAGCACCGCGCCGTTGCCCACCGCGACCCAGCCCATGACGTTCTCCCCGTTCGCCGTCACGTCGTGGAGGATCTCACCAAGGTCCGCCGGCGCGAGCGCCCGTGGCGGGACCAGCTCGCGCGGCGGGGTCGAATCGCGATCGGAGACCTGCTCCTCGGCGGGGAGGTAGGCGGCCGCGAACGTCTCGCCGCGGCGGGCGTCGATCAGCGCCAGCACGCCCTCCCCCCGAGTCGCACAGCGCGCCGCGGCCAGTGCGAGCGCCCGTGGGCTGCAGACGCCGATCAGCTCGGCGTCCAGCGACTGCGCCAGCCCGCGCGCGCTGGCCACGCCGATGCGCAGGCCGGTGAACGTTCCGGGACCCACTCCGACCGCGATCCGCTCCACGTCGGCAAAGCGCAGGCCGGCCCGCGCGAGCAGGCTCGCGGCGAGAGGCAGCAGCCGAGTGGCGTGCCCGGGGTGCTCGCCGTGCCGGGGATCGTCGCGTGCCTGCACGGTGGCGCCATTGTGGAGGCGCAGTCCGATCGCGGTCGCCGGCGTGGAGGTGTCGAACCCGAGCACGATCATCGCAGCACCGGCTCCCGCACCTCGATGCGCCTGCGATCGGCGCCCGCGTGGGCGAGCGTCACGCGCAGGCGGGCGTTCGGCAGCTCTCCGGCGCCGGCCTCGGGCCACTCCACGAACGCGATGCGGTCCGCGCCGAGATAGTCCTCCAGCAGCTCCGGGTCCTCGCGGTGCAGGCTCTGCAGCCGGTACAGATCCAGGTGCGACACGATCACGCCCGCGCCGCGGTAGCGGTGGCCGATGCTGAAGGTGGGGCTCGTGATCGGGTCTGAGACGCCGAGCGCCCGCGCGGCGCCGCGCACGAACGTCGTCTTGCCGGCGCCGAGCTCGCCGTGGACGAGCACCACGTCACCCGCGCTGAGGCCGGCCGCCAGCTCGGCGCCGAGAACCTGCGTCTCGGTTGGACCTGCGGTCTGCACGATGCGGACGGCCACGACGAAACTCTGACAGGAAACGTCGCGAAGCTGGGCTCTGTTTTGGCGGGTGACCCAGAGCCAGTCCGACCTCCAGCCTCCTCGGCGCCGGTCACCGCACCGGTTGGCGCCGCGGAAGCGCTTAAAAGTGACCGACCCGCGGGAGAGGGATCGCGGGCCGGTCGATACTGCTGGAGGATGGAGACAGGACCGTTATCGGCAGGCACCTCAGCCGGCTTTAGGGTCCTGGCAAATTTTCGCCCGTCCGTCGAGTTTCCTGCTCGTGAGGTCGGATTCCCAGTTCTCACGCCGAATTCGCGCCGCGTGAGCCACCTTCACCGAAGCTGTGCCGAAGACTCCAAAAGACGCAATTTGCGGGAATCGAGCTGCCGCGGCCGGCCGGGTAGGCTCAGAACAGTCCCAGCTGATCGGCCTCGGCGGGTCCCGGCGGGCTGGTTGCGGGGCGATCGACGCTCTCGACCTCCACCTGCGCACCGGCGAGATCGCGCGGGTCGATCTCCGGAGCCTCGATCCAATCGGGTTGCTCGGGCGCTCCCTGCGCCAGCAGCTCGGGCAGCCGCGCGAAGTCCTCACGCAGGGTCTCGAGCATGCGCGGCGTGTACAGCGCAGCTGCGGGATGAAATATCGGGTACAGCCGCACCGCGCGCCGGCCCAGCGTCAGCACCTGCGGCTGCCCGTGCAGGCGCGTGATCCCCGTCGGATCGTCGCGCAGCAGCTTGGTGGAGAAGTTGCCGAGCGTGCAGATCACCGTCGGCTGGATCAGCTCGACCTGGCGGTACAGGTACTCGTTGCAGTTCGCGATCTCCTCCGGGCGCGGATCGCGATTGGCGGGGGGTCGGCACTTGAGGACGTTCGCGATGAAGACCTCGCTGCGCGCCATCCCGATCTCCCCCAGCAGCGTCTCCAGCAGCTTTCCGGCCCGGCCAACGAAGGGGACGCCCTGCTCGTCCTCGCTGGCACCGGGGGCCTCGCCGACGAACATCAGCTCCGCGTCGGCGTTGCCCGCGCCGAACACGACCGTTTTGCGCGTCGCCGCCAGCTCCGAGCAGCGCACGCAGGCCTGCGTCTGCGCGTACACCTCCTTGAGGACCTCGCGCCGCTCGCGAGGCCGAGGACTCACTCTCGCGGGCTGACATCGCTTGCATGCTAAGGGTAGTCACACCCGCAGGCGCGAGCGAGCGACACGAGCACCCGACCGGCGCCGGGCTCCATCAGCGATGATCTCGCGATGACGCCATCCCCTGAGTCCGATGACGAGACGAAGTCCGAGGTCGCCGGCGCCGCAGACTCGCGGAATGACGGCGAGCGGGCGGATGTGCGGGCGGTGCGTGAACGCCACGAGCTCGGACTGGACGCAGCACGCGCGGAGGCGGTCGCCAAACGCCACGAGCAGGGGCGGCGCACGACCCGGGAGAACCTCGATGAACTGCTCGACCCGAACACGTTCGTGGAGTACCGCCCGCTGGTGTTCGCCGCCCAGGAGCGTCGTCGTGCGCGCGAGGAGCTGATCGAGCGCACTCCCGCCGACGGGCTTGTGGCGGGCTCGGGGACGTGCAGGGCATGCGCTGCGTGGCGACTTCCTACGACTACACCGTGCTGGCTGGAACCCAGGGCATGCGCGGGCACGCCAAGAAGGACCGCCTGTTCGAGCTCGCCGAGCGCCGGCGACTGCCGGTGGTGCTGTTCGCCGAGGGCGGCGGCGGGCGCCCGGGCGACGTGGACTGGCCGATGGTCGCGGGCCTTGACTGTCGCGCCTTCAACCTGTTCGCGCGCCTGAGCGGGCTCGTGCCGCTCGTGGGAGTCGCCGCGGGCAACTGCTTCGCGGGCAACGCCGCGCTGCTGGGGTGCTGCGACGTGGTGATCGCCACGGAGGACTCGAGCATCGGCATGGGCGGTCCGGCGATGATCGAGGGTGGTGGGCTGGGCTCTTCGAGCCCGCCGAGGTCGGACCGATCGACGTGCAGCACGCGAATGGCGTGGTCGATCTGCGCGTCGCAGACGATCGTGGAGCGGTCGCCGCCGCGAAGCGCTACCTCTCCTATTTTGGCCCCCCGGTGGACGACGTGCGGGTGCCCGACCAGGAGCTGCTGCGGGACCTCGTTCCCGAGCGCCGCCGGCAGATCTATGACGTGCGCCTGGTGCTCGACGGACTGTTCGACGAGGACTCGGTGCTGGAGCTGCGACGCGGGTGGGGCGCGGGCATCGTCACCGCACTGGCCCGCGTGAACGGTCGCGCACTGGGGGTGATCGCCAACACCCGCCCCACCTCGGCGGAGCGATCGACGCCGACGGCGCCGACAAGGCGGCGCGCTTCATGCAGCTGTGCGACGCCTTCGAGCTGCCCCTTCTGTTCCTGTGCGACACCCCCGGCTTCATGGTCGGCCCAGCGGCCGAGCGCACGGCGACCGTCCGCCACTTCGCGCGCATGTTCGTGATCGGCGCCAACCTGACCGTCCCCACCGGCACGATCGTGCTGCGCAAGGGCTACGGCCTCGGCGCGCAGGCGATGGCCGGCGGCGGCTTCACCGCGCCGCTGTTCACCGTCGGCTGGCCCACCTCGGAGTTCGGCGGCATGGGCCTGGAGGGAGCAGTGCGCCTGGGCATGCGGCGCGAGCTGGAGGCGATTGAGGACGAGACCGAGCGCGAGCGCGTGTTCCAGGCGACCGTAGCCGCCGCCTACGAGCACGGCCGCGGCATCAACATGGCCGCCTACGGCGAGATCGACGACGTCATCGACCCGGCCGACTCGCGCCGCTGGATCGCGACCCTGTTCGCCGAGGCCGACACGCCGTGGTGGCAGCGCTCCGGCAGGAAGCGCCCGTGCGTCGACGCCTGGTGAAGGCCGCGCCGCAGGCCTTCTACCCGACCGCGCAGCACCCGACGCGAGGGCGCACAACCTCGCCGCTCATACAGAGATTGCCCATGTGTGCTCAACATCACACATAGATTCTTGCCCTGCGGGCAACATAGTGATCGACCCGAAGTACAGCAGCATCCCTCCTCCCCGACACGGCCCGCCTCCCCAGCGGGTCGTGTCATTTCAAGCAGGCTCTCGCGCGCTTCGTCCCCTCGCGATGACCCGGACAGGCCGAGCCCCGCTCGCGTCCACCAGCGAAAGCGCTCCCAACTGTGCCACCGCTGCGGTGACCGGCGCCTACTGCGCTGTTCGCACGGGGCCGGCTATGGGTCACCCATCCAAGCCCGCCCGCCGATCATGATCGGCGGTGAGCTCAGGCGCCGATCGTCGCGGAGTCGCGCTCCAAGATCGCTGCCCTGACGCGCTCCGCTATGCGCGTGCCCGTATAGCCGACCTCCTCGTGCAGCAGCGCCGGCTTGCCGTGCGTGACGTAGCGGTCTGGCAGCCCCACCCGCAGGATGCGCGGAGTGGCGCCGGTCTCGTTCAGGGTCTCCCACACCGCGCTGCCGAACCCGCCCGCGAGCACGCCCTCCTCAACCGTCACCAGCAGGTCATGCTCGGCCGCCAGCTGCGCCATCAGCCCTGTGTCGATCGGCTTCGCAAAGCGCGCATCGGCGACCGTCACGTCGATCCCGCTCGCGCTCAGCTCCTCGGCAGCCTCCAGCGCCTTGCCTGCGCCGCTGCCATACCCGATCAGCGCCACCCTGCGGCCGGCGCTCGCGCTCGCCCCGCCCTCGCGCAGGATCTCACCCGTGCCGATCCTCAGCGCGCGCGGCTGCTCGGGCAGCGCCACACCCGTGCCCTCTCCGCGCGGATAGCGCAGCGCGATCGGACCGTCGTCATAGCTCAACGCCGTGCGCAGCATGTGCACGAGCATCGCCTCGTCGCGCGGAGCCATCAGCACGATGTTCGGCAGGCAGCGCATGTAGGCGACGTCGAACGCGCCGTGGTGCGTCGGCCCGTCGTCGCCGACCAGCCCGGCGCGATCCATCGCGAACACCACATTCAGCTTCTGCAAGCACACGTCGTGCACGATCTGGTCGTACGCCCGCTGCAAGAACGTCGAGTAGATCGCCGCCACCGGCTTCACGCCCTGCAGCGCCAGCCCCGCCGCGAACAGGATCGCCTGCTGCTCGGCGATGCCCACGTCGAAGTACCGCTCCGGCATCGCCTTCTGCAGGATGCTCAGCCCGGTGCCCGAGTTCATCGCCGCGGTGATCCCCACCACCCGCTTGTCGCGCTCGCATTCGCGCACGAGCGCCTCGCCGAACACCTGCGTGTACTGCGGCGGACTCGGCTTGGTCCTGGCGTTCGCTGCGGACGACGCGCTCGGCGCAGGCGCGCCGTTGGCGATCGAGTTCGGCTTGGCCGCGTGCCAGCGCTCCATCCCCTCCAGGCCTCCGTCCTCGGCGGGCGCGAACCCCTTGCCCTTGACCGTCGCAACGTGCACCACCACCGGGCGTTGCGCCGCCAGCGCCTCCCGCAGCGCCTCCCGCAGCGCGCGCACGTCGTGCCCGTCGATCACCCCCATGTAGGCCCAGTCGAGCTCCTCCCACCACAGCCCCGGCGCCCAGAACGCCTTGATCGACTCCTTCAACTGCGGCCCCAGGCGCTCAAACGCCGAGCCGATCCCCCCCGGCAGCTTCGCCAAGCCGCCCTCGACGCCCGAGCGCGCATGCCACAGCTTCGGGTTCATCCTCACACGGTTGAAGTACCGCGACAGCGCCCCCACGTTCGGCGCGATCGACATGCCGTTGTCGTTCAGCACCACCACCATCGGCGTGCCCAGGCCGCCGGCCTGGCCGATCGCCTCAAACGCCACGCCGCCGGTCATCGCGCCGTCGCCGATCACCGCCACCACCCGACCGTCGGACCCCTCGCCGCCCAGATGACGCATCCCCTCCTTGATGCCTACGGCATACCCGACCGAAGTCGAGGCGTGGCCTGCGCCCATGATGTCGTGCTCGGACTCCTCGATCGAGCAGAACGGCGCGAGACCTCCGTACTGGCGAATCGTGGCCAGCCGCTCGCTGCGCCCCGTCAGGATCTTGTGCGGATAAGCCTGATGCCCGACGTCCCACAGGATCTTGTCCCGCGGCGATTCCAGCACCGAGTGCAGTGCCACCGCCAGCTCGCACGTGCCGAGGTTCGCGCCGAAGTGCCCGCCGATCTCACCGACCGTGTCGATGATGTGCGTGCGCACCTCCTGCGCGAGCTCGCTCAACTGCGCGTCAGAGAGCCCTTTCAGGTCCTCCGGTCCGTCCACTTTGTCGAGCAGGGGCGTAGTAGTGGTCATGAGGTGCGGGTGTAGATGAAATCAGCTATCTGCTCGAGCTCCGCCCCGGCGTTCGGCTCCTGCGAGCCGGCGGTTGCGGCTTCGGCGAGCGCCTCCTTCGCCGTCCTGTGCGACTCCGCCGCCAGCCTTCTTGCTCGTTCCATGCCGAACTCGCTCACGTATGTCCGCTTGCCAAGCCGCTCGTCGCTGCCCCGCGGCTTGCCGAGCGCATCGTCTGTGCCGGTCACGTCGAGGATGTCGTCGACGATCTGAAACAGCACGCCCAGCTCGGCCGCGAAGCGCCGATACCACATTGTCGCAGGTCCGTCGACTCCACCCAGCAACAGCACGCACACGACCGACGCGTCGATCAGCCTGCCCGTCTTCAGCTCGTGCACCCTGCGCAGCGCCGCCGGCCCGTCGGGAGTGTCGAGGCTAACGTCCGCATACTGCCCTCCCACCATCCCGTCCACGCCCGTCGCCCCCGCCAGCTCCGCCGCCGCCAGCAGCACCCGCTCAGCCGGGGAGCGCCGCTCGCAGAGCAGATGCCGGAACGCCTCCGCATACAGTCCGTCTCCGGCGAGGATCGCGACGTCCTCGCCGTACTTCACGTGACACGTCGGCATCCCCCGCCGCAGCGCGTCGTCGTCCATCGCCGGCAGGTCGTCGTGGATCAGCGAGTAGGTGTGGATCAGCTCGATCGCGCCCGCCAGCGGCATCGCCTCGCGCTGCTCCATCCCCACCGCCCGCGCCGTCGCCAGCGTCAACACCGGTCTGATCCGCTTGCCGCCCGCCAGCAGCGAGTAGCGCATCGCCTCCTCCAGCCCACCCGTCAGCGACTCGTGCGAGAACCGCATCTCCTCCAGATACCGCTCCACCTCGATGCGCAGGTGCTCCGGGTAGTCGCCTTGCTCGGGGTCACGAGCCTGCTCCGGACGCTCGGCCCCAGGGTCCTCGGCCTGCTCCGGACGGTCTGCCGTCACCTCGGCCGTCACACCGCTAAAGCAGCGAGTCCTGGCCGGGTGCGACCGTCGAGACCTCCGCTCGCGAGCGGCGCTCCAGCTCCGCCGCAGCCTCCCCCGCCAGCCCCGCGCAGTCCTCGACCAGCGTCGCGGCCGCGTCCGGGGTCAGCTCGCCAGAGCGCAACTGCTCGGCGGCGCGCTCCAGCTTCGAGACCAGGTCATCGAGACGCTCGTCGACGATTTGCTCGGTGTCGTTCATCTGCTGCGGCTCTCCCTCGGCGGGTGCTCGGGCATGTCGAGCTTATTGTCGCGCACTTCGCGCAACACCGCCGCCAGCACCCCGTTCACGAACGCAGGCGCGTCCGCGCCGCAGAACACCTTCGCGCTCTCCACCGCCTCGTCGATCGCGCCCTCCGCCGGGATCGGCTCGTCCGCCGGCGCGACGTCCGGGTGCAGAATCTCGATCAGCGCGATCCTCATGATCGAGCGCTCCAGCGGCTGGATTCGCTGCACCGACCATCCGTGCGCATGCCGGTCGAGCACCGCGTCCAGCTCCTCGCAGCGATCGGCCGCGGCGTGCGCCAGCGCCATCGTCATCGGCGACGCATCCGTCCCCAGCGCTTCCCCCAGCGGCCTGCCGGTCAGGTCGTGCTGGTACAGCGCCACCACCGCGGCCCTGCGCTGCTCGGTGCGACGCATCTATGCGCCTCCGGCGCGGGCTCCGGCCGCGCCCTGCTCGCCATCGCGACTCCACACGGGCTTCGCCGCGCGGCTCGACGCACGCTTCACGGCCGACTCACGCGCGCGAGACGTATTCGCCCGAGCGCGTATCCACCCTGATGCGCTCGCCCACGTCTACGAACAGCGGCACCTGAATGCTCGCGCCCGTCTCCAACGTCGCCGGCTTCGTTCCCCCGCCCGAGGCCGTATCGCCGCGCAACCCCGGATCGGTCTGCGTCACCTCCAGATCGACCGCGCTCGGCAGCTGCACGTCGGAGGGCTCGTCGTCGATGAACAGCACGTCCACCTCGCTGCTCGGCTTGCACCAGCGCAACGCCTCCGCCAGCGTCGTCTCCGCCACCGCAATCTGCTCGAAGGACTCCGTGTCCATGAAGTGCGCATCCGTCCCATCCGCATACAGGAACTGCATCCTCCGCGCCTCCGTCCGCACCGGCCTGAACTTCTCCCCCGCCCTGAACGTCTTGTCGATCACGTTCCCATCCGCGGCCCTGCGCAGCTTCGTGCGCACGAACGCCCCGCCCTTCCCCGGCTTGACGTGCTGGAACTCGACGATCTTGTAGATCGTCCCGTCGACCTCTATGTGGTTGCCGTTCTTGAATTGATTTGTGCCTAGCACGTATTCAGCCTACCATTGTTCTACATGGACACGACAGCCAAGAAGCCTAGCCGCATGGATCAGTACGTGCGGGTCAGCCGCGTTGCGGGTCGCTCCGGCGAGAGCTTCATATCGCCCGACCTGCAACGCGAGCAGGGCGCGGCCTGGGCGTCATCGCGGGGAGTCGAGGTGGCGGCCATCCATGAAGACCTCGACCAGTCGGGCGGCAAGCTCGATCGTCCGGGCCTGGATGCCCTCATGGTACGCATCAGAGCAGGGCAGACGGACGGTGTGATCGTCTCGAAACTGGATCGCCTGAGCCGCTTGGGCGTGGCCGACGCGCTGCGCTTGGTCGAACAGATCACGGAGGCGGGCGGCGTGATTGCGGCGCTCGACCTCGGCCTCGATCCGACGACGCCATTTGGCGAGTTCGGCATGACGATCATGCTCGCCTTGGCACGCATGGAACGCCGCCGCATGAGCGAAGCATGGGAGCACGCCAAGACACGGGCGCTCGATCGCGGCGCTCGGATGGGACCAACGCCGTTCGGCTACACGCGGACTGACGACGGTCTGCTTCTGCCACATCCGAAGTGGGCAGGCGTCGTGACAAGAGCGTTCAAGCTCGCCGCAGACGGTGGCGTCGACGCCGCGCTCGCGTACCTGCGCAAGATGTCACCGGCCGACCCGTCCCCCGCTCAGCCCGGCGTCCACCGCAAGCGCACAGAGGATCACCGCACCTGGACGGCGTTCACTGTCCGGCGGCTGCTGCGCAACCGCAGCTACCTGGGCGAGACGCACTATGGCGACCGCCTGGTGCGGGACTCGCACGCCGCGCTTGTCGATCGCGTGACGTTCGAGCGGGCGCACCCAGGCGATGAGAAGCCGCAGCGTCGCCCCGCTGCCGTGTTCCCGCTGAGCGGGTTCGCCACCTGTGCCAACTGCGGTGAGTTCTTGATCGGCGCGCGAGCAGGCGGAGGCGGGGGGCGCGGGCTGCGCACGTATCGCTGCCGCGCGTCGCTGACGAGCTGGAAGGGAGAGCGCTGCGACTCGCCTACGAACATCCTGGCCGACCGGCTGGAGAGCTATCTGGTGGAGCAGATCAAGCAGGCATATGAACAGGGCGGCACGTCCGGCTTTGCGACCAGCGTCGCGGAGACGGACAGCAGTTTCGAGGACACGCAGAGCGAGCTGGAGGCGGCGGAGCGCGAGCTGGAGCGGTTTGCCGCCGATCCGACTGCTGCGGAGCTGCTTGGGCAGGCCGCTTGGACGGCCGCGCTGCGGACACGAACCGAACGCGCCGAAGCCGCACGGGCCGAGTACCGCGATCGTGTGGACACGATGCGCGCGGCGGACATCGTGGTGCCACCGATCGAGCTGCTTGACAGCCTGGAGCCTGCCGAGCTGAGGACCGTGCTACGCAGCGTCTTTGAGTCTGTGCGTGTTGGCCGTGGTAGCGCTCGCGGCCGGGGACCGATGGCCGAGCGTGTCGAGCTGGTCTTTCATGGCGAACCGTCGTCCGGGGTGGCGGCGCTCGAGAACGCCACATAGCGCCCGCTCCAGCCGTTCACGGGCCTCTTGAGGCATGGGCCGGCCCTTGGCCGCGTCGGCGAGCCGCAGCGAGTGCCCGGCCGCCGGGTTGGGTGGGGGTGCGGGCGTGAGGGTCCTCACACCCGTTAATGACCCTGAGCGCCGCGAAGCGGCCAACGAATTGCAGGAGCGCCGGGGCGGGCGGTCGCGCACACGTACAAGGAGGCGAAACCGACGCCTCCGGTGCACGTAGCGGCAGCCACCCGGCCGCAACCGCTCCCGGCGCCGGCGTCGCCCCTATGCCCCCTGCGCGTCCTCCGCAGGCGATACGGGCGTGCCCCTCGGTGCCCGCTCGTACCTTGACGGGCATTAGTGCCACTCGTCCGGGGCGGCGCCCGGTTGCCACTCCTTGGCGACACCGCCGCCCACTTCCTTGAGCCGTCGTCCGAACTCGATGAGGCTGAACTGGAAGTCCAGCTCTTGGCGAGGGTCGGTCGCGCCGTCGTCAAGCATCTGACGCCAGTGGGCGAAGGCGCACAGCAGCTCAACCGTCGAGTCGTCCTCCCACCAACCGATTTTGAGTCCTTTCAGGTGGTCGGGATAGCGGCCGTACAGGGCGCTGATCGCGCCCCAGGTCAACTGTCTCCATTCCCGGTCCCCGCCGCAGGGCTCCAGCCACGGCGCACGCGCGACCGGCAACTCGTCCAGCGGAGTCGTCCCGTTCGCGCTGGCTGCGGCGGTGATCCCCGCCAGCGCGTCGCGGACCATCTGCCCTGCGACGCGAGCAACGGGCTCCCCGGACGCTGCCGCCATCTCGTCCAGGCGTGTGGCGGTTTCGTCGGGAAGCGTGATCTTGATTCGACTACTCATGCGGAACCTCCGGTATCGATGTCGGGGGCCGTTCTGGTCCCCCCTTTACCGGTTAATGACCCTCAGCCCTCGAAAGCGGCCAACAAGTTTGAGGCCCATTTTTGGGTCCGCACAGACCAGTGCATCTAGTCTGTGCAGGAGAAAGCTGGGACCGCTCGGGATGGAGGAGCCGGGAGCGCTTGTGGGCCTCGGCGGAGCGGTATCGTCGGTGCCATGAGCACGCAACGGGAGTTCGACGTGATGATCGTGGCCGAGCCGGAAGGCGGCTACAGCGTGTTCGTGCCCGAGCTGCCGAGCATCGCTACGCAGGGCGAGACGATCGAGGAAGCCCGCACGAACGCTCGGGAGGCAATCGAGGGATACCTCGAAGTCGTGCGCGACGATGGTCTCCCCATCCCCACGGTCCACCGCGACCGTGTAGCGGTCCAAACCGCGTGAGTCAGACCCCCGCCGTTGCGGTAGGTGTCGGGCGAGGGGCTCGGTCCGGCCTATTCGGGAGACCCCGCCGGCGTCGCAACCTTTACGACGCCGATGATCCACGATTCCGGGATGGCGCCCCAAAATCGACTGTCGTCCGACTCGCCTCGGTTGTCGCCGAGCAGATACCAGTGTCCCGCCGCGATTCTGATCGGAGTCGGGAAGTTGCACTCGGCCACCGCGCCGCAAGGACTCGTGTAAGAGTCTGGCTCACGTGCGAAGCTGCTCGATCCAGCCGCCTTGCGGAACACATGGCCTTCTCGGATGTAGATTTCGTCGCCCGGCCCAGCGACGATTCGCTTGATGAACTTGATGCTCGACGGCGTCGCCACGGATTCCGCACAAGCCGCGCCGCCGGGCTCGATCGTGTGAGGTGTTGGGCCGCATATCTGTTCTGGAGCGCCCTTCGGTGGGTGAAACACAACGATCTCACCAACTCTCGGCGCAGCCTGCGAAACGATCACCCTGGCTCCTATGGCCAGTGTGGGTTCCATCGAGCCGGAAGGCACGCGGTAAACCCGGGCTGGGGACAGCTGATTGCCCTGCGTCGGACCGGGCCTGGACACCACGACCGTGACGCTCTTGCCTCCGCACCCAGCTAGCACGAAGGCCAGGATCGCCGCGACGACAATGATGAAGAAGATCGGGCGCTGCACGCCGACGAACGGTACTCGGGACGTCGGCGTCTGGCAGCCAGGCGTGTACCAGGACAACTAGAGGCTTGATGTGGGTTGGCCTGCCTGGCAGGAGGCGGGCGGTCGGGTGAGAAGAGGGTCCCCAGCTCTGCAACCTCGTGATTGGAGCACGAGATGTGCGCTTCGCTGGAGACCCTCGTTATCGCAGCCTACGTGTTCGCCGACTCTTTGCGGTTTCCTCGCCCGGGCCCGGCTGGCAAGGTCACCGATCAGGAGCTGATCGCGCTGGCTGTCGCTCAGGCCGTGAGCGGGATCTGTTCAGACCGTCAGTTCCTGGGCGTGGTCAGGCGGCTGCTTCCCGGGTTCTTTCCCGAGTTGCCTGGCCAGTCTCAATACAACCGCAGGCTCAGACGGCTCACTCCTCAGATCACGACGGTGCAGATGATGGTCGCGGAGTTGATCGCTGACGGTCGGGTGCGACTGGTCGATGGGACGCTGATTGCGTGCGCTAACTATCCAGGCTGCGCGTCACTCAGCGAGTTCGCCGGGCACGCCAGCTACGGATACTGCCCGTCAAAGAGCCTGTTCGTATGGGGTATGCGCTTGGTGCTGATCTCAGACTCAAAGGGCGTCCCGGTGGGTTACGACCTGACAGGTCCCAAGACCGGTCAGGAGCGCGAGCGTGCCCTGGAGCTCGCCGCCGCGCACGCCGGCAGCACACTGTTCGCCGACAAGGGCTTCTGGGGCAAGGAGTACCGCGACTGCATGGAGCTGATCGATATTCAGCTCATCACACCCGAACGCCACCGGCCAGGACCGCGTCCCGCCAGCGAGATCTCAAAGGCACGCATCCGCCTGGTCATCGAGAGCGTGTTCTCCAACCTCAAGCGCCAGATGCGCCTGGAAGAGCACCTCGCCAAGACACTCGGAGGGCTCGTACAGCGCATCGCCCAACGACTACTTGCCCTCACCCTCGCAATGCACATCAACATCCTCCTCGGGCGCCCACCACGCGCCCTCGCCGCCTACGACGGCCGATAAACCCACATCAAGCCTCTAGCCGGCACAACGGAACTACGTAGTTATGCTATATTGATTGAGTGCCGAAAGAGCCCGACTCCCTCCGTGCTTGGATCGACTCGCTTAGCGAGGCGCAAGCGCGTGACCTGCTTGAGCGGTTCGCGCGGGCGGCTCACGAGCTTCGGAATGTCGAACTTCCGCAACTCGCGGACGGGGGCCACACGGGCAAGGCAATCCCGGAGGCCCACCTTCCCATTCAAGGCGTCCCCCCGCCGGTCGGTAAGACCGCACAGGTGCTCCGTGCGATGGGCCAACACGACCGTCTGCGTGTATGGACAGCCCGCGAACTGCACGACGCCCTCGTCCACTACGGATGGATGCGCGATAGCGAGCGCACGTACGCATCGCTGCTCGCGACGCTCTCGCGTATGGTCAAGGAAGGCATGATCCACCGGCCTGAGCGGGGTCTGTACTCGATCGCCCCGCCCGAGGACATCGCTGCTGCACAGGCGGCGCACATCGCGGCACAGGCGGAACAAGGAGAATGATGCACGGCGCTGGAGTCCAAATCGGTGGTCGAGTCGTCTCTTGGGCGCGCCTGCGAGTTCAATCGGCCGGCCTGATGCTTGCGAGCACGCTCGATCGTGGCGCGCGTGCCCGGCTACGCGGGCGCCGCAGCCTCTGAGTCGTTTGCGTCCAACGGCTAGCGCCGTAGCCGTCCGCCGAGCACAGTCGTCGGATGGAGCACACGCTGCTGTATGGCCGACCAGTCCGCACCCCGCAGCATCACGGCAACGTGCTCCGCGACCATCTGATCCGAGGGAGGGGTCTGTGCTCCGTTGGTCCACGTCTTCGCCACCGCCTCGCTCATCCTCAGCTCGACGACGGCCGAGACGCGATCGTTCGTCACCAGTACGTCGAATCGCCACTCGCCATCCTCGTAGCGAGAGCGTTCGACTTCCGTTCGCCAGCCGCCGGACGGCCGATGCTCCATATATAGCCTGAGCGCCGCCGAGTGAGCTTCCGCAGGCGCGGCGGGGTCAGCAAGAGCTGTAAACGTCCCTTGATCGCTACGCACGATCACAGAGCTTTCGGCGCCTTTCCCCATACGCTGCGTGATCCCCGATATCTCGATGGCGACGCCATCGAGCGTGCCGGTGATCGTTACTCCCGTTGGGTGGTTGACCGATCCCTGGTAGTAGAGACACAGCTCGCGTCCGGCCTGCGTCCTGCCGGTGAAGAAGTGCTCGCCCTCGACGGGATCATGCAGTCCCGCCACAAACACGGCGGGGTCCACAACCGACACGTCCAGCTCGGCATCGAGCAAGTCACGATCGACCGACACCAGATAGTCCGCCTGTGCCTCGCGGGCAAGCGCGACGAGATAGTGGTCGTCTGGATCGCGCACCTCGATCCGTTGGGACGAGGGCACGTCCGACCGAAGCTCGCTGCGAGCGCGAAGCGCGGCGATGTACGCACTTGCTCGGTCCTGCGATGACCAGCGCTCGAACTTGGGTCGTCCGAGCACGTCGGTCAGCTCATCAAGCAGCAACGGGGAAACGACGAGCACAAATCGTCGGTCTCGCCACGCTGTGACGAGACGGCCCGGCCCGGCCTCGGGATCACCGATGAACGCCGAGACAAGGACGCTCGGGTCTAGGACGGCACGGATCAAGCGCGGCTGTGCGCTCGTCGGGCAGCGCGTACCTCGGCAACCGCCAGCTCGTCGGCGGCCTCTGGCGAGAGAGTGCCCTGGGCGCGGGCATCGTCCAGAGCACGAAGGCCCAAGAACACCGACAGCGCATCCTCGACTACCTGAGCATCGCTCTTGCTGTCCTGCCCCAAGTCTTGGTCACGGGCTCGCCGGACCAGCTCCTCGTCCAGCGGCAGATTGATCTTGCGCGTAGCCATCAACTCAGGATACCGCCGCCGTTCGCCACGCACAAGGATTCCGTCCGAATGGCCCGATACGTTCTAGGCACATTTCAAAACTGGTTGGTTGTGATCAAGGTTTCCCCTGCAAATCAGCAGTTTTGGAGATGGTTCGGCGGTTATTCGACACCCCTGACGACTCGATCACAATAGCTGCCGCGGAGAGGCAAGTCCCACTCGGAGGGGTCGGAGCTGCTGGGTATGGTCTCCCGCTCGATGTCGAGCAAACCAGTACGACGAGTGCGAGTAACGCTCCGCTGTCTGCGTGAGGATCTCGACGTAGAGGTGCCACCCGTCGAGATCGACCTCGGCAGCCTCAACCACCCACTCATCGGTGAGGCGTGGCGTCTCGCGTCAGCGGCACCGCGCGGGCAGAGGCGCATCCTCTCGATCGAGCGTCCGCTCGTGTACCGGCTGCGTCACGGACGGTGGCGTGGCGCAACGTGGCTGGAGACCGAGGCCGCGCGATTCTGGCTCTGTGCTGGTGCGCAGCGCGAGGAGGGCTCCGACGCAGATGCCTATGAGATCTTCGCAGCATTGCATCGAGCTGGGCGACTCCTGCCCGATGACGATGACCAGCTTCGTGACGAGCTCGAGCGCAGCGCGCGCATCATCGATGCCGCCGCCGACTCGATCCCCTCTCTCATCGCCGCTGCCTTCGCCAATCGAGATCGCGATGTCACGGCCTGCTTCGGTGAGCTGGTCGACGCTCGTCTCCACGTCACCGCGCCGGGCGAGGAGGTTTGGGTCGCGATCGCGACTCAGGCGACCGACGGGCGCTTCGTCGAGGAGCGGCTTCGAGACGTCCTCTTCGGCTTGGCCCTGGACGCCGCGGAAGCAGAGCTCTGGGAGCCGCGCGCGGACTGGCCCTCGGGTGAGTTCGCGTGGTTCGAGGTCGCACGCCTCGGTCTGCGTGAGCCACCAAGCTGATTGGACGCGATTCCGCCGACGCGCTCGACGTCGGCCTCGTCGACGCCCAGCGAGTACGCGAGCGTGGACGTCTTGCCGCCCAGCAGCGCCTTCTCCGCATGTTCCATGCGCAACGCAAACAGCTCGCGGTGACGCTCGACGTACTCATCGACTGCGCGCTCCACGAGCTCAGCCTGCTTGAGGCCCGCCATCAAAGCGGCATAGCGGACCTTCTCCTTGGTGGCCTCATGAACCTTGATCGGGGATTGTGCACGCATTATGGTCGCTCGGTACTTCGGTACCGTCGAAGATACCATGCTGCCGTTTACCCTGTCCTCGCCGCACGATGCAGGTCCACTGGATCGGTCCGTTGGCTGGAACGGCGCAACGATTCCCGCCCATTGCCGAGTAATGGCGCGTTCAGGACTCAAGGCTAGGAACAGGCGCGACATTGGTAGCTTGAGTCGTCCGCATGCCCGAACTCGACGACAAGACGATCCTTGAATGGATGGCTTCCTCCGCCTTCCGGGACTTCCTGAAAGCCAGAGCACTGATCACGTGATAAGCGCTGCGCTCAGCGCTATCGCCGACGCGGACCTCGCCAATCCTGACTCAGCGCTGACCGATGCGTATGCGGTCTGGAGCCGCGCCGTCAATGCGCTCTGCCACCCTCACCGGTCGCCCGTGCCGGCGCAGACGCTATATGCCGACTCCGCCGCAGCCGCACTGGCAGTCAGCGCCATGGCTCGCATTGCCGACGACCAAGAGGAGTTTGAGGTTGCCCAATCATCCCTGCGCGGCTCGCTCGGCCTGAACAGAATGCCGATCGTGAACACCCCCACCAAGCTCGCCGAGTTCATGGACGACCCATGGGCACAACTCGTCCGCGAGCTTGCAGAGGCACGGAAGCCCTTGACCGCCATTCGCGCCGTCCTCGCCGGCCGCGCGTCACGCCTGTATCACCCGGAAGAAGTCCGGTGGTGGGCCTGGGCAGACCTGTCCGAGCCTGCCGCACGCGCCGCCGCAGACACCGCGGCAGCGGCATGGCGCCTCGCCACGTCGCCCATCGGCGCGCTTCCCACGGCCTATAGCCCGCTCCGCCGCGTCAGCTGATCCCGGCTGCAGGGTCGGATTTGTCTTCATCGATCAAGCTCGCGAACGCTGCAATACGGTCTGCACACGTTCTTGGACTTAGTTGGTTGTAATGACGGCTCCGCAGGGTAGCGGGCGCATCGCCGAACCGGCTGCGCAGGCCGCAATGCACCCGCCCGTACGTTCTGAGATACAGGACTAGCCAGAAGATCGGCGAGCCCCTAGGCTACGAAGATGGGCGAGCGGGTGGGGCGACCGACCGCAAGGCTTGGGGATGACCCGGCAAGGGCGCCGGTACGCGTGTGGCGCTCGCCCGAGGACCAGCCGCCATGGGCGCGCCCGGCGCTGCTGGCGATCGCTGCGCTGGCAGCGGTGACGTACGCGTGGGGCATGAACGGCGCCGCGCTGGAGGCGTTCTACGGGGCGGCCGCGCGGAGCATGTCCACGAGCTGGCACGACTTCTTCTTCGGCGCGCTCGATCCGGCGGGGACCGTGAGCGTGGACAAGCTCCCGGGGGCACTGTGGCCGCAGGCGCTGTCGCTGCGGGTGTTCGGGTTTCACACGTGGGCGATCGTGCTGCCGCAGGTCATCGAGGGGGTGCTCACGATCCTCGTGCTGTACCGCGCGGTGCGTCGCCTGGCGGGTCCCGTGGCGGGGATCGTCGCGGCCGCCGTGGTCGCGACCAGCCCCGTGACGGTCGCGCTGAACCGCGGCAACGTGGCGGACTCGCTGCTGATCCTGCTGCTCGTGCTGGCGGCGGACGCGACCTCGGCGGCGGTGGTGAGCGGACGGCTGCGCTCGCTGCTGCTGGCAGGGACATGGGTGGGTCTGGCGTTCCAGGCGAAGATGACGGTCGCGTGGCTGGTGCTGCCGGCGCTGGCAGGCGCTTACCTGCTCGCCGCCCCTGCCCACCTGCGTACGCGCCTCGGCCATGTCGCACTGGCGGGAGTCGTGACCGCGGTCGTGTCGGTCAGCTGGATGGTGGCTGTCTCGCTCGTGCCGGCGCACGATCGGCCGTATGTCGACGGCACGCAAAACGACTCGGTGTTCAGTCAGACGTTCGACTACAACGGGATCGCGCGGCTGGAACGGGGAGGCGACGTGTTCGCGGGCGCCGGGCATCCGGCTGCGTTCCTCGTGCGGCTCTCCCAGGCGAGCGCCGGCCCGATCCACGGCATCAAGCCGAGCTGGCACCGGTTGCTGAGCGGCCCGTTCGGACGCGACGACGGCTGGCTGCTGCCGGCCGCGCTGTTCGCGGCGATCTGCGTGCTCGTGACTCGCCGTGGGCGCAGCCGGCGCGATCCGCTGAGAGCCGCCGTCGTGCTGTGGGGGCTGTGGCTGCTCGTGCTGGGGGCGTTCTTCAGCGCCGGCGGGTATCCCAATTCCTACTACGTGGCGGCGCTGTCTCCCGCGATCGGGGCGTTGTGCGGGACGGGGATCGCGGTCGCGTGGCGGCGGCAACAGGAGCTCGCGGCGCAGGCGTGCCTGGCGGGCGCGGTGGTCGTGTCGATCGCCTACGGCGTCTACCTGCTGGGAGGAGGATCGCGTGTCCCGGGGTGGCTGGCTCCGGTGGCCGTGTGCGCAGGCGTCCTCGGCGTGCTGGGACTCGCAGCGGCGCGTCGAGCGGGCGGGACCAAGGCTCCCGGCGGCGGCGTGGTGGCGCTCGCGATCGTGTGCGCACTGCTGCTCCCGGGCGTCGCCTCCGCGCTGATGGTCGTCCGCGGCCTCGGCCCGTTCGCGGCGCCATACGAGCCCTCCTCGGCGACGGTCTCGCGCGCCGAAGCCAAGCACACGCGACAGCTGGACGAGCAGATCGTCGCGGAACTCTCGTCCACCTACGGCACCCCGATGCCGATGGCGACCGACTCCTCGATCCTGGCGGCTCCGTACATCCTCGCCACCGGCAGGGAGATTCTGCCGATCGGAGGGTTTCAGGGCGGGATACCGGCGCCCACCCTGGCTCAGCTGCGGCGCTACATCGACTCCGGGCAGGTTCGCGCGATGCTTGTCCCGCGAGCGAGCAGCGATCCACGGATCGTGTGGATCCGTGAACATTGCACCGCGCCGGAACAGTCGGCGTCCGAAGACGGTGATGCGACGGCGCTGTATGACTGCGGGGGCGGCTGAGGCGTCCCGTCGGACAATGCCTGGCCGCGAGGCCTGAAGGCTCAAGGCGCTCGCGCTGAACGCCGATGCCAACACATGAGGCGAGCGCTGCGCGAGAACGCCGTGTGTGCGCTGGCGGCTGGCGTCGCGAGCGTGGCGATGGCGTGGCTGGGTCTGTACGGGTTCGCCTGGAACGACTACGAAGTCGAGGCGCAGCCCGCGTTCAATGCGCTCACGCATGGCCACGTGCTCGAGTTCCTGCGACTTGCGCCCGCGTACGGCGGTTCGCTCGTGGAGCGCGCCCCGTTCGCGCTGCTGCCCGGACTGTGGGGCGGCGGCGCGCTCGCGGTCTACCGGATGGTCGCCGTGCCCTGCCTGCTGGTCGGGGCCGCGCTCGGCGTGTGGCTGTGCGCGCAGATGCGCACCGCCGGACGCAAGACACTCTGGCGGGGCCTCGTGCTGGGCATCTGCGTGGCCAACCCGCTGACGCTACAGGCACTGGAACTGGGCCATCCCGAGGAACTGCTGGGCGCATGCCTGTGTGTCACCGCTGTGCTGCTTGCCATCCGCGGGCACTCAATCTGGGCTGGCGTGCTGCTGGGCTTGGCGATCGCGAACAAGGAGTGGGCGCTGATCGCGGCCGGGCCGGTGCTGCTCGCGCTGCCAGCGGGTGCCGGAACGTCCCGCTGGAGGCAGGCGACGCTCTGCTTGGCGAGCGCGGGAGTCGTGACCGCGGTCGTGCTCGCACCGCTCGTGCTCGTCTCCCCGGGCGGTTTCGCGGCGGGAGCGCGTGGAGCGGCGGCGCCACAGCAGACGCTCTTCCAGCCGTGGCAGCTGTGGTGGTTCCTCGGCCAGCACGGTCAGCTCGTGCAACGGATGTTCGGCACGACCATGCCCGGCTATCGCACCGGTCCAGCCTGGACGAGCACTATCAGTCATCCGCTGATCGTGCTCGTCGGATTGGGCATGGCGGGGGCGCTGTGGCTTCGACCGCTGTGGCTTCGACCGCTGTGGCTTCGACGCAGTCGTGAAGTCCGTGCGGTCACCGAGCACGACGCGCTGCTGCTGCTCGCGCTGGTGCTGCTCCTGCGCTGCATGCTGGACACCTGGGACACCGGCTACTACATGCTGCCATTCCTGATCTCGCTGCTCAGTTGGGAGGCGTTGGGCGAGAGTCGCCGACCGCCGATCTTGGCGCTGACGAGCGTGGTGCTTCCTTGGCTGGCCTTGAAAGGCCTGTCCGCGCGTGGGGTCAGTCCCGACCTGCAGGCAGCCCTGTTTCTCGTGTGGACGCTGCCGTTGGCGACGGCACTGGGGCTCGCCCTGTATGCCCCAGGGCTGCTCTCTCGCATCGGCGAAGCCTGTGGCGTCAAGACCCCCAGGCATGCAGCCGATAACCGTCTCAAATGGTTGCCCGTGCTTCCGCGCTGATCGGACCGGCGCCCGGCGTCAGGAGCGCGCCCGCGAGCCTGGCGGCGCGGCTGACGTTCATCGTGCTGCTGGGCATCTCCCCTGTGCTTCCGGCACTCAGGAACTCCATGCAGACGTATCCGGCCGTGGCGCACTTCTGGGTCGTGCTGCCGTTCTGCGGGCTCTTTCTGCTGCCACTGATCGACTTCGAGCACCTGCGGCGGATGTTGCATCTCGACCTGCTCGTGCTGCTCTCGTTCGTGATCGCGCTGGGCTCCTGGAGTCAGGCTCGCACCTGGCCGATGCTCTTCGTGTACGCGCCGCTGGTGTACCTGGGCGTGCGCATGACGATGGTCGCCCGTGTGGGTCGGCACGATCGGGCAGATCGCTCCGTGACTCCATTCGCGTGCTCGTTGCCTCGTTCGTGGCTGATCGTAGGCGTCCTCGTCCTCGTCGGGGTCCACGCCGGCTGGACCCTCGGCTCCCAGGTGAACACCGACGTGGGCCCCGGGAGCGTGCAGGGTGCACAGCAGATCCTGCACGGACGGCCGCTTTACGGCGTTGACCGAGCGCTGCTGTCAAACCTGGGCTATGACCCCCATTACGACACGTATGGTCCGGTCGACTATGAGGCATACGTTCCGTTCGCCGGCGTGGCCACGAGCGAAACGGCCGCGCGGCTGGCGGCGCTCTTCTTCGACCTGCTGACCGCGGCGCTGCTGTTTGCCCTGGGGCGTCAGGTCAGGGGACCGACAGTGGGGATCGTGCTCGCCTTTGCATGGCTCGCCTTCCCTTTCACCCTCTACGCCGATGGCCTGGCCGCGAACGACTCGATGGTCGCCGCGGCGCTCGTCGGCACGCTCCTGCTCGCCCGCGCTCCGGTCCGCCGCGGCGCGATGGCAGCGGTCCTCGCGTGGACCAAGCTCACTCCCCTGGCGCTCGTGCCGGTGCTGGCCGGCCACAATCCCTCCGGGCAGGATCGCCGCCGGCAGCTGCTCGCCTTCGGCACCGCGTTCATGCTCGCCTCTGCGCTCGTGTTCGTGCCCGCTCTGGCCCACAGCAGCCCGGGCGAGTTCGTGACGCGCACGTTCGGCTTTCAGATCGCGCGGGATCCGGGCTACTCGATCTGGGAGCGGCTTGACAGCGGCGCCCTGTCGAGCGCCGTCATCTGGGTCAAGACCCTCTCGGGTGTGGTTCACGGCCTGCTCATCGCGCTCACAGGGGGATTCGCCGTCGCGCTGCTGTGGCTGCCGAAACGTCAGGACGTCATCGGGCTGGCGGGCGCATCCGCCGCGGTGCTGACCGCTGTGCTGCTGTGTGACGGGTACTACTCCTTCACCTACATCCTGTGGTTCGCGCCGCTGGTGCTGGTCGCGCTGGTCCTCGGCGGTGGAGAGCGCCGCATTGCGGGCGGGCCCGCTCAGGAGACGACCGTGAGCTCCTTGGGCAGCCCCGTCAGCACCTCGTGACCGTCGGCGCGGACGACGACGAGGTCCTCGATGCGCACGCCGCAGTCGCCGGGCAGGTAGACGCCGGGCTCGACCGTGACGACGTTGCCGGCCAGCAGCGGATCGTCCCCGGCGGTGCGCGACAGGCGCGGGCCCTCGTGGATCTCCATGCCGACGCCGTGACCGAGGCCGTGGCCGAAGTGCTCGCCGTGCCCGGCCCGCTCGATCGCCTCGCGTGCGACGGCGTCGAGCTCGCGACCGCTGGGGCCGGCGGTGACGGCGGCGAGCGCCTGGGCCTGGGCTGAGCGTACGAGCTCGTAGACCTCGCGTGCCCGTGCGGAGACGTGCTCGCCGGTCGCGTAGGTGCGGGTGCTGTCCGAGCAGTAGCCCTCGTGCAGGGCGCCCCAGTCGATCGTGACGAGCACGTCGCGCGCGATCGGCTCCGCGCGGGGCTCGGCGTGCGGCAGCGCGCCGTGGGCGCCGGAGGCGACGATCGAGGGGAAGCTGGGTCCGTCGGCGCCCAGCCGGCGCATCTCGAGCTCCAGGTCGAGCGCGACCTCGCGCTCTGTGCGCCCCGCCAGGCCCCGCTGCAGCACGTTGCGCAATGCCTCGTCCGCAAGCTCGGCGGCGGCGCGAATGCGGGCGATCTCCCGGTCGTCCTTGACCGCGCGCATGCGCTCGACCGCGCCGGCACACGGGACGAGCTGCCAACCCACCGGCAGCAGCTCACGCAGGCGCGTGTGCTGGGCGACGGTGAGGCTCGCGTCGTCGAATCCCAAACGTCCCGCGGCCCCGACCGCCGCGACCAGTGCGGCGATGGCGGCGTCGAGCAGCTCTCCGGAGACGATCTCGCGGGCAAACAGCGCGGGAACCTGTTGGCTCGACTGGGTCTCGTAACGGAAGTCGGTGAGGAAGCGGTGCCCGCCGGAGCGTCCGGAGGCGGCGATCAGCACCAACGCGTTGCTGCCGGTGAAGCCGGTGAGGTAGCGGACGTTGACGGCGCTCCACACGAGCAGCGCGTCGAGCTTGCGCTCGCGCAGCTCGCCGGCGAGGCACTCCACGCGCTCGCTCTCCCCCATGTCACCCGCTCCGGCCATCCCCGACGAGCCTCCCCCCTGCCTGTCGCTCACGTGTCGTCCCCGTCGAGCGCCTGGCGCAGGCGCTCGAGCGCGAGCCGGTAGCCGTCGGGGCCCATGCCCGAGTACGTCGCGATGCAGAGATCGCCGATCACGGACAGCCGCCGCCAGGGCTCACGGGAGTGGACGTCGGACAGGTGCACCTCCACGGCGAGCAGTCCCGTCAGCTCCAGCGCGTCGTGGATCGCGTAGGCGTAGTGCGTCCATGATCCGGGGTTGAGGATCACCGCCGCGACCCGACCGCGCAGCGCGTGCAGACGCTCGACGTACTCGGACTCGGCATTGGTCTGGAAGAAGCTCGCGCTCAGCCCGACCTGCGCCGCCCAGGAGGCGATCTGTGCCTCCAGGTCTGAGAGCGTGAGCGTGCCGTAGTGCAGCGGGTCGCGCTCGCCGAGGAGATTCAGGTTGACGCCGTGCAGCACCTCTATGCGATCCTGGGCGTCCGTCATCTGGACGAGAGCCTAGACCAGCTCGGCCACGGCCCCACGCAGATCCGCGTCAGAGACCTCGCAATCGGTCACGACGTCGCCGGGCGCATGGACCAGCACGAACGGCACTCGCGTGCCGACGCGCTTCTTGTCGCGCGCGGTCGCGTCGAGGATCTGCTCGGCCTCCACACCAGCGCCGTCGAGCGTGACGGGCAGCCCACGGGCGCGCAGCAGCTCGCGCACCTGCGCGCGCAGGTCCTCGCGGTCGGAGAGGCGCAGCGCGGCGAGCAGGCCAAGGCCGACGGCCTCGCCGTGGCGATAGCGGGCATAGCCGGTGACGGTCTCGATCGCGTGGCCGACGGTGTGGCCGAGGTTCAGCACCTGCCGGCGCCCGGCGTCGCGCTCGTCCTCCGCCACGACCGCCAGCTTCGTGCGCACGCAGTCGAGAATCGTGCGCTCTTGCACCTCGCCACCGGAGGCGACGCGCTCCCACAGCTCTCCGCCGGCGATCAGCGCGGTCTTCAACACCTCGACCCAGCCGGCGGCCAGCTCCTCGGCGGGCAGCGTCTCCAACAGGTCGGGGTCGACTAGCACCCCCGCGGGCTGGTGGTAGACGCCGACGTAGTTCTTCGCCGCGGGCAGGTCGACGCCGGTCTTGCCGCCGTAGGCGGAGTCGACCTGCGCGACGAGCGTCGTGGGGACTTGGACGACCGGCACGCCGCGCTGGTAGGTGGCGGCGCAGAAGCCGGCGAGGTCGCCGACGACGCCGCCGCCGAGCGCAACCACGTGGTCGGCGCGGGTCATGCCGGCAGCGACCAGCCGCTGCCAGACGCGCTCGGCGCTCGCCAATGTCTTGTGCCGCTCGCCGGGTGCGATCGCCACCAGGCCCCGCAGCTCCCCCAGCCGCTCCGCATACAGGCCGGACACGGTCTCGTCGGTCACGCAGAAGGGACGCGAGGCGGCGCGGTCGAAGGGCCACGCGGCGGCCAGGCGCTCGCTGGCCGAAACGGGGATGCTCGCCGAGGGCGAGTGTCCCCCGGCTTCGGCAAGCAGGCCGCGCCCGACCAGCACCGGATACTGGCCGGAGGCCGACTCGGCCCACAGCAGGTGGGCGTCGGCGACCTCTTCGTACATCCGGCGCCGCCGCGCGTACAACGCCTCGAAGGCGTCGCGGTCGCGCGCCAGCGGGCGCTCGGCGCCGCCGTCGCGGTGCACGCGCTTCCATGCGACCTCCGGCGCGACCTCGATCAGCGCGGTCGTGTGTCCTGCAAGCGCCGCGCGCACGTGCGCGGAGAGCACGCTGCCGCCGCCGAGCGCGATCACGTCGCGGGCGTCGACGCTCTCCAGCAGCCCGCACATGACCTCCTCCTCCGCCGCGCGAAACGCTTGCTCTCCGTGAAGCTCGAACTCGTGGGCCACCGAGTGCCCGAAGCGCTCCACCAGCAGCGCGTCGCCGTCGATCGGCGCGCGCCCGCGCAGCGCGGCCAGGCGGCTGGCAAGCGTGGACTTGCCGGCGCCCATGAAGCCGATCAGGACGAAGGCCACCCGATCCTCTCGCAGTAGGCGCGCAGGGACCCACGGACGTCGTCGATGTGATCGCCGCCGAGCTTCTGGGCGTAGGCGTCGGCGAGCACGAGCGCGACCATCGCCTCGCCGACGACGCCGGCGGCGGGGACGGTGCAGGAGTCGGTGCGCTCGCGCAGCGCCTCGGCGGGCTCGTGGGTGGCGGTGTCGACGGAGCGCAGCGGCCGGGTGAGCGTGGGCAGGGGCTTCATCGCGCCGCGGACGATCAGGGGCTGACCGTTGGTCATGCCGCCCTCGAGGCCGCCGGCGCGGTTGGTCTCGCGGTAGTAGCCCCCGCGCGCCTCGTCGTAGAAGATCTCGTCGTGGGCCTGCGATCCGGGCACGCCGGCGATGTGAAAGCCGTCGCCGATGGAGACCCCCTTGAGCGCCTGGATCGAGCAGATGGCCATCGCGAGGCGCCCGTCGAGGCGCTGCTCCCAGGAGATGTGCGAGCCGAGGCCGGGCACGAGCCCGAAGGCCTGCACCTCGAAGACGCCGCCGAGCGACTCGTTGGCCTTGCGCAGGCGGTCGATCTCGGCGACCATCGCACGCGTTGCGTCGGCGTCGAGGCAGCGCACGGGCGAGGCGTCGACCTCGGCGAAGTCATCCAGCTGCAGCGGCGCGGCCGGCGCAGGGGCGTGGATGGAGGCGATCTGCACGACGTGCGAGCGCACGTGCACGCCGAGCGCGGCGAGATAGGCCTTGCACAGCGCGCCGCCGGCGACGCGCGCGGCGGTCTCGCGCGCGGAGGCCCGCTCGAGGATGTTGCGGACGTCCGAGTGGTTGTACTTCTGCGCGCCGACGAGGTCGGCGTGGCCGGGACGCGGCAGGTGCACCTCGGCGACGGGCTCATCGACCGGCCAGGGGCTCATGCGCTCTTCCCAGTTGGCGTAGTCGCGATTGGCGACGTTCAGCGCGACGGGACCGCCGAGGGTGAGACCGTGACGCACGCCGGCGGTGACCTCGGCGCGGTCGCGCTCGATCTTCATGCGCCCACCGCGACCGTGGCCGAGCTGGCGGCGGGCGAGATCGGCGCTGAGCGCGTCCTGCTCCAGGCGCAGACCGGCGGGCAGGCCCTCGACGATGCAGGTCAGCCCGGGGCCGTGGGACTCGCCGGCGGTGATCAGACGAAGGCTCATGGACAGCTAGCTTATTTGCCGGTCGCGATGCTCGCGCGAACGACGGCGGGGTTGGATGGTGGGTGACCCACAGCCCGCGGCTTCGTAGAACGCTGCCGGCGCCGGTCACCGCACTCGCGGGCATGGTTGGGAGGTTTGCCGAGCAGCTAGCGGTGACGCGCAGCGGCATGGGCCGCGAAGGCGCGGTGAGTCCTGAGCACGATCACGCCGGCGTCGGTCGAGTAGCGCAGGCCGGGCAGCACGGACAGGCCGGCGGTGCGCAGCAGGGCGCGGCCGGCGGGGGACGTGGCATGAAACGCACTGGCTGCCTTGGCGGCAGAGGCCTTGACGGCGGTGATCGAGACGAGCTGCAGCCTGTAGACGAGCGCTTGTCCGCTGGGCGGGATGTATTCGAGTTCCTCGCTCTGGCCTGGCTTGAGCTGGATCGCCTGGCACTGCGAGGCGCTGGGGTGACAGACGGCGGGGCCGTGCGGGAAGACTTCACGCACGATCGTGAAGATCGCGCTGGCGCCGCCGGCCGCGACGCCGGTGAACACGAGCGGCGCTTCGCCGTTGACCGCGAGCGGGTACAGGCGGGTCAGGTTGTTGAAGGCCGTGAGCGGAATGCTCTGCGGCGCGGTGCCGATGGGGGCGGCGCCGAAGAGGACGTCGACGTTGTAGACCTTCTGTGGAGGCTTGGGCTTGGCCGGCTTGGCGGGCTTGGCGGGGGCGCTCGGTGAAGAGGAGCCGGCGCCGGTGGATGCGCCTGAGGAGGAAGAGGAGCCGGAGCCCGAAGCGCTCGCAGGGGACTTGGAGGGGGCGGAAGACGACGAAGCCGTCGTGGGCTTCGCTTGCGAGGAGGGCAGCGGCGTGAATGGGTTGCGCGGAGCACCGGAGTGCCGGCGGGCGCTGCTGGTTGTCTCGGCGACCGCCTGATTGACGACGGGGGCCGGGCTGATCGCGACGGTGCCGGATGCTCCGGTGGTGCCGGAGGAGGCACCCGCGACGGGCGGGGGCGGGCTCGTCGAGGAGCCGCCGCCGATGACGGCGAAGGCGAGCGCGGCGACGAGCGCGACGCCGAGCAATACGAGCACGGGCAGAAAGCGCTTGTCGAGCAGGTCGGACTTGAGTGAGTTGAAGAAGTCGTTCATGGGTTCACCTGCACTACCGCGGGGGCGTTGGCGGAGCCGGCGGCTCCGGTGGAGGCGGTCTGCGTAGCCGTGCCGGACGGACCCGCCGGGGTCGCTCCACCGGTGAGCGTCTGGCCGGAGGGGAGCACGTAGGCGGTCGCTGTGATCGTGCCGGAGAGCTGTTCGGAGCCGCCGGCCGCGCCCGACTTCTGCGTGGAGCCGCCCGTGCTGGTGACGGGGCCGAGCTTGATGCTTTGGATCGTGAGCAGGCGTCCGCTGACGTTCAATTCGCCGGAGGTCGTGTGCAGGGTGAAGTCGTCGAGCTGCTGGAAGAGGCTGTAGAGGCTATTGAAGGAGCCGTTGAAGACGAACGTGAACGGCATCTGCGTAACCCCCGCACCGGCCGTTGGGGCGGTGCTCGCGGAGGAACGGGATCCTGCGCCGGCACCGGGGGTGCTGGCCGTGATCGAGGCGAATTCGACGTTCTTCTCGTTTGTGGCCTGCGCGAGCTGGTAGATCAGCGACGGCACTTCCTGGCTGGCGGGGACGGCTTTGCCGAGGCGCACGATCGAGGCATAGGCAGTCTGGTACTTGGCCTGCGCGGCGCTGGCGCTGGCGAGCTGACTTTCGGCGCTCGCCAGCTGCGCCTGAGCGGCGCTGACTTCTGCACCGAGCTTGGCGGCCTGCTCGCGCTTGGGCGCGACTGCGAACAGCCAGATGGCGACGAGCGCGCCCAGCGTCGCAATCACCATGACCACCATGCGATCGCGGCCGGTCATCGGACCGCTCCGGCGGCGGAGGTGGAAACGGGAGTTGTCGATGGGGAAGCCGGGGCAGAGGCGGTGGCCGCCGTCGATGCGGTGCCCGCCGAGCTCGAGCCGCCGGCCGTGGAGGCGCTCGGCAACGCGTCGAAGGTGACCTGCACGCTGAATATGGCGCTGCCACCTCCACAGCTGGCACCGCCGCTGCCGCTACCCGAGCCGGACTTGGTGGAGCTCTGCAGCGTAACTTCGCTGACGCCGTTGATCAGGCGCAGGCGGTCGAGCATCAGTGCGACCTCGGCCTGGCTTACGGCGCAGCCGGTGAGAGCGAACGTGGGGATGCTGCCGGGTGGGGTCGCGGAGGTGACCGAGGAGCCGCTCGCCGCGACCGCGCTCGAGGCGGATGAGCTCGCCGAGGAGCCGGAGCCCGTTGAAGAGCCGGAGCCGACCGTGCCGTCCAGGGAGGCGAGCGAGACCTTGCCCGCCGGCAGCACGCGCCCCAGTTCATGGAAGGCCTGAGCCCAGTCGAAGCGGGAGTCCACCAGCTCAGAGACGGTCTGGACGCGCTGTTCGCGCATCTGCAGGAAGCTCGTGTAGGGGGTGAGCTGGCCCGCGCGCGCCTGCGCCTGCTGGGCGCGAGCGGTGAGGGACGTCACTTCGGAGCGACGGCTGGAGATGTCATGGTCGGCGAGTCCGTAGAGCAGCGCGAAGACGGCCAGCCCGCCCAGCAGGACGAGCACCACGTAGGCGCCGCCTCCGGAGCGTCCGGTCGGGATGCCGGGCCCGCGGCGCTCCTCCGTCGTCATGAGGTTGACGGCCCTCATCGCGGCGCCTCCTCGACGGAGAGCCCGGCGGCGATCGCCAGGCGCTGTGGCGAGACCGAAGCACCACCGGCGATGGCGCCGTCGGTCACGCCGACGGTCTCACGGGTGAGCGGCACGCGCAGTTCGGCTTCGAGCACGTCGCTGAATCCGGGCACGTCGAGCGCCGCGCCGCTGAGCACGACCGTGGCGACCTCGCCACCGCCCTCCTGGGAGCGATGGAAGTCCAGTGAGTTGCGGACCTCGCCGGCGATCTCGCGGATGCCGTTCTCGAGCACGGCACGCACGTCCGCGTCGGGCGCCGTCACGTCCGCGGACGCGGTCGAGGGCGCCTGCGCGGCCAGCGCGGCGAAGGACTCGGAGGCCGTGAGGGAGTCCTCGAGTGACTCCTCGTAGGACGTCGTGGAGGACCCCGGGTCGGCGCTCGCGACGGGATCATGCTGTTCGAGCGGAGCGGACTCGGCGAGCACGGGGATCGCGGGCTCGGCGGGTGACTCCATGGGCGCTGTGAGGTCGGCGGCGGCGATCAGCGCGCGAGCATCGGCGACGGCCTCGCCGCGACGCTCGGCCAGCTCGGCCGCCATCGCCTCGAGACCCCCCCCACGACGCGCGTGAAGCGGCAGACGGCACCCTCGGCGATAGCCATGTTGGTGAGCCCGTCGACGTTGAGATACAGCACGCGGCCGTCGTGCTCGGAGTCGTGACGGTAGAGCGAGCGGATCAGCGCGAACGCCGACAGGTCGACGCCCTCCGGTCGCAGGCCGGCCGCGCGGACCGCGGCGAGCAGACGCTGGATCATGTCGCGCTGGGCGGCGACGAGCACCACCTGCTGGCGGGGCCCGTTGGGCGTGTCGTGGACGCCGAGCGCGTGAAAGTCGAGCACGGCGTTGCTCAGCGGCATCGGCACCTGCTCCTGGGCCTCGAAGCGCACGGCGGTGGCGAGCTCCTTGCGGTCGGTGACGGGCGGCAGCTCGAGCGTGCGCAGCACGGTGCGCTGGTTGGCCACGCCGATGCGCACCCGCTTGCTGAGGGAGTTGTCGCGAAAGAGCTCGCGCAGGGTGTCGGCCAGCACGTTCTCGTCGAGCACCTCGCCCTCGCGCACGGTGTCGGCGGGCAGCGGCAGGGCGGCCGCGCGTTCGGCGAGGATCGAGCCGTTGACGTGCGCCTGCACGGCGGTGACATGGCCGGGCTGGACGTCCAGGCCCACCACCTTCCCGCCCGAGCGGCGGCCGAGGCTCAGGTGCAGCGAGGGCTTGGACAGCTTGGGCCGCGAGAGCGCGGGCTTGGAGAGCTTGGGTTTGGAGAGGGTGGGCATGGCTGAGGATCGGCGGCTGAATGACCGAGCTTCGATCGCCGGTATGGGTCCTATCGGCGGGGGAAGCGCGAACCCTTAGTGCAGAAAGTTGTTGGTGTAGAGGTCGATCAGGGGCTGCCCGGCGTACACGGCGACGATCGCGCCCAGCGCGAGGAAGGGACCGAACGGGACCGCGGTCTTGCGCCCTGCATGAGCGCCCTTGCGGGCGATGACGAGCGCGCCGAAGGTCACGCCGGCCAGCAGTGCGATCAGGATCGCCGGGGCGACGGCGCGGCCGAGGAACAGGCCCATGACGCCCGCGAGCTTGACGTCGCCCATGCCCATGCCGCCCGGGTAGGCGAGCGCAGCGAGCAGCAGAAAGCCACCCGCCGCAACGCCCGCGATCAGGCGTTCGGGCTCACCGGCGGGGTCCAGCGCGGTGCCGATGACCAGCGCCAGCACGGCGCCGAGGAGCGTCAGGCGGTTGGGGATGATCCGATGCTCGAGGTCGATCAGGGCGGCGGGGACGACGATCAGGATCAGCGCGATGCTCAGCGCGATCCCGGCCGCCGTGTGGTGGACGAGCACCGCGCCGACGCACAGCGCGGCGGTGAGTCCCTCGACGAGCGGGTAGCGCGGGGAGATCGGCTCGGCGCAGGTGCGACAACGACCTCGCAGTATGAGCCACGAGAGAATTGGGATGTTGTCGTATGGCTTGACCGGCGTGCCGCACCCGGGGCAGCGCGAGGCGGGCCTGGCCAGCGACTCGTGGCGCGGCAGGCGGTAGGCGACGACGTTCAGGAACGAGCCGAAGACTGCACCAAAGACGCCTGCGATAGCCGCTACCTCCATGAGGCTCTGATCGGCCTGAATGGGCGCGCGCTTGAGTCCGATGTGCGTGAGGGCCGGCCGGGCCCTCACGCGGACGATACTCGGATCCTGCATCTGAGCGCCGTGCGGCGATGACTACCAGCTGCCGGTGTTACTGCCCGAGCAGCTGTTTTTGCCGGAGCCTTCGCCTGCTGCTGTGCCGCTTTCACATTTACGGACGATTTCTCCACTAGCTTCTCGTTTGATCGTGAACTTGTCGCCGGTGTTCGCAGCCCTGGCAACTACCGTGTAGGTAGTCGCGGTACCCGTTGCACCGGTAGTGACGAAGCAAGCGTTGGTCTGTTCCGAGACTTTGGTCGGGCATTTTATGAGACCGGATTCGTATTTTTCCAGTTCGGAGCCGGTCAGGCTCCCATATTCGCCGTTGTGATCAGTGGCATATGTTTCCGCGGTGGTCTCAGCCGTACGAGCAAGCTCCTTCGCCGAAGCGTCATACGCCTTGCTCTTCTGGTTCAGGAACGCGGGAATGGCGATCGCGGCGAGAATGCCGATGATCAGGATAACCACCAGAAGCTCGATGAGCGTAAAACCACCTTCATCCCGCGAGCGCTGGCGTAGTCGATACAACATTGAAGCTCCTTGGTCCGGTTGCATGGTGCCAGCCTCCCCGGCTCATCGCCATCTCGATGATGACGACTCGGTCCCCCCCCACAGGACCGTCGGCTTTGATCTGTCGCCCCATCGGGACGCCTGCCTGGTTGCCGTGATGCTCGCTAGGAGCACATCGGCATGGAGCCGCCTTTCTTTATACCCGCAACGTTTCGTGAAGACATCCAGTCTTGAGCTCACCATCTGCCGACGCCAGCAGCAAGAGGGGCGGCCCGTGGGCCGCCCCTCTTTGGCGATGCTTAGACTTCTGTCCAAAGTGTGACGCTTCGGATACGGCGATTACCAGCTGCCGGATTCAGAGCCCGAGCAGCTGTTTTTGCCTGAGCCTTCCCCTGCTTTCGTCCCACTTTCGCATGCACGAGAAATTTCTCCGCTGCTGTTCCGTGAGATCGAGTACTTGTCGCCGGTGTTTGCAGCCCTAGTGGTTACCGTGTAGGTAGTCGCGGTACCTGTTGCAGTGACGAAGCAAGCGTTCGTCTGTTCCGAGACTTTGGTGGGGCATTTGATGAGACCGGATTCGTATTTTTCCAATTCTTTTTCAGTCAAGCCTGTGTATTCGCCGTTGTGATCGGTCGCGTACGTTTCCGCGGTGGTCTCAGCCGTACGAGCAAGCTCCTTCGCCGAAGCGTCATACGCCTTGCTCTTCTGGTTCAGGAACGCGGGAATGGCGATCGCGGCGAGAATGCCGATGATCAGGATAACCACCAGAAGCTCGATGAGCGTAAAACCACCCTCATCCTGCAAGCGCTGGCGCAGTCGATACAACATGTGATCCTCCTAGGATCCGTTTACAGGGCGCCAGCCCCGGAACTCCATCGCCTTCATGCGGCGATGCGCCCCCCATGGACAGACCCCTAAGGGTCGGCTTGCGAGGGCCGCCGGCTTTGCTACACACCCATCAGGGAGTTATGCCTTGGCGCCTCGGCACTGGCTATTGTCAGCGCTTGCATCGACCGCCTTGGCCGCGACCTGAAGACCTGCATAAAACGTTGGACGCATCGACACCGCGCTGCCCTAGCCCTTGACGGCCGTCTCCTTGCCGCGCTGAGCGTCCTGAGCATCGATCCCGGCCAGGCGCACGCCACCGCCGCGACACCAGGGACACGGAACCGTGCTCTGCTCGCCGCCTAGATTGGAGATCACGCGGCCGGTGCCCCGGCAGGGCATACACTCCCGCGGCCCGTGAGACGCCTCGGTTCGATCGCCGTCGGTTTTGCCATCATCGCTCGCCACGCAGACGGGGAGACTAGCGTGTCCTCCAAGCCATGAACCAGCCGACGCGACACCAAGAGCCCAAAGGCGAGCCGGGATCGGCGTCTGCGACACCGACCACGGCCGAGCCCGACCCGATCGCCACGGCCCCTGATCCCGCATCGAGGACGTCCACGACACGGCCGGGACCCGGTCCTGCGCCCACCTGGGCGTGGGTGGCCGTCGCGCTGATCACGGTGGGCGCGGCCCTGTTGCGGCTCGTGCACATCGGCAGGGTCTCACCCGATCCGTTCTACGACGCGGCGGTCAGGAGCATGGGGCTGTCGTGGCACAACTTCTTCTTCGGCGCGTTCGAGCCCGGCGGGAGCGTCTCGATCGACAAGCCGCCCGTGGACCTGTGGCTGCAGGTGGCGAGCGTGAAGCTGCTGGGGTTCAGCTCGACCACGCTGAAGCTGCCGGAGGCACTGGCGGGGATCGCGGCGGTGCCACTGCTGTTCGCGGCCGTCAGACGGATGTGGAGCGTCCCAGCCGGGCTCGTGGCGGCCGTCGGCCTGGCGGTGCTGCCGGTGGAGGTCATCACCTCGCGCAGCGACACGATGGACGGGGTGATGATGGCGCTGATCGTGCTCGCGCTGTGGCTGATCGTGCGCGCGTGTGAGACCGGACGCTACGCCTGGCTGCTGGCCGGTGCGGCGGCGCTCGGGGTCGCGTTCGACGTGAAGCTGCTGGAGTCGCTCATAGCGGTTCCGGGACTCGCGCTGCTCGCCTACATGGGCCTGCCGGGTCCTCGCCGGCGACGGCTGCTGCAGATGGGAGCCGCCGGCGCGGTGTACGTGGCGGTCGCGCTGGCGTGGCTGACGGCGACGCTGCTGGTTCCCGCCCACGACCGGCCGTACGCGATCGGCTCCACGAACGGGAGCGCGTGGAACGCCGCGTTCGTGTTCAACGGGACCGATCGGCTGGGTGGCAAATCGCCCGAACCGCAGACGGTCTACCAGCCGGGCCACCACTACCCCGTGGCGACGCAGTCAGAGCGCGACCACATTCCCATCGTGCCCCCCTCCCCCACGCGGCTGCTGGCGCGGATCGGGCCACTGTCGGGCGAGCGGCTGGGGCTCGAGCTGCTCGTCGCGCTGCTGCTGGGCGTGCCCGCGCTGATCGCCACGCTGTTGAGCGACCGGCGCCGGGCCCGGGAGCTGGCGGCAGACGGAGCGGACATGGAGGAGGAGGAGGAGGAGGAGGGACGGCGGATGCGCCGCGCTGTGGCGGCGGGGCTGTCGCTGTGGACGCTCACGGGGATCGCGCTGTTCAGCGACATGACCCGCCTGCATCCGCGCTACGTGGAGGGCCTCCTCCCGGCAGTGGCGGCGCTGCTTGGCATTGGCGTGGCGTGGGCCTGCGCAAGCGACCGCAAGTCGGCGTACGGCCGCACGCGCCTGGTCGCGCTGGTGGTGGCGCTGGCGGCGAGCGTCTACTACGTCGAGCGCCTGCTGTACGGACGCACGGGCGTGTGGTGGATCGCGCTCGCCGGCGGGCTGGGCGCGATCGCGTGCGCGGCGCTGGCGCGGGTCGGCCCGCGCTCGGACGCCAGGCGCCAGGGCTGGCTCGCCGCCGCGACGATCGCGCTCACGCTCGTGACGATCGGCGCGCTGCCGTTGAGCGCGGACGTGACCTCGATCGACGACGGCGTGACCGACGCCGGCTACGTGGGCGCGCTGCCGCGCGAAGAGCAGCGCCTGGTCAGCTCCTACCTGCGCGCACACCAGGGCGATGCGCGGTATGAGGTGGCGGCGGAGTCGGCGACGCAGATCGGCTCGCTGATCGTGCAGGACGCCAGGCCGGTGCTGATCCTGACGACATATGACGCGCGCGTGTTCACGACCGTGCCCGAGCTGCAGCGGGCGATCGCGAAGGGCGAGGTGAGATATGCGTTCCTGAACTCGTTCTGTGGCAGACACGCGTCGAGCATCGATGCCGCCTGCTCGGCGCCGGCCCTGTGGATACGCGCGCACGGCACGGACGTGTCGCGCAAGGCTGGATTGAGTCGAGGCGGCGTGTTGTGGCTGCTGCCGGGAGCAAAACCATGAGCGCGATCGTGTCCACCGACGACGATGCGCCTGACCTGACCGAGATCGCGGACGCCGCTCGCGCGAGCGGACGGATGGCACTTGACACGGAGTTCATGGGCGAGGGCCGCTACCGGACGCTGCTGTGCCTGATCCAGCTCGCGGTCCCGAACGCAGACGCCGGGGAGCACATCGAGCTCGTCGACCCGCTCGCCGAGGATCTCGACGGCGCGCCACTGGCGGACGTGCTCGCCGACCCCGACGTGCAGGTGGTGGTGCACGCCGGGCGCCAGGACGTCGCGCTCATACGTCGCCGGCTGGGGACGGAGGTGCGCAACGTGTTCGACACGCAGGTCGCGGCGGGGTTCGCGGGGATGGCAGCGCAGGCCTCGTATGAGGCGCTGCTGACAGAGCTGTTGGGTGTCAGGGTCGCCAAGAGCGCGAGCTTCACCCGCTGGGACGCGCGCCCGCTCTCACCCGAACAGCGGGAGTACGCGCGCGAGGACGTACTGCATCTGCTGGAGCTGGCGAGCGCGCTGGAACGCCGGCTGGCCGAGATCGGACGCCTGGAGTGGGCGCGCGAGGAGTGCGAGTCACTGTGCACCTCCAGCGACGTGCGCGACCTGGAGACGGTGTTCGCGCGGCTGCCACGCGTGCGCGGGCTGAGCCCCTCGGCGCAGACGATCGCGCGCGAGCTGGTGCGCTGGCGCGAGGAGGTCGCGGCCACCCAGGATCAGCCCGTGCAGAGGGTCCTAGCGGACGCGGCGCTGGTGGAGATCGCCAAGCGCAAGCCGACCTCGCCCGCCAAGCTAGAGCAGATCCGCGGCGTCAACCAGGGCAGCCTGCGCCGGCGGGGCCGGGACCTGCTGGAGGCGGTGCGCCGCGGCGAAGAGCTGCCGCCGCTGGAGCGCACCCAGGACGCACGCCATCCCGCGAGCGAGCCCGGCGACGCACCGCTCATAGCGCTGGCCGAGGCGCTGGTGCGAGCGCGAGCGCGCGAGGCGGGACTCGCCTATGAGCTGCTCGCGGCCCGAGCGGATCTGCAGGCGATCGTGGCCGCACAGCGCCTGGGCGACGAGGAGGCGGACGTGCGCACGCTGAGCGGCTGGCGACGCGAGCTGGTCGGCCAGGAGCTGCTGGCCCTGCTCGATGGCCGCGTCTCGCTGTCGGTGAGCGCCGGGAGAGTGCGAGCGCTCCCGGATCCCTGACCAGCGCTCCCGGACTCCTGAGCAGTAGAGCGCGAGTCTCCTGGACGGACGGTCAAGACCGGCCGGTACGCGAGCGCTGAGCGTATGCGGCTATTCGATGTGGTTGTAGACTTCGAACAGCGGCAGGTACATCGAGATCACGATGAAGCCGACCATGCCGCCGATGACCATGATCATCACCGGCTCCATGATCGAGGTGAGGGCTTTCACCGAGGCCTCGACCTGGTCCTCGTAGAACTCGGCGACCTTGTCGAGCATCGCGTCCAGCGCGCCCGTTTCCTCGCCGACGCCGACCATGTGCGTGACCATGCTCGGGAAGATCGGCGCTTGAGCCAACGGCGCGGCGATCGTGCCGCCACGCTTGACCGAGGCGATCACGCCGTCCATCGCGTCCTCCACGGCGACGTTGCCACCGGTGCGGCCGGTGATCTCCAGGGCCTGCAGCAGCGGCACGCCGGCGCTGGTCAGCGAGGCGAGCGTGCGCGACCAGCGCGCGACCGCGACCTGCTGGACGATCGTGCCGATCTTCATCGGCAGGCGCAGGCGGAAGCGGTCCCACTGCGGTCGCCCCCACGAGGATTTCTTCCACTTCAGGAATGCCACCACCAGCACGGCTGTACCGGCGAACAGCAGCCACCAGTAGCCGACGACGGCGTGGGACAGGAACACCGAGACCTGCGTGATCTTGGGAAGTTCGCCCCCGAATTCCTTGAACACTCCCTCGAACACGGGCACGAGAAAGGCGACGAGCGCGAGCATCACGCCAACGGCGAAGGTGATCACCAGCACCGGGTAGACCATCGCGGCGCGGATCTGGCGACGCAGCGAGGCGTCCTTCTCCAGCTGATCGGCCACCCGCATCAGCGCGCTCTCGAGCACGCCGCCCATCTCTCCCGCCTCGGTCATGGCGACGAACAGCGGGTTGAACACCTTCGGGTGGCGAGACATGGCGTTGCTCAGGGACAGGCCGGCCTCGACGTCCTTGCGCGTCGCGACGATCGTTTCCTTCAGGAACTTGCTCTCGGTCTGCTCCTCCAGGACGTAGAGGGCGCGCAGGATGCTCATGCCGGAGGAGATCATCGTCGAGAGCTGGCGCGAGAAGATCGCCAGCTCTGAGGCCTTGACGCTCTTCAGGAAGCCGAGCTCGATCTCGCGCGAGCGATACTTGTCGCCGACGTCCAGGACGATCAGGCCGCGCGCGCGCAGCTGATCGGAGACGGCCTGCTTGGAGTCGGCCTCGATCTCGCCCTTGGCCTTGACCCCGGCGAGGTCCATCGCCTTGAAGACGAAGGTGCTCATCCGTCCACTTCCCTACGCGGCCTGCCGGGCGCTCTGCAGAGGATCGGCTCCCACCAGCAGCCGCTTGAGCTCCTCAGGCGTGGAGGAGCGGGCTTCGGCCAGCTTCTGGGTGATCTTGCCGGCGCGTACGAGCGAGGACAGCGAGGCGTCCATCGTCTGCATGCCCGATGCCGAGCTGGTCTGCAGGACCGAGTAGATCTGGTGGGTCTTGCCCTCGCGGATCAGGTTGCGCACCGCCGGGTTGGGAACGAGCACCTCGGTGGCGACGACGCGCCCGGAGCCGTCGACGGTCGGCAGCAGCTGCTGGGTCATGATGCCCTGCAGCGCGACCGACAGCTGCACCCGCACCTGGCCCTGCTGGTGGGCGGGGAACACGTCGATCACGCGGTCGATCGTCTGGGACGCGTCCTGAGTGTGCAGCGTCGCGAACACGAGGTGACCGGTCTCTGCCGCGGTCAGAGCGGTGGAGATCGTCTCCAGGTCGCGCATCTCCCCGACGAGGATCACGTCGGGATCCTCGCGCAGGGCGGCCTTCAGCGCGTCGGCGAAGCTGTGCGCGTCGGAGCCCAGCTCGCGCTGGTTGACAAGGCATTTCTTGTGCGCGTGCAGGAACTCGATCGGGTCCTCGATCGTCATGATGTGCTCGTCGCGCGTCTGGTTGATCTCGTCGATCATCGCCGCCAGCGAGGTGGACTTGCCCGAGCCCGTCGGGCCGGTGACGAGCACGAACCCGCGCGGACGGCGTGTGAACTCGTGCACGGCGGCCGGCAGGCCGAGCTCGTCGATCGAGGTCAGCCCGAACGGAATCAGACGGAAGGCCGCTCCGATCGCGCCGCGCTGGTAGTAGGCGTTGACGCGGAAGCGCGCGTGTCCGGGGATCGAGTAGGCGAAGTCCAGCTGCCAGTCGGTCTCCAGTCGCTGGCGCTGGTCGCCGTTGAGGATCGAGTAGACGATCTCGCGCGTGTCCGTGGGCTCCAGCTCCGGATAGTCCTCCAGTGGCGTGAGCCGCCCGCGCACGCGGATGGTCGGATGCGCCCCGGCGCTCAGATGCAGGTCTGAGGCCCGGCGGGACACGACCTCCATGAGCAGGTCTGCGAAATCGACGTCCATGCCCGCCCATCGACAGATGCGGGCCCGGCCATTAGCGCCGGAGGTTCGCGTGGCGGGGATTGGACGAAGATATGAGGGCCTGTATGGCGCTCACGCCGACTGCAGGCCGGATCGACGGCTACACAATCGTCAGCTGCTGCCGATGACCCGGGCGATCTCGGCGATGGAGGTGCGTCCCTGGCGAACCTTCTCGAGGCCGTCGTCGCGAAGACGGCGCATGCCCTCGCGCACGGCGACGTCGCGGATCTCCTCGGCGGGGCGGCGTTCGAGCGCCAGCTTCTGAATCTGCGGGGACACGTCCATCACCTCATACAAGCCGACCCGACCCCGGTAGCCGTTGCCGCCGCAGCGCCGGCAGCCGACGGGCTCGTAGGCCTCGAGGTCCACGAGCGCCTTGTAGCCGCTGTCGCGCAGGATCTGGGCGGGGACGATCGCGCGGCGCTTGCAGCTGGAGCAGAGCATGCGGGCCAGCCGCTGGGCGACGACGCAGTCCAGGGCGGAGGCGACGAGGAACGGCTCGATGCCCATCTCGACCAGGCGCGTGATCGCCGAGGGCGCGTCGTTGGTGTGCAGCGTCGAGAGCACGAGGTGCCCGGTGAGCGCGGACTCGACCGCGATCTGGGCGGTCTCGCGGTCGCGGATCTCACCGACCATGATCACGTCGGGGTCGGCGCGCACCATCGAGCGCAGGCCGGCGGCGAAGGTGAGACCGACCTTGGATGAGACCTGCACCTGAGTGAGGCCCGGGATTTCGTACTCGACGGGGTCCTCGACCGTGATGATGTTCTTCTCCGGGGTGTTGAGCTTCTGCAAGGCCGCATACAGCGTCGTGGACTTGCCCGAGCCCGTCGGGCCGGTCACGAGCACGGCGCCGTGGGTCTCGTTGAAGGCCCGTTCGAAGCGCTCGCAATCCGGCTCGGCCATGCCGAGCGTGTCCAGCGCGACGACGACCGAGTCCTTGTCGAGCACGCGCATGACGATTGCCTCACCGTGAACGCTCGGCAGCGTGACGACGCGCAGGTCGACGTGGCGACCTTCGACGGCCAGACCGACACGGCCGTCCTGGGGCAGGCGGCGCTCGGCGATGTTCAGCTCGGCCATGATCTTCACGCGCGAGATCACCCCGGCGGCCATCCGGCGCGGGACGGTGGTCACGTCCTGCAGGACGCCGTCGACACGGAAGCGCACGCGCACCTCGCGCCCGTCGGGAGCCAGGTGGACGTCGGATGCGCGCCGCTCGACCGCCTGGGCGACGATCTGGTTGACGAGCTTGACGACCGGCGCGTCGTCGGCCGTCTCGTGCAGGTCGACGACCTCCGCGACGTCGCCTTCCTCGGACTCCTCGATCTGCCCCGAGTCCGCAACGACGTCCTCGAGTCGATCCAGGCGCAGGATCAGGGTGGCGATGTCATCCGGCGGGGCGACCGCGACGCGCACCTCATAGCCGGTCATGATCGCGATGTCGTCGACGGCCAGGACATTCGCAGGGTCTGCCATGGCAACCAGCAGGGTGCGCTTGTCGGCGAACGCGACGGGCACGGCCTGGTAGCGCTTGGCGGCGGTCGTGGTCACCAGATTGGCGGCGGACATGTCGACCCGAGAATGCGCCGAGGTCCAGGTGATCCAGGCCATAGCGCTCGGCCAGTGCCCGTGACAGCCCGTCGTGGGTCAGCCCGCCGGCGTCCAGCAGCACGCGCTCGGGCGTGGTGCCGAGACCGCGCGAGCTCTCGATCGCCTCCTCCACCTGACCGCGCGAGGTGAGGCCCATGTCGACGATCACGTCCGTCAGAAAGCGCGAGGAGGAGCCGCGGCGGCTCGGCCGGGTGATGCCGGTCCACTCGCCAGGCTGCGGTGAGGTCTGGGCGACCTCCACGTCGGGGTCCAATGCGGGCTCAGAGCCCTCGTCGAGCGCCTCCTCCGCAACGTCCTCCGTCACGACAGAGCGCTCGACCTCGACGACGGGGTCATCCGCCGCACCGTCGGCGACGTCCATGCCGAAGATCGCGTGCAGGTCGGGACCGGCCTGTTGCTGAGAGTCGCTCATCGCGATCGCGTCCCGACGGAGCCCTGCCCCGAGTCGAGACACGAACCGCCAGAGCGCAGGCTCTCGTCGCTAGTGCAGGGCGCGACGCATGACCTCGAGCGGCGGCTGGATGCCCGTCCACAGCTCGAAGCTGAGCGCGCCCTGCGCGAGCAGGACCTCCTGCCCGGAGACGGTGCGCACGCCGTGAGATCGCGCGGCGGCGAGCAGCGGGGTGGGCGAGGAGCGGTAGACGAGATCGACGACATGGGAGTAGGTACCGACTTGATCGAACGCAACCGCTGGGAGGTTGAGCCCCTGAGCCCCAGTGGCCGACTGTTTTAGGCTCGCCGGCTCGGACTCAAGTCCGAGGGAGGTGCAGTTGACGAGCAGGTCGGCGGCCTCGGGAGCCGCTGCCACGCGTGCGCCGAGATCGCGCGCCAGCACGGCGGCGCGCTCGGGCGTGCGGTTCCAGACCGACACCTCGCGCGCGCCGGCCTCGCGCAGGGCCCACACGACCGCGCGCGCGGAGCCGCCCGCGCCGAGCACGAGCGCGCTCATGCCCCGCGGCGAGACGCCCAGGGCGGCGAGAAAGCCGGGCGCGTCGGTGTTCTCGACGGCGATCGCGCCGTCGGGGGCGAACATGAGCGTGTTGGCGGCGCCGATCGCACGCGCGGCCTCGCCGGCGACGTCCGCGAGCGCAAGCGCCGCGTGCTTGTGGGGAATCGTCACGTTCGCGCCCGACGAACCCGGCGCGCGGGAGCGCGCGAACCGTCTCGTCGAAGCGCTCGGGCGGAATCGGCAGCAGCTGGTAGCGCCAGTCATCCATGCCGAGCGCCGCGAGCGCCGCGTTGTGCATGGCCGGCGAGCGGCTGTGAGCGACGGGCCAGCCGATGACTCCCAGCCTCCGCGGCGTCATACGCTGGCCGATCCCGGACGATCGGCAGCAGTGCTGCCGATCGGAGATCCACGGTGATCTCCGATCGGCCGACGTGCGACGTCGGCCATCCGCGGTTCGGTCCTCCCAACTCGCATCATTTCCGCTTGCACGTCGGAACTCGCCCGCCGTTCGCGCGCAGCGCTTCGCGGTAGGCCGCGGCGTCGCGTTCGAACTGGGCGAAGCTGGAGGAGAACACCTGCTCGCCGCAGCCGTCGGCGCCCGCGACGTAGTACAGGTAGCCGACATGCGCGGGATGCGCGGCGGCGTCGATAGCGGCGAGGCCGGGGTTGCTGATCGGGGTCGGGGGCAGGCCGCGGTGCAGGCGTGTGTTGTAGGGGGAGTCGAGCGCAAGCTGAGCGGCTGTCAACGGCTGGGTGTAGTCGTCGAGCGCGTAGCGGAGGGTCGCGTCGATCCCGAGCGCCATGTTCAGGCGCAGGCGGTTGTAGATGACGGCGGCGACCTTCGCGCGATCGCCGGGGAGCTGCGCCTCGCGTTCGATCATCGAGGCGACGATCAGCAGCTCATAGGGCGTGACGTGCAGCTCGCGCGCGCGAGCGATCTCCTCGTCGCCGAAGCGTTCGGTGAACGCGATCAGCTGTTCGTGCACGAGCCTGGCGGCAGGGTCGCCTCGGTAGAGTTCGTAGGTGGCGGGAAACAGGAACCCTTCGAGGTTGGGGGTGTCCGACGGCGCGCCGTAGTGAGCGGGGTTCAGCAGCGACGAGCGCTTGGCAGCCGTCAGGTAGCTGCCGGCCAGCCCTGCGGCGTGGGCACGAGCCGCGATCTGCCGGCGGGTTTCGCCCTCGGGGATCAGCACCCGCACGACGACCGGCGCGGCAACCGGCTTGGGGGAGGCGGCGTGCGTGGTGAGCCGATCGACCGCCAGCCACACCGCGCCCGCGACGAGCGCAAGTGCGAGCACGGCCAGCAACCGTGCGGGCCACGAGCCTCCGCGCCGTGGCGATGACGGCGGTCCCGGTGGCGACATGACGGGTGGGGGCACAGCTGTCGGTGGCGCTGCGGGGGGCGGCAACGGAACCTCGACCACCTCCGTGACCGGCCGCGAGGCAGCGCGCCTCGCTTCGCGCTCGGCGCGATCGCGCTCGCGCTCCTCCTCGGTTCTAGGGGCTCCCGTCACAATGGATGGTGGGTTGAGGGGGTCGGGCCGTGGATGACAGACGCCGCACATGAGCGCAGGCGTATCGGTAATACGTCGAGCATCATGGATGGCGTATGACGCCGCGGAACGGCGGCCTCAAGCCGGCAGACATTGGGACGGGGGCCCAGGCACCCTGGCGCAGCCTGGCGTGCAACCAGCTCTCGAGCATGTGAGCTGCCGCGCGAGAGTCCTCGCCGGCTCGGTGCGAGCCCTGGTCGTGACGGGCGATGTGAGTTGTGTAGCGCTCGTCGTGAAGCTCGACGGGGATCCCCTCACCCAGGCGCAGCGACAGGTGCCGTGCGAACTCGCGGGTCTCGCGCGTCTGGTCAGAGTCGCCTCCCCGCAGCGACACGGGCAGCCCGATGACGACCCGCTCGACCTCGCGCTCGCGGATCAGCTCTTCGATCTCGCGCAGTCCGCTGCGGGTGGCGGGACGGGGGATGGCCTCGATCGGGGTGACGATCGTGCCCGTCGGGTCACTGAGCGCGCAGCCGCAGCGGGCGCTGCCGTAGTCGAGGGCGAGCACGCGACTCACGATCTGAGCGCCTCCTCGATCGTGGCGCGCGCGGCGATCAGCGCATCCTCGAGCTTGTCGGGGTCGCGCCCGCCGGCCTGGGCGACGGTGTCGCGGCCGCCTCCCCCGCCGCCGACGACCGCGGCAGCGGTCTTCACGATCGCGCCCGCCTTCACGCCGCGCGCCACCAGCTCGGGCGCGACGCCCGCTGCGAGGTGCACGCGCCCGTCCACGGCCGTGCCGAGCACGATCGCGGCCCCGTCGAGCCGGCCGCGAACGCGGTCGAGGATCTCCATGAGCGCGTGCGCGTCGGGCGCGTCGACGGTGGCGGTGAGCACCTGAGCGCCCGCGATCGGCTGGGCGGAGGCGGCGAGCGCCTCCACGTCGACCGCCGCCGCGCCGTCCGGAGTGGCGCCCTCGCGCACGGAGCGCTCCAGCTCCCGGCGCTCTGACTCGCGGGCACGCAGGGCGGTGAGCGCCTCCCGCGGCTGGACGCGCAGCTCGGCCGCGATCTCGCCGAGCAGGCGGTCGTGCTCGCGCAGCAGCTCGGCCGCGCCGGACCCGGTGAGCGCCTCGATGCGGCGCACGTTGGCGGCCGAGGAGGTCTCGCTGAGGATGTGGAACACACCGATCTCGGCGACGCTGCGAACGTGGGTGCCGCCGCACAGCTCGCGCGAGTAGGAGCCGTCGCCGATCTGCACCATGCGCACGACCTCGCCGTACTTCTCGCCGAACAGGGCCATCGCGCCGAGGCCGCGGGCCTCCTCCAGGGTGGTGGAGATCGCGCGGACGGGATCGCCCGCGGCGATCCGCGCGTTGACGGCGTCCTGCACGTCGCGCAGCTCCTGCGCGGTGAGCGCGCCGGTGTGGGTGAAGTCGAAGCGCAGCTTGTCCGGCCCGACGTAGGAGCCGGCCTGGCGGACGTGGCCGCCGAGGCGCTCGCGCAGGGCGGCGTGCAGGAGGTGGGTGGCCGTGTGGTTGCGCTCGGTGGCGCGGCGCGCGGTGAGATCCACGCGCGCGAGCACGGGCTCCTCAGGCGTGAGCGTGCCCTGCTCGAGGGAGACCTCCAGCGCCTGGTCGTCACCGAGGCGATAGACGTTCGTCACACGCCCGAGGCAGGCGCCGGTGGCGCATTCGATCGTGCCGGTGTCGGAGACCTGACCGCCGCCGGCGGGATAGAAGGGCGACTCGGCGAGCTTGACGAGCATGCTCGCGCCGGGGACGGACTCCGCGACGGTTTCCGTTCCGGCCCGGTCGGGCGCGGCGGACGAGTCCCCGTTCGGGGCGCCGACCAGGGCAACGGCGCCGACGGTGGTCTGCTGCATCTCGGTCTCATAGCCGGTGAAGCGGGTGGGTTCGGTGGAGGCCGCGAGCTCACGAGCCCGCTCGCGCGGATCGACGCCATCACCCGCGCGAGCGCTCGCGCCCGCCGCGGCCGCGCGGGCGCGGGCGCGCTGGACGTCCATCAGGCGCTCGAATCCCTGTTCGTCGACGCCGAGCCCGCGCTCAGCCACCAGCTCGCGGGTCAGATCGAAGGGGAACCCGTAGGTGTCGTGCAGGGCGAACGCGTCGCTCGCGGCGATCGCCTGCTCCCCGGCGTCGAGCGCGCGGGCGATCAGCTCCTCCAGCAGCCCGGTGCCCTGCTCGAGCGTGCGCCCGAACGCGTCCTCCTCGGATGCGAGCCAGCGCTCGATCGCCTCGCGCTGGTCGAGCAGCTCGGGATAGGCGCCGGCCATCAGCTCGCGCACGACAGTGGCATAGCGCAGCAGGAACCCCGGCGCCATCTCCAGGCGCCGGGCCTGCAGGATCGCGCGGCGGGTGAGGCGGCGCAGGACATAGCCGCGGTCTTCGTTGGAGGGCACGACCCCGTCGGCGATCAGGAAGGACATGCCGCGAGCGTGGTCTGAGAGGATGCGCAGCGCGCGGTCGGCGACGGGGTCCTCGCCGTAACGGCGATCGGCGAGCTGCTGACCGAGGTCGATCAGCGGCTGGAACTGGTCGGTGTCGAACACCGAGTCCCGGCCCTGCAGGATCGCCGCCAACCGGTTGAGGCCGAGGCCGGTGTCGATGTTGCGCGCGGGCAGCGCCCGCAGAGTGTCGTGAGGGTCCTGGTCGTACTGCATGAACACGAGGTTCCAGTACTCCAGGAAGCGCTCGTTCTCGCCGCCGGGCAGATCCTCGGCGGCGCCGAAGGAGAGGCCGCGGTCGACGTACAGCTCCGAGCATGGCCCGCTGGGACCGACCGGCCCGGCTTCCCAGAAGTTCTCCGCGCGCGGGCACTCGACGATCCGCTCGCGCGGGACGCCGACGGTGAGCCACAGCTCGATCGCCTCCTCGTCGGGCCCGAGCCCGAGCTGCTCGTCGCCGGAGAACACGGTCACCCAGACGTCGTTGGGGTCAAAGCAGAACACTTCCCGGGAGAGCTCCCAGGCAAACCGGATCGCCTCGGCCTTGAAGTAGGCGCCGATCGAGAAGTTGCCGAGCATCTCGAAGAACGTGAGGTGGCGCAGGGTGCTGCCGACGTGCTCGACGTCGGGCGTGCGAAAGCACTTTTGACAGCTCGTCAGCATCGGCGCGGGCGGGTCGGCGCGGCCGAGGAAGTAGGGCTTCAGCGGCTGCATGCCCGCGGTCGTGAGCAGGACCGTGCGATCGTCCGCGGGTGGCACCAGCGATGCGGAGGGAATGCGCAGGTGCTCGCGTTCGGCGAAGAAGCCGAGAAACCGCTCGCGAATCTCATCCGAGGTCATCGTCAGGGGATGTTAAGGGAGGTACGCGCAAGCCGCGATCGGACAGATGAGAGGATTCTTATGAGGGTGGCTTCGCGGCCCCGGGCGCAGAGCTCTCTGGCGTTCGTGGCTCCACACGCCCGCTGACGGGATCGAGTGTCGAGTCGAACAAGGACCCAGGGAGCGTGGCGCACTACGCGCGTACGCGTGACCCAGCGGGCACACAGCGCGGAGCGCTGGGTCGGGCCGTGTGCCCCGATCGAAGATGCCGTCGATCTCCGATCGGTGAGGGCGCCGCACGGCGAAGGCCATCGGCTCCCTCAGGCGACAATGCCGTGGCCGACGATCAGATCGCCGTCATACAGACAGGCGATCTGGCCGGGGGCGGTGCGCTCGGCGGGCTCGCGCAGCTCGACCTCGATCGCGCGGTGAGCGCCAGTCCCGGCGGGCGCGAGGAGAGCGCAAGGCAGGCGCGCGCCGCGGTAGCGGACCTTGATCGCATCCACACGGGGACCGTCGCGGTGGAGGGTGGCGTCCGTGAGGCACACCGTCGTGGTGAGCAGCTCCTCGCGCGGACCGACGGTGACGGTGTTGGAGGCGTGGTCGGTCCTCAGCACGTACAGCGGCTCGCCGGCGCGGTCCAGACCAGATCCTGAGCCCAGCCCGCGGCGCTGTCCGACGGTGACGGTGTGGATGCCGGCGTGCTCGCCCAGGAGGCGCCCGTCGCGGTCGAGGATCGGGCCCGAGTGCCTGCCCAGACTGCCGTGGCGGGCCAGGAAGTCCGTCCGGCGGGTGCCAGCGAGGAAGCACAGATCCTGGGAGTCGGGCCGGCCCGCGACCGGCAGCCCGGCGCGCTGGGCGATCGCGCGAACCTCGGGCTTGGTCAGCTCGCCCAGCGGGAAGCGCATGCGCTGCAGCGAACGGGGTGAGAGCGCGCTCAGCGCATAGCTCTGGTCCTTGGCCGGATCGACGGCCGTCCGCAGCAGCGGCCCGAGCGTGGGCTCCTCACGATCGACGCGCGCGTAGTGACCGGTGGCGAGCTCGCGAGCCCCGAGCCGGGTGGCGAGATCGAGCATCGCATCGAGGCGCACCGAGCCGTTGCAGCGCACGCACGGGTTGGGTGTGAGGCCGGCCGCGTGGTCGCTCAGCCACGGCTGCACGACGCCGGCGCGGAACTCGGCGCGCAGGTCGATCGAGAAGTGAGGCACGCCGAGGTCGTGCGCGAGCGAGCGCGCGGAGCGGACCGCCTGAGCGGAGCAGCAGCTGTCCTCGCCGTCGTTGGCGGGGTCCGACCACAGCTCGAGCGTGACCGCCACCGTCTCGTCTCCGACTCCCGCGACGAGCAGCGCGGCGACGGCCGAGTCGACACCACCGCTCATCGCCACGAGCGTGCGCTCGGCGACGACGGCGAGGTTGGCCTGACGCAGGGCGAAGCCGAGCGCGCGATGCAGCGCGTCGGCGGCGAGCTCGGCGGCGTGGCGCTTGGCCGGAGTCAGTCCTCCGAGCTCCTGCGCGATCGTGTCGGGACCGATCAGGGCGGCCTCCAGCAGGGACACGTCGCGCAGCAGGGCCACGACCGCGCTGCCGGCCGCGATCGTGGCGCCGCAGCCGCTCGCGTCGTAGCCCGCGTCGCGAATGCGCCCGTCGGGAGTGTCGGGGTCGAGCGCGAGCGAGACGCGGATCAGATCGCCGCACGCAGCGCCGCCCGCGGCGCCGGTGTGCGCGCCGGCGGGAGCGTGTCCGCGCGCGAGCGGTCGTTCCAAGTGCTGAGCCAGGCCCGTGGCGAGTGTCACATGGTCGAGTGTAAGGACCCGATCGGGTTGCGGGGGGAGGCGCCGGAGGCGCGGACCCGCGGGCGTGCGCTACGCGCGGTGGGCTGCGTCAGACCGGGGGCCGTGCCGAAACGCGATCCCGCGGCGCGAGGGCAGGCAACGCGGTCGCCTCAGGAGTGGCGGGATTCGGAGATGGCCTGCTGAATCGCGAATGCGTCGGTGAGACCCGTGAGCACTGTCGTCTGACCGTGCGGGTTGACGATCAGCAGGGTCGGGGTCTGGGTGATCTGGATGGCGTGAGTGATCGTGCCGAACGCCCCGACCTGGCCGGCGGATGCGTAGTGGATGGTGACCTTCGCGCCGAGCGCGTGCTGGACCGCTCCGAGCGCGTTGTGGACGGCGACGTCGTCTGAGCCGCGGCGGTTCCAGAACAGGATCAGCACGGTCTTGCCCTGCTGCAGCTCGCGTTCGACCGTGACCTGCACGCTTTGCGCGGCGGCGGCGGGCTTGGCCGCGGGCGGCGTCACATGCACGGGCTTCACGGCGGCCGGGTGCGTGGCCGGGGGGGCGCCGGCGTGAGTCGCGGACGCGGCAGTCGAGGTGGAGGAAGAGCTGGAGGGCGAAGAGGTGGCGGACGGTTCCGATGTTTCCACGCGGTGGGCTTCGCGCTGCGACAGGGCGACGGCGCCATGGGCTTTGTTGATCGCGCGGGTCAGGCCTTCTACTCCCGGAGCGCCACCGTGGTAGATGCGGGTGGGCGCGGCGGCCGCCTTGGCCTCGGCCGCTGCCGAGGGCGCCGCGGGTGCGCTGGAGGCAGCCGGACTCGACCCCGAGCCGCCGCCACTCGAGTTGGGCGTGCGGCCGCGCAGGGCGGCGAACCACACGAGCATGAGCAGCGCGAGCGCGACGAGCGCGATCTGGTAGGGACGGGACAGCTGGGTCATGGGTCTAGGCCCTGTGTCGGCACATATCGCCCACGAGTTGAACCCTGCTTGCCGTGATGGACTTCCCACGTGGCCAGATCGCGCCACTCACCGATGCGGTGACGCGCAACGAACGCTCATGAACCGCCCGCCCGGCACCTGACTGCGAGCTGCCGCGCCGGCTCCGCCGTCCCAACGAGCCCGATCCGTGTGCTCAAGCAGCCGCGGGAAGAGTCACAACGCGCGCCGGCCACGCAGGACGGCGTGCACCACCGCGTCTGCGGCCACCGTCTCCTGGCCGCCGCCGAGCATGTCTTTGAGGACCGTCTCACCGGCGCCGAGAATCGCGACGTAGCGGGCGTCGAGCGCGTTGGCGTAGCCGAGCTGGCCCTTCAGCGAGCGTCCCGCGAGCTCCATCTGCGCCGTCAGGCCGGCGGCGCGAGCCTCGGCGAGCAGCGCAAACGCGCCGGCCGGAGCCCGGCGATGTGCCGGCGAGTCACCGTCGCGGGAGGGCTCATACGCGACGAACAGGTCCACGGGCGCGGGCGCCGGATGGGGCGGGGCGCCAGCGAGCAGGATCCGCTCGATCCCGGCGGCCCAGCCGATGCCGGGCGTCGGAGGGCCGCCGAGCTGCTCCACGAGGCCGTCGTAGCGTCCGCCGCCGCCGACGCCCGACTGCGCGCCGAGCCGCTCGGAGGTGAACTCGAACACGGTGCGCGTGTAGTAGTCCAAGCCACGCACCAGCGTGGGGTCGATCTCATAGACGATGCCCGCACCATCCAGGCGCGCGCGGACCTCGGCGAAGTGCTCGGCGTCCTCGGGGTTGAGGAAGTCGAGCAGCCGCGGCGCGCCCTCCATCACCGCGCGCGTGCCGGTGTGTTCTGAGTCGAAGGCGCGCAGCGGGTTCAGCTCGATGCGCTCGCGCACCTCCTCCGACAGCTGCTCGGCGTGCGCGCGCAGGTGTGACTGCAGCCGCTCGCGATACTCCTGGCGGGCGGCGAGGCTGCCTAGACTCGACAGGCGCAGGCGGACCGAGGCGACGTTCAGCTCCTCGAGCAGCCCGGCGAGCAGGCAGATCGACTCGGCGTCCACGGCCGGGTCCTCGGAGCCAAGCGCCTCTGCGCCCACCTGCCAGAACTGGCGGTAGCGCCCGGCCTGAGCGCGCTCGTGGCGGAAGAAGCTCGACAGATACCACAGCCGCACGGGCTGGCGGAGCTTGTGCATGCCGTGCTCGACGTATGCGCGACACACGGGCGCGGTGCCCTCCGGGCGCAGCGTCAGCGAGCGTCCGGAGGCGTCCTCGAAGGAGTACATCTCCTTGCGCACGACGTCGGTGGACTCCCCCACTCCGCGCGCGAACAGCTCGGTCGCCTCGAACGTGGGCGTCTCGATGCGCTCATACCCGGCGCCCTCAAGCATCGTGCGGGCGCGATCCTCGAGCACGGCGCGCGCGGCGGAGGACTCGCCGAGCACGTCGAACGTGCCCCGGGGCGCTTTGATGCGATCGGAACTCAATTGCCGACCACGCCGTCCGGGCGCGGTGTCCCGCCACGGACCGGCGATGGTTGTGAGACCGGTCGGTCGGGGCGCAGCTCAACCAGGAACGGATTGGTGGCGAGCTCGCGGCCGAGCGTCGTGATGCCCATGTGACCGGGGTAGACGATCGTCTCGGGCGGGAGTGTCTGGACGAGGGTCGCAAGCGTTCGCTCCAGCGTCGGGTGGTCGGCGAACGGCAGGTCGGTGCGTCCGATCGAGCCCTGAAACAGCACGTCGCCGGAGAGAATCGCCCCATGGGCCGGCAGCGAGAACGTGAGATGGCCGGGGCTGTGGCCGGGCGTGAGCAGCACCTCGACGTCCAACTCCGCGAGGCTGAGGTGCTCGCCGCCGGCGAGCACGTGCTCGGGCACGTGGCTCTCGAACGGTCCGAACCCGGGCGGGGTGCCGAGGCGGACGTCTTCGAGCACCGGGCGCTCGACCTCGGGGCAGTACACCGGCGCGCCCGTCGCGCGCGCGAGCGGCGCGACCGCGCCGATGTGGTCGAAGTGGCAGTGGGTGACGAGGATCGCCTCGATCTGCACGCCGAGCTCGTCGATCGCTCCCAGCAGCCGCTCGGGCTCGTCGCCCGGGTCCACCAGCACCGCGCTGCTGGCGCCGGCGAGGCGGACGACGTAGGCGTTCTCCTGCACCGGGCCGACGGTGAACGAGCGGACGTCGAGCGTGCTCATCATCCGCTCGCTCCGCGCCGCATCGGGGATTGGCCACCTGGGCGTGGCGCACTCATCGCACGGGCGCCTTGCCACCGCCCTGTCTGGCTTTGCTGCGCATGCGCCTGTTGTAGAGCCACATGTCGGTGTAGTAGCTGATGGGGACGTAGAAGATCAGGACGATCGGGAACAGCGCGATCGCCTCGTTGGGCTTTTTGAGCAGAAACAGGCTGACGAGCAGCATCAGCACGGCTGCGGCCATCGCCCGGTAGAACGCGCCGAGCCAGGTGGGCGGACGGTCGCGCTTGGGAATCTGCTCCTCGCGCGGCTTGCCTTCCTTCTCTGCCTTGGTCGGCTTGCGACCGGTGCGACCGCGCGACTCGACCACGCCCGCGGCATTGCCGCGATGCTTGGTCTGGCGCTTGCGCTTGGTCTGGGCCACTGACTGCAAGCCTACAGCCCGCGCACACCCAGGCCACTCACCCGGGCTTGGCGCGAGGCTCGCCGGCGGCGCGGTGCGCGACCGGCGACCGGGCTAACCTCGATCCAGACTCAGCACGTGCTCGATCACGCGCATGGAGGGATCGAACCCCGGCAGAGGGACGTCCTCGGGAAAGTCCGCAAACGCGGCGCGCGGCGCGAGCCCGACCAGCTCGCCGCTCGTGACGGGGGCGTGCGTGCGAACGCGTTCGATCACGAGCGCCAGCGGAGTCTCGAATGGACGCTCGACGTTCATCGACACCTGCGCGACCTCGCCGCCGAGCCGCACCCCGATCGCCCGCACGCCAGGCAGGCCTTCGGCGCCGCCCTCGCGGACGAGCATGGCGATCCGGCGCGCATCGGCGAGGCTCGCGGGCGGGGCGAGCTGGAGGTTGAACGCGACCAGTGGCGGACGCGCGGCAACGAGCGTCGCGCCGGCTGTGGAATGCAGCCGCGGCGGGCCGAAGTCGGGTGAGAGCTCGCCCGTGGCGATGCGTTGCGCGAGCCGAGCAACCCCGCCGGAGCGCAGCTGCGCGCGGGTGCCGGCCGATCTGCGATCGCTCCCGGCGAGCTCGCCGTAGAGGAACACCGGAACCGCCAGCTCGTGTCCGATGCGGTCGGCGATCACGAGTGCCTCAGCGCAGGCCGCGCCGCGAGATGACTCGTCGAGGTAGACGACGGGTGCGACGTCGAGCGCTCCGACGTGAGGATGCTGGCCACGGGGGGTCGGCGTATCGGAGTCACGCATCACGTCGATCCGCGACACGGCCTCGGTTGCGCCCCTCAGCAGCGCGCCGGAAAGCGCGCCGGGGGGTCCGGTGAGCGTGTAGACCGAGCGGTGGTGGTCTGCGTCGCTGTGGACGTCCAACAGCCTGACCTGGCTGTCGGCGGCCAGCGCAGTGGAGATCGCCTGGATGATCGCCGCGTTGCGTCCCTCGGAGACGTTCGGGACGGCAAGCAGGGGCGGGGCATGTAGGGCGAGCGATCCCATGGTCACGAGACGCCTTCATATGCTCGCTCGCGTGAGCCGCGGATGATCGATCCGCGTTTTATGCCGGAGGAGGGACTCGAACCCCCGACACGCGGATTATGATTCCGCTGCTCTAACCAGCTGAGCTACTCCGGCGGGACGGCGCAGTTTAGCCTCATCGATCCCCTCTCCCCCGCTCGTCTGCGGCCGGGGTGTCCCAGAACCTGTGAGGCATTGCAGGCGATGAGGGGACACGGAGCACCCCGGACACCGATGGCGACACAACGACCCGTGCACAAGCGTGCCTGACGCGCTGCGCCCATAGAAAAGCCCCGCCGGAGCGGGGCTTTTCCGTAGCAGGTCGATAAGCCGGAGACTTAACAGGGTAAGAAGGAACCCCTACAGGGGCCTGCCCAAACGGAGGCCCCACGATGTTCAACGCCCTGTCTGACTTCATCATCTACTGCCGCGTGGAGCGCCGCCTTGCGGACTTGACGTGCAAGGCGTATGAGCGCGACGTGCGCGCCTGCCTTGAGCACCTGCGCTTGCAGGGCATCGCGGCACTGGCCGAGATTCGCACGCCCGATCTGCGCCGCTTCCTCGCCGATGAGGCGACGCACCGTCCGGCACCGTCGAGCCAGGCACGCACGATCGCGGCGCTGCGCTGCTTCTTTCGCTTCTGTGTCGAGAGCGACTATTTGGAGCGCGATCCAGCCCACGTCCTGCGCACCCCCAAGAAGCGCGAGGCACTGCCCGACGTGCTCGATCGCGCAGAGCTGTCGCGCCTGTTGGACGTGCCGGGCCGCGAGGGCGTCTGGACGCGCCTGCACGCCGGCAAGCGCGAGCGCGACCGCCTGCTGTTGGCCCTGTTCGCCTACGGTGGACTGCGCCGCTCCGAGCTGCTCGGCGTGGACTGCGAGGACGTGGACCTCGACCGGCGCCTGATTCGTGTGCGCAACGCCAAGGGCGGCTGGCAGCGCGTTGTGCCGATCCACCCCGGCCTCGTGCCGCTGTTCATCGCCTACGCCGCCGTGCGGCCCGATACGAATGACCCGGCGCTGTTCCTGGGCGTCCACGGCAAACGCTTGACATCGAACATCATGGCCGTGACGTTTCGTCGCTACGCCACGGCGGCGGGCGTGAACAAGCGCAAGCGCATCACGCCTCACACGCTGCGCCATGTGTTCGCTACCGAGCTGCTCGGCGCAGGGGCAAACCTGCGCCAGATTCAAGAGCTGCTCGGGCACAAGCACTTGGACTCCACGCAGCGCTACACGCGCGTCAACGCCCATCAGCTACGCGGCGCCGTCAAGCGACTGGCGTGGGCGGGCACGACCGGCGAGCCCGAGTCGGCGCCCGACCTAGCGCTCGCCTGATCGCCGTTCCGCTGCATCCGCATCAGCCGAGTTGCAATCCCCTCGGGGGTCTGCTACCTCATCCGCGCCAATAGACCAAATCAGCGGCCGGACGAGCGCGCGAACGCCCGCCCGGCCTGCGACGCCGAAGGAACCAGCCTTCGACGCCACGATGAAACCGTAGCTGTCTGCGGTCGCTTCGTCGCGCTCGTCAGCACCCTTCCTTCGCGCGCGCGGAAAGGAGCATCCCAATGAGTCACGACGAGCAGACACCTGGCGAGCGGCTGGATCAGCGCGAGCAGCATGTCCTTCTGGCTTTGATCCACGACCCGTTCCCGTGGACAGTCGCGGAGTTGGCGCGGGACATGGGCAAGGAAGGCCGCTGGACGGAGGATGCGCTGGCCGCGCTCGACGCAGCCGGGCTCGTTCATCGCTTCGTTGTGCTGCGCCCGACCGGGGAGGATCAGCCGGAGGAACGGGTGGAGGTCGTCATCCCGACGCGAGCAGCGCGGCGCTTGGACGAATTGCAGGGAGAGCCGCTGTGATACCGCCGCCCACACCCACCGTCCATATAACGCCCACGAACGCCGCTCTTGGCGTCGCTATCCGCCGCCTGCGGCACGCGCGCGATCTAACGATCGAAGACCTCGCGCACTCCGCCGACATGCACCCGACCTACTTGTCGGGCATCGAGCGGGGCAGACGAAACCCAACCTGGGACAAGATCACGGCACTCGCACGCGCTCTCGACATTCCCATGTCGGCGCTCACACGAGACGCCGAAGTACAAACGCAACTGGCCGCGCGGATGCGTGAGGCCCGCCGCGATCTTGGGCTGGCCGCATGATCCGTCAGACCGTCGATCGAATAAGGAAACTCAAACTGAGACATCGCAAGCTAAGGCGCCGAAACATGATTGAACCAACTGCGATGATCGACCTTGACGAGTTTGAAGCCGCCAGACGCAACCCGCGCCTCCGCAAAATGCTGGAGCGAGCGCGTGCCTATGGAGAACATGTAAACGCGCAAAGGAGGAAGACACGCAAACGGCTCATCTACGAGGGACCTGTCTATGTCCGGCCAATTGGTAGAGGCATCGTTCTGGATGATGAGCGGAGCGAACCTCATTTGGATGAATGGATAGAAACGTGGCTGATCGAGGTTGCCTCCCATCGCTCAGTAAGCGGCGGCGAGTTTCGCCCACGCCTCCGCATAGTTGTTGAGTATGTCGGCGAGAGCACACAGGTTTAGTGAGCACAGACCGAGATATCGTGCGAAGGGCAAGCGTTCACGACCTCGCTGCCTACATCATGCGCGAGCAGGGCGGCATGTCTCCGTGGAGGCTTCACAAGCTGGTCTATTACTCGCAGGCGTGGGCACTCGTATGGGACGATAAGCCGCTGTTCCGGGTGCGGATCGAGGCGTGGTCCAACGGGCCGGTTGTGCCCGCGCTTTACAAGCGTTCATCGCGGAAAGTTCTCGATCGACAAATGGTCCGGCGAGCCATCACGGCTTGTCCCGAGGCAGGAGACAATCGACGCTGTAATCACGCCCTACGGAAAACTCACAGGGTGGCAGCTCGAACAGATCGTGCACACCGAGCGCCCTTGGCTGGAGGCACGCAAAGGACTACGCATGTCCGAACGCGGTCATCGGGAAATCACGCTTGAGTCGATGCAGACCTACTACGAAGCGGTGGATGCCGACGAAAACGCGCTTCTGGTTGCCGACATCGACTGGCCCTCGTAGCCATCCTCGGGCCAGGTCTCCAAGCTATGATTTCGCCTTCCAGCTCCTTCCCACCCGCCTCACGGCGACGCAGTTGCCTTCGACTTGTGGTGGTGCCACCCAACCTCCACAGGGATTCGCACCCCCCGAGCTGCTGGTCATGCTGGGCGCACAACAGGCGAGAGGCCCGCTTGTGCGGGCCTCTCGGTAAGGTGCTGCCTTCGACTTCAAGCCCGACTTACGACGAGCAATGGAGCGTAACGGCCGAGACGTGAAGGCCCCGTATATGCAAAGAGAGCCTGCCACAGTGGGGCGCACTGATTACGTAGTGCCCTTCCAGTGCCCGGAAACCGAAAGATCCTGCACGGGTTTCCGTGCTCGCAGCGACCGACCTCGTGGTATGTACAACTCGACCATGCGCGTCTCGCAGTGTAACCAGCCGACCCACTCGGGCAGGACTGAGTCTCCCTTGAATAGAGCCGAGCTTCGGGTTGAGCATGGTGGCAGCCCGCGCTGTGCCGACTACTTCTTCTGCCGGGATCGTTGTGTTTAGCTCCGGTCCGAGAAGTGAGAGGTCTGGAGCTTGGGGGCCAAGGTAGCGTTCTTTGATGAATCCCGTGTGTGCATCGGTGACGATCACCATGACCTGACCGCTTGGTCCGGTATGCCCGCGAGGCGTCGGAACGTTGGGCCTAAACGAACTCCCGTCGGTGGCCGTCATCATGCTCACCCAGACACTGCTTCGCATTTCTTCAGCTCGTTCGGCTGGCCCATTTTCGTCTGCGGCTGCTTCAGAGGGCTTTTCGCCCATGAGTACGACATGGGCGTGCGCGAAGTTGGACTGCACCTGAGTTAGATGGATCGCCCCGGTCTCGCCCGCTCGACGCGCCGCCAATACTGCTACGGACTGGACCTGTTCTGGTTTCATTTCAGGACCAGTTGGCGCGATGTAGTTCGTGAAGCGTTCGCCATCCGTACTCGCTGCACCTGCTGCTCCGTGGTCAACGCCGGCTACGAGCAGCGCAGCTACGCCCATAGTGCCTACAGCGACCGAGATTGACCTCAACATGATCCCACCTTCCATTCGATGTTCCCTTCGGCAAGCAGACCCTGGTTTTGGTGCATGCAAAACGCGCCAGGTTCAAAAACGCCATATATTGCTCCATTCCAAGGATACCACGGGCTGGAGCCATTCGCCCATCGCGCTACCTCATCACGCGCATTGTCGATTGGTCTAGTTTCGGTCGCCGCCTCTGAGCCACCTTGCTGGGTCTGGAATCGCACAGAACTCCAACCGCCGTAGTGTTCCTCTTCGCTCCATTCGCCCCAATACATGCGCCAATCGTGTTCTGTTCAGTGTCGTAGATCAGATAGTGGGCGTAGACATTGGTCCCAGGGCTGCCTTCGGCGATTCGTTCGTGGTAGACGTGCGCTGGTGTTTCCTCAGCAAAGAACGGACGGTCGGTGCAGCAGTCGATGTAGTTGCCCTCAGTCTGACCCATCTCAATCCATCCGGACTGCGCTGAGAAGGAGATCCACTGCTCTTGTGTGAGGAATCCACCGCTGTTCCAGTCGTAGACATCCGCCGATTCGTCGTCAGCGAAGATGATCGAACCGAGATCGTTCGCCCCCCGCCATGAAAGCGCGTAGCAGTGTTCGTTAGTCGGCGAACTTTTGGTCCCACATACAGCGCTCGGTCCCCAATGGGCTTGCGCGACGCCCGCAGCCAGCGTACAGCCCGCAAACATGGCACACACCGCAGCCACCCATATCCTTCTGCGTCTCATAAGTACCTCCGACTCACTCATAGTAGTTGACCTGATTCGGATTGACGGTATCGCATTCTAACAAAAGCGCTTCCTCGTTGCAAGTCCGGTAGTCGAATAATCAACATTGGGCAACATAGTCTATACCGAGAGTCGGACAAAGGCAGGGCCTCAGGTCCCCGTCATCCCAACCCAGAGCGACGGTCCCAACATCTCCGTCACCAGCTTCAGCTCTCCGCGATAGGATCGAAGTATTCTGCTCCGTAGTAGCGTCAATGGATCAGCGTTGGTAGAGCGAGGTTCCCATGCGTGTAGTTGATCGTCACCGTGGGTTCGGAGACCCGGCGTTTTCGCCGGGCCGGGGAAGTCGTCGTCACATTGGGGGTCCAGCTCGGTTGGAAGGGGTGATGGCTCCCTCCGACTCGTCGTCTTTGGCCCCCGTTTCGCCTGCGCTTGGAAAGGACGGTCGCCGACGCCGCGTGCGCCCACCGTGGCGGCGGGGTGCGTGGACACCCGATGAGGTTGCGCTGGCACTGTACGCGCGCCGTGAGGAGCTGTTGCTGGAGTTGAGGGGGCTGTCCAGCGCGCGGGGCCTTCCCGGTGGGGTGCTGGAGGAGATCGTCGATGACGCGGTGTGCGCGGTGGTGATGAAGCCGCGAGCGGTCGTCGATGAGGAGCATTTGCGGCGCGCGTTCTGGCTGTCGGTCAAGCTGCTGCTGGCGCGCTATCGGGAAGGGCGTCATCGTGTACGTGTCGGTTCGTGGGAGCGCGCGGACTTCGATGCGGTCGCACGGCAGGCGTCGGTGTCGGGCCGGACCGTGACCGAGGAGGTGGAGCTGAAGGACCGTACGGCGCGTGCTGCCGATTTCATGGCGCAGTTGGACGAGTTCGAGGCGCGGGTCACGGTGGTGATGGCCGTTCGCGGCTTGGGGATCAGGGCCACGGCGCGTGAGTTGGGCGTGCCGCTCAAGACGGTCAAGGCGGCAGCGCATAGCGTTCAGACGAAGCTGGAGCAGGTCGCGGCCATTGCTGCTGCGGGACGCATGTGCGGATACCGGCAGCGGGCGATCGCGGCGCACGTCTCGGGCACGGCTCGCGCGGAGGAGGCCCGTGTTGCCCGGGCGCATATCGCGGCGTGCGCGAGCTGCCATAGCTCGTATGTGCGGTTGGTTCGTGAGATGCGCCGTCGTGAGTTCCAGCACCGTGCGAGCGCCGCGTTCCTGCCGTTGCCGATGCTTGCGGAGGGAGCGCACGCGGGCTGGGCTGAGAGGCTTGGCGCGTTCGTAAGCGCTCGCTTGCCCGACAGCGTCAGCCCGGTTGGTAGTCCGCGTGAGCGTGTGGTGGCGCTGCTGGGCGGGGGCGCGGGCGCGGCGAAGACGGCGGGGGTGTTCGCCGGGACCGCGCTGATCGTGGTGGGTGCCACTTCGGGCATACGCGACCTGGGCGGCTCACATCAGCCGTCACGACACCCACGCCATACGCACGTTCTGCGCTCTCGATCGTCTCCGGCACCAGTGCTCTTGAGGGCGGCCGCCACGTCATCGTCGGGGATACCCACACCGAGCGAGCCGGCGAGGCCAGCACAGGTCGTGCAGCGGAGCCGTGGCACGGATGGCGGGTTCGCCTACCTTGGAGGCAACTCAGCGAGCCCCTCACGCCGCAAGACATCGCAGGGCACAGTGAGCACGCGGACCGCTGAGGCAGCGAGCTTCCACTATCTGGGTGGTAATGCTGCCTCGCCGCCGCCCACGAGCACGACGAGCAGTTCCACGACCAGCGAGCAGCACAGTGAAACGTCTGGAGGAGGCCAGTTCAGCCCATGATTACTCGTACCCATACAACGATCCTGTTGACGACAATTATCCTCACCCTGATGTTGGCCGGGGGAGCACAGGCTGGGGAGTACACGATCCACAACTGTCCCGGCTCGCTGCAATCCAATTTCAACGCTGGGCCGTGGCAATCCTATGGCGGCTCGCTGCCGAGTGTAGGCGGCTTTCAAGGCTCGTGTACTCCTGGGAGCACGCTTGGGACCGCGATCGGCTGGTTTGCGACTGCGCAGGCTCTGAACAGCAATCTCGGTGTCGTGCTGCAAAGCCCTTCGGGGATCACGATACGCGAAATGCGATTGGTGTGGTCGGTGTCGCATCAGAGCAGTGGCTCGGATACGTTCGCCGAGGTCGTCTCGAACACGGGTTCTGAGCTGATTGATCCCACGCCGTACTCGGCGGGGACAAGCAATCCGGCCAACGTTCACTTCCCGGATGGCACGAGCACTGTCTACGTCTACAGTTATTGCTCGTATGATGATTCCGCGAACTGTAATTTCCCGTCGCCGATTTCTCCAGTGATAAAGGTCGAAGGGATGGATACCACGCTCGAAGATGCCGTCCCGCCCACCGCGACGATCAACGGTGGGTCGCTTGCTGGCGGTGGTCCGGTAGCCGGCGAGGCGACGCTTCAGTTCACCGCCACCGATGGTCAGAGCGGTGTGCGGGAAGCCCAGCTGCTGATCGACGGTAGTGCGGTGGCGACGACCAGTTACAGCAATCAGTGTTCCTACACGAGCTTTGCCGCCTGCCCTCAGTTCCAGGTCAACTCGATGACCTGGAACTCGAGCACGGTCCCCAACGGAGAACACCGCGCCGCTCTGCGGATCGTTGACGCGGCGGGCAACACGCAGACCGTGGACGATCATGCCGTGACTGTCGCCAATCCGAGCACTCCCGGAGCGCCAAGCGGCACCGAACCTCCCGTCTGCGCTCAGGCGACTGGTACACACGTCAAGATCACGACCAACGCGAAACACGATGTTCTCGCCAGTGGGTATCGTCGGCGTGCGCGCCTGTCCGGCAAGCTCGTGGGTGCACACAACATGCCCGTGGCCGGCGCTACGGTAGAAGTCCTCTCACGCCCCGCTATCAGCGGCGCGAAGTTCTCCGCGCAAGGCCGCGTCACGACCCGCACGAACGGCCAGTTCAGGTTGACTCTGCCAGCCGGTGTCTCCCGTACCGTGTGTCTGCGCTACCACCCGTTGCCGGGCAATGTCTATACGGCCGCGCGCCTTGTCACCGAGCAGGTCAGCGCAGGTGTGACTCTGGCTGTGCATCCGCAGGATGTCGAATCGAACGGTACGATCATTCTGACCGGCGACGTGCTCGGCGGGTATATTTCAGGCGCCGGGAAGGTGGTGGAACTTCAGGTGCTCTATCTCGGTAGCTGGCGAGTGTTCCAGACCGTGCGCTCCCAGCCCAGCGGTCAATTCACGTCGTTCTACAGCTTCCTAGGCGGTCTGGGGTCGTTTGCCTTCCGAGCACGCGTACGCGGAGAAAACGATTACCCTTACACTCTCGGGTATTCACATCCAGTAACGGTAAGGGCCGGTTGACCTTGGCGTCTACTTTATAGCCCGCACGATCGCACGATAATGGTGGCAGGTATCGCCAGGACGGGGATCGTTGACGGGCTCTCCGGCAAGTACCTCAACGTCGCTGAAGCCTGCGGCCCCCACAAGACCTGTGAGAGCGTTGATGTTTGGCGCCCACCAGTTTGAGCGATCGTCGTTCAGCTCGCCTCCGGGAAAGAAGCGCCATAGCGCCTCGGGATGGCTGCGAATAAACATCGCCTCGGTCTCGATGATCGCCTGCTCGCGCGTGATTGCCGCAACGCGGCGTAGCGCGCGAACGGGATCAGGCATGTGGTAAAGCACGCCGAGGTAAAGCACGATATCCCACATCCCGACTGTGGACAGGTCGCAGTCCATGAAGTCCACCGATTTCGCCTCGGCGTGACTGCCGAGTGCCTGTCTGGCAGTGTCAAAACGCCAGCGGGTAGGCGTGGTGTCGGGGTGCCATGCCTCGCTCTCGTGCGGCGCCGGGGGAGTCTTGCCGGCGGCGACCTGCTCTTTGTAGAGCCTCCCATAGTGGTCGGGATCGGCCGCCCATAGATAGTGGTCGAGCACGGCAACGCGGCTCGCACCGTCTTTCTCGGCGAGGAAGACGTAGGCGCCGTCGATGCCGCCGATGTCGATTACGCTCTTGCCCGTCAGGTCACCGAGTGCGAACAGGTCCCACTCGTGCGCAATCTCTCCCTGCTTCTTCATCCCAGGAGTGATTACGCCGTTGCCGAGATCAATCTCGTGATACCAGCTCATACAGTGCACGTACTCTCGTAGCTGCTCGGGCGTGAGTCCCGCTGGTAGCGGCTCGGGCACATAGGAGTCGCCGTAGGTGGGATGCGTCCCGCGCTGGGCCAGCAGCAACTCGGCTTCGCGGCGCTGAATCAGCGGAGCCGGATGCTCCGGGATCGGGCTCCTTGTCACTCATCCCCACAACCCTCAAGACCGCTAATGCCTTTATCGCGCAGTACCACCGCCACAACCGACCCGTACCCGGCTGCATAAGCGTCGTCGGCGTCACCGACGGCGAGGAGCTTCGCGGCGTCGCGGTCGTCGGACGCCCGATCGCGCGGGCGCTCGATGACGGCTTCACAGCCGAAGTGCGCCGCTGCTGCACGGACGGCGCCCCGAACGCCTGCTCCATGCTCTACCGGGCCGCGTGGCGCGCAGTGAAGGCCCTCGGGTACCGCAAGCTCATCACCTATACCCTGCCCGAGGAGGGCGGCGCCTCGCTGCGCGCGAGCGGATTCGCACTCGTCGGGGAGGCAGGCGGCGGGCGCTGGAACAGACCCGGACGCCCAGCAGCAGACACGCACCCAACCGGAAAGAAGCTACGTTGGGAGCTTTTGACGTAGCTCACTGTGTGTCAGGAGGCGAGATGATCCAACGCGGCGAAGATGCGGGCGGGCAGCTCCGCCTGCTGACAGCGATACCGGCTCCACTGATCCCGCGAGCCCTCTTTTGTCGATGCGGTAAATACGAACCGCCCTTGACTATTGGCCTTACGGAACTTGGCTGCAAAGTCTTCGCTCGGTATAAGCCAGGCAAGGGGAAGTGCGCCGAGCTTTGGGTCTACAGCCACGAATAGCATCGCAAGTCCTCGGCGTGCGGTAAATGTGGCCGCACGAACGTTGGCACGGAAAACGCCCCCACTCTCGATAGTCTTGGCGCTCAAGAGACGTCCCTTCACCTGAACCGCCAGTGTCGAAGTATCTCCGCGACGATGAAAGACAAGATCAACCCCCTCATCATCCACAAGATTCACGGATACGTTCAGCTTTAGGTCGCTAGCGAGGATGCACGTAGCCGCGACGAGCAGCTCGATCGCCTTGCCCTTGCGCGCCGCATCCCGATCGTCGGCCATTACGCTTCCTGCTGCGCCTTGGTTGTCATTAGGAGTCAGCATACGCGAGTAATGAAGTGGCGCGATCTCCTGTCGGTCGGCTGTCCCGTTTCGTGGCCTCGCGTGACCTTTCTGTTGTGCCCAGGGTTGCCCGCCGGCTCCATGAGCGCTGACCGATCGAGACACGCATCCGCACCAACTGGCACAGCGCGAGCCGAACGAGCTGATCGCCCGTGCGCGCGACGAACACCACCCCGTCGCCGTATGGTGCCTATTCAGTGGAGGCAACGACTCCACGGTGCTCGCGCACCGTTGCCGCGAGCACTACGACGGGCTCGCTTTCATCGACACCGGCACGGCCGTTCCCGGCGTCGCCGAGTTCGTCCACAACTTCGCCCAGTGGATTAATAAGCCGCTGCGCGTCCTGCACGCCGGGGACGCTTACCGCAAGATGGTTCTCGGGGGAACCGTCCGGCGCAACGGCACAGTCGAGCCCGGCCTTGGCTTCCCAGGGCCAGCGATGCACGGGCGCGCGTACGTCGCCCTCAAGGAGCGCCAGATAAGGGCGCTCCTGCGCGAGAGCAAGGTCGGTCACTCCCGGCGCGCTCGCGTGCTGTTTCTCTCAGGCATACGGCGCGGGGAGAGCCGCCGTCGCGCCAAGCGCGAACCGATCGACCGTCTCAAAGGCACGTCCGCCGTGTTCGTCAATCCGCTTATTCACTGGACGAACCTGGACATGCTCCGCTACCGCCGCCAACATCATCTGCCCGAGTCGGACGCCGCCGCGCTGATGCACCGCTCCGGTGAGTGCAACTGCGGCGCATTTGCCTCTGCCGCACAGGAGCGCGCGACGCTCAAGGCGCTTTACCCCGAATTCTTCGCCTCCATCGAAGCGCTAGAGGCCCAGGCCGAGGCGGCGGGACTGCCCTGGTGCCGGTGGGGCGACTACGACCGCGACGGCAACCGCGCGACCGACGCGTCGAGACAGGCACCCGGTTTGCTGTGCGAAGCCTGCGACAGCCGCCAAACGCCACAACCGCTCGATGGCCCTGACCTCCCTGACCTGGCGGCATAAGCAATGGCGTTCACCCCTGCCGATCGGCTCGCACTTGGAGCGCTTGAGGCGACACTTGCCCAGGCCCGAGACACGAACGACGACCGCCCGGCGCTGGAAGTGCTCGCCGGGTCACTGGTGGAGCTCGGCGTGCGGGCGGTTCCCTCGACGCGCTCCGCGTGCCTGATCGCCCGCGACCGGGACGCATGGCTGCGGCGCCTGCAAAGCGCCGGGCGCAGTGAGAGCACCATCAACGCGTACCGCATTGCGATTGATGACCTGCTCGCGTGGGCCGAGCGCAAGCAGCGCACCGGGGACCTCTTCGACGAGCAGGCGATCGTGGACCATCTCGATGACTACCGGCAGCGGTGCAATCCGGCGGCGACCACCTACTACCGACGCTTTGTGCTGCTGAGGCGGTTCATGCAATGGCTCAGTCGCCGCCAGGGAACGCCCGACCCGTTCCTTGAACTGGAGGCCCCATCCAAGCCCCGGCAAGAGCGCGATTGGCTCACGCATACGGAGTTCGCCGCACTGCTGGAAGCCACCGAGCGCCCGCGTAGGCGAAGGCCCGGCCTCGTGCAGCGCGACCGCCTGGTGCTGATGGCGCTCGTCCTGACGGGACTGCGCCGCTCCGAGCTGATCGCTGTCCAATGGCGCGACGTGAGCCTTGAGGACGACCGACCGTCGCTGCTGGTGCGCCAGGGCAAGGGCGGCAAGCCTCGCCGCCAGCCGTTGCCCTCCCAACTCGTCACAGAGCTTGAACGCTGGCGCCATGAGCGCGAGCCCTCCCCCACCGATCCCGTCTTCTGCGGTTTGGCCGGCGGGCGTCTACAAGCGAACGTCTTGGCCGACGTGATCCGCCGCACCGTCCGAGGCGCCGGACTCTCCAAGCACGTAACGGCCCACACGTTGCGCCACACTGCCGCGACATGGCTGCGCCAGGCGACGGGCGACACGCGGCTCGTCGCGGAGTATCTCGGCCACGCCGACCTCTCGACCGTCAGCCGCTACGCGCACGTCGCCAGCGATGAGATGCACGCCGCCGTTCAGACGCTCGCCGACCGTGCCGCCCTACAGCCCTCGCCGGCTTGTCCCGACGCCGGCCAGGACGCCGAGGAAGGCCGCCAGGCGGCATGAGCACGCCCACTGAAGAGATGATCTCGGGGCACGCAGGCATGGGCGCCGGGGGCTCGACGCCCGTCCGGTTGCGGACGCCCGGCGCATCTGATATCTCATCTGGTGCGGCATGGAGCGCTGCCGGGGTTTTCCTGGGCGTCCGCGCCGAGCGATTCCATAGAGATCGCCCCTGTACGGGGTTCCAAATGCTTAGCCAGTCAAGTACCCAGCGACTAGCACCATAGAAAAGCCCCGCCGGAGCGGGGCTTTTCCGTAGCAGGTCGATAAGCCGGATTCTGTCGTTGAGCAGCCATCCATCTGCGCGGCCTACCTGGATCTCGGCGGGCTACCTGCAGTCGATCCACTTTGACCTTGCACCGGGTGGGGTTTGCCCAGCCGTCGCGTCGCCGCGACGCTGGTGCGCTCTTACCGCACCATTTCACCCTTGCCGGCCCGCCGTTCACGTGGGACGGCGGACGTAGGCGGTTTGTTTCTGTGGCACTTTCCCGCGGGTTTCCCCGGGTCGATCGCTCGACCACCCTGCCCTTCGGTGTCCGGACTTTCCTCGAGGGCCTCGCGGCCCCGCGGCTGCCTGACCTGCCCTTCCACGGTAGCGCTCCGAGGGGTGTGGTGCAAAGCGCCGCATCCCGGTGGGCCCCGGACGATCATGGCCGGCTGCAACGATTGTCGTGGCCTACTCGGCGTGCGCTCGCCGGAGTCGCGCTCCCTAAGTGGGCCTCGACAGAGCCGGAGTTGGCGCTCAGACGCTCCTGAGCAGCCCGACGACGCGCCCGATCACCTTGACGTCGGCGCTGCGTATCGGCTCCATCGTCTCGTTCTCCGGCTGCAGCCTGATGTGGTCGGACTCGCGGAAGAAGCGCTTGACCGTAGCCTCCTCGCCGAGCAGCGCGACGACGACGTCCCCATCGCGGGCGACGTTCTGCGAGCGCACCACCACATAGTCGCCCTCGAGCATGCCCGCGTCCTTCATCGAGTCGCCCCTGATGCGCAGCAGATACTGGCCGTCCCCACCGCCGGCGATCTCGGGCACGGACACGTACTCCTCGACGTTCTCCTCCGCCAGCACAGGCGCTCCCGCGGCCACCGAGCCCACCAGCGGCAGGCTGTCCGGGCGCACGATCCCGCGCACGCCCTCCACGGCCGCGCCGGCCGCCCCGGCCGCGCGATCCAGCAGCTCGATCGCCCGTGGCTTGGTGGGATCGCGACGCAGCAACCCGATCTTCTCCAGGTTGGCGAGATGGGCGTGCACGGTCGAGGACGAGGCCAGCCCGACGGCTTTGCCGATGTCGCGCACCGTCGGCGGATAGCCGTGCTTGGCCGAGTGCTTGCGAATGAAGTCGAATATCTCCTGCTGGCGCTTGGTCAGATCCATGATTTGCCTGTTCCGCTCCCTGTGTGGTTCGGTGGACGGGGGACTTCGACGAACATGTGTTCGCACATTAGCGATCCCTGTGGACGGATGCAAGGAGCGCACGCATTTCGCCAGCCTCGAAGCCCGGACACGCATCGGGAACGACCTGCGCGAACGCCTGCCCGTGGAGTCTCTGCCACGAGCATGACGTCGCCGTCAGGGCGGCGGCGGAACGTCTGTTCGACCTGACTGGCCCGATCAGGCGCGGCTATACTCGGCCCCTCTGCGCCTGTGGCGGAATTGGTAGACGCGCAAGGTTGAGGGCCTTGTGGACCGCTTGGTCCGTGGTGGTTCGAGTCCACTCGGGCGCATGCAGCAAGGAACGCGCCCGGTGACCGGCTCACACCATTGCACTGCCGCAGGGCTCGCGCTCGACCTCGCCGTCTTCTGTAAGAGAGCGCAGATCCTGGCTGGGACGGTTGTACGCGAGCTCGCATCCAGAACCGAGCGCCAGCGCGGGATCGAACGGATGTTACGGTCCTCGGATGGCCGTTCGGGTGGACTATGAGCGCCACGGGCGCACGTATGCGCGACGTCGGCGGGCGGACCCGCGGATCGCCGCTCGGATCCATGCTGCGCTCGGCGATGCGCGGACGGTGCTGAACGTTGGGGCGGGCACGGGGTCGTACGAGCCGAGCGACAGGTGGGTGCTGGGGGTGGAGCCGAGCGCGACGATGCGCGCTCAGCGCCCGGCCGGCGCCGCGCCGGCGATTGCGGCTCGCGCGGAGGCGCTGCCGTTCGACGACGGCGCGTTCGATGCGGCGATGGCGTGCGTGACGATTCATCATTGGGAGCGCCCGGAGGTGGGTCTGGCGGAGCTGCGTCGGGTGTCGCGCGGGCCGGTGGTGGTGTTCACGTTTGAGCTCGAGTGCCTGCCGACCTGGCAGTTGGAGTATCTGCGCGAGGGGGTGGCGAAGGAGAAACCGCGGTTTCCGGCGCTCGAGGAAGTGGCGGCTGCGTTGGGGGGACGCACGCGGGTGGAGCGAATCCCGACGCCGGGCGACTGTGTCGATGGGTTCTTTGAGGCGTTTTGGCGGCGACCGGAGGCGCTTCTGGACCCGGCGGTCAGAGGCGCGCAGTCGGTGTGGGCGCTGCTTGAAGCGGGCGTGGAGCAGCGGATCGTCGATCGTCTCGCCGCCGCGCTGGACTGTGGCGCGTGGGACTCTGAGCATGGCCACCTGCGCGAGCAGGAGAGTCTCCAGGGCGCGCTGAGACTCGTGATCTCCGAAGGGCCGTAGGCGGCGAAGACCTACGCCTGCCCGGCGATGCGAGGGGCGTGGCCGCGCACGCGGGAATGATCCCATGCGCAAGCGCACGGGCGAGGGTGTGCTGCAGGGGTGGTGGTTTGGGGTGTCGAGCCCGCGGGGGATGGCGAGTCTGGTGCGTGGTGTCCGCGGTCGATCGCGTGCGCGGAAGGCAGCGCTTGCAAAAGCGGGCTCATCCCCGCTGAGGAGGGCGCGGGAAGACACGGGAGGCGATACTGCGGGGATGGCGTCAGCAAACCTCGCAGGCGGTTCGTCGCGCCGCGCCAGGGTGGTCGTGCTGGGCGGTGGGTTCGGCGGCGTGTATGTGGCGCTGGGGCTGGAAAGGCTGGTGGCGAAGGGGGCGCGGGTGGAGGTGTCGCTGGTGAATCGCGAGAACTACCTGGTGTTCCAGCCGATGCTGGCGGAGGTGGTGGCGGGCGATGTGGGGATACTCGACACGGTCAGCCCGCTGCGGCAGATGCTGCCGCAGACGGAGTTGTATGTGCGGGAGATTGAAGGCGTGGACGTCGATCGCAAGGTGGTGACGCTGGGCGCGGGGATGACGCCGCAGACGTACGAGCTGGAGTACGACCATCTGGTGGTGGCGCTCGGGAGCGTCACCGACTTCAGAGGGATCCCGGGGCTGCCGGAGCATGCGATGGGGTTCAAGACGCTGGCGGATGCGGTGCGCATCCGCAATCACGTCATCAACGTGCTGGAGCAGGCGTCGGTCGTGAGGGATGCGGAGGTGCGGCGCTCGATGCTGACGTTCGTGGTGGCGGGTGGAGGGTTCTCGGGCACGGAGGTGGCGGCGGCGTTGAACGACTGCGTGCGCGGGGCCGTCGGGGACTACCGCTCGCTGCGGCGCGAGGAGATCCGGGTGGTGCTGGTGCACAGCGGCAGGCAGGTGCTCGAGCGCGAGCTGACGCCGAGGCTGGCGGGGTATGCGACGAAGACGCTGGGCGAGCAGGGGATCGAGCTGGTGCTCGGGGAGCGGCTGGTGGCGGCGAGCCCGCACAGCGCGGTGCTGGGAGACGGTCGGCGGGTGTCGACGCGCACGCTGATCTCGACGGTGCCGTCCTCGCCGAACGCGGTGGTGGAGCGCATGGGGTTGCGCACGGTGAAAGGGCGCCTGGAGTGCGAGGGGACGATGGCGGTGAAGGGGTGTGAAGGAGTATGGGCGGTCGGGGACTGCGCGCAGATTCCGATGCCGGGGGGCGAGCCGAGCCCGCCGACGGCGCAGCACGCGATCCGCCAGGCGAGGGTGCTGGCGGCGAACATCGTCGCGACGGAGAGCGGCACACGGAGACGCTCGTTCGCGTTCAAGGGCCTCGGCAAGCTGGGCGCGCTCGGCCATCGCAGGGCGGTGGCGGAGCTGCCGGGAGGGGTGACGGTGGAGGGGCAGCTGGCGTGGTTGATGTGGCGGTGCGTCTACTGGGCGAAGCTCCCGGGAGCGAGCCGCAAGACGAAAGTCGCGTTGTCGTGGCTGAGCGACCTGGCGCTGCCTTCGCACCCGGTTCAGCTGAATCTGGGGGGCGGTCGTGGCGCCACGCAGGCACACTATGAGCCGGGCGAGGTGGTGTTCGAAGAGGGCGATACGGGTGACAGGCTGTTCATGATTCTGTCGGGCGAAGTCGAGGTGAGCAAGCGCGTCGGCGGAGAGACGCAGCACATCGGCATGCTCGGTCCGGGAGAGTATTTCGGCGAGATGGCGTTGCTCGGCCGCGGTCCCCGAAGCGCTGGCACCCGCGCTGCAACACCACTGGATCTGCTGGTGCTCTCCGGGTCGGACTTTGCGGCGCTGGCCGAGAGCATGAGCGAGTTCCGCGGCCAGTTCGAGCAGATCGCCCGGGCACGAGCCGAGGCAGACGAGGCGCGCGCGGCGTCGAGCTCGCAGACCTGAGTCAGGCGACAGGCATCGTCACAGGCTCGTCGACCGTCTCGGCGGATGGCGCGAGCAAATAGACCACGAAGGCAAGCCCGAACAGAGACCCGGCCTTGAAGAGGCTGTCGCGTAAAGGTTGTGGGTTGGCTCGGCGAAGTGTTTTGCGGTAGGCGGAGGGCTTGGTGGTATGCCGGGCTGGGCGCGGAGTGCAGGGGCGTGGCGGCCGTGTGTCGTTCAGGTGGCCGCGGGAGCGCTGGTGGCTCGCCAGAGCTTCAGGATGTTGTGGGTAGTGGCGATGAGTCGCCACTCCGACCTGCAGGCAGTGATGCCTCTGCGCTGGAATCGAGCGATGCGCCGGTTGTGCTTGATCTGGCCAAAGATCGGCTCGATCGCGTGTTTTCGCTGGTGGTAGAGGGCGTGTCCGGTCTCGCTTTTGATGACGCGGCGCATGAAGTCGTAGCGAGGGCCGTTGCGGTTAGCGCCCTGGCTTCTGTTTTTGGTGCTGCTGTCTGGCGGCACGAGCGGCCGCATACCAGCGGCGGCGAGGTTCTCGATCTGCTCACTGTCCCAGTAGCCGGCGTCGGCGAGCACGACATCTATCTGTTCGCTGACATTTGCCGCGGCCAGTCCCTCGATGGCGGCATTCGTCACCGATTCCAGCATCCCGTAGTCATTGGCGTTCCCGAGGAGCTCGGCCGCGATGATGATCTGCTCGCTGGTCGCGGCGGCTTGCGCGTTATACCCCTGGAGAAACCCCTGCTGCGCCTTCACCGAGCGCGAGTCGGGGTCGGTGATATTGACCTTGGTCTGTGGCGGAACTTGCTCCGGCGGAGTCCTCGGCGGACGCCCGGCCAGCCTGTGTCCCATCTCGGCCTCCCGTTCGGCTCGCCACACAAGGCGCTCGGCGGGAGCGTCGATCGTCTCTTGGTGCTCAGCCTCCATCTGCTGTTTGGCTTGACGTAGCCGCGCACGCCGGGACCGCGGATCAGCCAGATCGCCTGGCAGCTCATCGCCGCGTGCCTGCCCGAACTGCTGATCCTCAGCCGCATCGATCGCTGCCGCGTCGGCAAGGATCTCTTCAGCGATCTGCTCGTAGGTCCGGCTTGCCATGCTGGAGGCGTTCGCCGCGACCTTCGTACTGTCGACCGCGACCACGCCCAGCGATACCAGCCCGGCGCGGGCGCACAACCCCAGCACCTGCACGAACAGCTCGCCCAGCGCCTGCTCGTGCCGCGTGCGGAAGCGAGCGATCGTGGCGTGATCGGGCACCTGGTTAGCCGTGATCACACGGAACGCGACATCCTCGCGGCAGTGACGCTCGATCGAGCGCGAGGATCGCTCCCCGGTCACATACGCATAGAGCAGCAGGGCGAGCATCATCGTGGGTCAAACGCCGCGCGCCCCCAGCCCGTCCGCCTGGTAGCCGGCGTAAAACCCGGCGAGGTCAAGCTCCCCGACCACGTCCAACACGAACCACGCCAAATGGTCCTCCGCAAGCCACTCCCGAAGACTCGGCGGCATCAAGAACGACTGCTCACGATCACACATCAAGAAGTTCTGGGGCATGCCAGAAGCCTCCTAAACCCAGCAGACAGAACCACAACCCCTTTGTGCGACAGCCTCTGAAGAGCAAACCTTCGATGCCCTCGCACGCGCCCGCGTATGCTGAGGCCGAAAATGTCCGGTGCGACGGTGAGAGATGCGAGCGAGAACGACGCGCCGGCGTGCGCGGAGATTTACGCGCCATACGTGTGTGAGACGGCCGTTAGCTTCGAGGGCGAGCCGCCGACACCCGCGCAGATGGCCGAACGCATCGCGGCGGCGACGCGCACGCACGCGTGGGTTGTGCTCGAAGACGACGGCCGCGCCGTCGGCTATGCGTACGGTGGGCCGCACCAGACGCGAGCGGCCTATCGCTTCTCGTGCGAGGTCAGCGTCTACGTCGAGCGGGGCCGGCGACGCACCGGCTCGGGGCGCGCACTGTATGAGGCACTGTTCGAGCGGCTCGCCGCGTGCGGCTACCGGATGGCGGTCGCGGGCATGACGCTGCCGAACGAGGCGAGTGCGGGCCTGCACCGAGCGATGGGCTTCGAGTCGGTCGGCGTCTACCGGAGGATCGGCTGGAAGCTCGGCACGTGGCACGACGTCGCGTAGATGCAGCGGACGCTCGGCGTCGAGTACGACCCTCCTCCGGAGCCGCGCTGAGGCGATCGGGCATCAAACGCCGGGTCGGTGCCGTGCGCACGCCCGGCGCGAGCGACGGGCTGACGAAGGCTCAGACCGAGAGGAGTTCGCGCGGCTGCACGAGGCCGAGTCGATCGTCTCCGCCACCGCCCGGCGGGTGACAATGGGCCGAGGCGGGCGCCGAACTCTCGAAAGTGCTTGAGCTGCGCGGGCGCAAGAAGTCCCACCGTCTCACCGTCGCCGCGGATCTGCATAACCACATCGAGCCTTTCTTCGAGGGCAAGCATCTTGCGCAGATCACGCCACAGGACATCGAGCGCTACGTGGTGGTTAAGCGCAAGACCCTGGCGATCAAGACGGTTCGCAACCATCTGAACACGATCCATTCGGTGTTCGAGTTGGGCCTTCGGCGCAAGTGGTGTCAGACCAACCCCGTGAAGCTCGCCGAGCGGCCGGTGATCGGGACGACCGAGACCCGGATCAAGTTCCTCGACCAGGGCGAACTGGAGAAGCTCCTGGCGACCACATACCCGCAGGATGCGTTCGGGAGCATCGAGGCGACCCTGCATCTGACCGCCGCGATGACCGGCTTGCGCCAAGGAGAGCTGCTGGGTCTGCGCTGGCGGGACGTGGACTTTGCCGCCAGAAAAGTACGCGTCGTCTCCCCGTACGTACGCGGAGAGTTCGGCGACCCGAAGTCCGAGGGCTCGGGACGCTCGGTCCCGCTCGCCGAACGCGTATCGACTGAGCTTGAGAACCTGCGTGCCCGCTCGCCCTACGCGGCGGACAAGAACCTCGTCTTCTGCCATCCCGAGACTGGGAATCCGCTCGACCGGGCCAAGCTCACACGGCGATTCAAAAAAGCGATCCGAAGCGCGAACGTGCGCGAGATCACCTTCCACGAGTTGCGCCACACCTTCGGCACGCGCATGGCGGCCGCCGGGGTGCCCCTGCGGACGATCCAGCACTGGATCGGTCACGCAGACGCGAAGACGACTCAGGTCTATGCCCACTACCAGCCCTGCGATCACGAAGCAGACACGGTCGATCAGGCGTTTGAGGTCACCCACGGTCCCGCGGCAGCGCGGCCTGGTAGAGCACGTAGTCGCCGTTGAGCAAGGGCACGCGGGTGAATCCCGGTGGAGGTCCGGTACACTGGCCTTGTGCCAACTGAATCTTGGCCTGTGTTGCATGAGGAGGATCAGTGGCTCACCGGCGCGATGGAGCAGCAACTGAGCGAGAGCACGCAGACTCCCGAGGAGTTGGGAGCGCAAGCGCGGAAGCTCCGCGCCGAGGCTGAGCAGACGGACATCAAGGGCATCCATGACGCCGCGCTGGCGCTCGCCGCGCATTATGAGCAGGCAGCCGCAGGCCGTCTCGCGGCCTGAGCCAGCTCAGATTCTCCGCGCCCTGTCAAGGATGTCCACCAACTCGGCGATGATCTCGTCTTGACGGGCACGAAGCGTCCTGAGTGCGAGTCCAAGCTCGCCGAAACGAGCCTCCATGACGTGCATCGTGCGCTCGGCCTTTGGCGGATCGAGCAGCTCCTGTTCGTACCATTCGCGCTCCAGGGTGCGCCACTCACGGGTCGGCCTCGGCATCCGTTGCAGAACCACAGCCGCCGATTCGCTGAGCAGCTTCCGCGTGTGAGCCCCATCGGCGTCCAGTTCGACGAGCTGGCGGTGTACACCGGCGCGTATTGATGGGCGATCCTCGCCGCGAGGAAGTAGCGATCGACCTGCTCGAGTGCTTCAGGGCGTTCGGTCATCGCGATCCGGCAGTTTTGCAGTCGTCGTCAAACTGGGTCATCGCGCCGGGGATCCCCGGCTACGAGCTCTCGATGTAGCGCCGGTAGATGCGCTCGGCCTGCTTGGCGTACTTCCCGGTCAGCGCCTCGCGCAGTTCAGCGCCGAACCAGCGACTTGGCCGGCCCTCCGGCTCGAGCCGCCGATCAGCGGGCTCGTCCGACTCGCCAAAGTTCTCAACAAGCTGGAAAAGGCGCACGTGGGAACGCGCGATCGCTCGAAGTTCGCGCATCAGGCTGTGAGCCCCAGGCGAATCCGTGAGTTGGCGCTCCTTGATCGTTCGCATGCGCACCATCACCATCATCGCGTCGCATCGGTGCTTTCGTAAAGCTGGGCAGAGCGCGCCCATGCGGGCGATCAAGACGGTGGACGCCAACCTCTGGGCAGGGTCGTTTGACCCACCTCGATGATGTAGCCGTCCGGGTCGCGGATGTAGCAGCGAATCTCGGTCTCGTGCTGCTTGGGCGGCGTCAGGAATTGGGCGCCCCGCGCGCTCCACTCGGTGTACACCGCTTGGATGTCCGCAACCCGGATGTTGAGGAAGCTGCTCACCCGATCTGGGTCGGGCTGGCGCTCGAGCGTGACGGTCGGCTTGTCGTCGGTGGGCCCTCCTCCGACGTTGATGATGATCCAGCTGTTGGCGAGCGCGACATACGTCACCTCGTCACCCGCCTCGCCGGAGATGACGGTCTTGCCGCCAAGTACGTCGGTGTAGAAGCGGCGGGAACGCTCCACATCATCGGAAACGATGAAGTGGGCCAGGGCCATTTGCTCATCGATCGTGCTCATGCTGGCCTCCGTTGTTGGAATTTGAGTTCATGGTCGCGCCACGTCAGTGTCCGGCGCTCTGGCCGCCGTCGATATGCAGGACCTCTCCGGTCACGAAGGGCGCCGACTCGAGATACAGGACGCCACCGACCACATCCTCGATCTCGCCCACCCGGCCGATGGGGTGCAACGCGCCCATCCCCGCGTAGGAGCTCTGGTCGTGAAGCGGCGTTTTGATCACCCCAGGGACACCGCATTCACCCGTAGACCACGCGAGGCATACTCGATCGCAAGCGATTTGGTGACCGCGACTAGGCCTCCCTTGGTGAGGACCGACAAGGCGGCCGGCCGGCCGCTGTCCGCATCGTCAACGAGCGAAGTCGAGACGTTAACCACGTGCCCATGGCCGTGTTCGAGCATGTGCTTGATCGCGCGCGTCGTGGTGTGGAAGAAACCGGCGAGGTTGACGGCGATAAGGGCGTTGAGGTCTTCGAGGGTGTGGTCCGTGAAGGGCTTGCCGATGTAGATCCCAGCGTTGTTGATCAGGGTGTCGATCCGGCCGAAGCGCTCGACCGCCGCGTCCACAATGCGCTGCGCGGTGTCAGGGTCGGCGATGTCGCCCTCGACGGTCACTACGCCGGGGTCCTCCGAAGTCCCGATCGATCGAGCAGCAGCGATCACCGCATACCCGCGCTCACGGTAAGCCCTCGCGAGACCTGCGCCGATGCCCTGCGAGGCGCCGGTGATGATTGCGACCTTCTCCTCGTCGTGCTCAGGCGGCGGGATCACTCGACGATGTAGGTCTCGTAGATCACGGCTGTGGGCTGGCGGGCGCCGACACTGATGAACACGCCCTTGTTCAGCCAGTCGAGCTGGGGGGTCGCCGTCTCGATCTGGGTAGAGGTGCGGAACGTGTATTCGCTCGCGTCGACGTCCTCACCGCGCCCGAGCCGGGCGAGCACCTCGGCGTTACCGTGGCGGATTCCCCGCGACTGGACGTAGAGCAGATCGCCGTCGTCGGTCTGCAGCGTGTAGCGGATGTCGCCGAGTGCGGTGCCGTCCGCCAGCAGGATCTGCCAGTCGGCGCTGGCGCCCGCGAGCAGCTTGCCGCTGATCTCAGAGCCGGAGAATGTTCCGCCGGTGAGAGGCACGATCCGTCGGTGGCCCTGGGCGACCTCGCCCAGATCCAGTGGTGCTCCGAGGGTCGTCTCGAGCCGGTAGACCTTCCTCAGGCGGGGATCCGGAAGCTGACCGCTCATGGTCATGCTGCTCATGTTGGCATCCGTCGGCCGGTTTCGGTTTCTGGCGTCGATCCAGCGCCGTGCGGATGCCTGGCGACGCAGCCGCCGAGCGGGTCCGCTCGCGAGCGCCCCGGACTCGCCACGCGCGCGCCCGGGAGAGCCTTGACATCTGCTCGGAGGAGATGGAGAGTATGCGCTACCCGACGGGAGCGTCCTCGGTCGAAGAACGGCCCTGGGGCGATCAGGAAAGGGAGTTCGTGCCGATAGCCCTTTCGCAGCGCACTCCTAGTAGTCGTCCCTAACAGGAGTGAGCTGGGCGCCCCTTGAGACGCGCGGATCACACGCGAAGCGAGAGGGTGCACTCCGCCTGAGTGGCACCGCGCCGTGGGTTAGACGGATCGGCAGCTAGTCCTGCTGTGGTTGGAGCATGGGGAGTAGTGTGAGGTTGACTAGGCGCCGGACGGAGTTTGGGTCGTCGAGTGTGATGGTCCCGTCGCGGGTGAGTAGTAGTGAGATCGCGAGGCGTGCGGTCACTTCGGCGACGCCGTCTATGTCTGGTGTCGCGGCGCGGCCCGCGTTGACTTCGGCTTGGAGTCGCTGGGCGATGAGTGATCGGTAGAGCTCGAGCACGGGTCCGCCGTCGAGGGTGAGCGGTGGTAGCAGGACATCGGGTTCGCTGCGCAGGAGCCGATCGAATAGTGGGTGGCCGCGGACGTAGCGCCCGGCGAACTCGAATCCTGCGACGAGTCGGTCCTCAAGTGTTTCTGCGCCATCCCATAGGAGGTCGAGTTCTTGCATTCCGCGGTGGACCTCGCGTGCGATGACGATCTCGACGAGGCGTTGCTTGCTCGCGAACCGGCGGAAAACGGTCATCCGTGAGACGCCGGCGCGGCGGGCGACGTCTTCCATCGAGGTGCGACGGATGCCGTGCTCGGCGAACTCGTCGAGCGCCGCCACGGCGACGCGGTCAAAGAGCGCGTCCTCTCCCACGACGGGAGCCATCTCGAGCAATTCGGCTATTGGCACCACGGGATACTATGTTACTTTATTTTGCACAAAGTAACTAGAGAGGGATATGGCTCATGGCCCAAACGCTTACCGACTTGCCTCGACTGCGGCGCCCCGCAGTCGTCAATGCCGCCCAGTACTGGCTGGCCCCAGAGCAGTTCGCGCGCCACTGCCAGCGGCTCGGTGACCGTTTCCTCGTGCCGATGCCGGCGACGGGGCCGTGGCTATGCCTGACCGATCCCGAGGACATCAAGCGCGTCTTCACAGCCGACACCGGCGTGCTGCGCCTTGGAGCGGCGCTGGCGAAGGCATCCGCGCACCATCTCTTCCTCGGCCCGACGGGACTCACGAACATCGACGGCGCCGAGCACATGCGCAGGCGACGCACGCAGCTCCCCCCGTTCCACGGCGACGCGTTGAGCGGCTACCACGAGACGATGCAGCGCAAGACTGAAGAGGTTCTCGCACGCTGGCCCTACGGGCACCCCACGCCCTCCCAGCCGCATATGGAAGCGATCAGTCTCGAGGTGATCATGGCCACCGTGTTCGGGGTCACCGACCCCGCGCGCGTTGGACGGTTGCGCTCGGCGACGCTCGCGCTGCTTGCCGAGGGCCACTCGCGGCGGTTCTTCCTGCAGACGATCATCGCGACCAGCCGCGAGAACGGGTGGGACAGACCATTCCCCCGAGTCCGCCGCGCGATCGACGCGGTCGACGCGATCGTGCTCGAAGAGGTCGCCCACCGCCGCAACAGCGATCAACTCGACGGCCAGGACGTCCTCGGAATGTTCCTGGGCACACCCGATAGCCAAGACCGCCTAATGAGCGACGAGGAGATCTGCGACGCGATGCGCACCCTCCTGCTCGGCGGTCACGACACGACCGCTTCCACCCTGACGTGGATACTCGAGCGCGTCAGCCGCTACCCCGACGCGCTCGCACGCCTGCAAACCGCCGCGCTCGACGGAGACGACGAATACCTCGACGCGGTCATCAAGGAGGCGATGCGGTTGCGCCCAGCCTTCCCGCTCACGGCACGACTCGCCACCGAGCCGTTCGACCTACCCGGGCTGACGATCCCGAGCGGCACGATGGTCGTCCCCTACATAACGCTCGTACACCGCCGTCCCGAGATCTACCCCGACCCGCTCGCCTTCCGCCCCGAACGATTCCTAGATACCCGCGCCGGCACCTACACCTGGATTCCCTTCGGCGGCGGACCCAGACGATGCATCGGCGCCGCGTTCTCCCTCACCGAGGCCCGAATCGTACTCAGGACAATCCTGCGCCACGCCCGCCTGGAACCCTCCCACCGACGTGCAGAGCGAGTCGCTCACCGCAACGTATTCATCGTACCCGCACGCGGCGGACGCATCACACTCCAACCCCGCACACCCCCTCCACGCCAAAAACACAGCCACCTTGACGCGCCCTTGCTTTCGCGGCGAGAAGAGGCGTCCCGCTCCAAGACACCGACATGATCGCAATGGACGATACGCAAGTTCGCGCCCACCAAACGCTCAGACGCCGGCATGCGGGGGATCGGTGATACTCGCAGTGATGTCCATGACTCTTGCGATCTTGAGCTGAGCCCTATGGGTCGCTGTTCGGCGTGTTCTGCTGAGAGTCCCGCCGAGGCGCGGTTCTGTATGGCGTGTGGAGCACCACTTGAGCGGCGCTGCGAGTCGTGCGGTGAGCCGGTGCCCGAGGGGGCACGCTTCTGTATGACTTGCGGCGCTCCGCTGAATGCGGCGAGCGCCGCAAGCGAGCCAGCCGCGAAGCAAAGCACTGCTGTTGACGCGGATGCGCCACGTGTCGCTCTTGCACCACCGACGTTTGATGAGCGCCGCATGGTAACGGTCCTCTTCGCGGACCTGTCCGGCTACACGGCCGTCGCGGCGAGGCTGGACCCCGAGGCCGTGAAGCGTCAGCTTGAGCGGATTCTCGGGCGTCTCGGTGAGGAGGTCCTTGCCTACGGTGGGTATGTCGACAAGTTCATCGGCGACAACGTGATGGCGATCTTCGGCGCTCCGGTCGCGCACGGCGATGACCCCGAGCGCGCGGTACGCGCCGGCCTGGGTATGCAGGCCGCGATGGGCGAGGTCAATGAGCCGTTGGCGGCCCAGCACGGGGTCACGTTCGAGCTGTGTGTGGGTATCAACACGGACGAGGTGCTCGCGGGTCACGTCGGGGACAGCTACACGGTGATCGGCGACACCGTGAACGTGGCAGCGAGGCTTCAGGCGGCTGCGCATCCTGGGAGCGTGACCGTCGGTGAGGCGACCTACCAGGCAACCCGCGAGACGATCAACTACAGCGCTCTGGCGGAGCCGCTGGTGCTCAAGGGCAAGACCGAGCCGGTCCCTGCTTGGGAGGCGATTGGCGGCGACGGGCAGCCGGCGGGCGCCACCTCGGCGGCCCCCGTGCGAGCTCCACTCGTGGGCCGCGCCGTCGAGGTCGCTCAGCTCCACGATCTGCTCGCGCGGGTGCAGCGCAAGCGCGGACCGCATCTGGCGACGGTCATCGGCGATCCGGGCGTCGGGAAGTCGCGGCTTGTGCGCCAGTTCGAGCAGGAGCTGCACAGTAGGGAGGCCCGGCCGCTGGTGCGCCACGGGCGTTGCCTGCCGTATGGGTCGAGCATCGTCTACTGGCCACTCGGCGAGGTCATTCGCACCGAGTGCGCGATCGTCGACGGCGATCCTCCTGCAGCTGCGTGGCAGAAGCTGTCCACCCGCATCGGTGAGCTGCTCGATGGCTCGGGGTCAGACAGCCGGTCCGCAGCGTCAAAGGCGGCCGTGGTCGGTCGCCTGCTCGGGATCGAGAGACCGGATGAACCCGTGGCCGCCGAGCGGGAGGATGCCCAGCAGGCGCGCGAAGTTTTCTTCGCGGCCGTGCGCTCGTGTGTGGAGGGCCTCGCGCGTGATGGGCCGCTGGTGCTTGTGTGGGAGGACATCCATTGGGCGGATGAGGGGATGCTCGATCTGATCGAGCATCTGGTGCAATGGGTGCGGGCACCGGTGCTTCAGATCTGTCTGGCCAGGGAAGAGCTACTGGAGCGCCGTGTCGGGTGGGGGGCGTGCGGCGCGATTCCACGACCATCTTCCTGGAGCCGCTCGGCCAGAGCGAGACGCGTGAGCTGATCTCCTCGCTGATGCGTGGCGCCGGCCCCAGCGACGGCGTGGTCGCTGCGGTGGCTGCCCGTGCGGAGGGAAACCCTTTGTTCGCTGAGGAGATGGTGCGCCGCCTTTCCGAGGAGGAGGGTGCGAGCGCCGCCGAGCTTCCAGCCACGGTGCAGGCTCTGCTCGCGGCCCGCCTGGACTCGCTGGAGCCCTTTCAGCGGCGCCTGCTCGCGCACGCAGCGGTGATCGGGCGGACATTCTGGGAGGGCGGTCTGACCTCTGTCGCGGAAGCTGAGGAGGGCGATCTGGCGGAGGCTCTTAGAGCGCCTAACAGAATGAGTGTTGTAGGTGTTTGTGGCAGATGAGGGCGCAGCCGATGGTGAGGAAGGCTTCGTGGATGTCGGCTCGGCGGTCGTAGCGGCGATCGAGGCGCCGGTTGGAATGAAGCCATGAGATTGTGCGCTCGACTACCCAGCGTTCTTTGCCGAGGCCGGAGCCGTGGCCGGTGCCGCGTTTGGCGATCCGGGGTGTGATGCCGCGCTCTTTGAGCGCTTGACGGTGCTTTCGGCTGTCATAGGCACGGTCAGCGAGCAGCGTCTTGGGCCTGAACTTCCCGTAGCGGCCGGTCGGCGGGACGCGATCAACCAGCGCGATCAGCTCGGTGATGTCGTTGCGGTTCCCAGCGGTGAGCGTCACGGCCAGAGGGATGCCCTGACCATCGCAGATCACGTGGTGCTTGGAGCCCGCCCGGCGGCGGTCGACCGGTGAGGGGCCGGTCTTGGCGCCCCCCCTTTGGCCCGCACGTGTGAGCTGTCCACGGCCACCCTGGACCAGTCGAGTTGCTGGGCGTCTTGTAACTCATCCAGCAGTACCTGGTGCAGGCGTTCCCACACACCAGCTTCGTTCCAGTCGCGCAGTCGCCGCCAGCAAGTCATCCCCGATCCGCACCCCATCTCTTGCGGCAGATTCTCCCACGGGATGCCCGTTTTCAAGACAAACAGGACGCCCGTCAACGCCGCCCGGTCTGGCACACGCTTGCGACCCGGATACCGATACCGCCGCTGAACAGCAGGCAACAGCGGCTCGATCCGCTCCCACAAACCATCACTGACCAAAGGTTTCGCCATAGCCACCATCTACGACAGCAGCATCCCAAAACCTCTTTTTGTTAGGCGCTCTAAGGGCACTGCGAGACAAGGACATCATCGTCGCCGGCGAGGGCACAGCGCTTGCCAGCGAGCCCGAGCTCGCGTTCAAGCACGCGCTGATCCGCGATGCGGCGTACGAGATGCTCCCGAAGGCCGTGCGAGCGCAGAAGCATTTCGAGGTGGCATGTTTTATCGAGGACGGCGCCGGGGAGCGTGGCGAGGAGGTCGTTGCGCTGCTCGCCGAGCATTACGGCAAAGCGGCGGAGCTCGGGGGTGAGCTCGGCCTGGCAGCCGCCGAGATGGCGCCCTACCGCGCAAAGGCGCTCTCCTTAGGACTTAACTTCTATCTTTGTGCCAGCGGGTAGCCATCCTATTGTTTCAGTTACAATGAACGTGTATTTTTTCCTGCCACAGTCCGGTTCAAGTACTTTTTCGTACAACGTTTCTTCTCCTCCTTTTTCTTCCCGCCGGGCCCACTTCTGCCCTCCGCCCACCTTTTCTTCGAACGGGACGGTCAGGCTTTCTGATGGGGCTTCAAGTTCAAGTTTGGTGCCTTTGAGTTCTCCAATTACTGTACCATAGATTATGAATGGTTCAACAAAGAGGCCGCAATAAAAATCGGAAAAGAACTGGTCCGTTTTGACTTTTGGTTCCAGCCACAGGCCAGCCTTTTTCGCGCCTTTTTCAAGATATATAAGTGTGCCCTCCAGAACGCTTGTTTCGATCCATTTGTTCCCAGCGGTAGTACATTCGCCACCCAAAAGGCCTGAACTGCTGCATTCTTTGTACTTCATTTTTATTTCGACTTCGGTAGCGCTCAAGGTTTCCCCACTACCACTTCCAGTCATACAGGTAACAGTGTATTCTGGACCCTTGAGAGTGGCTTTGATAGCTGCGTTGGTGGAGGTGTTGAATTTTATCCCGGCCCCAACCGCGACACCACCTTTCAAGAATTCGGGAAGCGCGAGCGCCGTTGAGGCGGTGAGCGCGTTGACCGCGAACACAACGATAAGTGCCACACACGTCGTTAGAGCTAAAGATTTTATGGTACGCATCTCTGTGTTTCTCCTCGTCTGGGCCAAAGGCAACCAGAGGGTGCCACGAACGCCAGCATTCGTAACGTCGCACGCATCGACGGATATCCGCCCTATAGGCCGTATTCCTGTGTCCGATGCGTGTACTGGAAGCAGCTAGCCCCCTATCTACATGAGTTCGACGCCATATTTCAGATGATCCGCCTGATCCGCGTATTGTTCAAGTAGTCGGAGACATAACCAGGAGGGCTGTTAAGAGTGCCTAACGAAATGAGTGTTGGAGTTGTTGGTGGCAGATGAGTGCAGCGCCGAGGGTGAGGAAGGCTTCGTGGATGTCGGCGCGTCGCTCGTAGCGGCGGTCCAAGCGGCGCTGGCGGTGTAGCCATGAGATCTCGTGCGCTCGACTACCCACCGTTCTTTTCCGAGACCCGATCCGTAACTGGTTTTGCGTTTGGCGATCCGGGGTGTGATGCCGCGCTCTCGGAGCGCGTTGCGGTGATGGCGGCTATCGTACGCGCGGTCTGCGAGTAGCGCCTTGGGGCGGAACTTGCCGTAGCGCCCAGTCGGCGGGACCCTGTCCACGAGCGGCAAGAGCTCGGTGATGTCGTTGCGGTTCGCCGCAGTCAACGTCACGCCCAAAGGGATCCCCCGCCCCTCACAGATCACGTGGTGCTTTGAGCCCGGCCGGCGCCGGTCGGCGGGCGAGGGCCTGTCTTTTCGCACCCCCTTTTGCCCGCACATGCGAGCTGTCAACCGCCGCGCGAGACCAGTCGAGCTGGGTCGCGTCTCATGAGCCGGGGGATTTGGTGTTGCGGGCGTAGCCTGCGCTTTGACCCTGAAGAAGTGTCGAAGATGGAGGTACGCCCGCATGGAGAAGGTAGCCCCGAGTGAGGTTTCGCCGTGAGCTGGATGAGGTGCTGGAGGGTGTCGGCGGCGAGGAGGACTCGATCGAGATGGTCGGTCGTCTCGGTGCCCGGCTGTTCTTGCAGCAGGCGCTGGAGGACGAGGTCACGGAGTTCCTGGGCCGCGGTCGCTATGAGCGTGCTGGGGAGTCGGTCGCTCACCGCAACGGCCATGAACCGAAGACGGTCAAGACGACGAGTGGGGCGATGCGCCTGGAGCGCCCGAGGATCCCGTGACGCTGGCAGGCTTGGGTTCGAGAGCCGGATTCTTGGCAAGGGCGTCGCCCGCACCCACGCGCTGGAGTCGCTGCTGATTAGCGGCTTCCTTCGGGTCTCTCGACGCGGGATGTGGAGGCCGCGTTGGAGGGGGTGTTCGAGGAGCCGATCGCGTCCAAGAGCACGGTCTCGCGGATCTGTGAGGACACCCGTGAGCGATACCGCCAGTGGTGCCGGCGGCGGCTTGAGCAGCACGACGTCGTCTACTGCTTCTTGGATGCGATCTATCTGAAGCTGCGCCCCGACGACACACCCTCGGAGGGTGTCCTTGTCTGTTGGGGCGCGTGACGCTTGAGGGCCGGAAGATCCTGCTCGGATTGGCTCTGGGGAGCCGCGAGAGCTATGACGCGTGGCTCGCGTTCGGCCGCGACATGATCGCTCGTGGCCTCAGAGCACCGGCGCTCGTCATCGCCGACGGGGCACCAGGGATCTGGAAGGCCACCCGTGAGCTTTGGCCGCACGCGCTGGAGCAGCGCTGCACCGTCCACGCGCTGCGGAACGTCACGGGCAAGCCCCCGAGCGCCACCACCACGAGGTCAAGGCGCGCTGGTGGAAAGCGTTTGATGAGGCCCGCTCACCGGGCGAGGCGACCCGCGAGCTGCAGGGCATCATCGCCGACTACCGCAGCGCGTACCCCTCCGCGATGGCCGTCATCGAAACCGACCTCCCGGCCCTCGTCTCGCACCTGCGGTTCCCGTCCGAGCACCGCAAGCGGATCCGCACCACGAATCTCCTCGAGCGCACGTTCGTGGAGGTCCACCGGCGCACCAAGGTCATCGGCTGCTTCCCCACCAGCCCTGCCCGACGAACTCGACCACCATGCAGCAAACACGAACACGCCCACTGTCGCTTCTAACGGCAGCGGTTCAAATAAGAATCAAATAGTCGGGGAGAACGGTTCAAGTTGGCTTAGATAAAGGGGTTTCGGCCTTCCTGCAAACGTTCTGCAAACGCCGTACCGCGCCCATACCCGGCTTCCCGCCCGTCGAGACCCGGTGTATGCCATGCCTAACGTGCGTATGTTGATCCGAGGCAGCACGGACAGCCTGGGGCGCTGGCGCCACGGGCGTTCAATCCGGGCTGAGGCCTTCGGCACGCCGAAAGAGCGCCCCGAGTTCGACGCCAAGCGCACGAGCTAGCCGAACTATCCGCTCGTAGGTCAGGGCTTTGTACTCGCCGGCCTCGATCGCGCGTATGCCTTTGAGCGATATGCCGCGTATTGAGTCGGCAAGCTCGCGGTCGGTTAGACCGCGTTCTTCGCGCAGCTCGCGGACTACTCGGCCAAGTATGGCCTCGTCCTGCGCATCGCGGCGTTTCGTGTCGTCGTCCATCGCGGGCTCCTTTGCTCTGGGGGCGCGCGATCAGAGCAGAACCCACCGGCGATCTCAAGAGGCGGGTAGGGGTCGAGCACCGGGCGCGCGCAACCTCGCTAGTCGGGCCCATCGGCGCATCGTCCGACGGCGATGGCGACGCTGAGCAAGGACGATCCTTCATGCCCTACAAACGTCGTTTTCGAGCGGCTTACGGTACGGGCCGCGAAGCGCCGCGAACGGCCGCAGATGTTTCCGCCGTGGGCTCTGCTCTGATCGCTGGCGACCTAAAAATCAAGCGGCCGGGACGGGTGTTACTAGCACCCGCCCCGACCTTTTAGCACCGAAGAACGCGCCTTCGATGCCACGCAGAACCGTAGCTCTTACGGCTATTTTGCCTTGCATGGATTGGTGCGCGCTTTTTTCGGTGCTTCGACCGAAAAGGAGTCTCGCATATGAGCCTGACCATCAATCGCACGGATCGGGATGCGCTGTACGACGGTGTTATGACCGACCTCTCCGGGGTCGGCGACATCTTCCTCAACCTGCACAACGAGGCGGTTATTCCGGCCAAGCGTCTACGCCGACGCTTCGAGGTCGAGCTGCGTCTACTCGACGACTTGGGCTGGGAGAAAGAGCCCGAGACGGAGCGCTTCGAGTTGACGATGCCGGCACGAGAACTCCGGCCGATCATCGAGCGCATCTTCTGGGGAGCCTCAGCTCGATGAATCACGCGGACGAACTCATCGAGGAGGCCCGCGTCAACGTCGGTCACGCAGTCATGGCGTGCCCGGAGATACTTGCGAGGCTCGTGGAGGATGACCTCCTCGACCCCGAGGCACGGCAAGGCGCAGACATCGCCGGCTCCGAGGCGGCCTAGTGAGCATCCCCACGACGCGCGTCCAAAGTCCAGCACAGCTTGGTCAAATAGTGCGCGCAAGGCGCCGCGAACTGCGACTGACGCAGGCCGCCGTCGCGGGCCTCGTGGGGGTCAATCGGGCCGTCGTAGGCCAGCTAGACACGGCAAGAGCACGGTTCAGTTTCGGATCGTGCTCTTGATCGTGCAGGTACTCGGCATGGACATCGAGCTTCGGAGGCGAGGATGAGCCGGCGCGGTCGTAGGCTGCAACGCCGGATTCGCGGCCGGCGCCCGATGAGAGTCGAATACGTCCTTACGAACTGGAAGCTGCGCCTCGCTTACCTCGTGGCCTCGGTCGGCATTGGAGCGTGGGAGGCGCTCATCTTCCACTGGCGCTACGCACTCGCCATCATCGTCTCTGTAGCCGTCGCGCTCCTCAGGATTTGGGTGGAAGTCAGACAGCACGAGCCGCACGACTAGCGCCCGGCCACGAGGCACGACAATCCGACGGGCCGCCGACGAGTTGCGCCACGATGTAGCCGGGCACGGACGCGGACGCGATGCCGGCGAACGTGTTGGAGAACATGCGCCCGACGCTGATCGCCGGGTTGGCGAAGCTCGCCGAGCTGGTGAAGAAGTACGCGGCGCCGATGTACGCGCCGACGGCGGCGGAGCGATGTGTCCGCGTTTGGTGCGCGCCAGGACGGTCCTCGACCTCGGCGCCGGTGGCGGCATCGACGTGCTGCTCTCAGCCAAGCGCGTCGGCCCGCCCGGCAAAGCGCGCGGCCTCGATATGACCGACGAGATGCTTGCCCTCGCCCGCGAGAACGCCCGCAAGGCCGGCGTCGAGAACGTCGAGTTTCACAAGGGTTACATCGAGTAGATGCCGCTCCCCGGCTCGCCAACCATTCGTGTTAACGGCCACGACATCGAACCCGGCGCGGAGGAGCGGACAGACTTCGGCATGAAGCGCCGTCTCTACCGGACGATCAGCGGGCTCGCACGTCAACTACCAGATGAGTCGTTGCAAGCAGCGATTCGCCGGGCTGGGCTGAGCTGACGACGCGCGGGTTGTGGAACCTGCTTGGATCGTAAACCGAGCACAACGTGAACGAGGAGGAAATACCCGTGAATATTGAGTTCCTCGCGACCGTGGCGGTGATCGCGCCCGATCCGCCTGCCAGTCGCAAGCTTTACGTCGAGACGCTTAGGCTGCCGCTCGAGAGCCAGGGCGGCGACTATCACCACAGCGAGCAGATCGACGGCTGTAAGTCCTTCGGGATCTGGCCGCTTTCACAAGCCGCTGAGGCGTGCTTCGGGACGCCGCAGTGGCCGACGGAGCGGCCGGTGCCGCAGGTCAGTATCGAGTTCGATGTCGCAGACGCCGCAGCGGTCGGACCGGCGGCACGAGAACTCGAACAGGCCGGCCACGAACTCCTGCACCCACCTCGCAAGGAGCCGTGGGGTCAGACGCTCGCCAGACTGCAATCGCCGGAGGGCGCGATCATCGGGATCTCCTACACGCCCGTGCTTCACGAACAAGACTGACTTCTCTGGCGAGGCGTTCTCGATCCCCTGGGATCGAGCGCTCGACCGGGCGCTGGTGGGGCAGCAACGATTAGTTTTTCGACGCGCGTCCCGGTCAATAGGCTGGCGAAAGAACCTGCTGCCCGCAACAGTCCGCCTACTGAGGAGAAAACGATGAGCAAGCTGAGGTGTCATATCTCGATCTCGCTGGACGGATGCGTCGCCGGCCCCAACCAGAGCGAGAAGAACCCGCTCGGCGAGGGCGGCGAGCACCTCCTGCTCGCGCTCGCGCTCGCTGGAGCGATCGGGTTCGCCGGCAACTGGCTGGCCGCCCAGGTACGCACTCGCGCCGAGCGCCGGCTCAACAGCCCCGCGCTGATCGCAGACGGCGATCACGCCCGCGTCGACGCATATGTCTCGCTCGCTGTCATCGCAAGCGCCGTAGCCATCGCCGCTGGCGTCCCGATCCTCGATCCGCTCATCGGCCTGGGTATGACGGTCGTGATCCTGCGGATCACCCGCGAGAGCTGGCGCACGGTACGCGGACACCCACACCACCACTAGGGGTTCTGCCGGCCGTCCAACGCGATGCTCTGCTCGTCTTGGACTTAGAGACGTTCTAACCGCCAGCCTCTTTGCTGCTCGCGTGTGCTCGCTCGACGGCTTGGGCGAGCTCGTTCAGGCTATATGCCGTCGGCGCGTGCCGGTTTGAGGGAGCCGAGCGTGACGCTGCGATAGCCGTGCTCGGCAAGTTGAGCGGCGCTCATCACGCGGAACTCCCAGTCCTCGATCTTGAGGGGGTCGTACTGCTCGGGCTCTCTGCAGGTGTGGATAGCGAACACGTACACCTCGGCGCGTAGTGTTCGATCGGCTGCCAACTCATTTGTTTGTGCAGACCACTCCCGGCCGGTGAGACCCGAGAAGGTGATCGAGGAGAGCTTTCGCTGGTTCCAGGACTGCAGGTAGGCACTCGACTTGACCTCTACCTTTATGCCGGTCGCGGTGGTGAGATCCCAGTTGTCCCACGCCTCCCTCAATGGCGATGGATCGCCGACCGCTTGGGCCACGAGGTGGGCGCGAGATCGACGGCGAGGAACCGCTCGGCCCCTCGCCGGTCGGCGGACGGCGCTCTGCGCTGGCCAGGTTCACCTCCACGAACTTCAGGCAGATCGGGTCGGGCTCCAGCCAGTTGCCGGTGGTCAGGTGCTTGACGCCATCGTCAGGGACTTGCGGCTCGCTCATGGCCTGGATCGTGCCAGTTGGATAGGACCAGATCGCCGGGGCGCGCGCCCAGCCGTCGCTGGCTAGAGATGCCGCCTGTTCTGTAGAGGCAGAGGGTCGGAATTGGTCCGCACCCAGCTCTATAAAGGAGGCAAGCAACATGCCCATCGTCAATGGCCCAATCGACAATCGCTGGCGCCCGGACCTGGAGTCCAGCCAGCGACGTATCCGAGACGAGGAGCTTGAAGACCTGTCGGAGAAGGTCGTCTACAGCCGCGAGCTGTCGTTCGTGCCCGCGCGACGAAAGGCTTTTGAGCCGCACGACGCGCAGACTCGCGCGCTGATCCGCCGGCTACAGGAGCTGGAGCGTCTGCCACATGGCGAGAAGGTCTCGGCGCTGCTGGACAAGTGGCAGTGGGTTGACCGGATGAACACCGCGGAGCAGAAGCAGCGCTTCCTTGAGCCGATGATCGAGGCAGCCCGCCGCGACCCTGCGAGCAATGAGCACCTGCTGATCTTCTTGATGCTCGTCTTCGAGCCGGTTAGGCGCAGCGTCAGCAAGGCGTTCGTCTCTGCGCACTTCGGCATGTCGCCCCAGGCACGCGATGTCAATTGGGCCAACCGCGAGGAGGCGCGACTGATCCATGTCGTCGAGCGCGAACGGCTGTACGACGTGACCAGGGAGGCAGCGCTGGAAGCGGTGTTCCGCTATCCGTCTGACCCGCCCGAGCGGTTCTTTCCATGGCTGCGGGAGACGATCGCCCATCGTGCTCTTGATCAGTTGCGGGGCGAGCTGCCGGAGGCTGAGACCTGCGGCGCCAGCGTGCCGGAGACCGAAGCGATGCAGGCGGCGCTCGCCGGGTTTGAGGGGGTCGACGCACCCGCGATGCGCGATCGGCGCGGGCTGGCGGAGTGGCGGGTGGGTATCCGTATGCGGGACGTGTTCGATGTGGTCGAGCAGTTCTTCGCCCACGACCCGGTGCGCGAGGCGTGCAAAACGGCAGTTGGGCGTCTGCCGCGAGTACAGCGGGAGGTCATCAACCGCTACTTCTTCGATGAAGAATCGGTGCCGGATATCGCCGAGAGTCGCAACGCGAGCCCCAGCACGATCTACAACCACAAGGCGGTTGCTCAGAAGACGATGCACGCCGACGACGTGTTCTTCTCAGCGCTGCACGGGATGAGCGTCGTCCGCGACCGGGCTCGCGCACAACAGATCGCGGAGACCTATCCCGATGGGGTCATGCCTGACGGTCGGCGGATCGTCGTCATCGCGGCGTAGGAGGAAAATCCAATGCTGGCGGACTTGGCGTTGATCGTGGCGATCGTCAACGGCTGCGCGACCCTGGCAAGTCGGTTCGCGGAGGTTCGGCTGCGGTGGCGAGGCCGAGGCGGGAGCGGACAGGACCGACTTCCATAGGCGTGATCGTTCTCGGGCAAATCTGTTGGCCGGTTGGAGGCGTTGGGAGTCTGTATGGGCGTATGCAGGGACCAACGACAGAACAGCAGCCGGCGACCACGCTGAAGGAAGATCGACTCTTCGCCCTGAGCAGGCCGCGTGGTATCTGAACGTCAAGACGAGCCGGGTCTACGAGGCAGTGCGCAGCGGCCGGCTGCCGTGCCAGCGAGTAGGCCGACATATCCGCTTCACGCGCCCGATGCTCGACGAGTGGCTTGCCGAGCAACCACGGCATTGCCGGAGCGCGCCCGAGACGGCGAGGTCAGTGACGAGGCTTGGAACGAGAGGTGTCATCTCGATTGCGGAGTTGTGGTTGAGGCGCATACGTCGTCTAGGACATCGGTTAGTGCCTGAATGCGTGGTAGGTGCTGGCGCGTGAGCGCCTCGAGTTGTACTTCTCCAGCAGCGGTGAGCTTCAGATGGAGCTGGCGATGGTCAGTCGTGTCTCGGGCGCGTTCGATCAAGCCGGCAGTCTCTGCGCGTTGGGCAAGCTCGACGGCGCTGTGGTGGCGGATGTGCAACGCCTCGGCCGCATCGCTGATCGTTGGTCCTTGTTCGGAGATGTGGCCGCGCACGACGAGCAGGAGCTGGTGCAGAGCTGGGGTGAGTCCGGCTGTTCTTGCGCTTTCTTCGCTCCATCGTGTGAAGGCTCGTAGCTCGCTGCGGAATGCGAGCAGGCGGCGGTAGTCGGAGTCCCGCAGTGAATGGCTAGCCGCTGTTGGGGTCATGGTGCTGGCTCGCGGACAGCCCGGAGTCTGGCGAGGCTCGTGGTCGCCTTGAGGGGGCGCAGGGGACGCTCGCGGTGGCGCTCCTCGATCAGGAGGCGCTCGTGTGCCTTGAGCAGGTCGAACTGGCTGATGAGGCCGAGGAGTCGCGGCGGCTCTTGGTCATCGATGACGGGGAGCACGGTGTGGCCGGTGGCGACCATCCGGTCTGCTGTTTCGCGCAGTGTCTCACCGGGCCTTGCGACGAGTGGGCTGCGTGCCGTGGCGCCGGCGGTGGATGTGCTGCTCTGCGGGGCGCGAATGTCGGAGAGCGCGAGCACTCCGAGGAGGCGCTCGTCGTTGTCGAGGACCGGGTAGAGGCGTTGGCGGCGTAGCTCGGAGCCCTCGGGGAGCTGCTCGTAGAAGTCTGCGACGGTTGAGTCTGGAGCGACCGTGAGAACGTCGGTTTGCATGACGTCGCGGACGAGCAGCCCGTGCAGCGGGTCGACTTCGTACTCGCGGGTGACGTGGTAGCCGCGGCGAGCGATCTTCTCGGTCAGGATCGAGCGGCGCAGTGTCAGGACGCTGATGAGGTGCGCGATCGTACAGGCGGCGAGGAGTGGCAGGAGCGCTCCAATGTCGTGGGTCAGCTCGAGTGCGAACACGATGCTGGTGAAGGGCGAGCGCATGACGCCTGCCATTGCGGCGGCCATACCGATCATGGCCCACGTTCCCTCGGTGGCGCCCGGCAGGATGGCGCCGAGTAGACCGCCGAGGGCCGCGCCGAGCATCAGCAGCGGTGCGAGGATGCCGCCGCTGGTGTTGGAGCCGAGCGCGGTTGCCCAGATCGTGAGCTTGACGATGAGCAGTACGGCGAGGGTGCTGAGTGCGAGCGTACCGGCGAGCTCGGCGCCGATCGTGTTGTAGCCGACGCCGAGCGCGCGTGGTTCGATCAGCCCGCCGATGCCGACCACGAGGCCGCCGATCGCGGGCCACCAAGACCAGTGCAGCGGCAGGCGTGCGAACAGATCCTCGGCGCCGTAGACGCAGCGGGTCATCACCCATGCCAGGCCGCCGCACGCTAGGCCGATGAGCAGCGCGCCGCCTGAGACGGAGGGCGCCAGGGTGGCGTGGGCGCTGACCGCGAACAGCGGTGCCTTGTGCAGGAGGCCGGCGTTGGCGAGGGCTTCTCGGGTTGCCTCGGCGGCGCAGGCGGCGAGTGCGACGGGGATCATTGAGCGTGGTCGCCACTCGAACAGCAGCAGCTCGACCGCGAGTAGCACTGCTGCGACGGGGGTGCCGAACACGGCGGTCATGCCGGCGGCTGCTCCGGCGACGAGTAGGCAGCGTCGCTCGGCAGCGGTGAGGTGCAGCAACTGGCCGAGGATGCTGCCGGTGGCGCCGCCGGTGACGATGATCGGGCCCTCGGCGCCGAACGGGCCGCCGGTGCCGATGCTGACTGCGCTTGAGATGGGCTTGAGCACGGCGAGGCGTGGCTCCATGCGGCTGCCGCGCAGGAGGATGGTTTCCATCGCCTCTGGGATGCCGTGGCCGCGGATGCGCTCAGAGCCGTAGCGAGCCATCAATCCCACGATGAGCCCGCCGGCGACCGGGACGAGCACGCTGAGCGGCCCGAGGACGCTGGTGTCTGGTGGGCCGAGCGTGGTCGAGATGGTGCCGGTGTAGGCGAGGTGCGTGATGAGCGCGATCAAGTCGAGCAGCGCGAGCGCGAGCAGCGCGACCACCCCACCGAGCGGTATGGCGCCGGCGAGCAGCGTGAGCACTCGTGGTGTGGTCGTGAAGTCGCCTAGCAGGCGCTCACTGCCGTGTGATCTTTGGTCGGGTGGGACCACGGCGTCGCTTGGGAAACGTCCCGCTGGGTTGGTGGCGCTCACGCAACGCGACTATATCGGGAGCCGATATGGTTTCTGTGGTCGCTGGGAGGCATGGCGAGTTGCCGACTTGCCGCCCGCCGGAGCGGCTTTGGTCTGAGCCGGTGGGCGGCGTTGGCGTCATCGGGACGGTAGAAAGGACAATCTGCAGGCGATGCGCGGGCGGTTGAGCGAGGCGGTGCTGTGAGCAACCTGTGGCGAGCGGTGCTCTTTTTGCACTTGCTGGCGATGGCCTTCTTTGTCGGCGGCCAGCTGGTGTTGGCGGCTGCGGTAGTACCGGTCGCCCGGCAGAGCGGTGACTTGACGCAGGTGCGTCGGGTCGCACGCCGTTTCGGTTGGGGCACGCTGGTCGCGATCACGGTGCTGGCCGCGACGGGCAGCGCGATGGCTAGCCACTATCACCTGTGGGCAGACGGCAAGCTGCATGTGAAGCTCGCGCTGGTCGGCGTGGTGTGCGTGCTGGTCGGCTGGCATCTGAAGCGCCCGACCATGCACGTGCTGGAGGCGGCGATCTTCCTGGTGTCGCTGGTCATCGTCTGGCTGGGCCTCAGCATCGCCCAGGGCTAGCGCGGCGGCTAGATCTGGGGATCGTCGCTCGGCGGGACGTCGCCCGCGAGCTCGGGGTCGCAGAAGGGAAGGATCTCGTTCATCCCGCTGAGCTCGAACAGGCGCTGTACGTTCGCTGGGCCGGGGATGATCCGCAGCTCGTGGCCTCGGGCGATGCACTGTTCATGGCCTCCCATGAGTGCGCGTAGGCCGCTTGAGTCGATGAACGTGAGGTTTCTGAGGTCGACGACTATGCGTTGTGCTTCGCCTGTGGCAGCGTCTGCGAGGGCCGCTTCGATGTTGGGAGCGCCCAAAAGGTCCGCTTCGCCGTTCAGGGCGATGGCGCGAGCCCCCGGTGTACTCGTCACCTCGATGGTCAGATAGGGATGCTGACTGTTCACCTTCACCCTCTGTTTTTGGGGCGAGCGCGTCACCTGTGGATTGTAAGCGGGTGCGGTGGTGGCTTCTTCGGCCATGACGGGCGGTAGTGGTCGCTGGGCAAGTCTACTGCTCGTCCAGGGGTTCCGCCGAGGTCGTGGCGGCTTCAGAAGCTGTGGCCAGCCGATGGTGGTTCGGCCACTTGCTGAGGGTGCGCGGCGGCCTGTCCCGGCGGGCGTTTGGCGGCCTCTTGCCGTGCCTCTGGGAGGCTTGGGTGGATGGCGATCGCATCGGACAGACCAACGATCGTGGCGAGGCGCTTTAGCTGTGAGGTGTCGGGGATCACGAGGATGAGCTTGGCGCGGCGGTGGTCGAGGCGGTCGCTGAGGCGTAGCAGCATGTCGATGCCTGCGCTGTCGAGGTAGCGCGTCTCGCTGAGGTCGATGATGAGGCTTGAGGCGTCGGGGCCGAGCGCGTCGGCCAGTTGCTGTTGGGTGACAGTGGCGTTGGCGGCGTCGATGTCTTCGTGGATGTGTGCGATGGGCACTCCGTCGATCCGTTCGATGTTGAGTGGGCTCATGCTTGGTGGGAGAGGCGCTTGGTGATGGTCACGACGGTTCCGTGTTGGTCGCTGTCGATCTTCACGTCGTCCACGAGCGAGCGCATGATCTCGAGCCCCCGGCCGCCGCTTTGTGGGCGAGTCGTGCGCCATCGGCCGACATCGCGAACGGTGATTGTCGCCTGTCGGCCGGAGCGTTCGCAGCGCACGGTGAAGGTGGCTTCGCGGGCGCCGTAGGCGTGCTCGATGGCGTTGGTGGCGGCCTCGGAGGCGGAGAGGGTGATGTCGAACAGCTCGTCCTCGCTGGCGCCGAAAGCTCGCAGCCAGCGGCCGAGCGTGTTGCGCAGGGCTTCGAGCACGTTGGGGCGTGCTGAGAGAGTCATTTCCAGGGTGTCTCCCAGCGGCATCGTCTCGATCGCCAAGAGCGCCACGTCATCTTCGAGCAGGGTCTCGTCTAGCAGCGTGCGGTACACGCGGTCAGCGAGCGAGGAGTCGCTGCGCCTGGCAGCCGTCTCGGCTGCGGCGAGGAGTCGCTCGAAGCCTTGGTCGATGGGCTCGTCGCGGCGCTCGATCAGCCCGTCGGTATAGAGCAGGAGCCGGCTGCCGGTCGGGAACGGATAACAGAAGGCTTCGTAGGTGTGTCCGATGCGCACGCCGACGGGTAGACCGTGCTTCTGCTCAAGTAGCCGGGCGTGGCCGTCTGGTTCGATCAGCAGTGGCGGCAGGTGCCCGGCAATGACGGCTTCGAGTTCTTCGGCTTCGGGATCGAGTTCCAGGATGCAGAGTGTGGCGCCGCGGTTGCTGCCCACCGAGACCAGCAGCTCGTTGAGCATCGTGACAACCTCGGTGAGCTTGTGTCCTTGCATCATGTAGGCGCGCAGGCTCGCGCGGATTTCGGCCATCACGGAGGCGGCGAGCACGCCCCGGCCGACGACATCGCCGATCACGAACGCGAGGCGTCCGTTGTGGAGTTGGAACACGTCGTACCAGTCGCCGCCGATCTTGATGCCAGAGCCGGCGGGCAGGTACTTGGCGCTGAAGCGCAGGCCGGGTATCTGCGGCAGCACGTCGGGCAGCAGCGAGCGCTGCATCATCGCGGTAACAGAGCGGTGCTCTGACAAGCGAGCGCTGTCGATCGCGAGCGCGGCGCGGTCGGCGGCGAGTTGCAGCAGCATCACGTCGTCCTCGTCGAAAGCACGCTTGACGAGCGTGCCGATGTGCATCACGCCGATGACGCGACCTTCGACGTGGATAGGCACGCCGAGCATCGAGCGGATACCCCGCTGTCGGAGGATCGGGTTTACCACGTCGGCGTGGTCGAGATCCTCAATGATGATCGGACGCCCCTGGGCGGCGACGCGGCCAGCGAAACCACGGGTAAGCGGTATCTGCACGCCCTGGCGGACCTCCTCCTCCAGTCCTCGTGCGGCGCGTGCGACGAGTACGCCGCGATCCTCATCGAGCAGCAGCACTGCGGCGGTGTCGACTTCCAGGGCGCTCCGGATGCGCTCCAGAAGCTCGGAGAGCATGTCCTCCAGGGACATGTAGCCGAGCGCCGAGTCGGTGATGCTCAGGAGGTGGTTGCGGCGACTCTCAGAGACGGAGGAGCCGAGCGCGGTGTGTTCGTTCCTGGCGCGGGGCCCCTTGTCTGCCTGCGTTTCGAGCTGCTGGATCTCCACGGCCCGTTTATACCCAGGTTTGGCCGTGCGTGCCGCTACTGCCAAGGCGGGCGATGCCGACTGCTCCCACGAGCGTGGAGAGGATCGCGAGCAGCAGGATCACGCGATCCTCACAGACAACCTGCCAGGACGCCTTGGTCAGTCGCCAAGAGCGGGCGATTCGTCCTTCTCTTTGCTCTGGGGCTGAGGCTGTGGCGTTTATCACCAGCGTCCGTACCAGCGCCTACGTCCGCCACCGACGGGCGCACCGCCGATGAAGAACCCGATCAGCCACAGCAGGATCGCTATCACCAACACGATCCAGAGCAGATGGACGGCGAACCCGAGGCCGCCGAAGATCGCAAGGATGAGTATCAACGCAAGTAGTGCCACCATCGTTTTTGTGCCTCCTAGAAGTTGATGTCGCTTGATCTACCCCTCCGATCGGAGCGGCTAACCCCGCGGCCCCTGTTTCCCACCGTGCGCGTGTGCGGACTGCTTTAGGCCCTGCGCTCTTAGAGCGCCTAACAGAATGAGTGTTGTAGGTGTTTGTGGCAGATGAGGGCGCAGCCGATGGTGAGGAAGGCTTCGTGGATGTCGGCTCGGCGGTCGTAGCGGCGATCGAGGCGCCGGTTGGAATGAAGCCATGAGATTGTGCGCTCGACTACCCAGCGTTCTTTGCCGAGGCCGGAGCCGTGGCCGGTGCCGCGTTTGGCGATCCGGGGTGTGATGCCGCGCTCTTTGAGCGCTTGACGGTGCTTTCGGCTGTCATAGGCACGGTCAGCGAGCAGCGTCTTGGGCCTGAACTTCCCGTAGCGGCCGGTCGGCGGGACGCGATCAACCAGCGCGATCAGCTCGGTGATGTCGTTGCGGTTCCCAGCGGTGAGCGTCACGGCCAGAGGGATGCCCTGACCATCGCAGGGTCGCGTCCCAGTTCCCGGGTGAAATCACCGGGGCGTAGCTCCGCTTGCTGCGGATCCTATGCGGCGATCACCTCCTCGGCGTCGACGGTCACGGGTGGGGCTGGGTCCTCGCGCAGCTGACGGCGCAGCCGCTCGATCTCCGCGACGGTCTTGGGGTTCATCTTCACTCCTCTCCAGCCGCGGCTGGAGAGCTCGAGCACGGCCCAGATCAGAGACAGCGCTGAGGTCTCGCCGGGGAAGCGGCCGATGACCTTGGTGCGCCGGCGGACCTCCACGAACGTTCTCTCGAGGAGATTCGTGGTCCGTATCCGCTTGCGGTGCTCGGACGGGAACCATAGATGCGAGACCAGGGCCGGAAGGTCCGTTTCGATGACGGCCATCGCCGATTGGTAGGCGGCCTTGTAGTCGACGATGATGCCCTGCAGCTCGCGGGTCACCTCGCCCGGGGAGCGGGCCTCATCGAACGCTTTCCACCAGCGCGCCTTGACCTCGGCGTGGTGGCGCTCCGGGAGCTTTGAGGTGACGTTCCTGAGGGCGTGGACGGTGCAACGCTGCTCCAGCGCGTGCGGCCAGAGCTCGCGGGTCGCCTTCCAGATTCCCGGTGCCCCGTCCGCGACCACGAGCGCCGGTGAGCGCAGCCCGCGGTCGATCATGTCGCGCGCGAACGCGAGCCACGCGTCATAGCTCTCGCGGCTTCCGAGAGCCAATCCGAGCAGGATCTTCCGCCCCTCGAGCGTCACCCCCCAGCAGACAAGGACGCCCTCAGAGGGTGTGTCGTCGGGGCGCAACTTCAGGTAGATCGCATCCAGGAACAGGTAGACGATGTCGTGTGCCTCCAGGCGCCGGCGGCACCACTGCCGGTATCGCTCGCGGGTGTCCTCACAGATCCTCGAGACCGTCGAGCGTGAGGCGATCGGCTCCTCGAAGACCTCCTCCAGCGCCGCCTCGACATCCCTCGTCGACAGGCCCCTGAGGAACCCACTGATCACCAACGACTCCAAAGCGTGGGTACGGGCGACGCCCTTGCCGAGGATCCGGCTCTCGAACCCGAGCCGCTTCGCGTCACGGACCCTCGGGCGCTCCAAGCGCATCGCGCCGCTCGTCGTCTTGACCGTCCTTTTCTCATAGCCGTTGCGGTGACTGACCGTCTCACCGGCGCGCTCATAGCGCCGGCGGCCGAGAAACTCGGTGACCTCGTCCTCCAGCGCTTGCTGCAGGATCAGCCGGGCACCGAGACGACCGACCGTCTCGATCGGGTCCTCCTCCCCGCCAACACCGGCCAGCATCACGTCCAGTTCAGAGCGGAACCTCTCGCTCGGGACTACCTTCTCCATGCGGGCGTACCTCCATCTTCGACTTCTTCAGGGTCAAAGCGGAGGCTACGCCCGTCTATTCAATTCCCCCGGCTGAAGGGACGCGACCCATCGCAGATCACGTGGTGCTTGGAGCCCGCCCGGCGGCGGTCGACCGGTGAGGGGCCGGTCTTGGCGCCCCCCCTTTGGCCCGCACGTGTGAGCTGTCCACGGCCACCCTGGACCAGTCGAGTTGCTGGGCGTCTTGTAACTCATCCAGCAGTACCTGGTGCAGGCGTTCCCACACACCAGCTTCGTTCCAGTCGCGCAGTCGCCGCCAGCAAGTCATCCCCGATCCGCACCCCATCTCTTGCGGCAGATTCTCCCACGGGATGCCCGTTTTCAAGACAAACAGGACGCCCGTCAACGCCGCCCGGTCTGGCACACGCTTGCGACCCGGATACCGATACCGCCGCTGAACAGCAGGCAACAGCGGCTCGATCCGCTCCCACAAACCATCACTGACCAAAGGTTTCGCCATAGCCACCATCTACGACAGCAGCATCCCAAAACCTCTTTTTGTTAGGCGCTCTTAGGGTCTGCGTCTCGACCTGCGGGCAATGAATCCGGTAATCGCGAGTGCGAGCGCGATTACCCAGGCAATTCAGGTTTTATGGCCGTGTGAAAACAGCACACCGCCAAGATGCAGGATTGAGGCTGCGCGCACAACTAATCCTTCTCCCTTATGCAGCGAGGAGTTAGTCCGCGTGGGCGGTGGCGCCAGCCTGGGCTGTTTGGTGACGGCCCTCTGCGAACTCCTCGATGATCTTCGCGCAGAACGCCGGCAGGTCGTCCGGCTTGCGGCTTGAGACGAGCCCCTCGTCGACAACGACCTCCTCGTCGACCCATTCCCCGCCGGCGTTGCGGATGTCGGTTTGCAGGGATGGCCAGGAGGTGAGCTTGCGCCCGCGCACGAGGTCTGCCTCCACGAGCGTCCAAGGGCCGTGGCAGATGACTCCGACGGACTTGCCCGCAGCAAAGATCTGCTGCACGAACTGGATGGCGCGCTCGTCGGTGCGCAGCTGGTCGGGGTTGGCCACGCCGCCAGGGAGCACCAGCGCGTCGTAGTCGTCGGGGTCGGCGTCCTCAAGGGACTGATCGACGGTGTATGTCGAGCTCTTGTCGAGGTGGTTGAGCGCCTGGACCTCGCCGTTTTCGGGGGCGATGAGCTTGGGCGTGGCGCCTGCGTCCTTGATGGCCTTCCAAGGCTCTGTGAGCTCGACCTCCTCGATGCCCTCTTGGGCTGTGAGAAAGGCCACGGTCTTTCCGTCTAGCTGTGTGGATGCCATTTCGCTGCTGCCTCCCTCTGTTTCGTTAGCGAGCTTTCGGTCTGTCTGTCGTCTACCCCTGGCCCCTGGGTGGCAAACGAGCCAATAGGGGGCCGTGCCCTGGTGTTTTTCACAGCTTGTCCTCGGCTGCGCGGTAGGCGACCTGCAGGAAGTCCGAGACGGTATGCGCGACAAACACGGAGCTGATGAGGCGCGTGAGGCGCGGGGCGCCGATGAGTCCGAGCGTGAGCGCCGTGGCTACCCATTGGGCGAGGCAGTAGGGGCACACCAGGAGCTCTCCGACGGCGAGGTGCAGACCGTGGCCGCAGGGTTCCTCCTCTACCTCGCCCTGCCCGCTTGACTCTTGGTAGCGGGTGAAGGGCGCGCGGATGAAGCTCGTCACCTTGTCCTTGGCGAGCAGCCGGCTGAGCTTGTGGGTGGCGATGCCGACGAGCAGCAGGTCGCCGGTCGTGGGTCGCTCGGGCAGCTGGTGGTGACAGGCGCGCAGCGCGATCAGGCCGCCAGCCAGGCCGGTGGTGTACGCGCCGGTGAGGATGGCGTAGGAGCCGAGCGGGCGCTCTTGGCCGGGAGCGTAGTGCGAGGAGAGCGAAGCGAGCGGCGTCTTGCTGGGGCTGCCGGCATGGCTGTCGGTGGCACGCTCGGGCATGGTCTAGCTGTTGCTCTTTTTGGCGCCCTTGCGTCCTGCGGCGGCCTTCTGCGCTTTGGTGCCGCCTTGGGTGCTGGCTTTGCGTTTTGTGCCTGAGCCTGAGCTCTTGCCGCCTCGTTTGGATGAGCCTGGGCTGTTGGCGATCTTTGCTGCGCGTTCCTTGCTCATGCCCTTTTCGCGGAGCCCTTCGTACTGTTTGTCGTTCTTGACGCTGGGGCCGTGATCTTTGGCCATCGTGGGTCCTCCTCGGGTTTGTGGTTACCGCTGCATCTACCCGCTCGTCGTGCCGGCAAAAGCGAGGAGGAGGCTGCTAGCGGTGTTGGTGCTCGGCGGCGAAGCTGCGGAAGGTCTGGGCCATCTGCTCGTCGGCGTCGGGCTCGTCGTCCTCCTCGTCGTGCGGTGGGGGTGCGTCGGGCGCGGTGTCCGTGTTGGCTTGAAGGACCGCGCTCTCGAGGAAGTGACGCAGCCCGGCCTCGTTGCCCTGCTGGACGCCGGAGACCTTGATCGCCTTTTTGGTGAGGCTGACCTCTCCCCAGCCGCTGTGCGGCGTGTCCAGCAGCACGAGCACGTTCTCCAAACGCGCCTTCCATGACTTGGAGGACGCGCCAGCCAGCTGCACGGTGAGCGTGCCGTCGTCGATCTCGGCGGTGTCCCATTCGATCTGTCGTTGCTCGGCGGCCATGAGCTTGACGTACCCGGCGCGGCGGGGTTCGACACACGAGGCGAGGGTGCTCATTGCTCGCTGTCGTCGATTTCCCAGGCGACGGCGCGCGCCCACGCTCCACCGCGGCTCATGCGCGACCCTCGACGGGTCGTGTGCTGGCGGGGTCGATCCGCTTTGCGCCCAGACGCTCGGCGAGACGAGATGCGAGGGCCATGATCGTGAGCGCGGGGTTAGCTGACCCTTGGGTTGGCATGACGCTGCCGTCGCAGACGAACAGGTTGGGTATTCCCCAGGCGCGGTGGTCTCGGTCGATGACGCCGGTCTCGGGTTTGTCTGACATTGGGCAGCCGCCGACGAGGTGGGCGTAGCGGTCGATCGTGAGGATGTCCTGTGCTTCGGCGGCGTGGAGGATTTCGTGGAGCTTGTTCTTGGCGTAGGCGATGTTCGCTCGGTCGTTCTCGCATTGCGTGTAGTCCAGGCGCGCGACGGGCATCCCGTTGCGGTCGGTCTGCTCGGCGAGCGTGACGCGGTTCTCCGCTCTGGGTAGGAGCTCTGAGAGGCAGCCGATCGTGTACCAGTGGTTGTAGTCGCGCATGTACTCCCTGAGCGACTGCCCCCAGTGTCCGTCGGCGAGGACGTGCTCGGCCCACCCGATCGGCAAAGGGCCTACGGTCTGGATCGAGAAGCCGCGGGCGAATCCGCGTCCGGGGTCGGTCTCATAGAACTGCTCGCAGTTGATCTCCGGCGGAGGCGCCTTGTACATCCGCATCTCCTCGGGGAAGCGTCCGGCGACCTGGGGTGCGCCCTGCACCATGATCCCGCGTCCCACGAGGTCGTTCTCGTTGGCGAGACCGTTGGGGAACCGGCTGCTGGTGGAGTGCAGCAGCAGCCGTGGCGTCTCGATCGAGTAGCCGGCAACCGCGATCGCATCTGCTGCTTGGAAGCTCTCCTCGCCGTCGTGGAAGTAGGTGACGCCTGTGCAGCGCCCTGACTCGTCGGTCTCGATCTGCGTGACCATGCAGTCGGCGCGCACCTCGACGCCGTGCTCCAGCGCGTCGGGGATGTGGGTGACGAGCGGGGATGCCTTGGCGCCGACCTTGCAGCCTTGTAGGCAGAAGCCTCGGTAGATGCAGTGCGGGCGGTGCCCGAAGCTGCCGTTGGCGATTCCGACGGGGCCGACGCGCATCTCGATCCCCAGGCGCCTGGCTCCCTCCCACGCCTTGAGCGCGCCGGCGCCGACGGGGTGCGGGCCGTGCGGATAGCCGTGGGGGTCGCCCCAGGGCCAGAATTCGCCGGCGACGGGCAGCTCGCGCTCTAGGCGCTCGTAGTGGGGCTTGAGATCCTCGTAGGTGATGGGCCAGTCGGCGGCTACGCCGTCGCGGGTGTAGACCTCGAAGTCTGAGGGGTGAAAGCGCGGCGTGAACCCGGCGTAGTGGATCATCGAGCCGCCGACGCCGCGGCCGCAGTTGTTCTTGCCGAGCTCCACGGGATCATCGCCGCCGATGATGCGCTCCTCCGTCCAATACAGCGGGTGCGCGCCGGCCTCGTCTGAGACCCAATCCTCGTCGGGGTCCCAGAAGGGCCCGGCCTCGAGTACGAGCACGCGCCAGCCTTTGCGGGCGAGTCGTTGCGCGAGCGTTGCGCCGCCTGCTCCCGCACCGACGATCAGCATGTCGACCGCCTCGTCGGGGCTGTAGCGGCGCATACGCTCGCGCCCTGGCACACCTCGCCGGTGTGGATCGAGCAAGAACGCGGAGTCGTTCTCGGGTGGGCGCACTGCGCCCTTCAGAGCGACACGTAGACGGTCTCTCACTCAAGGCCCCGTTCGCGCACATCGTGCACGGGGTCGAGCGCGAACTCTGGTGGGGCCTCCCAGTGCTCGCGTTGCCCGGCGCCGAGCCGTGCGTACCCGCGTGGGTAGGCGGGGCCGCCGAAGCCGATCTCATTCCACGCCCAGGGGTGTGAGTAGAACGCGCCGAGCACGCCGCGCATCACCACTCCCCACACCTTCGTGACGGGCAGATCCCAGTCGAGCTTGCCTTCGGAGAACTGCTGGACGATCTCGTGCTGGGTCTCGGAGCTGGCGGCGGCGAACCCGTCGTCTGAGCCATGCTCGCGGGCGCTGTCGTCGAGGTTGGCCGCGACCTGCTGCCAGGTCTCGGGGTCAGGCGGCATGTCGTGGTGGCGAAACCCGTCCAGCCTGCCGGCGTGGAGCTTCGCGTCGACCATCTCGAGCACGGGGATGCGCGGCTCTGCGTCCTGGCCGGTCACGACATCGCAGAACGCTCCCAGCGTGCGTGCCTCCTGGTCGGTGAAGAAGCGGATCGGCGGGACGTTCGCTACCCGGTCGAGCACGACTCCGCGCGTCTTCGCGTCCCAATGGGAGGCAGCGGTCAGCACGTCGTAGTCGGGGTAGCGTCCCCGCATCTGCGGCGTGGTGCCCTTGCGCTGGTGTGGCAGCCCCGCGGGCGGCCCCGGCGTGGTGTCGCCGCCCTGCTTGGGGAGATGCCCGGCGGAGGAGCTCGGTGCCTGTGCCATCGTCCTCAGCGCTCCCGCTCGGCGAGCGCCGCCGCGAGGCCCATGCCACCGACGAGGGCGAGCGAGCCGGGCGCGAGCAGCGGCGGCCCCATAACGATGTTGTAGAGCGGCTCGGAGAACCCGCCGGGGCGCTTTCGCACGCCTTGTATGTGGGTGTAGACGCCGATCAGCCCGTCCAGGCAGTACAGGGCAGACACAGCGGGCAGCACGGTCCTCGCTGCTCGCTTGGAGCCCACGCCTGCGAGTCCGGCGGCGGTGAGCAGCGGTGAGAGCGCGACGGGGGTCCACATCCACTTGTCGCCGAAGGAGCCGCGGAAGTGCTCGAAGTAGATCTCCAGGCCGAGCGGCAGCGCGCTTGCGGCGGTCGCGGCGGCGAGGGTGCGCTGCGCGCGTCCGCGGCGCAGGTTTCCCAGCAGGCGCTTGGCGCTCATCGTCCTGGGAGGAACTCGGGCAGCTTCTGGCGCAGCGCTTGGGCGATGATCCGCCGGCTGCCAGGGTCTCCGTGCAGGATTGCTGAGGCGAACGAGCGGGCCTGCTCGATCGTGATGTGCGGCGGCAGCGGCGGCACTTCGGGGTCACAGCACACCTCGAGCACGGTGGGCCGGTCGGCGGCGAGCGCCTGATCCCAGCACGCGCCGATCGCTTCGGGGTCGTCGGTGCGGATGCCGTTCAGCCCGATCATTTCCGCCCACCGCGCGTAGGGCACGTCGGGTAGTTCCTGGGACTCGACGAACTTTGGGTCGCCGGACATCGCGCGCTGCTCCCAGGTGACCTGGTTGAGGTCGCGGTTGTTGAGCACGAGCACGATCAGCCGCTGGTCTGACCAGCGCTCCCGGTACTTGGCGATCGTGATCAGCTCGGCGAGCCCGTTCATCTGCATCGCCCCGTCGCCGACGAGCGCGATCACGGGCCTGTCAGGGTGCGCGAACTTCGCCGCGATCGCATATGGCACGCCCGGTCCCATCGTCGCGAGGGTGCCCGAGAGCGTGGCCATCATGCCGGCGCGTAGCCGCACGTCGCGGGCGTACCAGTTGGCAGCCGAGCCGGAGTCGGAGGTGAGGATCGCGCCGTCGGGTAGGCGCTTTGAGAGCTCGTGGAAGATCAGCTGCGGGTTCACGGGCTTGGCGGGCTCGTGAGCGCGCTTCTCGATGACCTGCCACCACTCGCTCATGTTCTTTTCGATCTTCTCCCGCCAGCCGCGGTCGTCCTTGCGCTCGAGCAACGGCAGGAGCGCTTTGAGGGTGAGCGCGCTGTCGCCGACGAGGTTTACCTCCATTGGGTAGCGGATGCCGAGCATCCTGCCGTCCAGGTCGATCTGCACGCCGCGGGCCTGGCCCTCCTCGGGCAGGAACTCCGAGTAGGGGAAGCTGGAGCCGACCATCAGTAGCGTGTCGCAGTCCTGCATCATGTCCCAGCTGGGGCGTGTGCCCAGCAAGCCGATTGAGCCGGTGACGAACGGCAGGTCGTCGGGTACGGCGGCCTTGCCGAGCAGCGCCTTGGCGACCCCGGCGCCGAGCGTGTCGGCGACCTCGATCACCTCTTGGGTGGCGTGTAGCGCGCCGGCGCCGACAAGCATCGCTACGCGCTCGCCCGCGTTGAGCGCCTCGGCGGCACGCCGCAGTTGCTCGTCGTTGGGCGTGACGTTCGGGGGTGTGTAGCCGGGGCCGGAGTGCACGGTGCCGTGAGCGTGCGGTGGTGTCGGCACGGCTGGTTCCATCTGCAGGTCGTTGGGGACGATCACGCAGGTGACGGTGCGCTCGGAGAGCGCGATCCGCATCGCGCGGTCGATCAGGTGACGGATCTGGCCGGGCTCGGTTGCCATCTGGACGTACTCGTGCGCGACGTCCTTGTAGAGGGTGGTGAGGTCGACCTCCTGTTGATAGTTGCCGCCCAGGCCGAGCCTGGCCTGCTGACCGATGATCGCGACGACCGGCTGGTGGTCGAGCTTCGCGTCGTAGAGGCCGTTGAGCAGGTGAATCGCGCCGGGGCCGGAGGTGGCGAGGCACACGCCGGCTTCACCTGTGAACTTGGCGTGCGCACAGGCCATGAAGGCGGCCATCTCCTCGTGGCGAACCTGGATGAACTCCGGGCAGTCATCTGCGCGGCCGAAGGCGCCCATGATGCCGTTGATGCCGTCGCCGGGGTATCCGTAGATGCGTTTCACTCCCCACTCGTTCGCTAGCCGGTTGAGCAGGTGGTCGGCGACGGTCTCGCTCATGGCGCTCCCTTTCGGTCGGCGTGGGTGAAGCGCGGGGTCATGTCGTTCTCGGCGCTCATGCTCTGCCTCCTACCCTTGAGGTCGGGAAAGGCGCGGTGGCGCCGCAAGGCATAGCCGGCTCGCGATGCGTGAGCCTTCGTGCGTTGACGGTGCTCGATGAGCGGTGGGCGTTCCTCGAGGGTTACGTGGCGTGTCTCCATCAGCTCGGAGGGTGCTGGTGGGTGGCAGGATGATTGAGCTGCAGGCGTGGCTGTCGGCGAACTCCGGCCCAAGGAAGCGGGTTTGGGCAGCGAGGAGCACGGCGTAGGCCATCGCTGAGAGGTCGCGCAGCGGCTGGTGGCGGTTTTGCCTTTGCCCGAGGTCGACTTGGGCGAGCGCGTCCAGGCCGCAGGTTCGCCAGCTGTCGATCAGCATTGCTATCTCGACGCCGTAGCCGGCGGCGAACGGGATCTGTTCGAGCAGCGCCCGGCGGCCGGCGGTCTCCCCCGCGAGCGGCTGGTCGAACACAGCCAGCTGCGGGGCATGGAGGTTGAGCAGCGGCCTTGCCATCAGCTCGGTGACGCGCCCGCCGCCTTCGGCGAGCACGGTGTCGCCGTTGCGGAACGGGCGACGGAAGGTGCCCTTGACGAGCTGTATGTCGGGGTCGCAGAGCAGCGGGCCGAGGAGCCCGAGGAGGAATCCTTCATGGAAGTCCTCGGTGTCTGTGTCGGCGAACGCGACGATTTCGCTGCTGGTTGCGGCGAGTCCTCGCCACATCGCGTCGCCCTTGCCTTGTGAGGGTCCGTAGTCGGCCAGCAGCTCATCCTCTTGGGCGACGTGGAGCCCGGCTTGGCGGGCAATCGCGGCGGTCTCATCCTGGGAGGCGGCGTCGATGACGAGCACCTCGTCGAGCAGACCGGCGTCTTTGAGCCGAGCGGCGGTGCGAGCGATCGGGTCGATCGTTTTTGCGACTTCGCGGGCTGGCAGCAGGAGAGCGATGGTGTGTCTGCTTGACGGCGAGCAGACGGTCGAGTGGGAACTCGCTGGCGTTGTAGGAGCGGCGGGCTCGCCAGTCTGCGCGCGTGAGGTCTTGCGCGAGACCGCGTGGAGCGCGCCCGTCGGTGCGGGCGGAGGTCCTCACCCGGACGTGGCGGGGGCGGTGGATGGCGATGCCTTGGCTGGTGAGCGCGTGGGCTAGCGCCTCGTCCTCGAGCGCTGCGCGTACTGGCAGTCCGCCGCAGCGCTCATACGCGGCGGCGGTCAGCGCGAGCGATGCGCCGGAGAAGTGCGGGTGCTCGACCAGCGCGCCGCCTGCGGTCTGCTGGACGGCGAGCGCGAGCCGCGTGGTGGCGCCCAGTTCGCGCACGGCGAGGGCGTGCGGGTCGAGCGTGTCTCGCTCTGTGGGGTCGAGCTCGATGAGTCCTCCGATCGCAGCGGCGCCCGACCGCGAGAGGGCAAGTTGCGCTGAGAGCCAGTCGCCGGCGACGGTCGTGTCGGCGTCGCTGCTTGCGATCAGCCCCTCGGGTCGTTCGAGGCTCATGAGTCGTCGGCAGGCGATGTCCATGCCCAGGCGCCGGGCGCGTCCGACGCCCTGGGGATGCGGAAGGGTCACGGTGTGGATGGCGAGCTGCTCGTGCAGCCGGGCAGTTTGCTGGATGACTCCGAGCGTGTTGTCGCGGCAGCCGTCGAGGATCGCGATTACCTCGTAGCTGTTGGCGGGCATGTCGTGCTGGCTGGCGAGCGCGTGCAGGCAGGCGGCGATCCGGGGCGCCTCGTCGCGGGCCGGGATGACGACGACTGCGTGGAGGTCGGGGTGCGGCGGTGCGAGCTCGACGGCCGCCGGCATCCCGTGGAGGTCTAGCGGGTGCTCGTTCATGGTGGGCTTCCCCCGGCGGCGATGAGCTGTTGCGCTTGTTCGTAGTCCTCGTCGCGATTGTGGGTAAGCGCACCGACGAGCTTGTCGTGGTGCGAGTACCACACGGTGAACGCGCCGTCGGGGTGCTCATCGAGTCTGCATTGGTCGTGGCCGTCGCCCCAGGCTGCGTACTTGAGGGTGTGCTGGCCGATGGTCGACCAGAAGCCGGGCACGTCTTGCCAGTGCGTGTTCTGGCCGGCGAGTACGCGCCCGGCGATCTCGCCTTGGCCGAGCGCGTCGCCCCAGTGCTCTACGCGCAGCCGTCGTCCTGCGCTGCGGTTGTGGGCGTAGGCGACGTCGCCGACAGCGAGCACCCGGTCGTGGGCGCGCATCTGCGCGTCGGTGAGGATCGCTCCCTTGACGATCGTAAGGCCGGCTTGCTCGGCTAGCTCGCTGCGGGGCTGAACGCCCATGCCGAGCACCACGTTGTCGGCCTCGATCGGGTCGCCGTGGTTGAGCGCGACGATGCGGCCGTTGTGCACGGCGGAGACCTTCACGCCCATCCGTAGCGTCACGCCGAGGTCTGCCAGCCAACGTGCGATGTGCTCGGCGACCTCGGCGCCGAGGCGCTGCTGCTGCGGCGCTGGTTCTTGGCCGACGAGCGTGACGTGGGTGCCGCGCAGCGCGAGCGATGCGGCTAGCTCACAGCCGATGAAGCCAGTGCCGAGCACGATGGTGCGGGTGCCTGGCTTGGCTTGTGAGGCGATGCGTTCGCTGTCGGGCCGCTCCCGCATCGTATGTACCCGCGGGTCGTCCAGGCCGGGCAGGTCCGGGCGGGATGGTTCGGCGCCGGTGGCGAGCACGATCACGTCGGCTCTGAGCGCATAGCCGTCGGCGTGAACGGCGCCTGTGCTGGGGTCGATGGCTGTGACTTGGCAGCCGAGGCGCAGCTGGATGTCGTGCTCCTCAAACCAGCTGGGCTCCTCGATGGGCAGCTCGCTGGCGTCGAGCTCGCCGCGCAGGAACTCCTTGGTCAGCGGTGGCCGGCTGTAGGGGATGAGGGTCTCCTTGCCGAGCATCGTGACCTCTGCCGTGCCGCCTGCTTCGCGGTAGGCGCGGGCGGTTGCCAGGCCGGCGGGGCCGGCGCCGACGATCACGATCCGCCGTGGGCTCATCGGCCGTCGAAGCGGTCGAGCCTGTACTGCTCTTGGCGTGCGTCGAGCGCGTGCCAGCGGGCGAGCTCGCGAGCGAGCCGGTCGTGCAGCTCATCGCCGCTCAGCGGCTCGTCGCGCCCAATGCCGCGCCAGCTGACAGTCAGCACGCTCGCACCAAAGCTGAGCTGTGTCTTGATCCAGCCGATCGCGCTTGCGAGCGCCGACGGCTGCAGATAGTAGAGGACCTCTGAGCAGACGATCAGATCCCAGGAGCCAGGCGGGGTTTCCTCGGGAAAGCTGGCGCGCAGAAGATCGACGTTGCTGACACTTCGCAGGTTGCGGCGGGCGAGCTCCAGAGCGCTGAGGGAGAAGTCGATCGCGACGACGTGCTCGCAGCGCGCGGCGAGCTGGCCGGTGAACACGCCGATCGAGCAGCCAACCTCCAGGGCCAGGCCGTGGGTTTGCTTCGGCAGCGCTGCGAGCGTCGCCGCGTACTTTTCTTGCTCGTAGCTGCTGGTGCGGTAGCCCCAGGGGTCGGGGCTTTGCTGGTAGAGACGCTCGAAGCGCGCGAGGTCGGCGGTGGCGCTCATGCTCCCTCCGTGGTGAGCGTGTGCGTGCCGAGCTTTGCGATCTTGGGGTCCAGCCGATGCTGCAGGAGGAACAGGTCGAGGTCGCGGCGGGCGCGGTCGAGGGTGCTCGCGCCGATCAGTGCCCGTGACCCGCAGACCTGTGCCGCCTGGGTGGAGATCAGTCGGGCGGCGTCTGCGAGGGCGACGCGGCATTCCAGGGCGAGCACGGCCGGGTCGAGCTCGGGTCGCGGATCATCTGGCTGGTTGAGGCTGTGAGTGGTGTGCGCGAGCCAGCGGTCGATCGTGCTTTGCGCGACGCGCATCCTGCCGAGCATGTGGGCTTGTACCGCGTCGGTTCGGTCGGGGTCGAGCGCGCTGAGGGTCTCGCGCATGATGCTGTCGGCGAGCCCGGCCCAGGTGGCGGAGGTGCGGATGCCGTCGCGGGAGAAGTAGGGCTCGCGTGATAGCTCGCCGGGGCCGCCGAGGACCGCGAGGATGGGCGTGTCGTGGAACTCGACGCGGTGGCTCTCTGAGGCGCGCAGCCCGGATGCTTGATACCAGCCGCGGTCGATGCTGATCTGGCTGCTGGTGGTGTCGAGGTAGACGAGGCGGCGGGAGCCGTCGTGGTCTGCGGCGAGGATGAGCGCGCGCTGAACGCCGCCGGCGCCCGAGCAGAAGGTCTTGACGCCGCGCAGCACCGGCTGTCCGTTGGTGTGCTCGAGCCGGGCGGGTGGCCCCTCGCCGGCGGCTGGGTCTGCGCCCCATACGCCGAGCAGCAGCTCGCCTTCCTGTATCTGGGTGAGCTCGGTGGAGCGCAGCGGCTCGGGGGCGGCGAGGGTCAGCCGCTCGATGCCGTTGAGGTGTCCGTCGAGGATGCGCGCGGTCGAGGCGTCGGCGGCGGCCACTGCCCGCACGAGCCGCGCTTCGCCCGCCAGTCCATCGGGCGGGGGTGTGAGTGCACCGGCGGCGAGCAAGGTCGGCGAAGTTCTCTGTGGGGAACCGTGGTTGGCGATCGAGCTCGATGGCGCGCTGGGCGATGCGCGCGAGCGCGTCCTCGAGTCGTGCGGTGGAGGCTCGCGTGGGTAGCTGTTGGACGCTCACGCTGGCACCTCGATCGCTGGCGGGCTGATCGCTTGGTGTTGCATCGGGGCGAGCGCGAGACCGTCGGCGCGGGCGGCAGCGGCGAGCGCTGGTAGCAGCGCAACGGTGTTCTGGCAGCCGGCCCGTCGTGCTCCGGGCCCGATTGCGTCGTGCATCAACACCGCCCCACCGTCAGCGAGCTGGTCGTGGATATCGGCGAGCATGTGGTGTGGCTGATCGCCGCGCCAGTCGTGCGTGTCGATTGACCAGCGCACGAGCTGCAGGCCAACCTGGGCGGCTGCTCGAACGCTCGCGTCGGTGCAGATTCCCCACGGTGCCCGCCAGAGCTGCGGGCTCACGTCCACTGTGGCCAGGGCGTCGAGCGCCAGTTCGGTGTCGAGCTGTAGCTCTGCTTCGGTGAGCTCGGTGTGGCGGATGTGACGGTCACAGTGCAGCTGGATCTCGTGGCCGGCGGCGAGCACGGTGCGGGCGAGGTCAGGGTGAGCGCGTACTCGTTCGCCGACCATGAAGAACGTCGCCGTGACTTCGCAGCGGGCGAGCTGCTCTAGCACGCGCGGCGTCCACGTCTCGTCGGGGCCGTCGTCGAAGGTGAAACTCAGGGCGGATCGCGGCTGCGCTTGGGCTCTCTCCTCTGTGGTGGCCATGCCAGTGGCAGTCGTGCTGCTCACGGCTGGTCTTGGTACTCGCGCAGGAACCCCTCGAACAGGCGGCGGTGGCCCTCCTCGTCGTGGAGGATCGCGATCACCATGTCGTTGGTGACGGGATCGGTCTCCTCGGTCGCCTCGATGATCTCGTTGTAGAAGTCGATCGCGCCTGTCTCGGCCTCGATCACGCCCTTGATGACGTGCACGATGTCCGTTTGATGCTCGGGCGGCTGCAGGTAGGACTGTTCGGCTGCGAAGTCCATCGAGCCGGGAACGATCCCGTAGAGCTCCTTGATGCGGTTGGCGAACTGGGTGGCGTGCCCGAGCTCCTCTTGGATGTCCTCGCGCAGGGACTTGATGATCTCCTGGGCGCGCACCCCGTCCGGGTTCACCGAACCGGCGAGGTAGCTCATGACCGTCTCGATCTCCATCCAGTACGCCTTGGTGAGCATCTCCACGATCCGCTCGCGCTCCTCACGGGCGTCCTCGGCGAGAATGCCGTTGCTGCTCTTCGTTGCTGACATGGCGGCCTCCGGGGTTGTTGGCTGTTTCGGTAGTCGCTTACCCCGTCG
>CAVUST010000002.1:0-503963 GCA_963744245.1 uncultured Solirubrobacterales bacterium
ATGGCCGGGATGATGCTTGGAGGGGTGAGATCGCACGCTTGAGGCGTAGTAACTGTGCGGCGCCTGGCATTGTGCGCCGGCGACGCGGCCGTGGCTTTGAGTACCTCGACCCCGACGGGGGGCGTGTCGATGACCCCGAGGTGCTGGGGCGGATCGCGGAACTCGTGATCCCGCCTGCGTGGCGGGAGGTGTGGGTGTGTATGGACCCGCTTGGGCACCTGCAAGCCACTGGGGTCGATGCCGCGGGCCGCAAGCAGTACCTCTACCACGAGCGTTGGCGGGCTCACCGCGACCGACGGAAGTTCGACTCGATGATCGCCTTCGGTGCGGCGCTGCCACGGCTGCGTCGTCGTGTGGCGCGCGACCTCGAGCTCCCCAGCGGCGAGCGGCAGGTCGCGGTTGGGCAGTTGACCGAGCGGCGGGTGCTGGCGTTGGCGGTGCGGCTGCTTGATCTGGGGTTCTTTCGTATCGGCTCGGAGGACTACGCGGAGCGCAACGAGTCCTATGGGTTGACGACAATGCTGCGCGAGCACGTGACCGTCGAGGAGCGTGAGGTGATCTTCGACTTCCCCGCGAAGTCTGGGCAGCGGCGGGTGCAGGCGATCGCCGACCCCGAGGCGCTGGTGATGGTCGGGGCCTTGAAGCGGCGGCGCACCGGCTCGCAGTTGCTGGCCTACCGTGCGAGCGACGGTTGGAGGGACCTGACCGCCGAGGAGGTGAACGCCTACCTGAAGCAGTGCTCGGGTGGGGAGTTCACGGCTAAGGACTTTCGTACTTGGAATGCGACGGTGCTCGCCGCCGTCGCGTTGGCAAGCGCAGAGGAGGTGAGAGGGAAAGCCGCGCATGAGCGGGAGGTCAAACAGGCAATCAAGACGGTTGCGGCGTATTTGGGTAATACGCCCGCCGTGTGTCGTGCGTCATATGTGGACCCGAGGGTGATCGACCGTTTTCAGGCCGGGGTGACGATCGCTGCGGCAATCGGTCGCGCTGGCCCGGATCTTGGCAAAGCGAGAGTCCGTGCTCGCGTCGAGAAGGCGGTACTGGAGTTGCTCGCGGATGCCAGCGACCGTGCCTGAACCGCTCGCGTGCGCCAGTGAGCGAGATGCTCACGATCTGGATGGCTTGCTCCGCAGGACTGTCTCCTCGAGTGAGGAGCGCAGCTCAGCAACCGACTCGTAGACATCGATGGCGCCTGCTTCGCACAACTCTTCTTTTGAGAATCCGCCGGTCATCACCGCGAGCGTTTGCACGCCGGCGCGCTGGGCTGCTTGGACGTCCCAGGGTGTGTCGCCGATCATCACCGCCTGCTCTGGTTCTGCGTCCGCGCATTCCAAGGCAGCGTTCACGAGGTCGGGCTGGGGCTTGGTGGCTTTCACGTCGCTGGCGCTCGTCCATCCGTCGGCGAGCTGGCGCGCGCCGAGCAGGTCGATGTAGTGTTCGATCTCGGGCTTCTTGGCGGAGCTTGCGAGGATGACCGTGTGGCCGCGGTCGCGTAGGTCGCTGAGTAGCTCGCTGGCTTGGCTGACGGCTTCGACTTCGCCGATCATTTCGCTGTAGCGCTCGCTCTCGCGTGAGCGGATCTGATCGCCGAGCCTGTGCTCCACGTCAGCGTCGGTGACCTTCTCGACTAGCTGGTCGCCGCCCATGCCGATGTGACGGTGAAGGCGCCAGATCGGGAGGATGATCTCGTGGTCGCGGAACGCGCGATACCAGGCAAGCGCGTGCTGGTAATTGGTGTCGACGAGTGTCCCGTCGACATCGAGGATCGCCACGGTCATCGCTGCACGATGGCGGCGAGGAGCGCTAGGCGCAGCACGAAGCGGTTGCTGCCTCTCAGCGCCTCTTTCAGGAAGTCCATCGTGCCCGCTCGCTCATCTTGGTGGCTGCATACCCGCGTCCGTCCGATGTGAATCGCACCGGACGGGTGGTGCGGTTACGGTTGGCGGGACGGGTGGTTGGGTAGATGCGCGGTGTGTGTCGCCGGCGTTTGATGGAGGAATGATGGGATCGGTGGTGGTGGCGGTGACAGGCGCGAGCTCGGGCGTTGGGCGCGCGACCGCGCAGGCGTTCGCGCGTGAGGGTGCGACGGTTGGGCTGATCGCCCGCGGCCAGGAAGCCTTGGCCGCCACGGCGTCTGAGGTGCAGTCGCTGGGCGGGCGCCCGGTGGTGTTGGAGTGCGATGTCGCTGACCCGCAGGCGCTCGAGGAGGCAGCGGGCACGCTGGAGGAGCACGGCGAGATCGGGGTGTGGGTGAACAACGCGATGGCGAGCGTGTTTGCCCCCACGTGGGAGATCACCGCCGATGAGTTCCGACGGGTGACTGAGGTCACGTATCTCGGGGTGGTGTATGGGACGTTGTGTGCGCTTTCGCGGATGCGCTCGCGGGATCGTGGTGTGATCGTGCAGGTCGGCTCGGCGCTGGCCTATCGTGGCATCCCTTTGCAGAGCCCTTACTGTGCGTGCAAGCACGCGATCCAGGGGTTCACCGAGTCGCTGCGTTGCGAGCTGATGCACGAGGGCAGCGGGGTCCGGGTGACGATGGTGCAGTTGCCGGCGATGAACACGCCGCAGTTCGACACGGTGCGTACACGGCTCCCCCGGCACCCGCAGCCGGTGCCACCGATCTATCAGCCGGAGGTCGCCGCGCGGGCGATCGTGGCCGCCGCCAACGAGCCGGCGCGGCGAGAGTGGTGGGTCGGCGCGTCGACCGCTGTCACGCTGCTCGGCAATGCGCTCGCTCCCGGCGTCGGCGACCGCTATCTGGCGAAGACGGGGTTTGACGCCCAGCAGACCGATGAGCCTGTGCAGGCGGGGCGGCCGGACAACTTGTTTGCGCCGCTTCCGGGCGAGCGCTCAGCGCACGGCGACTTCGATAAGCAGGCCAAGCCGCGCAGCGTGCAGTGGGAGCTCACGCGCCACCGGCGGCTGGTTGGCGCCGGCGCTGTGGTCGCGGCGGGGCTTGTGGGGATTGGCGCGATGCGGCGGGGACGATGAGCAAGCAGGCGCCGGCGATCGGCTCATATGGGCTGATCGGGGACTGTCACAGCGCCGCGCTGGTTTCGGCTGAGGGTTCGATCGACTGGTGCTGTCTGCCGCGTTTCGATAGCGGGAGCTGCTTCGGACGGCTGCTTGACCGTGAGCGCGGAGGATTCTGCACGGTAGGCGTGGAGGGCGAGGCGAGCTGGCGGGGCGTGAGCTATATCGAGGACACGCTGGTGCTCGAGAGTCTCCTTGAAGGGCCGCAGGGGACTGTGCGAGTGAGGGATTTCTTTGCGATGCGCGAGCACGGGGCGCTCGAGCCGCATCGTGAGCTGGTGCGGATCGTCGAGTGCGAGCGCGGCAGCGCGGAGGTGCGCTTCGAGGTGGCACCCCGGTTTGACTACGGGGCGGTGCGGCCGTGGCTGCGTCGCGCCGCGGTAGACGTGTTTACGGCGATCGGCGGCGACGACGGGCTCTTGGTTTGGAGCGACGGCGAGCTGCGCGTCGAGCAGGAAGCGATCGTCGCGGGCGGCCAGATCCATGCCGGGGAGCGGCTGCGACTGTTGATCCGGTTCGTGCGCCCGCATCTGCTTGAGCGAGAGCAGAGCGCGTTGGATGCCGGGAAGGTGGACGAGCGTCTTGAGGAGACCGTGCAGTGGTGGCGCGCTTGGCGTGAGCGGTTGAGCAAGGACGGCCCCGATCACGATGCGCTCGTGCGTTCGGCGTTGACGCTGAAGGCGCTGACCTACGCGCCGACCGGGGCGATCGTGGCTGCCCCCACGACCTCGCTGCCGGAGACGTTGGGCGGCGAGCGCAACTGGGATTACCGCTTCAGCTGGGTGCGGGACTCGACGCTGACGGCGCACGCGCTGGCGGAGCTTGGCTGCGAGCGTGAGGCCCGGCGGTTTCGCCATTTCATCGTGCGCACCAGCGCCGGGCACGCCGAGGACCTGCAGATTCTGTTCGGGATCGGTGGTGAGCGACGCATCTCTGAGGAATGCCTGGAGTTGGAGGGCTATCGTGGCTCGCGGCCGGTACGGGTCGGTAACGAAGCTGCCGGTCAGCTGCAGTTGGACGCCTTCGGCGAGATCCTCAATCTGGCGTGGCGGTGGCATCGCCGTGGGCACTCCCCTGACGATGACGAATGGCGGTTCTTCTCAGAGCTCGTCGACACTGCGGTGCAGCGGTGGTCTGAGCCCGACCGGGGGATCTGGGAGTGGCGGGGGGAGCCGCGGCATTTCGTTCACTCCAAGGCGTGCTGTTGGGCGGCGGTGGACAGCGGCCTCAGGCTGGCTGAGGAGTGCGCGCGCACGGCGCCGACGCGGCGCTGGGAGAAAGCGCGCAAGGAGATGCGCGAGGCGATCGAGACGCGCGGCTATGACTCTGAGCGTGGCGTGTTCGTGCAGTGCTTTGACGAGCCGGCGTTGGACGCCGCGCTGCTGCTGCTGCCGGTCGTGGGGTTCGTAGAGTTCGATGATGAGCGGATGCTCCGCACCGCTGACGCGGTGCGCGCGGAGCTTGATGCGGAGGGGTTTCTCTACCGCTACCGCCAGGACGATGGGCTGCCCGGCCGGGAGGGCGCGTTCCTTGCCTGCTCGTTCTGGCTGGCTGAGTGCTACGCCCGCCAGGGCAGGTTGCCGGAGGCGCGGGAGGTGTTCGACCGGACGATGGGCGCCGCCAGCCCGCTCGGCTTGTTCTCAGAGCAGGTCGATCCCGCCAGCGGTGAGCTGCTGGGCAACTATCCGCAGACGCTTACGCACCTCTCGCATGTCGCCGCGGTCGTCGCGCTCGCGCAGGCGGAGCCGTGAGCAACGACGGTTTGAGCAACGACGGTTTGGGTATGTGACTGGCATGGAATTTGGAGGCATTTTCATTCTCGTGCTGGTGCTGATCGTGGTTGGCGTGCTCGGCGGCGGGCTGTATGCGTTGAGCATGTGGCTGCGCGGCAAAAAGCTGGCGCCCGAGGGCGATGAGATCGAGGGCGGCCGGGATGAGGGTCCGCGGCCCGAGCACGTCGAGGTCGAGAACGAGCAGAACGCTCGTTTCGTCGGCACTCGCTGAACGAGACACGATCGCGGGTCGGGCCGGTGAGCAGCGCAGACGCCGAGAGCCCCGCGGAGCATCCGGCCCGCGGGGCGAAGCCCGTTGTCGAGCAGCTCACGGCGAGGGCGTTCACGGTGCCGACGGACGCGCCGGAGGCCGATGGCACGCTTAGCTGGGATACGACGACGATCGTCGTCGTGGAAGCCCGCTCAGCTGGACATACCGGCGTTGGCTATAGCTACGCGGCGGGTGCGGCAGCCGCGCTGGTCTCAGAGCTCCTTGGCGAGGCGGTTGTTGGCGGGGATGCGCTTTCGCCGTCGGCGGCGTGGGCAGCGATGCGTCGTGCGGTGCGCAACATCGGCTATCCGGGGGTGGCCTCGAGCGGGATCTCGGCCGTAGATGTCGCGCTCTGGGACCTGAAGGCAAGGTTGCTTGGGGTCGCGTTGAGCACTCTGCTGGGTCGGGTCCGCGAGCGGGTGCCGGTGTATGGCAGCGGCGGGTTCACCACCTACACCCCGGAGCAGATGCAGCGCCAGCTCACTGGCTGGGTGGCACAGGGAATCGGCGCGGTGAAGATGAAGGTGGGCTCAGAGCCTGACCGTGATCCTGAGCGCGTTCGACATGCCCGCAGCGTGATCGGCGATGGGGTCGAGTTGTTCGTGGACGCGAACGGCGCTTACTCGCGCAAGCAGGCGCTGGCGCTCGCCGAGACGTTCGCCCGAGAGGCTCGGGTGTCGTGGTTTGAGGAGCCGGTCTCCTCCGATGACCTCGAGGGACTCAGATTGCTGCGAGACCGCGCCCCGGCGGGGATGGAGGTCGCCGCGGGCGAGTACGGCTATGACCTTTTCTACTTCCGGCGGATGCTCGACGCCGGCGCGGTCGACGTGCTGCAGGCAGACGTGACGCGCTGCGGCGGCATCACCCAGATGCTGCAGGTGGGCGCGCTGTGCGCCGCGCGTGGCTTGCGGCTCTCTGCGCACACGAGCCCGGCGCTGCACGCGCACGTGTGCGCGGCGATCGAGCCGCTCGCGCACGTCGAGTATTTCCACGACCACGCCCGCATCGAGGGGATGCTGTTCGACGGCGCCCCGCCGCTGCGCGAAGGCGGGCTCTGGCCGGACCCGACAGTCCCTGGGATGGGGCTGTCGTTGCGTGAGGGCGAGGCGGAGCGCTACGAGCACTGATGCCGAACACGGCGCACGCCTACGAGCACGTGGAGGGGATCTACCTGCCGATCGCCGTGGGCGTGTTCGTGCTCGTGCTCGGCACGCTGCTGGTGCTGCTGATCGCAGGCGCGAGACGCAGGACGCCGGGGCGGCGCTCGCAGGCGCTCGTGCTGGAGACGGCGTATGCGTGCGTCCTGGCGGGCGTGGTGGCTTTCTTGTTGTGGGTGACGTTCACCGCGGAGACGCCGATCGATCGCACGGCCGCGCATCCTGGGGTTCGGATCAAGGTGATCGCCGCGCAGTGGAGCTGGCGCTTCATCTACTCGGACGGCGTGAGCATCGCCGATGTGGATACGTGGCATCCGACGCCGGCGTATGTGCCGACGGGCAGCGAGGTTGAATTCGTGGGTAGCTCTGAGGATGTGATTCACGGCTTCTGGGTGCCCGGTCTTCACTACCAGCGGCAGTTCGTGCCCGGCTACACGACCCGCTTTGATCTCCTGTTCCAGACGCCCGGCTATTACGGCGGTGAGTGCTCGGTGCTCTGTGGAGAGGACCACAGCGAGATGCACTTCGCCATCCGGGCGGTCAGCCCGCAGCGCTTCGCAGCGTGGCTCGCGCACGAAGCCGTCCGGCAGGGAGTGTCGTCGTGAACGCGGTTGCGGTGCCTGCCCGCGCGGCGTCGCGCACGTTCGCCTCGAGTGACCACAAGCGGATCGCCGGCGCGGCCTGCATGGTCGCGTTCGTGTTCTTCCTGGCGGGTGGGCTGTTGGCGTTGTTGATGCGAAGCCAGCTCGCGGCGGACGGCGGCGTGGTCTCCCAGCAGACCTACAACGAACTTTTCACGATGCACGGCTCGACGATGGTCTACCTCGTGATCGTGCCGGTCGCGCTCGCGGTCGGCGTGTACTTCGTCCCCTTGCAGGTCGGGGCGGCGGAGATCGCAGGGCCGCGCGTGGCGCTGGCCGGGCTGTGGATGCTGTTGTGCGGCGGTGTGAGCATGTGGTCGGGGTTTCTGACCAGCGGCGGCGCCGCGGCGGCCTCCTGGTGGGGGTTCGACCCGCTCTCAGATTCGATCCACTCCCCGGGCAGCGGCATGGAACTGTGGATCTTCGGGGTGATGCTGGCGACGCTCGGGCAGATCCTGTGGGCGGGCTGCATCCTGTCGACCGCGCTTCGCCGGCGGGCGCCGGGGATGACGTTGATGCGGATGCCGGTGTTCACCTGGACGATGGTCGTGACCTGCGTGATGGTTGTGTTCGGGTTCCCCGCGCTGCTGCTCGCGCTCGGGTTGCTGTGGGCGCAACGGCACTTCGGGGATGTGCTCGTCGGCGGCGCCGGCGCGGTGGACTACCAGGCGCTGTTCTGGTTCTACGGGCACCCAGTTGTGTACGTGATGTTCTTCCCGTTCGTGGGGATGGTCGGCGAGGTGCTGGCCACGTTCTCATCCCGGCGGTTTTTCGGCTACTCCGCGTTCGTGGTCGCGCTGCTCGCTTTCGCTGGCTTGTCGATGACGGTGTGGGCGCACCACATGTACACGTTCGGGGTGCTCTCGAACAAGTATTTCGCGCTGACATCGACCGCTTTGATCGTCCCGGCGGGCATCGAGTATTTCGATTTCCTGGCGACGCTGTGGCGAGGCAGGCTGCGTTTCACCACCTCGTTCTTGTTCGCGCTCGGCTTCCTCGTGCAGTTCCTCGTGGGTGGGTTGACGGGGGTGATCCTTGCCTCGCCGCCGTTGGATTACGGGCTGAACATGTCGTATTTCGTGGTGGCGCATTTTCACTACACGATCTTCGCGGGCAGCGCGTTCGGCTTGTTCGCCGGCATCTACTACTGGTTTCCGAAGATCACCGGGGCGATGCTGCGCGAGCGTCTCGGCAAGCTGCACTTCGTGCTGATGGTAATCGGGACGAACGTGACCTTTTTCCCGATGTTCATCCTGGGTGCTGAGGGCATGACGCGGCGGATCGCGCGCTATCCCGCCTCAACGGGTTGGCAGGGGTTGAACATTCTGGAGACTGCCGGGTCGGTCGTGATCGCGCTGTCGGTGCTGGTGTTCATGTGGAACATGCTGGTCTCGTTGCGTGACCGGCGCGAGGCTGGAGATGATCCTTGGGGGGCGCAGACGCTCGAGTGGGCGACGAGCTCGCCGCCACCCCGCCACAACTTCCACGAGCTGCCGCCGATACGCAGCTACGCGCCCCTTTTGGATCTGCGCGAGGCGCGCGAGGAGGTGGGCGTATGAGACGCGCGGCTGTCGTGCTGCTCGTCTGGGGGTTGTGGCTGGCGGTGCTGACCGGCGTGCAGGCCGTGTTCGCCCCGAAACTGATCCAGTTCGCGATCCCGGCGGTGGCCAGCGCAGCTTGTGTTCTCGTCGGGCTTGTGGTGTGGGCGCTCGACATCCGCCAGGGGCAGGTTGATGGGCCGCGGCTGATCACCGACAGCTCCGTCGCTACGGTCGCGCTGGTCGTCGGGGTTGCCGTGGCGCTCATCGGCGCCGGGTTCGGGCTGTGGCTGATCTTGATCGGCGTCGGCATCACGGCGCTCGGCCTCGGCGGCGTGGTGCGTGAGCAGCGCGAGCGCTCGCGGGAGCTGCGTAGGGAAGGCTTGCGGTGAGCGCGCAGCCGCCGACGCTTGTGCCGTCTGCTGGGTACGTGGACCTTGGACCCCGTGCTGCTCTGGTGTTGGGGATGACGGCGGCGGGCCTTTACGTGTGGGGCATGGCCGTGCCTCCGCGCGCTGGCCGATCTGGCGGGCGTTTCGTTTCTGGCGGGGCTGGTGGTCCTGGCGCTCGCGTTGATGTCGGGGATCGACCAGTACGCGGATGAGCTGCTGTCGGTGCATGTGATCGAGCATCTGCTGCTGATCCTCGCTCGCACCGATGCTGATGTTGTGGGGTGCGCCGGTGCGCCTGGCGTTGAGCGCGTCCACGCCGGCTGCGCACGCGTGCTGTTAGTTTCTGCGTGGCCGCCCGGTGCGCTTGTTGACGAGGCCGGCGTGCGGGTTCGCGTTGTTCACGGTTGTGGTGCTCGCCACGCATTTGACGGGTGTCTATGAAGCGGCGCTGCGCGACCAGACGATCCATGCGCTCGAGCACGCCGCCTACTTCTGGACGGGCACGCTGTTTTTGCTGCCGCTGCTCGCGGCCGACCCGATCCCGCGCCCGCCTGGTGCGATCGCGAGGTTCTCGTGGCTGATGGCCGCGATGCTCGTGATGTCGATTCCTGCCGGCGTGTTCCTGTTCGATGAGCACGTCCGCTACCCGTTCTATTTGGCGCCGGCGCGGGCCCTGCACGTCTCGGCGCTGGCGGACCAGCAGACAGCTGGGGTGCTGATGCTGGTGGCTGGCGGCGTGGTGATGGGTGTGCTGGCGATCGTGATCGCGATGAGCGCGATGCTCGCCGAGGAGCGACGCCAGCAGCGCCGCGACCGCTACGCCGACCGGAGCACCGGGTTGCCGGTGCGGGAGCCGGCGGGCCGATGAGACGCCGGCTGATGATGATGGTGGCGCTTGTGTGCGGCGCGCTCGCGCTGACTGACTTCGCCGCTCACTGGGACGCCAGCGCAACCCCCTCGCCCACTTCCACTGCCGCTCCTTCTGGGCTGGTGGCGCAGGGTCACGCGCTGTTCGACTCCTCCTGCGCGTCATGCCACGGTCTGAGCGCGCAGGGCATCAGTGGCCGCGCCCCGAGCCTGCATGGCGTCGGCGCGCTGGCGGCGGACTTCTACCTGCAGACCGGGCGAATGCCGCTACCCAACCCGAAGGCGCAGCCGCTGCGGACGAGTCCCGCATTTCCGCCGAGCAAGATCAAGGCGCTCGTCGCCTATGTCGGATCGTTCGGCGGCCCTGGCATTCCAACGGTGCAGCCGAACCGAGGATCGCTCGCGGAAGGGCAGCGTCTGTTCGGACTGGACTGCGCGGGCTGCCACACGATCCAGGGTCAGGGCGGGATCGTGACCGGCGCGATCGTCCCTGCGCTGAATCAGGCGACACCGAGACAGGTCGGTGAGGCGGTACGGATCGGCCCGTATGTGATGCCTCGCTTCGGCGAAGGCGAGCTCACCGACACGGAGGTGAACTCGCTCGCGCGCTACATCCAGAGCATCCAGCACCCAGACAACCTGGGCGGCTGGGGCATCGGTCGGATCGGCCCGATCCCCGAGGGAATGGTCGCGTGGCTGCTGGCCGCCGCCGCGCTGTTGTTGATCGCCAGGCTGCTCGGCGAGCGCACGAGCGAGCAGCCCGAACGTCCACCGCGGCCAGGGAGCAACGCATGAGCCGGGCCTGGAAGGCGATCGTGATGTTCGTGCTGTGGCGCACCGGAGCGCTGCGCGCACGCGGCCAGCAGCCCGAGGTGGACCCGTCTGAGCGGCACACAGGCGCACCCGCATGGGCGGAGCTATTGGTCGTGGCTGTGCTGCTGCTGGTGCCGGTCGCGGCGCTCGCGTTCGTCGCCTTGTTCGTGCTCGACCCGAATACGCAGCTGCTGGGTCTCGCACTCGGCGCGGCGCTCGCTTTGCTGGCTTGTGCGCTGGTGCTCGCGGGCCGCTGGCTGGTGCCCCAAGAGACGAAGGTCGAGCAGCGCCCCCGGCTGGCCGACCCGGACGCTGCTCGTGAGGTCATCGAGCAGGCCGCCGAGGGTGTGGAGGGCATCACGCGTCGGCGGCTGCTCGCCGGCGCCGCCGGGGTCGCGGGCGCCGGGCTGACGGCGGCGGTGGTGATTCCTGTGGCGGCGCTTGGCCCTGGTCTCGAGGAGCAGCTGCGACGCACACCGTGGCGGGCAGGGCGCGCGCTCGTGGACGAGCAGGGCAACCCGATGCTCGCGGCCGACATCATCGAACGGAGCTTTCAGACCGCGTTCCCGCAGGGCGCCGATCAGGAGGACCTGGGCTCCCCCGTCGTGGTGGTGCGCGTTGACCCCGCGACGCTGCGGCTACCCGCCGAGCGTGCCGGCTGGGCACCGCAGGGCATCCTTGCCTACTCGAAGATCTGCACCCATGCCGCGTGCGCTATCTCGCTATTTCGAGACCCGCTCAGCCCATCAACCGAGTCCAAGGGGCCGGCGCTGGTGTGCCCCTGCCACTACTCCACGTTCGACGTACTGGACGGTGGCAGCGTCGAGTTCGGCCCCGCCGGCAGGCCGCTGCCGCAGCTGCCGCTGACTATCGACAGCGCTGGTGTGCTGCGCGCTGCTGGGCCGATGTCGGGGCCTGTCGGCCCGTCCTGGTGGGGAGACCCATCGTGAGCCACACCGCCAAGGAACGGCCGGTGGACGCGGTGGCGTTCGTGGATGAGCGGCTGGGCGCGGCGCGGGGAATGCGCTGGCTGATGGATTACGTGTTCCCTGACCACTGGAGCTTCCTGCTCGGCGAGATCGCCCTGTACTCGTTCGTGGTGCTGGTCCTCACGGGCACGTTTTTGGCGCTGTTCTTCGACCCGGACACGACGCAGACCGTCTACCACGGCAGCTACCAGGCATTGCAGGGCCAGAGCGTCTCAGACGCCTACGCCTCCACCCTGCACATCTCCTTTGATGTATCGGGCGGGCTGCTCGCCCGTCAGGTTCACCATTGGGCGGCGCTGGTGTTCGTCGCGGCGATCACCCTCCATCTGCTGCGGATCGTGTTCACCGGCGCTTTCCGCAAGCCTCGCGACATCAACTACTTCATCGGCGTCACCCTGTTGGCGCTCGCGATCTTGGAGGGCTTCGCTGGCTACTCGCTCCCCGACGATCTGCTCTCGGGGATGGGGTTGGCGATCGCGTGGGCAGTCGCGATGTCGCTCCCTTTGATCGGCGGCCCGTTCGCGACGGCGTTGTGGGGCGGCAGGTTCCCTGGGTCGACGGCGTTTGAGTCGCGGCTGTTCATCGCGCACGTGTTCCTGCTACCAGCGATCATCGGTGGACTGATCGCGGTGCACTTGGCGATCATCATGCGCCAGCGCCACTCGCAGTTCCCCGGCCCCGGCCGGCGTGAGGACAACGTGGTGGGCACCCCGATGTGGCCTGGGTATGCGCTGCGCTCGCTCGGCTTGTTCGCGGCAGTCGCCGCGGTGCTGGCCCTGATGGGCGGCCTGATCCAGATCAACCCGGTGTGGCTGTGGGGGCCCTATCACCCCTATATCGGCACGAACGGCGCCCAGCCGGACTGGTATCTGGGGTGGCTGATCGGCGCGCTGCGACTGATGCCGAACCTGGAGATCCACGCCTTCGGACACACGCTCGTACCGAACCCGTTTTTTGGCGGGGTGTTGTTTCCCGGCATCGTGTTCGGGCTGTTGTATGCGCTGCCGTGGCTTGACAGGCGCTTCATCAGCAGGGACTACCGGCGCCACGATCTGCTTGAGCGTCCGCGTGATAATCCGCGGCGCAGCGCGCTTGCCGCTGCGCTGCTCTCGGCGGTGGCGGTGGTGTTCGCGGCGGGCTCGGCCGACCGTCTGTTCTTCCAGTTCGGGTTTGGCTATGAAGGCGCGGTGTGGTTCTTCCGCGGCGCGTTCCTAGTCGTGCCGGTCATCGCCTATGCGGCAACGAAACGGGTGTGCGCGGGACTCGCGCGAGAGCAGGCGCATCCGTTGCGGGGCTGGAGTGGCCACGTCGTGATCCGCAACCGCAGCGGGGGCTTCGACGCTGACGGGGAAGCTATCGAGCTTGATACGGCCGAGCGCTAGAGATGAACGTAATCCCCTGCCGCTCGTTCAGCCTGATTGCGTGCGCCGCGTCTACCTTCCGCTCTGCTGCTGGTCTTTGATGGCGGCGCGCATGATCAGGCGGGCCCGGTGCGCCTCGCTGCGCAGACCGGCTCTTGAGATCATCGGCTCCGCGACGGGCGTGGGGGCTCTGAGGAGCCGGCGCGCTGCTTCGGAGAGGCTGGTGAGCTGTGGCCCCGGTGCGCCGCGCCAGCCTGGGGGGCGAGGCGTTGGCGCGGATGTGGCATGGGTGCTCATGCTGTGGTTGAGATGAGTGTTGAGGCGTCGCTGTTGAAGTGCGGCAGGATCTCGTTGGCGTAGGTCTGGAAGAAGCGTTCTTGGTCGGGGCCGATCTGCTGGATGTAGAGCTCGTCGAACCCGGCGTCGCGGTAGCGACGGATCGCCTGCAGGTGCAGGTCGAGGTCGGGGCCGCACGGGACGGCTTCGGCCACCATGTCCTCGCTGACGAGTTCGCTTGCTTGCTCGAAGTGTGCGGGGGTCGGCAGGATCTGCGCGAGCTCGCCGGGTAGCTGCTCGTTGGGCCACAGCCGGTGTGCGGTGGTGCGTGCTTGGTGCTCGTCAGGGGCCCAGCAGACCTTCATGCCGCCCGCGACAGGCCCGTTTCCGCCGGCGTCGCGGAACCGTTTGACTTCTTCCTTCTCGGGCTGGACGGTGCAGTAGCCGTCGCCGATTCTGGCGGCGAGGCTGGTGGCCTTGGGGCCGAACCCGGAGATGAGGATCGGCGGTGTCTGCTCGGGCAGGTCGTAGATGCGGGCGTTCTCTACTTGGTAGTGGTGTCCGCGGTGGCTTTGCATCCCGCCCTGCCAGAGGGTGCGGATGACCTGCACGGCCTCCTCGAGCATCTCTAGGCGCTCGTCAGCCGCAGGCCAGTGGTCGCCGAGGATGTGCTCGTTGAGCGCCTCGCCGCTGCCGAGGCCGAGCGCGAAGCGTCCCTCCAGCAGCACCGCGCAGGTCGCGGCGGCCTGTGCGATTACGGCCGGGTGGATGCGGACGGTGGGGCACGTCACTGCGGTTGTGACCTTCATCGTGGAGGTCGCCTGTGCGAGGGCGCCGATGGTCGACCAGACGAAGCCGCTGTGTCCCTGCTCGTCGTTCCAGGGGTGGTAGTGGTCTGAGATCCACAGCCCTTGGAAGCCGGCGTCCTCGGCCATGCGCGCCTGCGCGATGAGCTCGCGGGGGTCGAACTCCTCGCTGGACAAGAAATAGCCGATCCTCACCTCATGGTCTCCTTGATCGCGGGTTCGCGGCTTTTCTACCCCACGGCGGCGTGACTCAATCGTTGCGCAGCGTCTGAGCGCTGCGACTCGTGCAGTTCTTCTGGGAACGGATGAGCGCAGCGTCAGGAGGGTCATCGTGGCGCCCCTCGAATAGACATTGATGGCCGACGCTCCCGAGGGCGTGGTGCTTGAGCGCAGCCGTGACCTGGTGGGCCGGCGGCACCATCCCTACTACCGCAGACTGTTGCTGTGCGTGATCGCCGTCTTGCCGGTGCTAGCGCTGCTTGGCGTGTTCGGCCAGAAGCCGAGCACGAGCTCCGCTGAGGCAGGCGCCGCGAGCCTGAGCGTCACCGCGCCCACGCGGCTGCGCAGCGGACTGATCTTCCAGGTGAAGGTCAGGGTGATGGCCCACCGTCAGATCAAGAAGCCCGAAATCGTCTTCGATGAAGGATGGTGGGAATCGATGAGCGTCAACTCAATCGAGCCCGAACCGACAGAATCGAGCTCCAAGAACGGGCGAGTCGTCCTGTCATACGGCAAGCTCGAACCGGGCGAATCGTTGACCAGCTGGATCTACTTCCAGGTGAACCCCACGAACGTCGGCAAGCGCCGTGAGGACGTTCAGCTCGATGACGGCGAAACCCCGCTCGTGAGCGTCCATCGTTCGCTGACGATCTTCCCTTAGCTCATGGACCTCGTAATCCGCGCCACCGTCGTCTTCTTCTTCATCTTCCTGGTGACCCGCGTTGTCGGTCGGCGCCAGCTCTCAGACCTCGAGCCATTTGACTTCATTCTGCTCGTGGTCTTGGGTGATCTAGTCCAGCAGGGCATCACGCAGAGTGATCAGTCGGTGACGGGCACGCTGACTGTGATCTCGACGATCGCGCTCCTCTCGGTAGCGGTGAGCTGGATCTCATTCCGCTCTCCCCGCGCACGGCTGATCGCCGAGGGGGAGCCGATCGTGCTCGTGCAGGACGGCCGGCCGATCGAGCGTAACATGCGACGAGAGCGCATCACGCTCGCAGACATCCAAGAGGAGGCCCGACAAGCACAGATCGTCTCAATCGGCGACATCCAGTGGGCGATCCTCGAGAACGACGGAAGGATCAGCTGCATTCCCCGCCGCGAGTAACGGCGGGTAGGAACTGATGATGGCCGGCGACGCTCAACCACCACACGCCGATCGCGAGAGTCGCGCCGGTGCCCCTGGGCGCCGGGAGACGGGCCTTGAGCGTCTGGATCGCAATCTGGAGGAGATGACCGGCGAGCTGCGCGTGGTCGTCACGGGCGTACAGGTGCTCTTTGCCTTTCTCTTGATCGTGCCGTTCAACACCGGGTTCGCGCATGTCGGGGATTTCGAGCGCACCGTGTATTTCGTGACGCTGGTGTTGGCGGCGCTCGCAGCGGTCTGCATGATCGCGCCGTCTGCTGAGCATCGCTTTCTTTTCCGTCACGACGATAAGCGCCACATCGTGTTCAACTCAAACCGGGTGGTGATCGCGGGCCTGGTGTGCTTGGCGCTCGCGATGTGTGGCTGTCTGTTGCTTGTCACGACCAAGTTGTTTGGTGTGAGCGCGGGGGTGGTGACGGCGGCGCTGGGCGCGGTCCCGTTTGTGCTGCTGTGGTTCGTGCTGCCGCTGAGGAGGTTGCGCCTGCTCGACGAGCGCGACCCGCCTTGAGGTCGGTAGCGCGTCGGCGGCTTCGCCGAATGGCTGGTGAGCGAGTGGCTTCACCGTTTTCGGAACAGGGTGTCGGCGTCGGTGATCTTCGCTCGCATGTTTGTTTTCATCATTTGTAGAGCAGCGTCAGCGAGGTGCTCGTGAATGTGCGCCACGGCGTCGCGGGGGACGATGACTTGGAAGTGACGGACGTAGGCGTCTAGGGCGGAGTAGAGGACGCACTGCTCGGCGACTTGGCCGGTCCAGGATCAGCCGCTCGATCCCTTGGTTTCGCAGTAGGTACTCCAGGGAGGTTTCGTAGAAGATCGAGTGCCGTGCCTTAGTGATGAACGCTGCCCCTGGCGGCGGCAGGATGGGCTCAACGAGGGCGCGGTGTGCTCCGGCGAGTGCTTGCTCGCAGAGCTCGGCGGGACCTGCGCTCCAGTCGTCATAGTTGTCGTTGACATAGACGATTGGGGCGTCTTGTTCGCGCGCTCGCGCGATTAGCGCCTGCATGACGGGCAGCACCTCCTCGACGGAGTTCCTCAGCGTGTCGGCGTCGTCGTGCTCGTAGCGGTTGAGCATGTCGATGACGACTAGCGCGGTGCCTGCGGCCATCGGCTTGCCCTCAGCGTTTGGCGGGGGTGCGTTTCGCTTTGGCTTTATTCGTAGCGGCTCGTTTGGGGCGTGCCCTGGTGGTTGCTTTGCGGCGTTGCGCGGGCGGGATCTCGGCTTGTACGACGGCTTTGGTGAGGACCGGGATCTGGCGCTCGAGGAAGCTAGCCATGCTTTGCTCCTCACGGCGGATCGCACGTGCGAGCTTGGCGGTTTGGGTGTCGCCGAGCGTTTCGGCGAGCGTCTCGATCGCGGTGTAGGTCGCGATCTCCTCGTGCTCGTCGGCGTACTCGCTCTTGGCGTTCTTGAGCATCTTCTCTTGCTCGCCGGTGCCGCGGATGGCGTGCAGGGGCCCTTGGACGAGCGCCGCAGCCCGCTGGGCACCAGCGACTGCGGTCTGCGCGATCCCGGAGACGGCGCCAGGGCCTGGGAGATCGATCGTCTCTGGCGTGCCCCCAAGCTGTTTAACGCGCCGCTGCACGTCGCGGCCGTGGCGCTTGGTCTCTGTGAGATGGGCGCGCAGACGCTGCTTGTAGATGGTGCGCGTCGCGAGCTCGAGGTGTGCCTGAAGGGCGGTCTCCAGCCTGCGCTCTAGGCCATACGCCTCATTGAGATACTGGATCAGCTTGATCTTACTCTCGGGCAAATCCGCCATGGTGTCCTCCTTGGTCGTGTGTTCGCTGCTACTACCCAGTGTGCGCTTAGCTCTGACGTGCATTCCTGAGAAACATCTTTCCTGAGCGGGAGATCGCAGTCTGCGGGCGCTCCGACCACGAGGCATCCGGTGTATTGGCCTAATTCGCTGCGCTGTAGATCAACGGACCGGTTCTTGAGCGGCGCATGAGCCGATAGTCGCGCAGGCTCGCCTTTCGCTCCGCCAAGGGTTGCGAACACGCGCGAAAGTTCCGCCGGGGGCTCTGCTCTGCTCTGGCGCAACCCAAAAACCAAGCGGCCGAGACGGGTGTTACTAGCACCCGCCCCGGCCTTACAGCACCGAAGAAGATGCCTTCGATGCCGCCGGCTAACCGTAGCTCCTACGGCTAGTTCGCCTTGCATGGATCGTGGCGCCTTCTTCGGTGTCGAACCGAAAGGAAGTGTCCCAAATGGGCATGACGATCAATCGCCGGTATCGGGATGCGCTGTACGACGGCCTGATGACGGACCTCTCCGCGCACGACGACCTTTTCACGCTCCTGCGCAACGACGAAGCGACGGAGGCGAAGCGGCTTCACCACCGTTTCAAGGGCGAGCTTCGGCTGCTCGATGATCTCGGGTGGGAGCGCGAGCCCGAGGCTGAGCAGTTCGAGTTGACGATGGCGCCGCGTGAGCTTCGGCCGATCATCGAACGCGTCTATTGGTCGGCGGTCGCCTCACTCAACAACGAACCGGATCAGTTGATCGATGAGGCGCTTGCCAATCTCAACGAAGCCGTCGTGGCGTGCCCGGAGATGCTTGCCCGACTCGCCGACGAGTTCATGGACGGCCAGCAGGGCACGGGCGTCGAGGAGGCGGCGGCAGCGTGAGCGCGACTGCGACTCGAATCCACAGCCCGGAGCAGCTTGGCCGGGCGATCCGTGCGAGACGCCGCGAGCTTCATCTCACGCAGCAGACAGTGGCGGACCTTACGGGGGTCAATCGGGTCGTAGTCGGGCAGCTTGAGCATGGCAAGAGCACGGTCCAGCTTCGGATCGTGCTCTTGGTCGTGCAGGTGCTCGGCATGGACGTAGAGCTTCGGAGGCGTGGATGAACGCTGATCGTCCTCACCGTCGAGCATTGTCCGAAAACGAGCTGCTGGGTGTCTATGTCGTGCTCGGAGCCGGTGTTGGGCTCGTGTTGGCGCTCGTGTTCGGGTCGCGTCCCTTCAGCCGGGGGAATTGAATAGACGGGCGTAGCCTCCGCTTTGACCCTGAAGAAGTCGAAGATGGAGGTACGCCCGCATGGAGAAGGTAGTCCCGAGCGAGAGGTTCCGCTCTGAACTGGACGTGATGCTGGCCGGTGTTGGCGGGGAGGAGGACCCGATCGAGACGGTCGGTCGTCTCGGTGCCCGGCTGATCCTGCAGCAAGCGCTGGAGGACGAGGTCACCGAGTTTCTCGGCCGCCGGCGCTATGAGCGCGCCGGTGAGACGGTCAGTCACCGCAACGGCTATGAGAAAAGGACGGTCAAGACGACGAGCGGCGCGATGCGCTTGGAGCGCCCGAGGGTCCGTGACGCGAAGCGGCTCGGGTTCGAGAGCCGGATCCTCGGCAAGGGCGTCGCCCGTACCCACGCTTTGGAGTCGTTGGTGATCAGTGGGTTCCTCAGGGGCCTGTCGACGAGGGATGTCGAGGCGGCGCTGGAGGAGGTCTTCGAGGAGCCGATCGCCTCACGCTCGACGGTCTCGAGGATCTGTGAGGACACCCGCGAGCGATACCGGCAGTGGTGCCGCCGGCGCCTGGAGGCACACGACATCGTCTACCTGTTCCTGGATGCGATCTACCTGAAGTTGCGCCCCGACGACACACCCTCTGAGGGCGTCCTTGTCTGCTGGGGGGTGACGCTCGAGGGGCGGAAGATCCTGCTCGGATTGGCTCTCGGAAGCCGCGAGAGCTATGACGCGTGGCTCGCGTTCGCGCGCGACATGATCGACCGCGGGCTGCGCTCACCGGCGCTCGTGGTCGCGGACGGGGCACCGGGAATCTGGAAGGCGACCCGCGAGCTCTGGCCGCACGCGCTGGAGCAGCGTTGCACCGTCCACGCCCTCAGGAACGTCACCTCAAAGCTCCCGGAGCGCCACCACGCCGAGGTCAAGGCGCGCTGGTGGAAAGCGTTCGATGAGGCCCGCTCCCCGGGCGAGGTGACCCGCGAGCTGCAGGGCATCATCGTCGACTACAAGGCCGCCTACCCATCGGCGATGGCCGTCATCGAAACGGACCTTCCGGCCCTGGTCTCGCATCTACGGTTCCCGTCCGAGCACCGCAAGCGGATACGGACCACGAATCTCCTCGAGAGAACGTTCGTGGAGGTCCGCCGGCGCACCAAGGTCATCGGCCGCTTCCCCGGCGAGACCTCAGCGCTGTCTCTGATCTGGGCCGTGCTCGAGCTCTCCACCCGCGGCTGGAGAGGAGTGAAGATGAACCCCAAGACCGTCGCGGAGATCGAGCGGCTGCGCCGTCAGCTGCGCGAGGACCCAGCCCCACCCGTGACCGTCGACGCCGAGGAGGTGATCGCCGCATAGGATCCGCAGCAAGCGGAGCTACGCCCCGGTGATTTCACCCGGGAACTGGGACGCGACCCGTGTTCGGCTGGCCGCCGCTGCCGCACGTCACTCTCGGGGTCGTCGCGGGCTCGGTGAGGAGCGGTTGGGAAGGGTTGAAGCGCGAGTGGCATGACCGAGGCGATGGCTAGGTCTGTCCGAGCAACTGCCGGTAGACGAGGCGAGTCTCGCGGGCGGGCTCAAGGCCTAGCTGCTCGTCAAGGGAGCGGGTGAGTTCGTCGTAGCGGCGGGTGATTGACTCGCGCAGGCCGAGGGAGTGTTCGGCTTGCAGCGCCAGCCGCCAGCTTGGCTCGTGTAGCTCCTCTAGGGAGATGGCTTGCTCTGCGAGTTGCAGCGCGGCGCGGGCGTCGCCGTGCGCGAGTCGTGCCCGTCCTACGCGCTCAAGTAGATCGACGAGCGTGGCGTGAAGGTTGCGCCGCTCGCCTTCGGCCCATAGGAAGTCGCTGCCCTCCAGCGGTTCGCCGCGCCACAGCGCGAGCGCTGTTTCGAGCGCGGCGGGGTCGTCGCCGTCGTCGTTGCCGAGCTGCCCGTCGGTGTTCAGGCCCCAGGCCATGACTTTCCCGGTTTTCAACAGCGCGAGGCTATGCAGTTCGCCGCCCGCCACCGCGGTCGCTTCTGTCAGCACTTTAACCGCCACCGCTTCTTTCTCGGTCGTGGTATTGCCGTTGCCGAGCTGACTGTCGTTGTTCAAGCCCAAGCCGCCGCACCGGAAGATTCCGAGGCCGATGCCGGCACCACGCCTGCCAGGACGAGCGTGGCGAGCAGAGCCGGCCAGAACAATCTCGTCCACTTGCGAGAGTGATCACGGGTGTGATGCGCCCTCGTCGCCTGTCGTCCCCCAGTCCGGCCCACTTGCCCCTCCTCGGTTGATTGGTGCCAACCTAACCGTTTCTAGGCAGATGTCAATATCCGGTATCGTCGAAATAAGCCGCAGTTTGCGAATTACCAGACTAGTCCGACTGACTATATAGTCAGTACATGTGCAAAAGCTGCCTCTGTGCTGGTAGCACTACCCAACCACGATGACCCGAACACAGGGGCCTGTAACTCCGCGACGCGGCTACCGTCGCTGGCACTACGCCCCCAACGGGAGCTGGAACGCCGCGCGGATCGCGACAGCCATGCGCGCCTGGGCGAGGGAGACTGGATCACCCCCGCGCTCATGGGAGTGGTGTCCCGGTGCCGCGCGCAGCGCGGGTCTGATGAGCGAGACGGAGAGCAAGTGGGAGCGCGAGCATCCCCGCTGGCCAGGCAATACCACCGTCTACCGCTATTTCGACTCATGGGCCGCGGCACTGGACGCCGCCGGACTGCCGCCCTTTGCCCGGCACGTGTACGAACTGCCCCTGGCCGAACGCATAGCGATCGCGGAGAGCATGGCCGCGGCTGGCGTCCCGGTCCGTGAGATTGCCGTCGAGCTCGACGTAGGTATCGCAACCGCACGTCGCTACCTGAAGGCCCGCCCCTGCGTGGACTGTGCGGAGCCAGTCGTCGGCGACGGTGAGCGGTGCCGGCGCTGCACTACGCGACGCTCCAACCCAAAGCGCTGGTCCGCTCAAGAGCTACTGGACGCGATCGTCGCATGGGAGCAGTTGGAAGGTCGCCCACCGGCTACCGCGGACTGGCGACCATCCACCGACGCTCAGCGCAACCGCTGGCAGCGAGAGTTCCCGCGCTGGCCACCCGCCAGCGCGGCGCGCATCGTGTTCGGCAGCTGGACCGAGATGATGGCCGCCGCCGGGTATCCCCCGTATCACCCGCCGTGGGATGATCAACGCGTGATCAAAGCGCTACAGCGCATGGCGCGCGCGCTCGGCCGCGCACCACTCAAGGAAGAGTGCGACGAATCCCCCGACGGCTACCCCTCAGCATCAACGATCAGACGACGCTTCGGTTCCTTCACAGCCGGCATCCGCGCCGCAGGGCTGGAGCCGATCGGACGCCGCGGCAATCGCCCACCCGAGGACTCCTAACGGACACAGTACGTGGGCGCTAGCAACTTGCGGTCCTCGCCGATGAACAGTTCGCGTTCGGCGAGCTTGGCGAGGGCCAGTGCGACTCCGGGAAAACAGTACCGATTTGGTACCCGCATGATGCACTTGCGCTCCGCTTCCCGAGTCAAAAATCCCTCTGTCGCTTAGAGGTCGGATTTGAGAAGCGCCGGTTTGTGTAGCTTTGCACCTGCTTGGCGCCCGGAACCCAGGCTCTACCGCGACCGGCCCCTCTTGCCATTCTCATGCCTCTCGGCCTCGCGCAGCAGCTCTGAGGCTGGGACGCCGAGCCCGTCCGCGAGCGCCCAGAGAGCGCGCACGCTGACATTGCGCTCGCCGCGCTCAGCATCCCCGACGTAGTTGGTCGTCAGGCCAGAGTGGTCGCCGAGGGCTTCCTGTGTGAGATCGCGCGCCTTGCGCAGCTCGCGCACGGCGTCGCCGAGGGCACGGTGTCTTGGGCTAAGTGGTGGCACCCCTGCACCCTCTCTGAGTGCCCCCTGTTCGTCCACCAACCATCAGGGTGTTTCAGTGCTACTGTCCACGCGCCCAATGTCACTTGCGAATGGCGCGCCGAACCCGCACGACGGTATCGGGGCCTCCAGCGCAGATGACCGAGGGCAATGCCCGCAGACAAGTTGGCCCCGGCGCAGGATTGCAGTCCCGCCCGGGGCCGTGACACAGGAGGTCTTATCTCCCATGCACGAGCAGCGTAGTCCAGAGAGGTCCGAGGATATCGCTCGACTTGATGGGGCGATCCTCGGGCTTCTCGCCAGCCCTGTCCAGCAGCGTCCTCTCTCATCCGTGGAGGTGGCCCATGAGGAGCGCATGACGGACCCCCTGGAGGTCTCTGTCTCCCTCCCTCCTCCGAGCGTCTTCTGGCGCACAGGAGGCACCGAGCTGGGAGCGGCGATCAGGTCGCGCCGGCAGGCGCTCCAGCTAAGTATCGAGTTCCTTGCCGGCAAGGCAGGGATGCACCCAACGTATCTCTCTGGCATCGAGCGCGGCATCAGGAATCCGACCTGGGACAGGATCTCCGACCTGGCGGAAGTCCTCGGCGTGCCCGTCTCGACCCTGGCCTGTGAGGCTGAGGATCGCCGCATCAAGCAGGCGCTCAATGCCGCAGCCGTCAGCGCCTACCGCGCGGCCTGTGCCCGGCACGGCCACGACGAGCACATGACACAGGGGAGCCGGTAGCCGTGGGCTTCGCCTATCCATCCAAGGAGTTCGGCCAGACCCCGCCGCCGGAGGATGGGAGCATCGTCCCGTGCCCCACATGCGTCAAGGGCCAGCGGCGCATCGGACTCATCCACCTCATCGGGTGCCCTGACTGCCTGGGCTCGGGCGTGCAGGGGTATGGCTTCTCTGCTCTCTCGGTCTTCGAGGACTGGGTGGATGACCCTCCCTCGGATGGCGATGAGGCTGGTGAGGGTGGGTAGTGAAGCGACTTCGCCTTACCAGCCCCATCACTACGTCGTAGGCTGTGTGCTGGGGGTCATCGGCATGTGGGATCGGGACGGCCAACCCACATCAGCGGGCGTCCCTGTCCTGCGGTCCTGGGCTATGGTGCCGATCACCATGCCGCAGCGAAGCGCCTGAGCCTTGAGACCCATTCCTCCACATTCTCGACATCCCTGCGAAACGAGGCTCTAGCAGCCTCACGATCCATGTTCTGGCCCATGTACTCGTCATCATCGCAACGGGCCAAGTTCGCCCGGCAGTCCTCCGCCATGCGCTCGTGCCGCACGATCTCCTCTTCTAGCTGCTCCTTTGAGCTGAACATGCTTCGACGGTAGTACCGTCACGCTGATGCTGAGGCTTTTGTGCCGTTCACTGACTACCTGGGAAGGCAATGGCGAGTCGCCCGAGTCGCTGACATCCCGTTCCCGACCTCCGTCGGCGGCAACACGACCGGATGCCCACTTGACGACATCTGCAAACGCGCCTACGCCAAGAAGGGCGAAAATGTCACGAGCAAGGAAGTCATAGCCTCGCTCACGGCCCGGCGATCAGAGGTGAGGGCCTGCTGGCATCACCGCTTCACCCGTGCTGAGCATCTGTATGTGGCGGAGCTATCATGCTGGTTCGTTGAGCATGAAGTCGAGCCATATAGTGATAGCTTCGTGCCCGTCGTCAAGAGGGACGGCTTCTCGGTCGAGGTCCAGCACGCCGTCCAAGAGCTCTTTGAGTACCCTCTCCGCTGGTCATTCATCAAGGGCGGAGCCCTCCGCAACGGTCGCCACAAGCTATGCGCTCTGAAGGCGAACAGAATACCCCGCGTCGCCGTCAGGATATGAGGTGAGAGGGGAAGCGTGAAGGCGTTACTCAGTTGTCTGGCTGAGTTTCTGCTGGAGCGACCTCACGTAGTATTTGAATAGTGGCTCGTTAAACTTGTACAACCCGCGCGATACGGAAACCACAATGCCGAGCTTCTTCAGCGTTGTGATAAACGATGTGAGCGTTGCGCTTGGAAACGGCAGCTTCTCCTCAATAAACCTCAGAGGTACGTTTTCCTCTGGATACTCACTCATCGCAATCGCGATACTTCTCTTTGTGCCTTCGCCCGTGAGATCCCATAGTTTCTCCAGGTAGTCGCGCTGGTCCGCGATGACCACGTTGATACCCGCAATGAGGGATTCCTCGTTGATCTTGGCTTCCTCTGTCGCGTCAAAGGCAGCAGAGCCCAGCAGGTGGATCTGGTTCGGAATACCTCTCGCCAGCCTCGCGATTTCCGCAGCAACGGTGGCTTCAATGCTCACATGACTATCGTTGAGAGCGCGATCTATCACGCCGAGCGATTCCATGCTGTCCAAAGGCATGAGCTTGATTTTCTTGAAGATCCGCGGCACGGATTGATGGCCCTGCTTTAGCGTCTCCTCAACCGTACTGATGCCCACTGGCAGCAAGATAACGCTCTCCAGTTCCCTCTTAGTCATCATTTCTGTCACCGTCTTGAAGAAGGTCGGTACGCCGTAATTGCTCGCAATTCTGTCTAGCTCATCGATCACGAGCAGAATGCCATCAAAATGGTCCGACAGCTTGTCCCATGCCTCACAGAGCTGGTCAATAAAAGAGGCAACTAGATCCTGAGGTGGCCTGGCAGCGTCGTCCAATTCGAATTTCAGCAACTTGAGATCAATCGTCGTCTTGACCTTTAGCGAAGCCGCCTTCTTTTGCTGTGCTCTATCCAACTCGTCCAGAAGGCCATTTACGATATCGATGATGCTGTGCCCGTCCTGCGCCGTATATTCCGCGACGACGAAGTTAAAGTGAAGTCCCTCGTATTCATGCGGCAGCAGACTCAAGTAACTCGTCTCACCCCGAGCTATCCCTTGCAGCTGGCTAGACAGAGAACTCTTGCCTACGCCGCTATCTCCGGTTATAAGGCCATGACGCACATTACCGTGGGCCGCCTGATGCAATAGCCGAGCACCCTCTTCAAGCTGTGCTCGCCTGCCCGAGAATAGCTCGGGATTACGAAGAATCTTTCCTGGTGAGAACGGGTTGGGACGAAGGGCCATTAGACTATCTCGACTATAGAGCGGCAAATCCGAGCACGCGGGAATAACCCCTTCACGACTTTTGGCGATGCGCTCTCTGACAGGGGAGAGATCGCGTTTGCGACTCCAGGCGGCCCTTGAGTTAGCGGTCTGAGACGTTGTTCACGACTTTCGGCGATTCGACACAGATCTTCGAAATCGCCCTGTTGACGGGGGTTTTGCGGAGACGCCGCGCTATGGGCAAACCGTGGGCAAGGAGTTTACGACTTTTGGCGACACATCACGAGCCGAGCCGGCGAGTGCTTTACGACTTCCGGCGACACATCACGAGCGGTTGCGGATGGGCACTTTACGACTTTTGGCGACGCGTTGGAAGTGGCTCATAAATGTGGAACATGGGTGGCCCCAACGGCTGGGGTGAGGGACAGGATCACTAGCATGCCGTCATCTCTCAACTCGGCAGAGCACACTATAAGAATGGTGATTGCCACTACGGCCTGAGTGACGGCATTCCTTCGGGGTCCGTCACACCACGCCTCTGCGCCAGCGGATGACCATGATTGACGAGAAGCCACTCGCGGATTCGCTCGGCGTACTCGCGCTCGTCAGAGAGGTCGTTTAGGTGAAGGGCCATCAGGAGGAGTGCTCTGTCCAAGCGACCCTTGTTGGTGAATCGCCCTGCCCGGTAGCTGATCCTCGTGCGCAGCCAGTTGAGGTTCTGCTCCAAGGCGCCGGTCGCCCACGGGTTGGCCGGGTTGGGCCACGATGACCGCCGTTCGAGCTGTGGCGTCACGACCCGCTCTACCCCGCTCAGGTAGCTGGCGAGCTTCTTGCGCTGAGTGGGGTTCTGAATTGCCAGCCATGCCCCCTTCATCTCATCGAAGCGCTTGACGGACGTGAAGGCCCTCTCGATCAGGTCGTAGGCTGGCGTCTCCGGTTGATCGAGCCCCAAGCCCTTCAGCTTCTCGTGACACCGCTTCTTCAAGTGGTGCTCGCAGTAATGCACCTCACTCTCGGGATAGACCTCGCCGACGGCTTTGACGAGCGATTTGCCCCGGTCACAGACGATGCGCTCGGGTGTCCCCGTGAGCGAGCGCATGAAGCGCCCCCACGCTGGCGTCATGTCGCGCCGCTCGGGCACGGCTTCGAGGCGGAAGACGCGGATGACCCTGCGCTCGGCGTCCCAGCCCATGGCCGCCAGGATGCTGAAGGTGTGGCGTCCGCCGGGGACGCCCGTGTTGATGCGGAAGGGGACTTCATCGAAGAGGACGGAGCCCGACTCAGGCCAGGCGAAGTCGCGGTGGGGCTCATAGACGACAGGGCCGAAGACCTCGACCCAATCTGAGATGAGCTGCGCGTGGTGGGAGTAGCGCACTTCGTGCTTGTTGGCCTGTCTGCCACGTCTTGCGTGCTGGCGGGCGGCATGGGCGGCTTCCCGGTACGTGGCCCCTTCGCCGACGCGGATGAGGGCGCGGGCGATCTCGCGGATGGAGTAGAGGTGGTCACGCGCTCCCTGTGGCCCCTCTTGGGGCGAGTACATGCGCTCGCACTCATCGCAGAAGCCATCGTGGGTCATCTGCCTCGGCAGGACCTCGGAGAACTGGTGCGCCTTGTCCCCGTTCCCCGGCACGCACAGCCAGCGCGGCCTCTCGTGGCCCTCCGTGCCCTTCATCCCGTTCAGCCAGACCCGGCTGCCCTCATGTTCTGAACGTGGGCACTTCGGGCGCTGCGTCTCCTTCATCACGGCAGCCATGACGGACCTCCTTGTCCGAGTCTCGGCCTTCCAAGGGCTCATCTTGAGCTTAGGTCATGCTAGAGAGGGGCATGGACGCCAAATCCGACCTCTAAGCGACAGAGGCAAAAATCGCTAATTTGCAGGTATTTCCTCTGATCGGGGAGACAGGATTTGAACCTGCGACCGCCCGGCCCCCAGCCGGGTGCGCTACCAGACTGCGCCACTCCCCGTGGCACTGCAAAGCGGGCGACGGGAATTGAACCCGCCCTTAAAGCTTGGAAGGCTTTCGTGCAACCACAACACTTCGCCCGCAAGCCGACCTCATGCTACCGCCTCGCGAACTCCTCGTGCTCGACCCGCCTCTCTGACAATCCGCGTCGTCCAGCTCGGCCATCTCCTCAAACCGGCCCGGTCCCCCGCCGCTCCTCCGTCGGCACCTCGCCCGCCTCCCCCGTCAGACCCGGAGGTGGCCAGGGGCCGAACCAGTTGTCTCGGCCTCCGTCCAGCGTGATCGTCGACCCGTTCAGCGCTCCTCCGAGCGGAGAGCACAGCAGTGCCACCAGCCACGCGTGCTCCTGGGGCTCGCCCAGACGCTGCATCGGGACCGAGCGGGCCATGCCCGCGCGGACCGTGTCGGGGTACTTGCCCATCGCCTCCGTGTCGAAATGACCCGCCGCGACCGCCGTCACGGCCACCTTCCTGTCCGACCAGCGCTCGGCCATTGCCCGTGTCAGCGTCTCGACCGTGGCCCGCGCCGCGCCCGAGTGGGCCATGCCCGGCATCCCATGGTGGGGGGACAGCGTCACGTTGACAATCGTGCCCCCGGACGCCGCCCCCACTCCCCCCACGCCGCCCATGCCCCGCTCGACCGCCGCCTCGGACATGTTCAGCATTCCCTCCACGTTCAGCCGCCACACCGCGCGCCAGCCCTTCGGGGCGATGCCCTCGGCGGGGGTGAAGTACTGGCCGCCCGCGTTGTTCACGAGGACGTCCAGCCTGCCGCAGCGCTCGATCACCGTCTCGATCAGCCCTGTCGCGTCCGCCCGCTCGCGTACGTCCGCCGCCACCCAGTCCACCGGGACCGACCCATCGAGCCCATCCGTGCCAGCGCTCGTCGCAGTGTCCGCTGTGCCGCTCCCGCCTGCGCCTGTCGTGGTCTCTCCGGCGCCCGCACCGATCTCTCGCAGGATCTCCCCCGCGGCCGCTTCCAGCGTCTCCGCGCGCCGTCCCGCGATCGTCACCCTCGCGCCGCACCGTGCCAGCTCGATCGCGGTCGCCTTGCCGAGCCCCGTCCCGCCGCCCGTCACCAGCGCCACCTTGCCGCGCAGCAGCCCCTCGGCGAACACCTGTGAGCGCGCGCTGTCTGCCATAGCCGCGATCATACGAGCGTGACCGGCCCGTCGGTGAGCAGGGGTTCCCACCAGAAGAGATGGTGGGTTGAGGGGATCGGACCGTGGATGGCAGACGCCGCACGCTGGCCGATCGGAGATCGCTGTGGATCTCCGATCGGTAGACGTGCTGGTGGCACGGCGAGCATCGGGGGTGGCGTATGACGCCGCGGAACGGCCGCCTCAACCCCGGCAGATATTCTGACGGGGGCCCCAAGCGCCTGCGCTGGATCGCAGCCGGCCTCGTCGCGCTGCTCGTCGCGCTCGCCCTCGGCGGCTACCTGTACGAGCGTCATCGCACCGGCAGCATCTACCACCCCCACGCCCGCTTCATCCCCCAGCCCTCCCCCACGCTGCCCGCGCGCGGGCCCGCCCGGTCCGCCTGGCCGTTCTACGGCTACTCCCCTGCACACACCCGCTTCTTCCCCGCGCCCGCGCGCGTGTTTCCCCCGTTCCGGCGCCTGTGGGTCCGCAACGGCAGCTCGCTGCTCGAGTTCCCCCCCTCGCTCTACGGCGATCACATCTTCCAGCTCGCCGACGACGGCGTGCTCAGCGCGATCAACCTCCACACCGGCCACACCTTCTGGCAGCGCCGCATCGGCTCGCTGTCCGCGTCCACGCCCGCGGCGGTCGGTCGTGTCGTCTATGCGACCGTGCTCGCGCGCGCCGATGGCGTCCGCAAGGGAGAAGTCCTCGCGCTCGCCTACGCCACCGGCAGGATCCTCTGGCGGCGAGCCCTGCCCAGCCCCAGCGAGTCCTCGCCGCTGCTCGACCACGGCATGCTGTTCTTCGGCTCCCAGGCCGGGACCGTCTATGCGCTGGGCGCCCACAACGGCAACGTCATCTGGACCTACCACGCCGCCGGCGCCGTCAAGGCCAGCCCGACGCTGTCAGGCGGGATCCTCTACTTCGGCGACTACTCCGGCCACGTCCAGGCGCTCGCCGAGCGCACCGGCCGGCGGCTGTGGGACAGCGACTCCGGCGGCGCGCTGCTCGGCAGCGGCACCTTCTACTCGACCGCCGCCGTCATGTACGGGCGAGTGTTCCTGGGCAACACCGACGGGCGCATCTATGCCTACGACGCCTTCACCGGCCGCCTCGACTGGGCGGTGCAGACGGGCGCCTACGTATACGCCTCGCCCGCCATCGCCAACGCGCCCGGCCTCGGCCCCACCGTCTACGCTGGCTCCTACAACGGCGCCTTCTACGCCCTGAACGCCCGCTCCGGACACGTCGAGTGGCGCTTTCACCCCGGCGGGCGCATCTCCGGCTCCGCCACCGTCGTCGGGCGCGTCGTCTACTTCGCCGACCTCGCCAGCCACCGCACCTACGGCCTCGGCATCTCCACCGGCCGCATCGTCTTTCAGATGCACACCGGCTCCTTCGACCCCGTCATCAGCGACGGGCAGGACCTCTACCTGACGGGCTACACCGGCCTCTACGGCCTCGCGCCACGCTAGGGTTCGCGTCCCAATAGATGGCGGGTTGAGGGGGTCGGGCCGTGGATGGCAGACGCCGGACACGAGCGCAGGCGTGCTGGTGGCACGTCGAGCATCGTGGGTGGCGTCTGACGCCGCGGAACGGCGGCCTCAAGTCCGGCAGATATTTGGACGCGGACCCTTGGTCCCGCTCTTCGGCGCCAGGCATCACCGCGACGGGATGAGCGCCGACTGGATCCGTTCCCCACCGCCCGCACCCTCGCCCCACACGAGCCCGAACCGTGCTCCTCGACCTCAGTGACACTCGCCGCCCAGCCCCAGTGCCCGACTCAACGAGAACCGCGCACCGACCGCGATCGGCCCCCGCGCGTGGGCCTGCACGTACGTCCAGCCTCCGGGCGCGCTCGCCACGCAGCCGTGCCCCGCGACGACCGTGTCGTAGCGGGTGTAGTGCACTCGCACCAGCAGCCTCCCCGGAGCGTCGGCGTACAGCGCCAGCGTGTCGCTCCCGAGCGCAGTCAGCCGCCCCGCTCCTTCCAGCAGCGGCGTGGCGTCGCGGACCGCATACACCCGCCAGTGCCGGCTCGCCCACACCGGCTTCAGGTACCCCAGCCCGCCGCGGATCAACCTCCCCTCCCGCGCACTGGAGGGGTCCAGTGGCACGTCCGGCAGCGCGACGTAGGCGACCGCCTGTTCATGCAGCCAAGCTCCATAGGCGCTCGCCGTCAGACCGGGGACCAGCAGCGCCGCGTCATAGCGCTCGTCCAGCTGCTTCTCCCACCCCCGCGCCAGCGACACGCTCGGCGCCAGCATCGCCGCCTCCCAGTGCGAGCGCGTCAGCGGCACCTCCACCCGCTCCACTCCCGCGCCATGCGCCTGCAGATACCGCTCGAGCGGCGCATAGTAGGACGCTCGCGTCGCCGGCGAGCCCGCCACCGCCCGCGTCTCGCGCACCGGCCCCCACACGATCCACGCCACGATCGCGCACATCGCCACCCCGACCGCCACCCACCGGGGTGCCGACACAGACGCGGATTCGCGGGCGAATCGCGATGCCGGCATGAACGGGGACAGCCCGCCTCGAGGCAACCCTGCTCGCCGCCGGCCCCGGCGCCCCCGCAGCCGCCCGCCGCTGCCGGCGAGCCCGCACAGCAGCAGCGGCCCTGCGAGCAGCACCCCATAGCGCTCGACGTTGCTGCCCATCGGCGAGCGCACCACCAGGCACAGCAGGCACGCGAGCAGATACACGACCGCCCCCACCCGCAGCACCTGCCTGTCTCTCCCACCGCGCGGCAGCGCCCACAGAAACACGCACACGACGATCGCCGTGGCCGCGAACGACGTCGCCGGATACGGCTCATACCCGCCTTCCGGGAACAGCGCCCGCACCCCCAGCACCACCAGCGCCACCGGTGCGGCGATCGCGAGCAGGACCATCGGCTCGCGCCGCGCAAGCGCGTAGGACAGCCCCGCCAGCACCAGCAGCACGCCCGCGACCGGGCTCGCCGCCGCGCACACCCCCGCCATCAGCGCCGCCACCACCGGCCGCTCGCGGGTGAGCGCGTACACGCACGCCAGCGCCAGCGCGACCCCCAGCGCGAACGTCAGCCGCCCGCTCCACACGTCGCCCACGGCCGCCACCGCGAACAGGCACGCCCCCAGCCGCACGCACGCCTCCTCGCCGTACACGCCGAGCACGATCCGCTCGAACAGCGCCACCGACACGAGCACCGACACGACCGCCATCGCGCGCATCCCGATCAGCGACGCCAGCGGAGCGAACAGCAGGCTGTAGCCCGGCAGCGCGTGACCCGCATACCAGTGCTCGTCAAACACGCTCAGCCCCGCGCGTTCGTACAGCCCCAACCTGTACACCTGCGCCGCCAGATCGGGCGTGCGCGGATCGAGGAGCAGCCACACCACCAGCAGGCCGCCCGCCAGCAGCATCGCCACCGGCATCCGCGAGGCGCCCACATAGGCCGGTGCCCGGGGTGCTACCCCACCGAGCCCCGGCCCATGCCTGTTAGAACCGGCGGGCCGTCTTGAAGTAGCGTCGATAATCGACACGCGCAGATCATGACGAGGACACCAACATCACGAGCGACCGCCGGTTTGGCTCTGCTCTGCGCCGCCGCCGCAGTCGCCGCGCTCGCCGCGGGCTGTGGCACGACCAGGGCCCCCGGACCGATCGGCGCAAGCGAGCTGGCCGAAGCGCAGACGTTCCCCTACTACCGGATCTACTGGGCCGGCCCCACCTTCCAAGGACAGCCGCTCGTCGCCGCCGACGGGCGCAAGAGCTACAACAACTCCGTCGGCGACAGCGTCTACTATGGCGACTGCGCCCGCGGCCACGGGGTGTTCGGAGGCGGCGGCTCCTGCCAGCTGCCGCTGCAGGTCACGACCGTGATCTACCGGCTGCACTCCAACTCCCCGCTCGGCCCGCAACGCAACATGCTCATCCGCGGCGTGCCCGCGACCGTCTATGACGAAGGCCGCTCGATCGAGCTCTACAGTGGCCGCCTCGCGATCGACGTCTTCTCCGACGCCTACTCCCGCGCCCACGCGGCCGCGCTGCAGCTGCGCCCGCTGAACGCCGCCGGCTCGGCCACCGGCCCGCTGCCGCCGCCCGTCTACTGCCCCGGGCTGTACGGAGCGCAGGAACCCCGCCTGCGGCGCGCGCTGGCCCATCTGCCCGGACACGCCTGCCAGACCGCCGCCGCGGACGTCGCCTTCGCGAGCAGCCTGCGCCTCGCTACCTCGGGGTCGCGGGCGCGAGCGGACGCGTCAACTCGCGGCGGAGGCTGAGGAACGCAGCCGAGCCGATCAGCGCCGGGACCCACAGCGAGATCGCCCGATACGTGACGACCGCGGCGAGCACCAGCGAGCCCGGACGCACCCCGAACGCCAGCAGCATTCCGAACAGCCCCCCTTCGACCGCGATCAGCCCCGCGGGGATCGGCAGCGAGTTGGCGAGCATGCCCACCAGATACGCCATCGCCACCACCCACCACGACGGGGCGGGACCGTAGGCAAGCAGGCACGCATACAGCGCCCCGACGTCGAACAGGCAGTACCCCACCGCCCCCAGCAACCGCCAGTCACGGCGCGCGCGGATCAGCTCCAGCGCGTCGCCCACGCCGCCGCTCACGGCGACCAGCGCCACATACATCCGCCCGCGTGAGCGAATCCGGCGCGCGGCGCCCCGGCGCGCCCACTCCGCCAGCGCGATCGTCCCCACGATCGTCGCCACGGCCGCCGCCGCCGGCAGCAGCGTGAGCAGCGGATTGCGCGAGCCCGGCAGCAGCCCCAGCCACATCGGCACGCCGATCAGCGCCGTAGCGCCCACGTTCACGGCGCTCGTCAGCACGAATATCAGCACCGAGCGCTTCGCGATCCGCTGCACCGACACGCCCTTGCTGCGCAGCACCCACGCCCCCAGCGCGATCCCCGCCAGGCCGCTCACCGACACGACCGAGTTGACCGCCAGCTCCGACAGCGACAGGCGCGAGTAGAGGCGCCTGCCCAGCATCCCGAACACGAGCCCGAACAGCACCACGTAGCCCGCGCACGAGGCCAGCTCCAGCCCGATCCCCGCCGCCACCCACCCCGGGCGCGCGTCGCCGATGCGATCGGCCGCCGCGCGCAGCCCTGGCACGGACAGCAGCAGGGCGGCGACGAGGGCAAAGAAGACGGCCAGCCCGATCAGGCTGTTGCGCAACTTCCGCGACTGTGCCGCCATCGCGGCAGCCGGCTCCGCGGCCGTGTCCGCCGAAGCATCTTCTTCGTTAAGGCCGTTGTCGACGATCTCAGGCATCCTCTCCGCTTTAATCAGTTCATGGCCGAGCAACTCGCTCGCATCCTCGTCGTCGACGACGAGCCTGCGGTCCAGAGCGCGCTCTCACGCGCTCTCACGCTAGAGCACTACACCGTCGCCCAGGCGATGGACGGGCGCCAGGCGCTCGAACGCCTCGGCTCAGACCCCTACGAGGCGGTGATCCTCGACGTCGCAATGCCCCACGTCGACGGCCTGGAGGTGTGCCGGCGCCTGCGCGAGGGCGGGGACCGCACGCCCGTGCTGATGCTCACCGCGCGCGAAGAGATCGACGACCGCGTAGCGGGATTGGACGCCGGCGCGGACGACTACCTGGTCAAGCCCTTCGCGCTGCGCGAGCTGCTCGCCCGCGTGCGCGCGCTGCTGCGCCGCGCCGGTGACGAGGACGACGATGACGAGCAGGACCGCACGCTCGCCTTCGAGGACCTGCGCCTGGACCGGCTCGCCCACGAAGCCTGGCGCGGCGATCGCCTGCTGGCGCTCACCCGCACCGAGTTCCTGCTGCTCGAGATGTTCCTGCGCCACCCCCGCCAGGTGCTCACGCGCTCGGCGATCTTCGAACACGTCTGGGGCTATGACTTCGGGGCGACCTCCAACTCGCTCGGCGTCTACATGGGCTACCTGCGTCGCAAGACCGAGTCCGACGAGGAGCCGCGGCTGCTGCAGACCGTCCGCGGCGTCGGCTACGTGCTGCGTGCGCCATGAGCTTCAGACGGCGCATCATCTTTGCCTCAGCGGCCGCAGTCGCCGTCGCCGTGCTGCTCGCCTCGGTGCTGGTGTACGTGCTCACCTCCAACGAGCTCCACGGCCAGGTCGACGCGCAGCTGCGCAGCCGCTCGGACAACCTGCGACTGATCGAGCACCATCCCACACACCACCGCGGCGACCGCCTGCTCGACGCACTGGCCGGCCGTGGTGGCGTCTCGGCGCAGCAGCTGTTCGAAAGCGGCCCTCAGCAGCCCGGCGAGGCGCTCAGCAACGTCGCCCCCCGGCCCAATCAGGTGCGTGGCTATCAGCAGCTCGTCGACGCCGGCGGCAAGGTCCTGTTCCGCTCGGGCGCCAAGAACGTGACGCTCCCCGTCGAAGCGCGCACACGCGCGCTGGCGGCGGGCAAGGGCCAGGCCTTCTTCCGCGACGCCACCGTCAACGGCCTTCCCCTGCGCATCCTCGCCGAGCACCTCGCCCCCGGACGCGTCGTGCAGTTCGCCCAACCGCTGAGCGAAATCGACGAACTGCTCAGCCATCTGCGCCTGATCCTCGTGCTGCTCGGACTCGGCGGCATCCTGCTGGCAGCGCTGCTGGGACAGCTGGTCGCGCGCGCCGCCGTGCAACCCGTCAGGCGGCTCACCCGCGCCGCCGAGCACGTCGCCGAGACGCAGGACCTGTCCGGGCGCATCGCGCCGACCGGCGACGACGAGGTCGGGCGGCTGGCGATCAGCTTCAACGCGATGCTCGACGCGCTCGAGGTCTCGATGGCGGCCCTGGACGCCTCCGTGCACGCCCAGCGCCAGCTGGTGGCCGACGCCTCACACGAGCTGCGCACCCCCGTGACGAGCCTGCGCACGAACATCGAGATCCTGCAGCACGCCCCCGACATGGACGACTCTGAGCGCGAGCGCCTGCTGGACGACGTGGTGGAGCAGATCGGCGAGCTGACATTGCTGATGAACGACCTGATCGACCTCGCCCGCAACGAGGAACAGCGCGCCGACGCCGAGGACGTGCGCCTGGACATAGTCGTTCAGGAGTCGGTCGCGCGCGCCCAGCGCAACTCACCGGCCACGCCGCTGCTGAGCACCCTGGAGCCGGTCCTCCTCAGCGGCGTCGCGGCCCGGCTCGACCGCGCCATAGCGAACCTGATCGACAACGCGATCAAGTACAGCCCCGCCGGCGAGCCCGTCGAGATCGAGCTTCAGGACGACGAGCTCACGGTCCGCGACCACGGCCACGGGATCTCCGCCGAGGACCTGCCGCACGTGTTCGACCGCTTCTACCGCGGCGCCGAGGCACGCGGGCGTCCCGGCTCGGGGCTGGGACTTGCGATCGTCAGGCAGGTCGTCGCCCAGCACGGCGGGACGGTCACCGCCGAGCGCGCCCCCGGCGGCGGCACGCTGATGCGGGTCACGCTGCCGGGGGTCGAGCCATTGGCTCATGACGGTGCGCAGGGGGCGACCGCCGCGGCCGGCGTGGCGGCGAATCCACACGTCCACGCGTAGGGCTCCTCGCGGCGTGCCGTAGCGCACGATTGCGAAACAGGGCGGGCGAGAGCCCGTAGCGGCGGCGAAACGCGCGCGCGAAGTACGAGCTCGGATAGCCCACCAGCCGCCCCACGTCGCTGACCGGGATCGACCGCTGCTCGCTCAGCAGCTGCGCCGCGACCGCCATCCGCCGCGCATACAGGTCCTCGTGAAAGGAGTCGCCGAACTGCGCGTACGCGCGCTGCAGCTGCCGCGGCGAGGTCGACAGCGCCCGCGCGACCGCCGCGAGCGTCAGCGGCCGGCGATAGTGGCGCGAGACGACCACCCGCGCCAGCAGATACAACCGGCGGCGTTCGCTGAGCGTCTCTGGGTGCACACCTCCCCCAACCGACCTACCCCGCCCATCGGGACACGCGTGCGCCGACCAGGAAAGACAGTTGGAAGCGGCGAGACGGCGGCTCGGGCGGGCGAGGCAGGCTGTGCGATACGGACGTGCTGGCCCAGGCTGAGCAGCGCGCGGCGCGGTCGTTACTCCTCGCCCAGCTCCAGCACCGCGAGGAACGCCTCCTGGGGCACCTCTATGCGCCCGACCTGCTTCATCCGCCTCTTGCCCTCCTTCTGTTTGGCCAAGAGCTTTTTCTTGCGCGTGACGTCCCCGCCGTAGCACCCCGCGATCACGTCCTTGCGAAACGCCTTCACGGTCTCCCGCGCGATCACGTGCGAGCCGATCGCCGCCTGGATCGGCACGTCGTACTGCTGGCGCGGAATCCGCTTGCGCAGCTTCTCCGTCAGCGTGCGCCCCATCTCATACGCCTTCTCGCGATGCACCACCATCGACAGCGCATCCACCGGGTCGCCCGCCAGCAGCACGTCGAGCTTGACCAGATCCGACGAGCGCACGCCCTCCAGCTCGTAGTCCAGCGAGGCGTACCCGCGCGTGCGCGACTTCAGCTGATCGAAGAAGTCCAGCACGATTTCCGCCAGCGGCAGGTCGTAGGTCATCTGCACCCGCTCCGGCGAGAGGTAGTGCATCCCCACGTGCTCGCCCCGGCGTTCCTGGCAGAGCTCCATGATCGCCCCCACATACCCTTTCGGCGCGATCACCTGCGCCTTGATGAACGGCTCGCGAATCTCCTCGATCGTGCCCGGATCGGGCATGTCCGAGGGGTTGTGCACCTCCGTCTCCTCGCCGTTCGTCAACGTCACGTCGAACTCCACCGAGGGCATCGTCGCCAGCAGCTCCAGGTCGTACTCGCGTTCCAACCGCTCTTTCACGATGTCCATGTGCAGCAACCCCAGGAACCCGCAGCGGAACCCGAACCCCAGCGCGTCCGAGGTCTCCGGCTCCCACGACAGCGCCGCGTCGTTCAGCGTCAGCTTTTCCAGCGCGTCGCGCAGGTCCGGATAACGGTCGGAGTCGATCGGGAACAGCCCGCAGAACACCATCGGTTTGACCTCCCGATACCCCGGCAGCGGCTCGCTGGCCTCACCTGCGCGGCCGGCCGAGCCGCCCGCTCTCGCGCGCGTCGTCAGCGTGTCTCCCACGCGCAGCTGCGTCACGTCCTTGATGCCCGTGATCAGGTACCCCACCTCGCCCGCCGCCAGTCGCTTGGTGGGCACCATGCGCGGGGAGAAGCAGCCGACGTCGTCGATCTCCGCCTCCGTCCCCGTCGCCATCGCGCGGATCGCCTCGCCCTTCTCGAACACTCCGTCGACCACCCGGACGTAGGCGATCACGCCGCGGTACTGATCGAACTCCGAGTCGAATATCAGCGCCCTTGGTGGCGCCTGCGGATCGCCGGACGGCGGCGGCACGCGGCGGATCAGCTCCTCCAATACCTCCCCCACTCCTTCGCCCGTCTTGCCGCTGATGCGCAGGATCGAGTCCGCCGGCTCGCCGATCAGATCGGCGACTTCGCCCCCCACCCGCTCGGGCTCCGCGCCCGGCAGGTCGAGCTTGTTCAGGCACGGGATCAGCTCCAGCCCCGACTCCACCGCCAGGTATGTGTTCGCGACCGTCTGCGCCTCCACCCCCTGCGCCGCGTCCACCACCAGCAATGCCCCCTCGCACGCCGCCAAAGAGCGCGAGACCTCATACGTGAAGTCCACGTGCCCCGGCGTGTCGATCAGGTGCAGCTGATAGCTCGCGCCGTCCTGCGCCGTGTACAGCACCCGCACCGCCTGCGCCTTGATCGTGATCCCCCGCTCGCGCTCCAGATCCATCGAGTCCAGCACCTGCGCGCGCATCTCCCGCGCCGCCACCGTGTGCGTCAGCTCGAGGATGCGGTCGGCCAGCGTCGACTTGCCGTGGTCGATGTGGGCGATGATCGAGAAGTTGCGGATGTGCGACTGGTCCATGGGCGGCTACAGCGTAGATGGCCGGGGTCGATTGCCCTCCCAGCCCTGGCGTTGCAATAGCTAACCCACAACTATCATAGTTGTGGCTATCATAGTTATGCCCATGATATCTGCAATGTCCTTCTACAACCGTGCTGACGAGCTGACGGCCCTCGAAGAGCGGTGGCAATCGCCGCGAGCCGAGTACGTCGTGATCTACGGGCGCCGGCGCATCGGCAAGACCGAGCTCATTCTCCGCTTTGCCGAGCACAAGCGTGCTCTCTACTTCGAGGCCACCTCCGGCACCGAGAACGACCATCTGGACGACCTGTCCAGAGCCCTCGCTCAGACCAGCGGACGCGAGCTGTTCGCCACCCAGCCACTGAGCGGATGGCCGTCGTTCTTCGCCGCCCTCGCCGAGGAGCTCGCGCGCGGCCCGCTGCTCGTCGCTCTCGACGAGTTCCAGTTCATCGCCCGCGAGACCCCCCAGGTCGGCTCGCTGATCAACCGCTTCTGGCGCGAGCACAGGGACAACCCCAACCTGTTCCTGATCCTCTCCGGCAGCGACGTCTCCTTCTTCGAGCGCGAGATCATCGGCTACACCGCCACCACCTACGGCAGGCGCACCGGCTCACTGCACCTGCAGCCGTTCCCATTCGTGGAGGTCAAGCACTTCCTCCCCGACTGGACTCCCGAGAACCTCATCCGCGCCTATGCCGCATTCGGCGGCGTCCCCTACTACCTGGAGGCGCTCGATCCGACCGTGACCGTGGAGGAGAACATCGAGCGCCAGATCCTCTCACCCGACGGCCTGCTTCGCCAGGAGCCCCGCTTCCTCTTCGCCCAGCACTCCGACCTGCGCGAGGACAGCGTCTACTTCTCCGTCCTGCGCGCGATCGCCTCAGGGCGCACCCGCCGCAACGAGATCGCCTCCCGCATCGGTCGCAGCGACGCCGCCACCGGACAGCTCCTGGACAAGCTGACCGAGATGGGCCTGGTACGCCGCGTCCACCCGATCACGGTCGTCAACCCCAATCGCACGAGGATCGTCCGCTTCGCCATCGAGGACCCGTTCCTGCGCTTCTGGTTCGCCTTCGTGCACCCCTACGAGGGGCGCCTGCACAGCCGTGCCGACGCCCAGCGCCATCTCGAGGGGTTGGTCCGTCCCAACCTCGAGCGCTTCGTCTCGCGACCGGCCTTCGAGCAGGTCTGCCAGAGCTGGCTGCACACCCACACCGATGCAGCGGCCGTGGGCTGGTGGTGGGGCCGGGTCCGAGAGACCACCGACGATGGCCCGCGAGACGTGCAACGCGAGGTCGACGTGGTCGCCGTAGACCACGAGCACACAGTCCTCGCCCTCGGCTCCTGCAAGTGGACGACCGGCGCCATGTCCCACCGAGAACTCACGCTGCTGCGTCGCCTCGCCGCCCGCATCGCCTCAGACCAGCACGAGCCCGACCTGTATCTGTTCTCGCGCGCCGGTTTCGAGTCCGAGCTCGTCCAGCTAGCCCACCGCGATCCAGCGTGCTATCTGATCGAGGTCGGGGACCTATTCTGACCGGCACCGGATAGCCCGCTAGCATTCAGACCACCGGCGGATCGCCAACTCGACAAGGATGTACTCAGCCGCGGCAACGCGCCTGCCCTCGGGCCGGCGGCCTGTCCAGGTGTCGAGAGTGTCACGCCGCCCAGGCAAGACACATAGTCCTGGGACGTAAGTAGTAAGCGGCGATCTTTGACCGGATGCAGCCGGGCGGGTCATTGGCCCGTCCGGCTTCATCGCCGCGCGATTTTGAAGGCTAAGCCCGCCCGAACTGCGTGCGGATCAGCCGGTTGACCTGGTGCGCCTCGGGAATGCGCATCGCGAGGACAGCCCGCGCGTAGACGAACAAACCCGCCGCGGCGGCCCCGCCGACGCTGATGATCTGAGCGGGCAACGAGGCGCCGAAGATCCGGTTGAGCACGGTCCAGACGACCCACGAGACGGCCCCCAGCAGAGCCGAGGCGAGCAGGATCCGCACGGTGATCATCGTCGTCTGCGCGCCTTCCAGGCTGCCGTTGAAGCCGATGCGCAAGCGATGGAACTGCAGCGCGGTCATCACCGCGTTGGCCGCGACCGTGCCGATGATCAGCCCGGCGATCCCCAGCGGCTTGTACAGGCCGATCGAGACGATGATGTCCACGATGATGTTCAGCCCCGCCAAGCGCGTCGGGATCCACGGGCGCTGCACGGAGAAGAACACGCGCGTCAGCAATAGGTTCAGCCCGCCGAACGGCAGGCTGAAGGCGAACCAGAACAGCGCTTCGGAGACCAGGCTGGTGGATTTTGCGTCGAAATGGCCGCGTTCGAATATGAGGCGCACGATCGGGGTTGTGAGCACGAGCATGAACACCGCCGAGGGAATCAGCAGCAGGTTGATCTGACGCATGCCCACGCCGATCGTGCGGCGCATGTTGTGAACGTCGTGCCTGGCGGCCATACGGCTGAGGGTCGGGAACAGCACCGTGGCGACCGCCACGCTGAACAGACCCTGCGGGAGCATGTAGATGCGAAACGCGTTGTCGATCGCCCGCGGAGCTTCTTCGGAGACGAGCGTACCGAACACCGAGTTGATCAGCTGATCGAGGTTGACGATGCCAAGCCCGATCGTGACCGGCAGCATCAGCGTGAACACCTGGCGGATGCGCGGGTCGTGCCAGTCGATCGAGAACTGCAGGCGGAAGTCGATCCGCCGCAGCGCTCCGAACACCATCAGCATCTGCACGAACGTCGCAATCAGGATCGCAATCGCGTAGGCATACAGCTGATCGCCGTTCTTGTAGCCGCCCTGAAAGTGAGGACGCAGGACCACGAGCAGCACGATGATCACCACGTTCCACACCGCCGGGGCGATCGCCGGGATCGTGAAGTGTTCGTATGACTGCAAGATGCCGACGAGCAGGCCGATCAGCCCGATCAACAGCACCACCGGGAACAGCACCTGCGAGAGCCCGACCGTCAGCGAGTCGAGCGCACCGTTGAACGTGGGGCCCGTGAACAGCGGCATGATCACCCCCGCCGCCAGCACGAACACGGCGGTGATCGCCCCGAGGACGATCAGCATGATCCAGAACAGCGTCGACGCCAGCCGGAAGGCCTCGCGCTTACGACCCTGCTGGAGCAGATCGGTGAACACCGGCACGAACGCCGCCGACAGCGCCGCGTTGGCGAACAGGTTGCTCACCAGGTTCGGGATCTGAAAGGCGATCGTGAACGCCGAGGCGGGACCGCCGGTCCCGAAGAAGCTCGCCGCGACGATTTCCCGCCCCAGCCCCGCAACGCGCGAGATCCCCGTCGCGAACGACACGATCGCGGTGTTGCGCGCAACGCGCTCTCTCCCGCCGCCGGGTCCCTCTCCACCGCCATCCGCAGTCATCTGCTCGGGCTCGGGCTGACCGAGTCCGCCATATTCCTCGCCGAAGCTCGCATCGGGTATGCCTACGAACTCGACCCGCGGATCCGCCGGCGGCTCTGGTGGGATCGTGGACAAGGCTCGCTATAGTACGGCGCTCACACGATGGCCAACATTCATTCACAGAAGAAGCGCATCCTGCGCTCCGAGCGCGAGCGGCTCGAGAATCGCCAGTACACCTCGGCGATCAAGACCTACTTCCGCCACCTCGAGGCGGCGGTGCAGAGCGGCGACGGCGAGACCGCCGCCAGCGAGCATCGCCGGCTCGTGAGCACGATCGACAAGGCCGTCAAGCGCGGCGCGATGCACAAGCACACGGGCGCCCGGCGCAAGTCGCGCGCAGCCCGCACGCTCGCCGGCTCCTCTTCGTAGGCTCCATCCAAGCCCGCAAGCACGGTCGCGGGCCTAACGGCCGGTGGCGGTGATTGCCTCGATTGCACGCAGGGCGAGCGTCTCCTCGTCCAAGCCCGACGTGCGCGAGCGGGCCTCGGGCAAAGGCGAGCCGCCGCGGGTGTCGAGCTCGAGGTCGGCGAGCACCGCAAGCGCGGCGCGCAAACGCTCGGGCTCGGTCCGAGCGACGTCCCGCACGAAGCGCTCGGCCGCGCGGGGCGGCATCCGCAGCCCGCGCCTGACCTCGGCCGCGGACTCCCCCGCGCGCAGGCGCAACGAGATCGCGAGCGCGTCGCGCAGGCGCGAGGCCATCAGGTATGTGAGCCCGGACAGCCGCTCGCCCTGCTCGCGCAGACGGACATATGCGCGGGTAGACTCGCGGGCATCCCCCGCGACGAGCGCGTCGGCGAGGGTGTAGGCGCGGTACTGGGCGGAATGGGCGGCACGGGCTTCGACGTCCTCCGCGCTCACACGACGCGGCGCGGCGTCATCGCCGTCGAGTTCCAGCGTGAGCTTCTCGAGCTCGCGCAGCAGTCGCTGCTGGCGCTCGCCGACCTGCCCGACCAGCGCGGTGGCGGCCGCCATGTCGAGCTCGAGACCCATGCGCGAGGCCTGCGCGCGCGCCCACTTGGGCAGATCCCAAGGCTTGACCGTCGCCTGCGCGACGACCTGCCCGCCGGCCTGCTTGACGGCGGTGTGCAGCGCCGCGGGCGCCTTCGCGCGACCCTCCTCGCGCGCGAACAGCGCAATGGTCGTATTGGGCGGCATCGCCGCAAGGGCGGGCACGAGCGCCTGCTCGACCTCGGCCTGCTTCCAGCGCTCGACGCCCTCGACCAGGATCACGCGCCGCCCGACCATCAGCGTCATCGCCGCCAGCGCCCCCGCGACGCCCTCCGGAGTGGCCGACTCGCCCTCCAGCGCCTCCACGCTGTCGGAACCCCCCTCACGTTCGGCCAGTGCACGCAGGCCCGCGCGACGCTCGGCGACCGCGCCGTGATCGTCGCCGTGAATCAGATACGCGGGCTTGAGCTCGGCCACTGCCGCCAGTCTAGGCGTGTGAGCAGACCCGCTACTTGACGACGAGGTTCACCAACTTGCCCGGCACGACTATCTCCTTGACGATCTCCTTGCCGTCCACGTGCGCGCGCACGTTCGGGGCGGCGTGGCAGAGCGCCTTGAGCTCGTCCGGGCTCGCGTCCGAGGCGGCCTGCACGCGGTCGCGCAGCCGGCCGTTGACCTGACACACGAGCTCGTAAGTGTCGCGCTCGAGCATCTCCTCCTCCGCCCGCGGCCACGGCTGCTCCCACACGCGCTCACCGGTCAGCATCTCGTAGACCTCCGCGCTGACATGCGGCGCGAATCCGAACAGCAGCGAAGCGGCCGTCGCGAGCGCGAAGCGCTGGCTGTCAACGCTCACCTCCTCGCGCAGGCGCGAGCACTCGTTCAACAGCTCCATCACCGCGGCGATCGCCGTGTTGAACGCGAACCTGCGCAGATCTCCACTGACCTTGTCGATCGCCCAGTGGGACTTACGCAGGAGGGTGAGGTCGGGGTCATCGCCGCCCGTTGTGCCGCCCGAATGCGCCCGTGAGGCCGGTGTACCGGTCGGCGCATCCTCAGGAGCGGGCGGGTCCGCATGCTCTTGAAAAGCTGATGTTGTTCGGGGTGGCGCATGCGCCACCCCGCCGGGCGGCACATGTGCCGCCCGGGGCAGGGTCGCATGCGACCCTGCCGGAGGAGCCGCATGCGGCTCCTCCCTCCCCCTCTCCGAGACCTCGGCCGCCAACCGCCACAGCCGGCTCAGGAACCGGTGCACGCCCTCCATGCCCTCGTCCGACCAGTCGGCGTCCTGGTCGGGCGGGCCGATGAACAGGATGTAGCAGCGCGCCGTGTCCGCGCCGTAGCGCTCGACGATCGACGCGGGCGAGACGACGTTGCCGCGAGACTTGCTCATCTTCGCGCCGTCCTTCGTGATCATCCCCTGCGTGAACAGCGCCCGGAAGGGCTCCTGGAAGTCGAGGTGGCCGAGGTCCGCGAGCGCCTTGCAGAAGAAGCGCGCGTACATCAGGTGCAGGATCGCGTGCTCGACCCCGCCGATGTACTGATCGACGGGCATCCACTCTCCCAGCACCGCCTCCTCCCAGGCGGCCTTCTCGTTGGCGGCGTCGCAGTAGCGCAGGAAGTACCAGGAGGAGTCCACGAACGTGTCCATCGTGTCCGTCTCCCGGCGGGCCGGGCCCTTGCACTCGGGGCAGCTCGTCTGCACCCACTCCTCGGCGGCCGCCAGCGGCGAGCGTCCCCGCGGCGCGTAGTCCTCGACGTCCGGCAGCTTCACCGGGAGATCCTGCTCGGGCACCGGCACCGCCCCGCAGCCCTCGCAGTAGACAATCGGGATCGGCGTGCCCCAGTAGCGCTGGCGGGAGATCAGCCAGTCGCGCAGCCGGTAGTTGACCGAGGCGTGCCCCTTGCCCTCGCGGTCCAGCCAGCGCACGATCTCGCCCAGCGCCTTGCGGTTGCGTATGCCGTCGAAGTCGGGGTGCGAGTCGACCAGCAGGCCATCGCCCGTGTAGGGCAGGCTCTGAGCGGAGAACTCCCAAATGTGGGGGTCGGGCACGAAGTCGCGAGGCGCCTCGCCGTCGGCGCCCATGATCACGCGCCTGATCGGCAGCTCGAAGGCGCGCGCGAACGCGTAGTCGCGCTCGTCGTGCCCCGGCACCGCCATGATCGCGCCCGTGCCGTACTCCATCAGCACATAGTCGGCGACATACATCGGGATCTGCTCGCCGTTCACCGGATTGGTGACCGTCCGTCCCAGCGCCACGCCCGTCTTGGGCTTCTCAGCGTTCCCGCGCTCCTCGCCGGACTCGGTGATCGCATGGCTGACGTACTCGCGCACTTCCTGCTCGCGCTCGGTGTGAGCGACGAGGCGCAGCACGTCCGGGTGCTCGGGAGCCATCACGAAGAACGTCGCGCCGAACAGCGTGTCCGGGCGGGTGGTGAACACGGGGTAGTCGATGCCGAGCTCCTCGCAGCGGAACGTCACCTCCGCCCCCTCGCTGCGCCCGATCCAATTTCGCTGCATGGTCTTCACGTGCTCGGGCCACTCGATCTGATCGAGATCGTTCAGCAGGCGCTCGGCATAGTCGGTGATGCGCAGGAACCACTGCTCCAGCTGCCTCACTTCGACCGTCGCGCCGCAGCGCTCGCACGTCCCGTCGGGTGAGACCTGCTCGTTGGCGAGCACCGTCTGGTCTTTCGGACACCACTTCACCGCCGCCTCCTTGCGGTATGCGAGCCCGGCGTCGAACAGCTGCAGGAAGATCCACTGCGTCCAGCGGTAGTAGCTCGGTTCGTGCGTGGCCAGCTCGCGCGACCAGTCGATCGAGATGCCCCACTCGCGAAACTGGCGCTGGAAGGAGGCGATCGAGGCGTCCGTGGACGCACGGGGGTGGACGCCCGTCTTGATCGCATGGTTCTCCGCCGGCAGCCCGAACGAGTCGTAGCCCATCGGGTGCAGCACGCGCCGGCCGAGGCGGCGGTGGTAGTGGGCGATCGCGTCTCCCACCGAATAGACCTTCAGGTGGCCGATGTGCGGCTCGCCGCTCGGGTAGGGCAGCATCTCCAGCACGTAGGAATTGGTCTGCTCGCCGACATCGCTGCTCGTGCCCCGGCCCTGCTGGGGCTTCGCGCCCTCGTTGGCGACCTCCCAGGTGCGCTCGTCGGCCCACACCGCCTGCCAGCGGGGCTCGATCTGCTGCGGGTCGTAGCGGTTCTCTGTCATCCCGTCGGAGGTTATCGGTCGCTTCGGGGATGGCTCATTCCCCGCGTGCGCGCCGCGATGACCTCCCTGTCGACACGATCAGCGAGCGACCGATCGACCGCGAGCGCTCGTCGCCGACGCGACCTCCGAGATCAGCGACCGCCGAAGATGCGCAGCAGGGTGAGGAAGACGTTGATGACGTTGATGAACACGCCCGTCGCGATCCAGATCACGTCGCGCTCGGTCGCCCGGCGGCGGATGATCTGAAAGTAGATCGCCAGGTACGCGCTCACGATCACGTAGATCGCGAGGTTCAGCAGGAAGCTTTCGCCCGAGCCGATCAGGATCAGCACGATCGCGAGCCCGAACACGCCGAGCAGCGCGAAGAACAGCGGCCGCATCCAGCGGATCAGATCGCGCGAGGTCGCAAAGCCGTAGGAGCCCATCACCCCGACCGTCAGCGCGGTGCCGCCCGCGGCCTGGTAGATGGCGCTCTGATCGACCGTCGCGTACTCGTTGATCACCGGCCCCAGGCCGAGCCCGAGCAGCAGCGCGAGCCCGAACATCCACGTCATTCCCGTCGACCCCTCCCGCAGCCTCGGCACGAACATCTGCACGATCAGCATCCCGAGCGCTCCGAGCTCGAGGACCAGCCCGGTGCCGTAGCTCAGATCGCGCCCGATGTAGGTCCCTACCGCGAAGAACGCAAGCGCCACGGCGACCAGGAACATGACCTGGCCGAGCAGCAGCGACGCCGTGCTCGCGCGCGTACCGGCGTGTGAGGTGAATATGCCGAGTTCCCCGCCGGATGACTCCACTGTCATGCCCCCTGGATCCGAGTGACTTGTCGGGCCTCACGGTAGCGAAGACGGCAGATCCGGCGGGCCCGCGGGACCCGAGCGCGGCAACGGGTCGCGCGTCAGGCCGCTGCTGCGCCGACCGGGTGATAGCGGCGGCGGTACTCGGCCGGGGCCACGCCCAGCGCACGCAGGAACGTGCGGCGCATCGTCTCCGGCGTGCCGAACCCGCAGGCCGCCGCGACGGTGGCGATCGGCTGTGAGGTGTCCTCCAGCTCGCGCCGCGCCGCCTCCAGGCGCACACGCTCGACGTAGCGCCCGGGCGTGACCCCCGTCTCGGCCGCGAACGCGCGCGCGAAGTTGCGCGAGCTCATGTGTGCCCGCTCGGCCAGCGCTTGCACGGTCAGGTCGTCGGACAGGTTCTCCACGACAAAGCGCTGCACCTCTCGCAGCGGCTCGCGCTCGGGCTGCTGCGCCGCGAGGGTCGCGCTGAACTGCGACTGGTTGCCGGGCCGGCGCAGGAACAGCACGAGGTGGCGCGCGATCGTCAGCGCGGCCTCGCGGTCGAGGTCCTCCTCGACCATCGCCAGCGCCAGGTCCATGCCGGCGGTCACACCGGCCGAGGTCCACACCGGGCCGTCGTGCACGTAGATCGCCTCGGGATCGACCTGCACCGTCGGGTAGCGCTCGGCGAGTTTTGCCGCGGACGCCCAGTGCGTGGTCGCACGACGCCCGTCCAGCAGACCGGCAGCCGCCAGCACGAACGCACCCGTGCACACCGACGTCACGCGACGCGTCCTCGACGCCACCGCCCTGACCCAGTCGAGCGTGGCCTCGTCTGCACTTGCCGCTGCCGAACCGGCGCCGCCGGGGACGAGCAGCGTGTCGATCCGCTTGGGCGCACCCGCGAGACTCGTGTCGGGGACGATCCGCAGGCCACTGGAGGTCGTGATCGGCGCACCGTCGAGACTGGCCACGGTGATGCGGTAGCCGGGCTCTGCGCGTCCGGTGCGCTCAATCAGCTTGTGCGCGCCGGCGAACACCTCCTGCGGGCCGACGAAGTCGAGGCTCTGCACGTTCGGGAACACGACGATGACGACGTTCTTGGGGCTCTGCGCTGGGTTTGTCATGGCTCCCATCATGACTCAGTCAAACTCTGTCCGCGAGGACATATTTCAAACAATCTCTGCCATGCTCTGCCGGGATGCGAGCGCTGCCGTGACGGCCGGTGACGCTCGGGTCTAGGATTGCCAGGTGGACTCCTCCGATGCCCCGCACACCGCTTCCGAGCACGTAGCGAGCATCATCGAAGCGGCCGAACGGACGGCCGCGGAGCTGCGCGAGCAGGCCGAGTCCCGCGCGCGCGAGCGCATCGCCGAGGCCGACCGCGCCGCCGAGCACCGCGTGCGGGCGGCCGAGGAGGAGGCCCAGGAGATCCTGCACACCACACGTTCCCAGGCGGAGACCGCTCGCAACGAGGCGCTCGCGTCGGTCGCGGAGATCCACGGCGAGGCCGACGAGCGACTGCGCGAGGGACAGCGGGCCCTGGAGCAGGCGCGCGAGGAGGCCGCGCAGATCGCGGCTGCCGCGCGCGAGGAGGCCGAGCAGACACAGACGACGGGCCGCGCACAAGCAGAGGAGGTGCTGGCCGCGGCCCACGAGCAGGGGAACCAGACGACCGCCACGGCACAGGAGCAGGCCGCGCGCCTGCTCGAGAACGCGCAGGCCGAGTCCGAGCAAGCCCTGGCTGCAGCGCGCGAGGAGGCCGGCGGCATCATCGACAGCGCACACCAAGAGGCCGAGCGGCTGAGCGCCACCGCCGAGGAGCAGCTCACGGGTCGCCAAGCCGAGGCGCACAGCCGAGCCCAGGACATTCGCGCGGTCGCGCGCGCCGAGGCCCGCGAGATCGTCAGCGAGGCCCACGCCGTCGCCCATGACGTCGTGCGCGAGGGAACCGAGGTCTCTCGCAACCTGCGCGAGCTCTCCTCCTCGCTGCGCAACAACGCCGAGCGCCTGCTGCGCGACGTGCGGCTCACGCACGGGAGCATGACCGCACGCCTTGATCAGGTCGGGCCTGGAGCCGAGCCGGGTCGCCGGCGATCGGGCGGGCGACGGACCGACGAACCGGGCGAGGACCTTGACGTTCCGGAGTTCATCCCACGCGGGTGAGACAGGCCGATCCGCCGAGTGCGCGGCTCGAGTCGTAGTCGCCGATCGCAAACCGTCGACCGACCGATAGCGTTGTACGATGTCCTGGCACAGGGGGCTATAGCTCAGCTGGGAGAGCGCTACCGTGGCACGGTAGAGGTCGTCGGTTCGAGCCCGACTAGCTCCATTCTGGGGAGGAAAGCGGCGCTAATGAGGCTGTTGCGCAAAGGTCGTCGTGAGGCGGCCTTTGTCGTTTGGTGGGGATCGGGACGAGTCGTGTCGAGAGCGGTACTCCCGATCAGTGCCGGAAACGTGCCGGCTCAGGCGGCTGAGGGGCCGATCCCGGTGCGATAGAGCTTGAGGAGGTTGTGAGTGGCTGCGATCAGGCGCCATTCGGCGCGGCAGGCGGCTAACCCGCGTCGGTGGAACCTGGTGATCCCTCGGTTGAACTTGGTGTTGGCGAACACGGGCTCGATCATTTGTTGTCGGCGCCGGTAGAGCGCCTTCCCGTCTGGGGTATCGAGCAGCCTGTCGATCCGTTCGGCCTCGGGTCCCTGCTTCGGTGACAGCTTCCGCGGTTTCGTTCGATGGGAGGCGCTTGTCGGGACGATCACGTTGATGGCGTCCTGTCCGAGCGCGGCGATCTGCGGTGAGTTCCAGTAGCCGCCGTCCGCGAGCACCGTCCCAACCGCCCGATCAACACCCGCGGCCACAACGGTCGTGAGCGCTTGTCGGATCATCGGTTCCAGTTGCCCACCATCGCTTGAGTCCTGAGTGATGTCGGCAGCAACGATGATCTGGCCGGTCGTCGCGACAGCCTGGGCGTTATAGCCCTGGACGGGGGCTCGTCCTCTGCGGGCGATCAGCCGCGAGTCCGGATCGGTCGTATTGATCGACGCCGACTCAAGCGCCGCCGGGTCGGGCGGGAACGGCTTGCGTCCGCCGAGCTTGCGGCCATGTTCCGCCTCCCACTCAGCACGACGTCGCAAGTGCTCTTGGTGGGCCTGCTCAGCACGAGCCTGCTCGGCCTCGAGCTCCTCGCGGCAACGACGCAACCGAGCAAGCCTGGAGCGACGGTCGCTCAGCTCGGCCGGCATCTCGTCACCGCGGGCCTCACCGAACTGCTCGTCTTCGCGTGCGTCCGTTTCGGCAGCCTCACCAAGGATCCGGTCGACCTCTTCCCGGATAGACGCGTGCGTCCGCGTCGACGCCCACGCCGCATTCGCCGCGATCGCGGTGCCATCCACCGCCAGCAGCCCAACCGACACCAAGCCAGCCCGCCCACACAACTCGAGCACCTGCGTAAAGATCTGCGCAAGCGCCGTCTGATGACGCGCGCGGAACCGCGCGATCGTGGTGTGATCCGGCGCTCGATTAGCGCAAATCACCCTGCTCGGAACGTCCTCCCGACAACGCCGCTCGATCGCCCTGGAGGACCGCTCGCCCACGGCATAGCTATAGAGCAACAACGCGACCATCATCGCCGGATCGTGCGCCGCGCGACCGTGCCCGTCAGCCCGATAAGCACCATAGAACCCGGCGAGATCAAGCGTCTCGACGGCGTCCAACACGAACCACGCGACATGGCCCTCATCCAGCCAGTCCCGCAAGCTGGGCGGCAACAACAGCTCCTGCTCCCGATCACACAACAAGAAGTTCTGAGCCATACCCAAGAAGTCTTAACCCCGCCCCGGACGCAACAAACCCCGCTTACACGGGGTTTGCGCAACAGCCTCTAATCGAACCCATTTGGGTCGCTGCATGTGGGCTGCCGCAGGCGCGTTCAGTTCACTGGGGCCTCACGGCGCGCTCCAGCGTCGCCGAGTTGCCACGGCAAACCCATTCACTCCGCATACCAACCCGATATCTGCAAGTACAGGCCGGCGGGCGCGTTGGAAGGCGACCACGGCCTCGCCAAGGAAACCCTGACCAGCGTCTTCGGCTCGATTCGGTTCACGGGATCGGCAACGCCAACATAACGAATCCGTCGCCGCCCACCGTCGGCGCGAAACACATATCTACTGTCACCGTCGAACTCCAAGGTCTCGTCTGGGAGCCAGTAGCCGGTACTACAGGATGGGAACGGCCCCTCGATTGGCACGTAACCCGTACCGCTGTCGGTCCGTCGCAGCGTGCCCTCGAACGGTACTCCCGCCCATGCGCTGACCCTCGTGCGCAGGAACGTACCGAGCGGCTTGATGGTATCCACGTGCCGCGCCCCGTGGAGATCCACATAAACGTCCTCCACGTGCGGCGGGTGAGCGTGTGGGACTACTTGGTAGCCGAGTTCCCATACTTGCCCGATCTCGAATCTTGTGTCAGCTGGCATGTTGGTGCCGTCTGGGAGCAGCAGACGTAGGCTGCGCATGCCCTCATCGAGGTCGTGGCCGCCAACGCAGACGTGGTCGCCGCGCATGCGGGTCTTTGATACCACGAGGACCCGGCTCACGGCATCAGATGCTCGACCGGCACGCCGTGATCAGCGGCGAGGCGTTCGGCGATCAGGCTGCGGTGGCACGCTCGCGGATCGCGCTCAACGCACAGCAGTGCGGCGATGATGGAATCGTCGAAGCCGGCCAGCAGGCCCTTCAGGTCTGCCGGCTCCAGGATTCGCTCGACATAGGCGCGCTTGAAGTCATCGCTGAGTTCAGTCCGCGTGCGCTTGCCCTCCCCAGCAGCCGCGTCGGCTGCGTACTGCCCTGCTCGAATCTCCGATGTCGGCGCGAGTTCCTTGAGGTGCTCGTAGGCGATGCCATGGTCGGTCAGGGCTTGCTGGAGGCGCCTCGAGTTCGCCCACGCGTACTCAGACCCCCGCACGCCCCGGCGCTGACGCACGTCGAGTAGCACATCCACTTCGGCCCGGTCGAGCGCCGCCAGGAACTGCTCGGCAGTGAACCCGTATGCACCAACGGTCACCAGTCGCCCCACCATGGCGTTCAGAAGGCCGCGATGGCGCGCCGTGAGCGCGTGGCCTCACTCGACCCACCGAGCAGGCTCATCTGCGCGTCATGTAGGCGCTCCATCACCGCGCTATGGCTCCTCAGCGATCCGTCCGCGTCGATGTGCTCGACCGGCACGCCCATCTCCGACATGGCCTCAGCGATCAGCTTGGTGCGATGGCAATGCTCCGGGCGCAACTCGCTGCAGAAGATCGCCGCCCCCGCCTCCTGCTCGAAGGCGGACCGCAACCGCTCGAACCCGCACCTGAAGTCGGGGTGCTCACGGCATGCGGTGTAGTCGACGTGCCCGGCCTCGTCGTAGCAGGATTCGTCACCGGGCCTGCCGCCCAGCGTGTCGCCCATGAACACATAATGGATCCCCGCCTTCTCGATAGCGCTCGCCAGGTTGGCCCTCGAGAAGGCCGGATTGAACCGCGAGTACGGAGCTGAGCGGACATCGATCAGGTACCGCACCCCGTGCGCGCGGAGCAGCGCGAGCACATCGTTCAGCGTGCGGTTGCCGTAGCCAACGGTGAGCAGGGACCGGGGCACCATGCAACGGTACCGCGCGCCCCGGACCTACTCCCGATGCTCATGGCCACCATTGACGCTCCGCTGATTCAACGGGCCGCCAGCACGTACCGCCCCCTCGCCACTCGCACGAGGCGAGGCGAAGCACCCGAGACGTTGCCGGCGAGGGCAGCCTTGACCGAAGCCCAACGCACCGGCTCCCCCAGCGACGCCTCAACGGCTGCATGGATGTCTTTGGCTCGCATCGGCTCGTCCCGATCGGCCAGCACTTGTACGACCGCTTTCAGCACCCAGCCTGGCCAGCGAGGTCGCTGCCGGCACGCCACAACCGCCCGTCGAGGGCCGCCGCTGGCCCGCACGGCGGCCAGTTTCTTCGCCGCACGGCGCAAGGACCCCTGTAGCTCGTGGTTCGATAGAACTCCGACTAGCTCCATTTTTCTTGTTTGCGCGTCACTCTTGATTGCAGTCGCGCCGTCCGCCGGTGCTCCCAGGGGGTCCGCGTCGCTTGGCATCCTGGGGGGATGGAAGAATCTGGACATCCCCCGTTATCGCGACAACGAGGGCTCGCGCTTCTACAGGGCGGGCCGCTCCTCGCCCGAGGAGACATGGCAGGCTCTCGGGGACGAGCTGGGACGCGTTCTCGATGATGCGGAGGGGGCCTTTTGGCGCAAGCCGCTGCGCATGGACACAGAGCGCGTGCGGTGGTGGCACGGTGCGATCTTCGCTCGTCACTTTCCCCACGATGGTGGGCGCTTCCGCCAAGAGCGGGCGTTCTTTGGCGTGGTGATGCCGAGCGGCGGGATGCGGCAGTTGGAGGGGGTTGCCCCCGAGGTATTCTCAAGGCATGAAAAATGGTGCTCGTCCTCCATACCAAGGACTCGATCGTGCCCATACCGTGTGTGGGGACCGCCTCGTTGAGACCACACCGGAGGTCAATCGCGAAGTTGCCGAAAGCGCGATGCTGCTCTCCCAGGGCGCCCGTCGCGCGATCGAGATGAAGCGCGCAGCCAACAACGCAAGCACGGACCCAACGGTGCCCGCTACTCCAGCGGCAGCCGAAGCGCGCCCCTCCTGAGCGCAAGCAAGCACCCGCGTCAACCGACGTCCACCGCTGGCGCCGCCATCAGCGCGTGGTTTGCGCACAGAGAAGTTTCGCCCATCGGCCCTGACGGTGGTCGAACCGACAGTATTGAAAACGTCGGTTCGATCGCGTCGCGGGCGTCTATGCGGACTTCCTCGGTCAGTTCTTGTTTCGCCCATATAACCCGGCTCCATGCGGCGTCGCGGATCGCTCGTAGTCACCGCCTGAGAGTTTTTCGAGGCGTTGATTTGGCCCCAGGCCGACTTCCCACGAGAAGGACGTCGGGGCTTCGGAGGACCGCAGCTGCAGTAGCGTCGTCGCGCCGAGGGCGTCGGGGCGCACGATCGTGTCGGTCGCGTCTGAGGCGCCCGCGAGTTCGCTGGCGTGGCATTCGAGCGTCTGGCCTGCTCGCTGAGGGCGGCAATGCGAGGCGCCCATAATCCGATCTCCGAACAAGCCCGATGTAGTCTTGGCTCAGAGCTTGTCGATGGCTCGGTGCAGGTCGCGGCGGTCGATGACTCGCGCTACCAGATAGCGCGAGTCGGCCTCGCCGGTGAGTGCGCGGTAGAGCACGCGATGCTCACCGGCGCGCAGGCGCCTCCACGGAGCGTGTCCGGCGACTGGTTTGATGTCGAGGTTCGCGGCGTCTGCCGCGAGAGCCTCGAAAGCCTGTCGTACCCGCCTGCGGGTCGCAGGGTCCAAGCGCTTCAGGTCTCGGCTTGCGCGTGGCGCAAGCGTGATGTTGCTCAGAAAGCCCGTCATCGACGACGAACCGCCTGTCCGCAGCCTCTATTGCGCTGTGTCTTGCGCGTCCAGTTCCGCGAACACATCAGCGGCTGAGCGCGTTTGGCCTGCTGCCAACGCCTGATCTGCGGCGGCCATGTCCTCGGCGAAACTGGGGACCTTCGAGAGTAGATAGTCCTCGAGATCCTGGGCGTCAATCGGCACCAGCGCAGCGACGGGCTCACCATGCCTTGTGACCAAGGCGGTGTGCTTGGACTCGGCGACATCAGTAATGACGCCACTGGTATTGCGTTGCAGATCACGAATGCTGACAGTGCTCATTGGGCGCCTTTGCCTTCCCGGGATGATGTCCGACAAGTATACGTACATTCTGTGCAGCGTCAAGGCCTGGCGTCCAGCGCAGCCAACCTGTGTCTCAGCCGACCCCAACGGCTGGAGCCACTATCACCGCCTGGTTTGCGCGCCGACAAGTTTCGCCCATGAAACCCGACTCAATGCGAACTGCGGGTACGCGGAAAGTCGCTCAGATCGACGAGTTGCCTGTTCAGGCCTTGGTCGCTCTCTCGACCTTCCCGACTCGTCCAGAGCCACAAACGAGACCGGCGCGGCTCAGTCCGGGTACTCGTCCTTGCGGAAGCTGCGAGGCTCGTCGGACTGGGGCTTGGGCGTGCGGTCGAGCAGGAAGTTGAAGTATGGCGCGACGAACGGGTCGGGCGCCCTCACCGTGTAGGTGTGGTAGACGGTCCCGTTCTCGCGCGCGAAGGCGATCCAGGCCGGGGCCTCGCGCAGCCCGTCCTTCAGCTCGGCGCCGATCTGGTGCGACCACTCGACCAGCCAATCGGGCGGATTGTCGACCATCTCCTTGATTTGGGGAACGTGTTGCGCCTGCTCCTCGGTCAGCGCGAGCTCGAAGTCGAAGGGGAACTCGGTGTTGCAGGTGGACACGTAGGGAAACTCCCAGCCCATCCGCTCCTTGTAGGCCGTAAGCCGCTCGATCGGCGCCCGCGAGAAGCACAGCAGCGTCACGTCGCGGTGGTTGAGGTGGACGAGCGACCCGTCGAGGCCGTCGCCGAGGGACGTGCACCCGGGACACGCGCCGCCCGAGTAGTCGGGGCCGAACATGATGTTATAGGCCAGGAGCTGGGAGCGGCCGTCGAAGAGCTCGGCGAGCGTCTTCTTTCCGTCTTCGGTGTCGAACTCGTACTCCTTCTCCACACGGACCCAGGGCAGCGCCCGTCGCTTCTCCTTGATCTTCTCGTTGCGGTCTGCCTGCTCGGCCTCGAGCTTCGCGAGCTCGTCACGAGCCGCCTGCCATTCCTTCCGCGTTCCGATTCGCTGGTCAGCCATTGTGCCTCCCTGTCTCCTCGTACTCATCATGTCGGCGAATCCACAACGGCGTCGAGGCGCTCTCGTCGCGTCCCTTCGGCGTCCGGTCCAGCAGGCCGTAGTAGGCCATTGCGGGCTCGAGGCCACGGGCGCTCGTCACGTAGGTCCGGTAGACGGTCCCGTCCGACAGCGCGTACACGCTCAGGCCCGGCCCCTCGGAGACGTACCCCGCCGCGTCTGTCCCGCACATGCGCGCGTTCTGCTCGACGGTGGCCGGGATCTCGCCTGCAAGGAACGGCTTCAGCTCAGCCTCTGTGTGCAGGAAGCCGAGGTCGCGGTTGAAGTCGCTGCCGCCGCTCGAGACCCAGTCGATGCCCCAGCCCATCCGCTCCCTGAAGGCGAGCAGCCTCTGCAGCGGCGCGCGGGAGGCGAGCAGCAGAGTGGTGTCCCTGGCCTTCAGGTGGACGACCTGGGGGTCGAGTGTGTCCGCGATCGAGGAGCAGACCGGGCAGCCTGCCTCGTAGGGCGGCCCGAACATGAAGTGGTAGACGAGCAGCTGGGAGCGGCCGTCGAAGAGCTCGGCGAGCGTCTTCGTGCCATCCTCGGTCTCGAACCGGTAGCCCTTCTCGACTGGGACCCAGGGCAGTTCGCGCCTCTTGCGGACCAGCTCGTCGCCGCGGCGGGTGAGCTCCTTCTCCTGCGTCAGCAGCTCGTCGCGCTCCGCCTGCCACTCATGCTGCGTGGCGATCCTGTGTTCGGCCATGACTCCCATGATGTCTCGTTTCTCCCAAAGGGCCTATACCCGACGCGACCATACCTCAGACGCGCCGCGAGAAAAGTTACAGAGAGGTGGCATTCACTTCCCCTTCATCGGAGCCATTGCACGCCCCGGCATGCTTCCGCTTACGCGGTGCATCGCGGGCATCGTGCGCATCGCTGCCCCGGCCTGCGGCGAGTCGGGCAGCGTGAGACCCGGGACGTGCCGTGGCGCGAGGGCAACGCCGAGCCCGAGCACGACCAGCGTGATGGCGATGAGGCGGTTCGCGACGTCCTTGCGGGGCAGCAGCTTCTCGACTGCGATCAGGCCCGCGATGGCGACCATCCAGGTCAGGCTCATCACGCCGAGGGCAAACAGTGCGGCCATCAATCCCCAGCAGCAGCCGACGCACCATGCGCCGTGCACCATGCCCATGCGGAGCGCTCCCGCGGGCCCGTCACGCCAGTGGGTGAGCACGAAGTCAAGCGGTCCGCGGCAGCGGCGCAGGCAAGCATCCTTGATGGGAGTGAGCTGGTAGGTCGCAGCCGCCAGGAGCACCCCGCCGGCGAGATAGGGTCCGCCGCGATGCCACGACAGCTCGGGGATCGAGAGCGAGCGCACGCCAACATAGAGGCCGTACGCCAGCAGCCCGAACGCTGTCCATGCCAGGAGATATCCGCCGACGAACACCCACGAGGAGACAGCGCGATCCACCGACCCGCGATCGCGTCGGCGGCGCTGGACGAACCCAAACGCGAGCACCATCGGCACGATCGAGGGAAACATCATCGCGCTCGTCATCACCACCCACGACACGACGTAGAAGCCGAGACTCCCGGGGTCCGTGCCGGGACCGGCATCCATGCCCAGCATGCGTTCGTGCGTCAAGAGCCAGGCAAGGGCGGCCAGCCCGAGCAGCGACGCGAGGACGCCGACTTGAAACCGCGCGGCCGGACGTTGCGCGGCGGGATGCTGCACGGCGGATGCCATTGCACATCGACCGTAACGCAAGAGCGTCGGCCGGGCAACCCCAAGCCATCGAGGATGAGTAGCTGAGCTGCTCATCCCAGTCGTCGCGCCGAGCTGCGCCGCTTGCGCGGGCACCCAGTTCGATCAGCGCGTCGTCGATGCGTTCCTCGCGAGGCTCGGGCGCGAGGGTGACCGCGCCGAGGTGGCGCTCGCCATCGCCGACACGGCTACCGATCTACTCGTCATCGCCACGGCCTACTCCTCGATCAGCCGCCGGTGCACCGCCCAGCGGGTCAGCTCGTGGCGGCTGGAGAGCTGGAGCTTGCGCAGAACCGCGGAGACGTGCGCCTCGACGGTCTTCGCCGAGATGCCGAGCTGGGCGGCGATCTCCTTGTACATGTATCCACGCGCGATGTGCTGGAGCACCTCGCGCTCGCGCGGCGTGAGCAGATCGAGCTCCGGGTCGACCTGCGCGACCGGGATCTCACCGGCGAAGGCGTCGAGCACGAAGCCCGCCAGGCGCGGCGAGAAGACGGCGTCGCCGTCGCGCACGCGGCACACGGCGTCGGTGAGCTCGGGCCCGGAGATCGTCTTAGTCACGTAGCCGCGCGCGCCCGCGCGGATCAGCGCGATCACGTCCTCGGCGGCGTCGCTGACCGACAGCGCGAGAAAGCGAACGGCCGGGCGACTCTCGCCGAGCCGCCGGATCACCTCCGCGCCACCGCCCCCCGGCATGTGGACGTCCAGCAGCACGACGTCGGGCTCGAGCTCCTCGATCGCACGCACCGCGTCTCGCACCTCGCCGCTCTCGGCCACGACCTCGACCCGCGGTCCGAGGCTCGTGCGCACCCCGGCGCGGAACAGGTCGTGATCGTCGACGATCACGACCCGTGCGACCGATCCCGATGCGTCGCTCACGGCCGATCCCCGAGCGATCTCCGGGCCCGCCCTGCGGCCGGTCTGACACTCACCCTCACCGACGGCGCTCGCGATCGATCGCGATCTCGACCTCTGTACCCCCGTCCGGCAGGGCATGCACCGTCGCGCTGCCGCCGGCACGACGCATGCGTCCGACGATCGACTCGCGCACGCCGCGTCTGCCCGGCGGCACACCCGCCGGGTCAAAGCCGGCGCCACGATCGCGGACGAACACCTCGACGCGCTCGTCGGTGAGCTCGGCGTACACGGACACCGGCGCCTGCCCGGCGAACTTCGCGGCGTTGAGCATCGCCTCGCGAGCGGCGCCGAGGACGGCGCCGGCGGGCTCGTCCAGCGGGCAGTCACCGACGGCCACGACCTCGACGACCGTGCCGCCCGCCGCAGCCTCCACTTCGGCGGCGGCTGTCTCCAGGGCGACGGCGAGCCGCTCACCGTGCTCGCGCGAGTCTCCTCCGGCCAGCCAGCCGCGCAGCTCGCGCTCTTGCCGGCGGGCAAGCGCCGCCACCCGCTGCGGGTCCTCGGCGCTGCGCTGGATCAGCGCGAGCGTCTGCAGCACCGAGTCGTGCAGGTGCGCCCCGACGTCGGCACGCTCCTGGGAGCGAACCCGCTCGGTCCGCTCGGCCGCGAGGCTGCGCGCCAGACGACGCCAGGAGGGGGCGAAGATCAAAGCGAGCGCGATCAGCACGGCGAGGCCCGCGAGCACCGTTTCGCCGGCCGGCCGCAACGCCCCGTTGGCCCACAGAAACGCAAAGCCACCGGCGAGCACGAGCGTTACGCCGAGCCCACCGCGGCTCACTTCGGGCCGTCCGAGCACGCGCACCCGCGCGGATGGCTCGCGCGGGGGCACGGCAGGCGAGGGCTCGGGCGGGCGATGGGCAGCCCAGCCGCGACGGCGCGCGGGCGGGACGCCGGACGCCCGCCAAAGCAAGAGGGCGCCCAGCGCGGCGACCGCGGCCGGCCAGACGATCGCGTCTCCCGGCCAGGGCCCCGCCGCGCGCACGAACAGCAGGCCGCTCACGACCAGCAGGCCCGCGCCGATCGCGATTCTCATACCGCCGCGCGGCCGGTGCGCCGGGTGGTAGGACATCGCCGCTCATCATCTCAGCCGCGACCCCGGCCACGCCCGAGGAGGCCACTGACGAGCAGGATCGCCCCCAGCGCGCCTACGAGCACGGGCGCCATGTAGGCAAAACGGAGGTCGATCGTGCCATTCGCGTCGAGCACGAGCAGCACGCCCAGCGCGAAGACGGCGACGCCCGTCAGCAGGACGGTGACGTTCGGCGAGCGCATCAGCGGATCGCCCCCGCCGGGAGATCGCAGGCTTCGTTGGCGCCGAGCTCACCTGTGTGTGAGTGAGTGCCGAACCAGCCACCCCCGCGGTACCAGCCGCGTTCGATCGGGTGGTCGGCCACGAGCAGCACGCCGAGCCCGACGTCCCCGTCCAGCACCAGTCGCGGCGTGTGCAGGGGAGGCGAAGGACGTTCGGACCAGTCCACGTCGAGGCCTCCGGACCTCTGTTCGAGCGCCCCGGCATAACCGCCGCCGATCTGCGCGCTGGTCGCGACGCAGACGTCGCGGGGCACCAGGACGACGAGCGCGCCCGCGCCCAGCTGGACGTGCAGATGGGTGTCGCCCGGCGGGAACGCGACCCCACGCAGGTCGACTTCCAGGCGACCCGCTCCAAGCCGGTAGTCGTGGCGCACTTCGCTCAGGAGGTGCGGGCGATAGGTGCGTTCGCCCACGCCGCCGTGCAGGTCGACGTGGGCCGCGGCGATCACCGCCACCGACACCACGAACGCGACGGCCGGTAGCACCAGCCGGCGAGCCCGGCCCGTGAACGCGCTCAGCACGAGCGCCGCGCCGATCGCGACCACCACCCACGCGGCGAGGCGCCCGTCGATGCCCGCAAGCCACGCGCCCGCCACCGCGAACAGGACCGACCAGATGGCGATGGCCGCTACGAGCGCGAGCCAGCCGAGCAGCCGGCGATCGGCGCTCGCGCGCCCCGCATCACCGGCGGGCCGGCGCAGCCGCAGCCAAACCAGGGCGGCGATGCTCCCCGCCAGCACGAGCGACCCAATTCCCACACCGAACCCCCACGCGCCGCGACGTCCCGCGTGGCCGGCTGCATGGAGGGCGATCCCCACCGCCACGACCACCACGACGATGCCGAGCACGCTCAGCCAGGACGAGCGGCCAAGCCGGATCGGCGCCCGGCCAGCTCCCTCCTCCGGCGTCAACAACAGGATCGCGAGGTACAGCGCGATTCCCACTCCGGAGAAGACCGCGAGCGCCACGAACACGATCCGAAACAGGATCGGATCGACGTCGAAGTGAGCCCCCAGCCCGCTGCACACGCCGCCAAGCAGGCGCCCGCGCCGTGTGCGGACGAGCCGGGGGCGGCGGGGGCGCTGCTCGCGCCCGCCCTCAGCGCTGGACATCGACTGCGCCGCGGGTGACTGCGCGGAGATCGGTGATCGTCTCGAACATGGGCACAGTCTCGCCCCGCGGCGGTGCCCGCGCAATTGGGGATGTCCCTTACTCGTGCCTGGCTTCGCATCGCGCGCGGAGCGGGGTCGCTCGGCACTGCGACGGTCTGCTGACGAGCGCCGGCGCTATCGCCGCTCGGCCTCAGTGGGCATGGGGAGTTCCTGTTGACCGACGCGCCGCGGTCCGCGACGGGCACTGGCATATCGTGCGGGCGCAAGGCCGGTTTGGCGCGCCCAGTCGAGCATGATCTTTGCTTGGGTCTCCGCCGTACCGTCTCCCCAATGAAGATGCAGGCGGCTGCTCAGTGCCTTGCCCAAGCTGCGGTTGCTCAAGAGCCCGGTCGCCTCGTCATTCAAGATCGCCACGAATTCCGCAAACGCCCGATCCCGCAGTACTTGCTCACCAATTATCTTCCCACGACTCTTCGCGTCCGCGCGATAAAATGAGAGCGCTATGGGTTCAAGGATCAAAGAAGGACCCTGACGGCGCAAAAAGCCCAGATCGGTCAACACACGAAGAGCCTTCGAGGCCGTGCTCTTGCGAAAGTCAGTCCACTCCGGCGCCCGTTGCGCAGCCGCAGCCTGGGCGATTCTCTCCACAACCGCCTCGACGGGTGCGTATTGCACTCGAAGCATGAAGGCGGACCGCCGTCTCGCCGGCAGAATGCTTCGCTCTCGCACCTCTGCACCAACACTGAGCTGCCGGATGACTCCGTCGTGCTTGTCAAAAACAGCGAGATCGGCGAAGTCCAGCCAGTCTGCAAGCACAAGAGCGTACTGTCGCCAGGTCCTGCTTGTCGCGGACACGTATGTTGCGAGTCCTGCAAGCAGGTCAGTGCACTCGCCGATTGACAGCCTTTCCTTCTCCTCGAGATGGGCGAGGATGCCCTGGGCCGTCCGATTACGCGTCAGGCGATCTTTGAGGAAAACCCGAAAGCTGCCATCCACGTCATCCCCGTCCGTGGACAGCTTTACGCGAATCGACCCGTCGGCCACCTCGACGAGTCCGAGCATGCGCATGTCACGTACCACGTTGTACAGGCTTCTTTGACTCAATTCGACTCGTGAAATGAAGTCTTCCATGTGGAGTTCGCCTCCACTGTCAATGAGTGTCTTGACCCGTGAAAGAACGGCGCCTGCGGACATCCGCAGGATGTAGTTCTCCTGGATGGGCAAGCGTCCCGTGTTGAGGAAATCACGAAAAATGTCCCAATAGACGTCATATCTGCTCCCGATGCGGACTATCAAACGTCGGTTGAGGAGGCGTTGAACAACAGCAGCGTCAAACTCCTCTCCCAGATCTGCGACCGCAATTGGCGCCGCTCTGGCAATCGCTCGAAGAACATCCTCCTCCTGAGGAGAAAGTCCTTGCATGTCCTCTCGGAAAAGCTCGTCTACGTTCAGGACACTTGTCGCGATGTCAGCCTGCTTGGCACCGAGGACCTTCTGGGCTCGCACGTGGGCGCAGAGCTTCATGAGAAGCCAGGGATAGCCCTGGGAGAACTCCGAAAGCAGGAACCGCAGGTCTTGCCTCAACGAGGCCACACGCATTTCACTACGTAGCTTGTCCAAGACGAGCGCAGTCTCTTCCTCACCGAACGGAGGCAGAGCTATGACATGGCTGACTGCGCGTATCTCGTCTCGCTGCATGAAGGGGAAGTCATCCATCACCCCCACCAGATCCGTCTTCCATGCGAAGGCGATGACGACATTGCCAGAGTGGTCGACTATTCGAGTGAAAAGATCGTAGATGGGATCCAGCACGCTTGGCGTGAAGAACACACTCTCAAACTGATCTAGAAAGACGAACAGAAGCTCACCACGCTCCTGCAACACTTCGTCGATCGCCACGAGCTGCTGCATCGCCCCATCGAAGCCGGGTATGGGGAAATTTCGCATGCCCTCTGGGAGGACCTCGTGAAGCGATGCCAGTGTCGGGAGTTCAGCAATCAGTTGGAGGACAAATTGACCTGACGAAGCGGAACGGCTGTCAATCGCCATCGCGTGGTGACCCGAATCGGACAGACGTTGCACAGCGGACAGAACGAAGGAGCTCTTTCCCCAACCGGAAGACGCCTCGATCAGCATTGAGCGCGCCGATGTAGTCCGTGTGAGAATGTCGCCGACGAAAGCGTCAAATCTGAGAAACGACTGATGACGTCCGACAAAGTACTCAGGCGAGGCTGGAAACTGGTACTCGAAGTAGGAAGAGCTCGCCTTGACTTCTACGATGGCCTCGCCCAGGTCGGCGTTCGAGGGCTGAGCTGGTTGCAGATCGTCAACAATCCAGTCGACGCCGTCAAGTTCAGGACAGGCGCGTGAAAGCAATTCAGCAAAGGCCTCGTCCACTACGTGCTTGCCCTGCTGGTCGAGAAGGAGCGCCGCGGTTGGAGTTGAGTCCCCAGGTCGGATGACGTATTGCGCCCAAAAGACGCCGCGATCGGTATAGAGCATGAGCCTGTCTCCAGGCGACCCGTGCCCTGGCCTCACCGCAGATTCGATCAGTACCTCCGGCACCGTTATGCCCGCGGCAACAACGAGCTCGACGACGCGATCCTGCTCGAGTATTTCAATGGAGCGCTTGACGGACGCCGCATTCTCCTCGTGGAAGGCCCAGACCGCACCATTCACACACGGCAACGCAATGAAGAGTCCCTGAGCGTGTTCGTCTTTGAGGTATCGGCTTGCGAACTTCCCAAAGAAGGCATGGTAGGCTGGCGCCGTTACGGGCTCTGAATGACACTTGCACTCGGCGTAGACCGGGTTCGAGCCGAGATCCGTGCGGGCTTCGACGTCGATCTCCATGCCCGCATAGTTCCTACGTGGCACATTTGTCGTTGTAGCGCCACGACGCCTGATGATCTCCGAGACGAGGCTCTCGAAGAGTCGCCCGCGAGCAGCAGCGGCGGCCTCTTGATTGGCATTGGTCGAAATGATGCGAAGTGTCGGCACAGCAAAAGGCGGTGGGGGATCGTCAACAATAGACTCCCCGGTGCTCAAAGGCAGGCTGCCGGCTACGTGGCAGACCGATCGGGGATCGACGGGGATCTCTCACAGCTCGGCGATGCGCCCCGCCAGAAAACGCCGCTCGGGATCAGTGTGAACCAGCTCCAACGCACGCTCGTACGCCGCGCGGGCCTCCTCGGGGCGGTCCAGGCGGCGCAGCAGGTCGGCGCGGGCGGCGTGGTAGTAGTGGTAGTCCCCAAGCCCATCCACCCGGTCGATCGCCAGCAGTCCCTCCCGCCAGCCCTGCGCGTGCGCGAGCGCTGCTGCGCGGTTGAGCTCCACCACGGGAGAGTCGGTCACCCGCGCGAGCTCGTCATACAGCGCGACGATCTCCACCCAGTCGCTCTCCTGCCGGGCGTGCAGCGAGGCGATCGCGGCCTGCAACACGTAGGGACCGCGGCCGTGCAGTGCCAGCGCGCGCTGCAGCGCCGCGCGGCCGGCCTGGATCTGCTCGCCGTCCCACAGCGCGCGATCCTGATCGGCGAGCAGCACGAGCGCCCCGTCGCGATGGCGGGCCGCGCTGCGCGAGTCGTGTAGCAGCATCAGCGCGAGCAGGCCGCACACCTCGGGCTCGTCGGGCATCAGTTCGACAAGCGCCCGACCGAGCCGGATCGCCTCCGCGGACAGCTCGCCACGCCCGTCATAGCCGGAGTTGAAGATCAGATACACGACCGCGAGCACGGCGCTCAGCCGGTCCGGCAGCAGGTGCGCGGACGGGATCCTGAAGGGGATGCCCGCAGCCTTGATCTTGCGCTTGGCCCGCACCAGCCGCTGCGCCATCGCCGGCTCGGCCACGAGAAACGCACGGGCGATCTCCTCGGTGGTCAATCCCCCGAGCGTGCGCAGGGTCAGCGCGACCTGCGCGTCGGTGGCGAGCGCCGGATGACAGCAGGTGAACACCAGCTCGAGGCGCTCGTCCGGAAACGTGCTCGTCTCCATGTCGACTTCCTGTTCAGCCATCTCGGACGCCTGCAGCAGGCGGGTCTTCGCGGCGAGCGTGCGATCGCGACGCAGGCGGTCGATCGCGCGGTTGCGCGCCGTCGCCACCAGCCATCCGGCCGGATTGGCGGGAGCTCCCTCGCGCGGCCAGCGCTCGGCGGCGATCGCGAACGCCTCCTGGGCGGCCTCCTCGGCGAGGTCGACGTCGCCGAGGAAGCCGATCAGCGCCGCCAGCACGCGCCCGGAGTGATCGCGAAACGTCTGCTCGAGGTGAGCCGTCACTCCACGATCGGGCGGACCTCGATCGCGCCGCCCATGCTCGCCGCCGGGATGCGCGCGGCCAGCTCGATCGCCGCGTCGAGGTCGTCGGCCTCGTAGAACAGGTACCCGCCGAGCGCCTCCTTGACCTCGACGAACGGGCCGTCCGTCGTCAGCGTCTGCCCGTCGCGCACCCGTACCGTGGTCGCCGTCTCGGGGGGCTGCATGCGCATGCCGGGGGTTGCGTGCGGGTCTTCGTTGATCGCCCGATACGCGCCGTAGACCGCTCCCTGCTCGGTCTCGGACAGGTCCTCCCACTCCGGCGAGCCCGGCAGCGGGGTCGTGCCCTGATGGATCAGCAGCATGTACTTCATCGAGATTCTCCTTCGTAGGGTACGTGGATGGTCTCCTCTAGGACGAATGGGTACGTCGAAAGTCGACAGCTCCGCCAAGTCCGTACGATCTGACCGGTGAGCACCAAGCAGAGCCGTGGCATGGGGTATGTGCTGGCGATCGGGGGCGTCGCGTCCGCGCTGATCGTCCTGATCGTCGGGGCGAGCACGATCGCGGCGGTCGGCCACGAAGTGCCGAAGGAACTGTGGGCGATCGGCGGCGCGCTGAGCGGGTCGCTCGTCGGCATTCTCGCCAAGTCGCCCCAGCCCCGCGGTTCAGGCAAAGAGGCGGCGCCACTGACGGCCGCCCAGGAAACGATCGACGCCGCCAACAAAGCGGCGCACGCCAGCGCCGCAGCGCAGGCGCCGGGCGATCAAGCCGCCGTCACGAGCGCGAACAAGGCCGTGCGAGACGTCGAAAGCATGGGCGAGCAGGCCAAGCAGGAGCTGGCGAGCATGACCGGCATCGGCGCAGTGGGACCCGACGTCCAGACCGCGACGCTGACGGCCGCCACGAGCGTCGTGCACGCCCAGGGGCAGCAGCTGCTCAGGATCGCCGACGAAGCGAAGGCAAAACCCCAGGACGATGTCCTGGCGGCCTCCCTGCGCGTCCACGAAGCCGCCCAGAACGCCGCCGTGACGACGGCGGCGGTGGCCGCCACGCCGAGCGATCCCGGCTGGCTGTCCGGGCTGAAGGCGATGGTGAGCGAACCCAAACTTCTGGTCCCGTTCGGCCTGTTCGTGATCACCGTCACGCTCGGCATCCTGCTCGGCCTGGGCGTCATCCAGCCGGCGGCCTGTCCGTCTGGCCTGACATGCACCTATGCCAAGACGACCGAGCAGGCCGCGAACGTGATGATCTCGCTCGCCTCGGCGTCTGTGGGCGCCCTGATCGGCATGTTCGCGACGGCCTCCGCCGGTACGACACCCGCCAAAGCGCCCGGTGGCGCAGGCAAACCGGCCTGATCCCCGCCCAGTCGCTCTCCCGCCGGGCGTGCAGCGTGGCGATCTCGCCGCCGCGGAGGCGGTCGAGGAGGCGGCGGCGATCTTCTGAACGATTCCGCAGACACCCGAGTCGCAACCGCGGACGTCGCAACATGCAGTTGACAGCCTCCTCAGATTCATGTTACTATCGGTAATCTGAAATGGGGATGACCCTTTGCGGACGGCGAGGTGCGCGGCATGTCGGCAACCGAGCGAGGAACGTGTGATGCAGCTCAAGATCGGAGTCCCGTGCCCAGGCGGGTAGTCGAGCGATACACCATGACAACCGTGCCGCTGCGCGTTCCCCAAGCGGTTGCGGCCGAAGCTCCGCGCGCACGCGCCCGAGCACGGCATACTGCTCATCAGGTGAACCCGCTGCGGATGGACATAGCCGGCATGCGCGCCACCGGCGCGGGGGGAGTCGCCCGCACGGCGGTCGTCGCGCTGTCGATCTGCGCCGGGCTGGCCGGCACCGCGCATGCGGAAAACTTCGCTTCGATCACACCCTCCCTGTCGCCCAACCGGCTGCACGCCAAGGCCGCCCTGACATTCACGATGCGCTTTTCGGGCAGTCAGTTCGGCATCGCCGCCCCCCTGAGCCGGTCGATCGTGCGCCTGCCCGCCGGAATGACGCTCGACGTCCCGCATCTGAGCAGCTGCACCGCGGCCCGCCTGCGCGCCCGCGGCCCGAGCGGCTGTCCCGCGCAATCGGAGCTCGGCCGCGGACATGCGCTCGTGGAGGTGCACGCGGGAACCGGAAACATCACCGAGGAAGCCGAACTGTGGGCGTTCCTCGGGCCACCGAACAACCTGCAGCCGACGTTCGAGATCCTCGCCCAGGGCTATACGCCGATCGACGAACGGAAGGTGCTCGCCGGAAGCGTGCTCCCGGCGAGCGCTCCCTACGGGGAAGAGCTCGAGATGTCGGTCCCCCCGATCCCCACGCTGATGTTCGAGCCCGACGCCTCGATCGCCACGTTCACGCTGACGATCGGCACGAGCGCACAGCACGGCAAGCACAGCGCCAACGCGGTCCTCACGCCCTCCACCTGCCCGGCGGGCGGGTGGCCGTTTGCCGCCGAATTCACCTACGCCGACGGCTCGGTCGGCGCCGCGCTCGCCACCACCCCCTGCCCGGCATGAGCGGATCGGCGACACCCGCCCGCGCCCTCACGGCCCTCGTGCTGTGTCTGCTCGCGCTGCTGGTGCTCGCGCCGCTCAGCGCCGGCGAGCGCACGTCGCCAAGCAGCCCGTCCGCGCACGCGTCGCGGACGATCTCGCTGAACGAGACCGGCCGGCTGCACCTCACGAGCAAGCACAACTTCACGCTCAACGAGCAGGGCTCGGCGTCGGGCACGGTCACGGGCACGATCTACGTGCACCTGACCACCGTCTCGAGCACTCGCGTGACGGCCGAAGTCAACATCTATGCCCACGGGGCATCCTTCTCGGGCAACGGCAACGCGAGCTACCACCGGGCGAGCACGACGGCCAGCTTCTCCGGCTCGATGTCGATCGACCGCGGGACCGGGAGCTACGCCCACGTCCGTGGATCGGGCCTGAGCTTCAGCGGCACGATCGCGGAATCGCGGAACGACCCGATCACCGTGCACGTCAGCGGCAGGGTGTCGGACTGATGAGGATCGCCGGGGATCACCTCGGCGGCCATCCCTGAATTGAATCGAGACACAGGTGCTGGAGCTGCGCAACCTCGTCAAGCACTACCCGGCCGTGGGCGGCGAGCCCGTGCGCGCCGTGGACGGCGTCTCGCTGACGGTCGCCCCGGGTGAAACCATCGCGGTGTACGGGCCGAGCGGGTCGGGCAAGACGACGCTGCTGCTGATGGTGGCGATGCTGCTGGCGCCCACCGCCGGCACGATCCTGATCGGCGAGCGCGACGTCTCCACGCTGTCTGAGCGCGAGGCCTCGCACTTCCGGCTCGCCGAACTGGGTTTCATCCGCCAGAGCTTCGACCTGCTGCCGGGCGTCAGCGCGATCGACAACGCGATGCTGAAGCTGCTCAAGACCAGGCGCTGGCGCCAGGCGCGGCGCGAGATCGCGCCGCTGCTTGAGCGACTCGGGCTGGGCGAGCGCATGGATCATCGCTCGGAGACGCTGTCGATGGGCGAGCGCCAGCGGGTGATGATCGCCAGGGCCCTCTCGACCTCGCCCCGTCTGCTGCTCGCCGACGAGCCGACCGGCAGCCTCGACAGCCGGCGCGGGCGCGAAGTGCTCGAGCTGCTGCGCGAGCTCAGCCGTGAGCGCGGGGTCGCCTCGGTGATCGTCAGCCACGACCCGATGGCGGCCGAGTACGCCGATCGCGTGCTCGCGTTGCTCGACGGGCAGCTCTCGGACTACCGGGCCACCCAGCAGGCCACCCAGCCATCCCCGCGCCCGGCGCTGGATGGCGAACCCACGGGCGGCGCGGATGGGCTTGCCGTCTCCGCCGACGCGGGATAGCCGTGAAGCCGCTCAACGCCCTGCACCTCTACCGCGTGCGCCTGCGCGCCCGGTTCTGGCAGGAGTGCTTTGCGATCGTGGGCATCGCCGCCGGGGTCGCGCTGCTGTTCGCCTCGCAGGTCGCGAGCTCGAGCCTGCAGAGCTCGGTCAGCCAGCTTTCGCGCGGGATCGCCGGCAACGCGACGCTGCAGCTGCTGGCGCGCGACCCGCACGGCTTTCCACAGAGCACGCTGGCGCGCGTGCGCGCGATCCCCGGCGTGCGCGTCGCCGCGCCGGTGCTGGAATCCGGGGCGAACGCGATCGGCCCCACCGGCAGGGAGTCGGTCGAGCTGATCGGCGCCGATGCGAGCCTGTCCCGGCTCGGCGGCGCGCTCGTGCGCGGGACGAATCTCAGGCCGTTCGGGGGCATCGGCGCGGTCGTGCTGCCCGCTCCGCTGGCGCACAGGATCGGGGCGACGCAGTTCGGCCAGGAAGTCGTCTTTGCACTCGACGGGCACACGGCCGAGGCGCCGCTGTACTCCCAGCTGCACGCGAGCCAGATCGGGCCGTTGACCGCCAGTGCGGTCGCGATCGTGCCGCTGTCGCTCGCCCAGGAAATGACCGGCCTGGGCGCACGCGTGAGCCGCATCCTCATACAGCCGGCCGCCGGCGCCGAAGCGCAGGTTCGATCCGCACTCCAGCGGCTGGCCGGCGGGCGTCTGAACGTCGAGGCGGTCGACTACGAAGAACGACTGTTCGCCAAGGCGGCCGCGGCGAGCAACCAGTCGACCGCGCTGTTCTCCGCGATCAGCGCGCTGGTGGGGTTCCTGTTCGCGTTCAACGCCATGCTGCTGACCGTCCCGCAGCGCCGGCGGCTGATCGTCGATCTGCGCCGCGACGGGTACACGCCGCGGACGGTGATCGCGGTGCTGCTGCTCGACGCCGTCGTGCTCGGCCTGCTGGCATGCGCGCTCGGGCTGGCGCTGGGCGAGGAGCTCTCGATGCATTTGCTGCACTCCAACCCGGCGTTCCTGTCGCTGGCGTTCGCCGTCGGCTCGGAGCGCTTCGTCAGCTGGCAGAGCGTCGCGTTCGCCACCGCCGGTGGGATGCTGGCCGCGATCGTGGCGGTGCTCACCCCGTTGCGCGACATCCTCTCGCGCGATCCGCTCGCCGCGATCGGGGGTCGGGAGGGCTCGGGCAAAGCCGCATCCGCAGGGTCCTCGACTCGCGCGCCCGTGCGCGCGGCGCTGGCCGGGGTGGCGTGTCTGGCCGCCGCCACGGCGATCCTGCTCGCCGCGCCCGACGCGGCGATCCCCGGCATGGTCCTGCTGGTGGCGGCGCTGCTGCTGGTGCTGCCGTTCGCGCTCGCCGTCACGCTCGCGCTCGTCCGCAGGCTCGCCAGGATGATCGCCGGCGTCGTCCCGCACGTCGCGACGATGGAGTTGAGCGCGGCCCGGGCGCGGGCCGTCGCGATCGCGGCGACCGGCGCGATCGCGATCTTCGGCAGCGTCGCGATTCAGGGCGCCCACGGCGATCTGCTCAAAGGCCTCGAAAACGCCGCGACGGACATGAACGCCTCCACCGACGTGTGGGTCTCCCCCGCCGGCTCCTACAACCTGCTGAACACGACCCCGTTTCACCCGGTCGATCGCGCCAAGCTCGAACGCGTCGCGGGCGTGCGGGCGGTGCGCCTGTATCGCAGCGGTCTGCTGGACTACGGGCAGCGGCGGCTGCTGGTGATCGCCCCGCCCGCTCAGGCGACGCCGCTGCTGCCCGCGACTCAGCTCCTGCGGGGAGGCCTGCGCCAGGCCACCGCCCGCGTGCGCGCCGGCGGCTGGCTGGTCCTCTCCGAGGCGGTCGCCTCCGAACACCACCTGCACATCGGTCAGGCGCTGACGCTGCCCACGCCCATCCCGAGCACGTTCCGCGTCGCGGCGCTGTCCACGAACATCGGCTGGGCGCCGGGGGCGATCGTCATGAACGCAGCCGACTATGCACGCGCCTGGGGCAGCCCGGACGCAAGCGCCTACAGCGTCCTGCTCGACCCCGGCGTCTCGCCTGTCCGGGCGGTGCGCGAGATCGAACACGCGCTCGGCCCGCACTCGGGGCTGGCCGTGCAGAGCGCCGCACAGCACACCGTCCGCCAGAGCGCACTCAGCCGCGAAGCCCTGTCGCGCCTGACCCAGATCGCGACGCTGATCCCGCTCGCCGCGGTGCTCGCGATGGCAGCGGCGATGGGCGCGATGATCTGGCAGCGCCGCCCGCGCCTGGCCAAGCTCAAGCTCGAGGGCCTTCCGCGCGCCGACCTGTGGCACACGATCCTGCTCGAGAGCCTGCTGCTGCTGGGCGTCGGCTGCCTGACGGGGGCGATCTTCGGCCTCTACGGCCAGCAGCTGGCCGATCGCGCGCTGGCGCAGACGATCAACTTCCCCGTCGTCTACTCCGTCACGGCGCTGACGGCGCTTGAGAGCCTCGTCCTGATGACAGCCACGGCGCTCGCGATCCTCGCGATCCCCGGCTATCTCGCGTCCTCCGTACCGGCCTCCCTGGCGCTGCAGGACTGATCCCCTCCGAGCTGACCCCGCGATGAGCAAACGACTTGCACAGCTCGCCACCGGTCTCGTGGTGCTGACATGTGCCGGCATGATCGCCGCCGCCGATCGTCGCCCGTACAAGAAAGTCGCCCGCGCCAAGGCGCAGGAGCGCACCCAGGACGCGCTGATCGACGCCGCCACCGACGAGTTCTTCGCGGGCAACTGGCTGCAGGCCTCGCTCGAATCGCTCTCGGCGAAGGCGGGTGTCACCAAGCAGACGCTGCTGCGCCACTTCGGCTCCAAGGACGGACTCCTCATGCAGGCGCTGGTGCGGGGCGCGACGCAGGTACGCGATCAACGCTGGAGCACGCCGACGGGCGACGTCGCGGGAGCGGTCGAGAATCTGCTCGACCACTATGAGGCGTGGGGGGAGCGCTCGATCCGCATCGGCGAATGGCAGCGCGGGCCCGCCATGCTCGGCATGCTCTCGCGGGGCGCGCGACAGATTCACTACGAATGGGTCGAGTACGCGTTTGCGCCTTGGTTGGAGGACGTGCAGGAGCCGCTTCGCACCCGGCGCCGAGCCGCGCTGATCGCGCTGTGCGACGTGCAGACCTGGTGGATCATGTCCCACGACCTCGGACTCGAGCGCTCGGAGGTCCACGCGACCCTGACCGACACGATCGAACGCCTGCTGGCGGAGACGAGATGAGGGTCCTCGCCTACACCTCGCCGGCGCGCGGGCACCTGTATCCGATCGTGCCGATCATGGCCGAGCTCGCCGCGCGCGGACATCGCGCGTCCGTCTGTGCACTGGCCGGCGAGCTCGTGCACCTCGAACGGATGGGCATCGCGTGCTCGCCGATCGACCCCGCGGTGCAGCGCGTGGAGATCGAGGATTGGCGGGAGCGCTCGCCGCGCAGAGCCAGCCTGTCGGTGCTGAAGACCTTCACCGAGCGCGCCGACGGCGAGGGGCCCGACCTCACGCGGGCGATCGCTCACCACAACCCCGACGTCCTGCTGATCGACGTCAACTGCTGGGGAGCGGCGACGGTGGCCGAGGCCTCGGGACTGCCGTGGGCGGTGTACTCGCCCTACCTGCTGCCGCTGCCCTCCCGCGACGCTCCGCCGTTCGGGCTGGGATTGGCTCCGATGGGCGGCCCCCTCGGCAGGGTCCGGGACGCGCTCGTCGGCCGCGCCATCAGCGTGACCTTCGACCGCGCAGCCATGCCGACGGTCAACTCGCTGCGCGCCCAGCACGGGCTGGGCGCGCTGCACGGCTACAACGATCTGCTCTCGCGGCCGGACCTGCTGCTGGCGCTCACCGCCGAGGGGTTCGAGTACCCGCACAGCGACTGGCCCGCGAACGTGCGACTCGTCGGCGCCGTCAACTGGTCGCCGCCGCTGCCCGCGCCGCCGTGGCTCAGCGACCTGCGGGACCCGCTGGTGCTGGTCACGTGCTCGACCGAGCGCCAGCGCGACAAGCGCCTGCTGCACGTCGCGCTGGAAGCGCTGCCCGCCGCCGGGATGGCCGTCGCAGGCACGTCGGCGGCGCATGATCCTGATGGGTTCAAGGCGCCGCCCGGGAGCAGGGTCGTGCGCTTCCTTCCCCATGAGGCCGTGCTGGGGCGCGCGGCGTGCGTGGTCTGTCACGGTGGCATGGGCATCACCCAGAAGGCGCTCGCGGCAGAGGTGCCCGTCGTGGTCGTGCCCTGCGGGCGAGACCAGCTCGACACTGCGCGCCGTGTCGAGTCCGCCGCCGCCGGAGTGCGCCTCTCCCCCCGACGCCTGACACCCGAGCGGCTCGCGAACGCCGTGCGCACGGCCATCGGGCTGCGCGAGGGCGCGCAGCGTGTGAGCCGTGCCTATGCGGCAGCGGGAGGCGCCATCGCCGCCGCGGAGGCGATCGAGGGAATCGCGGCTGCGAGCCCTCCGCCGGCGAGCAGCGATCCTTGACAGTCGCGCCTGGGGAGGGGAGGATGACCGTCTCGATGAACCGCTGCACGAGGGGGCCTGGGCGAGGATGACGAGGGTGTTGTACGGCCTGGCTCGAGTCTGCGTCCGGCGGCGATTCGCGGTGCTCGGCGTATGGCTGGTGGCGGCGGTCGCGCTGATCGTGGTGTCCCACCGGCTGGGCGAAGACACCAACGACAACCTGTCGCTGCCGGGCACCGACAGCCAGCGAGCGTCGGACGCGCTCGCCAAGTCGTTTCCCGACCAGGCCAACGGCACGAGCCCGATCGTTCTGCACGCTGCGAGCGGCAAGTTGACCGACGCGAAGTACTCGAGCGCCGTCGACCAGGCGGCGGCGGCAGTGGCGAAGGCCCCGCACGTCGCCTCGGTCGTCAACCCGCTGACCCCCCAGGGCGCCTCCGCTCTGAGCAAGGACAAGGCGACCGGGTACCTGTCGGTGACACTGGCTGTCAGCCCCGGCGAGCTCTCGACCGGGGAAGCGCAGACGATCATCGACGCGGCCGACCCCGCCAAGGCCGCCGGGCTGGAGGTCGAGACCGGAGGCCAACTCGGACAGAAGGTCTCCAAACCGGCCACCGAGTCCAGCGAGCTGATCGGCATCGTCGCGGCGATGGTGATCCTGACGCTTGCTTTCGGGACGGTCGTCTCGATGCTGCTGCCGATTCTCAACGCGATCCTCGCGCTGCTTGCCTCGCTGGCGATCATTCGCATCCTGGGACACGTGACGACGGTTCCGAGCGTGGCCCCGACGCTGGCGACGATGATCGGGCTGGGCGTGGGGATCGACTATGCGCTGTTCATCGTGACGCGCCACTTCCGCGGGATGAGCGACGGCCTCCAGGTCGAGGAGTCGATCGCCCGCTCCGCCGCGACCTCGGGCGGGGCGGTGTTCTTCGCCGGCGGAACCGTGACGATCGCACTCGTGTCGCTCGCGGTCGCCGGCATTCCGCTGGTCACCACGATGGGGCTGATGGCGGGTGTCGCGGTGGTCGTCGCGGTGCTCGCCGCGCTCACCCTGCTGCCGGCCGCACTCGCGATCGCGGGCCCTCGCATCGACTCGCTGCGCGTGCGTCCACCCCACCGCGACCTGCGACCCGAGGCCGACACGCAGGAGGGACTGTGGTCGCGGTGGGCCAATGAGATCGCCAGGCATCCGCTGCTCGCGGGTCTCGCGGCGCTCGCGATCCTGCTGCCGCTGACGATCCCGCTGCTGTCGCTGAGCCTGGGGCAGCAGGACACGGCAGCACTGTCCACCTCGACCACTGCGCGGCGAGCCTATGACCTGATCTCCGAAAGCTTCGGGCCGGGTGTCAACGGACCGCTGATCGTCGCCGTCTCGCTGGGCTCGCCCGCCAAGAGCACCGACGACTCGCGACTGGCGAGGCTGCAAAAGGACGTTGCCTCCACGCACGGCGTCGCTGCGACGACGCCTATCCAGATCGATCAGGCGGGGACGAGCGCCTACTTCAACGCGATCGCGACGACCGGACCGGCGGAAAAGGCTACGGAAGAACTGGTGCAGCGGCTGCGCGCGGACACGATCCCCGGCGCCGAGCACGGCACCGACATGCAGGCCGACGTCGGCGGCAGCACGGCCGGGTACGTCGATCTGGCCTCGCGGATCTCCGAAAAGCTGCCGCTGCAGATCCTGGTCGTGATCGCGCTCAGCTTCGTCCTGCTGATCCTGGCGTTCCGCACGGTCGTGATCCCGGCCCAGGCCGCGATCATGAACCTGCTGTCGATCGGCGCCTCCTATGGAGTGCTCACCGCGATCTTCCAGTACGGCTGGCTGAGCGGTGTGATCGGACTGGAAGGACCGGTTCCGGTCGTCTCATACGTGCCGCTGTTCATGTTCGCTGTCCTGTTCGGGCTCTCGATGGACTACGAGGTGTTCCTCGTCAGCCAGATCGAGGAGCACGTTCACGCCGGCGAGGACAACCGCGACTCGGTCGTCTCGGGACTGGTGACGAGCGCGCGCGTGATCACGGCGGCGGCGGCGATCATGGTGTTCGTGTTCGGCAGCTTCGTGCTCAACGGCGATCCGACGATCAAGCAGTTCGGCGTCGGGCTGGCGGTCGCCGTGACACTCGACGCGACCGTCGTGCGCTGCCTGCTGGTGCCCGCGACGATGCTGGTGATGGGCAGGGTCAACTGGTGGATGCCGCGCTGGCTGGACCGGGCCGTCCCGCACATGAGCATCGAGGGCGCAGAGTTCTTTCTCGCGCGCGACTACGAGGCCGTGGAGGCCGGACCGGCGACCGGGGACGCGGCCGCCGGTCCGCATCGGTAGTCGTCGTGGCAGCCGTCGTGGCGACGCACTCGGGCCGTCACCGCGCTCCCGCTCCACTCCGGCGGCAGGCAGGGGCGTCGCTAGGATGCGATCCGCGTGACCACGTCCATCGCCACCCATGCCGCCAACCCTCCCGAGCGAGCATCGGGCGCCGATCCCAGCACGATTCGGGCGCGCGAGCTGCGACGAACGTTCAAGGGCGACGTCGAGGCCGTTCGCGGGATCGACCTGGATGTGGCGCAGGGAGAGATCTTCGGGTTTCTGGGGCCGAACGGCGCCGGCAAGACGACGACGGTGCGGATGCTGTGCACGCTGCTGCCCCCTACCTCCGGCAGCGCGCACGTCGGCGAGCTGGACGTGGTCGAGGAGCCGGCGGCGGTGCGCCGGCGGATCGGCGTCGCGCTGCAGGAGATCGGCCTGGACCCGTTGCAGACCGGGCGCGAGCTGCTCGAACTGCAGTGCGGGCTGTACGGGATCGTCGGTTCGCAGGCGCGCGCACGGGTGCAGGAGCTGCTCGAGCTCGTCGGCCTGCTCGACGCCGCCGAGCGGCGCACGAAGACCTACTCCGGCGGCATGAAGCGGCGGCTGGATCTCGCCAGCGCGCTCGTGCACTCGCCCGGGGTGCTGTTCCTGGATGAGCCCACCACCGGTCTCGATCCCGCTTCACGGTTGACCATCTGGGAGGAGGTGCGGCGCATCAACGCGCAGGGCACCACCGTGTTCCTGACGACGCAGTACCTCGAGGAGGCCGACCAGCTGTGCGACCGCGTGGCAATCATCGACAACGGGCTGATCGTCGCGCAGGGCACGCCCGAGGAGCTCAAGTCCCAGCTCGGCCACGACGTCGTGTCGATGGATCTCGACGGCGCCGACGTCGATGCCACGCAAGCCGCGATCGGCGAGCTGGACGGCCTCGATCACGTGGTCGCCGCCGGATCTGGCACGCTGGCCCTGTATCTGGAGGATGGCCCGGGCTCGATCGCTGAGATCGTGCGCCGCCTGGATGGCGCACAGATTCGCGTCGGGGCGATCTCCGTCGCGAGGCCCTCGCTCGACGACGTGTTTCTGCGTGCCACCGGCAGGCGCCTGGAGGGCGACGAGCAGAGCAGACGGGAGCGGGCCGCATGACCGAGGTGCTGCTGCTCGGACGCCGCGCGGTCCGCGAAGTGATTCGTCTCCCCGCGGCGACCGTCCCCACGCTGTTCATCCCCCTGTTCTTTCTCGCGGTGAACATCGGGCAGATCTCCAAGACGTTTCCCTCGACCACGCCGTTCCTGCACGGTCAGGGCTACGTCGGCTTCCAGGTCCCGGTGTCGCTGATGTTCGCCGTCTGCACCGCCACCTCGGGACTGGCGCTCGTCACCGAGATCGACCTCGGCTACTTCGACAAGCTGCTCGTCGCTCCGATCCGGCGCTCGTCGATCATCTTCGGGCGCCTCGCCGCCGATCTGGTGCGCGGACTGGCCGTCGCGACGCTCGTGCTGCTCGTCGCGCTGGCCTTCGGCATGCAGGTGCGCAGCGGTGTCCCCGGAGCCGTCGTGCTGGTCTTGCTGGCGGCGCTGTGGGGGGTTGCCTACGCGGGCATCGGCATGCTCGTCGCCCTGCACACCCGCAACGTCCAGGCTACGAACGCGAGCTTCCTGGTCTTCTTTCCCCTGCTCTTCCTGACCCCCAACTTCGTGCCGTTCGAACTGCTCACCCCGCTGATGGAGGCGCTCGCGCGGGCCAACCCGGTCAGCTACGTGATCGAAGGGCTGCGCTCGCTCGTGCTCGAAGGCTGGGTGCTCGACAAGCTCGCGATCTGCTGCGGCGTGATCGTGCTCACCGGGCTGATTCTCACGTGGCTGTCGGTGCGGGCGATCGACGGCTACGACCGCTGAGCGGACCATCGCCGCCGACTGCGGCCGCCACCACGGTCCGCCGCAACCCTCGGTGCGACGGACCGACGGGGCATGCGGCTACTTCTTGGGGCAGGGCGCCTTGTACAGCGTGGTCACGGTTGCACCGGTCGCGAACGTCATTTCCGACTTCACCGGGAATCCGCCCTTGGGGCACTTCTTCGGCATGGTGCCGTAGGAGATCGTCTTCTTGCCCTTCTTATACGCCGCGCCGACCTTGATGTTGATCGATTCGGTCGACACCGGCGGCGCGCCGGGAACCGACTGGACCAACTGGACTTCGGCGTTCAGCTCGGGGCCGTAGGGGGCTTTCGCGGTCATGATGCGCCCCTTGGAGACGAGCAGCTGCGCGGAGATCGGCGAGGCCGCGTTGGCGTAGAACTGCAGGCCGCCACCGGGCGCGAAGAACGCCTGCAGCGTCGCGTTCTCTTTGACGAGTTCGCCGCCGATCGGATCGACCACGCCCGCGCTGCCCACAGGGCTCGCCTGCGACTTCTTCGGGCAGCCGCTCGGACCGATGTTTTCGAGCGTCGCCGGCGAGCATGTCACGAACCCCTTTTGATTGACGCCAGTGCCGGCCGGCAGATAGAAGTTGACGTGGGTTATCTGCGAAACCACGCCGCCGGTCGATTCTGTGCCTTTGATCGAGTATTTCGCTTCGATCGCCGCACCGGCGCCGAGTTTGTCACCGGTGCCTGGGAAGCCCTTGATCGGGACCGCTTTCGCGATGAGCGTCACCGTCGGACAGGGGCCGGCGGTGCTGCATGTCGATGCCGATGAGACGGCCGGCAGGACGAGGGCGGCCAGGCCGAGCAGGACCAGACAGGCAGTCGTTCTGCGCATCCGATGAGTACGTCCGACTGTGCGCATGCGATAGCTCTCCTTGTGGGTTCGACGGCTTCGTGATCGCCGGACCCGCGCCGTCTGGCGCCGTCGGACCGGCCGTGCAGCCGTCGTCTACCCATACAACCCACCACGCGACCGCGAGTAGCGGTCAGGCGGCGGGCGCGGCGGGCTGATGCACAGGTCCGGTACCCCGTCGCCTACGCGCCTCCGCCGGTCGCGTGCGCGGGAACCTCGCCCCACAGCTGCTCCAGCCGGTAGTACTCGCGCGTGGCCGGCGTGAAGATGTGGACGACCACGTCGAGGTAGTCCATCAGGATCCAGTCGCCCTTGCTGAACCCCTCGACGCGGCGGGGAAGCGTGCCGTGCTCGCGCTTGCAGCCCTCGAGGATGCCGTCGTGGATCGCTTTGGTCTGACGCTCGGTGTTGCCGGAGCAGATCAGAAACCAGTCGGTGTAGCCGAGCACCTCGCGCAGGTCCAGCTCGAGCACCTCGACCGCCTTCTTGTCCGCCGCATACCGCGCGATCTCTGCGAGCAGCACCTGCGAGTGCGGGGACTGTGCGGACTGACCGGACGCTCCGCCTCGCGCCGGCTCCCCGTCCCGCTCGGACTCCTCGTCCCGCGTCGACTCCTGCGGACTCATGCCGCACCGCCGGTCGCGACTGCCGTGGCGCCGGTCGCGCGGTAGAGACCATGCTCGGCGATGTATCTGGCGACCGGCTCGCCGACCAGCTCGCCCACGGGTGTGCCGGCGGCGATCAGCTCGCGCACCGCCGAGGAAGACACCGCGACGCGGGGCATCCGCAGCAGCGTCATCGGTGACGGGGAGTCGAGCTCCGCCCGCGCCGCCGGGGCCAGCGCGAGCCCCCACGCCAACGCCTCGCGCACGTCCCCGAAGTCCAGCTCGTCGCGCTGAGCCACCGCGAGGCTCCTCACCATTCCCAGCAGCCGCGCCGGCTCGCGCCAACTAGGCAGCGTGCGCGCGGTGTCGGCTCCCACGATCAGCGTCAGCTCTGCGTCGGGACGAGTGTCATGGATGGCCTGCACGGTATCCACCGTATAGGACGTTCCGCCCCGTTCGATCTCCAGTGCCGACGCCTCCAGCCCGAGCTCGTGAGCGACCGCCAGGCGGCACATCGCGAGGCGGTGGGCGGGGCCGGGATCGTCTCCCACGGCCGGCTTGTTCGGCGCGCGACACGCCGGCATCAGCAGCACCCGCTCCAGGCCCAGCTCCGAGCGGGCGTGGTGCGCCAGCGCGACGTGGCCGACGTGGGGCGGGTTGAACGTCCCGCCGAGGATGCCGATGCGCTCCACGAAGCGATCAGTCGCGGACGTGCCCGTCGCCCGTGACGAGGTACTTGCAGGTGCACAGCTCGCGCAGCCCGATCGGCCCGCGCGCGTGCAGCTTCTGGGTCGAGTTGCCGATCTCGGCGCCCATTCCGAACTCGCCCCCGTCGGTGAACCGCGTGGAGGCGTTCACATATACGCACGCGGCGTCGACTCCCAGCTGGAATGCGCGCGCGGCGTCGACGTCGCGCGTGAGAATCGCCTCGGAGTGCCCTGAGCCATAACGGGAGATGTGCTCGATCGCCTCCTCTACGGAGTCCACGACGCCGATGGCGAGGGTCGGCGCCAGGTACTCGATGGCCCAGTCCTCCTCGGTGGCGGGCTCCATGACCACGCCCAGGGGCTCACCGACCGCAAGCTCCTCGGGGGTGAAGCATGACGCGAGTGCCCATATGCGCTCGTCGGCGCGCACGAGCACGCCCTCCTCGCCGAGCGCGCGCAGCAGGTCCGGCATCAGGTCGGCGACGACGTCGCAGTGCACGAGCAGCGTCTCGGCGGCATTGCACACCCCCGGGCGCTGGGTCTTGGCGTTCAGCACGATCGCTTGCGCCTGCTCCAGGTCGGCGGTCTCATCGACATAGATGTGGCAGTTGCCCGAGGCCGCGTAGATGACGGGCACCGTGGCAACCTCCTGCAGCGCGGCCTTCAGCCCCTCACCGCCGCGGGGAATGATCAGATCGACGGTGTCCTGCTGGGTGGCCAACTGCGCGAGCTCCTCGCGTCCGCCGCCGGAGACGAGGCCGATGCACCCCTCGGGCAACCCGGCCGCGACGGCCGCCTCGGCGGCGATCAGGGCGAGCGCCGCATTGGAATGAGCCGCGGTGGAGGACCCGCGCAGGACGATCGCGTTGCCCGACTTCAGGCACAGCGCGGTCGCGTCGATCGTGACATTGGGCCGCGCCTCGTATACGACGGCAACGACGCCCAGCGGCACGCGCACCCGGCGAATGTCCAGCCCGTTGGGCAGCCGCCGGCCCTCGATCGTCTCACCGACGGGATCAGGCAGGGCGACGACGTCCTGCACGGCACCGGCGATCGCGGCGATCCTGGAGGCGTCCAGCGCGAGCCTGTCGAGCAGGGCGTCGCCGAGGCCCGCCTCACGCCCGGCCTCCATGTCCAGGGCGTTCGCCGCGAGAATCTCCTCGGTGCGCTCGATCAGTGCTTGGGCGATCCCTGAGAGGGCGGCGTCCTTGCGCGCGGTGTCGATCTGAGCGAGCTCGCGCGCGGCGCGGCGGGCGGCGCGACAGGTCTCGGCGACTGTGGAGGTTACGGCTGTGGCCATGGCTCTACACAGGGTAGGGGTCTGCGTCAGTCAAGCACGAGATAATCGCGGTGCACGGCCTCGTCGGTCGCGCGCGGCAAGAGCTCGCGCACGGCCGCGGACTGCATGCCCATCACCTGGCGCAGCTCGGGCGCGGAATAGCTGCAGATGCCCTTACCCACCGGTCTCAGCTTTCCTCCGGCGGGGGTGTCGCGCTCGATGATGTCGACCGCGTCTCCCGCATCAAAATCGCCTTGGACGTCGATGACGCCCACCGGCAGTAGGCTCGCACTGGTCTCGCGCACCGCACGCGCAGCGCCCTGGTCGACCACCAGCCTGCCGAGCGAGGGCTTGGCGTACTTGAGCCACAGCTTGAAGGAGGAATAGCGGGCCTCGCGCGCCTGAAATCGCGTTCCGGCGCGCCCGCCGGTAAGCACCGTGCGCAACGCATCGTCGTCCAGGCCATTGCAGATCGTCGTCGCAATACCGGCGGCGGTGGCCATGTCGGCAGCGACCACCTTCGAGCGCATTCCGCCCGAGCCCAGCGGCGAGGTGGTGTGGCCGATCTCGAGCTCCTGCAGGGCGGCGAAGTCGCTGACGTCCTCGATCAGCCGCGCATCCGTGCTCAGGCGGGGATCGGCGGTGAAAAGCCCGTCGATGTCGGTCAGCAGGATCAGCTCCTGCGCGCCGATCAGCACGGCGACCTGGGCGGCGAGAAAGTCGTTGTCGCCGAAGGAGATCTCGTCGGTGGCGGTGGTGTCGTTCTCGTTGATGACCGGGAGCACGCGCCAGGACAGCAGCGTGGCGAGCGTCTGGCGCGCGTTGAGGTAGTGGGTGCGCGCGGACATGTCGAAGAACGTCAGCAGCAGCTGGGCGCTGATCACGCCGCGTTCGCGCAGCAGCTCGTCGTAGACGCGATACAGCTTGCCCTGCCCGACGGCACTGGCGGCCTGCAGCTCGCCGATGGCGCTCGGGCGCTGGGGAAGCCCCATCGTGCGCATGCCTCGCGCGATAGCCCCACTGGTCACGAGGATCGCCTCGTCGCCGCCACGATGCAACTCGGCGGTCACATCGCACACGCGCGCAAGCGCATCCTCGCGCAGCTCACCGTCGGCGTCGGCGACGACGGATGAGCCGAGCTTGATGACGACACGTTTCATGGCGGTACGCAGCGTAGACGGTCGTTATGCGGGTGTCGTGTGCGCGAGGTGGTGGAGGGTGTGGGGCGAGCCGAGTCCTGGCCTCAGCTCGCGCGGTGACGCCCACCTACGTCGGGCGGTGTACACGGATCTTTTCGGTCCCGTTCAGTAACGCGCGGACGGGGACGGGAACCCCGAACGGACCGTTTCATTCAATCCGACGCCTTCTGGCGGGATCGCTTTCGTCGCCGAGCTGCTTCCAACGATTCGACGTCGGTCAGATCCTGAGACCTCCCCGCGGCGTGCTTCATCGCGAGCATGTCCTCGATGGACGCGATGCGGACGCTGCGACCACCCAACTCCATGATGTCGGCACGGCGGCGCAGAGTCTTGTAAGTGGGCGACCCCTCCGGATTGACCAGCAGGTCGATATCACCGACCGGCGTCGTCAGGCACACGATCTGAGTTTGGCGCAGCGTGCGACCGTCGGGAACGAACGGCACCTCCTCCGGTATGCCGCGCAGGCGCGCTTTCAGAGCCACGAGCACTACGCCGAGTGCATCCAGGTTGTCTTGGGCGGGCGAGTAGCAGATGTCAAGATCCTTGGTGAAACGGGGCATCGCCTGCAGGACGACCGCCACACCCCCGATGATCACGAAGTCGACGTTCCCATCGACGAGCGCCTGTACCAGCTTCGCGGGATGGTAGGAGTCAGGCAAGCTCGCCACGGGTTCGAGCTCCAGCAAGCGAGAGTTCACGACCCCACTCGAACATGCTTTCCAGTTGCGCAAGTCGCTGGTCGGGAGTCAACCCGAGTTGCTCGACCACCAGCGTCTCATCTATGCCCGGACGCAGAGGCTCGCCGGCAAGCACGAGGCGGTGGCCGGTCGCACGCATGGCGTCGTCAAGCGTTACGAACGTCGGGTTTGCCCCCCATCGCTCCAGCTTGGCGATGGCTGCCTGACTGACTCCCATGCGACGGGCAAGCTCCACCTGGGTGAGACCGGCCTGATGACGAGCGTGCTTGAGAAGCGCAGCCGCTTCGGACATGCCCTTATTATAACCCAAAGGTTGTTTCAGCCCTACCGACTTGCTCCCGTTTGTATGCATCGCTTTGTATTCAACCAGATCATGCGGACGTCTCCGGATCCAGCTCGAACACAACCCCCGCGATGCGCACCTCGTCCCCCACGACGAACCCCTCGCGCTGGAGCGCGTCGAGCACGCCGATGCGCCGCAGGCGCTCCTCGACATAGGCGAGGGCGTCCTCGTTGTTGACGTCGTAACGGCTCAAGAGCCGTTCGACACCGCGCCCATCCACGGCGAAGGAGCCTGGGCCGAGCTGTTCGACCACGTAACCGCGCCCGCCGTCGCGCGCGCCGGGTCGGAAGACCATGTGCTCGGCCAGCTCCTCCTCGACTACTCCCGCGGAGGAGGAGGAGGAGGAGGCATCGTCTGCGTCGGCGCCGTCCGCGGATGCCGCGTCGGGCACGATCCGCAGCAGCAGCTCACCGAGCTCGCGCACACCCGCGCGCGTAGCGCTGGAGGTCCCCAGCACGGGCACGTCCGGTCCGAGCCTCTCCTGCCACTCGATCACGGCCTCGCGCGCCCGCTCGGGCGTGACGAGGTCGACCTTGGAGAGCACGAGCACGCGCGGCAGGCGCGCGAGGCGCTCGTCGTGCGCGGCCAGCTCATGCTCGATCGCGGCGTGGTTTGAGACAGGATCGGCGTCCTGCGCGCCGGAGAGCTCGGGGGCGACGTCGAGCACGTGCACGAGCAGCCGCGTGCGCTCGACGTGGGCGAGGAAGTCGTGTCCGAGCCCCGCCCCCTCACTGGCGCCCTCGATCAGTCCGGGGATGTCGGCGACGATCAGCTGGCGGCGCTCGTACTCGTCTTCGAGCACCCCCAACACCGGCGAGAGCGTCGTGAACGGGTAGCTGGCGATCTTCGGCGCGGCGCGGGTCAGGCGCGAGACGAGCGATGACTTGCCGGCGTTCGGCAGCCCAACCAGGCCGACGTCGGCCAGCAAGCGCAGTTGCAGCTCGATCCAGCCCTCCTCGCCGGAGAGCCCGCGCTCGGCGAACCGCGGCGCCTGGCGGGTGGGAGTGGCGAAGCGCTTGTTGCCGCGCCCGCCCGAGCCGCCGCGCGCGATCGTGGCGCGCTGGCCATGGGCGAGCAGCTCCCAGCGCCGGCCGCTGAGATCATCGTCTTCGCCGCTGTCTCCGGCGCCACGGGCTTCGGTGCCGGGGGGCACGCGGATCGTCAGGGTCTCGCCGTCGGCGCCGTGCTTGAGGGCGCCCTGACCGTGCCCCCCTCGCCCGGCGTGGTACTGGGCTCGGCGCCGGAAGGAGTGCAGGTCGCGCAGCGAGGAGTCGCACACGAGCACGACCTCTCCCCCGCGTCCGCCGTCGCCGCCGTCGGGGCCGCCGCGCGGCACCTTGGCTTCACGGCGAAAGCTCATGCAGCCGTCGCCCCCGGCGCCGGCCCGGACGTGGATTCGCGCGCGGTCGTGCAGCATCGTCGGCAATCGTGACAGCCAGGCGAGCGGACCGGCGACGGGGAGGGATGGGAAGCCGGCGAACCTCTACCGCGGGCGAATCCAACGCCCGCGGGGCGGGTCGGCTATGCCGCCGAGCCGTCCCCGGCGGCGAGCACGCTGACGACGCGACCGCGCCGTCCGGTGGTGAACTGCACGGTGCCTGCGGCGCGCGCGTAGAGCGTGTCGTCCTTGCCGATGCCGACGCCGGCGCCGGGCTTGAATTTGGTGCCGCGCTGGCGCACGATGATCTCCCCGCCGGTGACGGTCTGACCGGCGAAAGTCTTGACGCCTAGGCGCTGGGCGTTTGAGTCGCGCCCGTTGCGGCTGGATCCGAGCCCCTTCTTATGAGCCATCGTCGGTCTCCTTGCTCACGGCCTTTTTCGGTTTGGCAGGGGCTTTCTTGGTGGCCGCCGGTTTGGCTGCGGCGGCTTTCGCGTCGGCGGCCTTCGCGCCTGCGGCTTTGGCGCTCGCGGGTTTCGCGGCGGAGGCTTTCGCCGGCGCGGCCTTCTCGCCGGCGGCCTTCGTGGCCGCGGGTGCGTTCGGCGCTTTCGCGGGCGTGTCGGAGGCTTTGGCGTCTTTGGTCCGAGCGGCTCCACCCAGCGCGAGCTCGGTGACCTCGATCCGGGTCAGCTCCTGACGGTGCCCGGTGCGCCGCTTGTAGCCGCGCTTGGGCTTGAACTTGAACACGCGCAGCTTCTCGCCGCGCTCGTGGGCGATCACCTTGGCCGTGACCTTGACCTTCGCCAGGCCGGTCTTGTCGAACACGGCCTCGTCGGAGCGATACAGGATCGGCTCCAGCGCCACGCTCTCGCCCTCGGCGGCGGACAGGCGCTCGACCAGCAGGTGCTGGCCGCGCTCGACGCGGTACTGCTTGCCGCCTGTCTTCACGATCGCATACATGCCGATTCAGCCGCTGCCCTTTCTATGACTCCGTGCCCGCCTCGGCCGCTCCGGCCTTGGCCTTGGCAGCCGAACGGCGTCGCCCGCCCCTGCGGCCACGACGCCGAGGTTTGGATTGTACGCCATCCTCGCCCACCTCCGCCGGCTCCTGAGGCGGGGCGTCCTGTGCGTCCGCGGGCTCCGGCGACGACGCGTCACGATCGGGCGCCGTGCCGCTGGCCTGCGCAGGCTCGGGGGTGTCCGGCTTGGGCTTGGCATCGCTCGGCATGGTCTTGCCCGCATCGGCTTTGGACGGCGCCCGTTTCCTGGGCCGGCGTTTGGCCGGCGCCGGCGGGCGTGGCGCGGGCACGACGACCTCGCCGGACTCGTCCAGCAGCAGCGCGCTGGCGGCGGTGCGGCCGACCTGGTCGATGCGCACCATGCGCTTCTCGCCGACGTGCACGGCCGCACCGGCGATCGAGATGATGTAGCCGTCGATTTTGGCGACGGCGTCGTCGACGTCGTACATGTGCGGCTCGACGATCTCGACGAGCACCTCGTCGCCCTGGCGGAACGGCAGCGCGCGCTCCTCGACCTCCTCGCGCGTGCCCACGAAGGTGATCGCGAAGTGGTCGAGCGTGAGGCCCTCGGAGCCCTCGAACAGGAACGACTTGCCGGTCTGCGCCTCCAGCGCGTGCAGCACGCGCGAGCCGTGCCCGGTGAACTGGGTGCTCACGCGGGGATTCATCTGCACGAGCAGCGCCTCGGCCTCGGGGTGCTCTGAGGCGAGGTCGCGCAGGCGGCGCTCGAACTCGATCGCGATCGTCTCCTCGCTCTTGATCGTGCCCTCGCCCTCGCACGTGGGGCAGGGCCGGCTCATGATCTCGCGCACGCCCTCGGTGACGTTCTGGCGGGTCATCTCGACCAGGCCGAGCTTGGAGATCTCGGCCGTGAAGGTCTTCGTGCGGTCCTCGTCGAGGGTCTTGCGCAGCGTCTTCATGACCGCGTCGCGGTTGCGCGCGCGGGCCATGTCGATGAAGTCGATCACGATGATCCCGCCGATGTCGCGCAGGCGCAGCTGGTTGACGACCTCCGCGGCGGCCTCGAGGTTGGTCTTGGTGATCGTGTCCTCCAGCGCCGCGCCTTTGCCGCGCCCGATGAAGCTGCCGGAGTTGACGTCGATCACGGTCAGCGCCTCGGCGTAGTCGATGATCAGGTAGCCGCCGCTGGGCAGGTCCACGCGCCGGGACATCACGCCTTCGATCGCGGTGTCGACGCCGTAAGCCTCGAACAGGGGCTTGTTCTTGTCCTTGTCCTCCCACAGCTCGACGCGCTCGACCAGCTCGGGGGCGGTGCGCGCGAAGAACGACACGAGCCGGTGGTGCTGCTGCTCGTCGTCGACGATCGCGCGCTCGAAGTGCTCGGAGAAGACGTCGCGCACGACGCGCACCGACAGGTCGGCCTCCTGAAAGACGAGGTCCGGCGCCTGCGTGTCCTCGACGCGTTTGACGAGCACCTCGTGCAGCTTGTGCAGGTACTTGAGCTCGCGCTCGAAGTCCTCGCGCTTGGCCCCGTGCGCGGCGGTCCTGACGATCGCCCCGCCGCCGCCGAGGTCGAGCTTGGCGCTCTGGCGGCGCAACCGCTCGCGCTCTTTGTCCTCGAGCCGGCGCGAGACGCCGATGCCCTCACCGGTGGGGGCATAGACCATGTAGCGGCCGGCGATCGTCAGCTCCATCGACAGGCGCGCGCCCTTGGTCTTCAGCGGGTCCTTGATGACCTGCACGACGATCTCCTGCCCGGGCTTGAGCAGCTCTGAGATCTTGTGCCCGCCGCCGCGTCCGCGGCGACCGACGTCCACGCCGGGGAGCACGATCTCGTCGACGTGCAGAAAGCCGTTCTTCTCCAGGCCGATGTCGACGAACGCGGCCTCCAGGCCGGGCAGGACGTTGTCGACCTTGCCCTTGTAGATGTTGCCCACGATCGAGCGCCCGCCGCGGCGCTCGATGTACAGCTCAGCTATCCGATAGCCGGCCCCCGGTTTGCCGCCGCTCTTGGCATGAGCGCGGGACGAGGAGGACTTCGCGGCGCCCGGTGCTCCGGTCGCCTCCAGCAGCGCGACGCGCGTCTCCGCGCGGTCGACGCTGACAAGCACTTGCTTTTTCAATTTTTCGATCCAGTCTTGTAATTGTCATGTCTAATAAAGTGGCACGCGGCCCTTCAGCGCAGCCGAGGCGCGCGCCCGGACGTAGATTGACTGCAGCAGACCTACGGCCAGAAGCGTTGTGATCACCGACGAGCCGCCATAGCTCATCAGGGGCAGCGTGACGCCGGTGATGGGCATGATCCCAATGGTCATTCCCACGTTTACAAACACTTGAAACATCAGCATAGCCGCTACCCCGGCGGCGATCAGCGACCCAAACAGATCCCTGGACGTCGTCAGGATGCGCAGCGTGCGCCAGATCAGCAGCGCATACAGGCACAGCACGAGCCCCGCTCCGACGAACCCGTACTGCTCGCCGACGGCGGCGAACACGAAGTCGGTGTGATCCTCGGGCACGAAGTTCAAGCGAATCTGGGTGGCGTCTGAGCCGCGCCCGGTCTTCTGACCGGAGCCAATCGCGATCTTCGACTCCTCCTGCTGGTAACCCTCTTTCTGGGGGTTGGTCGAGGGGTGCAGGAACGCGGTCAGCCGTTCGGTCTCATAGGGCTTGAGCACGTGCACCCCGGCCGCGGGGGCGGCCACGAGCACGAATGCGGCGGACACCGCCACAAGCGCCAAGAGGCCGGCGAGCTGGCGTCCGGGCGTGCCCGCCACCAGCAGCAGCACGAACGCGATCACCATGTAGACCATGCCCGAGCCGAGGTCGGGCTGGGCGATCACGAACATCGCCGGCACGAGCGCTGCGAGCATCACCCGCGCGGTCGTGTCGCGCTCGCGCAGGCGTCGCGCGCGATCGACCACGAAAGCCGACAGCGCCAGAATCAGCAGAACCTTGCCGAGCTCGGAGCCCTGAAACGAGAAGAACGGCAGGCTGATCGCACGTTGCGAGCCATTCGCGGAGCTGCCTGCCGCCAGCACCGCCAGGATGCTGAACATCAGCAGCGCGTAGAGCGCGTTTTTCAGGGGCCTGAAGCGGGCGTAGTCCACGCGCGCGAGCACGAGCATCAGCACGCCCCCCAGCACGAGGTAGACGGCTTGGCGGTTGACGTAGTAGCCGGGGTCGCCGGGCACCGCGTTGCGGGTGGCCGCGCCGAGCGTCATCACCGAGGCGATCGCCAGGCCGAGCACGGCAAGCGTCAGCAGCGGGTCCAGCGGCAGGCTGAACGTGCGTGGCGCAGACACGGCCGGCGCCTGCTCGGGTGCTTTGATCGGGCTGAGTGTGCTCAAGGCGTGCTCAAAAGGTCTTGGAGGTTCCGGAGACGAACTGCTCGGGCTTGCCGAACCACTTCGAGGCGATCAGCCGGGCGATCGGCGCGGCGGTTTCCGCGCCGAATCCGCCCTGTTCGACGGTGACGGCAATCACGATCGGGCGCTGGGGATCGCCGACCAGGCACATGTACCAGGACTGGTCTTCCTTGCCGGTGTGTTCGGCCGTGCCCGTCTTGCCGTAGACGGGGTGCTGGGACTGGTTCCATCCGGCCCACACGTCCGCGGAGGTGCCGCCCGGCTGGCTGGCGGCCTCATGGATGCCTTCCATCACGAGGCTCAGGTCGGAGTAGTTCAGGTGCACGTGACGCACCGGGGGAAAGCTCAGGCTCTGCACGAGGCTGCCGTCGGTTTCGTCGATCTCCATTCCCAGATGGGGGCGCACGACCGTGCCGTAGCCGCCGTGCATGTAGGCGTTGGCGAGCGTCGAGTAGGCCACCGCCATCTGCAGGGGCGAGGTCAAAAGATCGCCCTGGCCGACCGCCAGGTCCATGTTGTCGCCCACGCTCCAGGGCCGGACTTCGGCGACGACGTCGCACGTCCCGTGATGCCTTGCGTGTTCGCACTTTTCCTGCAGACGGTTCTGTTTGGCGCGCCAGGCCGGGTCGGGGATCGTGCCTTCGATCTCGCTCGGCAGGTCGATTCCGGTGGTGTGGCCGATGCCCAGCTCGCGAGCCATGTCCTGGATCACTTCGTGGTAGTGGTTGGCCAGCTCGCCGACTTCGAAGAAGTAGGTGTCCGATGACACCTTCAGCGCTTCGACCAGCCCCACCGGGCCGTAGTCGGCCTTGCCGGCGTTGCAGAACTGCTCGGTGGAGACGTGGATGCACTGCCCCGCCCCCAGCCCCTCGGTGGGGTTGATGACCCCTGCTTCCAGGGCCCCCATCGCGGTGAACGGCTTGAACGTCGAGCCCGTCGGGTAGGCGCCGTTGACGGCGCGGTCGGTCAGCCGCGCGGGTGCTTCTTCGCCGCCGGAGGAGCCGGCCCTGCCCTCCAGTTCGGCATATTCGCTCTGCGTCAGCGGCTTGGCGAACTTGTTCGGGTCGAAGCTCGGATAGGAGCCGATCGCCAGGACTTCTCCGTTGAGCGGGTTCAGCGCCGTGAACGCGCCCGCGGTCGCCGGTTTGCCGCCCGCACGGGCGTTTTCGATGCCCTCCAGCAGCGCGCGTTCGCCCTCGCGCTGCAGGCCCAGGTCGAGCGTCGTCTTGAGGCTGTAGCCGGCCTTGGGAGGCGTCGGCTGCAGGCGCGTGGGCTCGGGATAGCCTTCGGAGTCGACCTGCACCCGCTGCACTCCGTCGTTCCCGCGCAGGTAGCGGTCGTAGTAGTACTCCAACCCTTCCTGGCCGACCACGGTCCCCTGCTGCACACCCGCGAACGGGCGCAGCTTCAGCTCCCGTTCGGAGACCTGGCCGACGTAGCCCAGCACCTGCGCTGCCATTTCCCCGTCTGGGTAGGAGCGGATCGAGACCGGCTGCTGGGTGACGCCGGGATACTCGTTCTGGCGCTCGGCGAGCACGGTCAGCACACCGCGCCCGGCGTCGGTCTTGATCGTCACCGGCGCGTAGGGCAGCGACGTGCGCCCCTTGATGACCAGCGCTTCGACGTGGCGGGCGCTCATCCCCAGCAGCCCTCCCAGCCGCCGGTACAGCGCCCGCCGGGGCGCGCCCGCGGGCGGCAGCGCGGAGGGCACGATCTGGACCGCGTTGGTGACCGTGCTGGCGGCGATCGCCTGGCCTTCGCGGTCGAATATCTGCCCGCGCGGTGCGGCGATCGGCAGGTCGCGCACGCTGTTGGCCGCGGCTTCCTGGACGTAGCGTTCGCCGGTGAGCACCTGCAGGTACCACAGCCGGAAGAAGACCACCCCGAACATCACGACCGCGATCCCGCCGAGGATCGCCACGCGAAAGGCCATCTGCGGCGAGACGGGCGGCATACGGGTACCACCAGCCGACCCGCTGGATCCACCGCTCGCAGCGTCGCCGGAGCGAAAGCGTTCGATCGCGCTCATGTTTGCGTCACGCTCGAGCTCATGTCCTCGACAGGGGGCTCAACCCGCCGGTCGTGTAGGCGCGGCGCCGGCGCCGGCGCGGATCGTCGGGCAGCCCGCCGATCAGGCAGCGGCGCACGAGCACCCACATCGGCAGCGCGACGATCGTGTTGACGAGCACGCCGAGCACGATCTGGCGCAGCAGCTCCAGGCTGACGGGGGCGTCGACGCCGAGCATGAACTCCATCAGCGAGTAGGCCACGAGCGCGGCGGCCGTCGCGCCGGCGCCCACCAGCAGCGGCGTCAGCGCCGCCTGCGGATCGCGCAGCTCGCGCAATCGCCCGCACCAGTAGCCGACGAGCGTGAACACCAGCGAGGTCAGCCCGAGCGTCTGCACGAGCGCGAGATCGACGAGCAGCCCGACGGCGAAGCCGCTCACGGCGCCGACGGTGGAGCCGCACAGCAGGCCGACGAACGCGACCAGCAGCGGCGACAGGTCGACGGTCACTCCGAACGCCGACACCTCCGAGACGACCCCCGTCTGGAAGAACACGACGATCAGCGACAGCGCGGCGATGCGCGCGGCGAGCCCGCCTGACACGCCCTGGCCGCTCATCACCCCACTCCCGTCGAGGCCAGCTGTCCCGCGATCCCGGTTTCGGAGCTCGAGCGCCCGCCGGCCGGCAGGCTCGACACGAGACTGCTCAACCGCGCCGGCCGCGAGCCCGCGCCGGCCGTCAGGACCTGCACGACGTCGAGGTCGCGCAGGTTCGCGAGCGGGTGCACGTTGACGGACGTGTAGGCGCTTTCTTCGTTTACCGAGGTCACCTGTCCGATCGGGATGCCGCGCGGGTACAGCGAGTCGTCGGGGCTGGCGACGGTGCCGGAGGTGTACACGTATTCGCCCTTGGTGGGCAGCGTGCCGGCCGGCAGGTACTGGAGCAGCAGATCGTTGGGGTCGCCCACCTTGGGCTGAACGATGCCGGTCGCCGTGGAGGAGCCGACGCGCGCGCTGACACCCATCGAGCTGTCGGTGATGAGGCTCACCTGGGCGCCGTCGGAGGCGGCAAGCGTGACCTTGCCGACGAGCCCTTCGGCGTTGATCACAGGGTCTTCGACCTGCACTCCCGCCGAGGTGCCCTCGTCGATCGTGACGGTCGAGTACCAGATGTTCGGCGTTTTGCCCACGACCGTCGCGGTCACCGGCCGGTAGTCGGCGACGCTCAGCTGGTTGTCGAGGTGGAACATGCCCAGCAGCTCGTGGTAGGACTGCTGGTCGACGTGCTCGGCGACCACTTCGCGGCGCAGCGTCGCGACCTGCTTGCGCAGTTCGGCGTTCTGGTCTTTGGCGTGCAGCGTGTCGCCGAACCAGCCAAACAGGTCGCGCACCGGCTTCAGCGCCTTGTTGGCGCCATCCTGGATCGGGGAGACGACCGTCAGGAAGCCGCGCTGCACCGAGTGCAGGCGTCCACCCGAGGCCTCGCCGAAGTAGGCGGTCAGGAGTGTCAGGGAGAGCACGACGAGCAGCGCGAGCACCGCACGTCGACGCCGGACCGTCTTGTCATACACGAGTCAAGGCCTTCCGAAGCGTTCATTGCAGAGGGTACGCGCAGCTCACGATCGACGCTCAGTGCCTCGCGCGTCATCAACGGCGCCTGCGGCTGCGTGAGTTGCGGTTGGAGCGATGGATCGCCTCGAACTCCTCCAGCGAGCGGCCCGAGCCGACCGCGACGCACGTCAGCGGCGACTCGGCCAGATGCGCGGGCATCTGCGTCTCCTCGCGCAGGCGCTCGTCGAGACCCTGCAACAGCGAGCCGCCGCCCGCGAGCATGATCCCGCGATCCATGATGTCCGAGGCGAGCTCAGGCGGGGTGCGGTCGAGCGTCTCCTTGACCGCGTCGACGATCTGGCTCAGCGGCTCCTCCAGCGCCTGGCGGATCTCCTCGCTGGTGAGCACGACCGTCTTGGGCAGCCCGGAGACCATGTCGCGCCCGCGGATCTCGGCCTGCAGCTCCTCGGACATCGGGCACGCCGAGCCGATCTCGAGCTTCAGCTCCTCGGCGGTCTGCTGGCCGATCAGCAGCTTGTACTCCTTCTTGGCGTAGTTGATGATCGCCTCGTCCATCTCGTCGCCGCCCACGCGGATCGACTGCGAGACGACGATCCCGCCAAGCGAGATCACGGCCACCTCGGACGTGCCGCCGCCGACGTCCACGACCATCGACCCCGTCGGCTCGCCGACGGGCAGCCCCGCCCCGATCGCGGCGGCCATCGGCTCCTCGATCAGGTAGGCGGTGCGCGCCCCCGCCGACAGGCACGCCTCCTCGACGGCGCGCTTCTCCACGCCGGTCACGCCCGAGGGAACGCACACGACCACGCGCGGGTGCGCCCAGCGGTTCTGGTGGACCTTCTGGATGAAGTGCCGCAGCATCTCCTCGGTCACGTCGAAGTCGGCGATCACGCCGTCCTTCAGCGGGCGGATCGCCTGGATCGTCCCCGGCGTGCGCCCGAGCATGCGCTTGGCCTCGATGCCGACCGCGTGCACTTCCCCGCTGCGCGAGTCGATCGCCACGACGCTCGGCTCGGACAGCACGATCCCGCGCCCGCGCACGTACACGAGCGTGTTCGCGGTGCCCAGGTCGACCGCCATGTCGCGGCCGCCGAAGCCTGTCAGGTAGGTGAAGATGCTCATTGGTCAGGGTTGGGTGTGCGTCCGTCCGCGCATGGGCGCGAAATTCGGCTCTGGGGCGCGGATTTCGGGGTTGCTCTCCGGTGCGGAGAGCATGTCCGGCGGCCAGCGCTTGCCCGCGGCGCAGTCTAGCGGACGGCTCTTGGCCGCTACCACGCTTGCCAGCGGATTTGCAGGGGTAAAGTCCGGGTCGGTCTTTCCGAGCCGCGCCCCGCATCGACTATCCGCCGGGCACCAGCTTCAAGCCGCGTTGCGCAAAGTGACGATCAAAGGCAAACGCCTCGACGATGCCTTCCCGCTGCATCAGCGCAAAGGAGGTCGCGTCGACGTAGCTCCAGTGCTTGTCAACATGGGTCTCGAGGATCGACCAGGCTTCTTCGTCGACGAGCTCGTCCGCACGGACCAGTTCGATCGCCTCACCGGCACGAAAGCGCCGGCCCCACTCGATCGCCTCCTCGCGACCCGCCCTCACGAGCAGCGCGGTGTACGTCTCGGCGAAGACATAGTTGGAAGTGAGCAGCGGCACACGTTCTGACACCAGCGTGGACAGCGCCGCTCGCGCCGCCTCGTGCTCGAGCTCAGCACGGTTACGCAGTGCGACGAACGCGCCCGTGTCCACGAAGACCCTCCTCAACCGTAGACGTCCTGGTCAAGCGTCTGCACCGTGGACGTCTCGGCACCCGTCGCGGGGGGCTCGTCGACGAGGTAGCGGATCAGCGGATCGCGTGCCTGATTCGGCCTGCGCGTGCGCGCGGCATCGATCAGCTCGCGCACCACCTCGGCGATGCTCTTGCCCTGGCGCGCCTGCTGCTTGAGCCAGCGGTACTGACTCTCGTCCAGATAGAGCTGCGTGCGATGGCTCATGACGGCTTACAGCATACAGCATGACAGGATTACGTCCGACATGGGAGCCGCGAGCCGGGCGATCAAGCGCTCGATCGGCAAGCTGGATGCACCCGACGACCTGATCGAGCGTGCCGAGGAAGCCGGCGCCGAGCTCTTGCCGATCACCCCTCGACACGCTCTCGCCACGGGTGAGTTGCCCTTTCATCACCGCGACCCCTTCGACCGGCTGCTGATCGCCCAAGCCCAGCTGGAGCGCTGCGCGATCGTCACCGACAACCGCGCCTTCCCCGCGTATGACGTGCCCGTCGTCTGGTAGTCGCGGCTGCTTGCCACGCCCCAGGCAGCTGCTGGGAAGTCCTTGTTTTGCGTTCGAGTGCGCTATCCTGGAGGGATGCGCAGGTAGGGCAGCGCGAAGCTCATGATCTGCCCGAACGCCGGGGCCGCGACCGTGCCTCCGTAGATCGAGCCCGACTGGGGTTCGTCCACGATCACCGCGCACAGGAGCCTGGGGTCGGAGGCTGGAGCGAACCCCACGAACGAGGCTACGTACGCCGATTTGGAGTATTCGCCCGTTTCGGGGTCGATCTTGCTGGCCGTGCCGGTCTTGCCCGCCAGCTGGTAGCCGGGGATCGAGACCTCGCTGGCCGTTCCTCCCGGGGCGAGCACGCCCTTCAGCATCGTGCGCAGCTCGGAGGCCGTCGTCGCGGAGATCACGCGATGCCCGTAGGGGACGGCGCGCGGACTGCCGTTGACCGCTCCGATGATGTGCGGGCGGCGCAGGATGCCTCCGTTGGCGATGGCCGAGTAGGCGGCGACCATCTGCATCGGCGTCACGAGCTCGCCCTGGCCGATCGGCAGGTTGCCCATGGAGGAGCCCGAGTACTTGGACAGCGCCAGCGTGACGCCCTGTTCCTCGCCCGGCAGTTCCACGCCCGTGGGCGTGCCGAAGCCGAAGCGGTGCACCCAGTTGTTGAAGCTCGGGGCGCCCTCGCGCAGGCCGATCTGGATCGCGCCCACGTTGCTGGACTGCGCCAGGATTTCCGCGGTGGTGAGCGTCTCGTCGGCGTGTTCGGTGTCGTCGTGGATCGTGCGGTCGGCGACCTGAATCTGGTCGGGAATGTCAAATCCGGTGCTCGGCGTGATCAACCCCTGCTGCAGCGCGCCCGAGACGGTGAACGCCTTGAAGGTGGAGCCCGGTTCGTAGTCGAACCCGACCGCGCGGTCCTCGAGCGCCGCCGCGGGCGAGGCGGCCGGGTCGTTGGCGTTGACCTGCGGCCAGTTCGCCACCGCCAGCAGCGCGCCGGTGCGCGGATTCATCACGATCGCGGTGGCGTCTTTCGGCGCGAACACCCGCCCGACCGCGCTCAGCACGTCTTCGGTGCGCTGCTGGATGTTGGCGTCGAGCGTCAATGTGAGCGTGGCGCCCGGCTTCTCGGTGTGCACGTTGGCGATCGAGATCGGCTGGCCGCGCGCGTCGCTGATCGTGCGCCGCTCTCCGGCGCTGCCGCGCAGCAGCGCCGACTGCGAGTACTCCAGGCCCGACAGCCCCTGGCCTTCGGTGCCGACGAACCCCAGCACCTGCGCCGCCAGCGTGCCGCGCGGATACACGCGGCGCATCGTCGGCGTCCCGGTGATCCCTTCGAGCCTCAGCGCCATCACCGCGCGCGCCTGCCGAGCCGGCAGCCCCCGCGCGAGATACACGAACCCGCTGTGCTCGCTCAGCTTGGCGAGCACCTGCGCCTGCGTCTGTCCCAGCAAAGGCGCCAGCTTCTGCGCAGCCTGCAGCGGTTCCTTGATCAGATAGGGCGTCGCCGAGACGTCCTGGGCCGGCTCGGACACGGCCAGGTCCACCCCGTTGCGATCGACGACCGTGCCGCGCTGCGCCGGCAGGACTTCGTTCGTGAGCTGCTGGGTCTGGGCGGCCTTGCGCAGCGTGCCGGCGCGCACCGTCCCCAGGTACAGCGTGCGCGCCGCGGCGAGCGCGAGCAGCAGGAAGAACAGCGCGAAGATGACCCCGATCCGATGCTGGACGGTGGCCACCCGTCAGCCTCCCGGGGTGGCCGCGGCACCGCCGGATTCACCGCTCGGCGCGGATGTGGGCGCCACCGCGCTCGCCGCGCCGCTTTCGCCGGTCGCGCCCGGCGCGGCGTGGCCGGCCGCGGATTCGCCTTCGCCCGTGGTGCTCGGGTGACTCGTTTCAGTGGCAGTGGCGCCTTGCGACGTTGCTTCGCCGGTCGCGCGTTCGCCGCTTGCGCCGGTGGAACTGGTCGTTTCGCCTTCGCCGGCGGACGGGGACGTCGCCGACGCTGCGGAGGACGAGGACGAGGACGAGGCTTCGCTCGCGATGGAGCCGGCGCTCGCCCCGCTGGCCCGCGCGTTCAACGCCGCGAGCGCCCTGCCGATCTCGGTCTGGGAGCCCTGCGCCGACAGGAACCGCAGCGACCCCGCCGGGATCAGCTGCATGCCCATGTGCGCGGCTTGCAGCTCGACCGTGTCGCCCGCGGCGACTTCGGAGTTTTCGACGCTGAGGGCCGCGTTTTCGCGCTGCAGCGCGCCCTCGTGCTCGAGCGCGCGCCCGATGCCCGCGTTCAGCTTCAAGAGGCCGAGCTGCATCGTCACGATCCCGATCAGGGCGAACGCCACGATCCCGATCCACGCGCGCCCGTGGATCAGGCGGTCGAGCAGCGGGTGCGTCGTGACGACCGTGACCAGGTTGCGCGACGGCGCGACGGCGCGACGCGCGGGCGCCGGTGCGCTACGCGAGCGGGCGGGGCCCGAGACGCGGCGCGGGCGCGCGGGCGCCGCCGGCCTGCGGCGGGGACGAACCGCGGGGGCGGGTGCGGCGGCAGCGGCCGCGGGGGGTGGCGGCGTCATCGCGCCCCTCCGTGCTCGCCGCGCTTGCGCGCGCCGCGGCGCGCGGAGGACTTCGGAAACGGGTCGTCCAGCGCGGGCGCCTCCCCGGAGGAGCGGCCGAGCGTGGTGGAGGAGGAAGAGGACGAGGAGGACGGGGACGTCGTCGAGGGGTCATCCCTGAGCTTGCGCGCGGCGCGCAGACGCGCAGACGAGGAGCGCGGATTGGCGGCGATCTCCCCGGCGGAGGGCACGATCGAGCGGCGCGTCAGCAGCGCGGCCTCGGGCGTGCGCCCGCATCCGCAGACGGGCAGGTCGGGCGGGCAGATGCAGCCCTGCGCGCGGGCGGCCATGAAGCGCTTGACGCGGCGGTCCTCCAGCGAGTGAAAGGAGATCCCGGCGAGCACGCCTTCGTCGCGCAGGAGATCCCACGCGAGCGGCAATGCCTCGTCCAGCTGCTGCAGCTCGTCGTTGACGGCGATGCGCAGCGCCTGGAAGGAGCGCTTGGCGGGGTGGCCGCCGGCGAAGCGCGCGGGCACGGGGATCGCCGCGACGATCGTCTCGACCAGATCCTGGGTGGTCTCGATCGGGGCGTGCTCGCGACGGCGCACGATCGCACGGGCGATCGCGCCCGCGTGGCGCTCCTCGCCGTAGTCGCGCAGCGTGCGCGCCAGCTGGCGCTCGTCCCAAGCGGCGACGAGCTCGCGCGCGGTGAGCTCCTGGTCGGGGTCCATGCGCATGTCCAGCGGTGCCTGGAAGGAGTAGGAGAAGCCGCGCTCGCGCGCGTCGACCTGCATCGAGGACATGCCCAGGTCGAAGTAGACGACGTCGGCGCGCACTGCCTCCTCGGCCAGCTCTGCAAGCGCCTGCGCGTAGCCGGCGCGGATGAAGCGCACCGTGCAGGCGACCTCTCCGGCGAGCTCCTCGAAGCGCTCGCGCGCACAGGGGTCGCGGTCGATCGCGATCAGCGTGCCCTCGGGACCGAGGCGCTCGGCGATCAGCTGGGCGTGGCCGCCGCCGCCGAACGTGCAGTCGATCGCGGTCTGCCCCGGGCGCGGGTCGAGCAGGTCGATCAGCTCGCCGGCGAGCACCGGGATGTGGGTGCTGGTGGTCATCTTGTCAAGGGTCAGGGTGCTCATCGTCACGATAGGTGAGTTGGGGTGCTTGCCTCAGGAGTCAACACGCGCCGTGATCTCCGCTACGCCCCCGAGGAGGGTGGGTCGATGGTCGTTCCAGGCGCTGCGATCCCACAGCTCCAGACGATCGCCGACGCCGACGACGACGACCTCCTTGGCCAGGCCCGCGTGCTCGCCCAGGAAGCTGGGGACCATGATCCGCCCGGCCGCGTCGAGGTCGGCGTCGTGGGAGCTGCCGTAGAAGAAGCGCTCCAGCTCGGTCAGTCGCGAGGACAGGGGCGGAAGCTCGGCGAGCGCGCGCTGGGTGTAGCGCTCGTACTCCTCCGGACGCCACACCCCGACGCACGGCTTCAGGTCGACGGGCATCGCCAGCACCACTCCCTCCGACAGCGCCGCGCGATAGCGCGCCGGGACGGTGAGGCGGTGCTTGGCGTCGAGCGTGTGGTCGAAGGTGCCGCGGAAGTGGACCATGTCTACATGCGAGGGGGAGGGAACGCGTCGTCCAAGTGGTTACCGAGCCGGGGTGGAGGAGTGGGAGGAGCCCCTCCACCTCGGCTCGCTTCCGGCAACTTACCCCACTTTCCCCCACAACGCAACCCTAATTGCACATTTTTTCCCACAACCCTGCTCGGAGGCCCTCGGAATCGACTCAAAGCCCTCTGCCGCGCGGCTTTCCCGCAGGTCGCCACGCCAGCCCGCGCGGCCGCCACCGCACCCCATTCCTGCAATCGGCCGTGCAATACGGGGTTGTGCATCGTCGGTTGCGGATACGATCGGCTGATGCGTGTCCAGACCGTCGGTACAGCCCTCGCCGTAGTCGGGCTCGCCGCCGTGCTCGCGGGCTGCGGCTCAAGCGCATCGACCGGCACGAGCGCCGACCCCGCCGGCGCGGTTCCCGCCTACGCGCCCGTGTACGTGGGAGCGCTCGTGCGCCCGAACGGGAGCCTGAAGACCGAAGCGCTGGCGGCCGGGCACGCGCTCACGGGAGAGCACGACCCGTATGCCCGCCTGGCGAGCCTGCTGCAGACGCCGGGCTCCCCCACGCTCGAGTTCGGCCGCGACGTGGCGCCGTGGCTGGGAGAGAACGCGGGGCTGTTCTTCACGGCGCTGGGATCGTCGGAAGCGTTGACGGGCCTGCTCCAGCACGGCTTGACGGGCGGGGGCTCGGGCACGGAGTGGCCGTTCGGCGCGGGCGGGGCGCAGGGCGCGATCGTGCTCGACACGAGCGATCTCGCCGCCGCGCAGAAGTTCGTCGCGACCCAGGCCGCGCACGCCGGCGCGCACACGAGCAGTTACAAGGGCGTCTCCTATCAGGCCACCGCGGGGGACGCGTTCGCGGTGATCGACAAGCTCGTCGTGCTCGGCAGCGAAGCGGGCGTGCGCGCGGTGATCGACACGACCCAGAGCGGAGCCTCGCTGAAGGGCAACGGGGCGTATGCGCAGCTGCAGTCCGTGGCTCCATCCGGCGCGCTGGGGCACGTGTACGCCAACCCTGCGGCGTTGACGACAGCCCACCTCGCCGCGGCGGGCACCGGTGCGAGCGCGGGGCAGTCGCTGCCGCAGCTGCTCACGGCGCTCGGGGGGACGCGCCCGCTGAACGTCTCACTCGTGCCCACGTCGAAGTCGCTCGCGCTCGACGCCGACGTCGGTCCCGCGCCCGCGGGCGCCACGGGGTCCCAGCAGAGCAGCGGGCTCGTCGGGGCGCTCGCCACGGGCAACCGCGCACTCGGCGAACTGCCCGGCGAATCGTGGCTGGCCGCAGGTCTCGGCAACGTCGGCGGGGCGCTCGGCGGCGGGCTGGGCGGCCTGCACAACCTGCTGTCGCTGCTGAGCACGGCGAGCTCCTCCCCCACCGGCGAAAGCGCCCCGCCGGCGCCCTCCTCCCCGCAGGTGACGTTGAGCGTCAAAGGGCTGCTCGCGGCGCTGCTCATGCCGCTGCAAGAGCTCAGCGCGAACACCGCGCAGGCCAGGCGGGACTACCTCAGCTGGATGGGCGAAGCCGGCGTGTTCGCGAGCGGGACGACCGTGCTCGAACTGAAGGCCGCGGCGGTGATCGACTCGACCGACCCGGCGGCCTCGCGCGCGGCTGTGGCCAAGCTCGCGAGCGCGCTGAACCGGTCCGGCGCCGAAGCGACGCCGGCCACGATCCCGGGAACCGAAGCGGCGGTCGAAGCGAAGGTCACGGGCCTGCCCGTGACGCTCGTGATCGCCGACGGGCGCGCGCGCAACGGTCAGGCGAAGTTCGTGATGGGCCTCGGCGAATCCTCGATCACCGCCGCGCTGAGCCCGTCCAGCACGACGTCCGCCAGCGCCGCCTACAGTGCCGCCCAGACTGCGCTCGGCGAAGGCATCCAACCCAGCGTCACGGTCGACTTCGCCACGCTGCTGACGCTGCTGGAAGGCGTCGGCCTCAGCGAAGACCCGACCGTGGCCCCGTTCGTCCCCTACCTGCGCGCCTCCAGCACGCTCGCCGGGGGAGGCAAGAGCCTCGGCGGGGGCATGCAGCGGCTGCGGCTCGTGCTGGGCCTGCAGCCGAGCTCGGGCTGAGCCCGACGAGTCCGATGACGGGCCGGGCGAGGGGCGAGCGGACGTGCTCGCAGCCGGGGCGGCGCGTCAGGCCGGTGCGGGCTCGGGCTCGGGCTTGCTCGCACGCGAGGGACGGTTCTGCGTCTCGATGATCACGCGGCAGGGACGCTTTGCGAGCAGGTAGGCGGCGGTCGGGCCGATCCGCTGCTCGCCCGCGGGGGCATGGAGCGTCGACCAGTAGATCACGTCCGAGCCCACGCGCAGCGCTTCGTCTACGAGCGCCGAGCCGGGGTTGCGCGTGCGGATCAGGCCGGTGTGGATCTTGATGCCCGCGCGGCGCGCCTTGATGCGCGCGCTCTCCAGCACCGAGCGACCCTGCGCCTCCTCCTCCTCCAGGCCCGAGTCCAGCGATAGCTGGCTCGGCACGGGCAGCACGAAGATCGCATACACGACGCCCTCCTCGCCAATCAGCTTGGCCGCGGATGAGAGCGCCGAGGCGCTCACGTCCTCCCCGAAGATCGGCACGAGCGCGGTGCGATAGTCGAGCTCGTGAAAGTCCGGCGGGCGCTCCTCGCGCGGGATGCGGTAGTGCTTGAAGGGGTCCAGGCCCTGGCGGTGGCGGTAGTAGAAGTAGCCCGCCATCCCCACGATCATCCAGGGGATGCCCACGACGCGGGCCTCGCTGTGGAAGATCACGACCGCGATCCACGCCCCGGCCGTGCCGACGCCGCCGATGACGGCCGTCATCGGGATCTCCGCGCCGCGGATGCGCACGCTCCAGGGCATCCGGTAGGGACGCTCGCGCTCGGGGTCTTTGATGCGCAGCGCGATCACCGCGGCGTGCGCGGTCGTGAACGAGAGCATCGCGCCGAACGAGTAGAGGTTGCCGAGCACGTTCGTGTTGCCGTACAGGATCAGCACGCCCGCGAGCGCGGAGAAGAACATCAGCGTGAACCAGGGCGTGCGGAACTTGGGGTGCAGCCGCGAGAACAGCCCGGGCAGCTGGCGGTGCTCGGCCAGCGACCAGGACAGCCGCGAGATCCCGATCATGCCGGCGTTGGTGGCGATGAACAGGATCGTCGCGGCGAGCAGGCCGACGTAGTATTCGGCCAGGTGCAGAACCGTGCCGTGCAGGCCCAGCCGCGAGATGACCCCCAGCACGGGATCGTTCTGAAAGCGCCCGCCGAGCGCGGTGGCGTAGCCGGGGCTGCTGAAGTGTTCGCCCAGCGCGGGGCTGTAGCCGACGCCGTGATGGACGACGGGCAGGGCAGACAGCGCGACGACGGAGATGCCGGCGTAGACGCCGAGCACGGCCAGCACGACGAGGTTGACGGCCTTCGGGACCTGGCGACCGGGGTCGCGCGACTCCTCGGCCATGTTCGCGACCGTCTCGATGCCGGTGTAGGCGAGCATCGCCAGCGACAGCGCGAAGATCAGTTCGTGCCAGCTGGGGACGCTGCCGAGGTGCACCTGGTTGATCAGCAGCGTCGGGCTGAACACGAGCACGAGCCCGACGCAGACGAGCACGATCTGCGTGCTCAGGTCGAGGATCGCCAGGACGAAGTTAAGCTTCGCCGACTCACCCAGGCCGCGGATGTTCAGCGCGGTCAGCAGCACCACGACGATCAGCCCGCCGAAGACGTCGCCGGGGTTGTGGTCGAGCGAGTGCAGCCCGGGAAACGCGCTCAGGTAGTGGGGAACGAAGAACGCCGAGATGGCGATCGTGAGGATGTAGTCGAGGCTCAGCGCCCAGCCGGCGAAGAAGGACACGACGTCGTTGAAGGCATGGCGCGCGAACGAGGAGGAGCCGCCGGCTTCGGGGAACATCGCGGCGCCCTCGGCGTACGTTTTGGCCGTCAGCGCGAACAGGCCGCCGGCGAACACGAACACCAGCGGCGTGAGCCCGAGCGCGTGCGCGGCGACGAGCCCGAGCGCGTAGTAGATCGAGGAGCCGACGTTGCCGTAGGCGGTCGCGAACAGGCCGGGAACGCCGACGGATCGGCGCAGTCCTCGCTCGGTCAGGCGTGCCATTCAGCGCAGCGTATATGGGTGGACCTGGCCGCATCGGCCAGGTCCGACACCGCACATGTGCGGTGTCGTCGGAGGGCGCATGCGCCCTCCGCAACCATGCCGCATGCGGCATGGTTCGGAACCGTGCATGCACGGTTCCGCAGACGGCGCATGCGCCGTCTGAACTGCAAAATCCCATTCATCGCGGCAGCCCGGGCAGGAACGCAGCATATGATCCCGACGACCGGACCCAAGCGACCCCCGGCGACTGCACATGGACGACACGACACAGCGCCGCGGAAACTACGACTCGGGTGAGGACTTCGTCCTCGAATACGGCGAGCTGCGCTTCACCTTCAACGAAGAGGACTTCTCCGAGCGCTGCGAGCAGGCGGCGCTGAAGCTCGGGTTCGTCGGCGGGCGGCTGGGCTGCGACGAGCTGGAAGACCTCGTCAACCTGGCTGTCAACGGCGAGGTCTACGACCCCGCCTCGGCGCTGGGCGAGCACGTCAACGACTGCTGGCCCGAGCTCGTCGGACCGGCCGAGCGCTCGCTCGTGCACTGGCTGCGCCGGCTCGTGTTCAGGGGCGCGTGGCTCGATCAGCGCGTGAACGAGGGCGAGCTCGGCGTCGCCTTCGACGAAGCGAGCGGTGGCTTCGTGTACGTGCAGCCCGAGCGCGAGGGCGAGCCGATCGAGCTCGCGCGCGAGCCCTCGTGGAACCGCGTCGCCTACCGCCGCTAGGACGCCGCTGACCGAAGCCGGGAGACACGCGCCTGCGGTCCTAGAAGCTGACGGACGGTTCTACCGTTGGCAGTGTCGGACGCTAGCCCGAGGTCTCAAGCGCGCTCGCGCGCGCCTTGGCGATCGCCGCGGCGCCCTCCTCGCCGACGAGCAGTTCCGCGCGCACGGTTCCGCTGGCGGTGAGGTCCAGCGGCGGACCACCGGCGTGAGTGAGCGTCGGGTCGAGTGCGATCACGGTCGTCTCTCCGCCATACGGGCGGGTGGCGGTTGCGAGGATCGTCAGTGAGCCGCCGTCGGTGAGGTTGCGCGCGGCGGCCATCACCTTGCGCGCCGCGTGCGGGTGCAGCCCGTCGAGCGTGTCGATCAGCACGAGCGCGTCTCCGCCGCGCGCGGCCGTGCGCTTGGCGGTCTCGATCGCGCGTTCGACCGCCTGACCCTGGGCGTCGGCGGAGGCGGCGAAGCTGAGCGTGGTCGCGGGCGCGACGGGTCCCTCACTCCACTCGGAGACCTCCTCCGGGCGCACACCCGCGAGCACGAGCGTGACCTCGAGGCCCTCGCGGCCTGACAGCGCGCCGAGCAGGCGCCTGAGGATCTCGGTCTTGCCGGCGCGAGCGGGGCCGGCGAGGATCACGCGCGAGCCGCGCCCGAACGGGGTCAGCCACTCGATCGCCTCGAGCGTAGCCTCGCCCCCGTCGAGGGCGAGGCGCTCACTCGGGTAGGCGACCGGACGCTCGTCGTAGCGGGCGCCCTCGGAGACCTCGCCGGCGGGCGCGCCGTTGATCGTCTCCACGCGAATCAGCGAGGAGTAGCGCTCCGAGCGCCTGGGCGTGCGCAGCGGGCCGGTGACGCGGTCGCCGGAGACGAGCTCGCAGCGGCGCACCTGCGCGGCGGAGACGTACACGTCCTCGTCGGAGGCCTCCGGTGGGTGCACGCGCAGGAACGCCGAGCCGTTGCCCAGCAGCTCCACCACGCCCTCGGCCACGCGCTCCTCCTCGCCCGCGGACTCCTCCTCACTGGTCAAGCGCTCGCCTCTGGCGCCACGGCCTGCTCCTCTGGCCGGTCGCTCACCTCTGGAGGGACGATCTCCCTTGGGCGGACGATCGTCTCCCGTCCCGCCGCCACGGCGACTGCTGCCGCCACTGCTCCTGCGGCTGCCGCTGCCGGCGCCGAGGTCTCCCCCGCCCACCTCGTCCCCTGCGGGCGGGCGCTCCTCTGCGTCCTGTTGCTTCTCCGCCGCCGGCTTCTCCTCCGCCGCCGGCTTCTGCTCCGCCGCCGGCTTCTGCTCCGCAGCCTGCGCGTCGGTGTCTGTGGCCGCTGCGCGCCGGGAGCGACGCCCGCGAACGCTCGGGCGCCGGCGCCGTTTGTCGGTGGCCCGGGTCTCCTCCGAGTCCTGCTCCGCGTCCTCCGCGGAGTCGCCGTCGGTCGATGCTCTCGAGGACCCACCTGTCGCGGGCCCGCCTGCCGCGGGCTCGCCGAGGATCGCGTCGATCAGATCGGCCTTGCGCAGCCGGCGAAACCCTTCGAGGCCGAGCTGGTCGGCGATCGCGTGCAGGTCGGCCAGCGGACTGTCCTGGAGCCCGGAGCGGTCTAGTACTGACATGTGACTCTCCTCGTATTCGATGTGGGGGCGGTTGGCGCCCGGTCGCGTTGCGCAGCGACCGGCACCCGCTATGACCATGAACCCTAGCGCCCACCGCGGCTGCGGCTAGGGCTCGTGTCGGAATTCCTCGGCGAGGACCAGATCCCTGCGCAGCTCAGACGCTCCGGCGAGCGCCGCGCGCACCGTGAGAAAGTCGGCGGCGGCGGCGACGTCGTGCAGGCGAAACACGTGCGCGCCCGAGTCGACGCCGTGAGCGAGCGCGGCGAGCGTGCCCGCCAGACGCTCGCGCGGGGCGCGCGCGGTGAGCGCGCCGATGAAGTCCTTGCGCGAGATCGCCATCAGCAGCGGGCGCTCCAGCTCGTGCAGGCGCTCGATCTCGGTGAGCAGCGCAATCGTCTGGGCGGGAGTCTTGGCGAAGTCCGGGCCGGGATCGACGATCAGCTGCTCATACGCGACCCCGGCGGCGGTGGCCAGCTCGATGCGCTCGCGCAGGAACGCCAGCACATCGCCCGTCACGTCCTCGCCGTACAGCTCCGGGTCCTGCAGGCGCTGCTTGGGCGCGGCGCGGGTGTGCATCAGCACGAGCCCCGTCCCCGTCTCCGCGCACACCCGCGCGAGCTCGGGGTCGCGCAGGCCCGAGACGTCGTTGACGATGCTCGCGCCCGCGGCGATCGCGGTGGCGGCGACCGGCGGCTTGTACGTGTCCACTGAGACGATCGTCTGGATCGTGGTCGAGATCCGTTCAACCAGCGGCACGACGCGCTCGATCTCCTCCTCGGCGGACACGGGTGGAACCCCCGTGCGCGCGGACTCGCCGCCGACGTCGAGAATGTCCGCGCCCGCGTCCACCAGCTCACCGGCCAGCGCCAGCTGCCGCTCGAGCGTGCGCGCGCTGCCGTCGTCACTGAAGGAGTCCGGCGAGGCGTTGACCACACCCATCAGCCACGGCCGCGACCCGAGCTGGAGCGTGCGATCCCCCGCGCGCAGCACCCGCGCAGGAGGAGGAGGAGGAAGGTTGGAGGGGTTGTTGTGCATTAATTTTTTGCAGTTTGTGCGCTATGGTATCGCGGTATATACATAGATTATACGGTGCTAACGTTTTCAATCGTATTTACGCAGATACACAAGCGCACAAGATCCAAAAACTGCATGTCCCCTCACGCCGAGCGCACCCCTGGCTCGCCCGCTTCCCGTAGGTGCGGCGCAGCGCCCTCGGCAACCGCGGGAGCCGCCGAGTCCGCGCGTATGCCCTCGGCCTCGGCCTCCTCGGCAAAGCGCTCCACCTCCAGCGCGGTGCGCTCGGGGCTCCAGTCCAGCTCTCGTGCGAGCACGTCGGCGACGCGCTCCACGGGCAGCTCGCGCGCGGCCAGCAGCCCGAGGCGGGTGCGGCGCAGGAGCACGTCGCCGATCGAGCGCGCCTGCTCGCGGCGGGCGGCGAGCGCGACCTCGGCCAGCAGGTCGGGCAGGCCGGGGACGATCGGCTGCGCCAGCTCTCCGCGCTTGCCGAAGCCGGGAGACGCTCGCCCTTGGCGAGCATCCCCGTTTCCGCCGGCGAGCGCGAGCACCTCGCGCGCGGCGTAGCCGTAGCGGCCCGCCAGCGCCGCATAGGACTCCTCCGGCACACCCTCCACGCGCGGTAGATCCTCCACCGCGATCCCCTGCCCGAGCGGGATCTCGTGCGTGCGACAGGGAGCCTCGCGGGAGTCGCGCTCGACGAGGCGATCGACCGTCAGCTTGGCCATGCGCCGCCACGTCGTGAGCTTGCCGCCGGTGATCGTGAGCATTCCCGAGGACGCCTCGTACAGCTCGGCCTTGCGCGAGATGTCCACCGACTTCTTCGGGTCGCCGCTGGAGATCAGGGGTCGCACGCCGGCGAAGGCGCCCGCGAGATCCTCCGCGCCGAGCGTCGTTCCGAAGAACTTGTTGATCGCGCTCAGCAGGTAGTCGACGTCCTCGCCGGACGGCCGCACGTGATCGAGCTCGCCCTCGTAGTCGAGGTCGGTCGTGCCCACGAGCGTGCGCCCCAGCCAGGGCAGCGCAAAGATCGTGCGCCCGGCGTCCGCCGGGACGATCGCCCCGCCGACGAGCGGCAGGTCCTCGTGGCGCAGCAGAATGTGGGTGCCGCGGCTGGGACGGATGCGGGGCAGCTCGGATGCGCCGCGAGTCTCCCCGACCGATCGCCCGGCGGACGGATCGCCGGCGGCATGGTCGAAGTCGGCGACAGAGGCCTCCTCATCGTCGTCGTCGTCAGCAGCGGCGGCGCCCAGCCGGTCCGCCCACACCCCCGTCGCGTTGACGACGTTCGCCGCGCGGATCTCGAGCTCCTCGCCGCTCTCGCGGTCCAGCGCGCGAACGCCGCACGCGCGCCCGTCGCGCTGGAGCAGGCTCAGCGCATCCACGCGATTGGCGCACGCCGCGCCGAAGCGCTCGGCCTCGCCGAGGATGGTCAGGACGAGACGGACGTCGTCGGTCTGGCAGTCATAGAACAGATACCCACTGGTCGGCTCCCGGGCGGCCAGGGCCGGCAGCAGCTCGAGGACTTCCTCGCCGGAGATGATGCGGTGGCGCTCCGGGCTCCACGACTCGCCTTCCTCGGGCTGCACGGGCCGAGCGGCTTCCTGGAGCTCGTCGCCCATTGCCAATGCGTTCTGAGCGCGTTCGCCACGACCCCGCTTGCCGCGACCGATCGCAGATCGGCCAGCCCGCAGACGGTCCCTGTCGACCGACATCGCGTCGTAAAGGTTCAGGCCAACCCCCATCAACCGATCCGGGCGGACACCGTCGAACGCCGGCACGACCAGCGGCAGCGGATGCACGAGGTGCGGCGCGAGCGCGACCATCAGCTGGCGCTCCAGCAACGCCTCGCGCACGAGCGCGAGATCGAAGTTCTGCAGGTAGCGCAGCCCGCCGTGGACCAGCTTGCTGGAGCGGCTGGACGTCCCGGCGGCGAAGTCGGCACGCTCGATCAGGGCCACGCTGAACCCGCGCGTGGCGGCGTCGAGCGCCACCCCCGCGCCGGTGATGCCGCCGCCGACCACCACGAGGTCGAACTCGTTCTCGGCGAGAGCCGCGAGGGCCTGGGCGCGCTGGATCACGCATCGCAGTCTGGCATGCGTGGAACGGGCGAGCGAATCCCTGCCCGAGAGGCTCGTCTCAAGCGCGACCCATGGTCCAAGGGGTCGCACGCGGCGACCGTCCATGAGATCGCCGACGAGCGGCTGAACGCCCAGCACTCATCCTCGATGCCGCCCGCCTCAATGGCGTGCGCGATGGCGCTTGCGCTTGCGCTCTGGACGTCGCACCGCGGACTTCGCGCGGTGACCGACGTCGGAGGCGAGGAAGTGGGCAATCGCGGGGTCGGCGATGCGCGTGTAGACACCGGCGTAGCCCGGCTGGGCGCAGCCGTTGCCGAAGTCGACGAGCCCTACGAGCACGTAGTCCTCGGGGGGCCGGGCGGGCCTGTCGCGATCGACCACGAGCGGTCCGCCGCTGTCTCCATAGCAGGAGTCCGCGCGCGGCCTGGCGCTGCCGGCACAGAGCATGCGCGGGGTGATCGTCTGTTCGATCGACGCATACTCTTCCCCACACAGCGCTTCGGGGACGAGCGGCACGGTGTTCGCTCGCAACGCGCTCGGGTAGCTCGGAGGGCCCGAGGGCGCCGGGCTCGTGTCTCCCCAGCCGCTGACGGTGGCCGGCTCGGAGGGCGTCGCATTCGCTTCGCCGTAGCTCGCGGCGGCCGCAGCGTCGACCGGCAGCGGCGCGATCGCGTTGACGCCATTGACGCTCGGGGCGGTCGAGCCCGACCACAGCGGGCGTGCGAGCGCGATCACACCGACGTCGTAGTCGTTCGTGTAGGGGTTGTAGTACGGGTCGACCAAGACGCTCGCGGCCGGGTCGCGGACGCTGCCGGGATCGGGGCGGTCCAGGCGGGTGGAGCCCGCGAGCACCGCGACTTCCCCGGAGACGCCTCCCCGACCGTGACCGCCGCCGGCGAGGCAGTGCGCCGCCGTGATCACGTGAGTGGCGTCGACGATCACGCCCCCACAGAAGAACCCCGCGGCCGGGGAGCCCGCCGCGGGGTTGTACAGGGCGACCTGAAACGGGAAGCTCGCAATCGAGACGCCGGCGCCGCCGACGATGCTCGCGACGGCGCGGGGCGAGCGCCTGGCGAGCGCCTGCGCGGTGACGACCGACCCCCATGCCACCGCTCCCGCCGCCGCTCCGAACAGGAGGGCGAGCCAAACACAGGAGTAGCACCGACGTCGGTGGCCGGCCACTGACACAGCAGACCCCTCTTCTCCCCGCGCTGGAGTCGCGAGTTAGACGCTGTCCCTCTCCTGTCAGTTGACGGTAGAGTACGGCCGACTCTTATGCAAGCCCTTTGTGTGTCGAATCCATTGTGCGCCGGGTACAAACTTCCGCACAACCGTCGGACACACGGGCCACCGGGGCGTAAGCGGTTTATTGACAGAAGTCAACCCAACAATGCTGCCCGGCTCCGTCAACGGAGATGGCGACGACGTCAGAGCCGTCTGCCTACGCGGGCGTCCCAGTGCGGGCGTCCCGGCGCAGCCGGCAAGCCCACGGAGTCACGCCGCGTCAGAGCTGGGCGAGCTCCGCGGTGATCTCGCTCACCGCGGACTTGGCGTCGCCGAACAGCATCGAGGTCTTCGGGTCGAAGTAGAGCTCGTTCTCGATGCCCGCGAAGCCGGGGTTCATCGAGCGCTTGATCACGATCACCGAGCGACTGTCGGCGACCTCGAGGATCGGCATGCCGTAGATCGGCGAGGAGGGCGTGTTCTTGGCGGCCGGGTTGGTCACGTCGTTGGCCCCGATCACGAGCGAGACGTCGGTGCGCTGAAACTCGGGGTTGGCGTCGTCCATCTCCTTGAGCTGGTCATAGGGGACGTCGGCCTCGGCGAGCAGCACGTTCATGTGCCCGGGCATGCGACCCGCCACAGGGTGAATCGCGTAGCTGACGTCGACCTGGCGCGCCTCGAGCTCCTTGGTCAGCTCGCGCACCGCGTGCTGAGCCTGCGCGACCGCCATGCCGTAGCCGGGGACGACCACCACACGGTTGGCGTAGGCCAGCTGGATGGCGGCGTCGGCGGCGCTGGTGGAGCGCACCGTGCCGGCGTGCTCGCCGGCGCCCTGCGCGCCCTCGACGGCGCCTCCCCCGCCGAACCCACCGGCGACGATCGCGGGGATCGAGCGGTTCATCGCGGTGGCCATCAGGTTCGTCAGGATCGTTCCCGACGCCCCGACGATCATGCCGGCGACGATCAGTGCGGGATTGTTCAGCGCCATGCCGGTGGCCGCGGCGGACAGCCCGGTGAAGGCGTTCAGCAATGAGATCACGACCGGCATGTCGGCTCCACCGATCGGCAGCACCACCGCGTTGCCGAGCAGCGCGGCCACGACCAGCATGCCGATGAACAGCACTTCCGAGCCGGCCCCGGCGATCAGGTCGATGCCCGCCGCCAGCGCGAGCACCAGCAGCACCAGGTTGACCGCCTGCTGAGCGGAGCCGAACGAGATCGGACGGCCGGGGATGACTTCCTGGAGCTTGCCGAACGCGATGTTCGAGCCCCAGAAGGAGACCGAGCCGACGATCGCCGCGAACACCGAGAAGATCGCTACGTAGGAGGGCACCCCGCCGATCTGAATCGAGGCGCCGGTCTGAAGCACGATGCCGTTGCCCAGTTCGCGGCCCACGTGGACCGTGTGCGAGCCGTAGGTGGAGCCGTAGTGGCGGAACTCCACCCAGGAGATCAGCGCGACCGCGCCGCCGCCGACGCCGTTGAACAGCGCGACCATCTGCGGCATCGCGGTCATCTTCACCTGGCGCGCCGCGGGCACGCCGACGGCCACGCCCAGCGCGATGCCCAGCGCGATCAGGCCCCAGTTGCCCTCGCCCGGATGCAGCAGCGTGGCCACCACCGCGATGCCCATGCCGACCGCGGCGATGCGGTTGCCGCGCACCGCGGTCGTCGGTCCGGCGAGTCCGCGCAGACCCTGGATGAACAGGGCGAAGGCGATGATGTACAGGACGTAGATGAAGCTTTCGCTCTGCAGAAAGGAGGTTGCGAGCGGCAATGTCGGCGCGGTCACGACTGGCCCCCTTTGCCGCCCTCGCCCGTCGCGTCCTTGGCTGCGTTCGCCTCGCCAGCCGGCCCGTCGGCGTTCTCACGCGGCTTGGGCTTGGACTTGAACATCTCGAGCATGCGATCGGTCACGAGGAAGCCACCGACGACGTTGATCGTGCCGAAGGCCACGGCGATCACCAGCAGCGCCTTGCTGAGCGCGTCCAGCCCGGCGAGGCCGAACAGCAGCAGGCCGCCGAGCAGCACGATCCCGTGGATCGCGTTCGTGCCCGACATCAGCGGCGTGTGCAGCGTGTTGGGGACCTTCGAGATCACGACGAAGCCGATGAAGCCGGCGAGCACGAGGATCGCCAGGTTGGTAGTGAGCGTGCTGGCGAGAATCATTCGGGCGCACCTCCGCTCGGCGCATCGACGTCGGCGGCGGATCTCGTCTCGCCCGCAGCTGCGCCGGACGTTCCTACCCCGGACGTTCCGCTCGCAGCGGCGCCGGGCGCGGCGCCCGCGGCCTCCACTGCCGCCTTGGCCCCGGGGTGAACGATCTCCCCGTCGCGCACGACGCACGCGCCCGCGACGATCTCGTCGTCGAAGTCCAGGTGCAGCGCGCCGTCCTCCCCCACGAACAGCTCCAGCAGCGCGAGCACGTTGCGGGCGAACAGCTGCGAGGCGTGCTCGGGCATGCGCGCGGGCAGGTTCAGGGGCGAGACGATCTTGACGTCGTGCTTGACCGCCGTCTCCCCCGGCTCGGTCAGCTCGCAGTTGCCGCCGGACTCGCCCGCGAGGTCGACGATCACCGACCCCGGCTTCATGCCGCGGACGGCCTCCTCGGTGACGAGCTTCGGCGCCGGGCGCCCCGGGACGAGCGCCGTCGTGATGACTACGTCAAAGCCCTTGATCGCCTCGGTGAGCGCCTGCTGCTGGGCGGCGCGCTCCTCGGCGGTCAGCTCGCGCGCGTAGCCGCCCTCGCCGCTGGCCTCCAGACCGAGGTCGAGCCACTGCGCCCCCAGCGACTGCACCTGCTCGGCCACCTCCGGGCGCACGTCATAGCCGGTCGTGCGCGCGCCCAGGCGCTTGGCGGTGGCCAGCGCCTGCAGCCCGGCGACGCCCGCGCCGAGCACGAGCACCTTGGCGGGCGGGATCGTGCCGGCGGCGGTCATCAGCATCGGGTAGAAGCGGCCCATGTTCTCAGCGCCGAGCAGCGCCGCCTCATAGCCTGAGACGTTGCTCTGCGAGGACAGCGCGTCCATCGACTGCGCGCGCGAGATCCGCGGGATCGCCTCCATCGCGAACGCCGTCGCGTGGGCGTCGGCCAGCGCGCGCGTCGTGCGCGGGCTGCTCAGCGGCGCGAGGAAGCCGACGAGGATCGAGCCCGAGCCCAGGCCGCGGACTTCCTCGGGGTCGGGTGGGGCGATCTTGACGACGACGTCACAGCCCCACACCGCGGCGGGGTCGCCGGTGAGCTCGGCGCCTGCGTCGGCATAGGCGGAGTCGGGCAGCAGCGCATCGGCACCCGCGCCGTGTTGCACGACGACGTCGAGGCCCTGAGCCTTGAGCTTTCCGACCACCTCCGGCACGAGCGCGACACGGTGCTCGCCGGCGGCGGTCTCAGTCGGAACTCCGATCCGCATGTGAGGTCCGAGAACGTATCCGATCGCCCCGACGGCGGGCAGTCAGGGTGCTTCTCGGGATGGACGGCCGGCGGTCAGAAGCGCCGTGTGCGAGACTCGACGGTGGCTAGCGCCTGACCGTGCACCAGCAATGACAGTCAACCTGACGCGGATATACACGAAGCTCGGCGACTCGGGCGAGACGCATCTGGGCGACATGAGCCGTGTCTCCAAGGTGCACCCGCGCGTCGAGGCCTACGGGACCGTCGACGAGCTGAATGCGGCGCTCGGCGTGGCGCTCCTGCAGCCGGGCCTGCCGGAGAAGGTGGTCGCGTGGCTGCAGCGCGTGCAGAACGATCTGCTCGACCTCGGCGCGGACCTGTCGGTGCCCGGCGCATCGCCCGACACCGAGAATGCGCCGACCGAGGAAGACCAACGCCCACGACTGCGCGTGACCGCGCAGTACACCGAGTGGCTGGAGGGCGCATGCGACGAGGTCAACGCGACGCTTGCGCCGCTGCGCTCGTTCGTGATCCCCGGCGGTACGCCCGCCAGCGCGCAGCTGCACGTCTGCCGCACGGTCTGCCGCCGCGCCGAGCGGCGGACGATCGCCGTGGGAGATGAGAGCAACCCCGAGGTGGTGCGCTATCTGAACAGGCTCTCGGACCTGCTGTTCATTCTCGCGCGCGCTGTAAACGAGGGCGCAGAGCCGCTATGGGACCCCGGCGCCCACGCCGCGGGTGGCGGAAGCGACGAGGGATCCTCTCAGCCGCACTGACCGTGAGCGCGCCTCGGCGGCGCGCAGGCCGGCGAGCGCCAGGGCCATCCACAGCGTGCCGACGAGGTATCCGCCGAGGACGTCGCTCGGCAGATGCCAGGCCAGGATCAGCAGCGAGACGCCGACAGCCCCCACGAACATCGCGCCCAGCGCGGCGACGATCGGGCGCAGGCGCCGCGGCGCCACGAGGATCGCGCACAGCACGAGCGCCGTGGCAGCCGTCGCATGACCGCTCGGCCACGATGCCGCGGTGATCTCGCTGACACCGATCCGCGCGTGGGTATGCGCGAGCAGCGGCTTGAGCGTCTCCGCTGTCAACGGCGCCAGACTCAACACGAGCCCAACGGCGAGCGCGACCCGAGGGCGGTGGCGCCAGAGCGCAACGGCAACGAGCATCACTCCCCACAGGGTGTAGAGGAGCGGATCGAGCAGGTGCAGCAGGGCGTTCATCAGATCGTCGATCCGAGGACCTCCCAACAGCGTGAAGTCGTACAGCGCGACCGCGTCTTTGACGTGCGTCGCCGGTACCAGCGCGGCCACCGCCCATGTCAGCGCGAGCGCGAGCACGCAGAGACCGGCGACGCACAGGGGCGCCACGGCGCTCGATCGAACCGTGCCGCCGCGACGGGGGGCGGGCGTACGAGCGGCGGCCATATACATCGTGGACATGGTTCCCACAGGGTAGGCCGGCCGCTAAAGACAGGCTGAACGAAGGGACCGGTTCAACCGATCGGGAACGTGCGCCCCGCGAGCGCGATCAGCGCCTGGGCCGTCACCCACACGGGCGTCTGGGCGCCGGTGCGGGAGTAGCGGATGCTGCCGTCGGGGGCGCGCAGGCTTTCGAGGTAGCCGATCGGCGTGCGGCTGCCGCGGCGGCGTGTCGCGCCCGGGTCATAGCCGGCGGCGATCAGGCCCTGGATCGCCCAGGCCGTGGACTGGGCGTTGGATTCACCGCCGTACTGCTGGGGAAAGCCGCCGTCGAGGCCCTGCGAGCGGATCAGATAGCCCGCCGCCGCGCCCAGCAGACGCCTGTCGCGGGCACCTGCGTCGGCGAGCGCCTGGAGCGCCGCGCCGGTGTCGTCGACGTCGCTGGGCGAGCCGTGGGCGCCGAAGGAGAAGCCGCCGTCGGAGTTCTGCTGGCGCTCGATCCAGCCCGCCGCTTCGCGGATCGCAGGAAAGCCGGGTGAGTGGCCAACGGCGCGCAGGGCGAAGATCGCGAACGCCGTGAGGTTGACCTGGTGGTCGAACGAATCGTCGCTGTCGCGCGCACGCAGCACTTCGGCGACGAGGTTGTGGCCCGCGAACGAGTACGCGGAGGCTCCGCACGCGCGCGCGGCGAGGATCGTGCGCTCGGCGTCGCCGAGGCCCTGCAGGGTGCCGACCTGGGCGCGCAGCGAGTCGAGCACCGAGCGACCCGAGCGACGCACGCTCGCGGGATTGCGCCCGGCCGCGGCGAGGCCCATCGCCGTCCAGGCGGTGTAGAGCTCGCTGGAGCCCTGCCCGCGCGCGCCGCCGAAGCCGCCGTCGGTGTTCTGGGCGGAGGCCAGGAACGAGAGCTCCGGAGACAGCGATGACGAGGCGGTGCGCGCGTCAACGTTGAAAGCACCGACCGTCGATGCACGCGCCACCTGCCCGCTGAAGCCGAGCGACGCGACGATGAGCGCGAGGATCGCCGATGTGGCCGTGACCCCACTCCCCACGGTCGCCCCGGACTCAGGAGTCGCACCCGTGGAAGCCACCGGCACCGCTGGCGGGGGTGGGTGGGGTTCCCATCTCACCGTCATACGCTCGCGTGTGCGGGCGAGCAGCCGCGCGAGCTCGGGACCGAAGGCAAGCGCGAACAGCAGCGTGGCGATCGTGTCGGTGATGTCGAACGGCAGCGCCGTGCCCGCGATGGCGAGAAACGCGGCAGGGGTGTGGGTGGCGGCGAGGGTGTAGGTGTAGAGGTTCATGATCTCCTTCGCGATCAGCGCGGCCATGGCGCATGCCAGCGCGAGCGGGACGCGGCCTAGCTGTCTGTGGGTGAGCCGTCCAAGTGCCGCGCCGGCGAGGCCGACGAGCCCCCAGGCGGCCATCTGCCAGGGGGTGTACGGGCCCTGGCCGAGCATGATGTTGGATGCGAGCATGCCGATCGCGCCGACGGTGAAGCCGGGCAACGGCCCCAGCGCGTAGCCGACGACGAATGCGATCGCGGTGATCGGCTTGACGTCGGGCAGCGCGACGAACGCGTCGCGGCCGAGCGCGGCGACGGCGGCGAGCGTGGCCACGACCGCGACCATCCGCGCCGAGGGCCGCCGGCGCTCGTAGGCGATCCAGCCGGCGGCGAGGATCAGCCCGACGATCAGCGAGGACGCGAGCAGCCAGCTCATCGCACGAGCCTCGGGATGATCGCGCTTGCGTCAACCGCGCGCGAGCCGGAGTCCCCCGGGATGGCGCGCGGCGCAAGCGACGCATCCGGCGCAAGCGACGCATCCGGCGAGGACAGGACGGCCGTGCCGGTGCGCGAGGCGAGCAGCTCGACGCCCTGCTCGGGCAGCAGCGCGCCGCCGGCGCCGCCGAGGATGCGCGCGGTCTCGGTGGCGAAGTACCACCCGCCGGCGAGCAGCTCGCTCGCCGACCCGTCGGCGATCACGCGACCGTCGGCCAGCAGGATCGCGCGCTCGGCACAGGACGCGGCGAACTCGGGGTCGTGCGTCGCGACGATCACCGCCTGGCCCTGCTCGGCGCGGCGGCGCAGCTCCAGCGCGAGCTCGGCCTTGGACTCGCGGTCCATTCCCCGCGTGGGCTCGTCCAGCGCCAGCACCGCCGGAGGGTCTCCGTCGCCCGTGACGATCGCCAGTGCGAGCCGTTGACGCTCGCCCCCGGACAGGTCGCGCGGGTTGCGCTCGGCCATGCCCTGCAGCCCAACTGCCCCCAGCGCGCTCGCGGAAGCCTCCTCGGCGACGTGCTCGTGCACGAAGTAGTCGCCCGGGTTCTGCAACAGCAGCGCGACTCGCCCGGACCGCTCGATCCTGCCGCGCGTCGGCGTGAGCAGGCCGGCGGCGTGACGCAGGAGCGTGGACTTGCCCGCGCCGTTGCGACCCATCAGCGCAACCGTCTCACCCGGGTGCAGCGTCAGGTCCAGTCCCCGCAGGATCGCGGGACCGTCGCGCAGCTCGTGCCAGACGCCGCGCAGGCGCAGCGCGGCGACGGGCTTGGGCGAGCGTCGCCCAGCGCGCTGGGTTGACGCGATGGCAAGAGCCTTGGCGGGGTCGGCGAGGTCGCCCTCGGGGAGCACTTCGGGAAGCAGACCGCGATCGCGCAGCGATCCGCGCGCCTGGCGCACGCCGACCGGCAGCGGGCGCAAGCCGGCGAGCGTGAACAGCTTCGCGCCGGGCGTCTGCAGCGCGGGCGACTCACGCGCGGCCCAGGCCAGGAACGACGCGGGGTCGCCATCGTGGGCGATGCGGCCACAGCGCAGGGCGATCACACGATCGGACGCCGACAGGCAGCGCTCCAGGCGATGCTCGGCCAGCAGGATCGTCGTCTCCCACTCCTGGTTCAAACGGCGCAGCAGCCCGATCAGCTCATCGCCGGCGACGGGATCGAGCTGCGAGGTCGGCTCGTCGAGCAGAACCACCGGCGGGCGGCCGGCGAGCGCCGCGCCGAGCGCGACGCGCTGCTGCTCGCCGCCGGAGAGCTCGTGCACCGAGCGGTCGAGCAGCGCGTCGATGCCCAGCGCGAGCGCGACCTCCTCCACCCCACGCGCGACCGCGCCCTCGCCGTGGCCGCGACTCTCCAGTGACAGGGCCAGCTCCGAGCGCACGGAGCTCGTCACGAGCTGGGTCTCCGGATCCTGGAACAGAGCACCCGCGACACCGCCGAGCTGTGCCGGTCCGTGCTCGCGAGTGTCCATGCCCGCGAGCGTGACCGTGCCGGCGAAGCGGCCGCCGTGAAAGTGCGGGACCAGGCCGCAGGCGGCGCGCAGCAGCGTCGACTTGCCGTGGCCGGACAGTCCCGCCAGCAGGCACAGCTCGCCCGGCTCGACCTCGAGGCTGACATCGTCGAGCGCAGGCGTATCGACGCCTGGGTAACGGTAGGTGACGTGCTCGAAAGACAAAATCATCTGAATTGACTCTCCAGATGACGGGGAACGCATCCTGGGCTCGCAGGGCAAGCTGGGCAAGGACGCAAGGAGCGTGGCGTACTACGTACGCGTGCTGGCCGATTGAAGGTCGCGTGACCTTCAATCGGTAAGGACGCAGATCCAGCGCCGCCATGCGTGCCCAGGATCATGGGTCGATTCCTCGGCGGTCTGTGAACGGCAGCAGGATGGCCGCTGTCAGCGCGACGCAGAGCGCGCCGGTTGCCGCGGTGACCGGCATGTGGACCAGAGGGTAGGTGTCGAACGACGCCGCTCCCCGAACCGCCCGAGGAGGCATAGCGCGAGGACGGCAACGGCCGAGCATGCGAACGCAAGATCGTGGCGGGACCACGGACGGCGGCTGGGCCGCGACGCGTGGGGAAATCGGCCGGCGGCGAAGCCGCGCAGCTCGAGTGTCGCGGCGACGTCCATCGCGCGATCCAGCGAGCCACCGACGACGGCCCCGAGCAGGGCGACGCGCGCGCGAGGACCGGTCGGGGCGCCGGCGGGACGGGTTCGCTGGGCCTCGGCCAGGCGCTCGGAGTCGGCCGCGAGCAGCGGGATCATGCGCGTGGAGAGCGAGGCGGTGAGCGCGGAGCGAAACGACAGCCGGCGCAGCGCGCGCAGCAGCTCGTCGGGGTCCACCGCGAGGCTCGCGAGCGTCGTGACGAGGATCAGCAGCGTGACCTTCAGTCCGATCACCGCCCCATACACGGCGGCCTCGACGGTGAGGTCGCCCTGACCGAACGGGCCGAGATCGCCGAGCCGCGCGAACACGGTCAGCCCGTCGCGGGAGACGAGCACGTTGATCGCGACGATCGGCACGACGACGATCGCGGCGGTGCGCAGGGTGCGTGCCAGCTGGCGGCCGACTCCAGCCCCGTGCCCCGCGCCGAGCACGGCGAGCGTCAGCGCGAGCAGTACCAGCGGATGGAACAGCACCAGCACGGCCGCGGTCAGCGCGAGCCCCCACATCGCGCCCACGCCGGCGCGGGCGGCGTGCAGGGGGCTCGCGAGACGGCGGTAGAAGAACGGTCGCGAGTGGGCGAACATGGCCGTCCTCAGCCTCCTGCCACGACCGGAGCGGGCGCGGGCAGCGCGACGCCGCCGGGGGCCAGCGCCACCGCGAAGCGATGCCCAAGCGTGGCCTCGTCAAGCGATTGCGCCGCCAGCTGGACGCCGGCGGCGTCGGTGCCGGTGATCACCCACGCGGGCGCTTCTTCGCCGTAGCGCGTGGCCGCGATCAGGCCCGCGCCGGCGGTGAGTGTGCGTGCGACAGCGCCCTGTTCGCTGAGCAGCGTGAGCGTGGCGCCGCTCGCGGCAAAGCGCGCGTAGACGCCACTAGCGCGAGGACCCTGTTCGATCTGATGCGCAGCCGGATCGCCACGCAGCGCGCTCCACGGCCCGACGAGCACGCGCAGCGTTTCCGGCTCATCGCCCGGTCCGATCGCCGCGAGCGCGGCGGGGACCCCGAGCGCGCGCAGGCGCGAGCTGACCGTCTGGCAGGGGGTGCTGGAGACGGTGGCGCATTCGATGCGCACGGGCAGGCGCTTGCCGTCGATCCCGTTCAGGAACGGCTCGGGGAACGACCCGACGACGGCGGGCACGCTGTCGGTCTCACTCCAATCGTGCAGATCCCACCAGATGTGATCGCCGGGGTGCACGTTCGTCGCCGCCGAGCCCTGGGGCGCCTGCACCCCGTTGACGTAGTAGAACCAGTCGCGCGGCTGCCCGCCCGCGTTCCCGCCCGAGGAGCCGTTGACACTCTCGACGAACCCGCCGCCGTAGCGGGTGGTGACGGTCGCGTTGCGCATCAGCAGGCTCATCACCGTCTCCTGGCCGTGTACCCGTGGCGCGCTCCATGAGCGCACCGGCTGGGCGCCGAAGTCGCGCGTGACGGTGAGCGTGATCGCGCTCGGCGCGGGACCCGCGCCAAGGCCACAGCCGGCGAGCGCGACGGCGATCAGCGCCACCGCCGCGGCCGCCGCGCTCACACCGAGGGCTCTCGGTGTCCTACCGGACATTCGGTGCGGGTCTAGCCGACATAGAACACGATCCTCGAGGTTCCCCGCGCGAGCGTGGTGCGGTTGCCGGCGGCGTCGGTCGCCTCGACGTCGAGCACGTACCGGCCGGGCTCGAGCGTCGAGGGCAGCAGGTAGGAGAACGTGCCGTTGCCGGACACTTTGAACGGCTTGCCCGTGCCGCAGCGGGCACGCACGAATTGGGTTGTGGCTCCGTTGAACGCGTAGCAGCGGTGGCGGTACTCGCGGCGGAGCACAAGGCTGATCGAGGTGACGGGGGTGTGCGCGAGCACGCTGCCCGAGAGGATGCGCGGGGCGTGCGCGCGGATGTAGACGTGGCCGTCTATGAGGCCGGTCAGGTGCGGTACGAGCGCGTACGCGCCTTTGTAGGGAGCGCCAACCGTCGCGCCGCCCGTGGGTGTGGAGCCGGCCGACGAGCCGCCCGGAGTCTGGGTGCCACACGTGCCGTCATTGCCGTTGTGCACGCAGATGGTGTAGGGGTCTGAGGGAACCGAGTCCGATGCACGCGCCTGCAGCGTGTAGGTCCCCGCGGCGGAGAACGAGAGCGTGACGACACCGTGTTCGTTCGGGATCGCCGTATCGGGACCCGCCGTCACGGTGACCCCGGCGGGGAGTGGTTCGGCGGCTTCGGTTGCGGTGCTCAGTGACCCAACGGTGACCGAGACGGGTTCGCCGACGCCGACCACTCTCGACGTGGGCGGCGCGGCCGTGAGGAAATGATCCGGCGCGGTGGCGCTGGCCGGGCAGTACTGGCCCAGGGCGAAGCACTGCGCGACGACCACGACGTCCGCGTTGGCGCCGAGCTGTTCGCCGCAATAGCCGTTGCTCGCGAACTTGTCGTTGACCCACAGCGCCCAGTAGGCGTAGTTGCCAGCTCCGAAGGGCGGAAGGTCCACCCCGTCCACGCCGAGGAGCTGCGGTTCCGGTTCTCCGTTCTCAAACTTCGCCTCCCAGTCGCCCTGTGTGGCGTCATAGAGCGCACCGCCTGCGCTCGTGCCGCTGCACGTGCCGCCTTCGACGGGCACCGGGGCAGTCGTGGTCGTGACTGTCGTCTGTGGCACCAGCGTGCCGTTGAAGCCCTCGACACGTACGGTGACGCTCGCCGGTTCGCCGGCAAACGCGACCGAGACAAGGACGAGGAACAATAGACTGCAGACGCCTAGCGCCAGAGACATGCGACGAGATAGAGTCATTGAGCCAACCCCTTTCCACGAGGGCTTGTGGGCTTGCGGTCGGAGGCAGGTCTCCTGGCTCCCGGGCCTACTCCTCCGCGCCTTCCCGACCGCCGGAGGCGGATCGGTGGCTCGCGCTTGCGCGCCGCGGTGAGCATCCCCGGTCACAGTGGCGGGTCCGCGCCGGATTCGCACCGGCTTCCCTTCACCACCGACCGTTATGGACCCGACGAATCCTACACGGCGCCGAGATCGGCGTCGAGATCGCCAAGCGCCCCTCGCGCGGCGGAGTCAAGCACCGGCTTCTCGGCGAGCAGTCGCCGAGCGTGGTCGAGGTCGTCCGAGCGCCCGAACGTGAGCGCGGCGACGACGCGACCGTCCTTTAGATACCAGTTCGTGAAGCTGCCGTCCTCGAGCGAGCCACGGACGACCTCCTCGTCCCAGGATGATGCCGGCCCCACGTACTCAAGCTCGCCGAGGCCCGCAAGGACGGAATAGAAGTACGGGACCACCGTGTGGGGCACATCGCGGCCGAGCATGTTCAGAGCTGCTGTCTTGCCATGGTTGAAGGCGACGTCCCAGTGCTCGATGCGCATCGGACCGCCGTGCAGCACCGAGTCGTACTCGCATACGTCGCCGGCGGCGAACACGCCCGGCGTAGAGGTCTCCAGCCGCGAGGAGCAGGCGATCCCGCCGCGCTCTCCGATCGCAAGTCCCGCGCGCTGGGCGAGCTGCGTGTCCGGAGTGACTCCCGCGCCGATCACGACCGCGTCGGCCGCAAGCTCCAGGCCGCTGCGGGTGATCACCTTCCCGACGCGCTCCTCGCCCTCGAAGCGCTCGAGCTCGTCCTCGCCGTGCACGGTCACGCCGATGCCTTCCAGAAGGCCCTGTACGTGGCGCCCGATGCGCTCTCCGAAACCACGTTCGAGCGTGGCGCTGCTCTTGCATCACGATCGTGCAGCGCTTGCCGATCGCGGTCAGCGACGCGGCGACCTCGCAGCCGATGTAGGAGCCGCCGATCAGCACGACCTGCTCGGCGTCTGCCACGCCCGCGCGGATCGCATCGGCGTTGCCGAGCGTGCGCAGGTAGTGGATCTGCTCGAGCTCGCAGCCGGGCACGTTCAGCCGCCTGACGTTCGCGCCGGTGGCGATCAGCGCCTGGCCGAAGGAGACCTCCTCCTTGGTCGAGAGCTTGGCGGCGCGCGCGTCCAGGTCAAGCGCGGTCACGCTAGTGCGCTTGAGCAGCTCGATGTCCTGCTCAGACCACCACTCCTCAGGACGGAAGAACGCCTCCGAGCGCTCCTCCTCTCCGCGCAGATAGCCCTTGGAGCAGTTCGGTCGGTTGTACGGCGGGTCGGGCTCGCGGCCCACCAGTAAAATCGTCCCCTCGGCCCCTTCCTCGCGCAGCCAGCGCGCGCAGTTCGCGCTCGCGAGACCCCCGCCGATCAGGAGATAGTCGACGTTGCGGTTCGCCATCGAGCGAGAGTCTAGGCGAAGGCCGGAACCCGTAGGGTCAGCGAGGATGTGCCACCCGCACCGTCCGCGGGAGGCGAGTCATCGGCTGCGTGAACTGACCCGTGATCATCGGGTTCGTCATCGTGATACAGAACCCACGCCTCGCGCAACCCTTCCACGAGTTCGTCCAACGTGAACCCGGATGCAAACAATCCCGGGCAAGTGGGCACCTCGGCCCAGAAGGAACCATCCTCTTCGTGCACGAGCGCCTGTATCTCAATCTGTCGCTGTGTCATCTCATGCCCTCGTCGCGTATGCCGTCATGATAGACCCGCCTCCTTCAGTATGGCGGCCGTCAGGCTCCGGCCATAATCATGGCCTCGATGCATCGGCAAGGTGATGGGTCGATGACCTGGCTTTTTCATCTTGATCGTGTGCTTGGCCCCTTTCCTCTCGGTCCACCCATGTTCTTCCAGCAGCTTCTTGGCTGACCTCTGACTGAGCGGCTTGCGTCGTCCAGACATTGTCTACAGCCCCGGCGGATGGCGCACCGACCAGTGCGCCCAGGTCGGGACGTGGTCGAGGAGGCGCCAGCGGGGACCGTCTTCGTCGCGATTGGGGCCGACGTCGGTGCCGTTGTGACTGGTGTCCAGCCGCAGTCCGGCGATGACGACGAACACATGGGGAGTTGGCGAATCGGTCGCGTAGACAGTCACCCAGCGCCCGGGGCCGGGCGCGCCCCAGTGGACGTAGTCCTGCGCCAGGGGATTGTCACTGACGATTTCCGCGATCGGTCGCACCCCGGAGCGGTAGAGCACGTAGTTGAGCGTGCTCGAGCAGTCCTCGTCGATCGCGCCACGCGGGTCGGGGTGCCCGTCGGGGCCGTAGGGCAGCTCCTGGAGCTCGTTGCCCGCCACCACCATCGCCTGCACGACGGCCGGGGCGCCCGCCGGCACCAGCGCGACGTGCCCGTCGCCTGGCATGAGCATCGCGCGTTCGCCCGCGACGAACCGCACCGGCGTGGAGGTTTCGCCCGCCAGACGAGTGTCGGCGCCTTCAAGACCCTCTCCACCTTCGCCCCCTTCTCGTGACGCCGGCGACGCGGGTGGGCCTCGATACTTCGCCGCCCACCGTTCGACCTCGGCCACATACCAGCCGGCGTGGTTGTAGGCAAAGATCGCGGCGTGATAGCTCCCCGGCGCGCCCGACGCGTGGAGGTAGTTGGCGGCGCCATAGATGGCGTCCGCGGGGTCCCAGCGGTCGCGCCGCCCGTCGCCGTCGCCGTCCACCCCATACGTCGCCCAGGTCGAGCCGAGGAACTGCATCGGCCCGCCCGCGCCCGCCGAGTTGACGGCGCCCTCGTGCGTGCACGACGGGTCGGGGTCGCGCCCGTGATCGCACTCGACCTTGCCGATCCCCGCCAGGATCGCCCAGTCCAGCCCGTAGCGCGCGCCCGCCGCCTGATACAGCCGCAGATAGTCGGGCGGGATTTCGCGCAGCGCCAGCGCCGAGGCTTCCTCACCCGATCCGCCTCCGCCACCGGCGCCCAGGGAGGCGTTGCTCACCCCGGCCACGACTGCGACGAGCATGAACGTCGCTGCCAGGCCCATGCTCGCGCCCACCACGACGCTCGCCGCGCCCACCGGCAGGAGGCGCCTCGCCGTGGCCGATTCCGCGCTCACGGCCGATCCCTGCCCAGCTGGCGTTTGCGCCCCGCCGCCACCTCGCGTGCGTCGTCGAGCACCGGCGATCCTGTCCGTCGGGCATGCGGACGTGCGGCGGCGGCCGCGGCGCCCTCGCGTTTCCACTCCTGCAGCCGCGAGCCGCCCAGCGGTGCGTCCGGCCGGCGATGGCCTTCGCTACGCAGCCGCTCGCCCAGAGCGCTTTCGAGCTCCCGACCCCCCTTGCGCCGGTCACGCCGCCCGAGCGAGCCCGCCTGCGCACGCGCCGCCAAGTCCGCCACTGCCCCGCCCAGCTCGCGTCGCATTGCCAGCTCGCGATCGATCTGCGCTCGCGCCTCCCGCCGATGGCGCGGGTCGAGCCGTTCGTACTCATCCCGTCCGTGCCCCGCCAGACCGGCAAGGGCGGCGTAGTCTCGTCGCTCGCCGTTCGCGCTCGTGCGTCCCGCCGCGGGCAGCGCGGCCTGAGTGTCGAGGAGTCGCGCGCGCTCCTCGCGCTGCTCACGCGTGTGGGTCTGTCCCGTTCGGCGCTTCGTGCTCGCGCTGTCCGCGACGGTCCGCCGCGCCCGCCGAAGCGCGTCCTCCTCACCGGCGAGCTCCCCGGCGATGCGTCGCTCGCGCGCACCCAGCTCCGCCGCCCTGCGCGTGTTCCCCGTGGCCGTCGCATCCTCGCGCGCTCTCTGCACACGCGCGAGCTGCGCCCGCATCCCGGACAGCCGCGCCTGCGTCTTCGGCCCAGCTCGCACACGCATGCGCGCTTCACCCAGCTCGTGCTCGAAGCTGTGCCCGACCTGCGCATCGGCCAGCTCCTTGGCGCGTTGGCTGCCGGCCTGCGCCGGTTCGCGCCGGCGCTCGACGCTCGGCGCCGGCTTGGACAGCATCGCCTTCGTGCGGCGTGCCACGCCGATCGCAGCCCGCGGAGTGTCAAGCGCCTCGCGCACCTTCCCGGCGATCGACCGCGGGCCGATCGAGCGCTGCTGTCCGATCCGACCCTCGGCGATGCCGAGGGCCTGGTGGCGGCGTGCGTACGCACCCCACCAGAACGCGGACGTCAGCAGCCACTGCGTCCACCATCCGAGCGTGCCCAGATCGCCGAGAACCGCGACGACCGCCAGCACCACGCCCAGCAGGAACGAGTACATCAGCTTCGCCACGACCGCCCCGAGCAGGCGCGTCAACCAGGTGCGAAACGCCGCGCGACCACTGTCTCCCAAGGCAGGGGCCAGCACGACGACGGGCGCCAGCAGCAGATACAGCAGGCTGAACAGCGCCGCCCCCAGCAACCGCACGGCGATGAACCCGAGCAGCAGCAGCATCCCGAGCACGCCCGCGACGATCAGCAGCAGCCCCGCAACGCGTGCCCACGTGCCGGCGCCGGTGCGGAACTGCGCCTGTGCCGCGGTCGGTCCACGGCACGCGGTGGCGTCGCTGCTCTGACACAGCGCCCGCAGCAACGAGCCCCGTTCGTTGATCGAGTTCCGCGCCGGCCCGTTCGGCGGCAGCGCCAGGAACACCTCCGCGTTGCTGTCCGCGTCGTGCAGCTGCTCCGCACTCTGCTCCAGCGCGCGGGCCTGAGCGCTCGCCGAGGAGGAGGCCTGAACCTGCTCGGCCGCCGCGATCTTCAGCCCGGCCGCGCGCAGCCGCGGGTCGAGCCCCGCCGGGGCCCGGCACCAGCCGACGTCGCCGAACTCCAGGTAGCACCACGGCGCTTCGATCGCCGCCGCGAACACCGACTCCATGCTGTCCGCCAGCGCGCGTCCCGCACCCGCAGGCGTGCCCCGCGCGGTGACCGCGAGCGTGCCGAGGCTTGCCTGGTTGGCCCAGCCCCCAAGCGCGCCGACCGTGCCGGTCGGGTCGAGGATCACCCACATCCCCCCGGCCATCATCGCCAGCGTCATCAGCGCCTGGCCGACCGTCTCAGCGACGCGGCGGCGGACGAGGCCGTTGTAGGCGGCCAGCACCGAGGCGATCGCCAGCACGGTGGCCAGCCACGGCCCGGTCAGCGAGCTCTGCATCTGGCGCAGCCCTCTGCCGACGCTCGCCGAGGCGCTGTCGAGCAGGTCGATCGTGTAGCACCACTCGAGCATCACCACCAGCGCGTGCACGGCCCACACCAGCGCCATCCACAGGGGCGTCACGAACAGATCCTGCACAGCGCTCTCAAGGCCGCCCGCGCTGAACCCACCCAGCACGCCAACGTCGATGTGCACGTCGATCCCGTAGTCGCCCGTCGGCGCCGGCGCGGCGACGAAGCCGGAGGTTTCGCAGTCGCGCCTGCTCGCCGCCGACAGCCCGTCACCCAGCGCCCCTTTGCACAGCGGGCTGCCCAGCCCGTTGCCGACGAGCGGGTCCACTTCCCCTTGCACGCCCGCCTCCGCGCCTTCCCCTTCACCGCCACCGGAGCCCGCCACGCCCGCCGCGCCCGACCCCAGCACCGGAGCGCTCGGAGCCCGCTTCGCGCCTGTCGCCGAGCGAGCCCGCGACAGAGGGGCGCCGTCCGCGTTCGCGCGCGCGCCACCCGCCCCGCGCGCAGCGGTGGCGCCGATCGCCGCGCCACCCGAACCACTCAGCAGGACGGCGGCGGCCGCGTAAAGCGCTCGTCGTGTCCCACCGCCGCTCACGCGCGCGCGGGCGTGGTCGAGAGCGCCCGCAGCAGTGACGGCGCGACGACGTCGACCTGGATCGCCTCCACGCGCCCGTAGTGGTCGCGCAGCAGACACCTTCCCGCCTCCAGCTCGAGCAGGCTCTGGCGCATGCGCCGGTTCTCGGGGTCGAGCCCCAGCAGTGCCAGCGCCCGCGCGGCCTCGGCATCCGAGCGCATCCCGAACACGAACGTCGCCCCGATCAGGTTCTCCAGCGACTCGCGCTCCCCGATCAGCGCGTCGGTGACGAGTTGCGTTGAGACGATCGGCACCGCCAGCTCCGAGCGGCCCATCCGCTGCAGCGAGGCCAGCAGCGCGCGTCCGACCGGGTCGCCGAGCAGCCGCCATCCCTCGTCGAAGCTGAACAGCTTCAGCCGTCCCCGCTCGGAGCCGAGCAGCTGCATCGCGAACATCGCGATCAGCCGCACGATCTGCGCCCCGACGCGCTCGGCCTGGGAATACTCGGAGCGCCGCATCCCCGGCTCGGGCCCCGGCAGGTCGCGGATCGGCAGGTATGTCACCTGGCTGTGCCCGACCGGCGGCAGCCTCACGTCGGGGTCGGCGAACCCGAGCTGCGTCAGCCCCGAGCGCGCGTACACCGCCAGCGCCGCTCCGATCTTGCGCTCGGTCTCGTCGCCCTCGCCCAGCGCCCTGACGACCTCGTGGCAGCTCGCCTGCCGCGCGCGCCTGAGCACCCGATCGACGGCCCCGACGACAGCCGTCTCCCAGGCGGGCTCGGCGCGGGCGGGCAGCAGGTCGCGCAGGAACGACACCGCGGCGTCCTGCCTGAGGTGCTCGGGCGCCACCCGCAGCGGGTCCAGCACGCCGCGCAGCGCGGGATCGGGCTTGAGCGTGACCACCTCGGTGTGCGGCGCGACCTCCTCGAGCAGGTGCAGACGGTGATCGCCCTTGGGGTCGCAGTCGATGATGCGCGCCCCCTGCAGGAAGCCCTCGTACTTGAGCTTCTGATCGAGCGTCGTCTTGCCCGACCCGAGCGCGCCGACGCTGAGGATCGTCGTGTTGCGGTCGCTGTCGGAGCCCTCGCGGAGGTTGAACCTGACGGGCTGGCGGGACCCCGAGAGCGTGTGCCCGAGGTAGTACCCGCGCCGCGAGCCCACCTCGTGGGTGGCGGCGGGCATCATCGCCGCGACCTGCTCGGGCGTGAGCGTGTCGTCATATCCCGCCACGCGCGTGCGCTGGCCCGGCAGGTGTTGGGCGAACAGGCGCAGCTGATCGCCGAGCGGGCGGTGCAGGTGGATCTCGCCGTAGGCGCGCCTGACCATCTCCACGCGCTCCTCGAGCTGCTCCTCGTCACTCGCCCCCACCGCGATCGCGAGCGTCGCGCGCAACAGCGGTGGGCGACTGGAGGCCTGCAGGTAGGCGAGCAGGTCCCGCGCCTGGAGCGTGCGCTGATACCCGAGATCGGAGACGCCCTGATCGCCGTCGGACTCAGCCCTGACGATCTGATCGGCGTCCTGAATGCGCCGGCGCGCGATTCGCAGCGCCAGCCCATTCGGCAGGTAGCGGGCGTTCAGCGAGAGGTCTATTGGAAACGGCAGGCTCTCCACGGGCGCGCTCATCAACTCGACCCGCGCCCCCGGGAACGTCGCTCGCTCGGGCAGCGCTCCGAGGACGAGCTGCGCCTGCCAGCTGCATCCCAGCTCCGACTCGACTCGCAGCCGCCGGCCCTGATGCTCGACGCAGGAGTCCATCCAGCGCAGCGTGTCTCCCTCCAACGGTGCCAGCAGCGCCTTGCCGTTGCGCTCGAACACGAGCGCCCGAGGCTCGTGCAGCCCGTCGATCGGCGGCTCACCCAGACCGCGGCAGAACGCGCGCCTGATCAGCCACTGCAGCTCCACTCCCCGCGCCTGCCTGACCGGCAGGTAGTCCGCCAGCCGCGCGTGCGCCTGGTCGGCCCGGACTCGCGCGCGCTCAAGCTCTGAGACCTTCAGCAGGCGTCTGTCGTGTGGCGAGAGCGCGCGCCGCAGCGCGCTCCACCACTCTCGCGGACCGCTCTCGGCCGCCTGGGAGACGTAGGAGGCGACGTCGCGCTCGGGGTCGCGGAGACTGACGAGCAGGAAAACCGCCGGCCTGGCCATGCCGACGTCGCGCAGATGGCGACTATGTTCTTCCAGATACTCGCTGTTGGCGCGCGCGTGTGCGCGTCGCGCACGCGTGTTCACGTCCCTCGAGTGCACTGCATCTGCGCCCGCCTCACCCGAGCCCGCTCCGCCCCTCATGCCCGCGCCGGCCCCGTTCGGTCCTGCGGTACTCCGCGAGGCGTCCGTCTGCAGCTCGCGCACGTACCGCTCCAGCTCCCAGCGGCGCGCGACCCTGACGATCTGCAGGTCGGCCTCGATCGCCTCGATCGCGCCGAGCAGCTCCAGCAGCCGGGAGCGCTTGCCCTCTTCGGAGAGCCACTGGTAGGAGCCGGCCCGTACGGCGAACGCCGCCCAGCAGTCGTCGAGACCGTCGGCGAACACGCAGTTCCCGTACACGCACGCGATCGGCGGCCTCACCGGCTCACCGTGCGCAGTCGCGCCCCGGCCGCAAGCGCGATCACCTGACCGCGGACGGGTCGCGGCCGATCGGCAAGCTCGCGCACCGTCAACCGCGAGTGCCACCCGGCGGTGAGGGCAAGGGAGGAGGAGGAGGAGGAGGAGGACTCGACTCGCTCATGCGCCACGCTCACGAGCACCGCTCCCGGGCCGGTGTAGCGCAGGCGGCGCAAGCCCGCGTCGGAGCCGTCGGGGAGCAGCAGGATCTCCGGCGGGCGCCAGCGGGCGCCCGGCTCCGCGCCCGAGCCGGCCCGTCGAGCGCGCAGGCTCACCGACTGACGAGGCTCAATGCGGTGGCGCAGCAGCGCCTGTGCGGCCAGATGCGCCGGGCGCCCGTCGACTCTGATCACGCTCAGCAGCGCGGCGCTCGCGACCGGCAGCGCAACGTCGAGGAGATACCACGGCAGCGCGCCGGTCAGCGCTCTCAGCGGCGGCACGCTCTCCCAGAGCAGGATCGCCGCCAGCAGCGCGAGGAAGTAGACGATCCCGCGCACGGGTACGCCAGCCGGGTTCAGCCGCAGCCGGTCGATGCGGTAGATCCGCCGCTCGAGGTCGAACACGGCGCGGTAGGAGCGGATCTCCACTTCTCAGCCCGTCGGTCCCCACGAACCGGGAGCAGCCCCAGGACGGGCTCCTCCGGGCAAGACCGCCGGAAAGGCCCCGCCGCGCAAGCGCGCGCCCGCGATCATCCGCGAGACCCGAACAGCGAGTTGACGGTGTCCCGCAGCAGGCTCACGCCCGTCGGCGTCGCCAGCAGCACCGACACGATCCCGACCGCGAACACGCCCGCGGCCTCCTTGAAGTCGCGCTTGAACGCGAGCACGATCGCCGCCACCGCGAACGCCAGCCCGATCAGGCTCATCGCCACCGCCCGGCCCGTGCTGCCGGCCTTCGCAGCCGCTGATTCCAGCGAGCTGCCGGTCTGTTCGGTCGTGGCCGCCTGCTGGGTGCTCGCGGCACTCGAGGTCGAGATCGCAGCCTGGGCTGCAGGCGCTCCTCCGGCCACGAGGCACACGCCGGCGAGCAGCAGAATCGCGAGGGCGCGCGTGCGGGCGAGCTCGGGGAGGCCGATGGGATCGGGGACTTTCATGCTGGCTCCTTCGGTTGCGGTTGCGATTGCGGTGTCACGTGTAGGGGTCCATCTGGATCGCGGCGACCTCCCAGCGGCCGGCCACCCGGGCGACGTCGAGCTCGTAGGCGAGCGTGTAGCGCGCGCCGCGACCGTCCTCGGCCTGCACGATCGCGCTGACCGCCTCGCCGCCTTCGGGCGACCAGTCCAGGCGCTGCACCGCTTCCAGGCTCAGCGCCTGCGCGGGCAGCGACACGTGCGCTCCGCTTGTCAGGTCCGCCGCAAGCTCGCCGCCGGAGTCCGCCAGGTAGTTGCGCAGCGCCCGTTCCACCACCGTCTGCAACGCCGGGTCTGAGACTTCGCGCAGATCGCCGGGGGCGGCGGTCGCTCCCGCTGCCGGCGGCCCCACGAATGCGGGATATCCGGCCAGCTCCAGCGTGCCCGCGGTGGAGCGCGCGACGCTCACGGTGAGGTACACGAGCCCGGACGTGTCGGTCTGCGCGGCGACCGTGTACACGCGTTGCTCCCCGGGCGCTGCCGGCCGTTCCTGCACGACCTCGGTCCACTGCACCTGCTCCTCCCCGTCCGCCGGGGGCTGCAGTCCGGCGCCGGGTTCCATGCCGGTGCCGATGTAGGGCGCGAGCGCCCGCTGGTGGGCTTCGGGATCGCTTGCTTCCCAGGTCAGGTAGCGGCGCGCGAACAGCTGCGCGAACCCCTCGGCCGCAAGGTCCCGCGCGGGCGCGGTGGGTCGGGCGCGGACTGATGCCACCGGCCGCGGGGGCGCGATCGCGTAGCGGGCGCTCGCCGCCAGACCCGCGCATGAGACCCCGAGCAGCAGCAGGCGAGGCAGTTCGCGCGCGAGCCTGATCCGCCACAGCGGCTGGGTCGTGACTGCTACGGCCGGAACGCGATCCATCAGCGCTCGAACCCGAACTCGCTCTGCACCCGGGCCCGAGCTTCGGCGGCCGCCGGCGGGGTTCCCTGGGCGGCGCTCACTGCTTCGGTCGATGTGCCCTGCCCGACGCTCGCCGGCCGATCGGAGATCTCGTCGATCTCCGATCGGTGCGCGGGCGTGCGCGAGGAAGCGCTCACGGTGGCCACGCGCACGGCCTTCTCGACCCGCGACGGCGGACCGAGCGAGACCCGTGCCGGCGTCCTACGGCGCCTGTGCATGGGTCGTGAGGGTCCTGGACGGAGGATCTGTCGGCGCACCACGTGCGCGGGCGTGCTCGCATGCCCGCGAGACGCCGTTCGAACGGACGGCGCGATGCGCTGCGCGATCTCGCGACGATCGACCGCACGCGCGCGCAGGCCGGCGAGACCCACGACGCCCCCGACCGTGCCCACCGCCCCGGTGAGCGCCGCGGCGCCGGCGATGCGCTGCAACCTGCGTCCGTGCGTGGGATCGCCTGACGATGGCTCCTCCCAGGCGGGGAGCGCGTCGACTCCGGCGAGATACTCCTCCTCGCCGTACACCCGGTACACCGCCCTGGGCCGGCGGCGCATGCCCCTCATCGCCGCCCCATCGCAGATGCCGACGTACAGGCGCGGAGACGAGCGATCCGCCGCGCCGGCGGGCGGGCGGGCACGCGTGCGACCGGAAGCCGAGCTGGGGATGTTCCCGGCCTCCGGCCGCTTGCGCGCACATGGGCATCGCCGAGCGGTCGTCCGTCCGATCGACTGCCGGCGTCCCAGGGGACGCGCCTATGAGTGGGGGGAGATATGTTCATAGGAGGGTCCCTGCCCTCTCCCCCGACTCGCCCCTGGAAACGGGACACTCATCCTCGAAAATTCTTTTCTCGGCTCCTCGCGCCGTCTCGCCGCCCGTCGGTTCGGCGCCGTCGGAGACGTTCTGGGCGGATGCGGAAGTGACGGGCTCCCCCGCCGGTTCGGTGTCGTCGAGTGGGCCCCCGGCGGATGTGGCGGGGACGGGTTCGTCCGTCAGCCATCGCAGCCGTGCACGCGCGCGCTGGGCGACCTTGCGGTGCTTCTCATGCGACCAGCCGAACATGGCGCAGAACTCGCCGGCGCTCATCTGCAGCCCGATCTGACAGGCCAGGACGAGGCGCTGATCGAAGCTCAGCCCGTGTGCCGCCCGCTCCAGCGTGTGCAGCTCGTAACGCAGCAGCGTGCGTCGCTCGACGTCGGCGCGCGGGTCGGCGATCTCCACTTCGCCCCGGCCCGGGCCACCCAGCGAGAGCGCGCCGTCGAGCATCGCCTGGGCCGGGCTGCGCCCGCGCAGCGCGCGGCGACGGTCCCTGACACGCGAGACGAAGCGCAGCTCGAACAGGTTGCGCAGATGCGCCCGGCTGGAGTAGCGCAGCTCGCCGCGGCGAGCCTGTGCCACGAGCTCGAGGGTCGCCTGGCTGTAGCAGTCCTCGAGATCGTCGCGGCGCAGCCATGGGCGGTACACCGACAGCAGCAGCCCGCGCGCCGCGTGGGCCACCAGCGCGACCTCCTCGGTGGGGTCGAGTCCCGATCCTCGGCGCCCCGGCACCGGCCAGCGGCCGCCCAGGACTCGTGTTGGCAGCTCGGATCGAGTAGACACACATGGATGTCGTTCCCAGACGCGCTTTGCCCCCCATCCAATTTCGAGCCGGCGGCCCGGCGGGCCCGCGACCTCGGGCGCCCGCCGCGGGGATGGGGGCGGGACCGATGAGTCTCGGCGAGCGCCTGCACGCGCTGGACCGCCTGCAGCAGCGCCACCGCTGGTCGGCGTTTGCGGCGGCGGTGATCAAGAAGTTCGGCGACGACGAAGCGGGCAGCATGGCGGCGCTGATCGCCTATTACGGGTTCGTGTCGCTGTTCCCGCTGCTGCTGGTGCTCGTGACGGTGCTCGGGTTCGTGCTCGAAGGCGATCAGAAGACGCAGAACGAAGTGCTGCACTCCACGCTCAGTCAGTTCCCGATCATCGGCGATCAGCTGCAGAGCAACGTCCATTCGCTCAAGGGCAGCATCGGCGCGCTGGCGATCGGCGTCGTCGGGCTGCTGCTGGGCGGTCTGGGCATCGTCGGCGCCACGCAGAATGCCTTCCAGCAGGTCTGGCACATCCCGCGAAGAAGCCGCCCCAACTTCCTGGCCTGGCGGCTGCGCGGCATCGGATTGCTGGCGGTGCTCGGCCTGCTGCTGGTCGTCTCGACGGTGGCCGCCGGCTATGTGACGGCGCAGACGGCGGGCGCGACCGCGGTGCTCGGCGGCGTCCTGCTGGCGCTGGCCTCGAACCTGCTGCTGTTCTTCGCCGCCTTCCGCTTCCTGAGCCCGGACGAGATCCCGACGCGCGATCTGCTCACAGGCGTGGTCGTCGGAGCGGTTCTCTGGCAGATCCTGCAGCACATCGGCGGCTACTACGTAGCGCACGTCGTGCGCCACGCGCAGGAGACCTCCGGCCTGTTCGCATTCGTCCTGGGCCTGCTCGCGTGGCTGTACCTGGGCGGACAGGTGACGCTGATCGCGGCGGAGATCAACGTGGTGCGCGCGCGCAGGCTGTGGCCGCGCAGCTTCACCGCCCCGCTGCTGGACGCCGACAGGCGCGCCCTCACGTCCTCCGCGGAGACAGAGGAGCGCGTTCACGAGGAGAACGTCGAGGTCACTTTCGACGACCATTGACAGCCCGCCCGGACGAAGTGCCGTCCAATCGCCGCTTACAAATATCGCCGGTCGCAAGACCGGCGCCACAAACACCTTCAAGAGCAATCCAACACTGGCCCATATCCGGCAAGCCCACAAACAGTGTGTCTCCGCCCGAGTCAGCGGCGTAGCTGAACCTCCCACAGCCCACGACCACCACCCGCCCGGAAGACCACACCCAAGTCAGCGGCGTAGCTGAACTCCAAAGGCACCTTCGACCACGCCGCCCGCCCGGGAGGAGGCAGTTCAGACAGGTGCATGCACCTGTCTGTCCCACGGCGCATGCGCCGTGGGAGCCAGGGCCGCATGCGGCCCTGGCACGAGGCCGCACATGTGCGGCCTCGCGGGGGTGCACATGTGCACCCCCGAGCAGCCCCGCATGCGGGGCTGCCATCACCGAGAAACCGCGATTTTGGCTCTAGCAAGCGCAAATCCGACACGACCTCGAGGTACTTGCACACACAACGACCCCGCGCTATACTAACTAACAATTCGTAACCTCATATGGAGTCGTGCTCAATGCCCGCATCCCCAGACACCCCCCAGATCTCCCCCTCCCCACCCAAGCCGATCCTGCGCCTGATCCCGCTCGAGGACACCGTCGTGTTCCCGAACATGGGCATCACGCTGACCGAGGAGGTCGGCGATGACGAGCGCGTCGTGCTCGTGCCGCGCCACGAGAACGAGTTCCTCGACGTCGGCACGATCGCCGAGGTCACCGAGCGGCTGCGGCTGCCCGGCGGCGGGCACGCCGTCGCGCTCTCGGGCGAGCACCGCGCGCTGATCGGCGCCGCCCAGACCGGGCCCGGCGGCGAGCTGCGCGTCGAGATCGACGAGCGCCCCGACGAGGTGCCGGTCGATGGGCGCACGCGCGAGCTGGAGCGCGAGTACCGCGCGACCGTCGAGGAGATCCTCGAGCTGCGCGGCGACGACGGGCGCATCGCGGCGTTCCTGCGCGCGATCGCCGAGCCCGGCGCGCTCGCGGACTCCGCCGGCTACTCCCCCAACCTCAGCTACGAGCAGAAGGTCCAGCTGCTGCGCACGCTCGACGTGACCGAGCGCCTGGAGCTGTCGGTCAACCTGCAGCGCGAGTCTCTCGCGGAGCTGCAGATCCGCAAGCGCATCCGCGAGGACGTGCAGGAGGGCGCCGAGAAGCAGCAGCGCGAGTACTTCCTGCGCAAGCAGATGGACTCCATCCGCAAGGAGCTCGGCGAGGACGACGCCTCGGTCGCCGACGAGTACCGCACCAAGATCGAGGACGCCGACATGCCCGAGGAGGTCTCTGAGCAGGCGCTGAAGGAGCTCGCGCGCCTGGAGCGCATGGGCGAGCAGACGGGCGAGTCCTCGATGATCCGCACCTACCTCGACTGGCTCATCGCCGTGCCCTGGGGCAAGCGCTCGGACGAGCACCTCGACCCCGTCGCCGCGCGCGCCGTGCTCGACGCCGACCACGCGGGCCTGGAGGACGTCAAGGACCGCGTCACCGAGTACCTCGCCGTGCGCAAGCTGCGCGAGGATCGCGGCATCGAGGCCGATCCGAAGTCCGGGGCCATCCTCACGCTGATCGGGCCGCCCGGCACCGGCAAGACCTCGATCGGCGAGTCGATCGCCCGCGCCACCGGGAGAGAGTTTGTGCGCATGTCGCTCGGCGGCGTGCGCGACGAGGCCGAGATCCGCGGGCACCGGCGCACGTACATCGGCGCCCTCCCGGGCCGCCTGGTGCGCGCGCTGCGCGACGCCGGCACGATGAACCCGGTGATCCTGCTCGACGAGGTCGACAAGGTCGGCGCCGACTGGCGTGGCGACCCTTCGGCCGCGCTGCTGGAGGTCCTCGACCCCGCGCAGAACCACTCCTTCCGCGACCACTACCTCGACGTCGAGCTCGACCTCTCGCAGGTCATGTTCCTGGCCACCGCCAACGTCGCCGACACGATCCCCGGGCCGCTCCTGGACCGCATGGAGGTGATCCGCTTCGACGGCTACACCTCCGAGGAGAAGCTCGCGATCGCCAAGGGCTACCTGTGGCCGCGCCAGCGCGACCGCAACGGCCTGCGCGAGGACGAGGTGCAGATCTCAGACGAGGTCCTGCGCACGATCATCTCCGAGTACACGCGCGAGGCCGGCGTCAGGAACCTCGAGCGCGAGCTGGGGACGGTGCTGCGCAAGACCGCGACCCGCATCGCCTCGGCGCAGAGTCAGGCACCACCCGACGAGCAGCCGCAGGCCACCGACGGGGAGGCCGAGAAGTCGGCTGGGAAGAGCAACGGCAAGGTTCCCGACAAGGAGGTCAAGAAGGCCGCCAAGAAGGCGAAAGCCGCCAAGGACACCAAGGCCGCCAAGCAGACCCCGGTGAAGATCGACCTGGAGGTCGTGCGCGACGCGCTCGGACGCCAGAAGTTCTTCCAGGAGTCGGCCGCGCGCACCGCGACGCCGGGGGTCGCCACAGGATTGGCCGTGACGGGCGCCGGCGGCGACGTGCTGTTCGTCGAGGCCACCGCGATGAAGGCGGGCGAGTCCGCGCCCGGCAACGCGCTCGTGCTGACCGGCCAACTCGGCGACGTGATGAAGGAGTCCGCGCGGATCGCCCTCTCCTACGTACGCGGGCACGCGCAGGAGCTCGGCATCTCCGAGAGCGCGTTCGAAGGCCAGGAGTTCCACGTGCACGTCCCCGCCGGGGCGATCCCCAAGGACGGCCCCTCGGCGGGCGTGACGATGGTCACGGCGCTGGCCTCGCTCTTGAGCGGCAGGCCGGTCAAGCACACCGTCGGCATGACCGGCGAGGTCACGCTGCAGGGCCGTGTGCTGCCGATCGGCGGGCTCAAGCAGAAGGCGCTCGCCGCTCATGCGGCCGGCCTGACCGACGTGATCCTGCCCGAGCGCAACCGCGGCGACCTGGACGAGATCCCCGAGGAGGTGCGCGAGCAGATGGCCTTCCACCCGGTGATGACCGTCCAGGAGGTGCTCGACCGGGCGCTGGAGCCCGCGCGGGTGGACTCCGGTCGCAAGGCCGCGGCTGCCGCTGCTACGCCGGTCGCCTCCTAAGGGGCACTCGCGATGTCCTCGCGTCCCCCCATCACCCGCCGCTGTCAGCCCGTTCCAGTCGAGGTCCGCGAAACCGCGAGCCTGCTGGAGCGGCGCTGGCAGCTGTCGATTATCTATGCCGCGCTCACCGGCGCGCTGCGCTTCAACGAGTTCGCGGATGCTGTGGCGGGGATCTCCCCGCGGATGCTCTCCGAGCGGTTGCGGGACCTTGAGGCGGCTGGGCTCGTGCAGCGCACGGTGATTCCCTCCAGTCCTCCTACCGTCGAGTATCGGCTGACCGCGCGCGGGCGACGCCTGGGGCCACTGATCGAGGCGATGAGAGCTTACGCCGAGGAGCCCGTGGGATAACCGCCCCGCACATCCGGCGCGCCCCGGAACGCTGTGTCCGGGGCGCGCCGAGGGGTCGCTCTACTCGCGATCTCGCTGTTTTTCGGCTTATTCCGCGGTTGCCGCCCAGACTCCTTCTGAGGAAACATGTTCTCCGGCTTTTACTTCGCTTTGCGTTTCGAACAGGAGCTCGGCTCCGGTGGTCCCGGGTCCCGTCGTTCCGGAGGGATCGATCACCAAGCGAAGCGAAAGACTAGTGTCATCGGCAGTGTTGTTTTCCTTTTCTTCGGTTCCTCTGTTGTGCAGGAACGTTTCCCCTTCAAATAGACAGAGGTAGCCTGCTGTAGCTTCTGGTTTGGTGATTCCTCCGGGACAATGGGAGGTTTCTTTCTGTGCTGTGGTCACGACTTCGAAGTTTGCCGGAGCGACTGCCAGCGGTATGGTGAATGAGATCGTATCGGCCCGTAGTTCTCCCGACCCCGAGGCCGCGCCGTATGTCGCCCACTGGCCCGTCTCGGTCTTACCCGAGGGCAGTGTTTCGGTGTAGCCGGTCGTGCCTGTCGCTCCCGTTGCGCCTTTGGGTCCTGTGGCGCCGGCGGCACCGGTCGTGCCCTTGGTGCCCTGCGAACCCGTTTCGCCCTTGCCACCAGGGGTGCCCTGTGGTCCTGCTGGTCCGGCGGGACCCTGCGCTCCTTGTGCTCCCCCGGGACCCGCGGGACCGGCCGGGCCGGGAGCACCGGCGGGCCCGGTCTTGCCCTGCAGCGATTTCAGGACGCTTGGCTTGATCTGTTTGGTGGTGGTGATCACGTACTTGCTCGCGGCGTACGCGCCACCACTCATCGCGAAGATCAATGCGAGCATGGCGATCATCCCGGCGGGACTGACACGCACGTGTTTGCGTAGTGTTGAGAACATCAGGATTACCCTTTCTTGCGTTTAGTGGCCTGCTTGGACTTCGCGTACTGCTTGCGAGCCTGCTTCTCACACGCTGCTCGCTTGCTCCTCGGCCTCTCCCTACAGGCCTTCAACGCCCTCGCCAACTTCTGAGCACCAGTCAACGCCCTCGCCCCCGTCGTCGTCTTGCTCGGTGTGAGGACTGTTGGGTTGGGGAACGCGATGTTCGGGACCGGCAGCTGCGCCAACACCGAGGGCACCACCAGTACCGAGGGCAACCCCGCGGTCGTGAACAACACCGGTTCGCCTACCGCCGTGCCGTAACCGCTCTTGACCACGACACGGTAGGCATAGGTCGTTCCCGGCTGCAGACCGGACACCTGCAGTATGCGCTGCGATGGTGTCGTGCCTTCCCCCGCTGGACCTGAGAACACGATCCCATACCGTGTGCTCGCACCGGCGTACACCCCGAGTTCGAAGACGTACGTCGCGGGCTGCCCATCAGGATCGACCGTGCCCGCGATCAGTGCCGAGGTGCTACCGATCGCGCTGGCCGCACCGGTCACGGCTCGCGGCAGCGGTGCGGGCGCGGTCCTGAACGATCCTTCCGGTAGTTGCGTACCGCCCGTTTCGTTGACCATCGCTTCACCGGCTTTGGCGAGGGGTTTGTTGACCCCCGACAGTCGGTAGCTGTAGGTGGTGGATGGTTGCAGGCCGGTCGCTTCGAGCGTGACACCGATCTTCCCGTACACCGGGGATTCCAACGCACCCGTTCTCGAGATTGTTTCGCAACCCGTGAGTTCGGGGCATGGTCCGTATTCGAAGAAGTATTCGGTGGGTGTGTTCTCCGGGTTCAGTTCGCCGAACAGCACCGCCGAGGAAGAGGACACGAACGATGCGTCGTGTTCGCCCACGACTCGTGGTGGGACGCTCGGTGTGTTGAACGACACGGTTTCGCTGGTGAGTGATTCCGGTGTTTTGACGTTCTCGTCCTGCGCTGTGGCACGGGAATAGAACGTTTCGTTCGGTCGCAAACCTTCTATCGGCGCGGTCACTTCCACGGGTGGTGTTTCTTCTTCGCCTTCGCTCTTGGTATTCGTAAGCTTCGATGTCGGGCTTGTCTTTTCACCCAGGCCGCTGGACCTGCCCCATTCAAAACTGACTTCTGTTTCTTTTACTCCCCACGGGTCCACCATTCCCACCAGGCGACAGTTGGACGTCACATCCGTTTCCACGACCGGCCCGGGTTCGCATACGGCGGGACTGGACGCCAGTTCCGCTACAGGCGCAGGATGATAAGCAACTACTTCGTTGTCGAGGAACCCGACCCCTATGAGCGCGTACAGTTCGTCTTTAGCGTTGACAGCGATGTCGTTGCTGCCAACCGTCGCGGGCTCTTCTGGTGGTGCCCCGGTGGCGAATTCGTTGGTGAATTCCGTGACCAGATGCAGACTCGTCGCGCTGACAATATTGTACAATCCGCCACGATGAAAGTCTTCTGAAACAGTTATTTCGTTTTCTGTGATGGCGAGCTGTCCCGCGGCATCAAGCGCGATCGCGTCAATTCTGAGTTCTTCTGCTCCCGTTCTGCGTGCGGGCAAAGCGAAATGCTTGATTTCTTCACCGCTCGGACTGAACTCATTGATGACATTGCCGTTATCCCCCTCGATCGAGCAGACGACATACATGTCGCCCGTTGGATCGACCGTGAGCGCACCCACCGTACACGCGGTAGGAGTTTCCCCGACCTGCACACCGTCGGTTTCGAAGCGCTGCACACGACCACCTTCACCAACGAACAGCAGGTCTTCGGGGCCACCCACAGCGGTACTAAAGAAATTCCCCAAGTGGAAAGCGCCGGGTTCAGCGCCTTCCACACCCGCCTTACACGTGTTTTTCGATACGGCCGTGCAAATGTTGCCTTTGGTCGTCGCGTTTACTTCCTTGCCGAACATCAACACGAATTCACCGTCTCCCGTGAACTCCTGCACCCTATTGTTCTGACCATCCGCTACGTAGATATTGCCCGTGCTCGGATCGACACTGACCAACGCTCGGCCTTTGAACTGTCCCGCGCCCGTTCCTTCCACACCAGCCTTGCATTCCACGCCCGATTTGACGATTTCTTCCCCGGTGCAGACATCGCCTTTGGTGGTCGCATTGACTCCCCCACCAAACATCAACACAAACACCCCTGACGACGTGAACTCCTGCACACGGCCGTTCCCCTTATCTGCGACATACACATTCCCGTCGGGCGCCACCGCAAGGCTTTCGGCCTCGGTCAGCCCACCAGGTTCGCTGCTGGCCCTACCAGCCTGACATTCATCTTTGGACGCCACGGTGCAGACATTTTCAAGCGCCGGTCCTTTACCGGCTTCGGTGAGGTTGACTTCACGACCGAAGTGGCTGGAGACGATCTCCTTGACCGGCGCCTGTGCGCCATGAACGATCGCGGGCGCGAACAGCAACGCGACGACACCAAGCAATGTGGGTAGGAGAATTCGTTGTGCAGTTGCGATCATCGACCCGCCCTCCTGCCGGTAGAGGCCTTCCTAGCTTTACTAGACTTCCTCTTCTTGGGTATGGCTTTCGGTTTGGTAGTCGAAGCGCACCCCGTGACTTCGATCTTCGTGTCCTGTTTGAGGATCGCGCCGTTCTGAGCGACCATTTCCGTCGGCATCGTCAACGCCACCGGGATGGTCTTGCGGGTGGTGATGGTCTGGTGCACGATGTGACCACGCGTTTTCTCGGTGATCTTGCGCCTGGTCAGGACCGTACGCGTCAAATCACAGAGGTTGCCGTTAGCCGTCAGGGCGGAAAATGGGCCCTCGGGCAGATACAGCTCGAACGTGCTGACGGGAACATCGGGAACACTCTTGAACGTGCTCGACGTGATCCCCGCTTTGCTGATGAACGTGCTACCAGTCAGATCGACCCTGACACCATCACCCTGCAACACCACGATCAACGACGGGAACGCTTCTCCACCATGCGATACGAAATACACCGGACCGGACAACCTAACAGGCAACAACGGCGTACTGGCACGCACGATACCCACGATCGACGCTGACGGACAACCGGCAGGGTTCGCTTCGAACTGTGCCGCGGTGCACGCTTTCTGCAACGTCGTCAAACGCGACGGGAGCTGCTCCGGCAGTTCTACTTTGACGCTCGCGATATTCGCCTCATTACCCACCGATCCCGCGGGATAGGACACTTTTGCGTCGAGGCTGGCGCCGTTTGCTTTGCTCGTTTTCCCTGAGGTTGAGACGGTGAAGGAGGGTTTGAATTCAAGGCTCTTGCAACCACCCACACCCAGCGGACTGGAGACCGTCGCCTTTGTCTCTTCAGAACCGGAGATCGTGGCCGTGACCTGCTGGACACCGGGAGAACCTGGTGCGCCGCAGTTGGTGGGGTTGAACATGAAGTCAGGACGGTCGATGGTGACCGTGATCCGTTTCAAACGCAACGGCACACCATCCAAGATCTGCGGAATCGCATACGGACCCGTTTCATCCGTCGTGACAGTCAACGTCGAATCCGTCGGGTTCACGTCGATACGGGCACGCACAACCACCAGGCCGAGATTGAAGGGTCCCGCGACCGCCGGTGTGACGATGCTCAACCCGAACGGGGCGCCGTCATACGGGCCGGTCAGATACACCGTCCCCTCGATTTCAAACGGGTGCGACCCGGCACCCGACGCGACACGCGTAGTCCCGATCCTGGAAGATGCTGGGCAGTAACCCTGATCCGCCAAGGGTTCTTCACACAACTGGACGCTGGAGAGCATCCCCAACAATCCCGGGGGAGTATGGATCTGGATGCCCTTCACGTACTGTTCACGATCCTGACGAGACAGGTTGAGCGTGAACGCGCTGAACTGTCCAGCCTGGGGCGTGACCGTCCCCGCGACCAGTCCCGGAGCGAACGGGACAGGGTCAGAGCAGCCTTCCACGCTGTAGTGCGAGACGGGCGTCACATCCGGTGTTCCCGGCATCGACAACCCTTCAGGGGTGATCCCCGGTGCGCTCCACGGCGTCAAATCCGCCGTCGTGACAGCGGGACCACACACAGCGGGATTATCGACCGAAGCTCGCGGACCACCATTCAAACGAATCTTCACTTCGCTGATCGGAACCTGCGGGTTATCATCCACCACCGTCGTGAGCTGTCCCGTCGCGGGATTAGCCTCGACATAACCATGCGCCTTCACGTTAATACCAGTGTCAGCCAACGGTCCCACACCACCAAATTCCAAATACAACTGGTACAAACGACCATTCAACGCATCCTGAACGGTGCACGGTTCCTGACCCTGCCCGCCGCACAACGGGTGCGCCAAATACACGTGCCCTTTCACCGGTTCCGAGAGATCCGGTGTCACCGCTTCCGCGGTACCGACCGTCGAAGCATCGGGACAGTGCCCCGCCGCTAGCTGCAGTTCCCCATCCAAACCCCGTTCTTCCGATTCAGGACCAGACCCCGGGAAGTTGATCCCCTCAGGACCCGTTTCGTTGCACGCCTGGACACCATCCACGACACCGGGGCTGATCGACAAGCCCTCCGGCAACGTCACCACCGCGTTACGCAGATGCGGCGTCGCATTCCCACCCGGCTGCTCGTTCTGAGGAACCTTCAAGTTCACACCCAACCCGACCGGGGCGTCCGCCAACACCGTGTCAGGGTTCACTTCGATCGACGGACCGAAACCCAACACGTTGCAACCCGTCACGCCGGGGAAGCTCGCCGTTTCTTCGGCATACCCCGTGTAACGTCCTTCTTTGACGCTGCCCGGTTCCTCCCACGAATCGGCACGCAACGTCGTCGTCTGCGGGCCCGCCGCGCAATCCGTCGGCATACTCAAAAACGGGACAGGCGCTTCACCACCACTCGGTTCCCCACCACCTTTACAATCCATGCTTTCACCACGCCTGGCGCTGCTGCAGACCAGGCCGCGCATCGGATCGTGACTGGGATCGGCCGGCACACCCCAGAACGTCGTTTCAACCCGCACCAGTTGGACCCCGGGTATGCCTTTAGAAACCACCACGAAGCCATAGCCCTGCGGAGTGTGCACCAAGCGTCCCGTCAACAGGAACGGCACATTCGCTTCGGGCTCAAACGCGAACTCCGCCGACTGGCCCGCTTCAGGAGTCACCTCAACGATCGGGCCCAATATTTCCTTACCACCTTCCCATAGGAGACGGAACACACCCAACTGCGTCGAGGCAGGACACCTCACTTTCGCCAGCAAGCTGGCCAGCGAACAACGCGGCACCGCCACCGGATCACCCAACAACCCCGGCGGCAAACCAACCACAATATCCTTCGGATCACGCGTCGGGACCAGATTGAGGACTTTTCTTTCCTTTTCTTCAGATTCGACTTCTTCGCTCGTGAATTCAACCGTTGTCGTCAACGCCCATGGATGACCGCCCGCCTGCGTGAACGCCGGCTCGTAGGGAACATTTTCAACGCTGCACGGCAAGCACTCCGGTCCATCACCTACATTTACTATCGGGCCGCTTACCGTCGTCGCACTGGCCGTCTGGAACGCGAACTTCGTGATACCAAACGGCTTGGCTTCGATCGTGGCACTAGCCACAGACGCGGAGCACAGGAAACCCACAAGGACGCCCACCACGACAGGCACGCATCGTGAGCCGGCAAAAATGGGACTTGGTGTCGATCGCTTGAGCATGACGATGCTACTTCCTCCCCTTCGCCGACTTCTTCGCGCGCTTCCCGCTCCCGCTCTTCACACACTTACCCCTCTTCTTCACATACCCTTTCCTGCACCCGGGAGTCACCTTCGCCCTCGGTTTCACCGTCACCACAGATACGGGGGTCGGGGCGGGAAAATTGCCGCCCGGCGCCTGCGAGACGCTGCCCGGCACAAGCAACGGTGCGGGATTCGTCAACGGGCCCTGGCACGCATCCCCCGCACACGCCGCCACCGGCGCCGCCACCGGCGGGAACCCACCATCCAGACGCGCGTCATACACATCAGCCTGACCATCCGTATCCCCCGACGTCAAACCCTGATTCGTGACAAAGAAGACATCCCTACCCGACGGCGAGATCACAGGACTTTTATCGGGCGTTTCCGACGAACCGCTGGAGATCAACGACACCACACCTTCTTCACCACCTGGTTCCTGATGCCATTCGTACACGTTCACAAGACCATTCACAGCATCCCGCGACAATGGCTCCCCGCTTGAGAAGACGATCCGCGAGCCGTCTTCGCTGATCGACCGCACACCCAATTCATACTCGTTATACACCCAGGCGCTCGTCACGTTGACGCTCGCGATACTCGCGTCGTAAGGACCGTTACCGTTGGCATCATGGCCGGCTTCGCCGAGCGACACCCGCTCGAGGACCCCCGTTTCAGCATCATAACGATAGACGTCCTGAGCGTCATCCGTGTCCGCCTGAGCACCACGCCTGATCAACTGAGCATAAGTCGAAAACACCAAAAACCGACCATCACCCGTGGAGTCGCTCGCGTTGACCGTGCAGTGCCCGATAAACCTCACCCTCCCCGTGACCGCGTCATACACATAAAAATTATCCGCACCCTTTTCCGGCACATCACCTTCACCATTCGATTCATCCACAAGCACACCACGCGCGACGAAGTAAACGCGCGAACCATCCGGTGCGACCCTCACAACGCTCTGCACATCCGCGGCTTCGCCGCTGATGGGCGACTGCGACACCCGCACAAGCGAGGTGACCCCCTTTTCAGACGCTGCGCATTCGCCTCCACCGGGACAACCGATGCTCGCCATATAGAGATCCCTGCCCGAATCCGTATCCGTGCCGGCAAGCGGCGCGTTTGTCGTGAAGAACACGCGCGAACCGTCTCGCGAGGCACCCGCGAATTCCGCCGGTTCCCGCGCCAACGCCCCCGCACACGGCACTTCCCCCGGCACTTCCCCGGCACCCCCTCCATCACCACACCCACCAAACGGCTCAGACGTATCGAGCGGCCTCGACACTTCGACCGTCCGCGACCCACCCAAACGCACAAACAACTGCGCATGCCGTTCATCACAACCGCCGGGTTCGGTTGGATCGACCTTGGCCGTAAAGAAGATCTCTTCCCCATCACCCGAGATCGCACCAAACCGGCTATTCGCACCAAATTCTGCTCCCAAGCTCGTGCAGTGAGCGTTGATCAACTTGCCATCGTTGTCCAAACCGACCAGCCTCACCGACGGTTCTCCCCGGCAACCCGAGGAGACGTCATAGATCTGTTGAGCGCTTCCTTCCGCTGCGGGCAATAGCGCACCTTCGACGGTCTCTATAACCACATGGCAAAGATCGCCACTTGCGCCTCCGCCACTCTCAGTAACACTAAGCGCCTTGTGGTCTGTCCGTTCAAGCGTGATGCCGCCGAAGACTCTCCAGTTTTCCCCTACGCTCGGCAAACCCACATCGTGCAGCAAATACTCATTTTGAAGGGAGGTTCCCTGAGCACCACTATTTGGACCTAGCCAAGCCCTGGCGAGCACAGATTCAAGCGATGACGAGAAATCTTCGACGTTTGCCGCGCCCCTGAATTCCGCCGGCGGCTGCACCGAAGACGCCACCCACCCCGAGCTAGTACGACGCGACAAATAGTCGAGCTCCAAATCAGGCGAATCGGTGCCGGCGAACACACCCTGCGAACTAAACACCACACTTTCCCCATCTGGAGCAACAGCAACGAGACTGTTAGCGCTATATCCGGCCTTGTAAGGCGGACTGACCATCTCATACACACGGCCTTCGGGAAGCGCGAGCGCGGAAGCGCTCACCACGAGCACACTCACAACCCCCAGCAACGACGACAGGACAAGACCCACAACCAGTCTACGAGCATTCATCAGAACGCCTCCTCCTCCCGAATTACCTAGGGGACTCATACCGCCGCACCATCCTTGTGACCATCGCCGCCGAGCGCGAGCTGTTGGGTCACGCGCTCCCCGAGCGGCGTCAGACGCCACGCATTGGGCTCACCCTTGGTGTGACCCACGCCCGTGTTCACCAACAGACCGATGCGCTCCAACCGCCCCAACAACTTTGAGATCTGACCCTGGTCGTAGATCTCGGCGTGCTCACCGATGTGGCGGTTGCTCGCACCGGGATGCTCACCCGCGGACTGCAACACCCGCGCGGTCCTGTATGTCAAACGCATCGGGATGCCCTCCAGCGGATCAGCCAAGCGGGTCGGACTTTTCAGGCCGGCCGGCTCTTTCCGGCCGGATGAAAACGTCCGAGTCCCGCGCCGCTCCCTACGCGCAGCCGCCGGACCCAAATAAGGCAGCACGATCAAGCTCATCAACTCCCCCACCAGATCCCGCAACAACTCACGATGCTCGTTCGACAACAACCGCGCATACACGATCGCAAACGCCGCACCAACCAACCCCTCCGCCGTCAGGACCGTGCACTCCCGCGCACGCGAGTGCTCACCCCGACCCTGATCCACGATCTCCGCCAACTCCCCGAGGAGTTCTTCACGCCATGCCAACACCCGCGGACCACCCTGCAGGGCCTGCACCACACACACTCGGGCGAGCACCGGCTCACGATCAAAGAACGACAAGATCACCAGCAGCCCGCCACGCACACGCTCACGCCACACAAGCCCGGTCAGATCCGCCGCCACGATCTCACCCGTGATCTGCTCCACAACACCCTGCAAAACCGCCAGCAGACACTCCTCACGATTGGCGAACAGGTCATAGAACGTGCGCCGTGACACCCGCGCCCGCGCCGTTATATGCGCGACAGAGGCACCCGCATAACCCAACTCCGCGATACTCACCACGGCCGCCGAGAGCAACCTCGCACGCTGCATCTCCGACACCTGCACCCGCGGAGACACCCGCACACCCCGCGAACGCTGCCGCTTGAGCGCCTCACGCCGCACACCAGTCTCAGACCGCATGCCGCACCCGACTCTCAGACGCGCATGGAAGAGATGTGACGCTGCGTGGTCCAGCTACGCCTCCAGGCGCACGGCAGGTCCACTCGCAGTGGGCTTGCCGGCCGAACGTTGACGTGTAAGGAAGGCTTCGGTCTCGCGTTACCGCGTGCGGACGGCGAACGTCATCGTGCGCGTGGCAGGGTAGCTTCGAACAAGGCGCGAGGCACGGGTTGCCATACCTCGCGCGCAGGCGGGAGAACCGCTGTGAAGAGGCGGTTAGACCAGGGGTGCTACTGGGACAAGAGAGAGAGAGAGAGAGAGAGATGTGTCAGCGCTGCTGACGCATCTACCTATGGCACCCAACGGGCGCATAGCGATCCCTGGCACGTCTGTCCCCAACTGACTCACGCGAAAACAACCCCTCATCATACGATCCGAGTTTCAGCCCTCTCCCAAGGTCTGTCCTGCAAAAGCGCTTGAAACCGATCCAGACGACCGATACCCAAACCCGATCTATCGTGCCCGACATCCCACGATGGGAAGTCATGAACAAAACAGAACATAGCGTCAACCACACGGCTTGTCAAGAGGGAACCCAACAGGCCAATCACAACAGGCCGACAACACACCGCACAACTGGCTCTACAGCACCGACCACAGCCACCACGCCGGTCTCCTCCCAGCGCGCTCGGTCCCCTCATAACGGCGATCAGGGGCCTACGCCGAGGAGCCGCAAGGTAACACGGCTATAGAAGTTCCAAGGTGTATATACTGGACGTGATGGCCAAGCACCTGGTGGACATAGACGAGCACGCGCTGCAGAGCGCCCGTAGAAAGCTGGGCACCGAGACGATCAAGGCGACCGTCAACCACGCCCTACGCCGAGCCGGCGGGGATCGCGACGCGGTCGTGAAAGAGAGCCTCGACGCACTCGCCTCCGCCGAGCTCGCGCCACGCGAGCAGGCATGGCACTGACGCACCTGCTCGACACGAGCGTCTTGACACGCCTACGAGAGCCCATGATCCGTCGAGCCATCGAGTCGAGGACCGAGTCGGCGGAGCTTGCCCGTGCCGGGATCAGCGATCTGGAGCTGGGCTATTCAGCCCGCGACGTCGCCGAGTGGGATCGCCTGGCACGGGCGATCGAGGTGTTCGAGCTCGTGGAGACCACCGCAGAGCACCTGCGTCGCGCAAGACAGGTCCAGCGCCTGCTCGCCTCCAAGCACCAACGCGGCCGCAAGGTGCCGGACCTGCTGATCGCCGCCGCCGCCGAGAGTCGCAACCTGACCGTTCTGCACTACGACGCCGACTTCGACCGGATCGCGGCCGTGACGGGCCAGCCATGCGAATGGGTCGTCCCGGCGGGCTCCGTCGACTGAGGCCACTACCAAGGGACGACAGCGGCGTAGCCGTGCCTCCGCACGCGCCCCGGAACACATGTCCGGGGCGCGCCGACGGTCGCTCTACTACCCGATGGTTCTCATCACTGAGCTGGTCATCCCGTGATCGTCCTTTATGGTTCGGTGGGTGCGGTTACGGCCCAGGTGCCTCGTGCTGCGACTTCTTCGCCCGCGGCGGTGGGTTCTTCGGTCGAGAAGATGACTTCCGCTCCCGTCCTGCCCGCCTTGAAGTCGCCTTCTACACCCGGTGCCACTGTTGTGAAGTAAGCCAGCCCGGGTTTTTCAGGCAGCAGTGAACTGCCTTCGAAAATGCAGAGCGTGTCGGATGCGGCTCCTGGTTCGGTGACGCTGCCCGTGCAACCCGCCGGTGTCGCTTCGTTGAGCTTGACGAAGATGATTTTGCCGTTGGGATTTTCGATCGGTCCGCTGAGCGGGATCGGGAAGGAGATCACCATCAGCTTCAGTTCTCCTTTTTTTCCGTTAGTCGCCTGCAATACCCACGTGCCGGTCTCGGTCTTACCCGCGGGCAGTGTTTCGGTGTAACCAGTCGTCCCGGTCGCTCCCGTCGCGCCCTTCGGTCCCGTAGCGCCGGCGACACCGGTCGTGCCCTTGGTGCCCTGCGAACCGGTTTCGCCCTTACCACCAGGGGTGCCCTGTGGTCCTGCCGGCCCGGCGGGACCCTGCGCTCCCTGTACTCCAGCGGGACCCGCGGGACCGGCCGAGCCGGGAGCACCGGCGGGCCCGGTCTTGCCCTGCAATGATTTCAGGACGCTCGGCTTGATCTGCTTCGTGCTGGTGATCACGTACTTGCTCGCGGCGTACGCGCCACCACTCATCGCGAGGATCAATGCGAGCGTGGCGATCGTCCCGGCGGGACTGACACGCACGTGTTTGCGTAGTGTTGAGAACATCACGGTTACCCTTTCTTGCGTTTAGTGGCCTGCTTGGACTTCGCGTACTGCTCGCGAGCCTGCTTCTCACACCCTGCTCGCTTACTCCTCGGCCTCTGCTTGCAGGCCTTCAACGCCCTCTCAAGCTTCTGAGCGCCAGTCAGCGCCTTTGCCTTCGCCGCCGTCTTGGGGGGTGCGAGGACTGGCGGGTTGGGGAACGCAATGCTCGGGACCGGCAACTGCGCCAACACCGCGGGCACAACCAGCACCGCAGGCAGTCCCGCGGTCGTGAACAACACCGGTTCGCCTACCGCCGTGCCATAACCGCTCTTGACCACGACACGGTAGGCATACGTCGTTCCCGGTTGCAGACCAGACACCTGCAGTGTTCGCTGCGATGGTGTCGTGCCTTCCCCCGCTGGTCCTGAGAACACGATCCCATACCGTGTCTCCCCACCCGCGTACACCCCCAGTTCGAAGGCGTACGTCGCGGGCTGCCCGTCAGGATTGACCATGCCCGCGATCAGTGCTGAGGTGCTCCCGATCGCGCTGGCCGCGCTCGTCGTGGCTTGTGGCAGCGGTGCAGGTGCGGTCTTGAACGATCCTTCCGGCAGCAGCGAACCATCCGTTTCGTTGACCATCGCCTCACCGGCTCCGGCGAGGGGCTTGTTGACCCCCGACAGCCGGTAGCTGTACGTGGTGGATGGTTGCAGGCCGGTCGCTTCGAGCGTGACGCCGATCTTCCCGTACACCGGTGATTCCAGCGCACCGGTCCTCAATATTGTTTCGCAACCCGTGAGTTCGGGGCATGGTCCGTATTCGAAGAAGTATTCGGTGGGTGTGTTCTCGGGGTTCAGTTCGCCGAACAGCACCGCTGAGGAGGAGGACACGAACGACGCGTCGTGTTCACCCACGACTCGTGATGGGACGCTCGGTGTGGTGAACGACACCGTTTCGCTGGTGAGCGATTCCGGTGTTTTGACGTTCTCGTCCTGCGCGGTGGCACGGAAGTAGAACGTTTCGTTCGGTCGCAGGCCTTCTATCGGTGCGGTCACTTCCACGGGTGGTGCTTCTTCTTCGCCTTCGCTCTTGGTATTCGTGATTTTCGCGGTCGGGCTCGTCTTTTCACCCAGGCCGCTTGTCCTGCCCCATTCAAAGCTCACTTCTGTTTCTTTCACTCCCCACGGGTCCACCATCCCCACCAGATGACAGTCGGACGTCACATCCGTTTCCACGACCAATCCGGGTTCACACACCGGAGGGCTCGACGCGAGTTCCGCTACCGGTACAGAACGATAAGCGACGACTTCGTTATCGAGAAACCCGGACCCGACGAGCGCGTACAGTTCATCTTTGGCGTTGACAGCGACGTCGTTGCTGCCAACCGTCGCAAATGGGGGTAGTTCCCCGGTAGAGAATTCATCGGTGAATTCCGTGATCAGGTGCAGACTGGTCGCGTTGACAACACTGTACAATCCACCACGCCACGTTTCGAACTTTTCGCTCTTACTTGTATCGAAGCCCCGTTCGGCTTCTGTCACGACGAGCTGCCCCGCAGCATCCAATGCGATCGCGTCTATTATGAGTTCTTGTGCTCCCGTTCTCCGCGTGGGCAAAGCGAAATGCTTGATTTCCTCACCACTCGGACTGAGCTCTTGGATGACATTGCCGTTATCCCCATCAGACGAGCAGACGACATACATGTCGCCCGTAGGATCGACCGCGAGCGCACCCACCGGGCACCCGGTGGGTGTTTCCCCAACCTGTGCCCCGTTGGCTTCAAACCTCTGCACACGGTCATCTTCACCAACGAACAACTGACCTTCAGGGCCGCCGACAGCAGTACTAATCTTCCTTGCAACATCTTCAAAATGGAACGCACCGGGTTCAGCGCTGGCCAGGCCCGCCTTGCAAGTGTTTTTCGATACGGCCGTGCAAACATTGCCTTTAGTCGTCGCGTTGACTTCCTTGCCGAACATCAACACGAATTCACCGTCTTCCGTGAACTCCTGCACCCTGTTGTTCGCCTTATCCGCTACGTAGACGTTGCCGGTGCTCGGATCGACGCTGACTGACACTCTGTCTTTGAACTGTCCCGCGCCCGTGCCTTCCAGACCGGCAGTGCATCTCACGGCCGATTTGATGATTTCTTCCTCGGTGCAAATATCGCCTTTGGTGCTCGCGTTGACTTCCCTGCCAAACATCAACACGAACGCCCCCGACGACGTGAACTCCTGCACACGACCATTCACCCCTTCCGCGACATACACATTCCCATCAGGTGCGACCGCGAGGCTCTCTGCCTCCGTCAACCCGCCGGGTTCACTGCTGGCCCTACCCGCCTGACATTCGTCTTTGGACGCGACGGTGCAGACGTCTTCGAGCGCTGGTCCTTTACCGGTCTCGGTGAGGTTGACTTCGCGACCGAAATGGCTGGAGACGATCTCCTTGACCGGTGCCTGCGCAGCGTGCACGATCGCGGGCGCGAACAGCAACACGACGACACCAAGCAGTGTGGGTAGTAGGGCTCGTTGTGTGTGGGTTGCGATCATCGACCCACCCTCCTACCGGTAGCGGACTTTTTAGCTTTAGACTTCTTCTTCTTCTTTGGTATGGCTTTCGGTTTGGTGGTCGAAGCGCACCCCGTGACTTCGATCTTCGTGTCCTGCTTGAGGACCGCACCGTTCTGCGCGACCATTTCCGTCGGCATCGTCAACGCCACAGACGCCGTCTTACGCGTCGTGACGGTCTGGTGCACGGTGTGACCATGCATCTTCTTGGTGATCTTGCGCTTGGTCAAGACCGTGCGCGTCAGATCACAAAGATTCCCGTTAGCTGTCAGTGCGGAAAATGGGCCCTCGGGCAGGTACAGCTCGAACGTACTGACGGGGACGTCGGGAACACTCTTGAACGTACTCGACGTGATCCCTGCTTTGCTGATGAACGTGCTACCCGTCAGATCGACCCTGACGCCATCGCCCTGGAGCACCACTATCAACGACGGGAACGCTTCCCCACCATGCGATACGAAATACACCGGCCCAGACAACCCCACAGGCAACAACGGCGTACTAGCACGCACAATACCCACGATCGACGCTGACGGACAACCAGCGGGATTCGCTTCGAACTGCGCCGCGGTGCACGCTTTCTGCAACGTCGTCAAACGCGACGGCAACTGCTCCGGCAATTCCACTTTGACACTCGCAATGTTCGTCTCACTGCCAACCGATCCCGCCGGGTAGGACACCTTCGCATCGAGGCTCGCACCATCGGCTTTGCTCGTCTTCCCCGAGGTTGAGACTGTGAAGGAGGGTTTGAATTCAAGGCTCTTGCAACCACCCACACCCAACGGACTGGAGACCGTTGACTTGGACTCTTCAGAACCGGAGATCGTAGCCGTGACCTGCTGTACACCCGGGGCTCCTGGTGCGCCGCAGTTGGTGGGGTTGAACATGAAATTGGGCCTGTCGATGTTGACCGTGATCCGTTTCAAACGCAACGGGACACCATCCAAGATCTGCGGGATCGCATACGGACCCGTTTCATCAGTCGTGACGGTCAACGTCGAATCAACCGGGTTCACATCGATACGGGCACGCACGACCACCAAGCCGAGGTTGAAGGGGCCCGCGACCGCGGGTGTGACGATGCTCAACCCGAACGGAGCACCGTCATACGGGCCGGTCAAGTACACCGTCCCTTCGATTTCGAAGGGGTGTGACCCTGCGCCCGACGCTACACGCGTAGTCCCAATCCTCGAAGATGCTGGGCAGTGACCCTGATCCGCCAACGGTTCTTCACAAAGCTGAACGCTGGAGAGCATCCCCAACAATCCCGGAGGAGTATGTATCTGGATGCCCTTGACATACTGTTCGCGATCCGCACGCGAGAGGTTCAGCGTGAACGCGCTGAACTGTCCCGCCTGTGGCGTGACCATCCCCGCGATCAGTCCCGGAGCGAACGGGACAGGATCAGAGCAGCCTTCCACGTTGTAGTGCGAGACGGGTGTCACGTCCGGTGTTCCCGGCATCGACAGTCCTTCCGGGGTGATCCCTGGTGCGCTCCACGGCGTCAGATCAGCCGTCGTGACAGCGGGACCACAGACAGCGGGATTGTCGACCGAGGCTCGCGGACCACCGTTCAAACGGATCTTCACTTCGCTGATCGGGACCTGCGGGTTATCATCCACCACCGTCGTGAGCTGTCCCGTCGCGGGGTTAGCCTCGACATAACCATGCGCCTTGACGTTGATACCGGTGTCAGCCAACGGTCCCGCACCACCGAATTCCAAATACAACTGGTAGAGACGACCATCGAGCGCGTCCTGGTCGGTGCATGGTTCCTCACCTTGCCCGCCGCACAACGGGTGCGCCAAGTACACATGTCCTTTCACCGGTTCCGGGAGATCAGGTGTCATCGCTTCCGCGGTACCGACTGTCGAGGCGTCGGGGCAGTGCCCCGGCGCTAGCTGCAGTTCGCCGCTCAAACCCTGTTCTTCAGATTCAGGACCCGATCCCGGGAAGTTGATCCCTTCAGGACCGGTTTCGTTGCACGCCTGGACACCATCCACGACCCCAGGACTGATCGACAAGCCCTCCGGCAACGTCACAACCGCGTTACGCAAGTGCGGTGTCGCGTCACCCTCAGCCTGCTCGTTCTGGGGAATCTTCAGGTTCACACCCAGTCCCACCGGGGCGTCGGCCAGCACCGTGTCAGGGTTCACTTCGATCGAGGGACCAAAACCCAGCAGGTTGCAACCAGTCACGCCGGGGAAGCTCGTCGCTTCTTCGACATACCCTGTGTAGCGCCCTTCATGGACACTGCCGGGTTCCTCCCAGGAATCGGCGCGCAACGTCGCCGTCTCCCCACCCGCCACGCAATCAGTCGGCAACGACACGAACGGCACCGCCACTCCACCACCACCCGGTTCCCCACCACCACTGCACGCTAGAGGTCGGCCTCGTTCAACGCTGCCGCAGCGGAGGCCGCGCATCGGGTCGTGACTAGGATCGGCAGGCACACCCCAGAACGTCACTTCGAAACGGCTGAGAACCGTTCCCGGCACACCATCCGACACAACGGTGAAGCCGTAGCCTCCTGCGGTGTGCACGATATGCGCCGTCAGCAGAAACGGGGGGCCACCGGTTTCCTCGAACGCGAACTCCGCGGACTGGCCCGCTTCCGGTGTCACGTTCACAATCGGCGCAAGACGTTCCCTTCCACCTTCCCATAGCAACCGGTACACACCCAACTGCGTAGAACCGGGACATCTTTCTTTAGCCAGCACAGTGGCCAGTGGGCAACGAGGTACCGCCAACGGATCACCCAACAACCCCGGCGGCAAACCCACCACGATGTCCTTCGGATCACGCGTCGGCACTAGTTCTCGATGCTTTATTCCCTTTTCTTCGACTTCGACTTCTTCGGTCGTGAATTCGCCCGTCGTCGTCAGCGCCCAGGGATGACCACCGGCCTGTGTGAACACGTACGGTTCATTGACCACTTCCAGACCTTCATCAGCAAGCGGCAGCAGCCTCGTCGCGCCGACAGTCTGCAACGCGAACTTCGTGATGCCAAACGGCTTGGCTTCCATCGCGGCACTCGCCACAGACACGGAGCACAGAAAACCCACAAGCACGCCCATCACCACAAGCACGCATCGCAAGCCGGCAAGGACAGAGCTCAATGTTGATCGCTCAGACATGACGCTACTTCCTCCCCTTTGCCGACTTCTTCACACGCTTCTCGCTCCTGCTCTTCACACACTTACCCCGCTTCTTCACATACCCTTTCCTGCACCCAAGAGTCGCCTTCGCCCTCGGTTTCACCGTCGCCGCAGCAGCAGGTGGTGGCGGCGCAGGGGCGGGGAAGTTGCCGCCCGGTGCCTGCGAGACGCTGCCCGGTACCAGCAACGGCGCGGGATTAGTCAACGGGCCCTGGCACGCATCCCCCGCACACGCCACCACCGGCGCCGCCACAGGCGGGAACCCGCCACCCAGACGCGCGTCATACACGTCAGCCTGACCATCCGTATCCCCCGGCGCCAAACCCTGCGTCGTGACGAAGAAGACATCCCTGCCCGACGGCGAGATCACAGGACTACCATCGGATGCTTCCGACGAGCCACTGGAGATCAACGACACCACGCCTTCCCCACCACCAGGCCCCTGATGCCATTCATACACGTTCACAAGACCATTAGTGTCATCCCGCGACAATGGCTCCGCACTGGAGAACACGATCCGTGAACCATCCTCGCTGATCGCGCGTACACCCAATTCATGATCCGCATACACTTGCGCCTCAATCACGTCGTCGTCCTGGATCGACGCGTCATACGCGCCAAGCGACGGTTCTACACCATTGCCGTTCGCGTCATGACCACCTTCACCGACAGACACACGATTCAACAACCCCGTAAGCGCGTCATACCGATACACATCCCTCGCCGTGTCCGTGTCGGCTTCACTACCATGCGTGACCAACTGCGCATACGTGGAGAACACCAGGAACCCACCATCGCCCGCGGACTGCACTTCGCCGCCACTGGTCCACAGTCCCGTGTCGCTCCTGCCCGTGCCCAGATCACGGGGACAACGCGCGTCTTCAACCACACCAGACTGTGCCGCACCCGAGCAGAGATCCGCGACGAACGCCAGACCATGCGACTCAGCGTCATACACGTACAGGTTGTCCGCGCCCTTCACCGGCATCACGCCTTCCGCGTTCGCCCCATCGACCAATACCCCGCGCGCGACGAAATACACTCGCGACCCGTCCGGTGCGACCCTCACCACATTCTGCACTTCCGCCGGTTCGCCCGCATTCGCCGCGGCCGACACCCGCACCAATCCCGTCACCTGCCGTTCAGACGCCCCACACGACGCCCCTTCTCCGACACAACCGATGCTCGCCATGTACAGATCGTTGCCCGCTTCACCGCCTTCACCCGTCAGCGGAGCGGTCGTCGTGAAGAACACCCGCGAGCCGTCTTCAGAGGCGCCCGCGAATTCCGCCGACGCACGCGCCGCACTACCCGGACACGGCACTTCACCAGGCACTTCACCGCTATTGCCCCCATCACCACACCCACCGAACGCCTCACCAACAGCAAGCGGCCTGGACACTTCAACCGTCCGCGACCCACCCAAACGCACAAACAACTGCACCCCCCGACCACCGGTACTTGCACACGTCGACACGCCCGGTTTCAGCTGCGCCTGAAAGAAAACCTCGCTGCCATCGCCAGATATCGCGTTGAACAGGCTGTCCCTACCACCACTAGATTCTTCAGCTCCGAGCAGCGCACAACCCGACGAGAGCGCCTTGCTTGCATTGTTCAAACCGACGAGCCGCAATCCCGGTTCATCATCACAAGCAGACAGATCGTAGAACTGCCTTGTGCCGACGCCCAACCCTTCCGACGTCAACGGATAAGGCCCCCCTTGGCGTACCAGAATATTACAGAGGTCTGCGCTCGCGCCAAACTCGTTCGTGAGCAGATTTTCAGATATACCTGCGGGACGCAGAGCTTCGAGAACGAGATTGCCGGCCACTTCCCAATTCCCCGCGGTATCCGACAGATCGGTCCGATGCAACAAATACTCATTCTGGGTATCAGCAGAGACATTGCCGGCATTGGGTCCCACCGGTGCCCACGCGAGCACCTTTTCAAGCGTCGAAGAGAGATCCTGAATGACGTTTGACGCCGCGAGCGTGTACGGCGCCTCCAGCGGCGTCGTCACCCACCCCGACCCATCACGACGCGCCAAATAATCCGCCCCCGGGACCGGGTTGTCCACACCAGCAAAAACACCACTCGACGTGAACACCACACTTTCGCCGTTCGGCGCCACAGCAGCGAGAACGTTGGCGCCATACCCCGCCTTGTACGGCGGACTGACCATCTCATACACCCGGCCTTCGGGGAGCGCGAGCGCGGAAGCGCTCCCCACGAGCACACCCACCACGCCCAGCAGCGACGACAGGACAAGACCCACAACCAGTCTACGAGCATTCATCAGAACGCCTCCTTCACCCGAATTGCCTAGGGGGCTCATGCCGCCGCACCATCCTTGTGACCATCGCCGCCGAGCGCGAGCTGCCTGGTCACGCGCTCCCCGAGCGGTGTCAGACGCCACGCATTGGGCTCACCCTTGGTGTGACCCACGCCCGTGTTCACCAACAGACCGATGCGCTCCAACCGCCCCAACAACTTTGAGATCTGACCCTGGTCGTAGATCTCGGCATGCTCACCGATATGACGATTGCTCGCACCTGGATGCTCACCCGCGGCCTGCAACACCCGCGCGGTCCTGTACGTCAAACGCATCGGGAGATCCCGCAACGGATCATGCTCGGTCAACGCACCCTCGACACTCTCCGCCACCGCGCGCTGGGGAACCCGCGGCAACGGCGGCAAGGAACGCTGCTGCTCTGAGCGCGCCGCCGCCGGACCCAAATACGGCAGCACGATCAAACTCATCAACTCACCCACCAGATCCCGCAACGACTCCCGACGCCCGTCGGTGAGCAACCGCGCGTAGACGATCGCGAACGCCGCCCCAACCAACCCCTCAGCAGTCAGGACCGTGCACTCGCGCGAGCGCGAACCCTCCTCCCGACCCCGATCCAATTCCCGCGCCAACTCCCCCAGCAGCTCTTCACGCCATGCCAACACCCGCGGACCACCCTGCAAAGCCTGCACCACACACACCCGCGCCAACACCGGCTCACGATCAAAGAACGACAAGATCACCAGCAACCCGCCACGCACACGCTCACGCCACACAAGCCCAGCCAGATCCGCCGCCATGATCTCACTCGAGATCTGCTCCACAGCGCCCTGCAAGACCGCCAGCAGGCACTCCTCGCGATTCGCGAACAGGTCATAGAACGTGCGCCGCGAGACACGCGCACGGGCTGTTATGTGCGCTACCGACGCACCCGCATAACCCAACTCCGCGATGCTCACCACAGCCGCCGAGAGCAACCGCGCACGCTGCATCTCCGACACCTGCACCCGCGCAGACACCCGCACACCCCGCGAACGCTGCCGCTTGAGCGCCTCACGCCGCACACCAGTCTCAGACCGCATGCCGCACCCGACTCTCAGACGCGCATGGAAGAGATGTGACGCTGGGTGGTCCAGCTACGCCTCCAGGCGCACGGAACGACACCAACGCGTGTTGCGAAGACGACGCGCTGGGGAGTCCAGCTACGCCTCCAGGCGCACGGCAGGTCCACTCACAGTGGGCTTGCCGGCCGAACGTTGAGGTGTAAGGAAGGCTTCGGTCTCGCGTTACCGCGTGCGGACGGCGAACGTCATCGTGCGCGTGGCAGGGTAGCTTCGAACAAGGCGCGAGGCACGGGTTGCCATACCTCGCGCGCAGGCGGGAGAACCGCTGTGAAGAGGCGGTTAGACCAGGGGTGCTACTGGGACAAGAGAGAGAGAGAGAGAGAGAGAGATGTGTCAGCGCTGCTGACGCATCTACCTATGGCACCCAACGGGCGCATAGCGATCCCTGGCACGTCTGTCCCCAACTGACTCACGCGAAAACAACCCCTCATCATACGATCCGAGTTTCAGCCCTCTCCCAAGGTCTGTCCTGCAAAAGCGCTTGAAACCGATCCAGACGACCGATACCCAAACCCGATCTATCGTGCCCGACATCCCACGATGGGAAGTCATGAACAAAACAGAACATAGCGTCAACCACACGGCTTGTCAAGAGGGAACCCAACAGGCCAATCACAACAGGCCGACAACACACCGCACAACTGGCTCCGCAGCACCGACCACACGCACGAGGCTCAACACTCCCCGCGATGATTACGTTCGATACGCACGCCGAGAGCCCGAGACGGCACGCCGACCTGAGAACCTCTCGGTTCTAAGCCGTCTCAGAGACGACCTCGGGGCTCGCCCCTACCAACGCGCCGCCCTCGCACGTCGCCGCATGCACCACACGCTGAGGGTTGCGCACGCCCAGCGCACCCGCGATCCCGCCCAGCGCGACGAGCACCGCGGCGATTGCCAGTCCCAGGTGAAAGCTGTGCAGCGACGCGGCTTCGGCGGCGCTGAGGACGGCATGGGCCTGGCGCGGTGGCAATCCGTGGACGTTGGGCAGGCCGAGCGGCAGGCGCTTGGCTTCGCGCACCGCCGCGTCGGCGGCCGGTCCCAGCCGCACGCCGGCGAGGTTCGTGTCCAGCGAGGTCGCGAACGCCGTGGCGATGGCCGCGCCCACGGCCGCCGTGCCGAGCAGGCCGGCGACGCGCGCGACGGCGTTGTTGACGGCCGAGGCGATCCCGGCCTGCGAGCGCTCCGCGCCGGCGAGCACCGCCGCGGTGAGCGGGGCGACGGTCATCGACAGGCCGAGTGAGAACACGAGCAGCCCCGGCAGGACGTCGGCGACGTAGTCGACGTTGGTCCCCACGCGCTGGAACAGCAGCAGCCCGACCGCCGCGATCAGCGGGCCCAGACCCATGAACAGGCGCGGGCCGTGACGGTCCGCGAGGGCACCAAAGCGGCGGGAGAGCGCGAACATGACCAGCGTCACGGGCAGGGTGGCGAGCCCGCTCTGCAGCGGGGTGTAGCCGCCGACCTGCTGCAGGAACAGCACCAGGAAGAAGAACAGCACCGCCAGCCCGGCGTACATCGCGAACGTCTCGACGTTGCCCGCCGAGAAGTTGCGCCGCCGGAACAGGCCCAGCGGCAGCATCGGATCGCGCGCGCGCCACTCATACGCCACGAACCCGAGCAGCAGCGCGACGCCGGCGATCAGCGGTATGAGCACGCCCGGGCTCGACCAGCCCAGGCGCGGCTGCTCGATCAGCGCGAACACGGGACCGCCGAGGCCGAGCGCGCACAGGGCCGCGCCGGGTACGTCGATCCGCCGAGCCGGCCGTGCGGCCTGTGCGACGCCTCCCGCGGGCTGTCCCGCCGCTGACGGCGTCGCCGCCTCCCCGACCGCGACGACGGTACGCGTGGACTTGGGGATCGCGACGAGGATCAACGTCACGCACGCGATCACGAGCGGCAGGTTGAGCAGGAAGATCCAGCGCCACGAGGCGATCGCCAGCAGCTCGCCGCCCGCCAGCGGGCCGAGCACGGTCGCGATCCCGCCCCACGCCGTCCAGCTGCCGATCGCCGGGCCGCGTTCGGCCTCGTCGAACGTGGACACGATCACGGCCAGCGCGCTCGGCACGAGCAGCGCTCCCGCCACGCCCTGCAGCGCGCGCGCCGCGATCAGGACCTCGATCGTGGGCGCCAGCGCGCACAGCAGCGAGGTCGCCCCGAACCCGCCGACGCCGAGCGCGAAGATCCGCCGCTCGCCGTACAGATCCCCCAGCGATCCTCCGATCAGGATCAGCGAGCCGAGCGTCAGCAGGTAGGCGTTCACGACCCACTGCTGCGCCGCCAGCCCACCCCCGAGCGCGTCCTGGATGCTCGGCAGCGCCACGTTCACGGCGGTGCCGTCGAGCAGGGCGATCCCCGAGCCGAGGATGCAGGCGACCAGCGTCAGGCGCTTCCTGGAGGCGTCGGTCTGGACCGAGAGCATCGCCCGATGCACGGTAGCTCGTGTGGCGCTCCGCATCGGATAGCGTGCCCGCCGATGACCGATGCGCCAGGCACCGACCCCCTCGAGCACTGGACGGCGGTCGACCGCTACATCACCGACCACCTGGTGCCCGCCGATGCGGCGCTGGAGGCGGCGCTGCGGGACAGCGATGCGGCGGGGCTGCCGGCGATCGCGGTCACTCCCAATCAGGGCAAGCTGCTGGAGCTGCTCGCACGGGTGCAGGGCGTGCGCACGATCCTGGAGTTGGGCACGCTCGGGGGCTACAGCACGATCTGGCTGGCGCGGGCGCTCCCTCCGGGCGGGCGGCTGATCACGCTCGAGGCCGAGCCGCGGTTCGCCGAGGTCGCGCGCGCGAACATCGCGCGCGCCGGGGTTGACGAGCTCGTCGATCTGCGCGTGGGCGCGGCATTGGAGACCCTGCCCCAGCTCCACGCCGAGGGGGAGGGTCCGTTCGATCTGATCTTCATCGACGCCGACAAGCAGAACTACCCCGGCTACTTCGAGTGGTCGCTGAAGCTGTCGCGACCCGGCACGCTGATCGTCGGCGACAACGTCGTGCGCGACGGCGCGATCCTCGACCCCGACGCATACGACCCGGTGCACGGCGACGAGGTGATCAGGGGCGTGCGGCGCTTCTACGAGCTCGTGTCCGACGAGCCGCGCGTCAACGCAAGTGCGACCGCCATCCAGACGGTCGGCGCCAAGGGGTACGACGGGTTTGCGCTGATGATCGTCGACGGCGAGGGGTAGGCTGACAGCCCTGACGCAATAGCAATACCCTGCGATACACCGCTATACTCGTTCTGAGTCATGGCCACCCCCCCAACCAAGCAGAGCGTCGCCTTCCGCTTCGACCGCATCACGGTGACGCGCCTGAAGCAGCGCGCTCAGGAGACCCACGCCCCTCAGACCGCCCTGGCCGAGCGCTACATCGAGGAGGGCCTGCGCCATGACGAGCACCCGCTCGTCTATTTCCGTGACGGCGAGGCCGGCCGCAGGCCGGCGCTGCTCGGAACGCGACTGGACGTCGCGAGCGTCATCTCCACCATCAGGCAGAACGACAACTCCGTCGAGGAGGCCGCCGAGTACCTGGAGATCCCGCTCGAGCACGTCGATGCCTGCCTGCGCTACTACGCCGACTACAAGGATGAGATCGACGCCTGGAGCGAGCGTGCTCAGGCAATCGCCGAGCGCGAGCGCGAGCGCTGGGAACGCCGGCAACAGGCGCTCGCGTGAGGTTGCTGCTCGACGAGATGATCTCCCCTCGGATAGCTCGTGAACTGCGAGACCACGGACACGACGTGCAGGCCGTCAAGCGAGACCGGCCCGACCTGGCGAGTCGCGGCGACCGCGAGCTCATCCGCACGATGGCCACAGAGCGCCGAGCGATCGTCACGAACGACATCGCCGACTTCCAGGCCATCCACGACCAGCTCCTGGCCGCGGGAGGCGAGCACCACGGGATGATCTTCACCTTCGACGCGACGATGCCGCGCAGCAGAGACGCAACGCCCCACTGGGTGCAGACACTGTCCGCGCTGCTCGCTGAGCACACGAGCGAGGAGTCGCTGCGCAATCGAGTGCACCATCTGCCGTGAGCATTCCAATGCCGATCGTCGCCGAGGGTGAGCGGTGAAGCACTTCGCCTACGGCAGCAACATGGCGGGCCCGGTGATGGACTCCGCCTGCGCCGAGCACCGCTTCCTCGGGCCCGCGCGATTGCCCGGCTACCGGTTGGCGTTCATGCGCCGCTCGGTGCGCACGGGCACCGGGGTCGCGGACGTCGTGCCCGACCCTCACAACAGCGTGTGGGGAGCGCTGTATGAGCTGGAGCGAGACCGATTGGGCGCGCTCGATCGCAAAGAGACGCTCGGGTCGGCATACGAGCATCTCGACGTGGTCGTGCTGACGGACGACGGGGTCTCACATCGCGCGATGGCCTACTCCGTCATCGCCAAGGAGCCAGTCGAGGTCCGCCCATCGCTCGCGTACGTGCAGGGCCTCGTCCAAGGCGCCCGCGAACGCGCGCTGCCCGCGGACTACGTCGCCTCGCTGCAGGCGTTCGTGCTCGATTGGGAGTTGGAGGCCCTGACCTCCGGGTGAGACCCGCGGGAGCTCGCACCACAAGCAGCTGTGGCGCCTCGTCCGCATTCAGAACGCGCGGTAGGAGTTCTTCGTGATGGTGAATCCGTGATGAGAGCGGTTCGCGCAGCGAACCGCTCTTGCGCCGATCATGCATGTCACCTGGATCGGACCGCCGCCCCACCGGCTCCCGCTCCCGAGCGCCAGCGGGTGTGTACCCGTGAAGGAATCCTGGCTGAGCCTCGCAAGCGACGGACGCCCCACCGATCCGAGGAAAACGAAGCCGGGATCCCCGACGCCTTTGGCTTTCGGAGCCGGCACATGCTCAGCACTGCAGAGCAGTTGCATCGGAGGCGTGTTGGGGGGATGGATCGCGACTCCACAGATGACGCTCCCGCCCAGCCCCGTCCACAGTTGCGCACCAGACGTCGAGGCGAGCACAGGCGTGGGCGCCACCAGACCGAGCACCCAGGAGAAGATCAGCAACCGCAGTCGGGGCACACGTCCATCATCGCACGACGGTGGCTCAGACAGCTTAAGGCTGGACGGACGGCAAATGCCGGGTTGCGGCATGGAGCGAGAGCTTGGAGGGGTGAGCGACGGGACTCGAACCCGCGACCGCCTGGACCACAACCAGGAGCTCTACCAACTGAGCTACGCCCACCACGCGAGAGGATCGGAGTCTAGCGTGGGGTGACGGCGCCTCAGGCCGGCTCAGGACGTGGAGGCGTCCAGCGAGCTGAGCGTCGATTCGGCCAGCGCGAGGGACGCGCTCGGGGAGAGCTCGGGGCGGCGCTCGGCGGCGAGCCGCCACGCCTGCAGCAGCGCGGACGGCTCCGGGCCGAGCAGGGGCGAGAGCTCGGCCCCGGGCTGCGCACCGGGCGCCCTTGCGAGCACCCGCTCGGTGACGTCCTGCGACTGATGCTGGGCGTTGTGCCAGCCGCGGCCGATCGCGAGCTCCTCGACCGGCAGGTGCGGGCCCTCCAGCACGGTCATGCGGGCCTGGTGGGGGTTCCACTTGCGTTCGCCGAACTCGATCCACTGCTCGCGCAGCCATGGCTCGACGAGCACCCGCAGCTCCGCCTCGGTCAGGTTGAAGCGACAGGCGACGTGAGGGAACTGACGCAGCTCGACGTGGAACATGCGCCGAAGGCTCGCACATCCTCGCCGTCTGCCATGCCGGCGATCGCCGACCCCAGCTCTATGTCGGCGCGCGATGCGTCGTTCGTGGGCCCGCTGGTGTCCGCGAGGTCAGGACCGCAGCGCGTGCTCGATGTAGGGGCCGAGCAGCTCGGCGATCGAAGCGGCGGTCATCCCGGCGGGGCCGACGGGCAGCGCGACGTAGCTGATCCCCAGGCGCACCAGGCACTCGGCGAGCAGCGCCGCGTCGTGCCGTGAGGCCTGCGGCCAGCGCGCGAGAATCGCCGCGCGCAAGCGCTCGGCGGCGCCCTGCACGAGCGGCTGGCCCTGGGTGGTGAGCAACGGCAGCATCTCCCCCGAGCCGGCGATCGCGGCGCGGATCAGCGGGTCCTCGGCGGCCGCGGCGAGGAACAGCCCGAACGCCGCCGTCAGCGCCGCGATCGGATCCTCGAGATGGGCGTCCAGCGCCGTCTCGACCGCGGCGATGAAGCGCTCGGCCTCACGCAGCACGAACGCTTGGGCGAACTCCTCGCGCGAGCCGAACTCCTTGTACAGCGTCTGGCGGCTGACGCCCGCGGCGTGCGCGACGTCGGCCATCGTCACCTCGCTCCAGGCGCGCTGCTCGAGCTCGCGCCGGGCGGCGTCGAGCAGCGTGTCGCGCAGCAGCGCGCGGGCCGCGACCGCGTAGGGCGTGGGCGCGCGGCCGGCGGTCGCGGAGGGAGTCGCGACGCTCACGGAACGCGCTCGAAGTCGACCTTGTCGCGCACCCCGCAGTCCGGGCAGTGCCACTCCTCGGGCACCTCGCTGAACGGCGTGCCCGGCGGGAAGCCCTCGTGGGGATGGCCGAGCTGCTCGTCGTAGACGTACCCGCAGGCCGGGCAGCGGTAGCGACTCATCTCGCTACGCCCCCGCGGACCGACCGCCGCCCGTCGCAGGCGCCGCGGACGTGCCGTAGCGCGCGAGCACGCGCGTGCGGGCGCGCGGGCTGATGTTGGCGCGGGTCAGATCGCCCTCGTAGTGCTCGACCACGCGATGGTCCATCACGCGCCGCCACACCGGCGGGAGCATCGCGGCGAGGATCATGCCCGCGTAGCCGGTGGGCAGCTGCGGGGCTTCGTCGTAATGACGCAGCGCCTGGTAGCGGCGCAGCGGGTTGGCGTGATGGTCGGAGTGGCGCTGCAGGTGATAGAGCAGCACGTTGGAGGCGACGTTGTTCGAGTTCCAGCTGTGCTCGGGCGCCGTGCGCTCGTAGCGGCCATCGTCCTCGCGGCGCGCGCGCCGCAGGCCGTAGTGCTCCAGGTAGTTGACGACCTCCAGCAGCGAGAAGCCGACGACCGCCTGGATCAGCAGGTAGGGCAGCACGACCGGTCCGAACACGAGCGCGAGCGCGGCGAACAGCGCGACGGTCATCGCCCACGCGCTGAGCGCGTCGTTGCGGATCGTCCACGGCACCCGCTGCATCCGCCGCAGGCGCACGCGCTCGAGCTCCCAGGCCGAGCGCAGGCTGCCGGAGACGGTGCGCGGCCAGAAGGCGTAGAAGCTCTCGCCCAACCGCGCGCTGGCGGGATCCTCGGGCGTGGCCACGCGCACGTGGTGGCCGCGGTTGTGCTCGATGAAGAAGTGCCCGTATCCGGTCTGCGCCAGCGCGACGCGGCTGAGCCAGCGCTCGGAGGAGGCGCGCTTGTGGCCGAGCTCGTGCGCGGTGTTGATCGCCACGCCGGCGACCATCGCGACCGTCAGCGCCAAGCCGATCGAGTCGAGCACCGACAGGCCGCCGTGCGACCACATCCAGCAGGCGAACACCAGGCCGGCGTACTGCAGCGGCAGGAACAGGTAGGTGCACCAGCGGTAGTAGCGGTCCTGCTCGAGCCACTTGATGACGCTGTCGGGCGGGTTGGAGGCGTCCAGCCCGACGAGCAGGTCGAGCAGCGGGAACACGCCGAAGATGAGCACCGGGCCGTAGAACCAGAACACCCCCAGGCCGGTGAGTTCCACGAGGCCCCAGGAGATGAAGGGCAGCAGCGGCACGATCAGCCCGAGCAGCCAGGCGTAGCGCTTGCGATCGCGCCAGCGCGTCGGCCCCAGCGCCTGCCCAGCGGGTCCGGAGGCGAGGTCGTGGTCAGACGTGCTCGTTACATCCGACATGGCGTATGTATCCTCCGCGGTCGCTTGGAAGGTCGTTGTCCGCTTAGTTTACACGATGACGTGTGTGTGTCAAGCAGGATTCGCGGTCGGGGTGGTCGGGGCAGGCAGGGTGTCTGCGGAGGCCTCCGTCATCGCCACGAGGCCGCGCAGGAACACCTCGATCATCGCCCCATACAGCGCGTCGTCGAGCTCGGGGTCGACCAGCCGGTCGAGCAGGAAGCCGTCGGCCATGAAGAACGTCATCGCGGCGACGTCGCCGGGGGGCACGGGCGGCGTGACGCCGAGGTCGGAGGCCCAGCGCGCGAACACCGAGGCCATGCGCTCGCGCAGGCCGCGCTGGCGGGCGGCGAACTCCACGCGGAACGCCTCGTTGCGGGTGGCGTGGACGGCAAGCTCCTGGTAGAGCCCGCGCCAGTTGGGGTCGGCGTCGACGGTCGCCAGGAACCCCTCGGCCGCGTGTCGCGCCTCCACGGCGGGATCGCCGGCGCCCACGAGCACCGAGTCCAGGCGCGTGATCTCCGCGGCGAAGTGCTCGTCGAGCACCGCCAGGAACATGTCCTCCTTGCTGGCGAAGTGCGAGTAGAAGGCGCCCTTCGTGTAGCCGGCGTCGGCGGCGATGCGGTCGATCGAGGCGCCGTGCATGCCCAGCTCGCAGATCAGCCGCGAGGCCGAGCGCAGCAGCGCGGCGCGAGTGGCGTCGCTGCGCTCGATGCGGCTCTGACGGGCGCCGGCGCGGGCGCCGATGCGATGGGCGCCGGCGGCGGCGCTCAAGCGGGGGTGGCCTCGGGCTCGACCGTGGCCGCGGCCGCGGCATCGCCGACGACGACCCCTCCCCCATGCCCGACTCCCGCGACGACCCCCGCGGTGGGGGCATCGGACTTGGCGGGGGCTGCAAGCGCGGGCGCCTCCACGGACACGGGCGCCGGGGTCGCGACGGGACAGCGCCCGACGATCACCTCGGCGTCGCGGCGCGGGGTCTCGGTGATCGCGCGGCGGTAGTTGCGCTCGGACTCCGGCCGCGATGGCGCAAGCGTGCGCCGCAGAACCAGCTCGCGCAGGACGACCTCCATCTCGAACTGCGCGAACGCCGCGCCGAGACAGCGGCGGATGCCGCCGCCGAACGGAATCCAGGTGTACGTTCCCGGCGCGCGCCCGCCCTCGCTCTCGATGAAGCGCTCGGGGCAGAACTCGTTCGGCTCGGGATAGACATCGGCGCGGCGGTGGACGAGGTGGATCGAGGGCACGATCGAGGCGCCCGCGGGCAGCAGGCGCCCGCCCAGCTCCATCGGCTCCTGCAGGCGGCGCAGCACGATCGAGATGACCGGGCGCAGGCGCAGCGTCTCCTGGATGGTGGCCTGCAGGTAGACGTCCTCGCCTGCGCGCACCTCCTCGGTCAGGCGCTCCATCTGCGCGGGATGGCGGCACAGCCGCTCGACCGCCCAGGAGAGCGCGTTGGCGGTCGTCTCATGCCCGGCGACGAGCAGCGTGAGGAGCTCGTCGCGCAGCTCGGAGTCGCTCATCGGCGAGCCGTCCTCGTGCGTGGCCTGCAGCAGCAGCGACATGATGTCGTCGCGCTCTGCCAGGTCCGCAGCGGTGCGGCGCTCGGCGATCTCCGCGTAGATTGGGCCGTTGACGCGTTCCAGCTCGCGCCGGAAGGCCGGTATGCGCGTGATCCGGTCTGCTCCCAGCACCAGCATCGCGATGCCCTTGAACGGATCGGTGACGGCGTCCAGCAGCCCGCGCAGCTCGCTGCGCAGCTCCTCCATGCGCGGGCCCGCGGAGACGCCGAACACGGCGCGCAGGACGATCTCCAGCGTCATCGCCTGCATGCGCGGGCGCAGCGGGTAGGGCTCGCCCAGCGGCCAGCGCTCGATCTCCTGCGCGGCGACGTCGGCCATCAGCGCGCCGTAGCGCTGCATCCGCTCGCCGTGGAACGCTCCCAGCATCAGCTTGCGCTGGCGCAGGTGCGGAGCGTCGTCGAGCAGCAGCACCGAGTCCGGCCCGAGCACCGGCAGCAGGATGCGGTTCGCCTCCCCCGCGTGCAGCAGGCGCGGGTCGCCGGTGAACACCTGCTTGATCGTGTCCGGGTCAGACGTGATCACCCACGTGCCTTCGTTGGCGATCTTCAACGTGAACATCTCGCCGAAGCGCGCCTGGCACTGGTCCATCAGCCACTGCGCGCTGCGATACCAGATCGCCGACTGCACGGCGCGCGGCAGGCGGGGTCCGGGAGGCAGGGCGGGCGTGGTCGACCGTGCGTCTCGCATACTGGATGGTATCCAATCACATACCGGGCGGGATGTCAAGGACCGATCGATGGGTGTGGCTCATGGCGGCGCATGCGCCGCCATGCGGGGGCGCGCATGCTGGCCGATCTTCGATCGGTCCCCGAGGCCAGGCCGCATGCGGCCTGGCACGAACGGCGCATGCGCCGTTCGACGACCCCGCACATGTGCGGGGTCGGGCATGGCCGCACGCGGCCATGCCCCCTACGCCGCGTCAGAGTCCGGCCGCGCCGCCGCGACGTCCAGACGCGTGCGCATCACCTCAACGGCCTCTGGGTTGGAGTCGATCAACACGTAGCGGCGGCCGAGCCGCCGCGCGACGGCCCCGAGCGTGCCGCTGCCCGCGAAGAAGTCCAGGCACCAGTCGCCCGGGCGCGTGGACGCGTGAACCATGCGTCGCACGATGCCCTCGGGCTTCTGCGTCGGGTAGCCGGTCTTCTCCGCCCCGCTGGTCGGGACGATCGTGTGCCACCAGACGTCCGTCGGCAGCTTGCCCAGCGCCGCCTTCTCCGGCGTGACCAGCCCGGGCGCCATGTAGGGCTCCCGATCGACCTCCTCGGAGTTGAAGTAGTACGCGGAGGCATCCTTGACGTACACGAGGATCGTGTCGTGCTTTGCCGGCCAGCGTCGCCTCGAGCGCGCGCCGTAGTCATACGCCCACACGATCTCGTTGAGAAAGCACTCCCGCCCAAAGATCTCGTCGAGCAGCAGCTTGCAGTAGTGCGCCTCGCGATAGTCGATGTGGAAGTAGAGCGTGCCCTCACGAGTCAGCAGCCTGTGCGCCTGCTCCAGCCGGGGCGCCAGGAACGCGAGATAGTCCTCGAACAGGTCGCGATACGAGGACTCGGCGAGCAGCCGCGTGCGATAGCGACGGTCCTGAAAGCCCGTGCGGTCCCCGTCCGCGTCCGAGACGGCCTGGAGCGTCCTGCGCGCCTGCACCTTGCCCGTGTTGAACGGCGGGTCAATGCAGATCAGCTGAAACGATCCCTCCGCCAGCCCCGGCAGCAGCTCCATGTTGTCCCCGAGCAGGATCTCATCGACGTCGGGACGGCGCAGGCTCGGCTCCATGGGCGCACACTACGCGCCTGCCCCGACGGCCCTGCCGCCGATCAGAAACAGCGCCCGACTGGATTCAGCGCCCCCGGCTGGATTGCCCCCGGCTGGATTCGAACCTGCGACCGTGCGAACAGCATGGGGGAGCAGGCTCCCCCATGAGCCCCCCACAACCAACACAACAGCGACTGACGCCCCCGGCAGGATTCGAACCTGCGACCTGCGGATTAGAAGTCCGCTGCTCTATCCAGCTGAGCTACGGGGGCGGGCGTAGTCGGAACCCCTGGATCGTCGCATGGACGCTGGTCGATGGCGTCCTTAGACAAGATTGAGCAAAAACGTGTAGAAAGTGGGCATGAGCCATAGCCCGGACGTGGAGGACGACGAGGCGGACCTGACGCGCAAGCAGCGCCGTGAGCAGGCGCGCGAGCAGCGCAAGGCGCTGGAGGAAGCGGAAGCGGCCGGCGCCAAACGCAGGGCGCGGCTGACCCAGCTCGGAGTCGTCGCGGCGGTCGTCGTGGCGGTCGTCGTCGTCATCCTGATCGCGACCGGCGGAGGCGGCACGAAGAAGGTCGCTCCGCACTCCGCCGAAGCCAACCAGACGGTCGCGGCGGTGAACACGCTGATCGGCGGCATCCCCCAGAGCGGCAACACGCTGGGCAACCCGAACGCGCCCGTGACGCTGCAGTACTTCGGCGACCTGGAGTGCCCCATCTGCAAGGAGTTCACGCTCGGCGCGCTGCCGGCGGTCATCCAGAAGTGGGTCAAGACCGGCAAGGTGAAGATCGAATATCACTCGATGGAGACCGCGACGCGCGAACCGGAAGTGTTCAGCACGCAGCAGATCGCGGCGCTGGCGGCGGGCAAGCAGGACAAGGCCTGGAACTTCATCGAGACCTTCTACCACGAGCAGGGAGAAGAGGACAGCGGCTACGTCACGGAAAGCTATCTCCAGGGCCTCGCTCAGCAGGTGCCCGGGTTGAACCTGACACAGTGGACGAACGAGCGCTCAGACCCGGCGCTGGCCACCGAGATCGCAACCGACAAGCAGGCGGCGAACAACGCCGGCTTCACGGGCACGCCCTCGTTCCTGATCGGCAAGACGGGCGGGGCGCCGAGCAAGCTCGAATACAGCTCGCTGACCGAACCGACGTCGTTCAACGAAGCGATCGAAAAGCTGCTGAAGGCGTAGTAGGACAGCGATGAGCTCGAGGACGCTGAGGATCACTTTGATCGTCCTCGCGGTCGTGGGCCTCGGCTGGGCGAGCTACCTCACCTACGTGCACTACTCCGGCGCGGCACCGGTGTGCTCGATCAAGGGCAACCCCTGCAGCCAGGTTCAGAAATCGGCCTACTCGGAGCTAGCAGGCGTTCCCGTGGCCCTGATCGGCGCGATCGGCTACCTCCTCATCCTCTGCTCGCTGCTGGTGCGCGAAGACGAGCGGGCCAGGTTCGTGACGATGGGGCTGACCCTTGGCGGGTTCGGATTCAGCGCCTACCTGACCTATCGCGAGGTGTTCACGCTGCACAAAATCTGCGAGGACTGCGTTGCCAGCGCAGTGATCATGACGGTCCTGACGTGCCTGTCGGTGTGGCGATTCCTGCGCGGAGACGTGGACGCGCGAGCGCGCCTGCTCGCGCAGGCCGACGGGCCGGAGCCGGCTGCGCCGCCGCTCGGCGCGGCGCCCTCGTAAGACACGCCGGCGACTCCCGCTGAGGAACCGGCGCCAAGCCGAGACCCCACACGCCGCGGCCGTGGGCAATGGCCGCTAGATCATTCGTCCAGCGCGCGAATGCACGCCCCCGAAACCGGGTACGCACGCCGACTGGTGGGGGATGCGCGTGCATCCGCATACGGCCCACCAACCCCGCATCGCCGAACCTGTCGACTCGGAGGATGAGGCTCGCCTCGACGCGAGCGACCATGCGGACCCGGGAGCGATCGACGTAGGCGCAGGCCTGGACGTAGGCGTAGACGCCGGCGCGAACGCGGACACGAACGGGATCGAACGGCTGTTCGAGATGACCAGCGACCTGCTGGCGGCGATCTCGCTCGACGGACGGTTCACGCTGCTGAACCCCGCTTGGGCGGATGCGTTGGGCTGGAGCATCGAGGAGCTGGTGGCCCAGCCGATGCAGGCGCGAGTGCATCCGGACGACCTCGAGCAGACGCTCGCGCTGACGCTCGCGGGACGCAACCGCAGCGCGCAGCTGGTGAACTTCACCAACCGCTATCGCCACAAGGACGGCTCGTGGCGGTGGCTGCTGTGGAGCGCGCGCTGCGACGGCAAGGTCTGGTACGCGGCGGCGCGCGACGTGACCGACCGCATGTGGCTGGAGCGCCAGGCGCTGCACGACCCGCTGACGAGGCTGCCAAATCGTCTGCTGCTGATGGACCGTGCGGATCAGGCGCTCGCCAGGCTGCACCGCAGCCAGGGGGCGATCGCGCTGCTGTTCATCGACCTCGACGGGCTGAAGGCGATCAACGACAGCCTCGGGCACGCCGTCGGCGACCTGCTGCTCGTGTCGGTCGCCGAGCGGCTGGCGCAGACGCTCCGCGACAGCGACACGGTCGCGCGGCTCGGCGGGGACGAGTTCGTGATCCTGGCCGAGGATCTCAGCAGCGACGAGGAGGCGCTCGCGGTCGCCGAACGGGTCGTGCAAGGGCTGGAGGAGCCGTTCAAGGTCGGCTCGATCGAGGTCGGGATGTTCGCGAGCGTAGGCGTGTCCATCTCACGCAACGCCGAGGCCGACCCGGAGGATCTGCTGCGGGAGGCCGACGTGGCGATGTATCGCGCCAAGCGCGCGGGCGGGCACCGGCTGGAGCTGTTCGACGAGGATCTGCACCGCGAGCCGATCGGAGATCCCAACTCGGTCTCCGATCGGTCGACCAAGCGCGACGAGGAAGCGTCGCCGTCAAGGTCGATACGCTCGCACGCGCCATGGCATCCGATCGCGCGTCTGAAGCACCGTCGCCGCTGAGCGGCGAGGACCTCTACCCGGCCGCGATCGAGCGCCACAAGGACGCGGCAGCGCGGGCGGCGGCCGCGCTGGTGCGGGACGGCATGAGCGTCGGGCTGGGCACAGGCTCGACCGTCGCGCACCTGCTCACGGCTCTGGGCGAGCGCGCCGAGGAGCTGCGAGGAGTCCGCTGCGTGGCGACCTCCCCGGCGACCGCCGCGGTCGCGCGCGAGCTCGGGCTGATCGTGGAAGACCTCGACGACGTGGGCGAGCTGGACGTCGCGATCGATGGCGCCGACCAGGTCGATCCGGACGGGTGGCTGGTGAAGGGTGGTGGCGGAGCGCACACGCGCGAGAAGATCGTGGCGTCCTGCGCACGGCGCTTCGTCGTGATCGTCTCGGCCGAGAAGGAGGTCGCGCGGCTGGCGCCGCCGGTGCCCGTGGAGGTGCTGCGGTTCGGTGCGAGCCGGACGCTGGACGCGCTCGGGGACACGCGCCTGCGAGACGTGGGCGCAAGCCCGGACGGGAACCTGATCGCCGACTACGGCGGCCCGGTCGGCGATGCACGCGCGCTGGCGGAGCGTCTGAGCGGGACGCCGGGCGTGGTCGAGCACGGACTGTTCGCGCCGGAGATGGTCAGCGAGATGTTCGTCGCGGGCGCGGACGGCGTGCGACGGCGGGCGGGCGGCAAGCGCCCCTAACGAGCAGGGGCAAGCGGCCTGAGCTCCTCCCCGGAGGAGACGGGGTGGCGGGCGAGGACACCGCCCTCGCCGATCACATACGCCCCCATGCGAGCCAGCGGCGGGGAGTAGACGTGCAGCGTGACGGCGGGATCGACGCCGGCGTGGCGGACGCGGTGGATGTCGGCGGCGGAGAAGTGAAACGAGTCACCCGCCGCGTAGGTGCGGTTGCGGGGCGGACCGTCGATCGTCAGTCGCTCCTCGCGCACGCGTCCGCCGACGACCGAGACCGCGCCGCAGGAGACGTCGTGGTCGTGGTAGCCGGTGTCGTGGTCCTCGGACCAGCAGATCAGCCAGGCGGTGACGTGCGCGTCGCTGAACAGCTCCTCGTAGACGCGCTGGGAGCAGTCGTGGCGCACGAGGTGGATCCACAGCTCGGGACGATCGGCGAGCTCGGCGACGAACGTGGCAAGCTCGGGTCCGGTGAGGTCGCGGTCGCGCGGGCGGCGGATGGCGGAGACGGAGCGGGTCATCGCAGGGCGACCTCCGGCGCCCGATCCGCAGGGTCCCCCCCACGGACCCTCCCGTCGCGGTGGGAGCCGGCCGCGAAGGCAAACACCCGCCGCGCGGTCGAGGCGGCGTGCGCGTGCAGATCGAGCCCGAGCGCCTCGGGCGCGAGCAGCGGATCGGGCTCCACGACCGGTCGATCCGAGCCATACAGGAGCTGGTCGGGGCCGACGAGGTCGGCGAGTGCGCGGATGGCGGACGGGCCGTAGGAGGAGGTGTCATAGAACACGAGCGGGTCGGGCGCGCCAGACGCGGGGCCTCCGCGCGATGCCAGGCGCGCGGAGTGCAGCGGGGCGAGTCCGGCGAGCATCGCGAACACGACGCCCAGGCGCGGGTGAGCGACGCGGCCCACCGCGCGAAAGGCGAGCCAGGCGGCGTGCATGTCGAACACGTAGCGCGTGAGCGCGGGCCACCACAGGGGATCCTCCAGCGAGGGCTCGGGCGCGCGCGGGACCGCACCGAGGCCCGGCCCGGGATGGACGAACAGCGGCGCATCGTGCGATTCCAGGCGCGCGAGCAGAGGATGCAGGCGCACAAGCGACTCGACAGACGCAAGCGCGCCCGCGGGCAGCGAGACGCCGACGCAGCCGCGCTCAAGCGCACGGTCGACGTCGGCGGGATCGAGCGAGTCGAGCGCGACCGCGCCCCACACCCCGAACGGCGAGCCGAGCGCGCAGGCGCCGTCGTGGTAGGCGTCGATCAACGGCAGCGCGTGAGCGCGCGGGAGCGACTCGATCCCCAGCGGGCTGGACAGGCAGACGAGCGCCCGGTCGAGCCCGTCCAGCTCCACGAGCGCGGCGCGCTGTTCGACGGTCTCGGTCGACAGATCGAGCACGAACGGGCGCTCGCCCGCGAGATACAGCACGGTGAGGCCGTGCTCGGCGCGCACGAACGGCAGCTCACGCCGGCGCGACAGGCCGTCGATGAGCGGCTCTGTCCAGAAGTGCTGATGAACGTCGATGCGCATGTCGGTGGACTCCCGGCGGACCCGCCCCGATGCCGCGTCCGCCTAAACTTGAGATTCTCGATCAATTTTATGCACTTTAGCAGACGACAGCACGGACCGAAACTCCGACTCAGGCGTCGTCCCCCGGGACTCCACGGGATCGGCCGCGGAAAACGGCTGCGGTCAGATTTGGCTCAAGTCTGCGAAAAGCTCAGCACTTCCAGGCTCTGCTGAAGCGGGGGACCGAGGAATCGAACCTCGAGCTCGGGTTTTGGAGACCGCCGTGTTACCACTACACCAGTCCCCCAGGATGCCTAATCTACAGGCAAAACACAGTCTTAGCACTCCGTCAGATGACCCAGTGGACCGTCCTGTGGACCGAAATCATTCTCCGGCCGCCTTCCTGAGCTGCTCGGCGAGATAGGAGTCTAGGAGCTCTCCGGCCCGCTGTAGGTCCCCGGGCAGCGTATGCGTGTAACGCGCCTGGGTGATCGGAGCGGCATCGCGCTGCAGTTTCGGCGTGGCGTGTCCGGCGATCTCCGAGACCACCTTCGGCCGCACGCCCGCCGCATCAAGCCAGCTGATGCAGGTGTGCCGGCACTCGTGCGGGGTGATCCGCTTTCCGATTTTGATGCCAGTCGGCTTGCCCTGCTCGTCCTTTGGTTCCCATGTGTCGTCGGCGCGTTTTTGCAGCGCCTCGAAGGACAGCATCCCGCTGTTGCGGCCCCCGGCTTGGGCCCGGGACAAAGCAGCGTCTTGCCATCCGGTCGGCCTCGACGCATCAGGTCGCGGCGCAGTATGACGGCCAACGGCTTGACGATCGGCACCGCGCGCTGCGCGGCGCGGCTCTTACGACCGTGCTCGTCGACGCCGAGATAGATCACGCCAAGATCGAGGTCGACGTCCTCGATGAGCATGTGGCGGATCTCAGCGCGGCGAGCGGTGGTGTACACGGCGATCGCGTAAGGCACTGCGTCGGTGGGCTCAAGCGCGTCCAGGAGCATGACCATCTCCGCTGAAGTGGCTACCCGATCGCGAGGCGTGGCGTTCATCGCGGGCAGCAGTACCAGGGCAGCGGGGTTGTGCTGGACGAGATCGCGATACTGCGCCCAGCGGTATAGCGATCGGATCGAGTTGATGACCCCGCGAATGCGACTACCGGAGTAATCCGGCATCAGCTGGTCGACCAGGCGCTGGCAATCGCCGCGGCGCACGTCCTCAAGGCGCATCGAGCCGATCGCCGACACGACGTGACCCTCCAGGCATCCCCTCAGGCTGGCGAGCGCTTCGGGTTTGTAGCGACGGCCATTCTTGTTGAGGGCCACACCTTCGTCGCACGCCTGGAGGAACTGCTCGACGGCCTTTTTGACCCGGAGCCCGGTGTTGACCGAGACGACCCCGCGTTTGAGGCTCTCTTTCAGGTCGTTCCTGGCGTTGCTGGCCGCACTCGCCGAAGGAAGCATCGTTGTTTTGATGTGTCGCCCGTGGGCGCGATCCCAGACCTTGCCCCAGTACGACGGCGAGCATGAGCAGCGCTCGCCAGCATCGATACGACAACCTGTCTTGTGACGGGTCGCGTCCCTTCAGCCGGGGGAATTGAATAGACGGGCGTAGCCTCCGCTTTGACCCTGAAGAAGTCGAAGATGGAGGTACGCCCGCATGGAGAAGGTAGTCCCGAGCGAGAGGTTCCGCTCTGAACTGGACGTGATGCTGGCCGGTGTTGGCGGGGAGGAGGACCCGATCGAGACGGTCGGTCGTCTCGGTGCCCGGCTGATCCTGCAGCAAGCGCTGGAGGACGAGGTCACCGAGTTTCTCGGCCGCCGGCGCTATGAGCGCGCCGGTGAGACGGTCAGTCACCGCAACGGCTATGAGAAAAGGACGGTCAAGACGACGAGCGGCGCGATGCGCTTGGAGCGCCCGAGGGTCCGTGACGCGAAGCGGCTCGGGTTCGAGAGCCGGATCCTCGGCAAGGGCGTCGCCCGTACCCACGCTTTGGAGTCGTTGGTGATCAGTGGGTTCCTCAGGGGCCTGTCGACGAGGGATGTCGAGGCGGCGCTGGAGGAGGTCTTCGAGGAGCCGATCGCCTCACGCTCGACGGTCTCGAGGATCTGTGAGGACACCCGCGAGCGATACCGGCAGTGGTGCCGCCGGCGCCTGGAGGCACACGACATCGTCTACCTGTTCCTGGATGCGATCTACCTGAAGTTGCGCCCCGACGACACACCCTCTGAGGGCGTCCTTGTCTGCTGGGGGGTGACGCTCGAGGGGCGGAAGATCCTGCTCGGATTGGCTCTCGGAAGCCGCGAGAGCTATGACGCGTGGCTCGCGTTCGCGCGCGACATGATCGACCGCGGGCTGCGCTCACCGGCGCTCGTGGTCGCGGACGGGGCACCGGGAATCTGGAAGGCGACCCGCGAGCTCTGGCCGCACGCGCTGGAGCAGCGTTGCACCGTCCACGCCCTCAGGAACGTCACCTCAAAGCTCCCGGAGCGCCACCACGCCGAGGTCAAGGCGCGCTGGTGGAAAGCGTTCGATGAGGCCCGCTCCCCGGGCGAGGTGACCCGCGAGCTGCAGGGCATCATCGTCGACTACAAGGCCGCCTACCCATCGGCGATGGCCGTCATCGAAACGGACCTTCCGGCCCTGGTCTCGCATCTACGGTTCCCGTCCGAGCACCGCAAGCGGATACGGACCACGAATCTCCTCGAGAGAACGTTCGTGGAGGTCCGCCGGCGCACCAAGGTCATCGGCCGCTTCCCCGGCGAGACCTCAGCGCTGTCTCTGATCTGGGCCGTGCTCGAGCTCTCCACCCGCGGCTGGAGAGGAGTGAAGATGAACCCCAAGACCGTCGCGGAGATCGAGCGGCTGCGCCGTCAGCTGCGCGAGGACCCAGCCCCACCCGTGACCGTCGACGCCGAGGAGGTGATCGCCGCATAGGATCCGCAGCAAGCGGAGCTACGCCCCGGTGATTTCACCCGGGAACTGGGACGCGACCTTGTGACGAGCGTAGACGCCTTGGAAGCGTGTCTTGGTGTCTCTCGGCATTCCAAGTCAGGATACTCGCCGTCCGCGATGAAGAGCATTGTCTGCGAGCCACCGTTGGAGACCCGTGAGCGGGTAGAGACGCAGCGAGCCGGAGTACACGACTGGGAGTTCCTCCTTGACGTGCCGCTCAAAATGATCCACCGAGATCCCGAGCGCCTCTGCTGCCTCCTGTTGATTGAAGGCGAGTCGGGGCACCTCGCGGCGAGTGCGTCTGCCGCTCCTTTTTCCTTCGGTCCGACCATCGGGAATCATGTGCACCCAAACCTCCACCGAGGTGAGGCCACCAACAATCTGGGATGGGCGCTTCGGAGATCCGGCTTGTCTTCTTGGGGCGTCGTGCTCCTATCGAGGTCGCGTCCCTTCAGCCGGGGGAATTGAATAGACGGGCGTAGCCTCCGCTTTGACCCTGAAGAAGTCGAAGATGGAGGTACGCCCGCATGGAGAAGGTAGTCCCGAGCGAGAGGTTCCGCTCTGAACTGGACGTGATGCTGGCCGGTGTTGGCGGGGAGGAGGACCCGATCGAGACGGTCGGTCGTCTCGGTGCCCGGCTGATCCTGCAGCAAGCGCTGGAGGACGAGGTCACCGAGTTTCTCGGCCGCCGGCGCTATGAGCGCGCCGGTGAGACGGTCAGTCACCGCAACGGCTATGAGAAAAGGACGGTCAAGACGACGAGCGGCGCGATGCGCTTGGAGCGCCCGAGGGTCCGTGACGCGAAGCGGCTCGGGTTCGAGAGCCGGATCCTCGGCAAGGGCGTCGCCCGTACCCACGCTTTGGAGTCGTTGGTGATCAGTGGGTTCCTCAGGGGCCTGTCGACGAGGGATGTCGAGGCGGCGCTGGAGGAGGTCTTCGAGGAGCCGATCGCCTCACGCTCGACGGTCTCGAGGATCTGTGAGGACACCCGCGAGCGATACCGGCAGTGGTGCCGCCGGCGCCTGGAGGCACACGACATCGTCTACCTGTTCCTGGATGCGATCTACCTGAAGTTGCGCCCCGACGACACACCCTCTGAGGGCGTCCTTGTCTGCTGGGGGGTGACGCTCGAGGGGCGGAAGATCCTGCTCGGATTGGCTCTCGGAAGCCGCGAGAGCTATGACGCGTGGCTCGCGTTCGCGCGCGACATGATCGACCGCGGGCTGCGCTCACCGGCGCTCGTGGTCGCGGACGGGGCACCGGGAATCTGGAAGGCGACCCGCGAGCTCTGGCCGCACGCGCTGGAGCAGCGTTGCACCGTCCACGCCCTCAGGAACGTCACCTCAAAGCTCCCGGAGCGCCACCACGCCGAGGTCAAGGCGCGCTGGTGGAAAGCGTTCGATGAGGCCCGCTCCCCGGGCGAGGTGACCCGCGAGCTGCAGGGCATCATCGTCGACTACAAGGCCGCCTACCCATCGGCGATGGCCGTCATCGAAACGGACCTTCCGGCCCTGGTCTCGCATCTACGGTTCCCGTCCGAGCACCGCAAGCGGATACGGACCACGAATCTCCTCGAGAGAACGTTCGTGGAGGTCCGCCGGCGCACCAAGGTCATCGGCCGCTTCCCCGGCGAGACCTCAGCGCTGTCTCTGATCTGGGCCGTGCTCGAGCTCTCCACCCGCGGCTGGAGAGGAGTGAAGATGAACCCCAAGACCGTCGCGGAGATCGAGCGGCTGCGCCGTCAGCTGCGCGAGGACCCAGCCCCACCCGTGACCGTCGACGCCGAGGAGGTGATCGCCGCATAGGATCCGCAGCAAGCGGAGCTACGCCCCGGTGATTTCACCCGGGAACTGGGACGCGACCCCTATCGACGCTCGATCCGCTTGCGCGTCCCCCCATCAGTCCCGTTGTTACTGCGCCCCGCAGGCCCGCGTCGCAGGCCTGTTTAGGGATCCCGCCCGGCCGTGATTGGGCGCCACATCAACCGACGAGTTCGCCAGGGGGCAGCCCAGTCACTGAGGCGTCTATGGAGAATGCTCGACATCCCTGCGCTACCGACCCGCCGTGCTGCTGCCAAGGAAACCGATGCGCTACGACGACAAGCACGTTAGGCCCGCCGTGTACGCGGGCCTGTTCGGCGTGGTGCTTGGAAGCATCGGCGCCAGCCTGCTGCACGTCAGCATCCTGATCGGCGCGATCGCTGGCTTTGTCGTCCTCGCCGCCATCGTGCTCGTCGAGCCGGACAGCGGCGGACACAACCGCCGACGTTAGGTGCCCCGGAACCTCTGAACCAGCTCGAGTCCAAGCGATCGAGGACCGCTTACCGCTGGGCGCAGGAACGGAGGCCGCCCAGCAGGGCCAAGTCGACGCAGCTGATGAGCGCTCGTTCGATCCCGGGGGCCGCCATCTCCGGTGCACCGATGCTCAGCAGTCCTTCACATGCGTCTTGGATCTCGCGCGCAACATCGCCGGTCCATACCGCCATGACGATGGCCAGGTCGTGGTACTCCCCGTCGGGCGGCGCCTTGGCGACACGCAGATCATGCAGATGCACCGTGAGCATCTCGGCGTCCACCGCACTCAGCAGACCCGGCCGGATCGCACCGAGCAGGTCGAGGCAGGCGGCGCCGAGGTCGATCGCGGCGATGCTCATCTGCCGGTACTCGGGATCCTCGGCCTCCAGCCCGTTCTCAGTAGCCGCGACACCAGCCAGCATCATGCGGTGGGTGAAGCCCGCCAGTGCACCGGCGAGGTGGAGCACTGCAGCCTGGCGGCTGGGCGTGGCGGAGAACTCGCCGTGAGCCGAACGCGTCCCGTTGAGCATCTGGATGATGATCTCCGCGTTCCGGGGCCATGAGACGAAACTAGCAGCGGCTGCCGACGATTCGAGCAGCACGGCGTGGTAGACCTGTACTGAGATCTCATGTCCAGCTATGCACGATCCAAGCCGGAAGAGCGCACAAATCTGCCCCCCGTCCGCCTGAGCAGCCCGGACGTGGGGACCCTTCCCGAGCTAACCGGCCAGGAGCTGCTCGACGCGATCGTTTGGGACCAGGCGGCGCTGGACAAGTTCCGCCGCTACTTCCTGCCCGGGGATACGGAGGGACCGCCGGCCTATCAGATCGAAGAGAAGGTCGTGCTCGATGAGATCCGCAGGCTCGCCCAGCACCAGCCGCTGACGTTCACGACCTGTCCGCCCTCCTGGGTGCGTAGCGACGCCAAGGCGATCGGTTACGCCACCCTCGGCGACTGGTGTGCATTCGCGATCGGTCTGCGCGACTCGCGCCGCGTCGACCGCGAGCACAAGGCGAGCGGGACGTTTAAGCCTTATGCGGCTATCGGTACGATCGCGCCGATCGGCCCCGGACACGACTGGCGGCAGATCAACGTTAACTCCCTATCGGGGCGCGTGCTCGCCTACGCGGTGCTCTTGACTGCGGATGCGGCGCCCGGCTACGCCCGGGCAGCCGGCATGCGCAAGACCGCCAGCCTGCATAGGGTGCGCGCTCATTTCTTTCGGGCAGTCGCCGCTCACGGTCGCATGGTGCGCGAGGAGCCATCGGGCACAGCCGCCGGAAAGTCGACAGCCGTCGGATTCCTGGAGCTCGATGGCCGGGGGAGCTTTCCGATCTACCGGCGAGACGCCAACATAGCCCAGCTCAAGCGGCCCTATCCGTTCTGCGCTGGCGAGCGCATCGCTCGAACGCGCGCCCCCGCTGGGCCACCAACGTAACGGCCGACACAGCGAGGCCGATCGCGCGTCAGCTCCCCTGCCAGGGTGCGTGGAAACCGGTGGGGGGCCAGCCGGTCCGAATGTGCGTCTATGGAGTGATGACCTCCCGCCGTCGGCAACGGCGCGCCCGCGCCATCCAAGCGCGATTTATTCCTTCTGATGAAGGAGGGCGATCTCGCTTACAGCGTAGTCCTGGGTGCGTGTGGAGATGCGTCGAGAGCCGTGCGAGGCAAGATAAACCTCGGAAAGAGCGGGGGTGGAGGTATCCAATCCAGCCCGTCGTCATCTGATGCTGAATACTGGCATCAGATGACGACGAGCGTGGATCAGCCGGAGGCACGCGTCGCAGCCGCTAACGGGGTGGCCTCGCGAGCGCTTGACCGGCTATTTGACGGAGTCCGGCCGCTGCGTTTGGAGGACGCGGTGTTCGACGCTGTGCTGCAGGGTTGGCATAACCAGCAGCGAGCGCGTGGTCTTGAGGTTCGGACGGCCAAGTCGCGGGAGTGGGCGGTCCGGCGAGTCCAGAGGCAGCTTGGCTTGTGGCCATGGGAATGGACTGCTGTGGCAATGGACGAGTGGTTTGAGGACCAGTTCGTTGCTGGACGCGCACGGTCGACGGTGCGTAGCTATCAGGCCACGCTGCGTGGCTTTCTTGGGTTCCTGCTGGACGCTCGGTACCCGTGGGCTACCGTCTGCCTGCAGGAGTTCGGGCGTGCCCCGGAGCAGATCTTTGATGACCTGAATCTCGTCCGTCATCTGTATGAGTACGAGGGCGACCCGGAGGGCAACCGTCCGTTTACCCGTGGAGAGCTGGCGGCGTTCTTTGAGTTCTGCGATCAGCGGGTATGCGGGCGGCGCGCGCTGCGGCGCAAGGGTTCGCTGGCGGCATTTCGTGACGCAACGATTTTCAAGCTGATGTATGCCTATGGTCTGCGGCGCGGGGAGGTGGGAATGCTCGACCTTGCTGACTTCGGGCCCAATCCGCACAGACCGTCGTTCGGGCGGTTCGGCTCATTGACGGTCCGTTATGGCAAGGGCTCGAAAGGCAGTGGGCCACGACGGCGTGAGATCCTGACTGTGTTTGATTGGGCGGTGGAAGTTCTCGACCAGTTCGTCAACGACGTGCGGCCAGCCTACAGTTTCGACTCGCCCGCGCTGTTCCTGACCGAGCGCGGCGGCAGGGTCTCCACGAAGTATCTGAACTCGCGGTTTGCGTGTTTGCGTGAAGAACTCGGACTGCCCTCTCAGCTGAGCACGCATTGCCTGCGCCACAGTTACGTCACGCATCTGATCGAGGACGGCTGGGACGCGGTTTTCATCCAGGATCAGGTCGGTCATCGTTACGCCTCGACGACCGCGATCTACACCGGCGTGAGCTCGGACTTCAAGCACGACGCGATGCAACGGGCGCTGAAGCGCCAGATGCAGGAGACAGCACGATGACCTTGAAGCTCGACTACGAGTGGCGGTTGCGTGCGTTGCTCGCCGATCGCGGCATCTACACCGCAGCGCAGCTGGGGCCACACCTCGAGCGCTACGGCATCCGGCTCTCCGATAGCCAGGTCTACCGGCTGTTGACCGGCAAGCCCGAGCGGCTGAACCTGCGGGTGCTGATGGCGCTCTGTGAGCTGCTGGACTGCACTCCCAGCGAGCTGATCAGACCCGTCGAGGCGAGCACGCCGACGCTCGCGGAGCGCAAGGCCGCCGCAGCGGCTGGGGTCGATGCGGATCTCGTGCCAAAGCCTGCTCGCATTCGGCTCGAACCGCACGACCGCGATCGTGGCTAGGAAGCCTCGCCCGGCGCGCCAGTGCGGGCGCTGCCCACGCATCGAGCCGCTGGCGCGTCGCGCAGCGGATGGCCTGCCGGACCTCTGCAGGAATTGCTATCAAACTGCCTCGCGCCGGGGTGAAATCCCCGGTCGCCTGAAGCGCTGTGACGTCTGCCGCGAGATGCGAGTCCTGATCGGCGGGCGGCCTGGCCACCCCAAGATATGTGAGCGTTGCTATCAAGAGCCGACTGGGGTTTGCGCGACTTGCGGCAGGACGCGGCCGTGCCTGCACGCCGGCACACCACGAGCGATCTGCCGCAGCTGTCAACGGGCCTCCCTGCGAGGGGTCTGCCTCGATTGTGGACAGATGAGGAACATCCACAACTATGTCAACGGAGAGCCACAGTGCTCGCACTGCCGCCACAAGGATCTTGAAAGCAAGGGGACGTGCTCGCGCTGTGGGCAGCTGCGACGACTGACACGCCTAACGGGCGTGGCTGGTCTGTGCGAGCCCTGCGCCGGGATCGACAGCGAGCACGTCTGCAGCGTCTGCGGCGCCGAGGACCACCTCTACAAGGATGGCCTATGCGGTCGATGCGTCGTGCGCCGCACGCTGCAGCCACATATCGAAAAGGCAGCTCCAGAAATAGCAGCGAAGCTGGCGGCATATCTCGATGCGCTGATGCAAACACGACAGCCACGCTCAACGATGCGCTGGATCACGGACAGCATCGCCTACCGGGTGCTCCTTGACATCCTCGCCGGCCGTTGCGCACTTGAGCACGAAGCACTCGACGCGACCGGCGGCAGCCAAGCGGTCGAGCACCTTCGCGCCGCGCTGGTGTCTCACCACGCCCTACCACCACGCGATGAGCAGCTGCTTCGCTTCGCACGCTGGCTCGCCGAGCAGACCGAGAAAATGGCACACGTCGAAGACCGCCAGCATCTCAAGAGGTGGGCTCACTGGCATCTGCTCAATGACCTGAACTACCGTGCAAGGCAAGGAAAGCTGACAGGCCGATCGGTCTATTACGCACGGGCTCAGGTCACCCAGAGCATCGGCTTCCTCGAGTGGCTACATGGACGGGGACTCCAGCTGACAGGCTGCGAGCAGCACGACATCGACGAGTGGTTCGCTGCCGGCAACACGACGCGAATCCGCACGACCAGCTTCCTGCGATGGTCAGCCAAGAACCATCTGACCCCCAAGATCACGATCCCGAGAATCGACCGACCCCTGACCTACAGGTGCCTGGAGGACACCCAACGACGAGCCCTGATCGATCGGCTCATCAACGACACCTCGATCGATCCTCGCGATCGCGTCGCCGGACTGCTCGTGCTGATCTACGGCCAGCCGATCGCACGCATCGCGCGGCTAGGACTCGAGGACGTCACAACTTCCGAGCAGGCAGTTCTGCTTCGCCTCGGCAAAGAACCCATCACGATCGTCGAACCGCTGGCCTCGCTCCTAGCCGAGCTCGTCAGAGAGCCACGCGGGAGAGCCGTCACCGCAGCCACAAGAACACCGTGGCTCTTCCCCGGCAAGGTCGTCGGCCTGCACCTCAGCTACGAACGCCTACGCCGCCGCCTCCAACTCCTGGGCATCCCCAGCAGGACATCAAGAGCAAGCGCGCTGCTGCCACTAGCACGAGAAGTCCCCGCGCCGATCCTCGCTGAGACGCTCGGCCTGAGCGATGAAAAGGCAGTCGGCTGGGCCAAGGCAGCAGGGTCAGACTACGCGCGCTACGTCGCCTCCCGAGCATGAGCACGGCGGCTGCTGCTTGGTGTAGAGAGCAAGCGCCGTGTGCGGGACTCCAGCTTCGCTGCTGCTCGTCATCCACCGCAGGCGCGTCCGTGCGACCGACGGCCACGCCTGCATGCTCACGAAAGCAAGGACTCTCCAGTCTCGTGGACGAGCGTCCCGAACTCAACGATAGGGCCGATACGTTGATCTGTATGCTGTCGCGCCATGCTTATTACTAGATCGCCTGAAATGCGCTCGACCCGACGGTCCTCGAACTGTCGGTGGCACGATCTGGCCAATGACTGACGTGAAGCTATTCATCGGCGCACCCTCCGAGGACGAGGGTCTCAGTGCGGCGCTCCAGGGGGCTTTGGACCGCGATGCGTCGGTTCGCATCTGGCACCAAGGCACGTTCGAGGCCAACTACGGCACGCTTGAGAGCCTCCTGGCGGCAATCGAAGAGTACGACTTCGCGTGCTTCCTGGCCCCGCCGGTCGACAAGGTCGAGTCGCGCGGCACCGTGCACGATGCGACTCGCGACAACATAATATTTGAGTACGGATTGTTCCTCGGCAGGCTTGGACGCGACCGTGTATTTCTTATACACCCTCGGGACACGCCGCTCGAGTTGCCCTCCGACCTTAAGGGTGTCAATCCCCTCACCTACAAGCCTATCGATGACGACAACCTGGCCGCGGCCGTACTCGAGCCTCCGGCGCAAAAGGTACGGGAGCACATCAAACGTCTTGGCCATCGTCAACAAAAACCGCAACGCCGTCACTCTCCCGTCCTTGAGTCCAGAACCATCGACCGCGTGGCCAACGTTTGCGATTCGGCCATCTACTACGCACGACGCCGTTACGGTTACAAGGACGATATCCGCCAACTCGTTCTCGCTGGAAAGGTGATTCCAAGTCTTTATTACTATGCAACCGAGGAGGGTGCCGAGTTCTGGCTCAAGATGTCATCCAATCCTCAGTACCGATTCAAAAGCAACTCGATGCGTCTTATCAAAGAGGTCGCCAAGGGCGTGGCCGAGGCTGTTCGAGACTCAGTAAATGGCGATGGCTCTGTTGATCTCGTCAGTCTCGGCAGCGGCGATGGACAGAAGGATCGACTTCTCCTGACAGCACTCGGAGAGAAGGTTCCCTCTCTCACCTATTATCCGCTAGACATATCTGACGCTCTCATTGCTGACTGTATAAAAAACATCCCGTCCAGCTATGCTGGCATTAAGACCAAGGCTATTATCGGTGACTTCATCGATCTGGAAGTCTTGCGCTCGGTCTACGAGGATCGTCCCTCCCCGAATATTTTCTCGGTTCTCGGCAATACCTTTGGCAATACGGACGAGGCGCAAATCATTGAAGCGCTGCAGAAGTCGATGTTCCCCGGAGACTTCCTACTCATCGAGATTAATTGCGATATCAAGGAAGTGGGTAGCACGAACTCGTTCCTCGAGAACGAGGACACACTGCGCTACGCCTGTATCCCACTCGAAATGATCGACCAGAAAATCGATCTGACCAAAGTCATCGTCCGAGAAGAAGAGCGGAGTGTATTCTCATGTGCAAAGAGCAGCGCCACCCTGTACGGGGAGATCGCGCTAGATGGCAAAGAGATCACCGAGGTGCCGCTGGCATTCGACCATCGCTATCCGCTTGACGGGTTCGAGCGGGAACTCGCGGATAATCTCGATGTGGAAATCATGTTGACGAAGCAGTACGGTAACGCCGCGGTTGTGCTGGCCAAGAAGACTTGACGAGGGGTGAGTAGTGAGAGATGTAATGAGTAGATTGGAGTCTTGGCGCGACTGGGGAGATGTAATGACGGGATTGACGTGCCGACCGACGCCGAGTCGTGGGCTTGGAGTATTCACGACCCGTGTCTTCGCTTCCGACGAGACCGTCCTTTTAGGAGCTGTTCTCGTACCGGTCGCACAGAACAGCTCTTACGCAGTGCAGGTTGCAGGGGACTCGTATGCATACGAAGATGGCCCGGGCTCATTCGTCAATCACTCGTGTGAACCGAATTGTGGCGCGCGCCCCAACGCGCATGGCCTCTATGACCTCATCGCTAGGAGGGACATCGAATGTGGACAGGAGATCACCGTCGACTACGCTTTGCGCAACTATTTAGTTGAGTTCTTCCCCAGTCGCTGTCTTTGCGGTACACCGAGTTGCCGCGGCCGGATCACCGGATGGCGAGACCTACCACTCGTTGAGCGGGAGAGACACTCGCAGTGGGCAGCTCCCTTTCTACTTGAAGATACATGTGCGCCCACAGTTTTCGGGACGGAATAGTCAATCGGCAGGGTGGTTGAGCTGACCGCCGGGTGCGGCTAAAGCGCTTCTCGCCGTGTACACCCCGTCAACATGGGAGTATCGCTGAGCGATGTCCTAACTGACGACGCTCAGTTGGCGCGTTGGACAGTGGCGTGGCGCCGGTCTAGCATGATGTAGACGGTGGCCGATAACGTAGTTGCCCTCCTCAGCGCGAGCGAGGGCTGCGCCAGCCGGCCGAGCGCGCGACTCCTCCTAGTACCCTGTCCTGAAAATCGAGATGGCGGGTGTTCAGGTTTACCTTTGCACTCCTCGAGCCCTCGCAAGGGTTTCGGACGACAGTCCCTGGCTGTGCTCCTGCTTGGCCCTGGCGATGCGATAGTCTGCGTTAGGTCCCGTCTAGGCGACTGAGTCTCGTCCGCAGCGGTCGTCTCCGACCGCTATCGCGAGAGTGCCGCTTCTCGCGCATGGCGATAGCCGAAGGCGTACCAATTCCAAGACGATCGGGAGACTCGTTCCTGTAATCGTCTTCACTCTGAGGGGCCGGCAAATGCGCTTTCGTGCTAGTCGAGCGAGATCTTCTTCTCGTCGCCTTGGCGCGATTCCTCGGTGCGCCGTTGTGGGATGATTTCAGAGAGGCGCCTTTCGAGGTCACCTAAATGTGCCGCGTACTCGTCGGGCTTGAATGCGAACAGCACCATCGGGGTGACAATGAGGATCGCAGCCACAAGCAGCGCGCTTACCATAACTGCAGCCGAGTTGCGCACGACCAACGCGGTCTCCCCGCTCATCACCAGCACAATCATCGCTAGCCCTATCAGCGGCGGTGCTGCGAACAAAGGGACCGTTCGCCGGAGTTCCTTAGTGACCCTCTCTCGCCTAGCACCTATCTGCTCTTCGACAACGTGCTGTTCATATTCGAGCTGGTCCAGCTGTCTATCCGTCATAGCGCCCCCTCAGTCACTTGCGCTGTCGAGTAGTTCGTCAAGAACAGTCTTCGTCAGAGTAGCGTCGCGCCGCTGTCCCGCGTCGAGTAGCCGTCTTGCCTGCGGACCGAGCGGGCCGTCGAGGCGAACCGATGCGAATGCTTCGTCAACCCGCTTCGCCGCCTGCGTGACATTCCATTTCATTGCGTCAGGGTTCTTCAACGCCGACAAGAGCGCGGCGGCCGTGGCCTGCAGCGTCTCGCGCTCCTCCGAGAGGGGATCCTGGGCCAGCCCGGGCTGGAGAGGCTCCTTTGTCCCTGACAGGCCCGGTGGGTCGCCCACCTTCACAAAGAGGCTCGCAACGATCAGCAAGAAGCCCACGACGGCGACGACCACGCTCAGGGTAGGGGTTGCTGACTTTTCCGCGACGTCTCCAAGTCGGACGCCGAGCCCGGCGGCTAAGGCCACGAGACCGGCGAGGAACATTTCCGTATTTAGGTTCCGCGCGCGCCACCGGAGGTTGCGCCACCGATGCTTCATGGCGTCCCCTTACCCGCCGAGGCCTCACGCGCGGTTGGTGCGGTCAGTCCAGCGAGTGAGACACCGAGCGCTCGTGCTATGTCGCCCGCTGTCGCCCAGGCTGGGCTGGACTGGCCTAGCTCGATCCTCGCGTAGGTGCCTGTCGTGAAACCCGCCCGGTGAGGAAGGCTTCTTGCGACACGCCGCGCTCCTCCCCTAGCCTTCAGAGGTACCGGACCACGGCTTGGGTCAAGATTCGCACGTCGCACCAGCAAGCACCATGCCACGCGGCGCATGGTCACGTTTATGTGGTTGACCAGCGCTGTGATGAACGCAACACAACGACGCCAGTGCTTCCCACATCTGCCCCTTTCCTGCGCTCCCGCCTCAAGTCGGCCGATTGTACTATCGACGCGGCCGAGCCGCATCGTCAAGCAAGTGGCCGGCCGCAGCTCGCGCGCCGGTGCCACAAGTCGCGCGCTTCCCTTATCGCCCCAACCCAAACGGGCCTCTTGAAACCCCTCAGGAAATCTGCTTCAATGGCGCTTAGATTTATTCACCGTCTTTAGAAGGAGCAATATTCATGGGCAAGACCATCGGTATCGACCTGGGCACGACCAACTCGTGCATGGCCGTGCTCGAGGGGGGCGAGCCCACCGTCGTCGAGAACGCCGAGGGCGGGCGCACCACCCCCTCCGTCGTCGCCTTCACCGCCTCCGGCGAGCGCCTCGTCGGCACCGTCGCCAAGCGCCAGGCCGTCACCAACCCGCAGAACACGATCTTCTCGATCAAGCGCTTCATGGGCCGCAAGGAGGCCGAGGTGCGCGAGGAGGAGTCGATCGTCCCCTACAAGGTCGTCTCCGGCCCCAACGGCGACGCGCGCGTGGAAGCCAACGGCGAGCAGTTCTCCCCGCCCGAGATCTCCGCCATGATCCTGCAGAAGCTCAAGTCCGACGCCGAAGCCTATTTGGGCGAATCCGTCGACGGCGCCGTCGTCACCGTCCCCGCCTACTTCAACGACGACCAGCGCCAGGCCACCAAGGACGCCGGCAAGATCGCCGGCCTCGACGTCAAGCGCATCATCAACGAGCCCACCGCCGCCTCGCTCGCCTACGGCCTCGACAAGGAGGACGACCACACGATCCTCGTCTTCGACCTCGGCGGCGGCACCTTCGACGTGTCCGTCCTGGAGATCGGCGACGGCGTGTTCGAGGTCAAGTCCACAGCCGGCGACAACCACCTCGGCGGCGACAACTTCGACAAGGCCATCGTCGACTGGCTCGTCGCCGACTTCAAGCGCGACCAGGCGATCGACCTCTCCGCCGACCCGATGGCGCTCCAGCGCCTCTACGAGGCCGCCGAGAAGGCCAAGATCGAGCTCTCCACCACCCAGGAGACGCAGATCAACCTGCCCTTCATCACCGCCGACGCCTCCGGGCCCAAGCACCTCGACACGCGCCTTACGCGCGCCAAGCTCGCCGAGCTCACCTCAGACCTGCTCGATCGCGTCGTCGCCCCCGTGCGCCAGGCGATCGACGACGCCAAAGACAAGGGCGTCAAGGAGATCGAGCACGTCGTGCTCGTCGGTGGCATGACGCGCATGCCCGCCGTGCAGGAGAAGGTCAAAGAGCTCACCAAGAAGGAGCCCCACCGGGGGGTCAACCCCGACGAGGTAGTGGCAGTCGGCGCCGCTATCCAGGCCGGCGTCCTCGCCGGCGACGTCAAGGACGTGCTGCTGCTCGACGTCACGCCCCTGACGCTTGGCATCGAGACCAAGGGCGGCGTCATGACCAAGCTGATCGAGCGCAACACCACGATCCCCACGCGCAAGGGCGAGGTCTTCTCGACGGCGGAGGACAACCAGCCCTCGGTCGAGATCCACGTGCTGCAGGGTGAGCGCGAGATGGCCCAGTACAACAAGTCCCTGGGCAAGTTCCAGCTCACCGGCATCCCGCCGGCGCCGCGCGGCATCCCCCAGATCGAGGTCGCCTTCGACATCGACGCCAACGGCATCCTCAACGTCTCCGCCAAGGACCTCGGTACCGGTACGGAGCAGAAGATCGAGATCAAGGCCGGCTCCGGGCTCTCCGACGACGAGATCAAGAACATGGTCTCCGACGCCGAGTCCCACGCCGAGGAGGACCGCCGCGCCCGCGAGCTCGCCGAGGCCCGCAACAACGGCGAGAACGCCGCCTACCAGGCCGAGAAACAGCTCGCCGACCTCGGCGACCAGGTCGACGCCGACTCCAAGGGGCGTATCGAAGCGGCCGTCAAGGAGGTCCGCGAGGCGCTCGAGTCCGAGGACCCGGCCGCGATCAACGCCAAGGCCGAGGCACTGCAAGTCGCCTTCCACTCCGTCTCCGAGGCGATGTACCAGCGCGCCCAGGAGCAGGCCGCCGCGAGCGGTCCCAACGGCGACGGGGCCTCCGGCGACGGGTCCGGCGGCTCCTCCGACGACGAGGATGTCGTCGATGCCGAGGTTGTCGACGAGCCGCAGTCATAAGCGGAGGGCGCACACATGACGAGTGCCGACACCCCCGAGCAGACAGTGCAGGAGCAGACCCCCGGCGCGGACGCCGCGCCGGGGGATGACTCCCCGACCGCCGAGGAGCAAGCCCCCACCGCCGTGGTGGGAGATGGTGCTGTGGTGGGCGACGGCGACGTGGCCGAGATCGAGGGCGACCTCGACGAGCTCGTCACCGTCGCAGCCGAGCGCGACCAGTACCTCGCGCTCGCTCAGCGCACGCAGGCCGACTTCGAGAACTACCGCCGCCGCGTCGCGCGCGAGTCCGCGCTCGCCCAGGAGCGCGGCGTCGTCAAGCTGGCCAAGGAGCTGCTGCCCGCCCTGGACAACCTCGACCGCGCGCTCGAGGCCGCCGATCAAGACGATCCGCTGCTGCAGGGCGTTCGGTTGGTGCGCGAGGAACTCGTCGCCGCGCTTTCGCGCGTCGGGATCGAGTCCTTCTCGCCCACCGGCGAGATCTTCGACCCCTCCTTTCACGAGGCCGTCGTCCACCAGCCCGTGGACGGCGCCACCAGCGGGACCGTGGCCGAGGTCTACCAGCCCGGCTATCGCCTGCGCGATCACGTCATCCGCCCCGCGCGAGTCGTCGTCGCCGCGTAGCCCAGGAGCCCGACATGGCATCTCGACCCGACTACTACAAGACGCTCGGGGTCGACAAAAAGGCGACCCCCGAGGAGATCAAGAAGGCCTACCGCAAACTCGCGCGTCAATACCACCCCGACCGCAACCCCGACGACAAAGCCGCCGAAAAGCGCTTCAAGGAGATTTCCCAGGCCCACGACGTCCTCGGCGATCCCGACAAGCGCAAGCAGTACGACTCCGGCTCCGGCCCCTTCGCGACCGGCGGCGGTCCCGGCGGCGGCTTCGGCGGCTTCGGCAACTTCGACTTCGACGCCTCAGGGATGGGCGACATCCTCTCCAACCTCTTCGGGGGCTCCGGAGGACGCGGCGCGGGCGCAGGGGCCGGCACTCGCGGACGCCCGCGCGCACAGCGCGGCGCTGACCTGGAGGCGCAGGTCTCGATCACCTTCGACCAGGCCATCTCCGGCGCGCAGATCCCGCTGTCGGTGCCCATGCACGACACCTGCCCCACTTGCCACGGCACCGGCGCCAAGCCCGGCACGACCCCCACCGTCTGCCCCGTCTGCGAAGGGCGCGGCGTCGAGACCCAGGGCCAGGGCATGTTCTCGATCTCCCAGCCCTGCTCGCGCTGCGGCGGCTCCGGGACGATCATCGAGGAGCCCTGCCCCACCTGTCACGGCGCGGGCGCCGTGCGCACCGTCAAGCGTCTGCGCGTGAACATCCCCGCGGGAGTGCGCGACGGCGGGCGCATCCGCCTGGCCGGCAAGGGCGAGCCCGGGCGCGACGGCGGTCCCCCCGGCGACCTCTACCTCGTCACCCACGTTTCGCCCTCGCCCGTGTTCAAGCGCCGCGGCGACAACCTCGAGGTCGAGGTCCCACTGAGCATCCCCGAGGCGCTGCGCGGCGCCGAGGTCCAGGTCCCGACGCTCGACGGATCGAAGACCCTGCGCGTAAAACCCGGAACCAAGCCCGGCACCGTCCAGCGCCTGCGCGGCGAGGGGCCGCCCAAGCTCGGCGGCAAGGCGCGTGGCGACATCCACTACCGCTTCGTGCTCGACGTCCCCGACTCGCTTTCCGACGAGCAGCAGTCGGCCGTCGACGCGCTCGCCGCCGTCATGAACGGCAACCCGCGCGCGCGCCTGTTCGAGCAGGCCGGGACCGCGGGAGGCGCCGGCGCAGGAGCGTCGTCGTGACCCCCAAACCCCTGGCCCGCATACAGGTCGAGACCGACCGCGGCGTGTTCATGATCTCCGTCGCCGCCGAGCTCGCGAACATGCACCCCCAGACCCTGCGCACGTACGAGGCGCGCGGGCTGATCACGCCCAAGCGCTCGCCCCGCGGCACGCGCCTCTACTCCCAGGAGGACGTCGAGCGGCTGCGCCGCATCCAGGAGATGACCGCCGACCTCGGCCTCAACCTCGCCGGCGTCGAGCGCGTGCTCGACCTCGAGGCCGAGGTCAACGACATGCACGCCCGCATCGAGGAGCTCGAGGTGCAGGCCCTGCGCGCCCAGGTCGAGTTGGCGGAGCGTCTGGAGGAGGTGCGCCGCTCCTTCCGCGCCGAGCTCGTCCCCTACGAAGGCGGCTCGACCGACATCGTGCGCGCGGCCGATGTACGCTCGATCTTCGGTCCCGCCCCCCGGAGGTCTCGCCGTGACTCCTAACGGCACCCCAGGCTCCGTCCCGCCCCAGCAGCCCGGACAGGCGGAGGACGAGCAGAGCCCGCTGCAGCGCTTTGGGCGCGACCTCACCGAGATGGCAGAGCAGGGCAAGCTCGATCCCGTGATCGGCCGCGACGAGGAGATTCGCCGCGTGATCCAGGTCCTCTCCCGGCGCACGAAGAACAACCCCGTGCTGATCGGCGAGCCCGGCGTCGGCAAGACCGCGATCGTCGAGGGCCTCGCCCAGCGGATCGTCTCCGGCGACGTGCCCGAGTCGCTGCGTGAACGTCGCGTGATCGCCCTGGACATGGGCGCGCTGATCGCGGGCGCCGCCTACCGGGGAGAGTTCGAGGAACGCCTCAAGGGCGTCCTCTCTGAGGTCTCCGAGGCGCAGGGTCAGATCATCCTGTTCCTCGACGAGCTGCACACGATCGTCGGCGCGGGTGCCGCCCAGGGCTCGGTCGACGCCTCCAACCTGCTCAAGCCGATGCTCGCGCGCGGGGAACTGCGCTGCGTCGGCGCCACCACGCTCGACGAGTACACCAAGTACATCGAGAAGGACGCCGCGCTGGAGCGGCGCTTCCAGCCCGTCAACGTCGGCGAGCCCACGGTGCAGGACACGATCGCGATCCTGCGCGGGCTGAAGGAGCGCTATGAGAACCACCACGGCGTGCGCATCCAGGACGGCGCCCTGATCGCCGCCGCCACGCTCTCGCACCGCTACATCGCCGACCGCTTCCTGCCCGACAAGGCGATCGACCTGATCGACGAGGCCGCCTCGCGCCTGCGCATCGAGATCGACTCCGTCCCCACCGAGATCGACGAGGTCAACCGGCGCGTGATGCAGCTGGAGATCGAGCTCACCTCCCTGCGCAAGGAGAAGGACGATGCCTCCAAGGCCCGTCGCGAGGCGATCGAGGCCGAGCTCGTGCAGCTGCGCGAGCGTTCGGCCGAGATGACCGCCCAATGGCAGCGCGAGAAGGACGCCATCAAGGGCGTCTCAGAGCTCAAGGAGCGCCTGGAGGCGGCCCGCGCCGAGGCCGAGCGCGCCGAGCGCGAATCGGACCTGCAACGCGCCGCCGAGCTGCGCTACGGCGAGATCCCCGAGCTCGAACGCAAGCTCGCCGAGTACGAAACGGCCGAGCGCGAACGCGCCCAGGGACAGGACGGCGACTCCGGCGGCGCGGGTGCGCCGCAGTTCCTCAAAGAGGAGGTCGACGCCGACGACATCGCCGAAGTCGTCGCGCGCTGGACCGGCATCCCCGTCTCACGCCTGCTCGAGGGCGAAACCGAGAAGCTGATCCACATGGAGACCCGCCTGCACGCGCGCGTCGTCGGCCAGGACGAGGCGATCGACGCGGTCGCCACCGCCCTGCGCCGCTCCCGCGCCGGCCTACAGGACCCCGACCGTCCGATCGGCTCCTTCCTGTTCCTCGGGCCCACCGGCGTCGGCAAGACCGAGCTCGCCCGCGCGCTGGCCGAGTTCATGTTCGACTCCCAGGACGCGATCGTGCGTATCGACATGTCCGAGTACATGGAGAAGCACTCCGTCTCCCGTCTCGTGGGGGCGCCCCCCGGCTACGTCGGCTACGAAGAGGGCGGCCAGCTCACCGAGGCCGTGCGCCGACGCCCCTACTCCGTCGTGCTGCTCGACGAGATCGAGAAGGCCCACCCCGACGTCTTCAACACGCTGCTGCAAGTCATGGACGACGGGCGTCTCACCGACGGCCAGGGACGCACCGTCGACTTCAAGAACACCGTCCTGATCATGACCTCCAACCTGCCCGTCGGCCAGGGTGCGGACCCGGGCGATCCCGGCTCCGATGGGGCAGGCGCGGACGGGGCGAGCACGGGCGGGACCGGCGCGTCGGGCGTGGCCGCCGACGCGCAGCTGCGCACCGAGCTGCTCCAGTACTTCAAGCCCGAGTTCGTCAACCGCCTCGACGACATCGTGCGCTTCCGCTCCCTCACCCGCGAGCAGATTTCCGAGATCGTCGACCTCCAGGTCGCCCGCGTCATCGCCCGCGTCGCCGAGCGCGGCGTCGATGTGACGCTCACCGACTCAGCCCGCCGGCTGATCGCCGCGATGGGTTATGACCCTACGTACGGGGCGCGGCCGTTGCGGCGGGTGATTCAGAAGCAGTTGACGGACAGGCTCGCGCTTGCGCTGCTCGAGGGCACGCTGCACGAGGGGGACTCTGTGCGCGTGGATACCGTCGATGGTGAGCTTGTGCTGGAGACGGCGGCGGCGCAGGCGGCGGCTGCTTAGTGCAGGTTGTGAGGACGGCGGGGCGCACGTGCGCCCCGCCGTCCTCGGGCCCGCTAGTCGAAGGAAATCCAGAAGTTGGCGTCTTTTTGTTCTTTTTCGTCGCCCGTTAGGACGATGACGGAGGTGCCGGCCGGACAGACGCCGAGGGAGACTGCGGTTGGCACGACAGTCAAGTTGGCGCTGACTGTCACGCCATTTCCGCCTCCGAAACCCGGGTCTGTGATGCCGGTTATGTTCTGGAATGGAACGGTGACTGTGATGCAGTACTCCCCTTTTGGCACAGTTGTGACCCTGCTCACCGCCGATACGTTCTTTGCGCCGGTGAGCGTGGGGGTTGCCGCGCTGCCTGTCACATATGCGAAGGCGACAGCGCTGCCGGCGGGTCCCGCGGGTCCTCCCGATCCTGCTGGTCCTGCTGGTCCTGCGGGTCCACCCGCTCCTGCCGGACCGGTTTTCCCGGCGTTGCCCTTCAACTTCTTGAGCACCTTCGGGTTGATCTGCTTGGTCGAGTTGATCAGGTAGTGCTTTGCCGCCAGCGCGCCGCCGCTCATCGCGAATACGAGCGCGAGCGTGGCCACCACGTTGGCGTAGTTGAGATGCCTCCTGGGTCTGGAAGCAGGAGTCTGGTGCATTGGCAGGCATGGCCTGACTCTCCCGGCCCGGCGGTCCCGGCCGTTTATTCCTCGGCGCGTTGCGTCCCAATTGCTCTGCTGTCCCCGGCTGCTACAAGCCCGTCGATCATCCGCTGCAGCCGCGCTCGCGCGGTCGAGTCGAGCAACTCACTCGACCGAAGCTCTTCGAGGAACCGGGGCAGGTAGAAGCAGCGGCTGGCGATCGCGAGGTATTTGCCGTCGATGAGACCGTCCAGCCACTCGAGACCAGTCGTGGCTTGCCACGCCTCGGGTGCCACCTCGACTAGGCTGATCAGCGAGTCCACCGCGTGCGGCTCGCCGCGTGCGATCCGCATCCACCGCGGGACATGTCCGGCGAGAAGCTCGGGCTGGATCCATGTGCTGCGCGCCGCCTGGATCGTCGTCTTGGGGTCTTTGTCGGCCATGTCGATCGAGGGGTGGGGGATCAGCGAGGACGAGAGGTCCTCGTAGGCGCGGTGCGAGGCCTGGCTGTAGTCGGTGTTCTCGATCTCTTCGAGCGCGACGCCCATTAGCCACGGCCATAGATCGGGGAGCGCCCGGCGGAGATCGGGGTCATAGGTGCAGATCGAGGAGATGTCGTCCAGCAGCTGCGGCAGCGCCTGGCTGGCCGCGAACGCTCGGATGCACCGCTCGAGCTCTGTTCGGTCGCCGGCGGCCGCTGCAGCGAACACCATCCGGTTGGGTACCCGGTGATGATCCTCGAGGTTGCCGCCATAGCCCTTATCCGCCCAGTGGATCGCGCCGCGGCAATATGCATCGCGGAGAGCCCCGCGCAGCTCTGCGGCTGCGGCGGCGACGCATGCCGTGCTCGCCGCGGCATCGGTGCTCGCCACGATCGCCGCCGCAAGCCTGTTGGTAAGGAGGGCATCCGTCGGCACCTCCTCGAGAGCCCGGACCGCGGGTCCGCTGAGTGGCTGCGGCGGCCTTCCCTGTCCCTGCTCGTCCCAGGGGCCGAGCACGCAGTCGTTCAGGAACGCCTCCACAATCTCGAGCGCAATCTGATGACGGCACGCGCCTTGGGAGTTGCACGGCGCGCTCCAGACCGGCCGCAGCGCGTCGGCAAGGATCCGCCGGACCTCGTCGGGGGGCGCCTCGGCGCACGCGATCAATCCGGCATTCAGCGCGCCGGTGTCAATGTCGGCCGGTGCGGCAGTCGGCAGCAGCAGGCTCGGCAGCCCCGCGGCCGCGGAGCGATCGACGCCCATCGGATAGACCCCGAAATCATCGCCGTGCTGGCGGCGAGCCGCGGGGCGCGCTCGATCGAGCAAGAACCGGGCGGCCCAGCTTCCCTGCTCCGCGTCGAGCGTGAGCCGGCCCTCGCTGTGCGCGACCAGCGCGGCGGCGGTGACCGCCGCCGGTGCCCCCATCGGATCAGACGGGCCACGAGTCGGCGGATCCGCCGCGAGTTCCCGCGCGATGGCCAGGTCTCGCTCGAGCTGTCCGGGATCGCTGCCGTTCCGCCCGCTGGAGTACGTGTTCAGCAGACGCCACGCCTCCCCGCCGCGATGGAAGTCGGCATGGGTGTCGCTGAGCTGCTCGGTGACATCTTGCGGCGGGTCGAATCCGATCGTGACCTGTCCGTCGGGCCGGTGGGTGAGCGTGTAGTTCTCGCTGTCGAGCTGGCTCGCCCAGCCAGTGACCGTCGCGGCGTTGGCCGGGTCCTCATCGGAGAACACGTCGGCCGCGCGGGCGGGCAGCTCGCGACCGATCTGTTTCAGGCGCGCGAGTCGGTCCCTGTCGTCCTCGGTGAGCGCTTTCATCACGAGGAGCGTCGCGGCGTTGCTCATGTTGAGCTTGCGAAGCTCGCGGCCCACCGTGTCGGACGGGTCGGGTCCCTGTACGTGCAGGACACCCTCGTAGGTGGCGCGGGAGAACTCGAGCTCCCAGATCTCGGGTCGCGCGATCCACAGATCGAGCTCGTCGCTGACGTTCGCGATGTGCCGCTCGAGGAGCCCGATCACGAGACCCGACATCGCGAGGTTGTGGCAGTCGGCGAGAACGCGCTCAACCACGGTGGCGATCGGTTCACCGGCGGCGATGCGCTCGTCGGCGAACCTCTCGACGGCAAGCAGCGCACTCGTGCACACCTCCGGCCCGACACTCGAGCCCCGATACCACGACCACGCCCGGGCGTCGCCGACGCAGAAGCGGCTCTCCCCGGCGATATCGAGCTCAATCCCGACCGGCTCCTGCCTTGCGGGGGAGAGCCCGAACGGATCCCGTCCGCGTGCCTGCTCGCCAGCTGCGTGATCGAGCAGCCGGTTGATCACCGCCAGCGCCTCGGCCGGGTCGACTCGCAACAAGCACCAGAACGGGCCCCGCCACCATCCCGCCGACCGGGTTCCAATACCGCTGTAGGTGTGGTGACGCACACCCTCTCTGAACGGTTGGCCTCCGCCGCGACGGTCCCGGTCGATGTAGTAGCCGTCGGCGAGCTCAACCAGCAGCTTCGGGTTGTGACGGGCGAGCGTCGGCGCGCAGCCGAGCGCCTCGACCGCGGGCTCCAGTGCCCACGGGTTCTCCCTGGCGCGAGTCCGCAGGAAGGTCACGGCCGTCGTGTCGAGGTCGGTGCCGAGCAGCGCCAGCACGTTCACCCCGAACTCCTCCTCCGTGTTGTCGTGCTGGTCGAGCACTATGTCGCGGAGCCGGGCGCGAACCGGCAGCGCATGCTCGACGGCGCTGACCCCGAGAAGCCAGGCGAGCACGACCTCGCGGGCCTGCGAGGCGAGATCTCCGCGCGGGCCGTGGCGGCCTGCTAGACGCTCTGGATGCTCGCAGAGCATCTCGACGAGCGGACCGAGGACGCCCGGATCACCGACCCCGGCGTGGGTGTGGCGCTGCAGCGCGATCCGCAGCAGACGACCCAGCAGCGCACCGTCATCGGCCTCGAGCGCGGGCCAGCATCGCTCGAGGCTGTCCTTTGCGGCACCGAGGGTGAGCATCGCTTCCAAGGGCAGCTCGGCCCAACGCTCACCGTGCTCTAGGGCCAGCGCGTCGAACACCGCCTGCAGCTCCCCGCGAACCTGCTCGGTGCCCTGCTCCTCGCGCGCGAGCGCAGCCTGGCAGGCAAGCCTCGCCGCACGGAGCCCCCACCTTGGCGCGCCCCCGTTGGACAGGATCATGAACCCGTCAGTCAGCAGCAGGCGCGCGAGCGCGAGGTCTCTGACGAGGTCGTTTGCGAACTGGTCGTGGGGATCCCATGCGCTGGTCGCGCCCGCCGACAGCAGCAACCCGTCCGATCGCAACGACGGTAGCGCCGAGGGGTCCGGCGTCCCGGTGTCAGCGCCGGACTGCAGGAGGTGCTGACGGGCAAGAGCGACCAGAGCGTTCGCACGAGCATCGGGCGACGCGCCCCCGGGCGGCGTGGTCTCGCCGCGGCGCACGAGTTGATGCCAGATCACGGCGAAGACGTCCGCTTCGGAGATCGCGCCGTCCGGGAGGGCCGTCGTCGCGTCGGCTCGCAGAAGCAGATCGATCAGCCCCGGGCGGCGCAGCAGCCACCGCGCGCGCGGCTCGTGCTCTAGACGCAACAGCGATGGGAATGAGCCCATGATCTGCTGGGCCTCCGGGTCGGCGAGCGGCGGCACCTCGTGTTCGCTCGGCGCCGGATCGGCCGTGCCGGGGAGAGCGGCCGCGCAGGCGATCCTCAGTGCGTCCGCGACGGCCTCGGCGGCGTCGCTGCGGGTCACCGCTACGACCCCGCTCCCGGCGCTCAGCGCGGCAGTGGCGAGGTCACTCAACAGCTCCCGGCGACCTTCGAGCACGGCCTCGGCACCGTCCACAACCAGCAGGCGCTCCCCGCTGATGGCGGCCGCGCCGAGCACTTCGGCAAGCGGCCCACCGAGCAGCGCCTCGACCTCGAGCGTGCGGGCGGGCAGGTCGGCCAAGGAGAGTGCGGTGACCGACGCGCTAGCGTCGCGGCGCGATCTGATGCAGCGGACCGTCAGCGCGGACTTCCCGACGTCGGGCTCGCCGCGCACAACGAGCGTCTGCCCATTCTCGCCGGTGATATGGATCGCAGTCTCGAGCGCCTGTAGCGCGTCATGACGGTCGAGCTCGAGACGTGAGCTGCCATCGCTGAGCGCCAAGCCGGTGCGCGCCGCGAGCCGTTCGGCGAGGCTGCCGAGCAGCTCGTGTGCCCGGGTGAAGCGGCTGTCGGGTCCGAGTCGCGCCACGCCTTGAAGGTCTCTGCGAAGCATGGTGGCGGTGACGCGTGTCGCGGTGGGCGCGTAGCGTCCCGACAGGTCGAGTAGCCCGTTGAACAGTGCGTCTGCCTGCTCGGCGGTGTCTTCGGCGAGGACCCCGCGCAGCCGGGCGACGGCCGCGGTGCGGTCGCTCTCATCCACGCCCTCGAGGCGCAGCTCGATCACCAACATCGCGCTGAGCATCCGCCAGCACGCCTCATCCAGCGAGTAGCCATGCAGGTCGACGAGTTGCCTGCTGACCGCGGTATCGACGAGCTTGTCGATCTGCGCCAGGCGGTTGCGGACCGCGGTGGTCGTCGCCGTGGCGCGGCTCACCTGCTCGCGGAACGCGCTCTCGGTCGGCTGGCTGCGTGCGATCGCGGCGAGCGTCCGCAGCTCCAGGGCGTGCGTCTTGGGGCTCGCGACGGCGAGCGCGAGCCGCCAGCGGCCCGCCTGCACCTCGGCCTCGTTCTCGAGCGTGACCGCCAGGAACGCCGCGATCAGCTTGACCGCGGCGTCGTTGCTCGCGATGAGCATCGGGTCGCGCCTGACCGCGATCGACACCGTTGCCGCCCGGCCGCCGACACGTCCGACGATCAGGAAGTCGTCGACCCGGCTGTCGTGACTGGCCTGGAACGCGATCTCAGTCACGGTGAACGAGCTGGGGAGAGCGGGGACCGGATCCCCGGTCAGCAGCGCGGCGAGCAGCACTGCGCCGTAGCGGTGCTCGAGCACTGTCCCGCCCCCGCCGGTCGAGTACGGGCTTGCGGGCGTGGGTTGCTGCTGCGCGTCGGGCTCGCTCACGGCCGCCGCCGTGCGCGACGGCGCAGCTGCACCCGCGGACTCTGCGGCGCACACTCCACGGGCGCAGGGCGCACGGTAGAGGACACCGCGTGCGGCTGGTCGACGCTGGCGATCACGTGTGTCTGCTTGGTTGTCGTCGGACTCGCCACTGGCCCATCGTAGACCCGAAACCCGGTAGGCCCAGGCGCCCTGCCGGGCCGTAACCCCGGAGCGCGCGCGGCGCGCGGGCTGAGCGGGCCTCGCGCTCGGGGCTGCGCCCTGAGTTGAGGTGCGTGGCGTGCGAGCTAGCCTCAGAGGATGCCCAGCAAACGACCGCCGCGCACCCGCACGCTGCAAGCGCTGAAGGTGCCGTTACCCGTTGGCGGCCGTCCGCCGGCCCCTGGTGTACCCGCGGCCGACATCTACATCACCGGCCGCGAGGTGACCGGCAACGAGAGCAGCGAGCCGGAGCTGACAGAGCGGCTGGCGAGGCTGTCGGCCGCCGACTGCCTGCTGTGGATCGCGCACCTGCAGACCCGCCTGTTCGCCGAGACACGCCCCGACGAGAGCGCCGAGCTGCAGCGCCTGCTCGTGCAGGAGGCGCTCGGCGGCACCCAGATTGGCGCCGCGGTCCTACAACAGCTCACCAAGACGCCCGGCCGCCGCGTGTTCTGCGAACAGCAGCTCGTGCATCTCGCGCGGCTCGTGATCACCCACGCCGACAGCAGACCCCGTGACGAGTTCGCTGCCGGCGACCTGGCAGAGGAGTGGGGTTGCTGCCTGCTCGAAGTCAACGACCTCCTGGACGCCGGCTTGGATACAAGCGATGAGGACGAGTTGCTGTCCTGGGAGATCCGTCAGTGCTCACTCAACCATCACGAGGACCAGTTGCCCGTCAGCGCGATCCATCACGAGATTTACCGCGTGCTGTGGCCCGCCCGTCAGGACAAGCGGTCCCGGGAAGCCGAGGAAGCCTTCGAGCGCCACACCGGGATGTCGATCGGGGAGTACTTCACCGTCGGCGCCGCGACGCTCGCCCGCCTCGCGGTCCGCGGCAACAGCGAAACCACGAACCTGCCCGGGATTATCCCCGAGCGCTTCTTCTCGCAGTCAAGGCTCCCAGAGGCGAGCTGGCGGGCGTTCTTCGCTTTCGCGGCGCGCGACATCGACGCGCTCGCAACCGAGCTGGCCGCTGAGGAGCAGCAGTTCGGGAGCGGCACGTACGGCTCGCTGACCTTCGAGCGCTACCCACTTGCCGAGATCGAGCCTGGCCTGTTCGTGCCAATCTCGATGCACAGCCTGCAGCGCAAGATCTCCCAGGGCGTCTTCCATGCCCTCAGCGAGGCAGCCGAAGCGGACGGCCACAACCGCCGCTACTACATCGACCCGTTCGGTCTCGTCTTCCAGGATTCGGTCGAGAAGACCCTGCGGCGTGGCATAGCGTTTTGCCCCGAGAACATCTCGATCACCGCCGACATCCAGTACGGCACGCGCCGCCGGCCGCGCGACAGCACCGATGTAATCCTCGGCTACGAGCGAAACCCGGTGTTCGTCGAGGTGGTCTCGGGGCCCCTACGGGCCGCCACCATCACCCAGGGACACCCGTGCTGCTTTGAGGCCGACACAAATCGGCTAATCATCAAAAAGACCAAACAGCTCGACGAAAACATTCACGCGTTCTTCGCAAGCGAACTCGAGCTGCCCGGCGTCGCCCCGAGCATCGTCGCTCACGCATGGCCCGTGATCGTCACCTCCCACCCGTTCCCGCACCGAGAGCACATCATCGAGACCATCGAGACACGAGTCTGCGAAGCCGGTTACCTCCAGGACGAGCGCATCGGCACCCTGTCGGTCATCTCCGCTGAGGAGCTCTTCTTCTGTGAGGGATTCATGCAACAGGGCCGCAGCTTCCTCGCGCTGATCCGCGGCTGGAAGAGCGGCCCGCACCCCGAGTTGTCCTTCAAGAACCACCTCATCGAAGAGGGCAACGGCAGAGCCCCATCCAGCGAACACTTCGAACGCCGCTTCGCGCAGTTCAACGTTGAGAACATGAACCGCGTCCTCGGTCGAGAAGACGACCTTGAGACCGCGCTCGAGAACATGCGGGCCGGGCTACAACCAGCATCGGAGGACTGAGACCGAGCGTCTCCCAGCGACCAGACCGGCCGTCACGCTCTCACGCCGGGGTCCAAGGGCATAAGGGCGCGCGGCAAACGGCTTGGCCAGCGAGCCTGTCCGCCCGCCACACGACCCCACGCAAGCGTTTCGGACAAGTCCGCACTGCTCCTTCGCGTGAGCACAGCAGGCGTCTCGATCAGCCCTAGGAGGGTTCCTCCTTCGGACGAACCGCGAAAGCGTGGATGGCCCTTGGGTGGCCCGCTCCTTTCGGCCAGAAGCGGAAGCCGGCTCCGGCCTCGACCAAAACGGCATGACAGGCATTCAGACCAAGGAATAGGTCCCTTCCGCCAGCTTACCGGCCCGAAGCGATCGCGCGGCTGTTCGCAAAACTGCTCCCGCTGCCGTCCGAGCTCGCCAGGCTGCACAAGGCATGCCCGGCGCTGTGGGAGATGCCGACCCAACTCCTCGCCGCAGACGGAACGGTCCTCGAGCGCTCCTGGCTGCCGCCGCCGCCTGACGAGCTCCCGCCGATCCCTACGAACCTGCTGTGGGTCGCCGTCCCGGACGTCGTGCGCTGCGCCTGCGGCGCCGAGGAGCACTGCCCGAAGGACGACCAGGGCGAGCATTGCGGTCCGCGCGGCGACGCGCCGGCGACGCTCAAGCGCTTCGCGCTGTGGCACACGTGGGTCTCGCACCTGCCGCTCGCGTTCGTCATCCAAGACGGCAGCGAGCAGCCCGACATGATCCCCTGGGACTCCATCGCCGCTTTGTTTGTGGGTGGCAGTGACGAGTTCAAGCTCGGCCCAGACGCAGCTCGCCTCGTCCGCGAAGCCCGCGAGCGCGGCCTCTACGCGCACATGGGTCGCGTCAACAGTGAGAAGCGCATCCAGTACGCGAAGTCGATCGGCTGCACCAGCGTCGATGGGACCGGCTGGACCGTATGGCGCAGAGCGAACCTGCAGCGCGGCCTCACCGCCTGCGAGCACGCCCGCCCTAAACCTGTCCACTGGCAGACGCGCCTACGCATCTAACCCACCCGCCAACCACAACCCGGCGCACCGGGTCGGCCGCGCGCTCGAGCCGGCCGGCGCCTGGTGCGCCGAACCGCACGACTGAAAGGAGGGAGCCGCCGATGGCTCTCAACATCACCGAGGCAACAGCGGTCAACCGCCTCTACCACTGGCTCACCGGCAGCACCCCGACCAGCGGGCCCGTCAGCGACGAGGACGCTCATGAAGCGATGACGACGCTCGTGCGCAGCGCGAACCGCGCGCTGAGCGCCGGCGTCAGCGAGACCCAAGCACGCGCCGAGCGCGCCCGCTGGCCGGCACTCGCCGCACATCGCGACTGACCGTCGCAAGGCGATCGCACCCGTCGCGATCGCTACCCGATCAACAACCACCCGGGCGCCCTGGCGCCCGGCAAGAGAGGACCGAACGCATGACTACACCCGAAAGGGCCGACGACGCACGCCCGAGCTGCGATGCCGTCGCGCTCGACTGCGGACGCACGATCACCCGCCCACCGACCTCCCGCCCGTGCGAATGGATCGCCGTGCTCATCGACATCGCCGAGACGCACCGTGCGGTCGCTGCGATCGTCGGGGCCGCTCCCGTCGAGGAGCTCACCCGGCTCGCCGACGCGCTGTCCCCCGGACGCACCGCGATCCCCGACCTGCCTATCGAGGGCAACGACGACCACGGCGAGGAGTGCGCCGTCCGCGCATCCCAAAGCGGAAACACGCTGCGCTTCGCCGCCGCGCCCGCCGGCGTCGAGGACCTGCGCGTCTGCGACCCCGCCGGCGCCGAGATCGCCTACTGGGCCTGGGAGGAGTTCGCAGAGGACGCCGCCGACGTGCTCGGCGCCGTCATCGGCTGCCTCGCACCAACAGGGGGGCGGCCATGAGAATCGACTACGCCTGCGTCGCGACCGTCAAGCGTGACGGCCTCACGCTGAAGGGACTGCGCGCCGACTTCGCAGACCCAAACCGGCTCGTCGGCTGCGGCGAGTTCCCGCGGCTCGCCGCACGCGGGTTCGCCGCCACCCGCCGCGGAGAGCTGATCGAGCTGCGCTTCACGATCTCGAACGGCCCCGACATCGGCGAAGCCGCCCGCCGCGCCGCAGGGCTCGTCGACACGCTCGCCCGCGGCCGGCGGCTGCGCGCCCCGGTCGTCTCACTCGCCGTGACGGTCGAACCCAACCCGAGGGCGACATTGTCCCCGCCGGCATCCGAGGCAGGGAGGACGCGGTGCAGCTGACCAGCCTCGCCGCGATCAAGCGTGTCTGCCAGCCCGGAGCGCGCCTGGAGATCCTCGCCACCGACATCCCCCACATGCAGCTCAACCAGACCCACGGGCCACGCCGCATCGAGCAGGCGAAAGCGAACGCGATCGCGCTCCGCGGCAGCTACGGCATCCTCACCAAGGAGTTCGACCCCGACGTTCTTTCCTGGATCGAGTGGCCGAAGGTCGCCAACATCGAGTTCCACGGCGACGACACCTTCACCCTCACCGGGATCGCGCGCTACCGCGTCCTCCCCGCCGTCTGCGGACACTGCGAACACCAGCTCGAAGGCGACGAGCAGACGCTCTGCCACCGCTGCAACGACCCACACACGTCGCCAAAAGCGCTACCGGCGAACACAACCATCCGGGAGTGACCCGAGCCATCCGCGTCACCCACAAGCGGCGGGGGAGAGCCGACAAATCGACCCCGCCGACTGGCCGTTGCTCGACGAGCGACGCGCAAGCGCCCCCGCATCGGGACGTCGCTGCGCGTGTGACCAGCGACGTCGCCGCCCCAGGCTAGCCGCCGCTGACCGCCCGCAGCTCACCGCCACAGGCCGACTGAGCATCGGCCGTGGTCGCGAGCCGCCTTCAGCAACGCGCGCCGCCGCACGGCGGCGCGCCCACCCAAAAACCAAGGAGTTTCCATGTCAACGCCAACAGCGCTACCTGCGTTCGAGCTATCCGACCGTCCGATCGGCGTGCCGATGCTCTGCCACGCCGGATCGCTCGACGTCGTCCCCAACGACCCCGCACTGCTCGCCTCATGGAAGGAAGACGGCTGGCGCGCACTCGCCGCCGTCACCGACACCACCAGCGTCCTTCGCTCACGCGAAGGCCACCCGATCACATGCCTGCCCTACATCAGCGACTACCTCGCCACGCTCGCGCCAGCCGGCAGCGTCTTCGACGGCGAGCTCGTCGACCGCGCCCGCCCGCGCCAGCTGCGACGCACCAGCACGATCCTCAAGTCCGCCGCCCCGCACGTCCCCACCGCCGCTGACCCCGCAATCACCTTCGCGATCTTCGACGCGCTCTTCATCGCCGGCGAGGATCTGCGTGACCAGCCACTGCACGAGCGTCTGCGCCGCCTGCACGAGCTCCTCGCCCCGAGCCTCCCCGACATGGCCGCCGACGCCGCGCACCCGATCGTGCTGCTCGAGCACGTCCCATCGACACCCGAGTTCGCGCAGGCCGCACTCGACGCCGGCAAGGAGGGCATCGTCGTCAAGCACCGCGACTCGCTCTACCGCCACGGCTCACGCAGCGACTGGTGGCGCTACAAGCCGCAAGAGACGATCGACGCCCCCTGCACCGGCGTCGTGCGCGACGGCGCCCGCGGCCCGGTCCGCTCGCTCGCCTTCGAGCTCGACAACGGCATCGCCGGACAGGTGAGCAGCGGCCTCAGCGACCGCGACCGCCAGCACATCGCCGAAGACCCCGACGCCTACGTCGACGAGCTCCTGGAGCTCGCCCACCACGGCCGCGAAAAGAGCGGCGCACTGCGACACCCCGTCTACCTCGGCGTCCGCCACCCCGGCGACAAGGCGGCCTCACCGAAGCGCCGCGCGCGAGCACCGCGCACCGTCGACGCCGCGAAAGTCGCCGCCGGCCCGAGCAACGGCCCCGGCAAGCCACGTAACTACCGCCAGATGGGCGACAAGAAGCTCCTCGCCGCCGAGACCTCGCTCGAAACCCGCACCGGCGACGCCTACGAAAAGTGCATGGAGAAGCACTCCCAGGACCCCGACGGCGACCTCGCGATCGTCCGCGCCGAGATCAAACGCCGCAAGCTCCGCTAGCCGCGGTACCCGCCCTCACCTCGCCCCCGGCCGGCGCCCGCGCGCCCGGACAGGGGGCGACACCGGACACAGACCTTAAGGAGGCCTCATGGCCAACGAAACCGAGCCCGCGGCAACGCTCCACGTCGCCCGCGTCATCCTCGACGGCAAGGACCCGGTCGAGTTCACCGCCGCGACACCCCACGCGCTCAACACAGCGATCGCCGCCTGGTGCCGCGACCACTGGAAGGACCGCCGCCGCTACGGCCCCGATGACTTCCCGGCGACCGCGCCGCAGGACGACGCGGAGGCGATCAGCATCTACTTCCACGAACTCGACGGCGAGAGCCTCGAATTGGCCGTCATCGACCTCGAGCCGCTCCCCGACACCAGCGCGTTGTCCGAGGAGCAGCTCGGTGCGGCGTACGCGAGCCTCGACGCGCTCGCGCTCGCAGTCATCGAGCAGCGAGCTGCGATCGGCCGAACGCGACGCCGAAAGCCGCGAGACGGGCGCGGTAAACGGCCAGGGCATCCGCAACGACACCAAGCATCACACTCGATGACTGCCAGCCCGCCCAGTCGATCCCTCGCCGATCGCGACGGTGCCCCGCGACGCGCCCCCACCAGTGCCAGCGGCAAGCCTGCCGCAACCGCGATCGCTTCGCGGCACATCACCCCAAAGGCATTAAGCGAGGACACCCCAGCGCAGCTGGCGGGTGCGGATCCGCAACGGGCGAGCTTTGAGCTCAACGGGTCGCTGAGCTGCGGGCTGCTGGTCTATCCGCCCGATCGCGCCCGACCGTACTGGCGCGATGACCACGGTCACCGCTACGTCCTGGATCAGGTGCTCGCCGGCGAGCCCGATGCGCAGCGCGAGCGGATGCTGCGCAGTCACGCTCACGCGATCTTTGAGGTTGCCTTGGCGCTTGCCAGCGCCCGGCTTGAGAGCCAGCACCCACAAGTCCTGGCGCTCGCGCACGCCGCGAGCCGGCTATGCCACGAAGTAGCCAGCCAAGTTGGCCCGGACTACTGGCGGCCGGGACGGTGATCCCCCACGTTCGCGGCCTCGCCACACCGTTCGTCATGTAACTAGAGAAGAAAGGAGCCCGCCGTGAGCACTCCCTTGTTGCCCGCGCTGGTCGTCGCTCCGGACGGCACCCGCCGTGAGGTAAAGCTCACACCCGACCAGCACACCCTGCTGTATCTGAAAGCGTTGCACGGCGACCGCGACAGCGGGCTGATCGAGGTCGCCTACGCCAGCCGTCCCCCCGGGGAGAAGCTGGACTGGGAGAGCCGTTCAAAGCGCGTGCGCTACCCGCATGTCACCGAGATCGAGCGCATCGTGCGTCTCGTGGCCGCCGGGCGCGCCGACCGCAAGGAGGTGTACTTGGGCGCGGTGCTGCGCACCGTAGCGAAGGGCACTCGTGAGGCGGCGGGCGACAGCCATCTCGTGTGGGTCGACATCGACAGGCCCGGCGAGCTTTACCGTTTGTGGGCGTTCCCCTTCCCCCCCCACCTGGTCGCCTCCTCTGGCCGTGGTGGCGTACACGCCTTCTGGCGCCTGACAAAGGCACTGAGCGCGCAGCCGCGCGAGCGAAAGTACGTCGAGCGCGCCAACCTGCGCCTGAGCTACCAGCTCGCCGGGGACATCCAGGTTCGCCACCGCAACTGTCTGCTGCGCGCCCCAGGGTCGATCAACGGAAAGCTCGGCAACTGGTGCCACGTGCTGTTCGCGGACTTCCACCGTCCCCCCTACAACCCCGCGGCACTGATCGGTCCGCTGCCCGACCCGCCCGAGCAATCCGCGGGTGGACCGGGCGCGCGGCGCGTCCCCCGCCGCGCACGCCGATTCGCCGTCAGCCTGCACGACCAGGACCCGGCACGACGCATCGCGCCAAGCGAGTACTTCCGCGTGTTGGCGAACCGCGACGTCGATGAGCACCAGTTCATCCAGTGTCCGAACCCGGCGCACAAGGGCGGGCAGGAGCGCACCCCTTCCTGCGAGGTCTATGACACCCCAGAGGAGGGGTGGTACTGCTGGGGCTGCGGTGCCGGCGGTTCGATCTACGACCTCGCCGGGGTGATGCTTGGCATCGGCTCCGGGCCCGCGATCACCAACGAGGTGATGCGTGAGATCGTCGGCCCGCACATCGAGCGCGCCTTCAACCTCGAGCCCTACCAGCAGCGCATGGCCCGCCAGCGCCGCAGAGGACGTACCCGTGTCCGACTGAACAACCCGCCGACTAGTAGTCCGCCGTCGGGCGCAGCTGGTTGACCTCAGCGCCACTGCACGCCTGACTCGAGCTTCGCCGCCCCTCTCCGCCGTCCCACCGGACGGCTTTTAGTTCACGCCATCACTCGAAGGAGGACTCCGTAGTGAGCGCCAATCCCGGCATCCCGCTCGGGAAGCCAACCGATGTTCCCCGCGAGCCGCAGGCGACCATCTCCAGGCCAGCCCTGACCGTGGTGCACTCGCCCACCGAACAAACCGTCCACGGTCCAGGCGAGTCCGCCGAAGACGACGGTCTCGCTGGCATGCTTGCGAGCGTCCCGGCGATCGCCATTCATGCGCGCCGCGAGCAGCGCCGGCTGCGCGCATTGGCCGCTCAGGGCGCCGCCACCCCCAGGCAGATCGTGCCGTTCCTTGCCCGACTTGAACGCCTGGGGATCCACGGCGCGCAGCTCACACGCCAGCTCGACTGGCTGTGTGAGGACATGCAGCGCGACGGGCTGGCGCACACCCCGCGCTCGACCTGGGCCACCGAGCCCAGTCAGCGCTAGCCCCGCGCTTTCGCGCGTCTCCCCCACCCCTAGAAAGGAGCACACCTGTGCCCACAGATCAAGCAACGCCAACGACGCCGCCGCAGGCTGTCGCGGCGTCCCCACAGACCCCGGGGGCGTCCCCTGACTCCCCAGCACAGAAACCCGAAGGGCTTCCCGGAGACCCATCGGTTGATCTGATCCACGGAGGTGAGTTCGCCGACACTCCCGGCACGCAGGAGCGCGTGAGCGCCCTCCTGAAGGAACTGAACCCAGAGCAGCGCAAGGCAGTCACCTACCCGCCCGAACCACTGTTGGTGATCGCCGGTGCTGGCACCGGCAAGACACGGGTGCTCACTCACCGGGCCGCGTACTTTCTGATCACCGGCCGGGCGCGACCGGAGGAGATCCTCGCGATCACCTTCACTAACAAGGCCGCCCGCGAGATGAGCCAGCGGTTGCGCGAGCTGTGTGGGGCGGCGGCCAAGCGCATCCATATCGGCACCTTTCACGCCACTTGCGCACGCCTTCTGCGCGAGCACCCCAAGGAGGTCGAACGCTCGGCACGGTTTTCGATCTATGACCGTGGTGATGCGCTGCGCGTGATCGAGCGCGTGCTGACCAGCGCCGATCGCGCCAAGCTCAGCGTCAGCGACGCGCAGCGGGAGATCTCGGCCGCCAAGAACCAGGGCGTCAGCGTCGAGAGCTACGACGCGTGCGCGGTGGATGACACCAGCCGCATCGTCGCGCGGGCCTGGCGCCACTACGAACGGGAGCTGCAGCGGGCCGACGCGTTGGACCTCGACGACCTGCTGTGCCGCGCGGTGGGACTGCTGAGTGAGAACCAGGAGCTGCTGATCGGCTACCAGCTGCGGTGGCGGGCGGTCTTTGTCGACGAGTACCAGGACACCAACCCAATCCAAGCGAGACTGTTGCGGCTGCTGGTCGCAACCGGCAACAGCCATCGCAACCTGACGGTGGTAGGCGACGACGACCAGGCGATCTACGCGTTCAGGCAGGCCGACGTCCAGCTGATCTTGGACTTCGACCGCGAATACCTCGGCGCGGGCGTGATCAAGCTCGAGGAGAACTACCGCAGCACACCACAGATCCTGACCGCTGCAAACAGGCTGATCGGCCACAACCAAGCCCGTCGCGCAAAGACACTTCGCCCACACCGCCCCGAGGAAGCCGGCCCACAGGTGATCGTTCACGGCTCGAGCACCGACGAGGACGAAGCGCGCTGGATCGCCTTCCAACTTCGGCGTGCGATCGAGAAGGGTACCCCCGGACGCAACATCGCCGTGCTCGCCCGCTACGGCAAGGTCATCGAACGCATCGAGCACGCATTCATGGCCGCCGGCATCAGCTATCAGCTGCTGGGCACCCAGGGATTCTTCTCCCGTTCAGAGGTAAAGACCGTGCTCGCGCACCTGCGGCTCCTCGTCAACCCGCGCGACGAGGTCGCCTTCGCGCGGGCGATCGAGATCCGCCCAAAGGTCGCCGACGGCACGATCGCCAAGCTCATCGCGCACTCCGAGGCGCACCGGCTGACATTGCTGGAGGCAGCCGCCGGCGCCGAGATGATCACCGGGCTGCCCAGCCGCGAGGCCCGCGAGAACGTCCTTCGCTTCGGGAGGGACATGCTCGTGCTCGCCACCCAAACCGACACGCGCTCCGTCAGCTCGCTGACCCAGGAAGTGATTCGCATGCCAAGCGGACCGGCGGACATGCTGGCCCGCACAAACGATGAGCAAGACCAGCGGATGGAGCATGTGGAGGCGCTGCGCGAGGCCGCGCGCACCTATGAGCGACAGCACGAGCAGCCAACCCTGCAGCAGTGGCTACAGGACGCCGCGCTCGCCGGGCAGGAGAACCTCGTGGATCCCGAGGAGGGCCATGGCAAGGTGACCCTTGCCAGCATCCACGCCGTCAAGGGCCTCGAATGGCACGCGGTCATTGGCGCCGGGGTGGAGGACGGGATCATGCCCTCCCACCACGCCGGCAGCGACGAGCGCCTGGAGGAGGAGCGCCGCATGGGCCATGTGCTGATCACCCGGGCGCGGCGCGTGTGCGTCCTCTGCTACTCGCTGACGCGAAACGGGCGCCCCTCCGCGCCGAGCCCGTACCTCGCGGAGGCCATCGAAAACCCGAAAGGATCGAGCGAATGACAGACAACAGATTTCCCGTGGCCAAGTTTGCCAAGGCACTGCCGTTTCTGCGGGCGCCGTTCGCCCCGGAGCTGGTGCACGGCATCGTTGTGCATACGCCGGACAACGACCAGGCGCCATGCACGATCGCGCTCTACGTCACCAGCGAGACGGTGATGAGCCTCCTGAACATCGTCTGCGGCCTGAACTGGGGAGTGCGTTTCGAGAAGGTTGCTGAGCGCACCGTCCTCGACATTCCGGCGACGACGAGCTTTATGCAGCGTCTGGGCTTTTGGCTTCGGCGTCGCTTGGGCTTGCCCTTCACCAATGGTGAGAAGACCAGGCACTACGTGCAGGTTCGTGCCTATGTCACCGTGTTCAGGCGCACATTCGAGGATCTTGGCGAGGCCACCGAGGCGAGCGCAGCAATGGCCGAGTACAAGGCTCGCGCTCAGGGATTCAAGCGCGCGGTTCGCTGGGTCGGAGTCGGCCACTGCCTCTATGCCGCCGACCGGATCGTGATGTGGCGTGGCAGCGGTGACAAGCAGCTGCGCACGTCAGAGACCAGCGGGCGCCCCTACCAGGATGAGCGCAGCGAACGCCATATCCGCGAGCAATATGAGCAGTGGCTGAAGCACACGGGGAAGCGCATGTACGGAGAGCCGTTGGATCACCTACAGGCCGCACAGAGCATGGTCGAGGTGACCCAGATCGAGTCTCCGCGCGACGCCAAGCCACCCGTCGGCGCTGAGCACAAGGACACGATTCATCCCCGGAAGGTGCCCGCTCCGGGGATGATCGTCAACCCCGAGGTCCTCCAGTGCACCCGCGAGGCGGGATTCGGTGCGACGGTTGCGCGCCAGGTGACCCAGCTTGCGCGCGGTGAGGAACAGGTCGGTCAGCTCACCCAGCCCCAAACCCAGACCGTTCAAGGATGGATCGCCGACCTGTCCTCGCTGAACGTCAAGGAGGAGACGGTGCTGGCGGCGATCACCCTCTTCCTCGAACGCTCGCCGGGCCGCGAAGCAGCCCGCGCTAAGTTCGCCGCCTGGATCGCAGCCAAGTCCCAGACCGCCTTGGCCGCCGAGGCGACCCAGGCGGACGCTCAGTCACCCTGCCGTGTGCCTGCCGCCGGAGATATCCCAACGGTCAGCGAGCAGACCACTCCGCCGACCGTGTCAGACCAACCACAAGCGCTTCCCAACGTCCAGCCGCTGACAGCGACGTTTTCGCCGAGGACACCGGATGGAGCAGCGAACGACACACCCGACAGCCCCAAGACACCTGAGCGCTCGCCTGCGGCGCTGGAGGAGCTGGCACTGACGATCGCACAACACGGCTACCAGGAGGACGTCGTTCACCGGCTGATCGCGCTCTCCCAAGGCCTCGGGTCTGAGCGGCAGATCGCGTGGGAGCGCCTGCCTGAGGAGAAGGTCCGCGAGATCACACGGCTGCTCGGATGCGCCAGGCAGCTGGGATGGGACAACGCGCGTCTCAGCCAGATGGTGATGCGCGCCCACAACAGCGCGCAACAGAACACCCCCGCCGGACGCTACGCGACGTTTGACAACCACCTCACCAACGCCGCGCGAGACCATGCCGCCGAGGCGGCGCGCATGGCGGCCTAGCTCCCCTCGGCGCACACCCGCCGCCCGCGGCTAGCCGCGACGCCAGCCCCCCAGCAGCTCAACGCCGTTCTGACTGTGCATAGCGCAGCAGGGCGCCCTTGACTAACTACAGCCGCGAGGAGATGGCAATCGGGCCCAGACAGCAGCAATACCTACCATCCGCCGAACGGACGGTCTTCGAGCAACCACTGCAAGCTGTCCAGCACACGAAAGGAACCACGATGGCCGCAACCAACATCAACCGAGTCGTGATGACCGGAAACCTGACCGCAGACCCCGAGCTGCGCGCGCTGCCGAGCGGCATGTCCGTCTGCAGCCTGCGCATCGCCTGCAACACCCGCCGCAAGGACCAGCACAGTGGGGAATGGGTGGATAAGCCGAACTACTTCAACGTGACCGTGTGGGGCGCGCAGGGCGAGAACGCCGCCCGCTACCTGTCCAAGGGACGGCCCGTCGCAATCGACGGACGCCTGGAGTGGCGCGAGTGGGAGGCCCAGGACGGGATAAAACGCCAAGCAACCGACATCATCGCCGACAGCGTTCAGTTCCTGGGCTCACGCGATCAAGCCGCCACGGCGAACGGCGACATGCCAGCCGAGGCGGACCTCCAGCCCGCAGCGGCGCCCACCGGCGCCGGTGACGACGACATTCCCTTTTGAGTGCCACCGTCCGCCCTCGTCTGGTGAGCCGTCCGTCGCTTGGCGGCTGGTGTGCTGCCGCTCTACTCACCGTCTGCAGTTGCACCGTACCCGCTGCCAGCCCTACAAACGCCGGCGACGCGCACACCGGCCAGCAGCACCATCCCAACCACCGCTCGAATAGACTAGGGGTCGCCGCCCGCCCACTGGCACAGTACTCGAGCGCCATCGGCTGGCTGTCGCTGATCACCGAGCCCGGTACTGGCAATCAGCCATTCCTCACGCTGATCGACAGCGCCAAGCACAGCATCGAGGTAACGATGTATGAGCTGACAGACGAACGGGTCGAGCATGCACTGGCGGCCGCGGCCGCCAGGGGCGTGCGGGTGGCGGTGCTGCTCGACGATGGCCAGTACGGCGCCGGGCGGCCGCTCAACGATGCCGCCTACCGCTATCTGGCCACGCACGGTGTGAGCGTGGCCAGGACACCCGGATACTTCGCGCTCACCCACCAGAAGTCGATCGTGGTCGACGGGCGAGTTGCGGCGATCATGACCCTGAACCTGACCCCCGCCTACTACTCAAGCTCGCGCGACTTCGCGGTGCTCGACTACCAGCCCGCCGACGTGGCGGCGATCACGCAGACCTTCGAGGCTGACCTGCGCCACCAGCAACTCACCCCCAGCACGGGCAGCAGCGATCTGGTGTGGAGCCCCGGCGCGCAGGCGCCGATCAGCACACTCATCGTGCATGCCCAGCGAAGCGTGGAGGTGGAGAGCGAGGAGATGGATGACCTGGCGCTGACCCGCGAGCTCTGCCAGGCCGCGCAGCAAGGGGTGCGTGTGCAAGTGGTGATGACCTACCAGCCCGCCTGGCGGGTTGCGCTCACCTACCTGGCAGGCTGCGGCGTCCAAGTGCGCACCTACATCGAAAGCGCCGCGCTCTACATCCACGCCAAGCTCATCCGCGTCGACGGGCGCACCGTGTTCATTGGCTCACAGAACCTCTCTCGGCAGAGCCTCACATACAACCGAGAGCTGGGCATCATCACCCAGAGCCCCCCGATAGTCGCGCACACCGGAGCAACATTCAGTGCCGACTTCGCCGCCGCCCAGCCCTACTTTCCCTGACACTCATCAGCTCCCCGCGAAGACATTTGCGCTTTGCGGGGAGCCTCGGCTCTCGTTACCTTCGTTCGCCTGCGCGCAAACCTGCCTGATCTCTATTTTTTTTTGCCTAAATCCAGGTATAGCTATATCAGTACTTCGAGTGGACACGCTTTCGCGGACAGTTTGCAACAGCGGGGGTACTCCAACCACAAGGGACGGATGTAGTATTTCCGGCGTCAGCTTCTTCGCCAGACCCTGGGGGCACATCCAAGTTGTCCGCGCAGCAACCACAGGCGCGCGAGCCCCTCGGGAGACTCCCAGCCTGACGCAGCGCATTTTGTCCAAGCCTTTTACGATGTCGGCAAAGCCGGGAGCGCGATCGCTGTGAGCACCAATCCATTGCGAATGAGCCACCGGCCCGAGAATCCTGTCAGGGGCCGACCACCGAGCAGAGGCCCGGGAGCCAGCAGGCGGGCGGCGAAGGTCTCCGCTGACATGTCGAGCGTAACGACCACATCCTCGAAGCCAAGCCACCGCCTGGCAAGAGGGAACCACGCCTTGTAGATGGACTCCTTCGCGCTGAAAAGCAGACAATCCCAGTGCACGTCCGGTCGGCTACACCTTCGCTCGTCCAACCAGGACAGCTCCTGGGTGCCAGCGATGTCAGATAGCACGCCATCCGGCAGCGCAGTGTGAAGCTCAGCGTCGATCCCTATTGTCACCATCTTAGTCGAGTGCGCGATTGCGCATGCACGATAGCCATCGCAATGCGTGATACTCCCAACCACACCTGTGGGCCATTGCGGCTCACCACGTGCGCCGTTAGGGACGGCAGACGGGCGCAGGCCAAGTTGCGAAAGCGCCTCCCGCACGCATGCACGCGCGGTCGTGAACTCGCGGCGTCGCTTCTCGACGGCCTGTCCGACCGAAGCCTCCTCGGCTGGGAACAACACAGTGTCGACTGAATCCTCGCGAGTATCGACCGCGACCACCACGTCGGGAAGAATCGCCTCGATCATACATCCTGTCCCGCCGCATGTGAGGCGAGAGCATCGGCGAGAAGCTCGATCAGTTCACGGGCTCGCCCTATCGCTCTGTCCAGCAGCAGAAAGCCATGCATCTGATCGCCAGCATGTATATGTTCGACCGATACGCCAGCACTGGCAAGCTTCTTCACGTAGGCGCGTCCCTCATCTCGAAGGGGGTCGAACTCAGCAGTCATCACCAACGTCGGCGGCAATCCAGCCACATCTGCCGCCATAGGAAAGAGATATGGATCCTCTGCCTCGTAATGTAGTGGAAGATAGTTCTCAAAGAACCAAAGTAGCTGGCTACGGTCGAGTGTGTAGCCGGTTCCTCGCTCTTGGTAGGAAGTCCAGCGATCGTAGAGGTCGGTCACTGGATACGCCAAGACCTGATAGGTGGGCATGGGTGCACCTATATCCCGCAGAAGCAGAACTAAGCTGGTAGCCATCATACCCCCGGAACTCTCGCCGATAATGGCGCAACATTGTGTATCGCCCCCGATACGCTCAGCGTTATCTAAAAGCCAGCGGTATCCGACATATGCATCCTCCAGGGCTGCGGGATGCTTGTACTCGGGAGCTCGCCGGTAATCAAGCGATGCCAGCAGCCATCCAGATCGCTTCGCTATTAGACGACACAACCGATCGTGTGTATCAAGGTCGTTAATCGTCCAGCCTCCACCATGAAGAAAAAGGGCCGTGGGTAGAACGCCCTCAGCGGGTCGATAAAGTCTCAGACCAAGTTGTCCGCTGGGCATTGACAAGGAGACATTCTCTACCTGCCAGAGAGTCGGAAGCTCGCCCTTAACGATTAACGCGGCCCTCATACGCTCTCGCGCCCGCTCGACCGACAAGGTATGCAGAGGAGCCAAGCGTGCCGCACTCATCACATCGAGCAGCTCTTGGGCTTCGGGATCAAGCTGTCCGGTCATTGAACCAAGCTGCCGAGGAGTACTTGACGATCCATGATTAGCACTATGTAAGTGCGAAGCTAACCTGTCGCCCGATGTGCTAATGCGTGACCACGACGAGGACCGCCGTGACGAGTATATTAGCTGTAGCCAGCGGCAACAGCACCTTCCAGCCGAAGCTCATCAGCTGGTCGTAGCGCAGGCGTGGGAGCGTGGCGCGAACCCAGATAAAGAAAGTGATAAAAAAGAATATCTTTCCGCCCACGACGAACGGGTCTACCCAACCCGGAGGGTGAATCCCAAATGGCAGCAACCATCCACCCAGGAAGAAGGTAACTATCATACCTGAGACGACCGCCATATTCAGGTACTCAGCAAAAGTAAATGCTACCCAATTCATGCCACCGTACTCGGTGTGGTAACCCCCAACCAGCTCAGCGTCGGCCTCCATCAAATCGAATGGCGCGCGGTTGGTCTCAGCGAAGCCCGCCGTAAGGAAGATCAAGAAGCCGAAGAACTGCGGCACTATGTACCACATGCCCACCTGCGCCTGGACGATGCCCGTAAGCGATAGCGTCTGCGCAGTCATGATCACACCGACGAGCGCAAGCCCTTGCGCGACCTCGTAGGAGATCAGTTGTGCCACGCCGCGCATTGCGCCGAGAAATGAGTACTTCGAACCCGACGACCAGCCTCCAAGCATGACTCCGTAGAACGCCACCGCCCCGAACGCAAACACATATAGGGGACCGACGCTGACATCGATGCCGTAGAGCCCGACCCTCGTCCCGAAGATGTCCTGAATATTGCCAAATGGAATGAGCGCGAGAGCGGCGACCGCTGTGAGCATTGAGATGATGGGCGCAAGCCTATATAGCAAAGCGATCGACGTGATGGGTCGGAATGACTCCTTCGTCGCGAACTTGATCACGTCTGCAAGTGGCTGCAGCATGCCATAGGGACCGACACGATTCGGGCCGTAGCGATTCTGGAAACGCCCGAGCATCTTACGCTCATAGAGCGTAAGCATCGGCAGGATCGCAAGGGTCACCCCGAAGATAACGAGCGCCTTGACGGTCTGAATCCACCAAGGTTCATAGTAGCCAACAAGAGCGAGCACGGGTCTCAAGGACCTCCATTAGGAGACCAGATCATCTCCCACCCCGAGATCCACCGGGCATAACGTTCCACAGCCAGCTCTGCTGCTTGTGACAATCGACATGATCTTGCGCAGGTCATGCCGACCTTATATCACGAGGCAGCATTCAGAGTCGTCGTGTATGTCCGAGGTACGAAATCATGCGCTGCACCCATCAACCTGAGCGTTGTTGCCCTTGATACTTGTGTGCTTGTTTGAGTGAGTGCCAGATACCATCACGACCAACAAGTGATCGGGGCAGAGCAACGAAGAGGCAATCGCGCTCGGTATGGAGCGGACTGGCCGCATTACGACCACTGCCGCCCCTGCTGCTCTGCGTGGCCACCGGGTCGTTGCTGACATCGAGCGTCCACGTGCGCGAGATCAGCCTCGGAATCGCCGCCGGCGTTCTGCTCGACGCAACGATTGTGGGGGTTCTACTCGTGCCTTTGGGTTACGCGCTCCCCGCCGCTTTGCTGACCGTGGTCGACTGGCCGTCCCCCGTCGCATCGAGCCCAAAGCGCTCGATCAGGCTGGGAACGCTCTCTGGCCGCATTTCAAGGCCGTAATGCTCGCAGAGCGCCACGAAGACTGCGGGCGCCTCATCCCTGTCATGCGTCTCAGCTACACCGAACAGGTCGACCACCTCGTTGAAGAAACGCTCGAAGCCAGCGGGTGAGATGATCTCCAGAACGCGGGTTGGCTCATCGCCTGGGTTCCAAAATGTGTGCCATTGTCCACGTGGCTTGAAGACCAGATCGCCCACCTTGGCGGTCACCACCTCATCGCCTAACAGCACGCCGATCTGCCCCTCCATCACGTAGCTGTACTCGTCCTCACGTGTGTGGCGGTGAAGCGGGGCGGCAAGCGAGTGCGGCGGCATCGGGTGTTCGACAAGCGAAAAGCGCTCGCCCGCCTCTGCGCCATCAATCATAAAGCGGACCCCGATGCTGCCGAGTGACCCTGCCTTGCCGTCCGAAGGTCTCATCACCTTGCCAGCGATCCCTCTGATCTCAGCCTCCATCGCACACTCCTTATCGATAGAACAGTGACGTTGCGTCCGACCGTACACGATCCGTCGAAGGCACCCTAACTAGCGCTAGAAGCTGTGGTTCACATTTCACCAGGAACGTGCCTCTAATCTGCCTGATATCTTTATCTCAGGTGGCAGACCTCATGCGGCACCAGTTAGTTGGGCGCCTAGCATGAGCTTAGTTGCGTCCTCACTGGGAGCCATCACCTGGGATGTGAGCGCGTCCCGCATGTGCCGCTCAAGCGTGAGAATGCCCGCTCGCAGGCCGGTGACGCCGCAAAGCCGAAGGCCCTGGCGTGTGACGTCGATCGCCGCCTCGCCACAGGCGATCCGCGCTGACCACAACAGATCCTGTACATCCTCAGCCTGTCCGCCTTCGAGGATGTCGTCTCGGCAGGCGTCGATGAGCTTCGCGGCGGCGTGGAGCAGTTCGCGTGAGGCCAGCATCCGCACCCGCATCTCCGCCAACTGGCGTCGGGTCGTCTCCGACTCCGACACCGCTCTGCGTTCGGTACGCGTGGAGCTGGCGCCCTTGTCACGGCGAATGAAGTCGTGGCGCTTGCCGCGGACATGCGCGAGGGTTGCCTCGAACGCCGCTGCGGCGATTCCCTGCCAGACTGCGGCAAAGCCAGCGCGTGATGCCAGCGTCATGGAGGTTGCTCGAACGTGAGCCGAGTCGTCGGGTCCAATCTGATGCCAGGACGGGACCGAACAATCGTCGAAACGAAGGCCGGTGCTCGCGGTGGCGCGCATGCCAACGCAATCCCACGAGCCGAACCGCTCGACACTCGCGCTCTGCTTCGGGCCTGGCATAACAACGAGGCTCAGTTCGTCGCCCGGAGCGTCAGCTGATGCTCGGGTCGTGCAGTAGACCCAGTCGGCGTAGTTGGCGCTTGTGACGACAGGCTTGGTCGCCGTCAGGCGGATCGCTTCCCCATCACGCTCCTTGGCGCTGACGCAGAATCCCGCGTTGCCACCGGTCTCGGGCTCTGTTGTGCCGGATGCGACCAGCACTTCTCCCTGCGCGATCGGAGGTAGGAACGCTTCCTTCTGCTCAGGAGTGCCGTGGTCGACGACCATGACGTACTGGTTGCTGTGCATCACGAAGATTATTGCCGTGGACGCGCAGGCGCGGGCGAGGATCTCGGCGACTTCAACGAACGTCACGTAGGACTCTCCTGCGCCGCCGTACTCGGTAGGTACCAGTAGGCCGAGCAGCCCGGCATGGCCAAGCGCTTCAATCGCCTTTGTCGGAAAATCGCCCGTCGCGTCGTGGTGGACGGCGCGAGGTGCAAGGACATCGGCCGCAATCGTCCTGGCGCACTCGATCAGATCGCCGCTTGTTTGCGCAGGTGCCACGCCTTCTGTTCCTTTCGTTACTCCGGCCATGTCGTCTGTTCCTTTCGTTATTTCGTCCGCTTCCGCCCGCCGGGTTTCACTCCAGCTCGAGGAAGTTCGCGATGATCGCTCTGCCCTGTGGTGTCCCGATCGACTCTGGATGAAACTGCACGCCGTGCACCTGGTAGCGGCGATGCCGGATACCCATGATCACGCCGTCAGGAGTCGTTGCGGTGACAGTCAGTTCGGCTGGCAAAGACTCCTCGGCAACTACGAGGGAGTGGTAGCGCATGCCCTCCATTGGTGACTCTATGCCGACGAACACACCTTGTTCGTCGTGAACGATGAGGCTTTGCTTCCCGTGGGTCGGTGTTAGCCCGCGCACCACCTCGCCGCCGTAGGCGGCCGCGATTCCCTGGTGGCCGAGACACACTCCGAGCAGTGGGATCTTCGGTCCGATCAGGCGGATCACCTCTTGGCATGCACCGAAGTACTCGAGGCGCCGAGGGTCGCCCGGCCCCGGCGAGACGATGACGTGGGTAGGCTCGAGCTCAGCGACATGCGAGGCGCTCACAGCGTCGTTGCGAAACACGATCGGGGCGCATCCGCTTAGGTCACCGACGGCTTGGAAAAGGTTGAAGACGAACGAGTCATAGTTATCGAGGATGACTACACGCTGTTGGCTCATCGCACTAGCACCGGCTCGCTGGCAGCGGCGCGTGCGCTCTCGATTGCACGAACGAGCGCGTTGGCCTTGTCCAGTGTCTCCTGATACTCGGCCTCCGGGACCGAGTCGTATGTCACTGCGCCGCCGGTGTGGAAGGAGAGAACGCTGCCGCGCTTGATGATAGTGCGGATGACGATGTTCAGGTCTACGAGTCCGGTGTAACTCATGTATCCGATCGCGCCGGAGAAAACGCCGCGACGGGAGTCCTCAAGGGAGCTGATGAGGCGCATGGCCTCGATCTTTGGCGCACCAGTCATCGACCCGCCGGGGAATGTGGCGCGCAGCAGCTCGGCTACTGTCGCGTCCTGGCGCAGGTGCCCGCGGATGGTCGACACGAGTTGGTAGACCGACGGGTAGCACTCTACAACGCGTAACTCGGGAACGGTGACGGTGCCAAACTCACATACGCGACCAAGGTCGTTGCGCGCCAGATCGACGATCATGATGTTCTCGGCCGCGTCCTTGTCCGCTGTAGCAAGGTCGATCGCGAGCGCGGTGTCCTCGAGCGGAGTGCGCCCGCGTGGCCGCGTTCCCTTGATCGGACGTGTCTCCACCCAACGTTCGGCATCTATGCGCAGAAACCGCTCCGGCGAGCAGGACAGGATCTCGAGGTCTGGAAAGCGCAGATAGGCCCCCATTGGCGCCGGGTTGATGGCGCGCATGGCAGCGTACAGATCGACGCCCTCGCCGGCAAACTCGGTGTCAAAGCGTTGCGTGAGGCACAGCTCGAAAACGTCACCGGCAGCGATGTGCTCGCGCGCGGTCTGCACCTGCATGAGATACCGCTCGCGGTCGGTGATGGGCTTAATGCCGTAGCGCTCAAGGTCGCTTGCCTGCAGTCGCCCGCCAAACTCGAGCGTTGCCAGTTCCGCTGGCGCGGCCACGCTACATGCCGCGCGGGCGATCGTCAGGTTGGCCATGCAGTTGGTGCGGCTGTCGGCCTCGCTGCTGCCCCAGCCGTTGGCCACCAGCCAGCTTCGACGCTTAAGCTCATCGGTGATCAGCACCACGTCGCAGAAGAGAAGGTGGCAATCGGGTACACCGAGGTCCGGTGCAGGGTTGGGAAGAACTCTCTCCATGTCATGCAGGAACTCGTAAGCAAAGAAGCCGATTGCACCGCCGGCGCACACCGCTGGTGCGGCTGCGCCGGTGGCTTGGCTGGTGGCTGGTACCGAGAATGTGTTCAGCGTCCGCTCAAGCTCGGTGAGGACATCGTCTTTCAGTGGCTGTGTTTCTCCCGGCGGTCCACCGCGAGCGACACCGTCCTTGGCAACGAACTCCCAGTGTGGGCACCAGGCAAGGATCGAATAGCGGCCAAGCCCGCCGGGCTTCCCTGCGCTGTCAAGCAGGAAGAGATATAATTGGTCCTCGAGGCTTCTGGTGATGCTCCAGCAGTCAAGGTAGCTGGACTGCTGTTCGCAAAACGTGTAGCGATGCTCGGCTGGACCGATCACGTCAGCTCCAAGACGATCCCTAGACGGTCTCGCTCGTAGAGAGCATGCAGATTGGCGAAGATGCTCGTTGGGCTTGGATCGCCGATGGTGGTCCCGTTGATGCTGTCAACGGCGCGTAGGCCCTGTACCGAGTTAGTCAGAAAGACCTCATCGGCTCGTCTGAGTACGCCGACGTCGACTGGTAGCTCCCGCACCGGGATTCCGTGTCCTCGGGCGAGCTCGATGATCCTCGCTCTCGTGATGCCGGGCAGACATTCTTTGACTCGAGGGGTTAGCAGCTGCTCGTCAGCTACCACGAAGACGTTCGACGCGACCGCCTCGAGGATGTAACCGCTTTCTGAAAGGTAGATGCCCTCGTCGGCGCCTGTCTTTTCAACACTTCGTCGGGCGAGGACGGCATGTTGCCAGCTGGCGCTCTTGGCCGGTGCAGGCCGGTGGGTATGCGACGGTAACAACGTCACCGCGACGGTCTCATCGAGTTGCGGTGGCGGGCCGGCCGGCAGGGCCGCGACGACGACGGTCGGCGGCCCCTTCGGGGGCGCCAGGCCGACCGCTCCCGTACCGCGTGTGATCGTAACTCGCACGTAGGCCTCGGCAAGCGCGGCCCGCTCGAGCGTATCGTGCACCTGCTTTTCCACCATCTCAGCCGAGGGCATGTTCGTGAACTCGTATTCGGCTGCGGCGTCGAACAGTCGCCGGAGGTGTCGATTCAGCAGGTACGGGTGACCGTCGGTCGCGCGCAGCGACTCAAACAACCCGTCACCGAGCAGGAACCCAGCGTCCAGGACTGAGACGGTTGCCTCCTCTGGTTTGAAGGGGCAGCCGTTGATGCAGATCCATCCCGCGTTTGTGTGCATGCCTATGCACCTGATCCCGGGTCGGTTGTGGCTGTGCTGAGTGGGGCGTTGAGTGCGGGCAGCTCTCCAGCTTCGCGGCGAAGTGTGGCGATGGGACCGTCGGATGCAAACAGCGGCGCGCGGTCGATCCAGCAGCGGCGGCGGTTGAACGCGTATGTCGGCAGCCGAACCGGCTCCGCGTCGAACTGGAAGAAGAACGCGCGCCAGTCGACAGCGCCCCCAGCTGCCCACAGCTGCCCCAGGCGGTTGGCGATTCCCTGGCGATCGGCGGGTGGCGAGGCGTTGTTGTGTTCGCCGTCGGCGATTCGTTCCAGGCCAGCGAGCAGCTGCTCGCGAGTTGTTCCGGCCACGAATGCGCGGTGGCTGTGTACGGGTCGCGACACCGCGAGGGTGTATCCGATGTCGGCGATGTCGAGCTCGGTTCGCTGGGCGAGGAAGTCCACCAGTCTGCGCGCCTGTGCAGACAACGCGCGCTCGCCCCTGCCGGACAGAAGCCACGGGATTGCGATCTCGCTGACTGCCCGCGCCGGGCGCGTGCTTGACGAGTTGTGGTCGTTGAGCTGCGCGGAGGACCCCGGCTCCTCGAGGATCATGTGGACGTTGGTGCCGCTCATCCCGAAGGAATGTATGCCCGCCCGGCGCAGATCTCCATTCTTCACCCACGGCACGGACTCGACGATTAGGGAGACACCGCCGCGTTGCCAGTCGACGTGTCGCGAAGGCTCATCGACGTGCAGCGTCTTTGGCAGCAATCCGTGGCGCATCGCCATGACCATCTTGATGACGCCGCCGACCCCGCTGGCGGACTGCGTATGGCCCGTGTTCGACTTCAGCGATCCGAGCCACAGGGGTCGATGGGGGTCACGGGCGCGCCCGTAGGTCGCGATCAACGCTTGCGCCTCGATCGGGTCGCCGAGGACAGTGCCCATGCCGTGACCCTCGACCGCATCGACTTGCGCGGCCGATACGCCAGCGTTACGTAGCGCTTGGCGGATCACCTTCTCGTGCGCGAGCCCGTTCGGTGCGGTAAGGCCGTTGCTCACGCCGTCCTGATTGAACGCGCTGCCGCGCACTACCGCCAGCACCTCGTGTCCTAGGCGCTGCGCGTCGGATAGTCGCTCAAGCAGCACAACACCGACACCCTCCGCGAATCCGGTTCCGTCAGCGCCGTCGGCGAATGACTTGCATCTGCCATCTGCGGAAAACGCAAAGCTCTCGTGGCGACTGAATTCAAGGTAGAGCCAGGGTGTGCCGATGATTGCCGCGCCGCCGGCAATCGCCATCGAGCAGTCGCGTTGACGTAGTGACTGGCAGGCAACATGCAGCGCAACAGCTGAGGAGGAGCAGGCGGTATCGATCGTGAACGCGGGACCCTCAAGCTTGAGTACGTGCGCGATCCGTCCGGATGTCATGGAGACGGCGTTCCCCGAGCTGTAATAGCCTTGGGGGGATTCACAGACGGCACCGAGCAGCCAAAGTCCGTAACCCTGGACCCCGATGCCCATGAACACGCCGGTGTCGCTGCCTCTGAGCGTGTGGGGATCGATGCCGGCATCTTCACATGCCTCCCAGGATGTTTCGAGAAGTAGTCGTTGTTGAGGATCCATTACGGATGCCTCCTCCTCACCGATCCCGAAGAACTCGAGGTCGAAGTCACATACGTCCTCGATGAAGCCGCCTTTGAAGCTGGCGGTCGGATCGTCGCTGCCAGGGCTTCCAAGACTTTCAAGATCCCAGCCGCGATCTTCCGGCAGAGCTGAGATCGCGTCCCTCCCGGAGGCGACGAGCTCCCAGAGGTCATCAGGTGAGCGCACACCGCCGGGGTAGCGGCAGCCCATGCCGACAATCGCGATCGGCTCGCTGAAGCGGCTTTCCGCTTCGCTGAGCCGCTGGCGGGTCTGCGCCAGCTCCACCATCGCATCTCTAAGGTACTCGACGGCCTTCGCTTGGTCAGGCGAATTAGTCGCGTGGTTACTGGATCCATTCGAGTTCTCAGACATCACCCACCCCCTTCTCTCGTTGCTCTTTGATTTGCTCACTGTGCGGGCAGCGGAACTCGCTCCGCGCCCAGTGACCCATCACGCCCCAACTTGCTCTCGCACAACGCCAACAGCTCATCGGGACTTGCCGTACGAATCTGCTGCACCATGTCGCCTTCTCCGTTCTGATCCTCGCCTGCCTCAAGCTCGGCGAGCGCCGCTCGCAAGCGCGAGGCGAGCCGCGCGCGTTGCTCGGAATCCTCAGGGGGCCGTGAGGCTAGGCTGCGCTCGATTTCTCGTATACCGTCGTCGATCGAGCCGCTACGGGCGCCGACGGTCTGCGCCATCTGCTCCTCCAGGTAGGAGGCGAGCGCTGACGGCGTTGGATAGTTGAATACGAGCGTGACGGGTAGCGCCAGTCCGCTGGCAGCGTTGAGGCGGTTGCGCAGCTGCACAACGGCGAGAGAGTCGAAGCCAAGTTCCTTGAAGGTTCGCTCCGGATCGACCGTTTCAGACGAGGCGTATCCAAGCACCGCGGCGAGCTCTTCGCGGAGGAACTCGCGCACGATCCCCTGGCGCTCCTGGCTGGGCGCGTCGGCGAGCCGCTCGACTAGGGCCCCGGGTGAGCGATCCGAGACGCGGCGCTTGCTTGTGTGCACCAGGTCGCGCAAGAGTGGCAGCAGCAGTCCGTCTGGAGCAAGCCTGCGCAGCGCGGCGAAGTCAAGCCGCAGCGCCACCGCGAGCGGACTGGCGGCTTGTCGCGCCAGGTCGAACAGCTCCAGACCTTCGGTTGAGGTGAGCGGCTTGATCCCCAGCGCGCCGATCCTGCTGAGGTGGGCAGTGCTTAGCTTGCTGCGCAGGTGGGTGGGCTGCTCCCAAAGGCCCCATGCGATTGATGTCGCTGGAAGGCCACGGGTGTGTCGGTGAGCGGCAAGCGCGTCGAGGAAAGCATTCGCGGCGCCGTAGTTCGCCGCACCGGGGTTGCCGATCACCCCGGCGATGGAGGAATACAGAACGAATGCGCGAAGGTCTAGGTCTTCTGTGAGCTCGTGGAGGTTCCAGGCGCCGTCGACCTTCGGGCGCAGTACGGAGTGAACGCTCTCAGCCGTCAGCGATTGGATTACCCCGTCGTCACTGATTCCCGCGGTGTGAATAACCGCGCCGAGTGGGAACTCGGCTGGTATTGCGTCAAGCGCCTTGCGGAGCTCTTCGCGGTCGGCGACATCGCAGGCGGCGATAGTCACGCGCGCGCCCATGCCTTCGAGCTCGACTTGCAGCTCGCGCGCGCCATCGGCATCGGCACCGCGTCGGCTGGTAAGCATCACGCTGCAGATTGAGTGCTGAGCAACGACATGGCGCGCTACGAGCGCTCCCAACCCGCCGGTGCCGCCAGTGACTAGCACGGTGCGGTCGGGATCGAGCGGCGCGGTCGGTTGCTGGGCTGGCAGGTTGCTGTAGTGCATACGGGGGATGAGGACTTCCCCGTTGCGCAGCGCGACTTGCAGTTCCTCGCCGGCGATGATGGAAGGAAGCACCCGCCATGATGCGTCGTGATCATCGACGTCGATCAGCATCAGCCGTCCTAGGTTCTCTAGCTGCGCCGAGCGCATAAGGCCCCAGGCGACGGCGCCCGGCAGGTCGATAATCTCCTCTTTGTCGTTGGTAGTGAGCGCGCGGTGTGTGACGACGATGAAGCGGTCGCCGGCGAACTGGTCATCAACCAGCCACGCCTGCATCACCTCGCATATCCGCTGCGCTACGTCGTGCGCATCTGCAACGACATCTCCGGATGGGTGCTCGGGCGCGACGTCGAGCAGAACCGCCTCGCCAGCGCCTGGGGCTCGCTTCTCGTTGGTCTCGGCGCGAACGCGGGCGAGGGACGCCAGGTCGGCGTGCGTTTCGATCTCGCTGCCAGCAGCGGTTTGCCGCAGTGCACAGGCAAGCGGCCCGTCGTCGGCGCCGAGCACAAGGAGGCGTGGGTGACCCGTGCTGGCAGCCAGGTCGGCTGGGCGCCATGCGAGCGAGAACAGCGACTTCTGCGCCGTTGCGGCGCGCGCTTGCGCGATCCGGTCGGTCGGTACCTCCCGCATCGTCAGCGTGGCGGTGAAGACGAGCATGCCGCTTTCATCACGGGCGGTGATCGATACCGTGTCCGGGCATGGCCGTGAGATCGAGATGCGAAGGGACGAAGCGCCGATGGCGTGCAGTGACACGTCGCTCCAGGCGAATGGCATGCGCGGCGACTGGTCGGTTTGATCGGCGTTGGCATCGGCGGTATCGCGCACGGGATCGATCGCGATGGCATGTAGCGCAGGCTCAAGCAGCCCGGGATGCACGCCGAAACGCTCCGCCTCGGCCGCTTTGTCCTGGGGCAGTCGGATTTCGGCGAACACCTCGTGCTCGCTGCGCCAGGCTGCACGCAGCCCGCGGAAGTCGGGGTTGTAGTCCAGACCGGTGTCGGCTAGTTGCTCGTAGAGCTCGTCGAGATCGACCGGCTCGGCATCGGGCGGCGGCCAGGAGGCGGGCGGGCTAGCTGGCTCATCGGGCTGCGGGGGAGCAGCGCGTACGAGCATGCCGCTTGCGTGGCATACCCACGCGGTCGCGCCTGACTCCTCTTCGCGGTTGCCGGGTCGCGCGTAGATGCCGATCGCGCGCCGGCCGTCTTGGGCTGGCTCGCCGACTGAGACCTGCACCTGCACTCCACCGCTTGCGGGTATCACGAGCGGCTCTTGGAGTGTTAGCTCCTGCACGGTTTCGCAGCCAACCTGTGAGGCAGCGTGCAGTGCCAGGTCGATGAATCCAGCTGCGGAGAGCAGCACCGTGCCGAGCATCGCGTGCTCGGCGAGCCACGGATGTGTGCTGAGCGACAGGTGACCGGTGAGCACCAGGCCGTCGCTGTCGGCCAGTGGCACGATCGCAGCCAATAGTGGATGGTCGGTAGAGAGCTGCCCGTCGCCGAGCGTTACGTCGAGCCAGTACCGCTCGCGTTGAAAGGCGTAGGTGGGCAATCGCACGCGCCGCCGCTCCTGCGAGTCACCGAGCACGGTGCTCCAGTTCACCGTGACCCCTCCGACCCACAGTTCGCTCAGCGAGCCGAGGAAGGTTCCAAGCCCGCCCTCGTCGCGGCGAAGCGACCCGACGATGAGCGTGTCACTGTTGGGACCCTGGGCCTCTTCGACCGTTTCCTGTAGAGCCAGGCTGAGGACCGATTGCGGGCTGACCTCCACGAAGGTTCGAAAGCCGTCTTCAACCAGCGCGCGTGTGGCAGCGTCAAAGCGTACCGGCTGGCGCATGTTCTGGTACCAGTACTCCGCGTCCATCTGCGCTGTGTCGAACAGCCCAGCAGTCACGGTCGAATAGAGCGGCACGCTCGCCGACCTGGGTTGAATCGGCGGTAGCAGTTCGAGTGCCTCATCCTTGAGGTTCTCGACGCTCGGCGAGTGCGACGCGACGGTGGATGCGATCTCCTGGGCACGTATGCCTTGTGCCTTGAGTTCGCTGACTAGCTCACGCACGGCGGTTGGGTTGCCTGCGACGCCGACCGATGAGGGGCCGTTGAACGAGGCCACCGACAGGCGGTCGTCCCAACGTGACAGGTGCGGCTCGATCTCCGAAGCACCCATCGCAATTGAGGCAATGATCCCGTCTCCGCTCAGGCGCGCCAGCGTGCGGCTTCGCAGCGTGACTACTCGGATGGCGTCCTCGAGAGAGAGTCCGCCTGCCACGTAGGCGGCTGCGATCTCGCCCTGGGAATGGCCGACGACGGCTGCCGGCTTTATGCCGCATGCGCGCCAGAGAGCCGCGAGCGAGACCATGACGGCGAACAGCACGGGTTGCAGGACGTCGATCGCGGCGATGTCTGGTATTCCTGGCCTGCCGCGGACGATGTCGAGCAGCGACCAGTCGACGAACGCCAAGAGCGCCTGATCGCAGCGGCTCATCTCAGCCGCGAAAGCTGGCGAGCTGTCCAGGAGCTCAATTCCCATACCTACCCATTGCGGCCCCTGCCCGGGGAAGACGAACACGACGTCGCGCGCGCTGCTGGCGATGCCTTCGAAGACGTTGACATGTGCGCGCCCGTCAGCTACCGCTTGTACGCCTGCCAGCAGATGCTCGCGGCTGTCGCCCAGCAGCACCGCCCGGTGACTGAGTTGCGGGCGCTCAGTCAGCGCGGCTGCGATATCCGCGAACTCGAGCTGCGGGTCGGCGGCTGCGAACTCGAGCAAACGCGCGGCTTGGGCACGCATTCCCTTCTCACCCTTCCCTGAGAGAACCCACGGCACGATGCCAGTAACGCCAACCAGATCGTCTGCTGTGCTGTTGTCATCAGTCTCCGCTGCGGTGACGGACTCGGAGATCTCATTCTCGATCGATGGTCCTTCGTTAGGTGGCTCGCCGCTGAAGACGGGCGGGGCTTCCTCGATGATGACGTGCGCGTTTGTGCCACTGACTCCGAACGATGAGATTCCCGCTCGACGCGGCTGGTCGTTGCGTGTCCATTGGACGGGCTCGGTCAGCAGTTTTATCTGGCCAGCCGACCACTCCACCTGAGTTGATGGCTGGTCTACGTGAAGCGTTCTTGGCAGCAGTTCGTGCTCCAAGGCCTTGACCATCTTGATCAGTCCGCCGACGCCGGCTGCTGCTTGCGTGTGGCCGATGTTCGACTTGATCGACCCAAGCCACAGCGGCTGGCCATCCGGACGGTCCTGGCCATAGGTTGCAAGCAACGCATGGGCCTCCATCGGGTCCCCGAGAGCTGTTCCAGTTCCGTGGCCCTCCACTGCAGTTATCTCGGCTGGTGAGAGTCCGGCGCGCACGAGCGCCTGGGCGATGACCCGTTGCTGTGATGGTCCGCTGGGTGCGGTCAGGCCGTTGCTTGCGCCATCTTGGTTGACCGCGCTGCCGCGTATGACTGCCAGTATGGGGTGACCGTTGCGCTGCGCATCAGATAGGCACTCGAGTAACACGATTCCGCTGCCCTCGGAGAAGCCAGTGCCATCGGCGGCATCGGCGAACGACTTGCATCGGCCATCAGGCGAGAGTCCGCGCTGACGCGAGAACCCGACGAACAGTCCGGGCCAGGCGAGCGCGGTTGCTCCCCCGGCGAGCGCTAGTGCGCACTCTCCTGCGCGTAGCGCACCGCATGCAAGGTGTACGGCGACTAGGGAGGATGAGCACGCTGTGTCGATGGTGACGGCTGGCCCCTCGAGACCTAGAACGTATGCGACGCGTCCTGATGCGATGCTACCGGCGGTGCCGGTGCCAAGGTGCGCTTCCAGGTTTGCTGTGGGCGTGCCGATGCGCATGCCGTAGTCGTGGTACATAACTCCGACGAACACTCCGGTGCGATGGCCGCGCAGCGTGTCGGGTGCGATTCCTCCGTCTTCGAGGGCCTCCCAGGATGCTTCGAGCAGGAGTCGCTGCTGGGGGTCCATCGCGACGGCCTCGGCAGGGCTGATCTCGAAGAAGTCGGAATCGAACTCTGCGAGGTCGTGGAGGAATCCGCCGTGGCGTGTGTAGGAGGTTCTGGGGTGGTCGGGGTCGGGGTGGTAGAGGGCATCGAGGTCCCATCCGCGATCGGTGGGAAAGTCACCGATCGCGTCGCCGCCGCGGGCGAGTAGATCCCATAGATCCTCCGGCGAGCGCACGTCGCCTGGATAGCGGCAGCTCATGCCGACGATCGCGATCGGCTGGTCGATCTCAGCTAGACGCCGGCGGGCGTCGTAGAGATCGATGGTGACCCGCTTGAGGTATTCGAGGGTCTGCTCGGTTGGGGTGCCATCAGCTGCGGCCATTACAGGTGAGCCTCGGTCATCACACCGGAGAGGCTATGTGCGAGGGGTGTGCTAGAGCAACTTTCCTTACGTGAGCTCGCGGTCGATGAACGCGAACACCTCATCGGCTGACGCGGCATTCAGTCGCTGCTTGACGGTGGCGCGGTCCTCGGATGCTTCGTCGGCGTCCATGAACGCAAGAAGCGCCTGAAGGCGGGCTGTGATTCTGCGGCGTTCGTCTTCCTCGGGCGCGATCGATGTCAGGGTGGCCTTGAGTCTGTTGATGTGGACGTCGACGAGTGCCTCCTGGGTGCCGTCACTGCGCGCTTGGTCGAGTATGTGGTTTGTGGTTTGCATGGGGGTGGGATGGTCGAAGACGAGGCTGGCGGATAGGCGCAGGCCGGTCGCGGCGTTGAGGCGGTTGCGCAGTTCGACGGCGGTTAGGGAATCGAAGCCGAGGTCCTTGTAGTTGCGGTGGGGTTCGATAGCTCGCGGGTTGGGGTGCGCGAGGACAGTGGCGATCTCGGTGCGCACGAGGTCGAGTACGATGCTCTGGTGTTCTGCTTGCGGGTGTTCGGCAAGGCGGCGTGCGAGGGAGACGGCGGCATTGGGTGTGCGGGTGGCAGGAACGCGGATGAGGTCACGCAGAAGTGGTGGTAGGAGCCCTTGCTGCGCCTGGCTGCGTAGGACTGCACGGTCCAGCGGCACGGCGAGCGTCGACGGCTCCTCTGCGGTCAGGGCGGTGTCGAACAGCTGCAGGCCGTGCTCGACTGTGATGGGGCGCAGGCCGGTGCGTTGTATTCGCGCGTGAGCGACCTGGGTCAGGCTGCTGGTGAGCTCGCTGGTCGAGTCCCATAGACCCCAGGCGATAGAGGTGGCAGGTAGGCATTGGGCGTGGCGGTGGGTCGCGAGCGCGTCGAGGCACGCGTTTGCGGCAGCGTAGTTGGCTTGGCCGGGACTTCCGAGCACTCCGGCGGCGGAGGAGATCAGCACGAACGCCTGGAGATCGTGGTGTTCGGTGAGCTGGTGCAGATGCCAGGCGGCGTTGAGCTTTGGCGCGAGGACGCGGTTCAGCCGCTCGGGTGTCAGCGAGTGGATCACTCCGTCGTCGAGCGCGCCGGCAGCGTGCACGATGGCGCCCAATGGCCGGTCCTTGGGGATCTTCCGCAGTAGCTTGCGAAGTGCTTTGCGGTCGCTGACATCGCACGCGGCAATCCGGACACGAGCACCAAGGCCCTTAAGATCCTCCTGTAGCTGTCGGGCTTGGGGAGCATCCATGCCTTGTCGGCTGGCGAGCAGCAGGGTGCGTACGCCGTGCTTGGCGACGAGATGGCGTGCCAGCAGTCCACCGAGCAGGCCCGTGCCGCCAGTGATCAGCACGGTCCGCTCCACATCCCAGGCCACTTCGGCAAGCTCGTCCTCTGAGCGCTGCTCGGTGGGGTCACTGTCACGCTTGGGCGCGATAGCGCGCGCGAGTCTAGGCGCCAGCAGTTTGCCCTGGCGGACAGCTAGCTGCGGGTCATCGCCAGCGGCGGCAACAGCGGTCTGCAAGAGCCCTAGAGAGGCGTCGTGTCCGTCGTGGTCAAGCAGCAGGAACCGCTGCGGGTTCTCTATCTGCGCCGAGCGAATCAAACCCCACACGCCAGCGCCAGCAACGTCCACCGCCTCGTCACCATCGACGGCCACGGCATGCTCGGTCACAACGACCAGCCGTGACTGCTGCAGGCGCTCATCAGCAAGCCATTGCTGAAGTGTATCCAATACGCCGGCAACGACATTGAGCGTCCACCCAGGCACATCCTCATCGCCAATACTCTCCGCAGCGACAGTTCGCGTTGGGTCGAGGAACACTATCTTTGGCGCAGTCACACCACCATCCAGTTTGCTTTGGAGCGTGGCCAGATCCTCCAAGGTCATCACCGACAGCCCGCTATCACCAGCCGCAACCGTCAGCGATGAATTGGGCTTGGCGATCACAACGCATTGCCCGGTCGCCGGTCCGGTATCCAGCGCACCTGGCACTGTCACCCACCGCACACGGAATAACGAATCCCCGGCAGTACCACCCTCACCGCGCAAGCGTCGGAGCTGATCAGCAGGGATCGCGCGTGCGATTAGAGAGTCTGCTGTGAGGACGAGTTGGCCCGTGTCGTTGATGGCGGTCAGTGACACCGAGCCATCGTTCTCGCTCAGGCGCAGGTGAACGCGCAGACGGGATGCGCCAACGGCCGAGACGCTCACGCCGTTCCAGGAGAACGGGATCCGCGGTCCCTGCTTGTCCGGGCCGGCGGTGTGATCTGCGAGCAGCACGCCTAGGTGAAGCGCGCTGTCGAGAAGCGCCGGATGAATGCCGAAGGAGCTGGCCTGCTGCTCGTGATCCTCGCTCAGTGACACCTCGGCGTAGAGGTTCTCGCCGTCGCGCCAGGCGGCGGTGAGGCCCTGGAACGTGGGACCGTATTCCAAGCCGATGTCGACGACACGTTCGTAGAAGCCATCGAGGTCGAGCGGTTCCGCCCCACGAGGCGGCCACGACGTGCCGATGAGCTGCGCAGCGTGATCCGTCGCAGTGGTCGCGCCGTCGGCGGCGTGCGGTGCAAGGGTGCCAGTGGCGTGCTGCGTCCACTCCCCTTCAAAGCCAGGGTCGGCATCCAGGGTGGTCTGTGGGCGGGTGTGGATGCTGACCGGCCGCCCGCCGCTCTCCTCAGGCTCGCCGACGCACACCTGCAGTTGCAGCGCCCCCCGCTCAGGGATCACCACCGGCGTGTGCAGAACGAGCTCTGAGACGACCGGCACCTCGAGCTCACCCCCAGCGTGCAGCGCCAGCTCCAGCAACGCCGTCCCCGGCAACAGGACGTGGCCAAGAACGGAGTGATCAGCAAGCCACGGATGCGACTCGAGCGACAGCCGGCCAGTGAACAACCAGCCATCACCCTCCGCCAACGCGACAGCAGCACCGAGCAAGGGATGCTGCATAGCTGACTGCCCAAGCGAAACGGGATCACCGCTACCACCGGCCGCGGTCAGCCAGTAGCGCCGGCGCTGGAACGCGTAAGTCGGCAACGCGACTCGCTGCGGGTTGCGGCCGGTGACCGCGCGCTGCCAATCGACGCTGACGCCCGCGACCCACGCCTCCGCTAGCGAGGTCAAAAACCGCTCGGTGCTGCCGTCATCACGACGCAACGACCCAACTACCACCACATCGGGCTCCTCGAGCGTCGCCTCCACGGTCTCCTGCACCCCGACGCTCAGCACTGGATGCGGACTAACCTCCACAAACCCCCGCTCACCGCTCTGTAGCAACGCCCTCATCGCCTGCTCGAAGCGCACCGTCTCCCGCAAATTCCGATACCAATACTCGCCATCGAGCGTCGCGGTGTCGAGCTGCCCGCCGGTGACCGCCGAATAGAACGGCACCATCCCCGCCTGTGGCTCGATCCCCGCACAACCCTCCAACAACACCTCACGAATCGCCTCGATCTGCACCGAATGCGCCGCATAGTCAACCGGGATCGACCGCGCCCTCACACCATCACCCTCACACTCAGCCAACAGCTCCTGGAGCGCGACAGGATCACCAGAGACGACCACTGACCCCGGACCATTCACCGCCGCCAACGACACCCGCTCACCCCACGGCGCGATCCGCTCCAGGACATCCTCAGCGCCCAACGCGACCGAGACCATCCCGCCCTTACCGGCCAACTCGGCCAACGCCCGAGCACGCAAAGCGACAATCCGTGCCCCATCCTCGAGCGACAACCCGCCGGCCACGACCGCTGCCGCGATCTCACCCTGTGAATGCCCCACCACCGCCGCAGGCCGCACACCACAGTGCTCCCACAACCCCGCCAACGACACCATCACCGCCCACAAAACAGGCTGCACCACATCCACCCGATCAAGCCCCGACGCACCCTCACCGCTACGCAACACCTCCTCAACCGACCACTCCACATGCTCTGAAAGCGCGCGCTCACACTCACCCAACCGCTCCCGAAACACGGGCGACCCGTCCAACAGCTCAACCGCCATCCCCGCCCACTGCGAACCCTGACCCGGAAACACAAACACCACACCACCACCAGCAGCAACAGCACCAGCCGAGCCAATCACCACACCCCGCCGCGACTCACCACCAACCACAGCACCCAACCCATCCCGCAAAACCTCACGACCCTCCCCCAGCACAACCGCACGACTCTCAAACCGCGAACGACCAGCCAACGAGAACCCCACATCAACCGGATCAAACCCAACCTCACCCCGCGAACCACCCTTCTCCCCCAGATACTCAAACAACCGCTTCGCCTGAGCCCGCAATGCCCCCTCATCCCTACCGGACAACACCCACGGCACCACCCCACCCACAAACCCAACATCACCCTCAACACCACCACCATCGAGTTCGGGGGAGCGAGTACCAGCCTCCACCACCGGCGCTTCCTCGATAATCACATGCGCGTTCGTCCCACTGATACCGAACGACGACACACCAGCCCGCCGCGGACGCCCGTTCGGCTCCCATGACTGCTGCTCTGTGAGCAGCGAGACCGCGCCCGTGGACCAATCCACGTGCGAGGAAGGCTGATCCACATGCAACGTCGCAGGCAGTACACCATGACGCATCGCCATCACCATCTTGATCACACCCGCCACACCAGCCGCAGCCTGCGTATGACCAATATTCGACTTCACCGACCCCAACCACAACGGCCTAGCACGATCCTGCCCATAAGCCGCCAACAACGCCTGCGCCTCAATCGGATCACCCAACACCGTCCCCGTCCCATGCCCCTCGACCGCATCGACCTCCTCCGCGGAAACGCCCGCGCAGGCAAGCGCCTGCGCAATCACCCGCTCCTGCGACGGACCATTCGGCGCCGTCAACCCATTACTCGCCCCATCCTGATTCACCGCACTACCACGCACCAACCCCAACACCTCATGACCGTCACGCTCAGCATCAGAAAGCCTCTCGAGCAACAACAGCCCCACACCCTCAGAGAACGCAGTACCGTCCGCCGCGTCCGCGAACGACTTGCACCGCCCATCACGAGCCAACCCACGCTGACGAGAGAATTCCACGAACGCTCCTGGGGTGGCCATCGCTGTGACGCCGCCGGCGAGCGCCATCGAGCACTCACCCGCACGCAACGCCCCACACGCCAAGTGAAGCGCGACCAACGACGACGAACACGCCGTATCCACCGACACCGCCGGACCTTGCAGACCAAGGACGTACGACACGCGACCAGAGGCAACACTGCTGGTCATGCCCGTCATGCCGTATCCATCTAGCTGATTGGATGCATATCCGTGGAGGCCTGCGCCGTATCCAGAAGCAATTACCCCGGCGAACACGCCGGTCTGGGTTCCGCGGAGCATGTGAGGATCGATGCCAGCGTGCTCGAGAGCCTCCCACGCGGCTTCCAACAACAACCGTTGCTGAGGATCCATCGCCAACGCCTCCCGCGGGCTGATACCGAAGAACTCGGCGTCGAACTCGCTGGCGTCTTCGAGGAAACCACCCTTCCACACGTAGCTCGTGCCCGGATGATCGGGGTCGGGATCAAACAGACGATCATCGCTCCAGCCCCGGTCAGAGGGGAACTGGCAGATCCCGTCGCCTGCTGACGCGACAAGCTCCCACATCCCCTCTGGCGAGCACACTCCGCCCGGATACCGGCAGCTGATACCGACGATCGCGATCGGCTCCTCAGAGCGCACCACCACCCCCGCCCGCGGTACACCACGCCGACCATCCAGCAACAACTCCAGGAGGTGACTGGCGAGCGTGTTGGGTGTGGGGTAGTCGAACACGAGGCTGGCCGGGAGTCGCAGCCCGCTCTCGGTGCTTAGCCGGTTGCGCAGCTCGACCGCCCCCAGCGAGTCGAACCCGAGATCCTTGAAAGAACGCTCCAGTGCGACTCCCGAGGGGCTGCTGTGCCCCAACACGACCGCCGCCTGGCCTCTCACGAGCTCGAGCACGACCCCCAGCCGCTCGCCCTCAGGAATCCCAGCCAGTCGCCGCGCGAGGGACCCGCGCTGCGCCTGCTGGCCGGCCCTGCGCTGCGGGACGCGTACCAGCCCGCTAAGGAGCGCCGGCAGGTACCCCTCCCGCGCGAGATCGCGCAGCGCGCCGCGGTCGATCGGGGTTGCCAGCACCGCCGGCTGCTCGCCGGCGAGCGCCGCGTCGAAGAGCTCTAGCCCCTCATCCATGCCCAGTGCTCGCAGTCCTCCCCGTGCTATCCGCGCGCGCGCCGCGTCGCTTAGATCACCGGCCATCTCGCTGGCCTGCTCCCACAACCCCCACGCGATCGACGTAGCCGCCAAACCCCCTGCCCGGCGGTACGCCGCCAGCGCGTCCAGAAATGCGTTCGCGGCGGCGTAATTGCCCTGCCCCGGGCTGCCCAGCACCCCAGCAGCCGATGAGAACAACACGAACGCCTTCAAATCCATGCCCTCGGTCAGCTCATGCAGATACCACGCCGCGTCCGCCTTCGCCGCCAGCACCCGGTCGAGCCGCTCAACCGTCAACGAGTCGATCACCCCATCATCAAGGACACCCGCAGCGTGCACTACCGCGTCAAGCTCACCAGCCGACTCCACCACCCCCCGCAACTGCTCCCGATCACCCACATCACACGCCAACACACTCACGCTCGCGCCCAAACCCTCGAGGTCGGCGACCAGCTCTCCCGCACCCGGCGCATCCAGCCCACGACGACTCACCAACACCAACTCCCGAGCCCCATGACACGCCAGCAAATGACGCGCCACCAAACCACCCAACAACCCCGTCCCACCCGTCACCAACACCCTCCCCAGACCCCCCGACTCCGTCGCCGTGGGCATAGTGAGCACGATCTTGCCCGTGTGACGTGCCTGGCTCATGAACCGAAACGCCTCCGGTGCCCGACGGATATCCCACGCCCTCACCGGCAACGGCCCAAGCACCCCAACCTGAAAGAGCTCCAGCAGCTCGCGCAGCATCTCGCTGATCCGCTCAGGACCAGCCTCTAGCACATCGAACGCGCGATACCGAACCCCCGGATAACGAGCCGCTACCTCGTCCACATCCCGAATATCGGTCTTGCCCATCTCCACGAACCGCCCGCCGGGCCCCAGCAGATCGAGCGACGCGTCCACGAACTCTCCAGCAAGCGAATCCAGAACAACATCCACCCCAGTACCGCTCTGCTCAAGGAACCGCTCCCTGAACTCCACCGTCCGCGAGGAAGCGATATGTGACTCCTCCAGCCCCAACGACCGCAACACCCCCCACTTTCCCGGGCTTGCGGTCGCGAACACCTCGGCACCCAAATGACGCGCCAACTGCACTGCCGCCATACCCACCCCACCAGTCGCCGCGTGAACCAACACCCGCTCACCCGCCTTCAACCCAGCGAGATCCACCAACCCGTAATAAGCCGTCAAAAACGCGACCGGTACCGACGCCGCCTGCGCGAACGACCACCCCTCAGGCACCCCCGCCAACAACCGACAATCACTGACCGCGACCGGCCCAAGCCCAGACAACAACCCCATCACTCGATCCCCAACACCCAACTCCTCAACCCCCGGTCCCACCTCCAACACCACACCCGCACCCTCACCACCAACACGCCCCGCCCCCGGATACATCCCCAATGCGATCAACACATCACGAAAATTCACCCCGCCAGCACGCACCCCAACACGAACCTGCCCCTCCCCCAATACCTCACCCGCCACCTCACACGACACCAACCCCAAACCCTCCAACGACCCATCACCATCAGCCTCCAAACGCCACCCACCACCAACACCCTCCGGAACCACCAACCCACCACCAACACCACCCACCCGCGGCACCAACACCGCACCCCCACGAACAACAACCCCCGGCTCACCATCAAGGACCGCCGCCAACGCCCCAGCCATCCCCTCCACACCATCAACATCAACCACAGCAAACCGCCCAGGAGCCTCCGTCTGCGCCGACCGCACCAAACCCCAGATCCCTGACTGACCCAACCCGCTCACAGTCTCCCCGGCCCTGGCAGCAACAGCACACCTCGACAACAACACCAAACAAGCATCCGAGAAACGCTCCTCTGCTAGCCACCCGCGCAACAGACCAAGCACACCCCCAGTCGTACCATGCAGAACTTCTAGCGCCCCACCCACGCAATCCACCTCCGACACCTCGGCAAGGTCGACAACGACCACTCGAGGCATGACAACGTCCTCTTCCAAAGACCGCGCCAGCGAGGGCAAGTCACCATAGGTCCTAACCGCGCATCCCGCACCAGTGAGATACTCCGCGAGCGCATAGTCCGGCGAACCCAAAACCCCGACTTCACCCATCAAAGGCGCCTCGACATACGCCTCCACAGAAGACCACTCGACACCCAGGAGCGCCGAATCCACAGCACCCGAACCCAACGATGGCGACGAAACCTCACGCACCATCAACGACTCCACCGAAGCAACCAGCCCACTACCCTGATCGGCTACCAGCAACGAGACACGATCACTGCCCACCACGGAAAGCGATACGCGCAACGCGCTCGCCCCAAATCCTGAAACTTCCACACCACTGAAAGAAAACGGCAAACGCACACCCGACGACGCACGATTATGGTCGAAGACGGCCAGGCCGACATGCAGCGCTGAGTCCAACAGTGCTGGGTGCACGACGAACGAACTGGCCTGCTGCTCGTGATCCTCGCTCAGCGACACCTCGGCATAGAAGTCCTCGCCATCACGCCAAGCACCGGTGAGGCCCTGGAACACCGGGCCATACTCCAAGCCGAGATCAGCAACGCGGTCATAGAACCCATCCAGGTCAAGCGGCTGCGCGCCAACAGGCGGCCACACCCCACCAGACAACTGCTCGACCGACGCAGTGACGACCGCGTCGCCTACCATTTGTGGAGCAAGGGTACCGGTAGCATGCCGCACCCACTCTCCCTCGGGCTCACCCCCCGAGCCCTCAAGACGAGTGTGAATACTCACAGGCCGCCCGCCGCTCTCCTCAGGCTCGCCGACGCACACCTGCAGTTGCAGCGCCCCCCGCTCAGGGATCACCACCGGCGTGTGCAGAACGAGCTCTGAGACGACCGGCACCTCGAGCTCACCCCCAGCGTGCAGCGCCAGCTCCAGCAACGCCGTCCCCGGCAACAGGACGTGGCCAAGAACGGAGTGATCAGCAAGCCACGGATGCGACTCGAGCGACAGCCGGCCAGTGAACAACCAGCCATCACCCTCCGCCAACGCGACAGCAGCACCGAGCAAGGGATGCTGCATAGCTGACTGCCCAAGCGAAACGGGATCACCGCTACCACCGGCCGCGGTCAGCCAGTAGCGCCGGCGCTGGAACGCATACGTCGGGAGCGGGACCCGCTTACCGCCGCGCCCCGCGAACATCCTGGGCCAATCAACGCTCCCGCCAGCGACCCACACCTCAGCCAGCGAGGTCAAGAACCGCTCGGTGCCACCCTCGCCGCGGCGCAGGGACCCGACGACCAAGCTCTCACCAGGATCATCAAGCGTATCGATCGTCTCCTGCACCCCAACGCTCAACACCGGATGCGGACTGACCTCCACAAACGCCCGCTCACCGCTCCCAAGCAACGCCCTGGTCGCCTCCTCAAAGCGCACCGTCTCCCGCAAATTCCGATACCAGTACTCCGCGCCCAACTCACCCGTATCGATATAACCACCCGTCACCGACGAGAGAAACGGTACCCCACCCGAAAGGGGCGCGACCCCCTCCAGCACCGCCATCAACTCCTCACGCAGGCCCTCTGCTTGCGGCGAATGTGTCGCGATCGTCGCCGGCACCAAACGCGCCCGCACATCATCCCGCTCAAGCTCCACCAACAACTCCTGCAACCCCTCCAAATCACCCGCCACCGCCGTCGAACGCGGCCCATTCACAGCCGATACAACCAGCCGCCCACCCCACTCCTCCAAACGCTTCCGCAACTCCCGCTCACCCAGCACGACCGACATAATCCCACCTCGGCCCACCAACCCCATCAACAGTCGGCTTCGCAAAGCGACCACCCGCGCCCCATCCTCCAGCGACAACCCGCCCGCTACGACCGCCGCCGCGATCTCACCCTGCGAATGCCCCACCACCGCCGCAGGCCGCACACCACACCACTCCCACAACCCCGCCAACGACACCATCACCGCCCACAACACAGGCTGCACCACATCCACCCGATCAAACCCCGGCGCACCCTCACCGCCACGCAACACCTCCTCAAGCGACCACTCCACATGCTCTGAAAGCGCGCGCTCACACTCACCCAACCGCTCCCGAAACACGGGCGACCCGTCCAACAGCTCAACCGCCATCCCCGCCCACTGCGACCCCTGACCAGGAAACACAAACACCACACCACCACCAGCAACAGCACCAGCCGAGCCAGACCCCGAGCCAATCACCACACCCCGCCGCGACTCACCACCAACAACAGCACCCAACCCACCAACCAAACCCTCACGACCCTCACCCACCACAACCGCACGACTCTCAAACCGCGAACGACCAGCCAACGAAAACCCCACATCAACCGGATCAAACCCAACCTCACCCCCCGAACCACCCTCCCCACCCAAAAACTCAAACAACCGCCCCGCCTGAGCCCGCAACGCCCCCTCACCCCTACCCGACAACACCCACGGCACCACCCCACCCACAAACCCCACGTCGCCCACGCCACCCTCAACCCCAACACCACCAACCTCGGAACCACCACCAATTCCCACCGCCGGCGCTTCCTCGAGAATCACATGCGCATTCGTCCCACTGATCCCGAACGACGACACACCCGCACGACGCGGACGCCCGTTCGGCTCCCATGACTGCTGCTCTGTGAGCAGCGAGACCGCGCCCGTGGACCAATCCACGTGCGAGGAAGGCTGATCCACATGCAACGTCGCCGGCAGTACACCATGACGCATCGCCATCACCATCTTGATCACACCCGCCACACCAGCCGCCGCCTGCGTATGGCCAATATTCGACTTCACCGACCCCAACCACAACGGACGCTCGTCCGTACGGTGAACTCCATAGGTAGACAGCAACGCCTGCGCCTCAATCGGATCACCCAACACCGTTCCCGTCCCATGCCCCTCGACCGCATCGACCTCCTCCGCGGAAACGCCCGCGCAGGCAAGCGCCTGCGCGATCACCCGCTCCTGCGAAGGACCATTCGGCGCCGTCAACCCATTACTCGCCCCATCCTGATTCACCGCACTACCACGCACCAACCCCAACACCTCATGACCCAGACGTTCAGCATCAGAAAGCCTCTCGAGCAACAACAGCCCCACACCCTCAGAGAACGCAGTACCGTCCGCCGCGTCCGCGAACGACTTGCACCGCCCATCACGAGCCAACCCACGCTGACGAGAGAACTCAATAAACGCCGAGGGCGTCGAGAGCACCGTAACCCCACCCGCCAACGCCATCGAGCACTCACCCGCACGCAACGCCCCACACGCCAAATGCAACGCGACCAACGACGACGAACACGCCGTGTCCACCGACACCGCGGGACCCTCAAACCCGAACGTATACGCCACACGCCCCGACAGCACACTGCCCGAAACCCCCGTACCCAGATACCCCGCAACGCTCTCAGGGATCACGCCGAGCCTCGTACCGTAATCCTGATACATGACCCCGGCAAATACGCCGGTCTGGGTTCCGCGGAGCATGTGAGGATCGATGCCGGCGTGCTCGAGGGCCTCCCACGCGGCTTCCAACAACAACCGCTGCTGCGGATCCATCGCCAACGCCTCCCGCGGGCTGACACCGAAAAACTCAGCGTCGAACACACCAGCGTCATCAACAAACCCGCCGCGGCTCGCATAAGTAGTCCCAAAACGAACAGAATCAGGGTCAATCACACCCTCGAGATCCCAACCCCGATCAGTTGGAAACTCGGAAATCGCATTCATCTCAGAACGTACAAGCTCCCACATCCCCTCAGGCGAGCACACTCCGCCCGGATACCGGCAGCTGATCCCCACGATCGCGATCGGCTCCACCGACGCCGCCAGGAGCCGATGGTTCTGCGCTCGCAACTGCTCCGTCTCTTCCAGGGACGATCGCAGAGCCGCGATGATTTCCTCATATGAAGCGGCCATCAGGAGCCCCCCACGTGAGGCTTCGCATCCGCAGTGGTCCTCCCGAGCGCCTTCTGCACGAGGGTCTCGACGCTCATCGCACCGATCGGGGTTCCATCGTCGCTCGCCGCTTGCGGGCCTTGATGCTCGGAATCCGCCAACTGCAACAGGATGTCCACCAGTCCCGCCATTCGCAGCCGGGCGATGGGAAGCGTTGACAGGATCTCCCTGATCCGCGCCTCGCCGGAATCGGAGTCGACACCGTTCGGAGCTTGTGGGAAAAGCCTGTGCAGAAGGTAATTGCTCAACTCAACCGGCGTGGGGTAATCGAACACGAGCGTGGCGGGTAGCCGCAGCCCACTCGCCTCGTTCAGGCGGTTGCGCAGCTCCACCGCGGCCAACGAGTCGAAGCCGAGATCCCTGAAGGCACGCTGCACATCGACCGGCTCGGGTGAAACGTGTCCGAGGACGATCGCGACCTCCCCACGCACGAACCCGAGCACGACACCCTCGCGCTCACTCTCCGGGGTCTCCGCCAGACGCCGCGCCAGCGATCCGCCGAGAGCACGATCGCCTGCTCGCCTGGCGAACGTCCGCGTTAGCCCGCGCAGCAGCGGCGGGACGATCCCGGCTCTGGCCATTGCGCGCAACGCGCCCGGCTCGAGGCGCATAGGGATCATCAGCGCCTCGCCGCTTCCGCGGGCGGTGTCGAAGAGCTCGAGCCCCTGCTCATCGGAGAGCGCGCCGATCCCCGAGCGCGCTAGACGCGCCATATCGACATCGCGGAGCTTACCGGCCATGCCGCCGACCGCGGCCCACTGTCCCCACGCCAGCGAGGTAGCCACGAGACCCCGGGCACGGCGGTGCTGAGCCAGGGCATCGAGGAAGGCGCTTGCGGCGGCGTAATTGCCTTGGCCGGGACTGCCGAAGATCCCGGCCGCGGAGGAGAACAACACGAATGCCCGCAGATCCAGGTGCTCGGTCAGCTCGTGCAGGTGCCAGGCCGCATCCGCCTTCGCGGCCAGGACGTGCTCCACACGCTCAGCGGTCAGGGCCTCGACCACACCATCGTCGAGCACCCCGGCGGCATGCACCACCCCAACCAAGGGGAACTCTTCTCCCACGGAGCCGATCAGCGCCTCGAGTTCGCTCCGCTGAGACACATCGCACGCCACGACTCTCACCTCGGCGCCCAGATCGGCCAGCTCCGCCTGAAGCTCGGGCGCACCCTCTGCCTGGAGGCCGCTGCGGCTCGCCAGCAGCAGATGACGCACCCCATGCTCGACCACCAAATGCCTGGCGACGAGCGCCCCCAAACCCCCGGTGCCACCGGTGATCAACATCGTGCCGCGCAAGTCAAGCGCCGTCGTGACGGCGGGTTGCCCGTCGGTCCGATCCTCGCTCTGGGCGAGGGGCAGCGCCCGAGCGACTCGTCCCAGCCGAGCGGCCAGGACGTTGCCCTCGCGCACCGCGAGCTGTGGCTCATCCAACCCGGCTGCCACGGCCGCGAGGATCGCGGGCAGCGCCTGCCGGGAGTCCTCCCGCTCGTCGAGATCGACCAGCAGGAAGCGGCCCGGGTTCTCCGATTGAGCGCTACGAACCAAGCCCCACACCGCCGCTGGCGCCAACCCCGCCAGCCCCTCTCCGACCCCAGGGCCAACCGCGCCGTGTGTCACGAACACAAGCCGCGAAGCCGAGAACTGCTCATCGGAGAGCCACATCTGCACGCGAGCGAGCACGCGATTGACGACCCGGTGCGCCGCCTCGGGCAAACCACGGCCCGCGGAACTGGAGGAACCTCCGCGGGCATCGGCGACGAGATCGACGAACACCGCCTCCGGGACCTCCCCCTCACCGGCGCCCAACCGCTCCTCCTCTCCGATCGAGACCGAGGGGGCGGCGGGAACCTGCACCGGCACCCAGTCCAAGAGGAACAGCGACTCGTGATCGCGGCCATCGGCGCTCGCCAGCTGCCCGAGGGGCAGCTCGCGAGTATGCAGCGAGGCCACCGAGACGACCGGCGCACCGGAGCCATCGACACACACCAACGAGACGCCGCCCTCACCCGCCGTCGGCGCGAGGCGCACTCGCACCGTCGACGCGCCCACCGCACCCAGGGACACGCCGCCGAAGGAGAACGGCAGGCGCACACCTCCGCCGCGGTCCTCGCTGCCTCGATCGAGCCCGACCAGCCCCATCGTGTGCAGCGTCGCGTCCAGCAACGCCGGGTGCACACCGAAGGCGTCGGCCTCCGAGCGCTGGTTCTCAGCGAGACAGACCTCGGCGAAGATCTCATCGCCGCGACGCCACGCCGCCCGCAAGCCCTGGAAGGCGGGACCGTATTCCAGGCCATACTCGGCGAGGCGATCGTAGAGGCCCTCGACGTCCACGACCTGCGCACCCTCGGGCGGCCAGGCGGCAGCAAGCGCCGCCGCCTGCGCCTGCAGCGCCGCCGGTTGCGCCGCCACTGGCGCTAGCACGCCGCTGGCGTGGCGCGTCCACTCCCACTCCCCCCACGACGCGCCGTCAGCCTCCTGCGGGCGTGAATGGATCCCGAGCGAACGCGCCCCCGAACGATCGGTCCCGCCGACCGCGATCTGCAACTGCACCGCCCGCCGCTCGGTCAGGATCAGGGGCGCCTCCAACGTGAGCTCCTGCAGCACGCCGCAGCCTGCCTCGCCGCCCGCGCGCAACGCGAGCTCCACGAACGCCGCCCCAGGCAGCAACACAGTACCCAACACCGCGTGATCGGCAAGCCACGGATGACTCTCCAACGACAGCCGACCCGTGAACAGCCAACCCCCCTGATCGGCCAACGCCACCGCTGCTCCCAGCAGCGGATGGTCGGCCGCGGACTGCCCTAGCGCACTGGCATCGCCCGCACTCGATCCCCCCGACAACCAGTAGTGCTCGCGCTGAAAAGCATAGGTCGGCAACGAAACCCGCTTGGCGCCAGAGCCCTCGAACCCCCTCTCCCAGTCCACCTGCACACCGCGCACCCATGCCGCGGCCAGCGAGGCCAGCAGCGTCTGGCTCTCGGGGCGCTCATCGCGCAGCAGCGCCAACGCCTGCACCTCGCCCGCGCCAGCTCCCTCGACGGACCCCCCGCCCAGCTCGGCGCCGGCCAGGCAGTCGTGGGTCATCGCGCTCAACACGCCATCGGGGCCCAGCTCGAGGAAGCTGCCGACACCCTGAGCGCCAAGCCAGCGAACCCCGTCCGAGAAACGCACGGGTTCGCGCACGTGACGCACCCAATAGTCAGACGAGCATGCCAGCTCGGCCGAGAGTGGCCCACCCGTCACGTTGGAGATGATCGGGATCGCCGGGGGCATGAAGGAGATCTCGCCCGCCACCTCAGCGAACTGCTCGAGCATCGCCTCCATCCTCGGGGAGTGAAACGCGTGAGAGACCCGCAGCCGCTTGGTCATGCGTCCCCGTCCGCGCCATGACTCCGCCAGCGCGAGCACCGCGTCCTCATCGCCGGAGACCACCACCGATGACGGCCCATTCACGGCGGCCAGCGCAACCTGCTCCCGCAACCCCGCAAGCGACGGCAGCACCTCCTGCTCAGACGCCTGCAGCGCGACCATCGCGCCGCCCGGCGGCAACGCGTCCATCAAACGCCCGCGAGCGGCAACCAGCACACACGCATCCTCAAGCGAGAGCACACCGGCCACATGAGCCGCGGCGAGCTCCCCGATCGAATGACCAACCAGGAAATCAGGATGCACGCCCCATCTCTCCAGCAACCTGAACAGCGCGACCTCGAGCGCGAACAGCGCGGGCTGCGTGAACGCCGTCCGATCCAACAGCCCAGCCCCGGAAGGACCCTCAGAAGCGAACAACACCTGCAGCAATGGATGCCCCAGGTGGGGATCAAAGCCCGCGCACACCTCATCCAAGGCCTCTCGGAACACCGGGAAGGCCCTGTGCAACTCCCGGCCCATACCCACACGCTGAGTACCTTGGCCGGTGAACAAGAACGCCAAACGCCCGCGAGAGGCCACGCCCTCGAGCACGTTGGGCGAGGGCTCAGCGGCGGCGAGCGCACCCAACCCCTCGAGAAGCTCATCGCACATGGCACCCAACACCACCGCGCGATGCGCAAACGCCGAACGCGTCACTGCGAGCGAGAGACCCACGTCGTCAACCCCCAACTCCGGGTGCTGCAAAACATGCTCACCCAGCCGCCGGGCCTGGCCTCGCAACGCTCCCTGGCCCTTGGCCGAGACCAGCCACGGCAACACGACACCGTCAGCGAAGACGCCCGCGACACCACCCTCACTCGCAATACCGACCTGACCCGCGACACCGACCTCATCCGCAACAGTGACCGGGGGCTCCTCGAGGATCACGTGCGCGTTGGTGCCACTCACCCCAAACGAGGAAACCCCCGCCCGGCGCGGCTCGCCATTGCGCTCCCACAGCACCTGCTCGACCAACAATGACACCTCGCCGGCGGACCAGTCCACAGCGGACGAAGGCGCATCGACATGCAACGTCGGCGGCAACACGCCATGACGCATCGCCAGCACCATCTTGATCACACCCGCGACACCCGCCGCAGCCTGCGTATGACCGATGTTCGACTTGATCGAGCCAAGCCACAACGGCCGCTCGCGGTCCTGACCATAGCTGGCGATCAACGCCTGCGCCTCAATCGGATCGCCAAGCATGGTACCCGTCCCATGCCCCTCGACCACATCGACCTGGGCCGCCGACAATCGCGCATTGGCCAACGCCTGCGCAATCACCCGTTCCTGCGAAGGGCCATTGGGCGCCGTCAGCCCGTTGCTCGCGCCATCTTGATTGACCGCGCTCCCCCGCACCAACCCCAATACGCGATGACCATTGCGCTCCGCATCAGAGAGACGCTCCAAGAGAACGATGCCGACACCATCGGAGAAACCCGTGCCATCGGCAGCGTCCGCAAAGGACTTGCACCTGCCATTTTTCGCGAGACCGCGCTGACGACTGAACTCGACAAACGTCGCCGGCGATGCCATGACGGTCACCCCGCCGGCGAGCGCCATCGAGCACTCCCCGTCACGCAGCGCCTGGCACGCCAGGTGCAGTGCCACCAGCGAAGAGGAGCACGCTGTATCCACCGAGACCGCCGGGCCCTCCAGGCCAAAGGCATAAGCCACGCGACCGGAGGCGACGCTGGTCGTGCCGCCGGTGACCATGTAACCCTCCAGCTCCCGCGGAGAATCGGAGCCGAAGCCGTAAGCAGAGGAGATCACCCCCGCGAATACGCCAACCTGCGTGCCCTTCAGGGGCACAGGATCGATGCCCGCGTCCTCGAACGCCTCCCAACATACCTCCAGCAACAACCGCTGCTGGGGATCCATCGCCAACGCCTCACGCGGACCGATCCCGAAGAACGCGGCATCGAACTCCCCGGCGTCATGGAGAAACCCGCCCTCGCGCACGTAACTGTTGCCCACATGATCCGGATCGTGGTCATAAAGAGACTCGAGGTCCCAACCGCGATCGGCGGGGAAGGCAGAGATCCCGTCGCGCGCCGACGCGACCATCTCCCACAACTCCTCCGGCGAACACACACCACCCGGATACCGGCAGCCGAGCCCAACGATCGCCACCGGCTCCTCGCGATGCCCAGCCACCGACACATCCGCCACCCCCCGCGGGGCATCCATGATTCGTGCGAGCAGGTGCTCGGCGAGTGTCTTGGGTGTGGGGTGGTCGAAGACGAGGCTGGCGGGGAGTCGTAGTCCGGTCTGGGCGCTGAGCCGGTTGCGGAGCTCGACTGCGCCCAGGGAATCGAAGCCGAGGTCCTTGAACGACCGGTTCGGGTCGATCGCGCTCGGGCTGGTGTGGCCCAGCACTGCGGCAGCCTGGCTGCTGATGAGGTCGAGGACGACGTTGGGATGGTCTCGCTCCGGAGTGCTCGCCAGGCGCTGCACAAGCGATCCCGGTCGTTGGCCTGTACGGTGCTGCGGGGCGCGGACTAGGTGGCTGAGGATCGCCGGCAACGCCTCCTCCCGCGCGAGATCTCGCAGTGTGGCGCGGTCGATCGGGGTTGCCAGGACTGTCGGCTGCTCGCCGGCGAGCGCGGTGTCGAAGAGCTGTAGTCCTTCCTCTGTGCCAAGTGGGCGTAGTCCTGCGCGTGTCATTCGTGCGCGTGCGGTCTCGTCCAGGTCACCGGTCAGCTCGCTGGTTTGCTCCCACAACCCCCACGCAATCGATACCGCGGGCAACCCCTGCGCGCGGCGGTGCGCGGCCAGCGCGTCGAGGAACGCGTTCGCGGCGGCGTAGTTTCCCTGCCCGGGGCTGCCGAGGACCCCGGCAGCCGAAGAGAACAACACGAACGCCTTCAGATCATGGTGCGCGGTTAGCTCGTGTAGGTGCCACGCCGCGTCGGCCTTCGCTGCCAGCACCCCCTCGAGGCGCTCGACCGTCAACGAGCCGATCACCCCGTCATCAAGGACGCCCGCAGCGTGGATCACCGCGTCGAGCTCGCCGGCCGACTCCACCACCGCTCGTAGTTGCTCGCGGTCGCTCACATCACACGCAACGACACGCACGCCCGCACCCATATCCTCGAGGTCGGCTACCAGCCCGGCCGCATCAGGGGCGTCCAACCCGTGACGACTGGCCAGCACTAGCTCTCGCGCCCCATGCTCCGCGACCAGATGACGCGCGACGACGCCACCGAGCAGCCCCGTCCCGCCCGTCACCAACACTCTCCCCAGCCCCCCGGCGGGGGTGGGCATGCTGAGCGCGATCTTCCCGGTGTGCCGTGCCTGGCTCATGAACCGCAGCGCCTCCGGTGCGCGACGGATATCCCACGCTCTCACCGGCAGCGGCCGCAACACCCCAACCTCGAAGAGCCCCAGCAGCACTCCCAGCATCTCGCTGATCCGTTCGGGGCCGGCCTCGGTCATATCGAACGCGCGATACCGCACCCCCGGATAGCTGACCGCCAGCTCCTGCGCGTTGCGAACATCGGTCTTGCCCATCTCCACGAACCGGCCACCCGGACCCAGCAGCTCGAGCGAGGCGTCCACGAACTCTCCCGCGAGGGAATCCAGCACGACATCGACCCCAGCGCCGCCGCTCTGCTGAAGGAACTGCTCCTTGAACTCCACCGTCCGCGAAGACGCGATATGCGACTCCTCCACTCCCAACGACTGCAACACCCTCCACTTCGCGGGGCTCGCGGTCGCGAACACCTCGGCACCCAAATGATGCGCCAGTTGGAGGGCCGCCATCCCGACCCCGCCCGTCGCGGCGTGCACCAGCACCCTCTCACCCGCCTTCAACCCAGCGAGATCCACCAACCCGTAATAAGCCGTCAAGAACGCGACCGGTACCGACGCCGCCTGCGCGAACGACCACCCCGCGGGCACCCGCACGAACAACCGCTGATCACTGACCGCGACCGGCCCCAACCCCGAGCACAACCCCATGACCCGATCCCCGACACCCAACTCCTCGACCCCGGGTCCCACCTCCAACACCACGCCCGCGCCCTCACCACCAACACGCGCCGCCCCCGGATATATACCCAACGCGATCAACACATCACGAAAATTCACCCCGCCAGCACGCACCCCAACACGAACCTGCCCCTCCCCCAACACCCCACCCGCCACCTCACACGACACCAACCCCAAACCCTCCAACGAGCCATCATCACCAGCCCCCAACGAACCACCGCCAGCCTCCAAACGCCACCCACCACCAACACCCTCCGGAACCACCAACCCACCACCAACACCAACCACCCGCGGCACCAACACCACACCCCCACACACAACAACCCCCGGCTCACCAACACCCGCCGCCCCAGCCAACTCCCCCCACGAAACATCACCATCACCCACACCCAGCAACACAAGCCGCCCGGGATGCTCCGACTGCACCGAGCGCACCAAACCCCACACCGCCCCATCAACCAAACCACCCCCATTCACAACCCCACCACCAACCCCAAACACAGCAGCATCCCCACCAAACACAGCAGGATCAGCACCAACCGCAGGCGGATCAGCAGTCACCGACGACCCCGTGACCACAACCAGCCGCGACCCATCGAACCTCACATCCCCAAGCCACTCCTGAACCGTCTCCAACACCCGCCCAAGAACCACCCGCAACCGCCCCAGCAGCGAAAGATCCTCCATCCCACCAGCAGCCATCTCGCGGACATCCAAGAACACAGTGCCCGGGACCGGCGCTCCTCCCTCGATCGCCTCACCCAACCCCCTCAAATCACAATAAACCGCCAGCTCACCCTCAGCCTCCTCGAGCACGCATTCCTCGCCACCCAACACCACCAGCCCCCCAACAGCCAGATCCGAATCCACCCCGCCCGCCGCGGGCACCCACTCAACCTGAAACAACGAACCCTCGGCAGCACCCTCACGGCGCAAGCGCCGCAGCTCATCGGCAGGAATCGCACGTGCGACCAGAGAGTCTGCTCCAAGAACGAGCTGGCCGACATCGTTCACAGCCGTCAGCGACATCGAGCCATTGCTCTTGTTCAGGCGCAGGTGAACGCGCAGGCTGGACGCCCCAACGGCCGAGACACTCACGCCGTCCCAGGAGAACGGGAGCCGCGGTCCCTGCCCATCCGAGCCGGCAACCCGATCTGCGAGCAGCACGCTTGCGTGAAGCGCGCTGTCGAGAAGGGCTGGATGAATATCGAAGGAGTCGGCCTGCTGCTCGTGATCCTCACCCAGCGACACCTCGGCATAGAGATCCTCCCCATCGCGCCAAGCACCCGTGAGACCTTGGAACACCGGGCCGTATTCCAGGCCGAGGTCACCCATGCGGTCGTAGAACCCATCGAGGTCGAGCGGTTCCGCCCCACCGGGCGGCCACGAGGGACCGAGGACCCGCGCCGCGCGATCCGCCGCAGCGATCGCACCGTCGGCGGCGTGCGGTACGAGGGTGCCGGTGGCGTGCCGTGTCCACTCCCCCGCAAAGCCCGAGTCGGCATCCAGGGTGGCCTGCGGGCAAGTGTGGATGCTCACCGGTCGCGCGCCGTGCTCGTCGGGCTCACCGACACAAACCTGCAACTGCAGCGCGCCCTGCTCGGGGATCACGACCGGTGTGTGCAGCACGAGCTCGGAGACGACCGGGGTGTCGAGCTCACCCCCGGCGTGCAGCGCGAGCTCCAGCAGCGCGGTCCCTGGCAACAGGACGTGGCCGAGTACGACGTGATCGGCGAGCCATGGGTGGGACTCGAGTGAAAGGCGGCCGGTGAACAACCACCCATCGCCGTCCGCCAACGCGACTGCGGCCCCGAGCAACGGATGCCGTAGCGCTGCTTGCCCAAACGACGCCGGGTCACCGCTACCACCCGCCGCGGTCAGCCAGTAGCGTTGGCGCTGAAACGCGTAGGTCGGGAGCGGGACTCGCTTACCGCCGCGCCCCGCGAACACCCTGGGCCAATCAACGCTCCCGCCGGCGACCCACACCTCTGCCAGTGACGTCAAGAACCGCTCGGTGCCACCCTCGTCGCGGCGCAGCGACCCGACGACCAAGCTCTCACCAGGATCATCGAGCGTATCGATCGTTTCCTGCACCCCAACGCTCAACACTGGGTGCGGACTGACCTCCACAAACCCCCGCTCACCGCTCCCAAGCAACGCCGTGGTCGCCTCCTCGAAGCGCACCGTCTCCCGCAAATTGCGATACCAGTACTCGCCATCAAGCGTCGCGGTGTCGAGCTGCCCACCGGTGACCGACGAATAGAAAGGCACCATCCCCGCCTGTGGCTCGATCCCCGCACAACCCTCCAACAACACCTCGCGAATCGCCTCGATCTGCACCGAATGCGCCGCATAGTCAACCGGGATCGACCGCGCCCTCACACCATCACCCTCACACTCAGCCAACAACTCCTGGAGCGCACCAGGATCACCAGAGACGACCACTGACCCCGGACCATTCACCGCCGCCAACGACACCCGCTCACCCCACGGCGCGATCCGCTCCAGGACATCCTCAGCGCCCAACGCGACCGAGACCATCCCGCCCTTACCGGCCAACTCGGCCAACGCCCGAGCACGCAAAGCGACAATCCGTGCCCCATCCTCGAGCGACAACCCGCCGGCCACGACCGCTGCCGCGATCTCACCCTGTGAATGCCCCACCACCGCCGCAGGCCGCACACCACAGTGCTCCCACAACCCCGCCAACGACACCATCACCGCCCACAAAACAGGCTGCACCACATCCACCCGATCAAGCCCCGACGCACCCTCACCGCTACGCAACACCTCCTCAACCGACCACTCCACATGCTCTGAAAGCGCGCGCTCACACTCACCCAACCGCTCCCGAAACACGGGCGACCCGTCCAACAGCTCAACCGCCATCCCCGCCCACTGCGAACCCTGACCCGGAAACACAAACACCACACCACCACCACCAGCAACAGCACCAGCCGAGCCAGACCCCGAGCCAATCACCACACCCCGCCGCGACTCGCCACCAACCACACCACCCAACCCATCCCGCAAAACCTCATGACCCTCACCCAACACAACCGCACGACTCTCAAACCGCGAACGACCAGCCAACGAAAACCCCACATCAACCGGATCAAACCCAACCTCACCCCCCGAACCACCCTCCTCCCCCAAAAACTCAAACAACCGCCCAGCCTGATCCCGCAACGCCCCCTCACCCCTACCCGACAACACCCACGGCACCACACCACCCACAAACCCAACACCAACACCATCGAGTTCAGGGGAGCGAGTACCAGCCTCCACCACCGGCGCCTCCTCGATAATCACATGCGCGTTCGTGCCACTGATCCCGAACGACGACACACCAGCCCGCCGCGGACGCCCGTTCGGCTCCCACGGCTGCGTCTCCGTCAAAAGCGAGATCGCGCCGGCATCCCAATCCACGTGCGAGGAAGGCTGATCCACATGCAACGTCGCAGGCAGTACACCATGACGCATCGCCATCACCATCTTGATCACACCCGCCACACCAGCCGCAGCCTGCGTATGACCAATATTCGACTTCACCGACCCCAACCACAACGGCCTAGCACGATCCTGCCCATAAGCCGCCAACAACGCCTGCGCCTCAATCGGATCACCCAACACCGTCCCCGTCCCATGCCCCTCGACCGCATCGACCTCCTCCGCGGAAACGCCCGCGCAGGCAAGCGCCTGCGCAATCACCCGCTCCTGCGACGGACCATTCGGCGCCGTCAACCCATTACTCGCCCCATCCTGATTCACCGCACTACCACGCACCAACCCCAACACCTCATGACCGTCACGCTCAGCATCAGAAAGCCTCTCGAGCAACAACAGCCCCACACCCTCAGAGAACCCGGCGCCATCCGCCGCGTCCGCGAACGACTTGCACCGCCCATCACGAGCAAGCCCGCCCTGACGAGAGAACTCAATAAACACCCCTGGGGTGGCCATCGCTGTGACGCCGCCGGCGAGCGCCATCGAGCACTCACCCGCGCGCAACGCCCCACACGCCAGATGCACCGCGACCAACGACGACGAACACGCCGTATCCACCGACACCGCGGGACCCTCGAACCCGAACGTATACGCCACGCGCCCCGACAGCACACTGCCTGATACCCCGGTGCCCAGGTACCCGGCAACGCTCTCGGGGACCGCACCGAGCCCCATACCGTAATCCTGATACATCACCCCGGCGAACACACCCGTCTGGCTCCCGCGAACAGCGTGAGGATCGATGCCGGCGTGCTCGAGCGCCTCCCACGCAGCTTCCAGCAACAACCGTTGCTGAGGATCCATCGCCAACGCCTCCCGCGGGCTGACACCGAAAAACTCAGCGTCGAACACACCAGTGTCATCAACAAACCCGCCACGACTCGTATAAGTCGTCCCAAAACGAACAGAATCCGGGTCATACACACCCTCGAGATCCCAACCCCGATCAATTGGAAACTCGGAAATCGCATTCATCTCAGAACGCACAAGCTCCCACAACCCCTCCGGCGAGCACACTCCGCCCGGATACCGGCAGCCGATCCCCACGATCGCGATCGGCTCCTCAGAGCGCGCCGCGACCCCCGTCTGCGGCGCACCACGCCCAGGATTGCCCGCCAAACGCTCCAGCAAATGATCGGCGAGGCGACGCGGCGTCGGGTGATCGAAGATCAACGTAGGTACCAACCTCAGCCCAATGGCCCCGCTCAAACGGTTACGCAGCTCAATCGCCCCCAGCGAGTCGAAGCCCAGATCCTTGAAGGACCGCTCCGGATCAACCGCGCTTCCCGACTCCAAGCCCAACACCATCGCAACCTCCCCGCACACCACCTCAAGCATCACACGCATGCGGTCGGGCGCCTCGCGCAAACGCACGGCCAGCGAAGCAGTGTTCAGATCGGGAGTCCTCGATACCAGTGTCTCGAACACCTTCGGGAGGACGTCGACTCGCGCGAGGTCTCGCAACGACGCCATGTCGAGTGCCGCCGCGACACTCAGCGGCGGCCCCGCAACGCAGACGTCAAAGAGCCTTAGGACTTGTTTGACCGACAACCCGCGTATGCCTGTACGTCGCAGACGTGAGATATGGATATCGTCAAGGTGCCGGGTGAGCCCAGTGACCTCCTGCAGGAAGCCCCAGGCGAGCGACGTGGCCGGCAAACCCTGTGCTCTGCGGTGCACGGCGAGCGCGTCGAGAAAGGCGTTCGCGGCAGCATAGTTGCCCTGCCCCGGAGACCCGACAGTCCCAGCCACCGAGGAGCACAGCACGAACATCGTCAATTCCTTCTCGCTGGTCGCCTCGTGCAAATGCCACGCAGCGTCGACCTTCGGTGCCAGCACCCGCTCGAGACGCTCCGCCGTCAACGAACCGATCGCTGCGTCGTCGAGCACCCCAGCGGCGTGCACTACCCCGCGCAGTGGCAGCTCCGCGGGCAACAAACCAAGCAGACGATCGACCTCGTCGCGATCGCTCACATCACACGCCACAACCCTCGCGCGGGCGCCCAGCTCCTCGAGATCAGCCACCAACTCCTCCGCGCCCGGCGCCGCCAAGCCATGCCGGCTGGCCAGCACCACGCTCCGCACGCCATACGCCGATACGAGATGACGCGCAACCAACGCCCCCAGCCCGCCGGTACCGCCCGTGACCAGCACAGTACTGTCAGGGTCGAGCACAAGGGGGCTATCGGGCGTGCCGGGCGCCGGGCCATACTGGTTCGCTCCCGACCCCATTCTTCTCACGATCCGCGGGGCCAGCGACTTGCTGCGCCGTACCGCGACCTGCGGCTCTCCCGACGCGACGGCAGCTGCGATCTCCGCCCCTACGCCTTTAATATCGTCGACGTCGATCAGGCCGATGCGCTCGGGGTTCTCGGATTGCGCCGAGCGCACGAGGCCCCACAGGCATGCTCCCGATAGGTCGTACACCGCCTCGCCGGCCAAGCCGGCGACGGCGCCGCGAGTAACCACGACCAGACGCGAGCCGCCGAACCGCTCACTCTCCAGCCAGCGCCGCAGGAGATCGAGCAGCGCATGTGTACGCCGATGGGCAGGGACGATCGGGCTCTTCAAGGTAGTTGGCGCCGCAACGGACGACTCAGGGGCCGCGGTGCAATCGACAATCACGACGTCGGGCACCGGCTCTTGCTCAAGCACCTCCCACAGAGAGCCCAGATCTGGATATACCCTCAACGGCCGCTCAGTTGTCAGTGAAGCAGCGAGCGGTGAGAACTCCGCCGCGATCAGCACCGAGTTCTCGGAGAGCCTTGCCTCGCTTCGATTCCCCATGGGGCGCCAGTCGAGCGACAACAACGAATCATCTATGCCGTCCTGCAAATCGGCGAGCGCCCCTGCCGGCGTGACCCGCGACACCAACGAGTCGACAGACGCCACAAGGCGGCCATGCTGATCCACTGCGACCAACGCGATCGCGTCGCCAGGCGAGCCGTCACCCGCGGGCAGTGCCGAGAGACAGACTCGCAGGCGGGTCGCTTGCGAAGTCGCCAAGATCGCGTTGCCCCACGAGAACGGGAGAGCGATACCGTCTCGGGCGACTCCCTGCCTGTTGTCTGTGCCCATCGAGGCGATGGCCGCGGCATGAAGCGCAGCGTCGAGCAACGCCGGGTGTACCGTAAAGGAGCCGGTCGGCCAGCTCCGCTCGCTGAGCAGCTCCACCTCGGCGAATACGCGATCGCCTCGCCGCCACACGTTGCGCAGGCCTTGAAAGGCCGGTCCGTAGTCGATTCCGAGGTCGGCCAGGCGATCGTAAGCACCTTCCAGCTGGACGACCGATGCTCCTGGAGGAGGCCACTGGTGGTCGGCGAACACCGAGAGGTCCACGCCCGCGTCGCGCTCTTCAGCGGGGGCCAGTGCCCCGCTTGCGTGACGCGTCCATGGCGCTTGATCGATCAGCGGAGCGTCGATCGCGGCCGAGCGATTTTCCGGTCGAGCGAAGATGGTCACGGATCGCGTGCCATGCCCGTCGGGCTCGCCAATCGCAATCTGTATCTGGATGGCACCATGCTCAGGGAGCACAAGCGGGGATTCGAGCGTGAGCTCCTGCACCCGTCCCGGGCCGACGCTGCCGCCCGCATAACTCGCTAGCTCGACCAGCGCGGTCCCTGGCAGCAGGACGTGGCCGAGTACGACGTGATCGGCGAGCCATGGGTGGGACTCGAGTGAAAGGCGACCGGTGAACAACCACCCATCACCGTCCGCCAACGCGACCGCGGCCCCCAGCAACGGATGCCGTAGCGCTGCTTGCCCGAACGATGCCGGGTCGCCGCTACCACCGGTCGCGGTCAGCCAGTAGCGTTGGCGCTGGAATGCGTAAGTCGGCAAGCTGACAGGCTTACCGCCGCGCCCCGCGAACACCCTGGGCCAGTCAACGTTCCCGCCGGCGACCCACACCTCTGCCAGTGACGTCAAGAACCGCTCGGTGCCACCCTCGTCGCGGCGCAGCGACCCGACGACCAAGCTCTCACCAGGATCATCGAGCGTATCGATCGTTTCCTGCACCCCGACGCTCAGCACCGGGTGCGGACTGACCTCCACAAACCCCCGCTCACCGCTCCCAAGCAACGCCGTGGTCGCCTCCTCGAAGCGCACCGTCTCCCGCAAATTGCGATACCAGTACTCGCCATCAAGCGTCGCGGTGTCGAGCTGCCCACCGGTGACCGACGAATAGAAAGGCACCATCCCCGCCTGTGGCTCGATCCCCGCACAACCCTCCAACAACACCTCGCGAATCGCCTCGATCTGCACCGAATGCGCCGCATAGTCAACCGGGATCGACCGCGCCCTCACACCATCACCCTCACACTCAGCCAACAACTCCTGGAGCGCACCAGGATCACCAGAGACGACCACTGACCCCGGACCATTCACCGCCGCCAACGAAACGCGCTCACCCCACCGCGCGATCCGCTCCAGGACATCCTCAGCGCCCAACGCGACCGAGACCATCCCGCCCTTACCAGCCAACTCACCCAACGCCCGAGCACGCAACGCAACCACCCGTGCCCCATCCTCCAACGACAACCCACCAGCCACGACCGCCGCCGCGATCTCACCCTGCGAATGCCCCACCACCGCCGCAGGCCGCACACCACACCACTCCCACAACCCCGCCAACGACACCATCACCGCCCACAACACAGGCTGCACCACATCCACCCGATCAAACCCCGGCACACCCTCACCACCACGCAACACACCCTCAACCGACCACCCCACATACTCCGAAAGCGCCCGCTCACACTCACCCAACCGCTCAGCGAACACCGGCGACCCATCCAACAACTCAACCGCCATACCCACCCACTGCGACCCCTGACCAGGAAACACAAACACCACACCACCACCAGCAACAGCACCAGCCGAGCCAGACCCCGAGCCAATCACCACACCCCGCCGCGACTCACCACCAACAACAGCACCCAACCCACCAACCAAACCCTCACGACCCTCACCCACCACAACCGCACGACTCTCAAACCGCGAACGACCAGCCAACGAAAACCCCACATCAACCGGATCAAACCCAACCTCACCCCCCGAACCACCCTCCTCCCCCAAAAACTCAAACAACCGCCCAGCCTGAGCCCGCAACGCCCCCTCACCCCTACCCGACAACACCCACGGCACCACCCCACCCACAAACCCCACGTCGCCCACGCCACCCTCAACCCCAACACTCTCAAGCCCGCCCTCGAGCCCGGACGAACGAGCACCAGCCTCCACCACCGGCGCCTCCTCGACAATCACATGCGCGTTGGTGCCACTGACACCAAGGGAAGACACCCCTGCACGGCGCGGACGCCCATCGCGCTCCCACGGCTGCCCGTCGGTGAGCAGCGATACCGCACCCGTGGACCAGTCGACATGCGATGAAGGCTGGTCCACATGCAGCGTCGTTGGCATAATGCCGCGCTCGAGCGCCTTGACGATCTTGATCACGCCCGCGACGCCAGACGCCGCCTGGGTGTGGCCGATGTTCGACTTGATCGACCCGAGCCACAGCGGACGCTCGTCTGGATGGTGGGCCCCGTAGGTGGCCAGCAGGGCCTGTGCCTCGATCGGGTCGCCGAGTACCGTGCCGGTGCCATGCGCCTCGACGATGTCGACCTCCTCAGGCAAAACGTCAGCGGCGAGCAGCGCGTCGGCGATCACGCGCTGCTGCGCGAGACCGTTGGGAGCGGAGAGACCGTTGCTTGCGCCGTCCTGATTGACGGCGCTACCGCGCACCACAGCCAGCACCGGGTGCCGATTGGCGATCGCATCGGATAGGCGCTCCAGCAAGAGCACACCCACGCCCTCGGAGAAACCGGTGCCGTCGGCCGCGTCGGCAAACGACTTGCACTGACCATCGGGGGCGAGGTTGCGCTGGCGCGAGAAGCCCATGAGCGCCGTTGGTGTGCTCATCACGGTGACGCCGCCGGCGAGCGCCATCGAGCACTCTCGGTTGCGCAATGCGCCACACGCCAAGTGCAACGCCACCAGCGAGGACGAGCAAGCGGTGTCGATCGTGACAGCGGGCCCCTCGAAACCGAATACATACGCCACCCGTCCCGACACCACACCGCCTGACACGCCGGTCAACCCATAGGTTTCGGAAATCCCGGTATCTGCCGATGCCGCCCTGAGGGCGGCTTCGTAGTCGGTTGAGCTGATTCCCGCGAAGACCCCGGTGTGGCTGCCGTGCAGCGCGTGGGGATCGATGCGGGCGTTTTCGATGGCCTCCCAGGCTGTTTCGAGCAGCAGTCGTTGCTGGGGGTCCATCGTGAGGGCCTCGTTTGGGGCGATCGCGAAGAAGGCTGCGTCGAAGTCGCCGGCGTCGTGGAGGAACCCGCCGTATTGGGTGTAGCTGGTGCCGGCACGGTCGGGATCGGGGTCATAGATGCTCTCCAGATTCCACCCGCGGTTTGTCGGCAACCCGGCGATGGCGTCGCGGCCGTCTGCCACGAGGTTCCACAGCTCTTGCGGCGAGTCCGCCTCTGGATAGCGACAGCTCATCCCGATGATCGCGATCGGCTCGCGGCGCGCTTGGATGAGTAGCCTGTTTTGGTCGCCCAGCCGCGCGCTCTCCTTCAGAGCGTTGCGCAGCGCCTCAACGACCCTCTCCTCGGTGGCGCCCATTTATGCGATCTCCTCCGTGCCCTGCATCGCTGTTTGCACAAGCGCGTCGAGGTCCATCGCATCGATCGCCTCCGCGCCCCGCGCGGCCGCGCCGGCCGACTGGACACTCTCAGGACGAGCGAGCGCGAGCAGCGCAGCCAATAGGCCTGTTGCTCGTAGCCGATCGATCGGGATCGACGCGATCGCCGACGTGAGCTCGGCCTCCTCGCGAGCGCGCCGCGAGCTCGGCACGCTGCCCGTGAGCTCTGCGAGGAGGTGGCTGGCGAGTGCGTTGGGTGTGGGGTAGTCGAACACGAGACTGGCCGGCAGCTGCAGCCCGCTCTCGCCGGCGAGCCGGTTGCGCAGCTCCACCACCCCCAGCGAGTCGAACCCGAGATCTTTGAAAGACCGCTCCGGTGCGACCGCCGCAGAGCCTTCGTGCCCCAGGACGACCGCCGTCTGGCTTCTGACGAACTCGAGCACGACTCCCAGCCGCTCGCCCTCGGCGACACCGGCAAGCCGCCGCGCGAACGATCCCCGCTGCTCGCGCTGGACACTTCTGCGCCTGGAGGCGCCCACCAGGCCGCTGAGAAGCACAGGCAAAGAGCCCTCTCGCGCAAGCTCCCGCAACACACCGCGATCGACCGGGGCCGCCAACACCAACGCGCGCTCCCCAGCCAGCGCCGCATCAAAGAGCTCCAACCCCTCCTCCACGCCCAGCGCGCGCAGTCCTCCCCGCGCCATCCGCGCACGCGCCGCGTCATCCAGGTCGCCAGTCATCCCACTGGCCCGCTCCCACAACCCCCACGCGATCGAGGTGGCCACAAGCCCCGCCCCGCGGCGATGCGCCGCCAGCGCATCCAAAAACGCGTTCGCTGCCGCATAGCTGCCCTGCCCCGGGCTACCCACCACACCAGCCGCAGAGGAGAACAACACGAACGCCTTCAAATCCATGTCCGCGGTCAGCTCGTGCAGATACCACGCCGCGTCCGCCTTCGCCGCCAGCACCCTGTCGAGCCGCTCAACCGTCAACGAGTCGATCACCCCATCATCAAGGACACCCGCAGCGTGCACTACCGCGTCAAGCTCACCAGCCGACTCCACCACCCCCCGCAACTGCTCCCGATCACCCACATCACACGCCAACACACTCACGCTCGCGCCCAAACCCTCGAGGTCGGCGACCAGCTCTCCCGCGCCCGGCGCATCCAGCCCACGACGACTCACCAACACCAACTCCCGAGCCCCATGACACGCCAGCAAATGACGCGCCACCAAACCACCCAACAACCCCGTCCCACCCGTCACCAACACCCTCCCCAGACCCTCCTCCACCACGGGCATGGAAAGCACGATCTTCCCCGTATGCCGCGCCTGGCTCATGAACCGAAACGCCTCCCGCGCACGACGAACATCCCACGCCCTCACCGGCAACGGCTGCAACACACCCGCCGCGAACAAATCCCCCAACTCACGCAACATCTCACCGATCCGCTCAGGGCTGGCCTCCGACACATCGAACGCGCGATACCGAACCCCCGGATAACAAGCCGCCACCTCCTCCACATCCCGCACATCCGTCTTACCCATCTCCACAAGCCGGCCACCCGGCCCCAACAACCCGAGCGAGGCGTCCACCAGCTCCCCCGCGAGGGAGTTCAGCACGACGTCCATTCCCGCGCCACCCGTCACCTTGAGGAACCGCTCCCTGAACTCACTCGTACGCGAAGAAGCGATATGCGACTCCTCGAACCTCAGCGACCGCAACGCTCCCCACTTCCCGGGACTCGCCGTCACAAACACCTCAGCCCCCAAATGACGCGCCAACTGCACCGCCGCCATACCGACCCCGCCAGTCGCCGCATGCACCAACACCCGCTCGCCCGCCCTCAACCCAGCGAGATCAACCAGCCCGTAGTAAGCCGTCAAGAACGCCACCGGCACCGACGCCGCCTCCGCGAACGACCACCCCTCGGGCATCCCCGCCAACAACCGACGATCACTGACTGCGACCGGCCCCAACCCCGACAACAATCCCATCACCCGATCGCCAACGCCCAAACCCTCAACCCTGGGCCCCACCTCCAACACCACACCGGCACCCTCGCCGCCAACACGTCCAACACCGGGATACATACCCAACGCGATCAACACGTCACGAAAGTTCACCCCGCCGGCACGCAACCCGACACGCACCTGGCCCTCCCCAAGCGCCCCACCAGCCACCTCACACTGCACCAACCCCAAACTCTCCAACGACCCGCTCCCGCCAGCCTCCAAACGCCACCCACCACCCGTCGGCGCGACCAACTCACCACCAATACCACCCACCCGCGCCACCAACACCACGCCCTCACGCACGACAATCCCGGGCTCACCATCGAGGACTGCCGCCAACGCCCGGGCCAACCCCCCCACACCGCCGCTCTCACCGTTCACACCATCCCCGTCGACATCAACCAAAGCGAACCGCCCGGGAGCCTCCATCTGCGCCGAGCGCACCAAACCCCACACCCCCGACTGGCCCAGCCCACCCACAATCTCCCCCGCCCGCGCAGCAACAGCACTCCTCGACAGCAACACCAAGCAAGCGCCCGCGAAGCGCTCCTCCGCCAGCCACCCACGCAGCAAACCAAGCACACCCCCGGTCGAACCATGCAGAACTTCCAGCGTCCCACCAACACAATCACCCTCCGACACCTCGGCGAGGTCAACGACGACCACCCGCGGCATGACAACGCCCTCTGCCAAAGACTCCGCCAGCGAAGGCAGGTCACCATAGGCCCTAACAACGCACCCCGCGCCAGTAAGGTCCTCCGCCAGCGCACCGTCGGGCGAACCCAAAACCCCGACCTCGCCCACGAACGGCGCCTCACCATGCCCCTCCACCGAGGACCACTCGACACCCAACAACCCCGGACCCACCGCGTCCGGAGCCAACGACGACAACGACACCTCGCGCGCCACCAACGACCCCACACAAGCAACCAGACCACTACCCTGGTCGGCTGCCAGCAACGACACATCGCCACCTGCCACAGACAGCGACACCCGCAACGTGCTCGCCCCAGACCCCACGACCTCTACACCACTTAAAGCAAACGGCAACCGCACCACACCGCCGCCGTCACCGCCGGCAACCCGATCTGCGAGCAGCACGCTTGCGTGAAGCGCGCTGTCGAGAAGGGCTGGATGAATATCGAAGGAGCCGGCCTGCTGCTCGTGATCCTCACCCAGCGATACCTCAGCGTAGAGATCCTCCCCATCGCGCCAGGCGGCAGTGAGACCCTGGAACGCGGGGCCATACTCCAGGCCGAGGTCACCCATGCGGTCGTAGAACCCATCGAGGTCAAGCCGCTCCGCGCCGGCGGGTGGCCACGAGGGACCCGTGAGCTGCGCGGCACGACCAATCAAAGCGCCATCGCCGCCGGCTGTTTGTGAGTGTGGGGTGAGGGTGCCGGTGGCGTGCCGTGTCCACTCCCCCGCAAAGCCCGAGTCGGCATCCAGGGTGGCCTGCGGGCAAGTGTGGATGCTGACCGGCCGCGCGCCGTGCTCGTCGGGCTCACCGACACAAACCTGCAACTGCAGCGCGCCCTGCTCGGGGATCACGACCGGTGTGTGCAGCACGAGCTCGGAGACGACCGGGACATCAAGCTCACCCCCGGCATGCAACGCCAACTCCAACAGCGCGGTCCCTGGCAGCAGGACGTGGCCGAGTACGACGTGATCGGCGAGCCATGGGTGGGCCTCGAGTGAAAGGCGACCGGTGAACAACCACCCATCACCGTCCGCCAACGCGACCGCGGCCCCGAGCAACGGATGCCGTAGCGCTGCTTGCCCAAACGACGCCGGGTCACCGCTACCACCGGTCGAGCTCAGCCAGTAGCGTTGGCGCTGAAACGCATAAGTCGGCAAAGCGACCCGCCGGGCGCCACAGCCAGCAAACAGGCTCGGCCATTCCACGGCGCCGCCGTGTACCCACAGCTCGCTGAGCGCACCGAGTAGTACCTCGCTCTCACCGCGATCGCGGCGCAGCGCAGCGGCGACCACCATCCGCTCGCCGCTGTCCACAGGCCCATCGGCTGACTCCTCGGGCGTCTCGCTGAGTGTTTCGCGTGCCATCGCGCTCAGCACACCATCGGGCCCGAGCTCCAACATCCGCGTAACACCAGCCCGCCGCAACGCGCGAACACCATCAGCGAAACGCACCGTCTCGCGCGCCTGACGAACCCAGTAGCCCGCAGTCGCGATCTCCTCGCCGGCCACCTCCCCCGTCAAATTCGAAACGACCGGTATCCGCGGCAACGAGAACGACACCCCACCCGCGACACCCTCGAACTCCGCGAGCATCCCATCCATCAAATGCGAATGAAACGCATGACTAACGTTCAACAACCGCGTCCGCGCGCCCCGCTCACCCCACAACAACCCCAGCCGCTCAACACCATCCCGCTCACCCGAGACCACCACCGACCCCGGACCATTCACCGCCGCCAACGACACCCGACCCGACAACCCAAGCTCATCGACACCGGCAAGCACCTCCCGCTCGCCGGCCCCGACCGCGAGCATCACGCCCCCGGCCGGCAGCGCACCCATCAACCGCCCCCGCGCTGCCACCAGCCTGCACGCATCACCCACCGAGAACACACCCGCCACACACCCAGCCACAAGCTCCCCAACCGAATGACCAACCACCACATCCGGGCGCACCCCAAAACTCTCAAACAGCCGGCACAACGCCAACTCCAACACAAACAAACACGGCTGCGTGAACTCCGTCCGATCCACGAGCGACGCCTCAGAGGACCCCTCCTCAGCAAACAACACCCCCCGCAACGAACACCCAAGCAACCCATCGAACTCACCACACAACCCATCCACCGCCTCAGCGAACACAGGGAATGCGCCATACAACTCACGACCCATCCCAACACGCTGAGCCCCCTGCCCAGTAAACAAAAACGCCTGCCGCCCCCCACCAACCACACCCTCCACCACACCCACACCATCCACACCCGCACCCAACGCCTCAAGCCCCCGCAATACCCCCGCCCGCTCACCACCACTCACCACCGCACGACACTCCAACTCCGCGCGCCCCACCACCAACGAATACCCCACATCCACCACCGACAACTCAGGATCGCCCTCCAACCGCGCCCGCAACCGACCAGCCAAATCACGCAACGCCCCAACACTCCTCGCCGACACAACCAACGGCACCACCCCACCCGCAAACCCAGCAGACGCCGGCACATCAACAACCGCCTCGACCGCCGGTGCTTCCTCGAGAATCACATGCGCATTCGTCCCCGAAACCCCGAACGACGACACGCCAGCACGACGCGGACGCCCGTTCGGCTCCCACGGCTGCGCCTCCGTCAAAAGCGACACCCCACCTGCGCCCCAATCCACATGCGAGGAAGGCCGATCCACATGCAACGTCGCCGGCAACACACCATGACGCATCGCCATCACCATCTTGATCACACCCGCCACACCAGCCGCAGCCTGCGTATGACCAATATTCGACTTCACCGACCCCAACCACAACGGACGCGCACGATCCTGCCCATAAGCCGCCAACAACGCCTGCGCCTCAATCGGATCACCCAACACCGTCCCCGTCCCATGACCCTCAACCACATCAACATCCCCCGCAGAAACACCCGCACAAGCAAGCGCCTGCGCAATCAGACGCTCCTGCGACGGACCATTCGGCGCCGTCAACCCATTCGACGCCCCATCCTGATTCACCGCACTACCACGCACCAACCCCAACACCCCATGACCAAGACGCTCAGCATCAGACAAACGCTCCAACAACAACAACCCCGCGCCCTCGGAGAACCCGGTACCGTCCGCCGCGTCCGCGAACGACTTGCACCGCCCATCGCGAGCAAGCCCGCCCTGACGTGAGAACTCGGCGAACACTGTGGGCGTGGAGAGCACCGTCACCCCGCCCGCCAACGCGATCGAGCACTCCCCCGCCCGCAGCGCCCCACATGCCAGGTGGAGTGCGACCAGCGACGAGGAGCAAGCCGTATCCACCGACACCGTGGGACCCTCGAACCCGAACGTATACGCCACACGCCCCGACAGCACGCTGCCCGAAACTCCGGTGCCCAGGTACCGGGCGACGCTATCGGGGATCGCGCCGAGTTTCGTACCGTAATCCTGATACATGACTCCGGCGAATACGCCTGTCGGGCTGCCGCGGAGTGTGTGTGGATCGATGCCGGCGTGCTCAAGGGCCTCCCACGCGGCTTCCAACAACAGCCGCTGCTGCGGATCCATCGCCAACGCCTCCCGCGGACTGACACCGAAGAACTCCGCGTCGAACACCCCGGCGTCATAAACGAACCCCCCGCGGGTCGTGTATGACCCAAACCGACCAGGGTCAGGGTCGGGCACAGTCTCGACGTCCCAGCCCCGATCGACGGGAAACTCCGAGATCGCATCCGTCTCAGAGCACACAAGATTCCACAACCCCTCCGGCGAGCACACCCCGCCCGGATACCGGCAGCCGATCCCGACGATCGCGACCGGCTCCTCAGAGCGCACCACCACCCCCACCCGCGGCGCACTACGCCGAGCACCCGACAACAACTCCAGGAGATGGCTCGCGAGCGCGTTCGGGGTGGGATAGTCGAACACGAGGCTCGCCGGAAGCCGCAGCCCGGTCTCGACACCAAGGCGGTTGCGCAGCTCCACCGCCCCGAGAGAATCGAACCCGAGATCCTTGAAAGGCCGCTCCGGGGCGATCGCCAACGGACTGCTGTGCCCCAACACGACCGCCGCCTGGCCTCTGACGAGCTCGAGCGCCACCCCCAGCCGATCGCCCTCCTGAGCCTCGGCCAACCGCCGCACGAACAACCCCCGCCGGCCCCCCTGTGCCGCCCATCGCCGCGGGGCGCCCACCAGGTCGGTGAGGAGCGTCGGCAGGAGGGACCCCTTCTGCGCGAGGTCGCGCAGGGTGGTGCGGTCGATTGGGGTTGCCAGCACCATCGGCTGCTCACCGGCGAGCGCCGCGTCGAAGAGCTCAAGCCCCTCCTCCACGCCCAGCGCGCCCAATCCACTCCGCGCCATCCGCGCGCGCGCCGCCTCATCCAAATCGCCAGTCATCCCACTGGCCTGCTCCCACAACCCCCACCCGATCGAGGTGGCCACCAGCCCCGCCGCCCGCCGATACCCCGCCAGCGCATCCAAAAACGCATTCGCCGCCGCGTAATTGCCCTGCCCCGGATTGCCCAGCACCCCCGCGGCGCCGGAGAACATTACGAACGCCTTCAAATCCATGCGCTCGGTCAGCTCGTGCAGATACCACGCCGCGTCCGCCTTCGCCGCCAGCACCCGGTCGAGCCGCTCAACCGTCAACGAGTCGATCACCCCATCATCAAGGACCCCTGCGGCGTGCACTACCGCATCGAGCTCACCAGCCGACTCCACCACCCCCCGCAACTGCTCCCGGTCACCCACATCACACGCCAACACACTCACGCTCGCGCCCTGCTCCTCTAGCTCGCCCACCAGCTCCCGGGCACCCGGCGCATCCAGCCCCCGACGACTCACCAGCACAAGCTCCCGCGCATCGTAACGCGCTACCAAATGACGCGCCACCAAACCACCCAACAACCCCGTCCCACCCGTCACCAACACCCTCCCCAGCGCCACGGGCCCATCGACATCCGCCACACCCGCCGCCTCCGCCAGCCGCGGAACATGCAACACACCATCCCGCAACGCCACCTGCGGCTCACCACTTCCCAACACCCCGGGCAACGCGGCACCAGAAGCCTCGCTACCGTCGACATCGACAAGCATCACCCGCCCCGGATGCTCCAACTGCACCGCACGCAACAAACCCCAAACCGGAGCATCAACAACACCAGCCAAACCCTCATCAGGCCGCACACCAACCGCACCCCGGGTCACAAACGCCAAACACTCCCCCGCCCAACGCTCCTGCGAAAGCCACTCCTGCACCAACCCAACCACCCTATGAAGACCCCGATGCACACAACCCACACACTCACCGCCAGCCCCCTCACCCTCACCCCGCCACGGCTCATACGACGCGCAATCGACAAGCACGACCCCTCCCGCCGAGCCCAGACCCTCGAAAACCTCACCCGCCGCGGCGAGAGTCGCACACCTCTCAACACGCAACCCAGCCTCAGACAACCCGCCGGCAAGAACACCATCTCCACCATCCACCACCACAAAGGGGGGCAACTCCGGGTTGGGCGAAACCGCAACGACCGGCCACTCCACCACAAACAACGACGAGCCATTACCCAAAGCAGCCACCTCAGGCAACTGAGCCGCACCGAACTCCCGCACCGACACCGACTCAACCGAGGCAACGACCGCCCCGGCGTGATCGACCGCAACCAACGAAACGGCGCCAGCTCCCCTCGACGAAAGACAAACACGCAACAACGAAATACCCGCCACCGACACGGCTACGCCCTCCCAGGAGAACGGTATCCGCAGTCCTTGCTCGCCCGGGCCAGCAGTGCGATCTGCCAGCAGCACTCCTGCGTGCAGCGCCGAATCCAACAACGCTGGGTGCATGACGTAGGAGTTGGCCTGCTGCTCGTGATCCTCGCTCAGCGATACCTCGGCATAGAGGTTCTCGCCATCGCTCCAAGCGGCGGTGAGGCCCTGGAACGTGGGACCGTATTCCAGGCCGAGATCGGCGACGCGGTCGTAGAACCCATCCAGGTCAAGCCGCTCCGCCCCAGGCGGCGGCCATTCCCCACCAGTCAGCTGCTCAGTCGGCGCAGTGGTGGTCGCGTCGCCTGCAGTTTGTGGCGCGAGAGTACCGGTGGCGTGCAGCACCCACTCTCCCTCGGGCTCACCCTCCGAGCCCTCGAGACGGGTGTGAATGCTGAGGGGTAGCGCGCCGCTCTCATCGGCCGCCCCGACACGGAGCTGCAACTGCAATCCGCCCTGCTCGGGGATCACGACCGGCGTGTGCAGCACGAGCTCGGAGACGACCGGGACATCAAGCTCACCCCCGGCATGCAACGCCAACTCCAACAACGCCGTCCCCGGCAGCAGGACGTGGCCGAGTACGACGTGATCGGCGAGCCATGGGTGGGACTCGAGTGAAAGGCGACCGGTGAACAACCACCCATCACCGTCCGCCAACGCGACCGCGGCCCCCAGCAACGGATGCCGTAGCGCTGCTTGCCCGAACGATGCCGGGTCGCCGCTACCACCGGTCGCGGTCAGCCAGTAGCGTTGGCGCTGGAATGCGTAAGTCGGCAAGCTGACAGGCTTACCGCCGCGCCCCGCGAACACCCTGGGCCAGTCAACGTTCCCGCCGGCGACCCACACCTCTGCCAGTGACGTCAAGAACCGCTCGGTGCCACCCTCGTCGCGGCGCAGCGACCCGACGACCAAGCTCTCACCAGGATCATCGAGCGTATCGATCGTTTCCTGCACCCCGACGCTCAGCACCGGGTGCGGACTGACCTCCACAAACCCCCGCTCACCGCTCCCAAGCAACGCCGTGGTCGCCTCCTCGAAGCGCACCGTCTCCCGCAAATTGCGATACCAGTACTCGCCATCAAGCGTCGCGGTGTCGAGCTGCCCACCGGTGACCGACGAATAGAAAGGCACCATCCCCGCCTGTGGCTCGATCCCCGCACAACCCTCCAACAACACCTCGCGAATCGCCTCGATCTGCACCGAATGCGCCGCATAGTCAACCGGGATCGACCGCGCCCTCACACCATCACCCTCACACTCAGCCAACAACTCCTGGAGCGCACCAGGATCACCAGAGACGACCACTGACCCCGGACCATTCACCGCCGCCAACGAAACGCGCTCACCCCACCGCGCGATCCGCTCCAGGACATCCTCAGCGCCCAACGCGACCGAGACCATCCCGCCCTTACCAGCCAACTCGGCCAACGCCCGAGCACGCAAAGCGACAATCCGTGCCCCATCCTCGAGCGACAACCCACCAGCCACGACCGCTGCCGCGATCTCACCCTGCGAATGCCCCACCACCGCCGCAGGCCGCACACCACACCACTCCCACAACCCCGCCAACGACACCATCACCGCCCACAACACAGGCTGCACCACATCCACCCGATCAAACCCCGGCACACCCTCACCACCACGCAACACACCCTCAACCGACCACCCCACATACTCCGAAAGCGCCCGCTCACACTCACCCAACCGCTCAGCGAACACCGGCGACCCATCCAACAACTCAACCGCCATACCCACCCACTGCGACCCCTGACCAGGAAACACAAACACCACACCACCACCAGCAACAGCACCAGCCGAGCCAGACCCCGAGCCAATCACCACACCCCGCCGCGACTCACCACCAACAACAGCACCCAACCCACCAACCAAACCCTCACGACCCTCACCCACCACAACCGCACGACTCTCAAACCGCGAACGACCAGCCAACGAAAACCCCACATCAACCGGATCAAACCCAACCTCACCCCCCGAACCACCCTCCTCCCCCAAAAACTCAAACAACCGCCCAGCCTGAGCCCGCAACGCCCCCTCACCCCTACCCGACAACACCCACGGCACCACCCCACCCACAAACCCCACGTCGCCCACGCCACCCTCAACCCCAACACCACCAACCTCGGAGCCACCACCAATCCCCGCCGGTGCTTCCTCGAGAATCACATGCGCATTCGTCCCCGAAACCCCGAACGACGACACGCCAGCACGCCGCGGATGCCCGTTCGGCTCCCACGGCTGCGTCTCCGTCAAAAGCGAGATCGCGCCGGCATCCCAATCCACGTGCGAGGAAGGCCGATCCACATGCAACGTCGCCGGCAACACACCATGACGCATCGCCATCACCATCTTGATCACACCCGCCACACCAGCCGCCGCCTGCGTATGACCAATATTCGACTTCACCGACCCCAACCACAACGGACGCGCACGATCCTGCCCATAAGCCGCCAACAACGCCTGCGCCTCAATCGGATCACCCAACACCGTCCCCGTCCCATGACCCTCAACCACATCAACATCCCCCGCAGAAACCCCCGCACAAGCAAGCGCCTGCGCAATCACCCGCTCCTGCGACGGACCATTCGGCGCCGTCAACCCATTCGACGCCCCATCCTGATTCACCGCACTACCACGCACCAACCCCAACACCCGATGACCGCGCTGCTCCGCCTCAGAAAGCCGCTCGAGCACGAGCAACCCCACACCCTCAGAGAACCCGGTACCGTCCGCAGCATCCGCGAACGACTTGCACCGCCCATCACGAGCAAGCGCGCGCTGACGAGAGAACTCAATAAACACCTCGGGCGTCGAGAGCACCGTCGCCCCACCCACCAAGGCCATCGAGCATTCACCCGCATGCAACGCTCCACACGCCAAATGGAGCGCGACCAGCGACGACGAGCATCCCGTATCCACCGACATCGCCGGACCCTGCAGACCTAGGACGTATGACACACGCCCAGAGACGACGCTGCCGGTGATGCCGGTCAAGCGGTAGCCATCGAGCTGATCGGATGCAAGTCCGTAGAGGCCCACGCCATATCCGGACGCGATAACTCCGGCGAATACGCCTGTCGGGCTGCCGCGGAGTGTGTGTGGATCGATGCCGGCGTGCTCAAGGGCCTCCCACGCGGCTTCCAACAACAGCCGCTGCTGCGGATCCATCGCCAACGCCTCCCGCGGACTGACACCGAAGAACTCCGCGTCGAACACCCCGGCGTCATAAACGAACCCCCCGCGGGTCGTGTATGACCCAAACCGACCAGGGTCAGGGTCGGGCACAGTCTCGACGTCCCAGCCCCGATCGACGGGAAACTCCGAGATCGCATCCGTCTCAGAGCACACAAGATTCCACAACCCCTCCGGCGAGCACACCCCGCCCGGATACCGGCAGCCGATCCCGACGATCGCGACCGGCTCCTCAGAGCGCACCACCACCCCCACCCGCGGCGCACTACGCCGAGCACCCGACAACAACTCCAGGAGATGGCTCGCGAGCGCGTTCGGGGTGGGATAGTCGAACACGAGGCTCGCCGGAAGCCGCAGCCCGGTCTCGACACCAAGGCGGTTGCGCAGCTCCACCGCCCCGAGAGAATCGAACCCGAGATCCTTGAAAGGCCGCTCCGGGGCGATCGCCAACGGACTGCTGTGCCCCAACACGACCGCCGCCTGGCCTCTGACGAGCTCGAGCGCCACCCCCAGCCGATCGCCCTCCTGAGCCTCGGCCAACCGCCGCACGAACAACCCCCGCCGGCCAGATACCTGCCACGCCGGCACGCGCACCAAGCCCGACAAGATCACCGGCAACAACTCTTCCCCGGCCCAGATCCGCAGGGTGGTGCGGTCGATTGGGGTTGCCAGCACCATCGGCTGCTCACCGGCGAGCGCCGCGTCGAAGAGCTCAAGCCCCTCCTCCACGCCCAGCGCGCCCAATCCACTCCGCGCCATCCGCGCGCGCGCCGCCTCATCCAAATCGCCAGTCATCCCACTGGCCTGCTCCCACAACCCCCACCCGATCGACGTAGCCGCCAAACCCCCTGCCCGGCGGTACGCCGCCAGCGCATCCAAAAACGCATTCGCGGCGGCGTAATTGCCCTGCCCGGGGCTGCCCAGCACCCCAGCCGCGGAGGAGAACATTACGAACGCCTTCAAATCCATGCGCTCGGTCAGCTCGTGCAGATACCACGCCGCGTCCGCCTTCGCCGCCAGCACCCGGTCGAGCCGCTCAACCGTCAACGAGTCGATCACCCCATCATCAAGGACCCCTGCGGCGTGCACTACCGCATCGAGCTCACCAGCCGACTCCACCACCCCCCGCAACTGCTCCCGGTCACCCACATCACACGCCAACACACTCACGCTCGCGCCCTGCTCCTCTAGCTCGCCCACCAGCTCCCGGGCACCCGGCGCATCCAGCCCCCGACGACTCACCAGCACAAGCTCCCGCGCATCGTAACGCGCTACCAAATGACGCGCCACCAAACCACCCAACAACCCCGTCCCACCCGTCACCAACACCCTCCCCAGCGCCACGGGCCCATCGACATCCGCCACACCCGCCGCCTCCGCCAGCCGCGGAACATGCAACACACCATCCCGCAACGCCACCTGCGGCTCACCACTTCCCAACACCCCGGGCAACGCGGCACCAGAAGCCTCGCTACCGTCGACATCGACAAGCATCACCCGCCCCGGATGCTCCAACTGCACCGCACGCAACAAACCCCAAACCGGAGCATCAACAACACCAGCCAAACCCTCATCAGGCCGCACACCAACCGCACCCCGGGTCACAAACGCCAAACACTCCCCCGCCCAACGCTCCTGCGAAAGCCACTCCTGCACCAACCCAACCACCCTATGAAGACCCCGATGCACACAACCCACACACTCACCGCCAGCCCCCTCACCCTCACCCCGCCACGGCTCATACGACGCGCAATCGACAAGCACGACCCCTCCCGCCGAGCCCAGACCCTCGAAAACCTCACCCGCCGCGGCGAGAGTCGCACACCTCTCAACACGCAACCCAGCCTCAGACAACCCGCCGGCAAGAACACCATCTCCACCATCCACCACCACAAAGGGGGGCAACTCCGGGTTGGGCGAAACCGCAACGACCGGCCACTCCACCACAAACAACGACGAGCCATTACCCAAAGCAGCCACCTCAGGCAACTGAGCCAGCGCTGCTTGCCCAAACGATGCCGGGTCACCGCTACCACCGGTCGCGGTCAGCCAGTAGCGTTGGCGCTGGAATGCGTAAGTCGGCAAGCTGACAGGCTTACCGCCGCGCCCCGCGAACACCCTGGGCCAGTCAACGTTCCCGCCGGCGACCCACACCTCTGCCAGTGACGTCAAGAACCGCTCGGTGCCACCCTCGTCGCGGCGCAGCGACCCGACGACCAAGCTCTCACCAGGATCATCGAGCGTATCGATCGTTTCCTGCACCCCGACGCTCAGCACCGGGTGCGGACTGACCTCCACAAACCCCCGCTCACCGCTCCCAAGCAACGCCGTGGTCGCCTCCTCGAAGCGCACCGTCTCCCGCAAATTGCGATACCAGTACTCGCCATCAAGCGTCGCGGTGTCGAGCTGCCCACCGGTGACCGACGAATAGAAAGGCACCATCCCCGCCTGTGGCTCGATCCCCGCACAACCCTCCAACAACACCTCGCGAATCGCCTCGATCTGCACCGAATGCGCCGCATAGTCAACCGGGATCGACCGCGCCCTCACACCATCACCCTCACACTCAGCCAACAACTCCTGGAGCGCACCAGGATCACCAGAGACGACCACTGACCCCGGACCATTCACCGCCGCCAACGAAACGCGCTCACCCCACCGCGCGATCCGCTCCAGGACATCCTCAGCGCCCAACGCGACCGAGACCATCCCGCCCTTACCAGCCAACTCACCCAACGCCCGAGCACGCAACGCAACCACCCGTGCCCCATCCTCCAACGACAACCCACCAGCCACGACCGCCGCCGCGATCTCACCCTGCGAATGCCCCACCACCGCCGCAGGCCGCACACCACACCACTCCCACAACCCCGCCAACGACACCATCACCGCCCACAACACAGGCTGCACCACATCCACCCGATCAAACCCCGGCACACCCTCACCACCACGCAACACACCCTCAACCGACCACCCCACATACTCCGAAAGCGCCCGCTCACACTCACCCAACCGCTCAGCGAACACCGGCGACCCATCCAACAACTCAACCGCCATACCCACCCACTGCGACCCCTGACCAGGAAACACAAACACCACACCACCACCAGCAACAGCACCAGCCGAGCCAGACCCCGAGCCAATCACCACACCCCGCCGCGACTCACCACCAACAACAGCACCCAACCCACCAACCAAACCCTCACGACCCTCACCCACCACAACCGCACGACTCTCAAACCGCGAACGACCAGCCAACGAAAACCCCACATCAACCGGATCAAACCCAACCTCACCCCCCGAACCACCCTCCTCCCCCAAAAACTCAAACAACCGCCCAGCCTGAGCCCGCAACGCCCCCTCACCCCTACCCGACAACACCCACGGCACCACCCCACCCACAAACCCAACACCACCACCAAGCTCAACAACACCGACCCCATCCACGACGTTCTCGCCACCAACCCCGGAGCCACCACAAATCCCCGCCGCCGGTGCTTCCTCGAGAATCACATGCGCATTCGTCCCCGAGACCCCGAACGACGACACACCCGCACGCCGCGGACGCCCGTTCGGCTCCCACGGCTGCGCCTCCGTCAAAAGCGACACCCCACCTGCGCCCCAATCCACATGCGAGGAAGGCTGATCCACATGCAACGTCGCCGGCAACACACCATGACGCATCGCCATCACCATCTTGATCACACCCGCCACACCAGCCGCAGCCTGCGTATGACCAATATTCGACTTCACCGACCCAAGCCACAACGGACGCTCGTCCGTATGATGAGCACCATACGCAGCTAGCAACGCCTGCGCCTCGATCGGATCGCCCAGCACCGTTCCCGTCCCATGCCCCTCAACCGCATCGACCTCCTCCGCGGAAACGCCCGCACAGGCAAGCGCCTGCGCGATCACCCGCTCTTGCGACGGACCATTCGGTGCCGTCAACCCATTGCTCGCTCCATCCTGATTCACCGCACTACCACGCACAACCGCGAGCACCTCATGACCAAGACGCTCAGCATCAGAGAGCCGCTCGAGCACAAGCAGCCCCACACCCTCAGACAGCGCGGTGCCGTCTGCCGCGTTCGCGAACGACTTGCACCGCCCATCCGGGGCGAGGCCGCGCTGGCGACTGAAGCCCACGTAGACGTCGGGCGTGCCCAGCACCGTCACCCCGCCGGCCAGCGCCATCGAACACTCCCCCCCGAGCAGTGCTCCGCATGCCAGGTGCAGCGCCACCAGCGAGGAGGAGCACGCAGTGTCCAACGATACCGCTGGACCCTCCAGACCAAGCGTATAGGCGATGCGCCCGGACGCGACGCTGTTACTGGCGCCCGCGAGACGATGACCTTCGAGTCCAGTTGAGGAGCCGTGTGACTCTGACGCATAATCCGGGTACATCACTCCGGTGAAGACGCCCGTCTGGCTACCGCGGAGGATGGCCGGATCGATGCCAGCATGTTCGAGCGCCTCCCACGCGGTTTCGAGCAGGAGTCGTTGCTGGGGATCGGTCGCCAACACCTCACGCGGGCCGATTCCGAAGAACGCCGCGTCGAAGTCTCCGGCGTCGTAGAGGAAACCGCCGTGGCGTGTGTAGCTGGTCCCGAGATGATCGGGGTCGGGGTCATACAGTGCATCGACGTTCCACTCGCGATCCGTTGGGAATGTCGAGATCGCGTCCGTGTTGGAGCTGACGAGCTCCCACAGATGCTCGGCCGACACCACGCCCCCGGGGAAGCGACAACCCATGCCAATGATCGCGATCGGCTCGCGCTCGATCCCTTCGAGTTCACGTACACGTCGACGTTCGGCACGCAGATCGCTGGTGACGCGCTCCAGATAGGCGCGCAACTTGTCGGGGTCTCTAGCGGTGGGAGAATCGGCCTTCATGGGAGGTGAGCACCTTGACTGCCGGAGCCCGATGTGTCGAGGTTGTCGATGAGAGAGAACAACTCCTCGTCGGTGGCCGTTTTGAGATCTTCGGCGTTGTCGGGGGTAGCATCGGGGTCCGCGTCTGGATCGTCAAGTCGAGCCGCGAGCGTCCGAAGCCGGCTCTTAAGTTCCGCGCGCTTCGCGCGGTCGACCGTCACAGTTGCGAAGAACAGTCGCTCAAGCTTTTCAATCTCTGCGTCCAAGGGGCTGGGTGCGGCGGCCGAGACAATCGTTAGTAGGTAATCGGTAAGACGTCGCGGGGTGGGGTGGTCAAAAATCAAAGTGGCCGCCAGCCTCATCTCCATGGCTACACTCAAACGGTTGCGCAGCTCGATCGCACCAAGCGAATCGAAACCCAGATCTTTGAAAGATCGATCTGCGCCAACCTCCTGCCCCGACTCATATCCCAACACCGCCGCAATCTCGCCACACACCAGCTTGAGCGCCACCTGCGCACGCTTATCCTCGGGCGCTTCAGACAAACGCGCGGTAAACAGTGAGGCACCAACGGCACGACGGGCGGGCGGGCGCACCAAAGCACTCATGTGCGCCGGGAGCACCCCGGTCCTAGCTTGCGCGCGCAGCATGGGAAAGTCGAGGGGGACTGCCACGACGGGAGTCTCGGCGAGCGCGTGAGACGCATCGAAGAGAGTGAGGACATCCTCGGAGATGAGCGGGAGCAGGCCTTGGTGCCTCAGGCGGGCGGCGCCGGTTGCACCAAGGCTCTCGGTCAGTTCAGTGACCTCCTGCCAGAAGCCCCATGCCAGCGAAGTGGCCGGCAAGCTCTGCGCTTGGCGGTACGCCGCGAGCGCATCGAGAAAAGCGCTCGCCGCGGCATAGTTGCCCTGCCCCGGAGACCCCAGCGTCCCAGCCACCGAGGAGCACAGCACAAACATCACCAACCCCATCTCCCTGGTTGCCTCGTGCAAATGCCACGCGGCATCCACCTTGGGCGCCAGCACGCGGTCAACGCGCTCCGCCGTCAACGAGCCGATCAACCCGTCCTCGAGCGCCCCCGCGGCATGCACCACGCCACGCAGGGGGAACTCAGCGGGCACCAGGTCAAGCAGACGATCGACCTCGCTGGGATCGCTTACGTCGCAAGCGACCACCCTCACCTCGGCGCCAAACCCCTCCAGTTCGCCTACCAGCTCGCGCGCACCGGGGGCCTCCAAGCCGCGCCGACTGGCCAGCACCAAACTCCGTACACCCCACGCCGACACAAGATGACGCCCGATCAGGGCCCCCAAACCACCGGTGCCACCCGTGACCAGCACGGAACTCTCCGGCCACTCCGCATCCCGAGCTCCGATCGCCTCGCCAGGGTCCGACACGCGGACGAGCCTACGAACCAATACCTCTTTTCCCCGTATCACCACCTCCGGCTCGCCAGTGGCGATCGCCCGCTCCATCTGCGCCGTGGATACGTCAGGACCATCCACACCCAGCAGCAAAAATCGGCCCGGGTGCTCGGCCTGCGCAGACCGCACCAAACCCCACACCGGCCAGTCGAGCAAACCATCCCCGTCCGAGACGCCATCGGCCCCAGGCGTCTCGGCTCCAATAGCAGCGACCGACGTTCCCGTCACCACCACCAGACGGGACCCATCCAACTTCTCGTCGGCAAGCCACTCCCGAACGGTCTCGAGCACCGACGCAAGAAGCCCTCGCAACCGCGTCCGAATATCTCCGGGGCCATGGAACGGCGAGCTGCGGACATCCAGGTACACGACGTCGGGAACCGGCGTCGCCATCGGTCCGGCCCCCGGCGCTGTCGGCGCCGACATCCATTTGACCCCAAACAGCGAATCTCGGACCGTGCTGTCGCCACCGTGGAGCCGCCCGAGCTGGTCGGCGGGGACCGCGCGAGTGGTCAGAGAGTCTGCAGTGAGGATGAGCTGGCCGGTCGCGTCCGTCGCGGTCAGCGATACGACACCATCGTCCGCGCTCAACGATAGATGGACTCGCAGCCGGGAGGCGCCGAGCGTGGAGACGGCTACGCCCTCCCAGGAGAAAGGGATACGTGGCCCCTGCCCGTTGGTGTCGGCGGCGTCGTGCGCGGGCAGCACTCCTGCGTGCAGCGCCGAATCCAACAACGCTGGGTGCATGACGTAGGAGTTGGCCTGCTGCTCGTGATCCTCGCTCAGCGATACCTCGGCATAGAGGTTCTCGCCATCGCTCCAAGCGGCGGTGAGGCCCTGGAACGTGGGACCGTATTCCAGGCCGAGATCGGCGACGCGGTCGTAGAACCCATCCAGGTCAAGCCGCTCCGCCCCAGGCGGCGGCCATTCCCCACCAGTCAGCTGCTCAGTCGGCGCAGTGGTGGTCGCGTCGCCTGCAGTTTGTGGCGCGAGAGTACCGGTGGCGTGCAGCACCCACTCTCCCTCGGGCTCACCCTCCGAGCCCTCGAGACGGGTGTGAATGCTGAGGGGTAGCGCGCCGCTCTCATCGGCCGCCCCGACACGGAGCTGCAACTGCAATCCGCCCTGCTCGGGGATCACGACCGGCGTGTGCAGCACGAGCTCGGAGACGACCGGGACATCAAGCTCACCCCCGGCATGCAACGCCAACTCCAACAACGCCGTCCCCGGCAGCAGGACGTGGCCGAGTACGACGTGATCGGCGAGCCATGGGTGGGACTCGAGTGAAAGGCGACCGGTGAACAACCACCCATCACCGTCCGCCAACGCGACCGCGGCCCCCAGCAACGGATGCCGTAGCGCTGCTTGCCCGAACGATGCCGGGTCGCCGCTACCACCGGTCGCGGTCAGCCAGTAGCGTTGGCGCTGGAATGCGTAAGTCGGCAAGCTGACAGGCTTACCGCCGCGCCCCGCGAACACCCTGGGCCAGTCAACGTTCCCGCCGGCGACCCACACCTCTGCCAGTGACGTCAAGAACCGCTCGGTGCCACCCTCGTCGCGGCGCAGCGACCCGACGACCAAGCTCTCACCAGGATCATCGAGCGTATCGATCGTTTCCTGCACCCCGACGCTCAGCACCGGGTGCGGACTGACCTCCACAAACCCCCGCTCACCGCTCCCAAGCAACGCCGTGGTCGCCTCCTCGAAGCGCACCGTCTCCCGCAAATTGCGATACCAGTACTCGCCATCAAGCGTCGCGGTGTCGAGCTGCCCACCGGTGACCGACGAATAGAAAGGCACCATCCCCGCCTGTGGCTCGATCCCCGCACAACCCTCCAACAACACCTCGCGAATCGCCTCGATCTGCACCGAATGCGCCGCATAGTCAACCGGGATCGACCGCGCCCTCACACCATCACCCTCACACTCAGCCAACAACTCCTGGAGCGCACCAGGATCACCAGAGACGACCACTGACCCCGGACCATTCACCGCCGCCAACGAAACGCGCTCACCCCACCGCGCGATCCGCTCCAGGACATCCTCAGCGCCCAACGCGACCGAGACCATCCCGCCCTTACCAGCCAACTCGGCCAACGCCCGAGCACGCAAAGCGACAATCCGTGCCCCATCCTCGAGCGACAACCCACCAGCCACGACCGCTGCCGCGATCTCACCCTGCGAATGCCCCACCACCGCCGCAGGCCGCACACCACACCACTCCCACAACCCCGCCAACGACACCATCACCGCCCACAACACAGGCTGCACCACATCCACCCGATCAAACCCCGGCACACCCTCACCACCACGCAACACACCCTCAACCGACCACCCCACATACTCCGAAAGCGCCCGCTCACACTCACCCAACCGCTCAGCGAACACCGGCGACCCATCCAACAACTCAACCGCCATACCCACCCACTGCGACCCCTGACCAGGAAACACAAACACCACACCACCACCAGCAACAGCACCAGCCGAGCCAGACCCCGAGCCAATCACCACACCCCGCCGCGACTCACCACCAACAACAGCACCCAACCCACCAACCAAACCCTCACGACCCTCACCCACCACAACCGCACGACTCTCAAACCGCGAACGACCAGCCAACGAAAACCCCACATCAACCGGATCAAACCCAACCTCACCCCCCGAACCACCCTCCTCCCCCAAAAACTCAAACAACCGCCCAGCCTGAGCCCGCAACGCCCCCTCACCCCTACCCGACAACACCCACGGCACCACCCCACCCACAAACCCCACGTCGCCCACGCCACCCTCAACCCCAACACTCTCAAGCCCGCCCTCGAGCCCGGACGAACGAGCACCAGCCTCCACCACCGGCGCCTCCTCGACAATCACATGGACGTTCGTCCCACTGACACCAAACGACGACACCCCCGCACGGCGCGGACGCCCATCACGCTCCCATCGAACCTCGTCGGTCAGCAGAGACACGGAGCCCGCCGACCATTCCACCTCTCTCGACGGCTCATCCACGTGCAGCGTCCTCGGCAACACGCTGTGCTCAAACGCCTTCACCATCTTGATCACACCCGCCACACCGGCGGCGGCCAGCGTATGACCGATATTCGACTTCACAGACCCAAGCCACAACGGCCTCGCCCGATCCTGCCCATAGGTTGCCAGCAACGCGTGCGCCTCAATCGGATCGCCGAGCGTCGTCCCGGTCCCATGCGCCTCCACAACATCGACCTCAGCAGGCGACACGCGGGCGTTCGCCAACGCCTGCCGGATAACGCGCTGCTGGGAAGGGCCATTCGGAGCCGTCAACCCATTCGACGCGCCATCCTGATTGACCGCACTGCCGCGCACCAAACCCAGGACGCTGTGCCCATGCCGCTGCGCGTCCGACAACCGCTCCAACAACAGAACGCCCACACCCTCGGAGAAACTGGTGCCGTCCGCCGCCGCGGCAAAAGACCTACACCTCCCATCGTGGGCGAGAGCACGCTGCGCGCTGAACTGCGCGTGCAAGGCGGGCGCGCTCATGACCGCGACTCCGCCGGTTATAGCCAGCGTGCAGTCCCCGCAACGTAGAGCCTGACAGGCAAGATGAAGGGCCACCAGTGACGACGAGCAGGCAGTATCAACCGACACAGCCGGCCCCTCCAACCCAAACGTATAGGCAACCCGACCCGACACGACACTGCCCGTACTACCCGTCAGCCAATAGCCGGCGAGGTTCTCCCGACCGTCGGGCGCCGCCCACAGGCCAGACCCAAACTCCGCCGAGCTCACTCCGGCGAACACCCCCGTCTGTGACCCGCGCAGCACGCTGGGGTCGATCCCCGCGCTTTCGATCGCCTCCCAACACGCTTCCAGCAGAACCCGCTGCTGTGGATCCATCGCCAGCGCCTCGCGCGGTGGCAGGCCGAAGAAGCCAGCGTCGAACTCGGCGGCTTTCGAGAGAAAGCCCCCTTTGAGAGCATAGATGGTGCCCGGGTGATCAGGGTCGGGGTCATACAGCGCCTCCAGATCCCATCCCCGGTCCGAGGGGAACGCCGTAATCGCATCCGTCCCCGAGGCGACCAGACCCCAAAACTCCTCCGGCGAGGAAACCCCACCTGGATACCGGCAGCTCATCCCGACGATCGCGATTGGATCGTCGGCCGACGCTGGAGCAGTGGTCACCAGGAGAGTTGGGCTGGGCGCACCGGCGGTTTGTTCGAGCAGGTGGCCCGCGAGCGCGCTTGGGGTCGGGTAGTCGAATGCGATTGTCGCGGAGAGCCGGAGCCCGGTCACCGCCCGCAGTCGGTTGCGCAGGTCCACGGCGGTCAGCGAATCGAACCCGAGCTCGCGAAAAGTGCACTGCGGATCGATCGCCAAGGGCGAGTCGTGTCCCGACACAGCCGCCACCTCACCACGCACCAGACCAAGCACGACACCTTCGCGCTCCCCCTCTCCGACACCCGCCAGACGCCTTGCCAGCGATCCGCCCGTCTCCGTGACCTCGTGCGCGGGCACGCGCACCAGGCCGCGCAGCAACGCGGGGAGCAACCCCGCTCGCGCCTGAGCCCGCACTGCTGTGAGGTCCAACCGCACCGGCAAAAGAACCGGCTCGCTCGCGCTCAGAACGGCATCGAATAGCTCGAGCCCTTCTTCGGACGAAAGGGCGCAAACACCCGCGCGCTCCATCCGTGTGCGATCGGCGTCGCTCAGCCCGCCGGTCATCCCACTGCTCTGCTCCCACAGCCCCCAGGCCATCGAGACGCCGGCAAAACCCCTCGCCCGGCGATAGCTCGCCAACCCGTCCAGGAACGCATTCGCCGCCGCATAGTTACCCTGCCCCGGCGTCCCCAACGTTCCCGCCGCAGAAGAGAACAGCACAAATGCCTGAAGCTCGAGCTGCGCAGTCAACTCATGCAGATGCCACGCCGCGTCCACCTTCGGCGCAAACACTCGGCCGACCCGCTCCGCCGTCAACGACTCCACGACCCCGTCATCGAGCACCCCCGCAGCGTGGACCACAACCCCCAACGGAAACTCCTCCGGTACCAGTCCCAGCAGACGCTCGAGTTCGGTCCGGTCGCTCACATCGCACGCAGCCACCACCACCCGGGCACCCATTCTCCCCAACTCCTCCTCAAGCTCCCGCGCACCTGACGCCTCCCGACCACGGCGACTCGCCAACACCACACAACGCGCCCCGTGAACCCCCACCACATGCCTCGCGATCAGCGCCCCCAGACCACCGGTGCCGCCTGTGATCAACACCGCCCGATCTGAATCCAGCACCGAGGGCAATGTCTGCGTCTCGCCTCGGGCAACCGCGGACGCCCGGGTGATGCGGGGCGCGTGCACGATCCCCTTCCGTATGGCGAGCTGCGGCTCGGAGGTGGCGAGCGCCGCGGCAAGCGCGGAGCGAGAGGCCTCATCGTCGTCAAGGTCGACCAACGCAAACCTGCCCGGGTGCTCCGCCTGGACCGAGCGTATCAAGCCCCAAATGGCGGCCTCTGCGACGCTGGCGACATCTCCGGAGGGGCAGGGCACGGCGCCGTGCGTGATAAAAATCAGACGCGAAGAGGTGAATGGCTCCTCGGCAAGCCACTCCTGTGCCAGAGCGACGGCGCGATTCGTGATCTCGCGGGCCACGGTGGGCAATGTGTAGGTCCCAGCCGCGTGACCATCCTGCCGCTCGATGCGTCGATCTTCGATCTTCTCGTAGGAAGCAGTGCAATCGATCAAGACTGCTGAGCGCGATTCGCTCTCACGAATGTGCTCGCCCTGTGGAGCGAGCACATTTTGCGAAAGTCGCAGAGACTCGAGGCTAGGAGGCTCGCCGCCGAGCAGCGCCAGTTCACCGACGACCGACGGTGGCGGGTCGGAGCCGGCAGGCACCGTCGCCCACTCGAGTCCGAAGAGCGATTCGACGCCGGCGACATGTGAGCTGACGAGCTGCTCGCGCGATGCCTCTCGCGCCACCATCGATTGTAGCGATGCGACAAGCTGCCCTGTCTCGTCGGCTGCCACGAGCGAGTTGCCGTCGGCAGCTACGGGGGAGACCTGAACGCGCAATCTCGATACGTTCTTCCGGTACAGCTTGAGCCCGTTGAAGGAGAACGGCAACTTGAGTGGGGTCTCACGTCCATCGGCACGATCTTCGGCCATCAGGCGTGCCGTGATCGCCTGTAGGCCAGCGTCGAGCAGGGCCGGGTGAAGCCCGAACTGCCCGGTCTGTGCCTGTTCGCCGCCAGGCATCTCCAGCTCGGCAAACACATCTTGCCCGCGTCGCCACACGGTCCTTACGCCGAGGAACGCCGGACCATAGTCGAAACCAATGTTTGTCAAGTTGCCGTAGAACTCATCTTGAGGCACTTCGACCGCCCCCACAGGAGGCCATGCGGCGCCGAATGATGCGGCGGTCTGTTCGAGGACGGATTTGTCTTCGTGATCCGATCCCGTGGGAGCGAGTGTGCCCCGCGCGTGGCGAGTCCATGTGTCGTTGAGTTGCTGCTGGATGTGTGCCGATGTGGCCTGGGGGCGCGAGTAGATCTCGATCTGGCGACGACCGCTCTCGTCGAGCTCTCCCACTGCGACCTGCAGCTGTACGTCGACCTGCTCGGACAGGATGAGTGGGGCTTCGATGACGAGCTCCTCAAGGTGATCGCACTCGACCTGGAGGCTGACGTGGGCGGCAAGCTCGGCGAGCGCGGCGCCGGGGACCACGGCTACGCCCATGACGATGTGATCGGCGATCCAGGGCTGGGTATCCAGCGAGAGGCGGCCGGTGAAAAGCCAGCTTTGCCCACCGGCCAGGTCGACTGTCGCCGCGAGGAGTGGATGGTCGGTGGCGGCGAGGCCCGTCGCTGAGAGCTCTCCTGCGTTGCGCCGAGGGTCAAGCCAGTAGCGCTCGCGCTGGAACGCGTAAGTCGGGAGATCGACGCATCGTGCTTGCGGCTCGTCGAACAGCTTCCCCCAATCCACGCTGACGCCACCCGTCCAGAGTCCGCCGAGTGAGCGTTGAAAGCAGGCGGGACCGCTCTCAGCGCGGCGTAGTGATCCGACGACGAGCGCGCCGCTGGAGTCGGCGAGCGCCTGCTCGATCGTCTCCTGTGCGCCAACGGTCAGTACCGGGTGTGGACTGACCTCGACGAACGCTCGATACCCCTCATTCAGAAGAGCGCGGATGGCAGACTCGAATTGAACGACTTCTCGCAGATTGCGGTACCAGTAGTCAGCATCAAGCTCGGCCGTGTCGACCAACCCGCCGGTGACGGACGAGTAAAATGGCACCTCACTGCTGCGCGGCCTGAGCTCAGAACAGCAGTCAAGCAACTCCTCGCGAATCTTCTCGACCTCCCTCGTGTGCGCGGCATAGTCCACCGGGATCTGCCGAGCCCGTATACCTTCGGCGGTGCACGCATTCACCAATTCCTCGAGTGCCCCAGGCTCACCGGCCACCACAATCGACGAGGGAGCGTTGACCGCCGCGACCTCAATCCGCTCTCCCCACCGCTCCAGCCGCGCGGCGATCTCCTGTGCGCTAGCCGCAACGGACACCATCCCGCCATTCCCAGACAGGTCCGTCAACGCCCGACTCCGCAATGCCACGACTCGCGCCGCGTCCTGCAGCGAGAGCCCGCCCGCCACACACGCCGCAGCGATCTCCCCTTGAGAGTGACCCACCACAACATCAGGCCTCACACCACATGCGGCCCACAAACTGGCCAATGAAACCATCACGGCAAACAGCAATGGCTGCACCACGTCTACCCGCTCCAGTCCCGGGGCGCCCAGATCGCCGCGCAATACCCCTTCAGGCGACCAATCGATAAACGGCATAAGCGCCTCCGCGCATTCCCGCATCCGCTCGCTAAAGACAGGCGAGACGTCCAGCAGATCTATGGCCATCCCTCGCCACTGCGACCCCTGTCCAGGGAACAGGAACGCCAATCCGCGATCCGCGGCCACAGCCGCGCCCTGCACCACGCCCGCGTGCGGCACACCTTGCACGAGCGCATCCAGGCCACCAAGCAACTCCTCACGCCCATCACCCAGCACCGCTGCCCGATGCGCAAATGCCGGCCTACTCACCAGCGACCAACCCACATCCCCAACCCCGACCTCCGAACGCGCACCGACAAACATTGCAAGCCGCTCGCCCTGGGCTCTCAACGCCGCCTCGCTCTTGCCCGAAAGCACCCACGGAATCACCTTCGGACCAGAGGCGAACGGCCGACCTTCGACGAGCGCCTCTCCGTCATCGACAGCTACCGGCAGAGACGCGCGCTCGGGTGGCTCCTCGAGAATCACATGAGCATTGGTGCCACTGACGCCAAAAGAAGACACGCCGGCACGACGCGGCCGCCCATTGCGCTTCCACGGTCGCGCCTTCGTCAAAAGCGACACCGCCCCCACCGACCAGTCGACTTGCGAGGACGGCTGATCCACGTGCAGCGTCCTCGGCATGGTGTCATGCTCGAACGCCTTGACGATCTTGATCACACCCGCCACCCCGGCCGCCGCCTGCGGGTGGCCGATGTTCGACTTGATCGACCCGAGCCACAGCGGACGCTCGTCTGGACGGCGAGCTCCGTAGGTGGCCAGCAGCGCCTGCGCCTCGATTGGGTCACCGAGCACCGTACCGGTGCCGTGGGCCTCGACGATATCGACCTCCTCAGGTGAAACGTCAGCGGCGACGAGAGCGTCGGTGATCACGCGTTGCTGCGCGAGGCCGTTGGGAGCAGACAGGCCGTTGCTCGCACCATCCTGATTGACGGCGCTACCGCGTACCACCGCCAGTACCTGGTGTCCGTTGGAGATCGCATCGGATAGGCGCTCCAGCAAGAGCACACCGACGCCCTCGGAGAAGCCGGTGCCATCAGCTGCCTCGGCAAACGACTTGCAGCGACCATCGGGGGCAAGATTGCGCTGGCGCGAGAAACTCGTAAGTGTCTTGGGTGTGCTCATCACGGCGACGCCCCCAGCGAGCGCCATCGAGCACTCTCGGTTGCGCAATGCGCCACACGCCAGGTGCAATGCCACAAGCGAGGAGGAGCAGGCGGTGTCGATCGTCACGGCGGGCCCCTCGAAGCCGAATACATACGCCACCCGCCCCGACACAACACCACCGGAAACGCCAGTCAACCCATACGCCTCGAAGATGCCCTCGCCGGCGGTCGCAGATCTGACGTTGGCTTCGTAGTCTTTGTCGTCGATTCCTGCGAAGACGCCGGTGTGGGTGCCATGGAGTGTGTGGGGGTCGATGTGGGCGTTTTCGATGGCCCCCCAGGTTGTTTCGAGTAGCAGTCGTTGCTGGGGATCCATCGTGAGGGCCTCGTTTGGCGTGATTCTGAAAAAGGCGGCGTCGAAGTCGCCGACGTCGTGGAGGAATCCGCCGTGTTTGGTGTAGCTGGTGCCGGCACGGTCGGGATCGGGGTCATAAATGTTCTCCAGGTTCCAACCGCGGTTTGTCGGTAAGCCGGCTATGACGTCGCGACCGTCTGCTACCAGATCCCATAGTTCTTGTGATGAGTCGACCTCGCCTGGGTAGCGGCAGCTCGTTCCGATGATCGCGATCGGCTCGCGTCGTGCTTGGAGGAGGAGTCTGTTTTGGTCGCGTAGCCGCGCGCTCTCCTTCAGAGCGTTACGTAGCGCTTCGGCGACCTTCTCATCCGTGGCACCCATTTATGCGGTCTCCTCTGCGCCTTGCATCGCTGTTTGGAGGAGCGTGTCGAGGTCCATCGCGTCGATCGCCTCTACACCCTCCTGGGCCGCCTGCGCTGGCTCGGTGAGCTGGTGACGAGCGAGCGTGAGCAGAGGGTTCAATAGGCCTGTTGCTCGTAGTCGATCGATCGGGATCGACGCTATCACCGCCGCGATCTCGGCCTCATCGCCATCGCGCCGCGAAAGCGGCGCAATACCAGTCAGCTCCGCCAGGAGGTACCTCGCGAGTGTCTTGGGTGTGGGGTGGTCGAAGATGAGGCTGGCGGGGAGTCGTAGTCCGGTCTGGGCGCTGAGCCGGTTGCGGAGCTCGACTGCGCCTAGGGAGTCGAAGCCGAGGTCCTTGAACGACCGGTTCGGGTCGATCGCGCTCGGGCTGGTGTGGCCCAGCACTGCGGCAGCCTGGCTGCTGATGAGGTCGAGGACGACGTTGGGATGGTCTCGCTCCGGGGTCCCGGCCAGTCGCCGCGCGAGGGACCCGCGCTGCGCCTGCTGGCCGGTACGGTGCCGCGGAGCGCGAACCAGACCAGTGAGGATCGCCGGCAGCGCCTCCTCCCGCGCGAGATCTCGCAGTGTGGCGCGGTCGATCGGGGTTGCCAGGACTGTCGGCTGCTCGCCGGCGAGCGCGGTGTCGAAGAGCTGCAGTCCTTCCTCTGCATTCAGTGGGCGTAGTCCTGCGCGTGTCATGCGTGCGCGTGCGGCATCGTCCAGGTCGCTGGTCAGCTCGCTGGCCTGCTCCCACAACCCCCACCCGATCGATACCGCAGGCAGCCCCTGCGCGCGGCGGTGCGCGGCCAGCGCGTCGAGGAACGCGTTCGCGGCGGCGTAGTTTCCCTGCCCGGGGCTGCCGAGGACCCCGGCAGCCGAAGAGAACAACACGAACGCCTTCAGATCATGGTGCGCGGTTAGCTCGTGTAGGTGCCACGCCGCGTCGGCCTTCGCTGCCAGCACCCCCTCGAGGCGCTCGACCGTCAACGAACCAATCACCCCGTCGTCAAGGACCCCAGCCGCGTGGATCACCGCGTCGAGCTCGCCGGCCGACTCCACCACCCTGCGCAACTGCTCGCGGTCGCTCACATCACACGCAACGACACGCACGCTCCCACCCATATCCTCGAGGTCGGCGACCAACCCAGCCGCACCCGGCGCGTCTGGCCCGTGACGACTGGCCAGCACCAGCTCTCGCGCCCCATGCTCCGCGACCAGATGACGCGCGACCAAACCACCCAAGGTCCCCGTTCCGCCCGTCACCAACACTCTCCCCAGCCCCCCGGCGGGGGTGGGCATGCTGAGCGCGATCTTCCCGGTGTGCCGTGCCTGGCTCATGAACCGCAACGCCTCCGGCGCGCGACGGATATCCCACGCCCTCACCGGCAGCGGCTGCAGCGCCCCTGCCTGGAAGAGCCCCAGGAGCTCTCCCAGCATCTCGCTGATCCGCTCGGGGCCGGCCTCGGTCATATCGAACGCGCGATACCGCACCCCCGGATGGCTGACCGCCAGCTCGTCTGCGTCGCGAACATCGGTCTTGCCCATCTCCACGAACCGGCCACCCGGACCCAACAGCTCGAGCGAGGCGTCCACTAACTCCCCAGCAAGCGAATCCAGCACGACATCCACCCCAGCACCGCTCTGCTGAAGGAACCGCTCCCTGAACTCCACCGTCCGCGAGGAAGCGATGTGTGACTCCTCCACTCCCAACGACCGCAACACCCCCCACTTTCTCGGGCTCGCGGTCGCGAACACCTCGGCACCCAAATGACGCGCCAACTGCACCGCCGCCATCCCGACCCCGCCCGTCGCGGCGTGCACCAGCACCCTCTCACCCGCCTTCAACCCAGCGAGATCCACCAACCCGTAATAAGCCGTCAAGAACGCGACCGGTACCGACGCCGCCTGCGCGAACGACCACCCCGCGGGCACCCGCACGAACAACCGCTGATCACTGACCGCGACCGGCCCCAACCCCGAGCACAACCCCATGACCCGATCCCCGACACCCAACTCCTCGACCCCGGGTCCCACCTCCAACACCACGCCCGCGCCCTCACCACCAACACGCGCCGCCCCCGGATATATACCCAACGCGATCAACACATCACGAAAATTCACCCCGCCAGCACGCACCCCAACACGAACCTGCCCCTCCCCCAACACCCCACCCGCCACCTCACACGACACCAACCCCAAACCCTCCAACGAGCCATCATCACCAGCCCCCAACGAACCACCGCCAGCCTCCAAACGCCACCCACCACCAACACCCTCCGGAACCACCAACCCACCACCAACACCACCCACCCGCGGCACCAACACCACACCCCCACACACAACAACCCCAGGCTCACCAACACCCGCCGCCCCAGCCAACTCCCCCCACGAAACATCACCATCCACACCCAGCAACACAAGCCGCCCCGGGTGCTCAGACTGCACCGAACGCACCAAACCCCACACCGACCCATCAACCAAACCACCCCCATCCACAACCCCACCACCACCACCAGACACAGCAGGATCAGCACCAACCGCGGCCGGATCAGCGGTCACCGACGACCCCGTGACCACAACCAGCCGCGACCCATCGAACCTCACATCCCCAAGCCACTCCTGAACCGTCTCCAACACCCGCCCAAGAACCATCCGCAACCGCCCCAGCAGCGAAAGATCCTCCATCCCACCAGCAGCCATCTCGCGGACATCCAAGAACACAGTGCCCGGGACCGGCGCTCCCCCCTCGATCGCCTCACCCAACCCCCTCAAATCACAATAAACCGCCAGCTCACCCCCGGCCTCCTCGAGCACGCACTCCTCGCCACCCAACACCACCAGCCCCCCAACAGCCACACCCGAATCCACCCCGCCCGCCGCAGGCACCCACTCAACCTGAAACAACGAACCCCCAGCAACACCACCCTCACGTCGCAAACGCCGCAGCTCATCGGCAGGAATCGCACGTGCGACCAGAGAGTCTGCTCCAAGAACGAGCTGGCCGACATCGTTCACAGCCGTCAGCGACATCGAGCCATTGCTCTTGTTCAGGCGCAGGTGAACGCGCAGGCTGGACGCCCCAACGGCCGAGACACTCACGCCGTCCCAGGAGAACGGGAGCCGCGGTCCCTGCCCATCCGAGCCGGCAACCCGATCTGCGAGCAGCACGCTTGCGTGAAGCGCGCTGTCGAGAAGGGCTGGATGAATATCGAAGGAGCCGGCCTGCTGCTCGTGATCCTCACCCAGCGATACCTCAGCGTAGAGATCCTCCCCATCGCGCCAGGCGGCAGTGAGACCCTGGAACGCGGGGCCATACTCCAGGCCGAGGTCACCCATGCGGTCGTAGAACCCATCGAGGTCAAGCCGCTCCGCGCCGGCGGGTGGCCACGAGGGACCCGTGAGCTGCGCGGCACGACCAATCAAAGCGCCATCGCCGCCGGCTGTTTGTGAGTGTGGGGTGAGGGTGCCGGTGGCGTGCCGTGTCCACTCCCCCGCAAAGCCCGAGTCGGCATCCAGGGTGGCCTGCGGGCAAGTGTGGATGCTGACCGGCCGCGCGCCGTGCTCGTCGGGCTCACCGACACAAACCTGCAACTGCAGCGCGCCCTGCTCGGGGATCACGACCGGTGTGTGCAGCACGAGCTCGGAGACGACCGGGACATCAAGCTCACCCCCGGCATGCAACGCCAACTCCAACAGCGCGGTCCCTGGCAGCAGGACGTGGCCGAGTACGACGTGATCGGCGAGCCATGGGTGGGCCTCGAGTGAAAGGCGACCGGTGAACAACCACCCATCACCGTCCGCCAACGCGACCGCGGCCCCGAGCAACGGATGCCGTAGCGCTGCTTGCCCAAACGACGCCGGGTCACCGCTACCACCGGTCGAGCTCAGCCAGTAGCGTTGGCGCTGAAACGCATAAGTCGGCAAAGCGACCCGCCGGGCGCCACAGCCAGCAAACAGGCTCGGCCATTCCACGGCGCCGCCGTGTACCCACAGCTCGCTGAGCGCACCGAGTAGTACCTCGCTCTCACCGCGATCGCGGCGCAGCGCAGCGGCGACCACCATCCGCTCGCCGCTGTCCACAGGCCCATCGGCTGACTCCTCGGGCGTCTCGCTGAGTGTTTCGCGTGCCATCGCGCTCAGCACACCATCGGGCCCGAGCTCCAACATCCGCGTAACACCAGCCCGCCGCAACGCGCGAACACCATCAGCGAAACGCACCGTCTCGCGCGCCTGACGAACCCAGTAGCCCGCAGTCGCGATCTCCTCGCCGGCCACCTCCCCCGTCAAATTCGAAACGACCGGTATCCGCGGCAACGAGAACGACACCCCACCCGCGACACCCTCGAACTCCGCGAGCATCCCATCCATCAAATGCGAATGAAACGCATGACTAACGTTCAACAACCGCGTCCGCGCGCCCCGCTCACCCCACAACAACCCCAGCCGCTCAACACCATCCCGCTCACCCGAGACCACCACCGACCCCGGACCATTCACCGCCGCCAACGACACCCGACCCGACAACCCAAGCTCATCGACACCGGCAAGCACCTCCCGCTCGCCGGCCCCGACCGCGAGCATCACGCCCCCGGCCGGCAGCGCACCCATCAACCGCCCCCGCGCTGCCACCAGCCTGCACGCATCACCCACCGAGAACACACCCGCCACACACCCAGCCACAAGCTCCCCAACCGAATGACCAACCACCACATCCGGGCGCACCCCAAAACTCTCAAACAGCCGGCACAACGCCAACTCCAACACAAACAAACACGGCTGCGTGAACTCCGTCCGATCCACGAGCGACGCCTCAGAGGACCCCTCCTCAGCAAACAACACCCCCCGCAACGAACACCCAAGCAACCCATCGAACTCACCACACAACCCATCCACCGCCTCAGCGAACACAGGGAATGCGCCATACAACTCACGACCCATCCCAACACGCTGAGCCCCCTGCCCAGTAAACAAAAACGCCTGCCGCCCCCCACCAACCACACCCTCCACCACACCCACACCATCCACACCCGCACCCAACGCCTCAAGCCCCCGCAATACCCCCGCCCGCTCACCACCACTCACCACCGCACGACACTCCAACTCCGCGCGCCCCACCACCAACGAATACCCCACATCCACCACCGACAACTCAGGATCGCCCTCCAACCGCGCCCGCAACCGACCAGCCAAATCACGCAACGCCCCAACACTCCTCGCCGACACAACCAACGGCACCACCCCACCCGCAAACCCAGCAGACGCCGGCACATCAACAACCGCCTCGACCGCCGGTGCTTCCTCGAGAATCACATGCGCATTCGTCCCCGAAACCCCGAACGACGACACGCCAGCACGACGCGGACGCCCGTTCGGCTCCCACGGCTGCGCCTCCGTCAAAAGCGACACCCCACCTGCGCCCCAATCCACATGCGAGGAAGGCCGATCCACATGCAACGTCGCCGGCAACACACCATGACGCATCGCCATCACCATCTTGATCACACCCGCCACACCAGCCGCAGCCTGCGTATGACCAATATTCGACTTCACCGACCCCAACCACAACGGACGCGCACGATCCTGCCCATAAGCCGCCAACAACGCCTGCGCCTCAATCGGATCACCCAACACCGTCCCCGTCCCATGACCCTCAACCACATCAACATCCCCCGCAGAAACACCCGCACAAGCAAGCGCCTGCGCAATCAGACGCTCCTGCGACGGACCATTCGGCGCCGTCAACCCATTCGACGCCCCATCCTGATTCACCGCACTACCACGCACCAACCCCAACACCCCATGACCAAGACGCTCAGCATCAGACAAACGCTCCAACAACAACAACCCCGCGCCCTCAGCCCACGCGACGCCGTCTGCGCCTGCTCCGAATGACTTGCAGCGACCGTCGGGAGACAGTACACGCTGCCTGCTGAACTCCACGAACGGCCGTGGAGTAGCCATCGCCGTAACCCCACCGGTGAGCGCCATCGAGCATTCGTCTCGCAGCAGAGCGCGACATGCGAGATGAAGCGCCACCAGCGAGGATGAGCACGAGGTGTCAACCGAGAGCGCGGGGCCCTTCAGCCCAAGGACATACGCCATCCGTCCCGATACGACGCTCCCGGCTGAGCCGAGCAGGGTATAACCCTCGACCTCTCTGCTCCCTTGACTCGATTGCGCCCCGAACCCGTAGTCCTGGTACATGACACCGGCGAACACGCCAATGTCGGTTCCGTGCACCGACTGCGGATTGATGCCCGCATCCTCAAACGCCTCCCACGCGCATTCCAAGAGCAGCCGCTGTTGTGGGTCCGTCGCCAGCGCCTCGCGGGGACCGAGGCCGAAGAAGTCGGCGTCGAACAAGGCGAGGTCGGCGAGGAAGCCGCCCTCACGCACGTAGGAGGTACCGGGATGCTCGGGATCGGGGTGATACAGCCGCTCGATGCCCCATCCGCGATCGGCCGGGAACGCCCCGATCGCGTCGGTACCGTTGGCAACGAGTTCCCAAAGCTGTTCGGATGAGTCCGCGCCACCGGGATAGCGACAGCTCATCCCGACGATCGCGACAGGCTCCTCGAGGGGCGACGCTGCTCGTCGTGCGTGGGGCAGTGCTGCTCTCCGTACATGGCCGGTTCGGTGTTCTGCGTCATCGAGCCGCGAGCGCAGGAACTTTGCCACCTCACCCGGGGTCGGATAGTCGAATATGAGTGCCGAGGAGAGTTCGAGCCCCGTTGCGATACTCAGCCGATTGCGCAGCTGCACCGCGGCGATGGAGTCAAAGCCGAACTCGTTGAATGCTCGGTCTGCTTGGAGATCGTCCGGAGAGCGGTGGCCTAGCACAACCACCATGCTGGCTTTGACAAGCTCGAGCATCGCCTTGTCGCACTCGGGCTCGGGAACGTTGACGAGGCGCTGCGCCAACTCCTCACCGCCCGTTCGTTGGAGATCGGCAGCGCGCTCGGGCAGGTCTCGCCATATTGGCTGCACGGTGCCGGTGGAATCCTCAAGGTCGGTTTGTTGGTCCGAGTGGTACTGCCTGAGCATCTCCGCGAGCTTGAACCGCTGTGGCTTGCCAGCCAGCGTGCGCGGCAGCTGATCCACGAAACGAACTTCATGCGGGTACTGGTAGTCGCGCAGCCGCGTCTTGCATAGGGCACGCAGATCGCTTGCGAGCTTCTCGTCTGCTTGCGCTGTCTCGACGCATTCCACGACAGCGGCGATCCGCGGGTGATTTTCGATTGCGATCTCGACCACACCCACGGCATTGACGGACTGGTGTTCGAGCAACACCTCCTCGATCTCGACCGGCGACACCCATAACCCGCCAACCTTGAACATGTCGTCGATCCGCCCAACGTAGGTGTAGGCTCCGTCAGCGCGCCGTTCATAACGGTCGCCGGTCGCGAACCACTCGCCAAGCATGTTGTGCTTGACACGCTCCTGCTGGTGCCAGTACGAGACAGCGCGCGACTCGCCGCGCACCTGGAGGGCACCGACGGCTTGCCCATTGAGCACCCTCCCCGTCTCGTCTGTCAGACGCAGCTCAAACCCGGGCACCGGAAAGCCCGTGGTACCACGAATCACCCGCCCAGGGCGGTTCGAGCAATAGGTAGTCAGCATCTCGGTAGACCCAACACCGTCGAGGATCTCGGAACCAAACCTCTTAAGCCAGCGATCAAATGTCTGAGCCGGCAGCGGCGCTGAGGCTGAGACACACATCCGCACCGAGTCGAGCGCCCCGTCGCCGTCGGGATCATCGGCAAGCATCGCGTAGAGAGCAGGGACGCTGAACAGCACGGTCGGTCGCTGATCACGCATGGTGCTCAGCAGCCGCTCGGGATGCGGCGGACCATCCATCAGAACAGCGCTCGCGCCGAAGTACACCGAGAACAGAAGGCTATTGCCCAGTGCATAGGCGTGGTGAAGCTTTGAGGTTGCGAAAATCGTGTCGGTTTGCTGGATGTCAAGGACCGCTCGTCCGAACGTCTCACAGATCGCCTCAACGTTGCGGTGTTGGTGAACGACCGCCTTCGGCTGTCCTGTCGATCCGGAGCTGTAGAGCCAAAACGCCACATCGTCTGGATGCGTCGGGACGGGAGACAGTTCCGTGTCGTGAGCCGCGAGCGCGGCTTCGAGCTCAATGACGCCGTCGCCATGACCGCCGCGGGCGAGGTAGCGGATCTCGCAGTCTGTCAACGCCTCGCGCAGCGTCGCAAGCTGCTGAGAGTCGCAGACCAGGAGCTCGGCATAGGAATCACTGACAAAGTGCCGGTAGTTTGCAGGCGTATCGCGGAAGCTAAGCGGCACTGGTACGGCCCCAATCCGGATGGCACCAAAGAACGCGATTGGGAACACCGTGGTGTCGTCTAGGACGAGCAGCACCCTCTGCTCACGTTGCACTCCGAGTTCGCGCAGGAGGCTTGCCATTCGATTGATCTCCTGACGTAGTTGCTCATAGGTCAGGGTCGCATCGCTGGCGATGAACGCAGTCTTGGCGGCACGGCCAGCGTCGATGTTGCGCTCAACGAGAAGGCTAGCGTTGCACTGCTCGCGTGAGGTCATCGCGGGGTCGCCGTGAGAGCACGAGCTTGCCGGACCGTCAGCTGCGGCGCAGCTGCAGCCTGGGCAATCGCACTGCAGGTCGGCCGGGTTGCGGGCGCATGCGGGTTACTCGCGTTCGTACGCAGGCGAGTTTCCCTACGTAGGGACACTCGCCTGGATGCAAGCAGGACTGGAGCCGTGAGCGTCAGTGTCGAGTGCTCGCTGGTCACTTGCTGCGATCCCGCCATCTATTTTGATGCGAACCCTTAATCCCAGCCTCCATCAGTGATGCCCGTACTCGTGCGATCCACCCTGAATGGCGGAGTGCCAGCCCCCTATGTGGTCGCCACTTGCGACTAGCACAGTCGCGCTGCGAGCGCGCGCGAATCCGTAGTTGTCGTTTGCCCGATGCCCGCTCCACTGCTGTCAACCTGACCATAGGAGTGGAGTACGGATGCGTCAAGAAGCACTCGATGTCCACCAAGGCCTCTGCGAGGTCGCGATCCGTGAGGACGGCAAGACGCGTTCGGCTGGTCGTGTCGCGACTGACCGCAAATGCGCTTGAGCTGTTCGCTGGGAGGCTGTGCCCAACCGATGAGGTGATGATGGAGGCGACTGGCCGGGCGATGGAGATCGCTCGTATCATTTGAGTCGCATGTCGCCATGGGTGGTGGTCGCCGACGCTCAGGATGTGCGGGCGATCTCTCACGCGCAGGTGAAGTCCGACCGCTTCGACGCGCGCACGCTCGCGTACCTGCTCGCGGCTGGGATGCTCGAACTGGTGTGAGTCCCCAACCTGATGACCTCGGCGCTGCTGGCAGCTACTCACCAAGGGCGAGGACTACGCCGTCGCGCGACCTCCCAAAGCTGTGCCGCGTGCAACTCGAAGCCAGGGCACCGGCGCGACACGTAGGCACGTACCTTCAAGGCCGTCTTGGCTGCAAGCAGCGCGGGAGGCTCAAGCCCGAACGCCTGCGCTTTAGCTCGTCGTCACCGCCCAACACAAACTGTTGCACGATCCCGTGCAGCACTCTCGGCGATTTGACATTCATCCGTCCTCGGAGAACTCTTGATCGAGGCGCACAGCGGAGGCTACCGCGAGCTGCAACTGGGCTCGATGCCTCACCCGGGAGGATCAGATCCCCTTGACTGCGTCGCGAGGGGCAAAGTAGCGTCCGGCGTTAGTGTTCATGAGCAAGGTAGCCGGTGTCGCGGTTCGGCACACAAGACTGGTGTTGGTGATCGCGGCGATCATCGTGACGCTCGGGGCCATCTATGGGGCTGGCGTTGCGAATCGCCTCAGTCCCGTCGGCCTCGAAGAACAGTCATCCGAAAGCGGCCAAGCCAACGCCCTGCTGGTGCGAGCAACCGGCAATGAGGCACTTCCGGGATTCGTGGCGCTTCTCTCCCTGGGTGCTCACGTAAAGGAGCCCACTACCGGCGCTGGAAAGAAAGTCTTGCTGGAAGGGCTCACAGCGGGGCTCAAAATCCATCAGCTCGAGCAGGTCATCCGAGCGGATCCTCAGGTGGGAGAGGTACATAGTGCTCTTGACGCAGGCTCAACCTTCGTATCCAGGGACGGCTCGCTGACCTACATCGCGGTGCAATTCCGCTCTGGCTCAGAACGATATCGCGTAGAGGCGGCGCGTGACCTAGCAAGCAGGCTGGCCCACCGTCCGGAAGTAAAGGTAGGCGGCAGCGACCTCGGAACACTACAGGCCACCAACGTGATTCAGCACGACACCCGGCGCGCCGAGTTGATTGCGTTTCCGATCCTCTTCCTCCTCTCGTTGTGGTTCTTTCGCGGTCTCGTCGCAGCAGCGCTCCCCCTCATTCTTGGCGGCTCAGCGATAGTCTTGACGCAAGCCGGGCTACGACTCGCGACGCACGTCGTGTCGGTTTCTGCGCCGGTGCTGAGTGTCATCACCGTGCTCGGTCTCGGCCTGGCGATCGACTACAGCCTGCTGATCGTGTCGCGCTTTCGCGAGGAGCTCGCGTGCAGCTCAGGCGAGGTCGCGCCGGCGCTGTCGCGGACGATGGCGACCGCGGGGCGCACGGTGCTGTTTAGCGCATCGACGGTGATCGTGACGCTCGCGGCGTTGTTGGTGTTGCCTCAGCAGTACTTCTACTCGATGGGCCTCGGTGGAGCCCTGGTCACACTGCTTGTCTGCATTGCCGCGCTGACCGTGCTGCCTGCGCTGCTTGCGCTGCTTGGCCCGCGCATCGACGCGCTGGCGCCAGCGCGCTTGCAGCGATCAAGCCGGGTGCTTTCGCGGCCGGTCATGGATGGCAATTGGTACCGCTTCGCGCAGCTGGTCATGCGGCGGCCGCTGACAGTTGCCGTGGTGGCTGCGGGCGTGCTGATCGCGTTGGGCCTGCCGGGGTTGGGCGTGAAGTTCAACGGTCAAGAAGCATCGACGCTGCCCGCGACGGCGAGTGTGCGCCAGGTTAGCCACACGCTGAACTCCAGCTTCAAGCTTGACCCCGACCACACCACTCTAGTGGTCACCGTCAACGCGCCGAAGCGAACGCTCAGCGACTACCGCCACACATTGCGCGGTCTGCCGGGGGTCAGCACCGTCACGCCAGCACAGCACGTCAGCCACAACATATCGGTGGTGTACGTGGCCTCGAAGGGTGGCGCTTCAAGCGAAGGCGCTCAGCAGTTGGTGCGACGCATACGCGGCCTACATCCAGGGTTTGAGACGAAAGTCACCGGTCCGACTGCGGCGTTCGTCGACCTAAAGCGCAGCCTCGCTCGGCATGTACTGCGAGTGGCGCTGCTGGTGGCGCTCGCGACGCTGCTGGCGATCTTCATGCTGACCGGTTCGGTCATCCTTCCGATCAAGACGCTGTTGATGAACTCGCTCACAGTCACGGCGACGATCGGGATCTTGGTGCTCGTCTTTCAGGACGGTCACCTGCACGGCCTGCTCGGTAACGCGAGCTCGGGGACGATCGAAATCATGCAGCCGGTGCTGCTGATCGCGGTGCTCTTCGGCCTCTCCACCGACTACGGTGTGTTCCTGCTCGATCGCATTCGCGAGGTTCATAGCTCGGGCACCAGCAACGCAGAGGCGATCGCGCTTGGACTTGAGCGGACCGGGCGCATCACTACCACCGCCGCGCTCTTGCTGTGCGTAGCGATCGGCTCTCTGCTGACCTCGCGCATGGTCGACGTGCGCGAGGTCAGCCTAGGGATGGCCGTCGGGGTGTTGCTGGATGCGACGATCGTCCGAACACTGCTTGTACCCTCGCTGATGCGTCTGCTCGATGAGGCAAACTGGTGGGCGCCCGCGCCCCTACGCCGCATCCACGACCGCTTTAACGCCTCTCCCCAACTCGCGACAGCTGCCTACAGCCAGGCAGATTCGCGCCCGGACACGCCCGGCGGCTCGGCTGGTGCGCTGGCGGGCGAGCACGAACCCTCCAGCGCATCACAGCACATCCACTGAACCGCAGCGCAACATGCTCGTTGCCGCCGCACGCGCCTCGGCCGTGTGTAGCGCACTGAACTTTGCGCACCATCGCGCGCAGCAACACTAGGGGATACGGCAAACGCCAGGGCCGGTGTAGAACTGTGCCTCTTCGTCTTCGAGCCGCACCAACCATCGGCCTGGCCGACCGCCGGGTCTCTGCTGCTGGACGACCTGCCTTCTCGGTGCGGGACCCGGTACCGGCCGCTTCCGGATCACGTTCAGGGTCTTCCGCACCGCGGGCTTCGCCCCCAAGCTCTGGCGCGTGGAAGCCTTTCCCTGACGCATCTCAGGCCACTGAGAAGCGTTCCTGCCTAGGATGATGGAGAAGACTCCCCCGCGGTCGTGTGCGACGACCACTTCGGCTCAATGGTGCTGCGGCGGATGAGCTTTTCGGTGCGGACAGGGGACGGTGCGGTTGGCCCTGACGTGTGTGTCGTTTTGGAAGCCGAACAAGGCGGAGAACGGGAAGCCGCCGCGCGGGCAATGGGCTGGCACGGTCATGCCTAACGGGCGGTAGGTGACCAATCGTTTGCCGCGGTGACGCACATACCTGAGGTTGCTTGACCCGATGGTCGCGTGCATGCTTAGGATCGCCACATCGGGGGCGCCGGGCAATGCGGCCACGGTGGGGATGGTCGTGGCGAACTCTGACCTGGACGAGTTGGTAGATACGAACTGGCTGGGGAAGACCAGCGGCGCGATGACCGGCATGCGACCATCGAAGTAGTAGAGCATCGTCGTGCGTTCGTTGACGGCCTTGGCCATATAGATCGTGACTGGAGCGGACTCGCGGATCGCTTCTTTGCCAAATGCGGATTCGGCGATCGCGTTGCCCGTGCCCATCACAGCGTTCGGAGAACACCCCCCTGGTCCTTGATCGAGCAGTGTCTGGGTGGAGCAGGTGGCGACACCCAGGGCTGTCGCGGCGAGACCCATTTCCGGGGGCAGGCGGATGTCGAACTCGGTGAGCGGGGACCCTCCCTCAGCGCCTCCGGTGGGTATCTGAAAGCCGATGGAAACCGCGGTGTTCGCGCCGAGCCGATCGGGACTGAGCGATGCCTGCAGCGTGACTGCCGGTGCCGCCGCGACCGGCACTGATAGAACCCCTACAGTGGCGGCGATCGCTACGGCGAATGCACCGGCTCTGATGTGGATGAGGGCCATGCGTCTAGGAGTCCCACTGGCCGTGTACTTCCAGCGACGCTTCGAAGGTCTGGCGGTTGAGGTTGCCTTTGAAGGAGAGACCGAGGTTTCGCGCATGCGCGTAGATCCCACTACCCGACAGGGTCGTGACGTTGCCCTTGAATTCCGAGACCGGGCCTGACACGCGGTAGGTAGCTGCGCCTGCCACGCGCAGTTTGCCGCGCGAGTTGCCGCCGTACATTTCGGCCTTTGCGCGGGTCGCGTTGGTGAGCGTCAGGTAGAAGGCTCCACTGCCTTTGATCGAGCCGCTCGATGTGCCTTGGGCGTAGATCGTGTTGCCTTTGATTTTCGTGATGGTGAGCTTGAGCTTCTCGTTCAGCTCTTCCACCTTCACGGCGTGCGCGACCGGCGCGCGATGATGCCCATTGCCGCGGCCATTGGCTGTTGCCCCGGCGCCGAGCAGCACAGCAGCGAAGATGATGCTGCCCCAGAGCGCCCGGAACGCAGGCGTCATGCGGGCGATGCGTGCACGTCGAAGTGGTCTGTCTATCTGCATTCAGTGAACTCTGTTGCGTGAGTGGTTTGGTGGAGCGGTTATGCACCATCCTTCCGCATCGGGCTCTGGCCTGTCAAGCTGCCAGTCTCGACACCAGGCTGGCTCCGCGCGACAAAGTATCTCCGGTCCGAAGCCTTCTTCGACGTGACGCGCTATCCGGAGATCAGGTTCCTATCCGATCACGTCGCACTCAAGGAAGACGCTCCGGCGGGCGCTCATGGCAGCGATCCGTGCGTGGGACGATACTTGCTGCTCCGCGCTACTCTACGCATTGTTTTGCGCGCGTGCTTCACGCAGTCAGTGACTGCAATACGAGCCGTCGCATTAATCTCCTTGCCGGCCTGGTCCGTCAGCCGGTAAGACAACTTCAAGTGACTACCACACGGCCTTCTGGTAGCCCCAAGCAATGAGTGTGGGCCGCGTGGCATGTCCAACTTGAAAGCGTCGATCGGCACATCGGGAAGCATGCGGAACGCGGCGCTGATCGATCCTTTGCGGTTGATCGCGAGCACGCCAGCCAGTTCGGCTGTGACGCCGTCGCCTTGTAGGAGCAGCACGAGGGATGGTAGGGCGCTACCACCATGAGCGACGAAGTAGATAGCTCCCTTCAGCGGCGCGTTGAGCATGGGAGTGCTGACTGTTGCGGTGCCGATGAGAGATTCGGGCGGGCACGCGCTCGGCACGAAGGTGTTGTTGGTGGCCAGGCAGGCGTGCTGGATCGTGCTCAAGCGTGGTCGCAGCGCGCCGGGTAGCTCGACGATGACCGAGCGGACGGTCGCATCCGGGTCAGCGGGGTTGGTGATGGTCAGGTCGAGGCTCGCGCCGTTGCCGCGGTCGCTTGCTTTTGCTTGGGTGGTGGCGGTGAGGCGCGGCGCGAACCGCAGACCGCTGCATCCGGCGACCGCGAAGGGGACGGACGGCGTGATCGCTGCTCCTTCGGTGTCGGTGATCGTGGCGGTGATCTGCTGGGTGTTGCAGGTGGTTGGGTTGAGGATGAAGTCGGGGTGATCGAGGGTGATGTTCAGTGTGCGCAGGCGTAGTGGTATCCCCGCGAGGATCTGCGGCAGCGGGTCGGTGGCGATCGTGAGCGCGAGGTTCCCGGGGTTGATGAGTACGCGCGATCTGAGGATGACCGTGCCCAGATCGAACGGTCCCGCTGTCGCGTGCACGATGGTGACGAGCCCGAACGGGGCACCGTGGTAGGGACCGGTGAGGTAGACGGGGCCCGAGACACGCAGCGGTTGTGTCCCGGCGCCCGCACTGATCGCGGCACTGCCAACTTCGGAGACTCGCGAACAGGCGCCTTGCGCTGCTTGGGGTTCGGGGCAGGGGGTTGCGGACTTCAGCAACCCCAATAGGCCGGGCGGTAGTTGGGCGTTGAGCCAAGCGATGTCCGATTCGCCGTCGTTGCGGGAGATGCTGAGCGTGAACGGGCTGAACGCGGCGGCGAGCGGCAGCGTCGTACCGGCCGTGAACATCGGCGCGAACGGCTGACTGGCAGGGCATGATCCGCCCTGCCCGTTCTCATCCACGTTGAACGTCGAGGACGGGCCGCTCGTCTGCCCCGAGTATGTCGCGATCTGTGCGGCGCTGGTCGCGGGCCCGCAGTTCTGAGGGTTGGCGAGCGCGGCCGTGGGACCGCCGAACAGGGTCAGCTTCAGAGTGCTGAACGGCAGTTGCGGGGCGCCCCGCAGCACAGCGGTCAGCTGGCCCGTCGCTTCGTTGGGTTCGATCCGGCCCGTCAGGTCGATGTTCACCCCGCCGGCGTTGGCGTGGACGAAGAGACGATATTTTTCGCTGCCGGTGGGGGTGGCGATGTAGATCGCGCCGGTAAGATGTTCCGGTAGCAGCGGCGTCGTGACTTCGACCGTGCCGACCATCGAGGAGCTCGGGCATTGGTTTTCGTCAAACTGCGCGTCGGTGCAGGTCTGTAGCCCGTTGGCGAACCCTGGGGAGAGCGATGTTCCCGGCGGCAACGTCACCGTCGCGCCGCTCAGATCGGGTGTTGCAAGCCCATACGGTTCGGTGTTCTGCGGCACTTCGAGGTCGATCTCATAACCGGAAGGTGTGTCGCGCTGCGTCGTGTTCGGGATCACACGCAGGCCGGCGGAGAGCTGGAGCGTTTCGCAACCAGTGGGGGTGGGAAGCGTCGCGGTACTCTTGGCGGACTGTCCTTCCCATGATTCGACGCTCAGCCCGGTTTCCAGCGGGGGGCCCTCGCAGTCGGTGGGGTAGGTCGTGAATGGTGCTGGTGGCGCGCTGGACGGCCCGCAACCGGAACCGAGCTGGTTGCAGCGCAGCGAGTCGTGACTGGGGTCTGCCGGTACTCCCCACAGCGTCAACGTGCTCACCTCCAACGGGAGCAGAGTGGAGAGTTCGCCGATCGTCGCGACGAGCTGCCCGTCGGGTCGTGCGTCGACCTGTACGAGTATCGTCGCGACGAGTAGTGATGCTGCGAACGTTGCGACGTGCCCTGGTGATGGTTGGAGGTTGAACAGCGGTATCGGCGCCGCTGCGGTCTGCGCGAGGTGAGTGACCGTTTCTCCGGCCAGATGCTTGTGTTCGAGCGGGGTCTTCAGGGCAAGCGTGGTTTCGCTGAGCACGTAGGCGATCCGGGCACTCTCCGCTGAGGCTCCCGTCCCTATCGTGATCGTGTTGTTCGGTTCAGCCGCACACAGGCCCGCGGTACTCGAGACGGTGATCGTGCTTGCGCCGGGTTCGGCTTCTGCCTGCAGGGGGGTGCTGATGCCGTGGCATACGACGAACGCGCCGTCAAGAACACCGACCTGCGTGCTGGTGGCGCAGTGCAGTTCCTGGAAATCTTCCTGGGAGCACTTCTCGATCGCCTGGGGGTTGCCGATGAAGCCCGGCGGCAACGCGACGGTCGCGGTTCGCAGCTGCCCGACCGGATTGCCGAGTGCTTCTGTGTCGAGCGCGAATGCGGCTGTGAAATCGGGGTGCCCGCCAGCCTGGGTGCTGGAGGTCGTGGACGTGAACGAGGAGATCCCGAACTGCGCGCGCGCGAGCGCCGGCGCGGCGCAGAACACGATCGCCCCGACCGCGAAGGCGATAGCTGGCATCCGAATGACCGCAAGGCGACGCATACCGCTAACGGGTCTTTGCGACGTCGGCGGGGGGTGCGTGGAGGGTCAGCTGGACATGCTTGACCGTGGTACTGGCCGAGTAGCCGACTTCCAGGCTCAGCATCAATACCTTCGCCCTCGCCAACATGGCGCGCGCAGATTTGTCGAGACCGAGTGCCAGCGTGACCGTTGCGGCATTCGTGATCCTCGCGTATGCGTGCGCTACCCGTTGCGTCCGGCCGTGCGTCTTGATGGTCGCGTTGACGGTGATCGCGCCGGCGGCGGTCGCGGCCACGGTGAGAGCGAGACGGCCGGTACGCGCGAACCGGCTCCTCTGCGCGGATGTGATCTGGCGTAGCGTGATCGTCGGGGCCGGTCCCTGTTCTTCAAGACCACCGGTCCTTCCGAGGACCACGCTCCCCGGGACCGTGAAAGGCGCGATCGTGCTGCCGGGTTCGCTCACACGGCACGCTTCACCAACACATCGCGTTTCCGGCATGCCGGACGAGACGGGGAAACCGCCGGCAACCCTGGCGTCGTAGACCTCCCTGGTGTTCCCGGTGGCGGCGGGCACGAGCTGGGAGCGGGTGGTGAAGAACACGTCATCGCCGCTCGGGGTCGCCCCATCCAGTACAGACCCGGACCCCGCGGCGCTCGAGATCAAGTACACGTGGCCGTTCTCCCACTCATACACGTTCATCGGTGGGCTGAGCGCCCCGGTGGGCGGGGATGGTGCTTCGGAGACGAGCTGCTCGGGGGATTCGAAGAACACCCGCGACCCGTCTTCGCTGATCGGCGCCGACCGCCCGTCTGGTGCGTAACTACCCCCACCATCGCCGGCACCGAGCGTCGCGCTACCGGCTACTGGCACGCCCACCGGTACGCACGACACGCACACCAGGGAGCCATCGGAGGAGTCGTAACGGTAGACCTCTGTATGCAGTCGTGTGACGGGGTCGCCCGCGGGATGGTCCTCCGCGAGGCCAAGTAGCCCGCCTGGGCCGTATTCGGTGACGGTCAGCTTGTTGGGGGGATCGACAGACTGGATCTTGTCGAGCTCGGAATGGGCGCCCGTGCCGATCGTGATGGCTTGCCCTGCCGCGAAGCCAACGGTGCTTGTGACCGTGAGCGTGTGATAGCCCGAGAACACTTCCCCTGCCAGCGTGGTTGAGGGACCGCCCGCCTGGCCTGTCAGGTCGCCGCTGGCGGCGAACACGAGCACCGACCCGTCCGAGGTCGGATACGCCGCACGCGCGAGATCGGGTTGAACCACCAGTCCAGCGAGATGACCCTGACCGCAGTCGGGGTCGCACGCACTCACATCGGACCAAGCGAGCGTCGCGACGAACGTCGTCTGCCCAGACTGGGTGTCGTACGCATACAGGTTCGGTTCCCCGGAGAGCGCTTTCTTACCCGCCGAGTTGGTGTTCGCCGCCACGGCGCTGAGGGAGACGAAGTAGACGGTCGAGCCGTCGTTTGAGATCGCGGTCTCCCCGCGGACGCCTTTGCCGCCCCCGATCGGGATGGCGGACATCGCCGGCGCGAGCCCGATCTGCGCTGAGGTCGTGTTGAACTCGTACAGTTCGGTCGCGCTCGGCACTCCGTCGAGGCCTTCGTTGATCGTGAAGAACACGAGCGAACCATCCGTCGAGGCGCCCTCGTAACGCGCCCACGCGGTCGATGCGGGATTGTCCAACGCGGTGGTGGTGCCGGTGCTCAGATCGCGCATGTACAGGTGCGGAGCGCTGGCGCCCTCGACCTCATCGTCAGGGGGGGGCGCCTCAAAAAAGACCTTCGTGCCTTCGCTTGAGATCGCGTTCGTCGTCGTGCCTTCGTAATCCGTTGGCACAAGGTCTTCGTGGATCCAATTGCCGCTGCCAAGGATCGCGCCATACGGACTGATCAGCGTGCCGCTGTCGTTGACGTCAAGGAGGGTCGTCGTTTCGTGCGCGACGTCCCTGAGATACAGGTACTGCGGCGGAGTGTTCTCCGACCCCAGCCCGGTCGCGTTCGCCGTGAGACGTTCCGCGCTGCTGAACACCACATCCCCAGCGTTAGGTGTCGCACCGTCAAACTCCGCCGAGACCGGGCTCGTACCCGTACCCGACGGACCCTGTGACAGCCACGCCATCGCACCCGTCCCATTCTGCAGATACAGGTCAAAAGCACGCGAAGAATGCGGCCGGCGATCCCCAGCCGCAAACGACGTCGGTGTAGCAAAAACCGTCTGCCGCAGATCGCTCGTCCAGAACATCGGCGCCTGCTCTTCAGAGAACCCCTCAAGCGGTTCACCAGGCTTAGGCGTCAGGGGCCTAGTCTGCCAGCCTTCCACGCCCCGCACCGACTGATACAGGTTCAGAGCGCCCGAAGTAGCCCCGCAGCAGCCACCGAACCCCTCCCAATCCGCCGCGTCGCCTTCCACGGATGCGGCCGCGAAGCTCGGACTGACACCGCTCACGCCTTCTTCATGGCCGCCACTGGCGACACGGGTGACTAGCTCATACGCGCGACCGTCAGGCAAGGCTCCCGCCACTGACACACCGACGCACAGCGCCGTGACCACCGACAAGATCATTGCGGACACTGCGGTCTTACAGTCTATATATAGATAACCATCAAACATATCGGCCGTAACGAAACCCTACCATCAAGCGGTGGGCAGTGGTATCACCGTCCTGCAATTGGGACAGATCACTTGGCCATCGACCGCAGACGCTTCCGCCGCGCCTGAGCGTTGGTCTTGGATCGTCTGGCGTCCTCGGCGAAAATCGCGCAGTCCTTGACGTAGGTCAGATACCGAAAGTTTCCTAGTACTAGCAAAATCTAGCCACCGATCCTGCTCAGCGAGCGAGAGCGACGCTAAAGCCTCATGGTGGCTCCACGATAAATTCTCCCGACGTCGGGAGATCTCGAAGTGGGACGCGACATAAACCATATTCATAAGCGTCTGTATGTCGTAGTCCGTAATCTTGGCGGCTCGACTGTACTTTTCGCCGAACTTTGCATTGCCGTAGCAAATCCAATCTCCAATCCACCAGGGACTGCAGCGGTTCATCACGCCTAGACGCTGCCCAGCGCGACTCCATTCCGAGAGGTCCATCTCGCATTGCGGGACCCAAGCGACAGTGGTGATTGCCGAGGGCGACCGCCCATTCTCGTTGACGGGAGCCAGAGAGCGTGGCGCATCGGCTTGGATTACCGTAGCGGTAGCAGACATTTGCTGGGTCCTACCATGGGTCCGTTTGCGCATTTTACGACTCCACGTGTGCGGATGCAGCAGGGGTACGCTCAGCGAAGCTGCGCAACAGTTTTGAACTCAACTGCAAACGGCTTTCCAATAGTCTTGACTTCCCGATCAACTTACCACGTTCATGACATACTCTACGTAGGTGCCGCTCAAGATGATTGACGCGATACTGTGCCGCTGAGCGCTGACGCTCAGCCAAAACTAGCCGCCGCTCGGTGGTTAGTCGAGGATGCTCAGCCATAAGGAATTCGTCAGTAAGACTTTGAGGCGTCTTTGCTCTCGCGTGGCGCCCCCGATCACAGATCAGCGGATGCTCCCTAGGATCGCTCTCTGTGCGGACTCCCGGCCACCACACTCGGGTGGCACCGCGCCAAACGCCTAATCCTTTGGGCAACATGCTGCTCAAAAAAAAGTATGTGCGAAGGCCGCTAACGAAATAGATAGGAATCCCGGGACCCATCACACGCCGCACCACCTCAGCATCAAGGGCAGGGCCTTTCTCGCCGGAACGAGCGGTCAGACAAACGATAGGGTAGTCACGTTCAGGGCCAAGTATCTCCTCTGCTAATTTTTTCAGTTCACGCTTAGAACGCAGCAGCACGTACTCGCTAACTGTAGACTCCGTAGGAAGGGGCAAATGACTCACAATTGTCCTACATTCCCTGCAGCTCATCGTCGCGGCGATAGCCAAGACGTGCGGAGATGCGGTCGGCCGTGGAAATCAGATGCTGGCCGAGCGCGTCAGCAAGCTCCTCCAGGGAGATCATCGAGGAGTGCACAGCCATGTTCACTGCCGCGACCACTTCGCGCGCGTCGTCACGTATCGGCACAGCGATCGCGTACAATTCCGCCGTCAGCTCTTCGTCGTTGACGGCGAAGCCAGCATCAGCGACCTCGGCGAGCTCGTCCTGTAGAGCGCCTTTGCTTGTGATCGTGTTCGGGCCGCGCTTGATCGGCTTCAACTCAGCAATCCGCTCACGCCGCTCTTCCTCGGGCAGATACGCGAGCAGGATCTTCCCCATCGAGGTGCAGTAGGCCGGCAGGCGCGAGCCGGGGTGCAGGCCGAGGTCGATCTTGCTCTGGCCACGGCGGAAGCTGCGGGCACGATCAACGTAGAGGATGTCCAAGCCGTCGAGCACCGACAGGTTGACGGTGTAGCTGGTGCGCTGGCGCAGCTCCTCCAGGTAGGGATGGGAGTGCTCGCGCAGCCCGGTCGAGTTCAGCGCGGACATGCCCAGGTCGGTCACGCGCAGGCCGAGGCGGTACTTGCGCGAGGCGCCCTGCTCGAGATAGCCCAGAGCCACGAGCGTAATCACGTAACGGTGCGTGGTCGAGCGGCTCATGCCGAGCTCGTCGGCGATGTCGGCGATGCCCAGCACGGGGCGCTGGGGGGTGAAGCAGCCCAGGATCGCCAGGCCACGCTCCAGCGACTGCGAGTAACGCGGCTCACGCAGACTGGGGATCGACCAGGCGGGGTCCTTGGCTGGCGTGACACGGCGCTTGCGAGGCGTGGGCTTTCCCGATCGGGTCCGGGATGCCAAGCTCATCGCATCCTCATCGCGCGGTACATGCGCAGTTTGGGCTCGCGCTCAATCAGACCGACGGCTACCAGCGTGCTCACGTACCGGTGGGCGGTGCTTGGCGTCATCTCGAGAGCCTGTGCGATCTCGGAGACTCGCCGGTACTCGCCGTTGGGACGGAAACACGCGAACACCATCAGCCCCAGTAGCAAGGTGCGTGAGAGACGCGTGTCGTCGAGCTGCCAGGGGTATTGCTCCCCTCCGTGTTGCAGCGAGAGCTTCCAGTCTGGGTCCCACAACGCGGACAGCAGGAGCGTCATTGGGCTTCCGTGTCCCGCATCGCGGATGACTTGTTCGGTCTGTGACCGGGTCAGCCTGATCGTGATCTCGTCGTCGCTGCCGTCCGGGGTCTTGTTGGGGCCCGGGCGACGTGGGGCAGTGCGCCCGGGCCTCTCTCTGGCGAGACTGGATGATGCGCCGGGCTCGCTCAGCGCTTTGCTTCCCGGACAATGTCCGGACCCTCTTCGCGCCCCGACGATCAGCTCGCTGCTCATCACCGCGTAGAGATTGCAGCGTTCCGCCCGCTGGTCAATACCTTTAAGTAAGCATTTCTGCCATTCGAATCCTGCCAGATATGGCGGGGCTGTTGCGATTGGCTCAGTTCGGGATCTTGGCTTTTCCCTGCTACCGCGAGGGTTTTGACGGCCACGTTGAGCCGTCCTTCCACAGCTCTGAGCATGATCCGATGAGGCTGCTCGACTACCTTTAAGTAGGTGTTTTTTCAGCCTCTTGGCATCGGTCGAACACTACGTGTAGGGTTTGGTCTTCGGAATGCTCCTACCTCTGGGGATAGAGCGATGGTCCGTTGGGCTGCTATGGAACGAGGATGCTGAATGTCTGCCAAGCACGCATTGTTGGGTCTGCTGCTCGATAAGCCGGCCTATCGCTACCAGTTGGGCAATCGGCTGCAGGAGCGTCTCGGTCCGGCATGGGCGATCAACTCGGGGCAGCTCTATCAGACGATCGACCGGCTGGAGAAAGAGGGGCTGATCGAGCGCATCGACAGCGCGCCGGAGGACCGGCGGGATCGACACATCTTCGAGATCACCGATGATGGCGCCGATGAGTACGAGCGCTGGTTTGAGGAGGACGTAAGCGCGGCGCAGCTGCTACGCCGACCTCTGCTGGTAAAGATCACGCTCGCCGGCCCGGAGCGCCTGCAAAGCGCCCTGAAGCAGATCGACGCCTACGAGCGTGACTGCGCGACGCGTCTGCAGGAGCTTTCACGCCAACGGGACGAGATCCCTACGGGCGGACCACGGGTGCGTGCAGATCATGTGCTGCTCAGACTCGGGCTGAGCGCAGACATAGCCCATATGGAAGGGGAGTTGGGGTGGGCGCGACATGCCCACGAGATGGTTTCCTGGCTCCTTGAGCAGGACGTCATCTGGCCGCACCGGCGCACCAACACATCGCCGGGGAAGGCGAGCGATCACGATCACGAAGGCGCGCGAGAGGAGTTGTTCGGTCGGATCGCTCGAAGGCGGTTACGGCCGATGCCCGGCGATCCGACTCGGGATCGCGATGACTGACGTGCTCGTCATCGGCCTTCAAAGCACTGCCTGCGCAAGCCCCGAGCGAAGGGGTACGCTGAGATGATGCTCCGTCTCGAGCAGGTATCCAAGCGCTACAGCAGGCCCAGTGGCGATCGGGTCGCATTGGACGACCTGTCCCTGGAGCTCGATCGCGGTCAGATCATGGGGATCTTCGGTCCGAGCGGCTCGGGCAAGACGACGCTCCTGCGGATAGCCGCCGGCTTGCAGAAACCGGACAGAGGCGCCGTGACCTACAACGGCGAACGCCTTGACCAGATGTCGGCGGGAGAGCGTACGCGCTTTCGCCGACGTGAGATCGCGTGTGTGTGGGCCCTGCAGTCGTGGCAGGAGCGGCTCAGCGTGCTCGATCATGTCGCGATACCTCTGCTGGTGGATCGTTGTGGTCATCGCTGCACGGATCGGCGGGTGCGCGAGGCGCTGCTTGCGTGTGAGGCGGAGCATTGTGCCGACACGGAGCTGCATGAGCTTTCCGATGGCGAGCGCCAGCGTGTCGCTATCGCTCGTGCGCTGGTCACAGAACCGTGTCTGCTGCTGGCTGACGGTCCGGCATCGAATCTGTCGCTGGTGGAACAGGAGGGGATCATGGTGCTGCTCTCCTCCTTGGCGCGGGAGGCGCGGGTCGCCGTGCTCATCACCGACAGCAACGCCGAGTCGCTGCTGCGGGCGGACCCGATCCTGTATCTACGTGATGGGAAGCTCATCAATCCCGAGCCGATGAGCGAGCGCGGCAGGATCTATCGCTTCCCGGCTATCGGTTCACGCCCTGCCGCGGCCGATGCTTGAGCTGGAGCGGGCGTGCAAGGACTACGTCAGTCCCGGCGGAGCGGTCCACGCCGTCGATGACGTGAGCATGAGCGTCTGCGGACGGGAGCTCGTGGCGATCTTCGGTCCAAGCGGATCGGGCAAGACCACATTGCTGCTGCTCGCAGCGGGCCTTCTGCGGGCCGATTCGGGAAGCGTACGGTTCGAAGATCGCGATCTCACGACGTTGCCAAAGCATGAGATCCTCGCCTATCGGCGCACCAAGCTGGGGTTCGTGTTTCAGGGTTTCAATCTTGTTGCGGGACTCACCGCTGAGGAAAACGTGGCGCTACCGCTCCTGCTGCGAAAAGTGCCGTACCGCGAGGCACGCACGCGGGCACTCGCCGCACTCGAAGACGTGGGACTTTCGCCCAGAGCAGACCACATCCCGGCGAAGCTCTCGGGCGGAGAGCAGCAGCGCGTGGCGATCGCGCGAGCGCTCGTTGGCGGACCAAAGCTCATCCTGGCGGACGAGCCGACGGGCAACCTCGACACCGAGACCGGAGATGCGGTGCTCGACCTGCTCAGCGCTCTACCGCGAGAGCGAACGGTCGCGATCGTCCTTGTGACGCACGACGCGCGCGTCGCGCGGTATGCCGACCGGATGCTCGGGATGCGCGACGGCAAGCTGACAGAAGCCGCTCTCGGGGCTCAGGCGGCGATCGGTGGATGATCGACTACCTGCGGACCCTGCTTCTCTTCTATAGACGTCATCTGCGCGTTCAGCCGCTGCGGGAGCTGATGGCGATCGTGGGAGTGGCTGCGGGTGTGGCGTTGCTGTTCGCCGTTCAGGTCGCACATCGCAGCATCACGGGTTCCTTTGAAGAAATCGCGCATGGGGTGGCCGGCCGGGCGACGCTGGAACTGGCCTCACGAGACCCCGAAGGCTTTGACAAGCACATCGCCGAAGAAGTCGAACACATGCCAGACGTAAAGACGGCAGCACCGATCCTGGAGCAGCCAATCGTCGCCGTCGGACCGAAGGGTCGCAGAGCGCTCACGCTGGTCGGCGCAACTGAACAGATCACTGCGCTGGGAGGCACGCTCTCGTTGCAGTTCCAGAAGGCTGGCGAAGCCTCCCAGCGAGGCTTGCTGGTCTTGACCGAACCCACAGCGCACGCGATCGGTGCCAAACCAGGCAGCATCGTCGCCGTGCAGATCGGCGGTCGTACCGAACACCTCGCACTCGACGCCACCGTGCCCAACGACAAGATCGGTGCCGCTGCTGAAGATCCTGTCGCCGCGGCTCAGCTGCCGATCGTGCAGACCTTCGCTGGATTGTCAGGTCGCGTGACGCGCATCCTGATCGAGCCCAAGCCCGGACGCGAAGCGGTGCTACAGCGTGAGCTCACGGCTCGCTTTGGAAGAACATTGAACGCCCGTCCGATCGAGACCGAAGCGAAACTCTTGGGCAACGCCTCCGGTCCCGAAAAGCAGGTGACGCTGCTGTTCAGTGCGATCAGTCTCGTCGCCGGCATCATTCTCGCCTACAACGCGCTGCTGCTGGCAAGCGACGAGCGCCGACGCTTCATCGTCTATCTGATCGAGACCGGAACACCGGACTCCATGATCGTCGCCTCGCTCGCCTTCGACGCCTTCATCCTCGGCCTCACGGGCTCGATACTCGGTTTGATCGCTGGCGATGTCATCTCGCTCATCGCCTATCGCACCGTCCCCGGCTACATCGCGGCCGCGTTCGCGATCGGTGGCCAGCGCGTTATCGGACTGCCGACAGTCCTGATCGCGCTTGCCAGCGGCATGATCGCAGCGTTCGCCGCGGCAGCACTGCCGGCGATCGTGACTCTGCGAGCAGGAGCAGCCGCCGAGCCAGAAGCCGTCGGTCGCACACTGTCCTTCGCGCGCAGACTGCACCTCTCAGATGCAGCCGTCTTCGCCTGCGGCGCGTTGCTCATATGTCTCTCGATCGCCGCCTCGACACTGAAACCGGCGACGACGGTCGTCGCGCTCGTTGGGCTCGCGGCGGGCCTCGTGATCTGCCTACCGATGATCCTGCGATGCCTGCTCGAGCTGGCGCGTAGGGCATCACGACGCTCAGGTGACCCCGCGGCGCGCCTTGCTGTCGCCGAGCTTCGCGGTTCTCCCACCAGGTCGGTCGCGCTGCTCGCCACCGGGACGGTCGCGGCGTTCTTGATGGTGCTGATCGGGGGATCAGTCGCCGATGTTCAGCAAGCCGCACGCAAAGGCGCCACGGACCTGCTCTCAAGCGCCAGCATCTGGATCAAGCCCGGCGGACCGGAGAACGTCTACACAACCCAGCCTTTCGCCTACACCAAGACCGAACGTCGGCTGCGAGGACTCGACGTCGTAAGCTCGGTATTGCCCTGGCGTGACTCGTTTCTCGATCTACCGGGACGGCGAGTGTGGGTTCTCGGCGTCCCACCACAACTACCGGGACAGATTGCTCCAAGCCAGATCATAGAAGGATCGCTCAGCACAGCCGACAGGCGCCTGCGCGAAGGCGGCTGGGCCGCGATCAGCCAGACAATCACCCGCGAAGACCACCTGCACCTCGGTGAGCGCTTCACAATCCCGACCCCCACAGGCACCGCCAGTCTGCGCCTCGCGGCGGTGATCGCCAACTATGGCTGGCTACCAGGCGCCATCGTCATGAACGGTAGCGACCACGCGAGATTGTGGGGCAATACCTCAGCCACCCAGCTCGCCGTCGCCCTCAAGCCCGGCGTCCCAATCGAACAGGGCAAGCGCGCCGTCGAAGCAGCGCTCCCAGCCGGGTCAGCGCTCACTGTCAAGACCGCGGAAGAACGGCGGTCGGAAGTCAGCGCGGTGCTCGGCAGCACCCTCTCACGATTGAACGACACGACCATAGTCGTGCTGATCGTGAGCATCGCATCCGTGATCGCGCTGATGGTCGCTGCTATCTGGCAACGGCGAGGACGACTCGATTCGCTGATGTCGATCGGGATGAGCTTCGGTCAGTTCACCAGACTCATCTTCTACGAGAGCGGCTCCCTGTTGCTCTCGGGATGTCTCATAGGCATGATCCTCGGGCTCGTCGGTCAAGACCTGATCGACGGCTGGCTTCACCAAACCACAGGTGCCTCCGTCATATTCGCGCCAGCATGGCAACTCGGACTGCGCACCATAGCGATCGTAGGCGCAATCTCGATCATCGCGTCAATCATCGCGGTCATACAGACCATCCGATTCCAGCCACAAACGGCCTTCTCGACCGAGTGATCGTACTCGCCGCCGAGGCAGTCGATCGCCCTCCCAACCAAACATGCGCTACCGCTTTCGTCGACCCCTACGGTGCGATCATGTCCTATGCCCTCCCGTACGACCGGCAAACCGACAAAGCAGCGCAACCCTGCATCTGTACTCGCAGCGAGCACATTCAGTACGGGCATCCGTCTGCTGCCTCGTGATCTTCAGGATGACGCCCGCCAACTCTACTACGTGCTGCGAACGGTCGACGACCTCGTAGACGAGCAAGACCCGCAGGCGATGCATCGAGTCCAAGCCATAGAGCACTGGGCAAACGGCCAAGAGACAGAGACACCCGAGACCCTCATCCTCGCGGACCTCTCACAACGATACCCGCTCTCGACACAGGCGATAACCGAATTTTGCCAAGGAATGCGGCACGACCTCTCACGCGCCTCAGTCGAAACCGAAGATGACCTCGAACGCTATTGCCAATATGTCGGTGGCACCGTCGGGATCATGCTCGCCAGTCTCTTTGGCACGTCACATCCCGCTGGCGAGGCGAAGATGGCCATCCTCGGTAAGGCGATGCAGCGTACCAATATCCTGCGCGATATCGACGAGGATCTTGAGCGCGGCCGCATCTACATCCCAAGCACCGTAATCGAGCGCTACGGACCCCCCTCGCCAGGAAGACGCGAAGCCCTTATGCGAGACCAAATCGCTCGTGCCGACAAGCTATACGACGAAGGACTCAGTGCAATACCGCTCCTCAACCGTGGAGGACGAGCGATGGCGCTCTCGGCAGCTCTCTACCGCGAGATATTGCGCCAAATCGAGCGCGAAGGATATGGACTCACCCCCGGACGCGCCACGGTCCCCAGCTGGCGCAAACGCCTACTGGTCGTCAAGCGTCGCCTATCGCTGCGTAGATGACTTTGCCTGGCCGATCCGTAACATGCTGTTCAGCATTTGGATACTGTTTGAGCTAAACACTCTGGAAGGAGGAGTCCATGCTTGTGCCGTCACCACGATGCCTGGGGAAGATGAAGCGTAATCGCCGCGTCCGAAAGAGCACCGCAGGGACGACAATCCTCGCCATCCTGGTCGTCGGCAGCACTGCGCTGATGAGCTCGGCTGAGTCCCTAGGTACTCAGCGCCGAACTGCTGCAGACGTTGCGAGAGCCGTCAACGGCACCGTCACCGCGCACTTGCATCTGGTCAGAGCTGATGGAGCAGAGCTATACGAGGAAGGCCCCGTTACCGGAGCACTCCCGGGATCAATGCGAGCCGAATTCCATACCGGCGCCAGCTTCGGCGGCAACTTCACCATCCGGACGCACGGAGGCACGATCGAGGGTCGCGGGCACGCTACACCTCACGGCTCAGGACGCTACCAAAGCTTCGGTGGCACGATCACGATCACCGGCGGGAGCGGCCGCTACAGCCGCGCCAGCGGCAGAGCCGGATTGTACGGCACCTTTGACCGTCGACAAGACACCCTCCTCATAAAGACAACAGGCAGCTTCTCATATTGATTCCGCCGCGCACGCGAGGCATCCCGCGACAAGTAGGTAGCCTCCTGATCATGCTCACAGCTTGTGCGAGCCTTGCGACCCCAGCACAGGCAGAACAATCAGCCAGACTTCACGTCACTTTCATCCCAGGAGTGCTGGGTAGGAGCACGAACGTCAACGTCAGCGTCGATATCGTCGCTCCGACTAACCGTGTTCCGCTTCCTTTGGTTGGACTTACCCTGCGCTACCCACGCGAGCTTGGCCTTGACGCGGGCGAACTCGGACTCACCACATGTGCGCGAGCAACACTCGAAGCACTGGGCCCCGGCGGCTGCCCTGCCGACTCCTGGATGGGCCTCGGCGGCGCAGTTGCCGAGATTCTAGTAGGCCCAACGATCTTGCATGAGAGCGTCAAGATCACGATCGTCCGCGCCCCTGAACAAGAAGGCCACATCGAGATGCTCTTCTACGCCGAGGGCAGTACGCCCCTCATCACGCAGATCACCTTCCCTGGCACACTGCTCCCGGCTTTGCCGCCCTCCGACGAAAGCGTGGACATCGCCGTCCCGCTCGTGTCCAGTTTCCCCGAGGCTCCTGATGTCGCCATCGTTGCGCTAAATGTCAATCTCGGAACTCGCAACCTCGTCTACTACGAACATATCAACGATAAGCTCGTCGCCTACCATCCCCGTGGCATCCTCCTACCCGACCGATGCCCTCAAGGCGGCTTTGCCTTCAGCGCAACCCTCTCCTTCCTAGGCGGCAGCCATGCAGACGCTCATGCCACTATCCCGTGCTCTTCGCACCATCTGAGAAGATCGCCGGGAGGAGCACCGGCTGACGGCCGCATCGACACACGGCGTTCTTCACAGCCATAACTTGGCTGTCGGTGCTCACCTCGCATGCGTGATTGTGTTTGGCTGGTTCAGGATCCCGGCCCCTGCGCCCGCTATGTGCAGGCGACCCTGGCCCGTTGAGTTTGGGTACCCGTCGCCGGCGTGCGGGGCGAAGCTCTAGCTCGAGGCGTCAGCTTTATCGGGCGGCCGTCTTCGCGCCCGATTCACGGATGGCCAGCAGTATCAGGAGAACCTGCACGATCCGCGCTGAGCGGAATCAGCGCGAGTCTCAAGACTGCGAGGATCGTCAGCGCCGCAGGGACGAGCTCCCTACGGCCCAGATGCATGTCGAGCGCGAGCACTGATCGGAGGCGGCGCGGGCATGGACGGTGCTGGCCGACGCTGCCGAGGCGAAGGGCCTTGATCGGCGCCTCGTCTGGCCAGCGCGCGAGGAGGTCGCCCGGGCGCTCCAGCAAGGACCCAACGCAAGCGGGCGGGCGAGATCTGGCTGCTGCTGACCGCCGACCGCGTCGACGACGACGACGACGCCCCCCCAGCGTCGTTAACATCGCCCGCGCAAAATGGACCGGCGCTTGGACCGAGAGCTTTTGGCAGACGCTCACGCACGTTCGGGCTGAGCTGTCCGAGGACGGCGCGGAGGGGCTGGCGGCCGTCGAGCGTGGAGGCCGCGCTGGGATGCCGTCGCCCACGTCGACCAGGACCCGGTGTGACCACACCGCCGCCACGGCACGTGCTGCATCCAGGCACATGCCCCGCTCACCCGGGAAGGGACCGCGAGCGCCCGCGAAACCGCGGCCCCCACATCCACGAGGAGGGCGCCCGTAACTGGCGCGATCGAGCAGTCCGGGGGCTCGGTGTCTTCCTGCTGATGGCACCCGAGAGCACCTGCATCCCGATCCCGAGCTAGGTCACGCTCCTGTTCTCCGAATTCGCCGCACTTGGAACGCTGAGACGGCCTGCTGGCCCCGCCACTGGCACACGCGCCGTGTTCCTCGTGCGGCTGCTGCCGCTCGCGCGCGTTCGTCTCTTTGCCGACCAGGGCTCGGCACCTCAGGCTCGACACGCTCCTCGCCTCACCGCGGCGGGCTGCGCTGTGGGCGCTCACCGGCATGCTCGTCGGCGCCGCCTGGATGACCGTGGAGTCCGCAGGAGGCGCGTGCTGCTAGTGGTCGGACTGCTCACGCTCGCGCCGACCCTCTTCCGCTAACACGCGGAGTAGCCCCGGCGAACCGGCCCAAAGCCGGGGCCACGAACTTCGGACAGGGCCGGAGACGCTGACCGGCTCCCAAACCCGTCCTCAATGGACCGTCCAGTGGACCGAAACACCCAGATCACAGCGGATTCCAGCGGACCCATGCGGATCACCTTCCTGGCGACACCACCCCGTGATCGGCTCTGCAACGGGAAAAACCCCGGATCGCCGGGATTCTCGGAAGCGGGGGACCGAGGAATCGAACCTCGAGCTCGGGTTTTGGAGACCCACGTGTTACCACTACACCAGTCCCCCATGGCCATCCGCGCCCGCCCTGTGCCGGACTCGTGTCCGGCTCCGGCGCGAACCGTCAAGGAACGGGGATTCTAAGGGCTGGCGGGTGTAGAGTCGCGCGCGCAAGATGATCGTGAGCATCCTGATGTACCGGCGCACCGCGGTGTCGGCCGACACGAGCGCGCCCGCCCCGCAGCCGGCGCTGTAGCAGGCCGATGGGCGAGCCCGCGCGGGGCTCGCCCATCCATCCGCCCCGCGGCAACGCCACGCAGCAACGCCGCGGCCGCGCGCCTGCCGCCGGCCAACCGACCATCGAGATGCGAGAGCACGCTCATGGACGCGTAGCAGAGCCCTCCTCCACTCCCTAAAGCCAGACCGGGCGAATGCCGAAGCCTTGGGTGGACCCACCACCCATGTGCTTGTGATGATTGATACGTTCTTGTCAAGGCTCACCCGTTCCGCTTCGGAGGACGGGTTCATGCTGCTCGAAGTCGTGATCAGCGCGCTGCTGGTCGGGCTGATCGCCGTCGGCACCTTCTCGGCGTTCGACGCCGCGGGCAAGAGCACCGCGGCGTCGCGCGCCCACGCTCAGGCGACCGTGATCGCCCAGCAGGACGAGGAACGCCTGCGCGGCCTGACCACCACTCAGCTCGCCCAGCTCGGCAGCGTGGAAACGGCCAGGGCCGAAAACGGCGACTGCCTGGAACAGGTCGCGGGCGCGTGGCACTACTGGAGCAAAGGAAGCACATCGCTTTGCGAAAACCCGACCGGCCTGAGCGGCACCGCCTACAGCGCCACCGTCTTCACCGTCACCTCTTCCGCAAGCTACGTCGCCGCGGAAAAAGGAGCCGAAAAAGCGGCCTTCACGTGCGAAAAGACGGGGGGTACCGCCAGCTACCTGCAGACGACCTCCTCGGTGTCCTGGACGTCGCTCGGCACCCGCCCCCCCGTCAGCCAGTCCGGCATCCTCACCGTCCCCACCAGCGGCGTCCTGCTCGTCAAAGTCCTCAACCAGAACAACGAAGCCGTCGCAGGCGCGACCGTCACGGTGACCGGCACGGGGGTCAACACCACCCAGACCACACCGGCGGGGGGCTGCGTGATCTTCGGCGGGCTGCCAGCCGAGACCGTCGAAGTGGACGCTTACAAATCTCTCCGGGTGGACAAGCAGGGCAAATCGCCACCCCCGGCTGTGCCTACCACCATCTCAACAACCTCCATCGCCGAAAAAACCTTCTTCCTCGGGGAACCTGGCGAAATCATCGCTACTTTCGAAAGCAACGGTGTCACCGCTGGCGTAACTAGCGACACCGTCTACACGCTTCAGACCGAAATGGCATCCCCTACCGACTACGTCACGGAAACGGCCGGCACCTACGCGTCCAGCGTAACGATGACGGGCATCGAAGGGAAAGGCCTATTTCCTTTCGTCAAAGTCGGCAAACCGTCGGGGCCAGCTCCCTATACAGTCTTTGCGGGCGACTGCGAAGCGAACAATCCCGCGACCGTCACCGAAAAAGGTGAAAAAATCGTAGACCGTACGGCGCAGGTCGATCCAAACGTAAGCACGCCCGTGAAAGTCGAAGTTCCCCCAGTCAACCTCACCGTCTATGAAGGCACAGGCAGCGCAAAAGCGGAAAAAGCGCTCGAAGGGGCAGAATATGCCTACATTACAAACAAAGCCTGCTCCGCAGGCAAAGCTCAGAACTACGCAGGAACGGTCCCTTATCAACACAAAGTCACCATCTCAACCGGCAGCACCGAAGCGCTCAGAGGCCATCTCGAACCCAAGTACCAGCCTTACGCCAAGGAACTCATACTCTGTGTCACAGCTAAACTTTCGAGCGGCAAATACTATAGAAACACATTTACCATCGCGAACACCACAAAAGCAGGCAACAGCACCGAACACAAGTTCTACCTCAAAGAAGCCAAAGGCACAGAAGACACTGGCAAGGAAGAAAGCGGCACAAAAGGCGCGCTCAAATGCCCATGATGCTTCCCCACCCCCAGCTCACCCCCAGCGCCGATCAGGGCTTCACCCTGGTCGAGCTGCTCGTCTCGATGGCCCTGGCGATGGTGGTCATGCTGGCGCTGTTTGCAATCCTCGAATTCTCCACGACTCAGGAGGCGCGCATCAGCGATCGGGTGCAGGCCGACAGAATCGGGCGCAGGTCCATGACCCGGATCGTCGACGAGCTGCACTCGAGCTGCACGGGCTTCGGCGCCACGGCGATTCAGGCCCCCAGCACCACGCCTGCGGCGCCGCTCGAAAAAATCGGACCGCTCAACCTCTGGTTCATCAGCGCTTACGGCAGCTCCTCCAGCGGCAGCGCAGTCGAGACCAAGGTCTTTGAGCACGACGTCCACTGGGCTTCGACGGGCAAAAGCAACACCGGCGAAACGCTGGGCACGCTCACCGACTACGCCTTCGAAAGCACCGCGGGCAGCGGGCCGGGCACCAAATCGGGGGCATGGGAATTCCCGAAACTGGAAGTCGCGCATGCCCAGGCCGACGTGCTGGCGCAGAACGTGATCCCGCCCACCGTCTCCAGCGCCAACACGATCTTCCAGTACTACAAGCTCTCGAGCTCGACCGGCGCGTTCACGGTGCTCTCAGCCGGAGAAGTCCCAACGGCTGCCACCGCGAACGAAGTCGCGAAGATAACCATCAATTTCACCCAGACCCCAGAAGCCGGCAGCACGAAGCTGGGCGGCCGAACGGTCCCCTTCAGTGACGCGGTCGTGCTGCGCTTCAACGCCACCGAAACCGGCTCCGAAGCGGAGGACGAAACATGCACGTAAGACCACCCACAATCCTCCGGCGGCTCTCGCGAGACGAGCAGGGCTTCACGATGATCATCGCCCTGGTGGCACTGATCGTCGGCGGGCTGCTGGCGGCTGCGGCTCTCCTCGCCGCCACCCAGGACGTGACGCTCACGAGCACCTACGTCAACCAGCAGAAGGCGTACTCCGCCGCGCTCGCGGGAATCAACGAGTACAAATACAAGCTCAGCGCGGAACCCAACTACTGGACGACCTGCCCCAAAGCCGAAGGGGAAGTCACGGGGGCGGCTGTGGAGAAGTACAAGGTCAAGACGCTGCCCTCGACCTCGTGGGTCGCGAAAGGCCACACAGAATGCGAATCCGGGAAACAGCTCTCCATCATCGAGACCGCCGACTCCGCCTCCGGCACCTTCCGGATCGAATCCACCGGCAAAATCACGGGCAGCAAATGCGGCGCGAAGGAATGTGAACGCACGATCGTGGCGACGCTTACGCATCCCGGCTACCTCAACTACGTGTACCTGAGCAACTTCGAAGAGGCCGACCCCGAAACCCTGGGACGATCAGAGGCGGAATGCGAATACTACCATGAAGAACGGGAAGAAAAACACCTGACGAATTGCGTGAGCTTTCCGTGGATACCTGCGGACAAAGTCGAAGGACCGTTTCACACCAACGACAAGGCCGACATGTACGGATCGCCCGTGTTTGGCCGTTCCGGCCACAACGACGCCATCGAAATGAACAGGGGCTACTATGGTGGCACGCCGAAATTCGAAGGAAGCGGCTACACCGAAAATGGCGCGACCCTGCTGCCACCGGAAGTGTCCGCCACCGAACTGCTGACCGAAGCCGGAGACAAATTCACGGGCAGAACGATCATCGTGCTGAAGGAAGGCACGCCCAACAAAATGGAAGTCACAAAGAGCACCGGCGCCAAAGAAACCATGTCCTTCCCCTCCAACGGGGTCGTCTCCGTGGTGAACTCAGCGAGCGGCTGCCCAATCTCATACACTCCCTTCCTGACGAAATACACGGGCGACACCGAATGCGGCAACGTGTACATCAAGGGCAAATACACCGAATCGCTCACGGTCATCGCCCAGAACGACGTGATCGTCACCGGCAACCTCACAACCGAAGGCGGAGAATCGGGAGGACAGCCCACCGGTGCGGCCACGCTCGGCCTGATCGCGATCCAGCACGCGCGGCTGTATCACCCGGTGAAGGAAACCTGCGAACAGGGTGGCAAAAAAGTGACATGCGAAGCCACGGAAAACGCCTGCAACGCCGAAGTCGCAGCAAAAGGCGAAAAACCTGCCGAAGAATTCGGAGAATCGCTCAAAAACCCCGACATCGATGCCGCCATCCTCAGCACGAAACACTCGTGGGGCGTCGACAACTACTCGTGCGGCAAGGAACTGGGCTACATCACCATCTGGGGGTCGATCGCCGAGAACTGGCGAGGGCGCGTGACCTGCTGCGTCAGCGGCGGAGACTACATCAAGGACTACAAATACGACGAACGCCTGGCGACCGACGAGCCCCCGAGCTTCCTCGCCCCGTCGACCACCAGCGGCTGGAAAGTCGAGCGCGAGACCTCGCCTCCGGAAACCTAGCGCGCGCGGAGGGGCAGTGCGCGCGGAGGGACTCGAACCCCCATGGGCCTGCGCCCACCGGCACCTAAAGCCGGCGTGTCTGCCAATTCCACCACGCGCGCGTGTGACGGCCATCTCGCGTGCTAGCCGATCGTGGATCGTGTCGATCCACGATCGGTGCGCATGAGGGCCGCCTGAGATTGTATGGTCCTCGTCACGATGTCTCCAGCGGCAGACCCTGTGGCGTCCGCGGGCGCGACCGTCATCACGCATCCCAACCGCGACAAGCCGGTCGTGCAGGCCACGCGCGCGACCGTCATTCTGCTGTTCCTGGTGTCCGCCGCGCTCGTGCTGATCGTGACGGCGGGCGGCTGGTCGGTGCTCCAGGGCGCCTGGATCATCCAGGTCGGCTACATCGTCGTCTACCTCACGCTCGCCTTCTTCGCGGCGCGCTGGAACCGGGGTGTGCTGCCCGTCGGCGCGGCCCTCGCCGTCCTGCTGCTCGTGTTCGCGCTCGTCGCCGGGCCGTTCTGGTTCGCGCGCGACAAATCCGGCTTCGCCCAGCCGACGATCAACGCCGGGCTGCTGGGCATCGTCACGCTGCTGATCGTGCCCGTGCAGATGCTCCTGATCGCCTTCGCGATGCGCGGCTTCTCGCAAGGCTGGAACGTAGAGCTGGAGCGACCCGCCCCGACGTCCGCCGGGCGCGCCTACCCCGACACGCCGCCGCCGCACCCGGCCTGAGGCCGCCTCGGCGGCAACCGCCCGCACAGCCTGATCGGCCTTATAGTTGGCCTTCGTTGCGGCGGTGGCGGAACGGTAGACGCGGAGGCCTCAAAAGCCTCTGTCCGCAAGGGCGTGTGGGTTCGACTCCCACCCGCCGCATTCTCGACTCAGCCCGGCCCGGGGCCGGGAGCGTGGTGTCCTTCGCGCAACTGCCCGAGACCAGGCCTTCGGGATCAGTCGAACCCCGGCGGGCGCTCCTGCGCCCACGGGCGCTCGGCTTCGATCTGCGCGGCGAGCGCGATCAGCGTCGCCTCGTCGTTGGGCCTGCCCACGAGCTGCACCGCGCGCGGCAGGCCGTCCGCGGCGAACCCCGCGGGCACAGAGCAGGCGGGCTGGCCGGTGAAGTTCCAGCAGGCCGCGTGCGAGACGGTCGCGGCGGCCATCGCGGTCGTCCACAGCCAGCCGTGGCCCTCGCAGGCGCCGATCCTCGGCGGGGGAGCGGGTGTCACCGGCGTCAGCAGCACGTCGTGGTCGGCGAGGGGCTCGTTCAGGCGCGCGGCGTATCTCGCCTGGCGTCCGAGCGCCCAGTCGAGCGCGCCCGGCGGCAGCATGCCCCCTAGCCGTGCGAGCGAGCGTATCCGCCGTTCCAAGCGCTCAGGATGCGCGAACGTGGCCGCCTCCTCGTGCAGGCTGCACAGGTAGATGGCCGTGAACTCGGCGCAAGGCGCGAGCGGGCCGTGGTCGAGCTCGCACTCGTTCACCTCGTGGCCGAGCGAGCGCAGCAGCGCCGCGGTCTCATCCAGCGCGGCGCGATTCTCGGGGTGCAGCTTCGTCAGCGGCGAGGGCGGCAGCTTGCTCGAGAGCGCGATCCGCAGCGGGCGCCCGTCCGCGCCGCCACCGTTGGCCGCTCCCCCACCGCCGGCCGCACCGCCACCGTTCGCCGGGCCGCCGTTCGCGCCGCCTCCCGCTTGATCGAGCGCCGCCAGGAACGCGCTCTCCGGGACCGCCGGCGCGCCGGGGTCGGCGGGACCCGCGGCGATCGCGTCGTAGAAGAGCGCGTTGTCGCGCACCGAGCGCGCGAGCACGCCGTTCACGACGAGACCGTGCCATGCGTCCAGGTGCGGCGCCAGCGGCACGCGACCGCGCTGGGTCTTCAGCCCGAACAGGCCGCAGTAGGCCGAGGGAAAGCGGATCGAACCCCCGCCGTCGCCCGCCAGCGCGGCGCCCACCAGGCCCGCGGCGACCGCCGCGGCGCTGCCCCCGCTGGAGCCCCCGGGCGAGTGCTGCAGCTCCCACGGGTTGCGCGTCACCCCCCACGTCGGCGACTCCGTCCATGGGAACGCGCCGAGCTCGGGCATGTGCGTCTTGCCGATCACAATCGCCCCCGCCGCGCGCGCGCGGCGCACGATCTCGGAGTCCTCGCGCGCGGGCTCGCCGTAGGCGTTCGTGCCGAACGTCGTCACCTCCCCCGCCACGTCGAATTCGTCCTTCACCGCGATCGGCACCCCCAGCAGCGGGCGCTCGCCCCCCGCGCCGCGGCGCGCGTCGGCCTGGTCGGCCTCCATCCGCGCGCGCTCCTCGAACACGACGCGAAACGCGTTCAGCCTGGGGTTCAACCGCTCGATCCGCTTCAGGCACAGGTCGACCAGCTCGCGCGAGCTCACCTCGCCCTTGGCGATCAGCTCGGCCTGTCTGGCGATCCCGGCGTATGCGAGGTCGGTCGCGTCCACGCCCCGGAATCTAGTCGATCCGCAGGCCCGCGGGCGGGTGGCTCGGTCGCGCGGGCGGCGGCTTTTCGTGCAGGCGGCGGAGCCGTTGGCCGTGTGGCCAGTCACAGACGCAGAAAATCGACACGCCCGCCGTCCCACGCTTTAGGATGAGCGTCGAGGAGCAACCGCTGCTTACGATCCAAGGGGGAACGTTCTCGTGATGTCCTATCCCGTCACCTTCGAGGCCGACTACGTCGAGTCTCGCAACCGCTTGACCACCTTCTTCCGCCTGATCCTCGCGATCCCGCTCGTGATCTGGCTCGTGGTGTACGGCTTCGTCGCCGAGCTCGCCATCGTCATCGCCTGGTTCGCGATTCTCGTCACCGGCGAGTACCCGCGCGGCCTCTACGACTTCGTCGCGGGCTTCACGCGCTTCGCCACGAGGACGCTCGCCTACACCTACCTGCTGTGCGATCCCTACCCGTCGTTCGGAGGCGCCGACGATCCGGCCTACCCGGTGCGCATGCAGTTCACGCGCCTCGAGCAGTACAGCCGCCTGAAGACGCTCTTGCGCATCATCCTCGCGATCCCGATCGTGATCCTGCGCTATGTCATGGGCATACTGCTCGAGATCGGCGCAGTCGCGGGTTGGTTCGTCATCCTGACAACCGGCAAAATGCCGCGCGGCCTGTTCGATCTGATGGTGCTGGCCAACTCCTACACCGCGCGCTCGGACTCCTACCTCTACCTGCTGACCGAGACATACCCGCCGTTCCAGGACGAACAGACGCGCGCCGCGGGCACGCAGACACCTCCGGCTCCCCCAGCGCCGCCCGCCGCGCCGGACTATCCCTCGGCTTCGTAGAGCGCACGAAGAGCGAGGACGATGGAACGGGACCGCGCATGCGCGGTCCCGCCGGTGGGCGCATGCGCCCACCGGCGCCGCGCCGCATGCGGCGCGGCGGCAGGGCCGCATGCGGCCCTGCTCGGGGTCGCACATGTGCGACCCCGCCGAGCGGCGCATGCGCCGCTCGGGACAACGTCAGCTTTCACAAGCCATGTGCGGCCCTCCGCTTTATGGCAGCGCATGCGCCGTCGGACCCACCTGCAACGGGCGTCACCCCGTTGTGTCAAACGGGCGTGATCCCATTGCGCTTCGCGGGCCACTCGCGCAGCTTTGAGCTCGCGTGCGCAAAGCGCTTGATCAGCTCTGAGCGCAGCTCTGAGGGCTCGATGACCGCGTCGATCACCATTTCCGAGGCGAGATGCAGGACGTCGACGTCCTCGCCGTACTCCGCGCGCAGCTCCTCTGTCTTCTTTGCGCGCTCGTCCTTGTCGACGATCGCCTGCAGCTGGTTGTAGTACACCGCGTTGATCGCCGCCTGCGGGCCCATCACCGCGATCGAGGCGCTCGGCAGCGCGATGCAGCAGTCGGGCTCGAATGCCGGCCCCGCCATCGCGTACAGCCCCGCGCCGTAGGCCTTTCTGACTATCACCGAGATCTTCGGCACGTTCGCCTCGCTGACCGCGCTGATCATCTTCGCGCCGTGCCTGATGATGCCTTCGCGCTCGACCTTCGTGCCGATCATGAACCCGGGCACGTCCGCCAGGAACAGCAAGGGGACGTTGAAGGCGTTGCACGTCCAGACGAACCGCGCGGCCTTGTCGGCGGAGTCGCCGAACAGCACTCCCCCCTTCTGCTTGGGCTGGTTGGCGACGATCCCGATCGCCTCCCCGTCCAGGCGCGCGTAGGCCACGATCAGCTCCTTCGCCCAGCGCGGGTGGATCTCCAGCAGCGAGCCCGCGTCCACGACCACCTCGAGCAGCTCCTTCATGTCAAACGGCTTGTTCTCGTCCGCGGGCACGATCTCCTCGATCGGGACGCTCGACACCGGCGCCGCGGGCGCGGCCGCGGGCGGGCTCTGCTCCCAGTTACCCGGCATGTAGGAGAGATAGCGCCTTGCAAGCGCGATCCCATCCTCGTCGCAGGACACCAGCTGGTGCCCGCAGCCGCTCACGCCGGTGTGCATCTTCGCGCCGCCCATCTCCTCCAGGGTCACCTTTTCACCGATGACCATCTCCGCCATCCGCGGCGAGCCGAGATACATCGAGGCGTTGCCCTCGCGCATGATCACGACGTCGCAGAAGGCCGGTATGTACGCCCCGCCCGCCGCGCTCGGGCCGAACAGCACGCACACCTGCGGCACCACGCCCGACATGCGCACCTCGTTGCAGAAGATCCGCCCCGCCCCACGGCGGCCGGGGAACATCTGCACCTGCTCGGTGATCCGCGCCCCGGCCGAGTCGACCAGGTAAACCATCGGCACGCGCAGCTGCAGCGCCCGTTCCTGGATGCGCAGGATCTTCTCCACTGTCTTGGGGCCCCATGACCCCGCCTTCACCGTCGGGTCGTTGGCCATCAGCGCGACCGTCCTGCCTGCCACCGTGCCGACGCCCGTCACGACCCCGTCGGCGCCCAGGCCGTCCTCCTGCCAGTTGGCCAGCAGCGCCTCCTCGGCGAACGAGCCTTGGTCGAGCAGCAGCGCGATCCGCTCGCGCACCGGGAGCTTGCCCTGCTCGGAGGCCTTGTCGCGATGACGCTCGGGTCCGCCCGCCAGCGCGCGGGCCTTCGCCTCGTGCAGATCAGTCAACTTGCGGGCCGTGGGAGATCGAGGTGGGTGAGGTTGTATGTCTCAAAAAAAAACTCAGTATGACTATCGTTATACGCAAGAAAGAACAGACAACAGCAATCCGGCCCTTTAGGTTCGGCCGGCGATTCAGATCCCGGGATTCTCGGCCGGCGACGCCTCGCCCGAGTAGTCGTAGAACCCCATCCCCGACTTGCGCCCGTACCAGCCCGCGCTCAGCATCTTGCGCAGCACCGGCGGCCGCGCGAAGCGCCGCTCGCGGAACTCGTCGAACAGCACGTCGCAGATCGAGCCGAGCGTGTCCAGCCCGACGAAGTCCGACAGCGCCAGCGGGCCCATCGGGTGCCCCGCGCCGGCCTTCATCGCCTCGTCGATCTCGCCGATCGAGCCCACGCCCTCTTCGTACGCGCGCATCCCGTCCAGCAGGTAGGGCACCAGCAGCCGGTTGACGATGAACCCCGCGCGGTCTTTCGTGGCGATCGCCAGCTTGCCCTCCGAGGAGGCGAACTCCTGCGCGGTCTCCAGCGCCTCATCGGATGTGGTCACGCAGCGCACGACCTCGACCAGCTTCATCACCTGCGCGGGGTTGAAGTAATGCAGCCCCACGAACTTCTCCGGCCGGCTCGTCACGGACGCCTGGTCGATCACCGCCAGCGAGGACGTGTTCGTCGCGAACACCGCCTCTACCTTGACGATCGCGTCGAGCTCCTTCCACATCTCGAGCTTCAGCCCCAAGTTCTCGGTGATCGCCTCGATCACCAGGTCGCAGTCGGCGAGATCCCCATAGTCGATCGTCCCCTTGATCCGCCCGCGCACCGCGTCGGCGTCCTCATGGCTGGCTTTCCCCTTCTCCACCGCGCGCGCGAGCTGCTTCTCGATCTTGCCGATCCCCTGCTGAAGCGTCGCGTCGTCAACCTCGCGCAGCACCACCTCATAGCCGCTCTGCGCCGCCACCTGCGCGATCCCGTGCCCCATCAGCCCGGCTCCGAGCACGCCCACCTTCTCGATCCGCTGCGCCATCTGCCCTCCGTTTGGTCTGCGTTTTGTCTTGGGAGCCTATTACGCGGGAGTGGGCAGCAGTTCGAGCGCGTCCACATGGCGCGGACGCATGACCGAGAAGTGCCGGTGATCCAGCGTCGCCAGCTTCGGCTCGCGCAGGCGCTCGACCACGGCCAGCACGGCCGCATCCACAAAGCCCACGCGCAGATCGGCGTAGGTGCGCATCAGCTCCCTGACTCGAACACAGTCGGCGTCGCTCAACGAGACCACGTCGAGCTCGCCACGGCTCACCGTCTCGAGTAGCGCGGGAAAGGCGTCCGGTCCGACCTGCCGGCTCAGGAGGTGATCCAGCTCGACCAGCACCGGGGCTGCAACAACGCGTCGCTGGCCCGGCAGCCGGAAGAGCTGCGCACAGCCCTCGTGATCCCGGTCGGTCGCGTCGAGCGCCGCGAGGATCGGGCCGGTGTCTAGGACGAGCGCCAAGGCTCGGGCTCATACACGTCTTCGCTCGCAAGCCGCGAGAGATCGCTGCGCCCCGACCTGAAGGCGCCGATCATCGAAAACGGAGGCTGCTGGGGCTCGTCTCCCAACTCGTGTTCCATCGCCTCGCGCACAACTTGAGCGATCGAGACCCCGCGCTCGGCGGCGCGACGCTTGGCACGCGCAACCAGCTCCGGCTCGGCCTGAATCATCAACCTCTGCATCATGGTGCCATCATGCTAGCATCGTTGTCGTTCCCTTGCTCATCAGTGCGATCCTCCTTCACAAGGCCCGTCCAACGCGGACCATCAGATCACGCCATTTACACAAGAAACTGACAGACCCAGGCAAGGACGAACAGGCCGGCGAAGCACGACTGACCGCATCGAGTCCGGAGTCCTCGCCGACCGCGGCGCCCCTGCGGACGACGCGCTTGAGATGCGGCAGCGCGTCGCATCATGAGCGGCATCGTTACGGGTAGCCTCCATCTCGTGGATTCCGAGGAGACGTTCGATCTCGCCGCCGCCGGACTGCGCGCCGACGGCACTGACCTGCGCATGTCGGTCGAGGTGCTCGCCTCAAAGCTCGAGTCCTCGCTGCCCGGGCGCTGCCGCGTGGAGCGCCACGGCGGAGGTCTCCTGGGCCGCGGTGAGAAGCGCGTGCGCCACCTGACGATCGACCTCGGCGCCAACACCTACGAGCTGAACGTCTCCGACGAGCGCATCGAGGGCTTCCGCGGGCGCGAGGTCGGCGGCATCTCGATCAAGCGCGAGACGCTGACCCCCAACCAGTGGGTCGCCGCGCTCACCGCCGAGCTGCAGACCGAGGCGCAGCGCAGCGCGCAGGCGCGCTCTGCGCTCGAGGAACTGCTCAGCTGACATGCCCGAACCGGAACAGGATCTGAAGCAGGAGCGCGAGCAGGCGGAGTCGCTCGCCCGCATCGAAGCCGGACACATCCCCCTCTCCGCCGAGCGACGCCTGGACGAGCTGCGCGAACGGGGCGGCGGCGGGTCCTTCACGTCCGACCTCTCCGTCAACGGCTTCGCGCTCTGCCGCCAGCTGGGCTTGACGCCGCTCTCGCAGGTGATGGGCAGCTCGATCTACCAGATGGGCTACCAGGGAGCCTGGGGCCCGACCGCAGGTGGCTACAACCCTTACGGCACGTTCATGTTCGAGCTGGACACACTGTCTGAGGCGCTCAACGAGGTTCGCACCCGCGCCCTGGACCGGCTCGCCGAGGAGGCGCTGCGCCTCGGCGCCGACGCCGTCGTCGGCGTGGAAACGCGCGCGGGCGAATCCGAGCTGGCCTCCGGCGCGGGCGGCGGCCAGCTCGCGCTGGAGCACATGGTGCTCGGCACGGCGGTGCGCCGAGCCGACTCCCGCCGCGACCGATCGTCCGGGATCGGCCGGCCCGTCCTTACCGAGCTGTCAGTCGCCGACTACGCCCTGCTCCTGCGCGCCGGCATCGAGCCCGCCGGGATCGTCGCCTGGAGCGCCGTCTTCTTCGCCAACTACGGCTACTACGGGATGCTCGGCGGCCCGGGGTCAGGCATGGGAATGGGCTCCGTGCAGAACTTCGAGCTGCGCGAGTTCACCCAGGCCTTCTACGGCGCCCGCGAGGCGGTCATGACCCAGATCACGCGCCAGGCCACCGCCCTCGGCGCCGCCGGCGTCGTCGGCGTGCGCATCGGGCACACAGCCCGGCCGCACACGCTCCGGGGCGGCATGGGCGGCGCAGTCGGCGGTTTCGGCGGGCGCGAGATCCAGGGCTTGATGGTGACCTTCAACGCGATCGGCACCGCCATCCACCAGCATTCCCACGCCGACGTCACGCCACCCGAACCCGTACTCGACCTGTTCGCATGACCGACCCCGCCCCACCGACGACCCCGCGACGCCCTCGCACGACCCCGCGACGCCACCACACGACCGATCCAGCACCAGCCCGACGGAGCCCGACCGACCCCCTCATCCGACAAGGAGCATCACGCCATGACCGAGGAGCACGAGACCGCATACGACCCCACCTCCCTGGAGGGCGTCCCCGAGGCGGGCCGCGCGCGCCTGGCCCAGAACCAACAAGGCCTCTTTACCTCAGACCTGTCCGTGAACGAGTTCCTGCTCGTCAAGCAGGCCGGCTTCGAGCCGCTCGGCCTGGTCGTCGGCAGCTCGATCTACCACATCGGCATCCAGCTCTCGGGCTGGAAGAAATCCCAGGAGATGACCGTCCTCTCCGAGGCGATGTACGGCGCGCGCCAGCTGGCGATGACACGCATGGAGGAGGAGGCCGACCAGCTCGGGGCGGACGGCGTGGTGGGAGTGCGCCTTGACATCGGCCGCTACGAGTGGGGCCAGGACATGGCCGAGTTCATCGCCATAGGCACGGCGGTCCGACACCGCGACGGCGTCCTGCACCGCGCTCCCTCCGGCCGCCCCTTCACCTCCGACCTCTCAGGCCAGGACTTCTGGACGCTCCTGCGCACCGGCCACCGGCCCGTCGGCATGGTCATGGGCAGCTGCGTCTACCACGTCGCCCATCGCGGCATGCTCCAGTCGATGGCCCAGACCGGCCGCAACGTCGAGCTCTCCAACTTCACCCAGGCCCTGTACGACGCGCGTGAGCTGGCGATGGAGCGGATGCAGTCAGAGGCCCAGGAGATCGGCGCCGAGGGGATCGTCGGCGTGGACCTGCAGGAGAAGAGCCACGGCTGGGGCAGCCACACGATCGAGTTCTTCGCCGTCGGCACCGCGATCGTGCCCCGCGAGGGCCATGATGAGGAGATCCAGGCCCCCACGACCGTGCTGGATTTGAGCTGAGCCCAAAGACAGGCGGGACCCGGGGCGGGCCGGCAGCGACAAAATCCGCGATCCCCCGCTCGATCATGCACGACACTGAAGCCCACCGTCCGATCCAGGAGGACACCAGACCATGAGCCTCGTCACGACCGACGACCGCGGCCCCGTCCGCCACGTCGTCCTCAACCGTCCCGAGAAGCGCAACGCGATGAACCAGGCTTTGCTTACGGAGCTGGCCGACGCCCTGCGCGAGGCCGGGGATGACCCTTCGGTGCACTGCGTGGTGCTGCGCGGCGAGGGCCGGGTGTTCTCCGCCGGCGTCGATCTCGGCGAGCTCGCCTCCTTCGCGGGCGACCCCAGCGTTCTTCGCCCCTTCCGCAACGTCTTCCTGGACTGCGCCAACCTCTGCGAACAGATGCCCAAGCCCGTCGTCTGCCAGATCCACCACACCTGCGTCGGCGGCGCGCTGGAGGTCGCGCTCGGCTGCGACCTGCGCATCGCCTCTCAGGGCTCCCAATTCGGTCTCCCCGAGGTCCGCTTCGGGATCATCCCCGACGTCGGCGGCTCCTCACGCCTGCCCGCGGTCGTCGGGCTCGGGCGGGCCAAGGAGCTGATCATGACCGCGGGTATGATCGACGCCGCCGAGGCCCATCGGATTGGGCTGGTCAACCGCGTTGTCCCGGCCGAGGAGCTGGAGGCGGCCACCCAGACACTCGTGGACGAACTGCTCGCCAACTCCCACGTCGCGGTTGGGCGCGCAAAGCTCGTGATGGACGCCTCGGCGCGTCCCACGCTTTCGCGGACCCTGGAGATGGAGGTTGCGGTTCAGGAGTACTGCGTGGCGGCCATGCGTGAGGTTGCCCGGCAGGCTGAGGAGGCAACTTCCGATCCAGACGTCGAAGCCGCGCAGGTCGAGTCCGCGACGGCGAGCTGACGAGCTGACCTACGGCAGGTCACCCACCGCTCGATCGGCGAGACAGAGGCCATTCAGCTGCAGCCAGTGTCGCTCGTAAGCCTCACCGGGCTTCAGCCAAGGGTGCGTCAGGCCGAGCATCAAGAAGGCATCGACACCTCGGCGTAGACGTCGGCTGACATCTTCGACCGCGCTCGTCTTGATCGTTTCGTTGTCGTCCTCGAAGAGCCTGGCGTCTTTGACCGATAGATAGGCCGGCGGTTCGGCGTCGTTGTGCCAGAGCCGCAGGCCGTACCCGTTGACGTTGATCTCGAGGACTGGACGACTCTCGGCGCGCAGCACCGCCAGCGAGCTGTCGCCGTTGCCCGGATCCACGGCGTACGTCCGGCCGACCCGCTCGAGCTCGGGACCGAATGCACTAACGAGATCGGCCGCGCGTATCGCAGTCAGGAGTTCGAGATAAGCCGCCTCATCGACGTCGCTCACACGCTTGGCGCGCGTCATGTCGAACGCGTGATCCTCCATCTCGGGCGCGCTGGGACAGGCCGTGACGCTCCCAACGTCGACAAGCGCACCCGCGCCGAACGGTCCACCGTTCTCGCGCAGGAGCACGCGCGTGAGCAGATCGCCCGGCGGCGTCACAGGACGGACGTGGTGATAGGTCGCGGTATCGATTCCGGCCACACAGATACGCGAGCCGGCCATGCGCGTTACGTGGTTGACGACGATCCGCACAGTCCACCTCGGGCAGCCTCTCAGAGGTGCACGATCTCCACGTCAGGCCAACGCTCGGCGATGAAATCCGCGACCAGACGACGGTGGCAGTGCTCGGCATCGGCCTCGCTGCAGAGCAGTGCCGTGCGCTGCGCGAAGGTCGAGGGCGAGAGCGCCTCGTGGATGCGGCGGCTCTCCATCAACGCCCGAAACTCGCGCTCGTACGCCTCCCAACTGCCTTTGCGCTTCTTGTACGCATCGAGGATCTCCTGGGTGGGCGCGAGCAGCGACTCGTGCTCGTAGACGGCCTGCACGAGCTCGCGCGCGAAGTAGGGAAGATCCTGCGCCTTGGCGAAGCCGGCGAGCTGCGAGGTGTTGTTGAGCCGCACGTCGAGCAGGCGCTCGACGTGCGCGCTTGCTAGGCGGGTGAAGAAGCTCTCTGCCGTCGTCTGGGTGAAACCGATCGTATAGATCTCCACGGCAGTTCATCATGCCCGAACAGCATGTCCTGTGCGTGATCGTCTCGCAGTCGCACCGCCCGCTCGCTCAGCACGTCTCCATCGGGCAGGATGTGACGCAGCTCGGCGCCGCGATCGCACAGAACTTTGCCCACCAGCAGCCTGCGATGGCACCCCAGCGGTGCGCCACAGCTGCACAGCAGTGCGATGCGCTGCTCGGAGGCACCTCGCAGTATCCCCTCGATCGCCTCGTTGAAGGTGGGCTCCGCGGCCATCCTGTCATAGAGGGCGTGACCGTCGGCGTCCAGCTGATCCTCGCGCCGGGGGCGCCCGCCGAGCGCCGATCCCAGAAACGCGTAGCGGATGCCGCACGCCTCGATCGAGGCCTGTAGCTCCTCGCGATTGAAGTGAGGCGCGTAGCGCGAGTAGGGATGAGACCGCACGTCCACGACGTGCGCGATCCGGTGGCGGCGCACCAAGGCGAGAAACACGTCGACATCGTGGTTCGAATGCCCCACAGTCCACACTGTCTGTGGAATCCCCATTGAACTCTCATGCTAGAGACGCAACCCGACGGCATCGCGGAGATCGTGCGCGGGTCGCGAGACTCGGAGCATCGTCGCCGCTCAGCGCCAGTCGACCGCGCCCGCCACCAGCGTGTGACTCCCCAACGGCCGTCCCAGCACCTCCTGCGCCCGTCGCGCGCACGCCACCAGCGCATCCAGGTCGATGCCCGTCTCGATCCCCATCTCTGCAAGCATCGACACGAGGTCCTCGCTGGCGATGTTCCCGGTGGCCCCCGCCGGAACGGGGCACCCACCCAGCTCGCCGAAGCTCGACTCGTAGCTGTCCACCCCGGCCTCCAGCGCCGCCAGCACGTTCGCGAGGCCCTGCCCGCGGGTGTTGTGAAAGTGAGCGGTCAACTCCACGACCTCTCCCAGCCCCTCGCGCCACAGCGCGAACAGCTCCCCCACCTGCCGCGGGTTCGCCATTCCGGTCGTGTCGCCGAACCCGATCTCCTGCGCGCCCGCATCGCGCAGACGCGTGGCGATCTCCAGCACGCGCTCGGGTGGCACGCGACCCTCGTACGGACATCCAAAGGCGGTCGAGATCACGCCCTCGCAGCGCAACCCCTGCTCGCGTGCGCGCCCCAGCACGGTCTCCAGCCCCGCGAGCGACTCGGCGATCGAGCGGTTCACGTTCTTGCGGTTGTGCGTCTGCGAGGCGGACATGAACACGTTGATCTCCTCGAACGCCGCCCTGCCGCCGCGCGTGGCGAGATCCTCGCGCAGCTCAAGCGCGCGATCCAGACCGCGCTCGTTGGGAATCAGCACGCTCACGGCCACCTCCTCGGGCACGTCGACTCGCGCCAGCACCTCCTCCGCGTCGGCGAGCTGCGGAATCACGTCGGGGCGCACGAAGCTCGTCACCTCCAGCCGCTTGACACCCGTGCGCGCGAGCGCGTCGATCAGCTCGACCTTGCGCTCGGTCGGAATCACCTCGGGCTCGTTCTGAAACCCGTCGCGCGGGCCGACCTCGCGGATGCCCACTGCGCCAGGCAGACTCACCACATCGACAGTCCGCCGCTGACATTCAGCGTCTGCCCCGTCACGTACGAGGCGTCATCGCTGGCCAGGAACGCGATCGCGGCGGCGACCTCCTCGGGCTCGCCCGAGCGTCCCATGACGGTGGCGTTGACCATGCCCTGCTTCAGCCGCTCGCCGATCTCCCCCAGGACCTTCGGCGCATCGTTCAACAGCGGCGTCTCGATCGGTCCCGGCGCGACGGCGTTGCAGCGCACGCGGTAACGGGCGGACTCGCGGGCGATCGCCTTCGTGAAGCCGATCACGCCGGCCTTCGCGGCCGAGTAGACGACCGAGCCCTGCGACCCGACGCGGCCGGCCTCGCTGGCGACGTTCACGATCGCGCAGCCGCTGCGACGCTCCTGCATCTTTGGCAGCACGGCGTGCGTGACCGCGAGCACCCCGCGGAGATTGACGCCGAGCACGAAGTCCCACAGCTCCTCGTCGGAGTTGACGAAGAACGAGAACCGGTCGGTGCCGGCGTTGTTGACGAGCACGTCGATCTCCCCGAGCGCATCGACGGCCGCGGCGACCCCGGCGCGCACCGAGCCCGTGTCGGTGACGTCGAGCTTGCACGCGAACCCATCCAGCTCGCCGGCGACGGCGCGCGCGCCGTCCACGTCGACGTCCCCGATCGCCACGCGCGCGCCCTCGGCGGCCAGCCGGCGCGCGGTGGCGGCGCCGATGCCCGACGCTCCGCCGGTGACGAGCGCGCGCTTTCCCTCGAGTCTCATCGGCTGAAGCCTACGGGTTCTCCGGCGGAGCCTATACTCGGCCGCCGTGCCGCCGCCGAAGCCCTCCCCCACCGATGCGGTCGCCGTGGTCGGTGCGTCGGGCTCGCTCGGCTTCGGCCTCGCCGTGCGGCTCGCCCGCACGGGCGTGGAGATCGCGATCGGCTCGCGCGACCCCGAGCGCGGCGCGGAAACCGCGACGCGTGCGGCCGCCGCGGTCCCCGACGGCTCGTTCGCCGGCTACGACAACGCGGGCGCCGTGCGCGAGGCTCACACCGTGATCCTGAGCGTGCCGTTTCGCAACCAGTCCGAGACGCTCGCCAACCTCCGTGACGCGCTGCGCCCCGGCCAGCTGCTGATCGACGCGACCGTCCCGCTCGCGGCGGCGGTGAGCGGCAAGGCGACGCGGATGCTCGGCGTGTGGCAGGGCTCCGCCGCCGAGCAGGCGGCCGAGATGGCGCCCGCGGGCGTGCGCGTCGTCTCGGCCCTGCACACGGTCAGCGCCGCCAAGCTGAACGACCTCGACCGCGCGCTCGACGAGGACGTGCTCGTGTGCGGCGACGTGCGTGCGGACAAGCGCGCGGCCGCGGCTCTGATCGAGCGGATCGACGGTCTGCGCTGCGTGGACTGCGGCCGCCTGGAGAACTCGCGCACGACCGAGTCGCTGACCGCGCTGCTGATCGGCGTCAACGCCCGCTACAAGGTCCACGCCGGCATACGCCTGGCCGGGCTGACTGACGTACCCTGGGAGTGATGTCGGCAGACACGGGAGCGCAGGGAGCGTCGGATGCTGGGATGGACGGAGTCGTCGTCCTCGCCGGGGGCACCGGCGGCGCCAAGCTCGCGCGGGGCATGGTCGACGCGATCGACTCGCCGGAGCGCCTGACGGTGATCGCCAACACCGGCGATGACGTCGAGATCTACGGCGCCCACGTCTCTCCCGACCCGGACCTCGTGTCGTTCTGGCTCGCCGATCTGATCGACGAGCGCGGCTGGGGACTGCGCGAGGACACCTTCGCGGTGATGGACGGTCTGCGCATGCTCGGGCACGACGTGTGGTTCAACCTCGGCGACCGCGACCTCGCCTGGTGCATGGCGCGCGCGCGAATGCTGGCCGAGGAGGGGCTCACCCCCACCGCCGCGCTGGCGCGTCTGAACGAGGCGATTGGCGTGCGCGCGAACGTGCTGCCGATGAGCGACGATCCCGTGCGCACATGGGTGCGCAACCCCTCCGGCTGGTGCTCCTTCCAGGAGTTCATGATCCGCGAGCGTGCTCGGGGCATCGTCGAGGGCCTCGAGTTCCGCGGCGCCGAGGAGGCGCGGGCGAGCGAGCAGGCGCTCGCGGCGCTGGCGAGCGCTCGGACGATCGTGATCGGGCCGTCCAACCCGCTCGCCTCGATCGCGCCGATCCTCGCGGTGCCCGGCATCCGTGAGGCGCTCGGGCAAGCCACAGCGCCCGTCGTCGCGGTCAGTCCGGTCGTCGGCGGGCAGATCCTGAAGGGCCCCACCGCCGCCTTCATGGCGTTCGCCGCGCTGGAGTGCAGCGCCGAGGGCGTCGCCGACTTCTACGGCGAGCTGCTGAACGGGATCGTCGCCGACGAGAACGTCTCGCGCCTGCCCACCCTGCAGATCGACACGCGCATGGACGACCCCGTCTCGCGCGCCCGTGTCGCCCGGCAGACGCTGGACTTCGCCGAGGCCCTCACGGGGTAGAGCCAGAGCCGGACGGGGCAGTCGCGCCTCACTATCGTCTGCACCACATGCGCACCGCCGCGATCCTGCCCGTCAAGCGCTTCACCCGCGCCAAGCAACGCCTCGCAGCGAGCGTCGCGGGGGAGCTGCGCGAGGACCTGGCGCGGGCGATGGTCGGCGATGTGCTCGTGGCCCTGAGTGAGACCGCTGCGATCGAGCGCACGATCGTCGTCACGCGCGAGGACCCGGTCGCCGCGGCAGCGCGCCATCTGGGCGTGATCGTGGTCGAGGACACCGCCGAGGAGAGCCAGAGCGCGGCGGTCGCCCTGGGGGTCGAGCGAGCCCTCGCCGAGGGGTTTGAGCGCGTCCTCTGCGTCCCCGGCGACTGCCCCGCCCTGGACCCGGCGGAGCTCGACTGCCTGCTGGAGGGCGCCGGGTCCGAGGTGGTCGTCGTCCCCGACCGCCACGGGACGGGCACCAACGGCCTGCTGCTCACGCCGCCGGACGCCCTCGTCCCCAGCTTCGGACCCGACAGCTGCGAGCGTCACCTCGCGCTCGCGCGAGAGGCCGGCGCGATCTGCCGGATCGAGCGCCCGCCCTCGCTGCTGCTCGACGTCGACACCGGTGCGGATCTCGCCGCGCTGCGGGAGCGACTGTCCGGCGCTCACGCGGGGGCGCCGCGGACGCGGGCCGTGCTCGGCCTGCCGGGGCACCCGGACGTCGCACCAGTCGCCGAGACCGGCTGACCCAGGGTCTCATGGCAGGCGAGCACAACCGCCGCTCCCTCAGCGCCAGCGCCTTGGGTGGACTCCCCGAGGTGCAGCAGGGAGACGACCTCGGCGAGCTGATCGTCGCGGCGCTCCAGGCGAGTCAACCCACGCTCGCACTGACGGATGGCCAGATCGTGGCGATCGCGCACAAGGTCGTGTCCAAGGCCGAGGGTGCGGTCGTCGTGCTGGAAGACGTCGAGCCCGGCCCGCGCGCCCGCGAGCTGGCGGCGGCCCAGGACAAGGATCCGCGCGCCGTCCAGGTCGTGCTCGACCAGTCCACCGAGACAGTGCGCGCCGAGCGCGGCGTGCTTGTCTGTCGCACACACCATGGGTTCGTGTGCGCCAACGCGGGCGTAGACGCCTCCAACGCAGCCGCGGAGGGCGACACCGACACGCTCGTGGTCCTCCCCCGCGACCCAGACGCCTCCGCGCGTGGCCTGCGCGCCCGCCTGCGCGAGCTGACGGGCGCAACCGTCGCCGTGCTGATCACCGACAGCTTCGGGCGCGCGTGGCGCCACGGGCAGTGCGACGTGGCGCTCGGCTGCGCGGGGATGATCCCGCTGGAGGACTGGCGCGGACGGACCGACGCCGCCGGCCTGGAGCTGCGGGCGACCTGGCTGGCGGTGGCCGACGCCGCCGCCGCGACCGCCGACCTGGCGCGCGCCAAGGACTCGCGCGAGCCCGTGGTCTTGATCGAGGGCCTGGAGCGGTTCGTCACCGCCGAGGACGGGCCGGGCGCGGCGGCGCTGCTGCGCCCGCTGGCGGAGGACCTGTTTCGCTAGGAGGCTCGGGCGGGGCCCGTCGGCGCTACGCGGTGCCCAGCTGCTCGCACAGGAACGGCACCACCGCCTCGGCGACGCGCTGGGGATCGTCCTGAAATGGCCAGTGGCCGCTGTCGGGGAGGATCGCGACGTCCCGCACGTCGAAGAACTCCCGCTGGCGCTCGGCGTACTTGACGCTCAGGAACGGGTCCTTGGCGCCCCATACGACCAGCGCCGGCTTGTGCAGCTTGGCCATCTCCGCGCCGACCTGCTCCTGCAGGCTCTCCATGCCGGGCGTGGCGGCGTCCGGCGTGGCGCGGTAGAGCTTCAGCACCGCGCGTCGCGTGCCGCGATCGTACTCGTCGTACATCTTCTCGACGAACTCCGCGGGCAGCCCCTTCGGATTGGCTCTCGCCATCGCGCGCCGCCACCCCGAGCGCGGGATCCACGCCTGCACCAGCTCCCCGAGCACGGGCGTGCGCCAGCGTTTGGCCATCGTGTGCCAGGTGTAGCCGGGGAGGATGCCAACGTTGATCAGCACGACGCTCGCCCAGGCGTCGGCGTGCTGGAGCCCCCACAACAAGCCGAAGGGACCGCCGAAGTCGTGCACCACGAGGTGCACGCGCTCGATTCCAAGCTCGGCGAGCGCGCCCTGGATGAAGTCGGCGTAGGCGCTCACCTGGTAGTCGAAGTCGCGCGGCTTCTCGGCCCGGCCGAAGCCGGGCATGTCGAAGGCCACGGCCCGGCCGTGCTCGCCGACGGCGGCGACGAGCGCGGTCCAGTCGCTGGAGGAGCCGGGATTGCCGTGCACGAACACGACCGCCTCGCGCGCGTCTGACGGCCCAGCTTCGATGACCGGCGAGCTCAGGCCCGCAACCGTGATCCTGCGCGCGCGCGGCGCCTCGGCCTCAATCACCGCAACGTCGTTGTCACCCATCCGATCGCTCCTTTGCCAGCGTGCGAGAACCATACTCCGCCCGCGCCGTGTCCTCCCCGTGCCGCAAGAGCGCATGGCGCGCGTTGACGAACACGGCCCGCGGCAGGGTGGTGGCGAACATGCGCGCCGGCCCGATGCTGCGCGTCCCGAACACCTCGAACGTCCTAGCCAGGCGCTCGTCGCGCGCGGCCGAGGAGAACAGCAGACGTTCGGGCGCAGTGATCTTGCGGCCGCTCGCGTAGTCGTACATCAGCAGCGCGTGGCCGCGCAGCCCGCGAGCGTGGCGGCGGCGGTAGCGCTTGAGACCGCGGGCCAACGGCTCGGCTCCGGCCAGCGCCGGGGCGACGCTGTCCGACAGCCACTCCGCGGACTGGAACGCCCAGCCGCAGCCCACGCCCCACAGCGGATCGATCGCCAGCGCGGCATCGCCGACCAGCGCGAGCCCCGGGGCGGTGGGGACGTGAGCGACGTTGGTCATGTCGATCCTGCCCTGAACCGGCTCGGTCAGGCGCGAGGCGCGGATCGGCGGCGCCTCGGGGATCGCGGCCACGAACTCCACGAGCGCCCTGGCGGGGTCGGCGCGGAACTCTGGCAGGCGCTCCATCGTGGGCATGGCGGCATAGAAGACGTGCCCGCTGTCGGTGGGGAAGCAGGCCGCCATGTGCGGGTCCAGCAGCCACAGCGAAGCGTCGGGCGAGCCCTCGGGCTCGGGGCCTTCGAAATAGCCGCCATAGGCGAAGCGGCCGTGGGGGACCGTCCTGGTACGCACCCCGGAGAGCTTGGCCACGCGCGAGCCGCGGCCGTCGGCGCCGACGACGAGGCGAGCGCGCAGCGTCAGTGCGTCCCCGTGTGAGTCCTGTGCCCGCACGCCGCAGACTGCGTCCCCGTCGCGCACGAGCTCGGTGACGGTGTGCCCGAGCATCAGCTCCACCCCCGGAGTCTCGGCGGCGATCGCACGCACGAGCGGGTCCAGGCGTTCGCGGCGCAGGTTCACCCCCGCCGGGACCCTGCTGCCACTGGTGGGCGCCACCCACCCCCAGCGCGTCCACAGGCGCGCGCTCGAGCGCCGGGCGCCAGCCCGTTCGATCGGCTCCAGCAGACCGGCGCGTTGCAGCGTGGGCACGGCCGAGGCCTGGATGTAGTGCGAGCAGACCCGCTTGAACGCGTTCGCGTCGGGGCGCTGCTCGATCAGCGCCACCCGCGCTCCCGCCCGGGCGAGCATGATCGCCGTGGTGGCGCCGGCGAGGCTGGCTCCCACGATCGCCGCGTCATAGTCGGTCGCGGTCCCGCCCTGCTCCGCCCCGCTCGCAACAGCCTCCGCCGCGTCGTGGTCCGGGGCGTCGGCGATGATGCCCTGTGCCTGTGCTGAATCGGCCATGTGTCTCACAACTCCTTTCGGATCCCTCCCGTCGGCCGAGCGGAGATCGTCGATCCTCCGATCGTGGGGAAGCCCGCGCGTTGTATAGTTCGGACCGAACTATACAGAACGAACTATGAAAAGCAAGCCCATGATCCGCCTCACGACAACCTCATATGCGGTGATGAGCCTGCTGGAGATGCTGGGCCAGGCCACGCCGTACGATCTCAAGCAGGCGCTGGAACACTCCATCGAGAACTTCTGGCCGGTGCCGCACACCACCTTCTACGAGGAGCCCGCGCGCTTGGCGAAGGCCGGCTATCTCTCGCAGAGTCAGGAGCAGGGCGGGCGCCGGCGCAAGCTCTATGCGCTCACCGACACGGGCCACGAGGCGCTGCGCGAGTGGGCGGACTCGCCGGGATCGCCGCCTTCGCAGTACCGCGACGAGGGCATGCTCAAGGTCTTCGCGGGAGCCGACCCCGAGGCGGTCTTCGCCGGGCGCGGAGACTGGCATCGCGCGAAGCTGACCGAGCTGGAGGGCTACCTGGAGAGCCTGCACGCGGGACGTGAGGGAAGTGCGGCGCGCGAGGACAGGTGGCGCGGGGCCGAAGCGACACTCGTGGGCGGCATCGCCTACCACCGCCAGATGATCGCCACCTTCGAGCGCTTCATCGAGCGGCGCGAGCGCTGACTCGCCACACGCACTTGCGACACGCGCGTCTGCGCCTCACGCGCTCGCGGCCAGCGCAGACTCCGCCGTCGGCGAGCTGTCGATCCCGGCCAGGGGATGACGCCGCCTGATCCCATACAGCGTCGTGCGCTCCGCGGCCGGCCGTCCCGCCCCGTGCGCCGCGGCGACGAGCTGGTCGGGGTCCAGGCGCGTGCCGTGGTAGGAGCCCGCGAGGCGGCTGATCGACTCCTCCATCAGCGTGCCGCCGAGGTCGTTGACGCCCCAGCGCAGCGACTCGGTGGCCACGTCGAGGCCCATCTTCACCCACGACGCCTGCAGGCTTGCGATCGTGCGTCCGAGCGCGAGGCGGAAGACGGCGGTGTGCTTGAGATTCTCCTCGCGACTGATCTCCTCGACGCCATGCGTGCGCCCGAGCAGCGTCTGGAAGGGGATGAACGACAGCGGCACGAACTCGGTGATGCCACCCGTGCGCTCCTGCAGCTCGCGCACGACCCGCATGTGCTCGGCGAGCTCCCACGGCTCCTCGACGTGGCCGAACATCACCGTCGAGGTCGATCTCAGCCCGGCGCGGTGCGAGGCCTCGATGATCTCCACCCAGCGCGCGACGGGCAGCTTGTTCGGGCTGATCCGCTCCCGCACGCCGTCGTGCAGCACCTCCGCGGCCGTGCCAGGCGTCGAGCCGAGCCCGGCGTCGCGCAACTGCGCGAACACCTCCGACGGCGGCAGCTGCGAGACGTCGCACATGTGCGCGATCTCCATCGGGCTGTACGCGTGCAGATGGATCTCGGTCCCGGCCTCGCGCGCCGTGGCCTTCGCCAGCCGCAGCCATCCCAGGTAGTCCTCCAGGCTCCAGTCGGGGTGGATGCCCGACTGGATGCACAGCTCGCTTGCGCCGTAGTCGATCGCCTCCAGCACACGGCGGACGAACTCCTGCTCGTCGTGCTCGTAGGCGTCGGGCGAGCGCTTGCCCTGCCCGAAGCCGCAGAAGGCGCAGCCGACGGTGCAGACGTTGGAGACGTTGATGTTGCGATTCACCACGAACGTGACCGTGTCCCCGGCGAGCTCTGCGCGCAGCTCGTCGGCGGCCTCGCGCAGCTCCTCGATCGCCTCGGGGCGCGTCTCGGCGAACAGCGCCGTCAGCTCCTCGGGTGTGAGCGCGATGCCCTCGCGGCCCTTCTCGATCGCACCGGACACCAGCTCCGGGCGGATCGGCGGGGCACCGCTTGCGGTCGGATCGGTGCGTCCGGAGCCGCGGCGCGGGATGAAGCTCCAGTACTTGACCTTGATCGTGTCGAGCACGCCCGGCGCGATCCACTCGGGGTCGATGTACTGCGGGTAGACGCACAGGCGCTCAGTCAGCGCGACGCCGTCGCGTTGCAGCTGCTTGCGCACCTGATGCGGCGAGGGGAAGGGGTGCTCGGGCGAGATGTGATCGCCGTTCGCCGAGAGTCCGCCGAGGTCGGTCGCGCCGGCAGCGACGAGCTCGCTCCACCAGTCGGCGAGGTTCGGCGGCACCTGGATGCCGACGCCCGGCATCAGCCGCTTGGTCTCGGCGATCAGCCGCTTCATGTCGTCGATGCTCACCGGGCAAGCCCAGGCGGGCAGCGGCAGGCTCGGCCGCTCGAAAGCCGGACCGTCGGCGCCGCCCGCGACGCCCGTCTGCCAGTAAGCGCGCGCAGCCGCGTCGGCGATCTCGGCCGGCTCTTCGCCGTAGTAGCGCTGGTGCGGGACGAAGTTCTGCAGGATCACCTCCTGGACGTGCCCGTGCTCGGCGTGCGCCGCGGCGATCGCTTCCAGCGAGGCGACGCGCTCGTCCTCACTCTCGCCGATGCCCACGAGGATGCCGCTCGTGAACGGGATCTGCAGCTCGCCCGCCGCGCGGATCGTCTGCAGCCGCCGCGCCGGGTGCTTGGTCGGCGAGCCCGCGTGCACGGTCTCCATCAGCCGCTCGGAGACCGACTCGAGCATCAGCCCCTGCGATGCCGTCACCTCGCGCAGACGCGCGAGATCCTCGCGCGAGAGCACGCCGAGGTTCGTGTGCGGCAGCAGGCCGCGCTCGAGCGCGCGCTCGCACGCCCAGACGACGTAGGCCGTGAAGTCCTCGTGGCCGTGCTCGGCGAGCCGCGCGCGCACCTCGGGATTGACCTCGGGCTTCTCGCCGGTCAGGACCAGCAGCTCCTTGACCTGGCGTTTGGCGGCGCCGTCGAGGATCTCGACGACCTCATCGGGCGCGTGCAGATGCGCCCGGTGCGTGGCAAACGCGCAGTACTTGCAGTAGCACTGGCAAGTGCGCGACAGCGACAGCGTCAGGTTGCGCGAGAAGGTCACTCGGCGACGCATGGGTGGAGTCTATGACCCCTGGACGGTTGTCCCGGTCGGCGCAAGCGCCATGAGAGACAATCCACGCGTGCATGCCGTTGGTAAGAGCCGCATGCTTTGAAGAAAGCTGATGTTGTCCCGGTCGGCGCAAGCGCCGACCGGCGATCTCGCGCATGCGCGAGATCGTGAGGCGCCGCATGCGGCGCCTCATCCGTTGGCGCATGCGCCAACGGCGAGACCGCGCATGCGCGGTCTCGAACCCCGTCGCATGCGACGGGGTTCACACCCCCGCGCGCGATCCGTCCGATGCGATTCGTAGGTTCATTACATGTCCGAAGACACCCTTCGCCGCGGCGTGGCCGAGATGATTGGCGCGTTCACGCTCACCTTCGTCGGCGCCGGAGCGGCCGCTGCCGCCGGCGCCGTGAACGACACCACCCTGATCGGCGTGGCGATCGCCAATGGGCTCGCCATCGGCGTGATGGTCTGCGCGCTCGGGTACATCTCCGGCGGCCACTTCAATCCCGCGATCACATTCGGCTTTCTCATCACCCGGCGGATCAAGCCGGCGCTCGCGGGCGTCTACTGGGTCGCGCAGTTCGGCGGCGCCGCGCTCGCCGCGCTGCTCGTCCGGGATCTGCTGCCGCGGGCCAGCACCGAAGCCGTCAACCTGGGCGTGCCCGCGCTCGGCCACGGCGTGGACGCCGGCTCGGGCTTCCTGCTGGAGGCGATCTTCACGTTCTTTCTCGTGCTCGTCGTCTTCGGCGCGGCCGTGGACACGCGCGGACCGTTCAACGCGGTCGCCGGACTGGCGATCGGCCTGACGATTTCGATCGACGTGCTCTTCGGCGGGCCGTTCACCGGCGCGGCGATGAACCCCTCCCGCGCCTTTGGGCCCCAGCTCGTGGGCGACCATTGGGCCAACGGCTGGGTGTGGTACGCCGGGCCCGTGCTCGGAGGGGCGGTGGCAGCGCTGCTCTACCACTTCCTCTATCTGCGCGAGCCCAAGCCCGACCGATCGCCCGAGCAGGGTGTGTCAGACCCCCATCCCCACGAGCCAAGCTGAGCGGGAGTATGTCCGCGCAGGTGCCGGGTACAGGCAAGGGCGTGTACCTCGCCAGGCACGGCCGGACGGCGTACAACCTCGAGGGGCGCTTTCAGGGCCAGCTGCCGGTGCCGCTGGACGAGCTGGGGCGCGAGCAGGCACAGGAGCTGGCCGTGCGAGCGGCCGCGCACGGGTTCGCGGTGCTGTGGTCGAGCACGTTGCTGCGCGCGCGCGAAACAGCCGAGATCATCGCGGCCGAGATCGGGCTGGAGCCGCGGGAGGACGCGCGGCTGATGGAGACGAACGCCGGTGACTGGACTGACCGGCCGTTCAGCGACGTGCAGGCCGAAGCCCCGGAGCTGTTCGCCAAGTTCGTCGCCGGCGACCCCACGTTCGCGTTCCCCGGCGGCGAGTCCTTCGCCCAGCAGGAGGTCCGTGTGAACGCGGCGCTGGACGAGATCGAACGGGGACCCCTGCCGGCGCTGGTGGTCTGTCACGGCATGGTCATCCGCGCGGCGCTCTCGGGCCGCACCGGGCACTGGCTGCCGAACGGCCAGCGCGTGCCCAACGGCGCGCTCGTGCCGCTCGACCCCGAGGAGCTCGCTCGCACGGACCTCGGGGGCGAGGGCGCGACGCAGGCGAGCTGAGTACAATGAGCATCATGGCGCTACTGAAAGACGTTCGCGATAGTCACCATGTGGGTTTGTGCGGCGAGCATCCTCGCCGACGTGTTTCTTGCTCTTATACACGCCGGGATCGGTTGGTATTACGGGGTGGGCTACCTCCTAACCATGCTGGGCGTCGCCCGCGTTATGAGACAGCGCCGAGAAGATCGATCCAAAGTCAGCCCGCCACACGACTAACGAGTTCGGCCCCTTCGCGCGCCACGCGCGAACGGGGGACGATCAGATCAAACCCGGCGCGCTCCGCCCGCTCGCGCGCCTGCACATCGACGTGCGAGTAAAAACCGAGCGTCGCGACTGAGTTCAGCGCGCCCGCGGCGGTGAGGGTTTCCACGATCCCTGCTCCGTCCAACTCCGAATCGGTCAGGTCCACCACGAGCACGTCCGCCACGGGCTTGTTCGCATCCCCGAACCGCGCCCGCAGCCGCGCCTCGTCCGCGATCAGCTCGACCTCATTGCCCGCCGCCGTGAGATCGCCCTGGATGCGCGAGCCGAACAGCAGGTCGGCGGTGAGCGCGAGCACGCGCGCCATCGCTACAGCGCGCGTAGGCGCTGAAACTCTTCGCGCGCGGACTGCGGGCGGCCCCACATCTGCACGACCTCGGCGCGCCCTGAGCGCAGCTCGCGCACAGCCATCTCGCCCTCGATCCCAGCATTGTCGAGCAGCGCCAGCGTGCCGTGCACGGTGGGCGCCGAGGCGGCGTGCCCGAAGCGGTGAGCGACCAACAGCCGCCAGTGCCAGTCGTTGTGCGAGTAGGGCCGCGCGTTGCAGGCGACGAGGTAGACGGCCGCTTCGACGTAGCGCGACTCGTCGGTGAGACGCAGGTCCAGCTCGAGGTCCGTCCAGTCGTCCGGGAGCGAGTCGACGATCTCCTGAAAGTCCGCAGCGAGGCCCATTGAGGTGAAGCCTAGCGTGGCTATCCTCGAACCGATGGTCGCCGGCGATCTCATCATCGACACAGCCCGCCTGGACGCGGAGTACGCGGCGCTGAATGAACGCTGCGGGCTGGTCGATCGCTCCGAGCGGGGCAAGCTCGCACTGAGCGGCGCAGACGCGAAGACGTTCCTGGCCGGCCAGGTGACGAACGACACCGAGGCGCTCGAACCGGGCGAAGGGTGCTACGCCGCGTTCCTGACGCACAAGGGCAAGATGCTCGGAGACCTGCGCATCCTCGACGTCGGCCCCATCGATCGCGAGCGCGCCGGAGAGGACTCGGGCGAGGAGCTGCTGCTCGACACCGAGCGCGTGGCGCTGCAGGCGCTGTTCGACATGATCCGGCGGTTCAAGATCGGGTATGAGCTGCAGCTGCACAAGCGCACGGTGGAGCGCGGGTTGCTGTCGCTGATCGGCCCCGATGCCGCGCTCATCGCCGCTGCCGAGGCGCTACCCGCCGTCGAGCACGCGAACGCGCCGGTCGAGCTCGAGGGAATCGCGGCCCTGGCCGCGCGCACCGACACCGGCGTGGACCTGTTCTGCGAGGCCGCCGTCACCGACCGGCTGGCCGACGCGCTGAACGGTCGCGGCGCCGTGACCGTGTCGCCGCAGGCCGCGGAGATCGTGCGCGTAGAGCACGGCCGGCCGCGCTATGGGATGGACATGGACGAGGGGACGATCCCGCAGGAGGCGGGGCTGAACGAGCGCGCCGTGAGCTTCACGAAGGGCTGCTACGTCGGCCAGGAGACGGTCGCGCGGCTGTACTACAGGGGCAAGCCGAATCGCCTGCTGCGCGGCCTGCTGCTTGACGAGCCGGCACAGCCAGGCGCAGAGCTGCGCCTGGGCGAGAAGCCGGTGGGACGCTTGAGCAGCGCGGTGGTCTCCCCCGCGTTCGGCCCGATCGGCCTGGGGCTCGTGCGCCGCGAGGCGCAGGCCGGAGCGAGCGTGTCGGTCGGAGACGGCGATGCCGTCGCGACCGTCGTCGATCTGCCGTTCGCGACCTGAGCCCTGGCGCCACGGCGTCCGCAGTCCGGCGTTTGGCCACGAAGCCTCGGCATCCGCGGCTCGGTGTGGCCCTCACTGAAGCCCGTGCCCGGATAGGATGCGTGCTCGACAACCGCCCCCCGACACGCGAGGTTCAAGAGCACGTGGCCGCGATCGACCTGCAACGAGTATCCGAGGTAAGCGCCGAGCCGGGCGAGCTGCCCAAGACGATGGCCGCCTGGGTCATCCGCGAGGAGCGCTTCGGCGAACCGAAGGACGCCTTTCAGGTGGAGGAGATCGAGGTGCCCGAGCCGGGCGCCTTCGAGGTGATCGTGCGCGTGATGGCGGCGGGCGTGAACTACAACAACGTGTGGGCCGCGCTCGGCAAGCCCGTGTCGGTGATGAAGTACGGCGACCACCCCGAGTTCGGTCACCACATCGGCGGCTCGGACGCGTCGGGGATCGTGTGGAAGGTCGGCGCGGGCGTGACCCGCTGGAAGGTCGGCGACGAGGTCGTGGTGCACTGCAACCAGGCCTCCTACGAGGACCCCGAGGTGCACGGTCTCGACCCGATGGCGGCGCCGTCGCAGAAGATCTGGGGCTATGAGACGACCTGGGGCTCGTTCGCGCAGTTCACGAAGGTGCAGGCCCAGCAGCTGCTGCCCAAGCCCCACGCGCTGAACTGGGAGGAGGCCGCGTCCTACGGCCTGGTGTACTTCACCGCGTATCGCATGCTGATCACGCGCTGTCAGCTGCAGGCTGGCGCGAACGTCCTGATCTGGGGCGCCGCCGGCGGCCTCGGCGTGTTCGCCACGCAGATCTGCGCCGCCGCGGGCGCGAACTGCGTCGGGGTCGTCTCATCGCCGGAGAAGGGCGAGCTCGTCAAGCGGCTGGGCGCCGTGGACTACATCGATCGGAGCGAGTTCGCCGGGATGATGCGCAAGGGCGGCGAGAGCGCCGAGGAGGAGAAGGCTCGCTTCAAGGTCTCCCTGGGCTTCGCCAAGCGCGTCAAGGAGATCCTCGGCGACGCCCCCGACGTCGTGTTCGAGCACGTCGGCAAAGCGACCTTCCCCACGTCGGTGTTCACCGCCAAGACGTTCGGCAAAATCGTCATCTGCGCCGGCACCACCGGCATCGACCTCGACTTCAACGTCGCCTACCTGTGGATGCGCCAGAAGGAGATCCTCGGCTCGCACTTCGCCAACGCGTACGAGTGCACGAAGGCCAACGAGCTGATCGAGTCCGGACAGATCCGCCCGGTGCTGTGGCGCACGCTCGGTTTCGAGGGCGTCGCGCAAGCGCACCAGCTGATGCTCGAGAACAAGCACCTGGGCAAGATCTCGATTCTCGTCGGCGCCGAGGCCGAGGGTCAGGGCAAGACCGCGGAGGGACCTGGGGCCATTCGCGCAGAGGTCGGAGCCTGAGATGGCCGGCGGCATCGACAGGCCCGGAACGGTTGTCATCCCGTGGTATGCGACGGGCTTCAAGGGCAACGCACTGGAGGCGGCGCTGAACGAGGTCGCGCCGCTCGCACTGCGTTATGGAGCAAGCTCATACGCGGTCTACCGCGCACGCGACGATCGCTACAAGTTTCAGCAGCTCGCCCACTTCGAGCGCAACCTCGACTGGGAACGCTACTGGGACGGCCCGGAGATGACCGAGCTGCGGGTGCGCTACTCCGGCGCCTACCAGGTGCCCGTGCTGTACGGGTGGTGGGATGAGACCGTCAGCGGCGGGCTGACCCAGGAGCCGGCAGTCATCGGCAACGGCGACGCCGGCAACGGACATGCCAACGGCCACACCAACGGCGTGAGCGCCCGCGAGATCGCCTAGGACGCCGCTGGGTCGGCGCGATGCTGCGTCCTCAGTCGCTCGTTTGCTGGCTTGCCCAGCGACGCCCTGGGAACGCAGTTCTCGAACCTGTCCCTGCTGGCCTTACCGAGCTAGAGGCGCCATCGTCAGACCCGCGCCCTTGAGCTGCTCCCAGTAGTGCTCGGCGCGCTCCTGGTGGCCGCTGAAGACGATCGCCTTGCCCGCGTTGTGAATCACGTTGGCGATCTCGTGGCCGCGTTCCAGGCTCGTGCCGGGGATGTAGCGCGCGAGCGTGCGCGCCACGTGGTCGAACGTGTTGTGATCGTCGTTGCGCACGATCACCTTCCACGATTCGCCCAGCCCGCCCCCGGGCGGGCCTGTGCGCGGCAGCTCGATCGTCTGGCTCATCGACCGCAGGATAATGGGCGCGACCCGTCCGTACAATGGCTGCATGGACGACGTTCGCAACCCGCGACTGCCCGAGCGCGACCGGCCGTGGATGATGCGCACCTACGCCGGACACTCCACGGCGCAGGCGTCGAACGAGCTGTACCGGCGCAATCTGGCAAAGGGTCAGACGGGGCTGTCGGTGGCGTTCGACCTGCCCACCCAGACCGGCTATGACCCCGACGACGAGCTCGCCCGGGGCGAGGTCGGCAAGGTCGGCGTGCCCGTGTCCCACCGCGGCGACATGGCGGCGCTGATGGACGGCATCCCGCTCGGGGAGATGAACACCTCGATGACGATCAACGCGACCGCCGCGTGGCTGCTGGCGCTGTACGTCGTCGCCGCCGAGGAGCAGGGCGTGGCCCAGGAGCAGCTGCAGGGCACGACCCAGAACGACGTCGTCAAGGAGTTCCTCGCGCGCGGCACCTACGCGTTCGGACCGGCGCCGTCGCTGCGGCTGATCGCCGACATGATCGCCTACACCGTCGAGCACGTCCCGAAGTGGAACCCGATCAACATCTGCTCCTACCACCTGCAGGAGGCGGGGGCGACGCCCGTGCAGGAGATCGCCTACGCGATGAGCAACGCGATCGCCGTGCTCGACGCCGCCCGGGAACGTGTGCCGGCGGAGCGCATGGGCGAGGTGTTCGGTCGCCTCTCCTTCTTCGTCAACGCGGGCGTGCGCTTCGTCGAAGAGCACGCGAAGCTGCGCGCGATGGGCATTCTGTGGGAGGAGCTGGGGCGCGAGCGCTACGGCGTGAGCGATCCCAAGCACCTGCGGTTTCGCTACGGCGTGCAGGTGAACTCGCTCGGGCTGACCGAGGCGCAGCCGGAGAACAACGTGCAGCGGATCGTGCTGGAGGCGCTGGCGGTCACGCTCGGGCGCGACGCGCGCGCGCGGGCGATGCAGCTGCCCGCGTGGAACGAGGCGCTGGGGCTGCCGCGCCCGTGGGATCAGCAGTGGTCGCTGCGCATCCAGCAGGTGCTCGCCTATGAGACCGACGTCCTCGAGTACCCCGACATATTCGAGGGCTCGCACGTGATGGACGGGCTCGTGGCCGAGCTGCTGGAGGGCGCGCGCTCGGAGATGGCGGTCGTCGCCGAGCACGGCGGCGCGATCGAAGCCGTCCCCTACATGAAGGGCGCGCTCGTGGACGCCCACCGCGAGCGCATCCAGCGGATCGAGTCCGGTGAGCAGACGGTGGTCGGCCAGAACCGCTTCACCGAGACCGAGGCCTCTCCGCTGACCGCCGACGGCGACGGGGGGATCCTCGTCGTGGACCCCGCTGTCGAAGCCGAGCAGATCGAGGCGGTGCGCCGCTGGCGCTCGCAGCGCGACCAAGCCGCGGTGGACGCGGCCCTGGGCGAGCTGGCTCGGGTGGCGGCGCTGGAGGACGAGCGGGCAGACGGCGAGCCGGGTGTGGCCACGGACGTCGAGAACCTGATGATCCCCACGATCGCGGCGGCGCGCGCGGGCGCCACCACCGGCGAGTGGGCGCGGACGCTGCGCGAGGTGTTCGGCAGCTACCGCGCCCCCACCGGCGTGGGCGAGGCCGCGCCGGGCACCGGGAGCGGCGAGCTGGGCGAGTTGCGCGACCGGGTCGCGGCGTTGGGGGAGCGACTCGGGCGCCGGCCGAAGATCCTCGTGGGCAAGCCGGGTCTGGACGGACACTCAAACGGCGCCGAGCAGATCGCCGTGCGCGCGCGCGACGCCGGCATGGACGTCGTGTACGAGGGCATCCGCCTGACCCCCGCCCAGATCGCGGCGTCCGCGCGTCAGGAGGGCGTGCACGTGATCGGGCTGTCGATCCTGTCGGGCTCTCACCGCGAGCTGATTCCGGCGGTGATCGACGCCCTGCACGACGCCGGCGTGAGCGCGCCGGTGATCGTCGGCGGGATCATTCCCGACCAGGACGTCGCGGCGCTGAAGCAGGCGGGTGTGGCGGCGGTGTACACGCCGAAGGACTTCGACATCACCCAGATCGTGAGCGACGTCGTCGACCTCGTCGCGGCGGACGCCGAGCGATCGCGCAGCGACACGGCCGCCACCGTGGCGTGAGCGGCGCACCGCGCCCGACCCAGCGCTCCGGGCTGGGTGTCCGTGGGGCCGGAGTCGCGATCGGCGCGCGGTTGCGCGCGCGCGAGCTGAGCGCCGCGCCCGACGCGCTCAACCTGCTGGAGAGCACCACCCCGGCCGATCGGCTGCAGGCCGCGGCGTTGCTGGCAGAGGTCTCCCCCACCGCCCTCGAGGGCGAGGCGCCGGGGCACATCGTCGGCGTGACGGGACCGCCGGGAGCCGGCAAGTCGACGCTGCTGTCGGCGCTGCTGCGTGCCTGGCGAGACGCCGGCAGGACGGTGGCGATGCTCGCCGTCGATCCGAGCTCTCGCCGGTCGGGCGGAGCGCTGCTCGGCGACCGCGCGCGCATCGACTTCGACCCCGCCGACGCGGGCGTGTTCATCCGCTCGAGCGCCACGGGCGAGCAGCTGGGCGGACTGGCCTCCGCGACCCGCGCCGCCGCCCAGGCGCTGGCGGCCGCATTCGACGTGGTCGTGATCGAGACCGTGGGCGTGGGCCAGGCCGAGACCGACGTGGCCGACGTGGCCGACACGGTCGTGGTCGTCGTGCAGCCCGGCAGCGGCGACGTGCTGCAGTTCCTGAAGTCCGGCATCATGGAGATCCCCGACGTGCTCGTCGTCACCAAGGCCGACCTGGGACAGGTCGCAGTGCGCACCAGGCGCGACCTGAGCGCGGCGCTGCGCTCGCTCGGCTCGCGCTCGACGCGGGTGATCGCAGTGTCCTCGCTGCCCCCGCCCAGCGGCGTGGAGGAGCTCGTCGCGGCGCTGGAGGAGCATCGGTCGGGGCTCGACCTCGCCGCACGCCGTCTGCGCGCCCGCCGGGCAAGCGCACTGGCCGACTACGCGCGCGAGCACGGCGAGCGCGGGCTGGGCGCCCTCGGCGGACGGCGCGCCGCACAGGCGGCGCTGGCCAAGCAGGACCCGGGAGCGGACGTGCCCTCGCTCGTGGCAGCGCTTGAGCGACAGGCGGCTGACTGAGATGGCGCGCGACCTGCTGAGCATGTTCGGCGCGTTCGTGCTCGCCGCCGCGCTGGCCGGCGCGCTCGGCGCCGCGAACCTCGGCACGGCGCTGGCGTTCGGCCAGATCGCGTTTGCGATCGCCACCGTCTACGTGATCCTCAGACGCTGACGTTCGAGAGCACGGCGCGATACTGCGTCCTCACCGATCGGAGATCAGATGCTGGACGATCGGAGGTCCCATCCGATCTCCGATCGGTCGATCGGCCAGCACGCGTACGTAGTACGCCACGCTCCCTGCGTCCTTACCGATTGGAGATCGACGAGATCTCCAATCGGCCAGCATGACTCTCGAACGTCAGGAGCGCGTTGCCGAACAGGCGTTCAGCGCGCCCTCGGAATGTTGGGCGTCCATCCGGCGTCATGCAGCGTTAAGGAAGCTGCACTAGCTTCATCTCGCCGATGCTGATCCTGATCCTCTTCGCCATCCTCGCCGGGGCCGGCACCGCGCTGTCTCCCTGCGTGCTGCCGGTGCTGCCCGCGCTGCTGTCGGCCGGCGGCGTCGGTGGACGTCGCCGGCCGCTGGGAGTCGTGCTCGGGCTGATGGTCACGTTCACGATCACGATCGTGGGCATCGCGAGCGTCGTCGGTGGAGTGGGCCTGGGCTCGGACCCGCTGCGCAACCTCGCCGTGGCGGTGCTGCTCGTGATGGGCCTGGTCCTGATCGTGCCAAGGCTCGCCGACGGCGTGGAGGCGCGCATGTCCCGGCTGGCGCGGTTCGGACCGCGCACGAGCGGCGACGGGTTCGCCTCCGGCTTGCTCGTGGGCGCCGCGCTCGGGTTCGTGTACACACCGTGTGCCGGACCGATCCTGGCGGCCGTCATCTCGGTCAGCGCCGCGTCGGGGCGTACCGTCGCGGTGGCGATCGCCTACGCGTTCGGCTCCGGGATCGTGCTGCTGGCGCTCACGCTCGGCGGGCGCACGCTGTTCGATCGCATTCGCAGCGCCGGTCGCGGTCCCGCGCTGCAGCGCACGCTCGGCGCGATCATGGTGATCACCGCCGTCGCGATCGCGACCGAACTCGACGTCAACTTCGACCAGTACGTCGCCCAGCACATTCCCGAAGTCAACCTCACGGCGTCGCTGGAGAAGTCGCACGCCGTCGAAAGCCGCCTGCACGAGCTCAGCGGCCACAGCGCGAGGTTTCAGCCGAGCACGACCTCGCCCTCCGAGCCACACGACGTCAGCCAGACGAAGCTGCTGGCTGACGCGCATGGCCTTAAAGACCTCGGTGTGGCACCCGAATTCACGGAAACGCAGGACTGGTTCAACACACCTGGTGACAGACCGCTCTCGCTCGCCGGACTGCGCGGGCATGTGGTGCTGGTCGACTTCTGGACGTATACGTGCATCAACTGCATCCGCACGCTGCCATATCTGAAGGCGTGGGACGCTTCCTACCGCCACGACGGCCTGACGATCGTGGGTGTGGAGACGCCCGAGTTCCAGTTCGAGCACGACGCGAGCAACGTCGCCAACGCGATCGACCAGTTCGGCATCCGCTACCCGGTCGTGCAGGACAACGACATGGGCACCTGGAACGCGTACGGCAACGAGTACTGGCCGGCCGACTACCTGATCGACGCGACCGGCCACGTTCGCTACGCAGCGTTCGGCGAGGGCGACTACGGGCAGACCGAGACGGCGATCCGCGCGCTGCTCGCCGAAACCGGCGCGCAGGTCGGCGGGATGAGCCATCCGACCGACGTGATCGTGCCCTCCGAACAGGCCACGCCCGAGACCTACCTGGGCACCGCCCGCGCACAGGGCTGGGTCAACGGGCCGCATGCCGGGCTCCACGACTACGGCCCGGGGTCCCATCCGCAGCTCGATGTCAGCGAATTCGCGTACACCGGCACGTGGAACATCGCCGCTCAACCGGCCGAGGCCGTGTCGAACGCGGGGATCGAAGTGAAGTTCCAGGCCAAGAACGTCTACCTGGTGCTCAGCTCCGCGGGCGAACGCCCGCTGCCCGTCCAGGTGCTGCTGGACGGGCACCCGATCCCCGCCGCCGACGCCGGCGCGGACGTGCACGGCGGAGTCGTCACCGTGCGCGGCCAGCGGCTGTACACGCTGGTCTCGCTCCCGCGCGAGGAACAGCACCACCTGACGCTGCGGTTCGCGTCGGGGGTCACCGGGTACGCGTTCACGTTCGGATAGCGGGCACGGGGAGGATCCGGCATACAATGAACCCGATGGAGGGCTCACTGTCCGAGACGAGCGCCCGCAGCTGGCTGCGTTGCTACCGCTGCTGGTCTCAGGATCTGGAGGTTCAGGTCCACTACGAGGGGATCCACAAGATCGACCCCGACTCGGGCGAGCGCTCGGAAGTGGTGGACGAGCTGCAGGAGGCCGTCGTGCAATGCCTGGACTGCATGCACGATCAGCCGCACCTGGGCTTCAACAACGGCCGCGTCGAACCGATCGAGGACCGCTGGGAGCGGATGATCGCAGGCACGCCCTGGGTCGCTTCGTGCACGGTCTCGGTCGACGCCGACGACGTCGAGAGCTGCTCCGGGCCAGAGGCCGGCGATGCGCTGTCCTACGCCGCGTTCGGCGACCACGGGGTGCGCGAGTTCTTCACGCACGTGCGGTTTCACAAGCACGAAGAGGACGCGCGCATCATCGTGCACTTGCTCGTCGAGCTGTATGCGCGCTCGCTGGAGGAGGCCACCGAGGTGCTCGAGTCCTCCGCGCGAGGCCTGCTGACGATCACCTCGCTGGCCGAGGAGTCACGCCCGCCGGCGGCGGCCGGCGAGATGCACAGCCACGAATAGGCCGCCGCTGAGCGGCGCGATTCGTCGGGACTAACTCAAGCGCTGCTCGAGCGCCTGCAGCTGCGCATTGAGCTCAGCCGGCAGACGATCGAACTTCGCCAGGTGCTCGCGGAACTGCGGCAGCTGAGCGCGCCACTCCTCGGTCTCGACGCGCAGCAGCTCGGCCATGTCCGCCTCGGAGACGTCCAGGCCGCGCGTGTCGATGCCCTCGCCGCCGATCGGCGGGATCAGGCCGATCGGAGTCTCGGTCGCGGCGCCGTGACCGGCGCAGCGCGCGAACACCCACGAGAGCACGCGCGAGTTCTCGCCGAAGCCCGGCCACAGGAAGCGACCGCCGGAGTCCTTGCGGAACCAGTTGACGTAGAAGATCTTCGGCAGCGTCGCGCCCTCGCGCCGGCCCATCTGCAGCCAGTGAGCGAAGTAGTCGGCCATGTTGTAACCACAGAACGGGAGCATCGCGAACGGATCGAAGCGCAGTTCGCCGACCGTGCCGGCGGCCGCGGCGGTCTTCTCGGAGCTCATGATCGCGCCGAGGAACACGCCGTGCTCCCAGTCCAGCGCCTCGGTGACGAGCGGCACGACCGTCGAGCGCCGCCCGCCGAAGAGCATCGCGTCGATCGGCACGCCCGCCGGGTCCTCCCACTCGGGCGCGATCGCCGGGTCCTGGGAGGCCGGCGTGGTGAAGCGGGCGTTGGGATGCGCCGCGGGCTTCTCCGAGTCGGGCGTCCAGTCGTTGCCGTGCCAGTCGGTCAGGTGCGCGGGCTTCTCGCTGGTGAGGCCCTCCCACCAGACGTCGCCGTCGTCGGTGCGCGCGCAGTTGGTGAAGATCGAGTTGCGCTCGATCGTGTGGATCGCATTCGGGTTGGTGTGCTCGCCCGTGCCGGGGGCAACGCCGAAGAAGCCGTACTCGGGGTTGATCGCATACAGGCGCCCATCGGCGCCGAACTTCATCCAGGCGATGTCGTCGCCGATCGTCTCCACCGTCCAACCCTCGAGCGTGGGAATGAGCATCGCCAGGTTGGTCTTGCCGCACGCGCTGGGGAAGGCGCCGGTGACGTACTTGACCTCACCCTCGGGCGAGGTGAGCTTGAGGATCAGCATGTGCTCGGCCATCCAGCCCTCGTCGCGGGCCATCACCGAGGCGATGCGCAGCGCGAAGCACTTCTTGCCGAGCAGCGCATTGCCGCCGTAGCCCGAGCCGAACGACCAGATCTCGCGCGTGTCGGGGAAGTGCACGATGTACTTGTTGTCGGCGTTGCACGGCCAGGGCACGTCCTCGACGCCCTCGCCGAGGGGCATGCCGACGGAGTGCAGGCAGGGAACGAACTCGCCTTCGGTGCCGAGCGCGTCGAGCGCGCCCTGCCCCATGCGCGTCATGATGCGCATGCTCACGGCGACGTACGGCGAGTCGGTCAGCTGCACGCCGACGTGACTCTTGTCCGAGCCGAGCGGTCCCATCGAGAACGGCACCACGTACATCGTGCGCCCACTCATCGCGCCGCCGAACAGCTCGGTGAGCGTCTCGCGCATCTCCGCGGGATCGCGCCAGTTGTTCGTCGGTCCCGCCTCGTCCTCGGTGGCCGAGCAGATGAACGTGCGGTCTTCCACGCGCGCCACGTCGCCCGGGTCCGACAGGGCGAGGTAGGAGTTGGGGCGCTTGGCGTCGGAGAGCTTCTCGAACGTTCCCGCCTGCACGAGGGTGTGGCAGAGGCTGTCGTACTCCTCGGCCGAGCCGTCGCACCAGTGGACGTCGTCGGGTTCGGTCAGGGCCGCGACCTCCCCGACCCAGGCCAGCAGGCGCTCGTTGGTGGTGGGGGCGGAAGCGGTGGTGTTCATGGGATGCAAGCGGCTCCTCGGTGTCGCGGTCGTGATCGGCGCGCCGTCGTCCTTGACGCAGCTGCCGGGCCAGGAAGGCTCCGGGAACGGAAAAACGCCCCCTGGAGGGCGGTCCCAGAAAAGCCTATCGCACCCCCCTATCGCACCCCTACTCGACGTTCCCCTCGGCCTCGCCCCCACCGGGGTTCCGGCGCGGCACGAGCACCAGCCGCTTGAACTCGGCCACGAGCACGCCATCCTGGTTGAGCACGCGCGTGTGCACCCGCACGGTGCCGCGGTCGGGCTTCGATTGGGACTCGCGCTTCTCGAGCACCTCGGACTCGCAGAACAGGGTGTCGCCGTGGAACACCGGCGCCGGGTGCTTGAGCTCCTCGGTCGCCAGATTGGCGATCGCCTTGCCGGAGACGTCTGAGACCGACATCCCCAGCGCGAGCGAGTACACGAGCGGACCCACCACCACGTTGCGCCCCTGCTGGGATTTGTGCGCGTAGACGTCGTTGATGTGCAGCGGGTGATGGTTCATCGTGATCAGGCAGAACAGGTGGTCGTCGGACTCGGTGACGGTCTTGGCGGGCCAGTGCTTGTAGACGTCGCCGACTTCGAACTCCTCCAGGTAGCGGCCATACGGGTGGGCGCCGCTCGCCTCGCGCGCGGCCTGCTCTGTCTCGACGGTCTCGATGGCGGTCTGGCTCATGGGTTGCGGGGTCTCCTGTCGTGCTGATGATGGGCTGCGTCACCCCAGACTCTATTGTTCTGATCAGAACACAATCGTTCTGATCAGAACGTATTCGTTCAGAATAGAACGCGTTTGCCACGACAGAACACGACTCCACAGGAGACGAGCCAGACTTGCGCAACCCCCGCGACTTCTTCAAGCCCCTCGCCATCGACGCCCCCGAGCCGGTGCGCGAGATCCCCTTCAAGCCCTCCCGGATGATCCACTTCCTCGACTTCTCGAACGAGAAGATGGTCGCGAAGGTCCCCGACATCGCCCCGCAGGTAGACGTCTTGCTCGGCAACCTCGAGGATGCCGTGCCGCTGGAAAAGAAGGAGGCCGCACGCGCGGGGCTGATCAGCGTGGGCAAGGAAATGGAGATGGGCGACACCGCACTGTGGACGCGCGTGAACGAGCTCGCCTCGCCCTACTTCCTCGACGACATCACCCAGCTCGTCGCCGAGATCGGAGACAAGCTCGAGGTCATCATGATCCCGAAGGTCGAGGGACCCTGGGACGTCCACTACGCCGATCGTCTGCTCGCGCAGCTGGAGGCCAAAGCGGGCCTTGAGCGTCCGCTGCTGATCCACTGCGTGCTGGAGACACATCTCGGCGTGGCCAACCTCGAGGAGATCGCCGCCGCCTCGCCGCGCATTCAGGGCATGTCATTCGGCCCCGCCGACCTCGCAGCCTCGCGGCGGATGAAGACCACACGCGTGGGCGGCGGGCACCCCGGCTACCGCACGATCGCCGACCCCGATCCCGAGCACCCGGAGGCGCCGCGCCCGAGCTACCAGCAGGACCCGTGGCACTACTCGATCGCGCGCATGGTCGACGCCTGCACCGCCGTGGGCGCGCTGCCCTTCTATGGCCCCTACGGCGACATCAAGGACGTCGAGGGCTGCGAAACGCAGTTCCGCGCCTCCTTCCTGCTCGGCTGCGTCGGCGCCTGGTCGCTGCACCCCGCGCAGATCGCGATCGCCAAGAAGGTCTACTCGCCCGACCCCGACGAGGTCGCGTTCGCGAAAAAGGTCATCGCGGCGATCCCCGACGGGCGCGGCGTGCACATGATCGACGGCAAGATGCAGGACGACGCCACCTGGAAGCAGTGCAAGGTGATGGTCAACCTCGCCGAAATGCTCGCCAAGAAGGACCCCGAGCTAGCCGAGGCCTACGGGCTCGCCCCGGAGCCCGCCGCCGTATAGGCTTCCGCGCCGCATGAGGTTCTTCGAGTTCGAGGCGCGCGAGATCGTCAAGCGCGCCGGCATCCCTGTCACCGACTACGGCTTCACGACCGACCCCGCGCAGGCGGCCGAGATCGCGCGGCGGATCGGTGGCCCGACGGTGATCAAGTCGCAGGTGCTCTCGGGCGGGCGCATGAAGGCCGGCGGGGTCAAGTTCGCGGACACGCCCGCGGAGGCCGAGTCCTACACCAAGGACGTCCTCCAGCTGGAGATCGGCGGTCACATGCCGCGCGGCGTGCTCGTGGACCCGAAGGCGGAGGTCGCGCAGGAGTTCTACGCGGGCGTCGTCTGGGACGGCACCGCGAAGAAGCCGCTGATGCTCTTCAGCGACATGGGCGGCATCGACGTCGAGCAGGTCGCCGAGGAGCACCCCGACCACGTCGGTCGCGGCCACTTCTCCACGCTCGAGCCCTTCTCTGACTTCCAGGCCAAGCAGGTCATCGCCGCCGCCGGCGTCACCGGCAAGGCATTGCAGCGCGCCACCCCCGTGCTCGCGCGCCTGGCCCGGCTGTTCCTCGAGAATGACATGACGCTCGCGGAGATCAACCCGCTGGCGCAGCTGAAGGACGGCTCGTTCGTCGCGCTCGACGCGCACATGGAGATGGAGAACGAGGGCATGCCGCGTCAGAAGGGCCTGATCGAGGCGCTCGGCATCGGCGCCGAGGAGGGCACCCGCGAGAGCTACACCCCGACCCCGTTCGAGCAGGCCGTCAAGGCGATCGACGCCGCCGACCACCGTGGCGTGATCCAGGGCAAGGACACCGGCTTCAGCGGCAACATCGGCCTGGTGATCGGCGCGGGCGGCGGCTCGCTGACGCTCACCGACGCCGTGCGCCAGCAGGGCGGCAAGCCCGCCAACTACTCGGAGATCGGCGGCAACCCCTCCGTCGCCAAGGCCTGCGGCCTGGCCAAGCAGGTCCTCCAGAAAGACGGCGTGGAGAAGATTGCCGTGATGATGTCGATCGTCTCCAACACGCGCGTGGACATCGTCGCGCGCGGCGTGATCAAGGCCTGCCTGGAGCTCGACCGAGACCCCGGCGAGACGATCGCGATCTTCCGCATCCCCGGCGCCTGGGAGGAGGAGGGCTTCAAGATCCTCGACTCCTACGGGATCGAGTACTGCGACCGCTCGGTCTCGCTGTGGGAGGCCGCCGGTCGGGCAGTAGCCAAGATTCAGGGGGCATCAGCCTAGCCATGTCCATTCTGATCGACCAGGACACGACCTTCATCATCCAGGGCATCACCGGGCGCGAGGCCGTGAACCTCACGCGCGAGTGTCTGGACTACGGCTCGAAGATCGTCGGCGGCGTGACCCCCGGCCGCAAGGGCCGTGAGGTCCACGGTGTGCCGGTGTTCGACACGGTCGAGCAGGTCGTCGCGCACAACGGCGGCGTCGTGCCCGACGGCTCGGTCGTCACCGTCCCGCCGGCGGGCACGCGCGATGCCGTGTTCGAGGCGCTGCACGCGGGCATCAAGACGATCGTGATCGTCACCGAGCGGATTCCGCGCCGCGACGTCGCGATGATGGTCGAGCTGGCCGACGCGAAGGGCGCGCGGATCATCGGCCCGAACTGCCTCGGCGTGATCGTCCCGGGCGTCGCCAAGATGGGCGGCATCGGCGGCCCGGCGCGCAACGCCGCCGTCGCCTACCAGCCCGGCGCGGTCGGCGTGATGAGCCGCTCGGGCGGCATGACCACGGAGATCTCCTCCACGCTGACTGCCGCGGGACTCGGTGTCTCCACGGCGGTCTCGATCGGCGGCGACGCGATCATCGGCTCGACCTACGCCGAGCTGATGCCCTACTTCGAGGCCGACAAGCAGACGCAGGCGATCGTCATCTACACCGAGCCCGGCGGGCGTATGGAGGCGCAGCTGGCGCAGTGGGTCAAGGACAACGACTCGCGCCTGCCGATCATCGCCTTCATGGCCGGCAAGTTCATGGACGACGAGGAGATGCAGGGCATGTCCTTCGGACACGCCGGCACGATCGTCGAGGGCATCCAGGACAGCGCGACCGAGAAGATCGCCCGCCTGGAGGCGGCCGGCATCCCTGTCGTGCAGCGGATTGACGAGATCCCGGATCTGGTCAAGGCCAAGCTCGCCGAGCGGAGCGCAGCGTGAGAAAGGACGCCCTCTTCATTGCGGTCGAGGTCGATGACCGGGCGGCTGCCGACACCGAGCTGGCGCGCCGGCTGACCGAGGCCTGCCCGGTCGACGTCTTCGCCCAGAAGCCCGACGGCAGCTTGGAGATCGTGGAGCAGAACCTTGACGAGTGCGTCCTCTGCCGGCTGTGCCTCGACGCCGTCGAATCGGATCCCACCCACCCGGTGAAGATCGTCAAGCTCTACGACAACGACGCCGTCCTCGCCTGAGCCCTGGCGGCAACCCTGATCACGAGCGACCATCGCGTGCCCTATCCTGTGAGCAGGAGGGCTGACAGAGCGTGAACGAAAACTTCTCACTCATCGTGATGTGCCTGTTCCTGCTCGCGTCGCTGGCGTTCTTGGCGCAGCAGCTGACTTCGTACCACTAGACGCCCACTGGAAGGCGCGACGGAGTTCAGTGGGTGGTGTCGCGCGCCTTGCGCACGCGCTGGCGCTCCTGGTGCTTGTTGACGACGTTGACGATCAGGCGCAGGAACTGCTCGGGACCCGAGGCCTTGGCTTGGCCGTAGGTGAACGCCTCGACCCAGTCGGCGACTTTGGCCTCACGAGCCATCACGTTGAAGAACTCGCGGCGCATGTCCACGCGCACGCGCGCGTCGGCCGCGGGGCCCTTGGTGACCTTCAGGTCGGGCATCTCCAGGCGAAAGTGCTGCACGTCGCCACGCCCGCGCAATTCGACGCTGACAACCAGCCGGATTGGCTCCAGCGCGGGCACTTCGCCGATGAACCGGCGCACGGCAAGCTCGATCAGAGCCTTGGCGTCTTCTGCCATCTCACACTACCTCTCTCCCGACCCGTTGCCCCCGCCAGAGTGGGAAGGGGACCCCACAGATAATCGATCGGCTCAAATCTTATGACGTTGCAGCAACTTGCGCCCGATGACCATGCGCTGGATCTCCGAGGTGCCCTCACCGATCAAGAGCAGCGGCGCGTCCCGGTAGAGCCGCTCGATCTCGTACTCCTTGGAGTAACCGTAGCCGCCGTGGATGCGAAACGCCTCCTCGACGCAGAAGCGGCCGGCCTCGGAGGCGAACAGCTTGGCCATCCCGGCCTCCAGGTCCGAGCGCACGCCGGCGTCCTTCAGGCGGGCGGCGCGCAGCGTCAGCAGGCGGGCGGCGTCGACCTGGGTGCCCATGTCGGCGAGCTTGAACTGGATCGCCTGGTGCTCGGAGATCGGCTTGCCGAAGGTCTTGCGCTCCTGCGAGTAGCGCAGCGCCAGCTCCAGCGCGCGCTGGGCGATGCCGACGCCGCGCGCGGCGACGTTGACGCGGCCGACCTCCAGGGCGTCCATCATCTGTGGGAACCCGCGGTTCAGCCCGGCCTCCTCGCCGCCGAGGACGTTCTCGGCCGGGCAGCGGTAGCCGTCGAACACGAGCTCGGTCGACTCGACGCCCTTGTAGCCCATCTTGCGCAGCTGCGGCGGCACGTTCAACCCCGCCAGCTCGCCGGTGTTCTCACCCGCGCCGGGGGATTTCTCGGCGATGAAGCACGTCATCCCGCGATGGGCCTTCTCGGCGTTCGGGTCGGTCTTGACGAGCACGAACACGAGGTCCGAGCGCAGGCCGTTGGTGACCCACATCTTCTGGCCGTTGATCTCGTACTTGCCGTCCTCGCCCTTCTTGGCGGAGGTTTTGATCGCCTGCACGTCCGAGCCGAGCTCGGGCTCGGACAGCGAGAAGGCGGCGCGGATCTCGCCCGTGGCCATGCGCGGCAGGTACCTCTGACGCTGCTCCTCGCTGCCGAACTTCATCAGCAGGTAGGAGCCGATGAAGTGCGTGTTGATGACGCCCGAGATCGAGATCCAGCCGCGCGAGAGCTCCTCGACGATCATCGCGTAGGTCGTCAGGTCCAGCCCCATGCCGCCGTACTCCACGGGAATCGTCACCCCGAACAGCCCGAGCTCCTTCATCTGCTGCACGATCGGCTCGGGGAAGGAGTCCTCGTGGTCGTAGTGCTCGGCCTGCGGGAGGATCTGCTCGTCGGCGAACTGGTGCACCATCTCGGTGATCGCTCGCTGCTCGTCGGACATGTCGCTGGGAAGATCGGCGGCTACGGCCATTCGGTGTGCGCTCCAGGGTCGTCGTTTTCCCGCAGGATACCCGTGCGGCGCGGGCTGGCAGACTTCCGACCCCGATGTCGCTCCTACGCGAACAGCATTGGGGGGTGAGCCATGAGCCGGCCCCCCGAACACACCTGCCGGCGCCGCTCTCGATTGCCGGCGACGCGCCGGGAGCGCTGGAACGGCCGTGAACTTCGCGCGCGACGTGCTCGATCGACTGCCGCCGGGAGACCGCGCGCTCCTGGAGCTGGCCCGGGACGGCTCGCGGCGCGAGTGGACGTTCGGCAAGGTCGCCGACCGCAGCGCGCGCATGGCGGGTGCGCTGCACGCGCGGGGCGTGAACAGGGGCGATGTGGTGATGACGCTGATCGGCAATCGCCCGGAGTGGGTGATGACGATGTGCGCGTGCATGCGCATCGGCGCGGTGGTGCTGCCGTGCACCGAGCAGCTGCGCGCCAAGGACCTGCGCTTGCGCATTGAGGTGGCACGCCCACGGCTGATCGTCGCCGACGAGCGCAACCGCGCCGAGCTGGAGGCGGCACTCGCGAACGGCGGCTCCGGCGCGAGTGGCTCGGGGACCGGTGGTCACGGCCTGATCGGCTCGAATGCCCACGGCAGACACGCCGACTCGGAGATCGAGGTTGTGCTCGTGCCCGACGAGGCGCTGTTCGCGAGCGAGCCCGCACCCGCGGTCGAGCTGGGCGAGGACGAGCCATGCCTGATCACGTTCACGAGCGGCACCGCCGGCGAGCCCAAGGCCGTTCTGCACGCCCAGCGCTACCTGCCCGGCCAGCGTGTGCAGGCGACTCACTGGCTGGGCGCGCGAACCGGAGAGCTGGTGTGGTGCACCGCCTCCTCGGGCTGGAGCAAGTCGGCGCGGAATGTTTTCATCTCGCCGTGGCTGCGCGGCGCCAGCGCGCTGCTGCACGACGCGCGGTTCGACCCCTCAGAGCGGTTGGAGCTGTGCGAGCGCGAGCGCGTGAACGTGCTGTGCATGGCCCCGACCGAGTACCGCGTGATCGCGGCCCGCACGACCCTGCGCGCGCTGGGAGACCTGCGCACGATGGTCGCCGCGGGCGAGGCGCTGAACCCCGAGGTGCAGCGCGCTTGGCGGGACGTCACGGGCCTGGAGATACGTGACGGGTACGGTCAGACCGAGACGGGACAGCTGACGGGGATGGCCGTAGCCGGGGAGAAGGCACGACCGGGCTCGATGGGCAGGCCACTGCCCGGCGTGAAGCTGAGCGTGGACGATGGCGAGTTGATCGTCGATCCACGTACGGTGCCTACGTTCTGCCTCGGCTATCTCAGCGAGGACGTCCACCGCGACGAGGATGGCGCGTGGCGCGTATCCGACCGCCGCAAGGGCGGGATGTGGCGCACCGGCGATCGGGTGCACGAGGACGAGCAGGGCTACCTGTGGTTCGAGGGTCGGGACGACGATGTGATCGTCTCTGCCGGCTACCGCATCGGCCCGTTCGAGGTCGAGTCCGCACTGATCGCCCATCCTGCCGTGGCCGAGGCGGCGGCTGTGGGCGCGCCCGACCCCGAGCGCGGCTCGGTTGTGCGCGCTGTGGTCGTGCTGTGCGAGGGCAATGACCCCTCCCCCGCTTTGGCGCGCGAGCTGCAGGAGCACGTCAAGCGCGAGACGGCGCCCTACAAGTACCCCCGCATCGTCGAGTTCGCCGACGAGCTGCCGAAGACCGCCAGCGGCAAGGTCAAGCGCGCACAGCTGCGATCCGCCCGATCTCACTGATTTTGACGAGCCACATGTGGCTCGTCACCCGTCGGCGCATGCGCCGACGGTCGGGCGGTGCATGCACCGCCCGATGGGGGGCGCGCATGCGCGCCGCCCGGACATGCCGCATGCGGCATGTCCGACGACAGGCGCATGCGCCTGTCGTCGTCGGGGTGGGTCGCAGACCCACCCCGACGCCCCTCAGACGAGCTGCTCCGCGACCTGCGCAGTTGCGCCCGCACGGCCGAAGCCGTGCTCGAGCTCCTCGACCTCCTGCGCCACCGTGCTCGCCGGCGGGCGCAGAATCAGGAACGCGGCCAGAATCCCCAGCCCGACGCAGCTCGCGGCAACCACGTAGGCGAGGTGATAGCCGCCGGTGAGCGCGCTCGGCAGCGCGTGTCCGGCCGCGGCCAGCGCTTTCGTGTGGTCGGTCGCGATCGTCCCCAGCGTCGCCAGGCCGATCGCACCGAACAGCTGCACCGAGACGTTGATGATCCCGGAGGCGAGCCCGGCGTCCCGCGGCGGCGCGTCGGCCATGCCCATCGTCAGCAGCGGCAGGAACGAGGCGCCCGCGCCGAGCCCGATCAACAGGAACGCGCCGAACAGGCCCGGGAAGTAGCCCGCATGCACGCCCTGGGTCGCGAGCAGCAGCAGGCCGGCGGCGATCGCCGCGAGTCCGGCCGCCAGCGTGTTCAGCGAACCGAAGCGATTGACCGCCTTCACCGCCAGCCCCATCGACAGCGCGGCAATCGAGATCGTCAAGGGCATGAACGCGAGGCCCGTGTCGATCGCGTCATAGCCGAGCACGCGCTCCAGGTACAGCGCGCCGAGGAAGAAGGCCGAGAACATCCCCGTCACGAGCAGCCCGCGGACGAGGCTCGATCCCATCAGCATCCGCAGGCGCAGGATCCGCAGCGGCATGATCGGGTTGGCGATACGTGACTCCAGCACGAAGAAGGCGCCGAGCAGCACCAGCGCGGCCCCGCCGACACCGAGCGTGCGCGCGGAGAGCAGGCCGTATTCGGTCGACTTGACGATCGCGAAGGCGCCGAGCATCGTCGCGAGCGTGATCAGAACCGACCCGGCGACGTCGACGCCGCCGGCGAGGCCGATGCCGCGATTCTCCTCGATCAGCACCGAGCCGAGCACGAACGCGAACACGCCGATCGGCACGTTCACGAAGAAGATCCAGTGCCAGCTCAGCGACTGCGTCAGCGCGCCCCCGGCGAGCAGCCCGATCGAGCCGCCTCCGGCGGAGACGAACGCGTACATGCCCATCGCCTTCGCTTGCTCGGCTTTCTCGGGGAACTCCGTGACGATGATCGCGAGGATCACCGCCGAGGCCACGGCGCCGCCGATCCCCTGGACGAAGCGGCCGGCGATCAGCATCGCCTGGCTGTCCGCGACGCCGCAGAACACCGAGGCGGCGGTGAACAGGACGAGCCCGGAGAGGAAGACTTTCTTGCGGCCTACCAGGTCGCCCATCCTGCCGGCGAGCAGCAGAAAGCCGCCGAAGGTGATCAAGTAGGCGTCGATCACCCACGTGAGGTTGCCCTGGGAGAAGTGCAGGTCGCGCTGGATCGAGGGCAGCGCGACGTTCACGATCGTCGCGTCGAGCACCATCATCAGCTGACCCAGGCACAGCACCGCCAGCGCGATCCAGCGCCTACGCTCCGATCGCGGAGCGCTCGGGGACGGAGAGGGTGCGGGTGCGTCCGACGAGGAGTCCTCACCGCGAACGAGCCGGCCGGCCTCGGCGGCTTGCGCCCGTCCTTCCGGTCGGTACGTGCGACGGACGCTGCGGCCGGCGCTGCGGGCGGCTCGAGCGATGCGGGTCTCGGTCTGTGCGGCTGTGGCGCTCATGATGTGGCTCCCTTCGTTGCGTGGGGCACACCATAGCAAGGATCATCCATGTATCAGGGATGATCTGCATAAAATTTACGATCGTTGCTAGAATGACAACAGATGCGAAATGGTGTAAAATCACACGAAATGGGTGCTGAGAGGGCCTCATCATGTGCTCCGGGCTCGATGGTCCTGCTGACCCGCCTGGCCAAGCAGGTCTACCGGCGCAGCAGCGACGAGCTGCTGGGGATGCAGCTGCGCCATCTGGTCGCGCTCAGCTACGTGCGCGACCACGACGCCTGCCCTCAGCACGAGCTGGCTGAGGCCTTCTGCATGGACGCCAACAACGTCGTGCTGCTGCTCAACGAGATCGAGCAGCTGGGCTACGTCACGCGCCTGCGCGACCCCGGCGACCGCCGCCGCCACCTGGTTCAGCTCACGCCCGCAGGCGCCAAGGCCCTGAGCCTCGCCGAGCGCGCCCAGGAAGCGATCGAGGACGACGTGCTGCAGGCGCTGGACCCGGAGGAGCGCGCCACGCTCTGGCAACTGCTCACGCGGGCGCTGCGTGGCGTCGAGCCCGCCGACGGCGACTGCGCCGTCGCGGACGCCGCCCGCGACGAGCCGCTCGCGTCCGTAGCCAAGTAAGTCGGCTTCCCGTCGCTCGCCGCGACGGACGCGCGTCGGTTATCGTTGACGCGTGCACGTTCGCATGCTGCTGCAGAGGCCGCTGATCCTGCTCGCGCTCGCCGGCTCGATCGCGTACTGCGTCGTGACACTCCCCGCCCGCGCCGCTTCCCGCGGCGCGGCTCACACCGCGGCCTCTGCCAGATGTCCGATCGGGGCAGGCTCGCCCAGCGGGGGCTCGGTGCAGTGGGCGTTCACCGAGTCGGGAGCGCCCTCGGGCTCACACCCCGGCATCGCCTCCTCCTACACCCACGGCCGCGGCAACTGGGCGGGCGGGCACGCGACCGGCACGGTCTGTCACGAGGACAGCCTCACGGGCGGGCATCCGAGCCGCGAACTGGTGCTGAAGACAGCCGGCGCGGCACGACTGTCCCCGGGTATCACGCGCATGGGACTCCCCGGCGTGGGGCTCGAACTGAAGGGCATCGTCTCGGCGAGCAACGATCCGGCGTGCGCCGCCGGCACACACGGAACGGTAACGCTGTTCGCCAGCTACCACGAAACCCACCGCGACAGCCTCGGGCTGCGATTCACCGGCGGGTGCGCGGACCACGACCACACCTACACCGGCTCGCAGCTGCACGTGCTGATCACGCGCGATGGCGCGCAGGTCAACTAAGACCTTCAGCGGTCCTCAGAGCGCGACGATCGCGTCGATCTCGACGAGCGCTCCCGCGGGCAGGCCGGAGACCTCGACCGTCACACGGGCGGGCGGGTCCTCGTCCGCAAAGAACGAGGCGTACGTCTCGTTGACGGCGGCGAACCCTCCCAGATCGGTCATGTACACCGTCAGGCGCACCGCCCGCGCGAGCGTGGTGGACGCGGCCGCACACACGGCTCGCAGGTTCTCCAGGCATTGGCGGGCCTGCGCCGCAGGCGTATCGCCGACGAGCTTGCCGGTGGCGGGGTCGAGCGGGATCTGGCCCGAGCAGAACAGCAGCCCACCGGCGCGGACGGCGTGGCTGTAGGGGCCGATCGCGGGCGGCGCGCCGGCGGCTGAGACGATGTCACGAGGTCCAACGATCGACGGACACTAGCGCGGCCCCCAGCCCGATCCATTAGATTCCACTTATGCGATCAAGGGGACCGGTCGCTGCCGCGCTCCTGGCGGCAGCCGCGTGTGCATGGGCGGCCACCGCGCAGGCCCAGATCGCATGGGCTCCGTGCGGCGACAGCAATGACTACGCGTGCGGTCACCTGACGGTGCCACTGGACCCGAGCGACGCCACGCCGGGGACGATCACGCTGGCGATGCGCCGCCACCGCGCGCCGGTCGGGGAAGCGCGCGAAGCGATCATCGCGCTCGCGGGCGGACCGGGTCAGGCGGCGATCCCGTTCAGCGAACAGTTCGCGCACACGCTCGGGCCGATCGCGGCCACGCGCGATCTGATCGTGTTCGACCAGCGCGGCATCGGCCTGTCGCACCCGCTGTCGTGTCACCGCTTCGAATTGAACGCGGGCGGACCGGCCGGTCAGCAGATCGCCGAATGCGCCGCCCAGATCGGCCCGTCGCGCAGCGACTACACGACTGCCCAGACCGTCGCCGACGTCGAGGCGATACGGCGGGCGGGCGGGTACGAAAAGCTCGTGCTGTACGGGACTTCGTACGGCACGAAGGTGGCCGAGCGCTACGCGCAGAGCTACCCGGACCACGTGTCGGGCCTCGTGCTCGACTCGGTCGTGCCCCCGAATGGCCCGGAACCGCTGAACCTGCCTACGTTCGCCGCGATCCCGCGCGTGTTGCGCCAGCTGTGCACGGCGCGCGCGTGCGCGCACATCACGCCCGACCCGGTGGCCGACCTGTCCAAGCTCGTCCGCCGCATGGGCGGCGGGGCGCTGAGCGGGCGCTGGCTCGACGGCTCCGGGCATCCCCACACGCTGCGCTTCTCCGCCAACACGCTGCTGGACGTGCTGATCGCCGGCGATCTCGAACCGGCGCTGCGCGCGGAATTCCCCGCCGCGGTGCGCTCGGCCGCCAACGGCGACGACGCGCCGTTCGCGCGCCTGCTGCGCGACGCCTCGCAACGCGGCGAAGGCGGCGAAGAAGAAAGCCCGAGCGAGAGCTTCGACACGCCTCTGTACTTCGCCACCAGCTGCGAAGAGGAGCCGTTCCCGTGGAGCCGCAGCTCCAGTCCGGCCAAGCGCCTGGCCGAAGCCTCCACGCAGATCAGGGAGGTTGGCGCGAGCCGGATCGCTCCGTTCGCACCGAGCAACGCGCTCGCGATCAGCGACATTCCCGCGTGCGCGTTCTGGCCATACACGACGCCCGCGCCCGCGCCCGCGCGGGAACCCTTTCCAAGCGTGCCCACGCTGATCCTGAGTGGCGCCGACGACCTGCGCACGCCGACGGCGGGCGCGCGCGAAGTCGCCGCACAGATTCCCGGCTCCCAGCTCGTGGTCGTGCCCGAAGTCGGGCACTCTGTGCTCAGCAGCGATCTCAGCGGGTGCGCGAGCAGAGCGCTGCAGGCGCTGTTCAAGCCCGCTCCGATCAAGCCATGCGCCGGTGGCCCTGAGATCCTGGGACTGCTCAAGCTGGCGCCGCTGGCGCCGACGCGCCTGTCCGAGGTGCCCCCCGCTCGGGGCAGCCACGGGCGCCCCGGGCGCACGCTGGAGGCCGCGGGGCTGACGCTCGCGGACTTCGTGCGCGAGGAGACGGTGCAGGTGCTCGGCGCGCTGCAGTCCGGCGACCTCGGCGGGCTGAGCTCGCTGCGCATCGGCGGGCTGCGCGCGGGCTGGGCGGGGACGGAGAAGGCCGCGCTCGTGCTGCACGACTACTCCTACGTGCCGGGAGTGACCGTCTCCGGGAGGATCACCGCCACCGAAGTCGTGCTACACGTCGGCGGACCCTCCGCGGCGCGGGGTACCCTGCGCCTCGGCCCGCATCACCGGCTCACCGGCACGCTGGGAGGACAGCACGTGCTGTCCTCGCTGCTGAGCGATCGGGAAGCGGGCAACGGCGGCGGATCGCTGCAAGCGGCGAGCGCGGCCGCGAGTGACGCTATTGTCCGGCTGAATGCGCAGGCTGGCCATTTCACCGCTCCTGGCGGCTCTGCTGCCCGCGCTGGTGCTCGCGAGCTGGCCCGCCTCCTCGCTCGCCTCCCCTAGCTTCGGCACCTGTCCGGCCGGCGCCCCCACGGGCTTCGCCTGCACGACCGTGACCGTGCCGCTGGACCGCGCCGGCCAGGTGCCGGGAACGGTGGGATTGAAGGTGGAGCGCAAGCTCGCCGGGTTCAGCCCCAGCCGGAACGCGGTCGTCGCGCTCGCCGGCGGCCCGGGACAGTCGGCGCTTGGGCTAGGCGAATTCATCGCCAAAGCGATCTCACCGGCATTGGGGACGCGCGACCTGCTGGTGTTCGACCAGCGCGGAACCGGCGAATCGGGCCCGCTCAGCTGTCCCGCGCTCAGCAGCCAGGGCGAAGTCGAAAACGCGCGCTCGATCGGGGAACTCGTCGGCCGCTGCGCGCAGCAGCTCGGGCCCGCGCGCGGCGACTACACCAGCCAGGAGTCGGTGGCGGACGTCGAGGCGCTGCGGCAGGCGGGCGGGTACGAAAAGCTCGTGCTGTACGGGACTTCGTACGGCACGAAGGTGGCGCTCGAGTACGCCGAACGCTACCCCCAGCACGTGGAAGCGCTGGTGCTCGACTCGGTCGTGCCGACCAGCGGCCCGGAAGCGTTCGCGGCGGGGACTTTCCAGGCGATCGGCGGCGCGCTGGGCGAGCTGTGCTCTGCCCGCGCCTGCGCGGGCATCACCTCCAACCCGCTGGCCGACCTCGCGCGCCTGACCGCGCAGCTGCGCAAGCACTCCCTCAGCGGCTCCGTCTATGACGGCTCCGGTCGCCGGCACGCCGTCAGGCTGAGCGAGACGAGCCTGCTGGGGATCTTGCAGGCAGGGGACCTGAACCCGGCCCTGCGCGCGCTGCTGCCGGCGGCGGTCGTCTCAGCGCTGCGCCACGATCCCGACCCGCTGCTGCGGCTGGAGCTGCTGTCGGAGGGCTTGATCCCGAACGTGCCCGGCAAGCGGCCGGTCGAAAGCTCGGAGTCGATCGACGAAACCCTGTTCGTCGACACCTCCTGTGAGGAGCTGCCGTTCCCCTGGCAGCGCTCGGCGCCGGCGCCGACACGGCTCGCGGAAGCGCTCGGCTCGCTGCACGGCATGCCCGGCGGCGACTTCTACCCGTTCGACGCGACCACAGCGCTGAGCGCGAGCCTCGTGTCGGTCTGCGCGAGCTGGCCGGACGCCTCGCCGCCGCCGCCCGCGCAGGCTCCCCTGCCGGGGGTGCCGACGCTGATCCTGTCCGGCGCGCAGGACCTGCGCACGCCGACCGCGAACGCGCGCAGTGTCGCCGCGCTGATTCCCGGCGCACAGCTGCTCGTCGTCCCCTTCACCGGCCATTCCGTCCTCGGCAGCGACTTCAGCGGCTGCGCCGAGCGGGCGGTCGGCGCGTTCTTCGCCGGCACGCCGGTGCAGCCGTGCGGGCCCACGCAGGACGTCTTCAGCCCCACGCCGATCACGCCGACCAAGCTCGCCTACATCCATCCGCCGGCTGTCCTGCGCGGCAAGGCGGGGCAGACGCTGACGGCGGTGCTCGACACGATCCTGGACCTCAACCGGCAGGTGATCGGCGCGACGCTGCAGGCCAACGCCGAACTGCCGATCGGCTCGAGCTTCGGCGGGTTGCGCGGAGGGTATGCGCGACTGGAGTCCTCCAAAGTCGTGTTGCACGAGCTCTCGTTCGTCTCGGGCGTACGACTGAGCGGAGTGTTCCCGGTCAAGGAAGGCCAGCTGCAGACAGCCACGATCCGCATCTCCGGGTCGGCCGCCTCGCCCGGATCAGTCAGAGTCGGCACCGGCAAGACCGTGAGCGGGACGCTCGGCGGCAGGCGATTCGACGTGGACGTCGCCAAAGTCAAGCTCTCGCGCGCGAGCGGCGGCGGCGAATGGCCCTCGGGCAAGGTCGCGTTTCCGCTGCCGGGTCTCGCCCGCGTGCACTGAGACGGGGCCACCCCGCCGCGGCGCGATCCAGGCAGCCGCGCTCCGGGCACACGAGCAGCCGCTCCCCGAGGGCGGGCGGCGCGCTCGGCGCGGATAGGCTGGAACGATGACCAACGCGCTGGCCGCCGAGACCTCGCCGTACCTGCGCCAGCACGCCTCCAACCCGGTCGACTGGCTGCCGTGGGGCCCTGCCGCGCTGGCCCGCGCTCGCGAGCAGGACAAGCCGCTGCTCGTCTCGATCGGCTACTCGGCCTGCCACTGGTGCCACGTGATGGAGCGCGAGTCCTTCGAGGACGAGCGCACGGCGGCGCTGATGAACCAGGAGTTCGTGTGCGTGAAGGTCGATCGCGAGGAGCGTCCCGACGTGGATGCGCTGTACATGGAGGCCGTCCAGACGATGACCGGCCACGGAGGCTGGCCGCTGAACGTGTTCCTCACGCCCGAGCAGCTGCCGTTCTACGGCGGCACCTACTTCCCACCCGATCCACGTCCGGGAATGCCCGCGTGGACGCAGGTGCTGCAGGCCGTGGCCGAGGCGTGGGCGCAGAGCCGCGAGGAGGTCAGGGCCGGCGGCGAGCGTCTGCGCGAGCGACTGTCGGGCGGCGCGCGGCTGACACCCTCCATCGAGCCGCTCCGCGAGGATACGCTCGATCGGGCCGTGGCAGGGCTGGCGGCGACGTATGACGCTCGCGGCGGTGGGTTCGGCGGCGCGCCCAGGTTTCCGTCCGCGTCGGCGATCGAGTTCCTGCTGCTGCGGGCCGTCACACACTCCGGGCGGCCGGTCGGCAGCAGCAACAGCAGCAACGACTACCCTGCGGGAGGCGAGCAGGCAGCGGGCGGGGACGCCGCCGAGATGGCGCTGGGAACGTTGCGCGCGATGGCCGGCGGCGGAATCTACGACCAGCTCGGCGGCGGGTTCGCGCGTTACAGCGTCGACGCAACCTGGACGGTGCCCCACTTCGAGAAGATGCTCTACGACAACGCGCTGCTCGCCCGCGCCTACCTGCACGGCTGGCAGGCGAGCGGCGACCCACGTCTGGCGGCGGTGTGCCGCGAGACGCTCGACTGGGCGCTGCGCGAGATGCGCGGGCCCGAGGGCGCGTTCTATGCCGCTCTGGACGCCGACTCGGAGGGGGTCGAGGGCCGGTACTACGTGTGGACGCTCCCCGAGCTGCGAGCCGCGCTCGGCGAGGACGCCGACGCCGCGATCGCGTGGCTGGAAGCGAGCGAGCAGGGCAACTTCACCGATCCCCACAACACCGAGCCAGGCCTGAACGTGCTCCAAGCGCGGGGCCCGCTCCCCCTGGCGCCGCAACGCGATCGGGTGCGCACGCGGCTGCTGGACGTACGCACGGGACGGACGCGCCCGGGGCTAGACGACAAGCGCCTGACGAGCTGGAACGCGCTGATGATCGCCGCTCTCGCCGACGCCGGCGCGACGCTCGAGGAGCCCCGCTATCTCGACGCGGCCATCGGGTGCGCCGAGTTCCTGCTGGAGAAGATGCGCGACGAGCAGGGTCGGCTGCTGCGAACCTACAACGACGGGCAGGCCCGCATCGGCGCCTACCTGGAGGATCACGCGTTCCTGCTGGAGGCATTGCTCGTGCTGTTCGAAGTCACCTGTGAGGAGCGCTGGTTCAGGGAGGCGCTCGCACTCGCCGACACGCTGATAGCCCGCTTCGCCGACCCGGAGCACGGGGGCTTCTTCTCGACCGCCTCAGACGGCGAGCAGCTGATCGTGCGGCGCAAGGACCTGGAGGACTCTCCCATCCCCTCCGGCGCCTCCAGCGCGGCGATGGGCCTGCTGCGTCTGGCCCAGCTCACGGGCGAGTCCGAATACGAGCGCCATGCGGTTTCGGTCCTGCGCCTGCTCGCAGACATAGCGCCCCGCCACCCGAGCTCGTTCGGGCATCTGCTGCAGGCGCTGCACTGGCACTTTGCGCCCGCACGCACGATCGCCTGCACCGTACCGTCCACACAAGGCCACGGTTAAGGGCGGGATAAAGCATTTTCCGCCCTCACAACACGCGTTGGGAGACCGATCTCCCAAACGCGCGTCAGAGAATCGCCAGATAGCGATCGAGCTCCCACTGGGTGACCTGCACCCGGTAGTCGTCCCACTCCTGGCGCTTGATCTCGACGTAGCGGTTGAACATGTGCTCGCCGAGCGTGCGCAGCAACAGCTCGGACTCGGCCGCCAGCTCGATCGCCTCGCCGAGCGACTCCGGCAGCTGCTCGACGCCGAGGCGGCGGCGCTCCTCGTTGGAGAGGTGGTAGAGGTTCTTCTCCATCGGCTCGGGCAGCTCATAGCCCTTCTCGATCCCCTCCAGCCCCGCCTGCAGCAGCACCGCGAACGTGAGGTAGGGATTGCACGCGGGATCGGGGCAGCGCAGCTCCATGCGCGTCGCCTGCTCCCGGCCCGGGTGATACAGCGGCACGCGCACGAGCGCCGAGCGGTTGCGCCGCGACCAGGCGACGTACACGGGCGCCTCGAACCCGGGAACCAAGCGCTTGTAGGAGTTGACCCACTGCGCGAAGATCGCGCAGATCTCCCGCGCGTGCTTGAGCTGGCCGGCGATGAACGCCTTGCCGACGTCTGACAGGAAGTACTGGTCGTCGGGGTCGTAGAACGCGTTGCGAGCATCGGCGAACAGCGACTGGTGGGTGTGCATCCCCGAGCCGTTCTCGCCGAACAGCGGCTTGGGCATGAACGTCGCGTGCCAGCCGTACTTCATCGCGTACTCCTTGACCGTGATCCTGTAGGTCATGCAGTCGTCGGCCATCTTCAGCGCGTCTGAGTAGCGCATGTCGATCTCGTGCTGGGAAGGGCCCACCTCGTGGTGGGTGTACTCCACGTGGATGCCGAGCTGCTCCAGCGCGAGCACCGTCTCGCGGCGCACGTCCGAGCCGGCGTCGAGCGTGGTCAGGTCGAAGTAGCCGCCTTCGTCGAGCACCTCCGTGGAGTGTGCGTCGCGGAACAGGAAGTACTCGAGCTCGGGCCCGACGTTGAACGTGTCAAAGCCCATCGCCTGCGCGCGCTGCAGCGCCCGGCGCAGCACGTGGCGGGGGTCGCCCTCATACGGCGTGCGCTCGGGCGTGACGACGTCGCAGAACATCCTCCCCACGCCCTGCTCCTCCGGGCGCCAGGGCAGCACCGCGAACGTCGCGGGGTCGGGCATCGCGATCATGTCGGACTCCTCGATCGCGTTGAACCCGGTGATCGAGGAGCCGTCGAACCCCATCCCGGCCTCGAACGCGTCGTCGAGCTCGGCCGCGTTGATCGAGAACGACTTCAGCTGACCGAGGACGTCCGTGAACCAGAAGCGGATGAAGCGGACGTCGTGCTCAGCCACGAGCGCCTTGACGTCCTCGGCCGTCTTCGCCTGCTCCGGTTTCGCCCGCTCGGCCATCGCGGCGGACCTTAGTGGATGGCCGCGCGGAGGGGTATCGACTGTTGGCTAAACCGCATGGGTTCGGCAGCTCCCGCCTGAGACGTTCGACGGTGACGGGTGCCGGAGGGCTGAGGACGCAGGGAGCGTGGCGTACTACGTAGGCGAGCGACCGAGGACGCAGACCGATCGACGATCAGATGCGCTCGTCGATCGGCCAGCGAAGGCTATCGAGCGTCTCAGTGGCCGGCGACTGCGGCTACGAATGACGCGACCTCTTCGGCTTCCTTGCCCTGATACAGCAGCGCGGGCATCTGGCCGAGTCCGCGCGCGCGACCTTCGGCGATGGCGTTCAGCACGAGTGCCTTGCGTCCTGCCGGCGTGGAGATGTCATCGCCCACGCGCACGTCGAGGTTGGGGCCGGTGCGACCGACGGAGTTGGTGGCCGCGAGCGTGTGGCAGACGGCGCACGTGTGCGCGAACAGTTCGCGGCCTTTCTGCTGTTCGGCGGTGAGGTGCAGTCCGCCGACGGTGACCCCCGCCTTGTGCTCGGCGTTGAACGCGAGCACGAGCCCGGGCACGATCAGGCCGAATGCGAACAGCAGCACGATCCCGATCGTGACGGCGCGCTGGCCGGCTCGCGACTGCGTGTGCAGGGACTCGCGTGCCCCGCGGGGACCGCCGCGCATCGCGACGAAGAACACGCCGAGGCCGAGCAGCACCCAGAATGCGATGAACGCGTAGACCATGCAGGCCGGGACCATATCGAGTGCCGTGGCCAGACGGCCGATCGAGCGACCGGCGGGGGCGTTCACAGCCGGCTGAGCCGCGCCCACGCCGCGGACGCCCCGACGTCGACCGATCGCATGATGAGAGCACTCTCACGATCCGGGGCGCCGCCTTTAGCGGGGCACAAGGTGCAGCGCTACTCTGGAGGAGGAGTCGTCCATGGCCTACTTCCTGCGCAGACTTCCCCTCTCACGCTTGCTGCTCGTATGCGGGCTTGTGGTCGTTCTCGGCATCTCCGTGACCGCGCTGGCGTTCGCCCTCGGCACGGGACCCACGCCGCCGGCCAAGCCGCTGCCCGACGCGATCCATCAGGCGCTCGTGGCCCCGCCCGTTGACGGCGTCAGCGCGCGCGTCCAGCTGACCGACCATCTGCTCGAAGGCGCCAACCTCGCATCGGGCAGCGGCGGCACCGCAGGCCAGCTGTCCTCCAGCCCATTGCTGAGCGGTGGGTCCGGCCGGCTGTGGATCGCCAAGGACGGTCGCGTGCGCCTGGAACTGCAGTCCGAACAGGGCGACACGCAGATCTACTACGACGGGCACACGGTGTCGATGTACGACGCCTCCTCGAACACGCTCTACCGCTACACGGTCCCCGCCGATGAAGGCGGCTCCGCGGACGGGAGCTCGGACTCGGGCGCCTCGACGGGCACTCACGAAGCTCCGAGCGTCGCCAAGATCGAAGAAGCGATCTCCAAGCTGCAGCACGTGAGCGTGTCGGGCGCGACGGCCACGGACATCGCCGGCCAGGCCGCCTACACGGTGCGCGTCTCCCCCAAGGAAGGCGGGAGCCTGATCGGCGGCGCCGAGCTCTCCTGGGATGCCGTCCACGGCGTCCCACTGCGTGCGGCGATCTACTCCACGACGAGCGCCGCACCGGCGCTCGAACTGGCGGCCACCGAAGTCTCCTACGGCCCGGTGGACGGCTCGGTGTTCGAATTCAAGCCGCCGGCGAACGCGAAGGTCCAGGAAGTCGTCGCGCCCAGCAAGGAAGACGGCACGTCCAGTCCCGGCGCGCACGACGAACACCCGAAGCTCACCGCCCACGGCCATGGCATCGCCTCGGTGGCCGTGATCGAAGGCAAGACCAAGGCGGGTGCCACCGAATCCTCCTCGGCACTGCCCGAAGGACTGCAGAAGGTCAAGATCAACGGCGTCGAAGCCACCGAGCTGCCGACGGAGCTCGGCACGCTGCTCAGCTTCGAGCGCTCGGGTGTTCGCTACATGCTCGTCGGCGCGGTCAGCCCCGCGGCGGTCGAAGCGGTCGCCAAGGGCCTCTGAACGTGACCGACGACGAGGCGCCGCCTCGGCAGCTGGGATCCTCGGTTCTGGCAAGGACGCAGGGAGCGTGGTGTGCTCGACATGCAAGCGACTGAGGACGCAGCCAGGGACGCCGACGCGCCGCCGGTTCGGGCCCGCGGCTTGGTGAAGCGCTACAAGGAGGTCTTGGCGGTCGATCACATCGACCTGAACGTCCGCGCGGGCGACGTGTACGGGTTCCTGGGGCCCAACGGCGCGGGCAAGACGACGACGCTGCGCATGGCGCTCGGCCTGATCATGCCGACGGAGGGCACGGTCGAGCTGTTCGGACGCGACCCGCTGCGCCTGGGCGCGCGCGCCCTGGAGGGCGTCGCCGGGTTCGTGGAGGCGCCGCGGTTCTACCCGTACCTGAGCGCGCGCAAGAACATGGAGCTGCTGGCCGCGCTGGACGGCGGCGGCGCGAAGGAGCGGATACCCGAGGTGCTGGAGATCGTCGAGCTGAGTCCCCGCGCCGGACACCGGGTGGGCGGCTACTCACACGGGATGCGCCAGCGGCTGGGGATCGCCGCGGCGCTGTTGCGCAGCCCGCGGTTGTTGATCCTCGACGAGCCCGCGACCGGCCTGGACCCGGCCGGCATGCGCGACATGCGCGAGCTGATCCGTCGCCTCGCGGGTGAGGGCATCACGGTGCTGCTCTCAAGCCATCAGCTCCCGGAGGTGCAGGAGCTCTGCGACCGCGTCGCGATCGTCGACCGCGGGCGCGTCGTCTATGAGGGCGCCCTCGCGGACCTGCGCCGCCAGGGCGGAGCCGGCTACCGACTGCGCAGCACCGACGACGCGCGGGCGCTGGAGGTGCTGCGCGCCCAGCCCGGCGTCGAGCACGCGGGCAGCGGCGAGCACGGACTGAGCTTTCAGGCGCAGGAGTCCGACGTGGGCGCGCTGTCGCTGGCGCTCGCCCGGGCGGACGTCGGCATCCTCGCGCTGACCCCGGAGCTGGCGACGCTCGAGGACCTGTTCTTCAGGCTGACCGAGTCCGGCGAGGACGCGCACGATCCCGCAGCCGGCGCGTCGAGCAACGACGATGCACTGTCCGGAGGGCCGCTGGGGGCGGCCGTGTCAGGGCTGGCGGCGTCAGCGCGAGCCCTCGAGGAGACCCGGTGAGCAGCACGGCCGCCACGCCGCCCCTGGCGCCGCCAGCCACCGCGGCGATCGGCGCCGTCCACACACGACGGCCCTCGACGCTGACGGCATGGCGCTGGGAGCTGCGCAAGCTCGTCTCTCAGAAGCGCACCTACCTCGGGCTCGGGCTGGCCGTGATCCTGCCGTTGATCTTCGTGATCGTCCAGGGACTGCGCACCCATCGCGATCACGACCAGGGCAACATCTTCGCCTCGCACATCACACAGTCCGGGCTGGCGACACCGGTGCTGATGCTGCTGTTCCTGTCCGTGTTCATGCTGCCCCTGATCGCCGCGCTGGTCGCCGGCGACGTCGTCGCGGCCGAGGACGGCAACGGCACGCTGAAGACGATCCTCACGCGCTCGGTCAATCGCGGCCAGGTGTTCGCCGCCAAGACGCTCGCGGCGATGACCTACGCGACGATCGCGGTGTTCCTGTCGGCCACGGTGGCGACCATCGCGGGGGTGGCGTCGTGGGGCTTCAACAGCGTGGTCACGTTCTCGGGCTCGATCGTCACCGCGCCCGAAGGCCTGCTGCTCGTGTTCGCCGCCAACGCCTGCTATCTGATCCCGCTGCTGACCGTCGTCGCCTTCGGCGTGCTGCTGTCCACCACCACCCGCAACAGCGCAGCCGCCGTGGTCGGCACGGTTGGCTTCACGATCCTGCTGTTCATCGTCGCGCAGATCCCCGGCCTGGAAGGCATCAAGCCCTATCTGCTCACCGAACAGTACGAGAACTGGCATGGCCTCCTGCGCACCCCCACCGACTGGGTGCCGATCTGGCACTCCGCCTGGGTCTGCGCGCTGTATGCCGTTCCGGCGCTGTTCGCGGCTTACCTGGTGTTTCTGCGGCGGGACGTGGCCGGGGGGTAGACTCGGACAAGACGAGATGCCCGGTGACGCTGAGAACCACAGTCGCCGACACCCTGCCTCGCGCACGAGGCGTGCGTTGGGCGAGGGCTCCACGCACGCCTATTATTGACGCTATGAAGCACGTGCCTGTCAGCCTTCCCGGTCACGAGCTTGTGAGCGCAGGACTTGCCGATCTCGCTGCAGGCCGCGAGAGCGAGGAGTCATTGCTGGTAGCGATGGCGGCTCCGCGGCTACGGGAGTTGGGTTTTGAAGTGCCAGCCGGCGGGCAGGAGCAGCCCTCACATCGCCTCTATGAGCTGCTCACGGAGCACGATCGAGCCGCTCACAGCCGTTACAACGCGCTTGTCGGCCGGGTGGTCAGCTTCGCGCGGGCGGCCGAGCATGCGTCCCCCAGTTGACGAACAGCGCATTCGTGCCCTCGCTCGCGAGCTTGGACGTCGGGCTAACAGTCCTGTCAGGATCTATCTGACCGGGGGCTCGACCGCGGTGCTCGAAGGTTGGCGTGACGCGACGATCGACGTCGACCTGCGCTTCGAGCCCGAGGCAGATGAGCTGCTGCGCGCGCTCCCTGCGCTCAAGGAGGAGCTCGGCGTGAACATCGAGCTGGCGTCGCCGCCGGATTTCATCCCCGAGCTTCCCGGCTGGCGTGAGCGTAGCCCGCTCGTATTCCAGGAGGGCAGCGTCGACGTGCACCATTTCGACTTCTACTCGCAGGCATTGTCAAAGATCGAGCGCGGTTTCGAGCACGACCTAGCCGACGTTCGAACCATGATCGCTCGCGGCTTCGTGCAGCCGCCGCGTCTACGCGAGCTCTACGAGGCAATCGAGCCTGAGCTGTATCGCTACCCAGCGATCGACCCGCCCGCATTCCTGCAGAAGCTCGTTGCTGCGCTGGGGTAGACCTCTGACCCACTACGGTCAGCCCCTCCTGCTTGGTCGTGCTCAAGGCGCAGCACTCGCCGGTGACTCCGCTGGGAATGCTTCTGACTGCCTTACAGCTTCAAAACGGGAGCATGGGGCCCTCTACACAGATCTACGTGCCCAGCGCGAGATCACTCGAGGATCTCCTCGAGCGTGCGCCCGCTGAGCACCGAGCGAGGGTGTTCGGCGACGACGTCCGAGCCGGGCTGCGCGTGCTCGTCGCGGCGCTTGATCAAAAGCCATTGCGCCTTGGCGCCCGGTCGGGTGCGCTGCAGGGCGAAGCCGCCGCGCAGCTTCTCCCCGTGCAGGACGAACACGGCGTGGCCGCGGGTGAGCGCCTCAGGCCACGCGACGCGTCCGCCCTGCTCGTAGGTCCCGCGGTCCCAGACGATCACAGCGCCCGTTCCGAGCGTCCCCTCGAACGTGTTGTGCGCCGTGGCGTGATCGGCGACCTCCACGGCGAGGCGCTTGACGGCGGGATCGAGCGCAGGTCCCTTCGGGACCGCCCACGAGCGCATGACCCCGTCCACCTCCAGGCGAAGGTCGTAGTGGTGCGCCGTCGCCCTGTGCTCCTGGACCACGAACGCCCCGGCGCTGACACCGCGGATGGCGAACTGCTCATGGCCCTCGGCCGGGACCTGCTCGATCGCGACCTCGCAGACTCGTGCCGCCCGCGGGCCGTCGTGCAAGCAGGTCACGAGCTCTTCGACCGCCCGCTCGGGACCCTCGGCGTGAACCTGCATGGCGCCGTCGTCTCCGTTGCGCACCCAGCCCAGCACCCCCAGCTCGCGGGCCAGGCTTGCCGTCGCGTCGCGAAACCCGACACCTTGCACCCGACCGCGCACGACGGCGCGGACCGCCACGACAGTGGTCCCGCTCTCCCGATCAGCCATCGCGCCCGCCCTCTCCTTCGGTCGGCGGGCGGCAGATCCAGGCATCTGGAGATTATGCGCAAACGAGTGGTGTCTTCAGGCGCCGGCGGACCGCCAGACCGATCAGCGTGGATCGGCGCGATCGAGGTTCCAGTGGCGCGAGGTCGAGCAGATCCACAGCCACGGCTGCTCGTCCTCCTCGCGCGTACGCGGAACCATGTAGAAGCGCGTGATCGTGCGCTGCCCGCCCTCGTGATCGCCGTAGAGCAGGTCGACGCTGAGCGGCGTGCGCGCTGAGATCGCCTCGCGCACCGGCTCGTAGAGGTCGTCTGCGGTGTCGCGCAGCGCGGCTTGCCAGAAGCTGACGTCGCCGGCCGGGACGTAGAGGTCGCGCGTCTGCGTGCGGAAGTCGTCGATCTCCGGGTGCGGATCGTCGATCCCGGCGCGACGCGGCCACAGATGCCACCCGTGCAGCACGGCGATGCCCGAGGCGACGTTGCGCAACGGCAGCGCGAGGTAGACGTTCTCGTCGGCCTCCTGCACAGCCGCGAGCCCGTCGCGCAGCACGAGCCAGTGATCGTCGCCGTAGCCGACCTTCTGCGGCGGGTCCTGGGGGCGGGCATTGAACAGCACCGGGCGCAGCCCCACCTTCAGCGACTGCTCTGAGACGCGCGCGGCGCGATTGGCCGAGCGGGTGGACGCGAACGTCGCCACGGCAAGGATCAGCGTGCCACCGGCCGTGGCCAGCGAGGCGATCGTGCTCGTGTCCGCCATCGCCGCGCAGGCTACAGGGGACGGAGCGCCCGTCGGCTCAGGGGCGCTGATAGGTGGCCAGCGTCAGCCCCGTCGCCAGCGTCGCGCCCTTGAGGCCGCCGCGCACTTCGATCGGGTTGAAGCCCGACTTCAACTTCAGCTTCTGCTTCAGCGCGTAGAACAGGAACCCGACGTGCTGGAGCTGGCCTTTGGCCCCGCACATGCCGGCCCAGCCGACCTTGCCGGCGCTGTTGACACCCGCGATCGCACCGGCGGGCAGACTGCCTTCCGGGATGCTGGTCGTGCTCGGGGAAATGCCGGCGATCGCCCACTGCACCACTTCGCGAGCCCCGCCACTCAGGTCGACCGCGAGCATGAACACTTCCGCGGTGCCGCTCGGCACTCCCTGCCACTGCAGCGGCGGTGAGGTGCCGGCGCCGTCGCAGGTGTACTTGACGGCGATCGGACCGCCCGCTTTGAACGCCGTGCTCGTGACTTTGATCTTGCCGAACGTCTTTTCCCTGCTCGCCGGCTTGCTCGCTTCGGCCGAGCTTTTCGCCGGCGGCGTGGTCGATTTCGTCGTGGTCTTCGTGGACGACTTTGAAGTCGAGGTGGGTGAGGTGGGGGACTTGGCCGCCGTGGAGGTGGCGGCGGGGGTCGTCGGCGTGGTGGGCCCCGCGGTCGTGGTCGCGGCGGTCGCGCTCGCCGACTTTCCGCCCGACCCTTCGCCGCAGCCGGCGATCGCGACGACGACCGCGCACAGACACACCGCTACGAGCGCCGGCGACGCCGTGCGCGACGCGCCGCCCGTGCCAGACGCTGCTTGCCCAGCGAACCTGCGACCCATGATGATCCTCCTGCCAGAGACCCCTTCTGATATTCAGAAGGTCGGCACTATACAAGCCCGGCGAGGTGTCCGCGACGTCGCGGCGCGCAGCGCGCGGCGAGCGCTCAACCGACCTCTGCCGGGAGCTCGATCTCGGTGAGCTCCACCTCGCCGATCAACCGTCGCGCCTCGCGCGGGTCGATCAGGCCGGCGCCGAGGCGGGCGGTGGACTCCGCTCCGCAGGCCACCCCGAAGCGCAGGCACTGGTCGGGGGCGCGCGACTCATAGCGCGCGGCGAGATACCCCGCGAGAAAGGCGTCGCCCGAGCCACTCTTGGCGACCGGCTCGCGCGGCTGCACCCGAGCGCGCTTCAACGAGGGCTGGCCGTCGAGGAGCACCTGCGCGTAGCATCCGTCCGGGAGCGTCATGATCGCCTCGCGAGGCCCGAGCGCGGCGATCTCGCGCACGGCCAGCGAGCGCTCCTCCTCGCTCGCGAACTCATGGCCGACGAGCTCCTCGGCCTCGAGCACGTTGGGTGAGACGACGTCGGGCTCGGCGCGGACCGCGTGATGCAGCGGCTCGCCGTCGGTGTCGATCACGGTCGTGACCTCCATCCGCGCGAGGTCGCGGATCAGCGAGGCGTATATCTCGGGCTCGACGCCGCGCGGCAGCGAGCCGGCGAACACGACGATCGCGGCCCCCCGAGCGAGATACAGGAGCTTGTCCGCGAACAGCTCGACCTCGCGCTCGCTCACCGACGGCCCGCGTTCGTTGATCTCGGTCTGCTCGCCGGTGGTCGGGTCGAGCACGGAGGTGTTCGTGCGCGACTCCTCGCGGATGCGCACGAAGTCGTTGAGGACCGCTTCGTCGGTGAGCTGCTCGACGATGTGCGTGCCCGTGATGCCGCCCGCGAACCCCGTCGCGATCACGGGCTGGCCGAGGGCCTTCAGAGTGCGCGCGACATTGACGCCCTTGCCGCCGGCCATCGTGCGCTGCTCGACGGTGCGGTGTCTGCGCCCGAGCCGGAAGTTCGGCACCGAGAGGGACTTGTCGATCGCCGCGTTGAGCGTGACCGTGATGATCATTGCGGGTTCAGACTACTACGCCAACTCCCAAGCCAGGGCGCGCAGCCGCTCGGCCTCCGCACGGGCCGCTGTCGCCGGATCGCCCCCAGCGCTCAGGTAGGCGTTCGCGATGCTGCGCGAGGCGGACACGAGCCCGCCCGCGCGACCGGGGGCGAACGCGGGGGCGAGGTCCTCCACGCGCCCGCCCTGCGCGCCGACGCCGGGCAGCAGGAACACGGCGTTTGGCATCAGCTCGCGCGCTCGGGCGATGTGACCGGGGGCGGTGGCGCCGATGACGGCGCCGACGTCGCTGAGACCGCATGCTCCCACGCCCGGCCGGCCCAGCTCCTCCACGAGCTCCGCCAGCCGCTCCCACACGGTCCCGGCGCTCGCGCCCCCTGCGCCAGCCCCTTCGGCCGCGACCCCCGCCCCGCCAAGCTCCAGGTCCTCGACGTCGGCTGCGCCCGGGTTGGACGTGCGTACGAGCGCCAGCACACCGCCTCCAGCCGCGCGCGCTGCTGTCACGAACGGCTCGACGGCGTCCCGGCCCATCAGCGGGTTGACGGTCGCCATGTCGGCGCCCAGGCCCGCGACCTCGCCGAACGGCGTCTGCATGCCCCCGAACAGCGCCTGCGCGTACGCTCGCGCGGTCACGTCGACGTCCCCGCGCTTGCCATCGGCGATCACCAGCAGCCCTGCCTCGCGGGCGTGCCGCACGACCCCCCCCAGCGCGTGGCGGCCGACGGCGCCCAGCCGCTCGAAGCACGCGAGCTGAGGCTTGACCGCGACGCACGCCGGCCCCGCCGCGTCGATCAGCGCCTTGCAGTGGACTTCGACCGCGCACGCGGCTCTTTGCGCCGGGGACGACGCCCCGTCCGCCGCCGCCGCCGCCGCGCCGCCTTGGCCACTACGAGGCTCCTCCACGCCCGGCCACAGCGCGGCCGGGTCGGGGTCGAGCCCGAGCACGATCTGCGACTGGCGTTCTCCCACGCGCGCGAGGAGCGTGTCGCCGAACGAGCGCGGCGGCGCGTCCGTGAGCGCAGGGACCCGCTCAGACACGCGGCCTCGCGGCCTCGCGGCCCATGCGCAGCCTCAGCGGCCCTTGACCGCGTTCTTCAGGCCGGTGCCGGCGGTGAACCGCGGGACGCGCGCCGCGGCGATCTGGATGCGCTCGCCGGTGCGCGGGTTGACGCCCTGGCGCGCACCACGCTCACCCACGTGGAACTTGCCGAACCCGGACAGGGTGATGTCGCTGCCGCGCCGCAGCGTGTCCTGCACCGTGCCCAGCACCGCCTCGACCGCGCGCGCGGCCTCGCCTTTGGTCAGGCCGGCGCGATCGGCCACCTGATCGACCAGCTCGGACTTCGTCACTTCGTCCTCCTTCATGGCTTGCTCGCCAGTGGGTTTTGCTTGACGCTAACAGCGTTTGCGGACGATTTGGGCTCATCGGAGCAGTCGCCGACCACCGCATCGGCGACAATGGCATCGATGACCTTCGAACGCGTCGCCTGGATCGTGACCGTGCTCGTCGCCCTGCTCACGGCCTTCCTGCTGCTGCTCGCCGGCTACACCGGCTACGCCGGGCTCTCCACGGCCGTGGCCGCGGCGGCGGCGATCAACCTGTATTAGGAGCCGGTGGCCGCGAGCCATTGCAGGAGCGCCCTGGCCGCGCGGCCGCGGTGGCTGATCTCGTCCTTCTGCGCGTCCGTGAGCTCGGCCATCGTCTCCGGACCCGGGTGCTCGTCGGGCAGGAACGCCGGGTCATAGCCGAAGCCCCGCTCGCCGCACGACGAAGCGGCGAGCGTGCCGGCGCAGCGGCCCTCGAACAGGCGCTGATGCTCCTCCCCCGCTCGTGTGGGATCGACGTAGGCGAGCGCGCACACGTACTCCAGCGCGCTGCCGGCCGGCGCCTCGCGCAGGAGCAGCGCGAGGTTCTGCTCGTCGCTCGCGTCCTCCCCGGCATACCGAGCCGAGCGCACGCCCGGACGGCCGCCCAGGGCCGCCGCCTCGATGCCCGAGTCGTCGGCGATGCTCGCCCTCCCGGTCGCGGCCGCGGCCGCACGCGCCTTGCCGAGCGCGTTCTCGGCGAACGTCTCACCATCCTCGGGCGGCAGCACGACCTCGTCGGGCAGCGCGTCGATCTCCCAGCCTCCCAGCAGGCGTGCGAACTCGCGGCGCTTGTGCTCGTTGCGCGTGGCGAGCAGCAGTCGCGCCATCCTCACGCGGCTACCGTCGCCTGCGCGATCGCGAGCGCCTGCAGCTCGCGCAGCGTCTCGATGCCGCCCGCGGCGAGGGCCAGCAGCTCGTCCAGATGGGCGCGCGAGAGGGGCGTGCGCTCGGCCGTGGCCTGCACCTCGACCAGACCGCCCTCGCCGGTCATCACGACGTTCGCGTCGACCTCGGCGTTGGAGTCCTCGCCGTAGTCGAGATCGAGTCGCGGCTGGCCGTCGACGATCCCGCAGGAGACCGCCGCGACCGAGCCCGTCAGGGGGCTCTCGGCCAACCGGCCCTTGTCCCGCAGCTTGGCGCACGCCAGCGCAAGTGCGACATATGCGCCCGTAATCGACGCGCAGCGCGTGCCGCCGTCGGCTTCGAGCACGTCGCAGTCCAGGTAGATCGTGCGTTCCCCCAGAGCCTTGAAGTCCACGACGCCGCGCAGCGAGCGCCCGATCAGGCGCTGGATCTCCACGCTGCGCCCGTCCGGGCGGCCCTTGGCGATATCGCGCGGCTTGCGGTCGCCTGTGGAGGCGGGCAGCATCGCGTACTCCGCCGTGACCCAGCCCCTGCCCTTGCCGGTCATCCAGCGCGGCACCGTCTCCTGGGCGGCCGCGGTGCAGATCACGCGCGTGCCGCCGATCGAGATCAGGGCCGAGCCGGTCGCGGCGCGCACGAACCCGGGCTCGATGCTCGTCGGGCGCAGGCCGTCCGGCGCGCGGTCGTGGCTGCGCTTGCTCATCGTGAGGGCTCCTTCCGGGCCCGCGAGCAGCGCCGATCCGCGTCCCGGCGCGCGCGGGGGCTCACGCGACCGCCTCCACTGCCGCCAGCTCGACGTGCTCGACCGCGCCGAGGGGCATCTGCAGGAAGCGCGTGCCGAGCTCGCGGAACGCGTCGACGTCGCCCGTGCACAGAAATCGGTAGTCGCCCTCGCCCTCGCTGCGGGGGTTGCGCAGCTCGCGCGTGCCGAGCGCGTGCTCGACCTGGCGCGCGAGCGCCGCCCCGGACGTGACGAGCGTCACCTCGGGGCCGAGCGTGCGTTGCAGCATCGGGCCGATCAACGGGTAGTGGGTGCAGCCGAGGATCACCGTGTCCACGCCCGCGCTCCGCAGCGGCTCGCACGCGGCGCGGACCGTCGCGAGCGCCTGCTCGTCGAACTGCTCGCCCGCCTGGATGATCGACGCCAGCGTCGGGCAGGGGACCGCGTGCAGCGCCACATGCGGGTCGACCGCCGCCACCGCCCGCTCGTACGCACCGCTGGCCACGGTCGTCGGCGTCGCCAGCAGGCCGATGCGCCCGCTGTGCGTGGCGGCGACGGCGCGCAGCGCCTCCGGGCGCACGACCCCCATCACGTCGATGCCGAGCGTCGTCTGGCGCATGCGCGCGCTCAGGCTCGGCAGGGCCGCGGAGGTCGCGGAGTTGCACGCGACGACCAGCAGCTTGGCGCCGCGGCGCAGCAGCTCCTCGGCGATCTCCGCGGCGAAGCGCTCGATCTCCTGCGGCGAGCGCTCCCCGTAGGGAAAGCGGGCGGTGTCGCCCAGATACACGAAGTCCTCGCGCGGCAGGCGCACGAGCAGCTCGTGCAGCACCGTCAGCCCGCCCACGCCCGAGTCGAACACGGCGATCGGCCGCGCGCGCGGATCGCGGCCGGTGGAAGCGCTGTCCATGCGCGCCATCATCCCAGAGCGCCGCCGCGCGCGCCGTTCGCGGGGGTTGGGCTGCGAACCGCTGCGCAACGCCCACGCCGGCACCATCGATCACGACCGCGCCGACTATCGTGACGCACGCATGCGCGCGCTCGTCGTCTCGAACATGCAGCCCGACCGGGGCCATCCCCAACGGGGGCGGTTCGTGCGCGACCAGGTCGACGCGCTGCGCACGATCGGCGGGGTGGACGTGGAGCTGCACGAGTTCCCGCCCGGCAAGCGCGCGCTCGTGCGCGCCGCCTGGCAGCTGCGCCGCCGCCACCGGCGCGAGCTCCTGGACGTCGTGCACGCCCACTTCGGCCTCACCGCCTGGCCCGCGCTCGCCGTCCACGCCCGCGTGCGCGCGCTGACCGTGCACGGCACCGACCTCAGCCACCCCCGCACGCGCAGCCTGACCGCCCGGGTGATCCCGCGCATGGACGTCCTCGCCGCGGCCTCCGCTCCCCTCGCGCAGCGACTGCCCGCGGAAAGCGAGCGCGCGCTGGTGCTGCCGTGCGGAGTGGACCTCGGGCGCTTTCACCCGATCCCCCGCGCAGACGCCCGCGCGCAGCTGAAGCTCGACCCCGACGAGCCGTTCGTGCTGTTTCTCGCCAGCCCCCTGCGCAAGGAGAAGCACTACGACCAGGCGCTCGAGCTGGCGCGCGACGCGAACGTCGAAGTGCGCGCGCTCTACGACGTCGATCCCGAGCTCGTCGCGCTGTGGGTCAACGCGGCCAACGCCGTGATCGTCCCCAGCGCGCGCGAGGGGTTCGGGCTGGCCGTGCTCGAGGCGCTGGCGTGCGACGTGCCCGTGCTCGCCACGCCCGCCGGCATCCACCCGCAGGCGCTGGAGAGCGTCGCGGGCACATTGTGCGCGCCGTTCGACCTCGCCGTCTGGCGCGACGCGCTGACCCCGCACCTGCGCGATCCCGACCCGCGCGTCGCCGGGCGCTCCCACGCCGAGCCGTTCTCCGCTCAGCGCATGGCCCAGCGCGTGCTCGAGGCCTGGCGCGCGGCGCTGGAGCAGGCGGACAGACGGCCCGATCGCACCGTCCAGAGCCAGTCCCCGGTGCCCTGAGTAGCATTCGTCACCGGTGGAGGAGACCGCCCACACCACTGCGGCCGCCGCGGCGGCCGCGCCCCAGACGCCGGACGGCAGTGCGCCGGCGAGCGAGACCGCGCCCGAGGACGCCTCCCAGGCCCCTGCCGGCGCCGCTCCCGACGCGCAGACGCCTACGGGCGAGGACGACGTCCCGAGCGGCTCGCCCGGGTTCAGCGAGCGCGGGCGCATGCGCCGGCGCATGCGCTTCCTGCGCAAGGCGCGCGAGCTGGCCTACCGCGATCTCGGCGGGCTCGTGTTCGACCTGCACCGCTTCGGCCGGCGCAACGACGCGCTGGTGCTCGCCAAGCTCGAGACGATCGGGCGCATCGACACTGAGCTGCGCGCCCTGGAAGGCACCCTCGCCGAGCGCCGCCCCGTGACCGTCCTGCGCGAGGCGGGCGTGGCGGCCTGCCCGCGCTGCGCCGCGATCCACGGCAGCGACGACCGCTTCTGCCCCAACTGCGGGCTGGCGATGGACCTCCGCGCCGAGCGGCCGATGGCCGGCCCCCAGAGCGCGGCCCAAGCGCCCGCGCCGACACCCGCCACCGCTCCCCCCGCGGCGACTCCGGCGCCGGCGCCCGCCCCCGCGCCGATGCCCACACCGTCCCCGGCGATGACCGCGACCGCCGCGCACACCCCGGCGCCCGCTACGCCCGCTCCCGCTGAGACTCCCTCCCCACCGCCGGCCGCTGCCGCTCCCACGACCGCGACGCCCGCGCCCGGCTCCACGGCTCCCCCCGTGCCGGCCACCGCCACCCCGGCTCCCGCGAAGCCCGCGCCGAGCTCGACGCCGCGCGCCCAAGACACCACCCCACCCGCCGGTCCGGCGCCCGCTGCCGATGACGGCCCCGCCACGAGCGCGGATCGGTCGAACGTGGACCAGCCGACCGAGATCGTCCGTCCGCCAAGCAAAGACCCTTGAGCGTCTCCAGTCCGCCGCCGCCGACCGTCCCCACACCCGGCGCGAGTGCGACTCCGCCGGTGGACGCGGCCTGCCCGCTGTGCGGCGCTCCGCTCGATCCCGCGCAGGAGTGGTGCCTGAGCTGCGGCGCGGCCGCACGCACGCGCCTGGCCGCCCCAACGAACTGGAAGGCCCCGATCGTCGCAATCGCCGTGATCGCGATGCTCGCGCTGGGAGTGCTCGCGGCGGCGCTCGTCAAGCTCAGCGGGGGCGCGGCAACGGCGACGACACCCCCTCCGGTCACCCGGACGGTCACCACCGCGGCCCCGATCGTCCCCGGCGCGGTCCCGGGCGCGATCCCCACCACGACGACGGGCGCCACCGGCGCGACGGGTCTCGGCGGGGCGGTCGCGCCCACGACCACGGGCGCCGTCACGCCCGGCACGCCGACGACGATCTCCCCCGGCTCAACGACCGCCCCCGCGGGCGGCGCGAGCGCACCGACGACGACCCCGACGACGAGCACCACGACCGGGACCGGCTCCTCCCCCACCTCCGGCGAAGAAGCGCTGCGCAAAGCCGGCTTCCTGCCGCGCACCAAAAAATAGCCTCGCCCGCCAGCCGACCGCACGATGACCAACATCCCCCAGACCTCCACGACGGAGGCCGACCTCGCGGTCGTCGGCGCGGGCGCTGCCGGGCTGTACACGGCACTGTGCGCCGCCCGCGCGGGCGCGCGGGTCGTCCTCGTCTCGGCCACGCCGCTGGCGCAGACCGCGAGCTACTGGGCGCAGGGCGGCCTCGCCGCGGCGCTCGCCGCCGACGACACCCCCGAGCTGCATCTCGCCGACACCGAGCGCGCGGGGCGCGAGCTGGTCAGGCGCTCGGCGGCGCAGATCCTCGTGCGCGAGGCGCCTGCGTGCGTCGAGGACCTGCAGTCGCTGGGGGTGCGCTTCGACGCCGACCGCTTCGGCCGGCTCGCGCTGGGCTTGGAGGGGGGACACTCGATCCGGCGCATCGTGCACGCCGGGGGCAGCGCGACCGGCCGGCGCGTCGTCAGGCAGCTGTCGGCGCTCGTGGCCGAGGACCGGCGCATCCGCGTGCTCGAGGGGGCCCGCGCGCGCGCGCTGTGGACGCAGGACGAGCCCAGCGAGCGCCCTGCCGGCGGAGAGGGAGCATTCCGCTGCCGGGGGCTCCTGTGCGAGGAGTGGCCTCACGCTCGCAACGGCAACGGCGCCGCTGCCCGCGCGGGCAGCGGCGCGCCCGCGAGCGGTGAGGCGCGCTTCGCCGTCTCCGCGCGCGCGGTCGTGCTCGCGACCGGAGGCGCCGCGGCGCTGTGGGCGCGCACGACCAACCCACCCGGCTCGCAAGGCGCCGGACTGCTGCTCGCGCACGCCGCCGGGGCGCACCTGGCGGATCTGGAGCTGCTCCAGTTCCACCCCACCGCCGCGATCGGCGTGCCGGGGCGCGAAGGCTTCCTCGTGACCGAGGCGATTCGCGGCGAGGGAGCGACCCTGCACGACGCGCGCACGGGCGAGCGCTTCGTCGACGAGCTGCTGCCGCGCGACGAGGTCTCGCGCGCGATCCAGGCGCGCCTGCGCGAGACGGGGGCCAGCTCGGTGGGGCTGGACATGCGCTCGATCGATCCCGCCCACTTCCCCAACGTCGTCGCCGCCCTGCGCGAGGCTGGCCTCGACCCCACGCGCGAGCTCGTGCCGGTCGCGCCGGCCGCGCACTACGCGATGGGCGGGATCGCCGTGGACCTGCACGCGCGCTCGAGCGTGGCGGGGCTGTATGCCGTCGGCGAGGTCTCCTGCACGGGGCTGCACGGGGCCAACCGGCTGGCGTCGAACTCGCTCAGCGAGTGCTTCGTGTTCGCGCGCCGCGCCGTGAGCGCCGCCCTGTCCGAGCCCGCCCCCGCGCCCCCGGCGCCGGGTGACGTCGACAGGCTGCTGGACGCGCCGCCCATCCCTGCCGCCGAGCCCGGCACGCGCGCCGCGCTGTGGCGCGACGCGGGCATCGAGCGCACGGGCGAGGGCCTGCGCCGGCTGCTGACGGACCCGCACCCGCTGGCCCGCCTGATCGCGCGCTGCGCGCTCGCGCGCGAGGAGAGCCGGGGAGCTCAGCTGCGCGTGGACCACCCCGAGCGCGACCCTGCGCTGGACCACCGTCACGCGGTCGTCTCGGGCGAGGAGGAGGTCCGGTGGGAGACCTGGGAGTAGGACCTCCGGGCAACCCGGCGACCCGGACCCGTCTCCAGGCGTCGTCCAGGCGCCGCCGCGGACCGGCAAAAAAGCGCTCCCAACGATGCCGCCCCGTGCGGTGACCGGCGCCGGCAACGTCGTCGGGACCGGCGGGCCATGGGTCACCCACTCAAAAAACCTGCCGGCGCGAGACCGCATCTTTTTTGGTAGGCGAGGTGTTCTAGGGGTGGAAGAACAGGGGACGATCGGAGTCTTTGGACACGGCGGGTGTGCTCAAAGTCAGATCGACAAGGAGAGAGGTCAGACCACGCCATGTACCAGTTCAGCCGCGCCATCTACAGGGAGCTTGCGCCGCACATCCTGCCGCCTCAGAGCGGAGCGAGCCCAAGCGCCAACCACGAGCACGTGCTGCACGCCTGCGAGGCGGTCGTCGAGCGGATGGCGACCGACCGCCACTACTTCGCCTACCCCGCGCGCACGCTCTACTGCGACGTCCGCAGCTACTTCGCGATGAGCGAGCAGGGCCACGTGCACCGCGTCGTCAACCGCTACGTCGGCTATGCCCAGCGCTTCCTCGTCGAGAACCCCGTGGCGGCGTACACGTCCGTCAGCGGCCAGCCGCCGCAGTGCCGCGCGACGACCCGCAAGGGCTCGGCCTGCCAGCGCGTGCCGCTGGCGCACAACGGCTACTGCCCCTCCCATCAACACCTCGCCGAGACCGAGGATCGGGAGCTCGCGGCGGCCTGACGGTCTGTTTTGGGGGTGGGTCGCGTCCGCGCGGCTTTGATGCGCGGACGGCGGCCGTGGGCGCGGGACGTCCGGTCCCGCATACGCTGTGACGGATGATCCTCGGCGTTGACGTGGGCGGGACGTTCACCGACGCGGTGCTCGTGGGCACAGACGGTGCGGTGCACACCGCGAAGGTCCCCACGACGCCCGCGGACCAAGCGCTCGGCGTGCTCGAGGCCGTCAGTGAGGTGCTCGACCGGGCGGGCGCCGCGCCGGGGGAGGTGAGCGGCTTTGCGCACGGCATGACCGTCGCGACGAACGCGCTGCTGGAGGGGCGTGCGGCACGCACCGCGCTGATCGCCACGGCCGGCTTCACCGACGTGATCGAGCTGGGTCGCCAGGCGCGTCCGCACCTGTACAGGCTGTGCGACGCCGCGCCCGCGCCGCTGGTTCCGGCGGAGCTGCGCTTCGCCGCGCCCGAGCGCTGCGGCCCCGACGGTCCCCTGCTCGCGCTCGATCCGGCGATGGCGGACGAGCTGGTCGAGGAGGTCGTCGCCGCCGCGCCCGAGGCGGTGGCGGTCGCGCTGCTGCACTCCTACGCGCACCCCGAGCACGAGCGCCTGCTGGCGCGCCTGCTCGCCGAGCGGCTGCCGCGCGGAACGCACGTGTCGACGTCGAGCGAGCTGGTGGGCACGTTTCGCGAGTACGAGCGCACCGCGACGACCGTGCTCGACGCCGCGCTGAGCCCGCTCGTGGGCTCATATCTGCGCCGGCTGGCCGCGCAGGCGTCCGCGCGCGGGCTGGTGGAGCCGGAGATCATGCAGTCCTCGGGCGGGCTCGCCTCGACCGCGCGCGCGGCCTCGCACGCTGCTTTGACGGTCCTCTCCGGCCCGGCGGGCGGAGTCGGCGGCGCGCTGCTGCTCGCCGGCCTGGCGGGCGAGCAGAACGTGCTGTGCTTCGACATGGGCGGCACCTCCTGCGACGTCTGCCTGATCTCCGGCGGACAGGTCTCAGAGACCGCGCAGCGCACCGTCGCCGGGCGCCCGCTGGCGCTGCCGGCGCTCGACGTCCACACGGTCGGCGCGGGCGGGGGCTCGATCGCCTGGCGCGACGGCGGCGGCGCGCTGCGAGTCGGCCCCGAGTCGGCGGGCGCCGTGCCCGGACCGGCGTGCTACGGGCAGGGAGGCGAGCGGGCGACGGTGACCGACGCCAACCTGCTGCTGGGGCGCCTGCCCGCGGACACGGCACTGGCGGGCGGACTGATGCTCGACTTCGCCGCCGCGCAGCGCGCGGTGGCCGCGCTCGCAGCCGAGCTGGGACTGGACACGCGCGCGTGCGCCGCCGGGATCGTGCGCGTCGCCGAGGCGGAGATGCTGCGGGCGTTGCGCGTGATGACCGTCGAGCGCGGCATCGACCCGCGCGAGTACGCGCTGATGCCCTTCGGCGGCGCCGGACCGCTGCACGCGTGTGCGCTCGCCGGCGAGCTGGGAATCGAACGCGTCGTCTGCCCGCGCACGTCCGGCGTGCTGTGCGCGCTCGGACTCGCCGCCGCCGCGCCGAGGCGCGACGTCTCGCGCACGGTCATGCTGCGCGGGCCGGCACTGCGCGCAGACGCCCTCGCGCGCGTGCGCGAAGAGCTGCTCGCGCAGGCGCGCTCGGCGGAGAGCCGTGAAGACCCTGCGGACGCCAAAGCGCACGCGCGAGGAGCCGCCGCGGCGGGATCGAGCTCAGCGCCGGCGGAGAGCAGCAGTGGCAGCGAGGACTTCTTGGACGCCAATCAGCGCGTGCGCGCGCACGCGCGCTTTGACGCCCGCAGTCGAACGGTCTACGAGCTGCGCTACCGCGGCCAGTCCCACGAGCTGCCCGTCGAGTCCGACTCCACCGACCCGGTGGTCCTGCGCGAGCAGTTCGCCCGCGCACACGAGCGCCGCTACGGCTATCGCGAGGACTCGGGCGAGGTCGAGCTGGTGAGCGTTCGGGCGTCTGTCTGGGGCGCGGCGCCGCGGTTGAGCCTGCGGGGCGCCGACGACGTCGGCCGCGAGCTGGTCGAGGGGCCGGCCGTGCATTCGCTGCCCGAGGCGACGCTGTACGTCCCGCCGGGCTGGTCGGGCAGGGTCGACGAGTGGGGCACGGTGCATCTCCAGGGCGGCTCGGCGTGAGCGGGCTGGACCCGATCCAGCTCCAGGTCGTCGCCGGCGGCCTGCGCGCGGCGTGCGAGGAGATGGGCGCAGTGCTGATTCGCTCCGCCCGCTCCTCCAACATCAAGGAGCGCCACGACGCCTCCACCGCCCTGTTCGACAGCGACGGTGAGATGGTGATGCAGGCCGAGCACATCCCCGTCCATCTCGGCTCGATGCCGGCGGCGGTGGCGGCGATCCTGGACGAGGACCACGCGCACGGCTGCTCGTGGGTCCTGAACGACCCGTTCGCGGGCGGTACGCACCTGCCCGACATCACCGTCGTCGCGCCCGTGCTCGTGAACGGCGACCTGCTCGGATTCGCCGCCGGCCGCGCGCATCACGCCGACGTCGGCGGACGCATCCCCGGGTCGATGCCCGCGGACAGCCGCACGCTGGAGGAGGAGGGCGTCGTGATCGGCCCGACCCGCCTGGACGAGGCCGCCCTGAGACGGCTGTCCGCGCGGATGCGCCAGCCGGGCGAGCGCGAAGCCGACCTGCGCGCCCAGCTGGCCGCCAATCGCATGGGCGCGCTGCGCCTGAGCGAGCTCGCGTCGCGGATTGGAGTCGATGGCTTGCGCGAGGCATTGCGCGCGGTGCTCGACTACGCAGAGCGCCGCGCCCGAGCCTCAATTCGCGCGCTCGAGGACGGCACGCGCGAGGCGCAGGACGTGCTCGAGGCCCCCGCGGGCGACCTGGTGCTGCGCCTGCGCGCGACGGTCGCCGGCGAGCGGCTGATCCTCGACTTCACCGGAAGCGCGCCCCAGCATCCGGGCAACCTCAACTGCCCGCTGGCGGTCACGCGCTCGGCCTGCCTGTTTGCCGCGCGGGTGCTCACCGACCCGGACGTCCCCCCGTCAGCCGGAGCCCATCGGCCGATCGAGATCGTGGTGCCCGAGGGCTCGCTCCTGAACGCCCGCCCCACCGCGGAGCACAGACCAGCGGTGGCGGCGGGCAACGTCGAGACGAGCTCGCGCGTGGCCGACCTGGTGCTCGCCGCGTTCGGCCGCGCGCAGGGGCAGGGCACGATGAACAACCTCACGCTCGGCGCGCCCGCACGCACCCCGAAGGGCAGCGACCCGGCAAGCGGGGGTTCCGGCGGGGACGACCCGGCATGCAGGGGTTCTCGCGGGGACGGCAGCCCGACGCACGAGGGTTCCAGCGCGGACGGGAAGGACGGGTTCTCCTACTACGAGACGCTCGGCGGCGGCCAGGGCGCGTGCCCCGACGCCGACGGGCCGAGCGGCGTGCACGTCGCGATGAGCAACACGCTGAACACCCCCATCGAGGCGCTCGAGCGCGAATTCCCGGTGCGAGTGATCGAGTACGCGCTGCGTCGCGGCTCCGGCGGCGCGGGCGCGCATCGCGGCGGCGACGGGGTCGTGCGCGAGCTGCAGGCGCTGCGCGAGATGACGTTCTCGCTGATCGCCGAGCGCCGGCGGCACCCCCCGCGCGGCGCCGGCGGAGGCCTGCCGGGGCTGACGGGCGCCGACTCGATCGACGGGCAGAGAATCCCCGGCAAGGCCACGGGCACGCTGCGGGCCGGCCAGCGGCTGCGCATCGAGACCCCGGGCGGCGGCGGGTTCGGCAGAGCCTGAGGAGACGCCGCGAGCAGCGGCGCCACGGCATCGCCTCGGAGTCCCCCGGCACCGGCGACCGCTCGCCGCGGCTGAGACCAACCCGACAGCGCGGCGAGACGCCCCAGTTCGCGAGCAGCCTCAAAAAAGCGGCGTATTTGCAGGGGATTTGGGATTTCCTCCAGGATTTCGTATCTTTTAGGTGCTGGCCGTCCTGTTAGTGCGGGCGGCACACAGGGCACAAGTCAAGCAGTTCCCCTCAACCATCCACCGTTCTAACCCCATGCCAATTGCTTTCAAAGAGTGGGCTGTCACCGTCCGCGCCCTCGCGGAAGGCGAGCAGCTGCTGACGCTCCGCAAGGGCGTCCTGCGCGAGTCCGGCAAGCCGTTCCGGCTCGCCCACGAACGTTTCTTTCTCTATCCCACCTTCGACAGCCAGAGCGGCAACCTCGTGCGCGAGTCCCACCAGCCCGAGCTGCGCCGCGCGCTCGAGGAGGGCGTCTGGAGCGACGGCGAACCGCCACTGCACGCGTTCACCTCCAGCGTCCCCATCCAGCAGCCCGACCGCGTGCGCATCCGCGCATGGGCCGAAGTCGCCGGGCACTTCACGATCACCGACCCGCGCTGCGTCGATGCGCTCTCCCCGTTCTACGTGTGGACGCCGAGCTACGCCGAGCGGCGTCTGGGCTGGCGCCGCCAGCAGCCGCTACACGTGCTGCTGCTGCGCACCTACCGCATCCCGCGGCCGGTGACGGTGAAGGTCAAGGACGAGTACAACGCCTCCCAGAACTGGGTCGAGCTGCAGCGCGAACTGCCGTTCGAGGGCACGCCGGTGCTGTCCGACGCCGAGTTCGAGCGCGCCTCCGAAGAGATCGAGGCGATCACCAGTGAAGCCGCCGGCACGCCGGTCCTGGCCTAGCCGGCCTGTCTCAGCGCAGCGTCTCTGATCACACTAGTCCGAGGGCGGCGCCTGCAGGGCTTCCCGCGCGGCTTGACAGCCCGACTCGGGTACAAGTATGTCGCGCGGCCCGGCTGCCAGGAAGTCGGCGACGTCGAACCCGGGCGCGCGCCGAGCCATGCTGGGAATGCCCTCCTCCAGCAGCATCCCCTGAAGCATTTCAGCCTGCGGCAGATTCTGGGCGTAGGCGACTTTCACGAGCCGGCCCTCGCTGTACTGCGGCTTGATCTTGCGCGTGTGTTCGCGACGCTCGCCGGGCTCACGCCCATCGCCCGCGTCGGCGGGGTGGACGAGCGGCATGCCGCACGATGCGCAGAAACGCTCGCTCGCAGGGTGCTCCCGCCCGCAGGAGGGACAGAGAAGGCCGTCGTCAACGTCCATCACCGCACCCGGAGCTCAACCTCCCGGACCTGGCCATCCTCGATCAGAAAGCAACGCACCTCCGGCTCCTCACCGGCGAGCCCGACGATCACCCACTCCAGGCCCGGCCAGTTGGCCGCGAAGTTGACGTCCGTCTGAGACGGACACGGAGCGGTGTGGGTGTGCGAGTGGTAGATCGCCCCGAGGCCCCATCCCTCCTCCTCAAACTGCCGTTCAGTCCTCAGGACCTCTTTGCCGTCGATCTCAAAGCGCTTGCGACTCGCATGGATGTTCCTCGAGCGGTGCACTTGCATCGCTCGTCGCTCGCCATCCGAACCAGCGGGGTCGTAGGCGATCATGCCGCAGCACTCGAGGTCGTACTCCTCGTGCGCGTGCGCAATGACATCATCCAGCAACGCCCGCTCGATCAGCACCGACTACCACCACACGGTGGCGTCGAGGTTCTCGACCTCGTCTACCGGCAGCGTGTAGATGCCGCTCGACAGGTACTTCCAGCCGTCGTCGGCGACGACGAACACGACGTTGCCCTCGTCCAGCTCGCCGGCGATGCGCACCGCGATGCTGGCGATCGCGCCGCTGGAGACGCCCGCGAACACGCCCTCCTCGTCGAGCAGCTTGCGCGTCCAGACGATCGCGTCGCGGTTGGTGACGAAGATCTTGCGGTCCAGCAGCGAGATGTCGATGATCGGCGGGATGAACCCGTCGTCCAGCGAGCGCAGCCCCTGCACGGGCTCGCCCTGCATCGGCTCCGCGGCGACGATCTTCACGTTCTCGCCGAACGTCTCCTTCAGCCGCCGCCCGTTGCCCATCAGCGTGCCGCCGGTGCCGAGGCCCGCGACGAACGCGGAGACCTCGTCGAGCTCATCGAGGATCTCCAGCGCCGTGCCGTTGTAGTGGGCGTTCGGGTTGGCCTCGTTGCCGTACTGGTAGGGCATGTAGACGGAGGAGTCGGCCTGCGCCATCTGAAGCGCCTTTTCGACCGCGCCGTTGGAGCCCAGCGAGCCCTCGGAGTAGACGATCTCCGCGCCATACATCCGCAGCAGCTGGGTGCGCTCGGGCGTGACGTTCTCAGGCATCACGACCTTCAGGCGATAGCCCTTGCGCGCGGCGATCATCGCCAGCGAGATGCCGGTGTTGCCGGAGGTCGGTTCGAGGATCGTCTGCCCGGGCGAGAGCGCGCCCCGTTCCTCGCCATCCTCGATCAGCGCGCGCGCGACGCGATCCTTGACCGAGCCCGTCGGGTTGCGCGACTCGAGCTTCGCCCAGATGCGCACGCCCGGCTTGGGGGACAGACGCGGCAGCTCGATCAGCGGCGTGTTGCCGATCGACTGCACGACGTCCCCGTAGCGCCCTCCACAGGGCCGGTTCTTCAGCGGCTGAACGGCCATTACTTCAGAGAATATAGCGATGACTGGCACAGGCACAGCCGAGGCATTAGGATGGAAAATCGAGATGCATGAGTACGACTTCGACTGGCTGGTCATCGGCTCGGGCTTCGGCGGCAGCGTCTCCGCGCTGCGACTGTCCGAGAAAGGCCACTCCGTGGGCGTGCTGGAGTGCGGGCGGCGATTCGCCGACGACGAGCTGCCGAGCTCGACCGCGGATCTGAAGCGCTACTTCTGGAATCCCCTGCTGGGCATGAAGGGAATCTTCCGCCTGACCACCTTCCGCGACGTCTCCGTGGTCTCCGGCTGCGGCGTCGGGGGTGGCAGCCTTGGCTATGCCAACACGCTGTACGTGCCACCCAAGCAGTTCTTCGAGGACCGCCAGTGGGCGGACATGGGCATCGACTGGGAGTCTGATCTCGCGCCGCACTACGCCGAAGCGCAGCGGATGCTCGGCGTCGTGCAGACGCCGAGCGACGACCCCGCCGACCAGCTGCTGCGCGAGCTCGGCGAGGAGCTGGGCGTGGGCGACACGTACAAAAAGACGCCCGTCGGCGTCTACTTCGGCGAGCCCGGCGTAACCGTCTCCGACCCCTTCTTCGGCGGCGAGGGACCGGACCGCACCGGCTGCCGGGAATGCGGGCGCTGCATGGTCGGCTGCCCGCACGGGTCGAAGAACACGCTCGTCAAGAACTACCTCTACCTGGCGGAGCGCCGCGGCGCGCGCGTGATGCCGGAACGCACGGTCGTGGACGTCCGCCCGCTGGGAGACGGCTCCGGCGAGCAGGGCTACGAGGTGGAATCGGTGCGCTCGGGCGCGTGGCTGCGCAAGGACCGCCGGATCCAGCGCGCGCGCGGCGTCGTCGTGGCGGCCGGTCCCCTGGGCACGAACAAGCTGCTGGCGCGCTGCCGCCTGAGCGGGTCGCTGGCGAGGCTCTCCAGCCGGCTGGGCGAGCTGGTGCGCACCAACAGCGAGTCGATCCTGACCGTGACCGTGCCCGAGGACTACCCCGAGGACCTGATCAAACGCGTGGCGATCACCTCCTCCATCTACCCCGACCCGAACACCCACATCGAGACCGTCACCTATGGCGACGACGGCGACTCGATGCATCGCCTGTACACGCTGCTGGTCGGCGACGGCACGCGCCTGACGCGACCGCTGAAGCTGCTCGCCCAGATCGTGCTGCACCCCAAGCGCCTGCTGCAGGTGCTGTTCCCGAAGCACTGGTCGCGGCGCACGATCATCGTGCTGGTGATGCAGACGCTCGACAACGCGATCGCGCTGCGCCCGCGCCAGGGCCCGCTCGGCTCGTTCTGGCTGCGAACCGAGCAGGACCCGGAAAAGCCGATCCCGACGTTCATCCCGATCGCCAACCAGGCCGCCGAATGGCTCGCCGAGCGTACCGGCGGGATCGCCCAGAGCTCCGTCACCGAGGCGCTGTTCAACATCCCCACGACCGCCCACATCCTCGGCGGAGCCGTGATTGCACCCGATCCCTCGCGCGGCGTGGTCGACGCCCGCCAGCGCGTGTTCGGCTATGAGAACCTGCTCGTCTGCGACGGCTCGGCGATCCCCGCCAACGTCGGCGTCAACCCGTCCTTGACGATCACCGCCTTGGCCGAGCACGCGATGAGCCACGTGCCGGCGGCAAGGATGGTCGACAAGCCGACTTCATCAGAGACGATCGCCTCAGTCTGATTACGTCAGCTCCGGCGATATCCTGTGTGGTCATGATCGATAGTCGGGCACATATGGCTGCCGATGCCATCGGATCTGTGCGCGCCGAGGGTCTGGAGCCGGGAGCAACCGTTATCGAGATCCTCGACCGCTGGGTGAGTGGCGAAATCGAGACAGAGCAGCTAGGAGAGGCCGCGCAGCGTCTTGCCGTCGGCGAATCGGTGGCGCATCTGCTCGGCTCGCCGGAACCTGCGTCCACCCGGAGCTGAGCGCGAGCATCGTCAGCACGGTGGCTGACCCCTACGTCTATCCAGGAACCGCCGTCCTGCAGAACCTCGCCGGTCTGAGGGACGCCGAAGCGCTTGCGGATCACGAGGCACAGACAAGCACGCTGCGTCTCGCGCAACTGGCTGGACTAACGTTGAGCGGTTCGTATGACCTGCCTCATCTGCAGGCCTTCCATCGGTTCATCTTCCAGGACGTCTACTCCTGGGCAGGCGAACTGCGCAGCGTTCCGCTTGCAAAGCCCGGCAGCATGTTCGCGCTGCCCGAGCACGTAGAGAGCTACTCAGCTGAGGTCCTCAATCAGCTTGCCCGTGAGCAATACCTCCGCGGACTGTCGCGCGATGAGTTCGCTGAACGGCTCACCTACTACTACGCCGAGATCAACGCGGTTCATCCGTTTCGCGAGGGAAATGGGCGCACTCAGCGTGCGTTCCTACGCCAGCTCGCTATGGACGCCGATCACTCACTTGGCTGGGAGCATTTGGAGCCAAAGATGCTCGTTCACGCTTCACAGCGCAGCCCACATGGGTGACAACCACCCACTACGTGATCTGATCGAGAAGGTTCTAGACCTTCCAGATCAAGGATGACTGCCGCTTGGACTGAAGTCAGGCCCCGCCGGCCATCGCCGGCAGGATCACGAGCGTGTCGGTGTCTCCCACGGCCGTGTCGAGCCCGCCGAGCACGCGCACGTCCTCGTCGTTGAGATACACGTTCACGTAGCGGTTCAGCTCGCCGTCGGCCGCGAACAGCTGCTCGCGGGTCGCCGGGTGATTGGCGGCGAGGTCGCGCAGCACGTCGCCGACGTTCTCGCCGGAAGCGCTCACCTGCTTCTCGCCGCCCACCGACGCGCGCAGGACCGGAGGAATCTTGATCGTCGCCATACCGGTCGGGCAGACTACCCTGCCGCGGCGCAAAAAGCCTCGTAGTCGGGGAACACGCCCATCTCCTCGTCGGAGATCTCCTCGGGCTCGCGCGAGCAGATCGGGCAGTCGGGGTCGCGGTGGACCTTGACCTCGGTCAGCGTCGCGCCGAGCGCGTCGTAGAGCAGCAGTCGCCCGATCGCCGGGTCGCCGATGCCGACGATCAGCTTGACGACCTCGGTCGCCTGCAGCAGGCCCATCGTTCCCGGCAGCACGCCGAGCACGCCGTTGGCGCCACAGGAGGGCGCGAGCTCCGCCGGCGGGGGCTCGCGGAACAGGCAGCGGTAGCACGGGCCCTCGTAGGGCTTGAACACCGACAGCTGGCCGTCGAAGCCGAGGATCGAGGCCGAGACGACCGGGATCTGCAAGCGCACCGTCGCGTCGTTGAGCAGATAGCGCGTCGGGAAGTTGTCGACGCCGTCGACGATCACGTCGTAGCCCTCGATGATCTCCATGATGTTCGATGCGTCGATCCGCACCGGGTACTTGACGACCTTCACATCCGGGTTCAGCGCCCTGATCGACTCCTCGGCGGAGTCCACCTTCGGCACGCCCACGCGCTCGGTCGTGTGGATCACCTGGCGCTGCAGGTTCGAAAGATCGACGACGTCGTCGTCGACGATGCCGAGCGTGCCGACGCCGGCGGCCGCGAGGTACAGCGCCGTCGGCGAGCCGAGCCCGCCGGCGCCGAGCAGCAGCACCTTCGCGTCGAGCAGCTTCTGCTGACCCTCGGCGCCGATCTCGGGCACGAGCATGTGGCGCGAGTAGCGCTCGCGCTGTTCAGGGCTCAGCGCACGAGGCACGACCACGTCATAGCCGCGGTCCTTCCACAGCGTGATGCCGCCGGTCATCGAGGTGACGTTCGTGTATCCCAGGTCCTCGGTCAGCGTGCGCGCGCCGTACGCCGAGCGGTTGCCCGACTGGCAGTAGAGCACGATCTGCGCGTCGCGATCTGAGACCACGCCCTCGATGCGGGTCTCGAGATAGCTGCGGGGCACGTGCTTGGCGCCGGGCAGATGCCCGGCCGCGAACTCCTCGGTCTCGCGCACGTCGACGATCGCCACGCCCTCGCCGATCAGCTCGCGCACCTTCGACGGGTCGATCTCGTCTATCCGGCTCTTGACTTGTCTGAGCAGCTCCGCGCCTGACGGGCTCATCATGAAACTCCTAAATCATGGTCGGGATTCGGGGAGACTTCACAAAGTATAGCGCCGCTCGACGCTCTTTCAAGCTTCTCTACCCTTGGCGGCGCATGCATAGGCGCCCTCCTATCCTCCTGCTGACGCTTGTCGGCGTGCTCGCCGTGGCCATCGCGCTTGTCGCGATCTTGGCCTCGCCCGACCACCATGGCGCCTCGTCCGCCGTGCCCGGCTCGGAGGCCACGAGCTCGTCGGGGTTCGATGGCGCCGCAATCCCCCCCAGCCCGCTCGCGCCCGCCTTCACGCTCACTGATCAGGACGACCGCAGCGTGTCTCTGAGCAGCCTGCGCGGCCACGTTGCGGTGCTCACGTTTCTGTACTCGACCTGCGGGGCCACGTGCATCCTCGTCGCCCAGCAGATCCGCGGGGCCCTCGACGAACTCCCCCATCCGGTGCCCGTGCTGATCGTCAGCGCCGACCCGAGCGCCGACACGCCCGCGAGCGTGGCTCGCTTCCTCGCCCGGGTGTCACTCACGGGGCGCGTCCAGTACCTCACCGGCTTGCCCGCCCAGCTGCGCCCGATCTGGCGCGCCTATCGCGTGCATCCGGCCACCGCGAGTCGCGCCGCGTTCGACCGCTTCGCCTTCCTGCTGCTGCTCGACGCGCAGGGTCGTGAGCGGGTGCTGTTCGAGCCCGAAGAGCTCACGCCCGAAGCGCTCGCGCATGACATCCGCAGACTCCAGGCCGGCGCCTGAGGCCCCCGGGTTCGCAGGCCGTTCCCAGCGCTGCCTCAACGCCGCGGCTGCGGTGAGCGGCGCCGACCGCAACCAGATGCAAGGACTTGGCCATGGCTCACCCATCCACAGCCCCCGCCCGGGCACACCCCACTCGGTTGATACCCTAGCGCGCAGGTAGGCATTCAGGAGATGATGTTCTCAACCAAGGCCGAGTACGGCGTGCGCGTGATGGTCGAGCTGGCTCGCCGGGCCGGCGAGGAGCCCATTCCGCTGGCGGAGATCGCCGAGCACGACGGCATGCCGCTTGCCTATCTGGAGCACCTCGTCGCGCGCTTGCGCAAGGCCGGACTGGTCGACTCGCGGCGCGGCTCGCGCGGCGGCTACCTGCTCGCGCGCTCGCCCACCGAGATCACGATGGCCGAGGTCGTCGAGGCGCTCGAGGGCTCGATCGCGCCGATCGAGTGCATCTCCCAGGCGTCCGACGGCTCGATCGTGTGCTCGCGCGAGTCCGACCCCGGACACGTCTGCCCCACCAAGCTGCTGTGGACGCGCGTGCGCGGCGCGATCGTGCGTACGCTGCAGGACACGACGCTGGCGGACCTCGTGCTCGGACCGTCCCTCGGCCTCGCCGCCGGACTGCCCGCCGGCACGAGCACCGCCACACTGCCCACGCTGCCCGCCGCCGCCTCGGCCCGCGCCGCCGCGCTGGCCGACTGACCCGACTTCTCCATCCAACCCCGACGACCGGAGCCCGAACCAGCGACATGGCCGACCTAGAGATCAGAGACCTGCACGTGCGCATCGAGGAGCGCGAGATCCTGCGGGGCGTGGACCTGGACGTCTCACGCGGGGAGATCCACGCGCTGATGGGACCCAACGGCTCGGGCAAGTCCACGCTCGCCTCGACCCTGCTCGGACATCCCTCCTATGAGATCACCGAGGGCTCCATCACCTTCAAGGGCGAGGACATCACCGCGGCCGAGCCCCACGAGCGCGCCCACGCGGGGCTGTTCCTGGCGTTCCAGTACCCCGTCTCGATCCCGGGCGTGTCGGTCGCAAACTTCCTGCGCATGGCCATCAACGCCCAGCGCGAGGAGCCGATCCAGGTCAAGGAGTTCCGCACCCAGCTCCAGCACGCGATCGACCTGCTCGACGTCGACCGCTCGTTCACCTCCCGCCACCTCAACGACGGCTTCTCCGGCGGCGAGAAGAAGCGCGCCGAGATCCTGCAGATGGCGATGCTCAAACCCGACGTCGCGATCCTCGACGAGACCGACTCGGGCCTGGACATCGACGCGCTGCGCACCGTCGCCGAGGGCGTCCAGCGCCTGCACGACGAACAAGGCCTGGGCGCGCTGATCATCACCCACTACCAGCGCATCCTGCACTACGTCAAGCCCCAGTTCGTGCACGTCCTGATGGACGGCCGCATCGTCTTGGAGGGCGGCGTCGAGCTGGTCGAGCGCCTGGAGCGCGAGGGCTACGACCAGATCCGCCAGGAGGTCGGGGCGGTGCAGGACGCGGTCACGGCCGGTGACACCGGTGCCTGAGTCCACGGCGGAGCCCGTGGCGGTCAAGCCCGGTCGCCACCGCGAGGCGACCCTCTACCACGCGCTCCACGGCGCCGGAGCGGGCCACGGGCCTCAGCGCACGCTCTCCCAGCTGCGCGAGGCCGCGCTCGCGCACTTCTACACCTCCGAGCTGCCCGTCTGGCGGCGCTCGGGGTTCTGGACCACCAGCCTGCAGACGCTCGATCTGGACGCCTTGGAGACGGCGCCCGACGGGCTCGAGCCCGGTGTCGTGCCGGACGTCGTGGCGCGCACCCTGCCCGTCCGCGCTCGCGCCGGACGGATCGTGCAATGCGCCGGGACGGTCGTCCACGTCGAGCTCGACCCCGCGCTGGTCGAGCGCGGTGTGATCCTGTGCTCGTTGGAGGACGCCTTCCGCGACCACGGCGAGCTCGTCTCCGAGCACTACTCCCGACGCCTGACGATCGACCGGCACAAGCTCGAGGCGGCCAACGCCGCGTTCTGGACGGGCGGGGCGTTTCTGTACGTGCCGCCGGGCGTCGTCGTCGAGGATCCCTTCGAGATCGTCTACGCGATCGACCGTCCCGGCGTCGCCCAGTACGGGCGCACGCTCGTGCTCGGTGACCGCACGAGCGAGTTCCGCGTGCACGAGTACGATCTCGCCGAGGACTTCTCCGGCCAGGCGCTGCATGCGGGCGCGTTCGAGCTGTATCTGCGGGATGGCGCCCGCTGCCGCCTCGCCCAGTTCCAGGACTGGGGCTCCGGCGAGGTCTACGACGTCTCCACTCGCTACGTCGGCGTCGGGCGCGACGCCTACTGCCACTGGCTGCCCTCGCTGCTCGGCGGTCATCTCGTGCGCCAGCACCTGGAGCTGGCCGTGACCGAGCCCGGCGGCGACATGGCCTTCCGCGGACTGTTCTTCACCGAGGCCGACGAGCACCTCGACGCCTTCGCGGTCGACCTGCACGAGACCGGCCCCTCCGGCGGGGACGTGCACTGGCGTGGCGCCGCGACGGGCGAGAGCCGCGCGTCGTTCGAGGGCCTGATCCAGATCGACCCCGGTGCCCAGCAGACCCACACCTACCTGCAGATCCACACGATGATGCTCTCGCCCAAGGCCCGCCTGGACGCGATCCCCTCCGTGCTCGTCTCCGCCGACGACGTCTCCGCCTCACACGGGGGCACCGTCGGCGAGCTCGACGAGAGCGCGATCTTCTACATGCAGTCCCGCGGCCTCGACCGGCCCGCGGCGGTGCGGCTGCTGGTCGAGGGCTTCTTCGAGCCGGTGCTCGCGGAGCTGCACGACGAGCCCCTGGAAGAGCTCATCCGCGCGAGGCTCGCTGCCAAGCTGGCCTCCGCGCGCGAGGACGTCGAGACGTATGCCACCAGTCGCTAGCTCCCCCACCTCGCTCGACGTCAGATCCGACTTCCCCATCTTTGGCCGCAGCTTCGGCGACCGGCCGCTGATCTACCTCGACTCGGGGGCGACCTCGCAGAAGCCCGCGGTCGTGATCGACGCGCTCGCCGAGCACCTGCGCGCCCACAACGCCAACGTCCACCGCGGCGTCTACGCGCTCGCCCAGGAGGCCGACGCGGCCTATGACGGCGCGCGCCGGCGCGTCGCCGCGTTCGTCGGCGCCCAGCCGCGGACGACCGTGTTCACCAAGAACGTCACCGAGGCGATCAACCTCGTCGCCTACGCCTGGGGTCGCGGCGGGAGCGTCGCAGGGCGTCCGAACGTCGGCCCGGACGACGCCATCCTCATCACCCAGCTCGAGCACCACGCCAACATCGTCCCCTGGCAGATGCTCTGCCGCGAGCGCGGCGCCACGCTTCGCTACCTCGAGGTCGACGGGCGCGGCGAGCTGTCGCTCGAGCAGCTCGACTCAGAGCTCGCGCGAGGCGACGTCAGGCTGGTGGCGTTCTCCCACGTATCCAACGTGCTCGGCACGATCGTCCCGGTCGCGCAGATGACCGCCCGCATCCGCGCCGCGGGCGCCGTCTCGCTGGTGGACGGAGCGCAGGCCGTCCCGCACATGCCCGTCGACGTCGACGCGATCGGCGCGGACTTCTATGCCTGGACGGGCCACAAGGCGCTCGGGCCCACCGGCATCGGCGTGCTGCACGGACGCGCGGAGCTGCTGGAGGCGATGGAGCCGTTCATGACCGGCGGGGACATGATCTCCTCGGTCGACTTCCAGACGGCCACCTGGAACGAGCTGCCCTACAAGTTCGAGGCCGGCACGCCCCCGATCGCCGAGGCCGTCGGGCTGGGCGCCGCCGTCGACTACCTGTCAGCGCTGGGCATGGAGCAGGTGCGCGCGCACGAGCGGGCCCTGACCGCCTACATGCTCGACCGCCTCGCCGAGGTTCCCGGGCTGCGCGTCGTCGGCCCGCCCGAGGCCGAGCGCCGCGGGGGCCTCGCGTCGTTCACGATCGAGGGCATCCACCCCCATGACGTCGCCGAGCTCGCCGACCGCGGCGGCGTCTGCATTCGCGCCGGCCACCACTGCGCCCAGCCGCTGATGCGCTGCCTGGGCGTGGGCGCGACCGCGCGGGCGAGCGTGGGCGTCTACAACGAGCCCGCCGACGTCGACGCGCTCGTGGACGCGCTGCTGGCTGGGCGCGAGGTGTTCGGGCTGTGACGAGGAAACGGCAGCGACAAACTCGCGCGCGCCTTGCCGGGGGAGCGTGTGTGTGTATTAAAGTTTTCGTACTTTGTGCACCATAGTATGTCGGTATATACATAGATTATACCATCCAGGCGATAACATATGTCTATACACGGATACCATAGTGCACAAAGTTTTAAAATTAAGACATCACCCCCCAGCCACCAACCCTGACCCCCCCCTCTCGCCTCCACATGGACGACCTCTACCGCGACTACATCCTCGAGCACTACAAGCGCCCGCACAACTTCGGCGAGCTCGACCCGCACGACTTCGAGGCGCTCGAGCACAACCCGCTGTGCGGCGACGAGCTGGGCGTCCACATTCGCGTCGCCGACGGCCGCATCGAGGACCTGAAGTTCCACGGCCACGGCTGCGCGATCTCCCAGGCGTCGGCGTCGATCGCCTCCGAGGAGCTGATCGGGATGGAGCTGGACGAGGTGGGCGGGCTCGACGCCGACTGGATGATCGAGCTGCTCGGCATCCCCGTTTCGGCGACGCGGCGTAAGTGCGCGCTGCTTAACCTCAAGGTCGTCCGTGGCGCCGTCACCGGCGACCACGCCTGGCCGGAGTGACGACCACGTCTACTCTAAACCTACTTGCTCTAACTCGTTTAGAGTAGTTGAGAGCAGCCAGCCGGGACAGCCAGGCCCTGAGGCACAGCGCGCCCCCCGACACCCGGCTCTACACCCGCGACAGCCGCCAGTACGCGCGGGGATCCCGCGTGCTCCTACCCACCCATTCGATCATTCCCTCATCCCTCAGCGCATCGAGTCGTCTGATCGTCGCTGGCCTGGAGAGCTCCAGGATCTCAGCGACCTCTCCGGTGCTGAGACGCCCAGCCCGTCTGAGCGCGGCGGTGATCGTGCGCGCCTCGTCCGGCAGACGTGCATCCAGCGCCCTGTCGGCCGGCTCCGCGGACAGTGTCAACACGACGCTGGCGGCGGTCTGGCGATAGACGGGGTCCACCAGTCCCGCGGCGCGCACCTCCTCGAAGATGCGCCGGATGCCCTCCCCCAACTCCTGTCCGAAGTGCAGATCCGAGCAGACTCGCGCGATCCGCGGGTTACGGGCAAAGCGCGTACCGCGAAGTGGATCGCTCAGATCGACCAGACCGGGGAAGCGACCAGGGCTGGACACCTCGATGCGATCGTCGAAGACTTCGACTCTGATGTGATCTCCCGCAAGGCTGTAGGAGCGGTGGACAACCGCGTTCACAACCCCCTCCAGCCAGGCGTCTTCGGGTATCAACGGCACCGCGCCGAAGCGACCCGAGTCGGAGACCAGCGCTCGGCGCACCGGCTGCAAACGTTGCACGGCGCCACGCACCTCGTGGAGCTGGAGGGGGATGGGACCTTCGATGCGCACGTCCTCGACCAGCTGCTGATCTGAGCCCGCCCCGCGCTCGCGACCGCGGTAGCGCAGAATCCGCACGAACGCCTCTGCCAGCACGGCCTGCGGTTCGCCGGCGAAGAGCAGCAGGCCCGCGATCGTGAGCTCGCCCCCGCGCGTCGCGAGCCCGCGCGCGCGCAGGAGACGCCTCGGATCGGGGTGGCCGACCGCATCGGCGTACTGCTCGAGCAGAGGCTCGTCCAGCGCCTCCAGACCGACCCCCGTCAGCGGCCGCGCCTCGTAGCTGGCCTGACCCTTGTCGAACGACAGCTCTTGGCGCTGGTGAAAGGACAGCCGCCGCGTCTCGTCGCCAACGCGCAGGAAGACCTCGTCCCTGGAGTTCGCGTGCACGACCTCGCTGGTGTGCACGTCGAAGACCAGCAGATGGTCGCGCTCGCCGCTTGCATTCACACAGGGCACCAGGCGATGCCTCGCCCCGACGGGAGGACTGGCGAAATCGATCGCCGCCTGCAGCTGTGCGTTGCGGCGCTTGACCTCACCATCGCCACCCTCCACCACGTCCCTCCAGAGCCCGACCACGATGGTGCCTCCATCGGCGTTCGCCATACCGATCAAGTCGTTGGCCAGGTCTCTGGGCGCGATCCGCTTGGACTTGCGATCGAACCATTGATCCTCGGCAATCGCCAACAGCCGTGTGCCTCGCTCCCTCACCGGCGCTTTCAGCGCTTGCTCGACGGCTACGGTCGACATGCACATACTCTAACATGTTTAGAGTAGTAACAAGCTTAAGCCACCCCGCAGCGAGCGGGAGCTACGCCGCTGACGCGCGTGGCGACACACGGTCTGTGGGCTTGCCGGATAGGAGTCAGTGCGCAATCGATCTTCAAGGAGTCGGAGGCCGGCCTGCCGGCCGGCTATACATGTAAGCGGCGATTGAGCGCAGATCTACGGGGCCCGCCGCCCGCGATACAATTCCTAGCTCAGAGCACGGGATTCGACAACTCACCGCAGCGAGGAGCCGCATGGCCACGATTGACCGCACAGTCGAGCGCAAGAAGATCGCCAAGCCCAGCCCAATCGTCGAGGACGACCAGGGCCAGCTGCGCGCCCGTCAAGGCGTCTCGCGTGAGGTCGTCAGCGAGCTCTCGCGGATCAAGGGCGAGCCCAACTGGATGGCGGAGAAACGGATCAAGTCGCTGGAGATCTTCGAACGCAAGCCGATCCCGACCTGGGGCCCGGATCTCGGTGGATTGAACCTGGACGATCTCGTGCTGTACTCGCCGCCGACGGCCGGGCGCTTCAACAGCTGGGACGACGTGCCCGCGGAGATGAAGCAGACGTACGAGGACCTAGGCATCCCCCAGGCCGAGCGTGAGCACCTCGCCGGCGTCGTCGGGGTGTGGCGCCAGGAGCCGGTGTACGAGGGGCTGAAGGAGGAGTACGCCAAGCAGGGGATCCTGTTCTGCTCGATGGACACGGCGATCACGGAGTATCCGGAGCTTGTGCAGAGATACTTCATGACCAAGTGCGTGCCGGCGCAGGACAACAAGTTCAGCGCCCTGCACGGCGCCGTCTGGTCCGGCGGGGCGTTCTGCTACATCCCCAAGGGCGTCAAGTGCGACCTGCCGCTGCAGTCCTACTTCCGCATGGAGGGAGCCGGCGAGGGCACGTTCGAGCACACGCTGATCGTCGCCGAGGAGGGGGCCGAGGTGAACTACATCGAGGGCTGCACCGCGCAGACGTACAGCGTCAACTCGATGCACTCCGCCGTGGTCGAGATCTTCGTGCACGAGGGCGCCAAGGCCCGCTACACGACCGTGCAGAACTGGTCCAAGGACGTCTACAACCTCAACACCAAGCGCGCGATGGTCGACGCGGGCGGCACGGTCGAGTGGGTCGGCGGGTCGATGGGCGCCAAGTACGTGATGCTCTATCCCGGCTCCTACCTGATGGGCGAGGGCGCGCGCGCCGACCACCTCAACGTGGGCGTGGCCGGCAAGGGCGTGCACAAGGACACCGGCGCGAAGGTCGTGCACCTCGCGCCGAACACGACCTCGAACATCCTCGCCAAGTCGATCTCCAAGGACGGCGGCATCATGGGCTACCGGGGCCTCGTCAAGATGGGCCACAACTCCGCGGGCTCGAAATCGCGCGTGCAGTGCGACGGCCTGATGATGGACGGCGAGTCGAAATCCGACACCTGGCCGGACATCCAGATCCAAAACCCACACGTGACCGTCGCCCACGAGGCGACCGTCGGGCGCATCTCCGACGACCAGCTGTTCTACATGGGCTCGCGCGGCTTCACCGAGGACGAGGCCGCGGCGATGATCGTCAACGGCTTCATCGAGCCGGTGACGAAGGAGCTGCCGATGGAGTACGCGGTCGAGCTGAATCGGCTGATTCAGCTGGAGATGGTCGGGTCCATAGGGTGAGGAAGTACAAGACTTGCTGCAAACCGGGGTGTAGCCTCGTTACAGCTACGCAACCGCTTCGTATGGCAACACGCGGCTTGTGGCTTGCTCGGCAATTGATTGTGTTGGATTGAGCGCAGTTGTCCACTGCGGGCTGCATGCTGAGGTTTGTCTCGCTCACGCGCTTGTCCCGATACCCCATGGTCGTTACGCGCGCAGAACCATGAACCCATCGGGTACTGAATGCGCGCTCCTGTAGATACGATCGCCGCTCCGCTGTTCCCGACGAAGCTTTCGTGGGTGAACGTCCCCGGTGGGAAGGGCGCGCAGGCGAGCATCATTCAGCGGGGGCGGCCGATGCTGGTGGAGTTCTGGGACTTCTGCCGGCCTAACTCGTTGCGCACGCTGCCTTATGTGAAGGCGTGGCACGAGCGCTACGCCGAGGATGGGCTGCGCGTGATCGGGGTGCACTCCCCCGGATTCGACGCCTCGCGCGAGGAGCAGGCGGTCAGGGACGCAGTCGCGCGGTTGGGAATCGAGTACCCGGTGCTGATCGACGGCGAGCTGACGGTGTGGCAGGAGTATGAGAACGCCGGCTGGCCGGCCCGCTACCTGTTCGACGGGCATGCGCGGTTGTTCGAGTACCACTATGGAGAGGGCGCGTACGCCGAGACAGAGCTGGCGGTCCAGGAGCTGCTGGGCGTGGAGCGCGAGCCGCTGCAGCCACTGCGCCCCGAGGACGCTCCCGGCGCGCTGCTGGAGCCCCAGACCGAGGACCGGCCCGGCGCCTACTCGGGGCCGTATGAGGCGGGCGGTGTGTGGGCGGTGCTCGACGGGGTTGGGACCGTGCGAGTGAACGGCCGCGAGTGCGAGGTGACCCACCCGGGCGCATATCCGCTGATCGAGCACGAGCGTCACACCACGGGCGTGCTCGAGCTGGAGATCGGTCCGAGTGTTGAGTGTTACGCGACGTGCTTTACGCCGGGCGTGGCGTAGGCCTGAGCTCTGCGTGCGAGCGGTCCAGCAGCAGCCGTCTGAGCACCGGCGGCCCTGAGTCCTCGACGAGCACGCACGTCCCCGGCCAGTAGGGGGACTCGCCGGGCGTGGGCGTGAGGAAGATCGCGTCATACGTCCAGCAGCCGGAGTTGACGAGGCGCGCGCCGCCGCGCCCGCGCCACTCCGACTCGGGATCGCCCGGGAACGGGCCCGCGCGGTGGGTGTGGCCGAAGACGACGTAGGCGTCACCGAGGCTCAGACGCGCCGCGACCTCTCCCATCGCGTGCAGCCCTCCGCGGCGCAGCTCGCCGCGGGAGATGTTCGCGTTCAGGGGCCGAGCCCGGCGCGGTTGAGGCCCTTGACCATCAGTGGAAACGCGCCGGTGATCGCGCGCCGGCGCACCGCTGCGCGCACCGCGTGCAGCATCTGCTGACGGTCGCGGGCGCCGTTGCTCGAGCTGACCCCCCCGCCGCCGCTGAGCGCGCGCCACGCGCGTGCGGTGGCGAGGCCGTCGAGCGCCGGGCTGGAGCGGGAGTAGCGCGTGATCGCGTCGCGCCAGGCGTAGATCGGGGCGGTCACCGCCTCGTAGCCCTCGACGCCGTCGAGCGTGCCGGGCGGGCGTTCGAGCAGCCGTCCCATCACGCCGACCCCGATGCGCTCCAGGGTGGGGACCGTCAGGTGGGCGTCGAGGAAGTGGCCGTGCGTCGCATACACGTCCGGGCGCACCCACAGGCCCGGGTAGGCGCAGGTGACGCGGGCCGGGGACGCCCACTGGGCGATCCGGGCCAGCATCGGCGAGGCCTCGGCCGGAGCGACACGCTGATCCAGGAGCAATGGCTCGGGCTCGGGTTCGCGCAGCGCGCGTGCGTCCAGCCAGGTGTCCACCAGCAGGTGGTCGTGATTGCCGGCGGTCACGACCAGCTCGCGCTCGCCGCCGAGCGCGCGGCCGACGTCTTCGAAGAACGAACGCGCCGCGACGAGCGCGTCGTGCGGCGGGCCGTGGCGCAACTCGAGCACGTCGCCGAGCAGGACCAGGCGATCGACGCCGTCGAGCTCGTCCAGCAGCGGCGCGCGCAGCTCGGGGCGGCGCAGCAGATCGATCCCGGACAGCCCGCCGAGATGCAGGTCGGAGACGATCAGGGTTCGCGTCACAGCGGGAGTTGCGACATCGTCGTTGGTCCAGGTGGAGTCGTGGGTGGAGGCCGGCGCAAACCTGGCGAGGAGGCCCGTGTCGCCTCCCTCAGGAGGCGTTGCCAGTCGCGGCGAACTCGCGCACGGGCTTGGGGAGCATGAAGCGGACGTCCTCGCGGATCACGTCGACCTCGGAGACGTCCCGGACGCCGCGCGCGCGGAAGTAGTCGATGAGATCCGCGACCAGGTTCTCGGGCGCGCTCGCGCCGGAGGAGATGCCGACCACGCGCCTGCCGGCGAGCCACTCCTCGCGCACCTCGGAGGCGTTGTCGACGAGATGGGCGTCGGTGCCGCAGTCGCGCGCGACCTCGACCAGGCGCACGGAGTTCGAGGAGTTGCGCGAGCCGATCACGAGCATCACGTCGCAGTCGCCGGCGAGCTGCTTGACGGCGGCCTGACGATTGGTGGTCGCGTAGCAGATGTCGTCGGTGCGGGGAGCAGTGATCGCCGGGAAGCGCTCGCGCAGGCGCGCGACGATCGAGTCGGTTTCGTCCACCGAGAGGGTCGTCTGGGTGACGTAGGCGACCCGCTCGGGATCCTCGATCTGCAGCGCGTCCACGTCCTGCTCGGTCTGCACGAGCACGATCCGCTCGGGCGCCTCGCCCATCGTGCCTTCGACCTCCTCGTGACCGTCGTGGCCGACGAGCACGATCGTGCAGCCGTCCTGCGCGAAGCGCGCGGCCTCGCGATGGACCTTCGTCACGAGCGGGCAGGTGGCGTCGATCGTCTGCAGCCGGCGCTCCTGCGCGGCCGTGCGCACGCTTGGAGCGACTCCGTGGGCGGAGAAGACCGTGATCGCGCCCTCGGGGACTTCGGCGACGTCCTCCACGAACACGGCGCCGCGCTCGGTGAGCAGCTCGACGACGTGGCGGTTGTGGACGATCTGCTTGCGCACGTACACGGGCGGGCCGTGCTCGTCCAGCGTGCGTTCGACGGTCTGCACGGCGCGATCCACGCCCGCGCAGTATCCGCGCGGCGCGGCGAGCAGCAGCTTCTCGACGGTGTTGGCCACGTTGCCCATTGTAAAGCCGCCGGGTACGCTAACCGTGCATGGCGCAAAAGCACCTCGACAGACTGACACCGGTGGACGCGTCGTTCCTGCATCAGGAGGGACAGAACTCGCACATGCACGTGGGCGGGCTGACGATCGTGGAAGGCCCGCCGCCGCCGATGGAGGAGTTCCTCGAACAGATCCGCATGCGCTTGCATCTCGTGCCGCGCTATCGCCACAAGCTCGCGCACACGGCGCTGGACAGCGGGCGGCCGGTGTGGATCGACGACCCGAGCTTCAGCCTGGAGTATCACGTGCGCCACACCGCGCTGCCGACGCCGGGCGAGCCCGAGCAGCTGCGCAGCCTGACCGCGCGCATCTTCTCCCAGCAGCTGGACCGTTCCAAGCCGCTGTGGGAGATGTGGCTGATCGAGGGCCTCAAAGACGATCGGTTCGCGCTGATCTCCAAGACGCATCATTCGCTGATCGACGGCATCGCCGGGATCGACCTGGCGACGGTGCTGTTCGACCTCAGCCCCGACCCGCCGCCGATCATGAGCTCCGGACGCGCGTGGCGTCCGCACCGCGAACCGGGCACCCCGGAGCTGGTGGCGGCCGGCCTGAAGGGGGCGGTGCGCGCCGGGATCGAGCTGGCGGAGGGCGCCCTGGACGCGCTGGCGCACCCCGATCGGGCACTGGCACGCACGCGCGAGGCGGCGGAGGGCATCGGCGAGATCGTGTGGGCTGGGTTGAACCCGGCGCCGGAGACGCCGCTGAACGTCCCCATCGGCCCGCACCGGCGGTTCATGGGCGTCGGCAGCCGGCTGGAGGACTTCAAGCTCGTCAAGAACGCGTTCGGCGGCACCGTCAACGACGTCGTGCTGGCGGTCGTCGCGGGCGCGCTGCGCGAGTTCCTGATCGCCCGCGGATTGCGCACCGAGGGCGTGGAGCTGCGCGCGCTCGTGCCGGTGTCGGTGCGAGCCGAGGACGAGCACCATCAGGGCGGCAACCGCATCGTCGCGATGCGGGGTCCGCTGCCGGTCTACATCGCCGACCCGGTGCAGCGGCTGCGGTTCGTCTCACACGCGATGGACGGGTTGAAGGAGTCCAAGCAGGCGCTGGGCGCGGAGGTGATCGCGGGCGCGCAGAACTTCGCGCCGCCCACAATCCTGGCACAGGCGTCGCGGCTGAACTTCTCCACGCGCCTGTTCAACCTGCTCGTGACGAACGTCCCCGGCCCGCAGTTCCCGCTGTACGTGCTGGGGCGCGAGATGCTGGCCGCCTACCCGGTCGCGTTCCTGCCCGAAAACCACGCGCTGGCAATCGCGATCATGTCCTACAACGGCCAGATGAACTTCGGGCTGCTGGGCGACTACGACGCGCTGGGAGACGTCGACCAGCTCGGCGAGACGATCGCCGGGGAACTGGCGACGCTCGTGGCGCTCGCGCGCGAGTCGGTCGCAGCGCCGGCCTGAATCTTCACCACGCCATCCTAGCCTAGGGCGTCGTAGGCCAAGCGATACAAGAACGCAGGGAGCGTGGCGTACTACGTACGCGAGCGACTGAGGACGCAGTAGCGCGCCGGCATACGACGCCCTAGGTCAGTAGCCCAGGGCGAACTTGGCATCCTCCGACATCTTGTCGGGCGACCACGGCGGCGTGAAGACCATTTCGGAGTCGATCGTCTTGACGCCGTCGAGTTCGCCGACGAACTCGTCGATCTGTTCGGTGACCTGCGGGCCGATCGGGCAGCCGGGCGTGGTCAGCGTGAACGTGACGTTCACATTGCCGTCGTTGACCTCGACGCCGTAGATCAGCCCAAGCTCCACAAAATCGAGGCCCAGCTCGGGGTCGATCACGTTTGACAGGGCGTCCATCACATCATCGACAGTTGGAGATGCGGCGACCTCGGACATGGTCCGAGTCTAGCTCGCGCGCCGGGTGCTCACTGGAAACTCAGTTGTCGCAGCCGAGGCGGTCCCAGGCGTACAGCTGGATGCACTCGTGGGCGAGCTCGATCGCCCGCTCGCGGGAGAGGCAGGGGAGCACGGTGTCCAGGGCCTGCTCCTCGGAGACGCCGGCCTGGAAGGCTTCCTCGCCGCGGAAGCCGGCGGCGATCTTCAGCGCCTCGCGGCGGTTGTCGCCGAGGCTTCCGAAGACGCCGACGAGGAAGTCGGTGTTGGGGATCGGCTGGCCCACCTCGAGCGAGGCGTGCCAGGCGGCGAGCAGGTGCAGGTCGTCCTGGTCGAGGTCGGCGATCGCCTTGGCGTAGTGGACGGAGAGCTCCTGGTCGGGGATGTCGTCGACCCAGGCGCGCACGACCTCGCCGACGAGCTGGCGGCGGGCCTCGCGGCCGACGGACTCGGCGATCACGCGGATTGCGTCCTGCGGCTCGATGAAGCACAGCGGCATTGCGCAGACTGTAGGCGCCGGGGTGGACGGCACTTTTGCGCTCGGCGCGACCCGGAGAGCCGGGGCTGCAAGCGGCGAAAGCTCGCCGCGACGACGGTGCGTCAGCCTGCGATCGGATCGTGCTCGATCGGGTCCAGCTCGAACGCCTCACGGGCGCGCTCGAGCGCGTGGCGATCGATCACGTCGGGCTTGAAGCCGAGGGTCGCGCGCTCGCCCGTGCCCCAGTTGGCGAACGCCAGGTCGAGCACGTCGATGGGGACGTCGAGCTCGTGCGCGAACGCGGACGCGCGGCGCTCCAGGTAGACCGGGTCGCCGACGGCGAGCACGCGCTTGGCGGCGACGGTGCTCGGATCCTCCAGGCCGGCGCGCCCGACGGCGAGGTGCAGCGAGTCGGCCTGCATGTCGTAGAGCCCGAGCCGCCCGAGCGTGACGAGCAGCTCGTAGCGTCCCATGCGTCCGAGGCCGGGCAATGCGAGCCGCTCGAACGCCCGCTCGAAACGCCGCTGGGGCGTCCAGGACTCCTCGCCGACGAGCGCCTGCACCTGGGAGCCCGCGTGCAGGGCCCAGTGACGGTAGGCGTGCACGGTCTCAGAGCCGCGCTCGGGATCATGCGAGGTGCGCGGCCCGAGCGGGACACCGTCGAGCGGGGAGCCCCCCTCCGGGGAGCCCCCCTCGTGTCCCGGGGCGCCCTCCTCCCGACGCCCGCTGCCGTCGCCCTCGCGCTCCAGCACGAGGCGCACGCCCGCGAACGGGTCCTCCCCCTGCAGCGGCGAGAGGTAGACGGTCAGAAAGCACAGCCAACTCGCACGCTCCAGCTCACCGTCGCCCGCGAGCGCGCGGATCTCGTTGAACAGGCCGGGTGGCGCCGCGTGCATCCGCAACAGGCGCCCACTGGCGAACGCGATCTCCTCGGCCAGGCGGGCGGCGTCATCGGAGGAGTGCAGGCCGGGCACGAGCGCGTTCTCGTAGCCGTCCTCTTGGGCGCGGGTCTCGCGGTGAACGCGCACCTCGCGTCCACCGGCGCGTAGGCGCCGGTTGCGCGCAGTGGCTGAGGCGCCGCGCAAGGAGGACGACCCTCCGCCGGCGGCACGCGAGGACTGACGCTTGCCGGCGCCGGTCGCGGGCTCAGCGCCGGGGAGCGTCCTGCTGCAGATGGGGCAGCGCTCGATGAAGCGGTTGTGCCGGCAGAAGGTGGGCATGGCTGTGAGAAACAGCGTAGAAGAAGGCCGCGAGAGCGTCCCCGGTTGCGTGGCCCTGATTGCCTGCTTTACGCCGTCAGACCGCGAGCAGTCGATCCCGAGCGCGCTGCGCGCCTGCGCGGCGCTCGATGGCGATGTCGCGCAGGTAGTCGTTGAAGTCGACCTGGATCGTGTGGCGCTTGGAGGCGACGTAGCGCTTGCGCATCGCTGCCTGGTCTGAGGCGATGTCGGCACGGACCTGCGCTGGGGATGGGAGCACGTAGTCGCCGAGCAGGTGGTCGCCGACCCATTGGCCCTGGGCCTCGGCGAGCGGCATGATCGCGCCGAGGGGCTGCAGCAAACCGATGAAGTAGAGGCCGGGGACGTCGGGGTGAAAGACGCGCCGGAACAGCTCGATGTGGTTGTCGGGCGCGGAGACGAGGTCGGGATCGAGGAAGGGGAAGGTGATGCGGTAGCCGGTGCAGTAGACGACGACGTCGGCGTCGACTACGCGCCCGTCGGTGAAGCGCACCTGTGAGCCTTCGAGCGCGGCGATGTTGGGGACGGGCGCGATCGTGCCGTGGGCGATGCGATCGAGGATGCGCCCGGAGACGGTGGGATGAGACTCGCCGAACTTGTGGTCGGGCTTGGGCAGCCCGTAGCGCTCGGGGTCGCCGGTGTAGGAGCGGATGACCTGGTGGATCATGCGCTGGCGGATGGCGAAGGGGACGCGGGGGTCGTTGGGGAGCTGGTCGACGGGTTTGCCGAAGACGTACTTGGGGATGATCCAGGCGCCGTGGCGGGCGGAGAGGTAGGTGTGGGCGGCGACGTAGGAGGACTCGACGGCGACGTCCATGGCGGAGTTGCCCATGCCGAGGATGACGACGTTGCGGTCGGCGAAGAGGGAGTTGTCGACGTAGGAGTGGGCGTGCAGCTGCTCGCCTGAGAAGGTGTCGGCGCCGGGGAAGGCGGGTTCGGGCCAGCGCGGGTCCCAGTGGTGGCCGTTGGCGACGAGCAGCGCGTCGTAGGTGCGGGTCTCGCCGCTGTCGAGCGTGATCTCCCAGGAGCCGTCTGAGCGGCGGGCGGCGTGCTGCACGCCGGTCTGGAAGGTGATGTGCGGGCGCAGGCCGAAGTGGTCGACGTAGTCGTTGAAGTACTCGCGGATGTGCGTGTGGTGGGGGAAGTCGGGGTAGGAGGTGGGCATGGGAAAGTCCGAGTAGGCCATGCGCTCGCGCGAGACGTTGATGAACAGGTCGCGGTAGGCGGCGGACATGCCGTTGCGGTTGCCGAAGACCCAGTTGCCGCCGACCTCGTCGGAGGTCTCGAAGCAGTCGAAGGGGATGCCGCGCTCGTGCAGCGCCTTGACGACGGCGATGCCGGAGGAGCCCGCGCCGATGACGCAGGCGCGGGGAAGCGATCCGTTGGCGGAGGACATGGAGCAAGCGTAGAAGAAACACACGGTCGGTGTCGGGGGTGTCGAGACCTGGCGCGGAGGCGAGTCGAACGGCGTGTGTCCGCGGTCGTTCGCGTGCGCCAAATGGAGCGCTTTCGACACCGATCCTGCTGAGCGGATAGGACTTTCGTGACTGTCCGCGTGCGGGACGACAGGCCGTCCCGCTCGGACGAAGCGCCGATCAATCGCCGCTTACATGTATAGCCGGTCGCAGACCGGCGACAAACTCCTTAAAGAGCAATCCATCACCGGCATGTCTCCGGCAAGCCCACATGCCGAGTGTCGCCAGTGCGCTTTGCGGCGTAGCTGTAATACTCGTCCGCTGGTTTTTCCTTGGCGCCTGGCTATGCAGCTACGCCGCTACCTCGCATGGCAACACACGCCCACATGCCGTCCACGCGCAGCGGCGGCGTAGCTAAGGCGGCGTAGCTAATAAACCTCCGCACGCGCCCCGGAACGCTGTCCGGGGCGCGCCGACGGTGGCTCTACTCGATCACTCCGTGATCGTCCCCTATGGTTCGGTGGGGGCGGTTACGGCCCAGGTGCCGTGTACCGATACTTCTTCGCCGGGTTCGACTGGTTTTTCAGTTTCGTAGATGAGTTCGCCGCCGGTGGTACCGGCGCCCTCTGAGGCCTTGCCGGTCTGGATGACCAAGTTCGACGCGACCAGGCCTTTGGTGGGCAGGAGCGATGCTCCTTCATAGATGCAGAGCAGGCCCGGTTCGGCTTCGGGTTTTTCGGGGGTACCCTGACAGCCCGCGACGGTTTCACCTATCTTGACGACGTGAACTTCTTTGTTGTTGATTTCTTCCTTCAACGGGATCGGGAACGAGATCGCCGTCACACGGAGTTCTTTTTCGGCATTCGCTGTTCCGCGGATGACCCATGAGCCGGTCTCGGTCTTACCCGCGGGCAACGTTTCGGTGTAACCGGTCGTGCCTGTCGCTCCCGTTGCGCCTTTGAGTCCCGTTGCGCCCGCAGCTCCGGTCGTGCCCTTGGTGCCCTGCGAACCGGTTTCGCCTTTGCCGCCCTGTGTGCCCTGTGGTCCTGCCGGCCCGGCGGGACCCTGCGCCCCCTGTGCTCCCCCGGGACCCGCGGGACCGACCGAGCCGGGAGCACCGGCGGGCCCGGTCTTACCTTGGAGCGATTTCAGGACACTGGGCTTGATCTGCTTGGTGGAGGTGATCACGTACTTACTCGCGGCGTACGCACCACCACCCATCGCGAAGATCAATGCGAGCGTAGCGATCATCCCGGCGGGACTGACACGCACGTGTTTGCGTAGTGTTGAGAACATCAGGATTACCCTTTCTTGCGTTTAGTGGCCTGCTTGGACTTCGCGTACTGCTCGCGAGCCTGCTTCTCACACGCTGCTCGCTTACTCCTCGGCCTCTGCTTGCAGGCCTTCAACGCCCTCGTCAGCTTCTGCGCGCTGGTCAGCGCCTTCGCCTTCACCGCCGTCTTGGGGGGTATGGGGACTGTTGGGTTGGGGAATGCGATGTTCGGGACCGGCAGCTGCGCCAACACCGCGGGCACCACCAGCACCGCGGGCAGTCCCGTGGTCGTGAACAAGACCGGTTCGCCTACCGCCGTGCCGTAACCGCTCTTGACCACGACGCGGTAGGCGTACGTCGTTCCCGGTTGCAGACCAGACACTCCCAGTGTTCGCTGCGATGGTGTCGTGCCTTCCCCAGCAGGTCCTGAGAACACGATCCCATACCGTGTCTCCCCACCCGCGTACACCCCGAGTTCGAAGACATAGGTCGCGGGCTGCCCGTCAGGATCGACCATGCCCGCGATCAGCGCCGAGGTGCTACCGATCGCGCTCGCCGCACCGGTCGTGGCTTGCGGCAGCGGTGCGGGCGCGGTCGTGAACGATCCTTCCGGTAGCTGCGCACCGCCCGTTTCGTTGACCATCGCCTCACCGGTTCCGGCGAGGGGTTTGTTGACCCCCGACAGCCTGTAGCTGTACGTCGTGGATGGTTGCAGGCCGGTCGCTTCGAGCGTGACACCGATCTTCCCATACACCGGTGAGCCCAACGCACCCGTTCTCGAGATCGTTTCGCAACCCGCGAGTTCGGGGCATGGTCCGTATTCGAAGAAGTATTCGGTGGGCGTGTTCTCCGGGTTCAGTTCACCGAACAGCACCGCTGAGGAAGAGGACACGAACGATGCGTCGTGTTCGCCCACGATTCGTGGTGGGACGCTTGGTGTGTTGAACGACACTGTTTCGCTCGTGAGCGATTCCGGTGTTTTGACGTTCTCGTCCTGCGCGGTGGCACGGAAATAGAACGTTTCGTTCGGTCGCAAACCTTCTATCGGTGCGGTCACTTCCACCGGTGGTGCTTCTTCTTCGCCTTCACTCTTGGTATTCGTGATCTTCGATGTCGGGCTTGTCTTTTCACCCAGACCAATGGACCTCCCCCATTCAAAACTCACTTCTGTTTCCTTCACTCCCCACGGGTCCACCATTCCCACCAGGTGACAGTTGGACGTCACATCCGTTTCCACGACCGGCCCGGATACGCACACGGCGGGACTGGCCGCTAGTTCCGCGACCGGCACGGGACGATACGCGACTACTTCGTTATCGAGAAAACCGAACGCTATGAGCGCGTACAGTTCGTCTTTAGCACCGATAGCGATGTCGTTGCTGCCAACCGTCGCGGGCTCTGGTGGTGATGCCCCGGTGGAGAATTCGTTGGTGAATTCCGTGACCAGATGCAGACTCGTCGCGTTGACAATATTGTACAATCCGCCACGATGGAAGTCTTCTGAAGTTATTTCGGTTTCTGTGATGGCGAGCTGTCCCGCGGCGTCCAGCGCGATCGCGTCAATATTGAGTTGTTGTGCTCCCGTTCTCCGCATGGGCAACGCGAAATGCTTGATTTCTTCACCGCTCGGACTGAGCTCTTGGATGACATTGCCGTTATCCCCATCGATCGAGCAGACGACGTACATGTCGCCTGTTGGATCGACGGCGAGCGCACCCACTGTGCACGCGGTGGGGGTTTCCCCGACCTGCACACCGTCGGCTTCGAAGCGCTGCACGCGGCCTTCTTCACCAACGAACAGCAGGTCTTCAGGGCCACCCACAGCGGTACTGAAGCCCGCGGCGAAGTGGAAAGCGCCTGGTTCAGCGCCTTCCACACCTGCCTTGCAAGTGTTTTTCGATACGGCCGTGCAAACATTGCCTTTGGTCGTCGCGTTCACTTCCTTGCCGAACATCAACACGAATTCACCGTCTTCCGTGAACTCCTGCACCCTGTTATTCGCGCCATCCGCTACGTAGACATTGCCCGTGCTCGGATCGACACTGACTGATACTCGTTCTTTGAACTCTCCAGTGCTTGTTCCTTCGCTGCCCGCCTGACAGTCGGTGCTGATTGTGCAGACCTCGAAGCTGCCGCCACCGTTCTGGGAAGTGAAGACTTCGGCTTGGTGTTCGGCTTGGTGTGCACCGCCGGTGAGTTTGCTGGAGTCTTGCTGCAGCTGTCCAACATTGGTATCGGCTAGAGCGCCCTGGAAGGTGACGGTGTACGGACCGCCCTTGGAGCCGCTGACAACGACATTGCCGGCACCGATGCTGGGGAGGGCTTGCAGCGCAGATTGGACTTCCCCGGCCGTGGCGTCGAACGGGATCTCCCCGGTACTGGCTTCAATGCTAGACGGGTCCGGCATGGCGAACTCCAACGCAAAGCTGCCACCGGTGGCCTTAACCGTGACTACTTGCTGCTCATTAGTCGGCACGCCACCAGCACCCGCAGCGACAGTCAGAGCGACATTCGTGCCAGACGCGGTCGCGGGATGAGAGAGCGTGAGCGTACCCGGACCAACAGCCACGATCCTGCTCCCCACAGGAACACCAATGCCCGTGATGGTCTGCCCGACGAGAAACACCCTGCTGGTGGTGATGACCGACGACACCGTCGCCGAGCCTGACACCAGATCACCGGTACCGACCGCACCAGGAGTAATCACGCCCTCACCAAACACACCGACAAACGAACCCGTAGACGTGAGCTCCTGCACACGACCATTCACCCCTTCCGCGACATACACGTTCCCGTTGGGTGCCACCGCGAAGCTCTCCGCCTCAGTCAGACCACCAGGTTCACTGCTGGCCCTACCAGCCTGGCATTCGTCTTTGGACGCGACGGTGCAGACATTTTCAAGCGCCGGTCCTTTACCGGCTTCGGTGAGGTTGACTTCACGCCCGAAATGACTGGAGACGATCTCCTTGACCGGCGCCTGTGCGCCATGAACGATCGCGGGCGCGAACAGCAACGCGACGATACCAAGCAATGTGGGTAGGAGGATTCGTTGTGTGTGCGTTGCGATCATCGACCCGCCCTCCTACCGGTAGCGGCCTTTTTAGCTTTAGACTTCCTCTTCTTTGGTATGGCTTTCGTCTTGGTAGTCGAAGCGCACCCTGTGACTTCGATCTTCGTGTCCTGCTTGAGAATCGCACCGTTCTGAGCGACCATTTCCGTCGGCATCGTCAACGCCGCCGGGATGGTCTTGCGGGTGATGATGGTCTGGTGCACGGTGTGACCGTGTGTTTTCTTGGTGATCTTGCGCTTGGTCAGGACCGTACGCGTCAGATCACAGAGGTTCCCGTTGGCTGTCAGTGCGGAATATGGGCCCTCGGGTAGGTACAGCTCGAACGTGCTGACGGGGACATCGGGAACACTCTTGAACGTGCTCGACGTGATACCCGCTTTGCTGATGAACGTGCTGCCGGTCAGATCGACCCGTACACCATCGCCCTGCAGCACCACTATCAACGACGGGAACGCTTCCCCACCATGCGATACGAAATACACCGGACCGGACAACCCAACAGGCAACAACGGCGTACTGGCACGCACGACACCCACGATCGACGCCGAGGGACAACCGGCAGGATTCGTTTCGAACTGCGCCGCGGTGCACGCTTTCTGCAACGTCGTCAAACGCGACGGCAGCTGCTCCGGCAATTCCACTTTGACACTCGCGATGTTAGCCTCATTACCCACCGATCCCGCGGGATAGGACACTTTCGCGTCGAGGCTCGCACCATTGGCTTTGCTCGTTTTCCCTGAGGTTGAGACGGTGAAGGAGGGCTTGAATTCAAGGCTCTTGCAACCACCCACACCCAACGGACTGGCAACCGTTGCCTTCGTCTCTTCAGAACCAGAGATCGTGGCCGTCACCTGCTGAACACCGGGAGATCCTGGTGCGCCGCAGTTGGTGGGGTTGAACATGAAGTCAGGACGGTCGATGTTGACCGTGATCCGTTTCAAACGCAACGGAACACCATCCAAGATCTGCGGGATCGCATACGGGCCCGTTTCATCCGTCGTGACCGTCAACGTCGAATCAGTCGGGTTCACGTCGATACGGGCACGCACAACCACCAGGCCGAGATTGAAGGGTCCCGCGACAGCGGGGGTGACGATGCTCAACCCGAACGGGGCGCCGTCATACGGGCCGGTCAGATACACCGTCCCTTCGATTTCGAATGGGTGCGACCCGGCACCCGACGCTACACGCGTAGTCCCGATCCTGGAGGAGGATGGGCAGTGGCCCTGATCCGCCAACGGTTCTTCACAAAGCTGAACGCTGGAGAGCATTCCCAACAATCCCGGGGGAGTATGGATCTGGATGCCCTTGACGTACTGTTCGCGATCCTGACGAGAGAGGTTCAGCGTGAACGCGCTGAACTGTCCCGCTTGGGGCGTGACCGTCCCCGCGACCAGTCCCGGAGCGAACGGGACAGGGTTAGAGCAGCCTTCCACGTTGTAGTGCGAGACGGGTGTCACGTCCGGTGTTCCCGGCATCGGCAATCCTTCCGGGGTGATCCCCGGTGCGCTCCACGGCGTCAAATCAGCCGTCGTGACAGCGGGACCACAGACAGCGGGATTGTCTACCGAGGCTCGCGGACCACCATTCAAACGGATCTTTACTTCGCTGATCGGGACCTGCGGGTTTTCATCCACCACCGTCGTGAGCTGTCCCGTCGCAGGATTGGCCTCGACATAACCATGCGCCTTGACGTTGATCCCCGTATCAGCCAACGGTCCCGCGCCACCAAATTCCAAATACAACTGGTACAAACGACCATCCAACGCATCCTGATCGGTGCACGGTTCCTGACCCTGCCCGCCACACAACGGGTGCGCCAAATACACATGCCCCTTCACCGGTTCAGAGAGATCGGGTGTCACCGCTTCCGCGGTACCGACAGTCGAGGCGTCGGGACAGTGCCCCGGCGCTAGCTGCAGTTCCCCATTCAAACCCTGTTCTTCTGATTCAGGACCGGACCCCGGGAAGTTGATCCCTTCAGGCCCTGTTTCGTTGCACGCCTGGACACCATCCACGACACCGGGACTGATCGACAGGCCCTCCGGTAGCGTCACGACAGCGTTACGCAAATGCGGCGTCGCGTTCCCACCCGGCTGCTCGTTCTGGGGAACCTTCAAGTTCACGCCCAACCCGACCGGGGCGTCCGCCAGCACCGTGTCAGGGTTCACTTCGATCGACGGACCGAAACCCAACACGTTGCACCCCGTCACACCAGGGAAGCTCGTCGATTCTTCGGCATAACCCGTGTAATGCCCTTCTTTGACGCTGCCCGATTCCTCCCACGAATCGGCGCGCAACGTCGTCGTCTGCGGGCCCGCCGCGCAATCCGTTGGCATACTCAGGAACGGGACGGGCGCTTCACCACCACTCGGTTCCCCACCACCCTTACACGTTAGGTTTTGGCCTCGTTCAGTGTTGCCACACACGAGGCCGCGCATCGGGTCGTGGCTGGGATCGGCCGGCACACCCCAGAACGTCGTTTCAACCCGCACCAGTCGGACCCCCGGTATGCCTTTTGAGACCACCACGAAGCCATAGCCCTGCGGGGTGTGCACCAGGCGCGCCGTCAACAGGAACGGCACATTCGCTTCGGGCTCAAACGCGAACTCCGCCGACTGGCCCGCTTCAGGAGTCACCTCAACGATCGGACCCAACGCTTCCTTACCGCCTTCCCATAGGAGACGGAACACACCCAACTGCGTAGAACCAGGACACCTCACTTTCGCCAACAGGCTCGCCAGCGAGCAACGCGGCACCGCCACCGGATCACCCAACAAACCCGGCGGCAAACCCACCACGATATCCTTCGGATCACGCGTCGGCACCAGATTGAGATGCGCTTCTTCTTTTACAGTTTCTTCCTTTTCTACTTCTTCGCTCGTGAATTCAACCGTTGTCGTCAACGCCCAGGGATGACCACCCGCCTGCGTGAACGCCGGCTCGTAGGGAACATTTTCAACGCTGCACGGCAAGCACTCCGGTCCATTACCTATATTTACTATCGGGCCGCTTACCGTCGTCGCACTGACCGTCTGGAACGCGAACTTCGTGATGCCAAACGGCTTGGCTTCGATCGTGGCACTAGCCGCAGACGCGGAGCACAGGAAACCCACAAGGACGCCCACCACGACAGGCACGCATCGTGAGCCGACAAGGATAGAGTTCGGTGTCGATCGTTTGAGCATGATGATGCTACTTCCTCCCCTTCGCCGACTTGTTCGCGCGCTTCCCGCTTCTGCTCTTCACGCACTTACCCCTCTTCTTCACATACCCTTTCCTGCACCCGGACGTTACCTTCGCCCTCGGTTTCACCGTCACCGCAGCAGGTGGAGGCGGTGCCGGAGCGGGGAAGTTGCCGCCCGGTGCCTGCGAGACGCTGCCCGGCACCAGCAACGGCGCGGGATTAGTCAACGGGCCCTGGCACGCATCCCCCGCACATGGCGCCACCGGTGCCGCCACAGGCGGGAACCCGCCATCCAGACGCGCGTCATACACGTCAGCCTGACCATCCGTATCCCCGGGCGTCAAACCCTGATTCGTGACAAAGAAGACGTCCCTGCCCGACGGCGAGATCACAGGACTCCTATCAGGCGTTTCCGACGAACCACTGGAGATCAACGACACCACACCTCCACCATCACCCGGCCCCTGATGCCATTCGTACACGTTCGTAAGACCATTCACAGCATCCCGCGACAGTGGCTCCGCGCTCGAGAAGACGATGCGCGAGCCGTCTTCGCTGATCGACCGCACACCCAATTCATACTCGTCATACACCCGGGCGTGCGCCACGTCGACGTTCGCGATGCTCGCGTCGTAAGGACCGTTGCCGTTGGCGTCATGACCGTCTTCGCCGAGCGACACCCGCTCGAGGACCCCTGTTTCAGCATCATAACGGTAGATATCCTGGGCGTCATCCGTGTCCGCCTGAGCACCACGCCCGATCAACTGAGCACCAGTGGAAAACACCAAGAACCGACCATCGTCCGTGGAGTCACTCGCGCCGACCGTGCAGTGCCCGATAAACCTCACCCTCCCCGTGACCGCGTCATAAACATAAAAATTATCCGCACCCTTTACAGGCACATCGCCTTCACCATTCGCTTCATCCACAAGCACACCACGCGCGACAAAATAAACACGCGAACCATCCGGTGCGACCCTCACGACGTTCTGCACCTCCGCGGCTTCACCGCCGATGAGCGACTGCGACACCTGCACAAGCGAGGTGACCCCCTTTTCAGACGTTGTGCATTCGCCTCCGCCGGGACAGCCGATGCTCGCCATGTAGAGATCCCTGCCCAAATCCGTATCCGTACTCGCAAGCGGTGCGTTTGTCGTGAAGAACACGCGCGAACCATCCCGTGAGGCACCCACGAATTCCGCCGGTTCCCGCGCCAACGCCCCCCCACACGGCACTTCACCCGGCAATTCCCCCGCGCCCCCCCCATCACCACACCCACCAAACGGCTCAGACGTATCGAGCGGCCTCGACACTTCGATCGTACGCGACCCACCCACACGCACAAACAACTGCGCATGCTGTTCGCTACAAGTTTCTTCGGTTGGGTTGACCTTCGCCGTAAAGAAGATCTCTTCCCCATCATCCGAGATCGCACCAAACCGGCTATTCACACCAAATTCGCCTGCCCCCAAGCTCGTGCAGTTAGGGTTGATCAACTTGCCATCGTTGTTCAACCCGACCACCCTCACCCCCGGTTCTCCCCGACAACCCGAGGAGACGTCATAAACCTGAGGTTTGGCTCCGCTTCCTTCCGCTTCGGGCAACAGCACGCCTTCGATAAGGCCTATCAACACATGGCAAAGATCACCGCTCGCGCCTTCCTCAAAAGTCGAAAGCGCCTCGTGGTCTGTCCGTTCAAGCGTGATATCGCCGAAGACCCTCCAGTCTTCCCCTACGCTCGGCAAACCCACATCGTGCAGCAAATACTCGTTTTGAAGGGAGATCCCCTGAGTACCAGTATTTGGACCTGGCCAATCAATGGCGAGCACAGATTCAAGCGATGACGAGAAATCTTCGATTTTTGCTGCGGCCCTGAATTCCGCCGGCGGCTGCACCGAAGTTGTCACCCACCCCGAGACGGTGCGATGCGACAAGTAGTCGAGCTCCAAGTCAGGCGAATCGGTCCCGGCGAACACACCCTGCGAACTGAACACCACGCTTTCCCCATTCGGAGCAACAGCAACGAGACTGCCCCCATATCCGGCCTTGTACGGCGGACTCACCATCTCATACACCCGGCCTTCAGGGAGCGCGAGCGCAGGAGCGCTCACCACGAGCACGCCCACGACACCCAGCAACGACGACAGGACAAGACCCACAACCAATCTACGAGCATTCATCAGAACGCCTCCTCCCAAATTCCCATAGTGGACTCATGCCGCCGCACCCTCCTTGTGACCATCGCCGCCGAGCGCGAGCTGCCGGGTCACGCGCTCCCCGAGCGGTGTCAGACGCCACGCGTTGGGCTCACCCTTGGTGTGACCCATGCCCGTGTTCACCAACAGACCAATACGCTCCAGGCGCCCCAACAGCTTCGAGATCTGACCCTGATCGTAGATCTCGGCGTGCTCACCGATACGACGGTTGCTCGCACCGGGATGCTCACCCGCGGCCTGCAACACCCGCGCCGTCCTATACGTCAAACGCATCGGGAGATCCCGCAACGGGTCGTGCTCCTCAAGCGTGCTCTGAATGCTCTCCTTTGCGACGCGCTTAGCGACTCGCGGCAGCGGTGGCAGGGAACGCTGCTGCTCTGAGCGCGCCGCCGCTGGACCCAGATAGGGCAGCACGATCAAACTCATCAACTCCCCCACCAGATCCCGCAACGGCTCCCGACGCCCGTCCGACAACAACCGCGCATACACGATCGCAAACGCCGCACCGACCAGGCCCTCAGCCGTCAGAACAGTGCACTCCCCCGCACGCGAGCTCGAGCTCTCCCCCCGACCCTCGTCCAAGATCCCCGCCAACTCTCCGAGGAGCTCCTCACGCCACGCCAACACCCGCGGACCACCCTGCAATGCCTGCACGACACACACTCGGGCAAGCACCGGCTCACGATCGAAGAACGACAGGATCGCGAGCAACCCGCCACGCACACGCTCACGCCATGCGAGCCCAGCCACATCCGCCGCCACGATCTCATCCGTGATCTGCTCCACAACACCCTGCAAGACCGCCAGCAGACACTCCTCGCGATTGGCGAACAGGTCATAGAACGTACGCCGCGACACCCGCGCCCGCGCCGTAATATGCGCCACCGACGCACCCCCATAACCCAACTCCGCGATGCTCACCACCGCCGCCGAGAGCAACCGCGCACGCTGCATCTCCGACACCTGCACCCGCGCAGACACCCGCACACCCCGCGCACGCTGCCGCTTCAGCGCCTCGCGCCGCGCGCCTGTCCCGACACTCGTGCGGGAAGACATCACGCCACCGCCCCAAGCGATGCGCGCAACGAAGCGCACTGCAAGAACAACGCGCGGGATGCTCCAGCTACGCCACCACGGCCGCGGGACGCCAACGCGCATGGAAAAGATGTGACGCTGTGTGGTCGAGCCACGCCTCCACGGCCGCGGGACGCCAACGCGCGTTGCAAGAGCAACTGACGGTGTATCCCAGCTACGCCTCCAGGCGCGCGGCAGGTCCACTCACAGTGGGCTTGCCGGCCGATCGTTGACGTGAAAGGAAGGCTTCGGTCTCGCGTTACCGCGTGCGGGCGGCGAACGTCACTGCGCGCGTGGCAGGGTAGCTTCGAACAAGGCGCGGGACACGGGTTGCCATACCTCGCGGGGAGGCCGGAAAACCGCCGTGAAGAGGCGGTTAGACCAGGGGTGCTACTGGGACAAGAGAGAGAGAGAGAGAGAGAGAGAGATGTGTCAGCGCTGCTGACGCATCTACCTACGGCACCCAACGGGCGCATAGCGATCCCCGGCACGTCTGTCCCCAACTGACTCACGCGAAAACAACCCCTCATCATACGATCCGGCCCTCTCCCCAACAAGCGCTTGAACCCGGTCCCAGGACCGACCCAAACCCGATCTATCGTGCCCGACATCCCACAGTGGGAAGTCATGAACAAAACAGAACATAGCGTCAACCACACGGCTTGTCAAGAGGGAACCCGACAGGCCAATCACAACAGGCTGACAATACGCTGCACCTGGCTCTGCGGAGCCAGACCCAGCTACCACGCCAGTCTCCTCCCAGCGCGCTCGGTCCCTCATAACAGCGATCAGGGGCCTACGCCGAGAGCCGGCAAGATAACACGGATATATATAATCGCCGAAGTGTATATACTGGCCGTGATGGCCAAGCACCTGGTGGACATAGACGAGCACGCGCTGCAGAGCGCTCGTAGGAAGCTGGGCACCGATACGATCAAGGCGACCGTCAACCACGCCCTGCGCCGAGCCGGCGGAGATCGCGACGCGGTCGTGAAAGAGAGCCTCGACGCACTCGCCTCCGCCGAGCTCGCGCCACGCGAGCAGGCATGGCGCTGACGCACCTGCTCGACACGAGCGTCTTGACACGCCTACGGGAGCCCACGATCCGTCGAGCCATCGAGTCCAGGACCGAGTCGATGGAGCTCGCCCGTGCCGGGATCAGCGATCTGGAGCTGGGCTATTCAGCGCGCGACGCCGCCGAGTGGGATCGCGTGACACGGGCAATCGAGGTGTTCGAGCTCGTGGAGACCACCGCAGAGCACATGCGTCGCGCAAGACAGGTTCAGCGCCTGCTCGCCGCCAAGCACCAACGCGGTCGCAAGGTCCCAGATCTTCTAATCGCCGCAGCAGCCGAGACCTGCAACCTGATCGTTCTGCACTACGACGCCGACTTCGACCGGATCGCAGCCCTGACGGGACAGCCCTGCGAGTGGGTCGTCCCAGCGGGCTCCGTCGACTGAGGCCACTTATAAGGACGGCAGCGGCGTAGCTGAAACCTCCGCACGCGCCCCGGAACGCTGTGTCCGGGGCGCGCCGAGGGTCGCTCTACTCGATGGCTCTCATTACTGGGCTGGTCATTCCGCGATCGTCCCCTATGGTTCGGTGGGGGCGGTTACGGCCCAGGTGCCGTGTACTGATACTTCTTCGCCGGGTTCGGCTGGTTTTTCGGTTTCGTACCAGAAGGACGCCCACCACGACCGGCACGCATCGCGAGACGGCAAGTATAGAACTCAGTGTGTTGATCGTTTGAGCATGATGATGCTACTTCCTCCCCCTCGCCGACTTGTTCGCGCGCTTCCCGCTCCTGCTCTTCACACACTTGCCCTTCTTCTTCACATACCCCTTCCTGCACCTGAGGGTCACCTTCGCCCTTGGTTTCACCCTCACCGCAGCAGGTGGAGGCGCAGGAGCGGGAAAATTGCCGCCCGGCGCCTGCGAGACGCTACTCGGCACCAACAACGGCGCGGGATTCGTCAACGGGCCCTGGCACGCATCCCCCGCACACGCCGCCACCGGCGCCGCCACAGGCGAGAACCCGCCACCCAGACGCGCGTCATACACATCAGCCTGACCATCCGTATCCCCCGGCGCCAAACCCTGATTCGAGACAAAGAAAACATCCCTACCCGACGGCGAGATCACAGGAGTTTCATCAGGCGTTTCGGAGGTGCCGCTGGAGATCAACGACACCACACCTTCACCACTCGGCCCCTGATGCCATTCATACACGTTCCCAAGACCATTCGTAGCATCCCGCGAGAGCGGCTCCGCGCTTGAGAAGACGATGCGCGAGCCGTCTTCGCTGATCGCACGCACACCCAATTCATACTCGTCATACACCCGGGCGCTCGTCACGTTGACGCTCGCGATGCTCGCGTCGCCGAGGCCGTTGCCGTTGGCGTCACGGCCTGCTTCACCGAGCGACACCCGATCGAGTACCCCTGTTTCAGCATCATAACGGTAGATGTCCTGAGCGTCATCCGTGTCCGCCTGAGCACCACGCCTAATCAACTGAGCATCAGTAGAAAACACCAAAAACCGACCATCGCCCGTGGAGTCGCTCGCGCCGACCGTGCAATGCCCGATAAACCTCACCCTTCCCGTGACCGTGTCATAAACATAAAAATTATCCGCTTCCTTTTCCGGCAAATCGCCTTCACCATTGGGTTCATCGCCAAGCACGCCACGCGCGACGAAGTAAACGCGCGATCCATCCGGTGCGACCCTCACCACATTCTGCACCTCCGCGGCTTCGCCGCCGATGAGCGATCGCGACACCTGCACAAGCGAGGTAACCCCCTTTTCAGACGCCTCGCATTCGCCTCCGCCGGGACAACCGATGCTCGCCATATAGAGATCCTTGCCCGCGTCCGTATCCGTGCTCGCAAGCGGTGCGTTTGTCGTGAAGAACACGCGCGAACCGTCTCGCGAGGCGCCCACGAATTCCGCCGGTTCCCGCGCCAACGCCCCCGGACACGGCACTTCCCCCGGCACTTCTCCCGCGCCCCCGCCATCACCACACCCAGCGAACGGCTTAGACATATCGAGCGGCCTCGACACTTCGATCGTCCGCGACCCACCCAAACGCACGAACAACTGCGCATGCTGTTTGCTACAAGTTTCTTCGGTTGGGTTGACCTTCGCCGTAAAGAAGATCTCTTCCCCATCGCCAGAGATCGCACCAAACCGACTCGTCGCGACGTAGACTTCGGTTGCTCCTCCCAAGCTCGTGCAGTTAGCGTTGATCAACTTGCCATCGTTGTTCAATCCGACCAGCCTCACCCACGGTTCTCCCCGGCAACCCGAGGAGACGTCATAGAGCTGATCTTCGCCACCTTCCGCTTCGGGCAATAGCGCGCCTTCGACGGTATCTATAACGATATGGCAAAGATCGCTACTCGCGCCTCGCTCCTCAGACGCAAGAGGCTTGTGGTCTGTCCGTTCAAGCGTGATACCACCGAAGACTCTCCAGTTTTCCCCTACGCTCGGCAAACCCACGTCGTGCAGCAAATACTCATTTTGAAGGGAGGTTCCCTGAGCACCAGTATTTGGACCCAGCCAAGCCTTGGCGAGCACAGATTCAAGCGATGACGAGAAATCTTCGACGTTCGCCGCGGCCCTGAATTCTGACGGCGGCTGCACCGAAGTCGTCACCCATCCTGAGACGGTGCGACGCGACAAATAGTCGAGAAACAGGTCAGGCGAATCGGCGCCGGCGAACACACCCTGCGAACTAAACACCACGCCTTCCCCATTCGGAGCAACAGTAATGCCCTGGCCTACCCCATACCCGGCCTTGTACGGCGGACTGACCATCTCATACACGCGGCCTTCGGGGAGCGCGAGCGCGGAAGCGCTCACCACGAGCACGCCCACGACACCCAGCAACGACGACAAGACAAGACCCACGACCAATCTACGAGCATTCATCAGAACGCCTCCTCCCGAATTCCATAGTGGACTCATGCCGCCGCACCCTCCTTATGACCATCGCCGCCGAGCGCGAGCTGCCGGGTCACACGCTCCCCGAGCGGCGTCAGACGCCACGCGTTGGGCTCACCCTTGGTGTGACCCACGCCCGTGTTCACCAACAGACCACACACACCCGCTCGTACCTCCGCGCGCCCCGGAACGCTGCCCGGGGCGCGCCGAGGGCCGCTCTACTCGACGACCCTCACCGTCTTGCTTATTCCGCGGTTACCGCCCAGACACCTTCTGAGGAGACATTTTCTCCGGCTTTTACTTTGCTTTCCGTTTCGAACAGGAACTCGGCTCCGGAGGTCCCGGGTCCTGGCGTTCCGGTGGAGGGATCGATCACCAAGCGAAGCTCAAGACTAGTTTCTTCGGCAATGTTGTTTTCCTTGTTTTCGGTGCCTCGATTGTGCAGAAACGTTTCCGCTTCAAATAGACAGAGGTAGCCTGCCGTAGCTTCTGGTTTGGTGACTCCTCCGGGACAATTGGCGGTTTCTTTAGTCGCCGGGCGCACCACTTCGAAGTGTTCGAGAGCGGTTTTCAGCGGTATGGTGAACGAGATCGAGCCAGTCCGTAGTTCTTGCCCCGCGGCCGGGCCGTATGTCGCCCACTCGCCCGTCTCGGTCTTACCAGAGGGCAATGTTTCGGTGTAGCCGGTCGTGCCTGTCGCTCCCGTTGCGCCTTTGAGTCCCGTTGCGCCCGCGGCACCTGTCGTGCCCTTGGTGCCCTGCGAACCGGTTTCGCCTTTGCCGCCCTGTGTGCCCTGTGTGCCCTGTGGTCCCGCCGGCCCGGCGGGACCCTGCGCTCCCTGTGCTCCAGCGGGACCGGCCGAGCCGGGAGCACCGGCGGGCCCGGTCTTGCCCTGGAGTGATTTCAGGACGCTCGGCTTGATCTGCTTCGTAGTGGTGATCACGTACTTGCTCGCGGCGTACGCGCCACCACTCATCGCGAGTATCAGTGCGAGCGTGGCGATCGTCCCGGCGGGACTGACACGCACGTGTTTGCGTAGTGTTGAGAACATCAGGATTACCCTTTCTTGCGTTTAGTGGCCTGCTTTGACTTCGCGTACTGCTCGCGAGCCTGCTTCACACATGCCGCTCGCTTACTCCTCGGCCTCTGCCTGCAGGCCTTCAACGCCCTCGCCAACTTCTGCGCACTAGTCAACGCCTTCGTCTTCGTCACCGTCTTGGGGGGTGTGGGGACCGTGGGGTTGGGGAACGCGATGTTCGGGACCGGCAGCTGCGCCAACACCGCGGGCACCACCAGTACCGCAGGCAATCCCGTGGTCGTGAACAACACCGGTTCGCCTACCGCCGTGCCGTAACCGCTCTTGACCACGACACGGTAGGCATACGTCGTTCCCGGTTGCAGACCCGACACTCCCAGTGTTCGCTGCGATGGTGTCGTGCCTTCCCCCGCTGGTCCCGAGAACACGATCCCATACCGCGTATCCCCACCCGCGTACACTCCCAGTTCGAAGGCGTATGTCGCGGGCTGCCCGTCAGGATTGACCGTGCCCGCGATCAGTGCTGAGGTGCTACCGATCATGCTCGCCGCACCGGTCACGGCTTGCGGCAGCGGTGACGGTGCGGTCGTGAACGATCCTTCCGGTAGTTGCGGACCACCCGTTTCGTTGACCATCGCTTCACCCGCTCCGGCGACGGGCTTGTTGACCCCTGACAGCCTATAGCTGTACGTCGTGGATGGTTGCAGACCGATCACTTCGAGCGTGACACCGACCTTCCCATACACCGGTGACTCCAACGCACCCGTCCTCAATATTGTTTCGCAACCCGTGAGCTCGGGGCATGGTCCGTATTCGAAGAAGTATTCGGTGGGGGTGTCCTCGGGGTTCAGTTCACCGAACAGCACCGCCGAGGAAGAGGACACGAACGACGCGTCGCGTTCACCCACGACTCGTGGCGGGACGCTCGGCGTGCTGAACGACACCGTTTCGCTGGTGAGCGATTCCGGTGTTTTGACGTTCTCGTCCTGCGCGGTAGCACGGAAATAGAACGTTTCGTTCGGCCGCAAACCTTCTATCGGCGCGGTCACTTCCACGGGTGGTGCTTCTTCTTCGCCTTCACTCTTGACGTTCGTGAGCTTCGATGTCGGGCTTGTCTTTTCACCCAGGCCGCTGGACCTGCCCCATTCAAAACTCACTTCTGTTTCTTTCACTCCCCACGGGTCCACCATTCCCACCAGATGACAGTCGGACGTCACATCCGTTTCCACGACCGGCCCGGGTTCGCACACGGCGGGACTCGATGCGAGTTCCGCGACCGGCACGGGACGATACGCGACGACTTCGTTAGTGAGAGACCCGAACCCCACGACCGCGTACAGTTCGTCTTTGGCGCCGAAGGCCACCTCATTGCCTCCCACGTCCGGGACGGACGGGTTGCCCGTCGGGTATTCCGCTGTGAATTCCGTGATCTGATGCAGGACGGAGCCATTGATCGCGTACAGGCCACCGCGGTTGGTTTGAAAATTCACGCCTTCTTCCCGTTCGGTTATGGCGAGCCGCCCGGCAGGGTCCACCGCGACGCTCTCGACGAACAACCGCTGCCCTCCAGGCGTGCGCAGCAGCGGGCTGAAATGCGCGACTTCTGCGCCTGTGGGGCCCAGCTCGTGGATGCTGCTGTCAGGGCCGCCCCCGACGTAACAGGCGACATACATGTCGGCTGTTACGTCGACCGCGAGCGCGTAAGGCGTGCAGGTGTGCGTTTCTCCGACCTGAGCCCCGTCGGCTTCAAAGCGCTGCACACGGCCTTCATCACCCACGAACAGGAGATCTTCAGGGCCACCCACGGCGATGGCAGGTTGGTTTTCGAAATGTACTGCGCCGGGTTCGCTGCTCGCCACCCCTGCCTTGCAGGTGTTTTTCGAGACGGATGTGCAGATGTTGCCTTTGGTGGCGGCATCGACTTCCTTGCCGAGCATCAGCACGAATTCGCCGTTCCCGGTGAACTCCTGTACCCTACTGTTATCCAGCTCCGCTATGTAGACGTTGCCACTGCTCGGATCGACACTGACCGACATCCGCTCCCGCATGAACTGACCTGGACCTGTGCCTTCGCCACCCGCGGCGCATATCACGCCCGATTTGACGATTTCTTCCTCGGTGCAGATATCGCCTTTCGTGGTGGCGTTGACTTCCCTACCGAACATCAAAACAAACGCCCCCGACGACGTGAGCTCCTGCACACGACCATTCACCGATTCCGCGACATACACATTCCCGTCGGGTGCGACCGCGAGGCTCTCGGCCTCGGTCAGCCCACCGGGTTCGGTCCCGGCTTGTCCAGGCCGGCATTCGTCCTTGGACGCGACGGTACAAACGTTTTCAAGCGCCGGTCCTTTACCGGCCTCGGTGAGATTGACTTCGCGACCGAAATGGCTTGAGACGATCTCCTTGACCGGCGCCTGCGCGCCATGAGCGACCGCGGGCGCGAACAGCAACGCAATGATCCCAAGCAGTGTGGGTAGGAGGGTTCGTTGTGTGTGGGTTGCGATCATCGACCCGCCCTCCCCTTACTAGTAGCGGCCTTTTTAGCTTTAGAATTCTTCTTCTTCTTTGGGACGACCTTCGTCTTAGTCGAAGCGCATCCCGTGACTTCGATCTTCGTGTCCTGCTTGAGGATCGCGCCGTTCTGAGCGACCATTTCCGTCGGCATCGTCAACGCCGCCGGGACGGTCTTACGCGTCGTGACCGTCCGATGCACGGTGTGACCATGCGTTTTCTTGGTGATCTTGCGCTTGGTCAAGACCGTGCGCGTCAGATCACAGAGATTCCCGTTGGCCGTCAGCGCGGAAAAGGGGCCCTCGGGCAGGTACAGCTCGAACGTGCTGACGGGAACATCGGGAACACTCTTGAACGTGCTCGACGTGATACCCGCTTTGCTGATGAACGTGCTACCCGTCAGATCGACCCTGACACCATCACCCTGCAGCACCACTATCAACGACGGGAACGCTTCCCCACCATGACTGACGAAATACACCGGACCGGACAACCCCACAGGCAACAACGGCGTACTAGCCCGCACGATACCCACGATCGACGCCGACGGGCAACCGGCGGGGTTCGTTTCGAACTGTGCCGCGGTGCACGCTTTCTGCAACGTCGTCAAACGCGACGGCAACTGCTTCGGCAGTTCTACTTTGACGCTCGCGATGTTAGCCTCACTACCAACCGATCCTGCGGGGTAGGACACTTTCGCGTCGAGGCTTGCACCGTTTGCTTTGCTCGTTTTCCCTGAGGTTGAGACTGTGAAGGAGGGTTTGAATTCAAGGCTCTTGCAACCACCCACACCCAACGGACTGGACACCGTCGCCTTCGTCTCTTCAGAACCGGAGATCGTAGCCGTGACCTGCTGGACACCGGGGGATCCTGGTGCGCCGCAGTTGGTGGGGTTGAACATGAAGTCTGGACGGTCGATGTTGACCGTGATCCGTTTCAAGCGCAACGGGACACCATCCAAGATCTGCGGGATCGCATACGGCCCCGTTTCATCGGTCGTGACGGTCAACGTCGAATCCGTCGGATCCACGTCGATACTCGCCCTAACCACCACCAGGCCGAGGTTGAAGGGTCCCGCAACAGCACGGGTGACGATGCTCAACCCGAACGGCGCACCGTCATACGGTCCCGTCAAATACACCGTCCCTTCGATTTCAAACGGGTGCGAACCGGCGCCCGACGCTACACGCGTAGTCCCGATCCTGGATGACGGGGGGCAGTGGCCCTGATCAGCCAAGGGTTCTTCACAGAGCTGGACGCTGGAGAGCATTCCCAACAATCCCGGGGGAGTATGGATCTGGATGCCCTTGACGTACTGTTCGCGGTCCTGACGTGAGAGGTTGAGCGTGAACGCGCTGAACTGTCCCGCCTGTGGCGTGACCGTACCCGCGACCAGTCCCGGCGCGAACGGGACGGGATCAGAACAGCCTTCCACGTTGTAGTGCGAGACGGGTGTCACGTCCGGTGTTCCCGGCATCGAGAGTCCTTCCGGGGTGATTCCCGGTGCGCTCCACGGCGTCAGATCAGCCGTCGTGACGGCGGGACCGCACACAGCGGGATTATCGACCGAGGCTCGCGGACCACCATTCAAACGAATCTTGACTTCGCTGATCGGGACCTGCGGGTTTTCATCCACCACCGTCGTCAATTGTCCCGTCGCGGGGTTAGCCTCGACATAACCATGCGCCTTGACGTTGATCCCCGTATCAGCCAACGGTCCCGCACCACCAAATTCCAAATACAGCTGGTACAGACGACCATTCAAGGCGTCCTGGTCGGTGCACGGTTCCTGACCTTGTCCGCCGCACAACGGGTGCGCCAAATACACGTGCCCTTTCACCGGTTCAGAGAGATCCGGGGTTACCGCTTCCGCGGTACCGACCGTCGAGGCGTCGGGACAGTGCCCCGCCGCGAGCTGCAATTCGCCATTCAAACCCACTTCTTCTGATTCGGGACCAGAACCGGGGAAGTTGATCCCTTCCGGGCCTGTTTCGTTGCACGCCTGGACACCATCCACGACACCGGGACTGATAGACAAGCCCTCCGGCAACGTCACGACAGCATTACGCAAATGCGGTGTCGCCTCACCACCCGGCTGCTCGTTCTGAGGAACCTTCACGTTCACACCCAGTCCCACCGGGGCGTCCGCCAGCACCGTATCCGGGTTCACTTCGATCGACGGACCAAAACCCAACACGTTGCACCCCGTCACGCCCGGAAAGCCCGCCGTTTCTTCGGCATAACCCGTGTAATGCCCTTCGCTGACGCTGCCCGGTTCCTCCCACGAATCGGCGCGCAACGTCGTCGTCTGCGGGCCCGCCGCGCAATCGGTCGGCATACTCAAAAACGGGACAGGCGCTTCACCACCACTCGATTCCCCACCACCTTCACAAACCATGCTCTGCCCACGCCTGACGCTGCCACAGAAAAGCCCGCGCATCGGATCGTGGCTGGGATCGGCCGGCACACCCCAGAACGTCGTTTCAACCCGCACCAGTTGGACCCCGGGTATGCCTTTTGAGACCACCACGAAGCCATAGCCTTGCGGGGTGTGCACCAGGCGCGCCGTCAACAGGAACGGTATATTCGCTTCGGGCTCAAACGCGAACTCCGCCGATTGGCCTGCTTCAGGGGTCACCTCAACGATCGGGCCCAACGTTTCCCTACCGCCTTCCCACAGGAGACGGAACACACCCAACTGCGTAGAACCAGGACACCTCACTTTCCCCACACTCGCCAGCAGATTGGCCAGCTGACAACGCGGCACCGCCACCGGATCACCCAACAAACCCGGCGGCAAACCAACCACAATATCCTTTGGATCACGCGTCGGAACTACGTTATGGATGATCTTTCCCTTTTCTTCGGATTCGACTTCTTCGCTCGTGAATTCACCCGTTGTCGTCAGCGCCCAGGGATGACCGCCCGCCTGTGTGAACACGTACGGCTGATTGACCACTTCCATACCTCCACCACCGAGCGGTGTCAGCGTCGTCGCACCGACCGTCTGCGACGTAAATTTCGTGATACCAAACGGCTTGGCTTCGATCGTGGCACTCGCCACGGACGCGGAGCACAGGAAACCCACAAGGACGCCCATCACGACAGGCACGCATCGTGAGCCGGCAAAGATAGAACTCAGTGTCAATCGCTCGGACATGCTATTTCCTCCCCTTCGCCGACTTGTTCGCGCGCTTCCCGCTCCTGTGCTTCACGCACTTACCCTTCTTCTTCACATACCCTTTCCTGCATCCGGGAGTCGCCTTCGCCCTCGGTTTCACCGTCACCGCCACAGGTGCGGGGGCAGGGGCGGGAAAATTGCCGCCCGGCGCCTGCGAGACGCTGCCCGGCACCAGCAACGGTGCGGGGTTAGTCAACGGGCCCTGGCACGCATCCCCCGCACATGGCGCCACCGATGCCGCCACAGGCGAGAATCCGCCATCCAGACGCGCGTCATACACGTCAGCCTGACCATCCGTATCCCCCGACGTCAAACCCTGATTCGTGACAAAGAAAATGTCCCTGCCCGACGGCGAGATCACAGGACTTTCATCAGGCGTTTCGGAGGTGCCACTGGAGATCAACGACACCACACCTCCACCACCAGGCCCCTGATGCCATTCATACACGTTCACAAGACCATTCACAGCATCCCGCGACAATGGCTCCGCACTCGAGAAGACAATCCGCGAACCGTCTTCGCTGATCGACCGCACACCCAATTCATACTCGTCATACACCCGGGCGCTGCTCACGCCGACGCTCGCGATCGTCGCGCCGTAAGGACCGTTGCCGTTGGCATCATGGCCATCTTCGCCGAGCGACACCCGATCGAGGACCCCCGTTTCAGCATCATAACGATAGACGTCCTGGGCGTCATCCGTGTCCGCCTGAGCACCGCGCCCGATCAACTGAGCATAAGTAGAAAACACCAAAAACTGACCATCATCCGTGGAGTCGCTCGCGCCGACCGTGCAATGCCCGATAAACCTCACCCTTCCCGTGACCGTGTCATACACATAAAAATTATCCGCACCCTTTACGGGCACATCCCCTTCACTATTGGGTTCATCGCCAAGCACGCCACGCGCGATGAAGTAAACGCGCGATCCATCCGGTGCGACCCTTACAACGTTCTGCACATCCGCGGCTTCACCGCCGATGAGCGGCTGCGACACCTGCACAAGCGAGGTAACCCCCTTTTCAGACGCTGCGCATTCGCCTCCGCCGGGACAACCGATGCTCGCCATGTAGAGATCCCTACCCGAATCCGTATCCGTGCCGGCAAGCGACGCGTTTGTCGTGAAGAACACACGCGAACCGTCTCGCGAGGCACCCACGAATTCCGCCGGTTCCCGCACCAACGCCCCCGGACACGGCACTTCCCCCGGCACTTCCCCCGCGCCCCCTCCATCACCACACCCACCAAACGGCTCAGACGTATCGAGCGGCCTCGACACTTCGATCGTCCGCGACCCACCCAAACGCACAAACAACTGCGCATTCTGTTCGCTACAACCGAGTTCGGTTGGGTCGACCTGGGCCGTAAAGAAGACCTCTTCCCCATCGCCCGAGATCGCACCAAACCGGCTATTCGCACCAAATTCTGCTCCCAAACTCGTGCAGTGGGTGTTGATCAACTTGCCATCGTTGTTCAAACCGACCAGCGTCAACGACGGTTCTACCTTGCAACCTGAGGAGACGTCATAGAGCTGATGGGCGCCTCCTTCCGCTTCGGGCAATAGCGCGCCTCCTTCGCCACCTGCGCCTTCGTTGACGCTTATAACCATATGGCAAAGATCGCCACTCGCACCTACCTCCTCAGACGCAAGCGCCTTGTGGTCTGTGTCTTCAAGCGTGACGCCGCCAAAGACACTCCAGTTTTCCCCTATGCTCGGCAAACCCACGTCGTGTAGCAAATACTGATTTTGAGGGGAGGTTTTCTGAGCCTTTCCGATATCTGGACCTAGCCAAGCCCTGGCGAGCACAGATTCAAGCGATGACGAGAAATCTTCGACGTTTGACCCGGCCCTAAATTCCGACGGCGGCTCCACCGAAGTCGTCACCCATCCCGAGACGGTGCGACGCGACAAGTAATCGAGCACCAGGTCAGGCGAATCGGCGCCGGCGAACACACCCTGCGAACTGAACACCGCGCTTTCTCCATTTGGAGCAACAGTAATGCCCTGGCCTACCCCATACCCGGCCTTGTACGGCGGACTCACCATCTCATACACCCGGCCTTCGGGGAGCGCGAGCGCGGGAGCGGAGGTGAGCACCATCGCCATCACAGACAGGACGACGAGGACCATGAGCGCGTACACGCGCGCTTTTGTGTCTGCTTTCTTCAGGCGCATTTACGCCACCTCCCCGTTCTCGCCCGCGTGAACGCGAATCGTTTGTGTCACCCGCACACCCCTATCAGTCAAACACCAAGCATTACGCTCACCATGCGCATGCCCGGCACCCGTGTTCTGCAACAACCCCAACCGCTCCAAACGCGCCAACAACTTCGAAACCTGCCCCTGATCCACGATCCCCGCGAGCTCGGCGACCATGCGATTGCTCACACCGGGATGCTCGGCAACGTCTTCCAAGACCCGCGCCGTGCGATACGTCAAACGCATCGGGATGCCCTCCAACGGATCAAGCGAATCGTGCCCACGCGCCACCGCGTTATCCCGCGTGGCCAGCCCGCGCGTGGAGACGGGCACGGGAAGCGATTGCTCACGACGCGCCGCGCCCGGCCCCAAATAGGGCAGCACGATCATGCCCATCAATTCCCTCTGCAGACCCGTGAGGGGCTCTGTATCACCGCGCAACAACCGCGCGTAAACGATCGCGAACGCCGCGCCGACCAAACCCTCCGCCGTCAAAGGCGGACACCCCTGACCACGAGAGCCCTCCCCACGACCCTCATCGAGAACCCCCGCCAACCCCTGCAGGATCTCCTCACGACGCTCCAACACCATCTGAGAACCACGCAACGCCTGCACCACACACACCCGCGCCAGTGCCGGCTCACGATCCAAGAACGACAAGATCACCCACAACCCACCGCGCACACGCTCACGCCACGACCGACCCTCCAGTCCCGCGCGCTCGATCTCCATGGCGATCCGCTGAGCCGCGTCCTCCAACACCGCCGCGACACACTCCTCACGATTGGCGAACAACTCATAGAACGTGCGCCGCGACACCCGCGCACGCTGCGTAACATGCGCCACCGACGCACCCGCATAACCAAGCTCGTCAACCGTCCGCACGGCCGCGGCCAGCAACCGCGAACGCTGCATCTCCGAAACCTGCGCACGCGAATCCTCACCCCGACGGGCGACGGAGGAACGCGCAACCGAGCCCCGAGAACGCGCGCGAACACCCGCAGAAGCCATCACGCAACCCTCCCCGCGAGGGGGAGTGCTATCCAGAGCGCTCCGGCGGTTAGATCAGCGGCGCTAAGCGGACAAGAGAGAGAGAGAGAGAGAGAGATGTGTCAGCGCTGCTGACGCATCTACCTACGGGCCCCACCGGGCACGCGGCAATCTCTGGCACGTATGTCCCCATCGAACTCACGCGAAAACAGCTCCCTCACCGAAGCGAATTCAGGTCCCTCTCCGAAAAGAACCCTTATTAGCGCTGCAAGGTCGACCACAAGGGAAGACCCAACCCGATCCTATGTTTTATGCCCGCTCCCCAACAGGAGAGCCATGACAAGCAAGAACATAGCGTCTATAACATGGGTTGTCAAGTACGAACTGCATCGAGTGCTCAGGACAGGCCACGAGGACCCGTCCACACCGCTCCACAGAGCGAAAACCAGGGCCAGCCGTCGACCGCCACCAAAAGCGCGACCTCAACGCCGGCAGGTGCGGTGACCGGCGCCGACCGCAACCCGACGAAGCACCCGGCTATGGGTCACCCACCCAAAGCCCGCACCAGACACGCACGCACCGACGACGACTCGAACGCAACACCGGCAATGCGGCTTCAGTCGGCTGGATAGGGATTATCGCTTGTCTTGCTATCCACAGCTTCGCAAATCGCTATACTGAAGGCGTGAGCATCGCAACCAGGCGCAAGACCTCCTTCGAGATCGACACCGCGAAGGTGGCGGCGGCGAAGGACGTCCTCGGCACCAGGACGCTGACCGACACGGTCGATGCGGCGCTCTCCGAGGTCATCGCGCTCAGACAGCGCCGGGAACTGCTCGAGCTGCTGTCCACTCCCGGTGCGTTGGAGCTCAACGACCCCGACGTCATGGCCGGCGCCTGGCGCTGAGCAGCGGTGCCCACCTTCCTCGCCGACAAGAGCGCCCTGGCCCGCCGACAGACCCGCGCCGAGGTTCGCGAGGCGCTGGACCCATTGCTGCTGGAGGGAGAGATCGCCACCTGCGGGATCATCGACCTGGAGATGCTCTTCAGCGCCGGCAGCCGGAGCAACTACCGCGCCGCGGCGAAGTCGCTTCGCGGCCTGCCGCGAGCGCCATTCGACGAGGCGTGCGTGCAACGGGCGCTCGATGTTCAGGGGATGCTCGCCGAGCGCTCCCAGCATCGTGCCGTGCCGCTGCCCGACCTGCTGGTCGCGGCCTGCGCGGAGCGGGCCGGGCTGGCAGTCCTGCACTACGACGCGGACTTCGATCGGATCGCAAAGCTCACCGGTCAGCGCGTGCAGTGGATCGTGCCGCGCGGCAGCGTGTCGTAGCGGGGCGCACGCGTGAGAGAAGAAGCCGGCTCTCTTGCCGGGGCCGGCTATGGCACTCTCCGCAACCCGAGGGCAAGACTCTCCGCAACTCGAGCCTCTTTTCTTCCGCGACCCGCGTACGCCCTCGCCTCGTTCGCCTCGATGCAGCGCCACCATCAGGTCATGACGGGCGTCTTCCTGGAAATGCTCCAAGCACACATGACCCCCTGACATACCGTGTGACGACCCGAGCGCAAGCGTAAGAAACACACGGTTGGTGTCGGGGTGTCGAGACCTGGCATACCGATCGGAGATCGATGGGATCTCCGATCGGCCAGCGAGTCGAGCGGTCCGTGTCCGCAGTCGTTCGCGTGCGCCAAATGGAGCGCTTTCGACACCGATCCTGCTGAGCGGACAAGGCTTCGTCGCTGTCCGCGTGCGGGGACACACGGGCCGCCCGCTCGGGCGAAGCGCCGTCCAATCGCCGCTTACATGTATAGCCGGTCGCAGACCGGCGACAAACTCCTTAAAGAGCAATCCAGCACTGGCATGTCTCCGGCAAGCCCACATGCCGAGTGTCACCATTGGCGCTCAGCGGCGTAGCTGGAACTTCACGCGCGCCCCAGAACGCTGTCCGGGGCGCGCCGACGGTCGCTCTACTCGACGACCCTCACCGTTTGCTTATTCCGCGGTTACTGCCCAGATGCCTTCTGAGGAGACTGCTTCTCCGGCTTTGACGGTGTTTACGGTCTCAAAGATGAGCTCGCCTCCCGTGATTCCAGCTCCGGAGGCTCCGGAGGGATCGTTGACCGTTGCCAGCTCCAACCCGGGCTTGTGGAGGAATATTTCTCCTTCGAAGAGGCAGAGGTAGCCTTTTGCCGCCTCTGGTTTTGCGAGTCCTCCCGGACAGTTCGACGTTTCTTTCTGGGCCGTGGATACGATTTCGAAGCTCGCTGGAGCAGTTGCCAGCGGTATCGCGAAGGAGATCGCATCTACCCTGAGTTCATTCGGACCGGCCCCGGGAGCATACACGGCCCACTGGCCCGTCTCGGTCTTACCGGAGGGTAGTGTTTCAGTGTAACCGGTGGTGCCGGTCGCTCCGGTTGTGCCTTTGGGTCCCGTGGCACCGGCGGCGCCGGTCGTGCCCTTAACGCCCTGGGAGCCTGTTTCGCCCTTACCACCCTGCGAGCCCTGTGGTCCTGCCGGCCCGGCGGGACCCTGCGCTCCCTGTGCTCCAGCGGGGCCCGCGGGACCGGCTGAGCCGGGAGCACCGGCGGGCCCGGTCTTGCCCTGGAGTGATTTCAGGACGCTTGGCTTGATCTGCTTGGTGGAGGTGATCACGTACTTACTCGCGGCGTACGCACCACCACTCATCGCGAAGATCAATGCGAGCATGGCGATCATCCCGGCGGGACTGACACGCACGTGTTTGCGTATGGTTGAGAACATCACGGTTACCCTTTCTTGCGTTTAGTGGCCTGCTTGGATTTCGCGTACTGCTCGCGAGCTTGCTTCTCACACCCTGCTCGCTTGCTCCTCGGCCCCTGCTTGCAGGCCTTCAACGCCCTCGCCAACTTCTGCGCATTGGTCAACGCCTTCGCCTTCGCCACCGTCTTGGGGGGTGTGAGGACTGTTGGGTTGGGGAACGCGATGTTCGGGACCGGCAGCTGCGCCAACACCGGTGGCACCACCAGGACAGCGGGCAGTCCCGTGGTCGTGAACAAGACCGGTTCGCCTACCGCGGTGCCGTAACCGCTCTTGACCACGACACGGTAGGCATACGTCGTTCCCGGTTGCAGACCAGACACTCCCAGTGTTCGCTGCGATGGTGTCGTGCCTTCCCCCGCGGGTCCCGAGAACACGATCCCATACCGCGTATCCCCACCCGCGTACACTCCCAGTTCGAAGGCGTATGTCGCGGGCTGCCCGTCAGGGTTGACCGTGCCCGCGATCAGTGCTGAGGTGCTACCGATCGCGCTCGCGGCACCGGTCACGGCTTGTGGCAGCGGTGCGGGCGCCGTCGTGAACGATCCTTCCGGTAGTTGCGCACCGCCCGTTTCGTTGACCATCGCCTCACCCGCTCCGGCGAGGGGTTTGTTGACCCCCGACAGCCGGTAGCTGTACGTGGTGGATGGTTGCAGGCCGGTCGCTTCGAGCGTGACGCCGATCTTCCCGTACACCGGCGAGTCCAACGCACCGGTCCTCAAGACTGTTTCGCAACCCGTGAGTTCGGGGCATGGTCCGTATTCGAAGAAGTATTCGGTGGGTGTGTTCTCGGGGTTCAGCTCACCGAACAGCACCGCTGAGGAAGAGGACACGAACGACGCGTCGTGTTCACCCACGACTCGTGATGGGACGCTCGGTGTGTTGAACGACACCGTTTCGCTGGTGAGCGATTCCGGTGTTTTGACGTTCTCGTCCTGCGCGGTGGCACGGAAGTAGAACGCTTCGTTCGGTCGCAGGCCTTCTATCGGTGCGGTCACTTCCACGGGTGGTGCTTCTTCTTCGCCTTCGCTCTTGGTATTCGTGATTTTCGCGGTCGGGCTCGTCTTTTCACCCAGGCCGCTTGTCCTGCCCCATTCAAAGCTCACTTCTGTTTCTTTCACTCCCCACGGGTCCACCATCCCCACCAGATGACAGTCGGACGTCACATCCGTTTCCACGACCAATCCGGGTTCACACACCGGAGGGCTCGACGCGAGTTCCGCTACCGGTACAGAACGATAAGCGACGACTTCGTTATCGAGAAACCCGGACCCGACGAGCGCGTACAGTTCATCTTTGGCGTTGACAGCGACGTCGTTGCTGCCAACCGTCGCAAATGGGGGTAGTTCCCCGGTAGAGAATTCATCGGTGAATTCCGTGATCAGGTGCAGACTGGTCGCGTTGACAACACTGTACAATCCACCACGCCACGTTTCGAACTTTTCGCTCTTACTTGTATCGAAGCCCCGTTCGGCTTCTGTCACGACGAGCTGCCCCGCAGCATCCAATGCGATCGCGTCTATTATGAGTTCTTGTGCTCCCGTTCTCCGCGTGGGCAAAGCGAAATGCTTGATTTCCTCACCACTCGGACTGAGCTCTTGGATGACATTGCCGTTATCCCCATCAGACGAGCAGACGACATACATGTCGCCCGTAGGATCGACCGTGAGCGCACCCACCGGGCACCCGGTGGGTGTTTCCCCAACCTGTGCCCCGTTGGCTTCAAACCTCTGCACACGGTCATCTTCACCAACGAACAACTGACCTTCAGGGCCGCCGACAGCAGTACTAATCTTCCTTGCAACGTCTTCAAAATGGAACGCACCGGGTTCAGCGCTGGCCAGGCCCGCCTTGCAAGTGTTTTTCGATACGGCCGTGCAAACATTGCCTTTAGTCGTCGCGTTGACTTCCTTGCCGAACATCAACACGAATTCACCGTCTTCCGTGAACTCCTGCACCCTGTTGTTCGCCTTATCCGCTACGTAGACGTTGCCGGTGCTCGGATCGACGCTGACTGACACTCTGTCTTTGAACTGTCCCGCGCCCGTGCCTTCCAGACCGGCAGTGCATCTCACGGCCGATTTGATGATTTCTTCCTCGGTGCAAATATCGCCTTTGGTGCTCGCGTTGACTTCCCTGCCAAACATCAACACGAACGCCCCCGACGACGTGAACTCCTGCACACGACCATTCACCCCTTCCGCGACATACACATTCCCATCAGGTGCGACCGCGAGGCTCTCTGCCTCCGTCAACCCGCCGGGTTCACTGCTGGCCCTACCCGCCTGACATTCGTCTTTGGACGCGACGGTGCAGACGTCTTCGAGCGCTGGTCCTTTACCGGTCTCGGTGAGGTTGACTTCGCGACCGAAATGGCTGGAGACGATCTCCTTGACCGGTGCCTGCGCAGCGTGCACGATCGCGGGCGCGAACAGCAACACGACGACACCAAGCAGTGTGGGTAGTAGGGCTCGTTGTGTGTGGGTTGCGATCATCGACCCGCCCTCCCCTTACCGGTATCGGCCTTCCTAGCTTTAGACTTCTTCTTCTTCTTCTTTGGTATGGCTTTTGGTTTGGTAGTCGAAGCGCACCCGGTGACTTCGATCTTTGTGTCCTGTTTGAGGACCGCACCGTTCTGAGCGACCATTTCCGTCGGCATCGTCAACGCCACAGGCGCCGTCTTACGCGTCGTGACTATCTGGTGCACGGTGTGACCATGCATCTTCTTGGTGATCTTGTGCTTGGTCAGGACCGTGCGCGTCAGATCACAGAGATTGCCGTTGGCTGTCAGTGCGGAGTAGGGGCCCTCGGGAAGGTAGAGCTCGAACGTGCTGACGGGGACGTCGGGAACACTCTTGAACGTACTGCTCGTGATCCCGGCTTTGCTGATGAACGTGCTGCCGGTCAGATCGACCCTGACACCATCACCCTGCAGCACCACTATCAACGACGGGAACGCTTCCCCACCATGACTGACGAAATACACAGGACCGGACAACCCCACAGGCAACAACGGCGTACTAGCACGCACAATACCCACGATCGACGCTGACGGACAACCGGCGGGATTCGCTTCGAACTGCGCTGCGGTGCACGCTTTCTGCAACGTCGTCAAACGCGACGGCAACTGCTCCGGCAATTCAACTTTGACACTCGCGATGTTCGTCTCACTACCAACCGATCCCGCGGGATAGGACACCTTCGCGTCAAGGCTCGCACCGTTGGCTTTGCTCGTCTTCCCCGAGGTTGAGACTGTGAAGGAGGGTTTGAATTCAAGGCTCTTGCAACCACCCACACCCAACGGACTGGCAACCGTAGCCTTGGACTCTTCAGAACCAGAGATCGTAGCCGTCACCTGCTGCACACCTGGAGACCCTGGTGCGCCGCAGTTGGTGGGGTTGAACATGAAGTCAGGACGGTCGATGTTGACCGTGATCCGTTTCAAACGCAACGGCACCCCATCCAAGATCTGCGGGATCGCATACCGACCCGTTTCATCAGTCGTGACAGTCAACGTCGAATCAACAGGGTTCACATCGATACGCGCACGCACAACCACCAAGCCGAGATTGAAGGGACCCGCAACCGCTGGCGTGACTATGCTCAACCCGAACGGAGCACCATCATACGGGCCGGTCAAGTACACCGTTCCTTCGATTTCAAACGGGTGCGACCCCGCGCCCGACGCTACACGCGTAGTCCCGATCCTCGAAGAGGATGGGCAGTGGCCCTGATCCGCCAAGGGTTCTTCACAAAGCTGGACGCTGGAGAGCATCCCCAACAATCCCGGGGGAGTATGGATCTGGATGCCCTTCACGTACTGTTCACGATCCGCACGCGAGAGGTTGAGCGTGAACGCGCTGAACTGTCCCGCCTGGGGCGTGACCGTCCCCGCGACCAGTCCCGGAGCGAACGGGACAGGGTCAGAGCAACCTTCCACGTTGTAGTGCGAGACGGGTGTCACGTCCGGTGTCCCCGACATCGACAACCCTTCCGGGGTGATCCCAGGTGCGCTCCACGGCGTCAAATCAGCCGTCGTTACCGCTGGACCACAGACAGCCGGGTTATCGACCGAGGCTCGCGGACCACCATTCAAACGAATCTTTACTTCGCTGATCGGGACCTGCGGGTTATCGTCCACCACCGTCGTCAGCTGTCCCGTCGCGGGGTTGGCCTCAACATAACCATGCGCCTTGACATTGATACCGGTGTCAGCCAACGGTCCCACACCACCAAATTCCAAATACAACTGGTAGAGGCGACCATCGAGCGCGTCCTGGTCGGTGCAGGGTTCCTGACCCGTCCCGCCGCACAACGGGTGCGCCAAGTACACGTGCCCCTTCACCGGTTCAGAGAGATCCGGTGTCACCGCTTCCGCGGTTCCGACGGTCGAGGCGTCGGGACAATGCCCCGGCGCTAGCTGCAGTTCACCGCTCAAACCCTGTTCTTCGGATTCGGGACCAGACCCCGGGAAGTTGATCCCTTCAGGACCGGTTTCATTGCACGCCTGGACACCATCTACGACACCGGGGCTGATCGACAAGCCCTCGGGCAACGTCACGACAGCGTTACGCAAATGCGGCGTCGCCTCACCTCCAGCCTGCTCGTTCTGGGGGATCTTCACGTTCACGCCCAACCCAACCGGGGCATCGGCCAGCACCGTGTCAGGGTTCACTTCGATCGAAGGACCAAAACCCAACACGTTGCACCCCGTCACGCCCGGAAAGCTCGTCGCTTCTTCGGCATATCCCGTGTAGCGCCCTTCTTTGACACTGCCCGGTTCCTCCCACGAATCGGCACGCAGCGTCGCCGTCTCGCTCCCTGCCGCGCAATCGGTCGGCAACGAAATGAACGGCACCGGCGTTTCGCCGTCTGGCTCGCCACCACCGGTGCATGCCATCGTGGGTTCACCTGGCCCTACGGAGCTGCATGCGAGGCCGCGCATCGGGTCGTGGCTTGGGTCAGCCGGCACACCCCAGAACGTAACTTCGAAGCGGCTGAGCAGAGTTGGTGGCACACCGTCGGACGCGACCGTGAATCCATAGCCTCCGTTGGTGTGCACGAGATGCGCGGTCAGCAGAAACGTAGGTCCGGGCGTTTCGAACGCGAACTCGGCCGACTGGCCCGCTTCCGGCGTCACATTCACGATCGGCCCAAGATATTCCTTGCCGCCTTCCCAGCGCAAACGGTAGACTCCCAGTTGGGTGGAGGCCGGACATTTTGTGTGAACCAGCAGCGTCGCCAGCGCGCAACGTGGTACCGCCAAGGGATCACCCAGCAATCCCGACGGCAGACCCACCACGATGTCCTTCGGGTCACGCGTCGGAACGAGAATGTGGACAATTTCGTGACTCACTTCCCTTTCGAATTCTTCGGTCGTGAATTCGCCCGTCGTCGTCAGGGCCCACGGATGCCCCCCGGCCTGCGTGAACGTGTACGGTTCATTGACTACTTTCTCACGACCCGACGAGTCCGGAATCAGCCTCGTCGCACCATCTGTTTGCAACCCAAAGCTGGTGATCCCAAGCGGGGTGCCGCCCGCCCCCCAGGCGAGGGACGCGGAGAACAGGAGCCCCATAAGAACGCCCACGACCACTATCACGCCGCGAAGCGAGCCGGCCGGGGTAAAACGGGGTGTCGATCGCTCGCGCATGATGCTACTTCCTCCTCCTCGCCGACCGTTTCGCGCGCTTCCCGCTCTTCACGCACTTGTCGTTCCTCCTCACGTATCCTCTCCCGCACTTGGGGGCGGCCTTTGCCTTCGCCTTCACGATCGTCGCGGGCGCCACGACGGCAGGCGCGAAGTTCCCGCCCGGAGCCTGGGAGACACTGCCCGGAACCAGCAGCGGCGCGGGGTTCGTCAGCGGGCCCTGGCAAGCGTCCCCCGCACATGGCGCCACCGCTGTCGGCGCGGGCGCAAACCCACCACCCAGGCGCGCGTCATACACGTCCGCCTGGCCGTCGGTGTCATCGGGTACCAGCCCCTGGGTGGTGACAAAGAAGACGTCGTTACCGGACGGTGTGATGACCGGACTGTGGGCGGAGGTTTCGGCGGCGCCGCCGGAAACCAGCGACACAACGCCTTCCCCGCCACTTACCGTCTGATGCCATTCATACACGTTTTCGCCACCGCTGTGATCGGCCGGTGAAAGCGACTCCGCACTCGAGAACACGATTCGCGATCCGTCTTCGCTGATCGCACGCACACTCAGTTCATGAGTTTCGTGCGCTTTCGCGCCACGTACGTCACCGAACTGGATCGATGCGTCGTAGGCGCCGAGCGACGGTTCGATGCCATTGCCGTTCGCGTCAAACCCCTCTTCTCCGAGAGACACGCGGTTCAACGCGCCGGTGAGCGCGTCATAGCGATACACGTCCCTCGCCGTGTCCGTATCGGCTTCACGACCGTGCGTGACCAGCTGCGCATATGTGGAGAAGACCAGGAACCGGCCATTGCTCGTGGACTGCGCTTCCGCGTTCCCGGCGGACCACAGTTTCTTATCGTTCCTGCTTTCGCTCAGATCACGGGGACAGCGCGCATCTTCGACCACACCCGACTGCGCCGCGTCCGAGCAGAGATCCGCGACGAACGCCAAGCCATGCGATTCAGCGTCATACACGTACAGGTTGTCCGCGCCCTTCACCGGCGAGATCCCTGCCGGGTTCGGTGCGTCGACCAGCACACCGCGGGCGACGAAGTAAACACGGGATCCATCCGGTGCGACCCTCACCACGTTCTGCACTTCCGCCGGTTCGCCCACATCCGTGGCGGCCGACACCCGCACCAGCGCCGTAACCTGCCGTTCAGACGCTTCACATACGCTTTCTCCGACACAGCCGACGCTCGCCATATACAAGTCCTTTCCGGCTTCGCCGCCTTCACCCGTCAATGGAGCGGTCGTCGTGAAGAACACCCGCGAACCATCTTCAGACGCGCCGTCAAATTCCGCGGACGGCCGTGTGCTCGCGCCCGGGCACGGCACTTCACCCGGAGTTTCACCACCTGCGCCCCCATCGCCACACCCGCCGAACGGCTTGCTCACGTCGAGCGGCCGAGACACTTCAACCGTACGCGACCCACCCAGACGTACAAACACCTGAACCCCGTCGGTCGCTTGGCATGTCGTCTTGCCCCCCGATGCCGTCGCCGCATTGAAGAAGGTCTCGCTGCCATCTGCGGAGATAGCGTTGAACGCGCCTTCCCTGCCGCTCGCCGACCCTTCCGCGCCGGGAAGCGCGCAGCCCGGCGAGAGAGCTTTGCCCTGGTTGTCCAGACCGAGGAGCCGCAAACCGGGTTCACCGTCGCAAGCAGACAGCTGATACACCTGCTTTTCGATCGTTTCCGATCCTTCCGGCGTCAACGGGAGTTCTGACGGCTGGACTAGGAGATGGCAGAGATTTGCGCTTCCGCCGCCCTCGGATGTAATCAGATTAATAGTGCTGCCGGGGGGGCGTATTGCTTCGATGACCAGGCCGCCGGCTACTTCCCAATTCGCTGCGCTGTCCGGCAAGCCGGTGCGATGCATTAGATACTCATTTTCGTTTGACTGTCTGATCTCACCAACATTGGGGGCAACCTGTACCACGGAGAGAACCGTTTCCAGTGTGGAGGAGATGTCTTCGACTTTGCTGGCCGGCGCCAGCGAAGCTGGAGCGTCTAGTGGCGCCGTCACCCATCCCGACCCGCCACGACGCGCCAGGTAGTCGCTCTCTACCTGGGGAGCGTCCGAACCGGCGAACACGCCACCCGAGGCGAATGCAACACTTTCCCCGTTCGGCGCTACGGCATCGATATGACTTGTGTCATACCCAGCCTTGTAGGGCGGGCTGACCATCTCATACACCCGACCTTCGGGGAGAGCGAGCGCAGGCGCGGCCGTGAGGACCGCGACGGACAGGACGCCGAGGACCATGAGCCCGTACACGCGCGCCTTCGTGTCTGCTTTCTTCAGACGCATTGCTACGCCACCTCCCCGTTCTCGCCCGCATGAACGCGGATCCTTTGTGTCACCCGCACACCTCTGTCAGTCAGACACCAAGCGTTACGCTCACCATGCGCATGCCCGGCACCCGTGTTCTGCAACAACCCCAACCGCTCCAAGCGCGCCAAGAGCTTCGAGACCTGTCCCTGATCCACGATCCCCGAGAGCTCAGCGACCATGCGATTGCTCACACCGGGATGCTCCGCGACGTCTTCCAACACCCGCGCAGTGCGATACGTCAAACGCATCGGGATGCCCTCCAACGGATCAAGCGAATCGTGCTCGCCCGCCACCGCGCCATCTCGCGCGGCAGGGCCCTGCGTGGAGACTGGCACGGGAAGCGATTGCTCACGACGCGCCGCGGCCGGCCCCAAATAAGGCAGCACGATCATCCCCATCACTTCCCTTTGCAGACCCGTGAGCGGCTCTGAATCGCCGCGCAACAACCGCGCGTAGACGATCGCGAACGCCGCGCCGACCAAACCCTCCGCCGTCAAAGGCGGACACCCCTGACCACGAGCACCCTCCCCACGACCCTCATCCAAGACCCGCGCCAACCCCTGCAGGATCTCCTCGCGACGCTCCAACACCATCTGAGAGCCACGCAACGCCTGCACCACACACACCCGCGCCAGCACCGGCTCACGATCCAAGAACGACAAGATCACCCACAACCCACCACGCACACGCTCACGCCACGACCCATCCTCCAAACCCGCACGCTCGATCTCCACAGCGATCCGCTGAGCCGCGTCCTCCAGCACCGCCGCGACACACTCCTCACGGTTGGCGAACAGCTCGTAGAACGTGCGCCGCGACACTCGCGCGCGCTGCGTAACATGCGCCACCGACGCACCCGCATAACCAAGCTCATCCACCACTCGCACGGCCGCGGCCAGCAACCGCGAGCGCTGCATCTCCGAAACCTGCGCGCGCGAATCCTCACCTCGGCGAGCGATGGAACGCGAACGCGCAACCGTACCCTGAGGGCGCTGACGAACACCCGCGGTAGCCATCACGCGGCCCTCCCGGAACATCCCGTGGGCGAAGACGCGAGATGCACCGAAGCGAGTACCGGTTCAGCCATGCCCCCCGGCGCGCGGCGCGCCAACGCGCCACGATGCCCTATGCGCGAAGATCCGAGACACGCCGAAGCGTGTTGCAAGAACGAAGCGTGAGGAGTTCCGGCTACGCCTCCACGGCCGCGGTACACCAACGCACATGGAAGAGATGTGGCGTTGTGCGGTCCAGCTACGCCTCCAGGCGCACGGCAATACGGCTCGCAGTGGGCTTGCCGGCCGTTCGCGTGTGTGTAAGCGAGGCTTCGGTCTCGCGTTACCGCATGCGGACGGCGAACATCATTACGCGCGTGGCAGGGTAGCTTCGAACAGGGCGCGAGGTAGGAGTGGCCATGCCCCGCGTGGGGGACGAAAACCCGCGGCGCTTCGGCGGTTAGACCCGGGGTGCTACTGGGACAAGAGAGAGAGAGAGAGAGAGAGATGAGTCAGCGCTGCTGACGCATCTACCTACGGGCCCCACCGGGCACGCGGCAATCTCTGGCACGTATGTCCCCATCGAACTCACGCGAAAACAGCTCCCTCACCGAAGCGAATTCAGGTCCCTCTCCGAAAAGAACCCTTGTCAGCACTGCAAGGTCGACCACAAGGGAAGACCCAACCCGATCCTATGTTTTATGCCCGCTCCCCAACCGGAGAGCCATGACAAGCAAGAACATAGCGTCTATAACAGGGGTTGTCAAGTACGAACTGCACAGAGTGCGTAAACCACACGTACAGAACGGTGCGCGCCCGCTCCGCAAAGCATAAAAACCGGCTTTCGCCGCGGCTCAGACGACGTAGACCTCGACGGAGCGGCCGAGCGCGGTTGCGATCCGCTGCAGGTCGTCGGGGTCGCTGGTGACGATCAGGTCGCCGCGGGCGAGCGCGGTGACGACGACCGCGGCATCGACCAGGTCGCGGCCGTTGCTCGCGGCGAGGGCCGCCCCGGCCGCGCGCGCCTGGGACTCGGTGAAAGGCTCGATGCGACACCCGTTCACCAGTCGCGAGAGCCGTGCCTGAGGACCGCCTCGCCACGCCTGGCCCAAGACGACCGTCGGGAGTGTTGGCTGCATCCCGCGTTTGAGCAGGTCGCGATGCAGCCACCACATGGACTGCGAGCCACGTTCGGCCGCGATCAGCGCGCCCGCGTCGTAGGTGACGCCGTTCACGCAGCGCGACGGGATTCGCGCTTAATGCCGATCCCCGCGGCGTCGAGGATCGCGGAGGCCTTGGCCGCTTCCTCCTCGGTGGGAGGCCCATGTTCGGCTTCCCATTCAGCGACTCCCTGAAGGCCCTTCTCGATGCTCGTCTCGTGGGCCAGCGCCTCGTCGGCGATGCCGTTCAGCCACGCCGACAGGCTCATATCCCGGCGTTTGGCAGCCTCACGAGCAGCCAGAAGCACTGACTCATCCAGGGAGATGGAAACCTTTTGCACGGCCATGACCCGATGGTAGCACCAGATTCCTACCCCGCTGTAAGACTTATCCCCATAGCCGGCCGCCGGCCGGCCGTCCACGTGGGCAAACCTCTACTCGAAAGAACGAAACGCCGGCAAGCCACCAGCCGCTTGTCGCCATACGAAGCGGTTGCGTAGCTTGACACCCCCACGCCCATCTCCTCCTTTTCCCAAGCCACAACAGGCGCCACCGCTGCGCGCCCCCGGCCTACTCCGCCGGGACGCCGGGTGTGACGTGGGTCGGTGGTCCCTCGGGACCACTGTCGGCGTCGGCGTGACCGGCGAGCGCCTGGTCTTCGGGCAGCACCCCCGCGTCGCCCACGTCCGCCGCGCCGTTGCGCCGGCCCGCGAGATAGCGCTCGACCATGCGCGCGCACTGGCGGCCCTCGTTGATCGCCCACACGATCAGCGACTGCCCGCGGCGAGCGTCGCCGGCGGCGAACACTCCATCGACGGAGGTCGTGTAGGGCTTGACCGCCTTTACGTTCCCGCGCGGGTCCTTCTCCACGCCGAGCTGGTCGAGCAGCCCGGGCTCGGGGTGCAGGAAGCCCATCGCCAGCAGCACCAGCTGGGCGGGCAGCTCGCGCTCGGTGCCGGCGATCGGACCGAACGGCGGCGCGGCCTGCGCCTGGGCGATGTGCAGCGCCGCCACCCCGCCTGAGCCATCGTCGGAGAAGTGCGTCGTGACGATCGAGTAGTCCTGCTCGCCCACGCCCTCCCGCAATGCCTCCTCCATCGCATAGCTCATGCGGTACTTCAACGGCCACTGTGGCCACGGCGTGCGGTCGTCCGGACGCTGGGGCGGGGGCTCGGGCAGGAGCTCGAGCTGGACGATCGAGCGTGCGCCCTCGCGCAGCGCGTTGCCGACGCAGTCCGCGCCGGTGTCGCCGCCGCCGATCACGACGACGTCCTTGTCCTTGGCGCTGATCGCATTCGCGCCCTGCGGCTGGGGCGCGTCCGGGTCGGGGCCGAACTCGCGTGCGGCCCAGCGGTTGCGCCCGTACAGGTAGTCCATCGCGAAATGCACCCCGTCCAGCTCGCGGCCGGGGACCGGCAGGTCGCGCGGCACGCGCGAGCCGGTGGCGAGCACGACCGCGTCGAACGTGCCACTGCGCAGCTCCTCGACGCTCACCGCTTCGCGCGCACCCGCGTCGGACCCATCGCCATCCGTACGGCCATCGCCGCCCGGGCCGTCGACGCCGGCAACGGTGGCGCCGGAAGCGGCCCCGCCGACGTCCACCCCGCAGCGCAGCTCCACGCCCTCGGCGACGAGCTGCTCGACGCGCCGCTGCACGATCCGCTTTTCGATCTTGAAGTCGGGCACGCCGAACCGGGCGAGGCCGCCGGCGGCCTCGTCGCGCTCGAACAGCACGACGCGATGGCCCGCGCGGCGCAGCTGCTGGGCGGCGGCCATGCCCGCCGGTCCCGAGCCGACCACGGCGACCGACTGCCCGGTCTCATGCCGGGGCGGGCGGGGGACGATCCAGCCCTCGTCCCAGGCGCGATCGACGATCGCCAGCTCGATCTGTTTGATCGTGACCGCGTCGTTCTCGCGAATCTCCAGCACGCACGCCGCCTCGCACGGCGCCGGGCACAGCCGGCCGGTCAACTCGGGGAAGTTGTTCGTCGCGTGCAGCTGCGCGATCGCGTCCCGCCAGCGGTCGCGGTAGACGAGGTCGTTCCAGTCGGGAATCAGGTTGCCGAGCGGGCAGCCGTTGTGACAGAAGGGCACGCCGCAGTCCATGCAGCGCGCGCCCTGCTCGCGCAACTCCTCGGTCGGACGGGTGATGAGGAACTCGCGATAGTCGTGCGCGCGCTCGTCCGGGTCCCGGTAGGGGATCCCGTGGCGCTCGATCTGCAGAAACCCGCCGAGCTTGCCCATCAGGCCCCGTGCCCCGCGCACATGCCGTCGCCACGCGCTCCGCGCGTGTCCAGCCGGCGGCCGGCGCCGTGCATGCCGAGCACGTCCATCAGGCCGCCACCGCCGGCGGAGTCTCCTGCGGTGAGGAGGCGGTCTGCACCTCAGCCGCCTGTTCGCCCAGCACGCGCTTGTAGTCGTGGGGCATCACCTTGACGAACGCGCCCTTCGCGACGAGCTCGTCGAACTCCGCCAGCACCCGCGCCGCCACAGGCGAGTCGGTGCGGGTGGCGTGCTCCTGCACCAGCGCCCGCAGCTCGGCGGCGTCCTCGGGGCTCGGCGACTCGAACCCGACCATGCCCATGTTGCAGCGCCGCGCGAACGTGCCGTCCTCGTCGAGCACATATGCGATGCCGCCGCTCATGCCCGCGGCGAAGTTGCGCCCCGTCGGGCCGAGCACGACCACGCGCCCGCCCGTCATGTACTCGCAGCCGTGATCGCCCACGCCCTCCACGACCGCGCTCGCGCCGGAGTTGCGCACCGCGAACCGCTCCCCGGCCAGCCCACGGAAGAACGCGCGCCCGGCGGTCGCCCCGTAGAGCAGCGTGTTGCCGACGATCACGTTCTCCTCGGCGACGAACTCGCTCGCCATGCCCTCGCGCGAGCGCACCGCCAGCACGCCGCCGGACAGCCCCTTGCCGGTGTAGTCGTTGGCGTCGCCACGCAGCGTGAACGTCACGCCCGGCGCCAGCCAACCCCCGAAGCTCTGGCCGGCCGAGCCCTCGAAGGAGACCTCGATCGCGCCCTCCGGCAGCCCTCCCGCGCCGTGCGCGCGGGCGATGTGGCTGGAGAGAATGCCGCCGACACAGCGGTTGACGTTGCGGATCGGCAGCGCAAAGCTGATGCGCTCACCCCGTTCGATCGCGCCGGCCGAGCGCTTCACGAGCTCCCAGTCCAGGGCGTCCGCGAGTACCTCCGGCGGTGCTTGGACGCGCCGCCTGGGCGCGTTCTCGGGCAGCTCGACGTGGGTGAGGACGTGCGCGAGATCGACCCCGCGCGCCTTCCAGTGCTCGATCGCGGGCTGGGCGTGCAGCAGGTCGACGCGGCCGATCGCCTCGTCCAGCGAGCGCAAGCCCAGCGAGGCGAGGATCTCGCGCACTTCCTCGGCGACGAAGAAGAAGAAGTTCACGACGTGCTCGGGCGTGCCCTTGAAGCGCTTGCGCAGCTCCGGGTCCTGCGTGGCGATGCCGACCGGACAGGTGTTCAGGTGGCAGGCGCGCATCATGATGCAGCCCGTGGCGATCAGCGGCGCGGTGGAGAAGCCCATCTCATCGGCGCCGAGCATCGCCGCGATCACCACGTCGCGCCCGGTCTTCAGCTGGCCGTCTGTCTGCACCACGATGCGCGAGCGCAGGTCGTTGAGCAGCAGCGTCTGCTGGGTCTCGGCCAGCCCGATCTCCCACGGCACGCCCGCCGCCTGGATCGAGGACAGCGGCGAGGCGCCGGTGCCGCCGTCGTGGCCTGAGATCAGCACGCGGTCGGCGTTCGCCTTGGACACGCCCGCCGCGACCGTGCCGACGCCGACCTCGGCGACGAGCTTGACCGACACCTGCGCCCCCGGGCTGGACTCGGTCGGGGGGTTGGAGCAGCGCAGGTCGTAGATCAGCTGCTTGAGATCCTCGATCGAGTAGATGTCGTGGTGGGGCGGCGGCGATATGAGGCCCACGCCGGGCGTGGTGTGGCGGATCGCGCCGATGTAGGCGTCGACCTTGCCGCCCGGCAGCTGGCCACCCTCGCCGGGCTTGGCGCCCTGGGCCATCTTGATCTGCAGCTCGTCCGCGTTGACGAGGTAGTTGATCGTCACGCCGAAGCGCCCCGACGCAACCTGCTTGATCGCCGAGCGCCGGCGGTCGCCGTTGGGGTCGGGTGCGAAGCGCGCGGGGTCCTCCCCGCCCTCACCGGTGTTCGAGCGCCCGCCGAGCCGGTTCATCGCGATCGCCAGCGTCTCGTGCGCCTCGCGCGAGATCGAGCCGAGGCTCATCGCGCCCGTGCAGAAGCGCCGCACGATCTCGCTCGCCGGCTCGACCTCCTCCAAGGCGATCGGCTCGCGACGCGCGCTCCCGTCCTGCGCGCCGGGCCCGAACTCGAGCAGGCCGCGCAGCGTCGCCTTGCGCGCCGCGTCCTCGTTGATCGCACGCGCGTACTCCTGGTACTTGGCGTACGCGTCGCTGGAGCGCACCTCGGCAAGCGCCTCGTCCTCGCCCTGCAGCGCGGCCGCGACGTTGCCGTTCGCCGCACGCACCGCATGCTGGACCAGCGCGATCGTCTCGGGGTTCCACATGTGGTGCTCGCCGTCGCGCCGCCAGGCGTACACGCCCCCGACCGGGAGCAGGTCGTCCTCGAGCGCCGGCCATGCGCGCCGGTGACGCTCCAGCGCCTCGGTCGCGAGCACGTCCAGACCAACCCCCCCGATGCGCGAGGCGGTGCCGGTGAAGTGCCGCTCGATCAGCTCTCGCTCCAGCCCGACCGCCTCGAATATCTGCGCCCCGCGATAGGACTGGATCGTGGAGATGCCCATCTTGGAGATCGTCTTCAAGAGGCCTTTGCCGATCGCCTTGATCGTGTTCTGCGCCGCCTGCTCCAGGCGCGTGTTCAGCTCCTCGCTCGTCGACGAAGCGCCGTTGGCGACACCATCGGAGGCACCAGACACGATCCGCCCCTCGATCACCAGCTCGTCGAGCGTCTCCAGCATCAGATACGGGTTGATCGCGCTCGCGCCATAGCCGATCAGCGTCGCGAAGTGGTGCACCTCGCGCGGCTCGCCGGACTCCAGCACGATCCCCACGCGCAGCCGCGTGCCCTCGCGCACGAGATGATGGTGCACGGAGGCCACGGCCAGCAGCGACGGGATCGGAGCACGCCGTGGGCCGAGCAAGCGGTCAGACAGCACGATGATGTTGACGCCCGCGGCAATCGCGTCGTGCGCCTGTGAGCACACGCGATCGAGGGCCGCGAGCATGCCGGCCGCGCCCTCGGCGACCGGCCAGGTGACGTCGATCGTGCGCGCGGCGAACAGCTCGTGCGAGACGTGGCGCAGCGTCTCCAGCTCGCGGTTGAGCAGGATCGGGCGATCCAGCACGAGCTTGTGCGCGTGCTCGGGCGTCTCCTCGAACAGGTTGCGCTCGCTGCCGAGCGTCGTCTCCAGGCTCATCACGATCTCCTCGCGGATCGGGTCGATCGGCGGATTCGTGACCTGAGCGAACAGCTGCTTGAAGTAAGAGAACAGCGGCGGCGCCTGGTCGGAGAGCACCGCCAGGGAGACGTCGTTGCCCATCGAGCCGATCGGCTCCACTCCGTCGCGCGCCATCGGCGCCAGCAGCACGCGCAGATCCTCCTGGCTGTAGCCGAACGCGCGCTGGCGGCGGTGCAGCGGCTGGTCGGAGATCGTCACCTGCTCGGAGGCCTCCAGCTCGTCGAAGGCCACCGAGCTGCGCTGAAACCACTCGCGGTAGGGCTTGCGCGTGGAGAGCGCGCGCTTGACCTCGCCGTCCTCGACGATGCAGCCCCGCTGCAAGTCCACCAGGAACAGCTTGCCCGGCTGCAGCCGTCCCAGCCGCCTGATCTGCGACGGCGCGACGTCGAGCATGCCCGTCTCCGAGCCGAGCACGACGTGCCCGTCGGCCGTCTGCACCCAGCGTCCCGGACGCAGCCCGTTGCGGTCGAGCGTCGCGCCGACGACGCGCCCGTCGGTGAACGCGACCGACGCCGGACCGTCCCACGGCTCCATCAGACAGGCGTGGTAGGCGTAGAACCCGACCAGGTCCGCGGGCAGGTCCTCACGGTCGCGGTAGGCCTCCGGGATCATCATCATCGCCGCGTGCGCCGGCGAGCGCCCGGCCAGCAGCAGCAGCTCCATCACGTTGTCGAACGTCGCCGAGTCGGAGTTGCCCGGGGTCACGACCGGCAGGATCTTCGCCAGGTCCTCGCCAAACAGCTCGCTGCGCAGCTCGGACTCGCGCGCGCGCATCCAGTTGACGTTGCCCATCACCGTGTTGATCTCGCCGTTGTGGCAGATCGTCCGGTAGGGGTGGGCCAGCTCCCAGCTGGGAAACGTGTTGGTGGAGAAGCGCGAGTGCACGAGCGCCAGCGCACTGGCGCAGCGCTCGTCCCGCAGGTCGGGATAGAACTCGGCCAGCTGCCAGCTGATCAGCATGCCCTTGTAGTTGAGCGTGCGCGAGGAGCTCGACGCGACATACAGGCCGGCGCCCTCCGGATCCAGCTCGCACACGCGCCGGATCACGTACAGCTTGCGCTCGAACGCGTCCTGGTCTGCGGCCTGCTCGGGGCCTGCGCCGACGAACAGCTGGCGGATCTTCGGACGGCAGGCGCCGGCGACCTCGCCGGTGTGCTCCGGCGCCACCGGCACGTCGCGCCAGCCGAGCACCGTCTGGCCCTCCTGCACCACCGTTCGCTCCAGCAGCTCCTGCAGCCGCGCGCGACGAGACTCGTCCTGCAAGGGCAGGAAGCACATCAAGACCCCGTACCGGCCCGCCGGCGGCAGCTCGAACCCGACCACCGCGCGCAGCAGCTCGTCGGGCATCTGCATCAGGATCCCCGCGCCGTCGCCCGTGCACGGGTCCGCACCGGAGGCGCCCCGGTGCTCGAGGTTCTTCAGCGCGGCGATCCCCCGCTCCACGACCTCGTGCGTCGCCATGTTGTCCAGGCGCGCGACCATGCCCACGCCGCACGCGTCGTGCTCGAAGCGGGGGTCGTAGAGTCCGACTGCCTTGGGCGGCTGCGTGGTGTGCGTAGTCATGGAAGTGCTCCCTGGGGGCGGTGCAGTCCCGCGCGAACACTCTCCGCGCGGGCACGGGCGGACACCTGAGGCGGAGCCAGAAAGGGTATCAGTGCGAAGCGAGTCCCAGCCACTCGCGCGCATGCCCTGAGCGGGGTGTCCGCGCTGACTCGCCCTCGCCCGCCCCGCCACGGCCAGACCCGGCTGACGGGTAGGCTCGGGATCGCTGGCGTATGCTCAGCGTGTGAGAATCGCCGCTATCGGGCACCATCAGTGATGACGCAGGCACCTCGAGTACCCCAGGAGCGAGTATGACGCCGGACATGGAGCTAGCGCTCCCGGCTCGAGCAGAGAACATCGCGCTGATCCGCCACGCGTTCGGCGCACTCGGCGAGACGCTGGCAGTGGACGAGGAGCTGCTGTCGGACGTGCGCCTGGCGGTCACCGAGGCCTGCTCCAACGTGGTCGTCCATGCCTATGACGACGAGTCTCCCGGCCCGCTGGAGGTCCTCGCCACGCTGGACGGTGACACCCTCACCGTCGTCGTGCGCGACGAGGGACCCGGCATCGCACCACACCCGGACAGCCCCGGCCTCGGGCTGGGCCTGCCGCTGATCGCCTCGCTGGCGGAGTCCGTGCAGCTCGGACGCGACGAGCAGGAGCGCACGGAGGTGTGCATGACGTTCTCGCTGTCCGACGGCCTCCCGGACGGAGCCCGCTCGACCTCCCCGGCAGGAGAGGGCGCCTCGGCCGACGGGCAGCACGACCAGATCGACCCGACCACGCGGACGTGAGCGAATCGACAATGCCCGTGCCGGACGCCTCGTCGCCGCCGGGGCCCGTCTCGCTGCGCGTGTCGACCGGTCCGCTCGCGGGGCCGGTGCTGAATCGCGTCGCCGCGATGGTCCTCGCCCGAGCCAAGTGCCCGCTGGACCGGTTCGACGACGCGCTGATCCTGTGCGACGCGATCTCCGCGCACGCCCCCGCCCATGTTCGCGACAGCCACCTCGCCTACACGCTGACCGCCGAGGAGCGCGCGATCGAGCTGCGCGTGTCCGAGCTGCGCACGGGCGGCGCGACGGGACTGCTGAACGACGCCCTGCTGCCGGACGTCGGCAACGTGATCGAGCGCTACTCCGACAGCCGCCGCATCGAGCCCGCCGCAGACGGCGGCAGCGAGGAGCTGGTCCTCACCATCGGCTTCGCTTGAGATCAGCCGGTCTTCGTCTTCGCGGGAGACTTGGCGGCGCTTTTGGCTGCGGGGGCCTTCGCGGCGGAAGATCTCTTGGCGGGGGACTTCGTTGCCGCGGCCTTCTTGCGGGCGCCCGCCTTGCCATTGGCCGGCGCAGCGTCCCCGTCACGCTCGCGAGCCCGCTCCAGGCTCGCCTGCAACGCGCCCATCAGGTCCGGTGACTGCAGCGCCTCCACCGCGGGACGGGGCTCGACGACGACTTCCTCGCCGCTGGCCTTCCGGTCGATCAGGTCGAGCACGGCCTCGCGGTAGGTGTCGCGATAGCGGGTGATGTCGAACGGCGCGGCCAGCGACTGCACCAGCCGGCGCGCGACGTCCAGCTCGCGCTCGCCGACGGCCGCGGACTCCTCCTCGCCGCCGAGCTCGCGCAGCTCGCTGCTCGGGTGGATCTCATCGGCGTAGCTCAGCGTCGTCATCATCAGCACGTCCTCGTGCGGGTGCACCGCGACCAGCCGCTCGCGGGAGCGCAGCACGACGCGCGCGATCGCGACCTTGCCGGTGTCGCGCATCGCCTGCAGCAGCAGCTTGTACGAGCGCGCACCGCCGCGGTTGGGAACGACGTAGTACGGCTGGTCGAAGTAGATGCGGTCGATCTCGTCGAGCTCGACGAAGTCCTCGATCTCGATCGTCCGCGTCGCCTCGGGCGCGAGCGCCGCGAGCTCTGAGTCCTCGATCACGACGTACCGTTCGGGCGCCAGCTCGTAGCCCTTGACGATCTCCTCGAACGGCACCTCCTCGCCGTCGGCCGAGCACACCCGCTTCTGCTGGATGCGCGCGTTGTCGGCGCCGTGCAGCTGGTTGAAGTGCACGCTCTTGTTGGTGACGGCGCTGTACAGCTTCACGGGCATGCTCACCAGGCCGAAGTTGAGCGTGCCCATCCACATCGATCGGGGCATCGTCACAGTGTCGGCTCTCAGCCCGCCGATGTCAACCCGTGGGTGGGTCCTCGCGCGAGGAGTCATCTTGAAGGCCTTCCCGCAGCCGCACGAGCGCTTGGCGGATCAGCCGCGACACCTGCATCTGCGAGACGCCGATCCGCTCGCCGATCTCGGCCTGAGTCAGGTCCTCGGCGAAGCGCAGCGTCAGCACCAGCCGCTCGCGCTCGGTGATGCGGGCGAACATCGGCCCCAGCGTCGCGCGCTCCTCCGCGCGCTCGAACCCGCCCTCTTCGACGCCGATCGCGTCGCCGACGCTCTCGCCCGCCGCGTCCTCGCTCGCGCCCGACCGTGGCGCGTCCAGCGAGCCCGCGCGGTAGGCGCCGGAGGCCTGCAGGGCCTCCAGCACCTGCTCTTCGCTCACCTCCATCGCAGCGGCGATCTCGCCGACCGTCGGAGCCCTGCCGTGCTCAGAGGACAGCGACGAGGCGATCTTGTCGACGCGCAGCGCCAGCTCCTGCAGCTCGCGCGGGACCCTCACCGACCAGGTGCGATCGCGAAAGTGGCGCCTGAGCTCACCGAGGATCGTCGGCACGGCGAAGCTCGAGAACGCCGTGTCGCGGCTGGAGTCGTAGCGGTCCACCGCCTTCAGCAGCCCCAGCGCGGCGACCTGCGTGAGGTCCTCCAGCGGCTCCTCGCTGCGCTGGTAGCGACGCGCCAGCCGCCGCGCCAGCGGCAGGTAGCGCTCGACGAGCTGCTCGCGCGCGCGCGCCTCGCCCGCCCGGGCCTGAGCGAACAGCTCCCCGTCTGAGGGTTGCGCCTGGCTCACGCCGCCGCCACGGGCGTGTTCAGGCGGCAGCGCAACGGCACGTCGGTGCCGTCCACGCTCAGCACGGGCGCCAGTCGATCGCCCGCCATCCGATCGCCGCCCGCCGGATCAGCAGCATCCGCGGGTTGGGAGGCGTCCTCGGGGCTGCGGCGTACGGCCTCGGCGCAAAGCGCCGGCAGCTCGGGCGCCAGCGCCGGCCCCAGCCACGCGATCGGGGGGGCGCCGGGGCGTTCGCGCGGCCAGCTGGAGAAGTCCACCGCTCCGCTCAGCAGCAGCCGCTCGCGCGCGCGGGTCATCGCAACGTACACGATTCGGTCCTCCTCCTGCGCCTGAGCCTCGCGGCGCTCCTGCGCCAGCCGCGCGTAGTCGAGCGCCGGGCGCGGCTCGGGATCGTCGAGCGCCAGCAGCCGCACCCCGACGCGATCGCCCTCGACGAGCAGGTCCGGCACGCCGACGCTCGGCGCACGACCGAGGTCGGCCACGCACACCACGTCGAACTCCAACCCCTTGGCGGCGTGCACGCTCATCAGCCGCACGGCCTGCACCGGCGCCTGCTCCTCCACGCGCGCGTCGGGCTCGGCGGTCGTCTCGGCGCTCGCCGGGAACCCCATGCCGCCGGCCCCCTGCTGGAATGCCGCCTCGTCGAGGAACCCACGCAGGTCGCGTCCTTCGCTGCGTTCCCACTCCCCTGCCAGCTCGATCAGCTTGTGCACGTTCGCGAGCCTACGCGCTCCGTCCTCCTCCGCGCATAGACGGACCGCGTGAGCGCCGCGCGCGATCGCCCGCTCCAGCAGCTGTGCCAGCGTCAACTCGTCCGCCTGTTCGCGCTCGCGCTCCAGCCAAGCACAGTGCTCGGCCGAGCGCCGGCGCTCACTGCTCTGCGGGGGACTTTCTGCGACGCCGCCCGTCCCGCCGCCGGTGGCAGCCGCTGCACCCTCGGGATGGCGCGCCACCTCCCACACGCCGCACTCGCGCTCCCGGGCCGCGCGCGCCAGCAGAGCCAGCGAATCGCTCGACAGTCCCACCGGCGGAGCGGCCAACACCCCGTACAGCGCCAGCTCGTCGCCGGGATCGGCCAGCGCGCGCAGGTACGCGAGCAGGTCGGCCACCTCCTGGCGCGCCCAGAACGACCCGGCGCTCGCGACCGTGTGCAGCCCCTGCGCGCGTAGCGCCTGCTCATAGCAGTCGACGTCGCCCATTCCCCGCAGCAGCACCGCCACCTGACCCGCGCTCGCCCGCCCGCCGTGGACCAGCTCCCCCACGCGCCGCGCCAGCGCGAGCGCCTCCGCCTCCCGCCAGTCCGCCGCGCCTGAGCTCGGTCCATCGGGAGCTGCGGCGAGGACCGCGCGCGCGGCCTTCCACCCGCGCCTGTCGGTGAGCAGCAGCTCGACGCGCGGTTCGCGCTGCGCCGACGCCTCGCGCTCACCCTCGCGGCCCGCGCGCAGGGGGACGTAGGACTCGCCGAACCGCCGCGCGAACACGGCGTTCACGGCCCCAAGCAACTCGGGGTGGCCACGGAAGTTATGCAGCAGCCGCACGCTCTGCCCGAGCGGCGCCAGGCGCGCGTCGCGGTCCCTGAACAGGCCGACGTCGGCGTGGCGAAACCCGTAGATCGACTGCCACTCGTCGCCGACCGTGAACAGGTTCTCGCGCTCCAGCATGCTCACGAGTGCCAGCTGGCGCGGGTTGACGTCCTGCAGCTCGTCCACCATCAGCAGCTCGAACCGCTCCGCCCATGTCCTCCTGAGCTGCTCCTCGCCGGCGAGGAGCTCTCCCGCCAGCAGCTCGAGATCATCGAAGTCCACCCCGTCGCGGGCCCGCTTGGCGGCGTCATAACGCTCGCCGAACAGGGCCAGCAGCTCGTCCCACAGCACGATCGCGCGGGCACCCGCCTCCTCCACCCTCCGCGCCTGCAGTTTGCCCGCCTCATCCAGCTCGGCGGCCGCCAACAGCTCGGCCTGTCCCACAGGCTCACGCCCGGGCCACGGCGAGGGCAGTCGCGGCGCACGCGCTCCGCGACTGCGCAGCTCGGCGTATATCCCGAGCACGCTCGCGCGCGCCCGGTCCGCGGTGCAGGCGGCAATCAGATCGACCGCCTCGCTGCGATGCCCGTCGCCCACGAACTGCCCGAGCGCCTGCGCGAATGCCTGCCGGCGCAGCCGCCCCACGAGGCCCTCGTCCAGAATCTCGTGCTCCTCCGCCAGACCCGCCGCTCGCGCGTGCTCGCGCAGGATCCGCGCGCAGAACCCGTGGAACGTTCCCACGAACGCCCCGTCGAGAGCGCGCGCGGCGCCCATCTCCCCCAGCTCCAGCAGTCGCGCGCGCACTCGCTCGCGCAGCTCGCCCGCGGCGCGCTCGGTGAACGTGATCGCGAGGATCCGCTCGGGCGCGATCCCATCCTCACGCACGGCCCGCACGAACCGCTCGACCAGCACCGAGGTCTTGCCGCTTCCCGCACCGGCCGCCAGCAGCAGCGGCTCGCTGCGCCGCCCGACGGCGTGCTCCTGCTCCGCGGTCAGCGCCCTCGGTGCCAGCGCACCCTCGGACGTGGGCTCGGTCGCCTCCTCGGGCTCGGTCGCGGCCGCTTCGGGGTCCACCAGCTCCCATCCGGTCAGGCGCTCCACGATCAGCGTCCGGACCGGCAGATCGCGGCGTGAGAGCACCCGCCCGCATAGGCGCACGTCAGCGGCCGCGCCTCGATCTCCCCGGCCACCGCCTGCGCCGCCGCAGCACGCGCCAGTGCAACCGCATCCTGCACGAGCGCCTCGATCTCCGCCGTCTCCAGCAGATCGGTGCGCACGCACTCCACCCCGACACCCGCCGCCGCGTCCAGGACCCCCCGCGCGCGCAGATCGACGCCCCCCAGCGGCTGATACAGCCCTCCCACCACCCGCACCCCGAGCAGGCGTTCGGCCGCGCGCATGTACAGCGCGAGCTGAATCTTGCCGTCCTCGATCCACCTCGCCCCCGGCGTGACGCGCGCCCCCTTGTAGTCGTAGACGACCACCGCCTCACCCCCGGGCAGGACGTCGATGCGGTCGATGCGCCCGCGCAGCATCACCCCGTCGCCGAGATCAAGCGCCGGCAGAGAACCCTCCTCGTCGAACCCGAACCCCACCTCCAGCCACCTCGGCTCCAGCGGGCTGTCTTGGGCCGCCGCGTGCGTCAGGTAGCGCTCCAGGTCGGCTTCAAGCCGGCGGCGCGCGCTCGGCACGCGCTCTGCCCGCACCGACAGCGGGAACTCGGGAGCGTGCCGCTCAAGCGCCTCGCCGAGCAGCTCGCGCGCGAGTCCCAGCCGCGCCGCAGTCACCCGGGCCGAGCCCGTGCGCTCGCGCAGTCCCTCCAGCGTGTCGCGCAGCGCCGCGTGCGCCAACCCCCCACGCGTCAGCGGCTCGGGGTCCGGCTCAGGGCTGTCCGGACGCAGCATCCGCTCGACGAACCACCGCGCCGGGCACGCGATCCACAGCTCCAGCGACGAGGCCGACCAGGGCCGAACGCACAGTTCCTCGAGCACTTGCGGATCGCGCAACGGCGCAGGTCCCGTGCCCCGCGCTCTGGGCGCTGCTCCCGATACGCCGACAGGTGCGGTGGCCGGCGCCACTACGGGTGGTCGAACCGACTGGCCGGCGTGTCTCCCCCCAATGTCAACCCGCTAGGCGGCAGTGCGAGCCTCGACGTCGCTCGCCACCGGCTCGGCAGCGGGCGTCTCGGCCTCGGCCTCCGGCGGCTTGGCGCCCGCCTTCGCCCAGGGCTCGTCGAACTCGACCCGCCATTTGCCCTCCTCGGTCTGCTCGAGCGCAAGGTGAGCTTTGAAGCTGCGTCCGCTGCGTCCTTTGAAGCCGGTGATCGCGCGCGCGGTGTAGCCCGTCTTGATCAGCTCGCGCGCGACTTCCGCCGGCAGCTGCTTGCCGGCTTTGCCCTTCCAGATCACGAACCCGCAGCCGGGATCGTTGCGCGCCCAGCACGAGTACCCCTTGCGGTTTTCCATGATCTCGTGCCCGCATATCGGACACGGGCCGAGGCTCGCCCGCGGGATGCGCACGTCCTTGAGCTTCTCGTCAAGCTCCGCGATCGTCTCTTTCGCGAACCCCGCGATGTCGCCCATGAACTGCTCGCGCGAGTCTTCGCCGCGCTCGATCTTGCCGAGCCGATTCTCCCAGTCGCCCGTCAGCCCGGGAGACGTGAGCGCGTGCTCGTTCAGCAGCCTGATCACGTTCACGCCCTTCTCGCTGGCCACCAGCGAGCGCCCGTCGCGTTCGATGTAGCCGACCGTGATCAGCCGCTCGATGATCGCCGCTCGCGTCGCCGGCGTGCCGATGCCCGAGTCCTTCATCGCCTCGCGCAGCTCGTCGTCGTCGACGAGCTTGCCCGCCGTCTCCATCGCCCCCAGCAGCGACGCGTCGCTGTAGCGCCGCGGAGGTTTCGTTTCCTTGCGCGCACTCTTGATCTCGCGCGTCTGCACGCGCTCGCCCTGCTCGAGCTTCGGCAGCTGCTGGTCGGCGCCCTCGTCCTCCTCGCCCTCGGCCCGCGCGCCGCTGCTGCTCGTCTTCGCCGCGCTCGCCGCCGAGACCTCGTCGTAGACCCCACGCCAGCCCGCCACCAGCAGCAGCTTGCCGCGCGTGCGGAACACGTACCCGCCGTCGCGCTCGTCCTCGCCCGCCGGGACCGTGGTCTCCACGCGCGTGTTCTCGAACACCGCCTCCGGATGGAACACCGCCAAAAAGCGCCGCGCGACCATGTCATAGACGCGTTTGTCGTCCGAGCCCATCCGATCCAGGTCGTGCTCTGACTTCGTCGGGATGATCGCGTGGTGGTCCGTCACCTTCGCGTCGTTCACCACCCTCCCCAGCGGCAGCAGATCCAAGCCGCTCACATACTCGGCCGCCTTCCTGTACTCCGCATGCGCGCCCACCAGCTCGGCCGTCGGCTTGATCTCCGCGACCATGTCTTTCGTCAGGTACCGCGAGCTCGTGCGCGGGTAGGTCAGCGCCTTGTGCTCCTCATAGCAGCGCTGCGCCGCCGCCAGCGTCCGTTTCGCCGAGAAGCCGTAGCGCGTGTTCGCCTCGCGCTGCAGCGTCGTCAGGTCGTACAGCATCGGTGCTTTCTCGCGCTGCTCTTTCTTCTCCAGCTTCGTGATCGTCGCGGTGCTGCCCTCACACGCCTCGACGATCGCCACCGCCTCCGCCTCGGTCGCGATCCTCGGCTTCGCGCCCGCGTGGAACCGGCCGCGATACAACCGCTCACCGTCGGCCCCGTCACCGTTGGCGGAGTCGCCACCGGCGCCGTTGGCGGCGGAGCCCGCGAGCGGACCCGCCGCGAACGTCGCGTCGACCAGCCAGTAGGGCTCGGGCTTGAACGCCTTGATCTCCTCCTCGCGCCGCGCCACGATCGCGAGCGTCGGCGTCTGCACCCGCCCCAGCGACACCGCGCCGTCAAACGAGCTGCGCAGGCGGATCGTCGCCGCGCGCGTGGCGTTCATGCCCACGATCCAGTCCGCCTCCGAGCGCGACCGGGCCGCCTGCTCAAGCGAGGCGAGCTCCTCGGCGGGCCGCAGCGAGTCGAGCGCCGCTTTCATCGCCGCGTTCGTCATCGAGCTCAGCCACAGCCGTTTGATCGGCTTGCTGCCTTTCGCCTTCTCGTACAGATACGCGAAGATCAGCTCGCCCTCGCGCCCGGCGTCGCAGGCGTTCACGACCAGATCGACGTCGTCGCGGCCGAGCTGCGCGGTGACGACCGTCATCTGCTTGCGCGAGCGTTCGTCGCGGATCACCAGTTTGAACCGCTCGGGCACGATCGGCAGGTCCTCCATCCGCCAGCGCTTGAACTTCTTGTCGTACTCGTCCGGCTCCGCCAGCTGCACAAGGTGGCCGACCGCCCACGTGACGACGTGCTCGGGCCCCTCCAGCCAGCCCTCCTTCTTCTGAAACGGCCCCTTCAGCACGCGCGCGAGATCCTGCCCCACGGAGGGCTTCTCGGCTATCAGCAGGGTCTTCGCCACGGCGCTCAGCGTAGCGGCCCTGGCTATCCGCCGATCGGCGCCCTCGGTTTGGCGCCCCAGAACACCTGCGTGCCGAGCATGCCGATCAGGTTGACGAGCACGAGGTTGAGCACCATCGACTTGGCCGTGGCGGTACCCACGCCGACGGGCCCGCCGCTGGCGTTGTAGCCGTAGTAGCACCCCACCAGCACGATCGCCGTGGCCATCGTCATCCCCTTGATCAGGCTGAACAGGAAGTCGGGAGGGTTCTGAAACTGCCAGAAGATCAGGAAGTACCCGCCCGAGGAGACGTACCCGACCTGCTGCACGACCGCGAGGTATGAGCCCAGGTACGCCACGCCGATCGCCGAGACGTACATGAACGGCAGCACCAGCCACGCCGCCAGCAGACGCGTGGCGCACAGGAACGTCATCGAGTCGATGCCCATCACCTCCAGCGCGTCGATCTCCTCGCTGATGCGCATCGCTCCCAGCTCGGCCACGATCCCCGTGCCGACCTTCGCGGACAGCATGTACCCGAACGTCAGCGGCACGGCCTCGCGCAGATCGCACCAGGCCGCGAACACGCCCGCGTACGCGGGCGCGCCCTGCGCCTCGGTGAAGTAGGCGCCCTGCACGCCGCACGTGCCCAGGCCGATGATGAACACCAGTCCCCAGATGACGAGCGTCGAGGAGATGATCAGAATGCCCGACTGGCGCAGCGCCTCGCCGAAGAACCGGAACACCCGCAGGCCCCACACGTCGCGCACGACATTGCCCGCGAACCCCGCGATCTCGCCGGTGGCGGCAATCCATTCGCGCGGCATCGCCAGGATTTCGTTCACTTGATCACCAGGATGCTCGGGTGGGTGGCGAGCAGCGTCTGCGTGAAGATCGTGTTGAACGCGCCGATCCCCAGAAACGTGACCACCACCGCCTGGTTGACCGCCCTGCCGACGCCCTCGGCGCCGCCGGAGGCGGTCATGCCCTTGTAGCAGCACACGATCGCGATGATCGCCCCGAAGATCGTCGTCTTCAGCACCGACCCCCACAGGTCGGTGGACGTGGCGTTGGCGAACAGCGTGTTCCAGAACGGCCCCAGCGGCTGCTCGTAGGTGATCGCCGCGAGCAGACCGCCGAACAGGCCGAACAGGATCGCGTACAGGTTGAACAGCCCCGTGACGACCATCAGCGCCAGAAACCGGGGCACGACCAGGTTCTTGATGGGATCGACGCCCAGCACCTGCAGCGCGTCGAGCTCCTCGCGGATCTTGCGCGCGCCCAGGTCCGCCGTGATCGCCGTGCCGGCGACCCCGGCGAGCACGATCGCGGTTATCAGCGGCCCGATTTCGCGAATGGCGAACACCACGAAGAAGCCACCGAGACGGTCGGTCGCGCCGAAGATCGTCAGAAAGTTCTCCGCCTCCAGGCCCGGCGCGCCATAGCTGATGGCGACGGTCGACAGCAGCAGCGGCAGCCAGCACAGGCGCAGCGCGAACAGGAACTGCGAGACGAACTCCCCGCCGAACGGATATGGCGGGCGCACGGCTGACACGACGGTTCTGCCCGTCAGGAGCACCATGTCCCCGACTTCCTCCATCAGGCCCCTCGCCGGCAAAAACGCCCGATTCATTCTGCCAGTGTACTAGTTGACCAGCACACTAGCTTTTTCTGTGCCCGCAGAGCGCTACCGTGAGGATGTGAGCACATTGTTGAACACGCCCGCATCGGACGAGCGTCGCCTGGGTGAGTTCGGCGTCGCGATCGACCGCGACGCCGAGGTGCCGATCGGCCTGCAACTCGGCTGGGCGCTGTGCGCGCGCATTCACGACGGCGAGTTTCGACCAGGACAGCGCCTTCCGGGCCTGCGCGAGATGGCCGAGGCGAGCGGCCTGAACGTCAACACCGTGCGCGCCGTCTACCAGCGGCTGGAGCAGCGAGGCCTGCTCGAAAGCCAGCAGGGCAGCGGCACGTTCGTCGCCTCCACGCTCCCGCAACCGTCGGCCGTCGGCGCGATCGCAGCCGAGGCGGCCCGCGAAGCCGAGGCGATCGGCGTGGACCCGCGCGAGGTCGCCGCCGCGCTGTACGTGGCGATGCCCCAGGACGCGTCGGGCTCGCCGGCGGCGTCAGACCCGGCGGGCGAGGACATGCGCGACACGGACGAGCAGACCGCCGCAGCGCTCGCGCACAGGCGCGCGCTGCGAGCCCAGATCGCCACGCTGGAGCGGGCGATCGCCGAGATGGAAGCCGAACACCCGGGCGTCGCGCCGCGGTCGACCGCCACCCGCCGCGGCCCCGGCCCGACGCTGCTCGAGCGCCGAGGAGCTGGAGCAGGTGCGCTCCACGCTCGTGCGGCGGTTGGCGCAGGTGCAGAGCGCGATCGACGAGCGGGCGGCGGACGCTCAGCCGGCCGCGCAGGGACCGGTCGAGACAGCGACCGAGCCGGCGCCGGCCAAGATGCGCACGACGGTCGTGTTGGCCACGCCGTAACCACCGTCAGGATGACCGCCGACGGTGCTGGCGAACACCGTCGTCAGGACCGCGCCCGCGGCGTCCACGAGCGGTCCACCGGAGTTGCCCGGTCGCACCAGCCCGCGCAGCGGCGTCAGCAGCCTGCGCACGGGGCCCTGTCCGTAGGCATTGTCGGTGAGCACCGTCTGCGTGCGCCCGATGCGTCCCGGCTGCACGTCATAGGGACCGTTCTCGGGATAGCCGAGAATCGCACCGGCACTGCCGGCCGCGGGTTCGGAGGCCACGCGCAGAGGCTGCACCTCGCCGAGACTGCGCACGCGCAGCAGCGCGACGTCCTCGGTCGGGTCGAACGCGATCGCTTCCGCGGGCAGGGCCGGCGGGTGGCCGCCGAGCTCGACCGTCGTGTCCCGCTCGCCGGCGACGACGTGCGCGTTGGTGACGACCTCGTCCGGGCGCGCGACCCAGCCCGAGCCCTCGATCGCCAGGCCACAGGCGCTGCCGAGCACGCGCACGACCCCGCGCGAGGACGCACGCACGCCCGGGGCACGGCCGATACGCGGCAGCGGCGCCGCCACGTCCGGCGAGGGACCCGTCAGTTCTGGCAACGGGTCCAGACGCGAGAGCGCGTTCAGGATCGGCCCCGACGGTGGCAGCAGCTGGTTGAGCTCGCCCAGGATGACCGAGCGCTGGACGTCCGCGCGCAGCTGCCCGGCGCCCGGGGTCTGCGCCGCCACGGCCGCCACGATCCAGACGATCCCCAGACCCAGGGCGGCGCCGAGAGCCGCTCCGCACAGGCCATCCAGCAAGCCGGCGCCCGGCACGATCAACGTGCGTCGCAGCCTGAAGCCGAGACCCTCCAGGCCCGTCGCGAGGATCACACCGGCCAGCAGCGCCCCGATCAGCCCGAACGCCGGCGCATACGGCGAGGCCGATCCGCGCCCCAGCAGAAGAGGACCGAGGCGAGTTCCGAGGAATGCACCTATGGCAAAGCCCGCGAACGAGAGCGCGCCCACGATGAACCCCCGCCGGAAGCCAAGCCCCGCCAGCAGCGCCGCGAAGAAGACGATCAGCCAGTCGAGCGTCGTCATCGGCATGTTCTACCGTTTCCGTGACCGTGAACAGCCACGCTGAACGCCTGCGACGCGCCCGTCCGGTGGTCGCGCTGGCAGCCGTGGCGTTCGTCCTCGGGGCGATCGTCGGCGCCGGACATGGCTCCAGCGCAGCGCAGGCACTCGCGGGGCGGTTCGTCGCCGCGTGGGCGAAGGGCGACTACTTGACGATGTACGGCGACGTCGACGCACGCTCGAAACGAGCGATCTCCCCGCAGCAGCTGGCCGACGCCTGCCAGCACGCGCTGAGGACCGCGACCGCCACGCATCTGCAGGTGACCGGCAAGCCGCGCAACGCCCCCGGGGGACTCGTGGCGGTGCCGGTGCGCGTGCACACCCGCCTGTTCGGAACGCTGCGGCTCGCGTTCGCGCTGAAGATCGTCGGCGGGGGCGAAGGCGGTGGCATCGTGTGGTCGCGCTCGCTGGAGTTCCCCGGGCTGCGCACGGGCGAGGTGCTCACGCGCAAGACGACGCTGCCCCGCCGCGCGACGGTGCTGGCGCGAGACGGGTCGGTGCTGGGCGAAGGCGCGGCCACCGAAGCCGGACAGCGCGACTCGCCGCTCGGCGCCGCCGCCGGCGCGGTGCTGGGCGAAGTCGGTCCCGTCCCGGCGGCACTGGCGCCACAGCTGGAAGCCGAAGGCGTCCCCGCGAACGCGGTCGTCGGGGTGAGCGGCATCGAGGCGGCTCTGGACGAGCGCCTGCGCGGCACGCCGGGAGGCGAGCTGCTGGCCGACGGCTCGCGCTCGGGCGGACCGACCCGCGTGCTGGCGAGCGCCGTGGCGAAGGCCGCGCCCGCCGTGCACACGACGATCTCACCGGCGGTGCAGCGAGCCGCCGTCACAGGGCTGGGCGGTCAGCTCGGCGGGGTGGTGGCGATGCAGCCGAGCACCGGACAGATCCTGGCGGTGGCCGGGCTCGGCATCGACGACCTGCAACCGCCGGGCTCGACGTTCAAGATGGTCACGCTCAGCGGCGTCCTGCAGGCCGGCATCGCCAACCCGAACACGACGTTTCCCTACGCGACGTACGCGACGCTCGACGGAGTCAAGCTGAGCAACGCCAACGGCGAGGAATGCGGCGGCTCGCTGGCGCTGGCGTTCGCGGTGTCGTGCAACTCGGTGTTCACGCCGCTGGGAGTCAAGCTGGGAGCGCCGCGGCTGGTGGCGATGGCCGAACGGTACGGCTTCAACCACCAGCCGGGAGTCCCGGGCGCCGTGGAAAGCACGCTGCCCGCGCCGTCGCAGATCCAGGGCGAACTGGACGTGGGCTCGACCGCGATCGGCCAGGGGGAGGTGCAGGCGAGCGCCCTGCAGATGGCGACCGTGGCAGCCACGATCGCCGATGGCGGACGCAGGCCGCAACCGACGTTCGCGCTCGACGCCGATGCCCATCCCCACTTCCTCGCGAGCGCCACCAGCGCTAGCGTGGCGCGCACCGTCAGACGGCTGATGATCGGCGTGGTGCGCGAAGGCACCGGCACCGCGGCCGCGATCCCCGGCGTGACGGTCGCGGGCAAGACCGGCACGGCCGAACTGGGCACCGCAAGCTCGTGCTCGGGCGCGAGCGAAGCAGGCGGCGCAAGCGAAAGCTCCGGCGAATCCCACACGACGGGCTGTCAGGGAGCGGCCAGCGAACCGAGCAACACCGACGCCTGGTTCGCTGCCTTCGCGCCCGCGCTGCACCCGCGCATCGTGGTGTGCGTCTTGCTCGTCAAAGACGGCGCCGGCGGCGCCACCGCGGCACCCGTGGCGCGGGAAGTGCTCGAAGCGGGACTCCACGCGAACTCTTGACGTCACACAGGCAGGGAACGCCCGCACGCCGATCTGACTGATGGATCGTCGTCACCGGCAAGGACGCAGGAGGAGCGTGGCGTACTGAGTCAGACTAGACGTCGAGCTCGGCGGAGGCCCGCTGCGTTGCGTCTTTCGGATCGACGATGTGGATCGTCAGCGGCCGGTTGTCGAGCGAGACGACCTGGATCTTGTACAGCAGCAGCGCGCCCTGGGTGCCTCCGTTGGCTGCTACCGAGCTGGGCACCGGAATCTGGCTGTCGGCGGGGATGAACCCGCCACGGTAGGCGAACTGATTGGCCTGGTCGGGGACGATCGGCGTGTAGAGGTTGTTCTGAGTGTCGCTGATCGTGATCGAGCTCGCGCCGAGATGCGGCACGGAGGAGTGGTTGTAGACCTGGATGAACACCGCGAACCACTCCTGCCCCGGGGCGAGCCTGCGCTGCAGGGGCGTCAGGCCCTGCAGGTAGGCGGCGTCTTCGACGTTGGCGGGGTTGAGCTCGCGCGAGAGCTGAACCTCGTAGACGAGCGGGCCGACGTTCAGGTAAGGGGCGTTCTGACCGGACTCGCCGGCGTAGGTTCCGGTCGTGACCTTCGTTTCGGAGTTCCCGCACGCGCTCAGCGCGAGCGCGGCCAGCAGAACGAGGCCCAGGGAGAGCGTCGGCTTGCGCAGGGGGCTGAACATGCGCGCGGCAGTCTATCCACCGGCGACCGTGACGCGACTGCCGCGGCCTTCGTCTGACTCGAGGATCGTGCGCAGGCGGCGCATCGCGCGGGCGTTCTGGCGGCGCATCCAGCCGCGCGCGCCGAGCGCCTCCAGCAGGCGATCGGCGAGCGTCGCCGGCTGGGTCTCGATCGTGAACTGGACCCGCGTCGTCCCCGCTGCCCCCGGCGCAAGGTCGTAGACGCCGAGGGTGCGTATGCGGTTGTTCTTGCCCGTCCGGCCGGCCTCGACGATCCGGTGCGGCCGATCGACCTCGACGAACGTCACGTCGCCCCACGCGAACCGCGCGCCGGGAGCCTTCACGCGAAAGCGAGCGCCCGCCCCACGGCCGACCGAGTCGATGCGCGTCAGATGCCAGTCGCACAGGTAGTGGTCGGTGAACTCCGAGTGGTTGGCGACGTCCTGCAGGTACTCGAACACCTGCTCGCGCGGGCGGTCGACGACGATCGACACGGTCACAGGGTCCATAGCTGGGCGCCAGTCTAGTTACCGACCTTGACGGCCGTCATGCCACTGATCGCCGTGGGTCGAAGCACGATCGCCGCCCATGCGGTGCGTCAGCCGTCGCGCACTGCCTCGACAACCACCGCTTGCCGGGCGCGTAACGGCGGCTGCGAGCTACGCCGCGCGCGTGAGCCGCACGGTGAGACCATGCTCGGAGTGGCGCACGAGCTCGGTCGCGACCGGATGCTCGTGCCGCAGCGGACTGCACAGCTCGCAGACGATGCCCTGAACGCGAGCGTGCAGATGGACGTGCTCGCCCACGAGCGATGTGCGCCCGCAGTCCGCGCAACGATCCCGATCGGCCTCCAGCGCGCCGACGCCGCGGCGCAGCAGGTGGCGCTCGAACTGCTCGACGTCGCGCTCGGCGGGGCGGCTCATGAGGCCTGGGTTCGCCGGAGGCGACAACACTCCTGCCGGCGAGGCCCGCCAGGGCCGCTGAGACGCGGGTTTACATGGACAGGCGCAGGGGTAGAAAGGCGATGGGCATTCGTCGGGCGCCCACAGACTCACGATCGGAGATCGGATGCTAGATTTCTCTTGCCAGAACTCGTGACTGCGGCTTACACCAAGTTGACAGGCTTGTTATGATCGCCACGAGTTCGTCCTGACTGGCGCAGCACCTGGGGAAACCAGAGAAGCGAGAAAGGGGCGTAAGCACAGGATGGGATCGCTTACTTCGGGCACTATGGCCGGCACCGGCTCGTTCCGGTGCGGGCACTGCGGATACATGCTCACGCTCGCGGGCACGGACACGTTGAGCGACTGTCCCGGCTGCGGCGGACGGGACTTCGTGCGGGCTTCGCTGTTCAGCGCCGACGGGCTCGCGCGTGGCCGCATCACCGGCCCGGCCCGGTCGACCTCCTCGGGCGCAGGGAGTCCGATCAGCGGCGGGCGCCTGGGCGCCGGCAAGGCGAGCGCCACTGGCCCCGAGAGGCGGGCGAGCCATGCGGACACGCTTAGAACAGGCGCCGTCGGCGGGGCGCTGTCTCGACCCGAACCGGTCGACAGCGACGCGTGGCTGCAGGACGCCCGCGAGCAGCTGGACGAGCCCGGCGAGTACCTCGCCTATGAAGACGGCGACGCGCTGAAGACGGTGGCGCTGACGCGCGAGTGGACGCGCATCGGGCGCAGCCTCGCGGCGGACGTGCGCTTCGACGATCCGACCGTCTCCCGGCGCCACGCCCTGGTCGTGCGTCAGACCGACGGCGTCAGGGTGCTCGACGACCGCAGCCTCAACGGCGTGTTCGTGAACGGCTCGCGCATCGAGTGGAAGGTGCTGGAGGACGGCGACGAGATCCTCGTCGGCCGCTACAGGCTGCGCTTCCTCAGCATTCCCGCTCGGCTGGGCAGCGCTCAGGGCGCGCAGGCCCTGCACGGCGCCGGCTGAGCGGACCGGCGAGAGACCCGGGCCGGGGAGTCGGCGCCTCCGCCCGCAGGCGCCTCTGTGCAGGACCAGCGCGGATGGAAGGCGCCCGCGTCCCGGCGCGCGCCCGCGCCGCGTAGTATCGCGCCTGATGACGGTCACCCGGACGACGACGACCACTACCATCGCCGTGCTGTCGCAAAAGGGCGGGACCGGCAAGACGACGGCGGTGCGGACGCTCGCCGACGCGTTCCGGCGGGCGGGCGTGATGACGCTCGCCGTCGATCTCGACCCGCAGGGCAACCTGTCCGACTACTTCGACCTGCCCCCCGACGTGGAGCCGACGATCGCCGACGTGCTGTCCGGTCGCGCCACGGCCGAGGAGGCGATCCACGACGACCTGATCCCCGCCAACCTCGGCCTCGCCGAGGCCGAGCTGATGCTGGGCGCGAAGATGGGCCGCGAGCTGACGCTGCGCCGCGCGCTGGCGCAGGCCCCCGGCGCGTATGAGCTGATCCTGATCGACTGCCCGCCCTCGCTCGGGCTGCTGACGGTCAACGCGCTCGTCGCGGCCGACCGCGCGCTGATAACCGCCGAGGCCCAGTACTTCGCCCTGCAGGGCGTCGAGCAGGCGATGGAGGTGGTCGAGCTCGCGCGGGACAGCCTCAACCCCGAGCTGCGGCTGCTCGGGGTGCTGCTGAACCTCGCCGACATGCGCACCGTCCACTCCCGCGAGGCGCTCGCCTCGTTGAAGGAGCGCTTCGGCGATCTGGTGTTCGACACCGCCATCCGCTCCTCGATCGCCTATGCCGAGTCGGCCGAGCGGGCCAAGTCGATTCTCGATCACCGTCCGGATCTCGGCGCGGACTACCTGGCGGTCGCCGAGGAAACGCTTGCGCGGCTGCCGGGATTCGAAGCTGCGCGCGGACGGGTCGCCGGGGCGGGCTAGAGCCCCGACGCGATCTCCCTGCACCTTGCTTTCGTAAAGTCGCGCCTTCTCAGGCCGATAGACCCGCGTGGCCACACCCAGCAACGTCGTCGGCTCTTCCTCTTCGGTCGCGCTCGGCGAAACTCGCCGACGCGGCTCGACTTGGTCGCTCTACGGGCTCGCGCTCGCCGGCTGCTTGAACCTCGTCGTTCTGCTCGCTCAGGCACCGTCGCTCGTCCACAAGCTCTACACGAACGCCGACAACGCGACGGCGCTCGTCTTGCCGGCACTCGCGAGTCACGCTCCGAGCGGCGCGATCGTCAATCTCGGCAATCATCCGTGGTATGAGCCTTGGTGGCTAATGCGCGCGACCGTGGGCATACCCGGCTACCGCGTCCTGTGGGAGGCCGCGCCCTTCCTCTTCGGGCTGCTGGGCATCGCGGCGGTGACCGCATGTGCGTGGTGGGCGCTGGGACGGTTGGCGGGGCTGCTGTGCGGCGTGGCGCTGCTCGCCTCCGGCGAAACGCTGCGCGGCGTCCTGTACGTGCCCGAGAGCCATGGTGCGATCGTCCTGCACCTCGGCGTGCTTTGCGGCGCGCTGCTGGTCGTGTACCGGATGGCGCTCAAGACACCGGTCAGACCGGCGACGCTGATGCTCCTCGGCGTCCCTCTCGTGCTCTTCACCGGAGCGGGCTTCACCGACCAGCTGCTGCTCGTCAGCGGCCTTGGACCGTTCATGCTCGCGCCACTGAGCTGCCGGCTGCGACACAGGTCCCAGGCGTGGCAGACCGTCAGCGACTTCGCGCTCGTGACGGGCCTGCTCTCGGCGCTGCTCGCGGCGCTGCTGACACGCCTCATGCAAGCACAGCACGTGGTTCACTCGGCTTTCCCGGTCACGTTCGTGAGCGCAAAGGCGATCCTCGTGGGTCTCCAGAACCTGCTCGTAACCATCGCCTCGCTCGGCGGTGGCGCCTTCTTTGGCGAACCGGCGAGTGGCGCGAATCTGCTTACGCTCATCCTGGCGGCGCTCACGTTGCTGGCATTCGCCGCGCTGCTCCGTGCATTGTGGCGCTGGAGCAGCTCGACGGACAAGCCCTCGGAGCCAACCCCCGAGCAGGCGGGATCGCGCGAGCTGTTCATCGCGTTTTGGGGCCTTGTCATGGTGGTCGTGCTCGCGGCCTTCGCGCTCACCTCTGTCTCGGAAAGCACGAGCAACGGCCGCTATCTGGTGGGCGCCTGGACGGCGATGGCAGCATTGCTCGGCATGCTCCTCAACACACCCCGCGCACGGACGGCGATGGTCGTGGCCGTCTCGCTCTTCGGTGTCCTCAACGCCCGGGCCGAGCTTGCCGGCGGGGTGACAACCGCGAATCCGGGCCCCAACCAGGATATGGCGAGCGCGATCGAGCGCTTCGCGACTGCTCACGGCGCCGGCATCGGATACGGCAGCTACTGGAATGCGGTGCCCGTGACCTGGGAGACCGGCCTGCGGATCAAGATGTACCCGATCGAATCGTGCCCCGGGCCAACCGGCATATGCCCGTTCTATGCCGCCGACATAAATACCTGGTATTCACCGCGCGCCCATATTCGCACCTTCCTGCTCACCGACGTTCGCGAAGGCTCACCAGTAAATGTGACAACCCCGCCCAAGAGCGTTGGACGCCCCCTCGCGCAGAAGCACCTTGGAGAGGGGCTCACGATCTACGTCTACGATCACGACATCGCAGCCGACCTCAGCCGCTGACGGTGAGAGAATCGCAATCGGGCTGCATATAACTCACCGGTGAAGCATTGAAGGGGACACACCCGCACCTTGTGGCTTGTGCTTGCCGGCTCTGCGATACCAGTCCGGAGCAGACGGTAGTCCGATAGCCTGTCTCAATCCGCTCACGGGCGACGCCATCCACCGAAGAGAGCAAGGAGCGCGGGAGCCTGACCCGCCGTGGGGTGCTGTCCGGCGCCGCCATGCTCGGGATCGGCGCGGGCTTGGACCACGTCATCACCAAGTCTCCCCAAACCGGCGCAGCACAGTCATCTGGCACAGAATCCAACGTAGTGCCGTTCTACGGCGCCCATCAGGCCGGTATCGCCACACTCGCCCAGGACTATCTGAGCTTCGCCACCTTCGACCTCACCAGCGAAACGGTCGAAGACCTGCGCGGCATTCTCCAGCAGTGGACCGCGGCGGCAGCTTTGCTCACGGCTGGACAGTCATACCAGCCAAACCAGCCAAACCTCCAGGAACCGAGCCAACCGCCCGAGGACACCGGCGAGGCGATCGGCCTCGCCCCCGCGCGGCTGACGATCACGATCGGCTTCGGCCCAAGCCTGTTCGGATCTCCCGGCAACGATCGGTTTGGCCTGGCACACCTGAAGCCAGCGGAGCTGCAGCCGCTCCCACCATTTCAGGGCGACAGCCTCGACCCGAACAGCTCGGGCGGAGATCTGTGCGTACAGGCGTGCGCCGACGATCCCCAGGTCGCCTTTCACGCCGTCCACCTCTGCTCGCGGATCGCGAGCAGCGCCGCGTCGCTGCGCTCCTCACAGCTCGGCTTCGGCCGCACTTCGAGCACCAGCCAAGCACAGACCACGCCCCGCAACCTGATGGGCTTCAAGGACGGCACCGACAACATCCGCGCCGAGGACACCGCCGCGATGGACGACTACGTCTGGGTGGCGCCCGGCGACGGGCCGCCCTGGATGACAGGCGGTACCTACCTCATCGCGCGGCGCATCAAGATCCTGTTCGACGTCTGGGACACCACGAGCCTCGAAGGCCAGCAACGCACGATCGGACGCAACAAGCTCACCGGCGCCCCGCTGGGCAGTCACAGCGAGTACGACCCGGTCGAGCTGTCCGCGACCGCCTCCGATGGCGAACTCCTGATCCCAGCCGAAGCCCACATCCGCCTCGCCAACCCCGAGAACAACAACGGCGAGCGCATCCTCCGGCGCGGCTACTCATACTCCGAACCCGCCGAACCAGGCACCGGCGAGATCGACGCCGGCCTCTTCTTCATCGCCTTCCAACGCAGCCCCCAGCGCCAGTTCATCCCCCTCCAACGCCGCCTCGCCGCATCCGACGCGCTCAACCGCCACACGCTGCACACCTCGAGCGCGATCTTCGCCTGCCCGGGCGGCGCATCGCCCGGCGGGTTCGTCGGCGACAGACTATTTGCATAGTCGAACATCATCTGATGTATAGGCCGTTGATTTCTCAAGCCCCGATCCGAAAAACCCGATATCAGGCGCATGGGTGCGAAGGACGAGCGGACCGGCGGCCTGTGGACCGACGCGCGGTGGCGTCTTGCTGTGCTGCTGGTGCTCCTGGGACTCTCCATACTGGCCGCGCTCGGCACGAGAACTGGCCTGTTCAATCCCACCGGCGGGACAAAAGAAGCCCTGGGGTACTTTGCCAAGGGGTGCCCCGGACACGAAGCACCCGAAGTCACCAGCACCTCGTCTGCACATCTCGCAAAGCTCAGCGATATCCTGTCGCGGCTGATAGGAACAAAATACGGGCAACCTTATGAACAGGGGATCGCCACGTCCGACCGCGTCTGGTCAGACAACTCGCCCATGCCGCTCTCTTCGACGGGTAAATCAGCGATGCATCCACCCGCGGGCTACGAGATTCGCTGGTGGGTGCGAAGACGTAATGACATCGTCGCCGATGTATTCGAATTCGCCACCGCAGCGCAGGCCCAGGACTTCCTTATGCGGGCGACCAACACGCGTTGTCGCCACGACGGCGTCACACGACGCGCGCCCTTCCCACAGCACGCCTACAACTTCCTCTGGATCAACCCCGATAACGCCACCGAGCAAGACGTGTTCCTTGCCAGCGGACGCCGCGTCTATCGCGTCGTGGACGTACGCGCAACACAACCACGTCCTATCAGGTCACGCCGATTCGAACAGGAAATCGGCACACTCACGGCTGATATTCTGGCATGCAAGCTGCCCGGCGCCAACTGCCAGGTACCCGCATACCGGCCTTCTATTGCGTAGCCAGTGGATAATAGTGGTATGACACGGAACACGCAGGTCTTGAGCGCCCTTGGCATCCTTCTCTTTGCGGATGGACTGCTTCTTGTTACCAATTCATTTACAACGCTGGCGAAGATCGCCCAGTTGCCGCTGTGGGCTGGATTCTGTTATGTCATGTATCTCGATGACCCTGAGAGCTTCCACAGACCCGTCAGTCGTAAGGTCATCTTCTGGTCAATCTTCGGCATCCTGGCGGGACTTGCCGCCTTCGTTGCAGTCTGGTCGATCTTCTCCTGAGTTCGGCAACCGCGCTTGGGATCAGGCTCCCGAATAGTAGTTCCAGAGCGCAGTGCGTAACTCATCACCGAATCATTGACCTGGTAAGCAGTCTCGCTGCTTCTCAGACTTCACCTTCATTGTGCCTTTCGACAGGCGCACGTCCACGTTTATGTCGGAAATGCTGAATGACTGCAATAATAAATATAAGGAGCGCTCCGGCAAATCCGGCAGGTGCAAGATTTCCCCCTATCAGATACGCCATGGCTCCCAATATGATGAGCAAACCTATTGAAAGCACCCAGTTACGTAGCCGCGGGAGTGGACCTTCATCCCGGGCAAGTTGATCCGTCGAGATTTTTTGCTGTTGTGGTTTTGGCATCATTCAAGCAAAGATTTTATACCCGATACGAGGGCTGGCTCATATATACCAGCATCACAGCTAGCAAGTGCCCCAATCGGCGTAAATTTTGCTACCGCAACTACAGAACCGATCGCACCATTGACAACACCCGCAGCACATCTGTCGACTACTTCTCTTATCTCTTTGTTTTTATTTTCTGTTTCTTCTACTTCTTCAGATTGCCGTTCCAGGCGAACTTCTTCTTCAACTCGTTCAAGAGGCCCATAGTTGGTGCACTGGAGCTTGCCCCAAAGGCCGCGACCGCCGGAGGAGCGAGTAGGGCTGCATCCTCCACCTCCAGGGCCTGAGCCTGCGCCGCCAGGCCCAGCACCCGTTCCTCCTCCACCACCGGGGGCGGGACCGGCGCCCGTGCCACCAGGACCAGGGCCAGGGCCGGGGCCGAACTCTCCACCCCGGTGAGGTCCAGGCGCGCCGACCATACCGGAGGGGTCGATCGTGTTCATGGGCGAATCTCCGACATAGCCATACAGATTGATCCCGCTCCCAGCCATCCCCAGCGGGTCCTGACTAACGAATCGGCCGATGGACGGTGTGTAGTAGCGGGCGCGATTGTACTGGAGGCCGTTGTTGTCGTTTTCGCGTCCGGTGTACTGGTAGGGGTTGGTGCTTGTGGTGCCGGTGGCGGTGGTGGCGCCGAAGGGGCTGTATGTGTATTCCGTGGTGGGAGCGCCGCTTTCTCCGGCTAGCGCGAGGGTGCTGTTCAGCTCTTCTGTGAGGTAGGAGTCGGTGCCTGCGCTTGTGGTTCGGGCGAAGCGTTCGTCGAGATGGAGTCCGTTGAGGAGTTCGGTGGTTTTGCCTTCGCTGGTTTCGCGCGCGACGTTCTGGCCGTCATAGAGGTATTTCGTCTCGACGCTGTTGGCGGTCTTGTCGATCCGGCGGCCGAGCGGGTCGTAGGCGTAGCTCCAGGTGTTTGTGCCCTGGGTCACGCCGGTGAGCTGGTTGCGGTCGTTCCATTCGAAGCTCGACGTGCCGTTGCTCGTGAGGTTGCCGTCCGCGTCATAGGAGGATGTGTGGCCTTCCAGTGACGTGAGCTCGTTTGCGGAGTCGTAGGAGGCTTCGCTCATGGCTTCGGGGAGGGTCGTGCGGGACTCTGTGCCGGCGATGGTGGTGACTCGTCCGAGCGCGTCGCGGCCATAGAGGAGGTCGCCGATCGGTTCGCTCGCGGGGTTCTTGTAGTCGATCGATGCCAGTTGCGATGCGGCATCGTAGGAGTAGTCCTCACTGTCGCCGTTGGGTAGCAGCGTCTGCGTCCTTCTGCCGTCGTGATCGTAGGCGAAGGCGACGTCCCCGTGTCCGCTCGAGATCCCCGTGAGCTGGCCGTCGGGGTTGTAGGAGTACGAAGCGGCTTCTTCGCCTTCGAGGCTCATCGACTCGCGCTCGCCGGCGGCGTTGTAGGCATAGCCAACGCTGCCGGTCGGTCCGGATTCGCTCGTGAGGCGGTGGTAGGGGTCATAGCTCATCGTCCACGTGCCCGCACGGGAATCGGCCAGCGAGCTGAGGTTGCCCGCGCCATCGTAGCCGTAGGTGATCGTGCTCGTGGGAGAGCCGCCTTCGGTGGCGCCGAAAGACACGGCGCTGAGCCATCCCAGGCCGTTGTAGGAGTAGGCCGTGGTCTGCCCCTTCGCGTCCATGACCGTGGCGAGATTGCCGATTCCATCGTAGGTGTAGCTCGTCGTCTTACCCAGCGCGTTCGTCCAGGACGACAGCTCGTCGAACGCGTCATAGGTCCCCGTCTGGGTATGACCACGCGGGTCGGTTACAGCGGTCAGGTCGCCGTCGGCGTCGTAGGCATAGCTGGTTTTGTCGCCGGCGGGGTTGGTTTCGCTGAGCAGATCGTTGTCTGGATCGTAGGCGAACTGGGTGAGTCTTCCTTCGGGATCGCGTATCCCGACCGGTCGGCCGACGTCGTCGTAGACGATTTCCGTGCGATGGCCGAGCGGGTTGGTCACCCCCACCCTCTCGCCCTTTGTGTATTCGTACGTGGTTGTGTCGCCCTGCGGATCGGTGACCGACGTCGGCTCGCCTTCGCTGTCGTAGCCGAACGTGGTCTGTCTTCCCATCGGATCGGTCAGACCGACCAGGTTCCCGTTCGTGTCGTAGACGTAATTGGTCGTCTGCCCGAGCGGGTTGGTGGCGCTGAGCGGCTCGGAGAATTCGTTGTAGGTGTAGCTGGTTTCAAGCGGTGCCAGCGTCGGCGATTCTCGCTTGATCGACGTGACGTCGCCAAACGAGTCATACGTGTACGAGACGTCGCCCGCGGAGCCGGTGATTCTCGTCGGATTGCCGTTGGTGTCGCGTGTGTACGTCGTCCACTGCTCCGAGGAGCCCGGGTCTTGTATTTCGGTCGTGATCAGACCGTGGGTGAAGTACAGGTCGCGCTTGTGTCCGTCGGGATCGGTGACGGTGGTCGCCGTGATCCCTTTGGCTTCGCAGCCGGCGCACGTGGGCAGCGGGCTGAAGCTGTAGGTCCCTTTCGTGGCCAGGGTCTGCTTGCGCAGCTGACCGTCTTCGCCATAGGCGTTGGCGATCAATACATTCCCGCGCGCGTCGGTGACGGATGTCATGTCGTTGGCCGAGTCATACGCGTAGCGGGTCACCTCGCCCATCGCGTCGGTGACCTTCACGAGTCGCCCGGCGCCGTCGTAGGCGTACTCGACGCTCTGCCCGGCGCTGTCGATCGCCCTGGTGATTCGATCATCAGAATCGTAGCTCAAATAGATGGCGCGACCGTGGGGACCGAGTATCTCGCTGATCGGCCCATTTGCGCCCCCTGACCGTACGAGCGTGATGCGATTGCCGTTGCGGTCTTCGATGGCCTGCAAGGGGGCCATCTCTCCGAAGATGAACTTGGTGCCGTCGCGCCGGCGCAGGATCCACTGCGAGTCCGTGTCGTCCCAGTCCATCGTGGCCCCCTCCCAGGGACCGGGCGTTTCGACCGCCGCATAGACGGCTTCGACCCAACCCGTGCCCGAGGAGGTCCGTACGAGCTTGACCTTGGCGCCGTCGGGTTCTACGAGATAGGCGGTTTTGTAGTTTTCGTCCGACCAGAGGTGGATGTCGAATGGGCTCTGCGTGCCGATGCCGAAGCTGTATGAGTTGTCATCGCCCGGGCGGTAGGTGCGGGTGAGCGTGACCGGCATCAGCGAGTCCGGGAGCTGCAGGTCGTCGTGACTGTAGACGAACAGGCCGGTGCCAAGATCGACCGGATCGCCCCCGCTCGGTCCTCCCGCGGCCGGTCCGGCGGCAGGGGGTCCTGTCGTGACGGAGATCATCGCGCCGGTGAATTCCCACACCCGTACGCCCGGATCGGGGATGACCTGCTTGCCGTCCTTACTGACGCTGCCTTTGCCATAGATGTACCAGCCCCGGTCGCTGGGGTCGTAGTTCCAGAAGTCCACGCGCTGACCGGGGGGCAGATGGCCCCAATTGGGATAGACGATCTGCGCGCCCTTGTTGAGGTAGGCCCCGCCGGGCTGGACGGTGAAGTAGGTGGGCACTCCGCTCACGAACAGCGGCAGCGGGAACGGCGGGCGGTCGATGGGGATCGCGGTGAGGTTCAGATGGCGCACGACGGCGCCATTCGCGGACCGCACGGTCGTGCCGGCGGGCAGGCGCACTTCGAATCCTGGGATCGACGGGTTGGTGAGCACGGTTTCGTGCTTGAGCCGTGCGGGGATCGTGCTGTTGCCCGCCGCTTCGAGCGGTGTCATCCAGATCGTGTAACCGAGCGAGCTCGTCTCGCCCTTGACGAGTTCGACGCCGACCGTGAAGCGGCCGTAGCGCTGTCCGTGTCCATCGGCGGTCTGGCCTTCGATGACCAGGACCTGGTGCCCCGCGGAGAGCCCGGTGAGCAGGAACCGGCCGCTGCTGTCGGTCTTAGCGTGCTTGCCGGCGCCCTGGATCGCGAGTGTGACGTTCGCCAGCGGTAGGCCGTCGATCTCGAGCGCCTGGCCGCTGAGTGCCGTAGCACCATGCGGGGCGCGGAGCTGTGGAAGCTTCGCCCACGGCGAGGCTCGACGGGCGGTGATCCAGTTCCCGTAGCGCCGGTTATTGGCTGCGGGGCGCCAGCTCGCGGTGTAGGGCGAGCGATAGGAGCTCACCGTCGCGGGAACCGCCTGGCTTTGCAGTCCAGACGCAACCTGTGTGCTCGCCGGCTTGGACGCGGCCTTCTCGACGGCCGCGGGTCCAGCGGAGACCGGCGAGGCGATCGACGTGGTGGTGAGCGCCGGCTGCGCGAGTATGAACGACTGCTGACCGCCGCTCACCGACCGCTCGACGGTCCGCACGAAGGGTTTGAAGGCTCCAGGGCTTTCCGCCGAGTGTTCGCTGATTTTGACGGTGATCGCGCCGGTGCCCGCGCCCGCGGGAACGGTCACGATCAGGTCGGTGGCGCTCGCTTTGCTCACGGTCGCGGCGGTCCCGTCGAAGCTGACCTGATCGCTGGACGCTTCAGCGCTGAAGCCGGTGCCGGTGATGTCGACCTGCGTCCCCGGCGGCGCGTGCGGCGGGGTGACCTGGAGCACCGCCAGCGTGCTCGCGCTGTAGCGCTGGATCGAGAGCAGGTTCCCGTCGGCGTCCCAGTGATAGACCGCCGCGCCCTGGGTGGGATCATCCACGAGGTCGAGACGACCGGCTTCGTCATACAGGTAGCGGATGCCGGACCCCGCGCCTTCGAGCACCTGTGGTGAGGCGGCCGAGGTGGCGCTCGCCGATCCTTCGCTGTTCGTGGCGGTCACTTTGACCCGCAGGGTCTTCGACAGGTCCCCGGCAACGGGCGTGTAGCCCTGTTTGGTTGCGCCTTCGATGTTCGCGCATTCTTCACCGGAGCCGTTGCAGCGCTGCCACTGGTAGGCGTAGGAGATCGGCGACGACCCTCTCCACTTGCCCGGGTCGGCACTGAGGCTCGCGCCGACGCGCGTGCTCCCGCCGATCACAGGCACGGAGACGTTCGCGAGGGTGCCTGCCACGACCACTTCGCTCGCCGACGATGTCGCCGAGGCTTCACCCGCGGCGTTGGAGGCAGTGACCACTACGCGCAGCGTGCTGCTCACATCAGCGCCGGCGAGCACGTAGGTAGCGCTCGTTGCGCCTGTGATGTTCGTGCAGCTTTCGCCTGAGCTGTTGCAGCGCCGCCACTGGTAGGCGTAGGAGATCGGTCCATCGCCGCTCCAGTCGCCCGTGCTCGCGCTCAGCGTCCTGCCGTTGACCGCTTCTCCGGAGATCGCCGGCGCAGAGCTCGACGTGGGCGCCGCGCTTTCGACCGTGATCGACACAGCGGGGGTCACGTACGTGTTGCCCGCGTTGTCGGCGATCACGGCGCGCAGATGATAAGTACCGCTCGTCAGATGACCGGTTTCAAGCGTGCATCCGTAGACGATGCCCGAGACGAGCAGGCTTTCCGACGGGCACGCTTCTTCGTAGGTTTCGCTGCCGGCAGGCGCGATCTGCAGCTTCCAGCTCGCGACCCCCGAACCCGTGTCATAGGCGTAGCCGTCCACTTCGACGCTGCCGCTGACCTCCGCGGGCAGGGGATACAGCGCGCCTGACGGCGGCGTGTTGTCGATCGTGGCAGACCGCGTGGCGGTCGTGTAGGTGTCGCCTTCGCCATCGGTGATGACCGCGCGAAGCTGGTATTCGCCGTCGGTGAGCGTTGTCGTGTCGAGATCGCAGCGGTATTCCGAACCGGTTGTCGGAGAGCTCGCGCTGCACGCATCGCTCCATGAGCTCGTGCCGGCGGGAGCGGTCTGCACCGCCCAGCTTGCCACCGAGCCACTCGCCGTGCCCGACAGTTCAACGGTGCTCCTGAGGTAGGTTGAAACGCTCGCCAACGATCCACTCGGCGTGGTGTTGTCGATGTGCAGGCCAACGGTCGAGGTCGTGTACGTGTTCCCGGCCATGTCGGTGATGAGCGCACGCAGCTCATAGGCACCATCTTCACGCGTGGTCGTGTTCACGGCGCACCCGTATGTGTTCGAGCTGATCGGGCTCGTCTGTTCAGGACACGCGCTCGTCCATTCCGAGCTGCCTTCCGGGACGATCTGCAGCTGCCAGGAGCGTACCCCCGAGCCATTGTCACTCGCGGTGCCCGTAAGCGTGGGCAGACCACCGACCGTGTGCGACGGCGCGGTGAGGGAACCGCTGGGCGCCGTGTTGTCCACGAGCACCGTTATCGTCGGCGTCAGCGCGGTCACCGGCGGCGAGGAGCTGGTGCCCAGCGTCGCCCGCAGCTGGTATTCGCCGTCCGAATAGGCGCCCGAGGCAGTGTTCCACGAGCAGCTGAATTCGCCGCCCAAGCCGGGGCTGAGCGATGCGCAGAGGGTTTTCCATTCGCTCGATCCGACCGGCGCGACTTCGACTTCGGCGCCGGTGAATGCGCCCGACACTCCCCCTTCACCATGACCGGAGACGGTCACCGTGCCGGCCGCCGGTGGGATCGCTTCCAGCGCGCCCGTCAGGTGCGCCGCGACCCAGATGATCGTCGCACCGGCCAGTCGCGTTTCGAATTCGACACCTTCCTCGAGATAGAAGGTGCCGCCACCCATCACGATAGAGGCGCCATCCTGCTCATGCCAGGCGCCGGTGGCGACCCGTTCACCGACGCCCCCACTGACGAAATCGATCGTGCCGCTATGTGCGTTGACAGTGCCTTGATTGATGAAGTCGACTTCTACAGTGCTTGTATGCGAGCTCCCATTGACTATGACCGTGCCCATATTTTCCATGAGCCCATCACCATCGAGGCTACCTGGATACCATTCCAGGGTTCCTTCATTCACGAACGTGCGTTCACCCAGAGTATCGCTGCCATAAATACCAAAATTGGCAGTGCCGGCGACGCCTGGCCCCAACACCGTCCGGCCCGACCCCGTCATTTCACTGTCATCGCCCCAGTAGAACCAGCTCGACACTTCAAGCGAGCCCGCACCCGAGAACGTCGCGGCCTGAAGCTCAAAACCAGCGAGGTGCGACACAGTTGAGGCATCCGTCAGTTCCAACGAGCCACCGGTCAGTTTCAACGTAGCGCCAGATCCCTGCAGATCACCGGCCGACACGCTTGCGTCAGTGATGTCGATATAGCCCGACAATGAGACCCCGGCGCCAAACGAATAACTGCCACTCTGAAACATAATCGGTGCTTCGGGCCTCGCGATCCACGCTCCCGTCGCCAATTTGCCGGGAACGCTGCCCCCCGAGAAGGCCAGCTGACCAGCCTGCGCTTCTACGGTCCCACTGTTATCGAATGCGCATTCAACCGTCGCGGTCCCCGACCCCGAGGACTTCTTGAACGTCCCAGTGTTCTCGAACACGAATGGCGAACTATCAGAGACAGCAAAAAAGATCGTACCGTCAGAGGCGTCGTTGAAAGTCCCCTTGTTTTCAACAACCGCGCCGTTTTCCCCGTCAAGCGTGCCGGGATCCCATTCCAGGGTGCCTTCATTTACAAGCGTGCGTTCATTCAAAATATTACTGCCATAAGGACCGAAATACGCGACACCTGAGACATCTGGCCCCAACACCGTCCGGCCCGACCCCGTCATCGTACCGCCATCGCCCCAGTAGAACCAGCTCGACACTTCAAGCGAACCGGTACCTGACAACGTCCCCTCCTGAAGCTCAAACCCCCATAGATGCGACACCGTCGAAGCATCACCGAGCTCGAGGGATCCACCGACGATCTCGAGGGTGCCTTCGTCTTCCACAGAACCTACGTGATACGAGCCGCTGGTCAACTGCACCGTTTCTCCAAGACCGACACAGGCTTGATCTTCCGCTCCGGGCACGCTCCCCGTCGACCAGTTCCCGGCGGTCTGCCACAGCCCGTCCCCCGCGTCGCCGGTCCAGCTGTCGGTGCAGGTGGATTCGATCACGACCGCGGTCGCTTCGGAGGCGCTCGAGGCCGAGCTGAGGGCATTGGTCGCGGTGACGATGACTCGCAGCGTGCTGCCGATGTCGCCGTGCGCGACGGTGTAGCTCGAGCTGGTGGCGCCGGAGATGTCTGAGCAGCTCACTCCGGAGCTGTTGCAGCTCTCCCACTGATAGCTGTATGAAAGCGGTCCGGTGCCGGCCCAGAGACCGGCGCTGGCGATCAGTTTTTTACCCGTCCATGCCGCGCCCGAGATGGCGGGCGGACTCGTGTTCGATGGGGCGGTGTTGTCGATCGTGGTGCTCGCCGGCGTGGTCGTGTAGGTGTTGCCGGCATAGTCGGTTGTCAGCGCCCGCAGCCGGTAGACGCCGTCGGTGTAGGAGAAGCCTTCGACCGTGCACTGGTAGGTGCTGCCGCCGCTCGGCGTGTCCTGCGCCGGGCAGGCGTCGGTCCAGCTCGAGGAGCCTTCGGGGGCGATCTGCAGCTGCCAGGACGCGACCCCCGAGCCCGTGTCTCCGGCCGTGCCGGAGACGGTCTGGGCGCCGTGCAGATCGCTCGGCGTGGACACCGATCCCGTCGGGGGCGTGTTGTCCACGAGCACGGTGATCGCAGCGGTCGAGGCGGCGGCCGGCGGTTCGGAGCTGTCGCTCAGCTGCGCGCGCACCTTGTAGGAACCGTCCGGGTATGAGCCGGAGGCGGTTTCCCAGGAGCAGCTGAAGTCGCCGGCCAGATTCGGCGTCAGCGGGCCGCACAGCGACCGCCATTCTTCGGTGCCGCTGGGCGCCAGTTCGAGCGATGCGCTCGAGAAGCCGCTGCCGACGCTGCGACCGTAGCCGGAGAGCGTGACGGTGTGCGAGGCGTAGGGCTGGGGGTTCAGATATCCCCGCGGCGGACCGGAGATCGGTTCCAGTTCGACCGTCGCGCCCGCGACTTCGACGGCCGAGAGATCGACTTCTTCAGCGATCACGAAGGTCCCGCCGCCGAGCACGATCGAGGCTCCGCTGAGCGTGCTCCAGGAGCCCGTGGCGATCTCTCCGGGAATCCCGCCGCCGGTGAAGTCCAGCTCGCCGGTCTGGGCTTCGACGTGCCCGTCGTTGCCGAAGGCCACCGCGACCGTGCTCGTGCCGGTGCCGGCGGTCTTCTCGAACGTGCCCGTGTTCAGCAGCGAGGGTGCCGTGCCGCTCCCGGAGGGCTGGATCTGGGCGCCGTGGCAGGAGGATTCCGAGTTGTCCTTGAACGTGCCCTGGTTGTCGAAGCGCGCGCCTTCGGACATCAGGAGCGTACCCGAGCCGAACGTCAGCGTGCCTGCGTTGACGAGCGTGCGTCCCGCCAGGCTCATGGATTCACAGCCTGAGGAGACTTCGACCGTCCCGGAGGCGCCCGAGCCCAACACGGTCGACCCCGCGCCCGACATGGAGCCGTCGCCGGCCCACGAGAATGAACTTGACACGTTCATCGTCCCGGCGCCCGTCAATGTCGTGCCGCTCTCGATGTTGAACGTCCCGAGATGCGACGCCGTCGAGGTGCTCGTCAAGGTCAACGTGGCACTACCGCCCCACAGCCAGAGCGCGGCTTCGGGCGCCTGAATGTCGGCCGCCTGGACACTCCCACCGGTGAGAAAGACCGAACCGGACATCCCCACGTCCGAACCCAGGATGTAAGAGCCACTGTTGAAGACCATCCCGCCGCCTTCCACACCCGCCCACGACCCACCCTCAGCCGTACTGCCGTGATTGCCGCCCGTGAGGATGATCTGCCCCGCCCTGACTTCGACCGTACCCTCGTTGTCCATCTGAAACTGAATCTGCGTAAACGCACTGCCCGACGCCTTCTTGACCACACCGGTGTTGTGCAACCACACATCCGACCCATCGCTGTTCAGCAGCCCGTGCTCCCACCATTCCCCACCCGACGCATCCGCATTCGCATCGAACGTCCCGCTGTTGTCGATCTCAGCCGAATCCCTCCCTTCCACCGACCCCGTGCTCCACGTCAACGTGCCCTCGTTGACGAGCTCGCGTTCGGTCAACGCGACCGAGCTGCCGGACCCGGGGTCGATCGAGCCGGTGGCGCCCGAGCCGAGAACCGTCTGTCCTGAGCCGGCCATCGTGCCACCGGCCCACGCGAACGAACTTGCGACGTCGAGCGTCCCGGCGCCGGTCAGCGTCGTGGCACTGTTGAGGTTGAACGTCCCGAGATGCGACGCCGTCGAAGTGCTCGTCAGCGTCAACGTGGCATCGCCGCTCCACAGCCAGAGCGTGGCTTCGGGCGCCTGTATATCGCCCGCCTGGACACTCCCGCCCGTGAGAAAGACCGAGCCGGACATACCCACGTCCGTGCCCAGGATGTAGGAGCCGCTGTTGAAGACCATCCCGCCGCCTTCCACACCCGCCCACGACCCATCCTCGGCGGTACTTCCATGATTGCCGCCCGTGAGAATGATCTGCCCCGTTTTGACTTCGAACGCCCCCTCGTTGTCCATCTGAAACTGAATCTGCGTAAACAGGCTGCCCGCGGCCTTCTTGACCACACCCGTGTTGTGCAGCCACACGTTGGACCCATCGCTGTTCAACAGCCCGTGCTCCCACCATTCCCCACCCGACGCATCCGCATTCGCATCGAACGTCCCGCTGTTGTCGATCTCAGCCGAGCTGCGCCCTTCCACCGACCCACTGCTCCACGTGAGCGTCCCCCGATTCGCCAGATCGCGCCCCGACAACGACACCGCGCTCCCCGAGCCGGGATCGATCGAACCGGCGGCGCCCGCTTCCAGCACGGTCTTGCCCGTACCCGTCATCGAGCCGCCCGTCCACGAGAACGAGCCGGACACGTCCACTTCACCGGCCCCGGTCAACGTGCCGCCGCTCAACGTCAACGACGCCGCGCTCGACGCTTCCGATGAATTTTCCAGTTCGAGCGAACCGCCGGAGATGACGAGACTGCCTTCGTCCTGAAGCGAGCCGGCCTGATTCGTCCCGCTCGTGACCTGGACCGTCACGCCGGACCCGACGCAGGCGATGTCGCCGGAGCCGGGCACGCTGCCTGTCGACCAGTTCGTGGCCGTCTGCCACACCTCGGTTCCGGCACCTCCCGTCCAAGTGTCAGTACAGGTCGGATCGGCGATCGTGCTGGTCGGCAGCACAGCGAGCGCAAGAGCGGTGGCCGCAGCCGAGGCGACCAAACACCGCGCGACTAGTCGCATGTGCGGCCGTCCCCTGCGGTCGTTCGTCCACTGGAAGGGGCGGCTCGGCACGGTCGGCACTCTATCCGCCCGTGCGGCGGCTTGTCAAGATAGCCTTATCGTTCTATTCACGCAAAAAGTCTGGGAAATTCCAGACTTCTCGAGAATACTGCTTCCCTACAACTCCCCCACGTAGGCGCCCTGAGCCTCGAAGGGTGCACGCAGGAGCGTCGCCCACCCCTCGATCTCCGGACGCAGCGCCTCGACGACGGCGCCGGTGTGCTCGTAGAAGCACCATACGAGCACGGTGGGCCCGGCGCCCGAGATCGTCGCCCCCAGCGCTCCCAGCTCGGGGGCGCGCAGCGCCAGCTCGTAGGAGCGCGGGAACAGTGACGCGCGGCGGGACTGGTGCAGGCGATCGTGGAGTCCACGTGCGACCAGGTCCCAGTCGCCGCGGGCCAATCCGAGCGTGAGCAGGGACGCGTGGGCGACGTTGTAGACGGCGTCGGCAAACGGCACCTGCTCGGGCAGCGCTTCGCGCGCGGCCTGGGTGCGCACCGACTGCTCGGGCACGACCGCGAGCGCCTCCAGGCCGGTGGGCGGATCAAAGCGCGTGGCGGCGCCATCCGCGCAGATGACGAAGCCGCCGTGCAGCGCCGCGGCAACGTTGTCGGGGTGGCCCTCCAGCTCGGTGGCGAGCGCGAGCAGGTCGGCGTCGAGCTCGAACAGGTGGTCGGCGGCCATCAGCCCAGCGACGATCGCCGCCGCGCTCGAACCGAGCCCTCCGGAGAGGGGAATGTCGGAGGCGATCGCAAAGGTGAATCCGTCGGCGGGGTGCAGCGTCTCGAAGGCGCGCACGCACAGGTTCTCGCTACGCCCGCGCGCGACGGGAAGGTCGGTCTCGATCGCGAATCGTCCGCTCTCGCGCACCTCCAGCTGCAGGTGCAGCCCGACGGCGGCGGCCATGCAGTCGAAGCCCGGGCCGAGGTTGGCCGAGGACGCGGGCACGCGCACGACCCGTCTACGGTCCATCCGCGGACGCCTCCTCGGGCCGGCGGCCGGACACCCCGACCTGCCGCCACGCGCCACGGGCCCGGTGCGCCGTGATCATGCGCAGCCGGCGCCACATGCGGGCGCCGCCTCGGGCCTACGGATCACCCAGCACCGCCTCCTCGATCGCGGCCAATTCCACCGGGCAGCTGATGATGCGCCCGTCGTTGTTGGCGATCGCCGTCTCGGGGTCCTTGAGGCCGCGGCCGGTGAGCACGCACACGATCTGCTCCGCGCCCTGCGCGCCGTACTTGAGCAGGCCCGCCACCGACGCGGCGGAGGCGGGCTCGCAGAACATGCCTTCGCGGGAGGCCAGGAGCTTGTAGGCGGTGAGGATCTCCTCATCGCTGACCGCGCGGATCGAACCGCGCGAG